>CBDIOO010000001.1:0-52071 GCA_963677205.2 uncultured Aliarcobacter sp. | reverse complement strand
AATACTTAATACTCTTTTTTATATACTCAGTACTATTATATCGTTTTGATGCACTCATTCCACTATTACCTGGTATATTGCTTAAATTGCTGATTAAAAGGGTTTTTCTGAAATTCATAAGTACTCCTTGTATAACATAATTTTTATAATATATCTATATGCTTCATTAATTATTGATTAGTGCTTTTCTTATGCAGCACACTCAACAACTTTGAATTTAATTTTGTAAGCTCTATGATTTTTGACTTTTATGCTTTTTTTTCCTATAAAGAGATTGACCAATTTTAATCGAGTTTTTCCATCATCAATAGATGATATAATCTCAATTTTTTCATTCTTCTGAAGCTCCCTCTTGATTACTGAGTGAGTTCTGATTGTATAAACTCGACCACGTTTCAAGTTATCTATTGCGCTTCTGGTATCCTCATAAAAGTCTTGTGTAATTTCTTCGTCAGTGAGTTTCCTGTTTAATCTCTTTAGCCTAAATAGATCAATAACATCAATATAGATCGAGTTTGTAATTCTACTATAAGTTAAGTACTTTGAAACTCTTATGTAGATGAGCTTTCTTAACAATTGATAGATCACCAATAATAGCAATAATTTGATTAGCATAACGTCTCCTTAAATTTTATAGTCTAAATTATTATAACCTATTTTATGGACATTTAAGAGGGTCAAAATGACCCTCTTAAATGTCTTAATGATAATAAATGTCTCCATTTTTGTAATTCAACATACTGGTATAATGAAGTGAATGATTCGCATATTTTAGCTTCAGTGCATCTTGCAGCTCTTTTGGTAATTGATTGAATGAATAGAGAACGGTTATTATATTTTGCATTTGTCACCTCTCACGTACACATCAAAAGGATAGGGTCATTTTGACCCTATCTATTATCAAAACGGAACGTCATCGTCATCCTCAATGTTTTGATAATCTTCAGGATTTCCAAAACTAAAATCATCATTTTCAGAATTACCCGATTTATCATTCCGTTCAAGAAACTCTACACGACTAGCAAGCACTTCTGTTGTGTAATGCGTTTCCCCTGAGTTAGATTTATAGCTACTGGTTTGAATAGAGCCTTGTATTGCAACCAGTATACCTTTTGCAAGATATTGAGAACAATTCTCTGCTTGCTTACCCCATACTACTATTCTTGGGAAGTCTGCTGTCGGCTTTCCTTGCGCTTCAAATTCTGCTTTCTTTTCTCTGCTCAATCCTTTATCAATCGCAATTGTGAAGTTGCCAACTTTCATTCCGCTACCAGGTATAATTCTTAATTGTGGATCCCTTGCCAACCTACCGATTAATGTAACATTATTCATGCTTTTTATCCTCCCTATTAAATAGATTCATTTTAATAATTTCATATCTTGCAATATCAAGTGCTTCTAGAAAATGCATCCCTTTATTTTTTTCAAGAATCTTATCAACCAGTTTGATTACTAATAAATTATGTCCCATAATATCACCTAAATTCTTAAGTGATATTCTAAATCATCACGACTGATAGTTAAGTCATTTGAGTTGGGTAAAAATCCTTTAAGATATATACAAGTCTCATGAGCTTTAACTTGTGGTCTATCCTCATCATCATTATAACGAACACATTTAACGGTCCAGTTACCCTTATTTAAGATGATGAGCGCTTTACCGCTATGATGATTAAAATCATCAATAGCGGAATCAACACCTTTAACACTTTCATCAATCATTTGGTAGTCTCCTTCTTAATCCACCATTCATTGGCAGAATATCAACATAACCTAGTTCACTACAAATTCCAACAGTATAACAAAAGCAATTACCATATTGATCAATGACCATATTATCTTCATCTGATAACTCTGGATCAGGCTCACCAATAAGTAAAAAATCAATGAATTCAAATTCAGTATCATCACTCATTTTGTAGTTACCTTTCATAACATGCCAAACTTTCGAATGATATTTTTTTTCAATTTTCTTAATACGATCAAGCATTTCAGCATCTGGATCACTAAAAAGCCCATTAATACTAGAGCATAAAACATCACCATCTTCTAACCCTTTAAGAATTAGTCTTAAACTATGTTGCCACCCCTCAGTCAATCGATTTCTTAATTCTTCATGTAATTTCATAAAATACTCCTTTGATTTAAAATTTGAATTACCTTACATATATATATTAACACATAATGATAAACGTGTCAACATTAACATCTAAAATAAAACATAAAAATAGCCTTTCTTTATGAAAGACTAGAATTAACATGTTTTCAAAACCCACAATACAGTTAAAATAACATTTCGAACGATTTAAGTGAAATTGATAATGAAACATTTTTAATGATATGTACAACTCTTTTCAAAATTATAAAAATTATAATTTTACAACAATTATATACTAGCATATTCAAAATTATTTGACAATATTTTCAATTAACAAATAATATCAATAAAATTAAGTGATATTTTGACTATAAAAGCGAGAATGGAGTCAAGTGCGTGAACGGTAGCGGAACGAAGTGAGCATAAGGAGTGAACGGCGAAGCGTATACTTGACAGAATGAAGCGTATACACTGGGGACACCTCCCTAACAAAGCAAAGCGGTTAGGGGGGGATGGCTCACGCCGAGTGCCGCCGGAGGCATATGAAGTTTGAGGGGAGTGTGAGGGGAACTTTTTAAAGTTTACCTCTGAATGTTGAAGTATTGAATTACAAAGTATTAGCATGAAATAAGGAGATGGTCAGATAAAATATACACTCTAGGTAATAGGCCAAGATCTCTGAAGCAAACAAACCTACAATATAAATATAAGATCACTTTCTATATATGAGAGATACACTTTTATAAATAGAATTTATAATTTCATATTGCATTTTCGGTATACATTGTATATCATTGTGATATACAAATATATCAAAAAAAGAGAGAGCCATTGGCTCTCTAAAGAAAATTTGAACTATTTTTTTCTAAAAAACGGCGACTGCGAATCGTCGTTTTCACTTTTTTGTAACCGAAATTCTAAAATTTTCATTTTAACAATAAGCGAATAGGGTGCATTTTTAGTGATGATTAAAAACATCAACAATGTTGCTGCAAAAACAATTGAAAATCCGAGCAAAAGTAAACTATTCATATAATCTTTCCTTTCTTGACTTATTTAAACACTCGAATTTTCGAGAGTTTAATCAAATTAAGAAGTTGAAAATGCTTGATTTTAGCTTACATAAAATATTTTAGCACCCTAATATACAACTGTCTATTTTTATACATCAAAAAAACAATAAAAAAAAGAACAAAGATCTATTGCTTTTTGTAAAGTATAAATCACGTTTATACTTTTCTTAATAATTTGTTCTTTTGAACTTATATAATTGTTTTCAACCTTGCAGTTGGCAACGCCAACTGACCGCCCGATAGGGCATATAAATATGCGTTAGGTGCTTGGTTTGGCGAAATCCGCTGCAATAGAAGCAATAAAAAATAAAGCGTTGTTAGGGTTGATAAAACCTCACAATGCTTATTTTTTTTGCTTGTATTGTGGCTAGTTCGACGAACCGACGCGAAGCGGCGCGCCGTTAAAACGCCCAGTACATTATTTTGGTTCATTTACTGCTTTCTGGATCATTGCTCTGAAACTTTCTTCATTGTGCAATCTATGAATTGCATCATAAGTATCAGGAATTCTATTGTATATTGAAGCTTTGGCAAAAATTACATAAGACCCTTTTAAACACCGGCTGATTCTTCTTGATGTTTCAGGAAAAGGTAGAGTATTACCATCGCTATCATATTTCCAAAATGGTCTTTCATAAATTCCATAGTCAACGTATTCACCTGGAAATAACTCAAAAATTTGCTCTGTATATTCTTTATCATCTAACTCATATACACCACTTTTCTCTAATGGATACGTTTCAATTCTAAAATATGCCCATGTCAAATCGTCATTTTCAAAAGAATTAAAAGTGAGTACCTTAATCTTTGTTATTTCAATAATTCCATCAAAATCTAGTTCCACGCAATCTTCTTCAAAAGATCTTCTAGCTGCCGTTAAGTCTAAACCTCCACCACCTGGAAAAAATGTATGATTCAAGTCATCAACACTAATTTTATTTAGAACATCAATTATTTCACTTTGTTCATGCCATACCTTTCTTAGTGGAATATCACCAGAAAATAATTTATTTAAAATATTACGCCATTGTTCCAAATTTTTAACACTAAAATCATCATTCATAGTTACTCAATTCCTTCCGTTTTATTTAAATAATCATAACATCATTCAAAATAATAAAGTAACAAAATTAGTACTCAAGCATTTTTAAAAGTTAAACCTATAAACACATCCTTCTTGAAAGCTTTAAATGTTTGAACTAATTTGATTTATGCTGTAAATAAATTTTACCAATGAAACATATTTAAAATTACTATATTTAATCATTCAAAGAAATTATATGGTAATGGTTGACTTTTTTTTCTCATTCTCGTTATTAACATTCGAGTTAACTCAATAACACAAACACATATTAGAAAGGAGAAACAAATGGCTACAATAGAATTAACCAAATCACAAGTAACCTCATTAGTAAATTATGCAACATCTGAAATCTCAGGTGGAGCTCCTCAGTTTGTTTTGCCAATTGCAGCAGGAGCCAGCGGCACTTTTTTAGCAGTTTACCTATCTGCTGGTAAATTAAACCCTAGTGCAGTATTACAAGGAGCCGCATATACAGCGCTTCATCAAGCTGTTAAGAGTATGTCATATTATCAAAAAGACAGTCACAATACAGCTTATTCTCAATGGTTGGCAGACATGAATTCTGGAAACTTTACACATATTCGTATTCAACCTTTCAACTACTACCTTGTAGCAGACGGTGTGAATTTTACTAAAGATATTCCAAATGTTTTAGCTTACAAAGATTCATCTGGAAATTGGATTGAAATGTCATAAAAAAAAGCCGCTGCTACATATAATTGTGGCAGCGGCTTTTCATTATAGAACACTAGTTACATAAATAAAAATTACAATTATTATACTGATATTAAGTGCGATTCTAAATAAATTAGCTATTGAAATAATCAGATCTACTTTGTTATAAGTAATAATGTTATTAGTGTATCTTTTAAATTTGTACTCCTTCCAAAGCCAAGTTGTGATTCTTGATAAATAAATAGTCAGACAGGCTACAAGAACAACAAGTAAACTCGCCAATAAATTTCCTTTTGTTTTCTCATCAAAAAAATAAAATAGTATGCTCATTAAAATTGCTGTTACAAAAACAGGTACAAAAACGAATTTTGAAAAACCTTTTTGTCTTAAATCTTTCCACGAATTTGGTTCAAAATTAAAATTACTTTCTTTAAGAATCATATGTATACTCCTCCTTCTTCAAAAAACATCTAAAATGTCATTTATTAGCTTAATTATAGTTTAAGTCAAAAAATCAAAATTGTACAACGATTATTTTAAAACTAAAGATGTTATAAAACAATTCAATATATTACTTTAAAATTAAAAAGTTCATTATTATGTTTACTATTTTCTATAATAGTCGTTATTACTCCTTAAAAGATAAATAGGAGAAAAAATGTTAGTTGACGAAATTAAATTATCTCAAAACGGAGATGAATCATCCACTTTAGAAATAATAAAGAGATTTAAACCTTTAATAAGAAAATATAGTAACAAAATATATTATGATGATACCGAGTCTTTGTTTATTATTTCAATTTTAAATGCGATAAAAAAAATCAATATTGCTACTAATAACAGTGAAGGTGAAATTGTAAAATATTTTGAAAAGGTTATCAAAAACACTTATATTGACGAAGTGAAAAAAAGATTGAACAATATTTCAAATCAAGCTTGCTTCGAAAATACATATGAAATAGAAAATATTATAAGTTATGAAAATAGAATTGAAGAAATTGAATTCGAGATATATCTGCAACAAATTATTTCAACTTTGTCTAAATCAGAAAAAAAAATAATCAATGGCTTATTTATACGAAATAAATCTGAAATTGAGCTTGCACAAGAATATTCAATCAGCAAGCAGGCTGTATCAAAAACGAAAGTAAGTGCATGTAAAAAATTAAAACAAATAATAGAAGAGGAGTTTAAAATATGGAATCAGAAATATTCAAAATAGCAGCTTCGCAAGGTATATGGACAGTATTAAGCGTTTTTTTACTTTTTTATATATTAAGAAGTCAAGACAAAATAAACCAACTTCAATCTTTAAGAGAAGAAAAATTTCAACAAATAATACTTGAATTAACGAAGAAGCTTGATATCATAGAAGAAATTAAACTTGATGTAAAAGAAATAAAGAATTCTAAAAAATAATATATGTAAATTAGTAAAAAAAATCAGTGTGAAGTTACAAATGATTTTTTTAAAAATATATAAGTTCTATCAAACCAAATTCATTGAAAAAACTTATTGTTAAATAAAGTTGAAAGGGGAATATTCCCCTTTCTTAGAGTTTATTTTCAGCTTTATAAGAATAGTAAGAATCTTCGCCAATTATGATATGGTCAAGGAAATTAATGCCTATCAGCTGCCCAATTTCCTTTAACCTGTCTGTAATCATGTTATCCTCTCTTGAAGGTGCAGTTTCTCCGCTTGGATGATTGTGTATGCAAACAATCGAAGCCGAATTGTAGAGTAAAGCTCTTTTAAAAACTTCTCTTGGGTGTACAATTGATGAATTTATAGAACCTATAGAAATTACTTCTGCATTTAAGTATTTGTTTTTAGTGTCTAAAAATATTGCTATGAATCTTTCCTCTACTTGATATGAAAGCTCTGGGAACAACGCTTTTGCCATATCAACAACATCACTCGGACTAGTGATTTTGTTATTAACGTCCAAATAAACGCCCTTATCTTTTACGACTTCCAAATGTGATTTCCTAAATAAACTCATGACTTTACCCCCTTGATAGTGACGGCACTACTAACACCGTTCTTGTACGATTAGCTTTGCTCCCGACTAATATCTGTCAAGGGTAAGAGAACAAAAAAAATAAAGCCATGCTAAAAAGCATGGCGGTTGTATTAAGTCAAGAAAAGCGCAGCGATTTGACTTAATAGAATTATTTTATTTGTGAACGGCCTTGACAGATATGTTCTTGTCGGGTGCTAAGATGAGCGTACAAGAACCTTGAGGTGGATAAACTTTATCTTTTAAAAAAAGTAGAAGGGTTTACAAACCCTTCTTATGATCGGAAATAAGCTTTAGCTTATTTACCTTTATCAAGCAAAAAAAATTAGGGTCATTTTGACCCTAATTACCTAAAATGTTCAATAAAGATAGAGTTTAACTCTATCATCCTTTTTTCAAATTTTAAATTAATAATAAAAAAATCAAACTATCTGATAACATGAGCGTAAGGATTATATTGGCATACAACCATATCTGTATAGTAATAATGTAAAATATCTAGATAAGAGTATCCATTATTTGCCAAAACAACTGTCCCATATTGACTCAAATATCCACTACCCTGATTACCAGGCGAACCATATGTTCCTGCCGAATAACGTGCCTCATATGGTTTTTGTCCTTTAACCATTAGAACATCATAAGTGTAATTATATAAACTATTAGTTGTAGAATTATTTGATCCTTCTGAGTAATGTTGGTAATTTTCCCATTTATCTGTCACGTGAGCATTATAAGTTGTAGCTGGTGTCCTTGGATAATAAACATTATAGGCTGCATATGATTTTTGAGCTATAATATTTGCTTTAAGTGCTTCCGTTGGCCAAGTTACATAAACTTCATTAGGAGTAACATCTTTAACATATGTTGAAAAATTAAGAGTCTTAAGCACTCCCGTTGATGTAACATAAACTTTAATAGTAGATGGAATGGGATATGGCGCTGGCTCAATGGGAATCAAATTTGCTTTAACTACATGTTCAGCATCTTTACTATTCACAATACCTCTATAATATACTGCTTCAATTGATAAATTCCCATCTACATAATTCATTACAAACACATGCAATGATAAACCATTTTCATAAAATTCAGATTGTTTATTTACACTCATATCTAGATAGACATCATAAACAAACTGTCCTTTATTAATAAAATCAGGATCATTACTTGGTTCAATTTCAATAACTTTTATATTATTAATTCCAAATATACCTTCACGAAGCTTTTGATTGTTCTTATTATTTAAATACTTTAATAATTCATCTTTTTCCTCTTGAGAGTAGTTAAATAGATTAACATATCCATCCCAATTATTTGTTTTTATGTATTTTGCATACGTTGTTACAAGCTGATTTACATCATCAGACTCATTATCTGTTGCAGCAAAATTCACACTCATGCCAGTTATAATCATAACTAAGGCAAAAACCAAAAACATTTTTGAAAAAACATTACTCTTTTTCATAATTTCTCCTTTTATATTATTGTTTTGGAAAATGTTTATCATATTAATAAATATTTCCAAATTTATTATATCATATCTTATGCATTTCAAAAAAAATTTTATGTTACAAAAACTGTTTGAATTTTTTAAAGAGTCAGGTAAAAGTCGGTGAATGAATTGTTAGTCTATTTTGAATTTAAATATTTTTGAATTATAATTATGATGACTTTATTTCATCAATAGGGGAAAATGCAGTAAAACAATAATTTCAAATCATAAATAGGGTCAAAATGACCCTATTTATTTAATTAGAAAAGGAGTTATAAAAATGCCTTATCTTATCTCAAAATATCCTGGTAGTAGTTATCGAAAAGAATACTGTATAGCTAAAAGTATTTCAGAGCTTGAACAAGAACAACACAAAAGATTTTCATATATTAATATTGGTCTTGGATTATTTATGCTCTATCAAATTCAAAATGAAGGCTCACCAGTCAATGTCATTTATGATGGAGAACCTTTTTATGGCCAAATTTTCATTGTTAGAGTAACTAAATCAAAAATTATAGATATTAATTTAAATGACTCTTCGCTAATCGAGGATAGACTCACTAATTTTGAAAATTATTAAATCAAAAACGCAAAAACGATCCATTACGGATCGTTCAGCTGTAAGGTAATTCTCAACTCACAAGGAGCTTCGAATTAGCAGTATTATTATATCATGATTGTAAACTTTATAACAATCATTTTGTACAATAGATGCAGCATGAAGGAATACATTTGCATCCAAAAACTTTTAAACCACTGATTTTAATTTAAGTATTCATCAAGTAAAAATTTAATCTTCATATCTACTAACCATCCATTTTTTATTTTTTCTCACATTGAGGACTTTTATGTATAGAGATTCATGAAAAATCACGAATCCCATATTTATTACTTAAATGCTTTAAGTTTATCAATCATTTTTTCTAACTCTAATATTACATAATCAATTTTAGTAGATACTGGGTAGCTCATTTCAATACTCTCTTTATCGAAACTTAAATCAATTAAACTTCTAGAAAGGGTATTTGAAGTATTATTAAGAATATTTTTTAGAATGAAAGTATTATTTTTTATTTCAATAGCTTGACTAAGTTCCTCATCATTTTTATTTTTTGCTTTCTTTAAATCAACCTGCAAAACGTCAATTTCGCTTTGTAGTTCCTTTAATTTTTCAACACTACTTTCAGTTTTCATTTCATCAATTAAATTTTGATAATGAGTCTTTACTTTTTCAACATTATCGGCATTTTCGGAATTTGTATCTTCAAGTTTCTTTACTTGCTCTGTCATTTGATTTATCAATTCACTCTTGGTTGAAAGTTCATTGACGAGTTGAATTTTTTCCTCTTGAGTAAATGCTTCTTCATTCGTTTTTACTTTCTGAACTTCACTCGCGGTAATCTTTGAAATATCTTTAAAATTCTCTAGGATAGTCTTTTGACTATTTTCGTCTAGTAATGATAATTCATATGCAATACCTTTTGCAATATCTTTAGTGTTAAACAAGGTCTTAAACTCCGGAATCAATCTATCAAGTGAAGCTGTCCTTTGTACAGTTTTTTCAGAAATTCCAAGTTGCTTTGCAACAATCGCAGTAGCTTTACCTTTTATAAGTCCTTTTTCTCTTAATCCACGAACGATTTCAATTTGTCGATTAAACATCATTGCTTTAGTTAATTCGTCAATTTCTCTAAACTTATTTGACTCTAGGTAATCAAGTTCAGCTTGCAACTCATTTTCATAATTTTTGATGATGGTTTTAAGTTTAATGCCAAGTCTTAAACAAGCTAATCTTCTTCTATGACCTGCAATCAACTCAATTGAGCCATCTTCTAAGCGTCTCGCTATAGCATATTCTAATTGTCCAGTAAGCGGGAAAGATTCTAATAAATCGTCCACATTTTCATCAAGTTCATATTCTCTTTGATATCTCGAAACTTTTATAATAGATGGGTCGAGTTCCAAAATTTCATCACCTAGAGATGTAGCAATCTTATTTTCCGTTGGATTATTTATATTTTGCTTTAAATTGGCTAACGATGAGCCACCTTTTTGAAATTTATTATTCGCCATATTATATTTCCCTCTCTATAAGCCTAATTTAGTTAGTATATCTACTGCTAAAAACCAAAAATCTTTTATAACATTAGTTTTATATGACTTGCTTGATAACATAGTTGGTACTCTATTATATTGACTTAATGGTACTTCATGAGCTTGTCTAATAGTAGACGAAATAGGTAACCCCATTGATTTTAAATCATTTAGGATATGATTGTGTAATCCCCAGTTTGACTTATACATAACAGGGACAAGAGCAAGAATATCTAATTGATTATTAAACACGCTCATATCTTCAATCTTATTAATCAAATTACTGTAACCATCAATTGAGAAGACTTCTAATTGGACTGGTGCTATCAAATGATTAGAAGCTATCATAACATTTTCAGCTAAAATATTAATTGTTGGGTTGCAGTCAATAATAATAAAATCATACATAGGTTTAACGGTATCAATGATTTTTTTCAAAATAAATCTTTCTTCACGATTGTGTAAGTCTTCAGCAGTATTAAATAACATAATATTTGAAGGAATTATATCAAGTATTCCATATCCAGTATCATATTCACATTTAACGTGTTCAAAATCAGCGATACCGTTAAACAAGTCATTAATAGAGAATTGATGATTAATATTAAATACTGATGTTCCGTTTGATTGTGGATCAGTATCAATAAAAAGAACTTTATAACCAAGCATGGTTAAAGCAGTTGCTAGGTTTGTAGATAGTGTAGTTTTTGAAACACCACCTTTAATTGTATAAATTGATATTACTTCGCCAGAAATATCATCTACTTTAAAGTGAGATAAGATATAATCAACTAAACTTCGTTCAGCAATATGTTTACCATTAACGACAATTGCTTTTCCATCAGAGTCCAATTTTTTAAATTGGGCTTCTAATCTTTTTTCAAGTTTTGACATTTCCATATTGAACCTCTCATTACTCATAAATTGCTCCTTTTTCTATATATTTGAATTACCTTACATACTTATAATAACACATAATAAAAAACGTGTCAATATTAATAATATAATTAATAAGTTATATTTTTATTGTTTTTGATGCTTTTTTATGTTAAAATATAACTAGAAAGTTATAAAAGAGGTGAAAATGTACATAATTGAATTTTATTTTAACGATCAAGATGAAAGTGAGATTCTTGACTTACTTTCAGATCTTAAAGAGAAAAAAGAAACAAGCAAAGATGCTCGGCTGAATTATGAAAAAATTCTGTTATACCTAGAAATACTTAGCCAAAAGGGAACAAGAGCCGGTGCGCCATATACGGATTACATAGGGGATGGCATTTGGGAACTTCGTCCACTTAGAAACAGAGTGCTATTTGCTGTTGTTAAAGGAAACAAAATATTACTCCTACATCATTTTATCAAAACTACAAACAAAACGCCAAGACGAGAAATAAAGCAAGCAATCAAAAACCTAGAAACATATAATAGGCGCGTAGATAATTAAGAAAAGAGGATACTATGAAAAAGAAGATTAGAACATTCGATGATTTTAAAAAAATTGAAATGACTGATACTGAACGACATATATTAGAACTAAAAAGTGAAATAATTTGCAACTTGATTGATGCAAGACAATCAGCTGGTGAAACACAGGTTAGTCTTGGAAAAAAAGCATCTATTAAGCAGCCAATGTTGGCACGTATTGAAAATGAAATTTCGGACCCAAAATTAACAACGCTCATAAAATTGTTAGATGGTATCGGAAAAAAAATTGTGATTGTAGATCAAAAAGAGTTACTTACAAAATAATGCTCCATTTCATTAAAAATATTGAAAGGTGATTTTATTATTATGAAAATTAGGAATTCTAGTTCTCAATTATTTATTGGTGTTATTATGGCAATATCATTATTGGTATCAGCTGATTATAAAATTTTATCGAAGTATTATGGTAAAGTTGAAAACCAAATTAAATTGAGTATTTTATTAATTTTTGGCATTTTGATAATAGTGTCTATTTACAAACTTACAAAAAAATACATGAAGGAGCATTTAAAAAATCAAAGATATCGAGAAGCAAAATTATATAAAATTGATACCATGTCTGGTCTTGAATTTGAAAATTTGTTACATGCTCATTTCAAAAAACTTGGTTATACAAGCAAGGTGACAAAAGCATCACATGATTTTGGAGCCGATCTAATTTTGAAATCAAAAACAGATACAATTGTGATCCAAGCAAAACGATACAACGAAAAAGTCAATTTAAGTGCCGTTCAAGAAATTTTAGGCGCGCTGCATTATTATAATGCTACAAAAGGATATGTAATAACAAATAGCTTTTTCAGACCTTCGGCCATAAAATTGGCAAATGCTTCAGGAATAATTTTGTGGAATCGATGGCAGTTGTTAGATCTAATAAAAGCAGAAAAAAAAGAAAAATTATTAGACACTGAAGATTTCGGATTTTGTCCTAAGTGCAGTGAAAAAATAGTTTTGAAGAACGGTAAAAATGGTCTTTTCAAAGCCTGTTCCGGTTTTCCAAAATGCAAATATACAGAAAATTATAAATCATAAAAAATGCCCTTAAAGGCATTTTTTTTATTGTAATTTATATTTAGATTTTACATTGTTGCAATGTTGGCTCGTTCGCTGTCCACTGGCGAGTCAGTGGTGGGGAATTTGCGCGAATGCGCAAAGGGGCAAAGCCCAGTAAAAATGTAAAAAACATGAAAACGTAGTAAAATGTTGTTAGGACTGTAAGTTGCAACGTTATGTTGCAACGTCGGTCGTGGCGACATTTGGCGGAGTGGTCTTTTTGGTGTCAATAAAAATCGTAATTTATTACTATTTTTGTTGACACCAAAAAGTTCATTTTTTTTATTTCTTTAAAGTTTTCTAAATTATTAATAATGGAAAAGGCGGAGCCTTTTTTCCTTCTAATCATTTTTAATTTGGTGAAAGCGAAGCTTTCTTCCGCTGGAAGACTAATATTATTCTAAGACTAATATATAACTAAATAGAATACTAAAAAAATAGAATACTAATACCTTCATTTTAATATAGGGTAAACGATTGATATATCAACGAATCTAAGGGTTTGTTTTTCTAAAAAAATAAGACATATAACTGCAATAATTCCAAATTAGCAAGACATATTTAGAACAGTTTTAATTTTATTTGTCATTTTATTAAAATTTATTTGACACACCTTGAGTAAATTCAAATAGGCAAGACATTTATCCCTATAGTTAAATTTGATTTGACATTTTAATCAAAAAACAAAATCGAGCTGTAAAATAGCTCGACTGGATCAATAATTTTACCCTATGCTGCGTTCATAGTATGCCATGAAGCAGAATTTGAGATACACAAATAGACGCTAAAAATAGCGCCTATGAGCAATCAAATGCTATGCCGTATAAAATTAAAGTGAAAATTGTTCTCTGGCCACAAAATGAATATATTTTGCATCAACGGATCTTCGCTTACGAATCGTTTCAATAATAAACTCTAGCAACTTAACCGGTTCAATTTTTTTGTAATATTGATTAATTAACTTAACCGTATCGGATAGAGCATTATCATCATAAGAATCAATCTGAGCACGCTTACAGAAGGATTTGATCTTGTGATGATAGGAAAGGTAATCATCAAACTCAAACGCTTTAGCGGGCGTTTTTGGGCCATTTAGATACATCATTGCATCAGTTATATTTTTTCGATCATCAGCAAAGCGAATGACCATTTTTGTTTTCTCATGAACTCTTTCAATCAATTGTTTTACATGATAAAGTGACTTAATTTTATATTTACTGCAAAACAACTCCAATCTGATCGCTGTCAACGGCCTCTGTTTTTTTTCTGACGTATAACAGTGCATTTTTCCATAAAGGAATAGCTTGAGCGATGCCTTTGTTAAGCTCCTCGATGTACCATCTGTAAATTCAATGTCATTTAGATTCAAATACTGCACACCTTTAGAGAATTTTTTTATATTATCAATAATCGTAATATCATAAAAGCCGTTTTGCTTCATTTGACTAAAACGAATGTATTTTTTTTGTTCAAGGACATGAAAAATATGGTTAACAGTTTGTCTTGAGTAACCAGTCTCTTCAGCAATATCTATATAATGAATGTTATTAACATAACCCATTTTATCTTGTTTTTGAACTAAATTTATCAAGATATGATAACCAGCTGTTTGTAAATCGTCTTCTAATAATCTATATAAAATTTCATGTTTTAGATACATAATTTGCTCCGAAAATTAAAAAATGCTACCTAGTTTTACTCCTAGATAGCATGAAAAACACCATTATTTTATAAGATTTGTGCCTTTTTTAGAAACGAATTTATTATTAAGCATTGAATAAATAAATCTTAAATGCTATAATTAAACAAAAAGTTTCATCGCACTTTGGTGTTGTTTCTGTTAGTTGCTGCTAACATATCCATCTATAAACGCCTAGGAAACGTTATAGAGGTGAAACATATGTATGACCACCACAAGGTGGTTTTTAAAATCTAACCGCCAGTTAAATGGTGGTTTTATTTTTTTTCTTTAAATAATTATAACACAAAAAACATAATTGCAACATAAAATATTGGTGATTTCTCATATTATTTATTTTGAAGCCTTGACTTATCAAGGCTTCTAGTTTTTTTTAAGAATAATTCCTGGTCCAATTTAAAACTTATGTTTTTATAAATTATACAGAAAGAAATCATCAATATTTACATTGTAGCCGATCTGATCAAATACATAAACGAAAAAAAATAATGTCAAAATATTATAATTTCTCGATGCAACTGAAATGTGATTTAAGTTCCCAATAGCTGCGATCATTCTTACCGTCAAATGTGTAATTTCATAAATTGTTTCATAATGAATTGAATATTTGTTTGATGTAATTAATTCTAATCGGTTACTTTTCAACTTATAAGTTTTGCCATTAATTTCAAATGAATCAATTATGCTTACAATAGAATTTTTACCAACACACTCATTGATTAGGTGATCGATCGAAAATCTTGTTTTAGCAGGTAACTCAACTTTGAAATTAACAGTAACACTTTTTTTAAATTCCTTAAAATCAAATTTTCCTAGACTCTCTTTTAAGGTTGATCTTCTGATCTCTAAATTTTCATTGGCTTCATCTTCAGACTGGAAAACGTCACCTACATATTTATCAACTGGTCTTGTTCTTACAGGTATTCCGGAATCTCTTGAAGTATACACTGTAATGTAGTTTTCTTTGGGCTTAATGTACTCTGTAAAATAATTTAACACACTATATTCCAATGCACTCGTATTTATTACATAAACTTTATCCATAAATGACACTCCTTTATTGATATTTCAATAATAGAATATCACAAAATGTTAAACGTGTCAATCTTAAAACTTAGATTTCGAGGCGCTTTTCTTCATCTCTAAGAACAAGAATGGAATTAATGACAAGAGTATAAAACCAGCTCCTGCAAGTTTGTTTACAGAAAAAAAGAGAAAATCAAATATAATCAAAAAGAGTGTATATGACACAAAATAAGCAAGTAAGTGCTTACTCCTTTTAGATTCTTCGAATTTTTTTGATCTCATAATTGCTATAATTAAAGACGAAATTATATAAATACTTAGTTTGAATATCATAGAAGACCTCCGTAATTTGTAATTAAAAATGCGATTAGTATCAGTGGCATAAATGCTATGGACGGGTTATTATTTCTAAAAAGGCGATAAAAACCTGCCAAATAATGTGTCACTACAAAGTTAACAAAAAAAGCTTTTGCTCCAAATATGAGCAGTAAGATCAAAAATACTTTTACATCGGCACCACCTAACATTTTTTTGTATACCATCATATTTAGAACTAGATATATGGCTAGAATTATAAGTGAGCTTATAACTGTAAAATTATTGGCCAAATAAAATATACATGCTGCAAGTAGCAAAATTAACGTAAACCGGTTTGATACTTTTCTTCTTCGAATATCCTGATATGATGCTACTATCAAAAATACAATTAGGGTAATATTAATCATTAGTTCAGCTCCTGAACAGAAACATCAATGTGTAAATAGAAACTGTAGGTTTCATATACTGATCGAATGGTAAAGCGTATTCGCGCATGGCCAAAGGGATCATTAAAAATTTCATCACTATCAACATGTGAAAACGGAAAAGTTATATTTGATTCATCGAATAGAGTGAATTCAACAATTTCGGCACTTTGTATCCTGGCATTACTATCTATTGCGCTCAAATAATCGTTAAAATTGAAATTTTCCTTTAGCTTATTATAAAAAGCGCTTGTTGCATCAACTCTATTAAACAATTTGATATTGTCACTTGTTACATAGGTGTTTTTAACACTACTCTCAAGGCTTATTTTCATATAGTTTTCACATTCAGCTACAATATCGTTTCTTACATAATAATCAAGACCAATCAAAAGTAGCGAAAATATAATAATGACTATTAAAAAGTAAATAGCATCTTTAGTCATTTTATCGCCCCTTCTCTGATGTAAAATGATTCTTCACTTTAAAAGTTTTATCTGAAGAAAAAAACGAATTACCATTAAAAGTTAAATAAGCATAATGGTACTCAACAATAACATTAATGTCGGTATTATAAGACAATCCGGCACTTGGACAGGATATAGTAATTCCAGAAATTTTTGAATTCAAATTTGTTATTTCCTGAAGCATGGCGGAATAGACTTGTGCAGTCATTCCACCATCAGGCTCAATATTTCTTGAATAGCCATTAACAATTCTATTAACTTCTCCTTTAATGTAAACAGCCTCAAAAGAGAATATAAAGAAAGCTAATAAGACTACTACAAGCAGTATTAGTATTAGAGATGTAAATTCATTCATACTAAAACAGACCACTGAATGTTGTCTGAAGAGATGCAAGTTTTGTAGTAACTGCATTTGCAAACAAAACAATACCTGGTGCAATAAAAATTAAGTACACGCCATTTATAGTGGCAAAAGAAATGGTTTGCTCTCCCTTATTATCTCTGAGAGCTAAAGTTAAAAACAATGCTGCCTTTTTAAAATATTTCATAATGATTCTCCTTTATAATTATTTATTTTACGCTACATAATAGCATTAAAAATATCTACAATAGCCAACAAAACAGTTCCTATAAGCATAATAGATGAAATTAAACCAAATGTAGTTGCTAGTTGAAGAACAGCAGATTTCCTTGATGCATTTTCACTAGCAATGAAATTTTTATGATTTAAAAAATCATCTAAATTGTGTTGAAGATAATCATATAATCCATTATTATCATTGTCATTGTCCTCGATCACTGAAACAAAAAAGTCCATAAGGTTTATATTAATGCTTTCTTTAAGTCTAATTAGAGCTTCAGCGCGACCGATTGTGGTGTAATCTGAAACGCACAATTCTACACGAGTTCTAAATTCTCCGGAGAGCTGCCGTATTGTTGATTTTAATGCAATATATGAATTATCTCCGGCCTTTACACTACAGGAAAATATATTTATAAAATGTCCAAACTGATCATAGAAGTGTTTAGTTCTAAGCGAGTCAAAAATCAGAATCAGGTATCGGTCCCAGAGCAATAGAAAGAATAACCCTAGCAATCCTATTGAAACAAATGAAATGTTTTTAAGTATAAGAACTTTAAAATCACCTTGGTAGTTTAAAACGGTAAAAATGCTCATTCCAATAAACCAAAGGCCAATTGTCACAAACTTAATAACTACTATATCGTATTCATTAATGTGCTTAGCCAATCCCGATATTCTCAGATTTCTTCTGAGTCTTTCTATATTGATTATATTTGATAGATACTTAGCAACATAAAATCGTCCTTTCTGAAACCCCTTTATTCCATTGTGAATATTGGTATAGTCAGCTACAAACATATATTTTATGTCTAAGAGATCATTACTAGTTTTCTTAATTTTAATTTCCGATAAGGAAAAAAAGATTAAGAATATTCCGAGGCCAATTGTTGCAGACAGAAAATAGATCATTTTAAACTCCTCATCGGTTATTTGAAAATATAAATAAAATTAGCCCTTCGATTAATAAAAATATAAGTGAAATGCTAAATGCGAATGAATATCCTCTCTCGATCAAAACGCTGTATATCGGTGAGAGCATGAACTTCATACCAAAAACAAACAACAGATAAAAACCAATAAAAAAAAGAAATGACTTAACATGAGGTTGTAACATTGTATGCTGCTGATTTTTTTCTTGCACGTTAGATTCTATTACTTTAATCAAATTGGTTAATAAACTTTTTATGCTTGTACCATCTTCTTTATTTCTGAATATTATGTTTGAAAGAGCAATCATATTGGAATTCTTTAGAATTCTTCCAACATCTAAAAGTGCATCCGATAAGCTAATATTCAGTCTATAGACTTTATCATCAACGTCTGTTAAAAGGGTTTTAATTCTTGACTTACTTGATAGCATCTGTAAGGATTCACTGAAAAGAAGATTTACATTCGAAGCGCTAATTGCCCTACTTTTCATCAACTTGATAAAGTCTATTACATCTTGATCGATCTTATCGGCCTTTCTGATCGTCACAATATTAAGTAAAAACGTGGGAAGTATAGAAAAGAATACTACCAACAAAATACTTAAGCTCAACATTTTAAACGTTAAAAAACTTAATACGCTAACACTTATTGAGATAACAATAGAAAAGGCGATAAAATCAAGTGGTTTCAGAGGAACTTGATTAATTATTAACTGATTTTTCAAGTTGTTAAGTGTAAAGGAAAAATTTGTAGTTTCGATTTTATAATTATCTAAATCCATATGTTTTATTTGATATAAGCTACTAGTAACAATTTTGGATAAAGAATCATCTTTAGACAATCCGATATAGATCAATAAAAACGAAGCAATTACTAGAATTGAGACTATTAAAAGCAATATGATTATGCTACTCATTGTGAACACCACCAATCAAATTACAATTAGTTTTATTCTTCAATTTATCAGATAAATTAATTTTGTCGATGTATGAAATAAATTCATTTTTCGATTCATTAAACTCAAACAAGGTTTCAAATATTGGCCTATTTTGTTCATCAACCCCACTTAGCTGACGTATCGCATTATGAACTTTTTTATTTTTAACCTGCTTACACTCTATGAATATATCTACTGCTTTATTAATCAACTGAGCACAATATGGGTCTGAAAAATTATTGTTGTACGATTTTAAGTTTAATACTAGTCCATTCCACGCATCTAAAACATTTTCACCAAAGCAACCCGATACACCATCATGGCCAGTTGTCCATCCCTTAAACACATCGTAGACCTCTATATCTCTTATCTCGTTAAAGTGAAGCTTTTTAATGTCCATTCTTAAGGCATTTTTTACAGCATCAGATAATGTAAAGTGATGCTCACCTTTCTTAACTGAGTTAATTTCAATAACCCTTAATGAAGGATCTCTTTTTTTTAGATAAACAATTTCATTATCAGTAACAAACCCGTGCCGGTGAATAGATCTTCCTGCACTGTCACGTGGATACATCATAATCAGCGATTCAAGCAGCGAAGTTTTACCACTCCCTGTTATTCCGTGTATCATTACCCTAGCACCTATCCTCGTTACAAACTTGTAAAATTCAATCATTTCCTTACTGCATGATCCGAAGCGCAAATAATCTTTGTCACTAAAAATATTTGGCGCCTTGAATCTTATTGCAATTGAAAAACCGTTAATGTTTATACTTGGATGTTGCCCCGTTAATCTTGCGCCGTTACTGAAGGTGGACTCTAAAGTCATACTGGATTTGTTTAAATCAGATTTATTGCTATCAATGATTTTATCAATTACAGTTTTCAGATGTGCTTCATTAAAAAACGAAACATTGGTATTTACTATATTGCCTTCAAGATTTCTATATGAAATATCATTGAATCCGTCAATAAAAAAATCCGTTATCTTGTTTTCATCACCCATTTTCATAAACTCTGTTATAACAGAATATTCGTATAGTTCTTCGTAAAATTCACCTGTTAGTACATCGTAATCAAAATTAGAGTCATTCTTTAAGTACTCCTGAAGGTGAGCTTTGATTTGACCTTTTCTATCTTCAGCACCATCTACATTTATTTTTTCATTCAGCATGTTTTTGATTTCTATGAAGTTTGTGTTATAACATTGCCTGGTATACTTCGTATCATCTATAAAATTCATTTTTTACCTCTTCTAAAAAAACTAAGTTTCCTTTTTTTGTGTACCTTTGGTCTTTGTACAAAAATAGAAACAAGTTTATCTATTGCTTCGTTATATGATTCGTCTTCTGAAAATTTACCTTCGTTTGAATAATCAACAATCAGCTCATTGTAAGGAACTATAAAATGTGATTTAATATCCAGTGCATCTGCGTACTGCTCTGGATCGTACTTATTAACCGACTTATATCGATTGAAAACTAAATGATTTATACCTTGGTATTTAACATAATGTAAATGTTTTTTAATTCTATCAAGATTCGCAAAATTCATATCAAGACTTATAAAAGCATGATTTGAGTATTTATACGCCGTATTTGTGAATACGTTATTTACATTCCCATTAGTAACTAACACAATATAGTCAAACAGATTTCTAAGATGATCTAGAATATATTTTAATTCAAATTCACCAACATCATTTTGTTCAAAAATATTGAAAAGACCATCCAAAAAATAAAGGTTTGGAAGTTTCTTTATTGGTTGCTGCACAAAGTTCATGGCATTAATGTTTTCAGACCTTTTTTCATTGATGAGCAGAGCCATTTTTTCAATAGAATAATTTGGATTATTGAATTTTAAATAATGTCTAACCTTCGGATTCGAAGTATTTAAATCTACAATCAAAACACGACTATGAATATCCCCGACAGAATTTAAAGTTTCAGCAAGTCTTTTTGAAAAATAGAGTGCCACTGTAGACATTCCAGTGTTAGGAATTCCGATAAAAGATACAATACCTGAAGACTTGATTTTTACGATTTTCTCAACTATGACTTCTTTTTCAATAGTTTCATTTGATGTATAATTTGAATCGATTAGATCAATAATATCTTTCCGGATTCTTGGTTTATCAATTAATGAGTATAGCATTGATGCGCGCGATGTTGGCTCAACAGTAAAGTCATAAACACCTTTAGAAATAAGGTAATTATAAATTGATGGTTCAAGTTCTTCTTGTTTTAAGTTTAATAAAATGATTCTAAAAGACATTTTTACTTGATCGCATAAAATATTGATATATTCCTTAAATCTTGAAGCAATCATTGTATTGGACAAGATAATAATATTTACTTCATCACCATTATTCAGACTTTTTTCAAGGTCTTCAAATGATGAATACGCAATTACTTCATAATTAGAATATTTTCTTTGTACTGCTTCTATGATGTCGTGTTTTTCAATTAATAACTTAATAATCATTTTTTACTCACCTACTGTATTTTCAAAATTAGATACTGGTATAATATTTAGACTATAGTAGCTATCATCTAAGATATCTTTATTTTCAGGGTTAGATGTATATACTACAAGTTGATCGAATAGAGGTACTACTGTCTCTAATTCCATTGGTACTTCAATAATTACTTTGTATGGATTTAAGTCTTCATATTGACTGCCATCGTTTGATTTAATATCTTTAAGATTTTTAGACGACTTGTTGAATACAGCTGTACAAGTGACATTTTGTGCTAACTTTCGAGAATATCGTTCCCCATTTACAGTGATAATTCCAATCAAATTTACATTGTCACCTTCAGAAATATTCATGTATGGCTGCACACTTATTGACAATGAAATATTACCTTCAGTTATTATTGAATTGGGTTCTATCTCTGTAAACATATTTGAAGTTATCACAGCTCCTTCAGGAATATTTGTAAGCGCATACTTTCCCTTAATTTTTTCAATATCTGTAACCGCGTCAAAGTTAATTTTTGAAAAAATCTCGACTTTTTCAAAATATTGATTAATTGACTCATTATCTCCGTCAAATTTATATTCCTTATCTATTGGGCTACTTGCTAAATAAATGAATCCTGGTTTAGTGGATTCAATTACAAAAAAATACGTCGAAACAATAGCAGCTACACAGAATATTAGACCTAGTATCAAGAAAAATCTTTTTTTCACAGTTCACACTCCTATTAAACTTCATATAAAAACTAATGTATAAAATTAGGGTCAAAATGACCCTATATGCCTTCATACATTTTCATAATCCTATCTCTTGTCTGAGATGTGTTCGAAACAGTCGCTAATTGTATTGAATTTACAAGTACTTGAAGTGGTATCAAATCATTATTAAGTTTCATCAAACATTCGCCCTCTGCAAAATTACTCATTTTAATTGCTTCAAGCTCTGGAATATTGTATTTCTTAGAAATAATCTCAAGATCCTCTTGATCTTGCTTCATGATAAACTGGATAGCAGAATTTTTTATTATTTCATTACCAAATTCAGTTGAGGAATAAGTTGTTATATTTTGAAGATTTAAAAGTGGTATTCCACCAAACTTCCTTATGAACTTAATTAATTCACTTTCCATCTTTGCTAAGAGTTCATCTGATATTATCGTATGATTTTCTTCAAAAATAACTACTTTTGATTCATTATCCATACATGATAAAAATGTGATTAGGTTGAGTATAATTACACTAACAGGTTTTTTATATTTTGCAGGAATATTCTTAGTACCAAAGAATAATGACTCTTTATCGCTCAATTCAAGAGGTTCTTCTGTATCAAATAGCTTAAATACATCTCTGTATCTAATTATTTTAGCTAGATTTAAAGCGATCTCAGATTTACTTTGACAAAAGTTAATAAAATCACTTAAGCTATACTTAACATCAAATTGCTTTTCCTTGCTTTTATAATATTGACTAAATAATCCTGAAAATTCAGCTGTATCATCTTCATTGTAGCCAATTGAAGATATGAAAAATTCTAAGAACGAAATGTGTTCTGACAAAGATGTACCCTTAATATTGGACATAAACGGATACATTATATTTATCTTTGTTTCGCTGTCAGGACTTAAGTCATAATATCTTCCAAGTAACCTCTTACATAAGATTTCCATTTCATTATTAGGGTCATATGCATATATTCTAGATTTGTACAACATTCTAAATGCTTCAGTTAACTTTTTAGTCAAAACGGATTTGCCACCCCCACTCATTCCTAATATGACTATGATTGAATTCATCGTTAGATAAGGGTTAATAAATGCGAGACTATTGTTATTGCTATTGTTTCCTATCATTAAGCCATGTTTATAGTAAATTGAAAAGTTATTATAGATAAAGGCATTTGCTATCGCAATATCAACAACGGGTGTCACTGAGAACATTTTATTAAGTCCAAGTGGTAAAGTACTTACAAAGCTGTTATATAAATTACCTGTAGTTCTTCGATATCTAACTGCTGTTGATTTAAGATGACTTTCTGTTTTGTTAATTAAATCCTCAAACGCATCTAATGTTTTTGCTTTAACTTTAATCGTTAAAGTTAAATCATAAAATCTATGGCCTGTATTTATTGCTTTCATAATGTAATCTACATCCGAGAGCGTTGAATCATCTTTATAATCTTGAAGCGATGTTTTATCATCTTTCTCAATATTTTTTTTTGTATCAATTCTAGAAGTTTTAATCCCTATCTGTTTGTTTTGTGCATATTTGATCAATCTATCATGGTCTGAAGGTTTAACAAACTTAACGATGTCAATTGTATCTCTAAGAGCAGTTAGTTGTCTAAGCCACCAGGTACTAGGTTCATTAGGATAATCAAAAACCTCAAAGAATGTGCAGTAATAATTTTCTATAAATAAATAATCTCTATTTTCAGAACTTTTCAAAGAATATCCTAAAATGTTCTTAAGGCGCTTATTTGATAAGTTGTATTCAGTTTTTATGTCAAAAGCTGAATCCACCATAAAATACGTTTCACTATCTTGTTCTTCTTCTACTTGATGCAACTGTGAATTGTCAATTTCTAATGAATCAAGAGCCATCTTAAGCGGTACTACATTCTCTGAAGTATACAAAGGCTGCTTATCTTTATAAAATGGATTAATAGCATTAAATAACCAAACATAAATTTCATCATTACTGAGTAACTTAGGTCTAATACCAACACCTTTCATGCTCCCAGTGACTGAACTTACACATTGGTGCAAGCTTTTTTTTGCATCATTAAACGCTTTAACTTGGTTATCAAATGTTGATGTGCAAGTAATCACAAGTAAATTAAAGTTTTCAATTGAGTTATATCGTTCTTTGACAGTTAAATAAAATTCTTTTTCATCAATAAGTAAATCAATCAATTCTCTTTCAGTTTCAAGCTGAATTGCTCGATCAAGCAACTTAAGATATTGAACTTCACTAAACTTAAAATTCATTGATAATTCTTGAAAAGACAAATTATTATTTAAAGATTGGTAAACCAAAGCATACTTTTGAAACAGCATTTTAAGATTTACTTCTGCATAACCACTAATTTCTATAGATGGCACGAGTAAATATAGGGTAAATCTATTTTTACTCACGATAATGCCATCTTTGATATAATCAATTTCAAGAAGATCAAGAATATTTATATCTTCTTCATTTTTTGATCTTTGGTTTTTTAGCAGATTTATTTTTTCTGTTATTTTCATAGTAAGAATCACCTTTCATTTTTTCATCCATGAATAATATATCTGGACTATGGTGCAATTTAATTTTTGCAAATTCTTTGATAGAGTAATGATCTAATCGGTCTCTCATGATTACAATTATTAAAAAGAGGGAAGAAATAAACATACAAACGCCATACAGTATATCTGCTACTAGATTTGTAACTACTCCTACTAGCAAAGAGGGGAAGAAAGCTACAGCAAAGTAAGTAATGTTCTCACTGGTAATTCTCCATCCAAACCACGGAACAACATAAATAGTTGTACTGACCTTGTAAATATTTGAGGTGATTTTAATATTATCTGATTTGTTCATTATTTAACTCCTGTCGATTGCATTTGAAACATTGCAACTAAACCCATTAGTGGTAATACAATGACTAATAAAATACACATTGCTACATAGTACGACAAAGAAGCTTGGTCGAAAGAATTTGTAAACATGAATGCATATGCGACTGATCTAAAAAAATTGTAAATGAATGCAGCTGAAATTATATTGATGACAAAGCTTAAAAATGCTTTACCTTTATTAATTGATGCCAAAACTATTGCAAAAGGAAGAGCTGCAATTGCAATATAGACAACTTGTTGTAAAATAGTATTAACCAATCCCATAAAAAAGAGCGAAACTGTAATGATTATCACGCTGAGTCCAAATTGAACTGCGGAAAATTCAGGATTATCAATAAATGAATAAAAATTCTGCGTCCATACTTCAATTTGTGTATTTGTGCTAAATGCGTAGTATAATGGTAATTCAGCAATTGAATTTAGAAGATTGAAAACTAAATTTACTATTGGTCTTAAAACTCTTAAGGTAACAGATATTAAGGCAATCGTGATGAAAACATTCATCAATTTTGCTTTAGATTCTGCTTTGTTAACTAAAAAATAAGTGAGCAAGGAAATCAAAAAAATTAGTCCTATTAGTTTCATTGCTGATGAAATCATTCCAGGAAATAATCTAGTTAAGTTAATAGAATCAGCTGGCTCAATTCTATTAACAAATAGATTCATTATTGCTTCTGAAAAATAGCCTACAATTTTTCTCACTCTGTCCTCTGGGGACATTGTGATGGTTTTAAAAAGTTCACCCATAATTACTTGCCTAAATTTGATAAAAATGTTTTGGCTGCTGGATATACATTAAGTATTATAATTGAAGCTATTGCACCAAAAAAAGCTATCAAAAACCCTTTTTTCGTGCTTGGATCTTTAATTGCTAAATAAGCGATTAAAAACATAATTGCAGCAAAGGTAACAATAGGTATTGCTATGCCTTTTATTGTATTTTCGCCACTTGTTACAGCTTTGTCGAATGCGTTTACTATTTCTGTACCGTTACTCGCAAAACTCACAAAAGACATTAAGATAATGCTTAAAACTACCACCAAAAATAAAGATTTTTTTACCATTTGTACATCTCCTTTAATTTGAATTATTAACAATATAATTCTACATAAAGTTTAACACAAATGCAATTAATATATTAAAAATATTGCTAAAATATAACTTTGTCCAAAATAAAACTGAAAGGCGATTAAAAAAATGAAGAATGAAAACTTGTCAACAAATGACTTATCTGTTGTACTTCAAATCACTAAAACGTATCTGTCTTTAACACTAAACCGAGCTGAATTTGAACAATATGTTGAAAGGAAAGGTCATAATTTAATTGTTGATCTAGAAAATATTTTAATAAATTTAAAATTCAATAGTTTTCTTTTTGATTTTGAAAAAAATGATAACAGTAAGTTCATTGATAGATTAAAAATTCAGAACAAAAAAATTATAAACCAGTTTGATTATTTAACAACAAGTCAACTTAAGAAATATGTGATTGATATTAGCCATTACGATTTAAGAGTACTTCGTGACAACGGAATAATTAAATATGAATATCGAGAAGAAGAACATAGTAAAGATAGATATTTTTATGAAACTAATAGCCTAGTTGAACACTTTAATAGTTTTCATAACACAAAACTAAATGACTATAGCATCTTTCCTACTAAGCAATTTTATACTATTGAGGAATACCTTGAAACGCACGATATAAGTATATATAAACTCCGAAAGAAAATGAGAGAAGATGAAATTCCAAGTATCAAGATAGGTACAATCTATAGGATTCCGATTCTTGAATCTTCTGAACTTGAAACCTATCATAGAAATATAAAAGAAAAGTCTGATAAAGAAAAAAAAGACCTGCTCACACCAACTCATGAAAAAGAGGATATAACGTCATCTGAGAAGAAAAAATATCAAACCAAGAGGAGATCGTTTAACAATTGGAGAAAATAAAAAAAGGGTCAAAATGACCCTTTTTTATTTGTTAATTTCCTCAATTATTGCTTTTTGATCTAGAACAGAACCAAGGATTTCATAACTACCAATTACCATTTTATTTCTGGCCTCTCTTGTTGCCGTGAATCTAACTTGATATACTCCATCAGGTTCATACTCCCATGTTTGATATTTAACTTTGAAAGTATTGGTATCACTACTTATATTATATTGCGGAACTAATGTAATAATACTATTTTCATCTCTACCCGTTAATAATTGAGCTGATACAGCTGTTACTTTACCATAAGTTGTTACTGTCATTTCAATCCAATATCCTGCCTTTAAAGGGCTAGGTATAATCGTTACATTAGAAATTCCAAAAGGATTAACACCAATCGTTTTATCAGCTTGTCCACTACCTCCATTCCCATCAGTTACAATAACTCTAAACTGATAGTTGCCTTCATCAACATTAATTACATCATCAAGGACAAATGGTGCGCCTTGCTGCACATTTGTATAAGTTTTAAATAGCGTTAGAGATTGTCCAGGCTTTGCCACATAATACTGAATGGTTAACCTATCACCATCTGCATCTAGCGGAAGAATTGTATTCCTGATTGTGTCCCCTTCATAAACAGTTGCCGGAGATTGTGCGGTAAAGCTTACTGTAGGAGCTGTGTTATTTATGAGTGTTATATTGCGGTTAATGGTAATCTTGTTACTAGCGTTCGAATTGGATATCGCTTCGATTCTTACTGTATATGTTTTTTCCTGAAGACCAATTCCTTTTGGTATCGTGTAGTTAATGTTGTTCCAGTAGTAGTCATTACCGTTTTTAGTTGCGTTTGTACCTGTATAAGTGACCGTTTTAATAGGTAGTGCAGTTACACGAGTAGCACCATCCCAAAGCGAAATTTCAAGCCTATGGGCATATGGGAAACGTGACCACGTATTGTACCACTCAACATCATTACCTATAGTAAATTTGGTAAGCAACATTTCAGGAATTTTTGATCTAAGTTCTGCTGAAAATTGCATTGGAACTTCAGGCGCAAGCGTAAAAGTTTTTACATTTTCATCGGACCATACGCCTTCCATATCTTTAACAGCATATCTGAGTTCATAAGTACCCGATGTTAAGTTATTTGGAATAGCATAAATCCAGATGTTATCACCGCTCGTTTTTCTGTACATTATTTTTCGCTCAACGATTCCTTTGTTTGCATCTGAATATTGATGATCTAAGTCATATGACTTGTCAACCCACGAAGTGAGATACGTTCCAGATCCTGAATCATAATCCCAGTCAAGTGTAAAGTCAGCGATTGGTTTTCTGTGGACATAAATCTCGATTGAAGGTGTATTTGAATCTTTTGCATATGTTGGCATCCCTGTAGGTGTATCTGATATTTGCCTATAAACGATATACTTGCCTGGTTTACTGAAAGACGTTTTAATCGTGCTCACATAATCCGTTTTATTGGCACTAAATGCAGCTCTTGCACCTGGTTCAAGTCCTGTGCTGTTATCGTAATAATTTGCGTCATGTACATACTGATAACCAATTTGTATGATT
This sequence comes from uncultured Aliarcobacter sp., assembly GCA_963677205.2. Taxonomy (GTDB): domain Bacteria; phylum Campylobacterota; class Campylobacteria; order Campylobacterales; family Arcobacteraceae; genus Aliarcobacter. Next base: position 22,988 of record CBDIOO010000001.1, on the reverse strand, counting down.
GGATCGTTTTCATCGTCGTAGTCCGCCTTGTTCAGTGCAAAAGATTGACCTACTAGCACTAACTGTCGATTCTCAACCGGATTGTTAGCTGAGACAAGCTCATTTACATCAGCAATTATATCAGCTAGAGGTTTTGAAGAATCGATGTAGTAATCATGGGCTAACTGCGTTTTTGTACTTGTCTTTCCCACTAAGATTACCTTAACTGAGCCCCTACTCTTAATGTACTGAATATCAGCAAGATTGTTCACATTTGAATCAGCAAAATAGACTAGGTATTTGTCAGCTGTGTTTCTGAACGTTGGCGTAAACGTCTGCTTTACGTTTTTATAAATCGTACCAGAATAGTAGCCTGTGTAATCATCATACCACTGCCAATTAGATTGCCAAACTTGTACTTGTTTAGATACTGTACCTGAATAATGACCTATCCAGTAAAATTGTCGGTAGTACGTATCTCCGATTGTACTTGTACCACTAGGTGGTGGATCAGACAAATCTGTACCACCTGTTTTATAAAGCGTTCCTGAGTAACCACCTGATGAATAAGATATTGAACCAGGTAATTGCGAAGCCGACCAACCACTGACCATAGACCACCCACTAGCCTTGTAAGTGTAGACAGCTGTTCCTCCCGAAGTATTATCTATATCTTCAGATGCTGTCATTGAATCGGTAACTGTTTTGTAATACCCATTATCAACCTGATACGGGTTGTTGGTAACGCTATAACGAGAAAGCGTACCTGAATAACCATCACTTGAATAGCTCGTTGTGGTTGGTGGATAACTTGAACTGGTATTTCGGACCGTAGATGCAGGTTTGTCATAAATATAAGTGTAGAGATCCCATACCTGAACGCTTCCCATTATTCCAGATTGTCTAAGGGAATTAATCCAGTTCACTCGTTCCTGGACAATCGTATTATTTTGTTCACGAGCAATTCCCTGATCGTTTAAAACAATAACATCAGCTTGCGGAAACTCATATTCAATGTCCGTGTAAATTTTGGTCATTGGTGCAAGATTGTCAACATAAAAATCTCTTTCAAGAGTAAACGTGCGTTTATCAGCTGCGGTTATAAATTGTGAAAGAGTTGGTTGCCCGAAGCTTTCTTCAGCATAGAAAACAATTTTGTAATAACCGAGTTTATCTGGAGAATAAGAAGTGTAATCATCATAATTTCCTTGTCGTACAAGTGTTTCAGGAATATTATCGCCATTGGTGTCGTAGTAAATTTTATAGGTGTTCACACTGATGATATCTTCATCCACACTAGCAGCATCATAGTAAAAATCTAGCGTTTCATTTCTAGTGAGTACACTGTTCCAAACGTTTGCTATGAGCGCAGGTTCGTAGTCCTGTAGAACGAATAAATCATAATTATAAACGTTGGAAGTGTAATAGTCAGCAGGTACATCAGATCGTTGGATCTTGCTAAGTGGTACGTTTGTTGTTACCTGCATTTGCATTTTGATCGCAGCTTCATCTTTTACAATATAACTAAGCGAAGATGAATTTTGAGTTCCAAATTTAATGATGCTGTTATCACCACTTGCGTTTTGAGCTGTAAAATAATTTGTTGTGATCGTCGCATTGGCTTTAAGATATGCCGAATTTACATTTGCAACATCTGTATTTGCTGTAATTAATCGATTTTCTTTGAATGTTCCTGTCACCTTAAATTGTGCCTTTGGTTTCGTCGTATAAACGACTACATAATCGGCAAAAGTGATGGTTACCCCTTTCCCATCATCATAATTAACTTTATAGGTATATACTTTATCTTCACCTAAAAGTGGGAAAATGTAATTTCCAGAAATGAACGTATCTGCATCACTAGGTGAAAGTTCCATGCCATCTAGTTCCACAGTTCTTGTCGTCCCTTCAGGAAACGTCGAACTATCCATGATAGCAAATTTTTCTGTGTCGAGCATTTCATTCGGTGCATCGATTTCAACCATAAGTGGGTCTTGTTCTTCAACGAGAGCAAATGTTTCAACTACACCATCATCTAAATCTTTTTTAGATTTTACATCATCATCTGTAGCTGTTTGCCCAGTATAGTATGCCACCGTAGCAGTGCCAGTGAAAAAGACTTCAAGTGATCGATCGTCAGATTTGATTTTGTCAGAATAGGCACTGTATGGCAATGTTACAGTAAACTCTGCAATGCCTGTATTCGCTTCTTTCCTTGTTCCTTTGACTGTGATGACATTATTGGTGATATGATCTTTAATTTTAAAATTCCATTCCTTGATGTCCTCCCTATTGAGATAAGCCCCTCTTAAAACATCGTCAGAAATTCCATTTTCATCTTTATTGTCATACATGTACTCATCTTTAACTGTGCCTTTAACTGTAATGGTATAAACCTTATTTACAGTACTGTCAGGCTTCATATCATCTTTACTTACAATGCTTATAATCTCAGCTTCCACTGGTGTAGGAGCCTTTGATTTAATAGTATCAAGTGAAAATACCTGGTACCATGGTTTATTGTCATATTTATTAATGTGCCACATGACTGATTCTCCAGGTGTCAAACTCGTTGGACGTGTCTGAACATGCGAATAATTATAGGCATTCTTATCAGCGTTGGTACCATATGCAATTTCAAACGGTAACGTTTCAGCAATCCATTTGCGAGTTTCTGTGACAACCGGTGTAACACCAGATACATCGCCAATAGCAATTCGATTGTAATCACTCACTTTACTAATACGCTCGCTACCATCCGCTCTGTAATGATATGGGAGGGATGGCTCCCATATACGATAAATCCAATTTTTATCAGCAGCCTTTACACCCGAATTTGCATCTACAGGAAAGTTGGGGTTTGCATATTTGTTTCCTGATGCATCAAATCCATCATATCGATACTCACCTGTACCACCCTCATAGTAACCTTTATTTTTGATTTCTACATATTGACCTTGTAAGTCAAGTGTACCAGTGGCATTTTTGAAATCATTGGCGAAATAATTGTATTCGCCATAGACAACAATCCGTTTTTCATCCCAAAGTTCCCTATTAAAATAAATAGTCTGTCCCCTAACTGTTATCGATCTAGTGACTTCTACTGGCACGTTGTTTTGTAGTTTATAGTCCGCCCATGTTTGTCCGTTCATAGGATCTTTTACAAACAAGTTACCCCCATCATAATATGGAGTACCGCTTATCTGTGCAATAACCGCACCAAAAGGTGTAATCGGGAAAAGTTGGATTAACAATGCCACCAAAATGACGATTGCTATTTTTTTATTCATAATACCTCCAAATTGATAATTAACGTTTTAAAGAAATGCTTAATGATAAACCCGTACTGTCATAGCCAATACTAAAATTACGACCATTAAATGTCGTTTCAGTCCTTGTCCATTCACCATTGGAATCAAGTGCCTTTATTAAAAGCGCCCATGCTTGATCGAATTCTTTTTCAAACAATAACTGGAAGATTGGTTTCATTTGATCGCCATAACGGTCCATGAAAAATGCAGAATAGCTTGAATAACTCGCTGCATGTGATTTTTTCCAGAGTGTAATATTATATGGGTTGTATTTGTTACCAAGGTCTAATGTTTCAACACCAAAAGCGAAATCCATTCTTTCAGCTGCCAAGAATGATTGTTCTAAAAGAGTCGGTGCATCATATATGCCATCGTAAAATGTCTTGGATTGATATGCAGCAGAACCGAAATTCTGCGTAAATTGATCATATCCAAGCGTCAAATAACCTTTTCCATTGTCACGAACTTGGCTCAAAATTTTAGCCACTTCCACGAGCTCGGCAACTGGTTTTCCGTTGTAAATTGGCGCATACATTGGAGCTGTTTCTTCTTTCCATGTATGGAGTCTGTTATCTGCTTTATCACTAGGAATAATATTGCCATCAGCATCATACCATACGCTAATCGGCATCATAACATGCGGTGCATCGCTTTTCGAATAAGGGGTACGTGTTTCAGGATTCATTATTTTATTAAGTACCACACAAGCTTCAGCCCTTGAAGCTGTATTTTTAGGCTTAAATGTTCCATCAGGAAAACCACCAACTATTCCCCATTTGTAGACTTCAAAGACGTTTTGAATATAATAACCATCAATTAAGTAGTAGTCTTTAATATCAACTTTTAAATATGAATCTAACTGATTGCCTACTTTTACTTCAGTAAGGGCAAGTGCGTTCGCTGCAATCGATACCATTTGCTCTCTTGTAATATTGGCTCCGTAACTGTCAAATTCTTTGTTTTCAATAACCCCTAATTCAATCGCTTTGTCAATGTAAGGCTTCGACCAGTCGGTAGATTTTGATTCTAAATTATAACCTAGTGCTTTAATTGTCATAGTGATGAATTCATTGATTTTAACAGGATTTTCAGGTTTGAATGTACTATCTGGATAACCTGCGATAATTTCCTCTGAAGAGAGAAAGTTGATATAAGAGATTGCCCAGTGCGTTGATGCAACATCCTTAAAACCTGTGTCTGCAAAGCTAAGACTTGCTCCAAATAATAGTATTGCTGCTAATGATAATAATCGTATTTTTTTCATAAATTTCTCCTTAATATATAGGGTCATTTTGACCCTATTTATATTTTTTTAAAACCATATTTTATATACACTATAATATAAATTGTTAACTGTGTCAATATTAATATTTTAATATTGTAATAGTTTTCTATCTCTTTGTTGAAAATTTACTTTTTTTAAGAGCTACAAACAAATCAGATTTAATGAAAGTGAACTCATTTATTTTTGTTCTCTTCGCAAAATCATTTAATCTGTGCAATTTTACTAATTGGTTAGATTGTAAAAAAATGAAGCTTCAGCCTAACGTATGAAGAACAAACAAAAATAGAGTCAAAATGACCCTATTTTCACTTGTAATATATTTACTAAAGCGTTAGAATACAACTTAGTTTTTTACTGAAATATATAAAGCAGTACCATCAAGCATGAAAGTTCTCTCGGCGACTACATACTCACTGCCTTGTATATCAAGTTTATCAGCCATCATCAAAATATCGAGTATTTTTCTATCTTTAGACGATTCTAAATCAAGTGATAGAGAACTATCCCTCTCTAATTTGGTATAAGCTTCACGATTAAGATCATATTCTATTGGTTTATTGCTAATGAAAAAAAAGACCTTCAAAGAATTTGCAAATTTACTCATAATAATACTCTCCTCAAAAAAATAATTTAACTATTAAATGATTCTCAAGTTGATTAAAAGATTCACATAGTTCGCTATAAAAATTAACATTTATCCTCAATTAATAATTTTCTTATACATTCATTTTACAATAATTAACATAAACCATCAATTAATTGTATTTTAAAAACCTATTACTAACTCATTATACCTCTCTGAAGGATTCACGAAACGAGAGAATTTTACAAACAATGATGGCTCAAAGCAGTCTTTATTTTCTCTCATTATTTCTATAGCTTCTTCTTCAGTGAATGAGTTTCTATATATTCGATTTGATGTTAATGAGTCATAAAAATCAGCCATTCTAATAATTTGACTAGGAATATCTGGCTTGCGTTTGTAATATCCAGTTTGATCAAAATTTTCGTGATGATTACCAATCAACTCTATTATTTTCTCATCAAAATTTAGTGCTTTAGCGATATAGACACTATATTCTAAATGTCGTTTAACTTTCTCATATTCGCTTTTTGTAAGGCTACCTGGTTTGTTAAGTAACTCTCGTTCAATCTTAAATTTACCGATATCATGAAACACTCCAGCAACAAACAATTCAGTTGCGGTTTCATTTCCTAGATCCATATAAATGGCAAAACTATAAGAAAGCATACCGACTCTGTAGTTATGTAACATTGTTTCACTGATCTCATTTGCATTAAACATAATTAGCGTCTCCTTATAAATAGGGTCAAAATGACCCTACTCCATTCATTAACATATAATTTTGATCCGTTGGATTCCATTCAATAATTGCTCTGTTTGATTCAATATATTTTAGAAATGCATATGGATTTAACCAAATTGGTTCATCAGCACCATCTAAAAGCGCTCTAACTTGAAAATGTAAGTGTACTCCAAGAGCAGTATTTGTTCCAATCACACCATATCCACTACTTCCCATAAATCCAATTACTTGTCCACCTTTTACTTCACTTCCAACCGACAGGCCATCCATATATTTTTCTAAATGTGCTAAATAGTAATATCTAGTTCCTGAATCTATTTCAATTATCCAACCTCCTAGAAGATTCCAACCTAACTTTGTAATTGTACCGTCTTCTACTGCTACTATTGGTGTATTCCGATTACCAGGTAAATCATTTCCAATATGCATTCTATCTCCACCAAATGATCGAGAATTACCATAATCATCAAAATGTGAATACATATACCCATAAGGAATTGGAAAAAATAACTTAACTCCATATTCAGGATTTTCTCTAGTAACAAGTTCCGTTGTAGTGACAGTTGTTTCCTCAGTGCCAACTTGTGTTTTTATTCCATCGATGTACTCGTAAACTGGTTCCTCAACAACATTTTCTACTTCTTCTTCAGTGATATTAATACGCGTAAAATGCCCAAATGAACCTTCCAGAAAACTAGAAAAGATCAGACTAAACGGTTTATTACTCCCCACTTCATATTCAGTTGGAGTCCCATTGTTATTTACAATAATCTCTTGAACTCTTTTTTTTGTTTCCTCTTCAGAATCGATCGTCGTTATTTCACTTAAATAAAAGGCTATGAGATCTGAAATATCTATTTCAATATTTTGTGTCTTATAAACCTCAATTCCAATATCCCTAGAGTTAGTAAAAACACTCGATTCTATTGACATCGTGGTGAAGATTAGACTTGCAGCTTCTTCTTCTTCTTTGTTTCCAAATAGAACAAAAAACGATAAAAGTCCAACAATTACGAACAAAACAAGTGAAACTAGTATTACAATAAATCCTTTGACCGAGTCATTCATCTTCATCCACCCGATCAATGCCAATAAGTGAACCTCTTCCCTTTTTAAGAATATAAACGTTGAATAAAGAAAGTATATAGCGAGTAGTCAAAAACACTGAAAAAAGTAAAAAAGCAAATAAGATATACATCGCTACATCAAATCCTATCTTCAAGTATATTATTTGACCAATTGCATCAATTACTCTATTGGGATTAATTAACCAAAGACCTAATAATACCAAAGTTGAAACTATTACACTCGAATTCATTAGCAAGTAATTCTTTACTTTAAAAATAAAATGAAATTTTCTTAGTTTGGGATACTTGATATATATTTCTGAAATTTTCTTAAAGTGGACTTCTTCATATCTATGCATTCTGACACCTATAATAGAGACTTGTTAAGTTCCTCATACTTTCTCCTTTTGAAATAAATTTTCGATAGCACTCTTGTAACTATCTGTTTTTACTACCCTTTCCACTGTTTGATCTTCATGTTTATTAGACTCATTTTTTAAAGTATCGTCTATAAAGCTAAGAGTAGAATCAACATCATTAAAAAAATCAAATTGTATATCTTCAGATAAATTCTCTGCTTCATTATTACTAATTTTCACATGATTCACGCTTTCAATATCAGCTTCATTATGCAGCTGTTCAATGAAAGACCACTCTTCATTATCATCTACAGGAGCTTCTTCAATTTCATTTTCAGAATTACTATTTAATAAAACTTCTTCAGGTAAGAAGTGGTTAACATTTTTAGAGCAATGCTCTAAAACTACAGATGTTCTCTTCTTATTTAGTTTAAATATATTAAGATAATCAAAATAATGATGAACAACTCCCCAGTATGAAATTTTTTGACCATCAAATAAAAATGAGACAGACTGACCTGTATTTAACTCTTTTGTTAAGAACGACTCTGTAAAATAAAACTCTTTTTCAGTTGATTTACCAATCGATGTATTTATGTTCTTATGTTGGCCAACAACTTTTTTAATTGCATATGAAGCATCAGACCTCTGAGCTGATTCTGTTGTCGTTTCGGTGTATTTTGTTTTATTAAACTGTCCGATGAGATCTTTCATAATATTCGCAGAATACTTATCATCTGTTCTAAGAAAAATTTTATTTACAACATTTTGAGTTAGTTTTCTAACAGTTGCTTCGTCTTTAAAAACGTCAAGATAATCTGTAAATGATTGAGTTGCATAAATCGAAACACCTTTTATTTCTCTTGATTCTGCATTGTAATAACCATCAGATTTAGTAACATAGTTTGTATGCTCATCGCAAGCAAGAACTTTCACTCTATCACGGGAAACTTTGCTAGGATTGTCATAAGTTGAAAGTACTTGATTTTGATAATCTAGCTTTAAATATGCTGCTATGATTTTAGAAAGCATTGGATATTTTTTCGAAGCTATCGAAAAGCAAACAATCTGCCCTTCATCAATTACAGTTTCAAAACCTTTGAAGTTAGAATTAGACTGTGATGGGCTAAAAGTGTCCATTACATCTTTTGAAGATATAAAAGGATCAGTAATTCTAGTTATTTCTGATATAATATAACTCTTTCCATCCTTCGCTAGTGAACCCATCTCTTTAAAAAATTCTAATGCAGTTTCATAATCATGAATCGCATCAGCATTTGTTATTTTACCAGATTGAATCCAAACTTTTAAAAATTCGAGTTTTGATTTTTGATAAGTATCATCAAGAGCAAATTTTTTAAGTTCAAACATATTCACATAACCGGAGTTATAAATTCTGATTATTTTTATTGACTCACTTATATAATCTCTAGCTTTATCAATCCAAAAAGATTCCATTGATTTGCCACCTAGAGTCTCTAAAATTTCTTTACACCGGTTAGCAATCTCAAGTGGTAATAAATTTGGCTTGTCCAAGGGATTGTAACACCACTCACCACCAATTTTTATTATTTTTAAATCCTTTGTTCGGCCGAGAAGTTTTGTAACAGCAATAACCCATCTAGACAAGTTTCCTTTTACATCAAGAATTAATGCACAATACTTTTTATCAGGATTATTAAAATGCTTTGAAAGAAGTTGAAATAAAATCACTCTAAATACGCCTGCTGTTTTACCAGTTCCTATTGATCCAGTTATCAAAAAATTTCCAACCATTCCATCTAATCCAATGACTAAACTTTTTCCTGATCGTCTTAACTTGTTACTAAATTGGTCAAATACGTACCCAATTGTAATTTCATCTTTATCAATTTTTGAAGAAAATTTTGGAAACTTAACTTGATACCATCTATATACAACTTCTCTGTAAAAAAAATCTTCTAATAGTCTTGAATATATATCAAGCGAAATTACAAAAAAACCTAAGTATAAAACTATCTCATAATATAATCTGTACTTTGCAAATGGTATATATTCAAAAATTATATTGAAAATGCTCAAAATTATTTGGCCAGTTGTATTAGTTGAATATAATGCATTTTCAATTTCAAGTGAAATAAATACGGGGTTCATAACTACAATAAAAAGTTTATAGATGAAGTAAGCAATTATTGCTGAAACAACAGATTTTCTTTTGATTAAATCTTTTATAAAACTAAAGTAATAATTCATAATGACCTCTTTTAGAGAATGAAGCATGAACTATCAAGCTTCATTCTCTTTCTTTTTATTTTAGTTTGAACCAGTTGAATTAAGAGAGTATTCGCTGTTAGCTTTCAACTCTTTTCTATTCTTTTTGAACAATCTAAAACCCTTATCTTTTTTGATGACAAATTCGATAGCCTGTTCAACAATCGATTCTAAATCTTTTTCGTAGTCAAGCTTACTATATTCACAGTATAAAATAAGCTCATTGTTTAATTGTTCCTTGATAGAAAGTTTTGATAATTTTACTCTCTGATCTGTTTGTGGCTTAGTGATAATTGGCATAATAATACTCCTTAAATTATATTAGTATATTCCACAGGCGAAGCCTGTCAGAAACAAGTCCAGATGGACGCCACACCGAGAACAAATACGCTATGCGTATGTCAGTGGAAGGTGTAGGCGTCCATGTTTAAGGCGGTAAAGACGACGCAGACGACAAAACCGCTGAAACCGTTGTAATAACAACGTAAAAATGAATCAAAAAGAAAAACAAGTACAAAATAAGAACAAATGGCAAGAGTGTTGATTTTACAGGCTTTCAAGTATTTAAACTTACGTCAAAGTGTAAATACAGAGACGAAAAATCATATCATATAAACAGTATTTTTATTTGAGATCAAATGAAAATTGCAACTTGAATTCACAACATGAATAAGACATTCTTTTGCATAATTTAAGCGAAATTCATTCTCTAATGTTGAAATGTCGGACTCAAATTTAGATAAAGAAAATTCATCAACACGGCTTTCAAGATCCCAAGAATTTGTAATCAAAAGTTCTTTAAACGCCAAATAATCTTCTCCAAACAACTCGTTTATACTCCCATTTACAAGCATCAAATTGTAAATATAATCAGTTAAATAATCTATCTCATTATGCTTATTTCTGTTTTGAAAATGAAACTTACTCTTTTTGTAAACCTCAACTCTACCGCTGGTATCAAATACAAATATAAACCCTATCTTTATTGATTTATTCACCATCATATTTGAAAAAGTATTAATTGTTTTTTTAATGAATCGATCTGGTGGATAATCAGGTTTATCAAAAGAAACGATAATAAAATCGTACGTTTGATTTGATATATTAATCTCGTCATTATCGATTAAATCCCCAATAAGTCTTCGATTATCAATAATATATTCTTCAAAAATATGTGTCATTTTACCTCTTATAATTTTGTGCGGAATATCACTATCATTGAATTCTCTTTTTAAAAGCTCCACCTTATCTGATAATTTTGATTTCATAGAATCCCCTAAAATATCATAATAGGTTAGTGCAAATTGATTCATTATTAAATACCTAAATGATGTGGCAACACTATGTTCTTTTCGCAAAAAAGAGTTATTGTCACTAAAATATGCACAAGTTTTATAAGTTACTTTGTACGTATTAGACTCTCTTAGAGATGTAGATTGGAACTTAATAACGTCTAAGTATCCTTTCGTAACAAGGCCGCTTAAAACTTTATAAAGCTGGTTATATGTTATATCCGTAATAACACTAGATAAGTGATAAATACGAGAATAACCACCATATTGATAAATCAAATTTAGTATTCTTAGTTCAAGTTCATTCATATTTACTCCTTAAAGTGTAATAGTAAAAACTAGTGATTTAGAAACAACTTTTTCAATCTTTGTGGCTTGTGCTCCTGTGTTTGTGTACCATACTAAATTATCAATATTTTGAGCTTTAGATAATATAGTTCCTTTATCATATCCGCAGTCTACTTCAAGATTTGCAAAATGTCTTTCTCCGTTACTGAGCTCATATTCAATATAAATATCTGAGTATTCAACTCTTTGTTGACCCTGAGATTTCATATCAAAAGAGCGCATATCTTTATCTGTTAATGAATTAATTACTTTACCACCTTGCTTCTCAATTGAATTTTCAAAATGCTTATATGCACTATAAACATACAAGTCATGTTTTAATTCTTCAGGTCTGGAATGAAGTTTAGATTTGAATGTCTTATCATTATCAATCATGTCATTTTTTTCAACAAATTTAATTCCTTTTGGTGTCAATGTATAAACTGATTCCTTAACGCCATCAATTATTACATCATTTTTTTGAATTATGTCTTTGCCAATAATCTTTTCAATATTGTATAGTGTTTGCGGATGATGATTCACTAAGTACTTGCTAATCTGTGAATGTGTAATGTTATAAAACCTTGAAAGATCGTTTAAAATTGCTCTTTGTGTCTCAGATAATTCGCCATCTTTAATCTTCTTTATATCATCAATATATGAACGAAAATGATCCTTTAACCGATACTCATTTACTGACAATAATTCTAGATAACCGGCAGACTCTAAGTTGTTAACTCTGCTTTTAATTTTCTTCATTTCATCATAACTTACTTCAAGATTTGAAAGGTTTAGTACATTATCACTTGCATTCATAATGATATTATTGTAGTCATACATATTTAATTTCACATCTGAAAAACTCTTATAATAATCTTTGGTGAGCGTGTTTATTGGATACGCTGATTTGAGATTTCCATCTCGATCAACAATTATCCTTAAAAGCTGCGTTTCTTTGTGATTAGAGACGCCGATTGAAAAACCTACGTCTTTTTCGATTTTAAAATAGTCATTGGAAACTGATTTCACAATGTCATTTGAATCAAAATTAAGATTAGTTAGTAACCCTTTCACATCTATGTCAGAATAAAAGCAAGATTTCAATTCTGCATTATAGTAGTGCTGATTAACAACATGATTTATTGATTCGCCAATTTTCTTAATATTTTTAATCTTCACATCATCGGAGATTAATCGAACATATTCTCTATTAAATTTGGAAGTAACAGAAAATTGATTTTTATCCTGGACAATGTAATCGTTGTCAATAAGCTTATCTAACATATCTTTGTACAGTTTAATATTACGGTCCGATATTTTCCCGTTTCTAAAAATCATATCTAATGTTCTAATATCATCAAAAGAAAGTAAATCTCTTGAATTAAGTTTAAGCAGATCCATGACTTCTTTAGGTTTAAGCAGCTCATTATACTTAAATCTATTAATTTTATATGTCGAGTAATCATGGCCATTATCTTTTGCATTTAGATATCCATACTTTACAAGTTCATCAATTTTTTGCTTACCGATAATGCTGTTTAAATCTTTATTTACGTCAAATTTGATAACGTTTAATATGTGATCAGCATCCGTAGTTTTATTAAACTCAACAACTTTGAGGATCTTGTCATGCAGTTTATCTTTTTTAAAAGAAGTCTTAGAAAAATAGTTAGCCACAAAGCGATCGCTTATTTGGCTATCTGTTATATAATTAAATTTTTTTAGATCACCTAAATGAAGAGAAAGTATAGTTTCTAATTTTCTATTTACTAACTCTCGTCCTTTTGTCCGGACAATAATATGATTATCTGTGCCTATACTAATATACTTTTGTTCAACTAATCTATTAACTCTACCTTCAGCAATTTTTCCATCTTCAATTGCTGCTGCTAAATCAATTTGTTTTGACATTGCCTCATTTAACAAAATAATTTCCTTTTTTTTAGGCTTAAATGTCTGTAGGTAGATTTCATATTCTGCCTTGAAATTTCCATTAAGTATATAACTGCTATCAGCTGGATAAAAATCGATGTATTCATGTTCAACTAGCTTTTTAAATCTCTTTTCGGTAAAAAAATCAGATGGTGCATCAAAGCATTTTTCATAACTAAAATAGTCACTTTTATACACTTCGTACTTAAGATATTTAAACCATTCTGAATCATTTTTAAGTAACTCATCATCTTTTGGAATATTCATTATTTCCGATAGTTTGTCTCTTAGAATATAAGCATTAAAGCGTCCTTTGTTTAAATTTTCATCAAGGTAATCATTTAATCTTTTTATCACTATTTCAGCTTCATATCGTCCATTATGATTCTTTCTTAGATATTCACAAATTGAGTTATTCTCATTATATTTGACAAACATATTTCTAATTTGCATAGCATCAAGATCATTCATTTCAAATGGTTCTTTAGCATGTCCTATTTTTAGAGATAACTTCCTAATTTCAGTAGAATGCATTAACGAATACACGTTTACTTCGTTTTTGTGTTCCAGTGACCATTTAAAAATATTATGCTTCAGCTCATCAATATCAAACGTGTTGAAACGTCTTGAGAAGTTAACTTCTTTCAATCTTTCTTCAAAATCAGATTTTAAATCAAGTCCATATTTAGTAGGGACAAAACGATCATCTTCAAACTTAAATATATTAGCGTCTACTAACTTAAATAACCTTTGCTTAGTCATTTGAAATTGAACATCATCATTAAAAGAACTTTTAAATTTTTCAAATGTAAAGTTTCCATCATCGATGCGAAAAAACTGCATATCTGAAATAGAAAAGCTTAAAGGTGACTCTCTTTTTAATTTCAAAGATTCGTAACCTAGATCAGTCAAATATAAGCTATCGTTTTTACCTCTTCCAACAAACTTATTATCAATCAGCTCATCTAGTTTAACTGAATAGGATGCTTTCTTTAAATTTGAAGTTGAATTTAAATCAATATACTTTTCAAGCTCTACTATTGAGGAACATTCTATTACTTTCATCATTATTTCTTTATGAGTACTATCAAAATTCAAACTGTGACCAAGTCTCTCCTTTTTATCATCATTCATTATTTTCATGAATTTTTCAGAGAAATAGAATCTCTGGTCTACTTTTACTAATAAATCTAAATCTGAATAAAAATCTAATTTGCTTTGGATATAGTCCATGTTGAGCTCATTAATGTGCTTGTTTGCGCTCTCAAAATACTCTTTTCCAACTTGTGTTAAACTGTATGTGAAACCAGATTTAATTAAAAAGCCATCATCACATAATTTAGACGTGGCTTCAAAAATATTATTCTTAAACTCATTATAACTAGTAAATTTGTATTCTAGTGTTTCATGCATACTTTTCATATCTTCAAAGTTAATTCTATTATTCTGTGAAAAGTAATAGATAATCATATCATTAAGAGAATTAACCTCTTGAGGTTTCTCAAGAATATTTAATTCAAAAGTAAATTTTTTACCATCGTTTATAATTAGACCTTTATCACAGAGCTCATAAATTCGATTTTGAGTTGAAAAATAGTCAGATTCATTGAACCTCGATTTGTTCTTGAAATAATCTAAAACGTCATCTTTAGTAAAATGTCCATCCTTAGATATTGATGTTAAAAAAGCAGCATCTTTAGTATTAATTGAATCAGTTTTAACCGTAGTTGCTTGAAAATTGAAATAGTGTCTCATTGAGTCTGATTTTTTTATATCATATGCAGTAAATCCATCTTCTTTATTGCCAAAATTTTCAACCATACGTCGTTCAAAATTGGTCACTCTAAAATTTTTCATGTACTGATTAACTAATTCGTTGACACCATCTATAGACTTTAAAGCTTTATTTGATTGCATATATGAATTGACTTTTTTTAGTTTTTTGTAATTCGTAAACGGATGTCTATAGGCTCTTATACTCAAAATTTCTTTTGCAATACTAAGGCGATTTTTAAAGATTTTTGCGTCTCTCTCTTTCATGAACGCAGATCGTTTATAATAAAAGTCAGTATTATATAACCTACCTTTGGAATTTGCTATTTTATAAATTTGCTTAGATGAACTTATAAACTGTTTTTTAGAAGCCGATTTAGCAACAGTTTTTAGAATCATACCAGGAATGTTAGCCATTAATACAAGCCTCCCATAAATATGATCGATTTCTTATTGTCTAAAGAAAATTTCATAAGATTGATTATTTCGAACAAAAAACTATCACAAATATCATTAATTGATATATTAAAATCAATCAAATAATTGTAATAGTATTCAATCAAGTTAAAATCATCTGTGATTTTAGAATTAAAAACTGGGAATAGTTTTTTCATCATATCTGAAAGAACAAAAACGATATCCCTATTAACAATCGTGTGAAAAATCAGTTCAAATTCTTCAACATCAACAGTCAATGTTTGCTTGTTGTCTTTATCAAGTTGAGAGTACATTTCTCCACAAAAAATATATATGTTTGCCATTATTCCCCCTTAAATTATTAATAAAAAAAATACATATTAAGTTTAATACAAATTCGATTATTAGTCAACATTACCTCTTTGAATGATATACATTTATAAATAAATATATGTTAATTTAAATTGTTTTATATTGTTTTATATTGTTGTAGATGATTGAATAAATCAAATGTACTTATTATAGCGAGTGGATATATATGGTATAAATAGCAAAACAACTAAATATTACTATTGATAATCAATAAAGTTAGATATATACTGTACTCAATTTAATACATAAAATTCATCATTTCACTTTAGCATTTTAAAGTATCCTGATTTAAAGAAATATGAGAATGTCAGATAAGAGATAATCAAAAGCAAATAATAAAAATTGCTGATAGATACTCATTTTACAATTTTACAGGAAATAATGTTTGCAACTATAAAATAGTGTTAATGATGCATTGTGACATTATTATTTGATCAATTCAAAGTTTAGAATGCAAAACTTTTAGTGGAAAGGAGGGAAAAACATGACTTATTTATAGTTACATACAATATTCAATATTCTTTTTTTATACAATTTTTCATTATCCATATAATACAAAAATCAGGAGGAAGATTTGTATGTTTAAGCGAAATACAAGTAGAATAAGTATATCTATAATATTGTTGTTACTTTTGGTATTAAACACTTGTAATACTATGTCATTTTCTGTAATTAAGGATTTTAATGAAACACTTGAAGTTAAGAATGGAAAAATAGTAAATAATATTAAAATTCAGAAACTAATCGATGATTATTTTAATTTCAGAGCAGAATCATTTGAACTAGCTTCCGGTGCAATTAGTATTAAGTCCATGGATAATAGTGTTAAGTTAAAAGATAAAGTTAAGAAAAACGAAAGTGAAAGAATTTCGAAAATCGAAGAAAAGCAAGAACAAGCTAACGTCTTTGTAGTACATGCTAAAAGTGAACCGTATATTAAAAGTATAATCAAGATAGAAGGAAATGACGAATATATAATTGAGGTTTATGAATGGATTTGGCTCAATTACAATAAAGGTAATAACAACTTAGCTACAGATGAAATGGGCTTTTCAACGGAGCATGTTTTGAAAGTTGTGATGGTAGATTCAGATTTTAATATTTTTGAAGATATCTATGATGAGAGCGACATTACAGGATATTCTTCATCGAGCAATATTTTAGGTAGTATATCAAACGAATTAGTCTCTGAAGAACTAAACTATGATCTGCAAAATGTAATCATTGAGCCTTCTACCAGTTTAGTTGCTTTAAACACAATTGATGTAGGGAAAGCGGTTCATTATGCTGATACTTGGGTGAATAAAGGTTATGCTATTAATCCACTTCAAGATCCAGCGTATTATAATACTACACAATTTGGATATTATTCTCAAGATTGTGTAAACTATGTATCACAATGTCTAAGAGCAGGAGGTATGGCATACGATACTGATATTCTAAAAAGCAATACTAGTAATGCTCAATGGTGGTTCGATGAATACCCTAATCCAATTTATGAAAACTACAATGTGAGTCCTCCGCCGTGGAGATATGTTCCAGCATTTATACAATATTGGAAAAATGAGGGGGTAACAGAAGTAAATGCAACTAGTTCAACCGTGTTCCCAGGAAATCCAGTCTATTATTCTTCGCATGTTACAATTTGTGTTGGGTACAATTCTTCTGGTACACCAATTATAAACGGCCACAATAGAGATGTATACCATGTTCCATACACTTATGCAGCTCCATCTGGGACTACAATAAAAACACTTCAGATTTCAACATCAAATTTACAATTAAATACACCAGTAAATGCTTATAATTTTGGAACAGTTGGAACAACTCTAGTAAAAACTAGTAGTAATTTGAGCGCAAATGAAAGTGATTATTATAAGTTTTCAGTTACAACGTCTGGTCAATATGTAATGTATGGATCTTTTTATAATGGTGTGAATATGGATACTTATGGTTATTTATTTAAGGAATCCCAAACTGCCAATGGGATTGTTTTATATATGTACGAGTTAGCGAGAGATGATGACTCGAGTCCAGACGGATCGCATTTTAGTATTACACAAACACTAGCCCCAGGAACATATTATATTAAAGTAAGGGGATTTTCAAAGAATGTAACGGGGTATTATTATATGAACATAAAGAGAAACTAATTTTATGATTACGTTATATATTGCCTATATTTTAATTTAAGTTGAAAAATTAATTAATATGAGGCAACATTTATTTTGTTTAAGTCACTATGATCTTTTAAAAAAACGAATTAAATGTTGCCTTTTGCTTTAAAAAATGAGGGCTATAATTATGAAAGTAACAATCAAAGCAATGATAATGATATTACTATTTCTGTTAGTAATAATATCATCAAAGCAAATACTTAAAATGTCGGAAAATGAACATAAGGCTTTGATTTTAGATGATATAACAGAAAATGTAACAAACATTGACTTTACTGATGCAACAAATACTTCAGAATTAGAAAGCATTTTAGAAACTGAAAGTAGCATTTGTACAAGTGGTGAAGAAATTATAACAACTACCAACGTAATAGATTTTGAGGGACAAATAACTGATTTTAGCAATCTAGAAAAAGTATACTCTTTTAATGAAAGTGATTACGACACAACAATGGAAAATATGATTAATATATTCTTTTATAATGTTTTAGATGATCTTAAGAATGAACATAAGGATATAAGTTTTCAAATCTTAGATTATAAGAATCTCACAGTTTATTTTTCTAGAGTTGTCCCTGGAGTAGGTCCGCAGAGCTACGAACCTAAAAAATCAGATACTTATTTAGAATTTTCTGCAGATGTGGAGGTAAGATATAAAGGGTATATATCACCAGTGTTGTATTTTGAAAATGATAGTGATGAATTTTTCCTTATTTCACTTTCTGAATGGGTACTAATAAAAGATCAATCAACCTATTTATTATATCCATATGGTTATTATTATAAAACTTACAAATGAAATTAATAGTTGATATAAAAGTTGATTGACTGAGGAAATAATTTCCTCAGTCAATCAACTTTTATAGATTATAAAATATCTTGATTCTAATGTCTTATACAACTATACAAATTTGTCTAAATTGTAAATTTATCTATAATTTTATCATATTCTTTTTGTGCATCAGTAATAGCTAATTTTGAATAAACTTCAAGCGATTTTCTAGATTCATGACCGCTAAACGGTTGAATATGAGCATCATCAATGCCATTTAATTTTAACCATGTTAGAAAATAGTGTCTAAATTTATGAGGTGAAAAGATAAAATCTAAATCAGCTAATTTAGAATACTTTTCAATTATCTTTCTTATACCTCTTGCTGTGTATTTAGATTTTAACCTTGATTCAAAAAGATAAATTGCATTGTTTGACTTCATTGTATTTATGTGTAGTGCCAGCAGCTCTTTAAAAGATTTAGGAAATGGTACATATCGATCCTTACCACCCTTACCCTCATTTATCCGGATGCGTGTCAAATTAAAATCAACATCACTTATCTTTATGGCTGCAAGCTCTGAAACACGCACACCAGTATATAGAAATAACCTAACCATAATCATTACTTTAAAATCTTTAGACTTCCAAACTGTTTCATAAAACTTTTTAATTTGTTCTTCAGTTGGAGTGATTGGAAGTTTTTTGCTTTGTTTGGGAACTTCAACATTTAACTCATTTCTTAATTCTCTAAAAACTGCTTTCAAATAATCGTAATCCGGTCTTTCGTCTCTTAAATGTTTAGCCAAAGTTTTAGCCATTTTTTTAGGTGATGTTCTCATATAATATCCTTTCATAACAGGGTTAAAATGACCCTAAATAATAATATTAATAATACTATTTAAGAGTCATAACAGTAAAGAAAAATAAGTTCCTAAAAATATAAGAGTAGGAACAAAAATATCAAATTCCATTATATTCAACTTCGTTTTTTTCTTCAAATCCATTTATATTCCAATTCCAGAATGCAAATAGGAACTTTAAAATGTTTATTAAATAAGCTCACTTATTTATAGTAAGCATAAAAAAAAGCCTCAAAAGAGACTTATTTCATAAGTTTCATAACATGTTCGTCAAGTGGAAATTCTTTGTACAATTTATACTTACTTACAGTGGTGTTTGTAGCTGTTAATGATTCATCAAAAAACCTAGTAACAACATTTAAAGAATCAATATTTTCAGCAAGTAATTTCAAACGTAAATATTCTCTCAAATCATTTGGAGTCAATTTATGATCACAGACTTTAATAGTCAATTTATCAAAATAAGCATTGAAGCCTGAGTCCTTTGTATTACCATACCCTAATAATGGTGCATTTAGCTCGACTTTTGTTTCATCAATGTACTCTTTTAAAAGTTCGGATACACTATTCACTAAATATTTCACCGATTTTCTACCTGTTTTACTTTTTGCCGTATAAATCAGTCCAAAATCAAAGTCAATCTTCGACCTCTTCAAATTAATCAATTCCCCTTTTTTCAACCCTTGACGAGCAATTAATGCTAATATGAGCCGTTCTTTAATATTATTGTTAGGATCATCAATATATCTTTCAAAATTATTGAAAACTTCAATATTAATCTTAGCATTTCCAATTACTTTATCTTTAGTCTTTAAATAACTACTTAATTTAAGAGTCTTAAATACATCAGATGATTGCATATTAATATCCAAGTAATCAAAAAAATAATTCAGTACCCTAAATCTATTAGTTACAGTTGCATTTTGCCATTTCTCTTTTTGATCAACTAAGTATTTATCCACAATATGTTCTGTTATGTTATTTATTGGGGTGTCACAAAAGTGCTCACTTAAATATTCAATAAAGCTCTTTAATGAAACAAGGTAAAGTTGCTCCACACTTTCTTCGGGTATTTCCTTTTCATTTGCCATGTTACTCATAAAATCATACATTTGCTTTTCATACTTATAACCCATAAATACTCCCCCTTTGATTGATATTTTTATTATAATTCAAGCATTGGAAAATTTCACCTTTTATTTCAAGCATTGAAAATTCTTGGTTCGTGCCTACGTGGTTTGTAGCACAATATTAAATCATTATGTCCACTATGTAAATCAAAAATGTATCATATAAGACTCCACATTATTTATTTTTACTTTTACAAAGTAAAAACAGGGCTATTTTGACCCTGTTTTTCTCAATAACTATTTACAGCCGTTTTTATCACATGTAATTTTTTCAGAAGTTGATACCCAGTGATCAGGCTTATCTTTAGTATCAAATCCACATCCGGTTTTTCCGCCTTTTGTACCTTGATGTACTTCACCTGTTGATATGTGTTTTACTGCCATTGTTTTTCTCCTTTCAATATTATTTAATAGATTAATCTATTATTTTTTGCAAATTCAGTCTCTATATTCTATGTAAACATTTTAAAGAAACTATTTTTCAGTAATTTTGCCAGTTAATGGATCAAAATCATATTTTTCTCTGCACTCTTTACAATTTAGAGCATAATCACGGTCTCTAAATCCTGGTATAGCATCATAAACAGAAACAAAAGTTCCCTTCCCACATGGACATTCAAATATAGCAGTATCAATACTACCATCTCCTGCTCCATATCCTGAGTGATATTCAGATTTTGAATCAATCATTTTTCCTATTGAAATTACTTTTTTTCCTGAAGCCATATTATTGTTCCTCCATCCTCATTTTTTTTTAACCATTAAACTCTAAATACTTGCAACCAGCTTAAATATATATTCATTATAACCTATTTATGGAAAATTATGTGGATCCATTTAAATAAATTTGTTTCTAATGAAAAAAGAGATGTCAATTGACATCTCTTTTTATTACAAACCTGATAGACCAGCTTTTTTAAACAACTTGTTTACAACTTCTTCACCTTGATACTCTTTCAACCTTGCATTTGCGACTTCTAATGCATCCATGAGGTTTTCTGAAAGTTCTCTAGTAGACATTAGACTTAAGAATTCTTCAGGATCAAGGATAACCATTTTCGGTTCCTTTTTCTCGAAAACATATAGAACTTTCTTTTCTTCCATGTCCTTTGCAACTGCATTAAACCGATTTTGAATGTCAGTTTTATTAATGCATTTGTCAAAGGTTGCCATTTTAGATAGCTCAACTGAGCAATTATTATGTAGCATGATTCCTTCCTCCTTTAAAAAATGAGTACTCATTATTTGTAATAATAATGGCCTTCTTATACTCATTTTTCATATACATGTTTCTTCGCCCTATTAGTACTCGCCTTCGAAAAATACTTTTATGGGTAAGCAAACTCCATAATAGTTATATATTTCATTACTATATGTGCATATTATATTATACGAACAGACTTAAATCAACCAAAATTAATAAAAAATAATGAAATAATTAATAATTCATCATGAATAAATTGTAAAATAATTAATTAAAAATTAATTTTAATTGAAAAAATTATTTCGTTAGTTTATAATTAAAATAACCTTAATTCTATTTTTTTTTTATAGGAGGGCTCTATTGTACACCCTAAAATTTTCGAATGAGTCCTTGGTTGTTTTAGAAAGAATCGTTGAACTTTCTGAAGAACATGAGGAAATGTTAGCACTTCTGATGGAAATCCACTCTTTACTTAGTGACATAAAGGTCAAGGGGTCACGAATTGGTATTCCACTCCAAGATCTTGGACATATCCATCTGCAAGGTTGCTACAAACTGTATTGTGGTGATGCAAAGTGGCGAATCGTTATGGAACCAATAGATGATGAAACAATTGCAATTCATATTATTGGGCTTCGTGACAAACTAATGGTTTACACTTTAGCACATGAAATTCGTTCTGAATTTCAATCAAAACTGAATAGTAATGAGTAGGGGAAAGGTAGCGTTCATATAAGGATGCTACCTTTCTTTATACTAAATATATGTGTTTTTAATATAAATTTTAATGTGATAGGGTCAAAATGACTCTAATCCTATGGTACTTCATTTTCATTTTGATATATCAGTTTATTTTACTTAAACACATTCTGTAAATTGATTATAAAACGAGGTATAGAAATCACTACACCAATTGCTGTTGCAAATGCAAAAATTAAGAACAATAATCCAGTAAAAAATAATACCATCAACGTAACAAAACTTACTTCTGGATCAATCAAAGATATAGCAGCGTGAAATGAAAAACCTAAATAACCAAAAAATGCTATTATTATTAGTTTAGACATTTCAACACTAATGCCTGAATCAATTGATGAACCATCTAGTGTTAGCACCCATACAAATATAAATCCAATTAATGCGCCTATAA
>OY781916.2:0-2740319 GCA_963677205.2 uncultured Aliarcobacter sp. | reverse complement strand
GGAGTTGTTGGAACTGTTTCATCTGTGATTGTTGTTTCTACTGGTATTTTATTCACTGTTACTGAATCAAATTGTGTTTGATTTGAAACGTTATCTATTTCAATTGAAAAAGTTTCTTTTCCTTCAGATAAATTATCATCTATTGTTTTAACTAAAACCGGTACTTCACTTGAACCAGCGGGTATCACTACATTTATAGTTTCTGTTATATCTGCACCTTCTGCTGAAATGTATGTATATTTAAATGTTACTGTAATATCTTCAACAGCTGTTACTGGATTTCCAGTATCATCAGTTAATGTTACTCTATAAGTTGCATTCTCTCCTTCAATTACATTTGTATTCACACCTATTAAATTAACATTTACATTTAGAGGAGTAGCAATTGATTGTGCTATTGCCGTAGTATTTCCTGTATCAACAGGAATTGTTGAAATTGATTCTGTAAGATTTACTCCTCTAGCCGTATCAGCAATACCATTTAATCCACCATCTACTATAGAAAATATAGAATTAAAAGTTGAACCATTAGCTGTAGTATTTCCACCAGCTTGTCCACCACCAGCAGCTGCTGCTCCAAGAGATTCTAATAATGTTTGATAATCAGATATTAAAGTTAAATTCGATACTTTGCTATCTCCTAATTCCACAGGTTTAGATATTAATGCTTCTAATCTATCAATTATCTCTCCACCATTAAAAGAGTTATTATCTACGATATTATCAACATCTTTATTGTTTACATCTTTATTAATAATAATTGCAGTTGGGTTGATCATATTTGTAGTATTTGATTGAAGAAGAGGAACAATACCAGTCAATTCAACTTTTATACTTTTTCCATCAACATTAAAAGTTAAAACAACTGATTCTTGATTATCTTTAAAATTTAAAACATAATTTGAAAAACCATTTGAGAACACATATTGTTCACCTTTTAAAGTATTAAATTGTAAATCATTTTTTAAATCTACAATTTTTTGACCATTTTCAGTTTTTATCGTTAACTTCATTTTATTTCTCCATTATTATCAAATAACTACTTTTACTACAATGTAAAATCTTATATCATAATACTATATCAATAAAGTCTCTAAAAAGTTTTTTTATTATTATTTTGAATAAAAAGATAATCTAAAATTTAGATTATCTTTCGTGAAGAGAGTCTTGTTTAACTTTTAATATCGGTTTTAGAAGAAAATCTAATATTGTTTTTTTACCAGTTACAATGTCAACAGTTGCAATCATACCTGGAATAATTGGTAATTTTTTACCTCTTCTTTCCAAATAATTTTTATCTGTTTTTACTAAAACTCTATAGTAACTTTTACCATCTTTTGAATCTTTATCTACAATTGTGTCAGCAGAGATTTCAACAATTTTACCTTCTAATCCTCCATAAATTGCAAAATCATAAGCAGTTATTTTTATAATTGCTTTTTGACTAGGATTAATAAATGCTATATCTTTTGGATCAATTTTTGCCTCAACAACTAAGGCATCACTCAGGGGAACTATTTCTATCAAATCCATACCTGACTGAACAACTCCACCAATAGTATTAAAATTAAGTTGTTTAATAATACCATCAACGGGTGAAGTAATTGTTGTTTTAGCTACTTTATCCCTATCTCCAACTAATTTAGCCTCAAATTTGTTTATTTGACTTACAGTTTTTTGAAGATCTCGTGATGCTTCTGCTTTAAACGTATCAATTTTTTCTCTAATTCTATTTTGTGCTTCTGAAATAGCAAAATTCGATCTTGCAATAGATAATCTTGCAGTTTGTAAATCACCTTTTGTTACATTGTACTCTTTTTCAATATCTAGTAAATCATACTTAGATTTAATCCCTCTTTCAACAAGTTTCTTAATAGTAACTCTTTGCTCCTCGATAAAACCTAGAGTATCAGTTAATTTTTTAATTGTACTTTCAATCTCTTTCAACTCTTGAACTTTTTGACTTTCTTGATTTTCAAGAACTTTTATAGAAGATTGTAACTCTCTAAATCTATTTTCTAATAATAACTTTTCATTAATATCATATCTTGATAAATCTTTAATAATTTTTTCATCAAAAACTAAAGTTGGTAACTCTTTATTTACATCTATTGTTGATTCAACTTCTAACCTAGTCTTTAAGGCTAATAAAGAGAGATACTCTTGTTTGCTTTCTTCGAGAGTTGCTTGAAATCTTGTAGTATCAATTTTCATTAAAGGATCATCAAATTTAACAATATCACCCTCTTTAATAAAAATCTCTGAAATTATTCCCCCATCTAAAGATTGAACCGTTTGTATTTTATCCGTAGGAATTACTTTCCCATTTCCCCTAGCTAATTCATCAATTTCTGCAATTGCTGCCCATAAAATAAGTATAGAGAATATACCTATAACTAATAAAAAAATTATATTTGAAACTCTATTAGGTCTTTCATTTGAGTTTGAATACAAACTATACATAAACTCTAAATCTTCTTGTTTTTCATCCTCTAAACCATAGAGTCTTCTAAACCAATCAACCAACCCTCTTTTTTCTTTTATCTTGTTCTCTTTTTGCATTATTTAACCTACTTTTGTAGTAAAAACTTCTTCTTTTGGTCCATCAACAATTATTTGACCATTTTCTATTATTATTATTCTATCAACTAATTGTAATAAAGATGTTTTATGAGTTACAACTATCAATGTTTTATCTGAAACTATATTTTGAAGTCTATTTATAAATGATTTTTCTGTTTGTCTATCCATTGAATTTGTTGGCTCATCAAGCATTATTATATTCGGATCAGAGATTAATGCCCTAGCAAGAGTAACAGACTGTCTCTCACCGCCAGATAAACCATCTCCTCTTTCTCCTACTAATAAATCATATCCTGCCTCATGTTTACCCAAGAAATCATCTAGTCCAGCAATTTTTGATACTCTCAATAACTCTTCATCTGATACATATTGTTCTCCAATCGTAAGATTATCTTTTACTGTTCCCATAAATAAGAAAGGTTCTTGAGGAACACTTCCTATTGAATGTCTTAAATCTGTTGGGTCAATTTGTCTTGTATCTAAACCATCTATTAAAACAGAGCCCGAAGTTGGTTCATATAAGTTCATGATTAATTTTAATACAGTAGATTTTCCCGAACCAATCTTTCCAAGAATTGCCACTTTTTCACCCTCTTTAATTACTAAGTTTATATCTTTTAAAGTTTGATGATTTTGATTTTTATAAGCAAATTGAACATCTTTTAATTCAATATCACCTTTTAAATTAGGACGGCTAATATATGATTTATTCTCTTTTTCAACAGGCATTTTCATAACCTCATCAAGGTTATTTAAAGATAACATTGTTCTATCAAATTTTATAATCATCCCCACCAATTGAGAAATTGGAGCTATAACCCTACCATTTAAAATCATTGCAGCAATAATTGCTCCCATTGTTATTTCACCATCTTGAGCTAAATAAACACCTGCTGCAACTATTGCAATATTTGAAAATTGTGAAATAAATGCGGTTAAATATGTAATTGTTTGAGATAAAAAATGCCCTTTATCCGCAAAATGTACTGTTTTATTAATAGAGTTATCCCAATGGGTTTTCATTCTATTCTGAGCTTTTACACTCTTAATTATTTCCAAACCAGAAACTGTTTCAATAAGGGTAGTTTGTTTTATTTGTTCTTCTTTTACTGATCTTGAAATAATCTCTTTTAATGGTCTTTGCATATACCATGAGATTAAAAGTGATATTATTACTGTTATTATGGTAATGTACGCCAAAGGCCCTGCAATAAAGAAAATTACAATTATAAAAATAATTACGAATGGTAAGTCTACAACTGCTGCAATTGTTGCTCCCGTAAAAAATTCTCTTACACTTTCAAAAGATTGTAATCTACTTACAAATTGACCTGTTGACGCTGGTCTTGCATCAAGTTTAATATTTAATAAATGATTAAATATTTTATTTGACATTATCGTATCTGCTCTTTTACTGGCAATTCCAAGAAAATGAGATCGTAATATTTTTAATAATAAATCAAAAAACATTACGATTGAAATTCCAATAAACAAAGCCCATAATGTTTCTATTGCATTATTAGGAAGAACCCTATCATATACATTCATAGTAAAAAGTGGCGTTGACAAAATAAATAAATTAATAAATAAAGAGACTACTATTACTTGTTGATAAATTCCTTTATTTCGTAATAAAGTTCCCCAGAACCACTCTTTTGGATTATCTACAACAACTTCTTTTTCTATCCTATTATTAAAGTTATACTCTGGTTTTATAATTATAACTTCACCAGTATATTCACTTTCAAGTTTTTCAACAGTCATTTGTGTTTCACCTGAAATTAATCCAGGAATAATTACATTTGCCGTCCCTTCTTTCAAATCGTAATTTAATAAAACACACGCTCTGTTTTTATCTAAAATTAAAACTGATGGGAGTGCTAATTTTGTTATGTCTTTTAATTTCTCTCTCTTTACAGTTTTTGTAATTAAACCTATTCGAGCGGATGCTTGATGAAACATTGTAATATTCATTGAAGTTTTATGAATTGGTAGTCCAAAAGTTAGGGATTCAGCAGATGTTTCTCTATTATGATATTTAGATAAAAAAAGTAGACAACCTAATAGGTCATCTACTTTTCTTCTATCTTTCAAATCTGTTAGTGTTTCATTCTCTATAAAATTAGAATTGTTTTCCAATATTAACCTTTTATTAGAAATTCTATACTTAATTACTTATTATATTTCGCGTATAGTTTTTGATGTTTACTTATATTATCGATATATGGTTTATTTGCAATAACTGATGAAGGTAAATTACTTATAGCTTCATTTGCTTCTTTTACAGATTTAAATGTACCATAAATTACCTTAGCACTTTTCATTTCAGGTCCAAATGGATAGACATATGCTGTTGCTGAATCTAAATTATTAGAATTTACATAATTTTTTGCAGCATCTAATCCTTCAGTTGTTGTAATGTTAATAGTATAATAGTCAGCAGGAGCATCTAAAAACGAATTATTTCCATCTGTCATTTTAGTTTTTATTACTTTTTCTTCTTTTGGTGCTATAGGAAGAACTTGTTTAGCTTCTTTTGTTACTGGTTTTTCATCACCTAATAATGCGCCAAGTTCTGAAGATACTGTTTGATTTGATTGAGTTGCTGATGATTGTTTTTGTACAGAAGTTATTGTACTTAAAGCCTTATCATCTGAACAACCATCTCCTGATTCAAGAACAGTACTTGTTAACATCCCTAAAGTATTTAAAATATCATAATAGTTTGTATATAAATCATATTCTCGTGCAACTAAACTTTTTTTAGCTTCATATAAAACTGTTTGTGCATCTAAAATATCAACAAATGTTCTTGTACCTGATTCAAATTCACTTTTATATACTTCAACAATATTTTCATTTGCTACAACATAATCTTTTAAAACTGCTATTCTCTCTTTATTTTTCATAAATCTTTGATAATTTACTTTTATTGATTCTACAATTTTATTTGTAACGGCATCTAATCTTTGTTTTTCTTCAGCTAAAAAAAGCTCTGCTTGTTTTGATACAGCATAATCTCCACCACCATTATATAGATTCCAAGATAAATTGATTCTTCCATATGCTTGATTTTCTTTTCCCTCTTCATTTAAAGCTAAATCACTATCTGTAAGAGCTTTTAACTCTAAATTTAAATTTGGAAGAAATTTAGAATCTGCTTGCGCAATTTTTTCTCTTTGAGCTTTTATTGTTTCTATTTGTTGTTGAATTTCATTATTCTTTAAAACAGCCAATTCTACAATTTGTTGTAAGTTATCTGGAATCTTTTTTAGCTGAATCAATGGTCTACACTCATTACCTGAAGGTTCTACTCCAACATATCTTTTAAATGTACTTATTTTTGAACTTTTTAAATCTTTTTCTTCTAAATATTTTTCTTTTACAAAACTTAATTTTGAATCTACTTGATATGTTTCTAAAACTTCACCACTAATTGACTCTTTTTCTTTTGCAATTTGAAGATTTTCTTCATTAGTTGTTATCATATCTTTTGTTAAATCTAACATTTCATTATATTGCACAAAATCTTTATATGCTGTAATTGTTTCGTAAACAACATTATCAATGTTTTTTTGAGTTCTATATTTATTAGCTAAATCATTATGTTTTGCTTCTGCCACTTGACTAGGAGTTAAATTACCATCATAAAGCATTTGATTTAAGGCTATACCAAAATTATATCCATCTTCTTGTGATGAACTATCTGGTAAGTTGCCTGAATTTGGATGGTCGTATTTTTTATCAGAATTACTTTTTTCAAGTCTTCCATCTACATCAATTCTTGGAAGATAATTAGCTTCTCTTTCATCTATATATTTTTTAAAAGCTTCCTGATTATTTTTTTCTGCAATAATTTCAGGATTAGTAGCTAATACCTTTTCTACACTCTCTTTCAAACTCATTGCATGAAGAGAACAACTTACTAGTATTGAGATACAAGTAAATTTCAATAATTTTTTTATATACATTTATAACTCCAAATTTAGACAATAAGCACTTAAAATAATTTTTTAAATTACTTGATTTGATTCTACTCAACTAATTATTAAAAATAACTTTTATTGGGAATAAATAATAATATTTATATTATTTATTTGTAAGTTTCATTATAATAGTATACTTAATTATTATTTTCAAAACAAGAGTTAAATATGCAAAAAAAACCTAATTTCAATAATATATTAAAAAATTTAAATATTCTTTATATAGAAGATGAAGAAAATATTAGAATAAATATAAAAAAAGTTTTATTATTATTATGTGAAAATGTGTTTGATGCATCATCTACAGAAGAAGCTAAAATTATTTTAAAAGAACAAAGGATAGATATAGTTATTTCTGATATAAATTTACCTGATAGTGATGGAATTTCTTTTGTAAAAGAATTAAGAAAAACTGACAAAACAATTCCTGTAATTTTATTGAGTGCTTATACTGATACAAAATTTTTATTAGAAGCAACAAAACTTAAACTTGTAGATTATCTAACTAAACCTATAGATTTCAAAACTTTAAACAATGCATTACAAACTTGCGTAGAAGAGATTTTAGATAATTCAAGATATTTAATTCTATTCCAAAATAATATCCAATACAATGTTCTTCACAAAAAACTAATAGATTTAAATACTCAAAAAGAGATTTTACTCACATCAAAAGAGCTTGAACTATTAAGTTTTTTAATTAAACATAGTAATAGAATAGTTTCTACCGATGAATTAAAATCAAATATATGGGAAGATTATTTTGAAGCAACTGATTCAGCTTTAAAAAACTTATTAAATAAAGTTAGAAAAAAAATAGGCAAAGAATCTATTATTAATATCTCTGGTGTAGGATATAGATTAGATTTCTAATTATTCACATTAACTTACACTAATTTAAAAATTCTTTGTTATAATATTTAATAAACATCTTATTACTTTATTTAGGCAATTATGAAGACTCTCTTTATTATTTTTTTATTCTCTATTTCAATTTTCGCAAAAGAAGCTGATTTTAAAATCTCTTATGACCCAAATTATGCTCCATTTTCTTATAAACAAGATGATAAAGCTGCTGGTTTATTTGTTGATATATGGAAATTATGGGCAAAATATAACAACTATACTATTGAGTTTATAGATGGTGTTTTATGGGAAGATGCCATAACTTTAGTAAAAGATAAAAAAGTTGATTTCTTTTTAGGAACGGAAAAATATAATGATTGGATGATTGGCTCTAATTTCTTTTATGAAATAAAAAGTTCATTCTTTGCTTTAGCAGGAAATGATTTTAAAATAGAAAAAAAAGAAAATCTCAATATTGGAATAATAGGAAATGTTTATAAAGAATTAATGCAAAAGCATTTTCCAAATGCCAATATAATAGTTTATGAAGATTATATATATTCTATTAATGACTTAAAAGATTTAAAGATTGATGTAATTTATGATGATAAATTAGCAATCGAATTTTTTACAGTTCAAAACAATTTATTTCACTTAATAAGACCTCTTAATAATCTGATACTTAAAAATAAAATACGAACAATAACTTATGACAAAGAAAAAGCTAATATTTTTAATGCAGGTTTATTGAAAATTCCTACAAATGAACTTTTAGAACTTGAAAAAAAATGGATTTTAAATGAAAATGAACGATATTATCCAGATTTTAAACAACAAATAAATTTAACAAAAGAAGAAAAAGATTTTTTAGCAAAAAACTTAATAAAAGTATCAGTTTCTAACTCATGGGAACCATTTACTTTTAGGGCAGAAAATAATGAAGCAATTGGTATTTCAGCAGAATATTGGAAATTAATAGCTAATAAACTAGGATTAAACTATAAAAATAGTTTTTCTGAAACATTTAATCAACAAATTAATAGTATTAAAAATAAAGAGTCTGATTTAATTTATAGTGTTGGGGAAACTGCAAATAGAAAAGAGTTTTCAATTTTTACAAAAGAGTATGCTAAATTCCCAATTTCTATAGTTACAAAAAAAGATGAGAACTTTATTGAAAATATCACATTACTTAACAAAAAGAAAATTGCGGTTGGTAATAATTTTACAGCTCACAATATAATTAAAAATAAATATCCTGACATGGATTTAGTATTAGTAAATAGCGTTAAAGAAGGCTTGGAGTTAGTATCAAATAATAAAGCCTATGCATTTGTAGATATTCAACCTGTCCTTCTTTATAATATTGCAAAATACGGTTTTGATGACTTAAAAGTATCAGGAAATACTGGTCTAGATTTTAATATAAAATTTATGATTAGAGATGATTACACTATTTTAGAATCAATTTTAAATAAAGCAATAACATCTATTTCTATTAATGAATTAAATCAAATAATTACAAAATGGGATAATGTACAATTTCAAACAAACTTTAATTATGATTTATTTTGGAAAGCTTCACTCGTTATTTTTATAATCATTTTGGCATTTATAAACAGAACTTTCACACTAAAAAAACTCAATAAAAATCTTACAAAAGTTGTAGAAGAAAAAACTAAAAAATTAAATGAAATGAATAAAAATCTTGAAAAGATGGTTGAGAAAAAAACAAACGAATTAATTCAAAAAGAAACTATATTAAACCAACAATCAAAAATGGCAGCAATGGGAGAGATGATTGAAAATATTGCCCACCAATGGAGACAACCTTTATCTTTAATTTCTACAGCAGCAACTGGTGCAAAATTAAAAAAAGATTTTAAACAACTAAGTGATGAAGATTTCTATGAAACTATGGATATTATAAATAATTCCGCTCAACATCTATCAAACACAATTGATGATTTTAGAAACTTCTTTAACAATGATAAACAAACTACAACTTTTGATATTAATCTACCAATTGAAAAAGTTTTATATTTAGTAAGTTCAAAACTAAAAAATAGAGAAATAGAAATTATAAAGAATACTCAAGAGATTAATATCTTAGGTCTTAGTAATGAATTTATTCAAGTTTTACTAAATATCTTAAATAATGCATTGGATGCCTTTAAAGAAAATAATTCCAAAGAAAAATTTATATTTATAGATGCTTACAAAAATGATAACAAACTAATTTTAAAAATAAAAGATAATGCAGGTGGAATAAAAGAAGAGATTATTTCAAGAATCTTTGAACCATATTTTACAACAAAACATAAGAGTCAAGGTACAGGAATTGGTCTTTATATGTCAACTGAAATCATAAAAAAACATATGAATGGGAATTTAAGTGTTTCAAATGAAGAATACACCTACAATAATATAAAATGTAGAGGTGCACAATTCATCATTGAGCTTCCGATACAGGAATAAGCTCTATTTTTTATCCTCTTTTTGCCATTTTCTTTTCATGTTATGAATAAAAATAATTAATACAAAAAAGATAGAAGACGTTATTCCTAAAGCTATTAATATATCCGTTTCACTTGGAGTGCTATCTAATAAAATAAGTTTTCTAATAATAACAACAAATGCTATTTCTAGAAAAGTTAAAGCATAATCAAATCCATTTTTAATAAAAAGAGTTTTCACAATTGCAATAACAATCAATGTGAATAAACCATCAGTTAAAATTGTTTTAATTGATGCAAAATCTAAAGCACCTTGTTCTATTATAAAAGAGATCATTTTATGAGATAAACTCATAAGACAAATTGCTAAATAAGCTATCATTATTACTATAAAGACATATTTAAGCATATTAATAAATCTTAATAAAATTGTATCAACTTTACTCTCTAGAACTTTGTCTATATTATTTACTTTTATGAATACTTTTTCCACTAAACTCTTCTTTTCTTCTTTCACTTAATTATCCTTGAACCAATCAATAATTTTGCGAATGTTATCACAGATGAACATAAAAGAAAGATAAAAATAATCTTTTTTTTAGACTATTTTTGTAAACTCCTCAAACAACTTATTATCAAGAGGTATTTCTAATTTTAACTCTAAACTAATTGGTTTATTTCCCTCATATTTAATACAATTTGCTAAACCCAAATATATAAAGTTTTGAGTTTTTTTATCCACTTGGGCAAATTTCCTTGCAAAGATATGCAGTTTTACTTTATGTTTTTGATTTTCTATTAATCTTTCTCCATCACCTTTATCTTGACTTTGAGAAGGTTTACTTTGATAAGTAAGGACTTCTTTTGATAAAAAGGCATTAAAATAATTCGCAGATTTTGAAAACTTCTCTTTTTCAAGATTTATAAATAAGAAAAAATCATCTTGATATTTTAGAAATCCACTTCCTCTAAATGAACTATGAATTTTTGGAAAATTACAAAGTTGAGCGATATTTAACATATTATATTTTGAATAAAGTTTTAAAAATGGCATTCCAAAATCAAGGGTTTTAAACTCCTCTTCATAGGTATAAATTCCATAATTCAGACTATCTTCAAAAATATCTTTGTAATCTTTATTTTCTAAAAGCTTTGAGAACTCTTTTGTTTTTGAAAGTTTTGTTCCATCAAAATTTACACACTTTAAATATCTACTTATTTGTCCTGAATCAAAGAAATCTTGATTTAGATATGAAAAACTATGAATTATAGTTTTTTTACAAACTCTATCTAAATACTTATCTAAAATTCTAAAAGCGATATTTTCATCACAAAAATCATTTGTCAATAGATATTTTAAAATCACAAATTCATAAACTCTTTTTATAGGGAGTTGATTTTCTATAAATCTAATTGCTTTTATAAAATCTTCATTTAAACAAAAATTTGTGTAAATATCTTTTGTTTTTCCAATTTCAACTTTTGATAAAAACTCCACATAAGATTTGCTTTCATCTATGAAATTTAAAGGATTAATCAAATCATCAAAGGCTAAATAATCTGTTAGTTTTGGTACTTTATTGTTTAGTAAAGTTTTAAATTCAAAATATTGTTCTTTTAAATATTTAAGATTATTAAAGTTCTGATTTTCGATTTGCTCTAAAATTCTTTGTTTTGAAATCTCATCCATACAGATAAAGGCATTTTGGAAATTTGCAAAATTATTCATTAGTGAGAGTTTCAAACTATCTTTATCAATAGCTTTATTTCCAGCAAGTGCCAAAGCAATTAAATATGCTTTTTTATGATTTCCTATAAAATCAAGAACAGTTAAAAACTCTTTATTTTTATGTTTTCTTAAACCACGGCCTAGTTGTTGAATAAATACAATTGGAGAGTTTGTTGGTCGTAAAAACAAAACTGTATTGATTGATGGAATATCAATTCCTTCATTAAAAATATCAACTGTGAAAATCACTTCCAAAGAGTCATTCTCATCTTCAAGTTTTTTGATGACTTCTTCTCTTTTTATAATTGAATCTTCACTTGTAAGATATGTGGAATTTATTCCTCTTTTATTAAACTCCTCCCTCATATAAAAACAATGTTCTTTGGAAACACAAAAACCTATAGCTTTTCTTTTTATTCCAAAGTATGAATAAAAATTCATCTGTTTTATTATAAATTCAACTCTTTTATTCACTTTTAAAAGTTTTGCCAACTCATCAATTTTATTCAAATCTACATTTTCATAATCTATTGATTTTATATCACTTATTCCAAAATAGTGAAAAGGAACAACAAGATTATTTTCAAGGGCTTCATTTAATCTAATATCACAAGCAATATTTTCATCGAATATTTCATAAATAGAATTTCCATCCATTCTATTTGAAGTGGCTGTAAGTCCCAATAAAAACTGCGGTTTGAAATACTCTATAATTTTTTTGTAACTAGGACTTGTTACATGGTGGGCTTCATCAATTATGATGTAATCAAACTGCTCTTTTTCAAACTCCTCAAAATATAGACTCATAGTTTGAATAGTTGAGAATAGATAATCTTGCTCTTTCTCTTTTTTATTTCCTGTGAATAATCCATAGGTTCTATTTGGAATAATATTTTCAAAACTCTGTTTTGCACTTAGAAGTATATTTTCCCTATGAACTAAAAAAAGCATTTTTTTTGCACCAAAATTTTTCACATCAAAAGCACTAAGATAAGTTTTTCCACTTCCAGTTGCTGCAATTATTAAAGC
Organism: uncultured Aliarcobacter sp.; assembly: GCA_963677205.2. GTDB lineage: Bacteria > Campylobacterota > Campylobacteria > Campylobacterales > Arcobacteraceae > Aliarcobacter. The sequence goes on along the minus strand of OY781916.2, from coordinate 2,727,690 downwards.
TTTGTTTTGATTTTTTTGTCGTAGATTTTGTAGTTTTTCAAGAGCTGTTTTTTGCATAAAATTTGTTTTGATATTTTTAGAAAAAGCAAAAAAATCTCTTTTTTCATGTTTTATTGAATTTAAATAAAACTCATATGCTTTTAAAAATTTCTCATCTACAGCATAAGAATCATTCCATAAAAGATTAAACTCATCTAAAATATTTTGTAAAAAAATATCATCTTTTTTTACACTTGTTTTAACATTCCACTCAATATTTGTTTTAAAAGCGCTGGCAGTTATATTTGAAGAACCTACAATTATTTCAAAAGAATCTACAAATTCAAAGATATAAGATTTAGAGTGAAATCCTATATTTGTCTCATTTGAATCATAGATTTTTAGTTCTATATTTGAAAACTCTTTTAACTTCTCTAGTGCTTTTACTTGAGTGAAATTCAAATAGGTAGAAGTTAAAATTTTACCTTTTATATTTTTGTTTTCAAGTTTTGAGAAAACATCCAATAAAAGCTGAACTCCACTAAAATTTATAAATGCCACATTAAAAATAAAAGAGTCAGCTTCTAAGAGAAGTTTTGTGATATGATTATAGAAATTTGTTGATTGATTATTTGTGATTAGATTATTCAAAAAATACCTTAAATTTAATTATTGATTATAATTAAATCAAGTGTAATTTATGATAAATCACAATTTATTCACACTGCGAATATAAGATTCGACAAATATATAAAGGAAATATCATGAAAAAATTAATTTTGGCTTCACTTTTAACTTTTAGTACAGCTTTATTTGCTGGTCCTGATATTGGAATTAATATACAAACACCTCTTTCAAATGGTGGAATGCTTGGTATAAATTTCAGATCAGATGACCATAGATATGATAATAGATATAGAAATTTTGATTATAACAGATATGGTTATGCCGATGACTTTGGATATTATTATGGATATTTTGATAGAACTGGATATTTTTATAATAATATTTATTTCTTATTTGATAACAGATATACATATTATGACAGATTACACCATAGAGGTTTTTTTGATTCACATCATCCACATTATAGAGAGTATAGATACCATAAAAATAATGACTGGAATAAAACAAAAAACTACAGAAATGATAGAGAACCTGTTTATGGTCACTATTATGAAAGAATAGATGATAGAAGACCAAACTATAAAAATAGAGATGATAGAAATTATAATCATCATGAAAATAATAGAAATTCTCATGGAAGAGATGAATATAATAAAAGATAAAACAAGGTACTAAATGAAAGAGAAGAGTGTAGTATATTTTTTAACTCTTGAAAATATAAAAGATAAAAATATCCTATTTAACCACATTTATGCAAATGAAAATTCAAATTTTTATATAAGTGATGACTTATCAAAAGATTTCTATGTAAATCAAGCATTATGTGGTTTTATCTCTACTTCTATTTATATACAAGATAAATTTTATTTAGTTCCCGAAATGCAATTTGAATATGCGATTTTGGATTTTGAGAATTTACACATTAGTAAAAAAGTAAAAAAACTTTTAGATAAAAATGATTTTGTTTTCACTATAAATAAGGATATTGATGAAGTTATTAAAAATATACAACTTCAGCACAAAACAAATTGGTTAAGCCCTGAATATCATCAAATATTAAAAGAATTAAAAGATTACAAACATCCAAATATAAATTTTGAAATATTAAGTGTTGAAGTTTGGGACAAAAATTCTAATACTTTAATTGCAGGTGAAATTGGTTATAAAATATCTTCAACTTACACTTCACTTACTGGTTTTTGTCTAAAAGATAAAAAATATAACAACTATGGGAAACTTCAACTTGTTCTTTTAGCAAACTATCTTCAAAATAATAACTACTCTTTTTGGAATTTAGGACATCCTTATATGCAATACAAATTTGATTTAGGAGCTATTTCTTTTTCAAGGAAAGAATTCTTAAAAAGATGGTTATTAGAAGTTAATATTAGTTATAATTTAGACATATAGTAAACTAAAAATAGGTTGGAGTGTTGATTTCTAAATATATTAGACTGAATATTGTTTTTTTTATAATCTCATATTTTTTCCTCTGTTCAACTATCTTTATTGCAAGTTACAAAATTTTTTTAAATGATTTTATTTCTCTTGAAAATAAACAAAATCAAAGTGATATAAATACTTTTTTATCAAGCTTGAATGAAAATATTGAAAATCTAAAAAATACCACAAACGATTATAGTGTATGGGATGATACATATAAATTTGCGAAAGATAAAAATAAATTATATATTTATGAGAATTTTAGAGAAGGTGCTCAAACACTTGCTGGATTAAATCTAGATGCAATTATCTATATTAATTTAAAAGATGAAATACTATTTTCTAAGTATAACAACCAATATTTAGAATCAAATCAAAAAGATTTCGAAAAATACTTAATAAACAAATTTAAAAATAGTAGCAATATAAATGAAATAATAAACTATAACTCAAATTTCATTTATCTATCAAAAAGTGAAATCCTAAAAAGTGATCATACTGGTAATATTAGAGGTTTTGTTTTAACTGTTAAATTAATTACTAATGAAATCTTCAATAAAAACTATTCGATTTTTAAAGATATTTCTATTGAAGAAAATAGTTCTAAATTAGATATTCCAACTGTAGATTTTAAATATTTAAAAACAAAAGTTACAACTCAATCTAATTCAAACTATTTAATAAATCATATTCAATTTTTTAATAATGAAGGTGAATATGTTATCTCTTTAATTACAACAAATGAAAGAAATCTAATTCATAATAGTAAAAAAACTATTTATACATTTAACATAATTATTTTTATAGTAATTTTATTAATCTTCTTATTTATATATAAAAATCAATATTTAATCAATAATCAAAATATTCTTTTGAATAAAAAAGTTGAAGAAAGAACAGAACAACTAACAAATGCCTATAGAAATTTGGATGAAATAAATAAGCAACTTTATAAAAATGCAAATATTGATTATCTAACTGGTATTAGAAATAGAAGAAGTTATTTTGAGAAAACATCTCTTCTTTTAAAAGAAGCTATTTTAAACAATTATAATTTTTATGTTTTAATGATTGATATTGATAATTTTAAAAAAATTAATGATACTTATGGACATGCAGTGGGAGATAAAGTATTAATTAATTTGTGTGAAATTATTAATAAAATAATATCTAATGAAGAGGTATTTGCAAGAGTTGGTGGAGAAGAGTTCTGTATTAGCTTTTACAACAAAGATTTACCTTTAGTTACTAAAATTAGTGAAGAAATAAGAAAAACATGTGCTAATAGTGAACTAATAATAGACAATCAAAAAATCACATTTACTGTTTCTTTAGGACTAAGTTCAAGAAATAATTTGACAGTAATTGATAAAATTTTACGTCGTGCAGATGAATCACTTTATCTTGCAAAAACATCAGGAAAAAATTGTTTAGTAATAGAGAATAAAAAAGTTTAAACTTTATTCTCTACTTAGCGCATAAACTTTTTGATAAAGTTTCTACTGCATTATTTTCACCTAAAAATACTAACAAATCATCTTTTTGAACTATATATTCTGAGTCTACTGTTATATTCCATGAGTGTTCATTTTTTAATGATATTACTTTTACATTTGGATTAAATGCTTCAATATCTTTTATACTTCTATCAACAAATACAACATCTGCAAAAACTTTTAATATTTTTAAATTATTACAAAGATCAATCTCTTCAATTCTAATATTTTCAATTAGCTGTTTTACTAAAATTTTTCCTGCAATCTCTTCTGGATACATAACTTTAAATGCGCCAATTTTCGATAATATCTCTCCATGTGTAGGATTAATTGCTTTTGCAATAATATTTCTATTATTTAAATCTTTTAAAGCCATAACCGTTAAAATACTTGATTCGATATTTTCACCAATACTTACAATTACTGTATCTAAATTATAAATTCCAACCTCTTCCAAGGCTATTTTACTTGTACTATTTAGAATAAATGCATTATCAACATATCGACTTATCTCTTGAACTTTCTCTTCATCACTATCAACAGCTATTACTGTGATATTTAATTTTGCCAAACTTTTAGCAACATAAAATCCAAATTTTCCTAAACCTATTACTGCTACTGACTTCAAATTATAATCCTTCCTATAGGGTATTTAAAATGTTTTATTTTTGCTTTTCCAATTAAGAGTAAACCAAAGGCAAAAACACCTAATCTTCCTGCTATCATTGATACTATTATTAAACTTTTTCCAAAATCATCAAACTTTTGAGAAAGACTTAGAATTCCACCATCTCCAACAGATAAACCAACTGTACAGAAAGCTGAAACTACTTCAAAAAGTATTTTTATAAAAGGCAAATCTTGAGTTTCTACCAATAATAAAGTTATAAATAATACAAAAGATGAAGAAAACATAATAATTGCAGTTGCCTTATTTATTAACTTTTGCTCTATTGTTCTTTTAAAAATATGTGGTTCTTGATTACTTTGATTTAACACAAAAAATACCATAATAATTAAAACTGCAACTGTAGTAATTTTCATACCACCTGCTGTTCCACCTTGTCCTGCTCCTATCATCATAAACATTGTTGAAAAAAATAAAGATGAGTCTTTCATACCAACTAAATCAATACTATTAAATCCTGCCGTTCTTAAATTTACAGATAAAAAGAAACTATTTAAAACTTTTTTAAATACACTAAAATCACCAAGCGTTTTTGGATTATTCCACTCAATTGATAAAAAAAGAATCATTCCTAAAATAATTAAAATACAAGTTCCATAAAGTACTATTTTTGTATGAATTGTAACTCTTTTAGCGAATTTCTTATTTTCATGTAGTTCAATTAAAACAAAATATCCAACTCCACCACAGATAATCAGAAAACTAATTGTAAATAAAACAACTAGATTATCATTATAAGAAATTATATTATCTGTAAAAAGTGAAAATCCTGCATTATTAAAGGCACTAATACTATGAAATATTCCATACCAAACTGCTTCTAAAAATTCGTAATTTTTGTTAAACTCAAATGTTAAAATTACTGCACCAATTAACTCCATTACAAAAACTAAAAAAACTATCTTTTTTATAAAAGCCCCAACATGTAAATCTGGTAAATCCAAAGATAATTTTGTAGCTCTTTTATCATCAATACTTAAACTATCTTTTACAAATAAGAAGAAGATTATAACCAATGACATATAACCAATTCCACCCATTTGAATCAAGGCTAAAATTATCAACTCTCCAAGAAAAGTAAAATTCTCAGAGGTACTTGTTACAATTAATCCAGTTACACAAGCAGCTGAAGTTGAAGTAAAAATTGCATCAATAAATCTTAATTCACCAATATGACTACATGGGAAATAGAGTAAAATTGCTCCAATTAAGATAATAAAAACATATCCATAAAAAATTGTTTTAACATATTTATAAGTCATATTTTTTAATTCCCATCACAAGAAAATCTATATCCAATCCCTGAAACCGTTTTTATATACGTAGGTCTTGTACTATTTTCCTCGATTTTCTTTCTAAGAGTATTTACATAAGTTCTTAAATATGGCATCTCATTTTGATAACCAGTTCCCCAAACCTCTTGTAAGATTTGTTTGTGAGTTAAAGTTTTATTTGCATTTAATAAAAAATACTTTAATAATTCATATTCAATAGGAGTTAATTTTAGTTTTTCATTTTTATAAGTAATATCTCTTGATACAATATTTAATTCAACTTGACCGCAAATCACTCTGTCATTTGGAGACTCTTCATTTATATTTCTTCTTAAATTTGCTCTAATTCTTGCTAACAATTCATTTACTGAAAAAGGTTTTGTCATATAATCATCAGCACCATAATCAAGGGCTTTTATCACATCTTTTTCATCATGTCTTGCTGTTAATACAATAATTGGAATTTTTGAGATTTCTCTTATCTCTTTAATAAAATCTTTTCCATCACCATCAGGTAAGCCCAAATCTACAATAATCAAATCTGGATTATGACTTAAAAATGTCACCATTGCATTTCTTTTATTATCACAAGTTATGCAATTAAAGTCATACTCTTTGAAAGTAATTTCAAGAAGCTTTTTTACAGATACATCATCTTCTATTATTTGAATTAGTTTTTTCATACTATTTTAGCTCTTTTTGTAATTGGTAAATTTATCTCTATTGCGATGCCATTATCTTTAGGAATTGCCTTAATATCGCCATTGTGCAACTTCACAATACTTTTGCAAATTGATAGACCTATTCCACTTCCTGAAATATCATTTGTATCTTCTAATCTATAAAATTTATCAAAAATATTTTTTAATTTTTTCGTATCAATATATTCACTCTCATTAAAAATAATAATTTTTATAGAATTATTTAAATTTAATATCTCTAATTCTATTGTTGTATTCTCTTTTGAGTATTTAAATGCATTATCAAATAGATTTATTACAAGTTGTGTTAATAGTGTATTATCACCCCAATAAAGAGTCATATCATCTATTTTTATATCTATTAAATCTTCACTTTGTTTTTGGGAAAACTCTTCTAATGCAACACCTACAATATCTTCAAAATCACACCATTCTAGTTTTAGATCTATATTTTTATCTGTTAATCTTGTGCTATCAAGTAAATTTGTAATTAATCTTTTCATTCGTAAAGATGCATAATTAACATCTTCTAATAAACTTCTTTTACTTTTTTCATCTAATTTCATATCAGAAAGAAGTAAATTTATTGTTCCATGAATTGTAGATAATGGTGTTCTTAAATCGTGAGAAATGATATTTAAAAGACTCTCTTTTAATTCATTTTGTTTTGTTTGAGTGTGTAAATTTTTTGCTTGTAATGTAATAATCCAACCTACAACTGCAAAAATTATAAAACTCCAAATATAGAGTTCATTGTTTACATTAAAACTATACAGAGGTGGAATATATAAAAAATTTAGAAGAATAACACTTATAAATGTTATAAAAACCGTTGCTTTAAAATTACCATGAATTGCAACAACGACAACAGGAACGATATGAATAAGCGCAATATTTATAATTTGAAGATGTTCTCTGAATACATGACTTATAAATGTAATTATTAATAATATAATTAAAGCATTAAATATGTACACATATTCAGGTTTTACATCGATTTTTTTCATTTATACTCTATCATCTTTATTATAAGAATTGCAACTAAAATACCTAGAATACTCAGCATAGCTATACTTGAATAAGGCATACTAATCCTTTGATTTTGATTTAAATTATTCTAATTCAAAATCTATCAATAATATATCAATATCCAAATATAAATATAAAGATTTTATAAAGACTATATATTACCTGTTAAACTCATACCAAGATAAGTGTTATAAGCTACATAACAAATTATTAAAATAGTTCCTTCTAATCTGTTTATTACACCATTTTTTGCCTTAAATCCATAAGACATCAATAAAAGTGCAACAGTTAAAACAAGCATTACTATCCAATCTCTTTGTAATACTTCTAAAGGAATATTGTTCATTGGTGAAATTACTGTCGCAATTCCAATAACCGCTAAAATATTAAACATATTTGAACCTACAACATTTCCAATAGCAATATCATGTTCACCTTTTCTAGCTGCCATTATTGAAGCTGCTAATTCAGGAAGTGAAGTTCCAAGTGCTACAATTGTAAGTCCTATTATTAAATCACTAATTCCAAATTCATGGGCAATTCCAACAGCACCCCAAACAAGAAGCCTTGAACTTCCTATTAATAAAACAAGTCCAACTAAAAGCCAAAGTATTCCTGCTTTTAAACTCATTTCATGTTCAATTAACTCCTCTTCAATATCAGATTCTAAAGAATCCCCTTTATTTCTCATTGCAGAAATTATTGACCAAGCAATTAAAGCAAAAAAACCAGCTAAAAGAATAATTCCTTCAACAAAAGTCAATGTGTTATCTAAAAGTAAATAACCAATAATAAATACAATTAATAATAAAAGAGGTATCTCTTTTTTTACAATATTTGAATTTACTACAATTGGTGAAACTAAAGCTGTAACTCCTAAAATAAGTGCAACATTTACAATATTTGAACCTATTGCATTTCCAAGCGCAAGTCCTGGATTTCCTTCCATTGCTGCAATTGCAGAAACTACCATTTCAGGGGCACTTGTTCCAAATCCAACAATTAAAATCCCAATTAATAAAGTTGGCATTCCTAAATGTTTGGCAGTTGATGCAGCTCCATCTACAAATTTATCTGCACTCCAAACAAGAATAACAAAACCAGCAACAATTGCTAGTAAATATAAAATCATCTAATTACCTTCTTTTCGTAATATTTTTTCGAATTATAGTTAAATATAATTAATCAAAAGTTTATCGATACATAAAAACTCAATTCAAACTCTCCACTCTCATCTAAGAAATCCATTTTTTCATAAACTGCATATGATGGTTTTGTTGTTGTTTCATATTCGCTTTTTGGCAACCATTCATGATAAACCCAGTGAATAAATGGTAAAACATCTCCTGTTTTTCCTTTTAAATCAAACTTTGCATAAACACCATCAGCTATTTTGAAATTTGGTAATCTATCACTTTTAACACTCTCTTTATCATCAACTACAATACATCCAATATATTGACAATCATTTAAAGGTGTAATTGTCGGATTATCATGAAAGAGTGCTATTCTTTTATATGATGTAATATTATTTGTCAAAATCCAAGTTTGAAGTTTTTGCCAAGTCTCTCTAATATTTACATTATAACCTTTGTTTCTAATATAAAAACTCTCAATTGCAGGCATTTTAACAATGGTTGGTGTCATATCTTTAAAATCTGCAGTTGATTGCATTGCCCTTTGTGATTGTTGTAAGATTTTATTTGAATAATCTTTGTAACCGCCATTTCTCCAATCTTTTGGTGTCATTTCAAATCGTTCTTTAAATGTTTTAATAAAAGATGATTGAGATGAATAACCACATTGATTAACAATATTTGATATAGTTGAATACTTATTAGTTAAAAGTAAATTTGATGCTTTCTGAAGCCTAATAGATTTTATACTTTCATAAATATTTTTATCAAATGCCTCTTTAAAAATCCTATGCATATGAAATTTACTCACACCTAAATCAATACTTAGTTCTTCAATATCAATATTTGTTTCGATATGAGTGTAAATATAATACATAATATCATTTGCTATTTTCGTTCGTTTTTCTAGTGTATCTTTTTTCATAAGGTATTATATCATTTTTGAACTATAATATTAGCAATAATAAACTACTTTTTAAGCACTTAAAAAGAAGAACTATTTTTATTATTTCCCTAAAATTGCACGCGTTAAATAAACATAAAGGTTTACTTATGGAAATAAACTTAGTAGCAGAGTCAATAAAATTCATGTTTTTAGGGATGGGAGTAGTATTTGCATTTCTAATAATAATGATATTTGTACTAAAAGCACAAGGGGCAATACTAACAAAATTTTTTCCTCAAAAAGAGAAGATTGTAAATGTAGTAGTTTCAAAATGTGAAAATACAAATAAAGTAGAAGCTGCAAAAATAGCTGCAATAGTTGCTGCGGTGCAACATCATAAAAATCTAAAGGGTTAAAATATATGTCTAAGAAATATATAGATATCATGGACACAACTTTTAGAGATGGATTCCAATCTGTCTTTGGAGGAAGAGTTCTAATGAATGATTTCTTTCCAGCAGTAGCTGCTGCAAAAGAAGCCGGAATAACTCACTTTGAGTTTGGTGGAGGGGCTAGATTCCAATCTTTATTCTTCTATCTACAAGAAAATGCATTTGAAATGATGGATAAATTCAGAGAAATCGTTGGACCAGATGCAAACTTACAAACTTTGGCTCGTGGTATAAACACAGTTATGCTAGATACGGGTTCAAGAGAATTAATCGACTTACATGCAAAAATGTTCGCAAAACATGGAACAACAACAATCAGAAACTTTGATGCTTTAAATGATGTTCAAAATCTTGAATATAGTGCTGAATGTATTAAAAGATATGGTCTTAACCATGAAGTTGTTGTAACTTTAATGGATTTACCTCCAGGATGTACTGGCGCACATGATGTACCTTTCTATGAAAAAACTTTAAGAAATATTCTTGATAGTGGTTTGCCATTTGATTCAATTTGTTTTAAAGATGCATCTGGAACTTCATCTCCTCAAAAAATCTATGAAACAATCCAAATGGCTAGAAATCTAGTTGGATATAATACTCATATTAGACTTCATACTCATGAAACAGCTGGTGTATCAGTTGCATGTTACTTAGCTGCTTTAGATGCAGGTGCTGATGGTATCGATTTAGCTGCAAGCCCTGTAAGTGGTGGAACAAGTCAACCTGATATTTTAACTATGCTTCACGCTGTAAAAGGTAAAAACTATGATTTAGGTGGTTTAGAAATTGAGAAAATTCTAAAATACCAAGAAACATTAAATTATTGTTTAAAAGATTACTTTATTCCACCAGAAGCTACACAAGTTTCTCCTTTAATTCCTTTCTCTCCAATGCCAGGTGGTGCATTAACTGCTAATACTCAAATGATGAGAGATAATGGAACTTTACATAAATTCCCAGAAGTTATTAAAGCTATGAGAGAAGTTGTTGAAAGAGGTGGATATGGTACATCTGTAACTCCTGTTTCTCAATTTTATTGGCAACAAGCATACGCAAATGTAATGTTTGGACCATGGAAACAAATTGCTCCTGGTTATGGAAAAATGGTTTTAGGATACTTTGGTAAAACTCCAGTTCCTGCTGATCCTGAAATTATTGCACTTGCTGCTGAAAAATTAAAACTTCAACCAACAATTGAAAATCCTTTGGATATTGCAGATAGAGATGAAAAGAAAAAAATCTCTGTTTGGAAACAAAGATTAGAAATTGAAGGTATTGAAGCAACAGAAGAGAATATTTTTATCGCAGCTGCTTGTGATGAAAAAGGTATTGCTTTCTTAAAAGGTGAATCACCTTTAAATGTAAGAAAAAATAGTGTTTGTGAAGATGATAAAGAATGTAATTTAGGAGAGAATAAAATGGCTAATTCAAGTGGTAATTATACAGTAGTAGTTGATGGACAAAAATTTAATGTAACGATAGCTGAAGGTAATGCAGATATTCAAGTAACACCAGTTGCAAGCGCACCTGTAGCAGCTGCACCAGTTGCAGCTCCAGTAGTAACACCAGCACCAGTTGCAGCTTCTACAAATGGAACACCAGTTCCAGCAGCTGTTAATGGAGCAGTATGGAAAATTCTTGTAAAAGAAGGTGATAGAGTTGAAGCTGATCAACAAATCATGATTTTAGAAGCTATGAAAATGGAAATAGATGTAACTGCTCCAGTTGCAGGTGTTATTACTAAAATTTTAGTTAATAATACTCAAGCTGTAGATGAAGGAGAAACATTAGCCATTATTGGTTAATGTTGTAAAGTAGTTTATGAAAAAAAATATATTAGTAGGTTTTTTTCTTTTATTTGCATTTTTTACAACAGCTAGTTTTGCAAATGCAGGAACAGATGTAGTAAGTACTCAAGAAAAACAACCTTACCATTCAAAAACAATGGGTGAATTAGTAGAATCGTTTTATGCAACAACAGGGATTAAAGCACTGCTTCAACCTCAAGAGGGAGTAAAAGATTCACATGGAAAAGATATGACTCTATTTGCACAAGGTGCAGGAAGAGTTATTATGATTTTAATCTGTTTTTTACTCTTTTATTTAGCGATTAAAAAAGGATTTGAACCATTATTATTACTTCCAATTGGATTTGGTGGATTATTAGCAAATATTCCAATTGCTAATATGGCAGGTCATGATGGAATGTTAGGAATTATCTATAGTATGGGTATTACTAATCAATTCTTTCCATTACTAATATTTATGGGTGTTGGAGCTATGACAGACTTTGGTCCATTATTAGCTAATCCAAAAACTGCACTTCTTGGAGGTGCTGCACAATTTGGTATCTTTGGATCATTAGTTGGAGCAGTAATGCTTTCACAATATGTTCCAGGAATTAATTTTACACTAGAACAAGCAGCTGCTATTTCAATTATTGGAGGAGCTGATGGACCAACATCAATATTTGTTGCTTCAAAATTAGCACCTGAATTATTGGGAGCAATTGCAGTTGCTGCATATTCATATATGGCATTAGTACCACTAATTCAACCTCCAATTATGAGAGCATTAACAAATGATAGTGAAAAAAGAATTAAGATGTCTACACTTAGAAAAGTATCTAAGTTAGAGAAAATTGTATTTCCTTTAGTTGTTTTAACATTAACAATTTTAATACTGCCAGATGCTGCACCACTTATTGGAGCATTGTGTCTTGGAAATTTTGCAAGGGAATCAGGAGTTGTTGATAGACTTTCTGATACAATGCAAAATTCATTAATAAATATTGTAACAATATTTTTAGGATTAGGTGTAGGTTCAAAACTAGCATCTGAGCAATTTTTAGTAGCAGAGACAATAGGTATTATGATAATTGGATTGTTAGCATTTTCAGCAGGAACAGCTGGAGGGGTAATAATGGCGAAAATCATGAATAAGTTTTCTTCAAAAGATAATCAGATCAATCCGTTGATTGGAGCAGCTGGAGTATCAGCAGTACCAATGGCAGCAAGGGTTGTAAGTAAAGAAGGTCAGTTATATGACAAATCGAACATTTTATTAATGCATGCGATGGGTCCTAATGTAGCTGGTGTTATTGGTTCAGCAGTTGCGGCTGGTGTACTTTTATCGATATTTAAATAAAATCTATTCACCTTATTAAAAAAAGCCCCTGTAGACTATTCTACAGGGGCTTTTTTTATAAATAGTATTAAGTGAATATAATTCTAAATTTAATCAAAAAGTTCACTCCAAAAAGACTCTTTTTTATGTGGTTTTTGATTATATGAATATTCTTTATGATGATTATAAGATGATGAACGATTTTGATTATATAAATTATTTGTAGAAGATTGATTTTCTGAACGTTCAATAATTTTATCAAGTTCACCTCTATCAAGCCAAATTCCTCTACATTTTGGGCAATAATCAATCTCTATTCCACTTCTTTCTGACATTACTAATGATTCGTTAATACATATTGGACATTTCATATCTCTTCCTAATTATTAAATTTTATTTTATCTCTGCTTTGCAAGATTTCTGGCATCTATCACACTCTTCATAACAAGGTTCATGATGAATTAGAATGCTACTCTCTCTAAACAATAATTGTATATCATTTTCTATTTTATCAGCGAGTGTATGAGCGTGATCGATTGTATGATATTTACAAACGGTTAAGTGAAAATCTATATGTCGTTCTGAACCAGCTTTTCTTGTTCTAAAATCGTGAAAATCAATAAAATGTTCTTGATGATTTTCAATTTTGGTTATGATTTTTTGCTCATCTTCTTCAGATAAACTTGCATCTAGAAGTGGTGCAAAAGACTCTTTTATTAATTCCCATGCAGCATACATTATTAACATTGCAACAGCGATTGCAGCCAATGGATCAAGCCATTGCCAACCAGTAAGATACATTCCACATAAACCAACCATAACACCTAATGAAGTATATACATCTGTTTTAAGATGCATTGCATCAGCTTTAAGTGCAATTGAATCAGTTGCCTCACCCACTTTTTGAAGATGTTTAGAAATAAAAAAATTAACAACTGAAGAAACTGCCATAATCAGAACTCCCCAACCAATAAATTCAACTGTATGCGGATTAAAAAATTTCTGGATTGCTTCATAAACTATCCAAAGAGCTGCAATTAGAATTAATATTCCTTCTATAGTACCTGAAAGATTTTCTATTTTTCCATGTCCATATTTATGTTTTTTGTCCGCAGGATGAGAGGCTTGTCTTACTGCAATAAAAGCAATAATTGCAGCTAATAAATCTAATGAAGAGTGAATACCTTCTGAGATAACTCCCACTGAGCCTATTGCTAATCCGATTGATAATTTCCCAACAACTAATGCCGTATTTGAAATTACTGATAATTTAGCTGCTTGTTCTTTTACATTTGTTGATTCCAATAAAAATCCTATTTAATATTTTTTAGAATTGTATATAAAAAATGTCAAGATTAACTTGACATTTAAAAGTTATAAAGTTTAAATATATTTATTAAATTAATGACATTAAATAGATAATTGTAAAGATAATATTTTTTGTGTTAAATAGATTGATTTAAAGTAAAAATTTTTCTTAAGAGGATTAATAATTTTGATTATGGAGCGGGAGACGAGACTCGAACTCGCGACAGTCTGCTTGGAAGGCAGAAGCTCTAGCCAACTGAGCTACTCCCGCTTCATAGAAGTGGTACTCCCAGTACGATTCGAACGTACGGCCTACGCCTTAGAAGGGCGTTGCTCTATCCAGCTGAGCTATGGAAGCAATAAAAAATAAGGTTAAAAAAAGCCTTACACAAAAAGTTTATTACTTCTTATATAAGGCTTTAAAATGGAGCGGGAGACGAGACTCGAACTCGCGACAGTCTGCTTGGAAGGCAGAAGCTCTAGCCAACTGAGCTACTCCCGCTCTATTAGTGGTGCGGATGAGAAGACTCGAACTTCCACACCGTGAGGCACCAGATCCTAAGTCTGGCGTGTCTACCAATTTCACCACATCCGCATTAAATTTTTCAAAAAAAGATTTAGCTGGTAATTCTAAACCAAAAAGTGGTACTCCCAGTACGATTCGAACGTACGGCCTACGCCTTAGAAGGGCGTTGCTCTATCCAGCTGAGCTATGGAAGCACTAAAATATAAATGGGGTAGGTAATGGGGCTCGAACCCACGACCCTCGGAACCACAACCCGATGCTCTAACCGACTGAGCTATACCTACCACAAGATTTAAATTAATTAAATGGTCGGGGCGAGAGGATTCGAACCTCCGGCCCCCTGGTCCCAAACCAGGTGCGCTAACCAGACTGCGCTACGCCCCGACAAAAATGTTTTTGAAGTTTCACAAAAAGTGGACGGAATTATATTAAATATATTTAACTTTGTCAAGGGTTTTTAGGAGAAATTCTAAAATTCTTCAAAATTTCTCCAAAATAACTAAAATTGAATCAATCCATCAATAGGTGAACTTGCTGTCGCATAAGGCTTTTTAGGGATTCTTCCTGCTTTATAACCAAGTCTTCCTGCAATTACTGCATATTTCATTGCTTCTGCCATGGCAATTGGATTTTGTGCACAAGCAATTGCTGTATTTGTTAAAACTGCTTCAGCTCCAAGTTCCATTGCAATTGCAGCATCACTTGCACATCCAACACCTGCATCTACAATTACTGGAACTTTTACTGCTTCTCTAATAAAAGCAATATTATATCTATTTTGAATTCCAAGTCCAGAACCTATTGGTGCAGCAAGAGGCATAATTGCATCAGCTCCTGCATCTTCTAATCTTTTTGCAATAATTGGATCATCACTTGTATAAGCCATGATTGTAAAACCATCTTTTTTTAGAATTTCACAAGCTTTAATTGTCTCAATTACATCTGGATACAGAGTTTTTTGTGCATCACCAATAACTTCAAGTTTAATAATATCTATTCCTGTTGCTTCTCTCATCAGTCTAAAAGTTGTAATTGCTTCTTCTGCTGTGAAACACCCTGCACTATTTGGTAATAATTTTACATTTGTATCTTTAAAATAATCTAGTAAATTCTCTTCATTTGGATTAGTTATATTTACTCTTCTAATAGCAACTGTTATTAATTCAGAACCTGAAGCTAATGTTGCATCTTTAGTTGTTTGAAAATCTTTATATTTACCACTTCCAACGATTAATCTACTATTAAATTCATATTTACCTATTTTTAAAATATCACTCATATTGTATTTTCTCCTATAAATTTTAAATATTCTTCACTTGCATTTGCAATATCGAGTTGAATAATTTCAGGCAAATCATAACTATGTAATTCTAATATTTTGCTTTTAATTTTCTCAAAATTATCTTTTCTTGTTTTTATATTTAAAAGTGTTTCATTATCACAACAGAATTCTTCTTTCCAATTATATAAGGATTCTATCTGGCTTAACTGTACACAAGCTGCAAGTTTTTCTTCTATCAAAACCTTTGCTATATCTTTAGCCTCTTCTTTAGAAGAACATGTTGTTTGAACTATAATTGCTTTCATAATTTTTTAATCTCTTCAATTAAATCAGAAGGTATTAAAGAGTAATTGTTTTTTTTATAATTTTTAGCACCCAAGGCATGTGCTAAACTTGCACTTATTGCTGCTTCAAGTGGTTTATAACCTTGAGCTAATAAAGAGCCTATAAGACCACTTAAAACATCACCACTTCCACCTTTGCTTAAAACTGCACTTCCAAAACTATTTACATACAATTTTTCATTTTGAGAAATAATTACATTTGCACCTTTTAATAATAAAACTACATTTGGATATTTTTTGCAAAACTTCTCAACATATAAAAATCTATTATTTTGTAACTCTTGTACAGATATATTTGCAATTTCACAAAGTTTTAGTAAAGAAATAAACTCTTTTGGATGAGGGGTTAAAACTATTTCTTGGTTTAAAACTTCACAAATTAATTTATCATAAAACAGATCTGCATCAATTATTTTTGCTATATCTTTATTTAAAATCTTTCTTATTTCATCTGTTTCATATTTTCCTAAACCCATTCCAATGGCAATTGCTGTACAGTTTTCACTAATAAAATGAGTTTGCATAATATGATAAGGTAAATCAAGATTTTCATGACAAACAATACTTACAAGTCCTGCTCCAAATCCAAAAGCTGCATTTGCTGCAATTATTCCAGCACCTTTTTTACAGCCAGCTATCACATTTAAGTGTCCAAAACTTCCTTTATGAGAATTCTTTTTATTCCTAAAAGGTAAGTTCATATCACTTTCATCTAAGAGAAATTTATTCGATTCTATCTCATAAAGATTTCTTTGTATTCCTAAATCTGCAACTATAATTTTCCCAACATAATCTTTTGCGGTATCACTAAAAAGTGAAGTTTTTAAAGCTCCCATTGTAATTGTGACATCAGCTTCAAAAGCTACTGATTCAACTTGTCCAAAGCTATTAATTCCACTTGGAATATCACAAGCTATTTTTACAGATTGATAAGAGTTTAGAGTATTTATTAAATTTTCGTAGTTTTTGCTTAATGGTTTATTTAATCCTGTTCCAAATATACAATCAACTATGACATCAGCATTTGAGAGTTCAGCAACAATATTTACACCTAATGATTGAGCTCTTTGTAGTTGTAGTTTTGCCATGTTTGATTTTACATCAGAGAATAAATAGAGTTTTACATCAAATTTTGTATGAATAAGTCTAGCTAATGCAATTCCATCAGCACCATTGTTTCCACTTCCACATATTATTAAAATAGATTTACAAGAGGAATAATTTTCACTGATATACAAAGCCATACTTGAAGCGGCATGTTCCATGAGTAAATCTTCACTTAATAAAAATTTCTCGTAACATCTTTTGTCTAAAGAATTAACCTCATCAAAAAGCTTTTGCATTTTTTATCCTTTTATTTTCTAAATTTCCAACCATCACTTTCTAAAATTGTTTTTATTTTATCTTTTACATCACCTTGAAGTTCAAGCCACTCTTCATTAATGGCTCCACCACAAGCTAGTTTTTTCTTTAGAAGTTTTAGAACTTCTTTTTTTTCATCAAGTGAGATATTAAATCTTCCTACATTAGTAACAGGTTTTCCATTTCTTTTTTCAAAGGTAAAAACTAATTGATGTTGATTTTTTGGAATGATTTCAGTTGATGATTTTTTTGGATTTTTTTTATCTTCTTTTGTTGTATCAAAACTATTTCCCTCAAGTTTTGCTCCTAATCCAAAAGCTAATTTATCTGCTAAGCCCATACTAACTCCTTAATTCTTGATTGAACATCAATATTTTCAATTGTAATAAAATCATTTTGTTTATATTGTTCAACTGCAACTCTTCCAATCATTGCTGCATTATCAGAGCAATATTTTAGTTCACTAAGATATAAATTTGTATTTGATTTTTTACATAACTCTTCAAGTTGTGAACGCAAATGTATATTTGCACTCGCACCTCCAACTATTGCAAAATTTTTTGGAATTTTTTGTTTAAATAGTTTTTTTAGTTTTTGAATAATATGTAAAACTGCTGTTTTTTGAAAAGAGGCACAAAGGTCATATTTATCTTGTAAAGTTATTCCAGACTCGCTATTTTCAAGTTTTTCAATTTGCATTCTAACAGCATTTTTAAGTCCTGAATATGAGAACTCTATTTTTGGACTCTGACTAAGAGGAACTGGTAAATCAAATCGATTTTCATCACCTTTTAAAGCATATTCTTGAACTATTGGACCACCAGGATAACCAAGTCCTAACATCTTTGAAACCTTATCAAAACTCTCTCCAAAACTATCATCCATAGTACTTGCAACTACTCTCATATCATTTAAACTATTTGCTCCTATTATTTGAGTGTGTCCACCAGAAACTAATAAAATTGTCATAGGTAAAATTTCATTTTTTTCAATAAATAGTGAATAGATATGACCTTTTAAATGATTTACGGCAATTAATGGAAGATTTAAAGAAATTGATAAAGCTTTCGCCATTGTTACACCCTCAGTTAAAGTAACACTTAAACCTGGTGCATTTGTAACAGCGATTGCTTTTAATTTTGGAAAATATTCTTTGCACTCTTCAAGTATTTTTGGTAATGCTTCTATATGAAGCCTAGCAGCAAGTTCAGGAACAACACCACCATAAACACTGTGCTGAAGTTCTTGAGATATTTTTTTGTGGTAGATTAGTTTATTTGTTTCAATTTGTGTAATAGCGATTGAGCTATCATCACAAGAACTTTCAATACTTAAAATCATTCATGCTCTTTATTAATTTCACATTCATCAACACGTTTTATCCAATCTAATGCACAATCAAGTTTACCAAATCCAGAAGCTGCATTTATGTGTCCTGCATTTTCCATGATTTTCATGCCAATATTTAGTTTTGATTGAAGTTCAATTGCTTCTTCTATACTCATATATGGGTCATTTGTAGATGCTGCCATAATTATTTCTTTTGCTTTTAAATCTTTTGCTATTGGATAAGGAAAAAAAGTTTTTGCTTCTTCTATTGTTCTATTTTGTGAAACTGGAGCTACTAACATTAATTTTTCAAGTTTAATATCAAGTTCATCACAAGTGTGAAACCATAAAATATTTGCTAATGAGTGACAAACCACCATATCTGGTTTAAAATGATTTAACTCTTTTTTCAAAAAATCTTTCCACTCTTCTAGTTTTGGATTATCTCTACTTGGAAAAGCTGGAAAGGAAACAACATAATTTTCTTTAATTAAATCACTTGCTAACTGCGCTTGCCAATGGGGAAAATCACTTCCTCCCAAACCATGAAGTATTAAAACTCTCTTACTCAATTTTTAATCCTTTTAATAATTTCTCACACAACGTACATATTTTTTTGTTTTTCTATTATCATAATATGGTGTTCCACTTACAAAGTGCATATAATCTGCATTGTACCAAAGTGTTCTCCAATGAGCTGTTGATGCCCAATATCCATCTGGAACATTATATTTAAAAGCAAAATTTATATTTGTTTTTATGTTTTTTTTGTAAACGATTGTTTCAAATTCATCAATGTGTGCTAATCTCCAATCTGAAAAACCAATAAAATTAAGATTTTCACAATATTTTTTAGCTTCGTCATGATCCATTAGATTTTTGATAACAGATACATCATCAACCCACATTAATTTAGATTCATCGTCTAAAACTACTTCTTTTGAACCATCTCTATATATTTTTGCATCAAGTAATGAGAAAAATACAAGTAATAACAATAGATATTTCATTAGTTATCCTTTAAATTGGATACTTCAAACTTTCCTCTTTTAAGTGCTGATTCTACATTTGAATCAAGCAACTCAATATTTATTTTATAGTCTGTTTTATAAACTAAACCAACTAACTCTTTGTGAGAAGTTTTCTCTTTCTCTATTGTACTATGTTTTTTCCATTCATCAAATTTTTCTTCATACAATTTTGTTATATCTTTTTCAAAATTATTTCTTGAATAGATTAAATATATAACCATAATCAAAAGTATTCCAAAAGGTATTAATAAATCAAACCCCACAGTAACTTCTCACTTCTTTATCTATTTCGAATATCTCTTCTATTGACGTTGGTTTTACGTTATTAAATTTATTTATTGCATTTAAAGTGATTTTCGAAACATCTAAAAATCCAATTTGTGAATTTAAAAATTTTGCAACTGCAACTTCATTTGCAGCATTTAAAACAACTCCTAAATCAAGATTATTTAGAATCTCATCTTTTATCTCCCAAATTGGATATCGTGAAGTCTCTATTTTTCTGAATTCCAAATTTACCACTTCTACTAAATCAACTGGTTTTAAAATTTGCTCATCACAAGAACCTAATATTGCATAAGCAATTGGAAGTTGCATTGAAGCATTTGCGATATGTGCAGTTGTACTTCCATCTGCAAAATTTATAAAAGCATGAATAAGTGATTTTGTCTCAATAATTGCATCAAGTTTTCTAATATCAAAAAGCCACGCAGCTTCCATTAATTCAAACATTTTATTTGTCATCGTTGCACTGTCAATTGTGATTTTATTTCCCATTGACCAGTTTGGATGTGCTAAAGCTTCTTTAATTGATACGTTAGCTAACTTTTCAAGAGGATAATCTCTAAAAGAACCTCCACTTGCTGTTACTAACATTGAATCAATTTTTTTATCTTGTAGTAAGTACCAAAGTCCAAAGTGTTCACTATCAATTGGTTTTAGTTTTGTTTGGTCTATAAATTTTCCAGCAACAACAAGTGATTCTTTATTTGCTAAAGCAATTTTTTTACCACACTCTATTGCTTTTAATGTTGGTTTCAAACCTAAAAATCCAACTAATGCATTTACAACCGTTGAAGTTTCACTCTCTTGGATAGCTTGTAAAATTGCATTTTCTCCAAAAGATACATTGTTATGATTTACTAGATGAATATCTTCTGCTCTATCAATAACAACTTTTTTTGGTTTAAACTCTTGAATTTGTTGATTTAATAGTTCGATATTTCTTCCAGCTACTAAAACCTCAACATTTAAGTTGAATTTTCGTGCGATATTTAATGTGTTTACGCCAATTGAACCTGTACTTCCAAGAAGTATCAAATTACAACCCTTAATAATACTAACATTACAATTGCACCAAATAAATATCCATCAGTTCTATCTAAAACTCCACCGTGTCCTGGAAGAATTGTTCCACTATCTTTAACTCCAGCTTCTCTTTTTAGGTAACTTTCAAATAAGTCTCCAAAAACTGATGTAATTGATACTATTCCTGAAATAATTAAAGCATTTACAAAACTAATTCCGTTTGTTGAAAATAGTGTTCCTAAGATTACAGCAAAAACAACTCCACCAATAACACCTTCTATAGTTTTATTTGGACTTGTTTCACAAAATTTTGTTTTACCAATACTCTTACCAACAAAATAAGCACCAATATCAGTACTTGCAACAATTACCAATAACCATAAAAGAGTCATTGTTCCATATTCGCTATATAAAGCTAAAAGGAATAAAAATGATGCAGTTGGATATAAAAGAGGTAAAAACATATGCACATTTAATGTTTTTTTATACGCCAATTGAGAAGCATAAGCAATAGCTACAATAAAAATTAAATCTTCTGGTTTAGGATAAAAATATGCAGCAATCCACAATAGTGATGTATAAACATAGATACTATCACTTTTTAAACTATACAGTTTTTTTGATTCTGAGATTGAAATCAATAACATAATTCCAAAAACTAACCAAAATATAAAATATGAATCGATATAACCTATTGCTAGCATTGATACAAATAATACAACGCCTGTTTTTATACGAGTTGAACTCTCATTTATTATGTTTAACATTTCTTTGAACCTTAAATTTAAAAGTTTGAGATTATACTAAATTTTGGCTTTTGGTTTAGTTTTATCAAAAGAAATAATTAAATTTGAACATTAAAACTTCATCATGTAACATATTATTTACTCTTTCATTAAAATTTAAATCAGCTCTTATTTTTTTATTAATAAAAATAGCTTGATTAATTTGAGTATTTTGATACGTATTATCTGAATTATCTTGATTGTAAATAAATTCATGAGATAAAACTGTTTTCATATTAAGTATTTCATAAATAATTATTCCTGTTTCAACAGATGTATATGGATATGCTTTTTCAAAGTTTATACCTGTACCAATTTTACCTAAGCCATAAATTAGCATGTCATTATGAATTTTGTAGCTTAATCCTGCTCCACCTGAAATATTTAAAACATTTATTTCATCTA
This sequence comes from uncultured Aliarcobacter sp., assembly GCA_963677205.2. GTDB lineage: Bacteria > Campylobacterota > Campylobacteria > Campylobacterales > Arcobacteraceae > Aliarcobacter. Next base: position 2,705,173 of record OY781916.2, on the reverse strand, counting down.
ATTTTTCATCATAATGTTTTTCATAACTAACTCTAAATTCCTTTGAAAATTCTTTTGTTATATTATTCCAAGGTATTAAAGATTTCATATCATAAATATTCATTGAATTTAAATGAATATTATCTTTATCTAGTAATAAATTTATTTCTCCAATTTTTAAACTACTTTCACTAAAATATTCTCTATTATCATCAAAAATTGTATTTGATGCTCCTAAAAATGATAATCCCAAAGAATTCTTATCATCATTTTTTAAATATGCTAAAGATATTTGAGTATCATCAAAAGTTTTTAAAGGATTTTTGTATTTTTTTATATCAATAGTAAAATCTTCTGAATGTTTTACTACATTTAAAATATATAAATATTCTTCATCACTAATAGTATTTTTATTTAAATATATATATTTTGCATAGGTAAGAATAAACTCTTTCTCTAAATCTTTCGATTTTAAATCCTCTGAATAAGTAAATTCCTTTAAAGCATTAAATCTTTTATCATTAAATAAATCTAATATCTCATTCTTTTTTTCTGAATTGATATTTTCAGATAACATATTTAATTCCCACTCAATTGAAGGAATCATTTTTGTATTTTCAATCAAATTATTTTTATTCGCATTTTTTATAACGTCTTTGGGTGTAACCCACAAAGAATTCTCATTAATATAATTCTCATCTGTTATAGATAAAATATCGTCAATCATTGTTGCACAATTAAATCCAGTAAAATAATAGGTCATATCAATATCTTTTAATTCCCAAAAATGATAATAAATTAATTTTTTCTGGAATTCTGTAAGTTTTAATTTATATTCCCAAATACTTCGTTTTTCTTCATACAAATACTTACTAATTTGCTGATTATAAGGATTTAAAATAAAAAAACCTTTCATTCCGGTTATTGTACTTTTAGTAATTAAAAGAGGAATATTAAATGTATCAATTACAGTAAAAAATGAAACTGAATTTTGTTTGATTTTATTATCTTCTTCTTTACTTTTTAATTTAAAAAAAACATGCCCCATCATACTAGATGGAGATGTAACATTCTCAGATGCAAATATTAGTTCTATGTCTTTAGGATTTGTTTTTTCAACATAGTTTTGGAATTTTGGACAGTTAAATTCTTTAAAATTATTATTTGGTAATTCTTCTTTTAACCATAAATATCTTGCAGGATACTTACAAATATCTTTACCTTCAGTGAAATTCTCAATTGTTTTTATTAACTCATTTTTTAAACTAAAATTTTCATAACTTAAAAGGAATGTTTTATTATTTATTTTTGGGGTTCCACCTCTTACATGTAAGATAGCTTTCCAAATATGAGAATTATAAAGTTTTTTTTCAAGTGCAACATCAATAGATGAACTTGCAAAAGAACTTGTATAAAAAAAGAAGAGGAAAAATGAAAAGAGAATACTCTTTTCATTTATTTTTTTTAGCATTTAGATACTATTCACAATCTACATTAACATTTGTTTGGTCATATTGCCACATTGAATCAGATGAATAATCTGTAGTTGAACCAAATGCTCCACCAGATAAAATATTAACAAAGAACACTGGATTAACTTCTTTCTTTAACAAAATTTGTTTATTACAATCTTTAACTTTTAATACTGCATCTTTATTTACTCTTTCAAGTGACACAATTGCAGGTGATGTATAATCTTTTCCATCAATAGAAACAATTTGCTCTTTTTTTGATTGTAGATTTATATTTTGGTTATCACCACTAATAATCGTTGCACACCCAGTAAATAAAATTGTAGCACAAATAATTGAGCTCGCCATTAATAATTTTTTTGTCATTCTTTTCCCTTGTTTTAAAATGGAAAGAATTATACTAGACGAAATGACTCAATCTTGACTCATTTTAATTATTATTTCAAATTTATATCTTGTTTAAATTAAGATAACTAAAAATTACAATAACCCAGAAAGAGATTTTGCAATACCTTTTGTAAGTTCAGCTTTTGCTTCTTCAAATTGTAAGTTTACTTGATTTGCTGTACTAATTACTCTTGTTCTATAAATTTTCCATTGAACATCATTTGTATTTACATTTTGACTAACTGTTGAAGATGTTCCTTGGTCAGAATAATTTTCTTCAGATTGAACTATTCTTTCATTAATTGCAGGTCTTTGTCTAATTTCAACATCAGTTACCATTGAATAATAAATATCTTTTACCATAGTATCTGCAAGAAGTCCAGCAACTGCACCAATAGCTGCACCAATACCTATGTTATTACCAGAACCACCTGTTGCCATTGATACTCCAGCTCCAACTAATCCACCACCAAATCCGCTTTTTAATGCACTATCTGAATCTGTCGCATCTGTTTTTCCTATTTGTAAAACATTTGCTTGAATCATAAAATATGCTTGTTCTGGGTCTGATACAACTTTGAATCCTTTTGATTCAAATGCTCTTTTAATTTGGTCTTCTATTTCAATATCTTTATCTGTTGTATTTCTTACTTTTACATAAACTATCTGTTTTTGAGGAGAAACTGGTTCTAGAAAAATTGAATCACTCATTTTAGTCTGAACCACTAAGTCTCTTTTTTCAATTGCAGTTGCTGCTGCCCCACAACCTGAGATAACTAAGCTTATAGATAAAGCACTAAAAACTAATAAACATAATTTAAAAATATTTTTCAATTTTTTTCCTTAAAATAATTTTCGATATTCTACAAAATTAATCATTTAAAATTGTGTAATTTTAAAATTAAATTTTAACTACCGTTGTTGTGTATGGATTATATAACACATTTGCCCCTGATTGAATTTTTACATTTCTTCTTTGTGTAAAATCAACTTCATAAGTTCCTGCAAAATCAACTGAAAATTTTGCACATAAAATTGCCGCTTGATTTATAACACTATCGGGAATAGTTTTTTTACTATTTTGAACAATAACATGGCAAGATGGTCTATCTTTTAGATGAAACCAAAAATCACTAGCTTTTGAGTTTTCTAATAAATGAATATTTTCTCTTTCACTTGTTCCTAACATTATTTTAAATCCTTCAAAATAAAAACTTTCACAAGCCTGAGCTTTTTTAGTTTTAATTTGATTTCTCTCTTTTTTTGGTGATAAAAAATCACACTCTTCAATAGATTCAGCACTATTAATATTGTTCATTAATCTTAATAAGAATTCCAATTTCTCATCTAAATTATCTTTTTCTAATGAAATATTTGAAGCTTTTTGTTTTGCTCTTTTTGCCTTTTTAAATAAATCATTTGAATATTTTGATGCACTTGGTTTTTCTTCTAAATCAATTTCAACCTCTATTCCCTCATAATTAAAAACTTTTAAACTCTTTTGATATGGCTTAATATTATGAAGATTTGACAAAATCAGATTTGCTTTTTCATAAAGTATATTTGATTCAAGTTCTAGTTCCTCTTTTTTAGGTAAGGACTCTATTGTTTTCTTTAATTTCTTAGCTTTTTTGTCTATTTGAGATATTTTTTGTTTTTTTACATTTTCTAAACTCTGTTTCTCTTTTTCTTCATATATCTCATATAAATACTCTTCAATATTTTCCACAACATCAATTTTTGGAATAAAAGTTTGTTTTGGGATTTCATCCAATTTTATTCCAACTTTTACAACTCTACTTGAAGAAAACTCATCAACATGTCTTAAGGCTTCAATAATTACTCTATTTTCATCCAAAATTATGATATTTGTATGTTTTCCTGTAAATTCTAATTGTAAAATTGTTGTAAGTTTTTTATATGAAGATGAAGAATTTACCCTAATATTTATAATTTTATCATCGTTATACAACTCAATATGCTCGATTGTTGAATTATTAAATCTTTTTTGTAAAGCAACATCAAAGGGTGCATTAAAATCTTTTTTTGAAGATAAAATCTTCTTAGATTTAAAAATTGTGCTATTTCCTTTAGAAATATCAATATATATAATATTTTTATTATTAAATTCAATTATAATAATATTATTGTCAATTCTCTTTATAAACCTTATATTATGGGCATTTATAACCAAAAAATCAACTATTTGTTTTAATAAGAAATGTTTCATGATTGTTCACTTTGTGTAATATTTTCTAAGAGTTTTTTTATATACATTAGATATAATGATTCTAAATTTTTATTAGGAGTATAACATGAAATTATTAAAAGTTATCATGGCTGGGTCATTAATGTTAGGTCTTGCATCATCTTCATTATCTGCAGATGCTGTTAAAGGTCAAAAATTATTTAGTAAATTACTAAAAGGTCCTTGTGATATGAATGGTGCCAAATTTGCTGCAAAACACTCGCAAGAAGAGTGGAAAGAGCTAAAAACATCTGGTAAATTTGAAGCTGAAGTTATCAAAATTTGTCCTAATGTAAAAGCTGGAGATTTAAGTGATTCTGTACAAGAACACATTATAGATTTCGTAATTGAGTTCGCAAATGATTCAGGAAATGTTCCTTCTTGTTAATATAAGTTTAATTTATAAAACTAAGTAAATTCTAAAAAAGGAAAAACATGAAAAAAAGTTTAATCGCACTCTCTTGTGCTGCAGCGTTCGCAACAACATCATTTTCAAGTGATGTTAACACAGAAATGTATAAACAAATTCAGGCTCTAAAAGCTCAAATTGAAGCTTTAGAAAAAAAAGTAGCTGCTCAAGAAGCAGTACAAACACAAAAAGTTGAACAACCTGCGGTTACTTCAATTGATGAAAAAAGAATAGCAAAAATAGAAAAAAAACTTGATACTGTTTCAAATACTGCAACAGCAGCAAAAATTCAAAGTGGAAATGATAATCTAAAATGGGATGTTGATTTCAGAACTCAAGTTGATAATATTCAATATAAACTTGCAGATGGTTCAAAAGCAAAAAATAACGCACTTATGACAAATAGATTATGGTTAGGTGCAGGATATAAAGCTGATGACAATTCATCATTCCATGGGAAACTGTCTTATAATAAAGCCTTTGGAGATACAGCAAATCACTCGCAATCAAATACAAATCCAGGATATGCAAATTTTGACTGGGTTACAAATGAAAATGCAACAGATAATGCAATTAAGGTAAAAGAAGCTTATTGGTTATACACAAATGAAACATTTATAGGAACCGATGTACCTTGGTCAGCTTCTGTTGGAAGAAGACCTTCAACAGATGGTTTACCTATAAATATAAGAAATGACCAAAAAGAGAATTCTCCACTTTCACATGTTGTAGATGTTGAATTTGATGGTTTCTCACTTAAATTTGATACAGAAGCTGTAACTGGATTTACAGGTTCTTGGTTTAAAATTTGTGCAGGAAGAGGTTTATCAAATGCTACTCCAAGATTTGATATGTTTAGCCCTGCTTATTCAAGAGATGATAATAAAAATGTTGATGTAGATCTATTAGGAGTAATTGCGGTTCCTTATGATGATGGACAATATTCAGTTCATATGAACTATGCAAGAGCTTGGAATTTAATTGGATTCGATGGTCAATCTTTAAATAATTTCAATACAAAATATGGTGCATACCAAAGCTCACCTAGTGCAACAACTGCTTATGATTTACAAATGGCAACACCTTCATTTAAAGATGTTGGAGATATTGACTATGCAACTATTTTATTTAAAACAGAAGGTATAGGAAATGGTATTTCTGATTATTTAGATAATAGTGTTGCATTCGCTTCATTTGCAGCAAGTAAAACTAACCCAAATGAAAAAGGTATGTTAGGTTCACTTGATTCTGAAACAGGAACATCAGTTTGGTTAGGTGTAAATGCACCTTGTCCAATCACTCCTGATAGTGCAAAAATTGGATTTGAATGGAATAAAGGTAGTAAATACTGGAGATCTATGACTTATGGTGAAGATACTTATGCCGGAAGTAAAATTGCAACAAGAGGTCAAGCTTGGGAAGTTTATAGAACTCAAAAATTAACTAATGCTTTAAGTTTTGGAGTTAGTTATGTATTAATGCAATACGATTATACAGGTTCAAATTCATTCTTCGGAGCAGATGGAACACCAATGACAATGGCTGAAGCTCAAAGTGCTGGACAAAATCCAGTTAAAGAAGCTCAAGATGTTAGAGCTTATATGAGATATAAATTCTAATATAAAATAAAAAGAGGTAAATCCTCTTTTTATCTCCTACTTTTATCTAAAATCATATTTATCAAATTTATAAATAATCTTTTCAGCTAGTTCAATCATTTTAATATTTAATAATTTAAAATCTTTATCTTTTATCTCTACTAAAAATTTATCATAAACATGTGAGTAAGGATAAATAATAAAATATATGTATTCTTTTGATTTAGATTCTTTATTTAACTCTTTAAACCAAAGAGCTAAAAGTGAAAAATAAAGCATTGAAGGATTGAACTCTTCATTTTGTTTTAGATTTTTTGATATTTCTTTATTGATAAAATTATATCCATCTAAAATTGCCTTTATTCTATAGTGTTTTCTATTTTCTAAATAATAACTCTGTGGAAAAGTTATATTTGAAATTTGCTTTAACATATCATTTCCGATATTGTTAAATCCTTCAATTATATCTTTATCAGTTACATACTTTTCTATATCACCTTTATCTTTATACGATAGAATCAAGTCTTTACAAAATAACAATAAGCTTTCTGTTTTTATTTTTGATAAGTTTAAAATCATGCTTAATTGTAACGAAAATTTACTAAATTAAGTTATATCTCAATTAGTTTAAGTCACTTTGAGGTAAAATAAACGTAATTTAATAAATAATTAAGAAAAAAAGGAAATTATTGGAACCTATTGGTATATTAAAAGATGGTCAAATCTACGACCTTCAAACTGCTCTGGCTTTAAATATCCAAGGAGAAGAGATTAAAGCTGATGATTCAAAAGAATCTTTAGATATTTTAAGACACTCTTGTGCACACATGATGGCACAAGCTATCAAAGAACTTTATCCTGAAGCTAAATTCTTCGTTGGACCTGTTGTAAAAGAAGGTTTTTACTACGATTTTAAAGTAGAAAGTAAAATCTCAGATGAGGATTTACCAACTATTGAAAAAAAGATGAAAGAAATCGCAGATAGAAAACTTCCTATTACCCGACATGAAACTACTAAAGAAGAATTTTTTGAAAAATTCAAAAATGATGAGTTAAAACAAGCTGTACTTAAAAATATCAAAGATACTACCTTAACAATATATAAACAAGGTGATTTTGAAGATTTATGTAGAGGGCCTCATTTACCAAATACAAGAATGATTAGAAGTTTTAAACTAACAAGAGTTGCTGGTGCATATCTTGGTGGTGACGAAAAAAATGAAATGATTACTAGAATTTATGGTATTGCATTTTTTGATAAACAAGCTTTATTTGATTACACAAGAATGATTGAAGAAGCAAAAAAAAGAGACCATAGAAAACTTGGAACTGAATTAGAACTTTTCACATTCAACGACGATGTGGGAGCTGGTCTTCCAATGTGGTTGCCAAATGGTGCAAGATTAAGAAGTAAACTAGAACATCTTTTATATAAAGCTCACAGAGTAAGAGGTTATGAACCAGTTCGAGGTCCAGAAATCTTAAAAGCTGAAATGTGGAAAATCTCTGGTCACTATGCAAACTATAAAGAGAATATGTATTTTACTACTATTGATGAACAAGAGTATGGAATTAAACCAATGAACTGCGTTGGACATATTCAAATCTTTAAAAACAATTTAGTTTCATATAAAGATTTACCAAAAAAACTTTTTGAATATGGTGTTGTTCATAGACATGAAATGTCTGGTGCAATGCATGGATTATTTAGAGTTAGAGAATTTACACAAGATGATTCACATATCTTTTGTACACAGGATCAAATAAAAGAAGTAATTTTTGAAGTTCTTGAATTTGTTGATGCTCTATTAAAAATGTTTGATTTCAAATATGAAATCGAAGTATCAACAAAACCAGAAAAAGCAATCGGTGATGATATTTTCTGGGAAAAAACAACTGCTGGTATCATGGATGCTTTAAATGAAAAAAATATTGAATATGGAATCGATGAAGGTGGAGGAGCATTTTATGGTCCAAAAATTGACATTAAAATTCTAGATGCAATTGGAAGAAAATGGCAATGTGGAACTGTTCAAGTAGATATGAATTTACCATCAAGATTTAATGCTGAATTCATCAATGATAAAGGTGAAAAAGAACAACCAGTTATGATTCATAGAGCAATTTTAGGTTCTTTTGAAAGATTTATCGGAATCTTAACTGAACATTGTGCTGGTGAATTTCCATTTGTTATTGCACCAACTCAAGTTATTTTTGTTCCAATTGCTGATTCTCATCTTGAATACGCAAAAGAGTTACAAAAAGCTTTAGTAGAAGATGGTATGGATTCTAAAATCTTTAATATGAACGAAAGTTTAAATAAAAGAATTAGAATGGCAGAAAAAGAAAGAGTTCCTATGATAGTTGTTATTGGAGATGAAGAAGTTGCTAATAAATCTGTTGCATTAAGAAATAGAAGAACTAGAGAACAATCAAATATGAGCAAAGATGAGTTTATATCTATGCTGAATGAAATATTAAGCGGGAGCAAAATTTGAGTAAAGACAAAAGAAAAGACGATGTAATCATGAATGAAATGATTACAGTAAAAGAAGTGAGATGTACAGGTGATGATGGTACTAATTATGGAATAATTAGCACAGCTGAAGCACTTCAAACTGCCGATAGCTTAGGTTTAGACTTAGTTTTAATTGCTCCTGATGGGAAACCTCCTGTTGCTAAAATTATGGATTATGGTAAATTTAGATACCAACAAGAAAAAAAGAAAAAAGAAGCTAAAAAGAATCAAAAAGTTATCGTTATAAAAGAGATTAAACTTTCTGTTAAAATTGCTGAAAATGATATTAACTATAAAGTTAAACATGCTAGAGAATTCCTTGAAGAAGGAAATCATGTTAAATTTAGAGTTTTCCTAAAAGGTAGAGAAATGGCAAATCCTCAATCAGGAATTGAAGTTCTTAATAAAATTTGGCCAATGATTGAAGACATTGCTGTAATGGATAAAGAGCCAAAACTTGAGGGAAGATACGTTAATATGATGGCTCTTCCAAAAAACTAATAAATTTACTCTCCTAAAAGAAGAAGAGATTACTCTCTTCTTTTTATTTTAATCCAAATAAAACTAATTCTTAAACTTAAAATAAGTAGAATTTAAGTATAATCCAAAACTTTTTCATGTATATGAAAATGCAAATTTATAAGGAGGATTCTTCAATGCCAAAAATGAAAACTGTTAGTGGCGCTTTAAAAAGATTTAAAGTGAAGAAAAACGGGTCAATTAAAAGAGGTTCAGCTTTTAGAAGCCATATCTTAACTAAAATGACACAAAAAAGAAAAAGAAATCTACGAGGACCAAAAACTGTTCATAAAACAGATGCTGGTAGAATACTTGTAGCATTATGTAAAGCGTAATTACTTAAAAATTTAAGTAATTTTTGTCCCTCCATCAATGATGGAAAAGTTCAGCAATTAGCTGACACCTTATTAAAAATAATGGTAAAGAAAGGAAATATATATGCCTAGAGTTAAAACTGGTGTTGTTAGAAGAAGAAGACATAAGAAAGTATTAAAAGCTGCTAGAGGTTTCTTCAGTGGTAGAAGAAAACACTTCAGAAAAGCTAAAGAACAATTAGAAAGATCTTTAGTTTATGCTTTCAGAGATAGAAGACAGAAAAAAAGAGACATAAGAAAATTATGGATTATAAGAATCAATGCAGCTTGTAGATTAAATGATATTAACTACTCAAGATTCATGAACGGATTAAAATTATCTGGTTTAGATTTTGATAGAAAAATCTTAGCTGATATGGCTATGAATGATTCTGCTGCATTTGCATCTTTAGTAGTAACTGCTAAAGGTGCACTAAAATAAATTTGCAAAAACACTAAAAAGGGTTAGAAGATTTTCTTCTAACCCTTTTTTTATGCCTAAATTATTAGAAAATTATAATAAGGGCTCATTTACATCAATTTTACAATTATTATCTTTACAAGATATATTTGCATCTAAATAATAGATTTCTGACATATCAAATTTTGCATCTTTTAATTTAGACCAAGCTTCAATTGCTCTTCCACCTGTTGTACAATTAAATACTATAGTTTTATTTTTTGGCAATTTTTCTAATAATTCATTTGCATTGATTTTTCCAGCTTCAATATTTATTGCACCTTTAATATGACCTGTTTTAAACTCATTGCTAGAAGTTACATCTACTATTTGAATATATGAAGGGACTTTATCTTCTATTATCTGCTTTTTAAGCCATTCACCATCTACACTGCCTTCATCACTTCCTAATTTTAAACCATTTTTACTAAATTGCTCTTTTTTTAGAATTTTCTCTTGCGTAACTGCTTTAGAAGATGCTGTTGTTGCTTCACCTGCTTCTTTCCAAGCTGGAAGTCCCGCTGCATAAACCATTACCTCTTCATAACCCAAAGATTTTAATTTATTTGCAACAACATGTGATTTTTCACAACTATATCCGCCACAAAATATAACAATTTTTTCTTTTTTATTAATAGGAAATCTTCCTATTAATTTACTCAAATTTGTGTCAGGAATAGAAATAGCTCCAGGAATTGTCTCTTGTAAAAATTTTGCATAAGGTCTTGCATCAACTATAAGAGCTAAATTCTTTTCTTGAAAAGCTTTTACAACAGAAGTATCAATTTCTAGATAACTTAGTTTATTCCATTCAGGTTCACCCGCTGGATAAACTTTTACATTTGTATAACCATTTTCTTTTAATTTCTCAGCTACAATTGGACTTTTTGTGCAATTATATCCACCACAATATACAATAATCTCTTTTTCTTTTGGGACATCTTTTAACACTGAATAATATTCATCAAATTTAGTATCTGGAATATTTAAACTAGAGGGTATTGTTCCCTTTTGATATTTTATCTCAGGTCGTGCATCAATTAAAATTGCATTAACAGAATTTCTATTTCCTTGATTAATAGCTTTTTTTACATAATCATAATCTACTTGTTCCAATTGATATTTTTGAATTAGTTCCAAAACATTATTTGTAGGTGCACTTAATGTCTCTATTTCTGCAGAAAAACTTAATGTTCCCAAAAGAAGAGTAGATAATATTATACTTTTAAACATTCTATTCATTTAAAACTCCTTTTTAATAATTTAAAAATAAATCTTGGTAATAAAATAGCTAGATAAATAATAACTGCAAAAATAAATGGATGAAAAAAACCTAAACCATAAGCTCCTGATTTTGGCAAATTTAAAATATGCTCAATAGGATGAGTTAAAAATTCTTTATAATGTACGCCAAATGATAAAATCACTAATATACTTATAAAAATTAATAACTCTCTTTTCAAAATAGTCTATCTCTTATGCTTTACCACTCAACATACCATATTGAGTCATTGGTTTAAGTAAGTATACTTTTAGTAACCACCAAATATATCTCTCTTGTGTTGGATCAAGAGGGAAAGATGGAGTTGGTTTTGCTGTCCAATCAAACTCAGCTAACATTACTTTACCAATATCTGTAATTAAAGGACAAACAGTATATCCACCATACTTAGAAGTAGGTTCTTTACCTTCCATAACAGCTACTAAATTATCTACCAACACTTTATATTGTTTTCTAACACTTCCACCAGTTTTTCCCATAGGAACAGCTGCAACATCTCCTAAAGAGAAGATATTTTTATATTTTACATGTTGTAATGTCTCTTTATCAACTGGAACCCAACCTTTTGCTGAACCAATTGCTGATTTTCCTATCTCTTCAGGAGCTTTTTGTGGAGGAGTAATATGAAGGAAATCAAATGGAACTTCAATATTTTGATGTTTTGTAACCATTTCATACTCTTCTAAATCTTTATCATAAGCACCTTTTTCTTGCCAATGTTTATCAAAAGTAGCAATTTTTTTAGTTAAATCTACTCCTGTTAAATTATGGTTGAAATTCCATTTCATATCTCTTGTAATAAATTGTTTTTCAATAGCATCTGCATACTCTTTAACACCAAATAATTTTCCTGAGTCTGTATAAAATGTTAATTCAGCATTTGCTCTAGCATTAGCTTCATTTAATCTAGCATTTGTTAGATACATTACTTTTTTTGGAGCTCCACCACATTTTATAGCAGTATTTGGATCAGTAAATATACCTTTTACTTTTTCACCACTTTTTGCTTTTTTTACAAATTTTTGCATTTGCTCCCACATAGCAACTGCTGAATCAATATTATAAACAGATGTTGCACCTGAATCTCCAAATACTTTTAATATTTTCGAAGCATTACCAGCTGTATATGCATCGCCTACTTCTTCTAAACCTTTTATTGCACCATAATCTAAAACAATACCAGCTGCAACAATTAAGAAATCATAACTTATAGTTTCACCTGATTCTAATGCAACTTTATTTGCTTCAGGATTGAAATCTATTGCTTTGTCTTTTAAAAGAGTTACACCTTTTGGTAAAAAATCTTTTGTATCATAATCTACTTCTTCTTTTCCAAAAATTCCTGATGCAACCAATGTAGTTCCTGGTTGATAACTTACTGATTTTGGATTTGGCTCGATTATTGTTATATCTGGATTTGATAAAGTATTTGCTAATCTAGCAGCTGTTGAAATACCAGCTAAACCTCCACCAATAATTAAAATCTTTCCTGTTGCATCACTAGCTTTTAATTCAGTAGCAGCTTCAGCAGCTGTACTTCCTCCCATTAAATAAGCAGCACTTCCTAGTCCAGCTAACTTAAAGGCTTCCCTTCTTGAAATTCCTGATTTCTTTAATTCAGAATCAACTAGCTCTAATGCTTTATCTAGTTCATTTTTTGCCATTTTAATTTCCTTTATTTTAATAAAAAGTATATACTAAGAATAACTAAAAAGAGATAATAATTTACTTATAAGAAATATCTTATATTATTTCAAGAATTATTAGATTTATTTATGTAATTTAAAGATTCTTTATACTCATATTTATTATTTATATTCATAAATTCATTATTATTAGGGAATTCTATAATATTATATTTATTATTTTTTATTAAATAAAAAATCTTATGAATATCATTTTTTATCATACTTTTAATAGTTTTACTTATAGTTGAAGAAAAAACACCACATAAATTATGAGTTTTTTGGCTTTGAGCAATACAAATATCATAATCTGCTGATTCTTCTATTAATTTAGAAATTGTATCAATCGACACAAAAGGTGAATCAACTGTAATTATAAAAACCTTTTGATTTGTTAATTTATCAAAAATTGAGTCTAAGGCTAGAATTGGTGAAAAAACATCTTGATTTTCATCTAAGATTAAAAAATCTGCTTGTAAAAAATCAAATTTATTTATTTTTGAAGAAACATAAATATTTTTAAAATAGGGTTTTAATCGTTCATATTGATATTGAATTAAAGTTTTTGAAGTGGAGAATGGAAGAAGAGATTTATCTTCTCCCATTCGAGAGCTTTTACCTCCACTTAAAATTACACAAGTAATTTCAAATGGAGTTTTCATTTTATAAACTTCTTGGATCTGTTATATATCCAGAAATTGCAGATGCAGCTGCAACTGCACTATTTGCTAAATAAATTTTTGAGCTTCTTGAACCCATTCTTCCAACAAAGTTTCTATTAGTTGTAGAGATACAAACTTCTCCATCACCTAAAATTCCCATATATCCACCTAAACATGCTCCACAAGTTGGATTTGAAACAACTGCACCAGCATCAACTAAAGTATCAATATATCCAGCTTTTGTTGCATCTCTTAGAATTTTTTGAGTTCCTGGAGTTAAAATAAGTCTTACATGACGTGCTACTTTTTTATCTTTTAAAATTTCAGCAGCAATTTTAAAATCTGATAATCTTCCATTTGTACAGCTTCCAATGAATACTTGATCAACTCTAATATTATCAGCCACTGCTTGAGAAACAGAATGTCCATTTGATGGTAAAAATGGATACGCAATTACTGGCTCTAATTTTTCAACATCAATTTCAATCACTTGACAATAAACTGCATCTTCATCAGAATAATGAATTTTTGGCTCAGCTCTTAAAGACTCTCTTGAATCTAAAAACTCTTTTGTAATCTCATCATAAGCCACAATACCATTTTTAGCACCTGCTTCAATAGCCATATTACATAAAGAGAATCTATCATCCATTGATAAATATTGGATTGTGTCCCCTGTGAATTCTAAAGCTTTATATAAAGCTCCGTCAACTCCAAGAATTCTAATGATTTCTAAAATTAAATCTTTTCCAGTTACAAATGGAGCTGGTTTTCCTTTAAATACAACTTTGATTGACTCAGGAACTTTAAACCAGTTTCCACCTGTAATCATTCCAAATGAAATATCAGTTGAACCCATACCTGTTGAGAATGCTCCTAAAGCACCATGCGTACATGTATGTGAATCTGCACCAATAATAACATCACCTGGTAATACTAAACCTTTTTCAGGTAAAAGTGCATGTTCAATTCCCATATCTTTTTCATCAAAGAAATATTTTAAATCATGTTTCATTGCAAAATCTCTTGAGATTTTTGCTTGATTAGCTGAAGCTATATCTTTTGCTGGAATAAAGTGATCAAGTACAATTGCAAAACCTTCTGGATTTACAAGTTTCTCAAAACCACCATCTTCAAATGCTTTTATTGAAATTGGAGTTGTAATATCATTTCCAATTACCATATCGATTGGACTTCTTACAATCTCTCCCGCATATACTTTATGACCTACATGCTCACTAAAAATTTTTTCTGTTATTGTTTGACCCATAATTAAACTCTTCCTATGATTTTAATAAAATTTTCTCGATTATAGCTAAATCTTTTTTAAGCTACAAATTTACGAATTAATCTCTTTTTGTTTTTTTTCTTCACGTGATTGTTTGATTTGTTTAAAAATGATTATTACAACTGCCAAATCTATAATCACATCTGCTATATTAAATATTGCAAAATCAAATAAATAGTGCCAATAAAAATAATCAACAACCCCACCATAAGTAAATCTATCTAAAATATTTGATAAACCACCTGCATATAACAAAGCTATTGGCAAATAATACTCTTTAAAAATATTTTGATTTTTAAATAAATAAAGTGTTGCAATTAAAACAATAGCTAATTGAATATACTTTAAATAATGTTCTAAAAAAGAGAACATTGAAAAAGCAACCCCATAATTATATGCCAATTTCAAAGACATATAAGGACCATCTACATCCCAAGCTAAATTTGAAAAACCATATTTAACAACTTGATCTATAATAAATATAACTATAAATATAGTTAAAGCAATTTTTAACTCTTTTTTCATAATACTTTTTTAAAAAATGATTTTAAAGTTTCCATTGCTTCTTCAACATCTTTTTTATTTTTTCCCTCAAGAAGTAATCTGATTTTATTTTCAGTTCCTGAATATCTAATTAAATCTCTAATTCCTTTTTCTCTAATAGGTTTTAAAATCTCTTCTAAACCTTTTATTTTATCTAAAGGGATTTTTTCTATCACTTTCATATTATGTAAAATTTGAGGATATAATTCAAATGGATTTAGTACTTCACTTGCCTTTTTACCACTTTTTAAAATTAGTGCTAATACCTGTAAAGATGAAGCTAAACCATCTCCTGTTTTTGCTGTGTCTGAAAAAATAATGTGTCCACTTTGTTCACCTCCAAAGTTTATACCTTTTTCTTTCATAATTTCAAGAACATACTTATCACCAACATTTGATCTAAATAATTCTATTCCTTTTGAAGATAAATAATCCTCTAAAGCTTTATTTGACATAACAGTTGCAACACAACCATTGCCTTTTAAAAGTTTTTCTTCATTTAAATAATTACATAAAGCACCAATTAATTTATCACCATCAACTACTTCACCTTTTTCGTCAATAATAACTAATCTATCAGCATCACCATCAAGAGCAAGTCCAATATCAGCTCTATATTCTCTTACAATTTTACCAATATATTCAGGATGCATTGCTCCACAATCCTCATTTATATTAAATCCGTCAGGTTTATTGTTTACAACAATTACATCTGCACCTAACTCTTGTAAAATTGTAGGTCCTACTTTATAAGCTGCACCATTTGCACAATCAAGAACAATTCTCATTCCACTTAAATTTAAATCTCTTGGAAATGAACTTTTAATTGAAACTATATATCTTCCGATAACATCATCAATTCTTTTTGAAGCTCCAATATTTCTGCCAGTTACTTGTTCTGTTTGCATTAATTCACTATCATTAAAAATAGCCTCAATTGCTTCTTCACAATCTGTATTTAACTTATCTCCATGATTATCAAAAAACTTTATTCCATTATCTTCATAAGGATTATGAGATGCACTAATCATAATACCAGCATCACATCTCATACTCTCTGTTAAATAAGCAATTGCAGGTGTTGGCATTGGTCCAATTTGAATTACATCATATCCAACAGCAGTCAATCCACTAACTAGAGCATTTTCAATCATATAACCACTTCTTCGTGTATCTTTACCTACAAGTATTTTCTTAGTAGTTGAATGCTTTCTAAAATATATTCCTGCTGCTTTTGCTAATTTTAGTACAGTAATTGCATCCAAAAAATCACCCGCTTTACCTCTAACACCATCTGTTCCGAATAGTTTCATTAAATCTTCCTAAAATTAAACTCTGTTTAAGTTACTTTAGGTAATATTCTACCCTTAAAAATTTTATAAAGAGGTTAAAAAAATGGCAAATCACAAATCTTCTGAAAAAAGAGCTAGACAAACTAGAATTAAAACAGAAAGAAACAGATTTTACAAAACTAGAATCAAAAATGTAACAAAAAATGTATTAGCAGCAATCGAAACAGCTGATAAAGAAAAAGCAGTAGACGCAATGAAAACTGCAAACAAATATTTACACCATTGTGTATCTAAAGGTGTTTTAAGAAAAGAAACTGCAGCAAGAAGAGTAAGTAGATTACAAGTAAAAGTTAACGCTATATAATTTATGTTAAAAAGCAGACTACAACCATTTATTAATAGATACGAAGAAATCAATAATTTATTGATGGCTCCGGATATTACTAATGATATAAAAAGAATGACTGATCTGTCAAAAGAACAGTCAAATATGCAACCTATTGTTATTAAAGCTCGTGAGTATGTTAAATTAATGGATGACATTGAAGAAAACAAAATAATGCTTGATGATCCAGAACTTGGTGATTTAGCAAAAGAAGAACTCAAAGAATTAGAAACAAGAAAACCAAAACTTGAAGATGAAATTAAATTTTTAATGATTCCTAAAGACCCTAATGATGATAAAAATATCTATTTAGAGTTAAGAGCTGGTACTGGTGGTGATGAAGCTGCTATCTTTGTGGGTGACCTTTTTAGAGGTTATTTAAGATATGCAGAAAACAATGGTTGGAAAGTTGAAATTATGAGCTCAAGTGAGAGTGAATCAAATGGATACAAAGAGATTGTAATTCTAATCAAAGGTGACCATGTTTACTCAAAATTAAAATTTGAGGGTGGTACACATAGAGTACAAAGGGTTCCTGCAACTGAATCTCAAGGAAGAGTTCATACATCAGCTATTACAGTTGCTGTTATGCCTGAAGTTGATGATGTGGAAGTAGAAATTAATCCAAATGATTTAAAAATTGATGTTATGAGAGCCAGTGGGAATGGTGGTCAATCTGTAAATACTACAGACTCGGCTGTTAGAATCACTCATATTCCATCTGGAATTGTTGTAACAAATCAAGATCAAAAATCTCAACACAAAAATAAAGATAGAGCTATGAAAGTTTTAAAAGCTAAGCTTTATGAAATAGAAATGCAAAAAAAGATGGAATCAGAAGGTGCTACTAGAAAAGAGCAAGTTGGTACTGGTGATAGAAGTGGAAGAATTAGAACTTATAACTATCCACAAAATAGAATCAGTGATCATAGAATCAACTTGACTTTATATAGACTTGATTACATCATGAATGATGGTCTGTTTGATGAAGTGATTGATCCTCTTATTGCTGATCATCAATCTAGACTCATCGAAGCTAATGGATTATAATCCATTAGCTTTTTTTTTAATTTAAAATGATAGAACTAAATAAAACTTACACTCACTACAAAAACAACAAATCTTACACAACTATAAACTTTTGTAAAATACAAGAAAATGATATTTGGACAAAAGCTGTTATTTATAAACCAAATGATTGCGAAGAATTTTTTGTAAGAACATATAAAGAGTTTGAAGAAAAATTTAAAATAGAAGTAACCAAAATGTAATCAATAGTCATTAAACTTCCACCGTAATAAATATATGGAGAAAATAATGACTTTCAAAAAGACATCTATGGCATTAATCGCGAGTGCTTTATTAGTGACAACTTTAAGTGCAAGAGACCAAATCAAAATCGTTGGTTCATCTACTGTGTATCCTTTTTCATCTTCTGTTGCTGAAGAATTAGGATCAACTACAAAATTCCCAACACCAGTTGTTGAATCTACTGGAACAGGTGGAGGAATGAAACTATTTTGTGCAGGTGCAGATATAAATACTCCTGATATTGCTAATGCTTCTAGAAAAATGAAAGATAAAGAATTTCAAACATGTCAAGAAAATGGTGTAACAGATATTACTGAAGCTATTATTGGTTTTGACGGTATTGCAATTGCTCAAGATTCAAAAGTTGCTGGATTTAATGTAACAAAAGCTCAATTGGCTTTAGCTGTTGCTGAAGAAGTTCCATCAAAAGACGGTAAATCTTTAATTAAAAATCCTTATAAAAAATGGTCAGATATTGATGCATCTTTACCAAACAGAGAAATTATTGTTTACGGACCACCAAAATCATCTGGAACAAGAGATTCATTTGAAGAGTTAGTATTACAACATGTATTTGAAAAAATGCCAGTTTATACAGATTTATTCAAAGCTGATGAAACTGCAAACAAAAAATATAAAGCTTATTCAGTTCTTAGAACAGATGGAGTTTATGTTGAATCTGGTGAAAATGATAACTTAATCGTTCAAAAATTAACTAAAAACCCTGCTGCTATTGGTATCTTTGGTTATTCATTCTTAGAAGAAAACAAAGATAAAGTAGCAGGATTAACAATTGATAATATTGCACCAACAGTTGATACAATCTCTTCTGGTAAATATCCAATTGCTAGATCTATGTATTTTTATATCAAAAACTCTCACTTAAAAGAAGTTCCAGCTTTAAAAGAGTACTCAAACTTATTTATGTCTGAAAAAATGATTGGAAAAGATGGAATCTTAACAGAATTAGGTCTTGTTGTATTACCTGAAGATGTAAGAAAAACTGCTAGAACAAAAGTTATGAATAACGAGAAATTAACTTTAGACCAATTAAAATAATATAAATTCACTAAAAGAGAAGATTTCTTCTCTTTTATACAAAGATGTCATTGCTGAGTTTTTATCTGTTGCCGCGAACAAAGAGATAAAAACTTAGTAATGATATTAAAATAAAATTTAGGTTGTACTATGACAAATTGGAATCAAGTTGTTGACAAATTAGATTATGCATTTCAGCCTATTATTCACTCTCACACTGGTAAAATTTATGCGGTTGAAGCTCTTATTAGAAATGTTCAAAATATTCCAGGATTAAACTATATTGATGACTTATTTAATGCCGCTTTTAATGATGATTATTTATATGAGTTAGATTTACAATTACGAGAAAAAGCTATACAAAAGTTTTCTGAAATAGAAGTTGATAATTTACGATTATTTTATAATCTAGATAATCGAATTATCTATAATAAAAATCTTTCAGCTGGAAATACTTCTAAAATTTTAAAAAAATATAAATTAAATAAGAATGTAATCTGTTTTGAACTTAGTGAAAAAGGTACTGCAATTGAACAAAATGCACTTTCTACTATGATTCAAAGATATAAAGAGAATGGTTACTCAATTGCAATTGATGATTTCGGAATTGGAGTTTCTGGTCTTAAACTTTTATATTTTAGTGAAGCTCATGTAATAAAACTTGATAGATTTTTCATTTCAAATATAGACCAAGATTCAAAGAAAAAACTTTTTTGCTCTTCAATAATTGAAATGGCACATATTATGGGAATGCAAGTTGTTGCAGAGGGTATTGAAACAGCAAAAGAGTTTTATACTTGTAAAGATATTGGTGCTGATTTTATACAAGGATACCTAGTTCAAAAACCAACAGTTGAAATTCAAGAGATAAAACCTATTTATAATAATATATTAACTCTAATCAATGAAGATAAAAGAAATAATCCAAATGCAACAATAGACGATGAATTTATTGAGCCAATTGTTGCACTTTGTGTAAATACCTCTTTATATGAACTTTTTGTACATTTTAAAGAATTAACAAAAAACAACTTTGTCCCAATTGTTGATGAATATGACAACTTTTTAGGAATTATTTATGAAACAGATATTAAAAAAATATCTTATTCCCAATATGGTTTAGCTCTTGCACAAAATAAAACTTTTTCTTCTAGTTTAATCAAATATTTAAAACCTGCACTTTTTGTAGATATATCTTGGGGAATTGATAAAATACTTGAAATGTATAATCACAATTCTAAAGAGGCTATTGGAATATTTATAACTCAATCAAATAAATATAGAGGATTTATAAATTTAAACTCTCTTTTAACACTTTCATATAAAAGAAATATTGAAATAGCAACTAATCAAAATCCACTAACAAAATTACCAGGAAATAATCAAATAGAAAAATTTATTGAGAAGACACTTAGAAAAAATCAAAAAACAATCACCCATATTATATATTTTGATTTTAATCACTTTAAACCATTTAATGATATTTATGGCTTTAGACAAGGAGATAGAGCTATACTCATTTTTTCAGAACTTTTACAAAAAAGATACCCAAAAGATGCTTTTATTGCTCATATTGGAGGAGATGATTTTTTTGTTGGATTAAGAAATCATTCTTTTAATGAAGTTTATAAATTAACCTATGAAGTTCAAGATGAGTTTAAAAATAGTGCTCAAAATATTTATACAAAAAAAGATAAAGAAAATGGATTTATGCTTGCAAAAGATCGTTTCAATATGGAAAGAAAATTTGATTTATTATCTGTTTCATCTGCAATTATTGAGATAAATGCAAAATCAAATATTGCAAATTTTGACAACACTTTAAACATTTTAAAAAAGGCATCAAAGGGGTCACCAGAGCCTATATCGAGTGTTTTATAACCTGTAACCATTCTGTAATCAATTTTTTCTAAAATTATGTATTAAACTAAATACAAAGGCAAAAGTATTGAGCACTTTTGAATCAAGAAAGAAGCAGAGAGAACTTAATGAAAAACTGATTAAATTAGCTTTAATTAGTGCTGCAGCTATCTCAATTTTAACTACTTTAGGAATTTTATTTTCTATATTATTTGAAGCAATAGAATTTTTCAAATTAAGAAGTTTTTGGTATTTTATCACAGGAACTACATGGTCACCAGGAGTTATGGGAAGCCAATTTGGAGCATTACCTATTTTTGCAGGTACATTTATAATCACAATTGTAGCTCTTAGTGTTGCAATTCCAATTGGTCTTGGAAGTGCAATTTACATGAGTGAATATGCAAGTCCTAGATTAAGGGATTATGTAAAACCCCTTTTAGAAATATTAGCTGGTATTCCAACTGTTGTTTATGGTTTTTTTGCAGCAATTACTGTTGCACCGTTGGTAGTAAAAGCTGCTGCTGCAGTAGGTTTAGAAGCTACTTTTAATTCTGCTCTTGCTTCTGGTATTGTAATGGGAATTATGATTATTCCAGTTATTTCATCACTTTCTGATGATGTTATTAGGTCAGTTCCAGATAGTCAAAGAAAAGCTGCATTTGGTCTTGGAATGACACATGGAGAAACAATTAAAAATATTGTTTTACCATCTGCAATGCCAGGAATTATTTCTGCTTCACTTCTTGCTTTATCAAAGGCATTGGGTGAGACAATGATTGTTGTTATGGCAGCTGGTTTAAGACCAAATTTATCTTGGAATCCACTTGAAGATATGACAACAGTAACTGTAACAATTGTTAATTCTCTTGTTGGGGATTTTGAGTTTAATTCACCAGAAACACTTTCTGCATTTGCATTGGGATTAGTGTTATTTGTTGTAACTCTAATTTTAAATATGATTTCATTATCACTAATTAGAAAATTCAAAGAAAAATATAAAGTGAATACATTATGATTAAAAGAAAAAAACAAAAAATTAATAATAACCCTTTTTACGATCCAAATATGAAATCAAGACATGCAAGTGCAAATAGATTTAAAAAATTTACTTTAACTTCATTAATTTTTTCAATTGCATTTTTAGGATTTTTTCTATTTGATATTATTGGGAAAGGCTTACCTGCTTTTCATATTGCCTATGTTCAAGTTGATGTTACTTACAATGAAAAATCTTTAGATGACACAAGATTTGCAGTTGATAAAAAGTACAGAGATATTGTATCAAGAGCATGGTTAAGAGATATTCCAGCTCTTGTTAAAGCAAATCCAGATTTAATGAACACAACTCAGGCAACATGGGTTTTAGCAGATGATCAAGTTGACCAATATCTAAAAGGTCACAATAATAAATTAAAAGATAAAGAGATTGAATTAGTTGATGAATTAAATTCACAAGGATTAATCCAAAAGAAATTTAATGCAATTTTCTTTAAAAATGGTGACTCAAAAATACCAGAATACGCTGGTATGTATTCAGCGATTGTAGGTTCAGTTTTAACTTTGATTATTACAATGATTGTAGCTTTTCCTATTGGAGTTATGACTGCAATTTATCTTGAAGAGTTTGCAAGTGATAATAAATTTACAAGATTTATAGAGATAAATATTAACAATCTTGCTGCCATTCCATCTATTTTATTTGGTCTTTTAGGACTTGCAATATTCATAAACTTGTTTGGAATGCCAAGAAGTTCTCCATTAGTTGGAGGGCTAACTCTTGCACTTATGACATTGCCAATTATTATCGTAAGTTCACGAGCAGCATTAAGAGCTGTTCCTGATAATATCAGACAAGCTGGATATGGTTTAGGATTAAATAAAATTCAAGTAACACGTGACCACGTTTTACCATTAGCATTTCCAGGTGTATTAACAGGTTCAATCATTGGTTTAGCACATGCAATGGGTGAAACTGCTCCTTTAATTATCATTGGAATGATTGCATTTATTCCTGATGCTCCATCAATGGTTACACAAGCAGCAACTGTTATGCCAGCACAATTATTCACATGGGCTGGAATGCCAGAAGGAATGTATATAGAAAAAACTGCAGCAGGAATTATGGTGTTATTAACAATTTTAATTTCACTAAATACAATGGCAATCTATTTAAGAAAAAAATTCGAAGTTAAATGGTAGGAAATTAAAATGATAAAAAATGACAATAAAATAAAAATTGATGTGAAAAATTTAAATCTATATTATGGGACAAATCAAGCACTTTTTGATATTACAGCAAACTTATATGAGAACAAAATTACAGCACTAATTGGACCATCTGGTTGTGGAAAATCAACATTTTTAAGATGTATCAATAGAATGAATGATTTAATCCCAATAGTAAAAATTGATGGTTCAATCATAATTGATAATAAAAATATTTATGACAGAGACGTTGATGAAGTAAGTGTTAGAAAAAAAATTGGAATGGTATTTCAACAACCAAATCCATTTCCAAAATCTATCTATGACAATGTGGCTTATGCTCCATTAAAACATGGAATTGTAAGAAAAGGAAAAGAGTGTGATGAACTTGTTGAAACATCACTTATTAAATCTGGTCTTTGGAATGAAGTAAAAGATAAATTACACGCTCCTGGAACTTCACTTTCTGGTGGGCAACAACAAAGATTATGTATTGCTAGAACCATAGCAATTAAGCCAGAAGTTATTTTAATGGATGAACCTACATCAGCCCTTGACCCAATTAGTACAGAAAAAATTGAAGCATTAATGCTTGAATTAAAACAAGATTACACAATTATTACTGTGACTCATAATATGCAACAAGCAGCAAGGGTTGCAGATTACACAGCATTTTTCCATTTAGGAAAGTTGATTGAATACGATGAAACAGAAACTATTTTTGTTAATCCTCACCATAAAAAAACAGAAGATTATATTACAGGGAGATTTGGATAATGTTAAAACCTTACGAAATAAAATTACAAAGTGTAAAAGATGAAATATCAAAAATTGGTATTGATGTTGTTGAGTCATTAGAATTATCACTAAAAGCTTTAGAAGATAAAAAAATTGATGATTTAAAAAATGTTCAAATTACTGAAAAGAAATTACTTTTAAGATCAAATGAAATTGATAATATAATAGTTACTACTTTAGCTTTATATTCACCAGAGGCAAAAGATTTAAGACAGTTAGTTTCATTTTTGAAAATTACAAATGAGTTAGTAAGAACTGGTTCTAATACAAAAGATTTTGCAAAAATGTTTAAAAAATCTTATTCAGATGATTTAAATACAAGTATGATTTTGGAGTATGCAATTCCATTATTAAAATCTGCTCTTCTTTCATTAAAGACAGCTATTTCAATATTAGATGAAACAAATGCAAAACTTATTGAAGAAAAATATCACAGAGTTGTTGTTGAAGAGAGTAAAACTGATGATTTATATTTAATGATAGAAAAAAATATTCTAAAATTAATATCAAAAAATCTTGATTTATCAAAAGAGTATTTTGATATATTAAGTGCACTAAGAAGACTTGAAAAAATTGCTGATAGAGCTGTATCAATTGCCAATTTATTGCACTTCGCTCAAGTTGGTGGAGATATAGTACAATCATAATATTTATGATATACTTTTTAAATGAAAAAAGCTATAAATAGAATAAAAAACTACTTCAGTACAAACTTTGAAGTTCTTGCAGCAATGATTATTTTAATAATCGTGTTAATTGCTGGCATTGAATTTTACAAAGCAATTATCTTAATGTTAGAGTTCATTGTAATCATGGAAGTTGTGAAAATGATTTCTGATTTCATCAAAAAAGAGACTTTAAGATTAAGATATGTTATTGATATTTTTATCATTTTCTTAATCCGTGATGTAATTATTTTAACTACAAATAAAAATAGAGATTACTTTGATATTTCATTTTTATTATTTGTAATTTTTGTATTTTTTATGTTTAGGATTTTGGCTATTAAATTCTCGCCAGGTATTATAAAAATCTCAAAAGATACAGTAATAGAATATGATGATGAAAGACCAAATAAAAAAGTTACAACTACAAAAGAGTCAAATTCAGATGAACAATAAACTAATTTTAATAGTAGAAGATGAAGAAGATATTTTAGAACTACTTGAATATAATCTTCAAAAAGAGGGTTATGAAACAGCAGGTTTTTTAACAATTGATAAAAATGTGCGAAATATTCTAAATGAAGAACAAGTTGATTTAATTATTATGGATAGAAATCTTCCAGGAATTGAAGGAACAACTTTCATAAATGAGATTAAACAACAAGGATATATAAATCCTGTTATTTACGTAACTGCTAAAGATAGAGATGAAGACATTATTGAAGGTTTTGATAGCCATGCTGATGATTATATTACAAAACCTTTTAATGTAAAAGAGTTATGCGCAAGAGTAAAAGCTGTTATTAAAAGAACTTCAAAAGATATTGATATTTTAAAAGTTAAAGATATAGTTTATAAAGCTTCAAATAAAAAGTTTTATATTGATGAAGTTGAAATGGATTTAACCCATCTTGAACATGATTTATTACTTGAATTTGTTAAAAATAAAGATATTTTGATGACTCGAGAACATTTATTAAATAGTGTTTGGCAAGACTCTTTTGAAAAAAAAGAGAAAACTGTAAATGTTGCGATAAAAAGATTAAAAGCAAAAATTGACCCTAATGGTGAAAAAGATTATATTCGTTCAATTAGGGGAGAAGGTTACATTTTTTGTTAAAAATACACCAACTTTTCCTAAGAACTTATATTACTATTTTTCTTGCTATTCTTATTAGTTTAAGTATTATTACTTACTTTTGGTCTAAAAATATCTATATTCATCAAATTGAGAAAAATCTTCTTCAAAATATTGATACCTTATCAATTGTTTTTAAAAACAACAATGGCTTAGATAATATAAGTCAAATTGTACATGATTTACATGAAAAATTAAATTTAAGAATTACAATAATTGATGAAAAAGGTGTTGTAATTGCTGATAGTGATAAAGAGCTTTCATTAATAAAAAATCATCTAAATAGAAAAGAGATTATAGAAGCTAGAAATAATGAAATAGGAAGAGATACTAGAAAGTCTGAAACTATAAATAAAGAGTTGTTATATATTGCAAAAAAGATTGTAATTTCAGATAATATTTATTACATAAGAATGGCTGATTATATTACTAATATTACTGACAATTTTATGGGACTTACCTTAGAAATATTTTTATTTATTACATTTTTCTTGGTTGTGGCATTTTTGGCAACTTATTTTATTAGTATTAGAATAAAAAAAGAGACAGATGATATTCTTCACTTTTTAACACTATTAGCCCATAAAAAACCATCTTTTAATCTTGACTCTAAATATACTTATGAATTTAATAAAATTACAAAACTATTAAATAAAGTTGCAATTAAACTCTCAAAAAGAGAAAAACAAAAAGCTAAGCAAAATGCAAAATTAAAACTTGCAAATAGACAAAAAGATGAAATAATTTCCGCTATTTCCCATGAATTCAAAAATCCAATTGCAATTATTTCAGGATACAGTGAAACTATCTTAAATGATGAACAAATGCCACAAGCTATGAAAACAAAATTCTTAAAAAAGATTTATTCAAATTCAAATAAAATGTCGCATATTATTGATAAATTAAGACTTACTTTAAAACTGGAAGAGGGAAAACAAGAGCTTCTTCTTGCACCTTGTTCTATGAAAAAATTGATTGAAACATGTATTAGTGATTTAAAAGATAAATATAAAAACAGAGAGATAGATATTGAAGGCATTGATGTTACATTAAAAGTTGATGAAACACTAATATCTATGGCTATTTCAAATCTCATTGAAAATGCTTTAAAATACTCAGAAGATGAAATTATTGTAAATATTTCAGATAATTCAATTTGCGTTATAGATAAAGGAATTGGAATAGAAGAAAAAGAGCTTGAAAGAATAAATCAGAAATTTTATAGGATTTCAAATAATGGTTGGAATAATTCCCTAGGACTTGGCCTTTTTATTGTTCAATCTGTATTATCTTTGCATAATTTTACCCTTGAAATTCACTCAGAATTTAAAAAAGGGTCTCAATTTTGTATAAAATATTAATTTATACTTAATTTAAGCAAATACTAAGTATTACTACACTATGATTCCACCTCATTAAAAAAGCGGAGAAAATAAATGAAATTTACTCAAATGGCACATGCTAACGAAATCGAAAGAGATTGGATAGTAGTTGATGCAACTGATAAAGTATTCGGAAGAATTATTACAGAAGTTGCTACTATCTTAAGAGGGAAAAACAAACCTTGTTTTACACCAAATGTAGACTGTGGAGATTTTGTTGTTATTATAAATGCATCAAAAGCAAAATTTTCTGGTAAAAAATTAGAAAGTAAAAATTACTTTACACACTCAGGTTATTTTGGTAGTACAAAAACTCACAAAATGTCTGAAATGTTTGAAAAAAATCCAGAAAAATTATATAAACTAGCTACTAGAGGTATGCTTCCAAAAACTACTCTTGGAAAAGCTATGTTAAAAAAATTAAAAGTATATGCAGGAAGTGAACACCCTCATACTGCGCAAATCAAAGGATAAGAGTAATGGCAAAAGTATATGCAACTGGAAGAAGAAAAACAGCTGTAGCTAAAGTATGGCTAGAAAATGGTAACGGTCAATTAACAATCAATGGTCAAACTCTTGACGCTTGGTTAGGTGGACATGAATCAATTAAAAAAAGAGTTATGCAACCATTAAACGTTGCTAAACAAGAAACTTCTGTAAACATCGTAGTTAAAACTCTTGGTGGTGGATATTCTGCACAAGCTGATGCTGCAAGACACGGGATTTCAAGAGCATTAGTTGCTTTTGATGAGCAATTTAGATCAATCTTAAAACCATATGGTTTATTAACAAGAGATTCAAGATCTGTTGAAAGAAAAAAATTCGGAAAGAAAAAAGCAAGAAAATCTTCTCAATTCTCAAAAAGATAATTTCTGGAATACAAAAGAGTATATTTTTTACTATTTCTCAAAAAGGAGCGACAAATGTTGCTCCTTTTTTTATGCACTTTTTTATAAAAAAACTATACAATACCCAATGAAATTTTTAACCCTTTATCTATTAATAATCAGCTACTTAAGTGCAAGTACATTAAATTTATCTATGAGTTCAAGTCCTAGTAGACTAAATCCCATCTTAGCAAATGATAGTGCTAGTAGTGAAATATCAGATTGGCTTTTTAATGGTTTATTCAAATATGATAAAAATGGAAATCCAACTGTTGATTTAGCAAAATCATATAACTTTGAAACACCAACAAAATTAATTGTAAAATTAAAAGAAAATGTACTTTGGCATGATAAAGAAAAATTTACATCAAAAGATGTAATTTTTACCTATGAACAAATAATCAATCCAAAAGTATTCAACTCTATAAAATCAAACTTCAAAGAGGTTCAAAGTGTTAAAGCACTTGATGATTATACTCTTGAAATAAATTATAAACAACCCTACTTTAAAGCTATTGAAACTTGGATGGTTGGAATACTTCCTTTTCATATTTTAAAAGATGATAAAGATTTAATGACAAGTTCATTTAATAAAAATCCTATAGGAACTGGTTCTTATAAATTAAAAGAGTTTAAACAAGGGCAAGATATTGAACTAATTGCAAATGAAGATTATTTTGATGGTAAACCTAAAATTGATAAAATCTTATATAAATTTTTACCTGACCCAAATACCTCTTTTTTATATTTAAAACAAAAAAAACTTGATATTGGAGGATTAGACCCAATTCAAGTTGATAGACAAATAGATGATAATTTTAAAAAGAATTATACAATTATGCAAAAACCTAGTTTTTCATATACATATTTAGGCTTTAACTTAAAAAACGAAAAATTCAAAGATATAAGAATCAGACAAGCTTTATCTTATGCAATAAACAGACAAGAGTTAGTTGATATTCTATTTTTTGGATATGGAAAAGTTTGTAATGGCCCTTTTTTACCTGGCTCATTTGCTTACAATGACGAAGTTAAACCAATTACTCAAGATATAGAAAAAGCAAAAAAGCTTTTAAAAGAAGCTGGCTATGATGAAAAAAATCCTTTTACTTTTGAAATAGTTACAAACACAGGAAATGATATTAGGATAAATGCTGCACAGATATTGCAATATCAACTGCAAAAAGCTGGAATTATAATGAATATTAGAGTTATGGAGTGGCAAGCTTTTTTAAATACAGTAGTTCATCCAAGAAAATTTGAAGCTGTGCTTTTAGGCTGGTCACTAGCACTAATGCCTGATGCTTATCCATTATGGCATAGTTCAAGTTCAAAACTTGGTGGATTTAATTTAGTTTCATATGAAAATCAAGAAGTTGATAGACTTATTGAAAAAGGTGCAAATACAATAAATAGAGATGAATTAGGAAAAATATATAAAGAGATTTTCAAAAAAATAAATGATGATTTACCATATCTATTTTTATATATTCCAGATTCAATTACAGTTGTAAATAAAGATATAAAAAATATAAAACCATCTTTTATAGGAATAATGCATAACCAAAAAGATTGGGAACTAGAAAATTAATAATTAAAATAATAGGAAATAATATATGGAAAAAAATAAAATAATACTTTTTGATTTAGATGGAACATTAATAGACTCAACAGATGCAATAGTTTCAACTTTTTATCACTCGTTTAAAGAGTTAGGATTTGATTTTAATGGTAATGATGAAACTATCAAATCATTAATTGGTTACCCACTTGATGTAATGTATAAAGAGTTAGGAGTTGATGAATCTAAAGTTTGGGATTTTGTTGATTCATATAAAAATAGATATAGAATTATTTCAAAAGAACAAACTACACTTTTAGAAAATGCTTATGAAGCAGTTTATGAAGCCTCTTTATTTGCAAGGGTTAGCGTAGTTACAACAAAAACTAGAATGTTTACAATTCCACTACTTGAACATTTTAATATTGCTCAATTTTTTGAAGTAGTAACAGGAAGAGAAAATGTACAAAATCCAAAACCACATCCTGAGCCAATTTTAATTACACTTGAACAGATGAATTATGATAAGAATAAACATTCTGTTTGGATGATTGGTGATACAAAACTTGATTTAATAGCAGCAAATGATGCAAATATTAATTCAATTGGTGTTTTATGTGGATATGGAGACAAAGAAGAGTTACTTAAATATACTAATATCATAAAATCTAATGCACTTGATGCAATAAATCACATCAAAACTTTATAAAAATATCAATAATAGCTTAATATTATAGACTACTTATAATTTATCATATAAATATCAGTCTGTAGTTCTATAATATTCTATATTTATATTATCCTCAAATAATAGCTAATATACCGGTTAAATAGTACTTTGTCACCTACTGATAATTTTTAATTTATTGTTCAATAATAATTTAAGTTAATAAAAGTTCATTTAAGTTAAAATTTTCTATAATACAAAAGACTAATTAAATTTTTTAAGTCAAATTTAATATTAAATAATAAGGAGAGCCTCTATGTTAGAAATTAGATGGCATAGCCGTGCAGGACAAGGTGCTGTAACTGGTGCAAAAGGTCTTGGTTCTGTTGTTGCTGAAACTGGTAAACAAGTACAAGCTTTTGCTTTTTATGGTTCAGCTAAAAGAGGTGCGTCAATGACTGCCTACAATAGAATTGATGATGAACCAATATTAAATCATGAAAAATATATGCAACCTGATTTTGTTTTTATTTTAGACCCAGGTTTAGCAATTACTGATAATATAACTGCAAATGGAAAAGATACTACAAAATATATTATTACTACACATCTTGAAAAAGAAGAATTAATCTCTTTAGTTCCAACTTTACAAGGTATTGAAGATAGAGTATTCGTTCTTGATTGTTTTCAAATTGCAAGGGATACAATAGGAAAAGCTATTCCAAATACTCCAATGCTTGGTGCATTTATGAAAGTTAGTGGAATGTTTGAACTTGACTATTTTAAAGAAAAAATGAAGGGTGTACTTAAAAAGTTACCTCAAAATGTTATTGATGCAAATATGATTGCAATCCAACGAGCTTACGATGAAGTTCACTAAAAGGATAAAAAAATGAGTAAACCAATAAGTGAAATGGGATGGGATGAGTTAGTACCTGGTGCTGCTCTTTTTACATTCAACGGTGATATAAATTATAATATTGCAGATATGCAACCTGAAGATAGAATGTATTCAGAAACAAGTTCAAAAAGTATGTCTGTTGGGGACTGGAGAGTTTTAAAACCAGTTTGGAATTCTGAAACATGTATTGACTGTCAAAATTGCTGGATATTCTGTCCAGATACATCAATCATTGCAAGAAACAAAGAGATGAAAGGTGTTGATTATGAACACTGTAAAGGTTGTGGATTATGTGTAAGCGTTTGTCCTACAAATCCTAAATCACTTTTAATGTTCAATGAGTATGAAACTGTTGAAAATGCACTTGCAAAATGGCCTGAGAAAAAAAAGAAAGGTGAAGAATAATGAATAAAAGAGTAATGGAATTAAAAGATGTAGAAGTTTGGGATGGAAACATGGCAAACTCTCAGGCTTTAAGACAAGCCGATGTAGATGTTGTTGCTGCTTATCCTATTACACCTTCAACTGCAACAGTTGAGAATTATGCAATGTTCCATGCAAATGGGTATATTGATGGTGAAGTAATCATGGTTGAATCTGAACATGCAGCAATGAGTGCATGTGTTGGAGCTGGAGCTGCTGGAGGGAGAGTTGCAACTGCAACTTCATCTCAAGGATTAGCCCTAATGATTGAAGTATTATATCAAGCATCTGGAATGAGAATTCCTGTTGTTTTATGTTTAGTTAATAGAGCATTAGCAGCACCTCTAAATGTAAATGGAGATCACTCAGATTTATACTTAACAAGAGATGCTGGATGGGTTTCATTAGATGCCTTTTCTCCACAACAAGCTTATGATATGACTTTAATGGCATTTAAAATTTCTGAGCATCCAGATGTTAGATTACCAGTTATTTCTAATCAAGATGGTTTTATGACTTCTCATACTGCTCAAAATGTTATCCCATTAAAAGATGAAGTTGCTTGTAAATTTGTTGGTGATTACTTACAAGTAAATGCTTTATTAAATTTTGATAAACCAGTAACTCATGGTGTACAAACTGAACAAGATTGGCATTTTGAACACAAAGCAAAACAACACGCAGCTTTAATGGCTTCTAAAAAAGTTATCCTAGAAACATTTAAAGAGTTCAAAAAATTAACAGGAAGAGAGTATAAACTTGTTGAATCTTATAATTTAGAAAATGCAGATGTTGCAATTGTATGTTTAGGTTCAACTTACGAAACAGCAATGTTAGCAATTAATCAATTAAAAGAAGAGGGAATAAATGCAGCAGTTGTAGCACCAAGAGTATTTAGACCTTTCCCACTTGAAGAAATAGCAGTTGCATTACAAGGTATGAAAGCAATTGCATGTATGGATAGATCTGCACCTGGTGGAACTGTTGGAGCACTATTTAATGAAATTTCTGGTGCATTAATTAACACAAAAGCTAGACCATTAATGTCAAATCTTATCTATGGTTTAGGTGGAAGAGATATGACAGTTGCTGGACTAAAAGATATATTTAGAACTTTAGATAAAGAGGCACGTGCTGGAAAACTATCTGGAAAAATCCAAAGATTTGTAGGAGTTAGAGGACCAGAACTTAGTTTCTATGAAGTGCAAGGAGAGACAAAATGAGTACATTAGTTAATACACAAAAAGAGATTAAAAACTTAAAATCATTTTCAACAGCAGCTGAAAGATTTGAAGGTTCACACCTTTTATGTCCAGGTTGTGCGCACTCAATTATTGTTAGAGAAGTTTTAAATGCAACAAATGACAACTTAGTTGTATCTGCTTCAACTGGTTGTTTAGAAGTTTGTACAGCTATTTATCCTCATACTTCTTGGGATTGTTCTTGGATTCATATTGGATTTGAAAACTCTTCAACTGCAATGGCTGGAGTTGAAACAATGAACAAAGCTTTAAGAAACAAAGGAAGAATTTCTGCTGATACTCCTCAACCAAAATTCGTAACTTTTGGTGGAGATGGTTCAACTTATGATATTGGATTCCAATGGATTTCTGGATGTTTTGAAAGAGGACATGACTTTATGTATGTTTGTTTAGACAATGAAGTTTATGCAAATACTGGAGGTCAAAGATCATCTTCAACACCAATTGGTTCAAGTACAACAACTGCACCAGCTGGTTCTCACTCATATGGTGAAAAAAGACAGAAAAAAGATATCGTTTCTATTATGGCAGCTCATGGTGCACCTTATGTTGCTCAAGTTGCTCCAAATAAATGGAAAGATATGGTTAAAAAAATCCAAAGAGGATTTGATACTCATGGTCCAGTATTTATAAATGCGATGTCTGCATGTACAACTGAGTGGAAATTTGCTCCAAATCAAACTATTGAAGTTTCTGATTTAGCAGTTGATTCACTTGTTTTCCCATTATATGAAATCATTGATGGAAGAGAATTAAATATTACTTATAGACCAAAAAATATTGTTCCAGTAAGAGATTATTTAGGTGCTCAACCTAGATTTAAACACTTATTCAAACCTGAATATGAATATTTAATTGATGAGTGGCAAAAAAGAATAGATGAAAGATGGGTATTCTTACAAAAAAGAGAAGAGATTAGAATGTAATTTCTTCCTTTTGTTTGAAAAATAAAATATTTTTTAAATTTTATTTTTCTTACACTTTTATTACATTTTATTTTAATACCATATGAAAGTCTATTAAATTACCTACTATTTTAAATATGACTCAAAAATACTAACAATTTTTCCAATTCCCATTTCATATTTTGCTTCCTAAGTGAAATGGGGATTTTATTTTTCCCTCTATTATAAAATAAATGTTTCCATATTTAAATAATTCTTCAAATAGTGGAAATTTTTTTATTTAGAAATCATATAAAAGGGCAATTTCGATAAAATAACGCTTCTTTTTATAAAAGCAATTAAAATAGCAAAGGATAAGACTTGATAAATAATTTAGCAGGTAAAAAAGCACCTAAAGAAATACTAGAAAATATTGAAAAATTAATTGAAGCCTATTATATTAATAAGCCAGATATAAATATTCAAAGTCAAAAAGTTAGTTTTGGAACATCTGGACATAGAGGAAGTTCTACAAAATCAAGTTTTAATGAAGACCATATTCTAGCAATTACTCAAGCACTTTGTGAGTATAGAAAAAGTGCTGGAATAAATGGTGTTATGCATATAGGAATTGATACTCATGCTTTATCAACGCCTGCACAAATAACTGCATTACAAGTTTTTTTAGCAAATGAAGTTCAATGTAAAATTGCACCTGAAAATACTTTTACTCCAACTCCTGTTATGTCTTTTACAATAATTGAATCAAATAAAAATTCAAAAGATTTAAATGACGGTGTAATTATTACTCCTTCTCATAATCCTCCATGTGATGGTGGATTTAAATACAACACTCCAAATGGAGGACCATCTGATACTGATGTTACATCTGTTATAGAAAAAAGAGCAAATGAGATATTAAAAGATGGTCTAAAAGATGTTAAGTTCATAGCAAAAGACAAAATATATGAATCTAAATTTTTAGAAATTGCTGATTTTATCACTCCTTATGTAAAAGCTTTAGAGACTATTATTGATATTGATGTTATAAAAAATGCAAATCTAAATATCGGAGTAGATCCACTTGGAGGTTCAGGTCTAGAAGTTTATAAAAAAATAAATGAAATTTATGGACTTAATCTTGATATTGTAAATGATTCAATTGACCCAACTTTTTCTTTTATGTCATGTGACCATGATGGAAAAATAAGAATGGATTGTTCTTCGCCTTATGCTATGGCTTCACTTATTCAATTAGCTAACAAATATGATATTGCCTTTGCTAATGACCCTGATTTTGATAGACATGGAATTGTAACAAAAAGTGTAGGACTTATGAATCCTAATCATTATTTAACTGTTGCTATTTGGTATCTATTTTCAAATAGAAAATCTTGGAAAAATGACCTTGGAGTTGGTAAAACTTTAGTTTCAAGTTCAATGATTGATAAAGTTGTTAAATCTTTAAATAAAAAACTTTATGAAGTTCCAGTTGGATTTAAATGGTTTGTTGAAGGTTTATTTGATGGAAGTTTAGCTTTTGGTGGAGAAGAGAGTGCGGGAGCATCTTTCTTAAGAAAAGATGGAAGTGTTTGGTCTACTGATAAAGATGGAATTATTTTAAATCTTTTAGCTGCTGAAATCACTGCAAAACTAAAAAAAGACCCAGGTGTTATTTATCAAGAGTTTGAAAAAGAGTTTGGTAAAGCTTACTACAAAAGAGTTGATGCTGTTGCAAATTATGAACAAAAAGCAAAATTAAAAAATCTTTCTGTAAAAGATATTACATCTAAAACTTTAGCAAATGAAGAGATAGAAAATATCTATACAAATGCAAGTGGAAATAATGCAAGTATTGGTGGTCTAAAAGTTACAACTGCAAATGGTTGGTTTGCAGCAAGACCTTCTGGAACTGAAGATATTTATAAAATTTATGCGGAGAGTTTTATAAGCGAAGAACATTTAGAATTACTTATAAAAGAGGCTCAAGATTTAGTTACAAAAAGTATAGAAGCGTAAGCTATACTTTTTTAAAAAAAGAACTAGGAAATCTATGATAAATATGCGACAATTATCTCAAATGTTACTTGCACTTTTCATAGGTTTTTGTGGCTCTGTTTTATTTATCTTTTTACACCTTCCTCTTCCTTGGCTTTTAGGAGCAATTTTTACAACTTCCATTGCCATGCGATTTGAAAATCTTCCAATACAAAGCCCAAGAGTATTTTCAGCACCTGCAAGAATTTTAATTGGTCTAATTATTGGAAGTGCTTTTACTCCACAAATATTAGAGTTTTTACATATCTATTTATTTAGCATTTTATTGATTATTCCCTATTCAATTATTGTTACCTTTGCAGGAATGTATTATTATGTTAGATTTCTAAGATTTGATAGAAAAACAGCTTTTTTTAGCTCAACTCCAGGTGGAGTTGTGGAAATGGTAATTTTAGGAGAGGAGCAAAAAGCTGATACTTCTAAAATCACGCTTGTTCAATCTTCAAGACTTTTATTTGTAGTTTTAACTCTACCTTTTATCATTCAATATGTTTTTCATTTGGATATTAGTGGAAATCAGTTAATTACAAAAGCTCTAAAAGATACAAATATAACTGAATTTTTCTATTTAATTATACTTGGTACTTTTGGAGCATTGTTAGCAAAAAGACTAAAAATGTCTGCTGCTTTTTTAATTGGTCCAATGATTTTAAGTGTTATTGTTTATAGTGGTGGTTTTGTTCACACTTTAATTCCCGATGAATTAATCAAATTTGTCCAAGTAATTTTTGGAACAATTATAGGTTTTACTTTTAAAGGTGTAAAGTTACGAATGATTATAAAAACTCTTATGGGAACATTTGGACATTTTGTAATCATTGCATTTATTTCTGCTTTTTTTGTATTTATTGCCTACCATTTTTTTGGCTTTCCAATTGTTTCTATTCTTTTAGCTTTTAGTCCAGGTGGACAAACGGAGATGAATTTAATTGCTTTAATTGTTGGAGCGAATGTTCCATATATTACAATCCATCACATTATGCGACTTTTTATAGTTATGAATTTAGCTCCAATGGTTGCAAAAAAATTATAGATTACTTATATTTTTAAATAAATCATCCATGATTTCATTTAATGTTTTATTTAAACTATTCACAAATTCATAGGGTTTTATTTGAGCTACTACAACTTTTTTATCATAAGTAAATGATTTCACAAGTTTTTCATCTTTTAATAAATCAAACTTTATTTTTAAAACTGCATAAGATTTATTCCCATCTATTTCATTATAGATTTTTATTACATTTGTTTTTAAAACATAATCATATTTAACTTTTGTCTCCTCTTGTGAAACTAAAGAGAAAATATTGCTAGCTTGAAATGACTCCAACAAAGAGTTATGAATCATACTACTTGGAAGATTCATCCATCTATTTTTTGCATACTCTTCGA
Source organism: uncultured Aliarcobacter sp. (assembly GCA_963677205.2). Taxonomy (GTDB): domain Bacteria; phylum Campylobacterota; class Campylobacteria; order Campylobacterales; family Arcobacteraceae; genus Aliarcobacter. The sequence continues at coordinate 2,667,658 of OY781916.2, read as the reverse complement.
ATAGATATGGTTTTGTGCTATAAAAAATTGACCTTGAATTAAAACTTTTGTTTACAAGTGGTTCTTCAATTAAAATAGATTTATCTATTTTTTTATAACTTTTACTATTTTGTGAAAAATCTATAGAGTAACTATTTGAATCTATCGATTCTTGTTTGAATGCACATCCTGAAATTAAAACTACTATTAAAAGGTAAAAAAGATTTCTCATGTTTATTCTCCTGGGCCATTTTTTATATTTTTTTGTTTAAATAAAATATCACTTGGACTCTCATTTAGGTTATCAATTAGATTTTGTGTTTGAGAAAGTGTTTCATCTAAACCATTTAAAAGAGTATTTAATTTATCAAAACTCTCTTTTGACATATCTTTTACATCAAAAGTTCCTTTTTGTACTTCACTTAAAAGTTGTGTTGATAACTCTTTAAAACTATTTGCTGATTTAGCAACACTCTCAAAAGATTTATTTCCAGTTTTTGCAAAACTTGAGATATTATTTAAAAGCTCATCAATTTTTTTCTCATTTGCCACAAGATAAGAGCTAAATTGTTCCATATTATTCATACTATTTTGTGTTTTTACAAGTATTTGTGAAATTGAACTTATATTTTCATCGGCTAAAAGTTTTTTCATTTGGGCTAATACAATTGTTAATTCATTTGTTAAATCAGTTGTTGAATCAACCAAAGTTGTCAAATCTGATGTTTTTGATTGTATAACTTTTATTCCTTTTTCATTTACCTCTAAAAGTTTAGAATCATTACTTCCACCTTTTAACTCAATATATTTAAGTCCTGTAATTCCAAGGTTTCCTAAAACAGCATAATTATCCTCTTTTATTGGTGTTCCTTTATCAATTACAATATTTATTTCTATCTCTTCTGAGTTATTAGGATTTATTTTTATTTCATATACATTTCCAACAGCAAAACCTTTATATTTAATTGCAGAACCTAGATTTAATCCTGAAATTGACTCTTTAAAATAGATTGTATATTCATCATATTTTTTCTTTTCAAAACCATATTTCCCCAACCAAAATATAATTCCTAAAAGTAAAATTATAAGTGTGCTTATAAATAGCCCTATTTTAAAAAAGTTTATTTTAGTATCCATTATTTGCCTTTATTTGTTAAAAAATCTTCTATAAATTCATCTTTTGAGTTTAAAGCTTGGGTTATATTTCCATCAAAAATTATCTTTTGTTTTAATATTATAAATCTATCTAAAACTGTTTTTATTGTCTCTAAATCGTGGGTTATTACTATAATCGTAACATTTAACATATCTCTTAAATTTATTATCAACTCATTTATTTTTTGTGTACTTGCTGGATCTAATCCACTTGTTGGTTCATCCAAAAACAAAATCTTTGGTTGCATTGCAAGACTTCTCGCAAGTGCAACTCTTTTTTTCATTCCACCACTTAATTGGGAAGGGTAAAGTAAAGCTGAACTTTTTGGAAGCCCAACTATTTCCAAATTTGTATAAGCTATTTTTTCTATTAAATCTTTTGGTAAATCTGTGTATTCTTTTAACATAACAGAGATATTTTCAATTACATTTAAAAAAGAGTACAATGCTCCAAACTGAAAAAGATAAGAGAACTGTTGTTTTAAATCTTGACTCTCTTTTAAACTTAATATTGAAATATCTTTTCCTAATATCTCGATTTTTCCCTTTTGAATTGGGTCTAACATTACCATCTGTTTTACAAGTGTTGTTTTACCAGAACCACTTCCACCTAAGATTCCAAATATCTCTTTTTCATTTATCGAAAATGAAATATCCTTATGGACAATATTTTCTCCAAAAATTGTTGATAAATTAGTTACTTTTATTATTTCCATTATATTCCAATTTGTGTCAGAATCACTGAGAATATGGCATTTAAAGCAATTACTACAAAGATAGCATTTACAACACTAATTGTTGTGTATTTTCCTATACTTGTAGTGTTATTTTGCACTTGAAATCCTCTATAACAACCTATTAAAGCAATTGCTATTCCAAAAAAAACAGATTTACCAACTCCAATTAAAAGGTGTTTTAATGGAACTTCTTGACCCATTCTATTTATAAATTGAACAAAAGTTATATCCAAATCAGTAAAAGCTATAACCATTCCTCCAAATATTCCAATCATATCTGCAAAAAATACTAAAAGTGGTAAAGAGATTAATAAAGCAAAAATTCTAGGTAATACCAAAAATGTCATTGGCTCAAAATCCATAGTTCTCATTGCATCTATTTCATCTGTAATTTTCATTGCACCAATTTCTGCGGTGTAAGAACTAGAACTTCGTCCAGCAATTACAATTGCAGTTACTAAAGGAGCGATTTCTCTAAACATTGTAATACAAATCATCTCAACTATAAAAATATTTGCTCCAAACTTTTCAAGTTGAACTGCTCCTTGATAAGCGATTACAACTCCAACCAAAAATGAGGTAACTCCTACAATAAAAACTGCATTTACAGCAGAAGTATCAATATATTTGAACATCGCTTTAAATCTAATTTTGCTTGGATTCAATAGTGAATATATTAAATAATAAAAAACTTTTCCCATAAAATTTATGAAATCAATACTACTTAAATAAATCTCATAAGTTTTTTTACCAATATCTTCTATTATATTTTTTTGTTCTTTTATTTCTATATCATTGTCTTGATAATGTTTTTCATAAAATCTATAAATCTCCTCAAATGAGTTTAGATTTTTTAGTGTTAAATTTTCTTCTTCAAAAGTTTTAAAAAATGAAATTAGATAGATAATTGCTGAGTTATCCCACTCTTTTAGGTTTTGGAAATTTACAATTAGTTTTGAGTTTTTTTGTATATTTATTTTATTTAAGGCTTGAATATTTTTATTAAGAGTTTTTTTGTTCCAAATGTCTAATAAAAAAAGTTCAGTTGTATTATCATCTAACTCTTTTATTTCGAAATCATAATCTTTCATAAAACTATATATCCTTTCAATAAAATTGACTTTACATATTAACCTAGATTTTAACATATAGTTTGCCTTATCTACATTAAAAAAATCACAATAAAAAAGGTATAAAAATTGCATATAAAAAACCATGGATGAAAAATATAAATTAGAAAATTACGAACGTTTTTTTGGGGAATTTAGAGAAAAAGGTGCCCATTGGGATAAAATAGAAAAAAGAACAGCAACACTATTTCAAGTACTAATTGATGGGGATTTAAAAGAGTTAGTTTTTGTTTTGAAATATTATCCAAAATACATAGAAATAGTTTGTGACCATTTTAGATATTTATATAACTACTCAGCGCAAGAGGCCGATATATTTGCTGCTTCAAAACTTTTAGAGTTAAGTGAAGGTTATCACCAAAAGCAGTTTGTGAGAAATTTATTGCGAAAACTGCGAAGAATTGATGAGTTTGACATATCTGAATTAAATACATTTTTAAATGATTTGATTAAAGAGCAAGAGAGACTGCACCCAATAATTTTAAGTTATTACAAAAATCAGATTGAAAAAAATATTGAAGAAAACAACTATCATAAACTGCAAGTTAAGGTTATTGAAAAAAACTTAATAAAACTTCCTGCAAATAGTGATTTTGATTTTAGTGCAAATGATAGAGATGCAAATTTAGACATTCCATATATGGATTAAGGAGAGAAAATGAATTATTTTAAAAAAGCTTACGATTGGGCATTAAGCCACAACTTTGAACCAATAGAGATTGATTATGCTTCAAAACTGGCACTTAAAATGTTAGATGATAGTTGTCAAATGACTTCACATGATAGGGAAGTTTTTTTTAATGTTTATGATGCACTTTGTGATAGAAATGATATATCTTTAGATGACGATGTTAATACCTTGATAAAGTTAGCAAGGGATAGAAATACAATCTACTCAAAACCAGAATTTGCGAATATTGTTCATGCTTGTAAAGAAGAAATTATCCCAAATATGTTACGAGAACACATGAAAGCTTTTAAAGCTATGGTTAGAAAAAACCTTGATATGAATTAAATTCATATCAAGTAAACTTCCTTTAAATGTTTATTCCAAATTTATCCTTATTGTAATATACTAGCTCTTATTCAATCCTATATAAAGGAACTTTGTGAAAAAGCTCTTCTTATTTTTACCCCTTTGTCTTATCTATTTTACTGGTTGTTTTCAAGAGAAAAAAGAGACTAAATTTTATGGAAATGTTGATGTAAGAACCGTATCTTTAGCTTTTAGAGTTTCAGGAAGATTAGAAACATTAAACTTTGATGAAGGAGAGAAACTAAAAAAAGGTGATGTAATTGCCACAATTGAAAACTCTATTTTTAAAGAAAATCTAAACCAAATAAATGCTCAAATAAATCTTCAAGAGATTCAAATACAAAAACTTGAAAAAGGTTATCGAACTGAAGAGATTGAAAAATCAAAAGCAAAACTCTCTGAAGTAAAAGCGAACCTTGATAGAGTAAACAAAGATTTCCAAAGAGCTCAAACACTTTTAAAAAGTAACTCTATCTCAGAACAATCTTATGATAATACAAAAGCACAAGCGCTAGATTTACAAGCTCAATATGATTATGCAAAAAGCTCTTTAGAACTACTTCAAAATGGTTATGAAAAAGAGGATATTTTAAGTGCAAAAGCTACCCTTGAATCATTAAAAGCTCAAAGAAATATTTTACAAATAAATTATAATGATACGGTTTTATATTCGCCAGTTGATGGAACGATTATCACAAAAGTATATGAAGCAGGCTCAATTGTAAATAGTTCTCAAACTATTGTAGAGATTGCAAAAAGTGATGAATTTTGGGTGAGAAGTTATTTAAGTGAAAAATATCTAGCTCTTGTAAAAGCTGGAATGAAAGCGGTTATCACAACAGATGGAAATAAAACCTATGAAGGAGTTGTAAGTTTCATTTCTCCACTTGCAGAATTCACACCAAAAACTGTGCAAACAGAAGATTTACGAACTGATTTGGTTTATAGATTTAGAATTATTGTAAATAATGTTGATGATAATCTAAAACAAGGAATGCCAGTAACCATCACTTTCCCACAAATCAACTAATATGTCAATACTTTCAATAAAAAATCTCTCAAAAAGTTTTGATAAACAAAAGGCCTTAAATAACATATCTTTTGATATAAAACCAAATAAAATCACAGGAATTGTTGGTCCCGATGGTGCAGGAAAAACTACCCTTTTGAGGATTTTAAGTGGCCTTTTAACCTATGAAGCCAAAAATATAGAGATTTTAGATTTAGATTTACAAACAAATATTCATATTATTCAAGAACAAATTGGTTATATGCCTCAAAAGTTTGGTTTATACGAAGATTTAAGTGTGGAAGAGAACTTACGATTATTTGCAGATTTACAATCAATTCCCTTAGATAATCTTCAAAATAGAATAGATGAACTTTTACATTTTACTTCACTTTATAATTTCAAAAATTTTCTTGCAAAAAATTTATCAGGTGGAATGAAACAAAAACTAGGACTTGCTAGTGCTTTGATTAAAAAGCCAAAACTTCTACTTCTTGATGAACCAGGAGTTGGAGTTGACCCCATTTCTAGAAAAGAGCTTTGGAGTATGGTTGAAAATCTTACAAAAGAGAATGTAACTGTTTTATGGAGTACGGCTTATCTTGATGAAGCAGAACTTTGTGATGAAGTTTTACTTTTAAATGAGGGTGATATTCTTTTTTTTGGGAATCCTGATATTTTAAAAGATGGTATGAAAGATAGAGTTTTTGACATAGTTGGAGATATAAAAGATAAAAGAGAAACTCTTCAATTAGCTTTAAAATATGACTACATAAAAGATGCTTTGATTTTAGGAAATAGTATAAAACTCATTTGCGATGAATCACTAAAATTACCAGAACTAAAAGATATAAAAGCTTCGAATTGTATTTATAAAAAATCAATTCCAACTTTTGAAGATGGTTTTATGAATATTCTAAAAGCTAATTTTGATGGTGTTTCAGAACTAGCAGAACAAATTGAGTTTATAAAAACGCAGGAAGAAAATGTAATTGAAGTAAAAAATCTCACCAAAAAATTTGGCTCTTTTACAGCAACAGAAAATATAAATTTTAAGATAAAAAAAGGACAAATATTTGGACTTCTTGGACCAAATGGAGCTGGAAAATCTACAACTTTTAAAATGCTTTGCGGATTAGTAAAACCCTCAAGTGGAGAAGCTAGTGTTTTAGGTTATAACTTTATGAACTCTTCTTTAAAAGCTAGATGGAGAATTGGTTATATGTCTCAGAAATTCTCACTTTATGGGGATATTAGCGTTTTTGAAAATCTGAAATTTTATGCTGGAATTTATGGATTGAAATTTAAAAAAAGAGATAAAAAAATATCTAATATGTTAGAAATTTTTGATTTACAAAGATTCAAAAATACCCAAGCAAAAAATTTACCGTTAGGATACAAACAACGACTGGCGCTTGCTTGTGCAGTTATGCATGACCCAGCTGTACTTTTTTTGGATGAGCCCACAAGTGGAGTTGACCCAATCACAAGAAGAGAGTTTTGGAATCATATTTATGCAATGGTGCAAAAAGGAATGACAATTATGGTTACCACTCACTTTATGCAAGAAGCTGAGTATTGTGACCAAATAGCTTTGATTTACAAAGGAAAAGCAATTGCTATTGATTCACCACATGAACTAATCCTAAAAATCTCACCAAATGCAACCATGCAAGAAGCATTTATCGAACTTATAAAAAGAAGTGATAATGATGAAATTTAGAAGATTTAAAGCTTTATTTATAAAAGAGAGTTACCAAATTATAAGAGATCCAAGCTCAATATTAATAGCTATAGTTTTGCCTTTGATTTTACTTTTTTTAATGGGTTATGCAATTTCACTTGACTCAAAAAATATTCCAGTGGGAATTGTAGTTGAGAAATCTTCAAAATATACCCTAAGTCTTTTAGATGCTTTTAGAATGTCACAAAGTTTTAATGTACAAGTTGGAAATAATCGAATGGATTTTGAAACAAAACTTCAAGAAGGAACTATTCGAGCAATAATTGTAATTCCCTCAACTTTTGCAGAAGATTTAGAAACCAAAAATAGTAAAATCCAAGTTCTAGCCGATGGAAGTGAACCAAATATTGCAGGTTTTGTTCAAAAATATACAAGCGGAGTTTGGAGTAACTGGCTTATTCAAGAGGGATTTACTAAAAAATCTACAAGTTCATCTTTGGATATTCAAACAAGATATTGGTTCAATGCTCCACTTCTTAGCTCATATTTTTTATTACCAGGTTCAATTGCAATTATCTTAACTCTAATTGGTACGCTTTTAACAGCTTTAGTGGTTGCAAGAGAATGGGAAAGAGGAACGATGGAAGCCATAATGTCCACTCCAATCACTATTAGCGAGCTACTTTTAGGAAAAATTTTACCTTACTTTGTACTTGCCATGATTTCAATGTTTATTTGTGTTTGTATTGCTATATTTTGGTTTGAGATACCATTTAGAGGTTCTATTTTTTTACTTGTTCTTACCTCAGCTTTATATTTAATTCCTGCACTTGGACTTGGACTTTTGATTTCAACACTTGCAAAAAATCAGTTTGTGGCAGCTCAAGCTGCTCTAATTATTGGATTTTTACCAGCATTTTTGTTATCTGGTTTTATCTTTCAAATTAGCAGTATGCCCTTATGGCTTCAATATTTAACCCATATTATTCCAGCTAGATATTTTATAGAGATTTTGCAATGTATATTTTTAAGTGGCGATATTTACGAAGTTATTCTTCCAAATGTCATAGCCATGTTAATAGTTGGGGCTGTTATATTTTCTATAATATTTAAAATCACAAGAAAAAGGTTGGACTGATGGTTTGGATTTTTCAATTATTAGCTTTGATGAAAAAAGAGTTTTTAGCTATTTGGAGTGACAAAAAATCAAGAACTATAATTATAATTCCACCTATGATGCAACTTTTTATTTTCTCATTTGCAGTTACTTTAGAAGTAAAAAATATTGATATTGCTGTTTTAGATAGGGACAACAGTGTAAAAAGTCAAGAAATAATAAGAAATCTAAGTTACAGCACAACCTTCTCAAATATCTATAGATTAGAAAGCCAAGAGCAACTTCAAGAGTATATCGACACTCAGAAAGTTATCTTAGCTATTTATATTCCCCAAAACTTTGCTCAAACAATAGATAAAAAAGAAGAGGTTTCTATTCAAATTATAGGCGATGGAAGAAAATCAAACAGTGCTCAAATTGCCCAAAATTATGTGCAAACAGCCATATCAAAAGTTGTAAATTCACAAGCTATAAACAACACCATAGTAAGTCGAAATCTTTACAATCCAAACCTCGACAATTTTTGGTGGATACTTCCAAATCTTATGGGAAGTTTATCTATGTTGGTCGCTCTATTATTAACAGCATTATCCGTTGCAAGGGAGAGAGAATTAGGTACTTTTGAGCAACTTTTAGTTTCACCACTTTCTTCAACTATTTTAATAATAGGAAAAACAATCCCCCCACTTTTGATAAGTGTTGTGGAAGCTAGTGTCATATTTCTTGTGGCAATAACATTTTTTAATGTTCCTTTTGTAGGTTCTGTATTTATACTTTTTTTAGGATTAATTTCATTCTTATTTTCAATAGTTGGACTTGGACTTTTTATCTCTTCAATCTCATCAACACAACAACAAGGAATCTTAGGAGCATTTGTACTAATGGTTCCATATATTTTAATGTCAGGTTTTGCAACACCTGTTGAAAATATGCCCCAATGGTTAATCCCTGTTACAGATATTATCTCCTTAAAATATTTTTTGATTTTATTAAAAGGTGTTTTCCTAAAAGATATAAGTTTTGATATGGCTATTTCACTAATAGTGCCAATGTTGGCTTTAGGTTTTATATCCTTGATTTTTGCTTCGTGGATGTTTAGGAAAAAGATTCAATAAAAAAGATTCTTAGGGTTGAATCTTTATATCAAATCTAACTCTTCACTTATGTCTTTGATTAGTTTTAAGAGACACTTAGACATTACGTAATTCCTCTAACAAAAAAACTTCTTATCTCTTTTTACAATTTTATAGTTTACCATTTTGGATTAAATGGTACTCTCTCTCCATCATCTGTTGTATATTCCTCTAATGAATTTTCTTTAGATTGAATAACCATATAAATCATTGTTTCTTCAGAATCATTTCTAATTCCTCTTATTCCAGAGGGAGCGACACGTATAACTGTACCTTCTTTTATTTCAAAACAATTTCCATCCACTTGAAAATAACCATAACCTTTTAAAATGATATATGTCTCTTCATTTTTATAATGAATATGAAAATATGGTTGTTCCGTTTTTGATGCCAATGAATTAAATGATATTTCTGTACCTGTAGCACTTGTTGGTTCTTTTAAAAATACTTTTCCCTCTATTTTTTGTTTATTAACTTTATGAATCAACGAATATTCCATCAATTCATCCAAATTCCCTAAATTAATTGCAGTGTAATTTTTTTCTTCTTTTATTTTTTCAACACTTTTCATTTTATTCCTTTATCTTGTTGACTAATTAGTCAAAAATATCTTATCAAATAATTGACTAATAAGTCAATGATAAAATACCATGTAACTTTTATTATCACCATTTAATAAACTTTTGATACAATCTGCTTTTATTAAAAAACGAAAAAATTGAACAAATTTTATAAACAAAAAGGAAATTACAATGCCATTATTAGATAGCTTTAAAGTTGACCACACTATTATGCCAGCACCTGCTGTTAGAGTTGCAAAAACTATGAAATCACCATCGGGAGATATTATCACTGTTTTTGATTTAAGATTTTGTGTACCAAATCAATCAATGATGAGTGAAAAAGGTATCCACACTTTAGAACACCTTTTTGCTGGATTCATTAGAAATCACCTAAACTCTGACAAAGTAGAAATCATCGATGTTTCACCAATGGGTTGTAGAACTGGTTTTTATATGAGTTTACTTGGAAATCCAGATGAAAAAACTGTTGGAGCTGCGTGGAGAGCTGCTATGGAAGATGTACTTGCAGTTGAAAAACAAGAAGATATTCCAGAACTAAATATTTACCAATGTGGAACTTGTGCTATGCATTCACTTGAAGAAGCAAAAGAAATTGCACGTGATATTTTAAAATCTGATATTGGTGTTATGTCAAATGAAGAGTTATACCTTTCAGATGAAAAACTAAACTCTTTAGGGAACTAATTCAAAGTGGAACAAAAACTAAATCTTTTTAAAGAGTTATTTGCAGATTATACAAATATTGCTATTTTACATATTGATAACTCTTTGGGTTTAATAGATGATGCTTTAGAAGAGATAAAAGTTCAAAATGAAGGGAATATAAAATATATTCCTTTTGTTGATGAATCTAGTGCAAAACTAAAAGCAACTGCAAGGGAGTTTGAATATATAGTTTTGGGAAATATTTTTTCATCATGTGCTGACCAAGAGATTATTTTAAAACTAATGTACAAAGCTTTGGAAAACTCTGGAAATATAATCATCCTTGAGAAAATTTCAAATAACAATAGATATGAACTTTTAGATTTATTAGAGAAAGTTGGTTTTCAAGCACCAAACTGTATTGAACTTTTTGATGATACTTATATTTTCACAGCAAAAAAAATGCACCATTGGGACAATGGTTTATAAGAATGAAAACTAATCTTGCAAGATAATATAAACTCAATTGTAGCCACCAAAGATGGCTCAAATACCCTATTTTCAAAACGTTATAATCAACACTATCATAATCCTGATGATGGAGCTATAAATGAAGCTTTGAGCAAACATATAATCCCAACTTTTACATTTCACAAAAACAAAAAAGAGCTTAATATTTTAGATATTTGTTTTGGTATTGGATATAACACTTTTTCAACTATTTATTATATTTTACAGAACAATCTTGATATAAAACTAAATATCTTCTCACCTGAACTTGATGGTAATCTTGTAAAATCACTTGAAAATTTTGAGTTTCCAAAAGAGTTTGGAAATATTAAACATATCATAAAAACAGTTGCACAAACTTGCAAATATGAAGATGAAAATATCAAAATAGAGGTTTTCATTGGAGATGCAAGAGAATATATAAAATCTTTAGATAAAAACTCTTTTGACATTATCTATCAAGATGCTTTTTCAAGTGATGTGAATTTTGAACTTTGGACAAAAGAGTATTTTGATGATATTTATAGACTTTGTAAAAGTGATTGTGTTATGAGTTCTTATGCAATTGCCACACCAATTAGATTATCAATGAATGAAGCAGGATTTTATATTTATGAACATCGACCAGTTAAGCGAAAAATTACTTTGGCTTTTAAACAAAAACAAGAATTAATTGGGAAGTTTGTGGATATGGAATTAAAAAAACAAAGAAACAAAGAGGCAAATGCTTTGTATGATAAAGTAGTTTAAGAAACTACTTTTTTTCTACTTTTCTACTTTGAAAGATTATCTAAAATATATTTTTCTAAATCTCTTTTTGAAATCTCTTCTTTCATTGCTTTTTCAAAAATTTCATCTATTTTTTCAGAATACTCTTCATATGAAAAAAATGGAAAATGTAACTTCCAAGATCTAATTATTAGCTCTTTAGTCATTGTGTCTCGCATTTTATCTCTAAAAAAGTTAAATCCAATAAAAATAGCTGCTGTAATAAACATTGAAGCTAATATTGAAATGTGTGGATTTAATTTTTCCATCTCTTTATGTGTTAAAAATGAAATAGGAACTAAAACCATCAAAACTCCAACGATATAAACAATATAAGCACGAATAAGTCTTATTCTAAAACCAAGTTTTGCAGGGTCAACATGCATTCCATCATTGTGTTGTCTATTAGCAACTAACAAGTCTTTTAATAAAATTGGTTGCTTTGAAATTGTATAAACATACTCTAAAATTTTATTTCTAATTGTTTTTTCTTTAGACATAATATATTCCTAAATTTAATTGATATATTTTATCTTACTTTGTTATAATATTGCGTTAATTAGGTATAAAAAAAAAGGTTCTCTAATAAAAAAAATAATATTAATACTTTTAATTGTTTTTAACTATATTTTAAATGCTTCAGAATTAAAAAAAACATCTATACAGCTGATGTGGTTAGACCAATTTGAATTTGCAGGTTTTTATATAGCAAAAGAAAAAGGTTTTTATCAAGAATTAGGCTTGGATGTTGATATTAGAAAATTCGATACTAATTTAGATTTAACCAAAGAAGTTTTAGATAAAAAATCTGATTTTGGTTTAAACTCTTCCTCTTTAATTGTTGATAAATCAGAAGGAAAAGATGTCCTAATTTTGGGAACAATATTCCAATCTTCTCCATTGGTATTAATTGCTTTGGAAAAATCTAATATAAATACTCCAACTGATTTAAAAGATAAAAGAATTATGATTACCAACAATCAAGAAAATTTTGCACCTTTACAATCTATGTTAAAAAGCCAAAATTTACAAATGAGTGATTTTAAATTTATTCCTCACACTTTTAATGTCGATGATTTAATAAATAATAAAACTGACCTAATGTCAGCATATACAACAAATGAACCATTTACACTAAAAGAAAAAGGCTATAAAGTAAAAACTTTTAATCCTACTGATTATGGTTTTAATTTTTACGAAGATTTAATTTTTACATCAAGAGAATTTGCACAAGATAATCCTGAAACAGTTAGAAATTTTTATACTGCAACTATGAAAGGTTATTATTATGCTTTTGAGCATATTGATGAAGTTGCAAAATTAATATATAAAAAATATAATCCACAAAATAAAAGTTTAGAAAATCTAATTTTTGAAGCAAATGAGATGAAAAAATTAGTTTTTGATAAACAAGGAAGAATTGGAACAGTTAATCCTGAAAAAATTAATCTTATTATGAATACATATCGAGTAATGGGATTAATTAAAAATGAAATAAAAGCTGAAGATATTATTTATACTAGGCATCTTGTTGATAATTTTCTTTTAAATCCTGAAGAAAAATCTTATTTAGAAAAAAAAGGAACTCTCACAATGTGTGTAGATCCTGACTGGATGCCCTTTGAAAAAATAGAAAAAAATGAACATGTAGGAATTGCAGCTGATTATATAAAATTAATAGAAAAGAAAATCAAAAAACCTATAATTTTAATTCCTACAAAAACATGGAGTGAATCTTTAGAATATGGTGAAAAAAGAGCTTGTGATATATTTTCTCTAATTATGAAAACTCCTCAAAGGGAAAAGTACCTTAATTTTACTAAACCTTATTTAGAAATTCCATTGGTTGTTGCAGCTGATATAAATACACCTTTTGTAGATAATATTCTGCAAATTAAAAATAAAAAGCTTGCTATGGTAAAAGGTTACGCCTTTGCTGAAACATTAAAAATAAAATATCCAGATATTCAATTTGTATACGTAGAAAATATACAAGAGGGTTTAAAACTTGTTCAAAAAGGTGAAGTATTTGGATTAATAGATACTCTAGCTTCAATTGGTTATAACATTCAAAAAGATTATATAGGTCAGTTAAAAATTGCAGGAAAATTTGATGATACATGGAAATTAGGAGTTGGTTCAAGAAATGATGAACCAATTTTAAATGATATTTTAGATAAAGCAATAGGTGATATAACTCTTAGTCAAAAACAAGAAATTCTAAATAAATGGATTTCTGTAAATTATCAAGAAGAAGTTGATTATTCATTTTTTTATAAAGCTTTAGCTTTTTTTGTTATTTTTATTTTGTTAACTCTTCTAATCTATCGACACTATTTATTAAAAAAATTAAATGCACAACTAAATGAAAAAATAGAACTTGAAATTCAAAAAAATGAAGAAAAAAATAGAATTTTAATTCAACAATCAAGAATGGCTTCAATGGGTGAAATGTTAGAAAATATTGCCCACCAATGGAGACAACCACTTTCAACTATAAGTATTGCAGCTTCTGGAATGGAAGTAAAAAAAGAGTTTAGTACTTTAAGTGATAAAGAGTTTTATGATTCAATAAATCATATAAAAAAAGCAACTATGTATTTATCTCATACAATCGAAGATTTTAGAAGTTTTTTTAATAAAAAGAAAACTCTATCTAAAATAAATTCAAAAAAAGTAATTGATAAAACATTAGAGTTAATGGGTAATACTTTTGTTCAAAATAGAATTACTCTGATAAATAATACCCAAGAAATAGAGACTTTATCCCTTGAAAATGAGCTTATTCAAGTTTTAATGAATATCTTTGCAAATGCAAAAGATGCTCTAAAACAATTATCAGGAGATAATAAATATATTTTTATTGATGTTTTTGAAAATGAAAATAACTTAGTTATTCAAATAAAAGATAGTGCTGGTGGAATTAAAGATGAAATTATAGATAAAATTTTTGAACCATATTTCACTACAAAACATCAATTTAATGGAACTGGAATTGGTCTTTATATGAGTAAACTTATTGTTGAAAGACATTTAAAAGGAACATTAAATGCTAAAAATGTAGAGTTTACCTTTATGGAAAATCTCCATAAAGGTGCTTTATTTGAGATAGTTTTACCTATTTCATAGCCATATTCAAAATTTGTGCAACTTTTTCTAAAGTCACAGTTCCATTTTCACCAATGTTAGTCATTCCATGTTTTTTAAGTGCTGATGTAATATTTTCAACAACTTTATCATCAATATTATAATCATTTAAATTTGTTGAAATACCAATACTTTGATACATGTACTCTAAAGCTTCAAGAACTATCTCTTTATTATGAAGAACTCCAAAAACCTCTTGTCCCATTAAATCAAATTTCACTTTTTTCTCTTCCATCATAACTCTAATAAGTTGTGGTTGAACAACAGCTAAACTTCTTGCATGGTCAAGTCCATAAAATGCTGTTAATTCATGACCAATCATGTGTGTAGCCCAATCTTGTGGAACTCCTGACCCAATAAAACCATTTAATGCTTGATTTGCTAAAAGCATAAGATTTTCTTGCCATTGAATTTCATGTCTATTTTTCCAATCAACTGCAAGTGTTTTTAAACCTTTTAAAATTGTTAAAGAGTAACCATCATGTAAAAGTGAAGTTGTTGGATAAGTTAAGAATTGCTCACAAGTATGAACAAAAGCATCGGCTAAACCATTTGCAAGTTGTCTATCATCAAGTGAACTCATAACACTTGGGTCTAAAACTGCAAATTTTGGGTAAACCAATGCTGAACCAAAATATCTTTTTTCATTTGTTGATTTTTTTGAAATAACAGCAGTTGTATTTGATTCGCTTCCTGTTGCTGGAAGTGTTAAAATTGCACCTAAAGGTAAAGCTTTTTTTACTGTTTTACCTTCTAAAAAATCCCAACCATCACCGTCATAAAGAGATGCTGCTGCTAAATATTTACTTCCATCAATAACAGAACCACCACCAACTGCTAAAATGAAATCGACTTTTTCATCTTTAATAATTTTTACGGCTTTATTTAAAGTCTCAATAGATGGATTTGGTTCAACTCCACTAAACTCCAACCAAGTATATCCCTCAAGTGCTGTTTTTACTTGTTCATAAACCCCATTTTTTTTAATACTTCCACCACCATAAACAACTAATACTTTTAGTTTTTTATCAATGTAATTAACAATTGATTTTATTTTGCCTGTTCCAAACTCTATTGCAGTTGGATTAAAATATGTATAATTCATGAGAAGCCTTTATAATAATTTTGAAGCTTTATTATAGGATAATTATCATTTCTAAAGGATTACAATGATTAGAACTTGGCTATTTATTTATTTTTCTGTTTTTATTTGGTCACTTATAAATCCAAAAGATTTATTTACTTGGTTTTTAGAAGTCTTTCCTGCAATAATTGCTTTAATAGTTTTGGCTCTTACATATAATAAATTTAGACTCACACCTTTGGTTTATTCTCTTATTTTAATTCATTGCATTATTTTAATGGTTGGTGGTCACTATACTTATGCCCAAGTTCCTCTTTTTGATTTTGTAAAAGATTTTTTTCATCAAGATAGAAACAACTATGATAAATTGGGACATCTTGCCCAAGGTTTTGTTCCAGCAATGGTTGCAAGAGAGATTATTATTAGAAAAAGTATAATCACAATTGAGTCATGGAGAAACTTTTTTATTGTTTGTTTTTGTTTAGCATTTTCAGCATTTTATGAACTTGTAGAGTGGTGGGTTGCCATTTACTCAGGTGAAGGAGCAAATGATTTTTTAGGAACGCAAGGTTATATTTGGGACACTCAAAGTGATATGTTTTGGGCTTTATTCGGCTCTATTTTGGCTCTTGTAATATTACGAAAATATCATTCTAAACAATTACTAAATATTAAAAAGCTATAAATCCGAGATTAAAAATTAAGGAATTATTATGACTTGTTGTGAAAACAAACTAGAATCTGTTTTAAATGAAGATATTGGGAAACTAATTTTAAGATTTTCAATAGCAGCACTTATGCTATTTCATGGATTTACTAAACTATTTAATGGAATTGATGGAATAAAATTCTTAGTAACAAAAGCTGGCCTTCCAGAATTTGTAGCTTATGGTGTTTATATGGGAGAAATTGTTTTTCCAATTTTAATTATTTTTGGTTTATTTACTAGAATTTCATCACTATTTTTTGCTCTTACAATGGTTTTTGCAATATTTTTAGCTCACAGTAGTGAACTTTTTGTTTTAGGTGAAACGGGTGGTTTAGTAATCGAATTACCATTACTTTATTTATTAGCTTCTATTTCACTTATGTTTATTGGAGCTGGGAAATATAGTCTTGATGCTAGATGTAAAAAGTGCGAGATTAAAGCATAAAAAATCTTTCCAAACTTTTGTTTGGAAAGAGTCTATTATTCCCCTCTTTTTAAAGTATAAATTGAGTTCACAATCAAAGTAGCAATTATTATACTTCCACCAATAAACGTATAAGAACTTGGAACTTCATCCAAAAATATCCAAACCCAAATAGGTGCCATAATAGTCTCTATAATCATCAATAGACTAACTTCACTAGCACTTATATACTTTGCACCATTTCCCAATAAAACCCTTGAAAATGGACTTATTATTAAACCCATAACCATTACAATGATTAAAGTTCTAAAATCAATAACTAATTCATCACAAAAGAAAAATGCAATCAGACTTAAAGAAATTCCACTAAATGCTGTCAAAATTACCCTATTCATCTCTTTATAACGTGACAATAAAACAAATGATATTGAAAATAGTGCTGTACATAAAAGTGCATATAGATTTCCCTCAAAACTTCCAATATCTAACTGATCATTAAAAATTATATACAGACCTAAAAACATAAAAAATGAAGCATAAAAGATATTTTTTGTGATTTTCTCTTTATAAAACAAATACGCAAAAAGTGCCGAAAAAAGTGCAGCTGTACTAAAAATAATTACCACATTTGCAACTGTTGTTGTTTTTACAGCCGTTATAAAAAATATATTTGATGTTCCCATTAAAATAGAACAAATTATTAAAATAGGTAAAGAGCCTTTAATGGCATTTTTTACAAAACCTTTTTCTTTAAATAAAAGAGTTGAAGCCATTGAAACAAACATAAATATTCCAATATAAAAAGAAAAAAGAAATGAAGATACAGTTGTAAATTTAATAAATAAAGATTCTAAACTCATTATTAAAACACCTAAAGAGGTGAGTATTAAGCCTTTGGCATTGTTAGTCAAAATTGTAATCCTATGGAAAATATAAAAGGATGCAAAATGCATCCTTAGTTTTTAAATGTTAGATATTATAGTAGTTTGCTTCTTTGTGAGTAACCACAATAGCACAAGTTGTTTGTTCTGGGTGCATTTGGAAAGTTTCACTTAACTCTATTCCAAACTCTTCAGGATTTAATAAATCAAAAATATCTCTATTCATTGCTAAATCTGGACAAGCTGCGTATCCTGGAGAATATCTACAACCCACATATTGTTTCATTTGAACATCATTTAAAGTGTGTCCCTCTTTTGGCACAATATCTAAATCAAGTCTAATTTGTTTGTGTAAAACCTCAGCTAATGCTTCAGCAAGTTCAACTCCAAGTCCATGAACTTGGTAATATTTTGTAAACTCACCTTTATCATATAAACTTCTTTCATAATCTGTGATTTTAAGACCAGCACTTGCAAGTGTAAAGGCAACCACATCAAGTCTATCATTTGCAAAAAAGTCAGCAATACATCTAAATGGTTTTCTTTTTTGTCTTGGGAATTCCAACACTTTTATAGCTTCACTTAAAGGTGGTACATTTTTTGACTCTTCTAACGTATTAAACAGATATTTTTTATCAAAAATATAAAGTTTATTATCATGGGAAATACAAGGATAATAAGCATAAATTGCAATTGGGTCAAAAATATTTTTATCTAATAATTCAGCTTTTAAAGCTTGATAAGTTGGTTCAACTACATCTTCTTCATATTTTAAAAATGCTGCTGAGTCTTGTTTTCCTCTTTTATATCCCCATCTTTGTCTAAATAATACTCTGTGATTTATCCATTTAAAAATCAACTCTTTATCCAGTTTTGCACCAGTTTTTGCAACTCTATCCCAAATTGGAGGAAAAGTAAAAGTTCCTTTTTCAGGTAATGGAATCTCTTCATAAGGAGGAATAACAACAGCTTCCTCTTCCACTCTATCACTTGTGTCAATAATTTGAATCAAATCAGCTGCAAGGGCAGTATTATTCTCATCACCTTTTTCAATTCTTTGCATAGAAACAACACCATCAAAAGCATCTCTACAATAAAAAATTGGTCCATCATAATATGGTCTGCAATACTCATCAATAAAGTTTTTTGTTAAAGCAGCACCTCCAAGAAGAACTGGAATTTTTATTCCCATTCTTTGAAGCTCCTCAAGGTTTTCTTTCATAACAGCTGTTGATTTTACAAGTAATCCACTCATTCCGATTGCATGGGCATTATGTTCTTGTAGTTTTTCAACAAAAGTTCCTAAATCAGCTTTTATACCAATATTTACAACTTTAAATCCATTATTTGAAAGAATAATATCTACTAGATTTTTACCAACATCATGAACATCACCTTTTACTGTTCCTAAAATTAGTGTAGTTTCACTTACTTTTTCTTGTTTTGGTAAATATGGATTTAAGGCATCAACAGTTGCTTTCATAGTTTCAGCACTTTGAAGTACAAATGGTAACTGCATTTGTCCTGAACCAAAAAGTTCTCCAATGATTTTCATTCCATCAATTAGCCACTCATTTACTATTGTTTCAGGTTTTATCGTATGTCTTAACTCTTCAACTAAAGGAAGAAGTCTATCTTTATCTCCATCAAGTAATAGTTTTTGTACTTTTTCAAGTGGTGGCATATTTTGATACTCTTCATCTGTTTGCTCTTCATGGGCTTCAACATTTGAGAAGTGTTCAATAAAAGCAAATAATGGGTCACCATTTTCATGGTTATTAAAAATCAAATTATCACAAGCAATTCTGTCTTCTTCGCTTATTTTGTTTAGTGGAATAATATGTTTAACATTTACAATTGCAGATGTTAATCCAGCTTTTACACAATGGTCTAAATAAATAGAGTTCAAATAAATTCTAGCTTTTATATCAAGTCCAAAAGAGATATTTGAAAGTCCTAATGTAGTTCCAACTTCAGGATGTAAAATCTGGAATTCACGAATTGCTTCCATCGTTTCCATTCCAGCAGTTCTATACTCATCATCACCTGAACCAATAGTAAATGTAAGCATATCAAATACTAAATCATGTGGGTCAAAACCATGTCTATTTACACATAAATCAAAGATTCTCTCAGCAATTCTGATTTTGTCTTCTTTTGTTTTTGCCATTCCAACTTCGTCAATAACAAGACAAACAAGTGCTGCTCCAAATTTTTTAGCTAATTTACAAACAGCATCAAATTTTTCTTCACCATCTTCAAGGTTAACAGAGTTGATAATTGCACGTCCACCTATTTGTTTAAGTGCAGCTTCAAGAGCATAAATTTGAGTTGAATCAGGCATTAAAGGAAGTGCAACTTTTTGTGAATAAAGAGCAGTTACCTCATCCATATCTTTTCGTTCATCTCGACCTGCAAATCCAACTGAAACATCAATTACATGAGCTCCAGCTCTTACTTGTTGTTGTCCAACACTTAATGTTCCCTCATAGTCATTTGCTTTTAATAACTCTCTAAAAGCTTTTGAACCAGTTGCATTTGAACGCTCACCAATTAAAAGTGGTGCTGGTTCTTGTTTTAAAGGAACAGTATTAAATAGTGATGCCAATGATGCTTTTAAAAATCCACAAGATTTTAAAGGAACAGCACCCTCAACTGCTTTTGATAAGGCTTTTATATGTTCAGGTGTAGTTCCACAACAACCACCTAAAAATGAAACTCCATTAATTTTTAAAAACTCAACTTGTAAAGCTGTAAATTCATCAGGTTGCATTGGGTAGTAAGTTTTCCCACCTCTATTTTGAGGAAGTCCAGCATTTGAGTGAACTGAAATTGGGAATTTACAAACTTCACTTAAAGTTTTAACATGTTTATGAACTTGTTTAGGTCCTGTTCCACAGTTAAATCCTAAAGATAAAATATTAAATGGCGCCATAATAGCTGCAATAGTCATAGCATCCGTTCCAATAAGCATTGTTCCACTTAACTCGATAGTAACAGATACCATAATTGGAATTTGTGGTGCTGTATCATTTAAAGCATGAAGTGCAGCTTTTATTTGAAGCGGGTCTTGGCAAGTTTCAAGTAAGAAAATATCACATCCACCATCAGCTAAACCTTGCGCCATGATTTTATATCCCTCATACATTTCATCATATTTGATGTGTCCAAGTGATGGTAATTTTGTTCCAGGTCCAATAGAACCTAAAACATATCTTGGTTTTTCAGGAGTGCTATATTTTTCACAAGATTTTTTTACAAGTGCAGCACCTAATTTTGAAAGCTCGTAAGATGTTTTGCCAATACCATATTCATCTAAAACCCAAGGCATTGAACCAAAAGTATTTGTACTTATTAAATCAGCACCAGCAAGTGCGTAAGCATCATGAATAGTTTCAAGAACATGGGGAGCTGTTAAATTTAGAAGTTCATTACAACCTTCTAAATCAGCACCTTCATAAATCCACTCTTCTTTTTTTATGTCTGCTAATTGAAGCTGTGTTCCCATAGCTCCATCAATTATTAAAACTCTGTTTTTAATTAAATCTTTTATTGTTTCTAACATTTTTTTCTCTGTATTGTTTATTATAATTGTTTTTGATATTTATTATTAGATAGTGTACTTAAATCGTAGTTAAAAAGCTGTTAAACAAAGAATCTAAATCTTTTGAATAACAACTCTAATTACACAAGCCTCACCTTGGTGACCAATTCCCTCATCTAAAGTTACAATCTCTTCTGAGATATTTTTTTTACATAAAGTAAAATGATTAAGAAAATCCTCAATAGTGTAAAGTAAATCTAAATCTTTTGGCCCACCACTATTATAAGTCAATTGTTTTGTTGAGAAAAACTCTCCAACAAAATAAGCATTTGAATTTAAAGAGTTCTCTATTTTTTCAAATAAATTTTCCCTTTCATTTTTGTACATATGTAAATATGAAGCTACTATTACATCATATTTCTCATCTGCTTTCCAGTGATTTAAGTCCATACAAAAAGTTTTTATCTCTAAATTCTCTTCTTTACTTCTTGAATCCAATTTTGCTAAACCTACATCTGAAGCATCAATTGCGCTAACTTCAAAACCATTTTGAGCAAAAAATATTGCATTTCTTCCTTCACCCTCACCTAAACATAAAAGCTTTTTATGATTTCTAAATAACTCTATTTTTGATGCTAAAAATTCATTTGGTTTTGTTCCATAAAAATAATCAGCCTTTAAAAATTTTCCATTCCAAAATATTTGTTGACTCATATTTTTATCCTCTAATTTTTTATTTTATTATACCATTTTTTATTTAAATGCAACTAAGTTGCATTTAAGAAGTTTGAACATATACTTTCATTTGCAACTTAGTTGCATATATAAATTAAAGGATTTATAATGTTAAAAAAAATATGTTTCTCAACAATGTTAATTCTTGCAAGTAATGCTCTTGCAGACATTAAAGTTACAACAACAATTTATCCCCTATACAGTATCGCAAAAGAAGTAGGTGGAGATAAAATTAAATTAGATAATCTTATTCCATTTGGTGTAGAAGCCCATGAATTTGATCCAAGTCCAGCGGATATGGCTAAACTATCAAAAAGTGATTTATTTATCACAAGTAGCGATAGCATGGAACCATGGAAAGACAAAATTGTAAAATCTTTACATATTGAAAATAAAGTTTTTGATATGAGTGAACATGTAAAATTAAGAGAAATCTCAGAAGATGCTCAACATGAAGAGGATAATCATGATCATCATGGACATGAACATAACCATTCAAATATTGACCCACACTATTGGGTTAGTTTAAATAACTACATTTTGATGACCCAAGCAATAACTAATCTATTTATTGAAAAAGATAGTGCGAACAAAGATTTTTATACACAAAATGCAAATAATTATCTTGAAAAAATAAATACTTTAAAAGCAAAATATGATTTAAGTATGGCAACTTGTACTAATAAAAAGATTTTAGTAAATCATGATGCATTTGGTTATTTTGCAGATGATTATGGTATTAAACAATATAGTGTTTCAGGAATGTCACCAGAGGATAAACCATCTGCAAAACAAATAAGTGAATTAATAAATCTAGTAAAAAATGAAAAAATCAATACTGTATTTTTTGAAGAGTTTGCAAGTCCAAAAGTAGCGAAAACTATCGCAAAAGAAGCGAATGTAAAAACAGATGCATTACGACCTGCTGAAAATATTACAAAAGATGAAAATAAAAAAGGATATGGTTATCTTCAAATTATGGAAGATAATTTAGAAAAACTAAAATCTGCTATGGATTGCAAATAATCAATGAAAAACAAAGTTATTGAAGTTTCTAACTTAAGCTTTGAAAATGTTTTAAAAGATATTTCATTAGATATTTTTGAAGGTGATTTTGTGGCAATTTTAGGTCCAAATGGTGGAGGAAAAAGTACTTTTATAAAACTTCTTTTAGGAATATATGAAATTAGTAGCGGTTATATCAAACTTCTTGATAAAGCACAAATAGCTTATGTTCCTCAAAATGTAACAAACATTGATATTATTTTTCCAGCAACAGTTGATGAAATCATTAAAACAGCATTCGCACATAGAAACTCTTTTTTTAAAAAGATTTCTATAGAAGAGAATAACTACATAACTTATTTAATGGAACAATTTGATATTTCAAATTTAAAAGATAAACTTATAGCTGAACTTTCTGGTGGACAAAAACAAAGGGTTATGATTGTAAGAGCACTGGCAAATAAACCAAAATTTTTAATTCTAGATGAACCTGATATTGGTCTTGATACAATTTCTCAAGAAAAATTCATCTCTTGTCTAAAAGAGATAAATGAAAAGAATAAAACTACTATTTTATTTGTAACCCACCATTTAGAGCCATTAAAAAGCTCTTTAACAAAAACATTTACTATTAATCAGGTTTTACAATGATAGAGATTTTTCAATATGATTTTATGATTAGAGCTTTTATTGCAGGTATTTTAATTGCAATAATTGCATCTATGCTTAGTATTTTTGTTGTTGTAAAAAGATATGCTATGTTATCAGATACACTAGCTCATATCTCTTTATTAGGTGTTGCAATTGGATTTTTGCTTAATATTTCATCTATTTATATGGCTATTATTATCTCTTGTATTGCTGCTATTTCAATAGAATATGTTAAAAGTTATAAAAAATTATACTCAGATTCAATATTATCAATATTTTTATCAGGTTCTTTGGCAATTTCAATAATAATAGTATCTTTGTCTAATGGTTTTACAAACTCTTTATTTGATTATTTATTTGGTTCTATTGTTGCTGTAACAGATGAAGATATTATAACTATTATGCTATTTTCAATTATATCTATGATTTTCATTGCTATTTTTTATCAAAAATTATTACTTATCTCTTTCAATGAAGATTTAGCAATCTCAAATGGCATAAATGTAAAATTAATAAATCTGCTATTTACAACTCTAATTGGTGCACTTGTAGCCATTTCCATAAAAATTATTGGAGCTTTACTTATTGGAGCACTTATGATAATTCCAGTAATTAGTGCTATTTGTTTAAAAATGAGTTTTGTGAATACTTGGATTTTATCTTCAATTTTTGGAATATTAAGTGTAATTATTGGATTGTTTTTATCTTTTTATGTATCTATCCCAAGTGGAGCAACTATCGTAATAGTTCTACTTTTGATATTTTTATCAACTTTAATTATCTCTAAAAAAACAAGATGAAAAATATTTTCATCTTGTTTTGATTTATCTACTACAATCAGTTGTTATATTATCAATCAAAGTTATATACCAATTATTTTCTACTTTAGTTAAATAAAATATTGCATTGTAAGGAATTGTAATTTCATAACTTGTTTGTTCTATGAAATCAGCTCTATCAATCTCTTCTTTTTTAAAACTATTTGCTTGTAAAAGATTTGCTTCTTCCATAATGTGAGTAACATATGGTTTTGTTTGAGCATCTAAATAAACTCCCTCTTTATCCCAACCATAAAAACTATCATCAAAGGGACTACAATCAAAAGTTGCTTTTTCAATTTTTATATCAAAGGTATCAACTTCATTGGTAAATTCTGTAGTGATACTTTTTTTTACTTCAAAAATATTTCTATTTTCAAACTTTGTTACTTCATAAAATCCATTAACTGGGTCAATATATTTACTATTTAATAATGCAATATTATTTTGTTTTATAGATAAAAGAATTTGACTTATTTCATTTAGTAAAATAGGAGATATGGGCTCTTTTTTATAAACAACTTTTCCATTAACCATCATTTGATTATTATTTACAGCACAAGCTGCTAAAAAAAGTGATAAGAGTATAAAAATTAATAAATGAAGGAACTTTTTAAAGAGCATATTTTTTCTTACCTATTTTTTTCTTTTATATTACATTTAAATATCTTAAATACTTACTAAGCCACAATCTGAGAGTTTATTTTAATAATATCTTAGATAGAATAATTGTTAAAATTTTAATCATTAGGAATTAATAAAATGACTGAATCAAAATATATTTGGATGGATGGAGAATTTGTAAATTGGAATGATGCAAAAGTACACGTTCTAAGTCATACACTTCATTATGGAAATGGTGCAATTGAAGGTACAAAAGCATACAAAACTGTTGATGGAAGATGTGCTATTTTCAAATTAAATGAACATACTCAAAGATTATTAAACTCTTCAAAAATGACACTTATGACTGTACCTTTTTCTCTTGAAGAATTAAATAAAGCACAAGTTGAATTATTACAAAAAAATGAATTATTTGAGGGTGCATATATTAGACCTTTAGTTTACTTAGGTTACGGTGTAATGGGACTTTATCATAAAGATGCTCCTGTAAATGTATCTGTTTCTGCTTGGGAATGGGGAGCTTATTTAGGAGAAGAAGGTCTTAAAAAAGGTGTAAGAGTTAAAATTTCTTCATTTACAAGAACTCCAAATACTTCTGGAATGGGAAAAGCAAAAGCAGTTGCAAACTATTTAAATTCTCAAATGGCTAAATATGAAGCTGTTGAAGCTGGATATGATGAAGCATTATTAAGAGATGACCAAGGTTATATTGCTGAAGCATCTGGTGCTTGTTTCTTTATCGTAAGAGATGGAAAATTAATCACTCCTCCAAATGATAACTCTTTAGAATCAATTACTCAAGCAACTGTTATAGAACTTGCTGCTGATATGGGAATTGAAGTTGTTAGAAGAAGAATTTCTAGAGAAGAAGTTTATATTGCAGATGAAGCATTCTTCACAGGAACTGCAGCTGAAATCACTCCAATTAGAGATGTTGATGCTAGAGTTATTGGATGTGGTTCAAGAGGTCCAATTACAGAAAAAATCCAATCAGCTTACTTTGATGTTGTAGCTGGTAAAAATGAGAAATATATTAAGTATTTAACTTACGTTAACTAATTTTAATTACTATTACTTATTAAATATAAAAAATAAGGGAAAATATGCCTATAGACAACGACTATTTTAAAAACAGACAACAAAATAATGGTGGTGGAAATAACAATGGAAACGGTGGAAATTTCCAACCTCCTTTTGAAACGCCAGAATTTTTTAAAAACTTTGGGAAAAAAGCAGGAATGATTTATGTAGTTATTATAATCATTGGTGCGCTTTTTATTTTTAAACCATTTGTAATTATTGAATCAGGACAAGTTGGTATCAAAGCAACTACTGGTAAATATGATGAAACTCCTTTAAATCCAGGTTTTCACTTATATATTCCAGTTTTTCAAAAAATTATAATAGTTGATACAAAAGTTAGATTATTAAACTATAGAAGTGTTGAAGAGATGAGTGGATTTGATGCTGGTATTAAAATAAATCCAGCAATTAGCGTTCTTGATTCAAGGGGATTACCTGTTTCTATTGAACTTACAGTTCAATATAAACTTACAGCTTCTGGAGCACCTGCAACTATCGCAACATGGGGACTTTCATGGGAAGACAAAATCGTAAATCCAGTTGTTAGAAATGTTGTTAGAAATGTTATTGGAGGATTTAATGCTGAAGAACTTCCAATGAAAAGAAATGAAATTGCTACAAACCTTGATACATTAATAAAAACACAAGTTACTGATTTAGCTCTAGGTTCAGTTACTATTGAATCTGTTCAATTAAGAGAAATTGTTTTACCTGAGAAAATCAAAGAACAAATTGAAAGAGTTCAAATTGCAAACCAAGAATCTGAAAGAGTAAGATACGAAGTTTTAAGAGCTAAACAAGAAGCTGAAAAAAGAGCTGCACAAGCTACTGGGGAAGCTGAAGCAAAAAGAATTGAAGCTCAAGGTAGAGCAGATGCTGTAACTATTGAAGCAAAAGCACAAGCTCTTGCAAATAAAGAGATAGCTGAATCTTTAACTTCAAACCTATTAAATATGCAACAAATTGAAGTTCAAGGTAAATTCAATGATGCACTTAGAGAAAACAAAGATGCTAAGATTTTCTTAACACCTGGTGGTTCAACTCCAAATATTTGGGTTGATACTAAAGACAAATCTAGAGATACGACAATAAACAAATAAAAAGAAGTAGGAAACTACTTCTTTTAAAATTATGAAAAAAATATCTTTTTTATTAATATTCAACTCTTTTGTTATTCTAACATCAACTTATGCAAAAGATATAAAATCTGTTGTAATAGTTAAACCAGAAATTAAATATGATGAAAATATCAAATATGAAAAAACTCAAGAGTTTATACAAGAAGAAAAAAAAGCATATAAAGAAAAGTATGATTTTGGATTTGATTTGAATATTAATAAAGAAGAAAGAACCATTGATTATTGGAAAGTCGATGTTAAAACAAACTTTTAGAGGAAAAGATTATGGAACAACTAAATAAAATAGATTGGGCAAAGATGGATAATCTTATCCCAGTTATTACTCAAGATGCAACAACAAATGAAGTTTTGATGCTAGCATATATGAATCCTGAAGCATTAGAATTAACAATTAAAACAAATTATGCTCACTATTTTAGTAGAAGTAAACAAAGAATTTGGAAAAAAGGTGAAAGTTCTAATCACTTACAAGAAATTGTTGAGATTTTAATCGATTGTGATAATGACACACTACTTTTAAAGGTTAATCAAGAAGGTGTTGCTTGTCATACGGGAAGAAAATCTTGTTTCTTTACAAATCTATCTACAAATGAAACAATAAGTGATGTTCAAATTGATACAACTAATGCTTATGGAGTAATTGATACTTTATATCATGTTATTCAAGAGAAGAAAAATGATGATCCAACAAAATCATACACAGCAAAACTTCTTCAAGGTAAACAAAACTCTATGCTTAAAAAAATAGTTGAAGAATCAGGTGAATTTACTTTTGCAATAAAAGATAACGATACTGAAGAAATTATCTATGAAGCAGCTGATATTACATACCATGTTTTAGTTGCACTTGCATCTAAAAACATTAGTCCAGATAGAGTTAAACAAGAGTTAGCAAGAAGATTTGGAATGTCAGGAATTGAAGAAAAAAATTCAAGAACAGATAAATAACTACTTCTAATATTTAGATTATAGGACTTAAAACTAAGTCCTATTTTTATTAATAATTTTAGCTTTTTTATTCACATACACACAAATTATAAAGCATTATTTAAAATCTCTTTTAATACTTCTTTTGTATAAATTTCACTCAAACCAAAATATTGAGCATTTCCAAAAGCATTTTCTACAATTAAATCAATATCATCTTTTGTAATTGAAAGTTGTGATAATTTAGTTGGAGTACCTATTTTATTAAACCAATCTTCTAAAGCTTCTATACCTTCTTGTGAAGAGTATAAACCATAGATTCTATTTGAGAATTGTTCAAATTGGGGCATATTTTTATTGTAATACCATTTCATCCAAGCTGGGATAATAACGGATAATCCAGCACCATGAGGAACATTAAATAATGCAGATAAACTATGTTCAATCATATGATTTGGTAGTGAATATCCAGCTGTACCTAAAAAAGTTGTTCCATTTAAAGCATTAGTAGCTGCCCAAGCAAATTCTGATCTTGCATTATAATCTTTAGGATTTTCTATTAAAATTTCTGTTGTTTGAATTATTGTTGAAATAATTGCTTCAACTTGTTTATTTATAAATTCAGGTTGAATTGATGCTGTTAAATATCCTTCTATTGAATGGGCAATAACATCAGTAGCAGAATAAACTAAATACTCTTTTGAAATTGATTCCATTAATAATGGATTTATTACTGAAACTTTTGGATAAATAAATGGTGAAGCAATAACAAATTTTTGTTTTGTTTCATCATTTGTAATAACTGCATAATAATTCATTTCACTTCCAGTTGCTGCCATTGTCATAATATCAAAAATAGGAAGAGCTTTTTCAATTACACTTTTTCCTATGAAAAAATCCCAAACATCATTTTCACTTAAAGCTCCAACAGAAATTGCTTTTGAACAATCAAGAACAGAACCTCCACCAACACTTAGTATTCCATCAATGTTTTCTTTTTTTGCTAACTCAATGCCATCTTTCACTTTTGACAATATTGGATTACTTGTTATTCCTGAAAACTCTACATATTCAATACCATGTAATTCTAAACTTTTTATTACCGTATCAAATAATGTATCTTTTTTTATTCGTTGGCTACCATAAGAAAGAAGAACTTTTTTTACTCCATAACTTTTAATGTATTCACCAATATTCTTCTCTTTCTCTTTTCCAAATTCAACCCTTGTTGGGTTACAATAACTAAAATTTTCCATTATTTCTCCTTTTTAATTACTAATTGCCAATAAAGTGAGTTTCTACTGGTTTTATTTTAAACCAAGCAGTATATAGTGCTGGTAAAAATAGTAAAATTAATACCGTTCCTCCAATAGTTCCACCAATAAGTGTATATGCCATAGAACCCCAAAACACTGAATGTGTTAAAGGGATGAAAGCCAATGCTGCAGCAAGTGCTGTTAAAATAACAGGACGTGCCCTTTGAACAGTTGCTTCAATAACTGCATGATAAGAGTGATGTCCTCTTTTTTCATTATCTTTTATTTGTACAATTAGAATAAGTGTATTTCTCATTAAAATACCTGATAATCCAATTAATCCAAGAATAGCATTAAATCCAAATGGTTGATTAAATAATAGTAAAACAGGAACTGCTCCAATTAATCCAAGTGGTGCTGTTAAAAATACCATAGCCATCATTGAAAGTGATCTTACTTGTATTACAATTACAAAAAGCGTTAAAATAATCATTATTGGAAA
Organism: uncultured Aliarcobacter sp.; assembly: GCA_963677205.2. Taxonomy (GTDB): domain Bacteria; phylum Campylobacterota; class Campylobacteria; order Campylobacterales; family Arcobacteraceae; genus Aliarcobacter. The sequence goes on along the minus strand of OY781916.2, from coordinate 2,637,642 downwards.
CATTGGTAAAAGTGCTTTATTTGCTTTATCTGAATCCTCAATATTTCCACCAACTTCAATTTTATAACCTTCTGGAAGTCTTTCAATAAGAGGTTGAATTTCTTTTAAAATCTCATTTGAAACTTGAGGTGGTTGTAAACCTTCTTGTATATCACAACGAACACTAATTGTTGGTGTTCTATCTCTTCGTCTTAAAAATGGATCTTCATCAACTGTTATTATTTCTCCCAATTGAGTAAGTGGAATTATTTTGCCACTATTATTTACTAAAGTTAAACTTGACAATTTATCAGGACTTAAACGCTCATTTCCAGCACTTCTTGCAACTATATCAACAGTTCGAATATCTTCTCTTAATTGTGTAAGAGGTATTCCTTTTAGTAAAAATTGTAGTTGAGAAGCTGCATCTTGTGGCGTTAATCCAATTTGTTGTAATCTTGCTTGACCAAATTTAAAATGAACTTCAGGTGCTAATTCTCCCCAATCTTGATTTATCTCTCTTGTGTGAGGATTTTTTCTCATAACTTCTTTTATTTCATTTGCAATTTCTCGCAATTTATTTGCATCTTCTCCTATAACACGAAAATCAACTGGATACAAAGGAAATGGTCCAAATATTAGTTGTGAAACTCTTACATGGGCTTCAGGTGCAAGTCCATCTACAACAGTTTGTCTTAAACGCCATTTTAAATTATCTCTATCTTGGGCATTTGGAGTTTTTATAATAATTTTTGCGAATGATGAATCAGGAAGTTCAGGATTATATGAAAAGAAAAATCTTGAAGCTCCACCACCAATATATGAAGTAACTTCACTAGCTTCTTTTTGTTCTAAAACCCATTTTTCAACCTTTTCTACAACTGCTTTTGTAGCTTCAATACTTGTACCTTTTGGCATTTGAATATCAACTAAAACTTCTGATCTATCAGATGTTGGGAAAAATTGTTGTTTTAAAAATCCCATTCCAATCCCAGATAATAAAAATAGTCCAAGTACAGTAAAAAGAACTACTTTTTTATGTTCAACTACCCAAGTAATAGCTTTTCTTAGTTTTTTATAATTTGGTGTTTCATAAATAGCTTGATGACCACCCTCAATTGGTTTTATATTTGGAAGTAATTTAACACCTAAATAAGGTGTAAATACAACGGCAACTATCCAAGAAACAAGAAGTGCGTAACCAACAATCCAAAAAATATTACCTGCATACTCTCCAGCACTTGAAAGTGCAAAACCAATAGGAATAAAACCTATAATAGTTACTAGTGTTCCTGATAACATTGGTGCTGCGGTATGTGTCCAAGCATAAGCTGCCGCTTCAATTTTATTTAATCCCTCTTCAAGTTTTACAACCATCATCTCTATTGCAATTATCGCATCATCAACTAAAAGACCTAAAGCAATAATAAGTGAACCCAAGGTCACCCTATCTAAAACCCTATCTGTTGCTAACATTATTAAAAACACAATGGCTAAAGTAAGAGGAACTGCTGTGGCAACAACAATTCCAACTCTCCAACCCATACTTAATAAACATACTAACATAACAACACCAAGTGCCATAAAAAATTTCATCATAAATTCATCAACAGAGGCTTTTATTACTTGGCTTTGGTCTGTTATTTTTGTAAAATCTGTACCAACAGGTAACTCAGATGCAATTTTATCTATTTCGTTTTGTAAATTTTCTCCAAGTTTAAGCCCATTGTATCCCTCTTTCATAACTGTACCTAAAATTAAAGTAGGTTCAGAATTATTATGAATTACAAAAGATGGTGGATCTTCATAACCTCTTTTTACATCAGCAATATCTGAGAGTTTAAAAGTATGACCATTTGCAACAATAGAAGTATTTTTTATTTTTTCTAAATCATCATAAGCTCCATCTACTCTTATGAAAACTTGTGGTCCTTTTGTATTTATTGAACCAGATGCGGTAACACTATTTTCTTTTTGAATAGCATCAAAAATAACATTTGGACTAATACCTAAATTTGATAATTTAGCATAGGAAAATTCAACAAATATCTTTTGGTCTTGTTCTCCAAAAATATGAACTTTTTTTACTCCCTCAACATGTAATAATCGTTGTCTTAATATTTCAGCTTCACGAACAAGTTTTCTTTGAGGCATATCCTTTGCTTTTAAAGCATAAAGGGTGAAAGTAACATCAGAATATTCATCATTAATAAAAGGTCCCATTACACCTGCGGGTAATTTTGAAGATTCATCACTTAGTTTTTTTCTAGCTTGATAAAATTGTTCTGCAACTTCTTTTGGAGGCATATTATCTTTAAAAAACAGAGTCATTGTTGTATAACCTGAATATGTCGAAGTTTCAACATGGTCATACCAACGTAACTCTTGTAATCTTTTTTCCAAAGGTTCAGCAACTAAATCTTGCATCTCTTTTGGAGTTGCGCCTGGCCAAACAGAAGTTACAGTCATAATTTTAATAGTAAAAGATGGGTCTTCTGCTCGTCCTAAATTTGTAAAAGCATAAATACCAGCAAAGGCGAAAGATATTAATAGAAAAAGAGTAATGGCTCTTTCTTTAACAGCTAAAGCTGATAAATTGAAATTTTTCATTGAAATACCTTGTTTGAAAGACGAACTTTTTGCCCTTCATGTAAAAAATGAGCCCCTAAAGATACTATTTTATCTTCATATGAAAGACCATTTTTTATTAAAGCTGTTTCAACTGTAAGTGAATCAATTTCAATTTTTCTAAAAGATATAGTTGATGAGTCACTATTATAAATCCAAACTCCCGTTCCATTTCCTTCATTCGTTATGGCACTAAGTGGAATTTCGATTTTATCGTTATCATTTTCTTCATCTAAATAAACTGTTATAGTTGAACCCAAAGGTGCATTTGCAACCTCTCCACTTAAAATATAACGAGCCTCAAAAGTTCTAGTTTGCAAATCAGCAGCATTTGATAATTGTCTTAATTGTACAGAAACACGCTCATCTTTAGAGAAAAGTTTAGCTTGAGCTTTTGAATTTAATTCAGGATGTATAGTTTCAGGTAAATCAACAGAAGCTTCTCTGGCTCCCTTATGAGCTAGTTGAATTACAGTTTGTCCAATACCAACAACTGCACCTTGTTCTGCTAAAACATCAACTATTGTTCCATCAACATCAGCTAATAATAAAGAGTAGTTTTTTTCATTTTTTGCAATTTTTAGTTGAGCTTGAGAAGTAAAAAATTGTGCTTTTGTTGTATCAGCAAGAGCTTTTTTTTGTTCATATTGTTGTAAAGGAATAGCTTTTAATTCTAATAATTTTTTATATCTTTTTTCATCTGCTAAAGCTAAAATATAATTAGCTTCTGCTGCTTTTAGAGCATTTTCTTTTTCGTTAATCAATAAAGATAAATCATTATTATCAATTTTCATTAAAGCTTGTCCAGCTTTTACCTCTTCCCCTTTATTTACTAATCTCTCAACAATTTTTCCAGATACTCTAAAACCTAAATTACTTTGAACTTTTGCAGTAACAATTCCAGTAAAACCTTTTTCTTGTTTTTTTACTTCTTTTACACTAATAACATTTACAAGTGTATCTTCAACTCTTGGGTCTTTAACTTGCGATTCACAACCTGTTAAAAATTGAGTTATTACCAACAATGTAATTGGAAAAATATATTTATACAAATTCATTTATAGTGCCTTTTATGCTTTATTAATTAACTTTAATGCAAAACTTGGAGAAATACGATTTAATATTTTAAGAGCCGTTGTTTGTCCTACTCCAATCTCATTTTTACCTTTATTAATTGCTTTTATTGCTGTATCTACTACGGTTTTTGTAGTTATGATTTTCATGTCTTTTTCACTGAAAGAATCTCCCATTGCAGTTTTTGTAACAGATGGTGCTATTTCAAAAACTTTGATATTTGTATCTTTTAATTGTATTCTTAGTGATTTAGTAAAAGAGTGTAAAGCTGCTTTTGAAGCACAATAAATAGGACTATAAGCCATTGGAACAAAAGCTAATGCAGAAGTAATATTTATAATAGAAGCCATTTTTTGTTTTTTAAGTAATGGTAAAAATTGTGTAGTCATATAAACTGAACCATTAAAATTTGTATTCATCTCTTTTGTTAATTCTTCATAACTTAGTTCTTCTTGTAAATCTAATTTATTCATTAAACCTGCATTATTTATTAATATATTAAGTTTTGGAAACTCTATTGAAATCTTTTCATATAAAGCTTTTACCTCATTTGGATTAGCAACATCACATTCAAAAATATGAATATTTTTCAATTCTTCTTTTGCCTTTTCTAATTTTTGCTTATTTCGTCCAGTGATAATTACACTATTTGTTTCACAAAGTTGTTTTGCAAATTCATAACCAATTCCACTTGCACCACCAGTTATTAAGATTGTATTTTTATTGTCAATTTCCATTTTATTTTCCTTTTTTTGACCTTAAGGTCAAATATAAAAAGAACTATACAATTTTTTTGACCTTAAAGTCAAGTAAAATTGACTCTAAGGTCAATTTTTTTTGATATAATACGTTTGAGGTGAGAAATGAAAACAAAAAAAGATACAAAAGATTTATTATTAGAAATTACATTTGATGAAGTTTATACCTATGGATATCAAGGGGCTTCTGTATTAAAAATTTTAGAAAAAGCAGAACTTAATAAAGGTTCTTTGTACCACTATTTTAAAAATAAAAAAGAGATGGTTCTCGAAGCTGTTGAAATAAAAAGTAGAGAAATTTTTGGACAAAAATATGAAGCAATAGCAAATGGTGAGGCACCATATTTAGAAAAATTTGAAAAAATGTTAATAGAATCATATGATTTAATATCTCAAAGAGGTTGTCCTTTAGCAAATCTAATTCAAGAGATGTCAAATCATGATAAAGATTTTGAAGTACTACTAAAAAAACAGTACAATGGATTAAGAAATATTATCGAGAATATAATCAAAAAAGCTATGGAGAATAATGAACTTACTACAACAGATACAAAGGAATTATCATTATTTATATTAAGTTGTATTGAGGGAAATATTTTAACAGCAAAGGCGTTTAAAGATAAAAATATCTACGAAAAGACAATAAAATCTCTTTTTAAATCAATTAAGTAAAAATAGTCTCTCAAAAAATTAATTTGAGGACTATTTCATTAAATTTAATTAGTGGCAACCACATCCAGTTCCACAACTTCCACTACTTTTAGCTTTTTGAGCTGCTTCATGCTCAGCTTTTATTTTTTGTCCTTCAGTTGAACAAGCACTTACACCAGCTGGCATAATTGGTTGAATTGCTGAATTACTAATATCATCATCAATACTTGCTAAAAATTGAATTAATTTATCAGCTGCAATCATATATCTTTTTGCAGAAACTGATTCAGGATTGAAATAAACTACAGGTTTTCCACTATCACCACCTTCTCTAATAGCAGGTTCAATTGGTAAGTTTGCTAATACTTGTGTGTCATATTTAACTGCTAACTCTTCACAAGTTCCCATTCCAAAAATATCTGATTCTACATTACATGATGGACAAACAAATCCACTCATATTTTCAACAATTCCAGCAACTGGAATATGAAGTTTTTTAAACATATCTAAACTTCTTCTTGAATCATCAAGTGCCACATGTTGAGGAGTTGTAACATTAATACCAGCACTAACTGGAACACTTTGAGCTAAAGTTAATTGAGCATCACCAGTTCCTGGAGGCATATCAATAAATAAAATATCTAACTCTTCCCATAAAATATCTCTTAAAAGTTGTTGGATTGCTTTCATAATCATAGCACCTCTCCAAATAAGAGCTTGTCCCTCTTCCATTAACATACCCATTGACATAACATCAACACCATATGCATTTAAAGGTTTTGCTTTATCTCCAACAATTTCTACTTCTTTACCTTGTAAACCCATCATACGAGGAATATTTGGTCCATAAATATCAGCATCAAGAATACCAACTCTTTTACCTTGCATTGCAGCTGCAACTGCTAAGTTTACAGTTGTAGTTGATTTACCAACTCCACCTTTTCCAGAACTAACCATTACAACTTTTTTGATTTGTGGTGCAATGTTTTTTCCACTTACACTATTACTTGCTTGAACTTGTTCTTTTGGTTTGTTAAAATTTAATGTTACGTTCATTCCAATTGTATTTAGAGCAGCAGTAATCTCTTTTCTCAATTGAGCTTCAACTTCAGGAGCAGTTGAAGTAATATCAAGTGCAACTGAACAGTCTGTTCCATTTACTTGAATATCTTTTACAAATCCAAACTCTACTATTGATTTTGTGAAACCTGGATATTTAATATTTTCTAATTCTTTTTTAATATTTTCTACATTTGACATATAAAATTCCTTTAATATTTACTAACGTTTGCATTATAATTTAAATAGGATAATTATTATCTTAATTAACTATAGTATAAAGTATTTTAGCAAAAGAATAAAAAGAATAGAGAATAAATTTGATAAGAAAGTAAAGAATTTAGAAAAATAGTAGATACAAATTTGTATCTACTATTTTAAAGAAGAGTTATCCAGCAATATCAATCATTGCTTGACCATGCTCTTTTACAATTTTTTGAGTAATTTTATATGAGCAGAATTTTGGTCCACACATTGAGCAGAATTCTGCTTCTTTAAATACATCTTGAGGTAATGTTTCATCGTGATACTCTTTTGCTCGTTCTGGATCTAAGCACAATTCAAACTGTTTGTTCCAGTCAAAGCCATATCTAGCATCAGACATTTCATCATCAATATCTCGTGCTCCTTTTCTTCCTCTTGCAATGTCAGCTGAGTGAGCAGCAATTTTATATGCAATGATTCCATTTCTAACATCTTCTGCATTTGGTAAACCTAAGTGTTCTTTTGGAGTTACATAACATAACATAGAAGCTCCATGCCATCCACCAACAGCTGCACCAATTGCAGATGAAATATGATCATATCCAGCAGCAATATCAGTTGTAAGTGGTCCTAAAATATAGAACGGTGCTTCATGACAATACTCTTTTTCTAACTTCATATTTCTTTCAATTTGATTTAAAGGAACGTGACCTGGACCTTCAATCATAACTTGAACATTTTTCTCCCAAGCTCTTAAAGTTAATTCACCAAGAACTTTTAACTCATTTAATTGAGCTTCATCAGAAGCATCAGCTAAACATCCAGGTCTTAATGAATCTCCTAAAGATAATGAAACATCATATTTTGCACAAATATCTAAAATATCATCAAATGCTTCATAAAATGGATTTTCTTTATGATAATGCATCATCCAAGCAGCCATTAAAGAACCACCTCGACTTACAATTCCCATTTTTCTTTTTGCAACATGAGGCATAAATTCTAATAAGAATCCAGCATGAATTGTAAAATATGAAACACCTTGTTGTGCTTGTTTTTCTAAAACTTTTAACATAACATCAATAGATAAATCTTCAATTTTATCTTTACAATCATGTAAAATTTGATAAATAGGCACTGTTCCAATAGGCACAGTAGAATGTTCAATTACAGCTGTTCTAATCATATCTAAGTCACCACCTGTACTTAAATCCATGATTGTATCAGCACCATATTTTAAACAAACATCAACTTTTTCTATTTCACCTTCAACATTTGAAGCAAGTGCAGAAGAACCGATGTTTGCGTTAATTTTGCATGAAGATGCAATTCCAATTGACATTGGAACTAAATGTTTATGGTTAACATTTGCAGGGATTATTAATCTTCCTCTTTCAATCTCAGCTCTTACAAGCTCAGGGTCAAGTTTCTCAATTTTTGCCACATATTCCATATCTGGCGTAATAATACCTTGTTTCGCATAATACATTTGAGTTCTAATTTTGTCATTTTTATGATTGTCTAACCAATTTCTCATTTTTAAAATCCTATAGTTTATTATATTTGAATTGTAAATCGATTATAGCTAAATATGTTTAGAGAACCTTAATTACTTCCATTAATTACAAATTATTATTCATGTAAGTTTCTTTTCTATATAATTAACCCAAATATACAATAGGTGTAGTGATGATGATTAATGAAGATTCTACAAACTCTCCAAGTTTTTCTTTTTTTACAAATAAGGAATTAGAACAAAAAGATTGTATAAAACAAATTGATGAAGTGCTCGAAAAATATAATATTCTAGAAAATGACAATCAATTGATTAGTTCTCTTGAAAAAAATATTCTATATACAATAAATTATATAGAAACTTTATCTATCAAAAAAGAAGAAATTCCCAAAGAAGTAGAAGATTTATTTCAAAATAATTTTACTTTTAAAGAACAAATAAATCTTTATATTGAAAAAAAACTTTTAAACATTACTCAAAAAGATTCAATCTATTTTTTTAAAGATGTAAATATTATGTTACATCTTTTATCTATTGGAACAAAAGAAAAAATTATAGAGTCATATAACAGCTATAATTTTGATTCTCTCTCTAATCTTTTTAGATTTTATGAAGCAAAATTAAAATTCTTATTTTCAAATAATATAAAACTCTTTAATCTAACGTTTGATTCATATATAGTTTTATTACGAACTATTACTCAACTATGTAGCTTTAATTCAATTGATATAATTGCTAAAAAGAATATAAGATTTTTTCTTGAGCTAATGACAGAAAGTATAAATCTTTTAAAATTTACTGTTTTATTAGATGAAGAAAAGTTAAACAAATTGAATAATATCCAAGGGAAATATTTGTATTATTTTTCACATATTGATGAAATAAAATTTGAATTAAATGATTTAAACACAACTTTTAAAAACTATTTATTAACCCTTGAAAAACATGAAGATGGTTATATTCTATCAAAAGAGAGTAATTTTGGGAATGAAACTGAAAACTTAGATTCTCAAGAATTCCTAATATTTAAAATGAACTCTTCTATTTTAATATTAAAATTAATAAAAGAACTAAAAAACTCTATAGATGAAGTTTTATATTTTGAGTCTGAACATTTCCAAAGAATATTAAGATTTTATTACAAAAAATTTAGTTTATATCTTCCAAGTGAGGAGATAGCTTTTAACTTAGCAGATTTTCAAAATGATTTATTAAATGCACTTTTGACAAATTATCAACTGAGCCAAGATTTCATAAGAAACCTTGATTATCATTTAATTATAGATGATTTTGTATTTTCACAACAAAATACAAGTAATATAAATCTAGAGATTATTTATAAACTTTTATATTTTGCAGATGATATTCCTACCTATAAATATTATCAAATTAGCCAAATTCTAGCTGACTATAAGCCAATTAAAAATGATTACCATGAATTTTTTAAATTAGAAATATTTGATTTAACAATAAATAAATCAATGCAAAATAAATACAATATTGAAATTGAAGAGTTATTAAACAAAATTTATATTTATGTAAATAATTACAAAATTGCATCTCATCTTTTATCTGTATACTCAAAAATTTATTTAAGTCTTAGTCTTTTTTATTCTACAAATCAAATAGATTTAGAAAAAGCAAAAAGTTTATACTCTACGTTTATACAAATAAATGGTTTGGAAATTCTTCAAAAAGAGTATAGTGATATAAATTTGTCTATTTTAAATAATATTAAAATTAGTTCAGAACTTATTTTGGAAGAGTTCTTGAAAAATAAAAACATTGCATTGGAATATGAACTTTTAGATATAAAAGATAAAATCAATAAAAATACATCGGCAGATGAAATTAAAATATCTATCAGAAATTTTATTTCTAATACTATTTTTCATGGATTATGCGTAACATATATTCTAGAGATTAATCAAGAATTTGATGCTTTAGATGCTGGTTTTGAAGATTATAAAATAGTATTGCCTAAATATATCATTAGATTAATTTTTACATCCGTTTATAAAACAAACTTTTTATCTGTTTTTGATGAAAATAGAACTTTGATAGAAAATAACATCTGTAATATTCTTAATAATTTAAAAGAAGAAAATAAAAAATTTAATATTCTTATAGATGATGAAGATGAAATAGAGATAAATTACTAATTTTTTAGGGAAACAATGAAAAAAGATTTAATAGAAGAGATAAACTCTTTACCTCCTCTTCCTGCAAGTATAATTGAACTTGAAAAATATAAAAAACTTGATAATACAGATATTAAGAAATTAATATCTATTATTGAAAAAGATCCTTTAATGGTTGTAACTATTTTAAAGATTGCGAATTCGAGTATGTTTGGATTTAAAAGTAAAGTTGAAACCTTAAATAGAGCTATTAATCTGCTTGGTATAAATTTTACTATTTCAGTTGCTATTGGATCTGCTATACAAAATACAATTAATAGTAATTTATTAGCCTATGCTGTAAAAAATGATGATTTCCTTTTTATTAGTTCTCTAGCTTCAAATATTGTAAATACTTGGGTTTCAACAATAAATTTTGATTTGAAAAATGAACTTTTATTACCTGCCTTTTTACAAGAAGTAGGAAAATTTATCATTTCTGAAGTTATTCAGAAAAATAGAAAATCTGAAGAATTCTTAATGGAATTAGAAGAGACAAAAGATACTACTTATTGTGAAAAAAAATACACAGGTTATAGCTGTGCAAGAATTACGGCAAATGTATTTAAACAATGGGATATAAGTCCAAATATAATTATTCCCATTGCTTTTACCGAAGATGTAGAGTCTTGCCCAAATGAATTTAAAACAAAAGCACAAATTTTAGAAATAATAAAAATTTTATGTGATATTCGTTATCCACTAAGTGATGATAATATTCACAAAGCTTTGGAAAAAGTATCTTCGTATAATTTTGATGTAGAAAATTTTTTAAATTCAATAGATGTTATAAAAGAGGTAATTAATCAAAATTCTTAACTTAAGCGTAAGTAAAGTTCTACTATAATTTGTAACTTTTTTACACAAAGGGGTTTTTGTTGTTAGATGTTACACTCATAGTTTTATGTGCTGGGAATTCTTCGAGATTTGAGCATAAAACAAAAAAGCAATGGATTAGAATAGAAAATGAACCTTTATGGCTAAATGTCACAAAAAGATTAGCTTCATTTTCACAATTTAATAACATCATTGTGGCTTCCCACGAAGATGAATTAAATTATATGAAAAACTTCACAGATGATTTTACTTTTGTAAAAGGTGGAGATACAAGACAAAAATCTATTTTAAACTGCTTAGAATTTGTTACAACAAAATTTGTAATGATAAGTGATGTAGCACGTGCTTGCATTCCCCAAAGTGTAATTAAAAATCTTTTAAATGAAAAAGAAAATGCAGATTGTATTGTTCCTGTTTTAAGTGTGACAGACACTGTTATTTATGAAACTAATACAATAAATAGAGATAGTGTAAAACTAATTCAAACTCCTCAACTCTCCCTAACTCAAACTTTAAAAAAAGCCTTAGATACTCAAAGTGAATTTACAGATGAAAGTTCTGCTATTAAAGCAATAAATGGAACAATCAAATATATTCAAGGAAGTAATGAAAGCAAAAAACTAACTCTTGGAAATGAACTTGATGAACTTCCTTGCTTGAAAGAGCCATCAAATAACTTCTTTACAGGAACTGGTTTTGATATTCATGCCTTTGAAGATAATAAAGAGATGTTTTTAGGTGGTGTAAAACTTCCTTATGAATATGGATTTAAAGCTCACAGTGATGGTGATGTTTTAATTCACTCTATAATTGATGCACTTCTAGGAGCTTGTGGAGCAGGAGATATTGGGGAACTTTTTCCTGATACAGATGAAAAATATAAAGGTATTGACTCAAAACTTTTATTAGAGCATATTGTTAGATTTATTTATAATGTTGGTTATGAAATTGTAAATATTGATACAACAATAATTGCTCAAAAACCAAAAATAAATCCATTTAAACATGAAATAAAGAATTCATTAGCTGCGTTATTGAATATCGAAAAACAATTTATAAATGTAAAAGCAACTACTGCTGAAAAAATGGGATTTATTGGTCGAGCAGAAGGTGTAGCTGTTCAAAGTATTGCTACATTGAAATATTATAATTGGAAACAAAAATGAACATATTAATTATAGAAAATGAGATTTATCTAGCACAAAAAGTTGTGTCAAGACTTCTAGATGATGGACACAGTTGTGATTATATTGAATCACCAAATATTGATAATCTAACAAAAGATTATGACACAATACTTTTATCAACATCTTTACCATCAGCTTTATGTAAAAATATTATAAAAAAATATTCAGAAAATTCAATTATTCTTCTTTTAGTCTCTTATATTTCAGATGAAACTGTAACGAATCCTATTAAAGATGGTGCAAAAGATTATATTATGAAACCATTTATTATGGATGAATTAATTAGAAAAATTTATCATTATAAAGATTGTAGAAGTTTAAAAAGAGAGTTACAGACTTTAAGAGAATATTTCGAATTTACAATGGCTGATATTGATACAACAGATGTATTATTACCTCCTTCATTTCCAACTCTAATAGAATCAAACTCTCAAAAATGTGCCGATAAATTAGTTTTTGAACTTTCAAGAAAAATGGATTTACCAATTAATTTCATCTCTTTAACTTCAACTTCATGGCAAAAACAAATAAATGCAATACAAGGAAAATCTATTATTTATCTTACGGATTTTCATACTTTAAAAAAGAATGTTAAAGAAAATCTAATTAAATTTGTTGAAGATAAAAACTGTGTAATTTCTACATTAGAGACAGAAGTAGAATTCCCATACAGAAAAATTGAATTTAATAATGAAAACCAACTAATTGGTAATTCAAATATAATGACTATAAATGATTATGTAAAAATGATGGTTGTTTCTTATCAAAATAAATATCCAGATACTGAATTATCAAAGAAATTAGGGATTTCAAGAAAATCTCTTTGGGAAAAAAGAAAAAAACTAGATATTGAAAAGAAAAAATAAGGAACTATTTTGAATTTAAGAAAATTTTTTTTAACAGTTGGATTTAGTGGTTTAAGCCCAAAAGCTCCAGGAACTGTTGGTTCTTTTGTATCTTTGTTTATTGGTTTATTTTTACTTGAATTTCTTCATGTATCAACTCTGTTTTTATTATCTTTATTAATTACTGTAATTGCTATAAAACAAATTGATATTTATGAAAAAGAAGTTGGAATGCATGATGGTAAAGAGATTGTAATTGACGAGTTAGCAGGAATGTGGATTACACTATCAATTTGTGGAATTAACAGTTCGAACATCTTATACATGGCACCAATTGCATTTATTTTCTTTAGATTATTTGATATTTGGAAACCATCATTTATTGGAAAAATTGATAGAGATGTAAAAGGTGGATTAGGTGTTATGGGAGATGATGTTCTTGCTGGAATTGCTGCAGGAATTGCAAGTGCTGGAGTTTATCAACTGATTGAGAAATTTGTTTTATAATAATGCAAAATATTCTAATCATAGATAACTCTCACAAAACAGTTAATCTTTTAAATCTAATTGTTGCTGAATTTACAAATTATCAAGCTATAGCTGAAACAAAAAAAAATATTATTATTAATCTTATAGAGACCACAAATTTTGAATATATTATAATTGACCATATTATTGAACATTCTGATGAAATTATCAATTATATTCTTAACAGAAATCCTAAACAAAAAGTAATATTATTAAGTGACCATATTAAATGTCCTATTTCTTGTGAAAATTGTTTCAATTTATTTCAATTTGTTAGAATTATTAAACCAGTAAAACCAAGAACTATTTTAAATTATTTAAATTACTCAAATGATTTTCTTTGTCCAAACAAAGATAAATTAAATTCAATTAATACAGTTAATGCGCTTTTTGATTTTATTAATCTTGAAGATAATTCATTTTATAAGAGCAAAGAATTAGTCGATAATAAAATAATAATAAAATCAATAACGAAAAATATGAATATAAATGAAATTCTAAAAATTGAAAACTTAGTAAATGAAAGCTACTTTAAAATGGAAGTAAATGAAAATAACGAGATAGAGATTACTGTAAAATAAGGAGATAACCTTATTTTACAATTTTTGCAAATTCAGCAAAAATATATTTTGATTCATGTGGACCTGGACTTGCTTCTGGGTGATGTTGAACAGAGAATATCTCTTTATTTTTATATTTAACACCTTCAATAGTATTATCAAATAAATTTTGATGAGTTACATCTGCAATTTCTACAATATTGTCAGGAACATTATAGTTATGATTTTGTGCAGTAATTTCTACAACTCCATTATTAGCAACTGGATGGTTACCACCATGTTGTCCAAATTTAAGTTTATATGTATCATAACCATGGGCAATTGATAACATTTGATGTCCTAAACAAATAGCAAAAATTGGAATATCAGTTTTTACTAATTTTTGAACTTGCTCTTTTTCAGCAATTAATGTTAATGGATCACCTGGTCCATTTGATAAGAAAATTCCACCAATTTCTTTTGCTTCAAATCTTGCAATTAAATCATCAGCTTTAAAAGTTGATGGTACAACTTCTACTTCAAGACCTGATTCTACAAGCTCATTTAAAATATTTCTTTTAACACCAAAGTCAATAACAACAACTTTTTTATCACTCATTACAGCTTTATTATAAGCTTTAATATTATGGTTCCAAGCTCCTGATTTATGTACATAAGACTCTTTTGTTGATACTATTTCTATGTAGTTAATATCTTCAATTCTAGGACTTGCTTTTAATTGTTTTGCTAATTCATCTTTATCAGAAATTTCTGTTGATGCTATCATCATCATAGCACCTTCATCTCTAATCATTTTTGTTAAATATCTAGTATCAATTTCACAAATACCTAAAATACCATGCTCTTTTAATAAAGAATCTAAATCATTTTGTGCTCTATAATTTGAATACTCGCTATGATAATTTCTTACTAATACACCTTTACAATGACACTTTCTACTCTCCATATCATTGTCATTAACTCCAACATTACCAATTTCTGGCATTGTAAAAGTAATAAATTGACCAGCATAAGAAGGATCTGAAATAATTTCTTGGTATCCAGTTAATGAAGTATTAAAAACTATTTCTCCAACAGATGTACCTGTTGCACCAAAAGATTTCGCTTCTAAAAAAGTCCCATTTTCTAAATATATCCATACTTTTTGCATTTATATCAATCCTCTTTTTGTTAATTCCTCTTCATATAATCTGTGATAAACAAGATCATAATCATCAGTTCCTGGTATTAATTTTCTTTTATAATTTTTTAATTTTGCCATTACTTCACTATCAGCTTTTTCAAAACCTTTTATAAAGTCGTCTAAAGAAGCAAAAATTACATTTTTTATTTGATTGTCAGAACATGTATAATGTATAAAATCTTCTTCCCATAAATAATCTAATATTTTGTGAGCAATGTCTGAAAATCTATCTTCATTATTTAATATTACACCAAAATCATTTGCCAATCTTTTTTTAGTCATCCAAAAAAGTTGTCTTCTATCAGCATTTAAATATTCTATTTCTTCTTCTTGAGCTGCTAAAATTTCTTGAACTTTTTCATCTAAAGAAAACTCTTTTTCTAAATCCGCATCAAGTATTCTTTCTACTTCTGCTTCAATACTATGTTTTTCTTTTCTTACCTCAACAAAGTCACAATTAATTAAATCTCTTGTAATTCTTCTTGAGACATACGGTGTATGATGTAATTTCATTCTCATGCGTTTTTACCCCCTTATAATTGTGTCATCTCTTTCAGGAGATGTTGAAACGATCCCAACTCTAACAGAAGTAACTTCTTCTATTTTTTCTATATATTTTTTTGCATTAACTGGTAATGAATCATAATCTCTAATTCCAACTACACTTTCCCATCCATCAATCTCTTCATAGATAGCTTTTACATCTTCTAAATGTGTTGGAACATAATCAATTCTTTCACCATTTAACTCATAAGCAACACAAATTTTAATTTTTTCAAATCCATCTAAAACATCAAGTTTCATTAAAGCTAATTGGTCACAACCATTTAATCTTCCAGCGTGTTTAACTGCTACAGCGTCAAACCAACCGCATCTTCTTTTTCTTCCAGTTGTTGTTCCAAACTCTTTTCCAACTTGAGCCATAGTTTCACCTTCATCACCAAAGTCTTCTGATGGGAAAGGTCCATTTCCTACTCTTGTACAGTAAGCTTTTGTAATTCCAGTAACAGTTCCTACATCTTTAGGACTTAATCCTAAACCTGTACAAGAACCTGAACTCACTGTATTTGAAGAAGTTACATAAGGGTATGTTCCATGGTCAATATCAAGCATTGTTCCTTGAGCACCTTCAAGTAAAATTCTTTTATTCTCATCAAGTGCTTTCCAAACCATATTTGTTGTATTTGTGATAAATGGAGCAATCTTTTCTTTATATCCAGTTAACTCTTCTAATAACTCTTTTTCATTTGGTGTTGCAATTTCTAATACATCAAAAATAGCTCTATTTTGTTCAAAATATTCTAAAATAGATTTTGTTAATTTTGCTGGTTCTAATAATTCACCAACTCTATGTCCAACTCTATTAATTTTATCAGAATAAGCAGGTCCAATTCCTTTTCCAGTTGTACCAATAGCTTTTGCACCTCTTAATCTCTCTTTTGCTTGATCAATTAAGGCATGATAATGTAGGTTTAAGTGTGCTTTATCAGAGATAAATAATCTTCCTTCTAAATTCTGAAATTGACTCATCTCTTTGATGATATTTTCAGGTGATAAAACAACACCATTTCCAATAACATTTATTGCTTTTGGATTTAAAATTCCTGAAGGAATTAAATGTAAAGCATATTTAACACCATCAACCCAAATTGTATGACCTGCATTGTGTCCACCTTGACTTCTACATACCATATCATATTTTTGGGCAAGCATATCAACTATCTTACCTTTACCTTCATCTCCCCATTGAATACCTACAATTATATCTGCGCTCATTCTTAATCCTCTAAAATTTTTAATAAATTATCTGTGTATAGTGCAAAACCTAGTGAGTTCATACCTTCACTTGAATACATTCCACCATTACATAAAGTTAGATTGTCATTAATTACTCTATAATAAATGCCATCATAATATCTCAATGTTCCATAATAAAGTGGAGCAATAATGATATTCCCATAATTAACCTCTTTTGCTTTTAAAAGAAGTTTTTCTAACTCTGATTTAATTGACTTTGGAACAATATCTATTACTGTTTCTAAAGTTCTAATATCTTTAACTTTTATAAGTTTATTTAACCAGTCACAATTTAATTTAAAAAGTGTGGCAATCTCTCCATTTTTAAGTAAATCAATATCAATATTTAACTCTTCAGAAACAAGTTTTGGAATATTTATATTTGAAATTTGTAAAATTGGTTCTATCTTTAAAGCTTTAAATATATTTGCTGTTAAATTCATAATATCAGCAATATTGTCATGATCTATCCACTCACATCCAATTTGATACTCTTCTTTTGATGGATAAGAAAAAATAGGTTGAACATAAAACCACTTTTTATGTGTTGTTGTTCTTCCTAATCTTTTTGTAATAATTCTTACAACATCTAAAGTAGAATCGGCTCTTAATGATACTTGTTCATTTTGCTCATCTGAAAACTTTATTAGTTTTTTTTCATTTGCAATTGCTTGATGTTGAGAATATGAAAAATTTGGAGTTAATATCTCTTCAAATCCATCATTATCTAAAATCTCACAAACTTGGTTTTCTAATACTCTTTTTCTTTTGGCAGATGCTCCAAAGTATAATCGACTTCCTTTTGGAATTTCGTGTTCAAAAATCATTACTCTTAGTTTCCTTTAAACATATTTGATGCAAAAACTTTGTTTGCAGTTCCATCAAATGTTCTAATACCTAAATCATCTAATGCTAATTCAACAGCATTTACAGCCCATGAAGCTTCATAATCTTCAACTAATCCCATATGATTAATTCTAAAAATTTTACCAGCTAAATGGTCTTGTCCACCTGCAATATTTACATTATATTTATTTTTTAGAATTTTTCTAATTGCACTTGATTGTTCAGTATAAACAGTTGTCATTGCATCTGCAGGAGATTTTGGATAAATATCAAATCCAATTGCTTTTAAAGCTTCTCTTGTAGCATTAGCTCTTAAAGCTGTTTGTTTATATAAATTGTCAAATCCATCAGCTTTTAGTTTTTCTAAAATTGCACCTAACCCAATGATAAGAGTAGTTGCTGCTGTCCAAGCTGTTGTATTAGTTCTTTGTTTTTTAATTTCTGTAGCTAAATTAAAATAGTAACCTTTTGGTTTTAATTCAATTTTTGCAACTGCAGCATTTGAGAATCCAATCATTGCAAGACCTGGTGGTAACATTAAAGCTTTTTGGCTTCCAGTTACAACAGCATCAAGATTTGTTGTATCAATTTTTTCAACACCTACAGCTGTAATTCCATCTGCAACAATTGTAATATCTTTATTAATTTTTTTAATTTCAGCAGCAATTTGTTCAACTGGATGTCTTAATCCTCCAGCACTTTCACAAATTTGAATAAATACAGCATCTATTGAAGAATCCGCTTTTATTGCATTTACTACAGCTTCAACACTAACAGGAGTATCCCATTCATTTTTAATTTCAGTATATTCTATACCAAAAGCTGCACAAATTTTTCCGAATCTCTCACCAAATTTTCCTGAATTAATTGTAAGTGCTTTTTTATGTGTTAAATTTGTAACACATGCTTCCATAGCACCTGTACCACTTGAAGCTAACATTACAACTTCAGGCATATCGTATAATTCTATTAATAATTCTCTAGTATTTTTAAAAATCGCTTCAAACTCTTCAGTTCTATGATGAATCGTAATATCAGACATTGCCTTTCTTACAAATTCTGGTACTGGAGTTGGACCTGGCGTCAATAGCATTTTAGTATCCTTATTTTTTCATTCTTTATAGCAAAACGAAATATTTTATCTAAAAAATCATTATGAAAAGGTTAAGTATTTATTTGTACTATTTTTATAAAAATAGTTTTTTTATAAATTTTCATAAAAAGCCCTTGACATTATTACTAATTAGTAATATAATTTCGACAGGAGTATGCAAATGAATAAAAAATCGTTAAAAACTTATGGTGAAAGAACAGATAAATCTATGAAAACTGTTGTTAGATTAGAGAAAGCAAGTTTAAAAATCACTAATTTAACTGTTAATTATTTATCAAAACATAATCTAACGTTTAATCAATTTAAAGTATTAGAAGTGTTATATCATTTAGGTGATTTGAACATTGGTTCAATTACAAAATTGACTATGAGCACACCTGGGAATATCACTGTTGTTGTAAAAAATTTAAAAAGAGATGAATGGATTACTTCAATTAAAGACCCAAATGATAGTAGAGCTTCAATTTTATCAATTACTCAAAAAGGTAAAGATATTATAGAAGAGGTATTTCCAAATCACGCAAAAAATTTAGAAAAAGCTATGGAAGTTTTAAGTGATGAGGAACTTGATACTTTATATGATTTATTGAATAAGGTTTACAAAGCAAACTAGATATTTTTTTGCTTTAAAAGTACTAATTAGTAATATATTGTAGATAATAAAAGGAAACAAAAATGAAATTTTTAAAATTAGGATTAGCTTCTTTAGTAGCTTCAAGTGCATTATTTGCAGGAACTTATAATGTTGATGCAAGTCACTCAAATGTTGGATTTAAAGTAAAACACTTAATGATTTCAAATGTAAGTGGTAAATTTGATAAATTTAGTGGAAAATTTGAATATGATGAAAAAACAAAAACATTAAAAGGTTTAGCAGGTGAAGTAAGCGTTGCTTCAATTAATACAGAAGATGCAAAAAGAGATGCGCACTTAAAATCTGCTGATTTCTTTGATGAAGTTAATAACCCAACTCTAACTTATAAATTAGACAAAGTTGAAGGTAATACAGCTTATGGGAAACTAACAATTAGAGGAGTTACAAAAGATGTTAAACTTGATTTAGAAAACAATGGAACTGCAATTGATCCATGGGGAAATACAAGAGTTGCATTAGCATTGACAGGAAAAATCAATAGAACAGATTTTGGTCTAAACTGGAATAAAGCATTAGAAGCTGGTGGAGTTTTAGTTGATGAAACTGTTAAATTAGATATTGAAATAGAAGGAATTTTAGCTAAGTAATTAGCTAAAATTTAAAGGAGAAGAAATGGCAACTTTATTAGAAGCAAACAAAGAATATTACTACTGTACATGTGGTAAAGGTACAGATGGAGTTTTCTGTAATGGTTCACACAAAGGAACTGAATTTACACCAAAAGTTTTCACTGTAAGTGAAACTAAAGAGTATCATTTATGTGGCTGTAAAAAAACAGCAAATGCACCATTCTGTGATGGTTCACACGCAAAATAATTGAGGGGAAAATGTATCCAACACTATTTATTTCACACGGAGCACCAAATATAATTTTAAGTGACTCTAAATCAAAAAGGAATTTTCAAAAACTAGGAAAAAGTTTATCTATTCCTAAATATATAATAATTGTTTCTGCACATTATGTTACTAATGATTTAAGAATTATTAGTCCTGAAGCAAATAAAATTATGTACGATTTTTATGGCTTTGAAGATGAATTATATAAAGTTGTTTATGAAATAAATAGTGATAAAGATTTAACTAACAACCTCATCGAAACTTTAAAAAAAGAGAATATAAATATATCTATCGATGAGAGCAGAAAAAGTTATGATCATGGAGTATGGAATGTTCTAGCTTTATTATATGAAAAGTTAGACATACCTATTCTTCAACTAAGTATTCCTTATTCATATAGTCCATCTGAACTAATGAATTTAGGTGAAAAATTAAAAGTTTTTAAAGATGATGCAATGATTATTTTTAGTGGTGGAGTTACTCACAATCTCGGAGATATGAGTTATAGCCTAACTCCTAAAAGTTATGCAAAAGATTTTAATGAAAAAATTAAATATATTATAGAAAATAGTGATAAAAATGGTTTATTAAATATTACATCAGATATAAATTTTAGAAAAAACCATCCATCAAGTGAACATTTTTTACCTTTATTTATAGCTTTTGGTAATGCTATAGATAAAAAAGGAAAATCAATAAATAGTGAAATGCAATATTCAAATATTTCAATGGAAAGCTTCATTTTTGATAAATAAAAGGAGTTAAAAATGATATTAATTTTTGTAGCAAGTTTAAATGAAAATGTAAATCTTGCAAATATGATAAAAGATAACTTAGATAATAAAAAAATAGATTCAAAAATAATAAATTTGGTAGAGTTAAATCTACCAATGTATGATACTTTTAAAGAACAACATGATGGAACACCTCAAGTTGCATTAGATTTAGCAAAAGAAATGGAAGGAGCTAGTGGTTATATTTTTGTTTCACCTGAATATAACTATGGAGTTCCTCCTGTATTAGTAAATACAATTGCTTGGATTTCAAGAATTGGAGATAATTTTAGAGCATTATTTACTCTAAAAAAAATCCAATTAGCGACTCATTCAGGAAGTAATGGTCAAGATTTATTAAATGCATTAAGAAGTCAATTAACAAGACTTGGAGCTATTGTAATGCCAAGAGAAATTATTACAACTTATGAGAAAAAATGTAATGTTGATAGTTTAGAAAGAATTCTTTCACAATTTGAAACCTTAGTAAAGGAATAGATATGTTAAAAAAATTACCAAAAGAAAACATGGGAACATCAAATCTTGGTTGGTTAGAGAGCCGTTTTCATTTTAGTTTTGCTGAATATAGAAATCCAAATAATATAAATTTTGGAGTTTTAAGAGTTCTAAATGATGATATAGTTCACCCAATGTCAGGTTTTGATACTCATCCTCACTCAAATATGGAAATTATCTCTTATATTGTAAATGGTGAAATTACACACAAAGACTCAATGGGAAATTCTGAGACTTTAAAAAGAGGAGAAGTTCAATACCTAAGTGCTGGTGATGGAATTTATCATAGTGAACATAATTGGCATAAAACTCTTGATTTAAGACTTTTACAAATTTGGATTATTCCGCCATTTGCTGGACTTCCAAGACTTTATGGCTCAAAAAGATTTGAAGAAATTGATAGAAAAAACAGACTATTAAATATAGTTTCAAGCACTGATGGAAGTGCTGAGATAAAAATCTATCAAGATATAAATATATATGTAAGTGAATTAGAAGCAAATAAAACTATAGATTTTGATATTAAAAAAAATAGACAAGTATATTTTGTACAAATAGAGGGAAGTTCACAAATAAATGACATCATTTTAAATAATGGAGATGCATTAGAAATTGTTGATGTTGAAAAATTAGATATCAAAGCTTTAGAAAATTCTCATTTTCTATTTATTGAGATGAAAAAAACTAATTAATTAAATTTTTCTTTTATGATACAATGAGAGCTTAAAAATTAGTTTAGGTCTTATGAATAATGAAAATAAAAGTTCTGTTAAATGGTGTAGGTCGTATTGGTAAAGCTATTTTAAAAATAATGCTTGAAAATAAAAATTTTGAAATAGTTGCAATTAATGAAATAAATCCATATCTTGAAAATATAGTTTATTCAATAAACCATGATTCAACATATGGAAATATTTCCAATAAGTTCAAGGTTATAGAGAATAATTTTATAGAAAATTGTAACTCTAAAATCAAAATATTAAATCACAATAATTTGGCTGATATTGATTTATCAAATATCGATATAATAATTGATGCAAGTGGAGTAAAAGAAGATATTAATCTTCTAAGAAGTCTTCCTGTAAAAGCTATTTTTCTTACTCATCCAAGCTCACAAGCTGATATAAACATCATTTTAGGTGTAAATGAACAAAACCTTAATTTAGATATTCATAAAATTATCTCAACAAGTTCATGTAATGCAACAGCCCTACTTCCAGCACTAAAAATTGTTGATGAAAATTATGAACTATTGTGTGGGGATATAGTAACCATTCATCCTCTTTTAAATCATCAAAGAGTTTTAGATGGTAACTTTGTTTCTAGTCAAACAAGAGATGTTGCGTATAACTTTGAATTTGGAAGATCCTCTACTCAAAATATAATTCCAAATAAAACAACTACGATAAATGCTTGCTCTTACGTATTACCTAAAATCAATGCTGAACTTATTTCATCTTCTTCACTAAGAGTTCCCACAGATACAGTTGGAGTTATAAATGTAACTCTAATGACAAAAAAAGAGTGTTCAAAAGATGAAGTTATTGAATTATTTGAAAAATATGAAAAAAATCAAAAATTCCCGATTGTATTAAATAATTATGAACCACTTGTTTCAAGTGATTTTAAAAAAGAGAATAAAACTACTATTATAGACCATAGATATACAGATGTTAAAAATAATCATCTGATTAAACTTTTAGTTTGGTATGATAATGAATGGGGTTATGCGTCAAAGGTTGTGGATATTTTAAACTTTTATGAAAGCATAAAAAAAGGGTGAGTTCTTAAACTCACCCTTTTTTATTTATCTAAGAAAAATACTAGATAAATTCAACACATTTAGCACCATCAGCAATATGTCCAATAACATATCCATCAGTGTTAGCTAAAACAGAATCTACATTTTCAGCACTTACAACTAAAACCATACCAACACCCATATTAAATGTTCTGTACATCTCTTCTAGTTCTACATGTTTACCCATAAATTCAAAAATTGGTAAAACTCTTACATCTGCTCTTTTTACAACTGCTTTTAAATTATCTGGTAAAACTCTTGGTAAGTTTTCAGTAATTCCACCACCAGTAATATGTGCTAAAGCATTAATTTTATCTTTATTTGCTTTGAACTCTTTTACATAAATTCTAGTTGGTTCTAATAATACATCTTTAAGTGGTTTTCCTTGGAAATCATCATCTAAAGACATTCCTAATTTTTCTAACAGTAATTTTCTAACAAGTGAAAAACCATTTGAATGAACACCAGAAGATGGTAATGCAATTAATGTGTCCCCTGCTTTGATTTTATCAAGTCTATTTAATTCATCTTTTTCTGCAATTCCAACACAAAAACCAGCTAAATCGAAATCACCTTCTTTGTACATTCCTGGCATTTCAGCAGTTTCACCACCAACAAGTGCACATTCACTTCTAATACAACCCTCAGCAATACCTTTAACAACTTGAGTAGCTTCATTTACATCTAGTTTTGCAGTTGCATAATAATCTAGGAAAAATAATGGTTCTCCAAAGTTACATAATAAGTCATTTGAACACATAGCAACTAAATCAATTCCAACTGTGTCAAATTTTTTTGCATCAATTGCAAGTTTTAGTTTTGTACCAACTCCATCTGTTCCAGATAGAATTACTGGTTTTTTGTAACCACTTGGTAATTCAAATGCACCAGCAAATGAACCTATCCCACCTAGAACTCCAGGAATCATTGTTGATTTTACATAAGGTTTGATATTTTCTACAAACTGATTTCCAGCATCAATATCAACCCCAGCATCTTTGTAACTAACTGTTGCCATTATTCACCTTTTTTTTATTCTATTTTCCAAATCTTGCGATTACTTTAAAAATTTTTGGGTATTATAGCAAAATGTTTATAAATATTAAGGACTATATATAATGAAAGATAATAACGCATTTAATGAAATGATGGTACATTTACCATTGTGTACACACAAAGAAGCTTCTAACGTTCTAATTATTGGAACTGCTGATGCAGATATGAAAGAACAAGCCGCTAAACATTCTAAAGTTTCAAATATCGAGTTTGGAGATACTTCTCTTTTAACATCAAAAAATGAAAAAAATATTGATGTAATAATTTTAACTGATGTAAAAATTGATGAACTTCTACTTGCAAATATTGAAAGAATTTTAAAAGCTGATGGTTTAATTGCTTTTGCTTCAAAAGCAATTTCTAAAGATAAAGAGCAATTATTTGCTGATTTAAAACTTGTTGGAACAAAATTCTGGATTGCTATGCCATTTAAATTTGGACATAACACTTCAATTTTAGCTTCTAAAAAATATCACCCAACTGCTGATATAAATCTACAAAGAGCTGATTTATTAGATGGCTTAGATTATTACTCTTCTGAAATTCAATTGGCTTCTTTTGTATTCCCAGCAGCAGAACACAGAGAATTAACTGGTATCGCAAAAAGATAACACTTCTATTAAATATAAATAAATCATTATTATTGTAGAATCTTTTCTATGAGTAATGATTTATTTAAAAATGCAATCGCCTTAACTGGCGGAATTTCAACAGGCAAAAGCACTGTTTGTAACCTCTTCAAACTTCATGGTTTTTTAACAATTGACGCAGATTTAATAGCGCATAAATTATTGGATGAAAATTCAAATAAAATTGCAGCAATGTTTGGTGAACAATATGTAGAAAATGGAAAAGTTTTAAGAAAAGAGTTGGGAAAAATTATCTTCTCAAATGAAGAGAATAAACTAAAATTAGAAGCCCTACTTCACCCATTAATAAAAGATGAAATCATTAAAGAGTCAAAAATATTTGAAGAACAAAATAAACCATATTTTGTGGATATTCCACTTTTCTTTGAGAAGATGCACTATCCAATTTCAAAATCTTTAGTAATTTATACTCCAAAAGAGTTACAAATACAAAGACTTATGAAAAGAGATAATATTGATGAAAATGAAGCAAAATTGAAAATTTCAAATCAAATGGATATTGAAGAAAAAAGAAAATTAGCTGATATGGTAATAGATAATTCACAAAATTTAAAACATCTTCAAAATGAAGTTGAAAGAATCATCGGAGAGATTATATGACATATACAAAATATAGTGCAAGTGGAAATGACTTTGTAATTTTTCACACTTTTCTAGAAAAAGATTATGCAAATGATGCTATAAAATTATGTAATAGGACTGAAGGAATTGGTGCAGATGGATTGGTTGTTATTGTTCCATCAAATGAAGCTGATTTTAAATGGCTATTTTACAATAGTGATGGAAGTTACGCTTCTATGTGTGGAAATGCCACAAGAGCTGTTTCACATTACGCTTTTACGAATAATTTAGTATCATCAAATGAAATGCAATTTTTTACAGGTGCTGGTCTTATAAAATCACATGTTGAGGATGACGTTGTTGAAACACAATTAACACAACCAAAAGTAATTAAAGAAGAGTTTATTCAAGATGGATTCACTTGGTATTTAGTTGATACAGGTGTTCCTCATTTAGTAACCATTGTAGATGATTTAGAACTTTATAACCATGATTTATGTGCAAAAATGCGATATGAACATAATGCAAATGTTAATTTTGCAAGAATAGAAAATGGTATTATAAAAGTACGAACTTACGAAAGAGGTGTTGAAGGTGAAACTCTTGCTTGTGGAACTGGAATGGCGGCTTGTTTTTTAAGAGCAAATCAATTAAAACTTGTGGAAGATTGTACTTTTGTTTATCCAAAAAGTGGTGAACAATTAACTCTTTCTTTAAAAAATGGCACTATTTATTTCAAAGGTGCTGTTAAAAAAGTTTTCACAACAACAATATAATTTAAAACTAACATTAATAAATAAGGATAATAAATATGAAATTCCCTGCGCCTTTAAAATCTGACTCTATAAAAATTATGCTTCTTGGAAGTGGTGAACTTGGTAAAGAAGTTATAATTGAAGCTCAAAGATTAGGAATTGAGACAATCGCTGTTGATAGTTATAATAATGCTCCTGCTCAACTAGTAGCTAATAAATCATATACAATCAATATGAAAAATAAAAATGAAATTCTTGATGTAATTAGAAGAGAAAAACCAACTTATATTTTACCTGAAGTTGAAGCTATTAATATTCAAGCACTTTTTGAAGCAGAAAAAGAGGGATTTCATGTAATTCCAAATGCGGATGCTGTTAATAAAACTATGAATAGAAAAAATATCAGAGAGTTTGCAGCAGTTGATTTAAAACTTCCAACAAGTAAATTTGAATTTGTTACAACATTTGAAGCTTTACAAAAAGCTGCTTCAAATATTGGTTTCCCTTGTGTTATAAAACCTGTTATGAGCTCTTCTGGTCATGGTCAAAGTGTTGCAAGAAGTGAAGCTGATTTAGAAAAATCTTGGGAGTTAGCAAAAGAAGCAAGAGGCGATGCAAGTGAATTAATTGTTGAAGAGTTTATTAGATTTGACTATGAAATCACAATGCTTACAATTAGAAATGGAAAAGATACAGTATTTTGTGAACCAATAGGTCATATTCAACAAGATGGTGATTACATTTTCTCTTGGCAACCAATGAACATGAGTGAAGTTGCAATAAAAAAATCTCAAGAAATTGCTAAAAAAATCACTGATGGTTTAGGTGGGCGAGGAATTTTTGGAGTTGAATTATTTGTAAAAGGTGATGATGTATATTTCTCAGAGGTAAGTCCAAGGCCACATGATACTGGAATGGTTACTATGATTACTCAAAGTGCTAGTGAATTTGCACTTCATGTAAGAGCTGTTTTAGGTCTTCCAATTGAATATGTAACTTATGGAGCAGGAGCAAGTGCTGCATATAAAGCAAGTGGTGATAGTTTTAATCCTCAAATTGATATTTATGATTCTTCATTTACAAAAGATTCAATTATTAGAGTATTTGGAAAACCACAAAGTCATGTTGGAAGAAGAATGGCTGTAGCCTTAACTTTTGATAAAAATAGCAGTGATGTTGCTTTACAAAAAGCAAAAGAGATTATTGGTAATTTTAAAGATAATTAGAAAATAAAAAACTCAAGTAAAATAAATCTTTTACTTGAGTTATATTTTTATATTTAAAGAGTACTGCATTCCTTCATTTTCTATATTTATAACTTCAAACTTTGCATTTAACATATTTGCTAAATTTTTAGCTTCAAGAATAACTTTATTATCAATATCTGCTACAAATAAACTATTGATATTTTTAACTTCAAAACCATTATTTCGTACAATTAGTTGAATATTTGATTTTGATATTGAAACTGATACATCTATTTGCTTTTGAATTTTTCCTTTTTTTAGCTCTTTTTTAATTAAATCTATACAAGACTGTTCAATAAAACAAGATAAAATATTTTCTAAATATGCCTTATTTAAATAGATTGGTTTAACTAAAGTTGTATCTACATTATAATCAATAAAAATTTTATATCTTACATTTGCATAAGTAAAATTATCTGTTCTTCTTTTATGTAATTCTAAAAGATAATTCAAATTATTTAGATTTGAGATTTTTTCAAGGGGATGATTTAAATTATCTATTTCATACTCAAATTTCTTTAATTCCTCATACTGTAAGGCATAAGAGTCTATTGTTTCAAAAATAATCGTACTATTAATTAAATCTTCAACACCCATTTTATTGATATTTTTGTCAAATATATCTGTGTTAAACATCTCAAGAAAATATTTAAGGTTATAAAGTCTATTTTTTAGAATCAGAAGATTTTTAGTATCATTTAAATACTTATCTTTTAAATCTTTTGATAAATTTGTATGCTTTATACTTACTTCTAAAAGTTGTAAGAAATTTTGATCATCAAAAATTAGATTTGTTACTTCAAACTTTTGCTCTTGAGAACATAAAACCAAAACTTCTTTTAATTTATCTTTTACTATTGCCAAAGATTCATCTAAACATAGATTTATCTCTAATATTGATGATTGAATATCTTCATGAGTTTCATTAAAAACTTGCCGATTAAGTCTTGTTTTTCCACCATTTTCACTTGAAAAGATTTCTGCAATATTAAAAAATTTATTGTATTTTGGTATTAATATCTTTAATTCATTTGATATTTTTTGTAAATCAAACAAAACAGCGGATATGTTTTCATTATTATTCAATTTTATGTCCTACATACAATTTTTATCAGAACTTACACTATCATCAATAATTTGAACCCAATTATTTTGATCTGAAACTTTCATCACATCACCCGATTTTTTCTTATAAATAGTATCAATTTGAACCCAAGCTTCTACTTTTTGTTTTACACTAAATTTATCTTCTATTTTTAATACTCTAAGTATTTTTCCATTTAAATTATTATTATCTCGAACATTTAAGTTTTGTTTTTTCACTGTATACAAGCAGTTAGATGTTGGTTCATTTGTAGCCTTTGTTATTGATTCAGGCTCTTTAGTTGGAACTTGGTCAAAAGCTTTTTTTATAGGATACTCTTCTTTTATTAAAGCTTTTATTTCTTCTTTTTTGATAGTTTTAGATGCATCTTTTTTCTCTTCAGGTTTTTGCGTTTTAATTAAATCACTCACAGAAATTCCATAATTACTTAAATAAATTGTATAACCATGCTCATCATCAAGTTTTTTATATAACTCAATACTTTTTGTTCGTGTATTTATACTTACAATTTTATGCTCAAGAATTGAATCACCTTCAATATATCGACCTTCTATATTAGCACTTAATTCAGCACCATCTTTCTTAACTTTTGTAGCTTTTGTAGTCTCATCTTCAAGTTTTAAAACAACATAATCTTTTCCATTAAAAGAATACATACTTTTTATTTTTAAATCTTTTAACTTTTTAGTTCTTGTAAAATCTGTTGTAAGTTTTGCCATATCATTTTGATGAGTAAATACATATTTTTCATAATCTTCTTGGGAAAGTTTTGGCTCTTCTTTTATTAAAGCTTTATTCTGATTAGTTACAATTCCTGCTGTTTGATTAGGATCTTTTTTATTTTTTATTGCACTTACTTGTTCTTCTAAATAATCCTTTTCAAGGCCAGTAATTGCATTAAAAAACTCTTTTGATTGTTTATCTAAAACATCTAATTTGTCAGCATTTTGCATCTGATTTTGAATTGTTTCTTCTGCTTGTAAATTAAGTGCTACAAAAAATAGAAATGTAAGTATCTTTATTTTTTTCATTTTTTCCCTTTAAAATTTTTATTTAAATATAAATTCATAATTAAATCCACCAATATATGTAGGATATTTTATATAAAACTTACTACTACTCAACCATGTACCTGATGTCATTGTTGTAGGAGTTGTACTTGTTCCACCTTCAGCTACTAAATAATCTTTATTTACATCAAAAAGATTTGTATTAAACACTGGTAACATAAATGTATTATCTTCTTGATTTGTTGTACTTGAATATGTTTGTACTCCCCAACAATACATTTGATTATCCGTATTTATTCCACACATTGAATTGTTTGTATCTTCAAGAACTTTTATACTTTTCCAAAACATACTATTTATTGTATTTTTAAATGTTGTATCAAAACTTGTGAAATAATCACTAATAAGTTGGTTTGAAGCATTTACATAAACAACAACACCTGTACTCGTTAAATCAACTGATAATGCAGTTGTTCCAAGAAGTGTATCAGTTCCATATTTTAATTCAGTAACTTGAACTTTTTTATTTACTGGTTGTTCAATTTTATAATATTTTCCATCATTTCCCAATGCAACTATTGTTCTTAGACCACTTCTAATTGATTCAAAAGTTAGATTTGTAGGAAGATTTGAGTTAAGAGTTGTTATTCTTGTCGCTTGACAAAGATTAAATGATACTCCTTCCCAAGTTACACTACAACTTGTACTAGACATATCTGCAATATTTGTATCTTTACCCCAAAGATAAAGTTCTCCAGTGGTTGATAATGCAAACATCTTTTTATATCCACTTGATAAAGTATTTGAAATATCCTTAAACTTAATTGATGTTAAATTTTCTGTAATCTTTTCTGGATTTATATTTAAATCAGCAGCCACATATTGAGTTTGATATTTTTTACATGTTCCTGATTTTTTTCTCCACTGTATACATACTTGAACTGGTGTGAGAGAATTATTAAAAGTTGATGTTCCATTTCCTGAAAAACCATTTTTATATGAACTTTCTGTTCCCCATCTATAAATATATCCATCAGTCGAAAGTATTAACCAAAGCTGATTATTTGCCAATACTTTTGATGCTTTTTGTGAATCTGTCAATCCATTAAAATATTTATTTCTATATAACATTTCATCAGGATTACTAACATTATTTGTATCTACAAATGTATTAATTGCTGATGTATTATTAGCAGTAACTCCTCCACAATACAACTCACCTTTTGTAGAAATACCACAAGTTCCATTCTCAGTGCTTGTAAATAAATCTATAAATTTAGGTCTTAAAGGTGATGAAAAATAATTTTGTGTATAAAAATCTGTTAAATTCTTTCCATCTGTTATATCATCATCATACATTTTTACCTTTACTCTTACAAGTGTAGTTATCACTGGTGATTCAGTTCCTGTTGAAGCAGAACCTTTTGTATATTCATCTAAATCTATACCTGTAATTCTATTTTCATTGTTTCCCCAAGTGTAAATATCTCCATTTACAATCATACCACCTGAATTTTTTCCAATCTGAATTACACCTAATTGACTATCTAACACCACATCTGGATTTTGTCTTACTATTGTATTTTCATTAATACCTATATATGCTTCTGCACTATCTGTGTTATTATTTTTTTGTAAAATAGTCTGCCCAGCATAAGTGGCATCTTTTACCATCTCTTTAAAAGTTGCATTTACGCTTTTATCAGTATTAATCATAGTTACACTTGAATCAACTATTAAATCTTTATCCACAGAAAATTTGTAAGCTCCACCTTCATACCAATGAAGAACACCATTTGTATCTAGATAATATTTTCCTGCTGTTGCACTCACTGCATCTGCTTTAGTTGTGGTGATTTTACTTTTATTTGTATAAATAAATTTCTCTTTTGCTGACAAAACTATTTCAACATCACTATTATTTGTACTAAGTGGCGCTTTTGTATTTGTTCTATATTTATTTGAATAATAGTAATCATAAATATTTGATTTTAAACTATTATCTGTTGTTGTAAAACTTTTTAGTTTATGAACATTTGTAGAAAAACTTATTGTTCCTCCAAAATAGTTATTTGTACTAAAATTACTTGGAAGATAAGCTAATGTTTTTAATGTATTTATATTTGTAGTTTCACTACCTTTTTCTAAAATATATTTTTTATAAGCAACTGCAATTTCTTCTTCTTTTTCTACAAGTTTTTTTACTTTTGCTAAAGTTAAAGAGTTAATATACTCATCATTAGCAAAAATATTTATAGATAAAAAGATTAAAATTAACAATCTTAATAAAAACATTATCTTATTTCCCTAGCTTTTGATACATAATCTACGAAATAGATACTATCGTTTTTTTCACTTTTTTTAATTTTTCCAATATATGACAAAATCCCTTCTGCTGCTTGTAAACCTTTTTCCGTTTCAGCACTAACTTGAGTTACTATTAAATATCTATCAAGACACATTTTTTTTGAATCAAGATATTTTATTTCATAATCCAAAATTGACATTCTTTCAAATATATCTTTTACTTTTGTTTCAAGTTCTTCTTTTGTTATATATTGTTTTTCAACTGCTTCTATTTTATTTTTTGAAGCTTCAACTTTACTTTTTAAATTATTTGTTTCTACTCTTTTTTCTTGTAAAACAACTTCTAATTGTTCTTTTTCAATTGCTATTTTATAATAGATGATAGTTTTGTATGCCAAAAATAATATGGTATATCCAACAAGTATTGTTAATCCAACTTTACTAATATATGAAACAGTTTTATTTGCAATACTAATCATTTTGAAACCTCTTTATTAGTACTAATACAATCAGTTAACTCTTTATATTTTTTTTCACTATTATCAAGTAAAGTTTGTTGTCTTTTAGCTAACTGTGTCTCTATTTTTATCTCTTGATTTACATTATCTAACGATTGTTGTTCAAATAATTTTGCTGTAGCAAAATTTAAACCAAAAAATATTGACCATAAAATAAATCCTACTAAAAATATTGAATAAGACATTTTTGTTGTATGTGATTTAAAAGTATCTAACTCATTAAGTGGTTTTACTAAGTCAGAAATCTCACCTAAAGATTTAGCAACAACTTCATTTTTCTCATTTTTTGTATTTTGTTTTAAAATGTTTTCAATGGCACTTTTGTATTTTGAATTTATTACATAATAGATATTTTCAATTGCTCCACCACTTGAAAGCATTGCAATATGTTTTGTAATTAATATTGATTTAATCATGTCATCTGTTATAAAGTTTTGGTTAATTTTTGCAGAATATACTGTTTTGTGGTTAAACAAAATTACATATTCATTTTCTGCAATATGTATCAAAAACTGATTTTTATCTAAATACTTTTTTGATAAAAGATTTAAAGAAAAAATCTCTTCAGTTGTTTCATATCTTGAAAGGAAAACACTATATTTCTTAAAAGAGTTGTATGTAAACATATTTTGAGCAGAGGCAAACTCATCATTTAAATAAAATGTTTCATTTTGCTCTTTTGTTGCAAAATCTGTTATTACTAATCGTACCATACTTCCTCCCCTCTAATAATTGCCATTGCATCTTCTTTAGTTATAAGACCTTCGTGATATTGAGCCATACAAGCTTTTTCTACAGTCATATATTCAGCAGGATTTTCAAAATCTCCACCATGACCTATTTTAAACCTTACAACCTCAGCAATAGGAACCCTATCTTTAAATCCAGTATTATTACACTCATCACAACCAACTTTTTTAAATCCACCCTCACCATCTGGTTCTTTACAAAATTTACATAATTTTCTAACTAATCTTTGAGATACAATTCCTCTTAAGTTATCGATTATATCACCTTCATTAATTCCTAAAGAACTTGTCATCCTAGATACCGTTGCAGGAGCTGAGTTTGTATGCATTGTAGAGAAAACCAACTGACCTAAGTTAGATGCATTAACAAGTTGAGATGCTGTTTGTGGCTCCCTTGTTTCCCCAATTAGGATAATATTTGAATCTTGTCTTAGAATATCAACAACGGCTTCTGGGTAGCCATATTTAAACTCTTCGCTAGCACTTGCAAACTCTGATAAGTCAATTTGGAAGAAAGACTCATCCACATACTCAACTGGATCTTCAATAGTAATAACGTATTGTTGTTGTTTTGCAAGTTGTTGTAATAAAGCATACATCAAGTGAGTTTTACCAGATCCAACTTGTCCTGTAATTAATATCATTCCATTTGCATATTTTGTTAAATTTGAAAGAATATCAACTGTTTCTTGAGGATAATTTAATCCTCTTAAATTGTGTGAAACAACTCCTCGTCCACCAATCATCCTCATAACTAAAGAGAAGTTTAATTTTGAATTTATAAGCCCAAGTCTGAATTTAATGCTTTTTTTACCATATTCATAATTTATAACCCCATTGATTGATTCATAATCTGAATCCTCTTGGTCAGCCATAGTTACAAGTCTTCTTTTTAAAGTTTTAGCAATTGTAATAGGCATTGTTCCCATATCAACTTTTATACCATCAATTCTAAACCATAAAGTTGCATATCTACTTGTTTTTTGAATATGTATATCTGAAGCCCCAAGTAAAATAGCTTGTCCCATCATTTTGTCGAAATATTTATTTATCTCTTCATCATTTTCAGTGTCACTATTTGAATTAAAAATAATCTCCCTATCTTCACCAAAAACTGATGATAAAACACCCTCACCTAAAACAACTATTTTTGTAAAATAAAATTTACTTAAAACATCAAAATCTAAATTTACAACATCCCGGATACCTAAAACTTTATTTTTGATTTTTTTATCTTCTAAAGTTATGATATACATAGTTGTACATAACTCTAATTTTTTCTCATCTAATTGAAAAGAAGTATCTTGATAATATTTTGACAATTCACTATAACTTGCATAATACTCATAACCAAGAGATCGCACAAACTCAGCATATTTCTCTTCATTTGCAATTAAATCTCCATATCCACCTTTTAATTGGAATTTATTTTTAATCATATCTTCGATTAATATACCCAACTGAGTATCTACATCTTCACTTTTACCTAAAAACTCAAGGAATTTATTTTTTTGTTTCTCAAAAATAGCCATATAATCTATTTTTTTTAATTCAATTCTTTTCTTTTTATTCTCTTTTTTTCCTTTTTTCATAAAAGAGAATTTTGGAACATTTTGAAATGTTGTAAGAATCTTTTTAATCATATTTTCTCTTCTTACTTATATAAAGTTTTAAAGGTAAAGGTACTAATTACCAAATTAATAATATCTGAACCAATAATAACAGTAACAACCATTGCAATCATCCAAAACATAAACTTCCACTGTAAAACCATATAATTAATATTTTTTTCATACATAGTATCGCACGTTTGGTATAAAGCTTTTGTAACTTCTGAAAAACTTGTTTTACTTAATTCTGATAGTTTTATATCAGCTGTTATAATTGTAGGAAAATTATATTTTTCAAAAACAATAAATAGTTTTTTATTTCTATTTATAATATCTGCTAACTCTGAAAAAAATGGTCTAAGACCTTGTTTAAAATAATCTTTTGATAGAATTAAAGAAGTCTTATGAAATGAAATCCCAGCACTTAACATTCCATTTAAAATCCTAAACATAAACCTCCCATCGGAAAAAGCTTGTGTTTTAAAAACTTTATAAAGCCACGCTGGTTTATATTTTTCACAATATAGATATCCAAAAAATAGAAATGCCGTTACCAAAATGGATAAAGTCAAACCTGAATACGCAAAGTTATAAGTAAAATATTTTGGTATTCCTAAAAACTGTTCAACATCTGGATTCAATTTTCGTAAATTTACTAAATCTTTTTCTAACATATCAAGATATAAAATAAGTCCATAAAATGTAGATATTATAATACCTAGTGGTACAAATATTGGATTTATCATTTTTAATAATAGATTTGAATTTGCTTTTTTAAATGATAATACAAGTTTTAATCCGTCAATTGTACTTGTACTATTTACAACCAAACTAAATTGAAAATTATTTAAAAATTTGTGTTTATGTAAAATTGCTTCAAGTTTATGTTTTCCAATCTCCATATCTTTTATCGCAGCAACTAATCTTTTTTTAAAACTTGTTTCCCTTGTAATTTGTTCACTATATAATAATAGAGCTCTTCTTGTATTAGAACCATTTTCTAATTTTGTAACAAGATAATCCAATAAAAATTGCTCATATGGATCAGCGAACATACTCATAATTAAAAGCCTTTAATGTTTTTAAGAGTAACCACATAAATGATTTCTCTTCTAACATAAGATTTTGAATCTGTTCCACCAATCGCAAATCCTTCTATAGGAAGAACTCCTTGATAATTTTTTACATCATCATGAACTATAATTGAACCAACAATTGATGTTTCTCCTAATCTTACTTCCCTTGAAATATTGTAACTTTGGTCATTGTATTGAGGAAGTTTTATCATTGTTCCATCAACACTTACTTCTCCAAATTCTATAAGTTTTTTGATACTTGGAGCTATATTTAGAAATATTTTATCTCTAGATATTTTTGCCATTGCAGTTATTGATGTTCCCTCTTTTAGAGTATTTACTGTTACATCTGATGTTCTTACATTTGTATCTGCATCTATTGTTGTTTGAATTTTTTCTACATAATCTGTATTATCTGTTATTGATTGAACAGTTGGGATATTATTTTTTAGAACTAATGTATTTTTACTGTAATTTAATATTTTTCCTATTTCATTATTTGCAGTTGCAGTTACTTCTAACAATCTTGTGGCATTATCACTTGCAAAACTGAATGCTCCATCTTTTCCTACACTTTTGGCTACACCAGTTCCTGCATTTGTTTGTCTATCATCTGATATTGTACCTATTCCATATTGTCTATTTTTATTTAAAATAAGTTCAATTCTTTCAAACTCTACAACTGCCTCTTTAGCAAAAGATGATTCATAAGCTTTTGCAATAGTTCTTACTGCATTTTCAACTGATGTTGTTGATTTTAAAAATATCAATCCACTTGATTTGTCTATATGATATGTTGATATTTTATCCGTAGATATTATATTTTTTAACATTTTATCTAGCTCATCATAAAGTACGATTTGTGAATTATTTTCTACTTTACTTTCACCTGAAGAAGATGACGATGAAGAAGATGAAGATGCAGTTGATTGATTTGATGATTTCATATCTAATAATGGAATATTTAATTCAATAACCATATCTTTGTATCTTGAAATATTTATAGCTTCTTGATCATAATCTATATCTACAAATACATCTTTTGCATGAGATAAAGCATTTAGAGCATCTTTTAAATCTTTTGAACTAATACTAATTACACTATTTTGAAAATCATCTCTATCATCAATATAACTTCCAATATTTACAGCATATCCAGATTCAGCAGTTATTAGTTTTATTAACTCTTCAACTGAAATTTGTCCATCAAGTTTGAAAGGAATATGTTCAATTGATTGTTTTTTTGTTTCACTTGCATTTAGAAGTTGAACTAAATAAATTGAGCCGCTTTTTTTAATAAAAAGTTCTTTATCTAAAACTGCATTTAAATATTGATTTAGCTCTGTTATATTATGTATCTTAATTCTACTTTTTGGAATCAATAGATCGCTACTTTTCAAGTAATAGAAATTACCATCAAGTATTTCCATCTCTTTTAAAATATCTCCCAATGATTTATCTTCTAAAATACTTATAAACTCTTTTTTAACATTTTTTTCATCAACTAATGAACCAGCATAAGACTCTTTTATGCCTTTATAGTCTTTTTTATCGAGTGAGTTTTTTGTATTATCAATCATCTCTTCATGATAACTTTTTGAACTACAGCCTGTTAACATTATCGTTAAAAGAGTAAAAGATAAAAGATTTTTAAGTTTTTTCAATCATTGTTCCTTATTTAAAATAGAATGGATAATCAAATCCACCGATATATGTAGGATATTTCAAAAACAAATTCCCACTGTTATTATAATTATCAAAAGACATTTGTGTTGTTTTGTCACTCTCTTGAGAAATAAATAATTTATTTATAGTGCTTATTTTACTCACATCATATAAAGATGTACTTAAAATTGGTATACTTCTACCAACATTTCCCCAACAATACATCTGTGACGCAGTTGTAAAGCCTGTCATACCACATACAAAAGTCTTACTTGTCTCTTTAACTTTTACACGAACATTATCAACTCCCCATGATTCATCACTAAGAGACTGCCCATATGACCACGAGTTGTACCCAACATCACTACTAACTCCATTTCTAACCCTAAATACAACTTTTAGATTTCCACTACTATCAAGTTTTCCTCTAAACTTATATGTATACTTTTCATCATTATTTTTTGAATATACTATTCCATATAACTCTGAAGTTTTATTATTACAGATACCATCTGATGTATAATTTGTACCCAAATTCAAAGTATAAATACCTGTATCATTTGTATCTTGAGCTTCAGGATGACAATCATGAATAAATCCATCTTCATTAACTAATACGTCATTTAACAAAATTTGAAATCTCTCCATGTCCCAACTATCAATTTCATAAAAGTCAAACTCTATTTCAACTTCATTATTGGCATACTGGCTTCCGAAAATATATGTTTTTTCTAATGCTTGGTATCCAAGGAGAATTCTTCCTAAAATCCTAGTAGGATTAACTCTTACAGTAACTGGAGATATTGATGTATTTGGAGATGATTCTGTCGCAACATATGTTGGTGCAGTTACACTACTTGTTTGATTTTTAAATGCCGTATCACTATATGTTTTTAATTTCCAAGTATCCACTCCACTTTCAAAATCATCTGATTGTTCAGTTTTTATTGTATCTAGTTGATAAATTGATACATTTGTGAAATTTGCATATCCCGTAGTACTTGATATGGTATTTAATTCAGCTAATGATGTATCAAAAACTGTACTATCTGTTAAATTACAATCAGTTCCTGCACTCTCTTTACATGAAGTAAATGATGTACTTCCATTTAAAACTAAATTTTTGTCAGCATACAAATATAATGTACTTGCGCCTTTATCATATAACGAAGCACTTATTGCTGTGGTTGGAATATTTGAATTTATAGAACTTACCGATAAATTTGTATTTGTTCTATAAAATACACCATCTGTTCCTTTTAAAATAAAACTTTTACTGTTAGTAAAAATTGCATCTGGATTAAATTTTAATGCAGATACTAATGTTGGCTCTGAATAAAATGTTCCATCTGGTAATTCTCCCCAAACATAAAATGAATTATTTGAGTCTATTGCACCAAAAGTTTTTATATCTCTTAAAGCAAATATTTTTTTAAATACTTGTCCACTATTTTTTACTATTGTTGGTGTAGTTTGAATAATAAATTTATCACTACTTCCTATTCCTAGTGCTCCAACATAATTTTTACCAATTGTATAAATATTCCCCTCATCAGAAAGAACCGCAATATCATCTTCAACCATTGCAATATCTTTTAAATATATTCCATTTAACTTATCCGCAAAATATTTATTTCTACTTAAAATAGATGTTTCACTTGAAGCAGTTGCTATATTTTCATAAGTATTAGATGTAATTTTCCCATTACAATATAAATCACCACCATATTTGGTTGTTGTACTCACGAAAATAGGAGATATTGCACATACATTTGTACTATTCATTGCCATTTTCTGGAATTTTATTCTATATGGATTGTTATACCATTTAATACTATTTTGTGTAGTGTCATTTATTTGTACTTTTAACATTACAGGTGTATTTACATAATATGGTTTTAAAGTTGTGTCTAGCTGTCCATAAGTTTCTATTCCAGCCTTTTTATATTCATTATTTCCCCAACAAAAAATATCCCCATTTGCAAGCATACAACCACCATCACGTCTAAGCATTAAATCTTTTGAATTTGGAATATAACTAAGTAGTTTTTGCTCTATGGTTTGACCATCTAAAGATACGGGTTCATTTGTTGCTCCACCAGTAGTTTCACTTGCGCTCCAAAGACTTTTACCATTTTCTAATCCTATAAAATACTTTTCATACCATGAAGTACCTATTTTAACATAGGCTTTAGCTCCAATTTCTGCTATTATGTATTGTAAATCTTCATCATTTTCTGTGTAAATAGGTTCTTCTTGATAAACTTGAATTGCTGTATTATCAGTTTTACAATATTTATATGTTAGTTTTTCATTTGATAACTCATAAAAATATTTTCCACTTGTACATGTTTGATTTGGAAATTTTATGGCTAAAGGAGTTGTTTCATTTAAAACAGAAACTATATCTTTTTGAACATCGTTATATAAAACTTGTGAACCTAAAACCAACTTCTCTTTTGTTATATTTATTGGAGGAATTGTATTTACTCTAAAAACTTTATTTGTATAAAAATTATATAAATAGTTATATTCACTGTTATAATTATTTACAGTTTCAAAAACACCTTTTATGTAAGCATTATTTTTCGAATCAAAAACAACTGCGATATTTGAGTTAGTTAATGGATTTGTTTTATTAAAATTTGTTCCTAAATAATCAGCAGTTTCTAGTTTTGTCCAATCTAAACTGTTATCACTTTTTTTGGGAATTGTTCCTGTTTGCAAAATATATTTGTTTAAAGCAAGTGAAATATACTCTTCCTTTTGTATTACGTCTTTAACTGCATTCATTAAAGATACATTATCACTAGAAGAAAAAGCAAAATTTATATAAATTAAAATTAGTATTAATATTTTCATCTAATTTACCTTCAAAATTTGCAAATTATTTGAAGAATCATTTATTAGTTTCACATATTTTACACCATCTATAAATATATATGCCCCAACTGTTAAATCTTGCAATCTTGTATTTGTTAACAAACTATTTGTACTTAAAATTACATTTCCTTTATTAAAATCTTTTTTACTATATTCAATCCATTGTGTACCTGTTTCATACCATCTTATGGCTTTTTTATTGTTGATACAATAAGTTCCAGCAACTGGCAAACTACAATTTTTTTTGATTGTATAATCATTTTTTAATAGGTCAAAAATCGTTTTTGCCTCATCACTTTGTAACTTGATTTCAACATAAGAGTCCGTTAATTTAACTTTATTATTTACAGTATCTTCAACAGAAAATACAGAAGTATAATTTCTATATAAATCTCTATTATAAAGCTGTACTATATAATCTTGAGTATTGTTATATTCATCTTTAGAAATTAAATATTTTAACTTTAATGCTTTACTATTTGAAAAATCTATAGTTTCACCCATTCTGTTTTCAACTGAAAAATTACTTCCTAAATAATTATCATCAATTAAATTAGCCATCGTAGGTATAGAAAACTCTGTTAAAATATATTTTTCAAAATTCTTTGCAATTGTTTCTTCTCTTTCAATCAAATTTTGAACATATAAGGTATTTTGTTTTTGAGCTGTTAAATCTTCACTTGCATTTAAATACGTTATTAAAAGTAAAACTGCAATTATTCTTTTTATCATTTTAATGCCTCAAGTGTTGTTGTTGTTTTTATATACTTTACTCCATCTGTATCATAAATCAACGCTCCCTTAGGAATGGATTTAAATACTTCTTCTGTTGTATATTTTGTACTATCATTTGTAACAACAATAGGACCTGTTTTAAATTTATCTACATGATAACTCATCAAATAACTTGCAATTGTAGTTGATGTCACTCCTGCTGCATCTATATAAATATGATTATCTCTTTTACATGCTTTATCAGAATTTGTAGAGGAACAATCTTTAATTTCATTGCCACTATTTAATTTTATTAAATCAAATAGATGTTTTGCAAAAATATCCTCTAAAATGAGATATACCGCACCATCTCTGACATAAGTTCTTTTTCTAAATGTATCACTCTCATATAAACTTTTTATACTCAAATCTGCTTTTAAAACATCACCTAATGCATAATTTATTTTTGGTAAACCAGATGTTAAAGTTGTACTATTTACCTTATCATCAATAGTTATAAAAGATTTAACATCGCCATTCATTAAAGTAGTAATTGTTCCTACTGTTGGGGGAAGTTTATAGTTAGTTAAAATATATTGCTCATAAGTTCTTGCAAATGATTCTTCAAATTGAACTATATTTTTTACATCTTGTAAAATAGCTTGTCTCTCTTGAAAAGTTTCACTTTGTAAAAAGTTAAAAATTATGATTAAAAATAAAATATACTTAATCATAATACATCTTTTAGTTGATAATATAATTTTGTCTCTACTGCTGTTTCATTTAAATAAAGTTTTTCTTTGAGTTTTGATTTGAAATAGTCCTGTTTTCGACTTTTTAGTACATCAACACTTATACTTGTTTCATTTGAGTATTTAAAATCTTGATACATTTTGTCATAGGGTATAAAATTATTTCCATCTGCTAATAATTTTGTCATTGTTTCTGATACCGTTTTATTTGAATATAAAATCTCAACTTCAAGAAAATGAATAGCTCTGTTAATACTTTTCTCAAATTCCATATCGTTTGCAACTTGATTTTTATTATTTTCACCAACATCTAAAGTATATTTCTTAGTTGTGCTATCTGCTGTGATTGAAGAAACATCTGTAATATTTTTTAATTTTGCTTTTAAAGCTAGAAGTTTTAATTTTTCATCTTGACTTATTTCAATTTTACCATTACTATTTACAAGCTCTTTATTTGTTAAATTGCTAGATTTATTTCTATCAAGTAATAAAACTTTTTCCCAATTTTCACCTTTTGGAAGATTAGCAATTATTTCATCTCTTGTGATTTCATCAGGATTTTTATTATATTGTTTGGCTAAAAGGGTCTTGATTTCTGAGATTATTTCATAATTTTCTTGGATTTGTTTTGCTTCTTGAACATCACTGTAAGATTTATACATGGCCGATGCTGAAAATATAGCTGTAACAATAAGAGCAGATGATAGCCATATATTCCCAAACATTGATAAAAA
The DNA here is from genome assembly GCA_963677205.2 of uncultured Aliarcobacter sp. GTDB lineage: Bacteria > Campylobacterota > Campylobacteria > Campylobacterales > Arcobacteraceae > Aliarcobacter. Next base: position 2,594,722 of record OY781916.2, on the reverse strand, counting down.
CCCTTCAAAAAAAGAAACATAAAATAAAAAATAAATACTAAAAAATCTTTAGTACTTAGTTTTTAGTTTTCAAAAAATGAACACTTAGGCTAAAAGCCTAAATGTTTATTTTGTTACCTCATCAGCGCCAAAATCTTTAAAGTAAACTATAAATTTACCATCACTTATACTTTCACTTCCTGCAGTTGTAACTTCTGTAGAATATCCTGGAGTTCTTTTCTCTAAATCTGTCCCTGAACTATTTTGTACTGTTGCAGGTGCAGTAGCTGAAGTTGCGTGTCTATCAATATATGCAACCGCCTCTAAATCTTTTGCAATTTGAGCTTCTAAAAATGCTTTATTTGTTTTAAGACTTCCATCTGCTAAATTAACAAAAATACCTGGTATTCTTCCCGCCGTTGTAGAAACAAGAGAAATTTTCATAGCACTTGTATTTGCTGTTCCCGTTGTAGTTTCTGATTTCCCACCAAAAGAAATTGCGTTATAAACATTTGCATTTGCATTAGTAGAAGTTGTTAATTGACTATTTATTTGCTCTGCAAAATAAGAAAGTGTTGCTAAACCTTTTAAATCTTTAGCTGCATCAGGATCAGTCCCAGCAGAAGTTTGAATATGTCCTGATTTTGCTGCAATTTTAACACCATCTTTAATATTATTAATCTCTGTAATAAGACTCCCTTTTTGAGCAACTCCCTCAATTTTATCACCAGTTCCACCAAATGTTTGGAACATATAAATCATTGCTGCAACTACTACGATTATCATCGCTATCAACTGTGGCATTTTTCTATCCTTTTTGTTAAATTTAACTTTTTTGACCTAAGGTCGTTATTATACAACAACTATTGTTTAGTTGCACCAATTTTCTATTTAAATACTATACAAACAAAAAGTCCATCACTTTTGTTTGTACTTGCTCCCGTAAAATTTTTAGTTGCTGAATCATAAGAGGTACGATTTAACTCTAATGTACCAAATAACATCTTTTCACAAAATTCCCTACCTGAGAAACTCTCTGCAAAAACTGCTTTACTCATCAAAGTACTATTTCCTCTCATATCAACTAAAAGTTTATATGCTCTTCCTGAAGATGTGCCATAATCTGCATCTGTACTAGGTACAGGAATTAACTGCCAAATAACTGAGTTAGATGGAAAAGTTAATTTTGAAGCATTAAAACTACCTGTTACATTATCAGTTGCACCATCTGCTGTAACAGTTGTATCACAATTTGTTGCAGACAAAGTATCGTTAATATTACCTGACAATATTCCTGAACACGATAATTTCTGGAAATTCACATCTGTCAAATCCCCACCGGATTGCACATACGTATTTACAAATCCATCAACCATTAAAAACATTGATTTCATACTATCAAGTTCAGCGGTGATTGAGCTATCATCTGCTTCATATCTTGTTAGCATTATAACCATTGCACTAACAACAGCTATTATTGATGATACGAGATATGGCATTTTATTCCTTAAATAGCGTATATTCTGACTTGAATTTTTATTCTAACATATTAGATACTAAATATCTACTTAAAATAAAAATTATCATTTAATTATTTTTGCTAATAACAAATTATTTAGCTATAATCAACGATTATTTAAATAGGACCTATTATTTTGAAGAAAAAAATCATTTTTATATTATCTTTTTTTATTCTTGCCTTTTCTTTTACCTATGCAATTTTTTCACTCATTGAAAATAGGAAAAAAGAGCATTTGGATGCTGAAAAGAAAATAATTGAAGTTACTTACAACACAATTATCGATGCTTACAAAGTTTATTCTAATATTATCTATTTTAACAAATTAAATACAAAAGATACAAAAAGTATTTTAGAAAATCTATACACCTCATCAAATGAGGAACAAAATCAAATAAGAATGAAACTATATACTCATCTTGTTGATATGTATAATAATATGGAAGATTACAAACTAAAGCAACTACATTTTCATCTAAAAGACAATAAAAGTTTTCTTAGATTTCACAGACCTGATAAATATGGAGATGATTTAACAAATATAAGACTAACTGTCGCTTACGTAAACGAACATCATAAATCAATAAGCGGATTTGAAGAAGGTAGAATTTATAATGGTTATAGATTTGTTTATCCTTTAGAATATAATGGCGCTTATTTAGGTAGTGTTGAAACTTCTGTATCGATGAAATCTATAATAAATGACATAAAAAAAGAGTTAGATAGTGAAGTAGATTTTATTATCAAAAAGTCTGTAGTTGAAAACAAAGTGTTTGAAGAAGAAAAAAACAACTATTTTCCTTGTACAACAGATAACTATTTTTATCATGAAAGAACTATTACAGATAGTGAAAATCCATATATTGAACCTATTTTAAAAAACTATTATAAAGAAAATCCAATAGAAATAAGAAATAATCTCAATTCAAATGAAATTTTTAACTTTTATAGTAAATATAATGATAACTATTACATTACAACTTATTTACCAATAAAAAATGTTATTTCAAATCAAACTGTAGCTTATATACTAATTTCAACAAAACATAATGATTTACAAGCTTATATTAACCAGTATCTTCTTTTCTTAGTTTTGCTTATACTATTAACTTTGGGTATGCTCTATTTTATTTATAGAATAGATAAAACAAAAAGCTTACTCTCTCAAAAAGATAAAGTTCTAAATGAAGTACAAAAGATTGCAAAACTTGGTTATTGGGAATTAGATATTTTAGAAAATAGACTAAAATGGAGTGATGAAGTTTATCATATCTTTGGATTAGCGCCTCAAGAGTTTGAAGCAACTTATGAAGCTTTTTTAAAATATGTACATCCTGAAGATGTGGATATTGTAAATAAAGCTTACACTGATTCAATAAAAAATAAATCAACTTATCAAGTTGAACATAGAGTTGTTACAAAAACAGGTGAAATAAAATATGTTGAAGAGGAGTGTAGACATACTTTTGATGAATATGGAGATGTTATTCAATCTTTAGGAACAATCCATGACCTTACAAGTATTAAACTTTATCAACAAAAAATCAAGAAATCAAAAGAACAATTTGAATCATTGGTTTCTCATATTCCTGATATGATTTATAGATGTGAAATAGATAAAGAATTTACAATGCTTTATGTAAACAATGCTTTAGAAACTATTACAGGTTATAAAATAGATGAGATAAAATTCAATAAAATTTTATCCTTTGCAAGTATTATTCATCCAAATGATTTAAATATGGTTTATAAAAAAACAGATGAAATGATAAAAAACAATGTAGAAAATATTGATTTAGAATATAGAATTATTTCAAAAGATGGAAGAGTTATATGGGTAAATGATAATCTTCAATTAATAAATGATAATAACCATATTTATTTAGAGGGAGTAATAAGTGATGTAACTTCTCAAAAAGTTGCTTACGATAAACTCTATAAATTCATAGATACACAAGATAATATTGTAATACTTACAACGGGTAAAAATATTGAGTTTGCAAATAAAAAGTTTTTCCATTTTTTAGGATTTGAGAATTTAGATGAATATAAAATAAATCACAAATGTATTAGCGATTTATTCATACAAAATGAGAAATTCTTTGATTTATCTTTAGTAAATGAAAGTGAAAATTGGGTTAATGTAATTCAAACTCTAAGCTACAGAAAAAGAGTTGTTGCCATAAAAGGAGTAACTGGGACAACTCACGCATTTTCTGTAACAATTAATAAATTTGAAGATGCAATTTATATAGTTAGCTTCACAGATATAAGTGAAACAATGCTTGAAAATATTCAATTAGAAGAAAAAACATTAAGAGATAAATTAACAAATGCCTATAACAGAGAATTTTTTGAAAATAATTACAAAAGATTAATAGCAACTTACAAAGATGAAGATATGTTCTTTGCCTTGGCTATGTTAGATATTGATGATTTTAAAAAAATCAATGACAATTTTGGACACAATATAGGAGATCAGATTTTAATAAATCTTGTTTCAAAAATCGGAAAAACTTTAAGAAGTGATGATGTCTTAATTCGTTGGGGTGGAGAAGAGTTTATTATCTTATTAAAAGTTTCTTCAAAAGAAGCCCTTGAGCTTGTACTTGAAAAATTAAGAGAGACAATTGAAAATAGTAAATTTAAAAATCTTCCAAAAATAACTTGTAGTTTTGGTGGAACTCTTTATGAAAATGATGAAAATATTATTGAGACTATAAAAAGGGCTGATATGGCACTTTATAGCGCAAAAGAGTCAGGTAAAAATAAAGTAGAAATTAAATTGTAAAGTTACTTTATATTAATTTTTCGATACTATAAATCTACAAAAATATAAAATTGAGTCTATTTTGAGTCATTTTACTTGATATAATCTAAACTATAAATAGTTAAATAAGGTATAATCTAATGAACATTTTGATAACTGGAGCGGCTGGATATATTGGCTCTCATGTTGCAAAGCAACTTCTAGAATCAACAAAATACAATATTTTTATCTTAGATAATTTAAGTACAGGAAGTATAGAAACTCTAAATACACTAAAAACTATCAGAGATTTTAAATTTATAGAATTGGATTTAAAAGAGTTTGATAAGGTAAATGCTGTATTAAAAGAGAATAAAATCAATACAATTTTACATTTTGCAGCAAGTATTGTAGTTCCTGAATCTGTTGAAAATCCTTTGAAATACTATATGAACAATACAGTAAATACTACAAATTTGATTAAATGTGCAATTGAAAATGATATAAGTAAATTTATATTTTCAAGTACAGCAGCAACTTATGGAGAACCAACAAACTTGCCAAAATCAGGTATAGATGAGAATTATCCTACAAATCCAATAAATCCTTATGGGATGAGTAAACTAATGAGTGAAAGAGTTATCCAAGATACTGCACTTGCAAATCCTAATTTTAAATATGTAATATTTAGATACTTTAATGTTGCTGGTGCTGATATAAATTTTAATGATAAAATATTAACTCCAAGAATCGGCCAATCTTTTCCAAATGCAACTCATTTAATAAAAATTGCTTCTGAATGTGCGACGAAAAAAAGAGAAAAAATGGCCATATTTGGAGAAGATTTTCCAACTATTGATGGTACAGGCGTAAGAGATTATATTCATGTGGATGATTTAGCAGATGCTCATGTAAAAGCTATAGATTACCTAGAATCAAACTCTAGTGACATTTTCAATGTAGGATATGGAAAAGGTTACTCTGTAAAAGAGGTTATAGAAACTATGAAAAAAGTTACAAATACAAATTTCCAAGTAGATATTGCACCCCGAAGAGCAGGTGATCCAGCTGCACTTATTTCAGATAATAAAAAAATAAAAGAAAAGATGAATTGGACGCCTAAATATGATGATTTAGCGCTAATTTGTCAAAGTGCTTTTGAGTGGGAGAATAAATGAGACTTTATCAAGAACAAATAAAAGTATTAAAAGATAAACTAAAAACGATTTCATCAACTGCACAGTTATATTTATTTGGAAGTCGTGTAGATGACTCTAAAAAAGGTGGAGATATTGATTTATTAGTTGTTTCTAAAGAGATAACAAAAAAAGATTTAAGATATTTACGAATAGAATTTTTTAAACATTTTGGTGAACAAAAAATTGATATTGTTCTTGATGATGGAGAGTTTAATAATCCATTTACAAAACATATTTTAAAAAAGGCTGTTTTATTATGATGATAGATAAAATAAAACAAGATAAAAAACTTCTTGAAAAACAATTGTTTTGGGTAGAAACTTCGTTTAATGAGTGTAAAAACATAGGTATAAAATCAGAGTATTCAGTAGACGAGTTTGGTAAATTTGAAACTTTATGTAGCAGATATAGTAGAGGAATAGATTTTTTAATACGAAAATTATTTAGAAGTATTGATGAATATGAATTTGAAAATCAAGGAACATTGATAGATGTAGTAAACAATGCTCATAAAAGAGGATTATTTGAAAATATAGAAGAATTACGAATAATGAAAGATATTAGAAATACAATAGTTCATGAATATATAGAAGATGAATTAGTTGATATTTTTGATGAAGTTTTAGAATATACAGAAAAATTGATAATGATTATACAAAATACCTTAGTTTATATAAATAAGAAATGTTTAACAGATGAAAAATAATTTGGAAAGAATAAAAGAAAAGATGAATTGGAATCCTAAATATGATGATTTAGCTTTGATTTGTCAGAGTGCTTTTGAGTGGGAGAATAAATGAAAATAGCAATAGCAGGGACAGGATACGTAGGATTGTCAAATGGTATCTTGTTGTCACAAAATAATGAAGTAGTTGCGCTAGATATCATTCCTGAAAAAGTAGAATTAATAAATAATAAAAAATCTCCAATAGAAGATAAGGAAATAGAAACATATCTTTTAAGAGATGACTTAAATTTTAAAGCAACTTTAAATAAAGAAGAAGCATATTCAAATGCTGATTTTGTAATAATAGCAACTCCAACAGATTATGATGAAAAAACAAATTATTTTAATACAAAATCTATAGAGTATGTAATAGCAGATGTTTTAGATATAAATCCAAATGCAGTAATGATTATAAAATCAACAATTCCTGTAGGTTATACAAAAAGTTTAAGAGAGAAATTTAATACTCAAAATATTATATTTTCTCCTGAATTTTTAAGAGAAGGAAAAGCACTATTTGATAATCTGCACCCAAGTAGAATAATTGTAGGTGAAAAATCAGAAAGAGCAGAAGTATTTGCAAATCTTCTTGCCCAAGGTGCAATAAAAAAAGATATTCCTATTCTTTTTACTGATTCAACAGAAGCTGAAGCCATAAAATTGTTTGCAAACACTTATCTTGCAATGAGAGTTGCATATTTTAATGAATTAGACTCTTATGCTCAAACACATGATTTAGATACAAAACAGATAATTGAAGGTGTTGGATTAGACCCACGAATTGGAAATCATTATAATAATCCATCTTTTGGATATGGTGGATATTGTTTGCCAAAAGATACGAAACAACTATTAGCTAATTATTCAGAAGTTCCAAGTAATCTAATAGAAGCAATAGTAAAATCAAACTCAACAAGAAAAGATTTTATAGCAGATAGTATAATTGCAAGAAGACCTAAAATAGTTGGTGTTTATAGACTAATTATGAAAGAAGGAAGTGATAATTTCAGAAGTTCAGCAATTCAAGGAATAATGAAACGAATAAAAGCAAAAGGTATAGAAGTAGTAGTTTATGAACCAGTTCTAAAAGAGGATAATTTTTATAACTCAAGAGTAATAAAAGATTTAGATGAATTCAAAAAAATCTCAGATGTAATAGTTGCAAATAGAGTTTCACAGAATTTGAAAGATGTGTTAGAGAAAATATATACAAGAGATATATTTAATAGTGATAGTTAAAAAGGAATAAGTTTTTTATGAAAATATTAGTAACAGGAACAGCAGGATTTATAGGAAGTCATTTAGCAATAAAATTACTTGAAAGAGGAGATGTTGTAGTAGGACTTGACAATATAAATGACTACTATGACCAAAATGTAAAGTATGGAAGACTTCAAAGAGGTGGAATTATTAACTCTTTAGAAGAGGGTAAAGATATACCATATGGAAAGTTAATAACTTCTAATACAAATCCTAAATATAAATTTATAAAGTTAAATCTTGAAGATAAAGATGCAATGATGAATCTTTTTAAAGAAGAAAAATTTGATGCAGTTTGTAATTTAGCTGCTCAAGCTGGAGTTAGATATAGTTTAACAAATCCTGATGCATATATGGATAGTAATATTATAGGATTTATGAATATTCTTGAATCTTGTAGACATAATAATGTAAAAAATTTATCATATGCAAGTTCAAGTTCTGTGTATGGACTAAATGAAGAGTTACCTTTTAGTACAAATCATAATGTTGATCATCCTATAAGTCTTTATGCCGCAAGTAAAAAAGCAAATGAACTAATGGCTCATACCTATAGTCATCTATTTGGTATTTCAACTACAGGTTTGAGATTTTTTACAGTTTATGGACCTTGGGGAAGACCAGATATGGCACTTTTCCTTTTTACAAAAGCGGCACTTGAAGGTAAAAAAATAGATGTATTTAATAATGGTGAAATGTTAAGAGATTTTACTTATATTGATGATATTGTTGAAGGCATTATAAGAGTAATAGATAATCCAGCAAAAAAAGATGAATCTTGGAATGGAAAAACAGGTCAAGTTTCAACTTCAAGTGCTCCATATAAAATTTATAATATAGGGAATAATAATCCAGTAAAATTGATGGATTTTATTACAGCAATTGAAAATAAATTAGGTAGAACTATAGAAAAAAATATGATGCCAATCCAAGCAGGAGATGTTCCCGCAACATTTGCAGATGTAACAGATTTAGTAGAAGATTTAGGTTATAAACCAGAAACTTCTGTACAAGACGGTATAAATAATTTTATAGATTGGTATTTAGATTTTTTTAAATATAATAAATAATAAGGAAGATTAATAAATGAATAAAATTTGTATAATAGGATTAGGATACGTAGGACTTCCTTTAGCACATGCATTCTCTTTTAAATATGAAGTAGTAGGATTTGATATTTCAAAGTGGAGAATAGATGAACTATCAAGTGGATATGATAGAACACTTGAACTTTCAAAAGATCAAGTTTCAGAAGCTATAAAAAATGGAATGAAGTTTTCTTTAGATATTAATGATATTAAAGATTGTAATATTTACATTGTTACAGTTCCAACACCAATTGATAAAAATAAAAGACCCGATTTAACGCCTTTAATTAAAGCTAGTGAAACAATTGGAAAAGTTTTAAAAAAAGATGATATTGTTATTTATGAATCAACTGTTTATCCAGGAGCTACAGAAGAAGATTGCGTTCCAGTTTTAGAAAAGTTCTCTGGACTAACTTTTAATAAAGATTTCTTTTGTGGATATTCACCTGAAAGAATTAACCCAGGTGATAAAGAACATACTGTTACAAAGATTTTAAAAGTAACTTCTGGTTCAACTCCTGCAATTGGTCAAAAAGTAAATGAATTATATGCAAGTATTATAACAGCAGGTACTCATTTAGCTCCAACAATAAAAGTAGCAGAAGCAGCAAAAGTAATTGAGAATTCTCAAAGAGATATTAATATCGCATTTGTAAATGAATTAGCAATTATCTTTAATAAACTTGGAATTAATACAAATGATGTATTAGCAGCTGCTGGAACAAAATGGAACTTTTTACCATTTAGACCAGGTCTTGTAGGTGGTCATTGTATAGGTGTAGATCCTTATTATCTAACTCATAAAGCTCAAAGTATAGGATATAACCCTGAAATCATATTAGCTGGAAGAAGATTAAATGATAATATGGGTATTTATGTTGCTAATCAAGTAATTAAATTAATGATTAAAAAAGGTCATAAAATTGAAGGTTCAAAAGTATTAGTTCTTGGTATTACTTTTAAAGAAAATTGCCCAGATATAAGAAACTCAAGAGTAATAGATGTAATAGAAGAGTTACAAGAGTTTGGATGTAATATTGATGTGTATGACCCATGGGCAGATAAAGATGAAGTAAAACATGAATATAATTTAGAGTTAACACAAGAATTAGATGCAAAAAAATATGAAGCAATAGTTTTAGCAGTAGCTCATAATGAGTTTAAAAAACTTGATATTAAACCAACAGATGATACTGTAGTTTATGATATTAAAGGTATTTTTAGCGATACTGATGGAAGATTATAATTCTTGATTAAAAAACTTTTAAACTCAAAATTTAAAAAAGATCTTACCTTTAGTTATTTTACACAAGGGATAACTATAGCTTTTGGATTTATTCAACTTTTTTTAATAAATCGTTATTTTGGAGTAGCTGTGTATGGACAACTGGCTATTATAATGTCAACAGCTGGAATATTCAGTGCATTGTTAACAGCTAGAAGTAGTGAAGCAGTTACTAGATTTTTCACACGAGAGATATTAAATCAAAATTTTGAAAATGCAAAATTTATTTTATATATAGGGTTTCTTATTGACTTTATTACAGCATTACTTTTGCTTTTTGTTACTTATTTTTTCTCTGATTTTATCGCAAGTACTTTTATAAAAGATGTGCAAAATAGTTCGGAAGTATTTTTGTACTCATTTGTTGTTTTTTTTGGTTTTTTGAGGGGAACATTGTTTGGTTATTTTCAATCGAAGGAGATGTTTTTCCAGATAAATTTTATAAGTCTATTTGAATCATTTATAAAAATACTAGCATTTATTTTTGTAATTTTTGTGCTAAAAGAAACTTCACTCAGAGAACTAATATACATATTTATGTTTACTTCTGTTATATCGTATTTGTACACTTTAATTGTTTTTTTAAAAAAATATACCATCCAATTTCAAAGTATCAACTATATTTACAATAAAGTAATATTAAAAGAATATTGGAGCTTTAATCTGAAAACATTTATTTCGAGTAGTTTAAAGGCAGGAAATCAAAATATAGATAATTTAATTATTGCGTATTTCTTAAATGCGCAATTAGTAGGTATTTATCAAGTAATTAAAAAAATATTGTCCCCTCTTCTTATAATTGCTTCTCCTTTTTCAAGTCTTATTTATCCAAAGCTTATACACTATTTTGAAACAAATCAGAAGGAAAGATTTAGAAAGATAATTGTTAAAACTTCACTTTATATCTTAATAATTTCTATGATTTATGGATTTGTAATGAACTTTTGTTATGAGTTTTTACTTGACTATATGAGAGTAACTTATTTGCCTGAATATCATTTGTATTATTTATTACTTTTAGTATTGATAATATTAAACTCTCAAATGTGGTGGGTAAGAGCATTCTCAAATACTGTGAATCCAAATTATTCTATATATATGAATATTTTTGCTACATTATTTCAGTTGACATTTACAGTTGTGTTATCTAAATACTTTGGATTGGAAGGAATGCTTAGCTCTATGATTTTTATGAATTTAGCTATATTATTATTTTGGTTTCAAAAAGGATATAAATATGTCTATACATACATACATATACAATAAATATTTTAAAGCGATTAATAAAATGAGAATTTTAGCTATAAAATTAAGAGGTGCTACAGTGGGAAAAAATGTAAAAGCATATGGTAGATTTACTATTATGAATCCTGAAAACTTCTCTATAGGTGATAACTCTACTGTGAACGAAGGAGTGCATATAAATTGTAGAGCAAAGATAAAAATAGGTCAAGGTGTTCGTTTATCTACAAATGTACAAATACATAGTGGGAAATTAATAATTGATAGTTATCCAAGAGTACATACAAGTGAACCAATAACAATAGAAGATAATGTTTGGATTGCAAGTGGAACAATAATTTCATCGGGGGTAGTTATTGGTAAAAATACAATAGTTGGTGCAAACTCGGTAGTAACTAAGAATTTAGAACCAAATTGTTTTTATGCTGGGAATCCTGTTCAAAAAATAAGAGATTTAGTATGAAAATAGCATATTTATTTCCCAACTCATTTGTAGAAAAGTCTGCAAATAGAATTCAAGCCACAAATTTCGGATATGCATTAATTAAAGAATCAAATGTAAGTGAAGTTAAATTTATAACAGCTGATAACTATACAGTTGAGAATTTAAATAAATTAGGGATTAAACAAAAAAGCACTCATCATATAGAATTGAGACTATCATTTAAACGCTTTAAAACTTTACAATTTATATTAAAATTATTACAACTAAGACTCATTGAAAAAGAAACTGTAATATATGTTAGGGACTACCCAATAATTAAAATTTTATATTATTTACGAACTTTATTTAAAACAAATAAGATAATAATTGAGCTACACGAAGTTCCTGAAAAAGATTTATTAAAATATATAACAATAGCTGATAAATATGTAGCTATTTCAAATACAATAAAAACCGATTTACTTAATATTCTAAATATTAGAGCTAATGATATTCTAGTTGCACACGATGGTTATACAAATTTGATAAAAATAGATTCTAACACTAAATCAATTGATAAAATTTTAAAAATAATAGATTGTAAAACAATTGTTTACATAGGGACATATCAGAAGTGGAAAAATATTGAATTTATTATGGAAATAGCTAAAAAACTACCAGCTATAAAATTTTTACTTATTGGAATAGATAAAGATAAAATACAAAATTACGATATTAACTTATTAAACGTAATTTTTGTTGATTATATAGACCACCAATATATACCAATAGTTTTAAATAAAGCAAAATATGCTATTTATACATTAAATATAAATTATTCAATATCAAAATATACTTCACCATTAAAACTTTTTGAATATCTCCATTATGGTCTAACAATCTTTGCTCCTAATTATGAGAGTATTACCGAAGTTTTAACTGATAATCATAATGCATATTTATATGATATAAAAAATATAGAAACTAGTGTAGAATTAATTGAAAAAACCATTAAGAATGGTTCTCTTTTAAATGAAAATATAGTTAAGTTAAGTGCAAATGAATATAACTGGAATAATAGAGCAAGAAAGGTTCTTCACTTTGTTGAAAATTAAATTTGAATCAATTTTAATATTTTTACTACCTTTATATTTGATATCAGTTAATACAATGTTTATGCCAATTGTTAAAGAGATTGTATTTATTGCAGTATTTACTTTAGTAATGTTGCTAATGTATAAAAATAAATCATATAGAATAAATAATTTAGTAGTAATAAACACAGTAATTTTTTTAATGATGTTTTCTTTTATTGTTAACTGGGATATATCCCCAAATGATTATTTATTATTTTTATATCGAAAATTTCAATATATTTTTGTAATGATGTCACCTTTTCTTATTTATGAATATACAAGAAATAGCAATATATTCGATTCTATAAATATAGCAATATTCATTTTAATAATTTTTTTGTATTTAAATCTAATTTTAAATTTAAATACTCTTGAAATTGGAAAATTTACCGGCCTTTTATTGTCTAGACCAGGAGCTGGTGTATTGGCTTTTTTTACATTTATCTATTTTTTATATGTTAAACAGTTTTATAAAAAATCCAATAATCTTATTTTTATTTTTTATTTTTTTAATTCTGCTTTCATTACAATTATTTATGTAATATATTCAGGATCAAAAACTGCTGGCTTTTCACTTGTAATAATATTTTTCTTAATATTAATTAATAATTTTAATTTTAATTTTAAGAAAATATTTTATATATTATTTATTTTTATATTATTTATGTTATTAGTTCCAATAGAATATTTTGATGATTTAATAAGATTTTCTAAAGGGGATGAAATAAGCTCATCTGCAATAAGATATATTGAATGGAATATTGCAATTGATATAATAAAAATACACTGGTTCTTTGGAGTTGGCTGGGATAAATATGGTGATATGATTAATAATTCACTACTTATTTATGGACAACAAATTTTCCCATTTATCCAATGGAAGAATTTATTATTTCTTGGAGGTGACAGCAGTTCACAAAATGTATTTATTGATAATATTGCTATTTATGGTATTATAGGCCTTTTATATAATATATTTTTAATATACATATTGAAAGTTATCTTTAATATTGATGGTATTAAAGGATACATTTTACCTTTCTTAATCGTCTTATTATTGATAAATAATTTTAATTTTGGTAATGGATATGAACCTATTTTTTGGTTTTTGGTTGGGATAGTGTTATTGAAGAAAAAATTTATACAAGATAAAACTAAGGGAAAAATTAATTTTTCAGATTCTTCAATACAATTTCACAAGAAGGAGGATAAACTAAAATGAAAAAAATAATTCTTTGGTTTTTAAATTTATTTGAAATAAAAAGTACATATCGAGCGTTTATATTAAATAAGCTTTATAAAAACTTTCAATTACATAGAAGTGTAGCTATTAGAAAAGGTGTAACTTTTTACAGCAATGGAGATTTAATAATTGGAAAAAATAGTTTTATAAATGAAGAATGCTTTATCGATACGCATGGGAATATTGAGATGGGTGAAGACGTTATTATTTCATATAGATGCGTAATAATCAGCGGAACTCATAGTATAGGTGAAAAAAGATGTGGAAAAGGTAAAAAGAAAAAAGTTACTATTAAAGACAATGTTTGGATTGGAGCGAATAGTACAATTTATCCTGGTATTACAATACATAGTGGAAGTGTAATTTCTGCTGGTTCGATAGTTGATAAAGATATTCCTTCAAATGTAATATTCAGAAATGGTGATTTTATACCAATAGTTATAAGAGAAAATAAATGAAAAAATTAATATACATATTAAACCAATATTCTAATAAAGAGGGAAGTCACTTTTATCATATTCTTCATTTACTTGAAGAAATGGCAAAAAATAATGTAGATATAAAACTTATAATAGAAAAAGCAACTGATATTCCAAACTTTAATATCCCTAATATTGAAGTTATAGCACAAAAAGAAAAAGGAATAAAAAGACCTATAGAGTTATTTAAAATTTTAAAAAAACTAAATACACAAGGATACAAGAAAATATTTATCCGAATATCTTCAAACGGAGCAATACCTGCGATAGTCATTTCTAAAATTTATAGAGGAGAAGTTTATTTTTGGCAAAGTGGGACTACCCATGAAACTGAAAAAAATAAAAAATTTAATTTAAAAAAATTCTTAAAATCAGAATTACCTTTTCAAATAGTAAAAAGATTTACAACTTATTTTGTTACAGGTCCAGAGAGTATGTTAGAATATTATGAAAAAATTGTTGGAGTTAAAAAAGAAAAGTTAATATGTTTGTATAATGATATTGATACAAGTAGATTTTTAGATATTGACGAAGATAGAAAAAATAAGTTAAAACAAGAATTACAGATTGATATTAATAAAAAAGTAATTTTGTTTGTAAAGAGAATGTCTAAAATAAAGGGGATATTATTTTATTCTCCATTTATTATTGAGCAAAATAAAGAATTATTAAGAAGTCAAAATTATATTTGTTATTATCTTGGTGATGGTACAGAAAAGGAAGAACTTGAACAACAGGTTAAAGATAGAAAACTTGAAGATATAATTAAAATAGTAGGTAATAAACCAAATAAGGATATACAAAAATATTATCAAATTGCAGATATATTTATAAATCCAACATTAGAAGAAGGTTTTCCAAGAGTTCTTATTGAAGCGATGGCCTCAGGATTACCTTCTATTACTACAGATGCAGGTGGAACAGCTGATATAGTTGGTGAGTTGCAATCAAAATTTATGGTAGATATTCATGATAGAGAAGGTTTTGCATTAAAACTTAAAGAATTGATAGAAGATGAAGTAATTCAACAAAAATTAAGTTATGAAAATATAAACCAAGTTAAAAAATTTTCAACTGAGAATGTAGCACAGATGTATGTAAGAGAGATATTCAAACATGATTAAGATTCTTCATATTAGTGCTAATACTTATCCTCCATTGGATGGTAAAAATCATCACACTAAAAATATTTGGCAAGAATTAGCTAAAGGTTTTGATGAATATCATGTGCTAGCAAGAAGTGAAACAAATAAATATAATTATTCAAAAGAAGGGAATATTCATCTTCATTTAGTACCAAGATTGACAAAAAAATCAAAAGTGTTTTTTTTCACATCTTTTTGGATGTTTTGGATTATTAAAAAGTACAATATAACTCATTTATTAAGTCAATGTCCAATTGTTGGAGGATTTACTGCAACACTTGCTAGTAAATTTTATGAAATTCCTTTAATGGTAGAAATTCATGGCGACGTTTATTTTAAATATATGCAAGAAAAAAATTATATTCACAAATTATTTTCTAAGATTACTAAATTTACATTAAAAAATGCTACGAAAACAAGATCATTAAGTACTGCAATGAATGATATGTTAAAAATATTTGGTTTTGAACATAATCTCATAATTGTACCAAATAGAGTCAATTTACAGCTTTTTGATAGTCAAAAAAATAATTATAAACTACATAACCCTATTAAAATTATTAGTATAGGTCGTTTTGTTGAACAAAAAGGTTATGATATAGCTATTGAAGCTATAAAACAACTCTATACTAAATTTGATATTGAGTTATACCTTATTGGTGGTGGGGCTTTATATAAAAAATATGAAAACTTATCAAAAGGATATGAAAATATTAAATTAATAAATTGGATAAAACAAAGTGAATTAAAACTTTTATTAGAACAAGCAGACATCTACATTCAGCCTTCTAAGCCATATTTTGGTGAAGCTATGCCAAGAACTATACTTGAAGCAATGGCAATGAAACTTCCAATCATATCTACAAACATTGCTGCAATACCTGGAATACTTAATGAAACAAATTCTATTCTCATTAACCCAAATAATGTTGATGAATTAGCTACTGCAATAACTACCCTTGTAAAAGATGATGAACTTAGAAAAAAGATAGCACTTCAAGGTTATCAAGATGTAGTTGAAAAGTATGAGTGGAATAAAGTATTTGAACTATATAGAAATGAAATAAAAAGTATGAAATATGAAAATTCTTAGAATCTATACTAAACTCCCACCCTTAAAAGGTGGGATGGAAAAGCATATTTATACTCTTTCAAAATTACAAATAGAGAATAATCACCAAGTTAAAATATTTTATAATGATGGAAATGCTGTATCAATAAATGATGAAAAAATTTCTAAATTTAAACTCCATAAAGTTAGACCTCAATCAATAGGGATGATTTTGTTTTATCTTCTGATAATTCTAAAATTAACTTTAAAAAAGCAACATTTTGACATTATTCACATTCATGGGGATTGGAGTTCTTTACTTTTTGTGAAAATTCTCAAAAGATTTACAAAAACAAAAATTGTAGTTTTTTCTCTTCATGGTCAATTAACTCAAAAATACCCACATCAAAAACTTTTACCAAAGCTAGTTGGAAATGTTGATTTGATATTTTCTACTGGTTATGATACGGCAAATGAGTTAGAAAAACTTAGTGGTAGAAAAGTGATAGTTCAACCTAGTGGAATAAATGAAATATTTTTTGGAAAATTCCAAAAGAGTTTTGAAAATGATAAATTCACAATAGTAGTAGTAGCAAATTTATTTCCTAAAAAAAATATCAAGTTGATTTTGACAATAGCTCAAGAGTTACAAGAGTGTAGATTTATCATAATTGGAGATGGGACACACAGAGATAAATTAGAAAATATTATTCAAAAAGAAAGTTTATCAAATGTTGAACTTGTTGGATTTAAAAAACTAGAGGATATAAAAGATTATTATGAAAAAAGTGACTGTTATCTACTCACATCATTTGCTGAAGGCACTCCGACATCAGCATTAGAAGCAATGGCTTGTGGGTTGCCTATAGTTAGCTCAAATGCTGGAGGACTAGGAAATATTGTAAAAGAAAATATTAATGGGTTTGTTATAGATAATTTTGAAAAAAATAGATTTATAGAAAAAATTAATTTTTTAAAAAATAATAGAAATTTAAGAGAAAAGATATTTGAAAATAACAGATGTTTAGCTCAAAATTATAAATGGAATAATGTCGCTGATAATATTACAAAAAACATGGAAAAAATTTTAAATGAAAAAAATTAATATTTTACAATTAGTTACTGGTCTTGGGATGGGTGGAGCAGAAAAAGTTGTATTTGATTTAGCAAAATATATTTCAAATGAAAAATTTAACACTATCGTAGTCGGTATGTCAAGAAGAGATGAACTATATCAAGAATTTTTAGATAATAAAATTGATACAAAACTTTTAAAAAAATCTAATTCTGTTAAAGATATTTTTTATATTATAAATACTATAAATAAATTAATTAAAGAAAAAAATATTCAAATTATTCATGCACATATGACTCATTCAATAATTGTTGCTTCAATTCTAAAAGTACTAAATCCTTCTTTGAAAATCATTTTTACTTCACATAGTTTAAACATCGGTTCAAAACTAAGAGAATATTTGGTTTGGATTTTAAAACCACTTAGAAATATTGATATAGTATTTTCAAAAGATATTTTGAAATATTTTTATAAAAAAGATTACAAAATAATACCAAATGGAATAAAAATAGATAAATATAATTTAAATCTATCAAAAAACAAAAAATTTACTTTTATTGCAATAGGAAGACTTGAAACAGTTAAAAATCATAAGTTTTTAATAGAAATTGCAAATGAATTAAAAGATGAGTTTGATTTTGAAATACAAATTGTTGGGCATGGGTACTTAAAAGAAGAATTAGAAAATTTGATTCAAAAATATGATTTGAATAAGTATGTTAAATTATTAGGATTGAGAAATAATATACCTGAACTTTTGAATCAATCACATTGTTTACTTATGCCATCTCTTTGGGAAGGTTTACCTATAGTTATACTTGAAGCTGGTGCAAGTAATTTACCAATTATATCCACTCCTGTTGGAAGTATTCCATCTTTATTAAATGATGAAAATGCATATTTAGTTGAATTAGATGGGTTTAAAAATAATATGATTGAAGTTTTGAACAACTATGAGAATGCAAAACTTAAGGGGAAAAAACTCTTTGAAAATATAAAAGTAAAGTATTCTATTGAAGCTGTAATAGTAGAACATGAGAAAATTTATAAAGAATTAACGTGAAAAAGATTGTCATTTCTCTTAACACTTCTTGGAATATATATAATTTCAGATTAAATCTAGCTAGGTCTTTAAAAAGAGCTGGTTATGATGTAGTTTTGGTTGCTCCGTATGATAAATACAGTGAGATATTAAAACAAGAGTTTGAATACCATGATATTTATATGAACAACAAAGGAACAAATCCTAAAGAAGACTTTAAAACTTTGATTATATTTTATAAATTATATAAAGCTATAAAACCTGATGTTGTTTTAAACTACACTATAAAACCAAACATTTATGGAAATATTGCATGTAGCATGCTAAATATAAAGACAATAAACAACATTTCAGGTTTAGGTACTGTATTTATAAAAGAAAACTTTGTAACAAAAATTGTTAAAAATCTATACAAATACTCACTAAATAAATCTTCAAAAGTTTTTTTTCAAAACAACGAAGATAAAGAATTATTTATAGAAAAAAGATTAGTTAATCCATCGTTGTGTGATTTATTACCAGGAAGTGGTATAAATACAAATAAATTTATGCCTATGGAGTATGAAAAAGAAGATAAAACTTTTAAATTTTTACTTATTGCCAGAATGCTTTGGGATAAAGGGATAAATGAATATATTGTTGCAGCAAAAATTATCAAACAAAAATACCAGAATGTAGAATTTCAACTTTTAGGTTCACTTGATGCCGTAAATAAAACAGCCATTTCAAAAGAACAAATGCAATCTTGGGTAGACGAAGGACTAGTAACGTACTTAGGTGTAACAGATGATGTAAAAGAATATATCAAAAAATCAGATTGTATTTTACTTCCTTCTTACAGAGAAGGAACGCCAAGAACACTTCTTGAAAGTGCAAGTATGGGGAAACCAATAATTACAACAAATACGGTCGGATGTAAAAATGTAGTTGATGACAAAATAAATGGTTTTTTATGTGAAGTGAAGAACTCTCAAGATTTGGCTTTAAAAATGGAAAAGATGTTAAATTTATCTGAGGAAAAAAGAAAAGAAATGGGAAAAGCAGGACGTGAAAAAATGATTAAAGAGTTTGAGGAATCTATTGTTATAAATAAATATTTACAAACTATAAAAGAAATAATCTAAATATTTTGATAAAATGTATACTATGATTATATTTAAACTACTATTCACATTTATATTAACTTTTATTTTTATAAAACTACTCATTAAAAATGCAAAATTTTTAGGCCTAGTTGACATACCAAATGAAAGAAGTTCTCATAATAAAATCACGCCAAGAGGCGCAGGAATTGGTTTTGGTTTTGCTTTTTTTATCACTATTATTCTATTTGAAAATACTCTTTTTATTGAACATTGGCTTGTATTTTTATCTATTTTTTTAGTTTTTTTTATAGGGATATTGGATGACCATAAAGATGCTAGTCCAAAAACAAAGTTTTATATTATATTTTTAGCCACAATTTTACTTTACATCGATGACATAAGTATTTACAATTTAGGTGTATTTTTAGGTATAGAAATTACTTTGTGGTATTTTGCTTTACCTTTTACAATGTTTGCACTTGCAGGTTTTACAAATGCTTTAAATCTTATTGATGGTTTAGATGGGCTTGCAGGAACAGTATCTTTAATTATTTTAGGTGCATTTTTATATATTGGATTTATTAATCAAGATGAATTAATTATTATAATTTGTTCAATTACGATGACTGCTTTAATCTCTTTTTTAATATTCAACTGGAATCCAGCAAAAATTTTTATGGGAGATAGTGGAAGTCTTTTTTTAGGTTTTATTATTTCTGTTGTTGCAACCGTTTCTTTGAAATATATTCATCCCATAGCTATTTTTTATTTAGCAGCAATACCTATTGTAGATACTTTAATTGTAATGATAAGAAGAATAAGATGTGGTATTTCTCCTTTCAGTCCTGATAAAACACATATTCATCATATACTTCTTAATTTTTTTGAAAATAGAGTGAAAAAAACTGTACTATTTTTAGCCCTAATGCAAAGTTTATTTTCACTTTTTGGTCTGATGTTAGCACTAAATTCAATTAGCTTAGGAAATGGTTTTGCTACTTTATCTTTGATTGCATTTTGTGGAATAGTAGTATTATTTTACATGATTTTTACAGGTATAAAAAGAAGACAAAATTTAATTGATAAATTAGCACAAAGAAAAAGAAGATTGAAAAAACACAAGCATAATTAAGATGTTTGTTTTGTAAACTTAGATAAAATCTATGTTATTTTACAAAAGGACTTCTAATTATGAGATTTTTACTACTTGTTTCTTTGTTTTGTTTTACTCTGTTTTCAGCAGAATTTACTCCAACTCAACTTCAGCTAATACAAAATGCTGGTTACACTCAAGATGATATAAACAAAGCTTTATCAGCTACATCAAAAGATCAAGTAGATGTAAATAAAGCTCAAATAGAAGATAATAAAAAAACTCAAATAGTTCAAAACAGTATTGAAGCTCCATCTAAAACTGAAATTAAACCTCAAGAAAACAGTAGATATGCTTCTTTATTTTTCAAAAATAAAAATAACATAGACCCCTATTCTATACCAACTCCACAAAACTATATGCTAAATTATGGAGATAAATTATCTCTTAACATATTTGGAGGTCTAAACCAAAAATTCAATCTAGATATAAACAAAGATGGAAATATAACTATTCCTCAAGTGGGTGAATTAAAAATAATCGGTATGTCATTTCAAGAAGCAAAAAAACTAATCCTTGATGAAACAAAAAAAGCTTATCCAAACTCTACAAATATTCTTCTGGATATTTCAGAATTTAAATCTATTCAAGTTACTATTTCAGGGCTTGTAAATGCTCCAGGACTTTATAATCTATCATCTTTTTCTACAATTAAAGATGCTTTAATAAATAGTGGAGGAATATTAAATAGTGGTTCATATAGAAATATTTCTCTTAAAAGAGATGGAAAAGTTTTAAAATCATTTGACCTATATAGTCTTGTAAGATATGGAAATAATAGTTCTGATATGGTTTTAAAAAGCGGAGATATTATAGTAGTGAATCCAATTAAGACAGAAGTAACTCTAAAAGGTTTAGTAAACAATCCAGCTATTTATGAACTAAATAGTGATGAGTCATTCAAAGCATTATTTGATTTTGCTTCTGGTCTTGATGCAAAAGCAAATAAAAATGCAATCAATCTAAAAAGATATGTAAATAATAATATAAAAGTATATACTCTATCTTTAGATGATTTATATAAAATGACTCCTCAAAATGGTGACGAAATTGAAGTGTTTGCACTTAGTGCTCAAAATGCAAATCTTGTAAGGATTAGTGGAAATATCTTAATTCCTGGAGAAAAAGAATTACCAAAAGATGGAAAACTTTCTACTTTGCTAAACAATGAATTAAAAATCTTTGGTAAAAATGGTTTCTTTAAAATTGATACAAATTATGATTATGCACTTATTAAAAATCTAGATGAATCAAGAAGTTTTAATCTAAAAAAAGTTTTAGCTTATGAAAATGATGTGACTATAAAAAGTGGTGATGAAATCATTATTTACAATAAATCAGAACTTCAAAATATTCCATATATTTATGCAAATGGTGAAGTTATAAATAATGAAAAAAGGAAATATGACTATTATGATGGAATGAAAGCAAAAGATTTATTTAGCATTGTAAATTTTAATACTGAAAAAACAGTTGATGACAAAAGAATATCTTTATCTCCTGATAAATCAAAAATTCAAATCAATAGAGTTGAAAAAAACCAAAAAACTACTTATTTAATTGATATGAAAACAAATAGTGATTTTGCTATAAGACCTTATGACGAAGTTACATTTTTTGATTTTTCAAAAACAAATGAGCTAAAAAAAGCAACTATCAAAGGTGAAATATACATCCCTGGAACTTATGACATATCGAGTAACTCAACAATTAATGACCTTTTAAAAATTGCTGGTGGTATCACAAAAAAAACTTTGATGTCAAGATGTGAAGTTGCAAGATATGAGATAAAAAATGATCAAAGAATAAGAACTATCTTAAGTTTGGACTTAAAAAAAGCTATGGAGTTAAATCTTGCTGTTTTAGAAGATGACGAATGGACTATCTTTGCTATAGAAAATTGGAATGAAAGAAAATATGTAGAGATAAAAGGTGAAGTTAAATATCCAGGAATTTATACTATCGCAGAAGGTGAAAAACTTTCAAGTGTTCTTATAAGAGCTGGTGGATTCACAACTCATGCTTTTGTGGAAGGTAGTGTATTTACAAGAGAAGAAGTAAAAGAGTTACAAACAAAAAGACTTGAAGAAAATTTAGATAAATTAAGAACGAAAGCATTACAAGAAAATGCAAGTGCAAATGGTGTTGGAGAAAAAACAGAAGATAAAAAAAATATGCTTGCTGCTGTAGCTCAACTAGAAAAAGAGGCTTCAACGAATAAACCTATAGGAAGAATCTCACTAAGTCTATATTATGATTTAAACAGATTTACAAATTCTACTTACGACCTTACTTTAAAAAACAAAGATGTTTTATATGTACCAGCGATGAATGATACAATTACAATTGTTGGGGAAGTTTTAAATCAAAACACTTTTGTATATGATAGTAAAAATGATGCAAAAGACTATATAAAAAAAGCTGGTGGACTAACTCAATTAGCAGATGAAGATTATATTTATATCGTAAAAGCAAATGGTGAAGCGGAGAAATACACTACTGATTATTTCTTTGGAGGTGCAAATAATGTATTTAAAGGTGATACTATTGTCGTACCTATGAAACTAGATACTGTTTCTGATTTAGCTTTCACAAAAGATATTACGCAAGTACTTTATCAGTTAGCAATTACAGCAGCTTCTCTTAAAACTGTAGGTGGTATTTAACATGAAAAATCAAGAAATAATACCACAAAAAAATTACATAGAAGAAGATGAGATTGATTTAAAAGAGCTACTAAATACTATTCTTAAATACAAATATAAAATAGCTATTTTCTCTTTTGTAGTTACGATTCTTACTCTTTGTTATGTATTAAGTATTCCTAACTATTATAAATCAGAAATTATTCTAGCACCACAAGGAGATGATAAATCATCAGGAGGTGGACTTGCAAGTCTTGCAAGTCTTGCAGGTGTAAGTCTTGGTGGCAATAGTGGAAAAGACCCATTTACCATGCTGCAAACTACTTTAAAAGATTATGAATTTAATAAAAATGTTATCAAAAGATATAACTTAATAGAAAAGTTTGAAAATCCTCAAAATCTTTCATTTGCTTTAGGATTTAGTGGATTTTACTCAAATCCAGATATAAATAAAGATGCTTCTGAAGAAGACAAAATTTATAAAACAAATAAAGAATTAGAGAAAATACTTTCTATTAGTAGCGATAAAAACTCAAGTCTTATCACCCTTAGTGCTGAATATATTGATAGATTTTTTGCAAAAGAATTAGTTGATATATATTTAAATGAACTAATAAGTAAAATCAAACTTCAAGATATGAAAGAGATTGATAAACAAATTGAGTATTACAATAAAGAGTTAAATAATAGTTATGATGTATCATTAAAAGAACAACTAAGTAAGTCTCTATCTGCTCTTATGCAGAAAAGAGTTTTTTCACTAGCAAATGATTATTATTTTGTATCAAAAGTTACAGATAGTAGAGTTGCTTACATAAAAGAAAAAACTAAACCAAAAAGAGCACTTATCCTAATTGTATCAGTTGTTACATCATTGATATTAGGTATTTTTATGGCTTTTTTTCTAGAATTTATTAAAAGCAATAAAAATGATGAAAAAGAGTAAATTCTTATCAGCTTTTTTAGCACCTATAGCTTTTTTTACTTTTCCAACATTTGCTTCAAATGATTCAGTAATGTATACAGGTAATACAGGTATTTTGGAAACTCCAAATGCACGTATTATGCCCGATTGGTCTATGAGATTTTTTATATCTCAAGATAAACCTTATACATACTATGGTTTTGCTGGAACTCCTTTGCCATTTTTGGAATCAAATTTTCATATAAGTCAATTAGATGGAGTATCTGGATTTAGTGATAGTGCAGGATATGGTCAATATAAAGATAAATCAATAAATTTCAAATTACTTTTAAAAAATGAAGATAAATATTCTCCTAGTGTTGTATTTGGTGGAGATGACGTTTGGGGAACTGGACTATATACATCAAAATATATTGCAATGAGCAAAGAAATTAGCTACTTTGATCTAACTTTAGGATATGCAAAAGGAAGGCTAGGAGGAGAAAAAGTAAACATTGCAAAGACTACAAATAGTGGAAGTACTGATAACACTGCCTTTTCTTTTATGAAAGATTTAAGTTGGGGAGGAGGGAAACCTTTTGGAAATGTAGTATTTAAGGCAACACCTGACTTATCACTTGTAGCAGAGTATTCACCTATAAATTATGCATATGATAAAATAAATCCTTTTTTACGTGGTGATAAATATGATTTGCCAGATTCGAACTTTAACTATGGATTAAAATACTCTATAAGCGATAACTCATCATTCAATCTATCATATCAAAGGGGGAATCAAATCTCATTTGGATATGTATATCAATTTGGATTCTCAAGAACAGGGATATATGAACATGACCCAGACCCAAAATGGAAAGCAAATGAGAATGCAAAAAAAAGTTATGAAAACTTAAATGAAAAAGAGCTAAGCGATAAACTCTCAAACGAGATTGCAGCAGAAAAAATGTCAAATGTAAGAACTTCAGTAAATGAAAATAAAATCTGGGCAGAGTTTGATAATCCAAAATATGATGATGACCTAAAAGCAGTAGGAAGAACAATATCAACTATAGATGAAGTTGCACCTTCAAACTATGATACTATTTATGCAACTTTAAAAACTCGTGACATTCCAATGAAAACGGTAAAAGTAAATAGAAAAGAGTTTGATGCATATGAAAATGAACAAGTAAGTAGTGACTATTTTAAAAATGCTGTTGTACTAACAAATAGTGTTGAAAAAATGGAAGAAGAGTTCAAAAATGGTAAAGAAGATGTATATAAAACCGATATTGTGGGAACTGAAAATTTTTCTTATGGATTATCGCCTTCACTTAATCATTACCTAAATGACAAAGAAAAACCTTATGCACTAAAAGCCTCTGTGTTTGCATATGCAAACTATGATGTAGCGCCTGGTGTTTTTCTAAAAGCTAGAGTATTTCAGCCCTTCTATAACACTATAAAAGATATTAAAAATAAAGCTGGATTGGAAGATGTTGGAACAGAAGAGAATAAATTATCTGTTAATTCAGGTATGTTAAAATATACTCAATATAACGATACTCAATTGGCAAATCTAACAGTTGATTATCTGTTTAGAGCTCCTTATGAAACTATAGGAAAAGTAGAAGTTGGATATTTAAGTCCTGCATTTATGGGAAGTGATTTAGAATGGTACAAATCACTTTTTGAGGATAGCTTTGGGCTAGGAATTCAATATCAATATCTATATAAAAGACCAGTTGATGATATGTTTAGTATATATGAAGATTTGACTTATGAAGCTAAATTTGTAAATGCTTATATGCTTTTATCTGATAAGTACAATATACACTTAGGCGTAAAAGCTGGTGAGTTTTTAGCTGGGGATAGAGGTGTTAGAGTAGATTTAGCAAGAACTTATAGAGGCTTTACAGTAGGAGCATATGCAACAGTTACAAATAGTAATGAAGTTTTTACAAGTGCAGAGAATAGAAATTATATAGATAAAGGTATATATATTAGCATGCCTATTGATACCATAAGTAAAAAAAGTTTCAAAGGTAGCTTAAATTATAGTATTAGTCCTTGGACGAGGGATGTTGGGCAATTTGCAGGTGGTTCAATGAGTTTATATCCAATGAATAACTCTGAAAATAATATACAACTTATGAAAAAAAACATAAATAAAATTCTAGAATAATAATATTTATGATATAATCTAGGCAAATCTGAAAAATAAGGAATCACTAATGAAAAAATTATGTGCGATATTATTAACGTTAACTTTAGGACTAAGTTCTGCATTTGCTCAAGCAGCAAGTGGTGGTGGTGCCGGTGCGACTGGTTCAAGCGGAGCAGGAGCAGGAGCAGGAGCTGGTGGAGCAGGAGCAGGAGCTGGAGCTGGAGCAGCAGGTGCTGGTGCTGGTGCAGCAGGAGCAGCAGGTGCTAGTGCAGCTGCAGGAGCGGCAGCAGCTGGTGGACTAACAGCAGGAGCTATTGCAGCAGGTGCAGTAGCGGCAGCAGCAGCGGCTGGTGCAGCAGTTGCAGCTGCTTCATCTAATAATAACAGCTCATCAGGTACAAGTACACCAACAACTCACTCACATTAAAATTAGGGCTTTTGCCCTAATTTTTAATTATTTTAATTTCTAAGTATATTTCCTAACTTTTTATTTTTAACTATTTTAGCTTTAATCTTTTACTCAAATTTCTATCTATTTTAATACATATGCATATAGTCAACTTTTATAGAATTACTTATTAATTTGAATCTAATTTTTATGAAGTCATTAAAAGAATTCAGACACTAAATTGGCACTTTAGAAAAATGAACTTGATTAAAGAGTTTTTTTTGAGGTTTTTAGTAGCAAAGTGGCACGCCTGGTAGGATTCGAACCCACAACCCACCGGGTCGAAACCGGTTATTCTATCCAGTTGAACTACAGACGCGCTTGTTCTTATAAAAATAAGGCTGAAATAATACCACAGCCTTACTTAAAAAGAAAATTAAAAGAAAATATTGTCTAAAACTATCAATACAAAAAAAATGATTCCTAGGTAACCATTTACTGTAAAAAAGGCTTTATCTATTTTTTTGAAATCTTTATTTACTAAATAATGTTCATAAGATAACATTAATGCACTAAGAACTACAGCAAGATACGCAAAATATGAACTTCCTGAAGCGATTACAAATAAAAGCCAAAAAATCACAGTTAATAAGTGAAAAACTTTTGAAATCTTCATTGTTTTTTCAACACCAAATTTTGAGGGAATAGAATGTAGTCCTAGTTTTTTATCAACTTCAATATCTTGCAAAGAGTAAAGTAAATCAAATCCAGCAACCCAAAACATAACTCCAAGACTTAATAAAATTGCCCAAAAAGGAATCGTTTCACTAACTGCTACAACTCCTGCGATTGGTGCAAGACCTAAAGAGATACCTAAAATAACATGGGCTAAATAAGAAAATCTTTTAAAGTAAGAATACGAACCAATTACTATTAATATAGGAATTGATAAATAAAGAGCTAAGTCATTTACAAAATATGCAACAAAGATAAATCCCAAAGCATTTAAAACAACAAAGATAAACATAGAAGAGGCACTAATTCTCCCATCAACATTTGGTCTATTTATAGTTCGTGGATTTAAAGCATCTATATCTCTATCCATAAATCTATTAAATCCCATGGCAAAATTTCTAGCAGTAAGAGCTGCTAAAATTCCCAAAACAAATAGTTTAAATCCAAACCAGCCATTAGCTGCTACTACCATCGCGATAAAGATAAAAGGAAGCGAAAAAATAGAGTGTTTGAACATAACCAGTTCATTAAAATCGTTTAGTTTTTTTATAAGCTTATTCATAAAAAGGATTGTATCTAAGATATTATTAAAAAAATTAGAATTAAACTTTTTCTCGTTATAATCAGTTTTATTTTTATTATGAAAGATGTTAATGTTTAAAATCACCCTATTTATAAGTGCCCTACTTTTATCTCTTAGCTTTACAGCTTGTACTTCAAAAGCTCAAACGGATGTAACAAACTCTAATTCACAAGATGTATCAGATCTTTTAAGAACACTAATTCAAAAAGAAAAAGAGATAAATAATCTAAATCAAAAATTAGAAGACTGTAAAAATTCAAAAGTAAAATCATGAAAGAAATAGCAATAATTGGCTCAACTGCTTCAGGTAAAACCGCCCTATCTTTAGAAATAGCAGCAAAAACAAATTCCATCATATTATCACTTGATTCCCTTTGTGTTTACAAAGAGATTGAAATAGCTTCTGCAAAACCAACACTAAAAGAAAGAGGAAATATCATCCATTTTGGAATAGATGAAGTTTTTCCAAATGAAGAGTTTGATGTTATAAAATTTATTGAACTTTATAAAAAAGCAAAAGATTATGCAATTCAAAATGATAAAAATCTTATCATCGTTGGTGGAACAGGATTTTATTTAAAAGCTTTAATTGATGGTTTATCAAAAGGCGTTGATTCAAAAATTAAACTTGACATTCCACAAGATGAAGCATATGAACTTCTTTATTCAATCGATAAAGAATATATGCAAAAAATCGAAAAAAACGATAGATATAGAATCGAAAAAGCCTATGCTATTTATAAACAAACTAGTCTTAGCCCTACTTCTTATTTTGAAAAAAATCCTAAAATTGCAGTTGCTAAAGATTTAAAAATTTTTGAAATTCTTTGGGATAAAGAAGAGTTAAAAAATAGAATTTCACAAAGAACAAAAATCATGATAAATTCAGGTCTTATTGATGAAGTTATATTTTTAGAAAAAAAATACACTAGAGAACCAAATTGTATGGCTTCAATTGGAATTATTGAGACTTTAGAATATTTAGATGGGAAACTTTCAAAACAAGAATTAGAAGAAAAAATATCTGCAAATACAGCAAAACTTGCAAAAAGACAAAATACTTTTAATAAGGGACAATTTTTGGATAAAACATCCAATATAATAGAAAACTTAAATTCAGATATTATTAAGTATTTTTCGTTATAATCCCGTCCCTAAAGAGTTTTTTAAAGGGCTTGCACTAGACTCGACCTTTTATCAAACATTAATTACATTAAGGATTATGGCATGAAAAAAGACATTCATCCAGATTATAAAGTTTGTACAATTTCTTGTGCATGTGGTAACTCATTTGAAACAAAATCAAATGTTGAAACATTAAGAATAGACATTTGTTCTTCTTGTCACCCATTCTTCACTGGTGAGCAAAAACTTGTTGATGCTGCTGGAAGAGTTGAGAAATTCAAAGCTAAATATAATATGGCTAAATAGTACAATATTATGTTGTGCTTAGTTCCGACTCCAATAGGAAATTTGGAAGATATTTCAAAAAGATCTCTAAATGTCCTAATGGATGCGGAACTCATTTTTTGTGAAGATACAAGAGTAACAAAAAAACTTCTAAGTCTTTTAGGTGAAAAAAACAACCTAGACTTTTCAAACAAAGAGTATAAATCTTTTCACTCACACAATGAAAATCAAATTTTACAATCTTTAACAAAAGAAACTTTTACTAAAAATGTTGTTTATGTAAGTGACGCGGGAATGCCTTGCGTTAGTGATCCTGGTGCTACACTTGTGGATTATTGTATAAAAAATGATATTGCTTATGATGTTTTGCCTGGTGCAAATGCTATTTTAACTGCTTATGCAATGAGTGGATTTCCTCATACAACTTTTTCATTTTATGGATTTTTAGACCATAAAGGAGCAAGTAGAGCATCAAAATTAAATGATGTTTTAAATGATGATAAGTTAGCGATTCTTTATGAATCACCTCATAGACTTTTAAAATTACTTGAAGAGTTAAGTATAAAAGATGCAAATAGAACAATATTTTTAGCAAAAGAGATAAGTAAATTACACCAAAAAACCTATAAAAATTCTGCATTAAACTTATTTAATGAGTTTAAAGAGATAAATATTAGAGGTGAATGGGTTGTAATAGTTGAACCAAAAGAGACAGTTGGTTTTAACCTTGATTTAGATGATATACTCTCTTTAGATATTGCACCAAAAATAAAAGCTAAATTAGTAGCTAAGATGACTGGACAATCAATAAAAGAGGTTTATCAACAAATTTTAGATAGAATCCCCGAATGATAATATATGGAAAACAAATCGTACTTTACGTACTTGACAAACACCCGCATTTAATAGAAGAAGTTTTTCTTTCAAAAGAGATTGATAAAAAACTTTTTTCAAGATTTGCAAAACTTGACAAAAAAATCCACAAATTGGATAATCAAAAAGCTCAAGCATTAGCAAAAGGTGGAAACCATCAAGGTTTCTTTTTAAAATTAACACATTCAGAATATACAAATATCAAAGAATTCAAAAAAATGAATTTTATTTTGGTTCTTGACGGTGTTACAGATGTTGGAAATATTGGAGCAATTGCTAGAACTGCTTATTCTTTAGGAATTGAGGGATTAATTGCTGCTGATATTAAAACTGTAAATGACTCAGGAATTTTAAGAACAAGTTCTGGAGCATTGTTAGATTTACCATTTATGGTTCATCCAAGATCTGCTGATTTAGCGAGTGAATTAATCGACTGTGGTTTTACATTAATTGGTGCTACAATGGATGGAATTGACCTAAAAAAATATGGCAAAATAGAAAAAACTGATAAAGTTGCCCTATTTTTAGGAAGTGAAGGAACAGGTATCTCTCCTAAAGTTGCTAAAAAACTAGATTTAAAAGTGTCAATTGCTATGGAACATGAGTTTGATTCATTAAATGTATCTGTTGCAGCTGGGATTTTAATTTATAATCTTAAAAGATAAAAGAAAGATAATACCGTGATAAGAAAACTGATTTTATTAGTTACATTAAGTGTAATGTTAAGTGCAAACTTAGATACGAAAATAAAAGACTTATTAGGCACAAATGATTATAACACTCATAAAAACCTGATTAACCATATTTTTAGTAACGAAGCAAACTTTTATACTAACAATCAGATTAATTATACGCGGATTATTCAAGAACTAGAAAATAATGGTGTGTTGAAATTAAATCTTCCATCAACTCAAAATGTAACTATTACATTTAATATTAATAATTATCCTAAAAAATCAATGAAAAATTTAACTGACATTTTAAAAACATTAGGACAACATACTTTTGTAACAACAGAAGAAATTACAGTTGATAATAGTTTAAAATGGACAATTCAAATCAAAACTGCAGCCGCCATGAGCCCTCTCAGATTATCTCAAGAGTTACAATCAATAAATTGCTCAATTGTAGATATCAAAAGAGAGGGAGACTATAATTGGAGTTATTCAATAGATACAAATAATTCTTCAATATATAGAGCAGAAGATTTAATTAATAATAAACAGTTATCTTTAAAAAAACCGGCTAAACCTTATATGATTAAAATAGCTGATGCGAAAGTTATCACAATAAAATCAGGAAGTGGTAATATTTGGTATCCAAATGTGGTTTTTTATGATAATGCTTTAAATATTATTGGAATTTATGATGAAAATAGTTTGCATAAAAGTTTAAAACTGGAAGTGCCTAATAATACAAAATATATCAAAATTGATGATTTTTATACTCTTGCTAATATAAAGCAAGGACTAAACATTACTAAGGAGTAAATAGTGTTCCCAGAAATTGAATTTGAAAGAATGAAGAGACTTCCAAACTATGTGTTTGCAGAAGTTAACAATATCAAAATGGAAGCTAGACGTGCAGGTGAAGATGTAATTGACTTTTCTATGGGAAATCCTGATGGTCCAGCACCGCAACATATTACAGATAAATTAATTGAAGCTGCAGCAAAACCTAAAAACCATGGATACAGCGCAAGTGCTGGTATTTTTAAATTAAGACTTGCAATTTGTAACTGGTATAAAAGAAAATATAATGTTGATTTCTTAGACCCAAATAAACATGCATGTGCAACAATGGGTTCAAAAGAGGGTTATGTTCACTTAGTTCAAGCAGTTGTAAATGTAGGTGACGTTGCAGTTGTTCCAGATCCAACTTATCCAATTCACTCATATGCATTTATGTTAAATGGTGCAGCTGTTCATAAATTTGAATTAGGTTTTGATGATGCATTTAAAGTTGATGAAGATTTATTTTTCCAAAGATTACAAAAAACAATTGATGAATCAATTCCAAAAGTAAAATTTGTAGTTGTTAACTTCCCACACAACCCAACATGTGCTACAGTAACACCTGAATTTTATACAAAATTAGTTGCTATGGCAAAAAGAGAAAGATTTTATGTTATCTCTGACATTGCGTATGCTGATATTACATTTGATGGATACAAAACTCCTTCTATTTTCCAAGCTGAGGGTGCTTTAGATGTTGCTGTTGAATGTTTCACTTTATCAAAATCATATAATATGGCAGGATGGAGAGTTGGTTGTATCGTTGGAAATGAAAGACTAATTGGTGCACTAAAAAGAATTAAATCATGGCTTGATTATGGAATGTTTACACCTATTCAAATTGCTGCAACTGTTGCACTTGATGGACCACAAGAATGTGTTGCAGAACATGTAGAAAAATATAGAAAAAGAAGAGATTTAATGCTTGAAACATTCGCTGAAGCTGGATGGAAAATGAATAAACCAGATGCTTCAATGTTTATTTGGGCAAAAATTCCTGAATGTGCTGCACATTTAGGAAGTATGGAATTCTCAAAACAATTACTTACACAAGCACAAGTAGCTGTAAGTCCAGGAATTGGATTTGGTAATTATGGTGATCAATATGTAAGAATTGCACTAATTGAAAATGAAAAAAGAATTAGACAAGCTGCAAAAAATATAAAGAAATATTTAAAATCATTAGAAAAATAGGAATTATTCATGTTAAGAGTTGGAATTATTGGAGTTGGTACAGTTGGAGCTAGCGTTGCAAATATTTTAAGAGATAATAAAAATATTATAACCGCACGTGCTGGTAAAGAGATTGTAGCAACCATTGGAGTAGTTTCAAACTTACATAAAATAAGAGATGTAGATATTAAACTTACAGACAATATTGATGATGTTTTAAATGATGATTCAATAGATGTAGTTGTTGAATTAATGGGTGGAATTGATAAACCAAATGAAATTGTTAGAAAGGCTTTATTAAAAGGTAAAGCTGTGGTTACTGCAAATAAAGCTTTATTAGCATACCATAGATACGAACTTCAAGAACTTGCTGGTGATATTCCATTTGAGTTTGAAGCGGCAGTTGCAGGTGGAATTCCAATTATTAATGCTCTAAGAGATGGATTAAGTGCAAATCACATTAAATCTATTCAAGGTATTATGAATGGAACTTGTAACTATATGTTAACAAGAATGATTAATGACGGTGTTAACTATAATGACATTTTAAAAGAAGCTCAAGAATTAGGTTATGCTGAAGCTGATCCTACTTTTGATGTTGGTGGATTTGATGCTTCTCATAAACTTCTAATTTTAGCTTCTATTGCTTATGGAATTGATGCAAAACCTGAAGATATTTTAATTGAAGGTATTCAAAATATTACTAATGCAGACATAGAATTTGCAAAAGAGTTTGAATACTCAATTAAACTTTTAGGAATTGCAAAAAAAGTTGGAAATGAAGTTGAATTAAGAGTTCATCCAGTTTTAATTCCTCAAGATAAAATGATTGCAAAAGTTGATGGTGTAATGAATGGAATCTCTGTTGTTGGAGATAAAGTTGGTGAAACAATGTTTTATGGAGCAGGGGCAGGTGGTGATGCTACAGCTTCTGCTGTAATTGCAAATATTATTGATATTGCAAGACGAGGGAAAGGTTCACCAATGCTTGGTTTTGAAAATCAACCAGGTGAAAAAATCACTTTAATGTCAAAGGATAATATAAAAACAAAATATTACCTAAGACTTGAAGTTGCTGATAAATCAGGAACATTAGCAAAAATTGCAACTATTTTAGGAGACAATTCAATTTCAATTGAAGCAATGATGCAAAAACCTTTAAAAAATGGTAGTGCAAATTTACTTCTTACAACTCATATTTCAGTTGAAAGAGATATTTTAAAAGCAATAAATGAATTAGAAAATTCAGGTGTTGTTTTATGTGAACCTGCAATGATAAGAATAGAAGAATAGTTCTCTATTCTAGTAATTTGAAAGAAAACTCTTTAAACCTAACCACTCAAAATATTCCAACTTTAATAAGACAACTAGCAATTCCTGCTAGTGTTGGAATGTTTTTTAATACCATGTACAATGTTGTTGACACTTTTTATGCTGGACTTATTTCAACTCAAGCAATTTCAGCATTAACCCTATCTTTTATGATTTTTTTCTTAATAATTGGTTTTGGATATGGTTTTAGTTCTGCAATTACGGCACTTCTTGGAAATGCACTTGGTAAAAAAAGATATAAGCTAGCTTCAATTTATGCACATAAAGGCCTCATTTTTGTACCAGTAATTGGAATTATTTTAACAATAATTGGATATTTTGCTTCACCTTATCTTTTTATGCTCTTAGGTGCAAAAGATGAATATTTACAGACTTCACTTGATTATATAAATACAATTTTATTTGGTTCTGTATTTTTTATGTTTAACTTCTCACTAAATTCAATATTGGTAGCCAAAGGAGATACAAAATCTTATAGAAATAGTTTAATCTTTGGCTTTTTTGCAAATATAGTTTTAAATTATATTTTTATTTATGGCTTTTTATTTATTCCAGCTCTTGGAATAAAAGGGCTTGCCCTTGCAACTGTTCTAATTCAAATAATAAATATGTTTTATCTATTCTATAAAGTTTTACAAACAAAACTTGTTCATTTTGAAAAACTTGAATATTTTATGCCTAATATTAGAGTTTATAAACTTTTTATTGCGCAAGGATTACCTGCAAGTTTAAATATGCTTACAATGTCAATTGGTTCACTTATTCTTACTTATTTTGTATCTCACTATGGTGTACAAGCTGTTGCAGGATATGGAATAGGGTATAGAGTAGAACAATTAATGCTTTTACCTGCTCTTGGACTAAATACAGCTGTTTTAGCTCTTGTATCAAATAATTTTGGGGCAAAGAAATATGATAGAGTAATAGAGACTTTAAAAGTATCATTGAAATATGGATTTATTATTTCAACAGTTGGAATAATATCTCTTACAATTTTAGGCAGATTCATTATCTCTTTATTTGATTCAAATCCGATTGTTGTTGATTTTGGAGTTGATTATTTACTTGTTGAAATTTGGATATTTTATGCTTATGTGGTTTTGTTCATTTGCGTGTCAACACTTCAAGCAATTAAAGAGCCTAAAATGCTTTTATACATAGGACTTTATAGACAAATTTTTGCCAAATTAATTATTGCCTATTTAATAGTAAAATATTTTGAACTTGAGTTTATATATTTATGGTTTGGTATTTTATTTATGATATATAGTGCTGCAATTTTTGCATATTTTTACACTAATAATTTATTAAAAAAGCTTTGTAATAAGAGTTTATAATAAAGAAGCCTTATTGGCTTCTTTAAAAATAGTTATTTAGAACCACATTTTCCAGTTCCACAAGAACCATTTTTTGTATCTTTCATGTCTTTCATATCATCATTCATTTTAGACATGTCATTTTTCATAGCACCACCACACTTTCCAGTTCCACAAGAAGCACTTTTTGTTTCTTCTTTCATGTTAGCACCGCATTTTCCTGTACCACAAGATGAACTTTTCTTTTCAATCATCTCTTTTTTCATTTCACCACCGCATTTTCCTGCACCACAAGAACTGGCAGCAAATGCTGAAGTTGTTGCTAATAAAGCACCTAAAAATAATCCTGCTAACTTTGTTTTCATACTCATTTAATTTCCTCAATTTTGGTTTTTAATTATATTATAATCCATTTAAGAATTACTATTTTTCTACAGCTTCAACTTCAACTGCAATTTTTACCTCTTCAGCAACTACAACACCACCTGCTTCTAAAGCTTTATTCCATTTTAAATCATAATCCATTCTATTAATTTTACCTTTTAAAGTAAATCCAACTCTATTATTTCCTTGTAAATCTTTTACATTTGCCATATCTTCAACATCAAAAACTACAGGTTTTGTTATACCTCTGATTGTTAAATCCCCACTCATTTTTCCTTCATTTCCATCTGCTTTGTAAGATTTCATTACAAAAGTCATTTTTGGAAATTTTTCACTTAAGAAGAAATCGGCACTTTTTAAGTGAGCATCTCTTTTTTCAATTCCTGTATCAATTGAAGCTGTATCAACTGAAGCACTAAAAGCTTTAAAAGTTTTACTTGCATTATCAAAGTCAATCTTTGCATCATAAGTTTTAAACTCACCTTTTACATTTGTAATCATCATATGTTTTACAGTAAATCCTACATTTGTATGAACATCATCTACAACATATTCAGAAGCATTTGCCAAACCAAAACTTAATATTAGAGCACTTGCTATTTTTGCAATAGATTTCATCTTTGTATCCTTTTTTTGAATTGTTAAATTCTATTCATTTTTTGTTTAATTAATGTGTAGAAACTTCTTTCTTAAAATTTATCATATAAAAAACTGCTGGTATGATAATTAATGTTAAAAAAGTAGAAGTTGCCATTCCACCAATCATAGGTGCTGCAATTCGCTGCATTACTTCACTTCCAACACCATGAATATACATAATAGGAATTAATGAACCTAAAATCGTAAATAGTGTCATAAGTTTTGGTCGAAGCCTTAAAACCGCACCTTTATATATTGCTTTTGCAATTTCATTGTTTGAGCAATTTGTACAATTTTGTTTTAACTCAACCATTGCTTCATGTAAATATACAAGCATTACAATAGAAGTTTCTGAAGCAACTCCTAAAAGTGCTAAGAATCCAACAATTACAGCAATTGAAATATTAAAGTTTAGATAATCTAAATAAAATATTCCTCCTGTTAAAGCAAAGGGTAGGGTGAAAAATATAATTAAAGTATAAGTCATATTTCTTAATGCTAAAAATATTAATATAAATATAATCATCAATGTAATTGGAATAATGTAAAGCAATCTTTTCATTGCTGATTCTAAATATTCACTTTGTCCTGCCCATTCAAAATAGTAACCAGATGGTAACTCAATTTGTTTTAATAACTCTTTGGCTTCATCTTTATATTGTTTTGTAGAAACCCCTTCATTTGGTGTTATATAAATGAAATTTACATTTAATGCTTTTTCAGATTTTATAACTGATGGTCCCTCTTCATATTTTAAATTAGCAAATAATCTTAAAGGTTGAAAACCTAATTTAGTTTTTATTTGAAGATTTTCTAATGTAGTTAAATCTTCCCTTTGATTTGCTTCAAATCTTAGGCTTATTGGGTATCTTTCTAACTTATCAAAAAATGTTGAAATTTGTGCTCCACCAACTCCAAATGAAATAGTGTCTAAAATATCATTTTTATTTATTCCATATCTTGAAATCATCTCTTCATTAATTGTTATATTTAAATAATATCCTGAATTAACCTTATCAGAAGATACAGATAAAGTTCCCTTATATTTTCTTAATTCATTTTCAATTTTTCCAGCTGTTTCTTCTAAAACTTTATGGTCATTTCCATAAAGTTTTATTCCAAGAGGTGTTCTAATACCAGTTAAAAGCATATCTATACGACCTCTAATTGGATAAGTCCATGAATTAATTAATCCGTTAACTTGAAGTTTTTCATTCATCTCTTCAAGTAACTTTTTATAAGTCATTCCCTCTCTCCACTCATCTTGAGGTTTGAAAGTTACAACTGTTTCAATCATTGCAAGTGGTGCGGGATCTGTTGCTGTTTGTGCTCGTCCAACTTTTGCAAAGGCTGTTTGCACTTCTGGAAATGATTTTAAAACCATATCTGTTTTTTGAGCTAATTCTTTTGCTAAATCAATTCCTATTCCATAAGGAGTTACTGGCATATACATAAAAGTTTGTTCATTCATCATTGGCATAAATTCCCAATTTTGTTTTTCATAAACCGTATAGGCAAAAACTATTGTTCCTATATAAATTGCAACTACTAAATATCTCAGTTTCAATGAGATTTTTAATAAAGGTGAATAGATATTAATAAAAAACTTATTTAATATATTTTTATCTTCTGCCATGATTTTTCCACGAATTAAGAAAACCATTAGAATTGGAACTATAGTAATTGATAAAATGGCTCCCGTCATCATTGCAAAAGATTTTGTAAAGGCAAGTGGAGTAAACAATCTTCCTTCTTGACCGGTTAGTGCAAAAATTGGTAAAAATGAAACTACAACTAAAATTAATGCAAAAAATATTGGACGTCCAACTTGTTTTGCTGATTTTATAATTATTTGAATTCTCTCTTCATTTGAGATATTCTCTTTTCCTTGCAGATATTTATGTGCATTTTCTACCATTACAATTGTTGCATCTACCATTGCTCCAATTGCTATTGCAATTCCACCTAAACTCATGATATTTGAGCCAATTCCAAAAAGTTTCATTAATAAAAAACTAATTAATACAGTAATTGGAAGAGTAATGATAATGATTAAAGCCGATCTAAAATGAAATAAAAACAATCCAGAGATAATTGCAACAATAATTGATTCTTCAATTAAAGTGTGTTTTAGTGTATCAATTGCTTTATCAATTAATGAAGTTCTATCATAAACTTCTACAACTTCAACATCTGGAATTTGTAGTGTAGCTAATCTCTCTTTTACAGCCTTTATAACTGCGTATGGATTTTCTCCATACCTAACTACTACAATTCCTCCTACTGTCTCTCCTTGCCCATCTAAATCAGCCATTCCTCTTCTATTTGATGATGTAATATTTACTTGGGCTATATCTTTTATTTTTAAAGGTACATTATTTAAAGTTTTAATTGTAATATCTTCAATATCATTAACTGATTTTAGGTAACCACGAGCTGTAATAATTTGTTCATACCCATTTTCTAAAATGATTCTTCCACCAGTATCATTATTACTTGCTTGGATTATTTTTTTAACCTCATCAATACTAAGTCCATATTGAACTAATTTATCTTGATTTAAAGTTATTTCATAGTTTTTAATATATCCACCAATAGAACCTATTTCACTAACTCCATCAACTCCTAAAAGTGCATATTTATAATAATAGTCTTGTAAAGTTCGTAACTCTTCTAAACTTTTTGTTTTTGATTTTAGTGCATATTCATAAGCCCAACCAACCCCTGTTGCATCTGGTCCTAATTGAACAGATGAGCCAGTTGGGAAAGTTCCTTGTAATGTTGAAAGTTGCTCTAAAACTCTACTTCTTGAATCATAAATATTTGTTCCATCTTTGAAAATAATATATATCATTGCATTTGAAAAAGAACTCATTGCCCGAACTGTTTGGATATTTGGCAAACTCATTAAATTTGAAATCAAGGGATAAGAGATTTGCTCTTCTATTGTTTTTGGACTTTGCCCATTCCATTCAACTTGTATAATAACTTGTGGTGGTGATAAGTCGGGTAGAGCATCTAGATTTGTATTTTTAACTGCCCAAAATGATGATAATGTTAATATACCTACAAAAAAAAGTACTAAGAATTTATTTCTTATACTGTATGCAATTATACTTTCTACCATGACAATTACCAGTTCTCATCATCAGATTGATACAATGAATTTGTAACTGCATCTGAATCTAATAAAAATAAAGCATTATTTATTACCTCATCATTCTCTTCTAAACCGCTTAAAATTTCATATTTATTTGAAGCTATTCTTTTTGCTTTTATTTTTACTGGTTCAAAATCACCTTTATCTAGTGGTCTAAATACATAAAAATCATTTGCTTTTTTTAATACTGCTGTTTTTGGAAGAGTCAGCATTACATCATTTTTCACACTAATATCAACTTTCCCAAACATACTTGGAAATAGTTTTAAATCCTTATTTTCTAAAACAAATCTAACATCAACAGTTTTATTTTTATCATCAAAAATAGGGTAAACAAAATCAACTTTAGAAGCTATTTTCTCACTTATTCCATCAATATTTACAAATGCTTCTCTATCTTTTTTTATGTACTCTAAATCACTTTGATAAACAGAAGCGATAAACCAAACTTTATCTAAATTTGCCAATTGTAAAAGTAATTTTCCTTTTGCTACTGCACTTGTTTGATTAATGTTTTTTTCTATTAATAAACCATTCATAGGAGAAGTTACTACAACACCTGATGAATTTACTTTTCCTTCTTTTATTCTTTGTTGCTCACTCTTTGAAATATCTAAATTATCAAGTTTTGATAAAGTACTTTGATATACATTTGAATTTAACTCTTTGGCAATTTGTAATTCATTTTGAATAGATAAAATATCTTGAGAATAAACAGAGTATAAAGGTTCACCTTTTTTTATTGTCATATATTTATTGTTTGCATACAGTTTTGTAATATAGCCATCAAATCTACTTACAATATCAGTTAAGGTTGATTCATCTACCTTTGTAATACCATAAAAGCTTTTATTTATAGATACTTCTTCTTTTTTTACTTTTGTTGTTGTTTTATTAAATAGCTGTTTTGCATCTATTACTTGTGCTTGTAAAACTGAACTTAAAAGTAGGGCAGTTAGAACTATATTTTTAATCATTTTATACCTTTATTTGTAAAATATAGAAGTTGTGAGTAACTCTCATAATATTTTTGTAACTCATCTAATGCTTTTGTTTCATAAGTAATTAACTCATTTAGATTTGTAATACTCTCTTGAGGTTTAATCAATTCAAAACTATTGTAGTTCTCTATATTTTTTTGGATTTTTTGTTTTAGTGGGATTATCTCTTTTTGAATTAATTGATAATTCTCATATGAATTATTCAAACTATTTTTTAACATTCCAGTTTGAATTGAAAAATTGTGCTTTAACTGTTCTAATTTATCATTTTTATCATTCGCATCTATTTTTGCTTCAATTCGAGCTGTGTTTTCAGTGTTATATATAGGTAGAGGAATACTAACAGACATATTTACATAATCATTAAATTTATCATCCCTTTGAAAATACGCAACATTAAATTGAACATCTGGTATTTTTTTCGAACCCTCTAAATTTGCTAAATCTTGAGATTTTTTTGCACTTTCTTCTAAAATTTTAAATTTTGGATGCTCACTATTTTCAAGTAACAAATCAATCTTTTTTATATCAATTTTATCATCGATATGATTTATTTTTAAATATGTAATTTGCTCTAATTTTAAATAAGAGTTATCAATCATTGTTTTTAGTTTTTGTTTTTCTAAATTAATATTTAAAGATGATATTTGTGAGTTTAATATCTCATTTTGGGTTGCTTTTTGGTATTTATATAAAGAAGTATATAAACTCTCTAATCTTTTTACATTTGCCAAATAAGTATCTAAAAGCTTATATTTTTCTTCTAATATTAATATATTATAGGCATATTCATATATCTTAGATTCTAATTCTAATTTCTTATCTTCAAAATCTTCAATCTTAATGTTTTTATCTTTTTTTGCAATTGATTCTTTTATATCAAGTTTTGAACCAGTTGGAATAACTTGAGAGATACCAATAAAAGAGGCTTGCATTGCCTCTTTATCTCTTGATGATAAATCATTTAACCACAAATCATTTGCCCCAAAAGATAAAACTGGATTTTGCCAATTTTTTGATAACTCTATTTGATGCTCTGCAATTTTAATTGATTTATCTAAACTTTTTAAATCATAATTGTTTTCAAAACTATTTTTTACTAGCTCATCTATTGTTGTTGCTGATAAAAGTGAGATAGTAAGTGATGAGCTTAGTAATATTTTTTTTAACATTATAAATTTACACTACCTTTTACTGTATGAACTACACCATCATCTGTTTTAAATTTCAATTGATATTGCCACGTTCCACCCATTGGAATATTAATATTCATTTTATATTTTTCATCAACTAAAACTGCGTTTTCTTCTGATTCCATATAAGGCATTCCTGGCATTTCAGGCATAAAAAACTTTACTTTTACTTTTGCTGTATCTATTACTTTTGAATCTTTAAATAATTCAACTACAAACTCATTTGTTCCTACAATTAAAGCTTTTGTAGAGCTAAGTTTCACATCAAAGCCGTCTTTTTGGCCACTTTGTTCTAATAGTTCTGCATTTAAAAAGCCAAATGTTAAAAAAAGTCCTAAAACTATTTTGATTAAATTTTTCACTGATATACTCCTAATGTACTAAATTAAAAGTATTTTATTTATTTTGTGTGGAGTTAGTGTGCAGATTGCTTAAAAAGAAGAGTAAAGCTTGTACCTTTATTTATTTGTGATTCGACATTAATTTTTATATTATAAATTTTACAAATCTTATTTACAATATTTAAACCTATTCCAAAACCACCTTGTTCTTGTGT
Organism: uncultured Aliarcobacter sp.; assembly: GCA_963677205.2. Lineage (GTDB taxonomy): Bacteria > Campylobacterota > Campylobacteria > Campylobacterales > Arcobacteraceae > Aliarcobacter. The sequence goes on along the minus strand of OY781916.2, from coordinate 2,551,868 downwards.
TGCTCTATAATATCGGTTATAAATATCCTCAAGTTTATTTTTTTCTATTCCTATTCCTGTATCAGATATTTTTAGAATATTATTTTGTAAGCTTATTTCAATGTTTCCACCTATTTTGTTATATTTTATTGCATTTGAAATTAGATTATTAAAGATTCTAATAAAATCATCTTTATTTATTTTATACATTGTATCTTCTATATGTTTTATTAGTGTGATTCGTTTTTTTGATGATAACAACTCTAAATATTCCAATTGTTCATTTATTAAATCTTTTAAATTAAACTCTTGAATATTTTTCATTCTATCTCTATTTTCTAAAAATAGGTATGTTAAATCACTGTAAATTTCAGAGACTCTTTTAGCACTAATTTTTATTCTTTCAATCTGTTTTTCATTTAGATTTTTACTTTCAGTTGACATCAAAATTGCACTAATTGGAGTATTTAATTCGTGGGTTGTATCTTTTATAAAGTTATTTAGTTTTTCTCGTTCTTCTTTTATTGGTTTTAAAAATAGTTTTGCTAGATAAAATCCAATGATTGCAATAATTAAATAAATGGCAAAAAATACCACAATTATATTGAACTTTAACTCTTCAATTTTTTTAAAATACATATTCTCTTTTAAAGCTATATAATATATATCCAAGTGTCCTAAAACTGCATCATCTGTTAAAATAAAACTATTTTTTGTGTCAATTATCTTTTTTGTAAAATCAATATTTTCATCAAGATTTCCAAATATCTTATTTTGATTTTTGTCATAAAAAGAGATTTTATAATCCTCATTATCTAGAAGTTTTTGTTTATTAAATTCTGTTCCTCTCATATGGGAAAGAATTATTGCTGAGGAAATTTTTGAGACTACATTTTGCATATTTGATTTAGTTAAATCATAATAGAGAATTTTCTCATTTTGATAATAAAGTATGGTAATAACAACCATCAAAACAAATGAAGCACCTAAATATAGAAATAAAAATCTAAAAAAAGTGCTCTTTTCACTTCTTGTTAAATCTATAACCAACTCCTCTTAAATTTATTATATATTCATCTCCTAGAATTTTTCTAAGATTCTTTATATAAGTTCTAATAGTTGAAGAAATTGGGGCATCTTCATAAGCCCAAACATTTAAACTAAGCTCTTCAATACTTACAGTTTTAGCACTATTATTTATTAAATACTCTAAAACTTCGCACTCTTTTTTTGCTATGTGTATTTTATTTTGCTCTTTATTAATCAAAAGATTCTTTTTATCTAAATATATTTCTTTTGATATTTGTATTATATCTTGATTTTCAATATTGAATAATCTTTTAATATTGTTTATTCTTATATCTAATTCTTTTAATTCGAAGGGTTTTTTTATGTAGTCATCACAACCAGATTTAAAACCTTTTTCTATATCATCTACTTGATTTAGTGAGGTTAAAAATATGGCTGGTGTAAGAATCTCTTTGAGTCTTAAATCTTTTAATAGTTCAAAGCCATTTAATAAAGGAACATTTACGTCTAAAAGTAATAAATCAAATTTTCTGCTGTATAGCAAATCTTGTGCATCTAAACCTGTAAAAACAGTTGTTATCTCGTGATTTTGTGAAATCAAATGTTCTTCTATAATTTCACTGAGTATTAAATCGTCTTCTAATAATAATATTTTCATGGTAATCCTTGAAAAAATTATATCATAAAAGAAATATCATTTCTGATTGTTTTAAGTTGTATAAAAAGAAAGTAGTGTTTAAAAAAATCACTACTTTTTTTAAATTAGAATTGTCTTCTTGGTCTTTCTTCTCTAGGTTTAGCTTCGTTAACTCTTAAAGTTCTACCTTCGTTTTCATTACCATTTAAAGCTTCGATTGCTTTAGTACCAGCTGATGAATCTTCCATTTCAATAAAACCAAAACCTTTTGATTTTCCTGTTTCTCTATCCATTATAACTTTTGCACTTTTTACTGCACCAAACTTTAAAAAAAGCTCTTCTAAATCTTTATCATTTGTTCTATATGATAAATTTCCTACGTAAATATTCATCTATTCTGTCCTTTGTAAATGTACGATTATTATGCCTGATTATTTTTAAATAATCAAGTATTTTGAAAATTTCTTTTTAGGGCTTCATTTAATCTTGAAGAAACCTCGTTAAACCCAAGTATTGAAATAATATCATAAACAGAGGGTGCTTGTGTTCCACCAGTTAATGCTATTCTAATTGGTTGGAAAAGTTGTGGAAATTTTAATCCATTTTCACTAATAAATGGTTTTGTAATTGCTTCAATATTTTCAACATTGTATAACTCATCTTTATTTTCTTCTAATAATTCAAGATATTTTTTTAAGAAATTTTTTGTATCTTCTTTTACAAATTTTTTAACTCCACTCTCTTCATAAGTAGTTGGAACATCTAAAATATCCGTAATTGATTTTTTTAATTCAACTAAAGTTTGTGCTCTTTGTTTTGATAAATCCAATAATTCTGTTTTTTTAGTATGATGTGTTAAATCTAAATCAAAGAATTTTAACTCTTCAATTAATCTATCATTTGAAACAGCTTTTATGTACTCTGAATTTAACCATAAAAGTTTTTCACCATTATATGAAGATGATGATTTATTGATATTTGAAGGATCAAATAGTTCTAACATTTCATCCATTGAAAAAATTTCTTGGTCACCATTTGACCAACCAAGTCTTACTAAAAAGTTTAATAATGCTTCAGGTAAATATCCTTGATTTTTATAATCCATAACATCCATTGCACCATCTCTTTTAGATAATTTTTTTCCTGATGGATTATTGATCATTGGAACATGGTAAAACTTAGGAACTTTAAATCCTAAAGCATTATAAACAACTATTTGTTTTGGAGTATTTGATAAGTGGTCATCACCTCTGATTACATCTGTCATATTCATTAATGCATCATCAATTGCCACTACAAAGTTATATGTTGGCATTCCATTTGATCTAGCGATTACAAAATCATCAACTTGATTTGCATCAAATTTCATAGAACCTTTTACACCATCTTCAAACTCAATAGTTCCAGTTAATGGAGCTTTTATTCTAATAACTGGCTCTATTCCCTCTGGAATTTCTGGTAATACTTTTCCCTCTTCAGGTCTCCATGTTCCATCATATCTTGGATTTTGTTTTGCTGCTTCTTGAGAAGCTCTTAAAGCATCTAGTTTATCTCTACTCATATAACATTTATATGCATTTCCATTTTCTAAAAGTTTGTCAATATAAACTTTATAAATATCTGTTCTTTTTGACTGATAAAATACTTCACCATCATAATTTAATCCAACCCAATCAAATGCACTAATGATTGCTTTCATCGCTTCTTCATTGTTTCTTGCTGTGTCTGTATCTTCAATTCTTAATCTAAATTCACCATTTGTTTTTCTAGCCCATAAATAGTTATAAAGTGATGTTCTTAGTCCACCAATGTGTAAATATCCTGTTGGACTTGGTGCAAATCTTGTAATTGCCATTAAATTATTTCTCCTCTTCTTTTTTGTTTTGTATATAAAATCCTACGCCTGTTACTATTGCAACAGTTGCTATAAATACCAAAAGTGATATCTCAAGAATTCCCATTTGCTTCTTTCTCCTTTAACTGCCCACAAGCAGCTGATATATCGATACCTTTTGATTCTCTAATTGTGCAAATTAATCCTCGTTCATTTAAATAATCTTTGAATCTTAACATATCTTCTACTTCGGGACGCTGATATGTAGTTCCAGGATATGGATTAAAGAAAATAAGATTTACTTTTGCTTGAATACCATTTAGAAGTTTTATTAATTTTTTTGCAGCTTCTACAGAATCATTTTTATTTTTAATTACTAAATATTCAAACATAACTTTTTTTCTTGTATCAATTGGGAATTTCTTAACCGCATCAATAATAGAAGCGATATTATACGCTTTATTCATTGGAATTAATTCACTTCTTAACTCATCATCAACAGCATGTAAAGAGATAGCTAATTGTATTCCCAAATCAATTTTTCCTAATTTTTCTATTTTTGATGCAATTCCTGAAGTTGAAACTGTTTGTCTTCTTCTTGAAATTGCTAATCCATCAAGTTCTGAAAAAATCGAAACAGCTTTTATGAAGTTTTCAAAGTTATCAAGTGGTTCTCCCATTCCCATATAAACAATATTTAAAGCTTTATTTTCTGCTATATCATTATCTCTTTTTATATTTACAATTTGAGCTATATACTCTCCAACTGTAAGATTTCTAACAAATCCACCTTTTGCAGTTAGACAAAAACTACATCCAACTTTACAACCAACTTGAGATGAAATACAAACAGTATATTTTTCACTTCTTACAATATTTCCATCTTCATCTTTTTTCTTCTCTTTCATTAAAAGTAAAACAGCTTCAACGGTATGGTTATCTCTTAATTTAAAAAGATATTTAATACTTCCATCAATACTTTGCTCTTTTTTAACAATTTGCATAATATCAATAGGATAATTTGCTTTTAAATCTTCTTTTAATTCATTTGGTATATTTTTCATATCATCATAAGAACTTGCATACTTTTTATAAAGCCAGTTATAAACTTGTTTTGCTCTAAATGATGGTTTTAATTTTTCTTTTAATTCATCTAATGTGTAATCATATATAGATGATAACTCTTCTTTTGCCATTATAATTTATTCCAATTTTTTATTTTATTATATTTTTTTCTATTAAATATTTTGTTAATTTATCCATTGCCTCTTTGTGATTTTTTATAAAATCTTCATGGGCATTTTCATTTGTATAATTTGTTATTACAAATATTCCAGCAACTGGAATTTCAAACTCTTTTGCAACACTAAGAATTGAAAAGAATTCCATATTTTCAATTCCTACACCATAATCATTAAACTCTTTACAAAGTTTCTCATTTGTTGATATATAATTTGAAGAATTCACAATTGTGTCATTTCTTGCAAATTTATTTTCTGATTCTAAGACATTATCAAGAGGTGTGTATGCACTTTGTGTTAAAAATCCTAATTCTATATTTGAAGCTCTTTTTGATTCAACTATATCAAAAACTTTATGGTTACCATAAGAACCAGCACTTCCAATAAAAAGTAAATATTCTGGTTTATCAAATAGACACATTCTTGTAAGGTTTATTGTACTTTCAATTAACCCAACTCCAATTTGATGGGCAAAAGGAAATGTTTCATTTCTTCCAGCACAAATAATCATTTACATTCCAATATAAAATTTGGATTTATTGTGATATTTTGTTCACTACTAATCGGTGCTACATTTGCAACTGATTTTGCCATAGTTGAGTATGCCATTTCTGCTCTTGCATAAACTACATTTCCTGTATTTGATTCAAAAATATTTATCTTTGAAACTTCACAAAATTTAGCAACTTGTCCAGATAAAGTTTTTGCATAACTATCAATCCAAGTTATTGCTTCAAATCTTAAAGCATCAAAACTTTTATTTTGCAAATCATCACTAATATTCCAAGCAACGTTTGAAATATTTAATTTTACGTCATCAGATTTAATACTATCTTTTAAAGAAGTTAAACTATCCATAAAACTATTTAATTCTTTTGCATTTTTTGATTCAGCTGAATACCTTAAATTTCCAACATAACCAATAAATTCTTGTTTATTGTCATAATATTTATATTTAGGACTTAATGTAAAACTTCCATTTTTCAAAGTTACATTATTTGTCTTTTTTATTAAATCATTAAATTTTTCAATTTCTATGTTAACTTTATTTTCATCTTTTTTTTCAACACTTACTGTAATTGTTGTTGTTAGTAAATCAGGATTTACTACTTTTGAGAAACTTTTATTAAAATTTAATTCATAAGAAAATGACAAGACTGGTAATAAACATAAAGTCATTCCCAAAAATATTTTTTTCATTATTTACCTTTTTATATTCTTACTGGAATATTATTTGCTCTTAAATATCTCTTTAAATCCATAATATCAATTTCTTTAAAGTGAAAAATTGAAGCAGCAAGAGCAGCACTAGCGCCATGTTCAAAAGCTTCTTTTATATGTTCCATAGTTCCTGCACCACCGCTTGCAATTACTGGAATATCTACAAGTTTTGATATTTGTTCTGTAATATTTAATTCAAATCCAGTTTTTGCACCATCTGTATCCATAGAAGTAAGAAGTATTTCACCAGCACCTCTATCATAAACTTCTTTTGCCCAAGCAAGTGCATCAAGACCAGTATCTTCACGTCCACCTTTTACAAAAACATGGTAAGAACCATCTGCAACTCTTTTTACATCAATTGCAACAACAATACATTGTGAACCAAATCTTTTAGAACTTTCATTTATTAAATTTGGATTTGTAACTGCTGAAGAGTTAATTGAAACTTTGTCACAACCAACATTAAGTAGAGCATATATATCTTCAAGTTTTCGTATACCTCCACCAACTGTTAGTGGAATAAAAACCTCTTGTGCAACTTTTTTTACAATATCAACAATTGTTCCTCTATTTTCATGGCTAGCTGTAATATCTAAAAAAGTAAGCTCATCAGCTCCCTCTGCGTTATATCTTTTTGCAACTTCAACTGGATCACCAGCATCCCTTAATCCAACAAAGTTCACACCTTTTACAACTCTTCCATTATCAACATCCAAACATGGTATTATTCTTTTTGCAAAACTACTCAAATATAATCCTTCTTAATAACTAGATATTATCTTATCTAATTGTAAGTTAAAAGCAGATATACTCCTTGCAATTATGGAAAAAGTAAAAGCAAAAAAACAATACGGACAAAACTTTTTAAAAGATACGACTATTTTGGATAAGATCATCCAATCGATGCCCAACAACAATAACTACGTTGTGGAAATTGGGCCTGGATTAGGTGATTTGACCAAAAATTTAGTCAAGTACAAAGATATGACTGCTTATGAAGTTGATACTGATTTAATTGGTATTTTAAAGTCTAAATTTGCAATAGAAATAGAAGAGGGTAGACTAAAACTGATCCACACAGATGTTTTAGAGGCTTGGGATAAGCAAAAGACCCTACATGACGGTAAATATGACTTAATTGCAAACTTACCGTACTATATTGCAACAAACATTATATTAAGAGCATTTGAAGATAGAGCTTGTGAAAATATTATAGTAATGGTTCAAAAAGAGGTTGCTGAGAAATTTACTGCAAAAGTAAATGACAAAGAATTCTCCTCTTTAGGAATAATTACTGATTTAATGTCAATTGAGTCAAGGATACTTTTCGATGTTCCTCCTGAATCTTTTGACCCAGCTCCAAAAGTTATGTCTTCAATTCTTTACATTAAAAAGGATATGAATAAATTCCTAGATAAAGATTTTAATAAGTTTTTAAAAGCCTGTTTTGTGCAGCCTAGAAAAAAACTTTCTAAAAATCTTACATCTGTATTGGATAAAAATTCTATATCTAAAATGTATGAAGAATTAAATGTCGATGATAATGTTAGACCTCATGAAGTAAGTTCATCTTTGTATAGCCAAATGCATACAAGGGTAAAAGATGGAAGAAATTAAAAACGAAGAACAAATTGTTGTTACTTCACCAATTATTATTGATGAAAATAACTCACAAAATATTGAAGCTGGTGAAACGAAAAAACCTCCTTTCAAAAAAAGAAAACCTAAACCAAAAGCTCCAAAGGATCCTCAGGCTATCCAACAAACAAAAGGTGATGGATGGATTACTGATTTAAAAAAAGCCTATTTAGTAAATGAAAAAATTCATAGAGATAGATTAAATCCTCACTACAAATTAAACCTAAATACTACTGCTAAACTTAAAATTACTCCACTTGGAGGATTAGGTGAAATCGGTGGAAATATGATGGTTATTGAAACTGAAAATGAAGCAATAATTGTTGATGTTGGTATGAGTTTCCCTGATGAAAATATGCATGGTGTAGATATTTTAATTCCTGATTTTTCTTATATTAGAGAAATCAAAGATAAAGTTGTAGCAATTATTATTACCCATGGACATGAAGATCATATTGGAGCAATGCCATATTTATTTAAAGAGATGCAATTTCCTATTTATGGAACATCTTTACCTTTAGAAATGATTGGTTCAAAATTTGATGAACATAAAATGAGAGAACATAGATCTTTATTTAGAGCTATTCAAAAAAGAACTCCTATAAAAATCGGAAACGAGTTTGAAGTTGAGTGGATGCATGTAACACACTCAATTATTGATTCATCATGTATTGCTGTTAAAACTGCAGCTGGTACAATGATTCACACAGGTGACTTTAAAATTGACCACACTCCAATTGATGGATTCCCAACAGATTTACATAGAATTGCTCATTATGGAGAAGAGGGTGTTTTAGTTTTAACATCAGATTCAACTAATTCACATGCTCCTGGATTTACAAGAACAGAAAAAACTGTTGGACCAACATTTGATAGAATATTCCAAAATGCAAAAGGTAGAGTTATTATGTCTACTTTCTCATCTAATATTCATAGAGTTGCACAAGCTATTGAAAAAGCACTTTTTCATAATAGAAAAGTTTGTGTTATTGGAAGATCAATGGAAAAAAACTTAGAACTAGCAATGAATCTTGGTTATATTAAATTTCCTAAAGATCAATTCATTGAAGCACATGAAGTAAATAAATATAATGATAAAGAAGTTTTAATTGTAACAACTGGTTCTCAAGGTGAATCAATGTCAGCACTTTATAGAATGGCAATTCATGAACATAGACATATTAAAATTAAACCAGAAGATCAAATAATTCTTTCAGCAAAAGCAATTCCTGGTAATGAAGGAAGTGTTTCTGAAATTATTAATCATTTATTAAAAGCTGGTGCAAAAGTTGCGTATCAAGATTATCCAGATATTCATGTATCTGGACATGCTGCACAAGAAGAGCAAAAATTAATGCTAAGACTTGTAAAACCAAAATTCTTTTTACCAGTTCATGGTGAATATAATCATGCGTTAAAACATGGTCAAACAGGTATTGATTGTGGTGTATTAGAAAGAAACGTTTATATTATGAGTGATGGAGAACAAATTGAAGTTACTCCTAAATATCTTAAAAAAGTAAAAACTGTTAAAACAGGAAAAGTTTACATTGATAATCAACTAAATTTCAAAATTTCTGATGATATAATTTTAGATAGACAAACAATGGCAAACGAAGGTGTTGTTATGATTGTTGCTCAAATAAATGAAAGTGATAGAACATTAGCACAAAAACCTAGAGTTACATCATTTGGTTTAGTGTCAGATAAACAAGATAAATTCTTCTCTAAAGAGATAGAAGATTTATTAACAACTTTCTTAGAAAATATCAAACCAGGTATTTTACAAAACAATAGAGTCTTAGAAGATGAATTAAGAAAAGTTGTAAGAAAACACTGTACTAGAAAATATAAAAAATATCCGATGATCGTACCTACAATCTTTGTTCAATAATAAGGAAAGATATGGATTTTAAACAAATAGTTAAAGATGTTTTATTAACAGAAGCAAAAGAGATAGAAAAAGCTGCGGCGAAAATCTCTTTTGATATTGAAAAAGCTATTGATTTAATCATAAATTCAAAAGGTAAACTAATTATCACTGGTGTTGGAAAATCAGGACTTGTTGGAACTAAGATAGCAGCAACTCTTGCAAGTACGGGAACAAGCTCTTTTTTTCTTCATCCTACTGAAGCTATGCATGGTGATTTAGGAATGGTTGGGAAAGAAGATATTGTTTTAGGAATTTCATATAGTGGAGAAAGTGATGAATTAGTTCAAATTCTTCCTCACTTAAAAAGATTTAATATTCCTTTAATTGCAATGGCAAGAAATCCAGAATCTACATTAGCAAAATATGCAGATATTTTCATAAATATTAATGTAGAAAAAGAGGGTTGTCCACTTGATGCTGCTCCAATGTCTTCTACAACTCTAACAATGGCGATGGGTGATGCATTAGCGGTTTGTTTAATGAAAAAAAGAAACTTCAAAAAAGAAGATTTTGCTTCTTTTCATCCAGGTGGTAGTTTAGGGAAAAAACTTTTTGTAAAAGTTGATGATTTATTAAGAAAAGAAAAACTTCCTGTAGTTTCACGTGAAACTAAATTAAAAGATGCAATTCTTATAATGAGTGAAGGAAGACTTGGAAGTGTAATTATTGAAGATGAAAATAAAAAAGTAATTGCACTTTTAAGTGATGGAGATTTAAGACGAGCTTTAATGAATGATAATTTTTCTATGGATTGTAAGGTTGAAGATATTGCAACTAAAAGTCCAAAAACATTAAAAAACAAAGAGCTTTTAGCAAGTGATGCACTACAAATAATAGAAGATTATAAAATACAGCTATTAATTGTAACTGATGAAAATGATAAATTAGTTGGTGTATTACATATTCATGATTTAATTGAAGCTGGTATAAAATGAAAAAGAAAATTGAAGAGACACAAGAAGAATTGGTAAGATTAAATAAATTTTTATCTCACAATAGTAACTACTCAAGAAGAGAAGCTGACAAGCTAATAGAAGAGGGTAAAGTAAAAGTTAATGGTAAAGTTGTTACAAATCTTGCTACTAAAGTTTCAAACAGTGATGAAGTTGAAATTGGTAGAAAAAAAGTTAGAGAAGATAAAAATAAAATATCTACTGTAATTGTATATAACAAACCAAAAGGTGAAATAGTTTCTAAAAAAGATCCACAAGGAAGAAAAACTATTTATGATTCACTTGATCATAAATATAAACATTTTTTAAGTGTTGGAAGACTTGACTATGCCAGTGAAGGTTTACTTCTTTTATCTGATAGTGTGGAAATTGTTGATGCACTAATGCATTCTGATTTAGAAAGAGTTTACAAAATAAAAGTAAATGGTCTAATTACAAAGCCCGTTGAACAAGCTATGCAAAATGGTTTGGAAATAGAAGATGCAACAAGTGGAGCTTACAAAGGAAGTAAAATAAAATCAATGTCTTTTGCTCCTTTTTTAGCCTATGATATACAAAGTAATGGAGAAAAGTTTTCTAAAATCAAAGTTGTTATTTCTGAGGGTAAAAATAGAGAATTAAGAAGATTTTTCGCTCATTTTGGTCTTGATGTACTTGACTTAAAAAGATTAGAATATGGTGGAATTTCTTTAAATAATCTACCAACTGGAAAAACTAGATTTTTAACAAAAGAGGAATACAAAAATCTAAGAATCTTTATGAATGAAGATGATAGATCTCTCTAATAAACTAAGACCAACAAATTTAGATAATTTTGTTGGTCAATCCCATATTATCTCAAAAGATAAAGCACTTTACAAACTAATCAAACAAAAAGATATTCCTCATCTATTTTTTTATGGAAAACCTGGAACTGGAAAAACAACCCTTGCAAAAATTATTGCTCGTGAAATAAATACAGATTATTACTATTTTAATGCAACAAGTATAAAGATAGAAGATTTAAGAAAAGTATTTGATAAATATAAAGGTTCTTTGATTAAACCTTTGATTTTTATTGATGAAGTACATAGACTATCAAAAAATCAACAAGAAGTTTTACTTCCTATAATGGAAAATTATGATGCCATAATAATTGGAGCTAGTACAGAAAATCCATTTTTTACTTTAACATCTGCCATACGTTCAAGATCATTTTTATATGAATTTAAAGCTTTTACAAAAGAAGAGATGATTAAAATTCTTGATATTGCTTTAAAAGATATTGAAATAAATATTGAACCACTTGCTTTAGAATATTTAATTACATCAAGTTCTGGTGATGCTAGAGCCATGCTTACACTTTTAAATTTTGCATATAAAGTATCAAAAGATATTGATATTAATTTATTAAAAGAGTTAAGGGAAAATGTAATAGGGGATGGAGTTTCATCATCAGATACGCACTATGATTTAGCAAGTGCAATGATAAAATCATTAAGAGGTTCAAATATTGATGCTGCTTTATATTATATGAGTAGATTAATAAATGGTGGAGAAAGTGTAGATTTTATAACAAGAAGATTAGTAATTTTTGCAAGTGAAGATATTGGAAATGCAAATCCAAATGCCTTAAATCTTGCAGTTAATACAATGATGGCTTGTAACAAAATAGGTTATCCTGAATCTAGAATCATATTATCTCAATGTGCAATTTATTTAGCATCAAGTCCAAAATCAAATAGTGCATATAAAGGTGTAAATAAAGCTCTACATGAGATTAAAGCAGGAAAACTACTTGATATACCAAAACATCTAGATTCACAGCATATAGGTTATTTATACCCCCATGATTTTGGTGGATATGTTGAGCAAGAATATTTAAAAGAAGATTTAAATCTTTATGAAAATTCAAATATAGGATTTGAAAAAACTTTAAATGAATGGCTTAATAAAATAAAAAATAAAAAAGAGGATTAAAATGGAATATTATACTTGGGTTTTAACTTTTCATATTGTAGCTTTAATGTCATGGATGGCAATGCTTTTTTATCTACCAAGACTTTTTGTTTATCATGTTGAAAATATAAATAAAAAAGAGTATGTAGAAATTGTAAAAATTCAAGAATATAAAATTTATAAATATATTGGAATGCCAGCAATGTGGGCAACTATTTTAAGTGGAACTACAATGTTAATTTTAAATCCAATTTTACTTGATTTTAACACTAATTCATGGATGTATGCAAAGCTTACAGCACTACTATTTTTGATTGCATACTCATTTTCTTTAGAAAAATATAGAAAAGAATTAGAAAATGATACTTGTAAAAAAAGTGGTAAATTTTTTAGAATGTACAACGAATTTCCAACAATGTTAGCAATATTAATTGTTGGATATGTTATTACTAAAACATTTTCTATTCTATTTACACTAATAATTGTGCTACTATTTGTTTACATATCTTATGTGATTATGAAACCTAAAAAAGAGAAAAAACTATGACTTTTGAGAAATACTACATTCTTGATACAAATATTCTACTTGAAGATGCAACAAATATATACAAACTATCTCAAGAAGGGAAAAATCTTATTATTCTTGCAGAAACAGTTTTAGATGAAATTGATACAAAAAAGAGTGGTTTTGATGAAATAAATTTTCAAGCAAGAGAGTTTGCAAGAATACTAGAAAATGCGAGTATTGTTGAATCATTAAAAAAAGATTTGTATAAAATTATTAGATTGAAAATTGAAAATGAGAAAAATACAATTATTGATATTATTTCAAAAGAAGAGTATGAAGTAAACATAAAAAATGTTTCACCTAATATTATCAATGATAGAAAAATATTAGAAATTGCTAGTTTTGCAAACATCTACTATAAGAAACAAGTTGAGTTTTTATCCCTTGATATAATGGCTAGAACAAGAGCTATTTCACTTGATATAAAAACAGATGCTCTTGTTGGAAAAGACAAAGATGTTTTTGATTTTGAATTTTCTAAAGAAATTACTATTAATTTTGAAGATTTAGAATCATTATTTGATAATGAACCTATCAGTAAATTCGATAGTGAGTATAAACCTTATAATTTTTCTTACTCTTTCAAAGTTAAATCTTCTGACCAAGTAATACTTGCAAATATACAAAATAAGCGAATAAAACTTCTTAATGAAGATGAAATTAGAGATCAAGTTATAACTCCATTAAATAAAGAGCAACTTTTCTTTAGTGATGCCATTTTAAATCATCTGTACAACGTTTTAATTGTAGAAGCAAAGGCTGGTTCAGGTAAAACTCTTTTAGCCCTTAGTGGCGCTTTAAAATTAGTAAGACAAAAGTTCTTTCAAAAAATCATCTACATCAGAAATTCAATTGAATCACTGGATAAAGGTGAAGATGTTGGTTATCTTCCTGGACTAGAAGAAAAATTTAAAATATATAATCATCCATTAATGGATAGTTTAGATTATATTATTAGAACTGAACATAAAAGAAAAAGAAATAAAAAGAATCCAGACCTTATAGTATCAGAACTTGATGATCAAGAAGTAACAGCTAGAATTGAACAAATGATAAGTAATTATGGAATTGAAACTATGTGGGTAGGGGAAATGAGAGGTAGAACTCTTTCAAATGCATTTATTATAATTGATGAAGCTCAGAATATGTCAAATAAAACTATGCAAATGGTTTTATCAAGAATTGATAGTAGTTGCAAAGTTGTAGTTCTTGGATCAAATAAACAAATAGACAATTTTTATGTAAATAAATATACTAATGCTCTAACAACTCTTTTAAAATCAACAAAAAACGAAAATAATCTTGTAAATACGTACGCTATTAAATTACAAAAAGTTCTAAGAGGTCCAATTACTGAATGGGCTGAAGAGATATTCTCTAAATAATATTCACAAAAATCTTTTTTGTGAATATCTTATAAGTTAATTATAATTCAAAATACAAAACATTTCTAATTTACTTCCTATTAAATTTAATACTAAACTCTATTACCAAAATTTCATTTATGAATTTATTTATAATATGTATGTATATATTTTAATACTTCCTATATTACGTATATTTGTAAATTAAATTATAATTATTTTTACAATAATAAAAATTAAATATAAATTGTAATCTGTGTTATAATACATATTATAATACATAAAGGAACAGTATGGGATTATTACAATATACATCTAAAGAGATGTTTTCATCTACTGAATTAGTTAGAAGAAGTAAATATATATTTGATAAACTTAATAGTAATGAAATAGAAAAAGCAATTATTTTAAGGGATGGAAAACCTGGAGTAATACTTTTAGATTTCAATTATTATGAAGAACTAATTAATGAATACTTATCATTAAAAGAAAAAAAACAGAATGAAAAAAACCTTGTTAAAGCGGATTTAGTTAGTGAAAAAGTTTTGCCTAACAACAATGATATTTATAAAGAAAATAAAGTAGAAGAGGTGTTTGAAAAAAAGGAAGATAATGAATTCTCTTTTGATTCTGATTTTACTTTGGATAAAAATGAACCCTTAAAAGAATTCTGGGATTAACCATGTATGATGTACTTATAATTGGTTCTGGAATATCTGGATTAACAGCTGCAATAAATGCCTCAAATAATAAATCAAAAGTTTTAGTTGTATCAAAAACATTTCCTACTCACTCACAAAGTGTTCAAGCACAAGGTGGAATAAATGCCGTTTTATATGAAGATGAAGATAGTATTGATTTTCATATTGAAGACACATATAAAGCTTCGTGTAATTTAGCCAAAAAAGAAAATATTGAACTTATGTGCAAAAATGCAAAAGATACGATTTTATGGCTTGATTCTATTGGTGTACCATTTAATAGAAACAATGAAAATAAGATCTCACAAAGAAAATTTGGTGGAACAAAAAAAATTAGAACTTGTTATTCAAGTGATTATACTGGATTAAAAATCTTACATACACTTTATGATAGATGTATCAAAGACAATGTTGAATTTGTTAATGAACATTTACTTTTAAATCTTATCATTGTAGATAACCAATGTATTGGAATTACTGCTTTAGATATTCAAAGTGGTGAAGTACAAGAATTTTTATCTAAAACAGTAATTATAGCAACTGGTGGTTATGCTGGAATTTATTCAAACCATACAACAAATTCATACTCAAACACTGGGGATGGAATTGCGGTTGCATATAATGCTGGCGTAGAATTATCAAATCTTGAATTTGTTCAATTTCATCCAACTACACTTGAAAACTCAAATATTTTAATAAGTGAAAGTGCTAGAGGTGAGGGTGGCTATTTATTAGATCAAAATCAAAATAGATTTATTGATGAATTAAAATCAAGGGATGAAGTATCAAGAGCTATATATGAAAGAACACTAAAAAATGAAAAAGTATATTTAGATTTAAGACATTTAGGTCTAGATAAAATTAAAGAGTTTATGCCTCAAGAGAGAAATCTAGCATTTGAATATTCAAATATTAAAATTGAAGAAGAACTGTTGCCTATTACACCTGCAGCACATTACAGTATGGGTGGCATTAAAACAGATATTGAAACTAAAACAAATATAAAAAACCTTTATGCTTGTGGAGAATGTGCACAAGCAAATATACATGGTGCAAATAGATTAGGTGGTAATTCATTATTAGAAATTGTTGTATTTGGAAGAATAGCAGGGATTAATGCCTCTAATGATGCAAAAAATATCTCTATTATTAATTCAAATTCAATACAGTTAAATAAAGATAAAGATTTTATAAGTGAGATATACAACTATCCCAATAAAATTAATTTTTACATTGAAAAAGAATCACTTTGTAACTCACTATTTAAGAATATAGGATTATTTAGAACAGATTTCCAAATGCAAGATGTGTTAAGTAAATTAAATGATTTAGATAAAAATATAAAGAATATGGGAATAGGTGATAAATCAATTACTTATAATAAAAACCTTATTGAATTTATTGAATTTATAAATATTTTAAAAGTTTCTACACTAGTAACAACATCTGCAATAAATAGATTAGAAAGTAGGGGAAGCCATTTTAGATTAGATTATCCAATGCAAAATATAATCTATGAAAAGAATAGTTTAATTAATAATTTAGAGGATTCAATTGTATTTGAGGATATAAAATGAAAATAAATATAAAACGATTTAATAGTGAATTATCTGAACAAAATTACATTTCTGAATTTTCTACAAACAAATCAAACCTTCTACAAGCTATTATTGAAATAAAAAATACTCAGGATAATAGTTTAACCTTTAGATGTGGATGTAAAAGTGGAGTATGTGGTTCATGTGCAGTAAAAGTTAATGGTATAGAGAAATTAGCTTGTAAAACTACTATAAAAGATAATGATTTCATTGAACCAATAAAGAACTCTAAAGTTATAAAGGATTTAGTTGTTGATGTTTCACATGAAACATTATTAATCCAAAAAATGGGCCTTTCTATAAGTGAAGATAACTATACTGATAAAGTAACACAACAAGATATAAAGAAAATTGATTTACAAAGTAATTGCATTTTATGTAACTCTTGTTATAGTTCATGTCCTGTCTATGATGTAAATAAAAGCTTTTTAGGTCCTTTTGCATTAACAAGAGCACTTAGATATGTAAATGATAAAAAGGTTGAGAATAAAATACCTATTCTTGACTCTATACAAACAAGTGGAATATGGGATTGTACATTGTGTAGTGCATGTACTTTAGTTTGTCCACAAAATATTGATCCAAAAGCAGATATTATGCAATTGCAAAATATATCAGTTCAAAATGGATATACAAATCCTTATGCACAAGATTTAAGTTTTGATAGTTTTGGAGATGATTTTGGTGGATTTAATCCAAATGGATTTTAAAATAGAGAGAAGTACCTCTCTATTTTAGAAATTATAAATTATCTTTTAAGTAGAGATAATCAGACATTTTAGTCCATTCTCTAACTTTTTTCATATAAGCATCTTGTGAGTCTAATATCTCTTTTAAAAGCGGACTTTCATTTGACATTTGCACTCTTAAATCTTGATTAGCTTTTTTCATAGCATCCATAATATCTTTTGAAAAAGTTTTAACTTGAATATTTGGATACTCTTCTTTCATCTTTTGCCACGCATTAGCATTCATATCATAATTCTGAATGTACATATCATAAGCACTTACTCTCATTGCTACAACTAATATTTTTTGCAAATCAGCAGGAAGTTTGTCAAATTTCTTACTATTAATTATGAATTGCATTTCAGATGCTGGTTCATGCCAACCAGTGTAATAAAAAGGTGCAATTTTATGAAATCCCATTGAAATATCCATTGATGGGCCAACCCATTCTAATGCATCTAAATTTCCCATTTCTAAAGAAGTAAATAGTTCACCAGGTGCAATATTAGTAACTTGAACACCAAGTTTTGCCATAATTTCACCAGCAAATCCTGGGATTCTCATTTTTAGACCTTTTAAATCAGCAAGAGTTTTAATCTCTTTTTTAAACCATCCACCCATTTGAACGCCAGTACTTCCACCTGGAAATGATAAAACACCATGTTTATCATAAACTTTTTTCATAAGTTCCATTCCACCACCATAATAAAACCATGCGTATTGTTCAGGTGAAGTCAAACCAAAAGGCATAGATGTAAAAGGTAAAGTATTTATATCTTTACCTTTCCAATAATACGAAGCAGTATGCCCCATATCATATTGTCCACCCTTAACCATATCAAGTACACCTAAAGGTGATTTATGTTTATTTGCAGAATCAACTTTAATTTCAAGTCTACCATCAGACATTTCATTTGCTAATTTTGCCATATTATTTGCAGTATCAATTAAAGGAGTTGCAGTTTCTCCCCAAGTTGTTGCCATTGAAAGTTTATAAACTTTATCATTGGCATTTAATGATGAAATAAAAATTGACAAGAAAACAAATGTACAAACTTTTGTAATTGTTTTTTTCATAATTCCTCCTAAAAAAATTGAAGAATTATATATTTAAGAGAATGTTATAGGGCTTAATTAAGGATACAATCCTTTAGCTTTTTTTTATTGTTCCATTTTAATTTTTTTAATTCAGGTTCATCATAAAACTCTTTTGTATATCCAAAACATAAATATGCAATAAATTTATACTCCTCTTTATTTATATTAAATATTTTATTTATTTTTTTTGGTTTTAGGATTGAAACCCAACCCATACCAATATTAAGAGATCTTGCAGTTAACCACATATTTAGAATTGCACACACAACAGAATATTCTCCTGTTCTTTTCATATATGTTTGACCTAAAATATTCTCTTTGTTTTTTTTGCAATAAACAGCAATATTAATATCAGATTCTTTAATACCTTCAAGTTTTAAGTTTTTATATAGAGGTTTATCAATAAATAATTCTTTACTCTTGTCAAATGATTTAGTAAAATGATTATATACAAGTTCTTGTTTTTCTTTATCAACAATAATAAATTGCCAAGGTTGAGAATAACCAACTGATGGAGCATGTAAAGCAGATTGTAAAATCATATCAAGTTTCTTTTTTGATATTTTTTTATTAATAAAGTTATTCCCTCTTACGTCTCGTCTTGAAGTAATTATTTTAGTAAGAGTATTGAAATCTTTTTTCTTAAATTTCATTAGATAGAAAAATCGTGTAAATCTTTAAATATAAATGCTTCAACAATTTCATCTATACTTTTTTGGCTTGGCGCAATTAATGCAATAATTCCTTCATCCATAAATGGCCAAACATATTCTAATTCATTTATAACTACAACTGCATCAATCCAAACTGATATATCTTCACGTCTATCAAAAAATTCAACATTTGCAACTCTACCTTCATCTAAAGTTACAAAAGCCCAAGCTTTATTTTCTTCAATTGATGAAATTACACATTCATGTCTTTTTTTAGAATCTACTGGTATTAATATTGTCATTTACTTCTCTTTAAAATTTATTATTTAGTAATTATTATGATTTTACAATCTTTTTTCTTAAGAAAGATACTCTTTTTTGAACCATAAAGAAAATACAAAAAGTGAGTACAAATGTTGTTTAAATTTATTTGATTTAGATAATTCATAAATATGCAAGATATACTCATGATTAAATAGATTTGTTTCGTTGTTTACTTCAACTATAACATCAAGAATTTTATCTTTATACTCTTTATTTAGCCACTCATTAAATGGAGAATTAAACCCTTTTTTTGTTCGATTTATTATTGTATCTGGAATATATTTTGATGCAATTTTTTTGAGTAAATATTTATTTGTATCACCAACTTTTATAACTGATTCAACACTAAACATATAATTCACTAAATTGACGTCCAGAAATGGTGTTCTAACCTCTAAAGAGTTACCCATTGATATTCTGTCAACTTTTGATAATAAAGCCTCTCCTAGCCAAATCTTTAAATCAATATAACTCATCCAATCAACTGGATCTTGTTTTGCAGTTTCACTTTTAAATGTTGGAACTTTTTTGAATAATCTTTTTCTTTGAATATCTGTATAAATTTCTCCAAAAGAGTTATAAAGATTTTGTTTTTTCACAATTCTTCTTAAATATTCACTCTCTTTAGTATTATTTTGTAAAGCTCCAATTATGTCATTTAAAAAAATATTTTGTTCATTTGATAAACTCTTTTCAAAATCATAATACTTTAGAAATTTTGAATAGTTATCATAACCCAAAAATATCTCATCACTTCCTTCACCTGATAATACAGTTTTTATTCCCGCTTTATGTATCTGTTTTGTTAAAATATTTAAAGGAATTGCTGCACTATCTCCATGAGGTTCTTCAAGCATATCAAGTGTTTGCTCAAAATGATTGATATACTCTTTTTGATTTATCTCTACTGGATGATGATTTGAGTTTATATGACTTGCTGTAATTTGTGCAAAATCTAACTCGCAATAATTTTTATATTCATCATAACCAATACTAAAGGTATTAATTTTCTTTCCAGAAATTTTTGTGTAAAGTGCAGATATTAATGAACTATCAATTCCACCACTTAATAGTGAAGCAACTTCAACATCACTATTAAGTCTATATTCAACACTTTTAAATAAAAGCTCTTCAATATCATTTAAAGCTTGTTTTTCGTCTTTAATAGCTTTATAGGTATTTATCTTGTAATATTTCTTCTTTTGCAGCTCAGGGCTTTTATTTGGCTCATAAATCATATATGATGAAGCTTCTAATTTAAAAATATCATTATAGAAAGAATCTTCACCAAAAGATACAAAATATTGCATATATTTAGAAAGTGCTACTTTATTTAGATTTGGTTTATAATCAAGTAGATTTAAAATTGATTTTACACTTGATGAGAAAATAAACTTATTATCTTTAAAATAGTAAAAAAATGGTTTTTTACCATATCTATCCCGTGCACAAAAATACAAATCTTTTTTCATATCATAAATACAAAAAGAAAACATTCCATTTAATTTATTTAAAAAATCAAATCCATGCTTTTGATAAAGTCTTATTAATACTTCACTATCACTTTTTGTTTTACACTCTAAATGTTCCACGTGAATCAATTCTTTATAGTTGTAAATCTCTCCATTAAAAACAAGTAAAATATCATCAAATATCATAGGTTGATTTGCTTCTTCATCTAAATCAATTATTGCAAGTCTTGTATGTCCAAATTGTTTGTTATCAATTTTAATTGAATTTTGAAAGTCTGGACCTCTATGATGTAAAAGTTCTAAAGATTTATCAAACCTTTCTGATATAAAGTTTGTACCAATTATTCCACACATATAAACTACTTAATAAAATATTCAATAATTTGAATATAAAAATATAAAAATGAAACAAAAACTACACTTGATATTAAAATAGATGCAGCAACATCATAAGGTTTACAATGATATAAAGCAGCAAGATTAACATTATTTACAGCTAGAGGAACCATAAGTTCCATAATTAGAATAGATGCAACATAAGAGTTTAAATTTGTAAAATTTATTACAAAAATCAAACCAATTAATGGTAATAAAATATGCTTTACAAAACTTATATGCAAAGATGAATACCAAGGTAATACTTTGACTTTTACACTTGATAAATACATACCAAATATAAAAAGCTGAATTACCATTGATGTATAACCACCCATTTCGAGCGCATTATAAATATATTTATTTATTGTAATACCTTGTGCATTGATTAATAAAGCTAAAATGGCAAACCATATTCCAGGAATTTTCATGATAGAAATTATTGCTTGTTTAATAGAAAATTGATCTCTAGCAAAAAAATATACTGAAAAAATATAGATAAATAAGGTATTAGATATATTAATTATACTTGTATAAGGAACAGATTCAATTCCAAAAAGTGCTATTCCTAATGGAATTCCAAGATTACCAGTATTTCCAATTAAAGCAGTAGCTAAATACATTGATTGCTCTTGTCTTTGAGAAAAAATCTTTTTATTAATTAAAATTAGAATAAACAAAGCTATTAATAGTATTACAAAATAAAAAATAGGAGAAATAACAAATTCATAATCAATTGGCCGTTTGGTTAATCCCCAAAAAATTAAAATTGGTTGGAAAAAATATAAAGAAATTAAAACTAAAGTTCTTTCATCTAATTGATTGGTAAAAATTTTTTTAGCGGTAAAACCTAATAAAATGAAGAAATAAATGGGTAAAACAGAGAATATAGCTTCGATAATAAATCCCTAATAAAAATTTAGGGATTTTATCATTATTGAGATAAATTTTAAGAAGAATCATAAGTAAAATTTTACTTATGGAATCATAATACCTTTTATCATAAAGAAAATAGCTGCAGCAAGCATAGAAGCAGCAGGTACAGTAATAATCCAAGCTGCAATAATTTTCTTAACAGCATCTCTTTTTACATATTTTGTACTTTTTGCATCTTTAACATCTTTTCTCTCTTGTTTGATTTGATCTTCTCTTTCATCAATTCTTTTATAAAGTTCAACTATTCGAATATAATTTGCTTTTGATTTATCTTCTATTAACTCTAATTTATCTAACTCATCTTGCATAATATCAAGTTCTCTTTTGTGTTTTTTAAACTTCTTTCTTGTTTCTTGTAAAAATCTTTGCTCATTAGCATCAAGAAATTCTCTTAAAAATCCAACCCCAAAAACTCCACCAATTGCAATATGTGTAGAAGAAACAGGAAGACCTAATTGGCTTGCAATAATAACTGTAACAGCTGCAGACATAGCAACAGCATATGCTCTCATTTGGTCAAGTTCAGTAATTTCAGAACCAACTGTTTTTATAAGTTTAGGTCCATATAAAACAAGTCCAATAACAATACCAAAAGCACCAACAGCCATAACCCATAAAGGAATAGAAACTTTTGATGAAATATCCGAATTCATAACAGCGTCATTAATTGCAGCTAGTGGCCCAATAGCATTTGCAACATCATTAGCTCCATGAGCAAATGATAATAAAGCTGCAGCAAAAATAAGTGGTAAATTGAATAAAGTATTTATAGAAGCTCTGTTATTTTGTAACTTAGCTGATGATTTAGCAACTAAAGGTTTTACAACAAAATAAATCCCAATTGCAATTGCTAATCCAATTAATGAAGCAGTAAAAAAGTTTACGTTGATAATTGCTTTAAGACCTTTTAAAATTAAGTATGTACTAAAAGACCAAGCCATAAAAGCAATTAATAAAGGAACAAATTTATTCGAAGCTGATAATACATCTTCTTTATAAATAATCTGTTTTTTAATGAAAAATAAGAATCCTGCAGCAACTATTCCACCTAATAAGGGAGAAATAATCCAAGAAGCAACAATTTTACCTACAGTGTCCCATGCTACAATTGAGAAACCTGCTGCTGCAATTCCTGCCCCCATAACTCCACCAACAATTGAGTGTGTAGTTGAAACAGGAGCACCAATTGATGTTGCAAAATTTAGCCATAATGCACCAGATAATAAAGCTGCTGTCATAGCCCAAATAAATATTTCTGGATTAGAAATTAAAGCTGGATTGATTATTCCGTCTTTAATTGTTTTAACAACATCTCCTCCTGCAATAAATGAACCTAAAGCTTCAAAAATAGCAGCAATTAATATTGCTCCTGTAAGTGTTAATGCTTTTGAACCAACAGCTGGCCCAACATTATTAGCAACATCATTTGCACCTATATTCATAGCCATATATGCACCAAATATAGCACCAATAATTAAGAATGTATTATTAGGTACATTACCATTTGAAGTATATGACCATAAAAATACCACTACTATAAATAATAATGCTAAAGAAAGCTTTGCAAAACCAGGAAGAGTTTTATCTCTCGCTTTTTCGAATTTGTTGATTGTTTTAATATCCAAAGTAAACCTTTTGTAACTGTCTTGTAATCTATTTTGGGCATTATAGTGGTATTTGGCTTATTATAGCTTTAAAGAAGCTTAAACTAAATATAGCTTTAATCATTAATTAATAGAGAATCTCTATATTTTATAACTAAAAAGTTTAAATTATTTTTTGTTTTTGAAGGATTGAATAAGAAATTATATAAAAGAATGAGAGAAAAAGAGAATTAATCTCTTTTTCTACTTCTGTCACCTGATGGTCTTGGTGCTCTATCACCTGATGGTCTATCACCTCTTGGCGCTCTATCTCCACTTGGTTTTCTATCACCTGATGGTCTTGGTGCTCTATCACCTGAAGGTCTATCTCCTCTTGGTGCTCTATCTCTGTCTCCAGATGGTCTAGGAGCTCTATCACCCGATGGTCTATCTCCTCTTGGAGCTCTGTCCCTATCTCCACCTCTAGAGTTTCTATCACCTGATGGTCTTGAGTTTCTATCTCTATCTCCACCTCTAGAACCACCAAATTTTCCACCTCTTCCACCTCTAGAATTTCTTCCAGAAGATGAACCATCATTGTCATATCTACTAGAATTTTCAATAAGTCTTTTAATATCTGATTCTGATTTTCCGATATTGTTATTACCTTGAACAAACGTAGATGCTGAAATCATTGATGCTAATTTAAATGCAATAGTTGAAATATCAAACTCTTCTTTTAACTCTTCTACTAAAGCTAAAGCATGATCGTTAATCTCTTGTTCACTAATTTGATTTTTTAATTCTGTAACTTTTTTCTCTTTTACTGAATTGATGTTAGGAACAATTTTAGCCTCTAATTTTGTACCTATACTTTTTTCAATTTTTTGTAACATTCTAAATTCATGAGGAGTTACAATAGAAATAGCAACACCTTCTTTACCAGCTCTTCCAGTTCTTCCAATTCTGTGTACATAAGATTCAGAATCAAATGGTAAATGATAATTAAATACATGAGAAACATCATTTACATCAAGTCCACGCGCAGCAACATCAGTTGCAATTAAAATTTCAAGTTTTGAAGTTTTAAATGCTCTAATTGCTTCTTCTCTTTGTCTTTGTTCCATGTCACCATGAAGACCTTTAGCCATGAAACCATGAGAAACCATAAATGTAGATAATCTATCAACTTCTTTTTTAGTTCTACAAAAAATAATAGATTTAGTTGGATTTTTGTAATCATATAATCTGATTAGCGCATCATCTCTTTCTCTTTCATCAACAACATAGAAAGTTTGAGTAATTTTCGCATTAGTTACATCACTTTTTGTTAATGTAATAAATTCTGGATTATTTAAAATTGTTTTAGCAAGATTTTTAATAGCTAAAGGCATAGTTGCAGAGAATAATAAAGTTTGTCTCTCTTTTGGTAAGAAAGTAAAAATCTCTTTAATATCATCTAAGAATCCCATATCAAGCATTTCATCAGCTTCATCAAGAATTACATAATCAGGTTTAATATCAATTTTATTACCTCTTAAAAGATCTAAAAATCTTCCTGGAGTTGCTACAATAATACCTGCATTTTCTATTAATTTAATTTGTCTAGCATAAGCTTGTCCACCATAAACAGTTGCAGTGTTAACACCTAAAAACTTACCAAATCTATATAATTCATCTGAAACTTGCATTGCAAGTTCTCTAGTAGGAACAATAACAACTGCTTCAACACCAGAGTTACCTTTCATATTATTTAGAATTGGAAGTCCAAATGCTGCTGTTTTACCAGTTCCAGTATGTGCTTGACCAACAATATCTCTTCCTGCTAATACATATGGAATTGCTTGTTCTTGGATAGGACTTGGTTCTTTAAAACCTGCTTCGTCTATTGCTTTTTGCAATAAGTCTTTTAAATTGAATTCGTTAAAAGTCATTTTTTTACCTTAGTATATATTTATAAAAAATACACACGGTTATATAAGTTAGATTTAATCTCCCCATAAATGTACAATTAAAACGCAATTTGAGTCTTGCAAGTAAGTCAGTTTAATGAAAATGAATCTTTGATTAGTCTATCAAAGTAAAATGGGTATATAAATGTGTATAATTTAGCGGATTGTACCTAGTTTTAGATAAATTTAAGCTTTAAGAAAAAGAGCAAAGCTCTTTTTCTTATAAGTCGTCTAGTTTTTTGTAGTTTTCCAAATATTTAGTATCATAATTATTTGAAATAAAGTCTTCATTTTCCATCATTTTTTGGTGGAATGGAATAGTTGTTTTAATTCCTTCAACTTCAAATTCTGCTAAAGCTCTTTTCATGATATTAATAGCTTTATTTCTATCTCTTCCCCAAACAATAAGTTTCCCTATCATTGAGTCATAATATGGAGGAACTATATAATTTGTATAAATATGAGAATCTACCCTTACATTTCTTCCACCAGGAACCATCCATTGTGTTATTTTCCCTGGACATGGTAAAAATGAGTTTGGATCTTCTGCTGTAATTCTACACTCAATTGCATGACCTCTAAATTTGATTGATTCTTGAGGAGGAACTTTTTCACCCTCTGCAACTTTAATCATAAGCTCAACAATATCAATACCTGAAACCATTTCAGAAACTGGATGCTCAACTTGAAGTCTTGTATTCATTTCCATAAAATAGATATTTTGTTTATCATCAGCCAAAAATTCAAAAGTTCCTGCACCTTCATATTTTAAATATTTAGTAGCTTTTACTGCAACTTCGTGAAGTTTTGCTCTTGTTTCATCATTTAATAAAATCGCTGGTGACTCTTCAATAACTTTTTGATGTCTTCTTTGTAAAGAACAATCTCTTTCACCTATATGAATAGCATTACCATGAGAATCCCCAACAACTTGAACTTCAATGTGTCTTGGATTATTAATAAATCTTTCAAGATACATAGTTCCATCACCAAATGCAGCTAATGCTTCACTTGAAGCTGCCATAAATAGTTGTTCAAATTCTGACTCATCATGAATAAGTCTCATTCCTCTTCCACCACCACCAGCAGCAGCTTTAGCCATAATTGGGTAACCAATTTCAAGAGCTAATTTTTTACCTTCAGTAACAGAATGAACAGAACCTTTTGAACCTGGAACTACAGGAACACCAGCTCTTATCATCTCTTCTTTAGCTTTTGATTTATCAGCCATTTTTTCCATTACTTCAACAGATGGCCCAATAAATTTGATATTATGCAATCTACAAATTTCAACAAAATCTTGATTTTCTGATAAAAAACCATATCCTGGGAAAATAGCATCACAACCAGTCATTTCAGCAGCTGTAATAATTGCAGGAATATTTAAATATGAATCTTTTGATTTTGGACCACCAATACATACAGCTTCATCTGCATGTTTTAAATAAGATGCATTTTTATCACCGGCACTGTAAACAGCAACTGATTTCTTACCCATTTCTCTAATAGTTCTAATAGCTCTTTGAACAATCTCACCTCTATTAGCTATTAAAATTTTTTTAATTTCTGCCATATTTAACTCTTATAACTTTTCAACAACAAAAATTGGCATGTCATATTCAACTGGAGAACCATCTTTAACTAAAATTTCTAGAATTTTACAATCAAATTCAGCTTCAACCTCATTCATGATTTTCATTGCTTCTAAAATACAAAGAGTTTGTCCCTTCTTAACAGTTGAACCAACTTCAACAAATGAAGGAGATTCTGGAGATGGAGAAGCATAATATGTTCCAACCATTGGAGAATTAATAACTTCACCTGATTTTGCAACACTTGCAGTTTCAACAGCTACTGGTGCAGATGTTACTACTGGAGCTGCGATTGTAGCAGCTTGTACTACTGGAGCAGAAGTTGTAACAGTTGTAACTCCACCTTCAAAACCTCTTTGCATAGAAATTTCGAATTCACCTTCTTTAACCTTTAATTTGTTAAGTTCACTCTTATCAAATACTCTTATTAATTCTTTGATATCTTTAAAATCCATACTCAGCCTTTTTAATTTAGTAAAATTTTTTCTCATAATAGCACATTTATTCTGATAAATATATTTTTGTATATTTAAATAAGCTTTATTTAAGTTTCGGATAGAGTTAGAGCATTATTTATTTAAAATATCTTTTAGATATAATCAAAAAAATTTAATTAGGACCAAGATGTTAAACGATAGAAGTTTTATTAATATTGCAAAAGAGATTTCAAAAGCATCAAAATGTGTTTCAAAACAAGTTGGAGCAGTAATTGTAAAAGATGGAAGAATATTATCAACAGGTTATAATGGAACACCAGCTGGTTACAAAAATTGTAGTGACCATTGGAATGGAGAATATACAAAAGATCATCATGAATGGTCTAAGACATATGAAATTCACGCAGAAATGAATGCAATAATTTGGGCAGCAAGAAAAGGAATATCAATTGAAGGTGGAACAATATATGTTACCCTTGAACCTTGTAGTGAATGTTCTAAAAATCTAATTGCTAGTGGAATTAAAAGAATTGTTTATGAAAAAGCCTATGAACACACTAACTCTGAAGTAATATCAAAATTTATAAAAGATAATAATGTTCAAATAGAACAAATTTCTGAATAATACTAAATGGCACAAAAAGATAATCATAAATTTTACAAACCTGCAATTTCAAAATATGGAATAAGTGCAAAAGGAGTTCATTGGAACTCAAAATATACCCAATACAAAAGATTTGAAGTTTTAACAAGTTTTATAAAAAATGAAATAAAAAAATCTGTTATAGTTGACGCTGGCTGTGGTTTTGCAGAATACTATAATTATCTTTATGACAATAATCTTAAACCTAAAATGTATATTGGTATTGATTGTGAAGTTGATATGATAAATTTAGCTTCAAAAAGATTTTTAGAAACAAAATTCTTTGTAAAAAATATTTTAGAAGATGAAATTCCAATGGCAGATTTCTATATTTGTAGTGGTGCTATGAACATTTTAGAAAAAGAAGAAATTTTTATTTTTATAGAAAAATGTTTTAAAAATTCAAATACTGCATTTATTTTTAATTTCTTAAAAAATGATCCACTAACAAAAATAAAAGTAGACGACATTATTGATTTTTGTAAATCTCTATCGAAAGAGATAAAGATAAAAGATTACTATCTAGACAATGATATTACCATATTCTTAAAAAAGTAAAATTATCATATATATCTCATATACTAAATATAAAATTACTTATTAAAAAGTAGGAGTATATATGAAAATAGGTCTTTTTATTCCCTGTTTTATGAATGAGTTATATCCAGATATTTGTAAAGCAACTTATAAAGTACTAAAAAACCAAGGTTTACAAATAGAGTATCCACTTAGTCAAACTTGTTGTGGGCAACCTATGGCAAATTCAGGTTGTTCTAAAGATGTAAAAAAACTTGCTATTGATTTTGTAAATAGATTTAAAGATTATGATTATATCGTTGCACCAAGTGGTTCTTGTGTTTCAATGGTAAAAGAACACTATGCAGAATTTTTTGACAATGACAAAGATTATAATAAAGTAAAAGCTTCTATTTACGAAGTTTGTGAATTTTTACATGACATCATAAAAATTGAGAATATTAATTTTAATGTTTCATTTCCCCATAAAGTTGGAGTTCATAATTCTTGTCATGGACATAGAGTTTTAAAACTTGCAACTGCTAGTGAACTGAATATCCCTTATGATTCAAAACTAAAAAATCTTCTAAACAAAGTAGCTGATATTGAATTAGTTACATTAAGAAGAGAAGATGAATGTTGTGGTTTTGGAGGAACTTTTAGTGTTCAAGAAGAAGCTGTTTCTGTTGCTATGGGAAAAGATAGAATCAAAGATCATTTAGATTCATCTGCACAAGTAATAACAGGTGCTGATATGTCATGTTTAATGCATATGGATGGAATTATAAATAGAGATAAAAAACCTATAAAAGTTATGCACATTGTAGAAATTCTTGCAGGAGTTAAATTATGAGTAGTCATAGTGTTAATGCTAGTAAATTCGTAGCTAATGATGAGAGAATGCATTGGCATGATCAAGCTTTATGGTTTGTAAGAGAAAAAAGAGATAGAGCAAGTAAATCAATTCCTGAATGGGAACAATTAAGAGAGTTTGCAAATCAAATTAAAACTCATACAATGGCAAATCTTGATACTTATCTTTTACAGTTTGAAGAAAACGCAACAAAAAAAGGTATTAAAGTTCACTTTGCAATTGATGCTCTTGAACATAATCAAATCGTTGCAAAAATCTTAAAAGAACATAATGTTACAAAACTTGTAAAATCAAAATCAATGCTAACTGAAGAGTGTCATCTAAATCCATATTTAGAAAATTTAGGAATTGAAGTTATTGATACAGACTTAGGAGAAAGAATTGTTCAACTAAGACATGAAACTCCATCACATATCGTATTACCGGCAATTCACTTAAAAAAATCAGATGTTTCAGATACATTCCATGAAAAACTAGGAACTGAAAAAGGAAATTATGATCCGACTTATTTAACAAGAGCTGCACGAGCTGCATTAAGAGAAGATTTCTTAACAGCACAAGCAGGATTAACTGGTGTTAATTTTGCCATTGCAAATACAGGTGGTGTTGTAGTTTGTACAAATGAAGGAAATGCAGATATGGGAGCTAGTGTTCCAAAACTTCATATAGCTTCTATGGGAATTGAAAAAGTTATTCCTAGACTTGAAGATTTATCTGTATTTACAAGATTATTAGCAAGAAGTGCAACCGGACAACCAATAACTTCTTATACTTCACATTTTCACACTCCAGTTGAAGGTGGAGAGATGCATATAATTATCGTTGATAATAAAAGAAGTCAATTCCTAGCATCTGAGAAAAATAAAAAAGCACTAAATTGTATTAGATGTGGTGCATGTATGAACACATGTCCAGTGTATAGAAGAAGTGGTGGTCACTCGTATGAATATGTAATTCCAGGACCAATAGGTTCAATTTTAGGTTCAAAAAAAGAGCCTGAAATTCATAACTCTTTACCATTTGCATGTACATTATGTGGTTCATGCTCAAACGTTTGTCCTGTAAAAATTGACTTAGATTCACAACTTTATAGTCTAAGACAAGATTTATCTGAAGCAAATTTAATTGATCCAAAGAAAAAAATGGCAATGAAAGTAACCGCTTGGTTAATGAGTAAACCAACTTTGTTTGAATTTGCTGGGAAAATGGCTAGATTTATAGTACCAAAATTACCAAATTCTATTATATATAATAAAGCAAATGTTTGGGGAAAACAAAGGGACATGCCAAAAATGCCTCCAAAAAGTTTTAAAGAAATGTTTAGAGATGGAGAATTAGATGACAAGTAAAGAAAAAATATTAAAAAACATAAAAGACAACAATGTTGTTAAAAGTGTAAAACTTCCAAGTTATGAAAGTTTTGGAATCAAATTTGATAATAAATTTGAAACTTTTTCTACTATGCTTGAAAGTGTAGGGGGGAAAGCTATAGTAATTGAAAAAGATAAATTAGATGAAACAATAAAAACTTTATATCCAAATGAACAACAAATAGCTTGTAATGTGGATTATTGTACGTTAGGTAATTTTGATGCTAATAGTTTTAGAGATGCACATGATTTAAAAGATATTGATTTGGCAATTGTAAAAGGTAATTTTGCAATCGCTGAAAATGGTGCTATTTGGATGAAAAATGAAGATAATAGACATAGAGCTTTATATTTTATCGCACAAAATATCGTAATAGTAATTGATGAAAATGAACTTCTAAATAATATGCATGAAGCTTATGAAAGAATAAATTTTGAAAACTCAGGTTATGGAGTATTTATTTCAGGTCCTTCAAAAACAGCGGACATTGAACAATCTCTTGTTATTGGAGCTCATGGACCCAAAACTGGTTATGTGATTTTCATAAAATCTTGATATAATTGCTAAATAGGGGATAATAATGAAATATTTTTTACTATTTAGCATACTTTTTTTTAACTACTTATTTGCAGACCAATCAAAGGAAGTATTATTAATTCATTCATATCACAAAGGATATATTTGGACAGATGATATTTCTAAAACTATCGAAAAAAACTTTGCTAATCACAAAGAGATAGAACTTACAACAATTTATATGGATACAAAAAGAATTGATGATCAAACTTATTTATATAATCTTTCAAGATTATATAAACAAGAATTTGAAGGTAGGAAATTTGATTTAATCATTTTAAGTGATAATAATGCTTTTGATTTTATGATTAAATACCATGAATTTCTATTTAAAGATGTTCCTGTTTTATTCTGTGGAATAAACAATTTTGATAAAGTTTTTTTAAATGAAAATGATATGTATAAATACATGTCAGGAGTTGCGGAAGAGGTTGACATTGAAAAAAACTTTGAGTTAATAGCAAAACTTCATCCAAATTTGAAAAATCTGCTTATTATTAATGATACTTCAACAACTGGTTATGCTATAAAAAGAGATTTAAGACCTATTATTGAAAAATATAAAAATAAATTCAATATAGAATATACTGATAATTTAGAAATTAAAAATCTACAAGATAAAGTCTCTAGTCTTGATAAAGATAATAGTGTAATATTATTTGTGCTTTTATTTAAAGATACAACAGGGAAATTCTTTACCCATAAACAAAGTTTTGATGAGGTTAAAAAAGTAAGTCAAGTTCCAATTTATGGTTTGTGGGATTTTTACCTAAACAATGGAATTGTAGGAGGTCTTTTAACTTCTGCTGTTGCACAAGGTGAAAATGTTTCAAAAATGGCCTTGGAAGTTTTAAGTGGTAAAAAAATCACTGATATTCCAATCTTAGAAAAATCACCAAATCTTTATATGTTTGATTATAATGAACTACAAAGATTCAATCTTGATATAAGTAAATATATAGAAAATCCTTTAATAATAAATGAACCAAGCTCAGTTTACAGAGAACATACAAAGTTTTTTATCATTTCAACATTGATTATTTTTATTCTTAGTATTGTAGTTCTAATTTTAAGAGCTAACATTCAAAGAAGAGAAAAACTTGAACTTGAACTTTCAAATAGAATTGAATTTGATAAAGTTTTACTTGATACAATCCCAAATCCAATCTATTATAAAAATGTTGAGGGTAAGTTTTTAGGATGTAATACAAGTTTTGCGTCATTAGTAAACTCATCAAGAGATGAAATAATAGGAAAAACTGCCTTTGACTTTTTCCCACATAAAATTGCAGTAGCAAATACAAAAATTGATAAAGAGTTATTATATACATTTAGCACAAGCACATCTGAATTTACTTTTTACACAAAATCAAATGAGATGAAACATATCATTTTAAATAAAGCTGTTTATAAAAATATTGATGGAAGTGTTGGTGGAATTGTTTGTATTATGGATGATATAACTGAAAGAATTCAACAAAAACAATTTTTAATCCAACAAAGTAAACTAGCAGAAATGGGTGATATGATTGCAGCAATTGCGCACCAATGGAATGAGCCATTAGTTGAATTATCTGCACTTGTACAAGATATTCAAACTTCTTACCTTTTAAAAGAATTAAAAGATGAAGAGGTAAAAGAGTTTGTAAATGACTCAATGATTCAAATAAAATATATGTCAAAAACCCTTAGTGATTTTAGAAACTTCTTAAAACCCTCAACAAAAAAACAGCTTTTCTCAATTACAAAAGCTTTAAATGAGATAAATGAGATTATTGGGAAACAGGTATTTTATTCAAATATTAAAATGAATTTTAATTATAAAAATGAAAATGAAGAGTTACTAATTTATGGATATGAAAATGAGTTCAAACAAGTTTTACTGAATATCATTAATAATGCAAAAAATAAAATTGTTGAAAAGAATTTAGGTATAAATGAAAAAGGAACTATTGATATTAATATTATAAGAACTACAAATTCTAATACAATAGAGATAATTGATGATGCTGGAGCAATTGATGAAAAAATCATAAACTCAATTTTTGAACCATATTTCACAACAAAAGAGGATGGTACAGGACTTGGTCTTTATATGGCAAAAGTTATAATTGAAGAAAAAATGAGAGGAAGTATTAGTGTAAGAAATGATGGAAATCATGTAGTTTTTACAATTAAACTTCCACATAAAAAGGTTTAAAATGAAGATTTTACTTTTAGAAGATAATAAAAAATTAAATGAGACTATCACAAAAAGATTGCAGTTAAAAAACTATAATGTAATCTCTTTTACTGATGGTGCTGATGCCTATGAAAATATAACTGAGGGTTTTTCATGTTTTATTTTGGACATAAATGTTCCAAATATAGATGGAATTAATATTCTAAAAAAAATAAGAGAATACTACAAAATTGTTCCAGTAATAATTATAAGTGCAAGTGTAGAGTTAGATGTAATAAAACAATCATACGATTTTGGTTGTAATGATTATTTGAAAAAACCTTTTTTCATAGATGAGTTAGAGATAAAAATCGAAAAACTTTGTAATATTCAAGATAGTAAAATCTATTTTGACGAAAACTCATATTTTGATTTTAAATCAGCAACAGTTGTAATTGATAATCAAGAAACAAGATTAACAAAAAAAGAGAAACTTCTAATTAATTTATTTCTTAGTAAAAAAAATCAAGTTATTACCTATGAAAGTATAGAAAACTACGTTTGGGAAGGAAGTTTTGTATCTTTAGAATCAATACGAAGTTTAATAAGAAGAGTAAGAAAAATACTAAATAAAGAGTATATTCATACGGTTGTAGACACTGGATATATTTTTAAAATAGCCTAAAATATCATATTATTATCATTTCGTATAGTTAGAATTTAGTAATAACAAATCTAAGGAGAAATGAAATGTTAAAATTTACAACAAAGTTACTAGTTACATCGGCGTTAATTGCAGGTTTATCAACAGCAGCAAGTGCAGCTGATAAAGTTATCAAATGGAAGTTAGCAACAACATGGGGTTCAACACTTACTCCATTTATTGATGCTCCAGTAAATATGGCAAAACTTGTGGATGAAATGTCTGATGGAAGATTCGAAATCAGAATTGATGCTGCAAATAAACACAAAGCACCTCTTGGTATTTTAGATATGGTAAAAGGTGGTCAATATGAAATGGGGCACTCTGCATCGTATTACTGGAAAGGTAAAGATATAGATACTTTACCATTTACAACAATGCCTTTTGGTATGACTGCACCTGAACAATATGCATGGTTCTACTATGGTGGTGGAATGGAATTAATGCAAAAAGCATATAAAAAACATGGTATCCTAGCCTTCCCTGGTGGAAATACTGGTAACCAAATGGGTGGTTGGTTTAGAAAAGAGATCAATACACTTGATGACTTAAAAGGTCTAAAAATGAGAATTCCAGGATTTGCTGGTGAAGTTATGGCAAAACTAGG
This sequence comes from uncultured Aliarcobacter sp., assembly GCA_963677205.2. GTDB lineage: Bacteria > Campylobacterota > Campylobacteria > Campylobacterales > Arcobacteraceae > Aliarcobacter. Next base: position 2,516,629 of record OY781916.2, on the reverse strand, counting down.
ATTATCAGTTACAAATATTGCTCCAGGTGAATTATATACATCTCTAGAAAGAGGAACTATCGATGCATTAGAGTGGGTTGGCCCTGGAATGGATATTTCAATGGGATTCCACAAAATTGCACCATATTATTACACAGGTTGGCATGAACCAGCAACTGAATTACAATTTATGGTAAATGAAGAAGCATATAATAAATTACCAAAAGATTTACAACAAATTTTATTAACAGCTATGAGAGTATCAGCTTATGATATGTATATTCAAAACTACCACATGAGTAGTGAAGCATGGGCAAATATGTTAACTGAATTCCCAAATATCAAAGTTAAAACTTTCCCAAAACCTGTTATGGATGCTATGAAAAAAGCTAATGCTGAATTATTAGAAGAGGTTAAAAAAGAGTCTCCTATCGTAAAAGAAGTTTTAGAATCACAAGAAGCTTATCAGAAAAAATCTAGAGAGTGGACAAAAATGTCTGACTATTTATACTTAAAAGATAATTTATAATATACCCTCTAACTCTCTTTTAGGGAGTTAGATTGTAAAATCTGAAATAAATCAAATAAATCTACCTCAAATAAGTTTATTTGACTTATTTATAAAATCACAAAAGGATTATAATGTTGTTAAAACTAGAAAAAGGTTTTGATAAATTTGCAGATATAATAGGGTATTTTACTGCTTTTGTAATGGTGCTTATGATATTAAATGTGACTTATGATGTAATTATGAGATACTTTTTTAATACAGGTAGCATCGCTATGCAAGAGATGGAATGGCATCTATTTTCTGTAATTATTTTATTGGGAATCTCGTATACATTAAAAGAAGATGGTCATGTAAGAGTTGATATTATCTACGATAGATTAACTGATAAAAAGAAAGCTAGAATAAATATGATGGGAGTTGTTCTTTTTATTCTTCCAATTGCATTATTAATAGCAATTGAATCTATTCCATATGTAATAGAATCATTTAATTCACATGAACAAAGTGGCGATCCAGGTGGATTACCGTATAGATGGATAGTAAAATCGCTAATTCCTTTATCTTTTTTCCTATTAATTATCACATCTATTGGATTTTTTATTAAAAATCTAAATGTTTACAAAGGTCTTAGACCAATGGATGGATACAACCTAAAAGGTGAAATTGAAAATTTAAAATGTGAATTAGAACAACATAAACACCATGTTGTTGATATTGATGAGCAAGGAGATAACAAATGATTGGTATTGTTATGTTTTTTGCTTCATTAGTAATGTTAGCTTTTGGTTTTCCAGTAGCATTTACTTTTGCAGCAGTATCTCTATTTTTCGGAATATTAGCAGGTTTCATTGAAGTTGGTTTTGACAATGGAATAATGGAAGGTTTAGTTGATGGACTAGATGAAGGTCTTGGAATGTTTGATTTCATGCCTTATAGAATCATGTCAATTATGCAAAATACAATATTAATGTCTGTTCCTATGTTTATTTTCATGGGAATTATTTTACAAAAAACTGGTCTTGCAGAAAAACTTTTAGAATCAATGGCTTTTCTTTTTGGAGAAGTTAGAGGTGGAGTTGCAATTTCAACAGTTTTAGTTGGAACTTTATTAGCAGCATCAACAGGAGTTGTTGGAGCATCAGTTGTTGCAATGGGTGTTATTTCGCTTCCTGTTATGATGAAATATAAATATAATCTACCACTTGCAACAGGAACTATTTGTGCTTCAGGAACTTTGGGGCAAATTATTCCTCCTTCAATTGTTTTAATTATTTTAGGAGATGTATTTCAAGTTCCAGTAGGTGATTTATTTGCAGCTGCTGTTTGGCCAGGATTAACACTAGTTGCTGCTTATATATTATTTATATTAATTGTTGCATATTTCAAAAAAGATATGGCACCAGCAATTCCAAAAGATCCATCAAGAGGATCTAAAACAAAACAAGTAATATCTGCATTAATTGCAATTATTCCTTCTTTAACATTGATTATTATGGTTTTAGGTTCAATTTTTGGTGGTATTGCAACTCCTACAGAATCATCTGCAGTTGGTTGTATTGGAGCTATATTATTAGCAGTTTTATATAGATCTTTTTCAATAGATATGGTTAAAGAAGCATCATTTGAATCTGTAAAAATTACATCTATGGTATTTGGTATTTTAATTGGAGCAACTGCATTTTCAATGGTGTTTACTTACACAGGTGGAGATGAATTAGTTGAGCATTTTATGATGAATTTACCAGGTGATGAGAAATTTGCATTTATTTTATTTACAATGTTAGCAATATTTATTTTAGGATTCTTTATTGACTTCGTTGAAATTTCATATATAATTGTTCCTATTTTAGTTCCGATTGCAACTAATTTAGATATTAGTCCAGTTTGGTTTGCAATATTAATTGCAATGAATTTACAAACGTCATTTTTAACACCACCATTTGGATTCTCTCTCTTTTACTTAAAAGGAGTAGTTCCTCCAAGTGTTAGAACTATTGATATTTATAAAGGGGTATTGCCATTTATCCTTATTCAAATATTTGTACTAATGATAATTGTATTTTTCCCAGAAATATTTGGAATAAATCCAAAAGCATAACTTTACAAAAGGCATCTGCCTTTTGTAAAAGTTTATAAGAAGTAACATGAAAAATAGCAAATACTTTTTAAAACTAATCTTCAATATAATATTTAAAATAAAAGATAAAATGTACTCTTTTATTTATGACCCTCAACAAAGAATTTATACGGTACCACGACTCGAATAGCAATTAATTTTTTCTCACAAAACAAAAAAATAAAAAAGGAAAAAAATGTTAGAAGGTAAATACCAAGATTTTTATAATCAAATTATAAATAAGATTTCAAAGGAAAAGATTTTCACAGATAAGCTTCACACTTTAGCTTATGGAACAGATGCATCTTTTTATAGATTAATTCCAAAAATTGTAATCAAAACAGATAATGCAAAAGAAGTTCAAGATATTATTGAATTATCAAATTCAATGAATTTAAGCATAACTTTTAGAGCAGCAGGAACTTCACTTTCAGGTCAAGCAATTAGTGATTCAATATTAATAGTTACATCAAGAAATTTTAGCAACTTTAAAATTGCAGATGATGTTAGTTATATTTCATTACAACCTGCACTTACAGGTGCTCAAGTAAATGGATTACTTGCAAGATATTCTAAAAAAATTGGTCCAGATCCAGCAAGTATTAATGCTGCTATGATTGGGGGAATTGCTGCAAATAATGCTTCTGGTATGTGTTGTGGAATTTCACAAAATTCATATAAAACTCTAAAATCAATGAAGTTAATTTTTGGTGATGGTACAAAATTAGATACAGGATGCCAAGAGAGTAAAAATACTTTTAGAAAAACACACGCCGATTTCCTAAAAGATTTAAAAAGCTTTTCGGATGATACAAAAAACAATGAAGAACTAAGAGCAAAGATTGAAAGAAAGTTCAAAATCAAAAATACATGTGGTTACTCACTAAATGCTTTAATAGATTTTGATGATGAGTTTGAAATATTAGAACATTTAATTATTGGAAGTGAAGGAACTTTAGCATTTATCGAAGAAATTACTTATTATACTGTTGAAGATTTAAAAGATAAAGCTAGTTCACTTATTTATTTTAAAGATATGAATGAAGCATGTTCAGCTGTTACTAAATTAAAACTTGCAAAAGATGCAAATAAAATTATAGTTGATGCAGTTGAGTTAATGGATAGAGCAGGACTAAAAAGTATTGAGCAAGATCCAGCAATGCCAGAATTCATAAAAGATTTTGATGAAAATGTTACAGCACTTTTAATTGAAACAAGAGCAATCAGTGATGCACAATTAGATATTCAAACAGCACAAATTGAAGAATTATTAAAAGAATTTTCAGTTGTTAGAGATATTTATTTCACAAAAGATGTTGCAGAATATACACTTTATTGGAAAATCAGAAAAGGTTTATTTCCAGCTGTGGGAGCTGTAAGAGTTACCGGAACAACTGTAATTATTGAAGATGTTGCTTATCCAATTGAATGTTTAGCAGAAGCTACACTAGAGCTTCAAGAACTATTTAAAAAACATGGTTACTCTGAAGCTTTAATTTTTGGTCATGCCCTTGAGGGAAATTTCCACTTTGTATTTACTCAAGATTTCTCAGATCCAAAAGAGATAAAAAGATATGATGATTTAATGAATGAAGTTGTAAATTCTGTTGCCGTTAAATATCAAGGAAGTTTAAAAGCAGAACATGGAACTGGTAGAAATATGGCAGCATTCATTGAATTAGAGTGGGGATATGATGCCTATATTATGATGAAAAAAATCAAAAATTTATTTGATCCTAAAGGACTTTTAAATCCAGGTGTTATAATAAATGATGATGCACAAGCTCACCTTAAAAATCTTAAAACTCTTCCAGCTACAAATGAAATTGTGGATAAATGTATAGAGTGTGGATTTTGTGAACCTACATGTCCATCAAATGAATTAACATTAACTCCAAGACAAAGAATTGTAATTAATAGAGAAATTTCAAGACTTGAAAGCATTGGAAATGATAAAGAAGCACGTGAGTATAAAGATTTATACCAATATGATGGAATAGAAACTTGTGCAACTTGTAGTTTATGTTCAACTGCATGTCCAGTAAAAATTGACACAGGAAGTTTAACAAAACATTTAAGAGCTGAACAAATTTCAAATACTGGAAAATCAATTGCAAATTTTGTAGCTAATAATTTTTCAACTACACTAAAAGGTGTTAGATTTGGACTTAATAGTGCTAATTTTATTCACAAAGTTTTAGGAACTCCAAGTATGGAAACAATGACTAAAACATTTAGAGATTTAAGTAGTTCTATTCCTAAATGGAGTGTTACTATACCAATAGGAACAAATATAAATTTAAATTTTGAACAAAAAGTTAGTGATAAAAAAGTAGTATATTTCCCTTCATGTATAAATAGAAGTATGGGATTAAATGCTGTTTCAAAAGAAGAAAAAGAACTATTTGACACAACTGTAGAACTACTATTAAAAGCTGGTTATCAAATACTATTCCCTGAAGATTTACCAAACTTATGTTGTGGTATGCCGTTTTCTTCAAAAGGTTTTGATGAAGCAGCACATACAAAATCTTCACAACTTGAGCTTGCATTATTAAATGCTAGTGAATTTGGTGAATATCCAATTTTATGTGATACAAGTCCTTGTACTAAAAAAATGATGGAGAGTTTTTCACACAAACTTGATATTTTTGAACCAATAGAATTTGCATTACAATTCTTAACAAAAGATTTGGAATTTACAGCAATAAATGAACCAATTACAATTCATACAACTTGTAGTTCAAGAAAAATGGGATTAGAAGACAAATTTAAAACTCTAGCATCTTTATGTTCAACAAATGTAATAGTACCAGCAGATGTAAAATGTTGTGGATTTGCAGGTGATAGAGGATTTAATTTCCCTGAACTGAATAAATCTGCTTTAAGAGCTTTAAAAGAGCAAACAAAAGATGCTAAAATGGCATTTTCTACATCTAAAACTTGTGAAATTGGATTAAGTGAAGAGTCAGGTCTTGATTATAATTCAATCTTTTATCTAATCAATAGAGTTACTAAATCTAAAAATTAATAATCTTTATTTTCAACAAAACAGATATTTACCATTTTTTTGGTAAAATATCTGCTTTATGAAAAAGGAATTATTATGTACAAACTTTTTTTAGCGTTACTTGTGAGTTCAGGAATATTATTAGCCGATGTGGAAAATGGTCTTGCTCTAACTGTAAATGATGAACCAATCACAATTTATGATATTGATAAAACAATGGTTGAGAACAAAATTGGTAAAAATGAAGCTGTTGGTTTATTAATTGATAAAGCTTTATATGAACAAGCCGTAAGAGATAATAATATAAGTGCTGATGTTTTTGAAATAAATGATTATATTGAAAAACTTGCAAATGCAAATGGTATGGATTTATACTCTTTTAAATCTGTTGTAAAACAAAAATATGGAAACTATGAACTTTTCGAAAATGAAGCAAAAGATGCTGTAATTAGACAAAAACTAATTCAAAAAATAGTAAAAGGTCAATTAGCAATTGCAAGTCAAGAAGATATGGAACTATATTATGAAAAAAATAAAGAGAAATATTCAACTTCGAAATCTTATGATGTAAATCAATATACTTCAAAAAATAAAGCCTCTTTAATTAGTGCAATTAATAACCCAATGGTAATTGCAGACGATGTTGTAAGAACTCCATTAAAACTAAGTTCTGACAGTTTACAACCACAAATGCAATTTATGTTAAATGAGACTAAAACAAATAGTTTTACTCCAATTTTTACTGCGAATAAACAATTTATAGCACTATTTATTGTAAAAAAAGAGGGAACAAGCACTCTTGGTTTTGAAACAGTAAAAGCAAAAATATTTAATGATATTATGAGTACAAGAGAAAAAAAATATCTTAAAGATTATTTTGAAAAACAAAAATTAATAGCTGATATAAAAATACTTAAATAAAGGAAATAGATGTTTGAAGTTATCATAGGACTAGAAGTACATACACAATTAAATACAAATAGTAAACTTTTTTGCTCATGTGCTACAAGTTTTGGAGAAGAACCAAATACAAATGTTTGTCCAACTTGTTTAGGATTACCAGGTGCATTACCAGTTTTAAATAAAGAAGCTGTTCATAAAGCAATTATGCTTGGAACTGCACTAAAAGCGCAAATAAATCAAAAATCAGTATTTAATAGAAAAAATTACTTCTATCCAGATTTACCAAGTGGTTATCAAATCTCTCAATTTGAAGTTCCTGTTGTTGGACTTGGTGAGTTAGTAATTGATTTCCCAGATGGTAGACAAAAAACTATTGGAGTAACACGAGCTCACTTAGAAAATGATGCAGGAAAAAATATCCATGCTGGTAGTGTTTCTCATGTGGATTTAAATAGAGCAGGAACTCCTCTACTTGAAATCGTTTCTGAACCTGATATGAGAAGTGCAGAAGAAGCTCTTTTATACCTAAAGAAATTACACTCAATTGTAAGATATTTAGGAATCAGTGATGCAAATATGCAAGAAGGGTCTTTCAGATGTGACGTAAATGTTTCTATTAGACCAAAAGGTGACACAAACCTTTACACTAGATGTGAAATAAAAAATATGAATTCATTTAAATTCATTGAAAAAGCTATTGCTTATGAAGTAAATAGACATATTGAAGCATGGGAAGATGGTGTTCATTCAAAAGAGATTGTTCAAGAAACAAGACTTTTTGACCCAAATACTGGAGAAACAAGATCAATGAGAGGGAAAGAGGATGCTGCTGATTATAGATATTTCCCAGATCCAGACCTTTTACCATTAATAATTACAGATGAAATGCTTGAAAAATATTCACAAATTCCAGAACTTCCTGATGAGAAAAAAGAGAGATTTGTAAAAGATTTTGGACTTAAAGAGTATGACGCTTCAGTAATTACAGCAAGTCTTGAAATTGCTAAATATTTTGATGAAATGATGGCTGAGGGGATTAGTGCAAAAAATGCAGTAACTTGGTTAACTGTAGAATTATTAGCTAGATTAAAAGAGGGTGCATTAATTGAAGATTCAATTATTGATGCAAAAACTTTAGCAACACTTGTAAAAAGAATTGAAGATAATACAATTTCTGGAAAAGCAGCAAAAGAAGTTCTTGATTTCCTAATGGAAAACGAATCAACTGATGTAGATGCAGCCATAGAAAAACTTGGACTTAAACAAGTATCTGATGATGGAGCACTATTAGCTATTATTGATGCAATTCTTGCATCAAATCAAGATAAAGTAGCAGAATATAAATCAGGTAAAGATAAACTATTTGGTTTCTTTGTAGGTCAAACTATGAAAGAATCAAAAGGTAGTGCAAATCCTGCAAAAGTAAATGACTTATTAAAACAAAGATTATCTTAATGAAAAACAACTCTATTGCAGTAATAGGTGCAGGAAAATGGGGACAAGCTCTTCATTTTGCACTTTCTCAAAAACAAAAATGTTTAATTAGTTCTAGAACTCCTAGAGATATTGAAAACTTTGTTGATTTAAAAACTGCTTTAGAGTGCAAATATTTAATCATTGCAATTCCTGCCCAAGAGATTCGATCTTGGTTAAAAGAAAATTTTGTTTTTAAAGGACAAAAGATTCTTGTGGCTTCAAAAGGTATTGAAGCTTCAAGTGGACAATTTTTAAATGAAATTTATGCCGATTATGTTCCAAATAAAAACATAGGATTTATTTCAGGTCCATCATTTGCTACTGAAGTTAAACAAGGATTACCTTGTGCTTTGGTAATAAATTCTAATTCAAGAAAACTTTTTGAAAAGTTTTCTCCTTTTTTCCCAAATTTTATTAAAACTTATTATAGCGCTGATGTAATAGGTGCTGAAGTTGCTGGAGCTTATAAAAATGTTTTAGCTATTGCAAGTGGAATTTGCGAAGGATTACATTTAGGTAAAAATGCCCAAGCTTCATTGATTGCTAGAGGTTTAGTTGAAATGGAAAGATTTGGTAAATACTTTGGAGCTAAAAAATCAACTTTTTTAGGTTTAAGTGGAGCTGGAGACCTTTTTTTAACTGCAAATTCAACAATGAGTAGAAATTATAGAGTTGGTCTTGGACTTGCTTCTAATAAAAATCTTGATGATATTTTAAAAGAGTTAGGTGAAGTTGCAGAAGGGATAAAAACGGCAGAAGCTGTACATACTCTTTCAAATAAACACAATATCTATACTCCAATTGCAAATGAAGTAAAACTTATATTAGATGGGAAAAATCCCAAAGACAGTTTAAAAGATTTATTAAAAAACTAATTATAAACTAATGAATAGATTTATAATTACAATCAGTTTTATTTTAGTTCTATTATTACATCTAACACTAATCAACTTTTTCAAAACTACTAAAACAGAATCAACTCAACAAATCCAAAACAATAGCCTAAAACTTCAACTCTCAAAAGTGAGTGAAATTAAAAATGAAGTAACTCAAGAAAAAGTAGTTGAACCCAAAATTGAACAAAAAAAAGAGATTATAAAAAAAGAAGCTCCTAAAAAAATATCAACACCAACAATAAGTAAACCAAAAGAGATTTCAAAAGAAGAAAAATCTGAGATAAAAGAAGAGGCTCAAACTCAAAATAGTTCTACTATAGAGGCCAAAACAACAACTCAAATAAATGCACCAGAAAAACAAGAAGTTAATAATCAAGAATATATGAATCAATATAGAAATAGATTAAGAGAAGAGATAAACAAAAATAAAACTTATCCAACAATATCAAAAAAACTAAAAGAAGAGGGTAAAGTAATTGTAAGCTTTAGAGTGCTTTCAAACGGCTTATTTAGTGAAATTAAGCTTCTTGTATCAAGTGATAAAGAAAGACTTGATAAGGCAGCTTTAAATGCTTTATATGATACTAAACAGTTTGAACCTTTTGATAACAAGCTTGTAAATAAAGAGTATTTAGATTTTGAAGTGCCTATTGATTTTAAATTAAATTAGCTATTAATTTAGATAGAATTTTTTATGCAAAATATACCTTTAATAAATTTATTATATTCATTAATACCATTGTTAGTTGTTGGCTATTACTATTATAAATGGGCGAACAATAAAAGTGAAATAGTCTATTCAACACTAAGAATGATAATTCAATTATTATTAGTAGGATATATACTTATATACATTTTTGAAGATAAAGATTTATATTTAGGTATTTTAATACTCTCATTTATGCTTTTGATTTCAACATGGATAAGTCTTAGAAATACTCATAATAAATCATTTAATCACTTTTATAAAATTGTATTATCGTTAGGCTTATCATCAATTTTACATCTTGTTTTGATTATAAATTTTATATTGGATTTTGATACTTTTTATGAACCAAGATATGTAATTCCAATAGCAGGAATGATACTTGCTAATTCAATGAATGTAATATCATTAGCAATTGAAAGGTTCGAAAAAGAGTTAGAGAGAAAGGAATCTTTTGAAAATGCAAGAAAAATTGCATTTAAATCAGCTCTAATTCCTCAAATAAACTCACTGTTAGCTGTAGGATTAGTTTCACTTCCTGGGATGATGACTGGGCAAATTCTTTCAGGAGTAGACCCATTAATTGCTGTTAGATACCAAATTATGATTATGTCAACAATTTTATCAAGTGCAGGAATTAGTTTAATAATCTATTTCTATTTAAATAAAAAAGCTATTTATTAGTAAAAGATTTTTTATGAATATCACCCCAAATATAAAGTTGTTTTAAAATTGGTTTTAAAGTTTTTCCATATTCAGTAAGAGAATATTCAACTTTTGGTGGAACTACAGGATAAACTTCCCTATATACTAAACCATCATTTTCTAACTCTCTTAATTTTTGTATTAACATCTTTTGAGTTGCACGAGGAAGTAATTTCTGAAGTTCACTAAATCTTTTCTTCTCATCTTTTAGATACCATAAAATCAGGATTTTCCATTTACCTGCCAATGCGTCAATACAAGTTTCAACAGCACATTTATCAATATCCTCATCTTTATTTATTTCAATTTTTTTGGTCATAATCACTCCAATAGTATGCTTTTAGATAGTACCTAACTTAAAAGTTAGTTCTTGTGCTTTTGTAATATTTTAGCTAAAGTTTTAACATAAGTAAATAATTAAGGATAAAAATGAAAGCTTTTGTAGTTGAAAAAATAGCAGATAAAGAGTTTACATCTGGAATACAAGATATATCTATACCAAAATGTGAAGAAAAAGAAGTTGTGATAAAAGTAAGTTACTCTTCATTAAACTATAAAGATGCACTTAGTTCAATTGGAAATCCAGGAGTTACAAGAACATTTCCACATGTAACTGGTATTGATGTTGCTGGTACAGTTTTTGAATCAACATCACCTGTTTTTAAAATAGGAGAAAGAGTTTTAGTAACTGGTTATGATATGGGAATGAATACAAATGGTGGACATGCACAATATGTAAAAGTACCATCAGCTTGGGTTGCGCGAATTCCTGATTCTATTTCAGATAAAGAGATTATGACTTTTGGAACAGCTGGATTAACAGCAGCCTTAAGTGTAAATGAATTAATTGAAAATGGAATAAAACCTGAAAGTGGAGATATTTTAGTTACAGGTGCAACTGGTGGAGTAGGTTCTATTGCAATTGCAATATTAAGCAAACTAGGATACAACATAATCGCCATTTCAGGGAAAAGTGATAAAGTTGATTTTCTTAAAAAGATTGGTGCAAAAGAGGTAATCTTAAGAGAAGATTTTGAAGGACAAGCAAATAAACCTATGTTAAGTGAGAAATATGCAGGAGTAATTGATACAGTTGGGGGGAAAATACTTGCAAATGCCCTAAAAGAGGTAAAATATGATGGAGTTGTAACTTGTTGTGGTTTAACATCATCAGCAGAATTAAATACTAATGTATTTCCATTTATTTTAAGAGGTGTAAGATTAATTGGAATTGATTCAGTTGAATGTAAATTAGAGAAAAAACAAGCTGCTTGGGAAAAACTTGCAAGTAGATGGAAAATAAATAGTTTAAATACTATTATAAATGAAATCACATTAGATGAAATAAAAACAGCTTACGAGCATTTACTTTCAGGTAAAGCTGTTGGAAGATATGTAGTAAAAATAAAGGAGTAGATTAAATTTAATCTACTTCAACCTCACCATTTTCAACTTGTAAACTGTAAGCCGTCTCTTTACCAGAGTGTAAAATTTTTGCTTGTTCAACCCATTGGTAACTTCTTGCAATTCCAGGAAGTAATAAAAATTCTTCAATCCACTCAGCATTTTTACTAGACCATTTAGAGATTTGTTCAAAATGATAAATTCCTAAATTATTTAAATCTGTTTCAATTTTTGTATTAATACCTTTTATTTTTGTTAAATTATCTTTTCCAGCTGGTTTTGGAGTAGATAAAATTAATGGTTTAAAATCTAAAGTTGAATTCTTTTTAAAAATAGGATTTAAAGAGTGTTTAACTTTTTCACTTCTTAAATCATCTAACTTACTATCATTTCCGATAGATTTAATTTTAGGAAAACTATTTCGACCTAATATAAAACCTATTAGGAAACCAATAATTCCTGCTATTACTAAATTTACTACTATTAATGAAGCTATTTCTAACATAAATTATTCTCCTAAAATATTAAAATCTACTCTTCTATTTATCTCTGATAAACCATTTTCATCATCTTTAGCAATTGGGAAATCTTCTCCATAACCAACAGCTTTTAATCTATCAGCATTTATACCTAAAGATATTAAAACCTCTTTAACACTATTTGCTCTATCTTGTGAAATCTTTTTATTTAAAGCATTATCACCTCTTGAATCTGTATGTCCAGCAATTTCAAGTTTTATATTTTTATACTCTTTTAAAATATCTGCAATTTTAACAATTGAAATTTTTGAATCCTCTGTAACAGTTGAACTTCTTCTTTCAAAGGCAATCTTTTTATCAGCTAATATTTCATTAATATGTAATTGAATTTCATCTGGAGTTAGAGCAACTTTAGCTTTATTTACTTGATTAGTTGTTTGATTAGCAGAAGCAAGTGCATCTGTTGTTTTTTCTTGATCATTTTCGCTATTTATAAGAGTAGGATTTGCAATACTAATATCTTTTACTAAACTAACATCAATTCTTGAAAGAATAGAATCTAATAAAGAGTATTGATTTGGGTCTTTTAATTCACCAGATAAAAAAACTTCATCATTGATTATTGATAGTTTTGCACCATCTTCAAAAAAATCTTTAAATGGTGTTATTAGTGTTGCAATTTTTGATAATAAAACTTCATCAATAACTATATTTTCTTCATAAGTATATTCACCATCACGATTAATATTTAAAATCTCAGAAACTTTTTTTGTATCTTTTTCATTGGCAAAAATTCCATCCATTACAACCATACCATCTTTTTTTGTTAACACAAGACTAAATGGTTTTTTCTCTTTGTCATCTAAAGAAGGGAACATATTGATAATTTTATCGATTAATCCAGTGTCACTATCTTTTATTTCATTAGCATTAGAAACAAGATTTTGACTATTTAATTGTGCATCATAATTAAAGTCATATACAGAGTAAATTATGAAGCCAACAAATAAAATTATTAAAAACAGTATCTTCTTTACAAGAGACATTATTATCCTTTTTTTGAACAATTATTTAAAGTTTGACATTATACATAATTAGTTAAAAAAGTAACTAGAATATTTGCTTATTTAAAAAAATTAATTTAGTAATTTAATTTATTTGTTATAATTATGCAGAAACTACAAAAGAGGGAATATGCAACACATTATAAATTCAGCTCAAACTTGTTTAGATTGCAAAAAACCAAAATGTCAAACTGGTTGTCCAGTAGGTACTCCAATTGCAGAAGTTATTAGACTTTTTTTAAATGGTGACATAAAAATTGCAGGCGAAAAACTATTTAATAACAATCCTTTATCAATTATATGTTCTTTAGTTTGTCCCCATGAAAAGCACTGTGAAGGACATTGTGTTTTAAACAAAAAATCAACTCCTGTAAATGTTGGAGGAATAGAAAACTATATTTCAACTTATTATATGAATTATCGAGAGTTTGAGAAACCTATACAAAATGGCAGAAACATTGCAATCATTGGTTCAGGACCTGCTGGAATTAGTTTAGCAATGATGATGGCATTAAAAGGTTATAACATAACTATGTATGAAGGAAATAATCAAATAGGTGGTGTTCTTAGATATGGTATTCCTGATTTTAGACTTGATAAAACTATTTTAGATAAAGTTGAAGAGACTTTAAAAAAGATTGGTGTAAAAATTAGAAAAAATATAATGATAGGGAAAAATATCACCCTTGATGATTTACAAAGGGATGGTTTTGATGCCATATTTATAGGAACTGGTGTTTGGGCTCCTAAAAAGTTGGGAATCAAAGGCGAAAGTTTAGGAAATGTTCATTTTGCGATTGATTATCTAAAAACTCCAAAAGCTTATGATTTAGGGAAAAAAGTTGTTGTAATTGGTGCTGGAAATGTGGCGATGGATGTTGCAAGAACTGTTATTAGAAATGGTGCAAATGACGTATCTATTATGTATAGAAAAGGTGAAGAAGATATGCATGCTGAAAAAATTGAGATTGATCATGCAAAAATAGACGGTGTAAAATTCAATCTTCACAAATTACCTTTAGAATTAACAGAAAAAGGTATTAGATATATGACTACAAACCAAGAGATAAACAGAGAAAGTTTTGAAGAAGCAGATTCTATTTTAATTGCAATTAGTCAAACAGCTAGAGATTTAATCGTAAGAAACAATACTGGTTTATCTTTAGGAGAAAATGGACTACTACAAAGTGATGAAAATGGAGTAACAGCTAGACGTGGTGTATTTGCTTCAGGTGATGTGGTTACAGGTGCAAGAACTGTTGTAGAAGCAGTTGCATTTTCTAAAAGAGTTGCTAACTCTATTGAGGAGTTTATCTCAAAACTTCCACCAAAAACAGTATCTGCTTAAGATACTGTTTTTAAAAGTTCTATCCAAAAATATTTATTCGCCACACCTTTTTCTACTGGTTTCCAGCCATAAGTAATTGAATGTAAATATAATACGTCATCTAATAGTTTAAAAGTTAACTCTAAATTTACCTTTTCACTTAAAACTTCTGTAAATATTGCATAAATATGGTTATCATCTGACTCAATTTTATAAGAAAAGTCATCTAAATTTTCTAATTGTTTATTTATAAAATCTTTAATTCTCTCTTTTGACATAATAATCCTTTTTATTCTAAAGTACGTATTCTAGGATTTTATAACTTACAAAACATAAACATGTATTGATTAATATCAATGTATCACTCTTTCTAAAACCATATAATCCGTCAAAAATTTAAAAGGATTTTATATTATGAGTATGTTTTGTTATCAATGTGAAATGAGTCAAAAAGGTGGTTGTGGAAGTACTGGTGCAGTTGTAGGAACTTGTGGGAAAGATGAAAATCTATCAAGATTACAAGATATTATGATTTTTGGTTTAAAAGGTCTTAGTGCATATAGAGAGCATTTAAATACTTTTAAACCAGAACTTACAAAAGAGATAGATGATGTTATGAGTGAAACACTTTATTTCACACTTACAAATGTAAATTTTAATTTCAACGACCACATCAACCAACTAATGAAAATCGGACGAGCTGGAAGTTTAGTAATGGATAGATTATCAAATACACACACTAATAAATTTGGTATTCCAACTCCTGTAACTGTTGCTCAAAATAAAGTTGAAGGAAAAGCTATTTTAGTTTCTGGACATGATTTAGAGATGTTTGAGCGATTGTTAATAGCAACGGAAGGTAAAGGAATCAATGTTTATACACACTCTGAAATGTTACCAGCTCATGGTTATCCAGAACTAAGAAAATACAAACACCTAAAAGGAAATGTTGGAAAAGCATGGTTTGACCAAGCAAAACTAATGGAAAAATTCCCTGGAACTTTTGTAGTAAATACAAACTGTATTGTTCCTCCAAAGAAAAATTGTGTATATTTAGATAGATTATTCACTTACAAAATTGTAGGTGTTGAGGGTTCAACTCCAATTGTTGATGATAACTTTGATGCTTTAATCAAAAGAACTTTAGAGTGTGAAGATGCAAATGGAATTGATTTTAACGAAGATACAACATTAGTTACAGGTCACCACTATAAAACAGTTTTAACTTTAGCTCCACAAATTTTAAAAGCATTAGAAGAAGGGAAAATCAAACAATTCTTCGTAGTTGCTGGTTGTGATGCACCAGGAAAGGGTGGAGAATATTATAGAGAATTAACTTCATCTTTACCAAAAGATTGTGTAATCATCACTTCATCTTGTGGTAAATTTAGATTCAATGATATTGATTTTGGAGAGATTGAAGGAACTGGAATTCCTAGATATTTAGACTTAGGTCAATGTAATGACTCAAATGGTGCAGTTGAAATTGCAAAGGCACTAAGTGGAGCATTAAATACTCCAATCAATGATTTACCAATCTCTATTGTTTTATCTTGGATGGAACAAAAAGCTGTAATTATTTTACTTGCACTTTTCTCTTTAGGTGTAAAAAATATCTACCTTGGACCAAAACCACCACAATTTGTAAATGAAGATATTTTCAACTTTTTAGCTGAAAACTTTAATCTTACACTTACAACAAATGCAAAAGATGATTTAGCAAAACTTTTAATAGCTTAAAATAAAGGGATTTATTTCCCTTTATTTTTGCCAATCTTTAAATGGATGTTTCATAAGATTTGAGTTGTAATATCTAGCATCTGAGGTTACTTCTTCTTTTACCCAAGAAGGCAAAATTATAGTTTCATCTTCGCTACTTAGTTCAACTTCAACAACTACTAAACCTTCATTATCACCATAAAAAATATCTAGTTCCCAAGTATGATTTTCATAATCTATCAAATATCTTGTTTTATCAATCACTGGTTTTTGACATAATTTATCTAACATCTCATTTGCTTCAATTAACGGAATTTCATACTCAAACTCTAATCTTGTAACTCCAATATTTGAGCCTTTTATTGTTAAATATGCTTTATCATTTTTAACTCGAACTCTTACAACTGCATCTTTATTTGTTGAAAGATAACCTTGTTTTATTCTAGTTCCATTTTCTAAAGTGCCAAGTTTTTCTAAATCAACAAGATATTTTCTTTCTATTTCTAAAGCCATAACTTACCTTTTTTATATTTTATTAATTTTATCAAAACAATTTAATATATTTAATTTTGTGCTAGAATTTATAAAAAGGAGTTAGTATGAAAAAAATAGTTCTAAACCTTGCCTTTGTAGGCTTTATATTTGCTAATGAATTACCTGAAGAGTTTAATAAAGATATGTATAATAGTGGAGAAAAAATCTTTGAAAACAAATGTATGGAGTGTCATCAAAAATCAATGCCAATTCCACTTTTGATGAAAAACTTTATAGAAGAAAACAATAAAACCCTAAATCTAAAAGCCCCAACTGGAAATGAAATTTCCTTTAGACTAAAACAACAAATTGGAAGTAGGGAAGATATGGAGTTTCATTTACATCAAACAAATGAATTTTTGAAAGATTATTTATACAATCCAAATTTATCAAAAACAATCTGTTTAGAGGGTGTAATTAGGCACTTTAAGGTAATGCCCTCAATGAAAGGCAAAATATCAGAAGAAGAGATAGAACAAGTTAATCACTTTTTATACTTTTTAGAAGGTTTTAATGGAATTAACAAGTTCTATCACGATGAAACAAAGTTCTAATTTTATTTGTAATTAGATAACTCGATTAAATTTTTATCTGGGTCTCTAAGATAAATTGATTCAATTTCTCCTAGAGCACCAGTTCTACTTACGATTCCCTCTTCAATTTGTATACCTAAAGATTCTATATAGTTTTTGGCTTCATTTAAAGGTGTTTCTATTATGAAACACAAATCAGCACTACCATCTTTTACATTAAATGCTTTTGGCTCAAATTCAGCTCCTAGCTTGTGTAAATTTATCTTTTGGTTTCCAAATTTTAAAGCAACTCTTGAACCTTTAAAAATCTCTTTTTCCATACCCAAAACATTTGTATAAAACTCTACTGTTTTATCTATATCTTTTACAGTTAAAACTAAGTGGTCTAATCTATTTATTTTTATCATAATATTTCCTCTTATAAGTGTTCCAACTCATCTAAAGTTTTTGGCCAATGATTTGTAAATAGATGTTTTTCCAATTCTGCTCTTATATCATCAGGAATTTTTACAGACGTTTTTGTTGTGAAGTTATAGTGTATTAATATACATTTTCCAGTTGTACAAAGATTTCCATTTTGATAAACTGCATGGATTAATTCAATAGATGAATTACCAAGTTTTGATATGGCAGTTTTCACCACAACTTCTGCACCCCAAAATACTTCTTTTAGGAAATCAAAAGAGCTGTGCGCCATGATAAGATTCCACTCTTTGATATTTACCTTTGGCATAAAAATACGAAATATCTCATCACGTGCAGCTTCAAACCACACACCGTAAGTGTTGTTATTAATATGCCCAAGTGCATCTGTTTCTAAAAATCTTGGTTTTATTATTTCTGTGAACATTTATTTTCTCCAATTTAAAAGGAGAATAGTTTAACGAAAAGGGTTTATATTTTGTTTAAAGATATTTAGAATTTGTAATATTTTCTTTACTTTTTAGTGGTAGAAAGTAAAACAAAAAGCCACCCAAATTACCAAAAGCTGAGATTTCTTTGGTGTTTTATCTTTTACTTATTATATTTAGAATTAAATAAAGCAATTAAACACACTTCTAATTCTAATGCTTTTTTTGCAGCTTCATTATCACCAATACTACCTACTTCAATTACTAAAAAATTTGGTGCATACTCTAATAGTAAGTTCTTAAGTGCATTTAATTCATTATTCATTTTTCTATTTTGTAATATAGTTTCAATTACTGCTATATTTTTTGATATTGTAGAATTTGACGGATTACAATTTAATTGCTTTTGGAGTCTATCTTTTAAAGAGTGTGTTGAATTTTCTTCTCCTGCAACTCCAATATAAACAGGTACTTTATTTTCATCTAAAAATATATATACACCAATTTTATTTTTGTAATAATCTAAACCTGACAAATTATTATAACTGTTTAAATTAATAAATTCTTTTGTTTTGAAGAATACTATTGAGTAGTTATTTTCTTTTCCATATATACCTTTTAATATTGATACATAAAAACTACCTAATTTATCATATTTCGATATTATTTCTTCATACGAAATTATTATATTACTATTAATCATTTTGTTGATACCTCAAATTTTCTCTAAGTTATAATAAAAAGAGATTTTATGATTTTTATTTTTGTTAAGGTCAAGGCGGTGATTGGATTTTAGGGAGGAGCTTACTGGAGTAAGTGAGTCCATAAAATACGAGCGCCAACGCAGAGATTGGCAAAAAGAAAGATTAGAAAATCTTCTTTTCTTAAAAATCGTCGAAGTCGATGCTTCCTTTTGAATAATTTACTACATTTCCTTCAAAAAAATTCGTTCTTTGGTCATTAAAACTTGCATAACCATCAACCCATGGAATAGGGTGTTTTACATTGTATTCTGGTTTATATCCAACTGCTTCTAATCTTTTATCTGCTAGGTATTGAATATATTGTTTGATAATTGCATCTGTAAATCCTAGGATTTGTCCTTGAGTAATATATGCTCCCCAAGATGATTCTAGTTCTACGGCTTTTCTGAACATTCCTCTTACAGTCTCTTCAAGTTCTGCTGTGAATAGTTCTGGTCTTTCTTTTCTAACACTATTTATCATGTTTTGGAAAAGTAAAAGGTGAGTTACTTCATCTCTTTGTATGAATCTAATCATTTGTGAAGACCCAAGCATTTTTCCTGATTTTCCAAGGGCATACATAGCTGCAAATCCAGCGTAAAAATATAATCCTTCTAAAATCTGATTTGCAAAAAGTGCTAAAACAATTTTTTCATCTGTGATTTCACCTGAAAGGTTTTTATAAACAGCTGCAATATAGTTGTTTTTTTCTCTTAGTTTTACATCATTTTTCCACATATCATAGATTTGGTCTGTATTATCAGAAATAGACTCAACCATAACTGCATAAGATTTACTATGATTTGCTTCTTCATAAGATTGTCTTGATAAACAAGCATTTATTTCAGGAGCTGTGATATATGGATTTATATTGTCCATTAGATTATTTGTTTGTAAAGAGTCCATAAAAATAAGTTGAGATAAAACTAAATCATACATTCTTTTTTCAGGCTCAGTTAGATATTTATAATCTTTTGCATCACCTGTCATTTGAACTTCTTTTGGAAACCAAGTATTAGCTTCCATTGTATCCCAAAGATTTAAAGCCCATTGATATTTCATTTTTGTGAAATTAATCATTCCATCACTATTTCCACCAAAAATTCTTCTATCGTTTAGACTCTCTTTTGAGTCTGGGTTATATATGGTTTTTCTATCCATTTTTTATGCCTTCTCTGCTTTAATTTTAATGATTTCATATCCTAAAATATAAAACTTGATTTCTATCTTATTTAATTTTTTTAGTATCTTTAACATAACAGTTCACCAGTTAATTACTGGCAACCGCTACACTCCATAGATCTATCTTCTACATCATTTTTTGCTTCTGGCGATTGGCTTCTTAAATAGTAAGTTGATTTAAGTCCTAATTTCCAAGCTAATGTATAGATTTCATGTAAGTATTTTCCACTTGCTTTATCTAAGCTCATGAAAATATTTGTAGATTGACCTTGGTCTATCCATTTTTGTCTGATTGCGGCTGCTTTAATAACTTGTAATTGGTCAATTTCAAAAGCAGGTGTATAATATCCCCAAGTTTCAGGGCTTAGTTTTGGAACAACTACTGGAATTAATCCAGATAAGTTTTCTTCAAACCATTTTCTTTTATAAACTGGCTCAATAGCTTGTGTAGTTCCAACAAGAATAGAAATTGATGAAGTTGGAGCAACAGCCATTAAATAACCATTTCTCATTCCATCTTTTTTAACTTTTTCTCTTAACACATCCCAATCATATGAAGCATCAAATAAATCTTTGTCAACAAGAGCATTTACAGCTTGAGGAGCATGGTCATGTGGCATAATACCTTTTGACCATTTAGAACCTTCAAAAGTTGGATAAATACCTTTTTGTATCGCTAAATCTGAACTTGATTTAATTGCATTATATGAAATTGCTTCCATAATTTGGTCAATTTTTTTGAAATGCTCATTTGAACCCCAAGCAAGTTTATACTCAGCTAACATTTCAGCTTCACCCATAACACCAAGACCAATACTTCTTGATTTTAAGTTTGTAGCTTTTACTTTTCTAAGTGGATAGAAATTTAAATCAATAACATTATCAAGCATTCTAACAGCTATTGGAACAACTCTTTCGATGTCTTCTTTTGTGTTGATTCTTGAAAGATTTACAGAAGCTAAGTTACAAACTGCTGTGTCACCATCGATTTTTTCTTTTTCAACGATAAATACTTTTTTACCATTTACACTATCAAGTGCTGATACTTTATTTGCTTTTTTAGTAATTCCACCATCTACAATGATTAATTCTTCTTCTTCATAAGTTTCAATACTTCCATCTACAAACTCTAATTTGATTTTATAGTGATTTGGTTTTGTATTTTGGAAAATCTCTGTACAAAGATTTGAGCTTCTAATATGTCCAACATGTGAATTTGGATTTGCTCTATTTGCTGTATCTTTGAAACATAAGAAAGGACTTCCCGATTCAAAATATGAAGTTAAAACTTTTTTCCATAAATCTTTTGCTTTCATTATGTTTTTTGTAATTGATTCATCATTTTCATACTCTGTATATCTTTTTTTGAACTCATCACCATAAAGTTCAGATAAATCTTTTACTTCATAAGGGTCAAATAAAGTCCAATGAGAATCTTCTAAAACTCTTTCCATAAATAGGTCAGTTATCCAAAGTGCTGGGAATAAATCGTGAGCTCTTCTTCTTTCTTCTCCAGAGTTTTTCTTTAAATCAATGAAATCAACAATATCCATGTGCCAAGGCTCTAAATAAACTGCAATTGCACCTTTTCTTGTACCTAATTGGTCAACGGCTAATGCTATATCATTTGTGATTTTAAGAAATGGAACTGTTCCACCAGCAGCAGATTTATGGTCATCAATAACTCCACCTAAAGCTCTGATTTGATTCCAATCCCAACCAATTCCTCCACCAAATTTAGATAACAATGCCATCTCTTTATAACCATCAAAAATTCCCTCGATATTATCAGGAGAACTTCCAATATAACATGAAGATAATTGGTGTCTATTTGTTCTAGCATTTGATAAAGTTGGAGTTGCAAGCATTACTTCAAATTTAGAAATTACATCATAAAACTCTTTTGCACATTGTTGTTTATTTTTCTCATCTTGAGCCAAAAACATTGCAATTGCCATAAACATATGTTGTGGCAATTCGATTGGTTCTGCTTTATTGTTTTTAATTAAATATCTATCATATAGAGTTTTGATACCTAAATAATTAAATAAAAAGTCTCTTTTAGGATCGATATATGAATTTAAATCATCTAAATCATAACCTTCACCTAAATTTGGTATCAATCTTCCTGCATCTTTTCCATATTTTAAGTAATCTTTTAAATGGCAATATGGTTCACCTTTTATTCCATGAGTTGCTTTTCCAACTCTATGGTATAAATCAAAAACAAAAAGTCTTGCAGCTACAAATGTCCAGTTTGGAACATCTATATCAATTTTTTCAACAGCTGTTTTAATAAGTGCATCTTGAATATCAGAAGAACTCATTCCATCTATAAATTTAATTTGTGCATCTAGTTCTAGTTCACTTTGAGATACACCATCTAAATCAATAGTTGATTCAATAGTCATTTTTTGGATTTTAGTAATATCTAAAACCTCTTTTCGACCATTTCTTTTTTTTATCATAATTCCCATGTTATTGCCTTGCGATTTATATTTTATATTATTTGTTGAATACTCTGTTGAAAATTCCATCTACATTTTTTGTGTAATAATCAAAATTGAAACACTCTCTAATTTGTTCTTCTGATAATGAATTTCTTAACTCTTCATCAGCTAAAAGGTATTGTAAGTATAAAGATTCACCTTTTTCATTTGTTGTAGGTTTTCCATGTTGAATCTCTTCCCAAACTTTCATAGCATTTCTTTGGATAATTCTATAAGCATCTTCTCTACTTACACCTTGTAATGGAAGTTCTAATAAAACTCTTTGAGAGAATACTAATCCACCAGTTAAGTTAAGATTTTTCATCATATTTTCAGGCATAACTGTTAAATTTGCAATTACACTATTCATTCTGTGTAACATAAAATCTGTTGTGATAAATGCATCTGGTAACCAAAATCTTTCAGTTGAAGAGTGAGAAATATCTCTTTCGTGCCATAAAGCAACATTTTCCATAGCAGGAATTGCATATGCTCTAATCATTCTAGCAAGACCAGTTATGTTTTCTGTTAAAATTGGATTTCTTTTGTGTGGCATCGCAGAAGAACCTTTTTGACCTTTTGCAAAATACTCTTCACACTCATAAACTTCTGTTCTTTGTAAATGTCTTACTTGAACTGCAAATTTTTCAACTGAAGATGCTAAAAGTGCTAAAGCTGTTGCAAGTCTTGCATATCTATCTCTGTGAATTACTTGATTTGAACAAGGTTCTGGTTTTAATCCTAATTCAGCCATTGCATACTCTTCAAGTTCTAAAGGTGCGTGAGCAAAATTACCCATAGCTCCTGAAATTTGACCAACAGCAATAACGTCCATTGTTTCTTCTAAATTTTTTAAATGACGTGCTACTTCATCATACCAAACAGCTAAAGTTAAACCAAAAGTAATTGGTTCACCATGAATACCATGGCTTCTTCCAACCATTAAAGTCATTTTATGCTCATAGGCTCTTTTTTTGATAGATTCCATCAGCATTTTTACATCTTCAATAATTATTTGTAAAGAGTCTCTCATTTGAAGTGCAACACCTGTATCAACAGCGTCAGAAGAAGTCATACCATAATGAAACCATCTTGACTCTTCACCTAAAGATTCTGATACGCTTGTATTAAATGCAATTAAATCATGTTTAGTAACAGCTTCAATTTCTTCAATTCTTGCAACCGAGAAAGTCGCATTTTTTACTATCTTTTCGCAATCTTCATCTGGAATAAGTCCCAGTTTATTCCATGCTTTTACAGCTGCTTTTTCAACTTCAAGCCAAGCCGCATATCTTGCTTCTTGCGTCCATTTTGAACTCATTTCAACTCTAGCGTATCTTTCTACCATTTAATATCCCTTGTAATCATAATTTATGAATTTTTATTAAAAATTGTTATTTATTTAAGTATGATATTGTATCTAAAAAGACAAAATCTAAAATAAAAAATCTGTAAAAAAAGAATAGATTTCTAAAAAGAATAGGATAAAAATTTGCCATTTACACTTAAAAAACATAAAGCAATCAAAGGTAAAAAAATACAAATATTTCTTATCCATGAGTTAGGACTAGACCCTAAAATAGGGCAAAGACTAACATCAAAGGGAAGAATATTTGATGAAAACATGAACACTATAAATACAGGAGAAGTAATCCCAACAGATTATATATACATTGCTGTTTTTGAGGGCATGACAAGGGGTTTAAAGCCATTAATTGAGTTTAATGATTTTGCGATATTTGATAAACCAACAAACTTAATGGTTCATCCAATTTCAAAAAATACACCTTATTCTTTACTTGATGAAATTCGATACCATTTTGGAGAAGATGCAAATTTAATCCATAGAATCGATGCTGAAACTTCTGGACTTATTATAGTTGGGAAAAATAAACAAAGTGAAATTGCCCTAAAAGATATGTTCCAAGAAAAAAAATATCATAAATCATATCTTGCTATTGCCCAAGGTGAAATAAAAGAAGAGATTAGAATTGATAAAGGATTGGATAGAGAAGGGCTTGTTATTGGGGTTAGAATGAAAGTTTGTGATAACGGGAAAGAGTCAGTTACAATTATAAGACCTTTGAAATACAATAAAGAAAAAGATTTAACTCTTGTGGAAGCTTTACCACTAACTGGAAGACAACACCAAATTAGAGTGCATTTACACTCAATTGGACATACGATTTTAGGTGATCCAATTTATGGTGTGGACGATGTTAATGCAGAAAATTACTTAAATAAAACACTTAGTGAAGAGGATAGATTTGTTGTTACAAAATCAAATAGATTATGGCTTCATGCAAACTATTTAGAGTTTACATACAAAGATGTAACCTATAAAATCTTCTCAAAAAATAGGGATCTTTACAATGAATTTTTAAATTAATTCATTGTAAAAAATAGAGATACTGCAACAATTGCCACTTCAAATGAAACTAAGATAGCTAAATCTTTTTTATGAACATTTCTATCTTTTAATTTAATATCATACATATAAAATCTCCTCTATTGATTTAAAGAACAATGAAAACAGTTGCTAATATCATCACAAGCAGCGCAAGCAGGTGCTGTTTTACCAATACAATCATACAAATACTTTTTCCATCTTTTATCTTGAGGTTTTAATTTTGCTAAAGAGGTAAAATTTTTACTCATAAATTTTCCCATCTCTTCTCGACTTTCTAAACCTAAATCTGAATATAAATGCCCCATTTGTAATGAGGTTTTTGCAATCCATGGAGCTAGTTCATTTTTTGCATATTCATCATTTGCATGACTTTGAAGAAGTACTAATATTTCACTTTCCATTGCTATATTTACTAAACTACTCATGGATTACTCCTATTTTACATCGCAAAAATCAAGTTCAAGCGACTGTGGTTTTGTTAAACCTTTATTATTATCAATAAAAAGATTTTTCAAACTCTCTAAATTATTTATAGAACTTGGTAAAGATGATAACTTATTATCTTCAACATCAAGCTCTTGAAGATTCGTTAAATCACCAATTAATTCAGGTAACTCTTCTAACTCGTTTGAACTAACAGAAAGAGTAGTTAGTTTTTTTAATTCACAAATCTCTTTTGGCAATTTTGTTAATAGGTTGTTATCCAAAATCAATATTTTTAAATCTTCTAATTTACTAACATTAAAATCTAATGATTTCAAAGCATTTCCACTTAAATCAAGTTTTAAAAGCATATCGTGAGACTCTAAAGATGGCAACTCTTTTAAACTATTTCCCTCTAAAATAAGTGTCTCTAACTCTTTAATTTTTGATAAAGAAGATGGCAAGGTAGTTAAATGATTAAATGATAAATCTAAATAATATAACTGCTGCATATTTTCAAAAATATCAGGAATATCTTCCAACTCATTTGTTTCCAATGAAAGATATAAAAGTTTTGATAACTTTTTAAAATCTTCATCTAAACTCTCAATTCTATTTGCTGCAAGGGTAAGTCTTGTAAGAGATTTTAAATCATAAAAACCTTTTGGTAGTGCTT
Source organism: uncultured Aliarcobacter sp. (assembly GCA_963677205.2). Taxonomy (GTDB): domain Bacteria; phylum Campylobacterota; class Campylobacteria; order Campylobacterales; family Arcobacteraceae; genus Aliarcobacter. The sequence goes on along the minus strand of OY781916.2, from coordinate 2,490,493 downwards.
TTAATCTATTTACATTTAGATTTAATATCATAAGATTTGGCAGATTTCCTATTTCTGTAGGTAACTCTTCTATTAGATTATTTTCACATTGAAGATTTCTTAAATTTTTTAGTTCTCCAATTGCTTTTGGTAATTTTCTAAGTTTGTTATTTGATAGTTTTAAAACACTTAGATTTCTTAAAACTCCAATTGATTCAGGTAAATCTTTTAGATTTCTTTTTGATAAATCTAAGTGTGTTAATAATTCCAAATCATCTTCCACAACTGACATTATAGGTGTTAAATCGTTAGCTCTTATCCATTTTACAAAATGTTCGATATCGTAACTCATTCGTCATCCTTTAATCTATCATTTTTCGCATCGATTAAAAATGCGATTTCTTCATAGTCAACTTCACCGAACTCTACCATGTTAAATAGAGCCATTAGAGGTCTTCTACAACAAGTTTTACTACAGCCAGTAACAAGTTTTTTTGCTTTTTTATATGGCAAATCAGTATCTTCAAATATTTTTTGGGCTTGAATAATACTCATTTCTCCACATTCGCAAATTTGTTTCTCTTTTAAATTTTCCATTTATAACTACTTTAGGTATGGATGTTGTTCTTGAAACTCATTAACTATATTCATTGCATTTTTAATATCTTCGCTTAATTGTGGTAATCTTACATAATCTGTCCAGATAGTATCTTCAACGATGTCATGAACTTCACCTGCTAACTCTACAACTTTTCTTTTATATTTAGCCAACTCTTTTTTTAACTCTTTTTGCTCATGTGTTAATTCCATAATTACTCCTTAAATTGCATATAAATTATCTAGTATGATGTTTGGTTTATCCCTCAAATACATAAGTTTGAAATCCCCATTGATTTCAAACTTATAGCTTTGATATAAGTCAACTATCTCTTTTATATTTTTTGGAGCATAACCATAAATCTTTTTTAAGCCCCTATAATATAAAACCCCTCGTAAAAGCTTTTCAGCATCTAAAAAAGCCTCATTATCCATAACCCAAGGAGATATTTTTATAAATCTTTTGTTTACAACATAAGAGTGTAAATATCCATACCCTGTTGAAAGTTTTAATGAGTTTGAGAATATGCAATCAGTTTTTATATACTCTTCTCTACTTAAATTAAATACTTTTTTATCAACTCTTCTTGCAACTTCATCATAGTGTTCACCACTAACTTGTTTTGCTGTAGAATTTGAAAAATTAAAAGCAACAGCTTCCCCTGAATGCATAAATCTTAGAAAATCACTATGTACTTTGAATCCTAAACTCTCTAACTCTTGACTTTTGTTTTTATCTATTAAAATCAAAATATTTTCTTCTGGAAAATTTCTTATTAATAAAGAGATCAATCTTTTTAAAATATCTTCATACTCAGCAATTACTTCTAAAACATTTATATACAAATATTTTTCAAAAGAGTAAGCACTCAAAATACCCACTATTTTTGACTCTTCATAGGCAGCATAACAGTGTTGAGGATATGTATTGTATGTTTGTTTTAATAGTTCTAAATCAAATAAAGGATTTTTATTTGTTAAATCCTCTAAACAATCTTCGAAGCCAGTTTTTAAATATCCAATGAACATAGGTATAACTCTTTTAATTCATTTGTGCTTAAAACTTTTTTTCTATTTGTAACGATTTCTCGCACCTTTGGAAGAATTTTTTGCACAATTTCAAGATTTGGATTAATTCCAACAGCTTTTAAATGATAAACCAATGTTGAGCTACCTGAGTGTTTTCCAATAGGAAAAGTTCGTTTTAAACCAACTTCATCTGGAGTAAAAGGCTCATAAGCCTGATTTGATTTCATCATTCCATTTACATGAATACCTGATTCATGTGAAAATATGTTTTTACCAATAATTGGTAAATTTGTATCGATTCTTCTATGAGAAGCACTACTTACAGTTTTGATAAGAGCTTTTAATGCTTTTGAATTAATATGAACATCTTTTCCTAATAATCTTAAAGACATTAATACTTGTTCAAAAGAGGCATTTCCAGCTCTTTCACCAATACCAATAACTGTTGTATTTGCACTCATAGCACCAGCTTCATAACCAGCAATTGCATTTGCCGTTGCCATTCCAAAATCATTGTGAGTGTGCATTTCTATATCTAAAAGATTTGAAGAACTTAAATCTTTTATATTTTCATATGTTTTATATGGTGTTAAAATGCCCACCGTATCACAATATCTAAATCTATTTGCACCAAGTTCTTTTCCCAATGTCATAATCTCTTTTAAAAAAGAGTTGTTCGCGCGACTTGAATCTTCTCCACCGATACAAACAAATAAATTTTCTTTTTTGGCTTGTAAAATTACCTCTTCAAGTTGTTTTAGTAATTTTGTTTTATCTCCACCAAATTTAATGTCAATCAAAATATCTGAAACAGGTATAGATAAGTCAACAGCTTTTAATCCACACTTTAAAGAAGCTTCTAAATCACTCATTGTAGCTCTATTCCAGCTCATTATTTGTATAGGTAAATTAAGGGCAAGAATCTCTTTTAAATCATCTTGTTCCTTTTTCCCCATTGCAGGAATTCCAACTTCAAGTTCATCAGCACCAGCTTCACATAAAAGCCTTGCTATTTGAAGTTTCTCTTTAGTATTGAAAGCTACGTATGGCGTTTGTTCACCATCCCTTAAAGTTGTATCATTAATAATTGGCATTATACTAACCTTTAATTTCGATATAAAAAGTAATGCAAATAGTGTTCCGGAGAGAGTTGTTAAGGAAAATTTTGTGAATAAGAATAAAAGAATTTTGTGACACTAAATGTGACATCTTTTTTGTAAAATATAAGAATTAAATTGAAAAGAGTAATAATGAATTTATCTTATAAAGAATGTGAAGAATGTGGAACAATTATAAATAAACTGCAAAATGGGTGGAATCTTTTTTTATTGAAAACAGGAAAAAAAATAATCTGTCCAAATTGTAAAAGTGAATATAAAGTCAATAATATTATTTCATTTATGGGAGTATATTATAGTTGGTTATTACTATCTTATATAAGTATTAGTATTTTATTACCAGGACAGAAATTAGAACTTTTATATCTAGTTGCTATTTGTATTGTATTAGAATTTATAATTATGTCGTTCTTACCACTAAAAAAAATTGCCAATAAAGAATTTAAGAAATATAATAAATTTATTTATTACCCACTAACTACGATTTTAACAATTATATTGTTATATCTTAGTTCCCTAGCTATTTTTACAATATATTTGGAATTTCTTTCTCCATTAGATAATGATTGGAATGCAGGTGATGCGCTAGGTTTGCTTATTTATAGCGTAGGAGGTATGATACTTATTTTTCCACTTATTATCTTAATATCAAGTAGAATTACTAAATATTTAATTAAAAAAAGAATTTAAATTATTCTATCCGCCCAATAATTTGGTTTTCTACTGTTATGCATAACTACAATTACAAATATTTCTTCATTTGATTCTTTGTATATTATGGAAAAAGGGAATTTATTTAGGATATATCTTTTAAAATCATATTGATAATTAGCCCATGCATTTGGAAAGTTTTGAATAGCTTCAAAACCATTTTCTAGCTCATACAAAAACTCTTTTCCTAATCCTTCAAGTTGCTTCTCATACCAATTATATGAGCCTTTAATATCTATTGCAATTTCAGGGTGAAAAGATAAGGGTTTCATTTTAAGATAAAACTTGTTGTTTAATTTGATTCCAATTTAGAGTTTGAACTTTTTTTGACTCTATTTCTTCAAATCTATTTTTAGCTATATCTGCCCAAAATTTATCAGAATCATTATCATGATTTTCATCCATAGATGCAATAAGAATTTTCATTAAATCATTTTTTTCATTTAAAGACAATATTTGTATATCTTGTAAAACTCTATTCATGATTTTTGTCATTTTCAAATCCTTATAAAAAGTTAAACAATTCTAACATTTTGGAGCAAAATTTGGCATAAAAATCTTTAAGTTATTCCAAAACTTCTAACTCTTCAGCCTTAATTAGCTCCAAATCTTTATCTTCCAATTTGTCATAAGAAAAAACAAAACAACATGGTTTTGTTGTGATTTCTTTTTCAATAGTTAAAAATCTGTCATAGTCAGTTAGTGTTACGATTTTTTGTGCACGAAGTTGTTTTAATGGAAAACCAATAAAACCGTGTGAAGTGGTAATTGTAATTAGCTCCATTAGTTCATTGTTTATTGAAATTGGGCCATTACCTTTTAGAAGTATTACTGTAGGTTTTGTTTTCATAAGTTAGGGATTACCCTAACTCATGTTCAGTTTTTGAATCTTGCGAATAAAAATATTTTTGAACCGCTGCAAATACTGATTTTTCAATTGGTTGAAGTGCATAAGAATCATCACAAATCAAGTTAATTGATTTTAATTCATCCATTGGGCATCCACCGATTTTTTCAGTTAATAATAAATCCACATCTTTTAGAGTGTTTTTAATATCTTCAATTGGATAAGAACCATCACAATCTTCAGGTCCTTTACAATATGGATTTTCAACTTTTCTGTGCATTACAAATTTGATTGCTTTATCACCAGCTTCATAGATTAAGAACTCTTTAGCATTACCAAAGTGTAAGTTAATAGTTCCCTCACCAGCAGTTGTAACAGCTACAAGTTTAGTTTCACCGGTTGAACTCAATTGCTCTTTGCTAGCTTGTGCAATTTTTACTTTTTCATTTGCAACTTCAAGAGCTGCTCTCCAGTTTTCAATAACTTGGTGTTTTTGTGCACGTGCTGCAATATCATATTTTTTAGTTAAAGCATCCCAGTCCATTTTTACAAAAGTGTCTTTTGTAAATTCGTCCCCTCTATCTTCACCAATTAATCCAACAGCATCAGCTCTACACTGTCTACAGTGAGACATAAGTTTCATGTCCATACCACAAGCTTCTTGTGCAGCCATAACTTCTTGATCTGTTGCACTTTCTTGTCCATTTAATCCATAATATGTACCAAATTCAGGTTTTGATAAAAGTGGCATGATGTTATGTAAAAATACACCTAACTCTTTTAATTTTTTAGCAACATTTGGTAACTCTTTGTCATTAACACCTGGAATTAAAACAGAGTTTGCTTTAACTAAAATTCCTCTATCAGTTAACATCTTGATTCCCTCAAGTTGTCTTTGTAAAAGGATTTTTGCTGCTTCTTTTCCAAATACTTTTTTGTGATTCCATAAAATCCAAGGATAAATTTTTGAACCAACTTCACCAGTTTCATCAACAGAGTTAATTGTAACTGTTACGTGGTCAACGTTATATTTTTGGATTTGATCAATATAATCAGGAAGCATAAGTCCATTTGTAGATAAACACATTTTTAAATCTGGTGCTTTTTCATATAGCATTTTAAATGTTTTAAAAGTTTTTTCAGGGTTTGCTAATGCGTCACCAGGACCTGCGATTCCTACAACAGAAAGTTGTTGAATTTCTCCACCAACGTATAAAATCTTCTTAACTGCTTCTTCTGGTGATAATTTACTACTAGTAACACCTGGTCTACTCTCATTTGAACAATCATATTTTCTATTACAGTAGTTACATTGAATATTACAAGCTGGTGCAACGGCAACATGAATCCTTGCATAGTGTTGGTGAGCACCTTCACTATAACATGGATGATTATTAATCTTTGCCATTACCTCTTCTTGGATTGATTCTTGAGAACTACTTGAAGTACACGAACAACTCATAGATAACTCCTTATTTAAATTTAGAAATATAATGCACATATTGTTCCTTACAAAATATAGGAATAAAAAATGCATAATAAACTTGATAAAATAAAAGGATTTAAAATGGGCGTACAAGAAGAGATTAAAAAAGAGTTGCTAAAAGAGATTTATGGAAATATTGACAACATCTATGATTTCATTGATGCTAGGTTTAAACTTGACAATCCGTGTCATGATGGAGTTATTAAAAAGTTAAATGAATTAAAAGATGTGATTTATAAAGTTACGAATTTGAGTGATTTAGCTTAAGATAAATAAGCGATGAGTATTGTTTTAGTTAAACCCCTGTAAAGTTTTATACTCATCGGTTATCCATCTTATTTAGTTCATGTCTAATTCTATCATTTTCCCGTTTACAATCTCCGCAAATTCTCTACCAAATTCAAAACAATTTTCTAATTCCTCTTTTGTTGGTATTAATTTTATCTTCATAGGTTCAATTGGTGGAACTCTAAAATGTAAAGATTTCATTCTATCAAGAATCATATTTACAGCTTCTCCACTCCAACCATAAGAGCCAAATGCCATTCCAGTTTTTCCTCTTTTTTCTAAATACATCATACATGAAAGTAAATCCCAAACTGGTTTTGGTGCATCTGCGTTTATTGTTGGAGTTCCTATTAATATTCCATCACTTTCTTCAAGAATATCAATCATATTTTGTTCTTCAATAGAAGCCAAATCATATAAACTTGCTCGAATAGTTTTGATACTTTCTGCTCCCTCAAAAATTGCTTCTGCCATATCTCGAGTATTTTTATAACTTGTTAGATAAAAAATAGAGATAATTTTATTGCTTTCATTTATATTTTCAGGTCTATTTAGACTCCATTTTCTATAAAGTTCTATATATTTATATGGTTTTTCTCTGATAATTGGACCATGTAAAGTTGCAATTATTTCAATATTTAATTTATCATATAACTTTAAAGCATTTAAAACATATGATTTAAATGGTCTCATAATATGGTCATAGTAATATTTAAAGGCGTAAGAAAAATCTCCAACTAAATCATCAAATAATCTTTTATCATAATAGTGGCTACCAAAAACATCTCCACTAAATAAAAGAGAGTCTTCAACTACATATGAACTCATAGTTTCAGGCCAATGTAAATATGGAGTTGTTAAAAAGTTAATCGTTTTATCACCCAAAGTCAAACTTTTATTTGTCCAAACAGTTTCAAAATTAATATTTTCATTGTTTGTGATTGCCTTTAACATTGGCGTTGCTTGGGGTGAAATTAAAACTTTTGCATTTGGAACTCTTTTTATTAATTCAGGAATTGCCCCTGCATGGTCTGGCTCTAAGTGGTGACAAAGTACATATTTTATTTCATCATAAGAACAAAGTTGTTCAATTTTTGAAAAGAACTCCTTTTCAAAACCCAACTTTACGGTATCAACAATGATAACACCTTCACTTGTTTTTATTAAATATGCATTATATGAAGAACCATTTGCTGTTTTCATAATAATGTCAAAAGTTCTAATGTCAGGGTCAAAAGCCCCTATAAAATAGATATTATTTGCTATTTCTACTGGTTTATTATGATTCATTTTCTAACAACCTTCTCATCCATATTGGAGGATTAGATCTCATTTTTATAAGTAAATTTAGAATATCTTCAATCTTTTCATTTTCTTTGCTTGATTGCATAGGAAAAATCTTGCAAGATTGAACCATTCTTGAAGCCTTTGGGCCAATTTGTTGTACATATAAAATATCACTATCTTCCAAACACTCAATTTTATAAGTTAACTTTTCAATTTCATCAGATATTTCAATTGATGAATCCACACTTTTTACGAAATTGTAAGAATCTTCTATAATTTCGTATATATAAAATTCTTTGCACCAACCAAAATGTTGGTTAACATGTATATTATCAGTAGATGCAAATGCAATTTTCATAATACATAAATCCTTATTCTTTTATCCACAACTTGCTCAATCGTGTTTTTTATCATTTCATATGTACCAGTTGAAGCAATAGAACAACCAACACAAGCCCCTTGATATGCAAGTCTTAACTCAATCTCTGGTTCATTTAAATAGTCAAGTAAAATTATGTTACCACCATCTTTTTTTAGAATTGGTCTAATAAATCTCTCTAAAGCATCATTTAAAATTTCAAGTTGGTCTTCAAAACTTTTTGCTCTAAAGTTTCTATTTAATTCTCCATCTTCTAAAGGTTTATCAACACCTGTTAATTGTACTGTTGCCATTACATGGCCAGCCTTTGCTGCTTTTAACATACAATCAAAACCTTCTTTTACACCATGTAAATCAGTTCTATCTTTTAATTGAATCAATGCAAGTCTAAAGGCAGCTTGAACATGATTTTTTGCAACTGCTCGTCTGAAATAATCAATCGCTTTTGGAATATTTTCTTCAACACCAATTTTTGTTTGGTACATTAATGCTAAATTAAAATTAGCAGAATCATTATCATAAGCACTTGCTTGTTCAAACCACTCTTTTGCTTTTGTATAATCTTTTTCAACACCTTCACCTTTTAAGTACATTAAACCTAAGTTTGCCATTGCTTGGTCATTTTTTAATTTGGCTTCTTCAACCCAAATATCATGTGCTTTTTTAAAATCTTTGTTTTTATATGCCTCAAGTGCAGCTCTATGTTCCATAAATCTTCTTCCTTCATTTGGATTTGGGATTGGATTATTTAATCCTAATTCTTTCTCTAAATGCTTTTTTAAATACTCTTTTGCCAATAAAACAGCCTCTTCATAATCTTCACTAGAAGCTTTTATATCAAAATCTATATATTCAACTAAATAAGCATCACCAATTTCATGTTCTCCAAAGTAACTCTCAATTGGGTAATTTAAACTAAGATAATAATCCAAATCCTTTTTCATCTATTAAAACCTACTTTTTTTATTTTGCTTTGCAAGTACATCCACCATTACCTGAATCTAAAAGTGTTGAACTATTTTCTTTTGTAACGACCTTAGCTTTATTTGCTAATAACTGCATATAAATTTCATCAATACTACAATGACTTTTTAAACAGCTATAAACTTTTAAACCTTTATCTTGTAAATAGTCATACACTTTTTCACCCATATAATAAAAAATTGTACTATCAATATTTTTATTAGAGACAAATTCAGCTGTGTTCATTCCATCACCACAACCTTGATTCTCTACAACTTTAAAAGCTCCAGTCTCTTCATCTAAAAAAGCAAAGTATGGAGTGTTCCCATAAAGCTCAGAAATCGTTGTTGATTCCTTTTTATCTAATGGTATTGCTATCATTTTTACTCCTTTATTTTGATAATGTTATCTATGCAAGTATCGTTCCCTTCTATTGGGGAATAAAACTTGCATCATACATATAATAAAATCCAATTATAAAGAGTCTATTATGGTAAATAAAAAATTAATTCGAGAACTCTTGAGCGAAAGCGATTGCTCACATAATAAAACAAAAAAATCTTCATGTGATAAACCAAAACCAGGAGCAACAAGTGGTGGTTGCGCATTTGAGGGAGCACAAATTTCACTTTTCCCTTTTGCTGATGTTATTCATTTAGTTCATTCACCAGCAACTTGTATAGGTGCTTCATGGGAAACAAGACAAACTCTTACTTCTCATAAAGGGGAGAATAACACTGTTATGGGTTACACAACTGATGTTAATACAAATGACATCATTTTTGGTGGAGATAAAAAACTAGAAGAATCAATTGATTACATAGTTGAACATAAGAATCCAAAAGGAATTTTTGTATATGAAACTTGTGTAACTGCAATGATTGGTGATGACATGGACAATGTTTGTTCTAGAATGGAAAAAAAACATGGTATTCCAATAGTTGTTATTCACTCTCCTGGTTTCGTTGGTGGTAAAAATTTAGGTTCACGTCTAGGTGGAGAATCGGTTTTACACCAATTAATTGGAACTAAAGAGCCTGAAGAAATTCATCCTTTTGGAATAAATCTAATTGGTGAATACAATGTTACAGGTGACATGTGGCAATACACTCCACTTTTAGAAAAAATTGGAATAAAAGTAATCTCAACACTTGCAGGTGATGGAAGAATTGAAAATATCCAAATGGCTCATACTGCAAAATTAAATGTAATTGTTTGTGCAAAATCATTAATTTCACTAACTAGAAAAATGCAAGAGAAATATCAAATTCCATATATCTCTATCTCATTTTATGGGAAAAGAGATACAACAAATGCAATAAGAAGTATTGTAAATGCCTTTGGTGATGAAGCCCTAACAGCACGGGCTGAAGCATTAATCGCAGAAGAAGAAGCAAAACTAGAAGAAGCATTAATTCCATATAGAAAAGTTTTAGAGGGTAAAAAAGCAATTTTAAATACAGGTGGAAATAAAACTTGGTCAATTGCTTCTGCACTTCAAGATATAGGAATTGATGTTGTGGCAACTAGTGTTCAAAAAGCAACATTAGAAGACAAAGAGATTTGTGCACAATATGTAAAAATTCTAATAACAAACCCTGGAGTTGAACAAGCTCAACTAATAGATGAACATAAAATTGATATTTTACTTGCAGGTGGAAGAAGTTTATATACAGCTATTAAGAAAAAAGTAGCCTTTGTAGATGTAAACCAAGAGAAAAAAGTATCTTATGGAGCATATGCAGGACTTATTAATTTAGCAATTGATGTTTGTAATGCAGTAAATAATAAAGTATTTAAAGTAGTAGGTGCACCTGAACCTTGGAGTGTTGATTAATCAACACTCCAAAAAGTTAAGCAGCATTATTTAGAATCTGCGTTAATACTTCTTTTGTATAAATAGAGTCTAATCCAAAATGTTTTGCATTTCCATAAGCATTTTCTACAATTAGAGGAATATCCTCTTTTTTTATCGAGAATTGTGATAGTTTAGTTGGTGTTCCAATTTTGTTAAACCAATTCTCTAAAGCTTCAATTCCCTCTTGCGCAGAATAAACACCAAAAATCTCATTTGCAAATCGCTCAAATTGAGTTGGATTATTTTTGTAATACCATTTCATCCAAGCTGGCATTATTACAGATAAACCTGCACCATGGGGAACATTAAAAAGTGCAGATAAAGTATGTTCAATCATATGATTTGGGTATGAATATCCTGCAACTCCCAAATATGTAGTTCCATTTAAAGCATTTGTAGCAGCCCAAGCAAACTCTGCTCTTGCATCATAATTTTCACTATCTTTTAGCAAAATTTCTGTTGATTCAATAACAGTTGAAATATTTGCTTCGATATATTTTGAAATAATAGTAGGATGAATAGTAGCAGTAAAATATCCCTCAATAGAGTGAGCTATAATATCAGCTGCTGAATAAACCAAATAATCTTTTGATACTGATTTTTGTAATTCTGGATTAATTACAGAAACTTTTGGATAGATAAAAGCAGATGAAATTGAGTATTTTTGTTTTGTTTCTTCATTTGTAACAACTGCAAAAGCATTCATTTCACTTCCAGTTGCTGCCATTGTTATAATATCAAAGACAGGCAGAGCTTTTGTAATCTCTCTTTTTCCTAAAAAGAAATCCCAAACATCTCCTTCATCTAAAGATCCAACAGCAATTGCCTTTGAACTATCAAGAACAGAGCCTCCACCAACACTTAAAATTCCATCTACTTTATTCTCTTTTGCTTTTTTGATTCCCTCATAAACTGTTGAAAGAGTTGGATTACTAACAATTCCACCTAATTCAACAAACTCAATATCAAACTCTTTTAAACTATTTATTACAGAATCATACAATCCATCTTTTTTAATTCTATCACTTCCAAAAGTAAGTAATACTTTTTTAACTCCATATGAACTTATATATTTCCCTATATTTTTCTCTTTTTCTTTTCCAAATTCTATTTGTGTTGGATTTTTATATGTAAATTTTTCCATTTATAATCTCCTAATTTTTCTACAAATTATAAATGAATTTAAAAAAAGCCAATAGAAAAATAATCCCTTATGATTGCCTATTTCTACAAATTATAAAAAATTAGGCAATATCTTTATTTTTTATTGAATTTGTATGAGCAATTGGAGACATTCCAAACATTCTTGAATATTCTCTACTAAATTGGGAAGGACTTTCATATCCAATTGCAAAAGCCACTTGCGTTGCTTCAATATTTTGAGTGATTAACATCTGTTTTGCTTCTTCAAGCCTAATTTTCTTTTGAAATTGTAAAGGACTCATTGAAGTTATTTTTTTGAAATTATGATACAAAGATGATTCACTAATCCCTACAGTTCTTGCTAAATCCTTCATATTTATAGTTTGTGAATAATTGTTTTTTATCTCTGTTATTGCTTTTACTATTTGATTAGTTAAAGTTCCTTCTAAAACATGTTGTTTTAAAAAATCACCATTTCTTTCCAATAATGTATAAATTATCTCTTTCATAATTAACGATGATAAAAACTTAATATCATTTGTTGATTTATCCAAAAGTTTAATTAACCTACTTAAAGGTTCAAGTAAACTCTCATCTAAATCATCAAAACAAAGACCTTTTTCTATTCCTTTTTTTTCATTTATTCCACTATTATCTAACTCTTTTAATACTTCGTAGATTTGTTCCAATGAAAATTTTAACATAAGTGCCACATAAGGAACTTCTTTTGAAGCCCTTTGGATTTTTACATTTGCAGGAATATGAGTACAAGCTAAAAGATACTTTGTTTCTGAATAACTAAACATTTCATTTGCAAAACCAACTGCTTTTTCACCTTGTAATACAATACATAAAGATGGTTCATAAATAACACTTGAAAATTCTGATAATGAAGTTGTAGTATAAAATCTAAGTGCTGGTATTTGTGTTTGAAACACTCCATCAACTTTGTGTTTTTCTTGTATATAATTTATTAATTCTTTTTGATAATTTGTTTGATTCATAATAACTCCTAAAAAGTAATTATTACGAAATTTGTAGAAATAGGCAATAATTACATATTATTATTCTATTCATATTTAAATATATTAATTATAATCTAACTAATAAAAATACCAAAAGGAAAGAAAATGACATATACGAAATTTGCAAACACAGATATAAAACTTTCAAGTATTGGTTTAGGTTGTATGGGAATGAGTGCAGCTTATGGAGAAAAAGATGATGTTGAGAGTATTGCAACCCTTGAACGTTCAATTGAACTTGGAATAAATTTTTGGGACACAGCAGATATTTACGCAAATGGATTAAATGAAGAGTTGATTTCAAAAGTTTTAACAAAAAATAGAGATAAAATTTTTATAGCAACAAAATTTGGTTTTAGAATGAAAAATGATATAGGTGACTCTTTTAGTGGAGAAGTTTATATTGATGCTTCACCAAAATATATAAAAGAAGCCGTTGAAAAAAGTCTAAAAAGATTAAATACAGATGTAATTGATTTATATTATGCCCATAGAGTTGATTTAAATATTCCAATTGAAGAGACAGTTGAAGCCATGAGCCAACTTGTACGTGAGGGAAAAGTAAAATATCTAGGACTTAGCGAATGTAGTGCAGATGAACTTAAACGAGCACATGCAATTCATCCAATTTCAGCACTTCAAAGTGAATATTCACTTCTAACAAGAGATGTAGAAAAAGAGATATTACCACTAACAAAAGAGTTAGGAGTTACACTTGTACCATTTGCTCCCTTAAGTAGAGGATTAATGTCAAACTCTTTGGAAGTAAATAAATTAATTAATAAGGATTTCAGAAGAAATCTTCCAAGATATAATGGTGAATATTTAGAAAATAATCAAAAATTATCTTCAGAATTTGCTTTATTTGCCCAAAGTAAAAATTGTACTTCTGCGCAACTTGCAATTGCTTGGCTTATAGCTCAAAGTGATAATATTATTCCAATTCCAGGAACAAAAAGAAGAAAATATTTGGAAGAGAATGCAAAAGCAGTAGAAATAAAACTAAATTCAAAAGATTTAGAAAACATAGAAAATATATTAAAAAAATATCCAAATATTGGCCCTAGATATTCTCAAAGAGAAAATAAGTTTGTAAAAAATAAATAACATTACAATAGTTTACATGTATACTTATTTGTTAAATAATTAATCTAATTGGCACGTTAATTGCATTGTTAATTTATTCACAATGAGGAAATAAAAAGTAATATTTTTTTAATAGAAGTAAAATATTATATTTCAATCACTATTAATAACATTAAAATATTATTAATAATAATTTATTCTTTATTTCTTAAGTAAAATTGGTAGGAATTACAATATAATTTGATTATTAAATATTAGTCTATATTTTTAGATTTATATATAAAAATATCACTTTAACTACTTATTAAGTTTATAGGCATAAAATAGTGCACAAAATAATTAAATTAAAAAAAAGAATACATGTAAAATGAGTATAGAAATAAAGATAAATAAAAATACAATGATTGTTTCTGAAACAGATGAAAAAGGAACAATAATATATGCAAATGATGATTTCTGCAATATTGCGGGATATAAAAAAGATGAATTAATTGGTCAACCACATAATATTGTAAGACATCAAGATATGCCAAAAGTTGCCTTTGAAGATTTATGGAAAACTATTCAATCTGGAAAAGTTTGGAATGGAATTGTTAAAAATAAAACAAAAAGTGGTGATTTTTATTGGGTAAATGCAACAGCATATCAATCAAAAACTCAAGATGGGAAGTTACGATACATTTCAGTAAGAGTTTGTCCAACAGAAGATGAAATAAAAAGTGCTGAAGCTCTTTATAAAACACTAAAATAAGGGACTTACAATGATTTTTTCCGACAAGGGTAACGAAGTAATTTTAAAAGCTCTAGATGATATTGACTCTTTTATAAATAACAAAATTAATACCATTCCTCAAATAGATGGTGTATGTTCTGGTTTTAATGCAAAAGTAAAAGAGAAGTTAGAAAAAATCTCCCTATCACTAAAAATCAAAAATGATGAAGAACTTCAAGTTTATGGTGAAGTAATGTTAATTTCTGAAAAGTTAGCAGATGGAAATATAAATGACAAAATTCACCATGTTAATACATCAAATGAGAAACTAAACTATATCTCTAAAACTTTTAACTCTTTAGTTGATAATTTAAATTCTACAATTAGGACTATTCTTGGAACATTAGAAAACTATTCAAACCATGATTATTCAAAAAAACTTGAAATTCCAGGACTTCAAGGTGAATTCAAATCACTTGTGGATGGAGTAAATACACTAAGACAAACTATAACTCTAATGCTTATAGAAAATAAAGCAAATGGTTTAACCCTTGATAAAACGTCAGATATTCTTTTAATAAATGTTGATAAATTAAATCAAAGTTCAAATAATGCAGCAGCATCATTAGAAGAATCTGCTGCTTCTTTAGAAGATATTACAAGTAATATTAGAAGAAATACAGAGAATATTACAAAAATGGCAAATTTATCTAACGAATTAATTAATGCCACAAATACAGGTGAAAAATTAGCTAATCAAACAACTGTTGCAATGGAAGAAATTAATACACAAGTAAACTCTATTAATGAAGCAATTTCAATAATAGATCAAATTGCTTTTCAAACAAATATTTTATCTTTAAATGCAGCCGTTGAAGCAGCAACTGCTGGGGAAGCTGGAAAAGGATTTGCAGTTGTTGCAGCAGAAGTACGAAATCTTGCAAATAGAAGTGCAGAAGCGGCTCGTGAAATAAAAACAATTGTTGAAAATGCAACAATAAAAGCAAATAATGGTAAAAATATAGCAAATAATATGATTACTGGTTATAAAGAATTAAGTGAAAATATTTCACATACAACAAATATTATTAATGATATTCAAAAAGCTTCAAAAGAACAATTAGATGGAATTGTGCAAATTAATGATGCAATAAATCAACTAGATAGACAAACTCAATTAAATGCAAGTGTAGCTGCTGAATCTCACAATGTAGCACTTGTTACGGATAGAATCTCAAAACTAATCGTTGAAAATGCAAATAAAAAACAGTTTGAAGGAAAAGATCAGGTAAAAGCACTAGAGAATTTCCAAATTTAGGAATAGTTCTTGCATTGTTTCCATAATTATCCATACAAGGAAATATTATGGAAGCAATATCTTCAAAACCATTACAATTAAATCCAATAAAATTATCTCAACCAATGGGAGCAATGTTATGCTTCTTAGGTATAAAAAACTGTATGCCTTTAATGCACGGTGCACAAGGGTGTGCATCATTCTCAAAAGTATTTTTTACAAGACATTTTAATGACCCAATCGCAGTTCAAACAACAGCAGTTAATGATATTACAGCTGTAATTGACGGTGGAGATTATGCTATTTCAGAGAGTATTAAAAACATTACTGCAAAGGTTAAGCCTGATTTAGTAGGACTTTTTACTACTGGACTTACTGAAACAAAAGGTGATGACATTAAGGGTGCTAGTAAACTTGTTGAAGATATTCAACAAATGGTTTACGTAAATACACCTGATTTTGAAGGTTCAATTGAGAGTGGATTTTCAAAATCTATTGAAGCGATAATTCAACAATTAGTTCAATCTTCAAGTGAAATTGACTCAAATAAAGCCTTAATAATTCCAAATGTAAATTTAAAACCAATAGAAGTGGAAAAAATCAAGGATACTATCTCTTTATTTGGTTATGAAGTTTTTTCACTTCCAGATTTAAGTGAATCACTTGATGGTCACTTAGGATTAAAACAAGGGGCACTAACAAGTGGTGGAATATCTGTAGAAGATATTAAAAAATTAGCCACTTCTTCACTTGTTTTTACAATAGGGAAAAGTGTAGAAAAATGTGGTGAAAAAATTCTTGAAAAAAATCCTAATATAAAACTATTTCACTTTGACTCTTTAGGTGGTCTTGAAGCAAGTGATAAATTCTTCAAAATCTTATGTAAAGTAAAAAATATTTCTCAACCACATCCTTCAATTGTACGATGGAGAAAAAGACATCAAGATGCACTTTTAGATACACACTTTGTTATTGGAAGCTCAAAAGTTGTAATTGCCCTTGAACCTGACCAAGCAATAAGTGTAGCAAATACAATCATTGAAGCGGGAGCTCATATAAAAGCCATAGTAACCACTCATAGAAATGATTTATTAGATGAAATTCCTTGTGATAACCTTTTAATTGGGGATTTTGAAGATGTGGAATCATTTTTGCATGAGAGTGATTTAGTTATATCAAATTTTCATGCAGAAAGATTAGCTATCAAACATAAAAAAGCGTTGTTAGTTCGTGGTTATCCTGATTTTGAAAGCTTAGGAAATCAACTTAAAAATGACATCTTATATGAAGGAAGTTCTTATTTGCTTTTTGAATTAGCTAATTTGATAAATCATCATAAACTAGGAGTTGAAAATGAGCATTAATCCAACTTTACAATTAGTTCCATTTACAAGTGTAAAAATGCTAAATGAAACGATGAAATTAATAGGAATGCCAAGACTAAATGCGCAAATAATTATTACATTACCAAATATAAATGAATTTAATGAAGAGTTAAAAAATAGTATTAATCACTCAAAAAACGACATTGAGTGTTTTATAATAACTTCAAGTTCAAAAAATGAAATTGAAAATATTATAAAAGAGTTTGAGTTAAGTGATGGCTCAATATCAAATGATTACAAATCATTTTCAAAAATATTTAGTTTAAATACAAAAGAAAACGAGTTAATAAAATCTTTAATAATGATAAATAAAGATTGTCAAATAATACACAAGGAAATTTTATAAATGGAAGTTACGTACAAAAACAAAAGCTATACTTTAGGAAAAAAAGATAGAAATGTTGAAGGTGAAGCACCAGCAGTTAGAGTAAAAATGTTAAATGATGAAACAAAAGTTATAGGTTTAATGGCACCAGCTGTTCAAGTTATGATTACACTTAATGATGTGAATAAATATAATTCTGATTTACATGAAGTTGTAACAACAACTAAAAGAAAAGTAAATGCTTACATTATTACAACAAGTGAACAAGAACAAATAGAAGATATTGCAGAAAAGTTTGCTTTAGATAAAGCTTTTATCTCTAATGATTTTAAAGATTTTTCACTTAAATTTGGTGTTAATATTGATGATTCAATGATTGCAAACTCAATTTTTGTAATTGATAAAGAGGGTGTAATTAAATATAAAGAAATCCCAGCTGATTTAGAAGATGATTTTAAAATAGAAGATTTCTCAATTACATTAAATGAAGTGGTAAACTTTAAACCAAAAGGTCATACCCATGAAAACTGGATGGGTGTTTGATATGACAACTTTATTAAAAGAGTGGTTAATCAAAAATGAATACTCTGTTGAGGATTTAAACACAACAGGGAAATATGGAAATTCAGCACTTATGAAAGCTAGTAGAGAAGCAAATATTACAGTTGTTGATGAATTATTATCTTTAAATGCAGATTTAAATATTAAAAATGTTGATGGAAATTCAGCTCTTTGGAATGCATGTTTTGGAAACTCTTATGAGTGTTTTGAAGCTTTGGTAAAAGCTGGAATTGATATTGACTCACAAAATGTAAATAATGTTACTGCTTTAATGTATTGTGCAAGTGCAGGAAAAGATGATTTTGTTGAATTACTTTTAAAACACAATGCAAGAACAGACTTTGAAAGCTTAGATGGATTTAAAGCAATTGATTTAGCTGTAACACCAAAAATTGTAAAACTACTAAAAAATGCAAATTTATCATGACCAAACTGATATAAATCAAAAAAAGTATTTTAATCAAGCTAACTTTATAGACTATAGAACTCAACCAAAAGCTTTTAAAAAATATCCTCATTTTTATCAAAGATTTAATCTTGATGATTATGAGGAGTTAAAATTTATAAAAAATTTTGGGAAAATCACAGATACAAAAACCTATGGAAAAGAGAAAGTTGATTTAAGGGCAAATCCTAGTGCTGGAGGATTATATCCTTGTGAAATTTATATTCAAATACGAGCTGTAAAAGGTTTCATAAGTGGAATATATCACTACGAAGCACTTGAAAATACTCTTACTTTAATCCATGAATTAAGTAATGATGGTGTTGAGTTTTATTTCAAAGATAAAGTTCAAAGGAAATTTGTAATTTTAATCTCAAATGCCTATTTTAGAACTGTTTGGAAATATGAAAAGAGGGCAATAAGATACCTTTTACTTGATACTGGTCACCAAATGGGTTCAATTATTTCAGCTTTAGAATTAACAGATTTAGAGTATGAAATTGATTTTAATTTTGATAAAAATAGCTTAAATGAAGAGTTTTCATTTGATAATTATGAATCTTTTTACACAAGTATTACTGTCAAATCAGAAAAAACTATTCAAGCAAAAAAACTAAGAAGTCCAATAATAAATGTATGTGCTTGTGATTATCAACTAAAAGAGCTTTTTGTAGAAAATTTTTATAAAGATAGTCAAAAAGATGAATTTGAAATAATTCAAAATATTGATTTATTAAATGATATTACAAAAGAAAATCTTCAAAATGCAATAAATAATAGACGTTCAGTCAGAGCATTTACAAATGAACCTATTTTAGAAGATGATTTTTTATTTATTACAAAAGATATTTTTGAGTTTGCAAATAACTTTGGCATTGAAATTTATTTTGTAAACAACAATATAAATGGAATAAAAAAAGGCCTTTACAAAAATGCAACACTAAAAGAAGAGGGTGATTTTAAAGAAAAAATGACTAATTTAGCACTAAATCAAAAACTTTCAGGACAAAGTGCATTTACTCTAATCTTTACAAGCACAGCAGGACACAACTATTTTTATTCGTATATCTTAACGGGGTTTATTGCTCATATTTTATATCTAAGAACAAGTGTTTTAAACCTATCAGCAAGTGGAATTGGCGCATATTTTGACGATTCTTGTAAAGAGTTCTTAGATACTAAAAATGATATTTTTTATCTTTTTGCAATAGGAAAATAAAAGTTTATTTTATGGAACACTAATTGCATATATTTTAAAGATACAAAACTTTTAGGATAGTAAGATGAAAAGTATAAAAATACAAACAAACGAACCAACAAGTGGAACTGTTAAAATCGCTTTCGCTACAAGTGATTTAGAAAATATGGACTCACACTTTGGAAGTGCAAAACAATTTGCAGTTTATGAAGTGGGTAAAGAGGCTACAACTGTTTGTGAAATCATAAAAATTGAAGAAAAAGATACTGATAAAACTGTTGAATTATTAGAGGGTATAGATATTGTTTATTTTACAAATATTGGAGCAATAGCAGCTGCAAAAATTATAAATAATGGAATATTCCCAATTAAATATGCAAATCCAGTTTCTATAGAAGAAGAATTAAAAAAATTAACATCTATGTTAAATGGTAATCCACCTCCATTTATTAAAAAAATTATTGAAAAAAAGGCTGCCTAATATGGATGCAAAAAAACTATTCATTGATACTCTAGTAGGACAAGTAAGAGCTTTAGACCAGTTTGGAACTTGGGTAAATAAAAGTGATGAAGAACTACTACAAGAGAAATATATCAGAACAAAAGAAGATTTAAAAAATATCCCAATTATTGCGGATATTGATGAAATGCAAATCAAAGATATAAGACTTATTTTCCAAGCAGTTGCACTAGCATTTGAGAAAATCACTGGTGTAATGTGTTCAGTTGTAATGGAAATGAGTCATGAAGGATTTGGAAGAGTTGTAGTTTTCGCAGGGAAAATTGTACTTTGTGAAAAATTCTTCAAAGATGCTCATAGATACTCATTTAGAACATATGAGGATTTAGAAAAAGAGGGTGAAAAGTTTCTTATAAATGCTCAAGAGACTTATGATAAGTATAAAAATATCTAGGCTTTACTCGTAAAGCCCTTTAGGCTTGCTTCTTTTAAAGAAGTTAATAAAAGATTGGTCCCTTTAAAATGGGACATGTTAAAGGATTAAACATGGCAAACATTGGAATATTTTGTGGAACAGCAGGTGGAACATCAATGGCTATTGCAAAAGCATTAGCAAAAGAGTTTGATGTTGATGAAATTATAAACATGGAAGAAGATTTTGACAATGTTGATCAACTTCTAGAGTATGATATTTTATTTTTAGGAAGTTCAACTTGGGGACAAGGTGATGTTCACCACTCTTGGGTTGATCCAATTTTAGAAATAGAGTCTGATAATATTGATTTCTCAGGTAAAACTGTTGCATTTTTTGGAGCTGGTGATTGTGTTAAACATGGTGAGCATTTCTGTTCAGCATTAGGAAAACTTTACAAAACATTTACAAAAGCAGGTGCTACAGCTGTGGGATTTGTTCCTGTTGATGATTATAAGTTCGAATTCTCTTTAGCTCAAATGGATGATAAACTTTGTGGTTTAGCAATAGATAACCATAATGAAAAAGGTAAAACTAAAGAGAGAATTAAAAACTGGATTGAAATTCTAAAAGAAGAAATCGAAGACCTATAAAAAGGATAACAAATGCAAACTGTAAATGATTTTTATAAACTAAGAGATACTGAAGATTTTTTTGAATTTTTTGGTTTGGAATTTGACCAAAAACTTATTAATATAAAAAGATTTCACATGATGAAAGAGTATGGGACTTTAATAAAAAAAGGTCTTGATTCTATTTCAGATGAAAACAAACTATTGGAATTTCTAAAATTCTCACTACTTAGAGTTTATGGTGACTACAAAACTGGTCACTCACCAAGTGCTGCTGATGTTTGGAATATGTATGAAACTGGAAAACTAGATGGTTGTTCATCTTGTGGATCTAGTTCAACTGGAACGCAAGGAGGAAGTTGTGGGTGTTGATCATAAAGATATAGTTGATGCAAATACTATTTTACATGATAGTGTTACTGCATCAAGATCAGGTAGAGATGAAGATGAACCAAAATTTGGTATAGGTCAAAAAGTAAAACTTCTTGAAGATATAAAAAATGATGGTACATATCCACATGCACCAATTGGAACAATTATGGTTAAAGCAGGTGCTATTGGTTATATAAAATCAATTGGGGAATTTTTACAAGTAATTAGAGTTTATGAAGTTCATTTCTTAGATTTAAATGCTTTGATTGAAGTAGTTGGTTGCCGGGAACACGAACTATTAGCAATGGAAGATTATAGGGATGAAGTTAAAGAAGAACTTGAATTCATGAGACAACATAGAGAAAAGAATTACTCAAAATAATCTTCATTCAAGCCAAGTAAAAGAGTTTAAAAAAACTTTTTTACTTGGCTTGATGATCTTATTTTAGAAAACAAGTCTATAAAAAGTAGTAAGGAGGAAAAGTATGGCAAAAGTGATTTTTATGCATTTTGACACGGTAACTGATGGGGTATATGATGCAAAAATTGGTGAACCTATTGTTAGGTTAGCTAAAGAGAAGAATGTACCAATTCCATTTGCAACTAAAGGTGATTATTCTAAGTGTTTAATTTCGGTTGAAAACTTAAGTGATGAAGAACCAACAAGTTATATGGAAGATGAGGAGTTAGATATTTTAGTTAAACTTGGAGCAATTACTGCAAGTGAAGCTGAGCAATGTCAACAATTTACAATCAGTCCAAAAGTTAGAATTGCACCAATGATGTTAATCAAAGGTGATATTTTAGTTAAACCATTCAATTTAAAATAAGGGAAAAAAAATGACAACAAGAGTAGAAATCGTAAATGACTTTTTAGCAATTAACGTAAAACCAGGAAGCACAATTCAAGATGTTGTTGAAGCATCAGGTTCAGCTTTACCATTTGGTTGTAGAGATGGTGAGTGTGGAACTTGTTTAGTTTCAATTGAGCAAGGTATGGAATTCATTTCAGAAATTAATGAAAAAGAGAAAAAAGTAATTGCAGAAGCTGGTGCGGGAACAAATACTGATAAAGCTAGATTATCTTGTCAAATGAAAATAGTTAAACCAAATGGTGTAATTAGAATAAAGTATTAAAAAATATACTAAAGGATTGCCCAAATTCTTTTGAATTTGGGCAAAATAAAATATGGCAAATTCACTTTCAATATCAACTGCTCAAAAGCAGAACTTAAACCTATCGCTAAAGTTGTGGCTACCTATGCTACAGACATCAATCCAAGAATTAGAATCGTACTTAACAAACTTATCTTACGAAAACCCTTTTTTGGAAGTAACAAAGTCAAAAGATTTTTATAGCAATTTTACTTCAAATGGTACAAGTGGAGAATTTGTTGAATCATTAGCTTTTTATACAAATTCGCTAAATGATAAACTAAGTGAACAAATAGAAGATGATTCTTTATTTCCAACACCTAATTCAAAAAAAGTTGCACTAGAAATTTTGTGTGATATTGATGAAAATGGATATTTTGATGGTGATATAGAAAAAATTGCAAATACTTGTAATGTATATAAAGAGTATGTAGAATCTATTAGACAAAGATTTTCAAGATTAGAACCAAGTGGAGTTGGAGCACTAGATTTACAAGAATCATTTTTATTTCAGTTAGATGCTCTTGATAGAAAAATTGATGATGAATTATATAATTTCACTAAAAAAATCATAAAAGATATTGCCCATGTTGATAAATATGCAGCACATCATAGATTTAATGACGCAAAAGATATTATAAAATATTTCAATAATCCCCCTGCAATTGATTATATGAATGATAATGTACAGGTTGTTCCTGATTTTTTTGTTGAAATTAATGAAGATATAGAGATAAAAATAAATAATGCCTATTATCCAGACATTAAAGTAAAAAATCCATTTATTACAAAAAATGAAAATATAAAAGAGAAACTAAAAGAAGCGAAAGATTTAGTAAATTTATTAAATTTGCGAAAATCCACTCTTTATAAAATTGTTTTAATAATTGTTGAAAAACAAATCTCGTTTTTTGTTGGTGGAGAGTTACGACCTTTTTCTATGCAAGAAATTGCAGCTGAATTAGGATTTGCAGAATCAACAATCAGTAGAGCTGTTTCAAATAAATATATAGAGTGTAATTTAGGAATTTTTCCATTAAAATACTTTTTCTCAAATGCCGTTGATAAAGATTTATCATCTTCTCAAATAAAAAGTTATATAAAAAGTTTAGTAGATTATGAAAATAAAGATGAACCCTTAACTGATGAAAACATTCTAGAGTTTATAGAAACTAAATTCAATTTAAAAATGGTAAGAAGAACAATAACAAAATATAGAAAAATATTGGATATTCCATCTTCAAAAGAGAGAAAGAAACTCTACAAAGTAGAAAATTTATAATCAAAGAGTTTCAAGCGAAACCTTTAGGTTGAGAAAAAAATTATATAAGGTTGAAAACCTATAATTTTAAGCGAAACTTGCGAAGCAATGTTGAGAAATAAACTCTACAAAGTAGAAAATATATAAGAAAAAAGTTTCACGTGACACACTTTTTAGAGAATTAGTTTATAATTGTAATTATAAAAAGGTGTTTCATGGATAATCAATATTTCTCTTTATTATCAACATTATTTAATGAATCTCTTGATGCAATTTTGATTCTAGATATAAATACACAAAAATTTATTTTATTTAATAAAAAATCATTAGAACTTTACAATTATACGGAAGAAGAATTCAAAAACATTACCCCAAAAGATTTAACATTAGAGTTTATTTCTGATGATAAATTAAAAAATAAACAAAAAAATATTTTAGACAAAGGTTGGGATAAATTTGTCACAAAACATAAAAGAAAAGACGGAAAATCAATCGATGTATTGATAAAAAGTAAAAAAATTGAGTTAATCCCAAATTCGCCATTATTATATATAACCATTTATAATTTAGAAAATGCAAAAGAACTAGAGATGGAATTTGAAACAATATTTCAAAGTTCAAAGGATGGTATTGCAACAATTAATTTAGATGGTAATTTTATAAAATTTAATGAATCATTTAGATTTTTAAGTGAATACAGTAATCAAGAATTAATGAATCTTTCATCTTTTAAACTCTTCCCAGAAATCTATCAAGATAAAATCAAGAATGCAATAAATGAAGTAAAAAAGAATGGTTATATTGAAAACTTTGAAATAGCATTTGTAACTAAATATGGTAAATCTATGATTATATATATGACTATGAATCTAATGCCAAACCAAAAACAAATTTTATTAATTGTAAAAAACTTTACACTTTTGAAACTACTTGAATTAGAAAAAAAATTTGAATCTTTAAATCAACTGGTACAAAATATTTCACATCAATGGAAACAACCATTAAGTACAATTTCAATTATTGCAAGTGGAATTAAACTTCAAAAAGAACTAAATTTATATGATGAATCAAATTTAGATGAAGATATGAGTAAAATTGTAGAAATTACAAATTATTTGTCAAATATAATCAATAATTTCGATGATATGGCTTTCGATAATCATGAAAAATCTTATAGTATTTGTCAATTAATGAGTGAAATTTTACATGATAAAAAAAAGGATTTCACAAAAAATCATATAAAAATTATAACAAACTACAATGTTGATAATAAGATTTTTATTGATAAGTTTAGGTTTTCTGAAGCAATTAAAAATATATTGGAAAATTCAATTCAAGCATTTATTCAAAATAATGTTGACAATAGAATAATTACTATTGAAACAGAAAATATAAATAATCATATTAACTTAAAAATAAAAGATACAGCAGGAGGAATTGATGAAAAAATGCTTCCTAAAATACTAGAACCGTATTTCACAACAAAACATCAAAGTCAAGGGACTGGATTAGGTTTAACAATTGCATATAAAACTATTGTTGAAATGCATAAATTTTTACTATCTTTTGATAATTGTCAGACGATATTTGAAAAGGAAAAATACAAAGGTTTATGTGTAACAATCGTATTTTAGTAGGAAAATTTAAATAAAAAATCCTACTAAAATTGTAATTATCCCTAAAATTAGAAGCCAAATAAAACTCATAACTGTTTTATCTTTTCCAAACCATAAAGCATAAATTGATTTTAAAATATTATTACTTCCTGAAGCTATAATTATTGCTGATGCAATTTGAGAAGCTTCAATTGTATATTTCCCAGTTAATAAAGATAAAATAAATGGATCAATATCAGTAAAACCAACAATTACAGATAAAAATTGTAATCCACTAGAACCATAATTATCAACTACATAATTTGTAACTAACATTGTAATAACAAACAAAAATGCAAAAATAAAAGCGGTACCCAATTCCAAAGGATTTGAGTCTTTTATTTCAAAATTGTTAATTGTTTTAGATGCTTTCATATAATAAACATAGGTAATTATTACTGTTAAAATAATGAAAAACAAAAATGGTAACAAAATTGTTTTTGCAACTTCAATATTGAAAATAGCCGAAATTGCGAGTATTCTTATGTACATCATTGTAGTTGCTGCAATAATTGAAGCAGTAATAATATGGTTTTTTTCTAAAGTATCAGCTTTCTTTGCCAAAACAACAGTAGTAGCAGTTGAAGAGTAAGTTCCACCAATTAAGCCTGTTAAAAATATCCCTTTAGAAGGAAATAAATACTTTTGTACAATATAACCAGCATAAGAAATTGCAGAGATTACAACTACAGTTAGCCATATCTTATATAAAGAAATACCCAAATAAGGAATAACTTTATCAGAAGGGAGCAAAGGAAGAATTACAGCTGAAAGTAAAACCATTTTTCCTAAAGTTTCAAATTCGTAAATATTAATATTTAAATTAAAGCTCATTATTTTTTTCTTAGCATTTAATATGAAAATAGTTAAAACAAAAATGAAAGATGAAAACCATAAAGGAAAAAGATTTGATAAAGGACCAAAACTATATACAATTAATAACACTAAATATAAAACTATACTATGGTTCTTTTCTATCAATAATTTATTATAAAATAAAAGAAAAAGTAAGGAAATACCCGCAAATCCAGCAATATATAAAGAAAAATTTATTGGTTCAATTTTGTATAAAATAAATCCTAATACACCAACAAAAGTGTAAGTTCTTGCTGTTCCAAAGAATTCTCTATCATCAGGATGAAACATAGATTTGTAAGCTCTTAACTCTAAACCTATTAAAAAACTAAATACAATAGTTAAAATAAAATGCGTTAATAAGGAATCTATACTCATTATTCTCTCAATCCTTCCACATAATTATATATATTTAAACAAAATCGTAAAAATATTATTCATCAAATAGTATCTAAAATTTAAATAATTTACATTTTTTGCATATATTTAATTCTAATTTTACAAAAAAATTTACGAAATTTGTTTTAATAAAATAGGATAAAAAATATCCTAAAAATGAATTTTAAAAAATTTTTTTATTAAGAATAGCCTATTTTAGGGATTTTTAGAAAATTAATTTTTTTTTTCTAAAAAATCTTTTCTGTGGAACGCAAAGTGCAATTATGTTTTTCGTAAACATATATATCAAAGGAGTTAAAATGTCAGCATTAAGACAAATCGCGTTTTACGGAAAAGGTGGGATTGGTAAATCAACTACATCTCAAAATACTTTAGCGGCAATGTGCCACTACTATGGTCAAAAAATATTAATCGTTGGTTGTGACCCTAAAGCGGATTCAACAAGATTAATTTTACATGAAAAAGCTCAATCTACAATTATGCAATTAGCTTCTGAAGCTGGAACAGTTGAAGATTTAGAATTAGAAGATGTATGTAAACCAGGTGCAGGTGAATTCCACTACGATAACAATGAAATAACTGAAGGTTATATCAATTGTACTGAGTCAGGTGGACCAGAGCCAGGTGTTGGATGTGCAGGTAGAGGAGTTATTACAGCAATTAACTTCTTAGAAGAAGAAGGTGCTTATGATGATGAATTAGATTTCGTTTCTTATGACGTTCTTGGAGACGTTGTATGTGGTGGATTCGCTATGCCAATTAGAGAAGGTAAAGCACAAGAAATCTACATCGTAATGTCTGGAGAAATGATGGCTATGTATGCAGCTAACAACATTTCTAAAGGTATTTTAAAATATGCAAATACTGGTGGGGTAAGACTTGCTGGATTAATTTGTAACGCTAGGATGACAGATAAAGAGTACGATTTAGCTAAACACTTAGCAATGCAAATTGGTACTCAAATGATTCACTTCGTTCCAAGATCTAACCACGTTCAAAGAGCTGAGTTAAGAAGAATGACAGTTGTTGAGTTCGCTCCATCATCTGACCAAGCTATGGAATACAAAGAATTAGCAAGAAAAATCATTGCTAATGACTTAAAAGTTATCCCAACTCCATTAGAAATGGATGATTTAGAAAACCTATTAATGGAATTCGGATTAGAAGAAGAAGCTGATTTAGAAAATATTGGTAAAAAAGCAGAAGAAGCTTAATATTTAAGATTTAAAAAACAAAATAAAAATAAAAAAATAGTAGTAAGGAGAAAATTATGTTTGTATGTGGATACCACTTTCCAGCGAGTGAAGGTAATGATGTAAGTTTTGAAAAAGTAATCGAAAAAGTAAATGAAGGTATTGATGCTGCAGGGAAAACAGTAACTTTAACAAGCGAAACAAGAGAAGGTGTTAAATTAGAAACTTTAGAAGTTCCTGCAAACACTTTTTTACACACAGCACTTGTAGATTACTTTACAAATACTGAATGTGCAGAAAACAATGGTTATAAAATGATTTATTACACAAATAAATACCAAATTTCTGAGATTTCAAAAAGCGTAGATGGTGATGCAACTAAAGCAGTTTGTAAAAAATTAGATGACATGAATCTATACAGAGTAAAAGTAGCGTAAGCTACTTTTTCTTTAAAGGAGAAAATTATGGGACCAGAAACATTAGAAAGTCTTCAAAAAGAAGCGATTGCTGAAGTATTAGAAGCATATCCAGAAAAAGTTAAAAAAAGTAGAGCAAAACATTTAGGTGTAGATTCACCTGAAGGTACAAAAGGTGCTTGTGATACAACAAGAAGTAACAAACAAACAGTACCAGGTGTAATGTCTCAAAGAGGTTGTGCTTATGCAGGTTCAAAAGGGGTTGTTTGGGGACCAATTAAAGATATGATTCATATCTCTCATGGACCAATTGGGTGTGGTCAATACTCAAGAGGTGGAAGAAGAAATTATTATATAGGAACAACAGGTGTTGACACTTTTGTTACTATGAACTTTTCTACAGACTTTAATGAGAAAGATATCGTATTTGGTGGAGATAAAAAACTTAAACAAGCATTAACTGAAATTGATGAATTATTCCCATTAAATAATGGAATTTCAATTCAATCAGAGTGTCCAATCGGATTAATTGGGGACGATATTCATGCTGTTGCAAAAGTGCATAAAAAAGAGACTGGACATCAAACAATTGCAGTTTCATGTGAAGGTTTTAGAGGGGTTTCACAATCACTTGGTCACCACATTGCAAATGATATGATTAGAGATTATATCATGCCAGATACTTCTTATAGAAAAGATTTCGAATCAACTCCTTATGATGTATCAATTATTGGAGATTACAACATCGGTGGAGATGCTTGGTCAACAAGAATTATTTTAGAAGAAATGGGTTTAAGAGTTATTGCTCAATGGTCTGGAGATGCAACTTATAAAGAGTTAGCTATCGCTCCTCAAGCTAAATTAAACTTATTACATTGCTATAGATCTATGAACTATATTTCAAGACATATGGAACAAGAGTTTGGTATTCCTTGGATGGAATATAACTTCTTTGGACCAAGTAAAACAACTGAGTCTATTAGAAAAATTGCTTCATTCTTTGATGAAACAATTCAAGCAAAAGCTGAAGCTGTTATTGCTAAATATACTGCTATGACTGATGCTGTTATTGCAAAATACAGACCTATGTTAGAAGGTAAAAAAGTAATGCTTTATGTTGGTGGATTAAGACCAAGACACGTTATTGGTGCTTATGAAGATTTAGGAATGGAAGTTATCGGAACTGGATATGAGTTTGCTCATGGTGATGATTATAAAAGAACTAAAGATGAAATTGAAAGATCAACTCTAATTTATGATGATGCAAATGAGTATGAATTAGAAGCATTCGTTAAAAAATTAAGACCTGACTTAGTAGCAGCAGGGGTAAAAGAGAAATATGTATTCCAAAAAATGGGATTACCATTTAGACAAATGCACTCTTGGGATTATTCAGGACCATACCATGGTTATGATGCATTCGCAATTTTCGCTAGAGACATGGATTTAGCAATTAACTCACCAGTATGGAACCACACAAAAGCTCCATGGGAAAAAGAAGCGTAAGGAGAAGGCTATGCAAGATATAGATAACATTGTAAACGGACAAAAACTATTTTTAAAACCTGAATATCAAGAAGTTTTAAAAAATAAAAAACAATTCGAAGGTGCTGCTGGTGCTGTTGCTCCTGAAAAAGTTGCAGAAATTGCTGAATGGACAAAATCTTGGGATTATAGAGAAAAAAATCTAGCAAGAGAAGCTATTACAATTAATCCAGCAAAAGCTTGTCAACCATTAGGTGCAGTTATGGTAGGACTTGGTTTTGAAAATACTATGCCTTACGTACATGGTTCTCATGGATGTGTTGCATACTTTAGATCATATTTTACTAGACACTTTAAAGAACCAACTCCTTGTGTTTCTGACTCTATGTCTGAATCAGCAGCGGTATTTGGTGGATTAGCAAATATGAAAGATGGTTTAAGAAACTGTAACGCTTTATATAAACCAGAAATGATTGCTGTTAGTACAACTTGTATGGCAGAAGTTATTGGGGATGACTTAAATGCATTTATTATTGGAGCAAGAGAAGAAGCAGAGGGTGAATTAGATAACATCTTAATCCCAAGTGCACATACTCCTTCATTTGTTGGATCACATATTACTGGTTATGACAATATGATGAAATCAACTTTAGAGCAATTATCTGAAGGTGTAACAAAATCTGTTGATGCTGAGAGAATCAACATAATTCCTGGATTTGAACCATATTTAGGGTCATTAAAAGAAATTAAAAAAATCTCAAAAATGTTTGGTGATAAAATCATCATGATTGGTGACCATGAAGAGCAATGGGACACAGGAGCTGGAGAATATAAATTATATGCGGGTGGAACAAAAATAGCTGATGCTAAAACAGCTATCAATGCAGCTGCTACTATTAGTTTACAAAAATATTCTACAATTTTAACAGCTAAAACTATTAAAAACAAATGGAAACAAAAATATGAAACTTGTAATCCAATTGGTTTAAGTGGTACTGATGCTTTTGTTATGAAATTATCTGAATTAACAGGTAAAGAAGTTCCAGAAGAATTAAAACAACAAAGAGCTAGATTTGTTGATGCAATGCAAGATTCATATCCATATATGCATGGTAAAAAAATTGCAATCTGGGGAGATCCAGACTTCTTATTAGGAATGGTTTCATTCTTAGTTGAAATGGGTTCAATTCCAACTCACATAGTGTGTAACAATGCACCAAGAAAAGGTTGGGAAGATGATATGAAAGAAATCATAGCTAAATCACCAAGAGCTGCTGAATGTAATATTTGGGCTGGTAAAGATTTATGGCACCTAAGAAGTTTATTATTCACTGAACCAGTTGATTTCATGATTGGAAATGTTTACGGAAAAGAATTATATAGAGATACAAAAATACCTTTAATCAGAATTGGATTCCCAATTTTTGATAGACATCACTTACATAGATATTCTATTAGTGGTTATGAAGGTGGATTAAATCTATTAACTTGGATTACAAATGCAATCTTAGATCAATTAGATGAAGAGACTAAAGATATAGCTAAAACAGACTACTTCTTCGACTCAGTAAGATAATTAAAAAACTAGAAGATTTTCTTCTAGTTTTTTTTATTTTATCGTTATGTATTAAGCTACATAATGATAAAATTTTTTTTATTTATCGTTATATACTATAAGATATAACAAAAAGGATTTATGTGGAAATATCATCAAATTTAACTCTAGAGATTTTTAATCAACCATTTTTACTAGAAAAAAGAATTGAATTATTAATTGCAGTTAAAAGAACGGGTTCAATTAGTAAAGCGGCTAAAGAGGTTCCAATGAGCTATAAGGCTGCTTGGGAAGCTATAGAATCTATGAATAATCTGTCTACAACACCAATTGTTCAAAGGGAAACAGGTGGTGTTGGAGGCGGAGGAACGACATTAACACCTTATGGAGAGAATCTTATAGAAACATTTGAAATTTTAAGAAATGAACAAAAAAAATTTCTTAAGAATTTAACTCAAATAACAGATATAAATACTGGAACTTTAAAAACTATAAGGAGATTATCAATGCAAATAAGTGCAAGAAATCAGATAAGCGGAACTGTTGAATTAATTGAACATGGGAAAATAAATGCAGAAATATTTATTAAACTTAAAAGTGGTTACACACTTGTTTCAGTTATAACAAATACAGCTGCAAATAATCTGAATTTAAAAATAGGTGATGAAGTTGTAGCCATTTTTAAATCAAGTACTGTATTAATTACTACAGATATAACATTAAATATTAGTGCTAGAAATAAATTTCAAGGAACTATAGATTCTGTTAATAAAGATGAAATTAATACTGAATTAATAATTGATATTGGAAATAGTGACAAAATTGCTTCAGTAATAACAACAAGTTCTTACGAGAGATTAAAAATGGATATTGGAACACAGGTGAGTGCAATTATAAAAGCCTCTGATGTAATAATTGGAAAATAAGGAAAAAAGATGAAAAAAATAATTTTAGGATTCATGGTTTTATGTTCAAGTATATTTGCTGGTGAAATTACAGTTGCAGCTGCTGCAAATGTAACTTATGCAATGGGAGAATTAGTTAAAGAGTTTAATAAAACAAACCCTGAAACAAAAGTTCAAGTTACACTAAGTAGTAGTGGAAAATTAGTTTCACAAATTGAAAATGGTGCACCATTTGATATATTTATGTCAGCAGATATGAAATTCCCACAAGCACTATTTGATAAAAAACTAACATCAACAGCACCTGTAATTTATGCACAAGGGGCACTTGCAATGTTAAGTTCAAAAGAACTTGATTATTCAAAAGGAATAAATTTATTAAATGATAGTTCAATTACAAAAATTGCTATTGCAAATCCAAAAACTGCACCTTATGGAGCAGCAGCTGTTGAAGCTATTAAAAATGCAAAAATTGTTGGTGCTGAAAGTAAATTTGTTTATGCAGAATCAATTTCTCAAGCTGTAACTTATGCTACAACTGCAACTGATATTGGTTTTATTGCAAAATCATCTTTATATGAAGATAAAATGTCAAAATATAAAGAGAATAAAAATTGGTTAACTGTTGATCCAAAACTTTACACATCAATTGACCAAGGAATTGTAATAATTGACCATTCAAATAATCTTGTAGGATTAATTAACGACAAGGTAAAAAAAGAGGAAGTAAAAGCTTTTTATGATTTTATCTTAAGTCCAAGAGCTAAAAAAATATTTGAAAATTATGGATATTTAGTAAAATGAATCAAATAGTTGCAATAATAAAAAAGATAAACAACATTGATAATTTAAACATTGTAGAGTTTGATTTTAATGGAACAACTCTAAAAATGATGAGTTTAGATTTAGACAATAATATACAAATAGGTAAAAAAGTAAAACTTATTACTAAACCTACTAATATCTCTATTGGAAAAAATCTAAGTGGAGAATTAAGTTTATCAAACCAAATTATTGCAACTATACAAAGTATAGAAAATGGTCAATTATTAGCTAGTATTGAGTTAAAAGTAAATGATACAATACTAGAAAGTATCATAACTGTAGATTCATCTAAAAGAATGAATTTACAAATTGGTGAAGTTGTAACAATTTTGATAAAAGCAAGTAATTTATCTATTGGAGAAGTATTAAATGATTGAGATGTTGAAAGAGATAGAATTTGAACCATTTATACTCTCATTTAAATTAGCTGGTATTACAACTTTAATATTGTTTTTTATCAGCTTACCAATTGCTTGGTATTTATCACAAAGTAACTCAAAACTTAAACCATTTTTAGAAGCATTAACAGCATTACCAATTGTTTTACCTCCATCGGTATTAGGTTTTTATATTCTTTTTTCATTGTCTCAAAACTCATTTATTGGACAATTTTTTCAAGAATATTTTAATATAAAATTAGTTTTTAATTTTTATGGTTTAGTGATTGCAAGTTGTATTTATAGTTTACCATTTATGGTTCAACCACTACAAAGTGGTTTAGAAAGTTTAAATAAAAATATGCTTGAAGCTAGTTATATTAGTGGAAAAGGTAAATTAACTACTCTTTTTAAAATAGCTTTACCAAATATCAAACCAGCATTATTAACAGCGATTATAATCACTTTTTCTCATACAGTTGGGGAATTTGGAGTTGTTTTAATGATTGGTGGAAGTATTCCAGGAGAGACAAAAGTTGCATCAATTGCAATTTATGAATTTACAGAAACTATGGACTATGCAAATGCACACATCTATAGTGCAATTATGATAACACTAAGTTTTCTTACACTTTTGGGTGTTTATGTTTTTAATGGAAAACAAAAGAATATGTTTGCAAGAGGAAGTAAATGATAAATATTAATATAAACAAAAAACTTCATGGCGCAAATGGTGAAATGGATTTAAATGTAAATCTAGAGATAAAACAAGGTGAATTCTTAGCACTTGCAGGGCTTAGTGGAAGTGGAAAAACAACACTTTTACGGATTTTAGCTGGTCTTGAAACAGCAAGTGGAACAATAAATATAAATAACAATATTTGGCTAGATAATAAATTTTGTTTAGCACCACAAAAAAGAGAAATAGGATTTGTATTCCAAGACTATGCATTATTTCCCAATTTCTCAGTAATAGATAATCTTTTATATGTAAATAAAGATAAAGAATTAGCAAACTATTTGCTAAAAATGACAGAATTAGAAGAACTAAAGAACAGATTTCCACAAACTCTAAGTGGTGGTCAAAAACAGAGAATAAGTTTATGTAGAGCATTGATGAATAGACCAAAAATCCTACTTATGGATGAACCTTTATCAGCTCTTGACTCAGAAATGAGAACTAAACTTCAAAATGAAATTCTTACATTACACAAAGAATTTAATACAACAACTATCATGGTAAGCCATGACCCAAGTGAAATTTATCGTCTAGCAAATCGCGTTGTTATTCTAAATTTTGGGGAAATTATAAATGATGGTACACCAAAAGATATTTTGTTGAAAACAAAAGGTAGTCAAAAGTTTTCCTTTGAAGGAGAACTTTTAGACATTATAAAAGTTGATGTTATTCACATTGCAATTGTATCAATTGGTCAACAATTAGTTGAAGTTGTTATAAATAAAGATGAGATGAAAAATCTAAAAATAGGGCAAAAAGTAAGTCTAGCTACTAAAGCATTTAGTCCAACTATTCAAGGTTTATAGGATGTTTAATTTATCTATTAGTGAATTAGAAAAGTATATTCAAGATGATATTCCCTATTTTGATTTGACTACAAGTTTACAAAATTGTAACAATGTAAAAGCTCAAATTGAAGTCTTTACAAGGGAAGATATTATCGTCTCTTGCAGTGAAGAAGCAGTAAAAATAGCTGAACTTTTAAACTGTAAAGTTGAATTTTACGAAAAAAGTAAAACAAAAATCAATAAAGGTTCTACCATATTGAAATACTCAGGAAATTATGAAGATATTCATAAAGCTTGGAGATTAACTCAAATTCTTTTAGAATATAGTTGTAAAATTAGTACTTATTCTTATCAAATGAAAGAAAAAATAGAAAAAATAAATCCAAGTTGTGAACTACTAACCACAAGAAAAACTTTTCCTTTCTCAAAAAGATTTTGTATAAAAGCTGCATTTTGTGGTGGAGCAAT
The DNA here is from genome assembly GCA_963677205.2 of uncultured Aliarcobacter sp. Taxonomy (GTDB): domain Bacteria; phylum Campylobacterota; class Campylobacteria; order Campylobacterales; family Arcobacteraceae; genus Aliarcobacter. Next base: position 2,454,822 of record OY781916.2, on the reverse strand, counting down.
GCCCCATAGATTAAACCTTTCAGAAACAATTCTATTTTTTGAAGGTCACAGAATCTTGTATAAAAACAACATTGATTTTTACGAAGATTTAAAAAGAATAAAAACAAAAATTCCAGAAAAAAAATTAAATGTTGAAAGTGAAAGTTTTGAAGATAGTGTGAATTTAATGAAAATTGGAGTTGATGTTATTCAACTTGATAAAATTGATTTTGAAGAACTTGAAAAAATCATTACTTACAAAAATGAAAACTTTCTAGATGTTAAAATATTAGTTGCAGGTGGAATAAATTTAACAAATATTGAAAAATATGCTTCTTATAAAATAGATGGAGTGGTTACAAGTTCTGTTTATAACTGTGGAATGGCAAATATTAGTAGCAGATTGGAAATCATCTAAATATAGGGAAAACCCTATATTTATTAAGCAATTAGAATAACACTTGATGCTTTTATAATAGCATAAGCATCTTCAGAAACTTTAATAGATAAATCTTCAATAGCATCATTTGTAACAATAGCAGAAATTACAGCTGTTCCTAAAGAAAGTTTTACTTCACTATTAACAGCACCTTTTATAACTTCAACAACTTTTCCTTTTAATACATTTCTAGCAGTTGTTTTTACAGCATCCTTTGTAATAATAATAGATGAAGCTTTTATAATTGCAGTTACATTATCATTTAATTTAGTTCCTAATGATTCTAATCCCTCTTTTGTAACTGTTGCACTAATAGTTACTTCAGGTGAAACTGTAATTTTTACTTCACTCATTACAGCACCTGTAATAATATTTGTGATTTTTCCTGTTAATTCATTTCTTGCACTTGTTTTCATAATACGTCCTTTTTAATTTAGTTATTTTATTTGAAAATTCTAGGCTCATAATTATAAAATAAAGCTTAAAATTATTAGTAAAATCTAAAATTTGCTGTATATAAATTATATACCGTTCTCTATATAAGTACATATATATCGATATTTTATTGAAGTTAAAGAGTTCGATTTAGGTGCTTATATTGGAATAATAAATTATTAGTTTTTCTTTTTTCGAAAAAATTATTTTTAAATTAATAAATTAATTATTACAATATCTAAACAATAAAACTCTAAATAATTAAAATATAACGGAATACTTTTTGCATAGAGATAAATACACCTTTAAATATTGATGAGGGAGTAAATTTATTTATTCCCTTATTATTATGAAATTTTAGAAAAAGAAGAAAAAATCATGATAGCAACATTTGATGATACTTACAATTTTGCAAAAAAATTTTCACATTATAAAGATTTTTATATCAAACACAACGATTTAATATTTTCAAAATTAGGGTTAGGAACTTTTAACAAAGAACCGTACAAAGAAGAAAACTATCTATTTCATTATATAGAAGGCGTAAAAGAAGCTGTTAAAAATGGTATAAATCTAATAGATACAGCAAGTAATTACAGATATGGACAAAGTGAAAAAGAGATAGGAATTGCTCTTCAAGAGTTATTTGAAGAGGGCATTACAAAAAGAGAAGAATTAATTATATGTTCAAAAGGTGGTTTTATCCAATTAGAGTATCCCTTTCCTGAAAATCCTTATACATGGATTGATGAGAATATAATTAAGTCTTCATTGGCAACAAAAGATGATATAGAACTAGACCAACATTGTATGACGCCTGATTATTTAGAGTGGTCATGTAAAAAATCTTTAGAAAATTTGGGTGTAAAAACTATTGATATCTATTTTTTACATAATCCAGAAATACAAGTTTCAAAACATGGATATAAAAAATTCCTAAAAAAAATTGAAACTATTTTTAGAAGATTTGAAAAAATGGTTGAGATGGGAATGATAAAATATTACGGTGTTGCTGTTTGGAATGGTTTTATTGATAAAAGTACAAATGAACATATTAATTTAGAAGATTTAGTAGATATTGCCATCAAAGTAGGCGGTGTAAATCACAATTTTAAATACATTCAAACACCATTTAATATGGCAAAAACATCAATTTATACAATGCCTACACAAACTGTAAAAGGTGAAGAGTGTACTTTATTACAAGCAGCTCATAGATTAAAAATAGGTGTAATTTCAAGTTCATCTCTTCTTCAAATGAATCTATTTAAAAAATCTTTTAAACCAGAAACTGGTTACTTACTTGATTCAAAAATGGTATTAGAAAATGATATTCAACTAGCACTTCAATTTGTAAGATCAACACCTGGACTAATTAGCTCACTATTTGCATCAAAAGTTCCAGTTCATATTAAGAAAAACCTAGAAATCACAAAAGTTCCTGCAACATCAAGAGCTAAATACGATTTAATGTATAGAGTGTAAAATGATTTATGATGTAATTGTAGTTGGTGGTGGAATTGCAGGTTTAATGGCTGCAATTGAAGCCAAAGATGAACAAAATAGAGTTGCTCTTATTACAAAAGGAAATCTATTTAAGTCTAACTCTTCAATGGCAAGTGGTGGAATAAATGCTGTCCTTGATACAAATAATTCAAAAGAGATAAATCAACATATTAACGATACTTTTAATTCTGCAAAAGGTATTGGAAATAAAAAAGCTATTACATATATGTGTAAACAAGCTTCATCAATTATTGATAAATTAGTTGATTATGGTGTTGAGTTTGATAGGGATGAAAACAATAAAATTTTACAACGACCATTTGGTGGAGGAAGTTCAAATAGAACTTGTTATGTTGGAGATAAAACTGGAAGTGCAATTACAATGGCACTTATTAAAAAAGCAAAAAGTAAAGGAATTACCTTTTTACCTAATACTTTTATTTTAAATCTAGCAATTTATCAAGATAGAATAAGTGGAGTAATTGCCCTAAATAAAGAAAACTCTCAAGTTACAATATATGCATCAAAAGCTGTAGTTCTTGCAGGTGGTGGATATGCTGGAATTTACAGAGGTTATTCTACAAATGCACCTGATTATACTGGCGATTTACTAGCAGTTGCTCTTCGAGCTGGACTTTATCTAAAAGATATGGAATTTGTTCAATTTCATCCAACAGGTTTTGTAAAAACAAACTATTTAGTAACTGAAGCAGCACGAGGTGAAGGTGGTTACTTAGTTAATAGTGAAGGTTTAAGATTTGTAAATGAACTTGGAACTAGAGATGAAGTAGCACGTGCAATTTTAAAAGAACAACTAAATGGTAAAAAAGTTTACATTGATTTAAGACACCTTGGAATTGAAAAAATCAAACAAAAACTTCCATCACTTCATAATGCAGCACTTATGCAAAGTGGTGTAGATATAAGTGAAGAGTTATTAGAAATAAAACCTGTTGCCCACTATACAATGGGTGGAGTTGATGTTAATTTAACAAGTTGTGACATAAAAGGTCTTTATATTTGTGGAGAAATGGCTTCAAATGGAGTTCATGGAGCAAATAGACTTGGAGGAAATTCACTTCTTGAGGGTTGTGTATTTGGAAATTTGGCAGGGACAAATGCAAAAGAATACTCTAAAGAAAATGAATTTTCACCAATAAATTACAATACTGTAGTAAAAGATATCGAAATGATAGATTTTATTTTTCAAGGTGACACTAGTGTAAACTTTAATGCAATTAGAATAAGTTTAGGAAAATGTCTATTTGAAAAAGTTGGCATTATAAAAAATGAACAAAGCCTAACTGAAGCCTTTGATTACACTAAATACTTACGACAAATCTCTTACAATTTACACTGTATAAACAAAGAAAAAAACAATAATGTAGAGCTATCTGCAATTTTAGAGCTAAGAAATGCCCTTGAAATATCAGAAGCAATAATATTGTGTGCTCAAAAAAGAAAAGAGAGTAGGGGTGCACATTACAGGGAAGACTACCCTACTACTTCAAAAGATTTCAGTCGAAGTTTTGTAGTAAAAGAGTTAAAAAAAGGTTTCTTTAGAATCTCATTTAAAGAGAATGAATTATTAAGAAAATTTAGAAATATATTTATAAACAAGGAGTAAAAAATGGCAAAAGTTATGTTAAGAGAAGTTGATGGTGTGGTATCTTTTTATTTTGCAAAAAAAGATATGGAAGAAACTATTGAAGAGATAGAGTTTGATACAGAAGAAAAATGGGGTGGTAATGCAACACTTTCAAATGGTGAAGTTTGGTGGATTCAACCAGGTACTAAAAAACTTCCTAAAGAAGAAGTATGTAAAAAAATTGCGGATTAATAAATAGATTATTCTATTGTATATTTTTTATATAAACAAACATTCATAGTGACTCATAAAATAGTTATAATAAAATTAATTAAAAAAACCAGGGGGCAATAATGTTTGACAAATCTGCTTGTATGGGATGTTTAACCATAAGAGAGTTAACAACTCTCTATGAAATATCTTCAGTTATTTCTAATCATTATGACCTACAAACTTCATTAGAAAAATCGATGAAAATATTAAAAAATTCATTGAATCTAGAAAATTGTGTAGTTCATATTTTGGAAGAAGATGTTCTACATGTTTTTGCATCTATTGAGTTGTCAAAATTTCAAAAAACTCTCGCTTCTTATAAAGTGGGTGAGGGAGTTACTGGAATGGTAGCTGAATCAAAAGAACCTGTTGTTGTTGAAAACATTCATAATAATTCTCTTTTTCTTAATAAATCAGGGAAAAGGGATTTTAATGGAAAATCTTATGTTGCAGTTCCTTTAGTAATTGACAATGAAGCAATTGGTGTATTAGGTGCAGTTATCACTAAAACTGCTGAGATTCAACTTGATGATACAGTTAGAATTTTGACAATTGTAAGTTCTCTTTTTGCGCAAACTATCCACTCTTTTCAATTAAATCAAAAAGAAAAAGAGAGACTTCAAGAGTTAAAACTTTACTATAAAATGGAATGGGATTCTAAAGTACATAACTTTGGAGATATTATTGGAGATAGTCCAAAAATGCAACAAGTTTTCAAAGTAATCCAAAGAATCGCTCAATCTGATGTAACTGTATTAGTTCGAGGTGAAACTGGAACTGGTAAAGAGTTGGTTGCAGCTGCTATTCATAAAAGAAGTAATAGAAAAGATGAACCATTTATCAAACTAAACTGTGCTGCAATTACAGATACTTTGCTTGAGAGTGAACTTTTTGGTCATGAAAAAGGTGCATTTACAGATGCAAGAGAGACAAGAAAAGGAAGATTTGAACTTGCTGATGGTGGAACTCTGTTTTTAGATGAGATAGGTGATATTTCGGCATCAGCTCAGGTAAAACTTCTTAGGGTTTTACAAGAAAGAGAATTTGAGCGAGTAGGTGGAAGTAAAACAATTAAAGTAAATGTTAGACTTGTAGCTGCAACAAATAGAAATCTTGAACAAATGGTAAAAGATGGAAAATTTAGAGAGGATTTATATTATAGATTAAATGTAATTCCTATTGATTTACCACCACTTAGAGAAAGGGGAGAAGATATTAAACAACTTGTTAATTTCTTCCTTGAACGTTCTATGAAAAACCATAAAAAACGAGTAACCATTACTGATGAAGCTATGGAAGCTTTATGTAATTATCCATGGCCAGGTAATGTAAGAGAATTAGAAAATACAATTGAAAGAATTGTATTAATGGGAAATGAAGATGGAATTAATAAGTATGATATGTTACTACTACTGCCAGCTTTAAATGACCAAAAACTAAAAAGTGATTACAAACCTATTTCTAAAAAAAGTTTAACTTTAGAAGAATTAGAGAAAGAAGCGATTATCGAGGCACTTGAGAATAATGATAACAATCAATCAAATGCAGCATCAGAGTTAGGAATAACTCTTAGACAAATGGGGTATAAAATAAAAAAATATGAGCTCTAAAATAATATACAAAAATGAAGAAATGCAACTAACAGATGATTTTATTGATATAGGTTATATGGCAGAAAATTTTGATGTTATTAATGCAAAAAATGAAGAGATTACTATCAAAAAAGCAAGTCAAAATAGAAATATTCAAATATTTTTTTCTTTCCCTAATTTCGATGATTTTAGTGAAGAAATAATAGCTTTTGATGAGTTTATAAATAATGCAAAAGTCGATATATTCACATATGTTATCTTTAATGAAAAAATAGATTTCCCCTATGAATTTAAGAAAATTATACCTATATTTGATGTGAATGAAGAGTTCGCAAATATGTACGGAACAAAAATTGTAAGTGGTAGCTTAGAAAATAGATTGACAAAAGCACTTTTTTTAATCGGTAAAGACGGTGCCATCTATCATATTGATATGCCAATGAACTTAGATACTCCACTGAATTTAGAACGAATTAGAGTAGAATTGAACAAGGTATATCAGTCATACACAGGAGCTGGATGTCATGGATGATATAATAAAAAAGATACAAGATGGAGAACTTATACCCTTTCTAGGAATGGGTGTATTTAAAGATACAAAAAATAGCGATGGAGCTCAACTTCCATATGATAGTGATTCAATGATTTTAAGTCTTAATAATGGAAGAGCAATGAGTCCAAGACTTATGTATGAGTACTCAAGAGCTGCAATGAGTTTAGAACAAAGAAAAGGTAGAGAGTTCATTATTCAAATGACTAATCATATTTACTCTTCTAAAGAGTATGAACTTCCTGCTGTTTATAAATGGTTACAAACAATTAAACCAAAATATATCATCGATACAAATATGGATGATAGCTTACAAAAAATTTATAGTGACTGTGCACACTTTTTAATCACAGGAGTATCAAGAATAACTGCTGATTGGGATAGATATTTAATCTATTCTTTTGATGTAACTACTAAAACATATACAAGAATTGAAAAAGAAAAACTTACTTTAGATTTACCAATATTATTTAAACCAATGGGTTCAACAAAACCTGAAATGAATTTTATTATCTCAGATGCTGATTTTGTTGATTGGTTAACTGAAGCTATGGGTGGTTATGCAATGCCTCCAATTTTAAAAGAACACAGAAAAAATAAAGAGTATTTATTTATAGGTGTTGATTTTTCAAAAGATACTTTTAGAATGGTAGCAAATGAAATAACTGTTGATTTAAAAGGTGGTACAACTGTACTTGGTAAAGGTGAATTAACAAAAAAAGAGGATAAATTTATTAAAACTCATAATTTAACTAATTTAGATATTAGTATTAATGAATTTATAAAAAGTCATGAGTGAAAAATTCCATTGCGATTTCTGTGGTAAAGAGATCACAGAAGTAAAAAAAATATTCTCTAGTGAAGTTTCACATATTTGTGATGAATGTGTAACAATGTGTTCTAAAGTTCTAGAAAAAGAGCTTATTAAAGATAGTAAAAAAGAGTTCCAAAAAGGACTTAGCGTTCCTATTAAAATAAAAGAACATTTAGATGATTATGTAATTGGACAAGTTGAAGCTAAAAAAGTATTATCTGTTGCTTTATATAATCACTATAAAAGAATTGATAAACCTGTAGTTAAAAATGTTGAAATTGAAAAATCAAACATTATGCTTATTGGTCCAACAGGAAGCGGTAAAACACTACTTGCTAAATCTCTAGCTAGAATCATGGATGTTCCTTTTGCCGTTGCTGATGCCACAGCATTAACTGAAGCTGGTTATGTTGGAGAAGATGTTGAATCAATTTTATCAAGACTTCTTGCTGCTGCTGATTATGATTTAGAAAAAGCAAAAAGAGGAATAGTTTATATTGACGAAATTGATAAAATTGCAAACAAAAGTGAAAGTTCAACAAGTGGAAGAGATGTAAGTGGTGAGGGTGTTCAACAAGGACTTCTAAAAATCCTTGAAGGTGCTGAAGTTTATGTTCCCGTAAAAGGAAGTAGAAAAAACTCATCTGCTGAAACAATTCTATTTGATACAACTCATGTTTTATTTATTTGTGGTGGTGCTTTCGTTGGATTAAGAGAAGATGATACTGCCAAAAAGAATAAAAAAGCTCCGAAAATGGGATTCCTTAAAAAAGAAGATGCAGAAGAAAATAAAAAAGCAATAGAAGCAAAAGAACTTATCTCTTTTGGATTAATTCCAGAATTCATAGGAAGAATTCCTGTAATTGCAGAACTTAATAAACTTTCTAAAGAAGATTTAATTAGAGTTCTAAAAGAACCTAAAAATGCCATTATCAAACAATATGAGATTTTATTTGAACTTGATGGAGTTGAATTAGAATTTACAGATGATGCTTTAGAGAGAATTGCAGAAATAGCTGTTGAAAAAGATGTTGGAGCAAGGGGTCTTAGAGGAATTATTGAAAATATAATGCTTCCATTACAATATATTACTCCATCTGAAAATAACTTGGAAAAATGTAGAATTACAAGAAAATATATTGATAAAGAAGAAGATGTTGAGTTGCAATACAATGAAAATTCAACAGAAGAACCAACAAAAGAGATTATATTTAAAAAATTTGCTAATTAATCTCATAAAGGAATAATATTTGCATCTACATTTTATATTTTGATAAAAAAGGATAGAAAATGGCAGTTAAAATTACTGAAGAGTGTATAAGTTGCGAAGCATGTGCATCTGAGTGTCCAGTTGCAGCAATATTACCAGATGGAAATGAAAAAAATCCACAAGATGGGATTTTATATGTAAAACCTGAGTCATGTGTAGAGTGTGTTGACCATGCAGATGCTCCAAGATGTGCTGAAGCATGTCCAACAGCTGGTGCAATCGTATGGGATATGCCTTATACTACTGATTTTAGTTCATATTATTTATCTGGTCATGAAAATGGAACATATAAAATTAGAGAACATAAATCAAAAGGTTTAATGCTTCCTGAAGTTAAAGAACAAAAATTCAGAGCTGATGTATCAATGGCTACAAGAGAAGCTCACGCTAACGTTTCTGACTTTTAATTATATCTTCTTAGGTAAATATACTTTTTAGTATATTTACCGTAACTAAACTATCAAAACTATAAATAGATACCTAGAAAACTTTGCTATAACAACCAAAATTAAAAACTTTTTAAAATCAAATTTCAAAACACCTGCAACAAAAGTAATTGGATCTCCAATTATTGGTAACCAAGAAAAAAGAATTGACCAAGAACCATATTTATCAAAATAAGTTTTTGCTTTTAAAATATATTTTTCATTTAAAAGCTTTTTATTTATTAAATACTCTTCACCTTTTAAGCCTAATAAATAATTAACAACTGAACCTAAACTATTTCCAAATGTTGCAAAAAAGAGTAATAAATATATATCATAACCCTGAGTAATATCGTAAATTAATAAAGCTTCACTTCCAAGGGGAAATAACGTTGCAGAAATAAATGCTGTAGTAAATAGTATTAAATAAATCATGTTTTTCTTTCAAAGCAAAATATAAAGATATTTTGGTTATAATTCCCAACTCAAAAGAAAAGCATTGAGAATATTTTAAATATTTTGAATGCTCTTCTTTAGACCCTTACAATCGTTATCTGAGACAAAGCCCCAGGATGGGAACATAGCAAGGCACCTTATTTAACGGTGTGTTTGGGTATCTGGAGAAGAGTACTTTTACTCTTCTTAAATTAAATCTAAAAAATCAGAATTTAAAATCAACAACTTTTTTTCGACTTTATTGTAAATAAATCTTCTGTCATTGGCTTTTATACCATTTAATATCATCATTTTTATCTCTTGTTCTGTTTTATTATATCTTTTCATTAATACTGTAAAATCTTTTACACTGATAAAATCATTATCCATTTTTTCAGTTTTAGTTTTTAAATTTGATTCAAGTTGTGGTTTATAAATAGAACGCATTTCATTAAATGCACTTTGTAAGAGTTTAATCTCTGAATTAAATACTTCAATAATTCTTTTTTGATTTTTTTCTAGTCTAAAAATCTCTGAAATATACTGTTTTTTCATCCATTTCATAGATCTTTTTAATAAATCAATTTGTTCATTTTTAACATCTATAATAGCTTGTGTAGGGTCTAATTTTGGTTGTTTAACCGAAGAAGTAGATTCACTTTTTGTTTGTGTATTATCAACTTTTACATCTTTTACATCATCGCTAATATAAACAAAAATTTTTCCATCTTTTTTAATTGATTTTAGTTGATTTTTTTTTATTCTATAATGTATTCCTTGTAAAGATAAGCCCAATATTTCGGCAGCTTGCGAAGTAGTAACTAATCTTTCCAAGGTTTAATTCCTAAAATTTTGAGCTATCTATTTCAATAACTGTATGTACATTTCCTCTTGGTTTAAAATCTCCAATAACTTTCATCCATTTTGGCTCTAATTTAGCATATAAAGTATCGAAAATTTCATTTATTGAATTTTCATGTGAAATTTCTCTAAACATAAAAGAGTTAATATAAATTTTTAAAGCTTTCAACTCAATAACTCTTTTATTTGGTGTATATTGAAGTTTGATAGTTGCAAAATCTGGATAACCACTTCTAGGACATTTAGCCATAAATTCAGGTAACTCGATATTAATTACATAATTTTTGTCATGGTCATTTGGCCAAAAATTTTCATCTTTATTTATATCAAATTCAACTATCTCTTTTTCACCATATTTCATTTCCATATTTTTTATAACCTTTATTAATATTAATTTTGCCCATTTTATCCAAAAAAGACTTATACTTGTTTCTAATCTAAAATTTATGATCTTTTACTTGGGGACAATCTATACAATTCAAATTTTTTTCATGTTTTTCACAAGTAACACAAGGTCTTAAATCTTCAAATATTCTACTGTTATCCATATTATTAGGATTAGTTGAAGCTATGTAAGAAACATTTTGAACAGGATCATAAAGTAATGTACTAATGATTTCCTGAGTAATATTTAAATTTTTTGCCAATGATCTTCTAATTAACATACAAGAGTGTTCTTTTAGAAAAAACATTTCATTTAAATTGGTAGTTTTTAATGCTATATCAATTAGTTCATTAATGTTTTTTAAATTTAAATCCATAATAGTTACTCCAAATTTGAATTGAAGTTCAGTATAGCTTATTTAAAAATCATTTACAATAGCTTTTTTTAATAATTTTAGACTTTATTAGATGGAAAATATAATAAAAGTATTAACTTTTATTATATTTAATAATTTTTAAACATCAAGATGTTCAACATCTTTTGCATGTTCTTCAATGTAGTTTCTTCTTGGTTCAACTTCATCACCCATAAATAGAGTAAATGTATCAGAAGCTATTTCTGCATCTTCAATTTTTACTCTTAAAAGTCTTCTATTATCAGGAATCATTGTAGTTTCCCATAATTGCTCAGGATTCATCTCTCCAAGACCTTTATATCTTTGAATATAAGCACCTTTTTTAGCAAGAGTTTCAATATCATCTAAAATATCTAATAAATCTCTTCCTTCAAATACTGTTAAATCTCTTTCAACAAGTTTATTATAAATATATGTTGCTTCACTAAAATAAGGCGATGCAAATAACTCTTCATCAATAATTAACTCTTCTAAACCTTCATTAGTTTGAACAAATAGTTGAATTCTATCTTCAAGAATTGTTTTTGATAAAATGTTATAACCTTTTGCATCTAAAAACTCTTTTACTCTTTCATAAAGAGTTGCAAAATCAAGATTTACTAAATCAGAGTTTTCAATTAAATGTTTTAAAACTTCAACTAAAGAATATCTTTTTTCTAATTGTTCTAACATAGCTCTATATTTTGCAACAATTTTAAATAAATCTAATAAATCGTTATATCCTAATCCTTCAAATGTAAATGATTCTAAACCATTTTCAATTAAGAAACTTGATAATGCATTATTATCTTTTAAATATGTCTCATTTTTACCTTTTTTATATCTATAAAGTGGTGGTTGAGCAATATATAAATATCCATTTTCAATAACTGGTCTTAAAAATCTAAAGAAGAAAGTTAATAAAAGTGTTTGAATGTGGCTACCATCAACGTCGGCATCTGTCATGATGATGATTTTATGGTATCTAATTTTTTCATTATCAAAATCTTCACCAATACCACAACCAAGAGCTGTAATCATATTTCTAATTTCATCTGATTTTAGAATTTTATCAAGTCTAGATTTTTCAACATTTAAAATCTTACCTTTTAGTGGTAAAATTGCTTGGAAAACTCTATCTCTTCCTTGTTTTGCTGAACCTCCAGCAGAATCCCCTTCCACCAGATATAATTCTCTAATTGCTGGATCTTTTGATTGACACTCAGCAAGTTTACCAGGAAGTGTACCAACAGTCATTGCATCTTTTTTTCTAGTTAAATCTCTAGCTTTTTTAGCTGCTTCTCTACCACGTGCTGCCATCAAAGATTTTTCCATAATAGCTTTTGCTTGTTGTGGATTTTCTTCAAAATATTTATCTAATGCATCACCAGTTAATTTTTGTGTAATTGCTTTTACATAAGAAGAACCTAATTTACTTTTAGTTTGTCCCTCAAATTGTGGTTCTGGAACTTTTACAGAGATAACTGCAATTAATCCTTCTCTAACATCATCACCAGTAATTTTTGTATCTTTTTCACGTGCTGCTGCATTTTCATTTAAATATTTAACAATTGATCTTGTAAGTCCAGCTTTAAAACCAGCTTCATGAGTTCCCCCATCAATTGTTCTAATATTATTTACAAATGATAAAGTTTTTTCAACATAAGTGTCGTTATACATAACAGCAATATCAACTTCAACACCTTCAATAGTATCATTAAATGCAACTGCATCACAAACAGCTGTTTCTTTATTCATATCTTCAACAAATTGTTTTAAACCACCTTCAAAATGGTAAACTTCTTTTGTTTTTGTAATTTCATTGTCTAAAGTAATTGAAATAAATGAATTTAAATATGCTACTTCTCTAAATCTTTTTGCAAGAATTGCAAATTCATATCTACTAACCTCAAAAATTGAATCATCTGCTAAAAATTCAATTGTAGTTCCTGTTTTTCTAGGACTATCACCAATAACTTCTAATACTCCTTGAGGAATACCACATTTGAACTCTTGATAATGAATTTTACCTTCTCTATAAATTGTCATTTTTAAATGTTTTGATAATGCATTTACAACAGAAATACCAACTCCGTGAAGTCCACCAGAAACTTTATAAGTATCTTTATCAAATTTTCCACCAGCATGTAAAACAGTTAATACAACAGTTGCAGCAGATATTCCTTCACCTTCATGAATTGATGTTGGAATTCCTCTTCCGTCATCTTCTACTTTTATCCAATGATCTTTTGTCATTGTAATTTTAATATTTTTACAATAACCCGCCATTGCTTCATCAATAGAGTTATCTACTACTTCATATACTAAGTGGTGTAGACCATTTGTACTTGTATCACCAATATACATTCCTGGTCTTTTTCTTACAGCTTCAAGACCCTTTAAAACTTTAATGTTACTAGCGCCGTATTCTTGTTGACTCATTATAGATTTCCTTATTTATTTGTTAAATTATTTATTTTATTTTTCTAAAACTATTGGCATTACAATAGTAAAAAATTTATCATCTTCTAGTAAAAATGGTAAATTTGATTCATTAAAACCAATTTTGATTTTTTCATTATGTGACATACTTAAAAAATCTAATAGATATTTAGCATTAACTGCTAGATAAAACTCTTTTTCAATATTTAAATCAATATCAATTTGAGTTTTAGATTCACTATCTTCATCAAGAGATTCAAAAAGAATTGATGTTGAGTTAAATGTGATTTTAATATTTGAAAATAGTGAAGTAACTAATTTAATAGATTCAACTAACATATTTTTTGGTAATGGAAAATTATATTTTAATGTATTTGGAATAATTCTTTCATAATCTGGGAATTTACCATTTATTAATTTTGTAAAAAATTTAGTATTATCGTTTGAAATTACAAGGTTTGTATCATCATAAGAGATTTTTGCTTCATCTAAAAATAGTTTTTGAATTTCAACGATTGCTTTTTTAGGAATAATAAATTGAGCTTCTTGATTTGTAATGTTTTGTAAATATGAAACTGCTAATCTTCTAGTGTCTGTTGAAACAAAGTTTATTTTTTGACTTTTGATATCTAATAATGCACCATTTAATTCAAATTTAGGATTATTATTATCAATTGCAGGAGTAATTTTTCTAATAGAATTAATAAAATTAATAGTTGAGATTGATAACTCTTTTAAATTTTCTGATTTATTTAGAGATGGAAATTCATCTGCATCATAAGTAGGTAATTTAAAAGTTGATTTATTTTGTTTTATAATAAGATTATTATTTGAAGCTTCTATTAAAATATCTTCATTTTTTAATCTTTTTATAATTCCTAATAAATTAGAACCATTAACAGTTGCTTTACCATCAATCATATCAGTTATATTATCAATATGTGATTCTAAACCAATTTCATAATCTGTTGCTTTTATGATTAGTTTAGTGTTGTTGATTTCTAAATATATATGTGATGTGATTGCACTAGAATCTTTTTTTTCTAAAAAAGGTTGCATTGAAGCTACAACATTTTCAAAGATATTCTTTGTAATTACGAATCTCATTTTATCTCCTATATTTTTATTTAATTTAGTGGAAGTAGTAGTCTATGTGAAAAGATGAAAATACCTCTTCAAACCCTTTGAAAGCGAACTTTGCCTCAGTGATTAGAAAAGTCATTGTATTCACATCTTTTCACATAAGTCTTTAAAACTTATTTTGCTTTAAAGATTTTACCACTCCTTATTTATGATTTTATTCTTTAAATTTTCAATAATTAATTTAAAGTTTTCATCTTTTTCAATTAACTCATTTGCTTTTTTAATATTGTGCGAAATTGAACTGTGATCTTTCATTCCTAAGAACTTTGCAATATCTGGCATAGAGTTATGAGTTAATTCTCTAGTTAGATAAATTACAATTCTTCTAGCATTTGCAACAGTTGCAGTTCTTTTTTTAGATTTTATATCACTTGGCTTAATATTTAACTGATTTGCAACAATATTTATAACATCAGGAAGTTTTATATTCTCTTTTGTCTCTTTAATTTGATCTTTTAATAAACCTTGAACCATTTGTAAAGTGATTTCTTGATTTAATAACGAAGCACTTGCATTAATTCTAATTAAAACACCTTCAATTTCTCTAATTGAATTATCAAGGGTAGTTGCAATGAAATTAATGATTTCTCTACTTAGAGAAATTCCATTTAAATCAGATTTTTTCTCAATAATTGCAATTTTTGTTTCAAGTCCTGGAATTTGAACATCAGCTGTTAATCCCCATTCAAATCTTGATTTTAATCTATCAACAAGTCCAGCAATTTGTGAAGGAAGTCTATCTGAAGTCATTACTATTTGTTTTTTCGCATTGTGTAATTCATTAAAAGTGTGGAAAAATTCCTCTTGAGTCTGTTCTTTCCCACTTAAAAACTGAATATCATCAATTAAAAGCACATCACATTTTCTATATTTATTTCTAAAATGTTCCATACTTTTATTTTTTAAAGAGAAGGTAAAATCATTCATAAACTGCTCAATAGTTACATAAATAACTGTACTTCCTTTTTCAATTGCATGATTTCCAACAGCTTGTAAAAGGTGAGTTTTTCCTAGACCCGTCCCACCATAAATAAATAGAGGATTATATTGAGTTCCAGGTTTGTTTGATACTGCAAGTGACGCATTATAGGCCATTTGATTAGATGGCCCAACAACAAATGAATCAAAAGTATAAGATGGATTTAGTATGGTACTTTCGGCAGTTTCATTTTGAACTTGCTCTTTTAAAATCTCTTTTTTAGATTTTTTTTCACCAGTAAGTTTAATTTCAATAGATGGTTTTGAACCATCAAAAATTTCAAAACAATGTTGAATTAATCCAGTAAATTTACTCTTAATCCAAGAGGCAATATACTTATTATTTACTTCAAATATGGCGATTTTTTCATCAGAAGATATTTTTTTATAAACTAATTGTTTTAAGTATCTTTCATAATCAGTTTTTGAAGCTTCTTTTTGAACTATTGTTTGGAAATCTTTGGTTGTCATCTATTTATAAACTCTTTAATCGTAATTACAAATATTATAGCTAAACTTTTTATAAAACAGCTTGAATAGGATAATTTTGTTAAATAAATCAAGTTATACACATAGTGAATAAGTAGTGAATAATTTTTTTCCTTTAAGTAAAATTTTATTAAAAAGATACCATTATACGGGCTATAGAACTATGTGAATAAAAAATAAACAGAAAGAGTGAAAAGTTGAAAATATTAGGAATTGACCCAGGTACTCGGAACTGTGGATATGCTATTGTTGAAAAGAGTGGAAATAGTATAAAACTTATTGAAGCTGGATTAATAAAAATTAAAACAAAAATTTTACAAGAGCAAATTGTTGAGATGACAGAGGGTTTTGATTTGATATTTGCAAAACATGTAATAGATGAAGTTTCTATTGAAGATATGTTTTATGCCTTTAATCCAAAAACTGTTATTAAACTTGCTCAATTTAGAGGAGCAATATCTTTAAAAATTTTACAAAAATTTGGAAATTTTGCAGAATATACTCCTCTTCAAGTAAAACAAGCTGTAACAGGAAATGGAAAAGCTACAAAAGAACAAGTATCTTTCATGGTTAAAAGGCTTTTAGGAATAAAAAAAGAGATTAAACCTCTTGATATTACAGATGCTATTGCAATTGCTTTAACACACGCCCATAGATTGTAAACTAATTATAAAATAGATATAATCCAGCCCTCAAAAATTAGGATAAATAATAATGATAAAAAAAATTGGAATATTAGCTTCATATAATGGAAGCGGATTTGAAACAATTCAAAAAGCTATACTTGAAAAAAAATTAAATGCAAAAGTTGTTGTAATAATTACAAATAACACAAATGCAGGAATTTTAGAAAAAGCAGAATCATATAATATTCCTTATTTTATAATAAATGACAAAAGATACCCCGGACAAAATATAGATGATAAAATTGCAAGATTACTTTTAGAGTTTGGTTGTGATTATATATTTTTGTCTGGATTTATGAAAAAAATAGAATCTAATCTTTTAAATGCTTTTCCTAATAAAATTATAAATACACATCCAGCATTATTGCCATCAATTTATGGCGGGAAAGGGATGTATGGAAGATTTGTACATGAAGCTGTTATTAAAAATAAAGAAAAAAAATCAGGCGTTACAATTCATCATGTAAATGAAGTTTATGATGAAGGTGAAATTATACTTACAAAAGAGCTTGAATTAGATAATAATGAAACAGTTAATAGTTTGGAAGATAAAATTAAAGAGCTTGAAAGTATTGCAATTGTTGAAGCATTTGAAAAACTACTAGCTTAAAAGCTAGTAGTAAATTTTTATTTAAAAATAGCTGCTAATTCTTCAGTAGTTTTAACATATTTAACATCAATTATTTTAGATTTTTCTAAAGTAATTATAGATATTTTATCTGCCTCAACTGGAAATAATCCTTTATGTTCTTCATCAACTAAAAGAATAGAAAAAGTGTAATCTTTCATTTTAGGAATTGCAATAAATTTAGAAATTAAACTTGGCATTCCTGTAATATCTGCAATATAATCAATATTATTTGCACTTAAATAATTTTTATCTTTTGTAGCTAAAAAATCTTTTATTGTTGCACTTTCAGCTTTTGAAGCTGAGAAAATTATTGTTTTGATATTTTCATCAACTGTATGCTCTTTTTCAAATTGATCTTTGATTGTAAATGTTGGTAATGTACTTCCAACTGTTAATGAACTAGCAAATGCACTTAATCCTAAAAAAACTGTAAATAGAAATTTTTTAATCATCTTTTCTCCTAAATTTTAAAAATTGAGGAATCATACCTACAAAAAGTAAATGAAAAGTTAAAAGAGAAAATTATTCTTTTGATAAAGTTGGTAAGTGCCATTTTTTGTAATAGGCAAGTAATCGTAAACCCACACCAAAAACAAATACAATTGTAATTGCAGGCAAATTTCTTAAATGTAATATCTCTAATATAAAAATTATTGAAGCAATAATTAATGCAACAGTTGCATAAAATTCTGAAACTAAAATAGATGGAACTCTGTTTATTAAAATATCTCTAATTGTTCCTCCTCCAACAGCTGTTAAAAATGCAAGTATTAAAACACCTAAAAAATTAAAATCATTTTGAATGGCAACAATTGAGCCAGTTATTGAGAAAGATACAAGTCCTATTGCATCTGAGATTATAAATGCTGTTTTTCCCTCTAAATCATCAATTTTATGAAGTTTAAATAAAAGTGCAATTACAACAGTTGCAACTACTAAAATAACAGGAAGATTTGTAGTAAAAACATAAGGAGTTCTATCTGCTAAAACATCTCTAATCATTCCACCACCAAGGGCTGTTAAAAATGAAGAGATAAAAACACCCAAAATATCAAGTTTATAATGAACAGAGATTAAAAATCCACTGAGTGCAAAACAAATTATTCCTATAATATCTGCAATTTCTAAAGCACTCATATTTTATCCTTAATAGCTGTTTTTTTGAGGTCGGGATTATACAAAATTATTGTTAAAATATAGACAAGCCTGATTTAGTAGTAAATAACTCTAAAGCTTTTGTTCCAACAAGAGAATTTCCCTGTTGATTTAATTTTGGAGAGTAAACACAAATTGCCATTTTTTTAGGAACAACTGCCACAATTCCACCACCAACTCCACTTTTTCCAGGAAGACCAACTTTATAAGCAAAATCTCCACTTGCATCATAATGGCCACAAGTTAGCATTAAAGAGTTTATTCTTTTTGCTTTTGAAATAGTTATAATTTCTTCATCTGTTATTGGATTTACTCCATGATTTGCTAAAAATAGCATTGATTTTGCTAGCTCAACTGTATTCATCATAATTGAACATTGTTTAAAATATGTATCAATTACATCATCGATATTATTGTTTATGTTATGGTAACTTTTTATCATGTTTATTAAAGCAAAATTTCTAAAACCATGGGCAAGTTCTGATTTGAATATCTCTTCATCATAAGTAATTGTGTCGTCATTTGAAGTTTTTTTTATAAAATTTAAAATAGTATTAAAAGTATTTTCTTTATGAATAGATACTAAACTATCAGCAGTTACGATTGCTCCAGCATTTATAAAAGGGTTTCTTGGAATCCCATTTTCATATTCAAGTTGAACTAAAGAGTTGAAGGGATTTCCAGATGGTTCATGTCCAACTCTTTTATATAAATCTTTTCCATAATGTTTTAAAGCCAGGGTAAATGTAAAAACTTTTGAGATACTTTGAATAGAAAATTTTAAATTCGTATCTCCAATATTATATGAAGTTCCATCAAAAAGTTGGATAGACATAGCAAACTTTTTATCATCTACATTTGCTAAAGCTGGGATATAGTTTGCAACTTTCCCTTCTTTTAGAAATGGTTGAATCTCTTTTTCTATCTCTTCTAAAATGGTTTGATAATTCATTAATCTCCTAATAATTCTTTCATAGCCTCTGCTGTTTTTCTAATTTCCCATTGAGCGTGTGAATCAAGTCTAAGTTTAAAATAGTTTTCTAATTGAGTTGGTTGGAATCCTCCCCAAATTTGAGAATAACCAGCTTGTGGAATTATTCTTCTTGCTTCTTGAGGTTTTACACCATCTTCTAAAGCTTTATAATAGTGCTCTAAACAAATATCTAATATCTTTTGAGTGTTACCATATTCAGTAGTTACATCTTTCATTTTTTCACTAATATAAAAATCAAAAGGAACTCTTTTTCCACTTACATATCTTCTACTTAATTCTTGCCAATTCACTCTATGTCTTACCATTTGGCTTCTTGTTGGGAAATCAACTTTGTATAAAAATACCTTGAAATGTTCTTTGATAATATTACACTCTTCAAGTGTGTTATAAGTGGTTCTAATGTCAAAACTATATGAATTTGGATTATTTTCAAAATCGTAAACTAAAGCTCTATAATTTGTAAGAAGATATTTCCCATCACAAACAAGTTCTCCAAATTTTTTAACATTTGAAAACTCTGGCGCTAAAATCTCTTTATGTTTTTCGTTTGTAAAATCAAGTAAAACAGGTACAAATTCAAAAGATGAAGAGGGTAGTCCTTGAGATTCTGCCATAAGTCTGTTGTACAAAGATTCACTCCCAAGAGCTTTTGGTGATTGATAACAAATTGAAGCAACTTGAGTAATGGCTAATATTCTATTCTCTTCATTTAAATTTGCCTTTGAAAAGTCCCAATTCTCTACAAAAGCGATATTGTCTTCAAATATATTCTCTTTTTTGTTAATCATTTTTATCATTTTTTAGTACCTTATTGTATAATTAAAGTAGATTATACAAAAAAGTACATATATATATAATTTATTCAAGGAAACATATGAGCATAAAGAAAATTGTCAAAATTAGTTTTATATTAATTTTATTCATAATTGCAGTAATTGGTTTAATTAACACGGTAATTATTTATCAAATTAAAGAAAATAATTTAGCAAAACAATCAATTAGTAATTTAGTTTCGATGCAAGAAAGAATGAATGAATTATTAAAAGATACTATAAATTTAGACTCTATTGATAAACTAGATAAATATAAGGAAGATTTTTCAAAATATGAGTTAGAGTTTGAAAAAATACAAGATACTTTTAAAGAACAAGATAAAAATGATTTGATTGATTTTTTTATTACAGATATTCAAAAAGATGAGATAATTGCCACAAGACTTATTCTTTTATTTGAAAGTGAACAAGAGATAGAAAAAGCATTTGATACAATTTATTCATTACAAGAGACAAAAATAGAAATTATTAATGAATTTGATAAAAATTATCCAATTGAAAATGAACTTAGGAAAAAACTAGATCATGAAATAAGTGAACGAAAAAATTTCAATCTTTCTCAATTATTTGGAGACGTAAAATATTATAGTAAAGAGGTACTTTATCAAAAAAGAGATAAAGAGACATTTGATAAATGGTTGGGGAAAATTGCATTATTAAAAAATAGTTTTGATAATAGTGATACTGAGAAATATTTAGAAATTGTAGGAAAAGTTGGTAATAGTGTAGTTAAAATTAAAGAGATAGAAGATCAAGAGTTTGATATAAGAAATAAAAGTTTTAATATTATCAATTTAAATAAGACTTATAGTTCAGAAATGGAAGCTAAAATAGAAAAACTTTCAAGTGATTTTATAAATATTACATATTTTAGTATTTTGTTACTTTTAATTATTGTTATTAGTTTTTTAGCACTTTTGGCATATAAAGTTTACAAAAATGTTGGTTTATCGGTTGATGAGATTGAAACAAAAATTGAAGATGGTTTAATAGAGATTAAGAATTTAAATCATGAAATAGAAAATACACAAAAAGAGGTTGTATTTACTATGGGTTCAATTGGGGAAAGTAGAAGTAAAGAGACTGGAAATCATGTAAAAAGAGTTGCAGAGTATTCAAAACTTTTAGCACTTTATTATGGTTTAGATGAAAAAGAAGCAGAAATGTTAAAACAAGCAAGTCCAATGCATGATATTGGAAAAGTTGCAATTCCTGATGCTGTTTTAAATAAACCTGGTCGTTTTGATGAAGCAGAGCGAGAAATTATGAATACCCATGCAGCATTAGGTTATGAGATGCTTAAACATTCAAATAGAACACTACTAAAAACGGCTGCTATTGTTGCCTATGAACATCATGAAAAATGGGATGGTAGTGGTTATCCAAGAGGTTTAAGTGGAGAAGAGATTCATATCTATGGAAGAATTACAGCCCTTGCAGATGTTTTTGATGCATTAGGAAGTGATAGAGTTTATAAACAAGCTTGGGATGATGAAAAGATATTTAATCTTTTCAAAGAAGAAAGAGCAAAACATTTCGACCCAAAACTTGTGGATATTTTCTTTGAACATTTAGATGAGTTTTTAAAAATTAGAGAGACTTTTAAAGATAAATTTTAAAAATATTAAATTCATTTTCGTATGAATAATCTAATTTAAAATTATGTTTATCAATAATTTTTTTTACAATACTTAAACCTAATCCAAATCCATCCCTTTGGGCTAATTCTTGGGTAAAAGGTTTTAAATAGTATTCAAACTCTTTTGATAGTTTTTTCCCTTTATTTAAAATAGAGATTTCATTTTTATTTGCTTCAATTATTATTGGGTAAGTGATTGCATATTTTAAAGCATTATCAATTAAGTTTTTTAAAGCAACCGATAAATAATTTAAATCCCCTAATATTTTAAAGTCATCAATTATATTTATATCAATTTTTGATTCATCTTCTAAATATAGTTTTCCTAAAGATTCGATGATTAATGTTTCTGCACTAAAAGTTGTAAGATTTAGTTTTGTAAGGTTTAATTTTTCTAGTTCTATTAACTCATTTGTTAAAATTTCTAAATCAGAAAAAATCTTCTTTAATAACTCTTTTTGTGAAAAATCATCTATTTTTTCAATGGCAAATTTACCCTTTGCTATTGGAGTTCGAAGTTCATGTCCAATATCTCTTAAAAGTTCTTCTCTTGTTTTTATAGAACTTTCAAGGGAACTAGCCATTTTGTTAAAAGTATTTGCAAGAACTCCTATTTCATCTTTTGATGTTATATCAATTCTTGTTGATAAATCACCATTTGCAAAATTTGTAAGTTGTTTAGTTATATTTTTTAAAGGTGAAAGAAGTTTTAATAGGTATAAAAAGATGAGGATTAAAACAAAAATATCCACGAAAATTAAAATATTTAATATTAATTTGTCAACAATATTTTTTTCATCGGGAGTTTCTAAAATATACTCTTCATCTAAATATTTTATTTTAATAATAAATTCATCATCAAAAGATTTTTTTAAAATTAAGATATTTCCAAAAGTAAGATTATTATCATATAAAGTTTTATAATCTTTTTCCTCTTTTATGTTCTTTTTAAATTCTAAATCATATTTTTTTATTAGTTTATCTAATTGAGTTTTATTTTCAATATTTTCATATAGTTCATTTGAAATCTTTATATATTTTTCTTCAACTAAACCATCTACTCTTTTTGAATTAATACTATCAATCCAAAAGCCAATAATTGTCATAAGTATTAAACTAATAATAAATAAGATTGAGATTTTTCTAAAAATTGACATGATTTATCCTACGAATTTATAACCAATACCCCAAACAGATTTAATATATTTAGGATTTTTTGAATCATCACCAATTTTATATCTTATATTTGAAATATGCATATCAATAGTTCTATTTTTTGTATTTTCATCTAAAGAAGTGGCATTTAGTATCTGTTCTCTTGATGATATTTTATTTATATTATCAACTAAAAATATAAATATTTCAAACTCAATTCTTGTAAAATCTATAGGAAAATCATCTAAAATTACTGTTCGATTCTCTTTATCGATGACAAATTCACCAATGGTAAGTTTATTTGAGGTATTCTTTTTTAAGATATGCTCAATTCGTAAAACAAGCTCCCTTGGTTCATAAGGTTTTGCTAAATAATCATCAGCTCCAAGCTCAAAGCCATGGATTTTATTTCCTATATCACCCCTTGCAGAAGAGATAATAATTGGAATATCTCTTATTTGTTTTAGTTTCTTAAATAAGTCAAAACCATCAATATCAGGAAGCATTAAATCAAGGATTATTATTTCATAGTCACTTTCATTTTTGAAGTTTTCAAGGGCGTCTTTGGGGTGAGAAAAAGCAGTGCAATCAAAATCGTAATCTTGTAAATATTCAACTATGAACTTTTGCATTTGTAAATCATCTTCTATCAATAAAACTTTTTTACTCAATTTCCCACTCCTCAAGATATTTTGAAAACTTTTTTCTTTGTTTTTCACTTAGAATAGTATGAATTCTCTTAATCTTTTCTATCTCTAGTAAAGATGCTTTTGTCTTTAAATCATTTAGAATTTCAAAGTATAACTTTTCATCAAAAACATCATTTACAATTATATCTTTTAGTTTATCTTCTTTTTCTTGTTTATATTCATAAAAATTTTTGTATTTTTGTTTAGATTCAATTAAAACTTCTTTTATTTTTTTTATTTGCTCTATATCTAAATCTAAATATTCAAGATTTTTATATGAATATCTACTATGTTTATCATCACTTGCATGCAGAAATAAAAAAAGACTACTTAAAAGTAGAAAGATCTTTAATATTTTCATTATCTATTAATCCTTTTTCTATATCAGTATGGCAAGCTTTGCAGTTTGCTTTACTTTTTACTTTTTCACTATTAAAAATCTCTTTTGGTATATCTCTATGGGTTTTTTCCCAATAAGTTGTTTTACTCATGGCAATAATATCTTTGTCACCAATAGAGTTTAAAAACTTCCAACTGCTTTTCATAGTTGAAGTTTCACTACTATTATTAACTAAAAAAGCTAAAATATTTTTATTTAACTCTTCATCTAATGATGCATCATCACCAAAATGATTTTCTAAATTAGCCATGATTGATTCCCAAGATTTTTTTGGTAAAAGATTAGGAGGATATAGGGTGTGACATGATGCACACTCTTTTACAAAGGCCTCATTTTGCATTTGATAATCTACTGATTTATAGATTGATGCGGTTAAAATATTAGTTGGTTTATAAACACTAAAACATAAAAAACCAATGAAAAATATAAACATTATAGATGCAAATATTTTTTGATAAACATTTAATTTTATACTTTCATCTTCTAAAGTAACTTTATAACCAGTCATTATTGAGTTAAGAGTTTCATCTTTTTTATGAAGTAATCTATCAACAATAATTCCTGAAACATGGGCAACTATTAAAGCAATAAAAAGATTAGATAAAAGTTCATGTATCTCTTTAAAAAGTTTCATCTCTTTGAAATAAGGAGTATTTAAAAAGGCTAAAATACCTTTTCCTTCTTGGATTCCAAATAATAAAATACCACTAATTACAGTTAAAAAAGCAACAATCAACATTGCTATTAATACAAAAGAAGCTAAAGGATTGTGTCCAATGTACTTTTGTTTATTGTCAAAGATATTTTTTATAAAATCTTTTGCTTTTTGAAGACTTACAGGAAAATCTTTGAACAGTGAATATTTTGGTCCAAATAATCCCCAAAAACCTCTAAAAACAAGAAGAATTAATATACCATAACCAACGATAACATGATAGTTTAATAATCTATCTTCATCGTCAGTTAAGAAAGCTAATAAAACAAATAGTACAAAAAGCCAGTGAAAAACCCTTGTAGGTACTGACCAAATATATGACTTTTTCATTAATTAACCTTTTAATCTTCCCATCTACCAAAGTTTGGGATTTTTATATCTCTTTCTCCATAAATTCCTTTGTCTGCTGTTCTATGACAAGCAACACAGTTAAACAATCCTTTAACTTCAGGTTGAGTAATCATGCTTTTTCTAAGTTCTCTATGTTTTTGTACCATATAAGGAGTTGTTGAAATTGAATCTGGAATTTGTCCAGCAGGAATACTTGAAACAATTCTATTACTTCTCTTATATTGCATATTTTTTTCTGCACTATTGTCATTTAGATATTTAGAAAGAGTTTGGAAATCTTCAGGTGCTAAAGTAGCATCTGAACCAAAGTGTTTATCTAAATTAGTCATCATTTTATTCCATGCATTTGCAGGAAGTAAACCTGGTTGATAAGGGAAATGGCAAGAACCACACTCTTTTATGTATAGTTGATTATTAACTGGCGCTACATCAGTGCTTGCAGATGTATGTGATTCTGCAAACAAAGAGTTAATAAATATTGCTAAAAAAATTAAATATTTCATAGTTCTTCCTTTATTTATTTATGATGTAAGTTGTAACATCACCTTTTTCAAGAGCAGTTCCATCACGATTATAAACATCATTGAAGTTTCTTTTCATCCATTTTTCAATCTCTTTAACATCAGTAAATCTTTTTGGATTTGCTTTTGGTGAAAGTGGTTCAATAGTTTTCCCAGTGAAAGTATTCTCTCCACTATTATTTAGATTTACTGTATGACAAGTTGTACATGAAATCTCTTTACCTTTTTTGCCAATATGTTTTGATGTGAAGATTTCTTCACCTCTTTTTGCATCAAAACCACTGAAATTAGGATTTTCTTTTAAAACTTCTTGTTTTAAAGAGTCTAAATAACCATCAACAACACTTGCAAATGATAGATTTAGGAATAGGGCTGCTAGTAGTAGAATTCTCATTTTTATACCTCTGTTTTTTATATAACAGAAGTATAAGAGAATAGTTTGAATTTTTTTTGTTAGTTTTCTTGACGATTTCTTTACAAAGTGTCTATTAGGATAATTGCCCAAGTAATAACGAAGATAAAAATACTTAAAAATACAATTGCACTTCCCACATCTTTAGCTCGTCCAGCCATGTCATGATGCTCTAAAGTTACTAAATCAACAACTCGCTCAATTGCACTATTTGTAGTCTCAGCTATTAGCATTCCCATTAAAGTAATGAACATTAAAGCTTTGTTTGTAAGAGTTGCATCAATAAATACTATTACTGGAAGTAAAATAATAGTTATAATTAACTCAATTTTAAAAGAAGTTTCTGTTTTAATTAAATCAATCAAACCTTTTAATGCATAAGAGGTATTTTTAAAAAAATTATATTTCGGTTGGTTTCTCAATCTTATCCTTTTGTTTAAATTGCGTGCATTTTACTATTATTAATATTATAAACCAAGCCATTATCATAGTAATTATAGTATGACTTAAAAAATGGTCACCTAAAAGCATCTTATATGTTCCCATACTCCAACCAATAATTAATGCACCTATTAACGCTCTTTTTTGATTTTGTGGAGTTTTAAATAGAAAAAATAGAGCCATTAGTGCAAATCCACCACTTGCATGACCCGCTGGCCAACATTTTACTTTTGAATTTTGAACAAAATCTTTTGGATAAGAGTCAAATACTTTTGTTTCAGGATAAGTTCCATTAAAATGAATAATATTACAAGGACAAGGGGTATTTGTTACAGCTTTTAATGAGCCAATAATTATAGGTACAAAAATCGCAGATAATAAAACAATAATAAGACCTCTTTTGTACTCTTGCACAAAGTGTTTTTTTCTTAAAAAGATTAAAGAAAATAGAATAGCTACTCCAAAAATGATAACTAAAGTTTTTATTCCATCATAAAGGAAAAATTTTAAAATGGGTTCATTTTTATCAATAATCCAATTTTTTGTTTCAAAATTATAAAAAAAGTTTTGAACAAATATATCCAATTCTGTGAATTGAAATAGTGCAACTACAGCAATTAATAAAATAGCTGTAATTATTATTTGTTTATTGAGATTTTTTAGCATTATTTAATATATCCATATCTTTTTTATAAACTTCTGTTTGTACCTCGAATAAACCTAAAAGTGTATGAAATAGATTATCTTGAGAAAAATATTGATTATTATATGTATTAAGTTTGTCTGTGTCTATTCCATTTTTTATTTCTCCTCCAAACCACATGAGTGAACCAATATGTTTTTGTTCTTCAGGTGCCATAAAATATGGTAAACCATGTAAATAGATACCCTTTTCACCAAGGCTTTCTCCATGGTCACTCATATAAACCATTGCTGTTTCATAACTACTTGAATAAGGTTTTAAGAAATTGATTACTTTTGATAAGAAATAATCAGTATATAAAATTGCATTATCATAAGCATTACTTACTTCTTCTTGAGAACATGTTTCTAATTGATTTGATTTACAAACAGGAGTGAATTTTTCAAATTCCTTTGGGTATCTTTTATAATAAGCAGGTCCATGATTTCCCATTTGATGAAGTACAATTAAAATATTTTTATCTTTATTATTTTTAATATATTCATCAAGGCCTACTAACATTCCCACATCTCTACATTCATCATCTTCGCAGATAGTGTTTGTTTTAGATGTTCTATAATCTTGAAAATCAACTCTTAATGCAACACCTTTTGAATCAGAGTTATTATCTCTCCATAAAATCTTTATGTCATTCGTATGTTTTAACACATCAATAGCATTCTCATTTGTTATTCCTTTTTTGTAATCATAATCTCCTCTACCAAAAATAGAGAACATACATGGAACTGATTCAGCAGTTGAAGTTCCACATGAATACATATTTGGGAAATTTATAATATCTTCTTTTTTTAGAAGAGGATTAGTCTCTTTTTGATAACCATTTAATGAAAATCTATCAGCACGTGCAGCTTCACCAACAACCATAATAATGAGTCTTTTTTTGTCAATGTTATTATTAATATCTTTAATTATTGTTGCATCTTTACCAATTTCTTTAACTACAATAGGACCACTTGTAATTGTTTTATTAACATAATTTCCAATACTATATATCCAATAAATAGGATTTACATGGTATCTTAATGGTTTATGTTCCCTAAAAAATGAAGTATAAAATTTACTAAAACTAAATAATATAATCAAAATTATTGTTAACGATAAAAATAGTATTTTTAATTTTTCAAAAATCTCTTGTTTAAATGGCTTGTATTCTATTTTAGCTTTGTAAATAAAATAAGATGGCAGAATTGCTAGTAAAAAAACATAAGCAACTAATTTAAAGCTAAATAAATCAGAAGATTCACTAAGGTTAGTTTGTAAAGTATTTCTAATCATACTATCATCAATAACAATGTGATATGTATCCATAAAATAAGCGGTAAATGCAGATACCATAAAAGTCAGAATTAAAATAGGTTTAGTTGTATATTTTGAACCTAAAAGAGTAAATAAAAAAGTTGTAAAGCAAATTAATAAAATTGCTGTAGAAAGAGTATAAATTATATTTACCCCTTCAAAAGTGTAAGTAGCTATTACATTTCTAAAAAATGAAAAATTATAAAATAGTGCAAAAAATATGGCACTTAGAATAATTAATTTATATTGTGAAAATTGTTTCAATCAAAGCCTTTGTTTTTTTAATTTTTGAATAATATCTGAATGATAATTAGATTTTATTAATATTAGATTAACAAAACTAATTTTGTTTAATTATAGATGAATTGTATAAATTTTAATTGTAAAAGAAATTTACATTTCTTTTACAATTTATAAAAAAGATTATTTTATGGTACTTTTAACATATACATTTGTGGATTTAAGCTATCTTTTAGTATAATCGCGAAAATTTACGTAAAGAGAATATATGAGAGACATTAGAAATATCGCAGTAATTGCACACGTTGACCACGGTAAAACTACGCTAGTAGATGAGTTATTAAAACAATCAGGAACTTTTTCAGCACACCAAAATGTTGATGAAAGAGTAATGGATAGCAATGCTATCGAAAAAGAAAGAGGTATTACTATTCTTTCTAAAAATACAGCAATCGATTATGAAGGTGTAAGAATTAACATCATTGACACTCCAGGCCATGCTGACTTTGGTGGAGAAGTTGAAAGGGTATTAAAAATGGTTGACTCTGTTTTATTACTTGTTGATGCTCAAGAAGGTGTTATGCCTCAAACTAAATTCGTTGTTAAAAAAGCTTTATCTTTAGGACACAGACCAATCGTTGTTATTAATAAAATTGATAAACCAGGTGGAGATCCAGATAGAGTTGTTGATGAAGTATTTGACCTTTTTG
Organism: uncultured Aliarcobacter sp.; assembly: GCA_963677205.2. GTDB lineage: Bacteria > Campylobacterota > Campylobacteria > Campylobacterales > Arcobacteraceae > Aliarcobacter. Next base: position 2,425,253 of record OY781916.2, on the reverse strand, counting down.
CTCAAATGGATGCAACTGAAGAACAATTAGATTTCCCAGTTGTTTATGCAGCTGCTAGAGATGGTTATGCAAAACTTGCTTTAGCTGACGAAAATGTTAATTTAACACCATTATTTGAAACAATATTAAATGAAGTTCCAAAACCACAAGGTAGTGATGAAAATGGTTTACAACTTCAAGTATTTACTCTTGACTATGATAACTTCATTGGAAAAATTGGTATTGCTAGAATCTTTAACGGTACAATTTCAATGGGTGAAACAGTACTTTTATGTAAAGCAGATGGTGAAAAAATCAAAGGAAGAGTTACTAAACTTATCGGATTTAAAGGTATGGATAGATTTGATATTAAAATAGCTGGAACTGGTGATATTGTTGCAGTTGCTGGTTTTGAAACTATCGATGTTGGTGATTCATTATGTGATCCAACTAATCCAATGCCACTAGATCCAATGCATATTGAAGAACCAACTTTATCAGTTACATTTGCAGTAAATGATTCTCCATTAGCTGGAACTGAAGGTAAATTTGTAACTTCAAACAAAATCAACGAAAGATTAGCAGCAGAGATGAATACTAATATTGCTATGAATTATGAGCAAATTGGTGAAGGTAAGTTTAAAGTAAACGGAAGAGGTGAGTTACAAATTTGTATCTTAGCTGAAAATATGAGAAGAGAAGGTTTTGAATTCTGTATTGGAAGACCTGAAGTTATTACAAAAATTGAAGATGGTGTTAAAATGGAGCCATTTGAGCATTTAGTAATTGACTTACCAGATGAGCATACAGGTGCAATTATCGAAAAACTTGGAAAAAGAAAAGCTAATATGACTAATATGGTACCAATGGGTGCTGGTTATACAAGACTTGAATTTGAAATTCCTGCACGTGGATTAATTGGTATTAGAACAGAGTTTTTAACTGAAACAAAAGGTGAGGGTGTTATGAATCACTCATTCTTAGAATTTAGACCATATTCAGGTGTTGTTGAATCAAGAAAATATGGAGCATTAGTTTCAATGGAAGCTGGAGAAGCAGTTGGATATTCAATTTTCAACTTACAAGATAGAGGTATTATGTTTGTTAAACCTCAAGATAAAGTATATGTTGGAATGGTAATTGGTCAACATGCAAAAGATAATGATTTAGATGTTAACCCAACTAAAGGTAAAGCACAATCAAATGTTAGATCTTCTGGTGCTGACGAAGCTATTAAATTAGTTCCACCAAGAACTATGTCTTTAGAAAATGCATTAGAGTGGATTGAAGAAGATGAAGCAGTTGAAATTACGCCTATTTCTGTAAGAGTTAGAAAAAGAGAATTAGACCCAACAGTTAGAAAAAGAACTGCAAAAAAAGAGAAATATAATTAATCGTAAGAAATTTTCTATAAGCGAGACTTAAAGCTTTAGCTTTAATGTTGAGAAAAAAAGAGAAATATAACTAATATTTAAATTTATTAGATATTTTATATGAGGGAGAGGATATTTTATCCTCTCCCTTTTTTTTTATACTATATAAAATAATCATATAATGTTGTATACTTATTATACAATCAAATGCTTTCTAAAAGGAATTATTTAGTTTATATTTAGATAAATAAGACTAGAATTTATTTAGTTCAGGAGGTGTAAATTGAGTAATGCGAAAAATAGTGTATCTGAAATCTTTTGGGAAATCTTTTCAAATCAAGATAGACAAAAAATAAAAGAGTTCCAAAAGTATATGGATAAGTTTGCTGTTAATTTCAATCTTTACAAAGATGGAAATTTTATTGAAAGATCTTTGCCATTCGATGTTATTCCTCGAATTATAGAGACTAAAGAGTTTGATATAATCGATAGAGGTTTAAGCCAAAGAATAAAAGCCTTAAATCTATTTTTAGAAGATTTATATACAACTAAAAATATTGTAAAAGACAATATTGTTCCAGAAGAGTTTATATATCAAGCAAAAGGGTATTTAAAAGAACTCCAAGGTTTCTCCCCATCTAAAAAAATTCGTACACATATTAATGGTATAGATTTAGTAAAAGATACTGTTTCTGAGAAATGGGTTATTTTAGAAGATAACTTAAGAGTTCCAAGTGGAGCTAGTTATCCTTTATCAATTAGAGATACTTATAGAAAAATTTATCCAGAATTTTTTGAAAAATTAAAAATCAAACCAATTAAAGAATATCCATCTATGTTAAAAGAGTCAATGGATTACGTTAATTGTGGTGGAATAAATGTAGTTTTAACTCCAGGAAGATTTAATTCAGCTTATTATGAACATGCTTATTTAGCAAAAAAATCAGGTGCTCAACTTGTAAGAAATGATGAATTAATTGTAAAAAACAAAGTTTTATTCTTTAAAAATTATGATGGAAGATTAGTAAGAGTTGGTGCTGTTTATAGAAGACTTGATGATGAGTTTTTAGACCCAAAATTCTTTAATGAAGAGAGTTTGATTGGAGTTCCAGGAATCATGGAAGCATATTTAGCTGGTAATGTTGCTATTATGAATGCACCAGGAAATGGTGTTGCAGATGATAAAGGTATTTACTATTTTGTTCCAAAAATGATTAAATACTATTTAGGAGAAGAGCCTATTTTAGAAAATGCACCTACATATTTACCTTATTTTGAAGAAGATAAAAAATATGTTTTTGATAATATGGAAAAACTTGTAATTAAAGATGTGGCAGAAGCTGGTGGTTATGGGGTTATGTTTGGACATGCAATGACAAAAATTCAGTTAGAAGATTTAAAAACTATTATAAAAGCAAATCCAAGAAGATTTATTGCTCAGGAGTTAATAGAATTCTATGATGAAGAGTGTTATTTAAATGATGAAATAGTTCCAAGAAAAGCTGACTTTAGGGCTTATGTAATAAATAGTGACGAACCAAAAGTTTGGAAATGTGGACTGACACGTTATGCTATGGAAGCTGGAAATTATTTAGTAAATTCATCTCAAGGTGGTGGGTTTAAAGATACTTGGGTTATGGAGGCGTAATATGGAGCAATTATTAACTGCAAATGTAGCAACAAATTTATATTGGTTTGGTAGATATTTAGAAAGAATAGAGGCGACTTTAATCGAAGTTGTAATTGCCTTTGATGCTGTGATTGATACTGATAAACAAAAAGGGAAAGATTTTTATAAGAAATTAGAGATTGATATTGAATATGAAACGGCAAAAGAGTTCTTAAAAATTGCAATTTGTGGAAATCATGAAGCAAATTTAAGTCTTTTAATGAGTTATGTAAGAGAAAATGCAATTATTTGCCGAAGTGTTATGGATACAGAAGCTTTTGGTTCAGTAATTGAATTATCAACTCTTTTAAAACACTCTTGTAATAATACTTTTGAGCTTGATTATGAATTTATCGATAAAGTTCAATCTTTAATCAGTGAGATTTGGGGTGAATTAACAAGAAAACAACATAGAAATACAAGTGATTATTTCATTAGACTTGGGAAACTTGTTGAAAAGGTTGATTTCCATTTGAGATTAGAAAAAGATAAAGAATTTTCACTTGTAATTATGGAAGAAATAGATAAAATTGTGACTAGATTAGCACCAGAATCAAAATTTGTACCCCATGATAAAAATGAATCACATGAAACAATTATGAATTCTATAAATGCTAAGATTAATAAAATTATAGTTGGGGATTAATGAATACAACAGAGATTTTTACATCTGAATTACCAGTAGGTGAAAAACTATCTATAAAAAGAACTAGGTTTGAACCAAAAGAAAAATCAAAAAATATAACAAAAAGAATTTCAATAGTAAGTGGAATTCATGGGGATGAACTTGAGGGACAATTAGTTATTTATCTTTTAGCTGATTGGCTAAACAATAACAGTGAAAAAATAAAAGGAATTATTGATATTTATCCCGCTGTTAACTCTTTAGGAGTTGACACAATTACAAGAGGTTTCCCTTTATATGATGTAGATTTAAATAGAACTTTTCCTGGAAGTGCAAATGAATTTTTGCCAGGACAAGTTGTATTTGCCCTTGCAAATGATGTGAAAGGAAGTGATATTGCTATTGATATTCACTCAAGTAATATTTTCTTAAGAGAAATTCCACAAATTAGAATAAACAAAGAGTATTCAAAATCTACTTTACCCCTTGCAAAAGAGCTGAATTGTGACTTTATTTGGATTCATGATGCGGTAACTGTTTTAGAATCAACTTTTTCACACACGATGAACTCAATGGGAACAAAAACACTTGTTGTAGAAATGGGTGTTGGAATGAGACTTACAAAAGCTTATGGACATCAATTATTAATAGGAATTTTAAACCTTATGCAAAAAGAGGGAATTATTGAGGGAAAAGATGATTTTGTAACAAGGGAAGCATTTAATTCAGAAATAGGGGAAGTTTTTTATTTAAATGCACCTAAAAGTGGACTATTTGTTCCTGCGCTTGATCATTGTTCTATAATTAAAAAAGATGACAAAATTGGAGATATTGTTGACCCTTTAACTGGTTCAATACATGCCACATTAACTGCCCCAAATGATGGAATTTTATTTACATTAAGAGAGTATCCAGTTGTTTATGAAGGTTCATTAATAGCTAGAATTTTTGGAGATAACAGTGGAAAAAATTGAAGTTTTAAGAATTGAGTCATTAAGTCGTGCTCCATTAGTTATTGAAGGTTATTTATTTAAAGGAACAAATAAGAAAGCTCCTAAAGTTGCAATTGTTGGTGCAATGGAAGGAGATTCTATTTTACCTTTATATTGTGCTTCTACTATGGTTGATTTTTTCAAAAATAAGATTGATAAAGCTAAGATAAAAGGGGATGTATTAATTATTCCTTCAATTAATCATTATGCTTTAAACATTGGAAAAAGATTTTGGCCTTTAGATAATACAGATATAAATATGATGTTTCCAGGTTATGAGTTAGGTGAAACAACACAAAGAATTGCTAAAAAAGTTTTTGATGCAATTAGTGGATATGATTTTGGAATTATTCTAGAAAGAAGACCAGATCCAGCAACTTGTTTACCTTATATAAAACTTTATAAAAGTGGATATGAAGATTTAGTTAGTGCTAAAAAATTTGGTTTTAAAATGATTCATCACAGAACTATGAAGTCAATAGATACGGTTACTTTACAATATAACTGGCAACTTTGGGGAACTAAAGCATTTTCAATTATGTGTCCAAGTGATAATCAAGTGGATAAAAAAATTGCAAGTCAAATAAATCAAGCAATGATTAGATTTATGGACAAAACAAAGATTATAAATTATCATATTTTTAATGGGTATGAATCAACAGTTATAGATAGAAATTCTATTGATGTTGTTAAATCTCCAAGAAGTGGTATTTTTATCTCAAAAGAATTAGCTGGTAATTATGTTTCAAAAGATCAAGTTATTGGTGAAATTGTTCATTCTTTAGAAGGAGATGTTATACACCAATTTTTAGCTCCATGTAATGGAATGATTACTTGTTTTTATAGTAATTCATTAATTTATGAACATGCTGTCGCTTTTAGAATTGCAAAGATTGGCTAGGTAAAACTAGTTAATCTTTTCTTATTAAAAAATATTTCCCCTTTAATTAACAATAAATTTATAAAAACTAATAATAATTGCTACATAACTAAATTATTATTATTTAACTAATGGCTAAAAATTACTATAAATCATTTACTATTTGATACACTATATTATTATTTAATTATAATTTGTCAATATAAATAATTATTAGATTTAAAAAATGTTATAATTCGTTATATTAAAATTATTAGGAAAAATAATGATAAAAAACATCAATACAAAAATGAAACTATTATTGTTTCCATTTATGTTTGTAATAATAGTTGTAGTGTCAGGGATTGTATATACTCATTATAGTAGTGTTGAAAATACTAGAAATCAAATATCAATAAGAACTGAAGAATTTATACAAGAACTTCTAAAGGGGAGAATATCTGTATATCAATTTCTAAGAGCATCAAATGAAGAAAATGCAAAAAAGGTAGTTGATAATTTTGCTAATTTAGATAAAGAAGTTTTAGAATTAAAATCAAAAGTATCTTTACAAAAGAATAAAGATTTATGTGATGAGATTTTGTCATCATCACAAAATTATGTGAATGATTTTAAAACTGTTGCATCAATGAGAATTGCAAATATTAAAAATGGTAACAATGAAGAAACAGCTGAAATAAAAGCTACAATTACTAAAATGGCACAAGCAGGAACTATTTTAGAATCTAAAATTAATGAAATAAATCAAAGTGCAACACAGTTGAAAGAGGAAGCTCACTCTTCGTTGAATACAACTTTAATGGCACTTGCTATTATTGCAACTGTAATTTTTATTTTATTCTCTTTATTTATATCAAGTATAGTTGTTAAATCATTAAGTGATTTTAAAGAAGGACTAATCTCTTTCTTTGATTATTTAAATAGAAAAACAACTTCTGTTACATTATTGGAAGATAAAACAAAAGATGAGTTCGGTGAAATGGCTGTTTTTGTAAATGAAAATATAAAACAAATTGAAAAAACATTAAATCAAGATGTTGCTTTAATAGAAGATGCAAAAGTAGTAATGGCAAGGGTAAATAATGGTTGGTATTCTCAATTTATAGAGAAATCAACAGCTAATGCTTCTTTAGAAGAGTTTAAGAATAATGTAAATCAAATGATAAAAAGTACAAGAGATAGATTTGCAGAAGTTGATGAAATATTAGAAGCTTATGCTAAACTTAACTATATTCCTACTCTAACTATGAAACCAACTGACGAAAGAGGTGGATTATTTGAAAGATTAGTTTTTGGTATTAATACTTTACAAAACTCAATTACACAAATGTTAGTTGAAAATAAAACTAATGGATTAACACTTGATGAGAGTTCAAATATTTTACTTGTTAATGTAGATAAATTAAATCAAAGTTCAAATGAAGCAGCAGCTTCTTTAGAAGAAACAGCAGCTGCAATTGAAGAAATTACAAGTAATATTAGAAATAACACTGAAAACATTACAAAAATGGCAATGCTTTCAAATGAAGTTACAGCTTCAGCATCTCAAGGTGAAAAACTTGCTAATCAAACAACAGTTTCTATGGATGAGATTAATACACAAGTAAATGCAATTAATGATGCAATTTCAGTAATTGACCAAATTGCATTCCAAACAAATATTCTTTCTTTAAATGCAGCCGTTGAAGCTGCAACTGCTGGAGAAGCAGGAAAAGGGTTCGCAGTAGTTGCTGCAGAAGTAAGAAACTTAGCATCTCGTTCAGCAGAAGCTGCAAAAGAGATAAAAACTATAGTTGAAAATGCAACTAAAAAAGCAAATGATGGAAAACAAATAGCTGGAAATATGATTGAGGGTTATAAACAATTAAATCAAAATATTACTCATACAATAAATCTAATTTCAGATATTCAAAATGCTTCTAAAGAGCAGTTACTTGGAATTGAACAAATAAATGATGCAGTAAATCAACTTGACCAACAAACTCAACAAAATGCAGCAGTAGCATCACAAACACATGATGTAGCTGTATTAACAGACCAAATAGCGAAATTGGTTGTTTCAAATGCAGATGAAAAAGAGTTTAAAGGTAAAAATGAGGTTAAAGCAAAAAGTGTAGAAAAAGCTAAAAATAAAACTCATTCAATACCTGTTCAAAATAAGGTTGCAGCAAAGGTTGTAAAACATGAAGCAAAACCTGTAGTTTCTTCAAAACCAGCAAAAGATGATGAAGAGTGGGAGAGTTTTTAAACTCTTCTAATCTTTATTTTTAATCTAAAACTCTAACATCCACTTTAACACTAAGCAGACTATTTCCACTACTTTGAACTACACCTTTTAATGGTGAAATATCTAAATAATCTCTTCCATATCCTAAAACTATATACTCTTCATTTGGGATTTTATTATTCGTTGGGTCAAAATCTACCCAACCAAAATCGGGAACATAGATAGAAAACCAAGCATGGGAAGCATCAATACCAAAGAGTTTTTCACTTCCAGGGGCAGGAATTGTTTGTATATAACCACTTATATAACGTGTTGGAATTCCAATACTTCTAAGAGCTGAAATAGCAAATTGAGCAAAATCTTGACAAACACCTTTTTTTTCACTGAAAATTACTTCAATTGGAGTAGTAATATCACTAAAGCCAGATACAAATTTAAAATCATTAAATATTCTTGCCATAAAATCACTTGTAGCTTCAATGATATTTCTATTTTCATCAAAAGATTTTAAAACATAATCTTTTATCTCCTTTGATGGCATTGGAATAGACTCTGTTTCAAATAAAAAGTATTTTGCTAAAACATCATTTGGATTAAAAGAACTAAGTCTTTGTTTTAAATCTCTTACAGTTAATTTTATATTCTTTAATGAATCAATCTCTTTTTTTATCTCACTTTCAAATCTCTCAACCTTTGAAGTTGCAATTACTTTTAAACTTTTGTGAGATTCTCTAATAAGCATAAAGTTATTTGTATTCTCAAAATAATCAATAAATTCAGAAGTTTCATAGGGTGTTGGTTCAATTTTAAGTGAATATTCCAATAGTTTTTGAGTATTAGAATCTTTTGGTTTTAATCTTGCAATATTGTGACTAAATGTCACAAGACCAGCATAATCAAACTTTGTTTCGTGGTATATTTTATAAATCATGTTTACTCATTATAGTGTGAAAAATATGTTTTAGTTAATTCTTCAGAAGTTTGCGTTAATAAATTAGAAATAGTTGATAAAAATTCATCCAATTGTGTATAAACATACTCTTCTTCATTACTCTCTAAAAGTTTTTGTGTATTTGATAAAGTAATCATAGAAAAGACTTTAAATATAGGTTCTTCAAAATTACTAAGATGTGAATTGTTAATATTTCTTGGTAACTCTTTTAAATCATTTAATAATTGAGTTATTATGTAAATTAGTGATTTTGGATATTTTGTATTAAACATTAGAAAATCCAATACATTTTCTAAGTCCAATGAAGATTTATAATAAGCTCTATAAGAGTTATAACTTTCATACGAGTTTAACATAGAATCTAAAACATCATATTCAATTAATTTGTCAAGTTTTAGAGTAAGAAGAGATCTTAATTTTGCAATTAAAAGTTGCGAAATTTCTATTTTAGAACCAATATCATATAAAATTAATCCTTGTTCTTTAAACATACTTTCATCAATTAATTCTCTATAAGCCATTAAATAAATCAATAATCTATCAAGTTCATTTATATGGTCTTTATATGTGAAAACTTCTCTTTTGTTGTAATTATTCCATTCTTTTTGCATTCGCTCATAGATTCGCCATGCTTCCATTGTAAGAAGGTTTTTTACACTTGCATTAAGATTTGATAACATTGATAAAGTAAAACTTAATGTTCCTATTCTATTTTTATCTCGAATAAGTGAAACAATCTCTTTTAAAGGTGAAGCTAACTCTTCATTTAAAAAACCTGGATAGGTCATTGTCAAGTGAGTTAAAGCATTATTTAAAATAGTATTAGTTTTTTTAGAATTTGCATTATCATCATATCTATTTAGATTTAGCATATTTTTTAAATTGAATCTTACCATTCTAGCTGTGGTTATTGCTCTTGTTAAATATCTACCTAACCAAAAGAGATTTTCTGCTCTTTTTGTTGAAATGTTTTCTAATCTTGAATCTATAAAGGCTCTATTTTTAAAGATATTATTTCCCTTGAAATCTTCATTTTTTCCAAGAATCCATAAATCTTTACTTGTTCCACCTTTTTGATTTGAAACAACAAGGGAATCTTTTGATGGAGATACTCTTATTAATCCTCCAGGCATTACATGATATTCATTTCCTTCTAAATAAGAAAATGCTCTGATTACCGTATTTCTTGGTTCAATTTTTCCTTTTGTAAAAGATGGACTTGTTGAAAAATCAATAACTTCTTGACCCACATAATAGTGAGGATTACTTTTTATTTTTTCTATAAGTCTATTTAATTCAATATCATCTAGTTTATGGGCAAAATGAACTTCAATATTATCTGTTCTATCTATTTTTTTGATAATTAGATTTTTAATATTTTTAAGTACAAAATCTAACTCATTTTTTTGTCCACACCACCAAGTAGCAATTTGTGGTAATATCAACTCTTCATTTAATAAAAATTTTGCAATATTTTTCATAAATGGATTTAGACCAATATTTTCTAAAATACCAATTCCAATTGGATTTATCATTGATAAATTATCTTTTCTAATTACATTTACAAGTCCAGCAACGCCAAGTTGTGAATCATTTCTTAATTCTAAAGGGTCACAATATTGTGAATCAACTCTTCTAATTAAAGTATCAACTTTTCTTAATCCATTTAAACTTTTTAGCCATAATTGGTTGTTTTTTACAAGTAAATCTTCCCCTTGAACAAGAGTTAAATCTAAAAAAGAACTAATATATGAGTGTTCAAAATAGGTTTCATTTAGTGGACCTGGAGTTAAAAGTGCAATTAATGGATTATCGTGGTTTGACGAAGAGAGAGATTTTAACATATTTTTAAAACCCTCAATAAATTTCGCCATTTTCAAAATCTCTACATTTGGATATAAATCATCTGAAATAGAGTTCATCGTAAGTCGATTTTCTATAGCGTATCCAAGACCTGATGGTGATTGAGTTCTATCATTTATAACCCAAAATTTTCCATCGGGACCTCTACTTATATCTGCTGCATAAAATCGCATAGAGTAGTAATCTTCATTTTCAAAGTTAAAAACTTCAGGAATAAAACTTTTATGGGCAAAGATTATTTCAGCAGGAACAATTCCTTCTTTTATTAATCTTTGTTCAGTATATAAATCTTTAAAAATTAGATTTAAAAGTTTGGCTCTTTGTTTTAAACCTTTTGAAATCTCTTCCCATTCGGTATCTGTAAGAACTAAAGGAATAGGGTCTAAATTCCATCTTCTATTGTTTCCCTCAGGGTCATTATAAATATTATAAGTAACCCCATTATCTTCAAGTCTCCAATCAATTTCTAGTTGCTTTTGTTCAAGCTGTTTTATACCGGCTTTTTCTATTCCGTCAATAATATCAGCCCAATGTGCTCTTGGTGTACAAGAGCTATCAAACATCTCATCAAATGATGATTCTAACTTACAACTATCAAAAATTGACATCTACTTTTTAATCCACCTTTGTCTTAAATCTAATGTATGTGGGTACTCTTTATTTTTTGGCATCTCTTTGAAAAGAAGTTTTTTACTTCCTTTTGTGTTTGTCAAAGTTCTTGTTGCTTCCACTGCAAATATACTATTTGCTTCTCCTGAAATAGATGGCTCATAAGCTTCAACTTCACCTTGAGAGTGGTTGAAGTCCCAATATCTATTTATTCTTCTTGATTCTGCTTCATAAGAATTTACAGGGAAAGTGTCATAACTTCTTCCACCTGGATGAGCAACAAAATAATTAAATCCACCAATAGATCTAGTATTCCATTTGTCTATTATATCAAAAGTTAAAGGTGTATCAACTTTAATGGTTGGATGAAGAGCTGACCATGGTTGCCAAGCTTTGTATCTAACACCACTTACAAATTCACCTTCAATATCTGTTTTTGATAGAGGAACTTGTACACCATTACAAGTTACAATGTATCTTTCTTCATTAAAGTTTTCAATTTTGATTTGTAATCTCTCAACAGATGAGTCAACATATCGTGCAGTTCCTTGAGAACTTGACTCTTCACCAAGTACATGCCAAGGCTCAATTGCTGATCTAATTTCAACAGGCATCCCTTCAATCATTGTCATTCCATATAGTGGGAATCTAAATTCAAAGAATGGGTCAAACCAATCTAGTTTAAACTCATAACCCTCATCATTTAAGTATTGAACAACACTTCTTAAGTCCTCTTTTACATAATGTTCAAGTAAGAATTTATCATGTAGTCTTGTTCCCCATCTAACTAAATCGTGTTTATATGGTTTCTTCCAAAAACAAGATACTAAAGCTCGAACTAATAACATTTGTAAAAGTGCCATTTGTGAGTGAGGTGGCATATCAAAAGCTCTAAGTTCTAATATTCCAAGTCTTCCTGTACTGCTATCAGGTGAATATAACTTATCTATACAAAATTCACTTCTGTGAGTATTTCCAGTAATATCCGTTAACATATGTCTAAATAACCTATCTGTTAACCAAAATGGAACATCTCCATGTTCAGGAATTTGTGAAAAGGCAATTTCTAGTTCATAAAGATTTTCAGGTCTTCCCTCATCAACTCTTGGAGCTTGTGAAGTTGGTCCTATAAATGCGCCTGAGAATAGATAAGATAAACCTGGGTGGTGTTGCCAAAATGTGATTAAACTTCTAAGTAATTGAGGATTTCTCAATAATGGTGAATCACTTGGTTTCATAGCTCCAATAGTTACGTGATTTCCACCACCAGTTCCTGTGTGTCTTCCATCAATCATAAATTTCTCAGTTCCAAGTCTGCAAAGTCTTGCATCTTCATAAAGTGCAAGTAAATTATCACTTAACTCTTTCCAAGATGATGCTGGTTGGATATTTACTTCAATAACACCAGGATCTGGAGTAACTTTGATTCTATCTGTCCTTAAATCATGTGGTGGTTCATAACCTTCAATAATTACTGCTAGATTCAACATAGTTGCTGTTTGTTCAATAGAAGCTATTAAATCTAAGAATACTTCAGTATTTTCAATAGGTGGAAGGAAAATACAAAGTTTGTTATCTCTTATTTCAGATGTAATTGCAGTTCGTACAAAAGTATTTGAGTTATATTTTGTAGTTGTTTTAGAACTTATTTTTTTAGCTCTTTTTTTCACATCTTTGATGTAATCACCAAGTTCTGGAGCAAAAGCAAAAAGGTCAGTTTCAAAACTTTTTTCTATTTCAACTGGTGGTTTTACAATCAAAGATTCAAGTGGAAGTCGTAGACCCAATGGTGAATTTCCTGCACTTAAAAATAGGTGATTTCTTCTAAATTCCCATTTTGAACTTATCCATTTTGTAACTCCAAAATTTAAAGGTAAAACATATCCAACTTCAGAGTTTAAACCTTGAGTTAATTTTTCAGCTATTGTTTTTCTCTCTAATGGGTCTTTTAAATTATATTTTAAAGGGTCAATATCAAGAGGAAGTTCTGCTTCTTTCATAATATAATAGATTGGGTCTTCAAATGCAGGACTTATATTTTCATCACTAACTCCTAAAACTAAAGCAAGTGTAGATAAAAAGTTTTTTGCGTCCTGTGTAGTGTAATTAAATACATCATTTTTATTTGCTAAAAGTGCGGGATTTTCCCAAACTGGTTTTTTATCTTTTCTCCAATAAATAGTTGTTTGCCATCTAGGAAGTGGTTCACCTGGATACCATTTCCCTTGAGCATGATGTAAAAGTCCTCCAGTTGTTGTAGTTTCTAAAAGTCTTCTAGCTAGTTTTGTTGCTAACTCTCTTTTATGTTCCCCATCTGCTTCACTATTCCATTGAGCTGATTCCATATCATCAATAGAAACAAATGTTGGTTCACCTCCCATTGTTAGACGAACATCATTTTTCTCTAAATCTTCATCAACTTTAAATCCAAGATTGTAAATAGCTTCCCATTGCTCTTCCCTATAAGGTTTTGTAACCCTTGGAGATTCAAAGATTCTTGTTACACTGTTTTCAAATTCAAATTCAGTTTCACATTTATCACTAAATCCTTCAATAGCATGGGCAGAGTTATAATGTGGTGTACAAGCTAAAGGGATATGTCCTTCCCCTGCAAAAAGTCCACTTGTACTATCAAGTCCAACCCAACCAGCACCTGGAATATAAACTTCTGTCCAAGCGTGTAAATCTGTGAAGTCAGCTTCAGGACCACTTGGACCATCAAGTGATTTTACATCAGCTGTTAATTGAACTAAATATCCAGATACAAATCTAGCCGCAAGTCCTAAATGTCTTAAAACTTGTACAAAAAGCCAAGCAAAATCTCTACAAGAACCAAGTCTCTCTTTTAAAGTTGTTTTACAAGTTTGAACACCTGGTTCAAGTCTTACTGTATAGTTTATATAAGAGTTTATTAATTGGTTAACTTCAACTAAAAAGTCGATAATTGGTTTCTCTTTTTTATCAATTTTTTCAATAAACTCTTTTAATAATTTACCATCTTCTTCTAGTTTTAAATATGGTTTTAATTCATGTTTTAAATCTTTTTTATATTCAAATGGGTAATTTGTTGCAGATTCTTCAACGAAAAAGTCAAAAGGATTAATGGTAATCATATCCGCAATAATTTCAACATCTACAAAAAATTCTTTTGTTTTTTCAGGGAATACAATTCTTGCTTGATAGTTTCCAAATGGGTCTTGTTGCCAGTTTAAAAAATGTCCATCAGGTTTTATTTTTAATGAATATGCTTCAATTGGAGTTCTACTGTGAGGTGCTGGTCTTAATCTTATAATGTGTGGAGATAAAGATATAGGTCTATCATATTTATAGTGAGTTTTGTGGGAAATAACTACTTTTAAAGACATTTTCAATCCTTTTAAATTTTAATTGAAATTATTATACATGAATAAAATAAGTAAATTTATTAAATAGCTGTATATTAGTAATACAATTAAAACTCAACAATAGTGAATAAAGTTTAATATATTGATAGCAATCAATTAAAAGAATTTGAAATTATTATAAGATAACGAAAAATAGGAGTTAATATGTTAATAAATAAGAATGATTTACCACTTGTAGCAATGGATTTTATGAATGATACACATTTTGAAGATGTAGAAATAATAAATGAACTCTATAAAAATATTTTAGAATATGAAAAAGAACAAAGTGAATTAAATTTAAAAAATTTAGAAAATAAATATAAAGAGTGGATAATCCATACTGAAAATCATTTTGAAACTGAAGAGATAGAAATGAGAGAAAAGGGATTTTTTGCTTATGAATTTCATAAAAATGAACATAATATGAATTTATTGGAGATAAAACAACTTTTCAATAATTTCCAAGAAACTAAAAATATTTTAGAACTAAAAAACTATTTCCAAAACAATCTTGTGTCTTGGCTAATAAATCATATACAAACAATGGACACGGTAACTGCAATGTTTTTTAAAACAGGGATGAGTCCTTGTTGTATGTAATAATTAGCAATTAATATAATATAGTGCTAATAAAAATAGTCAATATTATATGTCATATTTAGAATAATTAGCAATATGTATTGACAAGTGCTAAAAAATATGTTAGTATTTCATTAACTTGATAGATAAAGAATCAAGTTTAGAATAATTTTTAAGGAGTTTATTATGTTAATTACAAAATTTGATCCCTTTAAACAACTAAAAGAGATAGAGAGAGATTTATATAATCAATCAAAAAATGAAGGAGTTAGTGCTTTTGTTCCTGTAGTAAATACAAGGGAAGGGGAGTTTGCTTATCATGTTGATGTAGATTTACCGGGTGTTAAAAAAGAAGATATAAAAGTGGATATTAATAAAGGAATTTTAACTATCAGTGGTGAAAGAAAAATAAAAGATGAAATAAAAAAAGAGGATTATTACAAAGTTGAAACATATTTTGGAAAATTCTCAAGAAGTTTCACACTCCCTGATAATGCAGATATTGAAAATATAGAAGCAAGCAGTGATGCAGGAGTCCTTGAAGTAATAATCCCAAAATTAAAAGATGACAATACTAAAAAAACAATAACAGTAAAATAAGAAGGATTTTTCCTTCTTATTAAATATAAGGAGGTTTAAAATGAATAAAATAAAACATAAGAGTACAAATAAAACAGATTTTATAATATTAATGGGAATTTATGCTGTTTCAATAATTAGCTCTTTTTTTCTAATAAATATATAAATTTACGCAGATAATTTTAAAACAGTTATCTCACTACTAGCACCTAATCTCATTGGTGGACCCCAAAATCCAGTACCTTTATTTACATATACTTGTGTAAAGTCATTAAATGAATGAAGACCTTTTACATAGGGTTGTTGAAGTTTTACTAAAAAATTAAATGGAAAAATTTGTCCACCATGGGTGTGCCCACTAAGCATTAAATCAATTCCTTGAGTATTTTCTATCTCTTCAACAAATTTTGGTTGATGAGCTAAAAGAACAGTTGGAGAATTTTCTAAATTTTGCATGGCTTTATTAATATCAGGTATGAAATTATTATATTTAAAACCAAATCTATCATAAACTCCACAAAGATTAAAACCTTCATCTTTTGGCCCAATATAAACATTTTCATTTTCTAAAGTTTTTATTCCAAGAGAATTTACATAATCAATAATTGGTTTAACACCATGAAAATATTCATGATTTCCAACTATAAAATAAGTTCCATATTTTGATTGTATATTTTTAAGTTCATTAAGAGCAGCAGTTGCATACTCTAATTTTGTATCAACTAAGTCACCAGTTATTGCAACTACGTCAGCATTTAAAATATTTATTTTTTTTACAAGGGAGTTTATAAAATCTTTATCAATTAATCCACCAATGTGAATGTCGCTTATTTGAACAATAGTGTAGGGTGATTTTAAATCTTTTATTTTAACATCTACAACTTCAATCTCTACATTTTTTGCATTGTCCATAGCTTTTGCATTTGTGGCAATTACTAAAGAAATTGCACCAATATCTAATCCTTTTTTAAAAAATTCTCTTCTATTTTTTTTGTAAGGGGTTTTGTTGATTCCAAAAGAGATGATTTCATGTAATAAAGTAATAGTAAATGTTAAAAAAATCATCCCAATTGGCAAGGATAGGACAAAATAGAGCCAGTTAGGCACAAAAGGATAGTATCTAGCCATTGGGTATAAAATTACACCCAAAAAAGTGATATACAAAATTAGGCTAAGATACTTTTTCGTCTTATAAGTAAAATCGAGTTTATTTATAAGACGTTTTTTTATTATAAAAGTTTGAAAAGCAAAAACTATAATAAAAAATAAAAAAAATAATATGAAATTCATGTGGGATTGTAAGCTCTTTGGGTTAATGAAAATTAAACGAAATATGTAGATTTTGTGTAGTCTTAAAGTTAGTATTTAATAGGGTCGATAAATTGGGCAAAAGAAGAAAAATTATTTGCAAAATTATTACTTATTGGGCAAATTAATTTTAATTTTTTTAATACTTTCTATCAAATTCATTATTTCATCTTTTGTTTGAGAGAAGTGAATAGATACTCTAACCCAACCTGGTCGATTATTCATATCAAGTTCTTTTATTCCTAATAAATCATGTCCATAAGGTCCAGCACATGAACATCCAGCTCTTGTTTGGATTCCACTTGTTGAAGATAAACGATTACATAAATCATAAGGGCTTAAACCTTTTATATTAAAAGATACTATTCCTATATTTGAAGCCTCTTGATTTCCATATATTTCACAATTTGGGATTTTTTTGAGTTCATTTATAAACAATTTTTTTAACTCTTCTTTTTGTTTTTTTATAAATTCAAAACCTATTTCATTTCTTAGTTGATATGCTAAAGCTGCTCTAATAAATTGTAAAATTGGAGGAGTTCCAGCTTCTTCTCTAGCTTCAATACTTTGTTGATAAGTTTGAGATGTTTTATTAACATATAAAACTGTTCCCCCACCTGCAAATGATGGAGCTATAGTTGTATCAATTAATGATTTTCTGATAACTAATAAACCACAAGAAGCAGGACCACCAAGAAGTTTGTGAGGTGACATAAACATTGCATCATAAAGATGGCAAGGAATATTCATATATGGACTTGAAGCTGCTGCATCAAAACAAACTACAGCATTGTAACTTCTTAGTAATTTTGAAATCTCTTCATAGGGAGTTATAATTCCTGTCACATTTGAAGCAACACAAAATGAGGCAATTATTTCTCTATGTTTATTTTTTTCAAGTACAACTTTAAGATGATTTAAATCAACTAATCCATCTTTATCTAAATCTATTCTTTGTATTTCACATAAAGCTTCCCTAAATGAAACTTCATTTGAGTGATGTTCATAAGGTCCAACTATTACTAAAGGAGCTTTTTGTTTATCAATTTCAAATCCAAATCTTTTTTTTGTAGATGGTGGAATATATAATCCCATTAATTCTTGAAAATGTTTAATAGCAGCAGTTGTTCCACATCCACTTGGAAGTATTACAAAATCATCACTAAGTTCAAGATTTTTAGCAAGTGTATTTCTTGCCATTTCATAGTAACTTGTAGTTTTATCAGCGTTTGAAGCCTCTTTTGAGTGAGTGTTTGCGTAAGTTTCAAGTACGTCATGGATTCTATTTTCTATTTGTCTAAAAGCTAATCCTGAGGCAGTATAATCAAAATACTCTTTTTTATTTTTCCCAATAGTGTTATATCTAATAAAATTTAATATATCTGTGTTTTCATTGAAAAAAGGTCTGAAAATATTTTTGTTCATTTTTGTTTGCTCATTTGATTAGTTCTAATTATTAAGTTTATAATTTTAAGTTATTTATCATAAGAGTTAGCTTGAATAAAAAAAGCTAGTGTAAGCTTTTTTTATTTAAACAAAGGGATTAAAATTGATTTTTTCTAACTCTTTTGCAAAATCATTTGCACTTTTTGATGGTGCATCTAATATTATAATATTACCTTTATGGGTAATTTTGATTTTTGTTGCACTATATTTTTCTAATAGATTTGATAGGGAATCAAGAGATTTATTTTCTATTCTTGATGAGGTGATTTTGCACCCGATATAACTTTCCCCTTCTATACTACTTTTGTTTATTCCCATTCTTGGATTTCTAGGAGTTGTACTTTGTTTTGTAGAAATATTTCTTTGAATTTTATAATTTGCTGAAGCATTTAATATATCAAAGAATCTAGCCATTCCCCATTTTTTCACAAGATGTTCAAAAGAGCTAGATGAAAAATCTTCTCTGTCTCCAAAATCTCTATATATTTCAGCTATTGCTTTTGCTGTATTTATAACTTGTGCAGGGCTAATATATCCTATTGTTACATCTAAAATTTTAATCATAAAGATGATTTTATCTTTGTTGTCCGTTGTTGCATTAAAACTAACTTCTGGAGTAGTTTGTACATTACATCCTTCTTCATGACCACTTATAGCCATTTGAAGAGAGTTTGGCAGATTTGAGAATTTTTTATTACCTACAAATGTTTCATCTAGTTTTTTTGCAAGTGTAGAGACATTAAATACTTGAGAATTATCAATTGTATTAATTGGACAAGTAAGAACTCTTTTTACTGTGTGTCCTGCTTCAAAAAAAGTGTTTAAATTTACCTCTTGAAGAAGTCTAAAGATTTTTGGTAAATCAAAAATCTTTAGATTTAACAATTCTATCTTTTGTTCATTTGAGAAAATCAAACTATCATTACTAAACTCTTTTGAAATAAGACTAAAAGTTTTTAGTTGGCTTAGATTTAATTCTCCCATTGAAAGAGGAATTTTTAATTTAAAGTAATTTTGCTCTTCATCTTGAGCATATATTCCATACCATTTGAATCTTTCTAAATCCTCTAAAGAGATTTTTTCTCCAAAAACAGCATGGAAATAGATGTCTGCTAAAACATCTATTTCATTTTTCTCTTTTTTGATTTTTTCTATATCTGATATTAAATTATTAGACACTATATTGCCTTACAATCCCACTCAGGATAATTTCTTCTAATAAATTCATTTAATTCAATTTCAGCTTTTGAGTATACTTTTTTCTCATCTTTTAAATGAGCAAAACCTTCGATTGAAGATATGATCATTCCAGCACCTACAGTTGAGTTATTGTATTTATCTATGATAATAAAACTTCCAGTGTATCTGTTTTCATGGTATGGATCAACGGCAATTTCTCTATCAAGTGATATTGTACATTTTGCAATATCATTAAGTGCTAATTCACTTGCTTCAATTTCTTCAAATGTATTAATATTTTTCTTAAATTCAATTGCGTTAAATGCACCATTGATTACAGATGTTGCTCTTTTAATCACATAATTTTGATTAAGTTTCATTGGAGTTTCATCCATCCATACAACCATACAAGATAGGTGATTTGATACTTTAGGAATATCACTAGATTTAACTATCATATCACCTCTAGAAATATCAATCTCATCTTCAAGTGTAACTGTTGTTGCCATTGGAGCGAATGCTTTTTGTATTGTTTCAACTTGCTCATCTTTTCCAATTGGTCTTAAATCTTTAATATCATTTGATACTATTGATTTTACTTTAGATGTTTTTCTTGATGGTAAAACTGTAATTTCATCACCAACTTTTATCTCACCACTTGCTATTGTTCCAGAGAATCCTCTAAAATTTAAGTGAGGACGTAATACATATTGAACAGGTAGTCTAAATGATGAAGACTCTTGTTTATGTATAGAAACATTGTCTAATAATGGCATTAAAGGAAGACCTTTATACCAAGAGCATTTTGGTGAAATAGTTAAAATATTATCTCCATCAAGTGCTGAAATAGGTATAAACTCAATGTTTAAATCATTATGATGAGGAAGATATTCAATAATATCATTATAATCACTTTTGATTTTTTCAAATACATCTTGGCTAAAGTCAACTAAATCCATTTTGTTAATTGCAACAATTAAGTTTTTAATTCCTAAAAGCGACGCAATATATGAATGTCTTTTAGTTTGAGTTAAAATTCCTTGTCTTGCATCAATTAAAATAATAGCAACATCAGCTGTACTTGCACCAGTTGCCATATTTCTTGTATATTGTTCGTGACCTGGAGTATCAGCTATGATGAACTTTCTTTTTTCAGTTGAGAAAAATCTATAAGCAACATCAATAGTAATACCTTGTTCTCTCTCACTAGCTAGTCCATCAACTAAAAGTGCTAAGTCAATTTTATCACCAGTTGTTCCAACTTTTTTACTATCTTTTTCAATAGCTGCTAATTGGTCTTCAAAAATCATTTTTGAATCATAAAGTAATCTTCCAATTAAAGTTGATTTACCGTCATCTACTGAACCACAAGTAATAAATCTTAAGATTTCTTTGTTTTCGTGTTCTTTTAAATATTGTTCAATATTTTGTGAAATTAAATCTGATTGATGTGCCATCTTAAAAATATCCTTCTTGTTTCTTTTTCTCCATTGATGCGTCACCATCAGAGTCTATTAATCTACCTTGTCTCTCACTTGTTGTACAAATAAGCATTTCTTGAATAATTTCAGGAAGTGTTGTTGCAGTTGAATTTACTGCCCCAGTTAATGGATAACAACCTAAAGTTCTAAATCTTACCATCTCTTTTTTAGCTGTTTTTCTTAACTCTTCAGGCATTCTATCATCATCTACCATGATTTTTGTACCCATATATTCAACTACTTCTCTCTCTTTTGAAAAGTATAAATCAGGAATAGAAATATTTTCTAAATAGATATATTGCCAAATATCAAGTTCTGTCCAGTTTGATAATGGAAAAACTCTAATAGATTCACCTTTTGTGTGTCTTCCATTATAGATATTCCATAATTCAGGTCTTTGATTTTTTGGATCCCATCTATGGTTTTTATCTCTAAAAGAGTAGATTCTCTCTTTTGCTCTTGATTTCTCTTCATCCCTTCTTGCTCCACCAAATACAGCATCAAATTGTTGAATGTTTAACATATTTTTTAAACCTTCAGTTTTCATAATATCTGTGTGTAAAGCTGAACCGTGAGTAAATGGAGAGATATCCATTTCAGCACCTTTTGGATTAGTATAAACTATAAGTTCCATACCAACTTCTTTTGCTCTTTTATCTCTAAACTCAATCATCTCTTTAAACTTCCATGTTGTATCAACATGAACTAAAGGTAGAGGAGGAGGTGCAGGATAAAATGCTTTTTGTAAAAGATGTAACATTACAGAAGAGTCTTTTCCAACACTATATAACATTGCTGGATTTGAGAACTCTGCTACAACTTCTCTCATAATATGCATTGATTCTGCTTCTAGTTGTTTTAGATGGGTTAATCTATTTTGGCTTATTTGCATTTTCTTCCTTTCAAATGGTTCCCATTTTAAAGGAACCTTTTTTTATATAACTACTTTTTAGTGGGATTTGTAAAAAATCCCTAAAAGTAGCAAAACCTAAAGGGCTTTGAGAACAAAGCCTTACTCTTATTTTATTTTTTGTGTAAACCACACTCTTTATGTTCTGGGTTTTCCCACCACCATCTTCCTGCTCTTATATCTTCACCTTCTTTTATAGCTCTTGTACAAGGAGCACATCCAATACTTGGGAAGCCTTTATCGTGAAGTTTGTTGTAAGGAACTCTATTTTCTTTTATATAATCCCAAACATCTTTTTCACTCCAGTTAATCAAAGGATTAACTTTTATTACTTTGAAGTTTTCATCCCATTCAACCAATGGCATATCAACTCTTGTAACACTTTGAGCTGCTCTTAATCCAGTTACCCAAACTTCAACATCTTTTAATGCTCTTTTTAAAGGTTCAATTTTTCTAATATTACAACAGTTTTTTCTATTATCTATACTTTCATATTGACCATTAACTCCCTGAGTTTGGTATAACTCTTGAACTTTTTGGCTATCTGGGAAAAATACATCAATTTTCACACCATACTTTAGATTTGTTGCATCCATAACATCGTAAGTTTCAGGGTGAAGTCTACCTGTATCCAATGTAAATATTGTTGCATTCTTATCTTGTTTCAAAATAATATCTGTTAAAACTTGGTCTTCAGCCGCTAAGCTTGAACTTAGTGCCACATTTTTGAATTTTGTTAAAAAATATTCTATCACTTCAGGTGTAGATTTGTTTTCTAACTCTTTGTTTATATTCTCTATTAATTCTTTATTACTCATTGTATAACCTAAATTTGATAATCAACTGCTTCTTGTTTTACTCTTCCAAAAGATAACTTATTCCAAGCTCTTTCATGAAAATAGTATAAAGCCATTTTTGTTATTACTTCAATTGAACCAATTGAAGCTGCCATAATTAAATTTCCAGTAATAAAATAAGAGACAATCATTGTATCAATTGTTCCAACTGTTCGCCATGATATAGCTTTTACAACTGACCTATAAGGTTTTTCGTGCATTTGTTTTCCTATGTTTAATTAAAGAATTATGATAAAGAGTTATTACTCTTCATCATAATCATATAAACCAGAACTTAGGTATCTCTCACCTGTATCACATAAAATTGTTACAATAGTTTTACCTTTATTTTCTGGTCTTGCTGCAACTAATTGTGCTGCGTAAATATTTGAACCTGCTGAAATTCCAACAAGTAATCCCTCAGATTGAGCAATTTTTCTTGAAGTCATAATTGCATCATCATTTGATACTTGAATTACTTCATCATAAATTTTTGTATTTAAAACATCTGGTACAAATCCAGCTCCAATTCCTTGAATTTTATGAGGTCCTGGTTTTCCACCACTTAATACAGGTGATGCTTCTGGTTCAACTGCAATAATTTGGATATTTGGATTGTGAGCTTTTAAAATTTCACCAGTTCCAGTTATTGTTCCACCTGTTCCAATAGCCGCTACAAAAATATCAATTTTCCCATCAGTGTCTGCTAAAATCTCTTTTGCAGTTGTAAGTCTGTGAATCTCAGGATTTGCAGCATTTGAAAATTGTTGAGGAATAAAAGAGTTTGGTGTAGTCTCTTGTAATTCAACAGCTTTTTCAATAGCACCTTTCATACCTTTTTCAGGTGCTGTTAATACTAACTCAGCCCCTAAAGCTTTTAATAATCTTCTTCTTTCAATACTCATTGATGAAGGCATTGTAAGAACTAATTTAATTCCAAGTGCAGCACAAACAGAAGCTAATGCAATACCAGTATTTCCACTTGTAGGTTCAATTACAGTTGTACCTTCTTTAATTAATCCAGCTTTTAAAGCTGCATTTATCATGTTTGTACCAATTCTATCTTTTACAGAATGTGAAGGGTTCATAAATTCACATTTACCTAAAACTGTTGCTCCAGTTGTGTTACTTGCACCTTGTAATTTTACTAAAGGTGTGTTACCGATTAATTCTGTTATATTATTTGCGTATTTCATCTGTTTTCCTTTATATGTTGTAATGTAAAAATTCGTTATATTTTTCTTGGTATTCATCTAGTTTATCTAAAGGAATATCAAAAATCTTTTTCATACTATTTTTCGACTCATCAAAAAAGATATTTAAAATTGGATTATCAGTTTTAACATCTATTATTTTAATATCATCCTCTAAAGCTATTAAAATATCAACTATCTTAATCTCTTTAGCGCTTTTAGCAAGTACATATCCACCCCTTGCACCTCGTATACTTTTTACAAGGTCTGCTCTTCTTAATTTACTTAAAAGTTGTTCTAAGTAATTTTGAGGGATATTAGCATTTGCAGATATATCCTTGATTTGCATGGGAGTATCTTCTTGATGCTTACTTAACTCGTACATGGCTGTTAGACCATATACACCTTTTGTTGATATTAACGGCATTTTATTAATTTAATGCTTGTGTTAAATCTTCAATTAAATCAATAGAATTTTCTAAACCTATTGAAAGTCTAATTGTCACAGGATTTACACCAGCTTTTGCTAACTCTTCAGGAGTCATCTGAGAGTGAGTTGTTGATGCTGGATGAACAATAAGAGATTTACTATCTCCAATGTTTACAACAACGCTGAATAGTTTTGCACTATCAATAACTTTTTTTGCCTCTTCAAATGAACCAACATCAAAAGAGATAAGTCCAGATGATTTTCCACCTTTGAAATATTTTTGAGCTTTGTCATAATATTTGTTAGATTTTAATCCTGGGTAATTTACAGCTTTTACTTTTGGATGAGATTCTAAAAATTTAGCAACCTCTAAAGCGTTATCTGAATGTTTATCAACTCTTAAACTTAATGTCTCTAATGTTTGAATTAATAACCAAGAGTTAAAAGGAGCTTGAGTTGCTCCAATATCTCTTAAAAGTGATAATCTAATTCTTAAACAAAAGTTTGGAAGAGGAACATCTGTATAAACTAATCCATGATAAGATACATCAGGAGTTGTAAAGTGTGAATATCTGTTTTCATTTGCTTTGAAAAATTCAGCTAATCCATCTCTTTCAACAATAATTCCACCAAGAGCAGTTCCTTGACCATTTGTATATTTTGAAGTTGAGTGAACTACAACATCAACTCCCCATTTAATAGGATTAAATAAAGCAGCACTTGCAACTGTATTATCACAAATAGTTAAAACACCATGTTTTTTTGCAATCTCAACTACTTTTTCCACATCAGGAATAGCAATTTGAGGGTTTGATAATGACTCAAAATAAATAGCTTTTGTTTTATCATCAATTAATGACTCTAAATCAGAAGCATCATCACTTTTAAATACTTTTGCACTAATTCCAAATCTTTTCATAGTGTAAGTTAATAATGTAACACTTCCACCGTATAATTTGTCTGAAATAAGAATATTATCACCAGCTTCAGCTACATTTGCGATTGCAAAAAATGACGCAGCTTGTCCTGAAGATGTACAAATAGCAGCAGCTCCACCTTCAAGTGCAGCAAATCTTTGCTCTAAAACATCTGTTGTTGGATTTGTTAATCTTGTATAGATTGGACCTAATTCTTTTAAAGCAAATAAATTTGCAGCATGTTCAGAATCTCTAAATGCATAAGCAGTTGTTTGAGTAATTGGAACGCTCATTGTTCCAAAACCTTCTTTTTTGTTATACCCAGCGTGTATTGCAATCGTTTCGTTTTGCATTCTTTTCCTTTCTATCTTTTTAGTTATTTTCTTTATATGTTGAAATTATAGAACATTTTTTTATCAATGTCAAGTAATTTAATCACAATTAATATAATACCCTTTAAATAAGGGGTGATTAAATAACTTGATTAAATCTATCAAGATTATATCAAATGATTAAGCAATTTTAAGTAAAATACCAATAAATCATAATTCTAAAGAGTTCTAGTATGGAAAAATACAATATTTTTGAGCAAATTATAGTTGATAAAAATGAAGAAATTTTTTTTGAAATTTTTAAAAATGAGACAATAAAAATAGAAAAAATAGTTTCAAATGGACAAAAATCACCTGAAAATTTTTGGTATGAACAAGAAAAAAGTGAATTTATTTTGGTTTTGGAAGGTTTTGCAATACTTGAATTTGAAGATAGGGAAATAGAATTAAAAAAAGGTGATTGTTTAAATATCAAAGCTTTTGAAAAACATAGAGTAAAATTTACAAGTCTTGATGGGCCTACTATTTGGTTTGCTGTGTTTTATTGATTTCTCGTAATCCTAAAAGTTTCAAAAGCCAAAATACAACTATCAAAAAACTCTTTTTTTGAACTTGTTCTATCATCCACAAAAGAGTAGTTGATTTGAAAAAGTTTTTTGTTTTTATCAAAAAAAGTGCAAATTTTGTCGTAGGTGTATTTATATTTTCCTGCTATATGGAAGTTTTTTCTCTCTTGGATTTTAATTTCATACTTTGTGTCAAAATAAAAAGTTCTATTTTTTACCAGTTTGTCATCGATTCTTAGATGAAGTATCATTATTCCTTTGTCACAAACAACACCAATTTCAATGACAAAAAAATCTAAAATCGATTTATAAAGATAGAAGAAAAAAGGTGAAAAAAGTAGAGCAAAAAGTAATCCAAATAAATCATTTGAAGTGATGAAATGATAAAACATTGTAATACAAATAGCTAAACCAAAAATTGAGAAAAAGAGTGAAAAAAGATTTATAGAGAGTTTTTGTCTTAAAACCTTTTTTGGAATTAAATCTTCAAAAAAGATGATTTTACCTAACTCATTTGGAACATATTTTTTATATCTAAAGTTCTTCATTTAAACCTAATTTTTATCTTTATGATATAACAAGTTTATTAAAAAATCACCAAAGCTCTACCAAATGGAATTCTCTCTTTTTTATTTGATAATGCCCAAAGAACTTCATAAGCTGGTGGGATTCTTGGAAAAATTCCATCTCCATCTGTGAAATATAAAAGCATACTTGACATTGGGAAGTTTGCATCGATGTATTCAAAGACTGGACGATAGTCAGTTCCTCCTCCACCTTTTAGGGCAAACTCTATATCTTCCGCACCTCTAAAACTATAGTGAGCATGAACTTTTGCATCTGCTATTAAAAGCTCAATATTTACTGCTGGGAAGTTTTGCATGATGGCTTTAAACTCTTCTATAAATGCTCCTAAAATCTCCTCTTGAATAGAACCAGAAGTATCAATTGCAACTATTAAACTCAAAGTATCACTTGTAAGTGAAGGCAGGGCAAACCCTCTATATAGATGTTTTTTATTTGGTGGCATAAAAGCGTAGTTGTTTCTCATGTGACGATTTATAGCATTGTATAGTTCAAACTTCCAATCTATATCTTTTGCTTCTACTTTTTTTGCTAACCTTTCAAAACCTAAAGGCATTAAAGATTTTCTAGTTGAAACTTCTTTGGCAAGAGCACTTGCATATTCCCATTGCTCTTCATCTTTTTCATCAAGGTTTTCTTGGATTTTTTTTACTTTTCTAAATTTGGCAGTATTATCTCTACTGTTTTTCTGTTCATCATGTTGTTGAGCTTTTTCATCATCAAAGGCATCAATTCCACTTTCGATTAACTCTTTTTTTAGAATATCATAAATCTCTTCGGCGTACATGTTTTTGAATTTTTTATCATAATTCACACCGTGGGGAATTTTCATACCATTTTTAGCAAGTAGATTATTGATTGCATAATCAGTTGCTAATTGCCAAAGGTAACCTTTTCTTTTTAGTTTTCTTTGTTGGTGAGATAAAATATGATGCATAACACAGTTTGTTAAAATAAAAGAGAGTTCTTCAATGGTGCAACTATTTATAAAATCAGGGTTATATAAAAATCTTACTCCATTGCTGGCATAAGATTCTATTTTTTCACTCTCTTGGTGTTTTAATCTTGATGCCAACATTCCAAAATATGGATATTTTGTTGTTAGTTGGCTTTTGGCTTTGATTAAAAGTGTGTCAGCATTCATAATTATCTAAGTAATGTGTTGAATTTTTTCATCCACAATGGCCAAGATTTTAGATAATCAAGTTCAATATTTCTTTGTCTTAAATCTTGAATAATCATAACTGCAAACTCTCCTGGAAGATTTAAAGAGTAGTTAATTAGATTTTCCAACTCTTTTGTTCTTGTATCTTCATTTACTCTAATGGCAAGAGCTGTACAAAGTATATGTAAAGCTGAAGTGTCTGTTGGAAAATTTGTTTCAGTTCCATCTAAAATTCCATCCATATTTGGAAGTTCTTTTATAACTGCTTTAAATCCTAAAAATGAAGCTGCTAACTCTTCACCAATTGCTCCACTAATTAGTGCCATTATCAAATCATCTTCAGGAGTTGATAATAAAACTTCATTTACATATTGCCAAGTTCGTGGAGTTGCAAAGGCTTTTGTATCACTTTGAGTATTAAAAGTAAAAAGTGCATCGGGTCTATAAGAGATAAATGAGATAATAGATAAATCAATATTATTATTTATAGCCCAAGCTCTCCAGTCATCAACACTTACTTCCATATCAAGGTGAATAAATCTATTTGCAAGTGGCGCTGCCATTCTAAAAACAACTCCTCTATCACTTTCTCTATTTCCAGCTGCAACTATTGACCAACCATCTGGAAGTGTGTATTCACCGATTTTTCTATCAAGAATCAACTGATAAGCAGAAGCTTGAACCATTGGAGCTGCTGTATTTAACTCATCTAAAAATAAAATTCCCTCTTTGATACTTCCATCTGGTAAAAATGAAGCTGGTGCCCAAATAGCTGTTTGATTAACAGCATCAAAAAATGGAATTCCTCTTAAGTCTGTTGGGTCAAGAAGTGATAGTCGTAAATCTATGCAAGCTATTCCTTTTTCTTTTGCAATTTGTGCAATGATTGAAGATTTTCCAATACCAGGAGGTCCCCATAAAAATATAGGTACTTTTCTTTCACATAGGTGTTCTACTGAGCGTTTTATTTTCTGTGGATTCATGTATATCCTTTATTTATGGGATGTATATTGCAATTAACGTTCCTCATATTTGAAAGAGTCTGAAAGAGTCTATTAGCTATAATCAAAAAAACTTTTAGGGATAGATTTGAAAATAGCAATAATAGGAGCAGGTGCAGCGGGAATAATTGCCGCTATTACTGCCAAAAGATTAAACAAAAATTTGCAAATAGATTTATTTGATGCAAACAAAGGTATAGGAAAAAAGATACTTGCAAGTGGAAA
Source organism: uncultured Aliarcobacter sp. (assembly GCA_963677205.2). Taxonomy (GTDB): domain Bacteria; phylum Campylobacterota; class Campylobacteria; order Campylobacterales; family Arcobacteraceae; genus Aliarcobacter. The sequence goes on along the minus strand of OY781916.2, from coordinate 2,395,966 downwards.
TGGAAGATGTAATATCTCAAACAATCAAATAACTTCAAAAAACTATATAGGTGAGAATCCTGACTTTGTAAATTATGCGTTAAAAGAGTTTGATTTCAAAGCCTTTGAAAAGTTCTGCAAAAGTATAGGACTTTTACTTGATATAAAACCAAGTGGAAAAGTATATCCCTTATCAAATGAAGCAAAATCAGTAACTAATCTTTTGGAGTTAGCATTAAAAGAGTTAGGCGTAAATATCTACTTAGAACACTTTATAAAAGATATAGAAAAAGAAGAAGAAAAATTTACAATAAAAACTGATGAGCAAGAATACAAGAATTACGACAAAATCCTAATCTCAAATGGTTTAGGAGCAGCTCCACAACTAAATGCAAATGAAAGCGGTTTGGACTTTGCTTCAAAATTTGGACATAGTTTTAACCCAACTTATCCTTCACTTGTAGGACTAAAAACTGATAATACTTACAATGGAAAACTTCAAGGTGTAAAAAAAGAGTGTAATGTAAGTCTATTTATAAATGGAAATTTAGAGCAAGAGATTTTTGGAGATGTACTATTTACAAGTTATGGAGTTTCAGGTTTTGCTATTTTAGATATTTCACAATTAGCAGTTTTAAATCTAAGTTCTTATCAAGATGTAAAAATTGCAATAAACTTTTTCCCAAAAATAAATAGAAATGATTTAGCCGACCAAATCCAAACACTTTTCAAAACTATCCCAAGTCAAAAAGCAGTGGATATTTTAACGGGAATGGTATCAAACAAAATAGCACCAGTATTATTAGATATTTGCAAAATAGATATAAACACAAAAGCCTCTGAAATAAATGCAAAACAAATAAAAGCCTTAGCCTACCAACTAAACCAATGGAAACTAAAAATAATAGACACTCAAGGTTTTGGACATGCAGAAGCCAGTGGCGGAGGAGTAAGAACCGCTGAGGTAGATAATAAAACTTATGAGAGCAAGTTATGTAAAGGTTTATATTTTGCAGGAGAAGTTTTAGATATAGTAGGAAATAGGGGAGGATTTAATCTTCAATTTGCATGGGCAAGTGGGTATTTGGTTGGGAAATCTTTAGTGAAGGAATAGATTATGTTTAAATTCGATGAAAAAAATAGCCAATTATGGTTTGATGATTTATATGTGGGAGAAGTTTCTAAAACTGAAGAGAATAATGTTTCTGAAGAATGTAATTTTATAGTTGAGGAAGTTAATTCTGAAGTTGTAGAGAAAATTTATTCTTTAAAACAAGAAGATTTGTTAGAAGATTTTGCAATTTATTTATTAGATGAATCTTTTATTTTACAGAAAAAAGAAAATAAAGCTTTTGTTATTAAGCATTTCACATATTTTCTTGAGGAATGGGATAAAGATATTTCTTTGAAATATTTTTTAGATAACTTTCCTAAGTTTATAGAAAATGATAATTCTTTTGAATTTAATTATAATGGAGACTCTTTTATGATTACTGCTGAATTTGAATTAATTGATAGTTCAACGATAAAAGAATCTTTAGTTAAAATAGATACTATACTTAATTCAAAAATTGATGAATTTATTCATTCTAAAAATATAAATAAAATTATTAATTTCTCATCAGAACATTTAACAGCAGGAATTTCTATATTGCAATATTTTGGAAAAATTTTACAAGAAAAATATCCAAATGAAAAAGTTAGTGTTTCAATAAAACAAGAAGCTTTAAAAGTTATTATGTCTATAGAAACTCCTGATGGTAAAAAAGAAGAAATAGAAGAATATTTAAATCGATATGGAATGGTTATTACAAATCAAATTACTCCACAAGAATTTGCAACAAATCCTATTCAACTAATTGAATTGAAACAAGAATTAAGAGAAGCACAAAATAAAATTTTATTTCAACAGGAATTATTATCTTTAAAAGATGATACTTATAAAAATAAAATTATATCACTTGAAGATGAAGTGAAGTTTCTCAGAAAAGAGTTTTCAGAAGCTTTATTAACAAGTAAAGAAAATATTCATATTCTATTAAATTCTTTACTTACTAAAGATAAGTTGATTAAAAAGTTAACTAAATCTATAGAAAATAGGAATGATGATGAAACTAAACAACTGTTATTGGAACTAAAAGAAAAAGATTCAAAAGGTTATATTAGTTTACAACAGCATATTGATAATGCAATAATTGGAGGAATAGTAAATGCTCCATCTTGGATTCAATTTATAGTAGGAATACTATCAAAAGTTGGATGATATTGAATGTGAGCATTTTCAAAATAGCGTAAAGAAAAATAAAATTAAATCTGTTAAAAAATTTGAACTGTTTGAGCGATGAGCGAGTTTTCAAATTTTAAGATTTCATTTTATTTTTTAGCTATTTTGGAACTTTGCGAACGCTTTTCTTTTGCTTACTTTTCTTTACTAAAAAGAAAAGTGAGAAGCATCACAATTCTTTAAAAACTCCTTTTTTCACCCCAACACATAAATAATAACTGGAAGTAAAAACAGCACAGCTATAGTGCTTGATGCTGTCATTACTGCTATTTCATCTGCTGGTCCATTAAATCTTAGGGCAAAAAGATAACTGGCTGAGGCTATTGGCATTGAGTATTGGATGATTAGGGTATCTATTAATATTTTCTCAAAATTTCCAAAAGAAAAAGTTACATAAACCACAATAAAACCAATAATAACTCTTGCAATTCCCATTCTTACAGCTTTGAGATTTTGCATGATTTTTATACCAACCAATGAAGAACCAAAAGCTAAAAGTAATAAAGGTATAACAATTCCACCTAATGTATGACAAACATCTTCCACGATATGTGGGATTGGGGTTTGAGTTCCTTTTAAAACTAATGCGATGATTAAAGCGTATAAAATAGGTGTTTGCAAGGCTTTTTTTAGATTTAGTGAATTATTAGCAAGCCATAATCCAATAGTAAAATGATAAATATTAATTAAAGTTGAAAAAGTAATAGCATAAACAAATGCTGTTTCTCCTAACAATACATAAACAATTGGCAATCCAAGTCCGCCTGTATTTGGGAAAATGAAACTTTGAAGAAATGGTCTTATTGGTTTTTTTTCAATTTTTAAATAAAGCATTGTAAATATTGTACAAATAAAAATAATTGATGTTCCATATATTAAAATAGTTATCATATTGCTAGTTGTTAAATCTTTATTGTTAATTGATGCAATTAATAAAGCAGGTGTTCCAAGATTCATTATTAAAGAACTAATCATATCTTTATCAAAGGGTAGTTCTTTTTTCTTCCAATAATAACCGATTATTATAAGTATTACAATCGGCATGAGTTTATTAAATAATAGTTCTATCATGGTAACTCCTTTATATATTTTTGCAACTATAAACAATTTTATATATAATGTCAAATAATATAAAATCATATACTATATAATGGATAATAATATGGAATCAGCACTTTTAAAAGTTTTTGTAGCAGTTGCAAATAAAAAAAGTATCTCTTTGGGTGCTTCACTTTTGAACTTCACCCAATCAAATGTGACACTTCGAATTAAACAATTAGAAAAAAATCTTGGATATTTACTATTTCATAGAGTTCCATCTGGTGTGATTCTTACAAAAGAGGGTGAGAAATTGTATCCTTTGGCTGTTGAAATAGTAAAAAAAGTCGAAGAAGCTGAACTTAAAATGAAAAATATCATTCACCAAGAGATTCTTCGAATTGGTTCAGGACAAGCAAATGTAGCTTTGAGATTATTACCTTTTATTGAAAAACTTAATAAAAAATATCCAGATATGGAATTAGAACTATATGCAAATGCAAACCCCCAGATTTTGGAAAAATTGCTGGATTATAAACTTGATATTGCTTTTATAACGGGAGAGCCAAATCATAAAGATTTGATGGTTTTAAATAAATTTGATGATGACTTGTATTTGGTGGAATCAATTAATAAAAAGAGTGCAAACTGTTTAATAGGGTATAAAAAAGATAGTTCACACTATAAGTTTTTAGTGGAGTATTATACTCAAAATAATAATGGAGATTTTAAAACTATATTTATTGAAAATTATGAAGTTATGTTAGGATGCGTAAAAGCTGGAATGGGAATAGCTTATGTTTCTAAAAATATAATTGATAAATACAACTATGCAAATGAGTTAAAACTCATAAAAATAGCAAATGAACCACAAACTCATCTAATATGCAGAAAAGATTTTGTACCAATGATTGGGGATTATCTAAAAAAAATGAAATTACAATAAAAGCATAGATTCTAAAATCTATCTTTTAAAATTTTGAGTTTAGAAATCTTTTCAAACTCAAAAATACCTTTATCACAATGAACTCTATTTTGTTCATCTATTTTTAGAGCTTTGATATTTTTATAACTTTTCTCTTGGTATGAAAAACAGATATAGTTTTTGTCAGCTATTGCTTTTTGTAAAAATCTAAATTCTATATTCATCTAATCAATTTTCTCATTTCCACCTAAAGCTTTATACAAATTTACTCGATTAGTTAAATCTTCTTGGTATTTATTAATCAAATTTTGTTGGGCTGAATATAGGGTTCTTTGTGAAATTAAAACATTTAAATAAGAACCAGTTCCAACTTTATAAGCTCCAAGTGCTAAATTATGACTTTTAGAAACAGCTTCCACAACTTCTTTTTGTTTGTTTATTTGCTCATTTATTGTGGCTCTAGTTGCTAGTGCATCGTTTACTTCTTTGAATGCTGTTTGGATAGTTTTTTCATATTGATTTAGGGCTATATTTCTTTGAGCATAGGTATAATCCAGATTTGCGCTATTTTGTCCACCATTAAATATTGGAAGAGTTATATTTGGTGAAAAAGACCATATATTTTGTGCCCCTCCATCAAAAAGTGAAGAGAGTGATTTGCTAGCAATTCCTGTATTTGCAGTTAGCGAGATTGATGGGAAAAAGGCAGCTCTTGCAGCTCCTATATTTGCATTTTTTGCTTTTAGATTATGTTCAGCTTCCATTATATCTGGTCGTGTTAATAAAACTTTTGATGAAATTCCAGCTTTTACAATCATCAGCCAATTTTCATTTTCTTTAAACTCTTTTGCTAAAAGCTCATCATTTAAAGGTTGAGCAATCAGAAGTTCTAGGGCATTTTTATCTTGTTTTATCATTGTATTATATGAAATAACATTTATTTGTGCTTCTTTTAATGAAGCGTTTGCATCAAGTACATTTGCTTGAGAAATCACACCTGCATTAAACTTCTTTTGTGTTAGTTCATAGGCTTTTTGTAGATTCTCAACTGTTTGAATAGAGAGTTTTAATTGTTCATTGTGGGTTGCTAATGTAAGCCATGCGTTAATTGTTTCAGCAATCAAACTAACTTTTACTGTATTCGCTGCAAATTGTGTTGAAAGATAACTTTGTAGGGCACTTTCATTTAGACTTTGTATTTTCCCAAATAGGTCAATTTCGTAAGAAGCTCCTATATTTGCAGAATAATTATGTGAAATTGTGGTTCCATTTGAAGAGTTTATTGCCTTTGCATTTTTCATATCAGCATTTGCATCAAGAGTTGGAAAACTATTTGAGTTTGAAATTCTATATGTTGCCCTTGCTGATTGGATATTTAAAAGGGCAATTTTTAAATCTTTGTTGTTTTTTATAGCTAAGTCAACAACTTTTTTTAAAGTATCATTTTGAATAAAATCTTCCCATGAAGGTTTTATTTGAGTTAAATCCTCTTGATTTTTTGCATCAATTTGAGTGTTCCATTCAAGGGGAATAACTTTAGAGTCTAATGGTTCTAGTTTTGGCTCTAGGGAAAAACAACCAGTAAAAAGAGTTGAAGCAAGAGCTATTGAAATAGTTTTTTTAAACATTTTGTTCTACCTTTTTTGCTGGAAAGATTTTTTTAATTAAAATGAAAAATAGAGGAACAAAAAATATTGCTAAAATAGTTGCTGTTAAAGTTCCTCCCACAATTCCAGTTCCAATAGAAATTCTACTATTTGCACCAGCTCCAGTTGATAGAGCAAGTGGTGTGATTCCAGCGATAAATGCTAATGAAGTCATGATAATTGGTCGCAATCTAAGAGTTGCTCCCTCAACGGCAGCTTCAATTAATGGTTTACCATTTTTATATTCGGTGTCCACAAATTCAATAATCAAAATTGCATTTTTTGAAACTAAGCCAATGGTTGTTAAAAGGGCAACTTGGAAATAAACATCATTGTCTAAACCTCTAAAATATACTGCAAGTACAGCTCCGATTACACCTAAAGGAACAACCATTAAAATAGAAAATGGCACAGACCAACTCTCATAAAGTGCAGCTAAACATAAGAATATAATCAAAATTGAAATAGTATATAACAATCCAGATTGTCCAGTAGATAATCTTTCTTGATATGAAACTCCACTCCATTCATGCATTGTTCCTGATGAGTAGTTATTTGCAACTTTTTCCATTTCATCCATGGCAACTCCTGAACTAACTCCTAAAGCTGCTGCACCTTGGATTTGATAAGAAGCAAAACCATTATAACGAGTTAGCTCTTCTGGTCCAAAATCCCATTTTATATTTGAAAACTCTTGAAATGAAACCATATCTCCATTTGAATTTCTAACTTTCCAAGAGTATAAATCTTCAGGTTTTGACCTAAAAGGTGCATCACCTTGCATATAAACTCTTTTTACCCTTGATCTATCTATAAAGTCATTTACATAAACTCCACCCCAAGCTGCACTTAAAGTATCATCAATATTTGACATAGAAAGCCCCAAAGACAATGCTTTTTGAACATCATAATCAATTTTTAGTTGAGGAGTGCTGTTTGTTCCATCTGCTCTTACTGAACTAATTTTCTCATTTTTTCTTGCATCTTCTAAGATTTTTTCTTTTATTTCATTTAGAGTTGTTCTTGATGTTATTGCATCTGCTTGAAGTTGAAATTCAAAACCATCCGTTGAACCTAAACCTTGAACAACGGGAGGATTCATTGAAATTACTCTGGCATCTCTTATAAAGTAAGGAGATTTAGGATTTGCAAAAACTTTCATTGCCCTTTGTCCTATTACATCTGAACGATTTTGCTCACCCTTTCTTAACTCCCAATTTCTCAAAGAGACATAAGCCGTTCCAACATTTTGTCCACTACTTCTACTACTAAAACCTGAAATTGTGAAAATATTTTCAACATTAGAAGCTTCTTCTTTTAGGAAATAATCTTTTATAACTTGGGCAATCTCAACTGTTCTTGAAGTAACTGCACCCTCAGGAAGAGTGTATTGAATCATAATAGAACCTTGGTCCTCTTTTGGTAAAAAACTTGTAGGTAGTTTTATAAAAGTGTATGCTAACGCCCCAATAATAACACTATAAAAAATCATCCATTTAATTGGATTTTGTAATACGCTATTTAAACCATTTTTATATCTTAATGTAAAGGTTTCAAAAAGATTCCCAAACCAAGAGATAAAACCTTTTGACTCTTTTTCTTCATGTGGTTTTAAAATTGTTGCACATAAAGCTGGTGTTAAAGTTAAAGCTACAATAACAGATAAAACCATTGAAGAGATAATAGTAATTGAGAATTGTCTATAAATAACTCCAGTTGAACCACTAAAAAATGCCATTGGTAAAAATACAACAGATAAAACTGTAGCAACTCCGATTAATGCACTTGTGATTTCTTTCATTGATTTAATAGTTGCTTCTTTGGGTGAAAGATTGAATTTTTTCATATTTCTTTCTACATTTTCAACTACAACAATTGCATCATCAACCAAAAGACCAATGGATAAAACCATTCCAAACATTGTTAAAGTATTAACTGAATATCCTAAAATATTTAAAATACCAAAAGTACCAAGTAAAACAACGGGAACAGCAATAGTTGGAATTAGGGTTGCTCTATAATTTTTTAAGAAAACATACATTACAAGAACAACTAAGATAATAGCTTCTATAAGAGTTTTTACAACCTCTTTTATTGAAGCTTGAATGAAAGCTGTTGTATCTCTTGGATATGTAATTTCATATCCTAAAGGAAGATTTGGTTCATATTTTTTTAAGAACTCTTTAATTTTATTGGATGTTTTAATTGCATTTGCACCCGAAGCTAACTGTATTGCAATACCAGTTGAAGGGAAACCATTTAGGTTTGTGATATTACTATAAGATTGAGAGCCAATTTCTACTTTTGCAACATCACTTAATTTTACAAATGAACCATTGTTATTATGTTTAACTATGATATTTTCAAACTCTTTTACCGTTTTAAATTTAGATCTTGCTGTTACTGTAACAGCTAATTGTTGGTTATTTATAACAGGTAAACCCCCAAGTCGTCCAGCTGATGCTTGAGAATTTTGAGCATTTATTGCAGATTCTATATCTGAGGGCATTAATTTAAAGTTTTCAAGTTTTATAGGGTCTAACCAAATTCTCATGGCATATTGTCCACCAAAAACTTGTACTTCACCAACTCCTTCAATTCTTGAAATACTATCTTGTAGATTACTTACTAAATAATCTGCAATATCTTCTTTGTTTGCTTTTCCAGTTGAATCATATAATGAAGCTAATAATAAAAAATCTGTTTGGGATTTTGTAACTCTTACTCCTTGTCTTTGTACATCATCAGGTAGTCTTGAAAGTATTTGTTGTACTTTATTTTGAACTTGAACTTGTGCAATATCTGGATTGGTTCCTTGCTCAAATGTAACACTAATTTTTGAGTTTCCTGAAGAACTACTACTTGAAGAAAAATATATCATTCCCTCTAACCCAGTTAGTTGTTGCTCAATAATTTGAGTTAAACTATTTTCTACAGTTTGTGCAGATGCTCCTGTGTAAGTTGTAGAAATATTTATTTGAGGTGGGGCAATATCAGGATATTGTTCCACTGGAAGTGTATATAAAGATACAGTTCCTGCAATCATAATAACTAAAGAGATAACCCAAGCAAAAATAGGGCGATTAACAAAAAAGTTAGCTAACATTTTAAGCCTTTTGTTAGACTTCTATTATTTATTTTCAACATATTTACTACTTACATCCACAGGATTTACTTTGCTTTTTTCATTGATTTTATTTAAACCCTCAATAATAATTTTATCATTATTGTTAACGCCAGCAGTAACTAACCATTTGTTTCCCATGGCTCTTTCAATAGTAATCATCTGTTTTTTAACTGAATTATCTTCTTGTACTAAAGTAATAATTGGATTTGCTTTTGAATCCCTTGAAACAGCTTGTTGTGGTAATAAAAATGCTTTATTATCAATTGCTCCTTGAATTGTTGCTTTTACAAACATTCCTGGTAATAAAATACCTTTTTCATTTGGAAATAAAGCTCGAAGAGTTACAGAACCAGTGCTTTCATCAACAGCAATTTCTTGAAGTTGAAGTTCGCCTTTGTGTTCATAAAGAGTTCCATCACTTAAAGTTAGAGATACTTCAGTATTTCCTTTTTGAATATTTTCTTGGCTTAGAAGTTTTCGTAAAGCTAAAATCTGAGTATTTGATTGGCTTATGTCAACATAAACACTATTAGTATCTCTAATAGTTGCTAATGCTTCAGTTTGATTTGCTGATACTAATGCTCCTTTTGTAACATTTGAAATACTAATATATCCTGAAATTGGAGCTTTGATATTTGTTCGTTCTAAATCAATTTTAGCACTTTCAAGATTTGCTTTTTTCTCTTCAACTAAAGCTTCTGCTTGTAGATAAACAGCTTTTGCATCATCTGCTTCTTGTTTTGAAGTACCATCAAATTTTAATAACTCTTCGTATCTTTGACTTTTGATTTTTGCATTTTTTGCATCTACTTTTGCACTTTCAAGGGAAGCTTTAGCTTGAAAATAAGTAGCTTGATAAGTTGCAGAATCGATTTGATATAAGATTTCATCTTGATTTACAAAGCTTCCTTCTGTGAAAAGTTGCTTAGTTATAATTCCACTAATTTGTGGTCTTACTTCTGATACTAATTTTGCTTTTACTCTTCCACTTAACTCTTGTTGTAAAGGGATAGCTTGTTCTTGAACAGAAATAACACCAACTTCAATAGCGGAAGTAGGTTTATTATTGGTTGAAACTTTTTCTTCGCAACCACTTAGTATTATGTATGAAATTGTTATAAAAATAAAGAGTTTAGATTGTTGTAGCACTATTAAGCCTTCATAATAAATTTATAGATTGTATACAATCTATATTAATAAAATATTAATATATGCGAGGAAGAGAGATAAAAGGAGGAAATCCTTTTATCTTTTAAGTTTTAAATAGATTATTTAGTCATTACTTTTTCGCTACAAATAGAAATAGCTTGTTTTACAAGGTCACTGCTAAGATTTGCAACAGATTGCACAGCTGAAGCTTGAGTACATAAATTTTTTGCTTTATCCATTGATGAAACAGCAGTGTTGTTTGATTTTACAGTGTTTGCAAGTTTTCCACCTAAAGTTTCAGGAGTAACACCTACTGAATCAGCAGCTGTTTTAGTAAGTGATTTTGTATCTGTATTACCGTTTAATGCTGCTGTTCCAACGTTTGTTCCAGCATTTTTTAATGCTCCACCCATATCAAACGCTAAAAGTGCTGAGATTGATAATGCAGTAGCTAAAATGATTTTTTTCATAATTTTCCTTTTTATTTTTAAATAATTTTGGGATTATACTATTTATTTCTGTAAATTCGATTTTGACCAAGCGATGATTTTTCTATCCTCTTGAATAATGTGATGAACAAGGGCAATATCTATTATTTTTGCCAGTTCCTTTTCAAAAAGAGAGTCATCCATAGTTGGTAGTTGTTTTACAAAACTATTTATTTTTTCAATAATATTGTGATGTAAAACCTTATGTTCTTCAATTGCAGGATAATTTATCTCTTGCATATATTTTTCTTCGTGTTTGAAGTGTGTTTTCATATAAGTATATAGTTCAGTTAAAACTTCTTTTATTTTTGCATTTCTTTGAGTTTCTTCCACTTGCATAAAAGCATCTTGCGCAATATCAAAAAGTTTTTTATGTTCTCTATCAATTTCAACATTTCCAACACTATAAATCTCTTTCCAACCAAAATTCTTTTTTAAATCTTCAAGGGAAGTATTCCATAGTTGGATTTTTTTATCTTCTAAAACTATATGTTTAATGAAATACTCTTCAATAAAATTAAATAGTAACTTTTCAATATCTGCTAATTCTAATTTATTTAATTCAGAAATTAGATTTGTTAACATATCTAACATATTTTTATGAAGAATTTTATGATTACCTAACTCTGGATAATCTATCTCTTCCATATATTTTTGTTCATTTGAAAAGTGAGTTCCAACATAATCAAAAAGTTTTGTGATAATCTCTTTTAATTTATTTTTTACTTCTTTATCATCTTTTAGTTTTGAAACACTCATGGCTTCTCTAGCTATTGTGAAAAGCTTTTGATGTTCTTTATCAATTTTAAAATTACTAATATTGTATTCTGATTTCCAAATAATCGCATTTGAATTTAAGTAACTGTTCATGAGAACCTTTGATTTGTTTTAGATAGTTTTAATTATAGATTTAAATTATTAATACAAGCTTTATTTTAAAAAAGTTTACTATAATATGAGAAAAAATAGGAAGCATTTTAATATGAGCAATATAGATTTAATAGAAAAACCAATGACACCAGAACAAGAGAAATTAGTACAATCACAATTTAATACAAATGTGGCTTTTTATGTACATTTAAAAGCATATGATAATAAAGTTAGAGAAGAATTAGAAAAAAGATTAACAGAAGTTTTCTTTTTTTCAAGGGGAATTGACTGGAAATTTGATAGCTTTGGAATAGAAAAAACAGGTTCAAGAGGAACAGATGTTCTAGGTTATTTTATTTTTAGAGCAGTTGAAGTTGAAAAGCTACAAAAATTATTTATTGATGAATTTAAAGATTATGATAATGCAATAAAAATAACTTGTTCTGTTGCAAAATATGAAAAAGTTGAAGAGAGTTTTTTTGAGTTAGAGATATAAAATATGTTGTGTAAAAGAGCTAACTCTTTTACACATTCTTATAATTATTCATAATAAAATAAGCCATAAGTGAAATCAAACAGATACTTAAACCTATTGGGAAAAAAGTTCCATCATGAAAACTCAATGAGATTGATGAAATAATTGCTCCTAATCCAAATTGAAAAACTCCAACTACACCAGAAGCTACTCCCGCATTTTTAGGAAAATGTTCTAAAGTTAAAGCCATACAATTTCCAAAAATAAAAGCCATCATACTCATGTAAATAGCTATTAAAATTACTGTTAAAACAAGTGAAATATTTTCATAGTTTAAAGCAAATAATCCACCAGCAATAATTTGTATTAATATCGCCATTTTTACAAGTTCAATAGGTGAATGTTTTTTAAGTAATGTTACATTTACTTTTATCATTAACATTAAAATAATAAAATTAATACCAAAGAAAAAAGGAAAATAATCCGTTGGGATTTTAAAATATTCAATATAAATAAATGAAGTTTTTGCGATGATAATGAAAAAACCACCAAAACTAAAACCTAAAGTAGCCATTGCTTTTAAAGCCATTTTGTTGCTTAATACAGTTTTATAAGATTCAAAAATATTTTGTTTAGTATAAGTATAACTCTCTTCTAAATCTTTATATATGAAAAAAGCAACTACTAAAGCATAAAGAGTTAAAAATAGAAAAACTGCTTTCCATGAATAAAAATGAATAATAAAAGCTCCAATTGCAGGGGCAACAAGTGGAGCAAAACTTCTTACCATTCCAATAAGTGAAAATACTTTTGCTGCTTCACTTCCATGAAATCTATCTCGAACAGCTGCCGCTGCATTAACAACTACAATTCCACCACTAAAGGCTTCAAAAAATCTAAAAATCCATAATTCATAAATTGTTGTGCTATAAATTATTACAAAACTAAAAAATGCAAATCCTAAAAGTCCATAAACTGAACTCATTTTTCTTCCATATTTATCTGAAAGTGGTCCACCAAATATTTGTCCTACAGAAAATCCAATTAAAAAGATAGATAAAGATAATTCAATTTTTTCAATGCTAACTTTAAAAGCTGAAGCAATATCGGGAATTGATGGAATATAAGTATCAACTCCCATTGGTGCAACAGAAGATAAAATTGATAAAAGAATAATTAGATATAAATGATTTATGCTTTTTCTCATGACTCTTCTTCCACACTTAATACAACTTTTTCAAGTAGAGAAAAAAGTTGGTTTAGTTCTTCTTCACTCAATTTTGAAGTTAGTTTTTTTCTAAACTCTTTTACATCTAAGAAACTATCATTTAAAATTTCTTCACCTTTTTTTGTGAGTTGTATTAAATTTGTTCTTTTATCTATTTGTGATTTTGTAATAAGATTTTTATTTTCTAAAGTATTTAGAGTTCTACTAATTGTAGTTTTATCTTTTCCTAAAATATTTGCAATTTTTGTTTGATTTACTTCTGATTCATATTTGATTATTTCTAAAGTTGCCCTTTGTTCAGGAGCAATATCAAAAGCTTGAAGTATTTGATTATATTTATTATTTAATTTATTTGCTGTTCGGTTTATTCTAAACCCCAATGATTTTTCTAATTCATATGACATTTTAATCCTTTAATTGTATATGCAATAGTTGCATATACAACCTTTTAAAGAAATTAATTTAACATTTTATATTTGAAGGAGTTATTTCGTTGATTTTTATAATTTTATCCAATCGAATTTGAGTTCCATCACTTAGAATTAGGAACTCTTCTTTATTTTTTGTTTTGAAGTCTATTATTATATCTTCAACACTTTTTTCATTTTCATTATCCATGTAAAGGATTTTTGATTTGATTTTTTTTACTGCTAAAGCTTCCAATTCATCATAAAATTGGCAGTTTACTGTTTTATAAATATCACCCATTTTATTTGATTATCTCTAAAATATCCAAGGGATGTTTTACGACGAAAGTTGCACCATTTTCCATTAACTCTTTTTCATCTCTAAATCCCCATAAAACACCAATTCCAATCATTTTTGCATTTACAGCTGTTTGCATATCAACCATTGTATCACCTACAAAATAAGTTTTTTCACAAGGATTATTAAAACTATTCGCAATCATAATTGCTGCGCTTGGGTCTGGTTTTTTAGGAACATCAGATTTTTGACCATGAATTTGAGGAATATTATATTTTGAAAATAGACTTTTTGCATAAGCAATTGTAAATTCATGGGGTTTATTTGATAAAATCCCGATGTTATAATCAAGTTTTACAAGCTCATCAAGTAACTCATAAATTCCCTCATAAGGTTTTGTTTTTGCATGAAGTTTTTGATCATAAATCTCTTTAAATTTTTGAGTTACTTTCTCTTTTAATTCATCAGAAATTTCTGTATTTAAAGCATTTAATGCATTGTCCACTAGAATAGAAATTCCTCCACCAACAAAATATTTGTAATCATTTATTTCATGAGTTGCTAAATCTAACTCTTTTAAAACTTGATTCATACAAACTGCTATGTCTTCAAGGGAATCAATTAATGTTCCATCTAAATCAAATATAATTGTTTTTTTACCAGCCGCCACTTGCGCCTCCTCCACCAAAACTTCCTCCACCACCAGAGAATCCACCAAAATCACTACTTGAAGAAGATGATGAGCCAAAACCTCCAAATCCACCTGAACTTGAACTACCTGAATAACCAATTTTAGAGAGTTTATCAAAATCTACATCTAAAGCAGTTTTATAATTAAATATAAATATTATTACAAATATAACAAGTGCCACTAACAAATTATAAGTTGTAAAAGTTTGAGACATTATAAAAGTAAAAAATGCAAAAAATGATGAACTCATCGATGATTTTGTAACTTTATAAAAGAATTGACTTTTAGTTTTCTTAGATATACTATTTGCAATCATTGATAAAAATATTAACGCAAAAAAACCTAAAGGTATTAAAGCATTTATCGGTCCATTAAAATCATTACTTTTAGCTTTTGCTTGATATTCACCTTTTATTGCAGCCATAATTTCATTTATAGCTTTTAAAATCCCAAGTTCATATTGGTTTGCTTTGAAGTTTGGTTTTATTGTGTAGTTAATTATTTCATGGGCAATTTTATCAGTTAATGCACCTTCTAAGCCATAACCAACTTCAATTCTTACCTTTTTTTCTTCCATAGAAACTACAAGTAAAATACCATTGTTTTTATCTTTTTGCCCAATTCCCCAAAATCGTCCAAGTTGATAAGAAAACTCTTCTATAGTGTAGCCATTTAAAGAGTTTAAAATAACAACAACAATCTGATTTGATGTCTCTTTTTCTTGTTTTTTTAAGATTCCATCAATATCTTTTTTTACATCAGGAGATAATAAATTTGCTTGATCTATTACTCTTCCATCAAGTTTTGGAAAATATTGTGTAATATCGGCATTTAGAAAACTAAAAATAAATAATAATAAGATTATGATTTTTTTCATTTTAACTCGATTACTTCATTTGATAATTCATTTTCGTCATTACTTTGAATTGGAAAATGTTTTATTAAAATTGCTTTTGAAGTTCTAAGAGCTTTTAAATAACCATTTAAAAAGTCCTCTCTTTTTACATCTTCTGCAAATTCAAAAACTAATTGTTGCCAAAATTCATTAGGAATCTCTTCTGATATTTTACTATCAGTTATTACTTTTACATATCTTTCATCAAGACTTACAAAAAACATAATTGCTTGTTTTGATTTTGTTCTATTTAATCCCAAATTATTAAACTGCTCTTTTGCATATGAAGAAGCTTTTCTATATTTGTAACTTTGTGGAAGAATTTTTAAAATTAAGTTATCAAATTTTTCAAAAAATAAATTGATACCTACAAATACCAAAAGTTGATATTCTAATAACTCTAAGGTTGAAACTTCTTTTACAAAATAGAGAATAAAAGAGATTAAAAAAACACAAAAAACACTAATCATCAAAGAAGCATATTTATAATTTGAACTTTTTTTTGCAACAACTGCAACAAGTTCTGCAGAACTTAATTTCTCAAGATCTTCAATCTCTTTTGAAATTAGTTCTTTATCTTTGTCATTTAAAAGCATTAGAATTTTACCTTTGGAGCTTCTTGTTCAGTTGGGCTTGCTGTAAATGTTTCTTTGATTTGTGCTTCAGGATGTGCAATTGCAGCTACTAATTTTCCAGGCATTGTTCTTAGTTCTAAATTATAAAGTTTAACTGCTTCAATAAAATCTTTTCTTGCAACTGTAATTCTATTTTCAGTTCCCTCCAGTTGTGATTGAAGTGCTTGGAAATTTTCATTTGCTTTTAACTCAGGATATTTTTCAACTACAACCATAAGTTTTGATAAAGCACTAGAAAGACCATTTTGTGCAGCTGAAAATTGTTCCATTGCAGCAGGATTATTTAAAGTATCAGCATTTATATTCATTTGTGAAACTTTGCTTCTAGCTTCTGTTACTTCCACAAAAGTGCTTTTTTCATGTTGAGCATAAGTTTTTACAGTTTCAACTAAATTTGGAATTAAATCAGCTCTTCTTTTATATTGGTTTTGAACTTGAGACCATTTTTCTTTTACATTTTCGTCAAGTTTTGGAATATTATTGTAGTTTGAAGCTATTATGTAGAATATTGGTGCGATTATTACGATTAGTACAACAAGAAAGATTTTTTTCATATTTTTTCCTTTTTTAGAATTTTTTACATAGTATAAAAAATATCATTAATTTGATATAAAGTATGAAAAAAATAAGGTTATTATATTAAGGTGTAATAAACTATAATCACTTTTGTGTAAAAACATACACAATATTGCAATTTTTTGATAATCAATAAAATATAAACGAATTTTCAATGGTTATTAAATATGATTATCAATAAATTTTTTTTAAATCAAATGGAGTATATACGATGAATGCATCAGAATTATTTGTAAAAGCATTAGAAAACGAAGGTGTTGAATATATTTTTGGAATTCCAGGTGAAGAAAATCTTGATTTTCTTGACGCACTTAGAACTTCAAATATTAAATTGATTCTAACAAGACATGAGCAAGGTGCTGGATTTATGGCAGCAACTTATGGAAGATTAACTGGAAAAGTTGGAGTTTGTTTATCAACTCTTGGCCCAGGTGCAACAAACTTCGCTACAAGTGCAGCTTATGCACAACTAGGTGGAATGCCTATGATGATGATTACAGGTCAAAAACCAATCAAAAAATCTAAACAAGGTAGATTCCAAATTATTGATGTTGTTGGTATGATGAAACCAATGACTAAATATGCAAAACAAGTTGTTAATGGAAATAATATTCCATCAATGGTTAGAGAAGCATTTAAAATTGCTACTACTGAAAGACCAGGTGCTGTTCATATTGAATTACCAGAAGATATTGCAGCTGAAGAAGTTGAATTTAATATCTATCCAGTAAAACCATTCAGATACCCAACGGCTTGTAAAGGTGCAGTTGCTGATGCAATCGAAATGATTCAAAATGCAAAAAGACCATTATTACTTGTAGGTGCAGGAGCAAATAGAACTAGAATTGGAACAGCTTTAACTGATTTTGTTAACAAAACTGGAATGCCATTCTTCTCTACTCAAATGGGAAAAGGTGTTATTGATGAAAATCACCCATTATGTTTATCAACTGCTGCATTATCAAAAGATGACTTTATTCACTGCGCAATTGAAAGAGCTGATTTAATTATCAATGTTGGACATGATGTTATTGAAAAACCACCATTTTTTATGGAAAATACTCCAGATGCTACAAAAGTTATTCATGTTAACTTCTTCCCATCAGAAGTAGATGATACATATTTCCCACAATTAGACGTTGTTGGTGATATTGCTGGAAGTATTCAAGAAATGACAGATGCAATTACTCCTCAAGCTCATTGGGATTTTGAGTATTATGCAAGAGTTGCTGATGAAGTTAGAACAAGATTATCAAAATATTTTGGTGATAATAGATTCCCAATTTTACCTCAAAGAGCAGTTAGAGCTATTAGACAAACTTTAAATCCAGAAGATATTGTAACACTTGATAATGGTGTTTATAAAATTTGGTTTGCAAGAAACTATAGATGTGCTCAACCAAATACATTATTACTTGATAATGCATTAGCAACTATGGGTGCTGGACTTCCTTCAGGAATGGCAGCAAAAATGATTAATCCAGAGAAAAAAGTTGTTGCCGTTTGTGGTGATGGTGGATTCATGATGAACTCTCAAGAAATGGAAACTGCAGTAAGATTAGGATTAGATTTAACAGTTATTATCTTAAATGACAATGCATACGGTATGATTAAATGGAAACAAACTGGTATGGGATTTGAAACATTTGGTTTAGATTTAGGAAATCCTGATTTCGTTAAATATGCTGAATCTTATGGAGCAACTGGACATAGACCAACTTCTGTTGAAGAGTTTGAAAAAACTTTAGAAGCTTGTGTAAATGGTAAAGGTGTTCATTTAATTGACTTAGCAGTTGATTATTCTTTAAATCATTCAATTTTAAATGATTTATTAGCAAATAAACAATGTTTAATATAAATATCTGAAAGGTAAAATATGAGTACAATAGAAGTAACATCACCATTTGACGGAAAAGTTGTAGGATCTGTTCCATTCACAACAGTTGAAGGAGTTCAACAAGCTATCGACACTGCTTATGAGAGATTTTTAGATGTTGATAATTGGATTCCAAAGTACAAAAGAATTGAAATTTTAGAAAACTTGATGAAGATTATGTCTTCTCAAGTTGAAGAATTAACTATTCTTTGTGCAAGTGAAGGTGGGAAACCATATATAGATTCTAAAGTTGAAATTCAAAGAGCTATCAATGGTGTAAAAATCGCTATAGAGCAAATTGGATTACAAGAAGGTCATGAAATCGCTATGGGTCATACTTTAAGCTCTGCAAATAGAATGGCTTATACAATGAAAGAACCAATTGGTGTTGTTGCTGCTATTTCTGCATTTAATCACCCGTTTAACTTAGCAATTCACCAAGTAATTCCTGCAATTGCTGTTGGATGTCCAGTAATTATCAGACCTGCAACTCAAACTCCAATGAGTGCTTTAAGACTTATTGAATTATTAAAAGAAGCAGGACTTCCTGAAGGTTGGGCACAAGCTGTTGTTTGTGATAGACAAGGTGGAGAACTTTTAGTTACAAGTCCAAAAACTGCGTTCTTTACATTTATTGGTTCAGGACCTGTTGGTTGGTATTTAAATTCAAAAGCAAGTGCAGGTACAAGAAGTGCATTAGAACATGGTGGAGTGGCACCTGTGATTGTTGAGCCAGATGCAGATATTGAAGCTATGATTCCAGATCTTGTAAAAGGTGGATTCTATCACGCTGGTCAAGTTTGTGTTTCTGTTCAAAGAATTTTTGTACATGAATCAATAGTTGATACAGTAGCTTCTAAAATTGCTGAAAAAGCTTCAAAATTAGTTGTTGGTAATCAATTAGACCCAAAAACTGAAGTTGGACCATTAATTAACCACAACGAAGTAAATAGAGTTGAAGAGTGGGTTAATGAGGCAGTGACTAAAGGTGGAAAAATCTTAACTGGTGGAAAAAGAATCGGTGATTCTTGTTTTGAACCAACAGTTATTGTAAACCCAAGTGACGATGCAATTATTTCTCAAAAAGAGATTTTTGGACCAGTTGTTTGTGTGTATTCATACAAAACTTTTGATGAAGCAATTAAAAGAGCAAACCAATTAGAAGTTTCTTTCCAAGCAGCAGTATTTACAAAAAATCTTGACACAGCTTTAAAAGCAGTAAAAAGATTAAATGCAACTGCTGTTATGGTAAATGACCATACAGCATTTAGAGTTGACTGGATGCCATTTGGTGGAGCTAAAACTTCAGGTCTTGGATTAGGTGGAATTCCTGATTCTATGGCTGAAATGCAAAATCAAAAAATGATGGTTATCAAATCACCTGTTTTATAATATTTGAAAATATAAGACATTTAAAGCTAAGATGAGTTTCATCTTAGCTTTTTTTATTTAAAAAAATTGGAGTTTTATTTATGACTTGGAAAGATATTATAGAAAATGAACAAGAAAAACCATATTATGTAAAGTTAAAAGAAGAAATAGATAAAAGATATGAAAATAGTATAGTTTTCCCAGAAAAAGAAAATATTTTTAAAGCTTTTACTTTGACACCACTGGATAATTTAAAGGTTGTAATTTTAGGTCAAGATCCATATCATGGCTTTGGACAAGCTCAAGGATTATCTTTTTCAACTCCTAAAGAGATAAAAAATCCACCTTCTATGGTAAATATTTTAAAAGAGATAAAAGAAGATTTGCAAAAAGATTCATTTTGTCTTGATGGAGATTTAACTTCATGGGCAAAAGATGGAGTTTTATTATTAAATACTATTTTAACAGTTGAAGAGTCAAAACCAAAATCACATCATAATCTTGGTTGGGAAATATTTACAGATAATATTATCAAATACATAAATGATAACAAAGAAAATATTATCTTTTTACTTTGGGGTACACCTGCTATTTCAAAATCTAAACTTATTGATACAAATAAACATCATATTCTAAGTGCTCCACATCCAAGTCCATTATCATCATATAGAGGTTTCTTTGGTTGTAAACACTTCTCAAAAACAAATGAAATCTTAAAAAGTTTAGGGAAAAAAGAGATTAATTGGTAATAGTTAGGAAAACACATTCCTAATTCTATTTTTCATTTTTGAAAGGGATAATTTTACTGCTGAATAAATCATTATTTTTGCAGTATTTTTCCATTCTTCTTTTTCATAACATGGAGCTGGGCATTTTCTGCATCTTGGTTTTATTTCATGGGGACAATTTTGAAGTTTTGATAAGGAATAATAAATTCCTTTTTGGCACTCATCACATAAATGTGATTCTAAATAAAAAATCTTTGATTGATACTCAAGTGTAGTTATTTTTATTTTAGCATTTTCATGTTTACCTTTACAGTAACATTCAAAAAAATCTTTTAGCGTATTTACTTCTTCTTCAAACTTTTTATGGGTCATTATATACATTCTTTCAAAATTAAGGCTTTTTTTGTCTTATTTAACTTTACTTTTAATATTTTTACATAAAATACGAAAATAGACCTTGATAACAATCAATAAAAAGAGTAAAAATGCAAAAAGATGGATTGGAAGATTTCTTTTTTTTTAGTTTTCTAAAAAAAGAAGATTTGATTAGATTAAAAGAGATAAGTGTAAAAAAACATTTCAATAAAGGTGAGATACTTTTTTATAAAGGTGATGAAGCAAAATATTTACATCTTTTAATAAAGGGAATTGTAAAACTTTATACCTATGACCATAAAGATAATGAAGTAGTAATACACAACTTAATAGCACCATCATTAATAGCAGAAATTGTAAATTATGAAGAGATGAGATTTCCTGCAAATTGTTCATTTGAAACTAAGTCAGAAGTTTTATTAATAGATTATGAGAAATTTAAAAAAGAGTTTTTATTAAAACCAGAGATTTCAATGTTTTTTATTAAATCACTAACAAAAAAGATAAAAGCCTTAGAGAGTTTTATAAATTATAACATCAGTTCAAATAGCATAGAAAAAATTGCAAAATTTTTATATGATAATGAATCAATATTAATAAATTTAAAACAAGTAAAAATTGCTCAAATTCTAAATATTACCCCAGAAACTTTCTCAAGAAAACTTGCAAAACTAAAAAATGATAAGATTATTCAAAATGAAAAAGGTTATATAAAAATCTTAGATCATGAAAAATTAAAAGATTATATTAGTAATTAATTATCTCTTTAAATAATATTTAAAATAATTTATATATAATTAATTAAATTATTTTTAAGGAGAATAGATGAAGAAGTTAGTTGCATTATTAATGTTAGGTTGTTCTTTTTTGTTTGCGCAAATTAATTTACAAACAGCTACAAAAGAAGAGTTAATGGGTATAAAAGGTGTTGGTGAGAAAAAAGCTGAACAGATAATCGAGTATAGAAAAACAAATACTATAAAAACTCCTGAAGATTTGAAAAACATTAAAGGTTTTGGTGATAGTATTGTTGGAAATATAAATGAAACAAATGGAATTACAAAAGAGAGCTTAAGTAAAAAAGCTAACGATGTAAAAGAAGAGAAGAAAAAAGAGTTAAATAATAGTGTTGATAAGAAAATAGAAAAAACTACAACAGGACTTGTTCCAAAATTATAGTCTAAAATGGGGTTTTCCCATTTTAGATTTTTACTTCATTTATGATAGAATCCTTTAAAATTATAAAAGGTTTGTATTGAAACTCTCTCCAAATGATCTTTGTCCTTGTGGCTCTTTGAAAAAATATAAAAAATGTTGCAAAACTTTTCACGATGGTATAACTTTTCCAAAAACAGCACTTGAATTAATGAAATCAAGATTTTCTGCCTTTGCTGTTTTAAATTCAAAATATATTATTTCAACAACACACAAAGAAAATCCAGATTTTACAGATGATTTAAAATCTTGGAATGAAGATATTATAAACTTTTCTAAAAATACAAAATTTGAGAAATTAGAAATTTTAGATTTTATAGAAGATATTGAGAGTTTTGTAACTTTTAAAGCGACTTTGTTTCAAGATAATAGAGATGTTAGTTTCACAGAAAAAAGCAGATTCCTAAAAGTTGATGGAAAGTGGCAATATGTTGATGGGCAATTTATAGATTAAGGATAAAAATGAAAATACTATTTTCACCAAGTGAGACAAAAATAGCAGGTGGAGAAGAGACTTCATTTGATAAAAAGAGTTTTATATTCCCAGAATTATATGAAAAAAGAATGGAAATTGTAAAACAATATAATGAGTTTATTTTAAATGCCCCAAAAGAAGAGTTAATAAAACTTTTTGGAACAAAAAAAGAGGAAGTATTAACTCAATATTCAAAGGATTTATTTAAATCTTCTACAATGAAAGTAATTCAAAGATACGATGGAGTTGCATTTGATTATTTAGAGTATTCAAAATTAGCTAAAAACGAACAAAATTATATTGATGAAAATGTAATAATATTTTCAAATCTCTTTGGGGCTTTAAAAGCAGGGGATAAAGGCCTTCCAGATTATAAACTAAAACAAGGTGAAACTTTTAATGGTTTAAAAATTGAGAAGTTTTACAATGATAATTTCTCAAATGCTTTGGATGAATATTTAAAAGATGAAGATATTATTGATTTAAGAGCTGGATTTTATGAGAAGTTTTACAAAATAGAAAAACCATATACAACAATGAAATTTATAAAAGATGGAAAAGTAGTTAGTCATTGGGCAAAAGCATATCGAGGAATTATTTTAAAACTTCTAGCTCAGAATAACATTAAAACTATAGATGAATTAATGAATATGCAAATAGAAAATCTAAAAATTGAAGAGATTAAAAAACAAAAACTTAAAACAGAAATAGTTTATTCTATTAATTAAGGAGATAAGTTGAATCATGCTTTATTATTAGATGGAAATGGAAGTGCAAAAGCTTTAAATTATGAAGATATAAATGGAGATAATCTTCCAACAGATGGAATTTTATGGGTACATTTTGATTATTCAAGTGATATTGCAAAGCATTGGATTAGAAATAGAAGTGGAATAGATTCTGTTGCTATTGATGCATTATTAACAGAAGAGACGAGACCTAGAACTACGATTTTAAATGATTCTTTTTTAATTGCATTAAGAGGTGTAAATTTAAATCCAAATTCAAAACCTGAAGATATGGTTTCTATTAGGCTTTTTATTACAGCAAATTTAATTATCACAACAAAAAAGAGAAATCTTTTATCAATAGATGAAATTATTGATTGTCTCAAAAAAGGGACAGGGCCTAAATCTTCTTCAGAATTTTTAAATGAATTAACTTATCGTGTAACATCAAGAATGGAAGGTGTAATTGACGAATTAGAAGATAGAACAGATTCTTTAGAAGAAAATTTAATTGATTTGAGTGATTCAAAATTTAGAAGTGAATTATTAGCAATTAGAAGAGAAACTATCATATTAAGAAGATATTTATTTCCTCAAAAAGAGGCAATGTCAAAACTTTACCATGATAAAGTTACTTGGATAAGTGAATATGAAAGAATTGAGTTAAGAGAAACGAATGACCAATTGATGCGATATATTGAGGAACTAGATACAATTAGAGATAAAGTTATACTGATTCAAGAAGAGTTATCAAATAAACTTAGCGAACAGATGAATAAAAAGATGTATGTTTTATCAATTATTTCTGTGATATTTTTGCCACTAACTTTTTTAACTGGACTTTTAGGAATAAATATAGGCGGAATTCCGGGGGCTCAAGATCAAAATGCTTTTTATATCTTTACAGTAATTTTAATTGTGATTGTAAGTGTGCAATATATTATATTCAAAAAGAGAAATTGGCTTTAAAAGCCTATTTCTCTTTTCTTATATGAATATCCATTTGAGGGAATGGAATTTCAATATTATTTTTTTGTAAAGTTTTATATACAAAAATTAAGAAATCAGACATATTAGAAGAGCCAACTCCATTTTCATCTGGATTTTCACTTATCCAAACAAGTAGTTCAAAATCAATTGAACTTGTCCCCATCATTGTCATTCTAACTTTTGGAGCTTTTTCTGGATTATTTCTTATATACATTAAGGTACTATTTCGTAAATTTTCTAAAATAATTTCTGTTACATTGTCAATATCACAACCATAAGCAATTCCAAATGGAATATTCAATCTTCTAATATCATCAGAAAAAGTTAAATTAATCACATTATTTTGAATTAGAGTTGAGTTTGGAATAATAATGTCAATATTATCAAAAGTTGTAATAACACTGCTTCTCATGTTTATTTGAGAAACTTTTCCTCTAACTCCCGATGAAATTTCAATAATATGTCCCACTTGAATTGATTTCTCAAAAATTAGAATAATTCCTGAGATAAAATTTGAAACAATATTTTGTAAACCAAACCCAATACCAACTGATAATGCTCCAACTAAAATTGTAAGAGAAGATAAGTCAATTCCAACGGATTTTAAACCAAAAACAAAAGTTATTGCAACTAAAAAGTAGTATCCAAGATTTGCAAGCATTGTTCTTGTTGCAATTGAAGTATTTCTTAGATAATTTGAAGTTGCATGGGTAATCTTTTTCTTATAGAAAGTTGCAACTGAAAATCCAAAAATGAAAATTAAGACAAATTTAGTAATAGCTAAAATAGAAATACCATCACCAATTGGAATAATTGGATTATTTATCTCTGTCCATCCATATTTTATAATATCAAGGAAACTCTGTTTTGTATCAGCAAAAGTAGTTTTTGTAACACCCATTCTCTCTCTAGATAAATATTTGAATAGTTCATTTAAAGAGTCATAATTTGCTTGATGCTCTTTGATAAATAATTGAAGACTATTGTTTAATTCAAAGTAGCTTGATTTTTTATCTTTTAATAGAGGTAATAACTCTTCGATTTTTAAATAAACAATTTGATTAATTAGTTTTGATTTGTCATTTTTTAGTTGTACAATTTGTAAATCAAGAGTTTTAATCTTTGTTTCATTTTCAGTAATTTTTGCTTTATCATAAGAAAGAGATAATTTTTTTTCATCTTTTATTAAATCATTAAAAGTTTCTAATGATTTGTCTATTTTATTTTGAAGAGTAGGGTTAACAACAAACTTTGCAGTTTCTAAACTATCTAATAATATTTTTTTGAAGTTAGTCTGATATTTTGTATATTCATCTATTGTTGATTTATTTTGTTTATTTTTTAAAATATAATAGGCATATAATAGTTGAGAATTAATAGAACTAATCTCTTCTTTATTTGTTAATTTATCAATTTGCTCTTCTAAAAGGTTTATTTTATTGCTGTTTTCATCATATTCATTTTTTACTGACTCAAACTCATCATTTGTTTTTAAATACTCTTTTACTTGTTCAATATATTTATCTATTGTAGTTATTTCATCAATATCTTTAAATACAAATGTATTTTCATCTTTTAGTGTAGATTGTAATTTTTTTAATAATAAAATCTGATATTCAGCCTGTTCTTTATTTTCAGGAGATAAATCATTTTTAGCAGAACTAATTTTTGTAGTTTGAGTTACATATAATTTTATCAACTCTTCATTTGTATTTTCATACCAAGTTTTATCTATGCCTATTGCAAAAGATGTTGATATTAAAAATAAAAACAATAATATGTATTTCAAGTTAAATCCTTTTTGTTAAATTCGTTTTTATAAAATAAAGAGCAATTAAAGATAATAGTGAAAATAATGCACTAAAAATAAATAAAAACTCACCATAAACAGCACCAGCAATTAATGCCCCAATAAATCCACCAAGTCCATATGCTACTCCATACATAAATTGTTGAGCTAGTTTCTTATTTTCATATAAAGTGTATAAATACATAATTACAGAACTGTGATAAAGTCCAAATGAAAAAGCATGAATAGATTGAGTAAAAAATGTTATACCCAATGAATCTGGATATAAATACAATAAAACCCATCTAACACATGTTAATGCAACACAAAATTTTATTAGTGAAAGTAGGTTGTTTTTTAGAAGAGGAGCTTGGAAGTAAAGCATTAATATTTCACAAATTACTCCAAATGACCATAGATATGAAGTCATTTGAAGACTTATCCCATGTTGCGTTTCATAAATTGTAAAGAAATTATAAAATGCTCCAAAACTTATTTGCATGAAAAATAGACTTAGCCAAAAAGGCCAATATTTTAGAAATGAAAAAGGTTCATTATTTTGTTCTTCTTTATGTTCAATATCATACTTTAACAATAAAATTGCAAATATTACAGTTAAGATATTTAAAACTAAATAGTAATGAATTGCAATATATGGTTGAGTTAGAAATTTAGCTAAAACCAAAGATATTATCATAAAACCAATTGAACCATAAAGTCTTGATTTTCCATATTTCTCTTTTCCAAGATTTGATATAGCAGTAACTTCAAGATAAGGTAAAATTAAAGATAAGCAAACTCCTAAAAAAGCATTATTAATCATAAACAAATAAAAGTTTTCAATTGTTAAATAAAATAAAGATGAAGAAACAATTGATAAATAAAGAGCAGTTTTAAACATCTTTTGGTTTAACTTAATATGTTTTAAAAACATAAAAGGTGTTAAAAATCTCATTAATGGAGGAAGAGCTAAAATTATACCTATATCAAAAGTACCATATCCAATATCGTGAAGCACCTTTGGTAAAAATATTACATATACCCCAACAGCTGCAAAGTAAAAAAAATAAAATGCTGATAGATTAAGGAATAGCATTATTTATCGTTGATTATAATAGTATTTGAAAAAATGTCTTGGAAAGATTTTTTATCCTTGTTAAAAAAAGGAATAAAAAGTAAAAAGATTGATATTACAGCAAATAATGTTGCTACATATCTAACAATGACTTGAATAACAGAAACTCTTTGTTTAGTTATATTATCAACAAGCCGTAATTCATAAGCTCTAAGTCCTGGAGTTTGACCATTCTTTAGCCAAAAAATTAGAATAATAGTTGCATGAATAGCAAAGATAATTCCCCAACCCATGGCTCTATTTTCTGCAAATTGTGCACCACTTCCCATAATTAAATAGATAACTATATAAAGAATAGGAGTAGTAATTAAAAAAGTATCAGTTAGAAAAGCTTTTAATCTTGATGGAATAGATGCAGAACCATTTTTCGGTGATTCTTTAATAGAGTCAACTTTTTTTTCTTGTTGAACTCTATTTTGTTTAACATCTCTCCATTTTGGCATTAGTTTCCTCTACTACCAGGTTTATAAGCAATGCTTCCTTCTTTACACATAGGACACTCATCTGGTGCATACATTTCAAATGTAAAATCATCAAGTGCAAAAAGTGGTTTATTAAGAGGTAATTTACAGTTATCTTTAGCTTCTAATGTGCTTCCAACTCTTGAACAAAATCCTCTGTTAGCAAGTGCAGCATAAGCAACTATATTTCCACCAGCATTTTCAACTTGTTTTGCAGCTTCAAGTGCACTTCCACCAGTTGTGATAATATCTTCACAAATGATATAGTTTTCACCCTCTTTAACTTCAAAACCTCTTCTGATAGTCATTTCTCCATCAACTCTTTCTGCAAAAATAAATCTTACATCAAGTGCAGTTGCTAGAGCAAAACCAGCAATTAATCCACCAAGTGCAGGTGAACAAACAGCATCAACTTTAATACCAGATTTTTTAATTTGCTCAGCCAAAGCATCTGCAAGTAATTTAGCAGTTTTAGGATCTTCTAAAACTTTTGCTGATTGTAAATAAAACTTTGAGTGATTTCCACTACTTAACTTGAAGTGACCTTCTAATAATGCTGACGCATCTTTATATATTTGTGCTACGTTCATCATCAAACCGTTAATATTTCTTTTTCTTTTGCTTTTAAAGTCTCATCAGCTTTAACAACATAAGAATCAGTTATTTTTTGGATTTCATCTTGAGCTTTTTTACTCTCATCATCAGTAATTGCTTTGTCTTTTAAAAGATTTTTTATTTTTGTATTAGAGTTTTGTCTAATATTTCTAATAGCAACTTTTGCATTGTCAGTCATTACTTTTGCTTGTTTAGCAGTATTTTGTCTTTGGTCAACTGTCATTGGAGGGAAAAATAATTTGATTACTTCTCCATCATTATTTGGATTAACACCAATATTTGCAGCTTGAAGAGCTTTATCAATTACACCTAAAAGATTTTTTTCCCATGGGTTAATAACAATAGTTGTAGCATCTGGTGATAAAACAGAACCAACTTGACTTAACTCTGTTGGTGTTCCGTAATAATCAATTCTGATTCCATCTAAGATATTAACATTAACTTTTCCAGTTCTTAAAGACTTATAATCTTTTTTTAAAGCCTCGATAGATTTTTCCATATGATCTTTTGTTTGAGCATATATTTCTTCTAACATTCATTCTCCTTTATTGAATTTTTCTTATTAATTTATTTAGCAGGTTCTGTAGGAACAGGAGCTGATGGAGCAACTGGTGCTTGAGATTGTGAAACAGGAGCTGTAGGAATTAAAGAGTCTGTTTTTACTGTATCAACAGCACTTTGATTTCTTTGTTCGTTAAATAAGTAACCTAAAACAACAGTGTTAATTATAAAAACTAAACCTAAAGCCATTGTAGCTTTTGTTAAAAAGTTTGCAGGACCTTTTGCCCCAAATAATGAATCATTACTTCCGCTATAAGCTCCAAGACCAATACTTGAACTTTTTTGAAGTAAAATTATTATTGTTAGTAAAATTGCTAATACAAACTGAACGATTAAAAGTGTAGATGTCATTATCTATTTCCTTTTTTAAAAATGGTAGTTATTTTATCTAAAACTTATTAAGAATAAGTTAAAATGGATATTAAAGCAGATTCCAAGTTATTTTATAAAGAGTAAATTTGTCAGTTAAAAACCAATTCTCAAAATACGCAAAAGAGTATAAAAATCACAATATAATTCAACAAATTGTTGCAAAATCACTTGTTCGTGAATTAAAATTTCAACCAAAAAGAGTTTTAGAATTAGGTTGTGGTTCAGGGCAAGTATATAATCACATCTCATGGGATATAGATTTTTATAAAGCAATAGATTTTTCAGCTTCAATGTGTGAATTACATCCAAAGGGAAAAAATATTGAAGTGAAATGTTTTGACTTTGATACCCAAGAGTTTTTAGATGAAATAAAAAATAATAGTTATGATATTGTTTTATCATCTTCTGCTTTACAATGGTCAAAAGATTTATCAAAAATCATAAAACACCTTTCATTTATTACAAATGAAATAAATGCAGTTTTATTTACATCAAATACTTTTAAGTCAATTCAAGAAATTACAAATTCAAAATCGCCAATATTAGATGAAGAATTGATAAAAGAAGCTTTTTCAAAATATTTTTTATGTGACTTTGAAACTATAATGTACAAATTGGAGTTTGATAATAAAAAAGATTTATTTGATTATATAAAAAAATCAGGTGTAAGTGGGGAAGCATCATTGGATTTCAAAGATGCAAAAAAGCTATACAAAGACTATAACTTAAATTATTTAGAATTTGAAGTAATTTTTGTTAAAACAATTTCTAAATTGTAAAGTTCATATCTAATATATTTGAAGTTTTCACTATCTTCTATAGAGATTAATTTGCAAAATTCTTCAAGTACTCTTGAACTTTCTTGAGCCCTCTTAAAATTAGCTATTAAAATAGAGTATAAATCGGTTCTATTCTGTTCACTTTTAATTGATGACCTTAAAACATCATTTTTAACATCTCTCGTTTCAAGTAATTCAATATAATTTGCTAATCTTGATAAATGTCTGAGTTCTTTGAGTTTTAAAGCAGTTTCTTTATCATTGTAAACATATCTAAATATATCTTCAACTACTCGAATTCCTTCTCGTAATCTATTTAGATTTGCATCAATAAGTCTTAAATAGTTTTCTTCCATGAAGTTTTAGTTTAAAACTAACTCTTTAAGAGTTAGTTTTATTCTCTATCTCCACTATTCATAATTCCTAAAATTTGTAATAAAGATATAAATAAATTAAAGAAATCTAAATATAAAGCTAAAGAAGCCTCAATTGGAGAATCGTAAGCACCTTTGATTATATTTTGCGTATCATATAAAATGAAAGCAGAAAATAATAAAGCACCAACACTTGCAATTACTAATTGCATCATAGAAGATTGAATGAAGATATTTGAAATACCTGCAACAATCATAATGATTAATGCAATAAATAAAAATTTACCCATTGCAGAAAAATCTTTTTTAGTTGTCATAGCAAACATTGAAATTCCGCCAAATGCAACAGATGTCATTAAAAACGCTTGACCAACAATAGCAGCACCATCAGGCATTGCAAATATAGATGTTAATAATGGGGCAATTGTTAAACCAGTAATAAATGTAAATGCAAATAAAACTGCCAAGTTAACACCTGGAGTGTGTTTTGTTTTTGGAATAACAAAAAAGATTAATGCAAGTTCAACAGCAAATAAAACCCATTTCATTGGTCCCATTAAAATTGAAACAATACCTAACCCAATATATGCTCCTGCCGTTGCTGCTAATAAAGAACCTGCGAATAGTTGATATGTAGCTTTTAAAAAGCTCATCATTCTAACTTGCGAAGATTCTTGTGTATATTGACTAGATTGATTTGATAAATAATCTCTATTATACATATTCTTTTCCTTTTTAATTGAATTGGTGTAATTCTATATTGATACACTTAATAATATCTTTAAATAACTGTTAAGTAACAATATCAGACATATCATATATGAAAAAAGTAAATAAAGGATTAATAAAATGCATAAAAAATATCAAATAAAATGATTAACACAAAAAAACCCAATAAAAAGAAAGTAAAAAGGCTGGAAAAAGATAAATTCAAAAATTTAAGCCAAATTTCAGCTGTAAGGTCTTGACAAAGGCAAAAAAACCTATTATAATTCCCGTCCAATTTGACTGAAGCGCATCAAACGAAAGAATGATGAGAAGCGTTACTATCGAAGCTGGATGATCTTTAAAAATAATTATAACGTTTGTAAAGTAATCTTTATAAACCGAATATAGAACTCTTAAAAATAATCTGTGTTTATTCAGATTAAAAATAAGAATAAATGTTAAAAAATATAAAAACAAGAAATGGTAAAACAAATCTTGTCTATACTATGAGTGATAATTTTGTGTTAGTAAAATAATACAGAAATGTCAGTTTCAAAGTTCTTCAATTTATGGAGAGTTTGATCCTGGCTCAGAGTGAACGCTGGCGGCGTGCTTAACACATGCAAGTCGAACGAGAACGGATTATAGCTTGCTATAATTGTCAGCTAAGTGGCGCACGGGTGAGTAATATATAGTTAACCTGCCCTCAAGAAAGGAATAACAGTTGGAAACGACTGCTAATGCCCTATATGCCTTTAATACATAAGTATGCAAGGGAAACGCTTTAGTGCTTGAGGATGGGACTGTATGGTATCAGCTTGTTGGTGAGGTAATGGCTCACCAAGGCTATGACGCCTAACTGGTTTGAGAGGATGATCAGTCACACTGGAACTGAGACACGGTCCAGACTCCTACGGGAGGCAGCAGTGGGGAATATTGCACAATGGACGAAAGTCTGATGCAGCAACGCCGCGTGGAGGACGACACATTTCGGTGCGTAAACTCCTTTTATATAGGAAGATAATGACGGTACTATATGAATAAGCACCGGCTAACTCCGTGCCAGCAGCCGCGGTAATACGGAGGGTGCAAGCGTTACTCGGAATCACTGGGCGTAAAGAGCGTGTAGGCGGGTATATAAGTCAGAAGTGAAATCCAATAGCTTAACTATTGAACTGCTTTTGAAACTGTATACCTAGAATGTGGGAGAGGTAGATGGAATTTCTGGTGTAGGGGTAAAATCCGTAGAGATCAGAAGGAATACCGATTGCGAAGGCGATCTACTGGAACATTATTGACGCTGAGACGCGAAAGCGTGGGGAGCAAACAGGATTAGATACCCTGGTAGTCCACGCCCTAAACGATGCACACTAGTTGTTGTGAGGCTAGACCTTGCAGTAATGCAGTTAACACATTAAGTGTGCCGCCTGGGGAGTACGGTCGCAAGATTAAAACTCAAAGGAATAGACGGGGACCCGCACAAGCGGTGGAGCATGTGGTTTAATTCGACGATACACGAAGAACCTTACCTGGACTTGACATAGTAAGAACTTTCTAGAGATAGATTGGTGTCTGCTTGCAGAAACTTATATACAGGTGCTGCACGGCTGTCGTCAGCTCGTGTCGTGAGATGTTGGGTTAAGTCCCGCAACGAGCGCAACCCTCGTCATTAGTTGCTAACAGTTCGGCTGAGAACTCTAATGAGACTGCCTACGCAAGTAGGAGGAAGGTGAGGACGACGTCAAGTCATCATGGCCCTTACGTCCAGGGCTACACACGTGCTACAATGGGGTATACAAAGAGCAGCAATACGGTGACGTGGAGCAAATCTCAAAAATATCTCCCAGTTCGGATTGTAGTCTGCAACTCGACTACATGAAGTTGGAATCGCTAGTAATCGTAGATCAGCTATGCTACGGTGAATACGTTCCCGGGTCTTGTACTCACCGCCCGTCACACCATGGGAGTTGAACTCATTCGAAGCGGGGATGCTAAAATAGCTACCTTCCACAGTGGATTCAGCGACTGGGGTGAAGTCGTAACAAGGTAACCGTAGGAGAACCTGCGGTTGGATCACCTCCTTTCAGAGAATAGATTAAGATTCATTTCTTAATCTGTCAGAGTTTTTATATTCGGTTTATAAAGATTATTTAAAATAGGTAATAAGGGCCTATAGCTCAGCTGGCTAGAGCGCTCGACTGATAATCGTGAGGTCTCAGGTTCAAGTCCTGATAGGCCCACCATTAAATAATCTTAAAAGATTAGTTAAATAGATTCAATAAGAGTTTGTTTATCAGTGTGGGGAATTAGCTCAGCTGGGAGAGCGCCTGCTTTGCACGCAGGAGGTCAGCGGTTCGATCCCGCTATTCTCCACCACCTATTAGATAAACTAAGAGTTATAATTAAAAAGTTAGAAAATTTAATATAAGAACTTAAAAAAAGTTTTTATATTAGGTTTACCTAAATGATATTTAAAAATATAATGTTAAAGTCTTTAATTTTTTCGTTTAATTAGATTTCGTATGAATTTAATTAAAAACAAAAATTTTATTATCTAGAAATAGATAGAACACAACTTATTTTATTGGATATATTTTAAATAATATGTTTAATAAGATAGTAGCCAAAGAATATTATCAAAAATGCGACAGAATTTAATTCTGTTTATTAATAAGCTATTAAGGGCTAATGGTGGATGCCTAGACTGTAAGAGGCGATGAAAGACGTATTAGGCTGCGATAAGCCTCGGGGAGCTGCCAAAGAGCTTTGATCCGGGGATTTCTGAATGGGGCAACCCAGCATAGTGAGAACTATGTTACCCTACGGGGAGCTAACCTGGTGAAGTGAAACATCTCAGTAGCCAGAGGAAGAGAAATCAAACGAGATTCCGTCAGTAGCGGCGAGCGAAAGCGGATTAGGACAAACCCAATGCTTGCATTGGGGGTTGTAGGACCATAACGTGAGACTAAAGAAGATAGATGAAATACTTGGAAAAGTGTAGCATAGAAGGTGAAACTCCTGTAATTTAAATTTTCAATAGCTCTATTGGTATCCTGAGTAGGTCGGAACACGTGATATTTTGACTGAAACTGGGGGGACCACCCTCCAATCCTAAATACTACTTACAGATCGATAGTGAACAAGTACCGTGAGGGAAAGGTGAAAAGTACTCCAGCGAGGAGAGTGAAATAGAACCTGAAACCATTAGCTTACAATCATTCAGAGCCCTATGATTTATCAGGGTGATGGACTGCCTTTTGCATAATGAGCCTGCGAGTTGTGGTGTCTGGCAAGGTTAAGTCAAGTACGAAGCCGTAGCGAAAGCGAGTCTTAATAGGGCGAATTAGTCAGATGCTGCAGACCCGAAACGAAGTGATCTATCCATGAGCAGGTTGAAGCTGGTGTAAGAGCCAGTGGAGGACCGAACCGATAGGCGTTGAAAAGTCTCCGGATGACTTGTGGATAGGGGTGAAAGGCCAATCAAACTTCGTGATAGCTGGTTCTCTCCGAAATATATTTAGGTATAGCCTTGTGTTGTAGCATATAGGGGTAGAGCACTGAATGGGCTAGGGCTGCTTACCGCGGTACCAAACCCTATCAAACTATGAATACTATATGTGGAATCACAGGAGTCAGGCGATGGGTGATAAAATCCACCGTCGAGAGGGGAACAACCCAGACTAACAGCTAAGGTCCCTAAGTCACATCTAAGTGGAAAACGATGTGGAGTTACTGTGACAACCAGGAGGTTGGCTTAGAAGCAGCCATCCTTTAAAGAAAGCGTAACAGCTCACTGGTCTAGTGATTCTGCGCGGAAAATATAACGGGGCTAAGATGTGCACCGAAGCTTTAGATTCGAATTTATTCGAGTGGTAGGAGAGCGTTCTATTCAGCGTTGAAGATGTACCGGCAAGGAGCGTTGGAGCGGATAGAAGTGAGCATGCAGGCATGAGTAGCGATAATTGAGGTGAGAATCCTCAACGCCGAAAACCCAAGGTTTCCTACGCGATGCTCGTCATCGTAGGGTTAGTCGGGTCCTAAGTCGAGTCCGAAAGGGGTAGACGATGGCAAATTGATTAATATTTCAATACCAACATACAAGCGCGATGTGGGGACGCATAGAGTTAATCGAGCTCACTGATGGAATAGTGGGTCGAAGGACGTAGGCTGTAACTTAGGCAAATCCGGGTTGCAATAGGCCGAGATCTTACAGGCTCTTGACACTCTTCGGAGGAGATGGAGAATCGATGATACTGTCGTGCCAAGAAAAGCCACTAAGTATATTGTATGTTGCCCGTACCGTAAACCGACACAGGTGGGTGGGATGAGTATTCTAAGGCGCGTGGAAGAACCCTGGTTAAGGAACTCTGCAAACTAGCACCGTATCTTCGGTATAAGGTGTGCCTACTTTGGTATATGGACTTGCTCCAAAAAGCTAGAGAGGTTGCAACAAAGAGTCCCTCCCGACTGTTTACCAAAAACACAGCACTTTGCTAACACGTAAGTGGATGTATAAGGTGTGACGCCTGCCCGGTGCTCGAAGGTTAACTGATGATGTCAGCGCAAGCGAAGCATTTGATTGAAGCCCGAGTAAACGGCGGCCGTAACTATAACGGTCCTAAGGTAGCGAAATTCCTTGTCGGTTAAATACCGACCTGCATGAATGGCGTAACGAGATGGGAGCTGTCTCAACCAGGGATCCAGTGAAATTGTAGTGGAGGTGAAAATTCCTCCTACCCGCGGAAAGACGGAAAGACCCCGTGCACCTTTACTACAGCTTGACACTGTAGCTTGGATATTCATGTGCAGGATAGGTGGGAGGCTATGATGACTAGACGCAAGTAGAGTCGGAGCCATCCTTGAGATACCACCCTTGAATATTTGAGTTACTAACTGCGTACAATTATCTTGTATCAGGACAATGTCTGGTGGGTAGTTTGACTGGGGCGGTCGCCTCCTAAAAAGTAACGGAGGCTTACAAAGGTTAGTTCATGGCGGATGGAAATCGCCAGTTGAGTATAATGGCATAAACTAGCTTGACTGTGAGACATACAAGTCGAACAGAGACGAAAGTCGGTCATAGTGATCCGGTGGTTCTGTGTGGAAGGGCCATCGCTCAAAGGATAAAAGGTACGCCGGGGATAACAGGCTGATCTCCCCCAAGAGCTCACATCGACGGGGAGGTTTGGCACCTCGATGTCGGCTCATCGCATCCTGGGGCTGAAGTAGGTCCCAAGGGTATGGCTGTTCGCCATTTAAAGCGGTACGCGAGCTGGGTTCAGAACGTCGTGAGACAGTTCGGTCCCTATCTTCCGTGGGCGTAGGAAAGTTGAAGAGATTTGTCCCTAGTACGAGAGGACCGGGATGAACGTACCACTGGTGTACCAATTGTTCTGCCAAGAGCATCGTTGGGTAGCTACGTACGGATGTGATAAGAGCTGAAAGCATCTAAGCTCGAAGCCAACTCTAAGATTAACTTTCCCTGAAGTTCCCAGCAAGACTAGCTGGTTGATAGGCTGGATGTGTAAGCGTTGTAAGGCGTTTAGCTGACCAGTACTAATAGAACGTTTGGCTTATTTAACAAATTCTTTGGTTTACTATCTTATTAAATGTATATCTTATATATTTGATAGACAAAAATTGTGAAAGACTTTAACATTATTTTTTTCTTAACTCTGGTTAGAGTTGAGTATTAAGTTTACACTCTATGACTTATTTCATAGTTTTAGATTTAATACTCAACTTTGCTGGTGGCTATAGAGAAGTGGAAATACCCAGTCCCATTCCGAACCTGGAAGTCAAGCACTTCATCGCCGATAATACTGCCGGGTCCCCTGGTGGAAACGTAGGCCGCTGCCAGCTCTTGAGTTTTTTTCAAAGCTTAGCTTTTTATACTTTACACAAGTATTCAATGCTAAGCTTTTTTTTTAGCCTGTTTTTTTAGCAATCTATTTTTTACTTATTTGATTATCCTATTTTTTCTGGCTAAAATTGATTTGCATTATTTACTTAGCTTTTATTTATCTTTTTACATTAACTATCTCTTAGTTACCTATATATTTATTCTTTATGCTTACATAGCTCCAACGGCAGAGCAATTCCATGGTAAGGAAGAGGTTACAGGTTCAAATCCTGTTGTGAGCAGTCCATTCCTACACTTTTTTCTTTTTTCCTTCTTATTTCTTATTATTTCTTATTATTTCTTATTATTTGAATAGCTTCATTTGCTTTGCTTCACTTTTTTTGGCTTTTCTTGTATAATCTTTCTTTAACTAAACATTACAGGAATTAAAATTGATAGAACAGCCAAATAATCCATTACATGGAATTAAATTAGAAATGATATTAAATTCACTTGTTGAACATTTTGGATGGGATGAATTATCTAATCGTATTAATATAAGATGTTTTTATAATGATCCATCAATAAAATCTAGTTTAACTTTTCTTAGAAAAACACCATGGGCTAGAAAAAAAGTCGAAGATTTATATTTATCAACACTCAAATAAAATCCACTATATGCATATCTAATAATTATTACACTATTATTCTTTTTTATAATAATACAGGATTTTAAATGATAAGAAAAATAGATACAAATAGTGAAGAATTTATAAAAGAATTAGAATTAACAAAGAAATTTACAGATGATGTAGTTTCTAAGTATAATTTAGTTTATAACCCTGATTCAGAAGTGAATGAATCAATTCAAATGGGACTTACAAGAAATCAAATGATATATGGGAAAAAGTTTTGTCCATGTTTTATGGTAATTGGACAAACAACTCAAGAACAAGAATCATCTGAAAATAGACTTTGTCCATGTACACCTGCTTTAACAAATGAGATTCCAACAAATGGATCATGTCACTGTGGAATTTTTTGTACGGAAGAAAAAGCTTTTGTAATTAAAAAAGACAATAATTTACATGATGCAGTTGCTACTCATTCAAGAGGTTTAACAAAAGAAGAGTGCGAAAAGTTATTAGCAAAAAATGAAATAAATGCTATAGAATTAGAATCTTTATTAGAAGCTAGAGATTTAGGTTTTGTTGAATTCAATTTAGTTGATACAAGAGAGTGGATGGAATGGGTTTCTAATAGAATTAAAGGAACAGATTATTTAATTCCAACAACATCATTTTATGATGCTTTAGAGCGAATTATGACTAAAAGAAAAACTCCAGTAGTTGTTTATTGTTTAAGTGGAAGTAGAAGTGCTTATTGTCAACGAATAATGAAGGATTTAGGATTTAAATCAGTTGCAAATCTAGATTATGGAATTTCATCTTATGGTGGTGCTAAAGAGAGCGGTGACAAATAGTTTTAATGTATCCTTTAATTAGGATACATTATCTTTAAAATCTTCGCTATATTTTTTTAGAAGTAACATTATAGATATAAAGAATGTTACCATTGCTGGGCCAATTATCATTCCCCAAAAACCAAAAGTCGAAAGACCTGCAACAATTGAGAAGAAAATTAAAAGCTCATTGATTGTTGTAGGTGTTTTTACAACCTTTTTATTTATATATTTTATTATCATTGGTTTTATAAATGTATCAGCAATTACAGAAATCATTAATATTGAATAAACTGCAATTATAATGGCATTAGTTAATGATGTAGTTGATTCATAAATCACAATAGGAAGCCACATAATAACTCCTCCAATTACTGGAATTAATGAAGCAAATCCATATAATACTCCACACAATAATCCATCATAACCAAAGAATGTCAGAAAGAAACCAAACAAAAATCCTTCAAATATTGCTGTAACTAAAATTGAGTACAAAACAACTGTCATTACATTTGATGATTCATAAAATAAAACTATTGAATCTTCTCTTTTGATAGGTAATAAATTTTTTATAAATAATACAATTGATGATGAATATAGAGTAAAGAAAAAGAAAAATATTAATATCATAACAATATCAATCATAAATTTAGCAGAATTTTTTCCTAAATATGCTCCTAGTGAAAACATATTTTCAGCAATTTTACCAACATCTATTTTTGTAATAATATCATCAACTAAATCTTTTAAATATGTTAAGTTAGTTGAAAAATTTTGTATATAAGTTTTTATTCCAGCTAGCATGCTTATTAATGATTCTTGATTAACATGATTAAAGAAATTTGCAAATGAGAAAATACAATATAGAATAGGAACAAAAAATATTGATGCTAATCCAATTGTCATTATTGAACTTGCAAGAATTCTACTTTTTAACTTTTTATCTAATAAATGTGTAAGAGAGTTTGTTGCTACTGCTAATAAAATAGAGACACTTATTGCTTTTAAAAAAGGATTAAAAAGCTCAACTATAAAAAAAATCATTACAATTGCAATTGCAATTAAAAAATAGGCTGGTTTCAAAATAGTTTACCTTGTTGTAAATCATTATCTAACTTTTCACTGTTAGGATAAGATAATCTAAACATTTCATAAGTTTTTAATGATGCAATTCTTCCCCTTGCTGTTCTTTCAATATAGCCATTTGCAAGTAAATAAGGCTCAATTGCATCTTCAATTGTTCCTTCATCTTCACTAAGAGCTGCTGCCATTGTAGAAAGCCCCATTGGTTTTCCTCTATTTGAAATAAGTAATTCAAGAAGATTAATATCCATTTCATCAAAACCACTTTCATTTACCCCTAACTCATCTAAAGCATATTTACATCTTGAAAGATGAATACTATTTTCATTCTCAACTTCAGCAAAATCCCTTACTCTTTTTAGTAGTCGTAAAGCTACCCTTGGTGTTCCTCTACTTCTTCTAGAAATCTCAAAAGCTGCATCATTTTCACAAGATTTTGAAAGTTTAAATGCTGCTTTTTGAATTATTTTTGATAACTCATCATGAGTATAAAATTGCATTCTAAAATGCATCCCAAATCTTTCTCTTAGAGGATTTGATAACATTCCAGCTCTTGTTGTTGCACCAATTAAAGTAAATCTTGGCAAATCTATTTTTACAGTTTGAGCAGCAGGTCCAGAACCTATAATAATATCCAATCTATAATCTTCCATAGCTGGATATAAAATCTCTTCCACTGTTGGAGAAAGTCGGTGAATTTCATCAATAAATAAAATATCACCCTCTTCAAGATTTGTTAAAATTGCAGCTAAATCCCCACTTTTTTCAATCATAGGTCCAGCTGTTACTTTAATATTTGTATTCATTTCATTTGAAATCAGATATGAAAGTGTAGTTTTCCCAAGACCTGGAGGTCCATAAAAAAGAATATGATCTAAAGCTTCTTTTCTTTTTTTACTAGCTTCTATAAATACTTTTAGATTTTTTTTGATTTTTTCTTGACCAATATAATCATCCCAATTTGATGGTCTTAAACTAATTTCTGCATTATCTTCTTCAAAAGATACAGATTCAACTTCAACTAATCTTTCCATTTATATTAATACTCTTCTTCAATTGAAGGAAATGAACTATCTTGAACATCATTTCTATATTGATTAACCGCATCTTTTACTAATGAAGCACCATCTAAATAGTGTCTTACAAATTTTGGTTTGAACTCTTCAAAAAAACCTAACATATCTGACCAAACTAAAACTTGTCCATCTGTTACATTTCCAGCTCCAATTCCAATGATTGGAATATTTACAGCTTCAGTAATTTTTTTTGCAACATTGCTCATCACACCTTCAACAACTATTGCAAATGCACCTGCTTTTTCAACGGCAATTGCATCTTCAATTAATTGATTTTCATCTTGGTGAGTTTTACCTCTAACTTTGTATCCACCCTCACTTCTAACATATTGGGGCATTAAACCAATATGTCCCATAACAGCAATTGAATTTGATGTTAAATGTTTTATAATATCTGCTTTATCTGCTCCACCTTCAATTTTAACAGCAGCAGCTTTTGTATTTCTATAAACGTCAATACAACTTTTTAAAGCTTCATCTTTATTTATATAAGTACCAAATGGCATATCTGTAATAACAAAAGCTTTTGGAGCTCCTGTACAAACTGCGTTTGTATGGTAAATCATTTGCTCAAGTGTTGCAGAAAGTGTATCTGGTTTCCCTGCAAAACTCATGTTTAAACTATCACCTACAAGAATCATGTCAGCAATCTCTTCAAATAGTTTTGCAAAAAGTGCATCATATGCTGTGATTACTGTTAATTTTTTATTATTTTTAGAATTTTTAATTTTTGTTATGTTCATTTTCTCAAAATCATTTTTTATAATACTCATATTTAATTTTCCTATAATTTATTAATATTTGTATTGATTATATCAAATTATTACTTTTTTAAATTAAGAATTTATATATTTAGAATAAAAAGTTGATATTTAAAGAATAATCAAATTTCGGTTCTGTTAAAATAAATTATATAAAACTCATCCAAACTAATAAAAAGTATTCTTATGAACAATGGAACAAATATTCAAAAACACCTTGCAGAGCAAACTATTATGTTTGCAAGTATTACAAAATGGATTATCTTATCATCATTAATTGGCGCTTTAATTGGAGCTGTAGTATCATTATTTTTAAAACTTTTAGAGTATTGTGAAAAATCAAGGAGTTTATTGCCTTTTGATTATTATTACACTCTTCCTTTTGCTTTAGCAATTACAGTATTTATTGTAAAAAGATTTGCTCCAAGTGCAGAGGGTCATGGAACGGAAAAAGTTATTGAAGCAATTCATAAAAATTCTGGGAAAATAAATTTGAGTGTTGTTCCTACAAAACTTTTTGCAACGGTTCTAACAATCTTTGCAGGTGGCTCAGTTGGGAAAGAGGGACCTGGAGCTCAAATTGGTGCTTCATTAGCTTCATTTATTGCAATGAAGTTAAGATTTTCAAATAGAGATAGAAAAAAAATAGTTATTTGTGGAATTAGTGCTGGGTTTGCTTCTGTTTTTGGAACACCTTTAGCAGGTGCTATATTTGGAGTTGAAATATTAATTGTTGGTGGATTAATGTATGACATTTTATTACCATCAATTGTTGCTGGTTTTTCTGCTTTTTTTGTAGCAAAAATGTTTGGGATAAATTATACGTATTTTTATATAGCATTTTTTTCTAATTTTGATTTTAATTATGTATTAATTTCAAAGGTTATTTTAGGTGGAATATTTTTTGGATTGGTTGCTGACTTTATTATAAC
Source organism: uncultured Aliarcobacter sp. (assembly GCA_963677205.2). GTDB lineage: Bacteria > Campylobacterota > Campylobacteria > Campylobacterales > Arcobacteraceae > Aliarcobacter. The sequence goes on along the minus strand of OY781916.2, from coordinate 2,353,547 downwards.
AACTTTAAGTGAGTTACATAAGTATATAAAAATGATAAAAATAAATTATATTCTAAAGGCATTTATTGGAGGAATTTTTATAGTAATATTGACGTTAATTGTAGGGGATGAATATTTAGGTTTAGGTTTCCATACCATCAAAGATGCTTTGTCTTCTGATGAATTAATTAATGAAACAATTCCTTGGTATACATTTATATTAAAAACAATATTCACTTCTTTGACTCTCTCTTTTGGTGGAAGTGGTGGAGTTATTACGCCAATATTTTATGTGGGTGCAACAAGTGGAAACTTTTTTGGCTATTTAGTTGATGGAAATATTCCACTATTTGCAGCTCTTGGTTTTGTAAGTGTATTAGCAGGAACAACAAGTGCTCCAATAGCCGCCATGATAATGTCTGTTGAATTGTTTGGAATGAATGTTGGTCATTATGCAGCGATTTCAATAATAATTGCCTTTTTAATGACTGGACATAGAAGCGTTTTCCCTTCTCAGGTATTATCAATGAAAAAATCTGAAGCTATAAATTTTAAATTGGGTAATGAAATTGAAAATACTGAAACCACTTATACTACAAAATTTTTTGTTAATATGCAAAGAATTATTAAGTTAGTGCTAAAACGAAATAAAAAAGATATAAATAATGATACAACGGTATAATTAATAGTTTAAAAGTAGATTTTAGATAGAATAATTCAAAATTAAAGATAGGATAACTGTTTTGAAAAAATTAGTAGGCTATATTACATCATCTCTTCCAGATAACAATTTCACAATTGATTTAGCATATAGTATGAAAGAGGCAGGAGTTGATACTTTAGAATTAGGTATCCCTTTTTCTGATCCAGTTGCAGATGGACCAGTTATTGAAAAAGCGAATTTAATTGCTTTAAATAATGGTTTTAAATTAAAAGATTTATTTGAAGTTTCTTCAAAAATAGCTAAAGATATTGATACTTTATGGATGGGATATATGAATCCATTTTATCATTATGGAATGGAAAATATACTTCAAAAAGCTGATAAATATAATATTCAAGGTACGATTATTCCTGATCTTCCTTTTGAAATGGCACAAAATTTTGATTCATTATTTGAAAAATATAATAAAGCAAATATCTCTTTTGTTGCACCAACAGATAGCGAAGAGAGAATTAAAACTATCATATCAAATTCAAAAAAATTTATTTATATGGTTGCATATGCTGGAATTACAGGAAGTGGTCAAAAAGAGGATTTATCTTTAGTAATTGAAAATGTAAGAAAATACTCAAATACACCTTTATACATCGGTTTTGGTGTTGACGAAAAAAGTTGTAAAGAAAAAATCATTGGCGTTGATGGTGTTATTGTTGGAAGTGCATTTGTAAAACATATTATTGATGATAGTTTATCAAATGATGAAAAAATTAAAAGAATCTCTGCAATTGCAAAAGAGATTAAAGAAAAAATAAACGAATAATTATGCAAATGCAAAATCCAGATATAGAATTTTTAGAAGAGAATAGAAATTGTTCTTATTTTGAAGATAAGATGTCGGATATTAGATATAAATATATCTATTCATGTTCTACTTCTGCTTATCAAAATATGTTAGAGAGAGGTTGGAGAAGATTTGGACGAATGCATTTTGTTCCAGAGTGTAAATTTTGTAATAAATGTGTTTCTATGAGAATTGATGTGGCAAATTATAAATTTTCTAAATCAGAAAAAAGAGTAATTGCAAAAAATAAAGATACAAAACTTTATATTAGACCACCCTCTATTACAATGGAGCATTTGAATCTTTATGATAAATATCATAAATTTATGAATGATAAAAAATATTGGCCATATACTCCAATTGAACCAGAGGATTATCTAAAATCTTACGTCGAAGCTAAAGAAGATTTTGCAAAAGAATTTTTGTATGTTAGGGATGATAAATTAATTGGTGTTGCATTAGTTGATATTTTACCTAAATCTATCTCAGCAATTTACTGTTATTATGACCATACTTATGCTGATTTATCTATTGGAAAATTTTCTATATTAGCACAAATAAAAATTGCAAAAGAGTTAAATATTCCTTATATTTACTTAGGTTATTGGATTAAAGATCATTTTTCAATGGGATATAAAGAGGCATATTCACCTTTTGAAGTATTAGAAAACAGACCTAATATTAATGAAGAAGCACTTTGGAAAAAAAAATGAAGTATAACATTATGGTTGTTCTAAGTGCTGTAATTTGTGCTATAATCTCGATGTTTATAAGTTATTATTTAGTGTTTTTTACATTAGGTAAAGATAGTAGTTTTTTTAGAATTGCTCAGTTTATAGTAGCAATAGTATCAATAACAACATTTTATGCACCAATAAAATATATTTTGATGAAATATATGAATATAAAAGAAGAAAGAGAAGAAGATGATTAAATATATAATTTCTTTTTTATTACTTATTAATGTACTATTTGCAGAAGATAATGTATTAAATAATCAAGAAGTAAAAGAGAATATACCTTATAATCCAAATGTGGATTGTTTAATTTTAGAAGATGAGAATTCTATTATATGTAAATTTGAAATAATTAGAGATGATAAAGAACAACAAATAATTATTAATTGGATTAGTCCAACAGGTGAAATTTCAAGAACAAGAGAAATGCTGATTCCAGCAGGTGATAGTTCTGCTTATGACTACAGATATATTGATGGTAGAGAAAATGGTAAATGGAATTTTAAAATAACATATCAAGGAAAAGAGTATATTTCTCAGTTTGAATTGAAGTAAATCTTCAGTTCTTGTTGAAATCAATATTTGTGGATTTTGTTGATATAAGTAGTTTTTTTAGCTATGTAAGAAACAAAACCCTATAAATAGGACTTTGTTTTTACAAATCAAAGATATTATAATCTTGATTCGTATCTTCTTAACATATATAATCTTTTTAACATTTTCTTTCTAGCAGAAATTTTTTGTTTTTTTCTGATCTCTGTCATCGGCTCGAAATATCTTCTTGCTCTTGTTTCAGTTACGATAAGATTTCTATCACATTGTTTCTTAAATCTTCTATAAGCTTCGTCAAAAGATTCGCTGTCTTTAACTTTAATGCCTGGCACTAAAATCACCCACTTTCTTTTTAAAATTTTTAGAAGCCGATTATATTTAAACTTTACTTAATCCTTATTTAACTTTAACAAATATTAGATTATAATTGATTTTTAATACAAAGGAATATTTTGAATTTAACACACTTAGATGATAATAATAGACCTAAAATGGTTGATGTTTCAGATAAACATGAAACAAGAAGAGTTGCTATAGCTTCTGGTGAAATTACAATGAGTGATGAAGCGTTTGAAGCAATTATTTCAAATACTACAAAAAAAGGTCCAGTTTTACAAACAGCTGTAATTGCTGCAATCATGGGTGTGAAAAAAACAAGTGATTTAATTCCTATGTGCCATCCTTTGTTATTAAGTGGAATAAATTGTGATGTGGAAGAAAAACCTGAATTACCTGGATTTAAACTAATTGTAACAGCTAAATTAAATGGACAAACTGGTGTTGAGATGGAAGCTTTAACAGGTGTTTCTATTGGTTTGTTAACTATTTATGATATGGTAAAAGCAATTGATAAATCTATGATTATTTCTAATGTTCAATTAGAAAAAAAATCTGGTGGCAAAAGTGGTGATTTTATTAGAGAGGATTTAAATAATGATTGATTTAAGTAAAGAAAAATTAGAACTAAATTATCCATGTTCTTGGGAATATAAATTAGTTGTATTAGAACATATTGATATTCATGTTACAGTAAAAGAAGTTATCTTACAAAGAGAACATAAAGTAAAAGAATCAAAAGTTAGTAGTAAAGGTAAATATAAAAGTTATACTTTAGAACTATTAGTTCATAATGAAGATGATAGAAAAGAGATTTATAAAATGTTAGGTGACCATTCTAATATTAAAATGGTTTTATGATTAATTAGTATCTTATTCGTAAGATACTAATTCTTGTTTGAATTTTTCTTGATTTAATTTTTTACAAGCAACTTTATAGTGTTTTTCAATTGTTTCTTCATCATCTTTTACAAGAGTTTTAATCTCTTCAATAGATTTTCCTTCTTCAAAAGCAACAAAAATTTTATATTCTTTTTTTGTAAATTTTCTTTTTAATACTTCTTTTAATTCTTCATCATCTCTTAATGTACCAACTAATTTGTCGATATGTTTTAGTAAAGAGTTTGTAAAATTCATCTGTTTCCTTTTATTTTGTTAACCAATTTTCAATTGATTTTATATCATTGTAAGAAGTCATATCAAGCATAATTGGTGTAATTGATACATAATTTGCTTTTATTGCTTCAAAGTCGCAATCTTTGTTTAAAGATGGTTTCCAAAGTAATGGATGTAAGCCAATCCAATAATACTCTTCACCTCTTGGGTTTAGATGTCTGTGGGTATCATTTCCATACTCTCTAAATCCTGCTTTTGTAACTTTTATACCTTTACAATCTTTGGCTTTTATAGGTGGAATATTAACATTTAAAAACTTTCTTTCATCTAATGGGAAATTTTTATCTAATATTTTACTAACAAGTTCAGCAATTACACTTTTTGCAAGTTCAAAATCCCAATTATTTTCTATATCACGACATCTATCATTACATACTTGAGATATTGCAATTGCAGGTATTCCATGAATTACAGCTTCCATTGCAGCTGATGCTGTTCCACTATAAGTAATATCTTCACCCATATTTGCACCAATATTTATTCCACTAATTACTAAATCAGGAATATTTCCTTCTTTGAATAAATCACTTATTGAAATAAACACACAATCGGTTGGACTTCCATCATCAATTTTATAAAAATCATCTTCAACACAAACCATTCTTAATGGTTTATCTAGTGTTAATGAGTGGCCACATGCTGATTTATTACGTGCTGGTGCAACAACTGTTATTTTTGCTATTGGTTTTAAGGCTTCTATTAAGGCTTTTAATCCAACTGCATCAAAGCCATCATCATTTGTTAGTAGGATATGCTTCATGCTACTATATATACTCCTTCTAGTTGGTGTATTAGATTTTCTACTTGTGATGTAACTTTAAAACCAGTTTCTAGTTCTAAATCCGCAAGTTTCGATTTAATCAAAATTTTTAATTCTCTTTTCCCCTGATTATTTGCCACAATTTCAAATAGTTTATACATCAAATTTTCATCATTTGAAAAAGGAATTGCAATTGTTATTGGTGGTTCAACAACTTCTTTTTGTTTTGTTTTTATTTTTTCGTTTTTAGCTTCTTTGATACTTTCTATTTTTAGAATATTCATTCTTGTAAAATTTTCATCTTTTGAAATTCTTACTTTAAAAGCTATTGGCTCATTTAAATCATAATCCTCTTTTAACTCTTTTAATCTATCTTCAAAAAGCATAAGTTCAATAGTTCCATGGAAATCCATGATGGTTGCAATTCCAAATTTATTACCTTTTTTTGACATTCTTTCAGCAATGTTTTCAATTTTCCCAACAAATAAAGCTTGGCTTCCGTCTTCTAGTTCATCAATTTGAGAAGAAAGTGTGTAATTGATTTTATCAAGTTGTTCTCTATATTCATCAAGTGGATGCCCTGAAACATAAAAACCTAAAGAGGCTTTTTCAAGTTCTAAAATTTCTTTTGCTTCAAATTCTGGAAGATGTTCCAGTTCAATATCAATTTTTGTAAGTTCATCACTATCACCAAATAAAGAACCTGTTGCCATTTTTTTTGCAACTGCAGCTTTTCCAACTGTTTCAACAATTTTTTCTATTTGATTAAGTAAAGCCTGTCTTGAGTATCCAAAACTATCAAATGCTCCTGCTTTTGTTAGGGATTCAATTACTCTTTTATTTACTTTACTTCCATCTATTCGCGAGATAAAATCTCCTAAATCTGTAAATAATCCACCTTCATTTCTAGCTTTTAAAATAGAATTAATAGCAACATCACCAGCACCTTTAATGGCACCCATTCCAAACATTACAACTTCTTTATCATCTATTTTTTTAGCTGAAAATACTAAGTCTGATTTATTAATATCTGGTGGAAACAGATCAAGTCCCAATCTTTTTACTTCATCCACATATTTTACAACTTTATCTGTATTATCTTTTTCAAGGGTTAATAAAGCCGCCATAAATTCAGATGGATAATATTTTTTTAGATATGAAGTATAAAAAGTTACTAGGGCATAAGCTGCTGAGTGAGATTTATTAAATCCGTACCCAGCAAACTTTACAATTAGATCAAACAGCTCTTCGCAGTGAGGTTTTTGGTAACCTTTTTTAACTCCACCATCGGCAAATTCACCTTTTAGTCTATCCATTTCTTCTTTGATTTTTTTACCCATCGCCCGTCTAACTAAGTCAGCGCCTCCAAGTGAGAAGCCTCCAATTGTTTGAACGATTTGCATAACTTGCTCTTGATAAACAATAACTCCATAAGTAGTTTCAAGAATTGGTCGTAAAGGTGCATCAAATTCATCATAGAAGTAGTTGATTTCAGCACGACCATGTTTTCTATCAATAAAGTCATCAAGCATTCCTGATTCCATCGGTCCTGGTCTATAAAGTGCAAGAACGGCGATAATATCCTCAAAATTTGAAGGTTTTAATCTTTTACATAAATCTTGCATACCATCAGACTCGATTTGGAATAGTCCCATTGTATTTCCAGTTTGAATCAGATCATAAACACCTTTGTCATTCACATCTGCTGTGATAAAATCTACACGTTTCCCATGTCTTTGCTCGATTAATTTATTTGCTTCTTCAATTACAGTTAGGGTTTTTAAACCCAAGAAGTCGAATTTAATTAAATCCACATCTTCAACGTATTTACCGTTGTATTGAGTTGCAAGTGTATCAAGTCCACTTGGTTTAAAAAGTGGTGTTTTTTTCCATAAAGGTTCATTTGAAATAACAACTCCAGCTGCGTGAGTTCCAGCATTTCTATTTAGACCCTCAAGGGCAAGAGCATATTCCCAAACTCTAGCTGCTTGTGGATCTGCATCACAAAGTTCTTTGATTTTTGGTTCTTTTTCATAAGAGCTTGTAAGATTTATTCCTAATTCATCGGGAATAAGTTTTGCCATCGCATCGGCTCTTGCATAGGGCATATCAAGAACCCTTGCAACATCTCTAATTACTCCTTTTGCAAGAAGTTTACCAAAGGTGATAATTTGTGCAACGTTAGCCCGTCCATATTGTTGAACAACGTAATCAATGATTTCTCCACGTCTAGCTTGACAGAAATCCATATCAATATCGGGCATTGAAACCCTTTCTGGATTTAGGAATCTCTCAAAAAGTAAACCATAAGGGATAGGGTCAATATCTGTAATTTTTAAAGAAAAGGCAACTAAACTTCCAGCGGCTGAACCCCTACCAGGACCAACTGGAATTCCCATTTTTTTTGCAACAATTACGAAATCCCAAACGATAAGCATATATCCTGGGAATTTCATATTATTAATAATTTCAATTTCTACTTCAAGTCTATCTCTATATTCTTGATGATGTTCGCTTGGAACTATTTTTAATCTATCTTCAAGACCTTTTCTACATTCATGCATAAATAATATTTTGTCATTTTCTAAAGAGTATTCAAGTTCTGGTTCAGGTAAGTTTAGATTAGCATCAACAGATTTTTGTCTTGTAAATTTAAAATTTGGAGGAGTAGGGTTTCCTAGTTTTATTTCAAGATTACATTTATCAGCTATCTCTTGAGTGGCTTCCAAAGCTTCTGGAATATCAGCATAAAGTTTTGCAATTTGTTCTGGAGATTTCAAATAAAATTCATGAACACTATGTCTTAATCTTTTTGGGTCATCATAAAGCTTATTCATTGCAATACACATAAAGGCTTCGTGTGCATCGGCATCTTTTTGTTCTAGATAGTGAGTATCATTAGTAGCAACAACTTTTATTCCTGTCTCTTTTGAAATTCTTAAAATCTGGTCATCAACAAAATGTTGGTCACCAATTCCATGTCTCATAATCTCTAAATAAAAATCTTCTCCAAAAATTTCTTTGTATTCTAAAGCAATTCTTTTTGCCTCTTCATAACCTTTTGCACCATTTTTTACATTTCTTTCACTTTGAGTGTTTAAATGCCAATTTACTTCACCTTGTAAACAAGCAGCACTACAAACTAAACCCTCAGCATTATCTCTTAGAAGCTGTTTATTAATTCTTGGATAATAATAAAAACCAAACATATAAGCTTGAGAACTTAAGAACATTAAGTTTTTGTAACCAATATCATTTTTTGCATATAAACAAAGGTGGAATCTTTGTCTATTTGTTTTATCACCAATATCTTCGCTATTGTGAATATAAGCTTCCATTCCAATGATTGGTTTAATTCCCTCAGCTCTCATAGCATTATAAAAATCAATTGCTCCAAACATATTTCCATGGTCAGTCATAGCAACGCTTGTCATTCCCATTTTTTTTACTTTTTTAGCTAGTGGTTTTATTTTATTTGCACCATCAAGTAGGGAATATTCTGTATGTAAATGTAGATGGGTAAATTTTGGTGTATCAGACATAATATAAATCTTTTTAGTTTTTTATTTATAGTATATCTAAAAAATGATTTTGCGCCTCTTTAATACCTAATTTAAAACACTCTTCAAGTTCTTGAAAAGTGAATAAAGAAAAATTCCTAATATGTGGACTACCTAAATAGTAATTAGTATTTTCAACAGAGTGTTTATGATTTTCATGAAGTTGTTTAAATAGGGATTTTTTGATTTTTTTCATAGTTGTTGGTTTTTTAACTATAGAATTGTGTTCTTTTGCAAATAAATCTACAGAATAAATATCGTAATTTTTATTTAAAAGAGGTTTTATAGGGATATTATCAAATAATCCACCATCAATTAGGTACATTCCTTCATAACTTACGGGTTTAAAAATAGGAACTAATGCACTTGAAGCCATACATAAAGTAATTGTGTCTCCACTATTAAAATAGTGTAGTTCCCTTTTTTTTAAATCATAGGCATTTACCCAAACTGGTTTTGGAATATTTTCAAGGTTTTCTATTGGAAGTAGTTCTTTTACAATTTTATTTGAAGTATCAATTCTTAGTAAGCCATTTCTAAAATAGTTGAATTTTAAAGCTTGTCTCAAATCTTTTGAGGCAAAGATTTTTAATTGTTCTTTTGCTTTTATCCCACTAGCATGGGAAGCACTAATAATTGCTCCAATTGATGAGCCACTATAGGCTTGGATTTCAATATTATGTTGCTCACAAAAATCTAACACACCTAAATGAAAAGCACCACGTGCCGCACCACCACCAAGGGCAAGGGCTAAATTATTTGTTGGAATGTTCATCTATTGTATCTTTATCTAACCAATTAATTATCATAAATTCTCCATCAAAAGTTTCAACTATTGCTGTACAAGATTCAACCCAATCACCACAATTTAAATATTCAATTTTTTCAATATCTCTAATTTCTGCTTTATGGATATGTCCACAAATAATACCATCATAGCCTTTGTTTTTTGCATGATTTGATAAAACAGTTTCAAAGTCATTGATAAAAGAGACAGAGGATTTTACACTATCTTTTACATATTTTGAAAGTGACCAATATTTTTTAATACCAATAGTTTTTCTAATAAAATTCAATACTGCATTTAGATGTAAAAGTAAATCATAACCATAATCACCCAAAACTGCTAACCATTTTTTTGTCATAGTAATAGAATCAAAAAAATCTCCATGGGTTACAAAGTATTTTTTCCCATTTACTCCAATATATTCTAAGTCATTAGTAATATTTAAAGAGTTTCCTAAAAGCAAAGGAACAAAAGGTCTTAAAAAGTCATCATGGTTACCTGTAATGAAAGTTACTTTTGTGCCTTTTCTAGCTTTTTTTAGAACTCTTTGAATAACATCTGAGTGGGATTGTGGCCAAACCAATTTTCTTTTTATTGCCCAACCATCAATAATGTCACCCACTAAAAATAGTTGTTCACAGTTATTGTGTTTTAGAAAATTAAGAAGAACTTTTGCTTTTGAAAAACGAGTTCCTAAATGTATGTCGGATATAAAAATGCTTTTGTATTTCATAAAAGCATTTTAAATCCTTTTGATTACAATTTATCGACAATTTAATTAATTATCTAAAGCCAATAAACCACTTTTTACACTTAAAAAAGTTTCTTCATCACAAAGAATATTTACAATTTCTAGAGCAAAAGCCATTGCTGTTGCTGGTCCTTGTGAAGTAATTACATTATTGTCAATAACAATTGCATCATTTGAATGATAACCATCAACTCTTATTTTTTGCTCAAAACTAGGATAACAAGTGAAATTTTCATTTAAAACATCTGCTTTATGTAACGCATAAGGTGCTGCGCAAATAGCTCCAATATTTTTATTGTTTAGTTTAAATTCTTTAAGTAAAGATTGAACTTTTTCATTATCTGCTAATGTAAAAGCATTTGGAAGACCACCTGGTAAAACTATCATATCAAAGTCATCACATTTAATATTTTCAATTGTTGTATCTGCAATGATTTTTATTCCATGTGCTCCAGTTGTTTCTAAATTTTCAACTGCAGCAGTAGTAACTTTTATGTTTGCACGTCTACATACATCAATAATTGTGATTGCTTCAATTTCTTCAAATCCATTTGATATTGGTATTATAATATTTGCCATAAATTTTCCTTAAAATTTTGATTGATTATATATTATCATGATTTAAATCTTAAACCTTCTTAATATAGGATATAATCATTCAAGAATATCTAAGCTAACTTTAAATAGAATTTAAAGAATTATGAAAAGGGGTTTTTAATGTCTAAAAGTATTTTTAAGTTAAGCATATTAGCAAGTTCTATGTTGTTTTTCATCACTGGGTGTACTGTTGTTAGAGATGATGCTATCTCAAAAGAGTATAACAAAGTACAAACTACAAAACAACATTTAGAAGTAGCAGCAGAAATGCAAAAAGATGTAACTACTCAAAATACATTAGAATCAACTATCGCTTCACTAGCAGCTCAAATGTTAGAAAATAAAAAAATGGATACAACAAAACCTGTATTAATTACTTCTTTTGTTAGACTTGATGAGTTCAAAAAAACTACTGAATTTGGAAGAATCGTGAGTGAGAGTTTAATTAATGAACTTTCAAATAGAGGATTTGACATTACAGAATTCAGAGGTCAAATGGCTGTTTCAATAAATGATGAAGGTGAATATTTTATTTCAAGAAAACCCCATGAATTAAAAAATAAAATACCTAATACTTACGTTGTTGTAGGAACTTATTCACGACAATTAGGTAAAATCATGTTAAATGCAAGGGTAATTGATAACATTACTGGTAAAATTATTACAAGTGCAAGAGCTACTTATATTCATGGTGTAAAAGATGATTGTATTATCTTTAAAGATTGTGCACCTGCAAGAACTATAAATCTTGTAAAAGAACGATAATTATAATGACTTTTAATTTTTTAGGAAAATTGAAATATTTAACTATTTCGATTTTCTTAGTACTCTTTTTTACATCTTGTTCATACAAAAATCCACTTATGGGTACAAATAATTTTTACTATTTAGCTTCAAAATTAACTGATGAATCTGCAAGTAAAATCAAAAAGAATCTATCACCACAAGATGTTGTTTTAGTTTCAGATTTTGTTAATTTAGATAAATTAAAAAATAAATCTCAACTTGGATTTTTACTTTCGAGTATGCTAAAAGATAGTTTAGTTTCTCAAAATATTATTGTAAGAGAGATTGAACTTGGAAAAGAGTTTGAATATGGACAAAGTGGTTTTAATCTATTAACTCGAAATAAAGATAAAATCGCAGCGGACAAAATAACAAAAGAGAAATATGCCGTTGTTGGAACTTATTCAATAACTAATAGAAGTTTAAATATTTTTGTAAAATTAATAGATATTAGAAATGGAAATATTCTTTCTTCTTCATATGAAAGAACAGATATTGATGATGAAATTTTAAGTTTAGAAGGTGCTCAAGGTTCTTCTAGTAAAACAGAGGAAGAAAAGAAAAAAGAGGCTGAGCCAACTTATCGTCCTCATGTAGTTTTATAAAATATCCTGAATTAAAAATTGAGGAGTTACTTCTCCTCTAAACTCATTTTTACTTACTGATACAATTAAATCAAGATTTGGTGAAAACTTTATATTAGAATCATTAAATTTTAAAGCTTCAAAAATTACACCATCACTGTTTAATGTTAATTTTAAGTGATTTTTATCTTTACCTATTAAATCATATTTTACTAAAGTTGTATTAGAAATTTTAAAAATTGGTCTATGATTTTCTAATCCATATGGTTCAAACTGCTCAATAATAGATAAAAATTCTAAATCTACACTTGATACATCAAGTTCACCCAAAGTAATAGGTTCAATGTGTAAATCTTCTTTATAATCTTCTAACTCTCTGTTTATAATAGTTTTAAATTCTTCAAGATTAGAAGCTTCCATAGATAATCCTGCAGCATTTTTATGTCCACCATATCCAAGTAATAAATGAGAAGCTTTAGTGATAATATCATATAGATTTATATTAGCATTTGCCCTTGCACTTCCTTTTGCAATTCCATTATGAATAGAGAAGATAAATGCTGGTTTTTTATGAGAGTTTGATAACTTTGATGCAACAATCCCAATTACACCTTCATGCCAATTTTCACCCCAAACTACAACCGCATTATCTTTTATGTCAGTTTTTGCTTCAGCTTTTTTTGAAATCTCTTCTTGTAAAGTTTTTCTATAATTATTTAGTTCATCTAATAATGATAAAGATTCATTGGCAGCATTTGAGTTTTTTGAAAGTAAAAAAGATAAAGCAACACTTGCATCATCCATTCTACCTGCACTATTTAATTTTGGAGCAATAAAAAATCCTACATCATCAGATACAAAAATCTCTTTAGACATAATTTCATTTAATTTTTTAAAAGCTTCCCTTGATGAGGTTTTGATTTTTTTTAAACCTTGTTTCACAATAGTATAATTAAGTGCAGTCATGGGCATAATATCAGCGATAATTGCCACACAAAGCAAATCAAGGAAGTTTGACATATTTACATCTAAGTTCATCTCTTTTTTAATTGCAGCACATAAATACCAAGCAACTTGTGCTCCACAAATATCTTTAAACTCAAAGTTACAATCTTTTTGTTTTGGATTTATTATTGCAATTGCTATTGGGATTTTAGCTCCAACAGTATGATGATCTGTGATTATTAAATCAATATTTTTCTCTTTTAATTTTACAGAAGCTTCATAGGCAGAAATTCCATTATCAACAGTAATAACTAAACCTTCATCTATTAAATCAACAATTTTAGTAGATAATCCATATCCATGTTCAAATCTATTTGGGATAATATGGTTTACTTTTACATTAATAGTATTGAAAAAATCTAACATAATTGTAGTTGAAATAACGCCATCAACATCATAGTCACCAACTATTGTGATGGTCTCTTTTTCTAAAATTGCTTTTTTGATTCTTTTGCAAGCAATATCAATATCTTTGAATTTTTCAGGAGATGGAAGATCTGCAAGCTTTGAATAAGGGTTATTCAAGTGTCTTGCAGATAGTAGTTCAAAAAGTCTACTTTTTGTGATTTTAGACATTATTTTCTTTTAGTTGCTTGTTTTACAAACTCTAAAATAATAGGATTTGGTGTCTCTAAATGTGATGTAAATTCAGGATGGAATTGAACTCCAACAAACCAAGGATGATCTTTTAATTCTACCGCTTCAATTAAACCATTAGATTGACCAGAAATTATCATTCCTGCAGTTTCTAATTGTTCTTTATATTTAGGATTAGCTTCATATCTATGTCTATGTCTTTCATAATAAATATCATTATTACCATAAGCTTTTTGAAGATGAGTTCCTTTTAATGGCTCAAATGGATATTCACCTAATCTCATCGTTCCACCCATTGGCGATTCATGAGTTCTTAATTGAGTGTTACCACTTTGGTCAATGAATTCGTCAATTAAATAAATTAAAGGATTTTTTGTTTCTGGATCAAACTCAATAGAGTTTGCATCTTCAATTCCTAATACATTTCTTGCAAATTCAATAATCGCTAATTGCATTCCAAGACAAATTCCAAGATATGGAATTTGATTTTCTCTTGCATATTTAATGGCTGCTAATTTTCCTTCAACACCTCTGTGTCCAAAACCACCAGCAACTAAAATAGCATCAGATTTACCAATAATATCAAATGCACCAACATCTTCTATTCTTTCACTATCACACCAATGAATATTTACTTTTGTATTTAAGTGTGCACCTGCATGTATTAAAGCTTCAATTAATGATTTGTAAGACTCTTTTAAATCTAAGTATTTTCCAACAAAAGCAATCGTTACTTCATCTTGAGGAACTAAAATATTTTTTACTAAAGTATCCCATCTTTCCATATTTGGTTTGATTTTGATGTTAAAATGTTCTGATAACGGAGTTAAAATTCCTTCTTTTATAAAATGTAAAGGAACTTGATAAATTGATTGTGCATCACCCGCTTCAATAACCGCATTTCTATCAATATCACATGATAATGCTAATTTATCTTTTAAACTTTTTGGTAACTCTTTTTCTGTTCTACAAACTAACATATGTGGAGTTATACCAATTCTTCTTAATTCTTGAACAGAGTGTTGAGTTGGTTTTGTTTTTAGCTCACCAGCTGCTTTGATATAAGGAATTAAACTTACATGAATATTCATAGTGTTTGTTTTTGGTTGTTCATGTCTGATAGCTCTAATTGCCTCCATAAATGGTAAACCTTCAATATCTCCCACTGTTCCACCAAGTTCTATAATTAAAAATTCATTATCATCCGCTGCTGTATAAATTCTTTCTTTAATTTCATCAACTACATGGGGAATAACTTGAATTGTTTTTCCAAGGTATCCACCTTCTCTTTCTCTTTTAATAACACTTTGATAAACTTGCCCAGTTGTAAAACTATTAATTTTAGTTAGAGTTTTATCTATAAATCTTTCGTAATTACCTAAATCTAAATCTGTTTCAGCTCCATCTGCTGTAACAAATACTTCCCCATGTTCAAGAGGACTCATTGTCCCTGGATCTACATTTAAGTAAGGGTCGATTTTAAGCATACTCACTTTAAAGCCTGATTGTTTTAATATTGTTGCAATAGAAGCAGAAGTTATACCTTTTCCTAGTGAACTAAGAACTCCACCTGTTACAAAAATGAATTTTGTCATTAAAATACTCCATAAAATAGTTGATAAATATATATTCGCGATTGTATCTAAGTTTTGATAATAAGTAAGTTAATCGGATTTTTGAAGATACTAGATAAGAGGTGTTCTTATCTAGTATATAATTATTTAAGTTCGTCTAATCTAGGATAGATAAACACGGCTTTTCTAAATACTACAACTTTTGTAGGATCTTCTTTTGCGTAAGCTTTTAAGGTAACCGTTATTGGTGTATCTTTTGTTGCATCACTTACTAAAATTTTATCAGTTTCAAGAATTACAATTTTTTTCGCAAGTTTTCCTGGACTTAAAGTAAATGGTTCAAATCTTGTGATTTTTATATCAGCATGATCAATAATCTCTAAATCAAAAGTCAGAGGTTTTGATTCTGTATTTTGGAATAATAATAGGAAATTATTACTAACTACATGATTCTCTTTAACTTTATATAATTCAGTTGTTTTATTTACATTTAAAAGCATATGTTCTTTTTCACCACCCATTAAGAATAGTAATCCAATAACAACAAGCAATGCAACAAAATACATTATAGTTGATCTTCTAATCATTTTTGTTGGAAGATTATTTTTTATTGAATTTGTACTTGACCATTGAACAAGCGATGGTTTACCTAATTTACCCATAACATTTGTACATGCATCAACGCACTCTAAACAGTTTATACATTCAAGTTGTAAACCTTTTCTAATATCAATGTGTGTAGGGCAAACAGTTACACATGATTCACATGTTGTACACTCATTTGCTGCATCTGGTAAATCTTTTGCTTTAAAAATGATTTTTTCTTTATTTTCATTGTAAATATTTCCACCTCTATTTGTAGAGTAAATTGCTTGATATGTATCATTATCATATAAAACAGATTGAACCCTTGAATAAGGACAGATATAAACACAGAAATCTTCTTTTAAAAACACCACATCATAAACTAAAAACGCTGCAATTGCTAAAACAAAACCAATTAAAAATAGGTGTTCAGTTGGATTTTGTAAATATGCTAAAAAATCTTCAGGTGGAACAAAAAACCACATAAAATCAGATGCAGCAATTAATGCTAACATTGCCCAAAGTATAATACCAATAACTTTTTTTGTTTTATTTTCAGCTTTTGATAAATCTGGTTCTTTTTGTTTGTTTTTTATTCTTCTTAAACCTAAAAGCCAAGATTCAATTAAATCTCTATAAATTACCCTAAAAATTGTTTGAGGACATGCCCAACCACACCATGCTCTTCCACCTAGTGAAGTTGCAGCAAAAATTCCTAAAAATAGAAGCATTAATAGAAATGGCATTAAATATAACTCTTGCATATCAAAAGCTACACCTAATAAATGCAATTGTTTTTTGTCAAAAGACAAAAGAAAAATATGATTTCCATCAATTCTAATGAAAGGTAAACTCAAGGCAACAACACTGGCTATCATGTAACCAATGTATCTTCTGTATCTGTAAGGAGTTTTATTTAAAAACTCATTTTTCTCATTCATTATAAAACCTTTATAATTTTTTTTAATTCTATATAAAGCAACCTTATAATTTGCATAATTAATTATAAGATTTGATTATATATAAATATTTGCAAGAGTTATATTTGTGTTAATTTTTTAAATAATTCAATTTTCTCTTTTATTTCTAAAACAATTGTATCTAACTTTAAAATTTTAAAATTAGAGATTATTGGATAATTTTTTATAACTATATCAAATTGATTAACTAATTCTTTTAAACTTGTAGATTCTATAACTGGAAGATTTAATTGTTGAATTAATATTTCATCATACTCTTTATCAATTCTTTTGAATAATACTGGATGATTACCACATGCAAGTGATTCAAGTGCAGTTTGAAGTGAAGTTGTTAATAGATATTTTGAATTTTGAATTGTTTGTACATACTCTTCTTCATCAATTACATTTGAAAAATGATTAATAAATATTTTTTCATTTCCTAAAAAGAAATAGTGACCCATTAAAAGATTTATATCAAATTTTTCAGAATCTTTTACTATTTCTAAAAAAAGGTTATTGTAGTCATCATCTCCAAAAAATATTGTTTTTTCAAGTTTTGGATTAGGAATATTTTTATAAATAGATTCATCAACTATGATTCCATTTAATTCATCACCAATTCCATAAAGTAAAGAACAAAATTCTTTCATATCTTTTTTCATCTCATCATTTGCTTCAGGAGTATCATAAATTAGAATATCTCTTCTTTGCATAATATTATGAAGATTTCTTAGAACATCAATATTTACATATTTTTTAACTCCAAGATTATCTTTTGCAAAAGCTCCTGCTCTAAAATCACTTGTACACAAAATTGGGTCAAACTCTTTTAACGCATTAGCAATTGCAGCACATCTTTTTGTAGCGTCAAGTCCTATTGTATGCCCACTTTTTGCATATAAATAAACTTGCATATTAAGCCTCTTTTGGCTTAATATTTAAGTTTAAATGAATAATATCCAATGCTGCTGGTGTAATTCCAGAAATTAAACTTGCATTAAATAGAGTTGGTGGTCTATGTTTTTCAAGTTTTTCAATAACTTCATTTGATAATCCAGCAAGTCCTTTGAAAGAGAAGTTTTCAGGAATTGTTGCTTTTAACATTTTCTTCATTTTTTCAATTTGTTTTTGTTGTTTTTGAATATATCTGTAATATTTTGCTTCAATGATTATTTGCTCTTTTAAATACTCATCAATTGAAGCAAGAGTTGGAACTAATTTATCAAATTTTGCTGCATCAATAGTATTTCTTCCTATTAAATCTACAAGTAAAACTTTATCATTGATTTTTTCTTCACCAATTGATTCAAGTAGTTCTAAAGTCTCTTTTTTAGAAGTAACCCATTCATTTGCCATAAATTCAATAGCATCTTCTAAAATTTTTCTTTTATTTTCAACTTTAGCAATTGTAACATCGTCTATTAAACCAAATTCATGTCCATATTGAGAAAGTCTTAAATCAGCATTTTCTTCTCTTAATAAAAGTCTATATTCAGCACGTGAAGTAAACATTCTATATGGTTCATTAGTTCCTTTTGTAACTAAATCATCAATTAAAACTCCAATATATGCTTCATCTCGTCTTAAAATAAATGGCTCTTTTCCATCAATTGCAAGTGCTGCATTAATTCCAGCCATTAATCCTTGAGCTGCTGCTTCTTCATAACCTGTTGTTGCATTTATTTGCCCAGCATTATAAAGATTTTTTAGTTTTTTAGTTTCTAAAGTATGTTTTAATTCTGTAGGGTCAACGTAATCATATTCAATTGCATATCCATATCTTATGATTTTTGCATTTTCAAGCCCAGCAATTGAATGAATCATATCTTTTTGAACATCAATAGGAAGAGAAGTTGATAAACCATTTATATAATATTCTGTACACATTGCTGTTTGTGGTTCTAAGAATAGTTGATGTCTATCTCTTTCACTAAATCTATTTACTTTATCTTCAATACTTGGACAATATCTTGGTCCCAATCCTTCAATTTGACCTGTAAAAAGCGGTGCTCTATAGAAGTTTGAAGAGATTTTCTCATGGGTATTTAGATTTGTGTATGTGATATAACATGGGTATTGCGTTGGTGCAAATTTTGATTTATCTGTTCTAAATGAAAATGGAGATGGATTTACATCACCGCCATGCATATCCATAACTGAAAAATCAATAGAGTTTGCATCTATTCTTGATGGAGTTCCTGTTTTTAATCTTCCAACATTTAAACCTAACTCTTTTAGTTGTATTGACAAAGTACTTGATGGTAATTCCCAAGCTCGACCTGCATCATATCTATTTTCACCAATATGAATAAGTCCTCTCATAAAAGTACCAGTTGTTATGATAACTTTTTTAGAAGTGAATTGTTCAGTTAATTTAGTTTTTACACCATAAACTTCATTATTATCATTTACTAATAGTGAAGATACTTCATCTTGATAAACTTCTAAATTAGGAGTATTATGACAAACTTTTCTCATATACTCTCTATATTTGTCCATATCAATTTGGGCTCGACTTCCTTGAACAGCTGCACCTTTTGAGGCATTTAATATTCTAAATTGAATACCAGCAGTATCTGTGCAAAGTCCCATTTCTCCACCGATTGCATCAAGTTCTCGCACTAAGTGACCTTTTGCAAGTCCACCAACAGCTGGGTTACAACTTGCTGCTCCTATTTGCTCTACTAACATGGTAATTAGAAGAGTTTTTTTACCCATTCTTGCACTTGCTAGTGAGGCTTCAATTCCTGCATGACCACCACCAACAACGATTACGTCATAATCCATATTATTCCTTATATATTTTTTTGTGATTTCATATTTGGGAAATTTCTTAGATAAATGTTTTCTTCCACTTATCTAAGAAATTTGCGAAAAGTAGTTAAAATTAGCTTCTTAACAATTTTTAGATATTATACCCAAAATATATCAAAAGGTTTTTTAAGTGTTTACAGGACTTATAAGAGAGATGGCAAAAGTTGTTAGTTTTAAAAACAATTTTTTGACACTAACAGCAAAATACAATCCAAAAATTGGGGATTCAATAGCAATAAATGGAGCTTGTTTAACGGTTGTAAAAGTTACAAGTGATACATTTACTGTTGAACTTTCACCAGAATCTCAAAAAATTCTTGCTATGGAAAACTATAAAAATGAAGTACATATGGAACCTGCAATGATGATGGGTGATAGATTTGAAGGTCATATTGTGCAAGGACATGTGGATTGTTTAGGTACTATTAAATCTATTAAAGCAAATGGGAATTCTACGGATTTTTTTATCTCATTACCAAGTGAATATTCAAAATATATAATTCCAAAAGGAAGTGTAACAATTGATGGAGTTTCACTTACAGTAAATGAAGTTTTAGAAGATTCTTTTAGGCTTACAATAATCCCTCATACAGTTAAAAATACACTATTTAAAAACTATAAAGTTGGAACAAAAGTAAACCTTGAAACAGATATGTTTGCTAGATACATTTATAATATGTTTAAACCAACAAAAAATAAAAAAGACGGATTATCTTGGAGTGATGTTGATAAAATAATGGCTAATTATTAAAAAGAGTTTTAATCCTAGTTGTCTTCAGGATTATCATTATTTTTATCGTTATCATTATTTTCTAAATTGTAATTTGTAAATTGACCACTACTTTTGTATGTATAGAAATATTTTTTCTTTAAAACATTAACATACGATTTTACAGTTGCAATTTTCATATCCGCAAGATTCGTAACTTCAGTCACTCTTCCAACCTTTAAGCCTTCAAAGAAGATATTGTCCATTCCAGAAGTTATAACTTCATCTCCTTTACTTATATTAGCCCAAATCGGTATAAATTTTATTTGTAATTCATCTTGATTATCAGATGCTGTAATAATTCCAGGAGCTTTTCCCTCTCCAATAAACACGGCATAAGAACAATCTTTATTTCCATTTAATAGTCCAACTGCACGACCATTTTTATTTACAACAATTCCTGCTGAATAATTATCAGCAATAAGACCAAATATTGATTCATCATCGATTCTTTTATCTAACCAAACTTTTGTGAAATCATTATAATTAATATATGAAAGAACTCTTACAAGTTCAATTTTTGCTTTGTTTTCTGGAATATCTACATTTGCCAAAAATTCTTTTAATGTATTTAATTGACTTTGTGCAGTTGCATATAATATTTTGTATTCTTTTAGTTCACTGTTTTCTGCTTTTAATTTTTCTATAGTATTTGCTTGATCAAAATGTTTTTCAATAGTAGTTGAAATATTAATTACTTTATTTATGTAAGAGATTTTTATATCATTAAAAAAAGCAAATTTATTTACAAGCAGTTCATCTATCTTAAAAAGATAAGATAAACCTGCAATTATAAAAAGAAATACAAAAATAAATTTACGCATTAGTTATTAGTTTTAGTAGCTCTGCTTGGTCTAATACTTGACTTGTACCATATGCAACTGATAATAAAGGCTCATCAGCAATTCTTACAGGAAGTTTGATTATATCAGCTAAATAAGTATCTAAGCCTCTAATTAATGCACCACCACCTGTGATAATAACACCATTGTCAACAATATCACTTGCTAAATCTGGTGGCATATTTTCTAATACACTTTTGATTGCAGAAACAATCTCTTTTAGAGGTTCTTTAATTGCAATTCTAACACCTTCACTACCAAGTTCAATAGTTGAAAGTAAACCTGAGTTATCTCTACCTTTTACTTTCATTTTTAATTCAGTATCAAGTTTAATAGCTGTACCAATCTCTATTTTAATATTTTCAGCAGTTCTTTCACCAATAAATAAATTGTAGTTTTGTCTTACATGCTCAATAATAGATTTATCAAATTTATCACCAGCTACTTTAATAGATTTACATAAAACTAATCCACCAAGTGAAGTAACACCAATTTCAGTTGTACCTCCACCAATATCAACAATTACATAACCAGATGGATCAGATACAGGAATTCCAGCACCAATAGCAGCTGCCATTGGTTCTTCAACTAAGAATACTTCTCTTGCACCTGCACTCATTGCTGATTCTTCAACTGCTTTTTTCTCAACTTGAGTAATTCCATAAGGGATA
Organism: uncultured Aliarcobacter sp.; assembly: GCA_963677205.2. GTDB lineage: Bacteria > Campylobacterota > Campylobacteria > Campylobacterales > Arcobacteraceae > Aliarcobacter. The sequence goes on along the minus strand of OY781916.2, from coordinate 2,331,618 downwards.
CAAATAATAATTCTCGGACGTATAAAAGATTTTCTAGAGTGTGCTTTTTCGATAAAATATCTAATCATTCTTTCAGTCATTTCAAAGTCAGCGATAACTCCATCTTGCATTGGTCGAACTGCTTGAATATTTAAAGGAGTTTTTCCAATCATTTGTTTAGCTTCTTGACCAACAGCTAATATTCTATCTTTACCATGTTTATCACTTTGAACTGCAACAACTGATGGTTCATTAATGATAATTCCTTTTCCTCTTACAGAAACGATTGTATTTGCAGTTCCCAAGTCAATTGCCATATCACTTGAAAAAAGACCTATTAATTTATCTAAAAACACGTTTATATCCTTTTTTATGCTACTTTTGGTTCTTTAGTTTTAAGAACAACTTCTTTTGAAATAGTAATAGTTTTATTTTTATATTTTGGAAGGTCAAACATTATATCCAACATAATATCTTCTAAAATTGAACGTAATCCTCTAGCACCAGTTTTTCTTATGATTGCAAGTTTTGCTAACTCTTTTAGTGCATCTTTTTCAAATTCTAATTTAACATCATCCATTTGGAAAAGTTTGATATATTGTTTAATTAATGCATTTTTTGGTTCAGTTAAAATATGTACCATATCATCTTCAGTTATTTCATTTAAAGTTGCAATCATATGAAGTCTTCCTATTAATTCAGGAATTAAACCATATTTTACTAAATCATCGGCTTCAACTTTTGATAAAGTTTTTTCATCATCTTTTTTGTTCTTTTTATCCTGATTAAATCCAAGTACATTTGCACCTTGTTTTTTCTTGATAATATCTTCAAGTCCATCAAAAGCTCCACCACAAATAAATAGAATATTTGTAGTATCAACTTGAAGTGCATCTTGACTAGGGTGTTTTCTCCCACCTTTTGGTGGAACATTTACAACAGCACCTTCAACAATTTTTAATAATGCTTGTTGAACACCTTCCCCTGAAACATCTCTTGTAATTGATCTATTTTCACTCATACGTGCAACTTTATCAACTTCATCAATAAAAATAATTCCTCGTTCTGCTTTTTTGATGTCTCCATCAGCTGCTTGAACAAGTCTTGTTACAACATTTTCAACATCATCACCAACATATCCAGCTTCAGTTAAACTTGTAGCGTCAGCAATAGCCAGTGGAACATCAAGATATTTAGAAATAGTTTGAGCAAGTAGTGTTTTTCCTGAACCAGTTGGTCCAATTAAAAGAACATTAGATTTATTCAATTCTGTATCATCATTAATTTCGTTATGTCTAAAAATTCTTTTATAGTGATTGTAAACAGCAACACTTAGAACTTTTTTAGCTCTATCTTGTCCTATTACATATTCATCTAATATTTTTTTTAATTCAGCAGGTGTTTTGATTTTAATTTCTTTTGTTTCTGCTGGCGTGATTTTATTATCACTCTCTTCTGCGGGAATATTCCCATTCATAATCTCATTTGCAGCTGTAACACAAGCTTTACAAATACAAGCATTATCTCCAGCAATTACAGGATTGTCTTTAGTATCAGTTGCTCCACAAAAATCACATATAATCTTACTCATTTTCTACCTATCTTACTTTCTGTTAAAAGGAATACCTCGTTTTGTATTTAATACAAAACTAGCTAATTCTTTAACATATTTATTTTCACTTGTTTCAAATAATTCACGCGCTACATCTTGAAGAGGTTTCCCTAATTCAAATAGCTCTTTGTATGCAGATTTTATTGCATCAATATCTTCTCTATTTTCAAATCTTCTTCTTAAACCTGTTAAGTTAAGACCTCTTAAAACTGCTTTATTCCCTTCTGCTAAACAAAAAGGAGGAATATCTTGAGCAACGGCTGATGCTCCACCAACCATCACTTGAGTTCCAATTTTACAAAATTGATGAATAGGAGTTAATCCTCCTACCACAACATAATCAGCACATTCAACATGTCCTGCAAGAGTTGCTCCATTTGCAAAAATACAATGATCTCCAATAATACAATCATGGGCTACGTGAGTATATCCCATAAATAGATTGTTACTTCCAATTCTAGTAACTGAACCACCACCAATTGTTCCTGGATTAAATAAAGTAAATTCTCTTATTTTATTATTGTCTCCAATAATTAATTCAACATCTTCACCATTGAATTTTAAATCCTGAGGGATACTTCCAATAGATGCATGAGAAAAAATATGATTATTTTTACCTATTGTAGTTTTCCCTTCAATTAGAGTGTGAGAATCAATTATTGTTCCATCACCAATTTTTACATCTTTTCCAATAACTGTAAAAGCACCAATAGTGATATTATCACCAAGTTGTGCACCTTCTTCAATTATTGCTGTTTTATGAATATTGTTCATTTATATTTGCCTATTTGTTATTTGTCAACTATCATAGCTTTTAATTCTGCTTCAGCTGATAATTTTCCATCAACATAAGCTTTTCCTATTAGCGTCATTAAAGAACTTTTCATTCTAACAACTTCTAATTCATAATCTAATCTGTCACCTGGACGTACTGGATTTCTGAATTTTGCTTTGTCAATACTCATGAAATAGATTACTTTATTTTTCATTTCTTCATCTGTTAAATCAGAACTTTTAAGAGCTAAAACACCACCACATTGAGCCATACCTTCTAAAATAAGTACACCTGGATAAATTGGATGACCTGGGAAATGTCCTTGAAAAGCTGGTTCTGAAATAGAAACGTTTTTGAAACCTTTGATAGATTTTTTTAGTTCCATATCTGTAATTCTATCCACAAGTAACATTGGGTATCTATGAGGAAGAATCTCTTGAATTTGCATAATATCTAACATATATAATATCCTGATTTTTTATTAAATGGCCTATATTATATCTAAAAAAAAATTAGTTTTGAATTATCTGTGCAACATTTTGAGAACTTCCATTCTTTAGGTATTCTCTTAATATTTTAGAATTATTAAAAAATTCTTCTTTATTCATATTTTGATAATCATTTAACAGATTTTCAAGGGTAACGTCATCTTGTAGAAATTCATTGTGTAAAGGGCTTTTCCCCATTTTCTCAAAAAAGATATTTGCAAGTCCTACATAGTTTAGTTTTACAAAAAGTTTTCCTATAAAAAAATCGAATTTTTTTGCAATATAAGAAAGAGTAAATGGAGTTCCAATAAGTGCTGCTTCAAGGGTAGCAGTTCCTGAACAAATAAAAGCATATTCACTTTGTTTTAAAGTTTCATGGGCATTTCTTGAGATTGTAAAGTTTGAAATATCTCCATATATTTTTTTTATGTAATTTTCATCAAATTTTGCTGGAATTATTAAAATATACTCTTTATTTGGTATCTTTTTTGTTAATTCTTTAAAAATTGGCATGAGATTAGTGATTTCAGTTTTTCTACTTCCTGGCATAAAAGCAATTTTATTTGTAACTGATAATGATTCTTTAAAATCTTTAATTTCATCTAAAAGTGGATGTCCCACATAAGTGATTTTATTTTTATCATTATAAATTTCACTCTCAAAAGGAATGATTGAGCAAAGTTTTGAGCAATATTTTTCTAATTTTGCAACCCTTCCTTTTTTCCATGCCCACGCTTGTGGTAAAATATAATAAATAATCTCTTTATTTGGATAAGTTTCCCTTAGTTTTTTTGCTAAAGGAAGGTTAAATCCAGAGCTATCCATTAGTAAAACTTTGTCGCAATCTTTGGCTATTGCTACTAATTCATCCCTTAATTTAAAGAAGAATCTTAGTTTTTTAAGGGCATCAACAATTCCCATAATTGCTAATGCCGTTAAATCATATAATGGATTTCCTAACTCTTTATCAAAAACTCCAACAAGTTCAACATCAGGCGATAAATATTTTTTTAACTCTTTTAGGTGAATATTTGACGATGTTTCCATTGCACAAACTAATAGTTTCATATTATCTCTTCTTTTATATCTTCGTAAGTCTCTGAATTTATCTCTATCTCATATTTTTCATTTTTTATTTCATCAAGAACAATAAGTGCACTTAAATCATAAGGACTTTTTAGAATTTTATTTCTTGTTTCTAACTCTTCTTGAAAAGTTAAAGGATTGTACATAAGCTCTTTTACATTTTTATATGAAGTATTAGCAAATTGATTAAAAGTTTTAATATCGATGATTTTAACTTCATCTCTATTTAGATAGTTTATTCCATTCTTTTCATATTCAATTCTTCCATTTGTTTTATTTCTGTTTATTGTTGAATAACATAAAATATATGATGGAACAATTTGTTTTGCAACTATTACTTTTGCACTAAGAAGTCTATAGTTCAGGAATCTTTGTTTAATTATTTTATAATCAGCTCCTGCATCTTCTAGCTCGTTTCTTTTTCTATAAAGTTCAAGCCTTTCTTCTATTGACTCAGGTAATATTTGATTTGAAATTGGGTTAAACATCTCATCCATTATCTTATCTTGAGCAACTCTTTGGGCACTAAGTCCAAATAAACATCCACAATAATTTTGTCTATAAAGGGAATTCTCTTTTACTTTTTGACCTTGAATTTCTGCACCATTTCCAGCTTTATAATCTCTATAAATAAACTCTAAACCAGTAAGTGATGATAAATTATTTCCAATCTTTTCTAATTTTTCTTGAGATTTTTTTGGAGAAATTAGTAGTGTTGTAGTAAATTTATCATGTCCCAATTCAACTGCTTTTTGAACAGTAGTATCAAGTCTATCATCATAACAAACTGTACATCTATCACCTTTTTCTGGTAAATGTTCCATTCCTTTAACTTTTTTTAACCACTCTTCTAGGTTATAAGCACCTTCAATTAATTTTATACCTAATTTTTTACATGAGTATTCTACATCTAAATATCTAAGTCTATATTCACTATAAGGATGAATATTAGGGTCATAAAAATAACCTACTAACTCTTCCTTTGGAAATTCTTCTTTAATTCTTTCTAAAAAATAGTGACTATCAACTGCGCAACAAATATGAACTAACAAAAAATTCCTTTAATTATATAATTTGATATAATTATAGTAAAAGTTTTTAAAACAAAGGATTAGCCATAAAAAATTTACTTATGATAGTTTTTTCGATATTCATTTTTACTGGATGTTTTAGTACAAATGAACCACAAATAAGCTCAAATAGTGCAACAATTTTAATCAAAACACCACAAATGAAATTTTATGATAAAGGTTTTATTTATAAATTTAAAGAGTATACACAAGTTCAGATTTTTTCTGCAGGAACGGCAGTTCTTGATATGAAAATTTATGAAGATAAAGTTTGTAGAACAACTTTTAAATGTCAAGATTTAGAAACGTTTAATAAGGAGAATTTATCATCAACTTATCCTAATAATTTTCTAAAAGAGTTATTTGAAAGAAACCAAAAAGAGATTGTTCATAGGGATAAAGAACACGATATTTTAATTAAAATAATAAGAGACTAGAAAATCTAGTCTTTTATTTTATACATGTATAAGTCCTAATTCATTTAACATAATAAATAGTATTGAAATAGGCGCAATAAATCTAATTATAAACAACCATACTTTATAATAATTTTCTCCAATATGTGGAATAATTGCATTTCTTGATATCTCTTTATCAAGAACAAATCCAATAAAAATTGAAATTATCATTCCTCCAAGTGGCAGTAATATTGCTGAACTAATAAAATCAAACCAATCAAAAATGTTTTTGCTACCTAAAGTTAAACTATCTGAAAAAATAGTTGTATTTGATAATAAAACAACTATCCCAATAAGATAAGCAAAAAATGCTGCACCATAAGTAGCTTTCTTTCTTTCAATATTTCTTCTTTCAATTAGGTACATAACAGTTGGTTCTAATACAGAAACAGCAGAGGTAATTGCAGCAAAAGCAAGAGCGATAAAAAATAAAAGTGATAATAAAATACCAATAGTTCCCATTTCATAAAAAATTGCAGGTAAAGTAATAAATACTAATCCAGCACCTTTACTTGGTTCTTGACCAGCTGTAAATGTAATTGAAAAAATGATTAATCCAGCAACAATTGCAATTAATGTATCCATAACTACAACCCAAATAGATGCCTTTACGATATTTACATCTTTATCTAAAGAAGAAGCATAAGTTAAAATTGTAACCATACCAATTGATAATGTGAAAAATGCATGACCAACTGCCACAATTAATGAACCAGATTTGAATTTCTCGAAATTTGGATAAAACATAAAATTAACTGCTTTCATAAATCCATCAAGTTGAATTGAATAAATTAATAAAATTAGTAGAATAATTATAAGTGCAGGCATTAATATATTATTTAATTTTTCAATACCTTTTTTTACACCTTTTGAAATAGTTAAAGCTATAAGTACAAAAGTTAATGTGTAATAAATAAATTGGGAATAAATATCATTTTTTAAGAAATCAGAAAATAGGGCTTCTGAATTTTGAAAACTTGAAGGTAATGCAGTTAATGAAATAACAATATAGTTAAAAATCCATCCTATTACAACAGAATAAAAGGTTAAAATTAGAAAACCAGTCAAAAAGGTGAATCCTGAGTATTTCCAAAACTTTTTGTTTTTAGGTGCAAGTATTTCAAATGTTGAAACTCCATCCTTATGTGCATTACTTCCTAGTAAAACTTCTCCAATAAATATTGACATACCAATTAAAAAAACAGTTAGTAAATAAACTAAAACAAAAACTCCACCACCATTATCTCCCGTAATATAAGGAAATTTCCAAATATTCCCAAGTCCTACAGCACTTCCTGCAGCTGCTAAAATAAATCCGACTCTTGTAAAACGATTTTTATGCATTTTTCTCCTAAATTTTTTAATCTAATTTTTGTGGTTTTCCAAAGTAATAACCTTGTGCAAAATCAATTCCCATTCTTTTTACTACATCAAAAACACTTTGAGAATGAACAAACTCTGCAATAGTTTGTACATTCATTTTTTTTGCGAAATCTATAATTGTTTCTGTAACCATTTGTGAATTTATATTTTTATCAATATCTTTTATCATTGAAGCATCAATTTTAATATAATCAACTTTTAATTTCATAATATATTCAAAGTTTGAGTAACCAGTTCCAAAATCATCTATTGAAATTTTTGCACCAGTTTTTTTAACTTCTGTAATAAATTCGATAACTTCTTTGTAATTCTCTATGCCTTCAGATTCTATAAGTTCAAAAACAATTTTATCACCTAATTTATATTTATGCAACTTTTCAATGATTGTTGAATATACATCATCATTTAAAATATCATTTACAGATAAATTAATTGCAACTTGGGTATCTCTATTTTTAAAAATTTCAAAAGTTTTTTCAATTATAATTTTTGTAAGTTTAGGATAAAGTTTGTTCTTTTTAGCTAAGTCTAAAAAATGTATAGGAGAAAGGTATTCTCCTTTTTCATCAAGCATTCTCATTAATGCTTCATATTTTACTATTTTTGAAGTTTTTGCATCAACTATGGGTTGAAAAAGAGGTTCAATTTTATTTTGCTCAATTGCATCTTTGATTTTTTTAGACCAAATAAGATTTTGCGCATATTCATGCTCTATTTTCATTGCTGGTTCATAAATTAAATATTTTTTTCTTGTTTTTTTTGCAAGTTTTAATGCCATATCTGCATTATTTAGTAAATATGAAGTTCCAAAAGATACTCCAATTGTTGCATTTATATAAATTTCATTTTCATTAATGGTAAAGGTATGATTTTCAATACAGCTTGCAAGGTGTAATGCAATATTTTTAATATCTTCATATATTGTTTCACTTGGTAAATAAAGAGCATATTCATCTGCGTGGAGTTTAAATAATAATGCTTCATTTGAAACATTTTCTTTTATTATTTTTGCAGTATATTTAATAATATCATTTCCAATTCTATCACCGTATAAATCATTTATATGTTGAAATTTATCAATATTAATAATCATCAAAATGGCATCTTTTTCAGCAGATAAAATCTCAATTAATTTTTTTCTATTAGGAAGATTTGTTAATTCATCATGAAAGAATTGATATTCTAAAGAATCTAACATATTATTAAATACATTTTTCATTGAATCAATTTCTTGAATTTGATTATTTATACCAACTCTTTTTGTAATATCTTTATGTGTAGAAATATAATTTATATTTGCAATAAATTTTTTTATAGGTTTTACCAAATGTCTATCAAATTCTATAAATAGGGCAATAAAAATTACGATAGAGAATAAAATGATAAATAAAATAAAAAAGTTTATAATAGATGAAAGGGAAATTTTTAAATCATCTATTGGGTACATGATATTTATTACACCTAAAACATTTCCTGCTTGAGTTTGAGTATGACATTTCAAACACTCATCTTTTGCAATGATTGGATAATAATATTCAATTGTTGAGTCATCAATTACATTTAATACATCATCTTTTTTAAGAGCTTTTTGAACAAAAGGATCATTTTCTCTAACTTTTAAATCTTTTTGAATTTCACCAAATTGTTTAGCTACTTCTTCTCCCCTATAAACATTAACAGCCATGTTTTTATCGACAGAATTTAATCTTAGAATAATTTTTTCTAAATCATCTCTTGTCCAACCTCTCTCCATTGCAGAGTATAAAGATTGAAATACAAGTTCTGTAGTTTTTTTAGCATCAACTTTTGAAAGTTTTTCTATGGCTTCTTTTTTCATATATTGTGTGTAAATAAAGGCTATAGTTAGAGAAAAAGTAAGAGTAATAAGGATTATTTTTAATATGAGTTTTTTATAAGTTGTTTGTCGTTCTTTCATAAGTGCTCTTTTATATAAAATAATTAAAAATAATTATTAGATTATACATAATATTAGCTTGAAAGAGATACTTATAACTTTTTAGGTATATAAATAATTTATCATAAGAGAGTTAACTCTCTTATGATAATCTTTTTAACTTGTTATATCCAACTTTAATTAATTTTAATAATGGTTTTCTATATGAACTAAATACATATTTTTTGATTTCGTACGCAATTCTTCCGCTAACAGTTACTAAACCAAATAAATCTCCTGCTGCATATTTACCACCAAGAGCAATTAAAATTCCATCTAGTTTTGGATTTGATTTAATTAGTTTTTTTCCTGAAATCATATTTAATACGTTATTACCTGCATCTGTTCCACTGATTCTAGCAACAGTAACATTTGGAGGCATAATTTCACCTTTTGCATTTTTAATTTCTGCAATATCACCAATAGCAAAGATATTATCATATTTATCAGTTTGTAAATATTCATTAACGATAATTTGACCTCTACCATTTTTTGCAACATCTTCTAATTCTGAAGTAATTGTAGAAGCTTCAATACCCCCTGTAAAAATTACAAAAGAGTGATTTATTTTTGTTCCATTTGAGAAATGACAATAACCATCTTCAACTTTTGTAAGTTTTGTATTTGTAATGATATTAATTCCAAGAGATTTTAATCTCTCTTGAGAGATACTAATTAGTTTGTGAGAAAGACCAGGAAGAATTGTTACAGAGCTACTTATTAGAGAAATTTTTAGATTATCGCAAGAAAAATTTCCCCTTTCGAAAAATTTATTTGAGTAATAAGCCATTTCAGCAGCAATTTCAACTCCAGATAAACCAGCTCCAACAACTACAATTCTTGTATCAGCACATTGTTTAGCTTCATCTTTGATTTTTTTGAATAATTGTTGTTCAAAACTTTGTTTAAAAGTAATTGCTCTGTGAAGTTTTTTAATATCATCAGCATTATTAAGACCGGGAATACTTGTAGGGAAAAATGTTCTTGTACCAGCTGCCATAATTAAATAGTCAAATTCAACTATCTCTTCTTCTTCTGTAAAGATTTTTTTTGCAGTTTGGTCAATTCTTCTAACTTTTAAATTTTTAAACTCAAGATAGTTATGATTAAATCCCATACATAAAGTAGTTAAATCGATAGTTACATCTGCAAAGTTAGATTTGTTTGCTATTAAATCATAAACCTCAGGTTGTAAATTATGATAGGTATGCTTGTCTATCAACGTAATCTTTATATTCTTGTTTTTAACTAATTCCCTTAATGCATATATCCCTGCATATCCACCACCAATTATTACCACTTTTTCCATAAGGCTTGATCCTTTTATTAATTACTATGTGCTTGAAATGTTCTTTTACTCAATTGTTTAGGGGCGAATAATAGCCAAAATTTATAGCCCCAATGTAGCAAATCGTCAACTTTCAAAATTATTTGTTATTCTATACTTAATCATTTAATTACAAAATAAAAAAGATAGAAATTTTTTCTTATAATGCAAATTGTGTACCTAAATGACACTTTATAAAGATTATTAATAGATTTAAATTATATTTCAATCTTTAAATATTTATCTTTAGTTTTGTTCTAAAGTACTATTTTTGTAGAATGTCCAAATAAAAATAAATAGGAATAAATATGAAATATGTTGGAGCACATGTAAGTGCTAGTGGTGGAGTTTATAATGCACCAATAAATGCTATGGCAATTGGAGCAAAAGCTTTTGCACTTTTTACAAAAAATCAAAGACAATGGACAGCCAAACCTTTAGAAACAAAAGATATTGATAAATGGTTTAAAGAGTTAGAAAAATCTGGAATTCAAACAAAACATATTTTGCCACATGATAGTTATTTAATAAATTTAGGTCATCCAGAACTTGAAGCAAGGGCTAAATCATTTGACGGTTTTGTACATGAAATACAAAGATGTGAAATTTTAAAACTTGATAGATTAAACTTTCATCCAGGGTCACACTTGCGAAAAATAAGTGAAGAAGAGTGTTTAAATAATATTGCTGAATCTATGAATAGAGCAATTGATATTACAAAAGATGTAAAACTTGTAATTGAAAACACAGCAGGTCAAGGAAGTAACCTTGGATATAAATTTGAACATTTAGCATACATTATTGACAAAATTGAAGATAAAAGTAGAGTTGGTGTTTGTATTGATACTTGTCACATGTTTACAGCAGGTTATGACATAAGAACAAGGGAAGCTTATGATAAAACTTGGAATGAATTTGATTCAATTATTGGAAGACAATATCTAATGGGAATGCACATTAATGATTCAAAACCAGAACTTGGATCTAGGGTTGATAGACATGATTCTTTAGGTGTTGGAAAAATTGGTTGGGATGCTTTTAGGTTTATAATGAATGATGAAAGAATGGATGATATACCTCTTGTTTTAGAAACTATAAATGAAGAGATTTGGGCACAAGAAATTCAAGCACTTTATGATTTAGTAGAAAAATAGTAATAGACGGAATGATATGTGTATAGAGTATAAAAAACTCTTTAAGGCAGTTCATGAAAAATAAAACAAAAGTTCCATTTAATCCCGATGATTTTGATACATCAATTACAGTTAAAGAGTTAACAATAAAGTTTCCTCATCTTTTAGATTTAGATTATAAAAAAGTGAGTTTAGCAAATGAAATTATTCCTTTGAATTATGAGATTTTTTCAAAGGATTATAAAGATTTCTTTTCAAGTGATATAAAAGACTATTTTGATTTTGAAGTTGATGCAGTAATATAAAAGTAAATTTTACTTTTATATTATTGTTTTTGAGTAATTAATCGAATCATTTAAATTAGTAAAAGTTTTTAGATTATCATCAAATGGAAAATTTGCTTTTATTAATTTTTTTAGAATTCTTTCATTTAATCCAGAAAAAATCAGTTTTTTGTCTTTGTTAGCAAAATTATCAACTATTGATTTAAGTGCAACCATTGCTGTCATATCAATCATAGTTACATTTTGCATATTTAAAATTACTACACTTGTATCTTCTTTTGTGTTTAAAAGTGTTTTTAAAGCATTTTGAGCTGCACCAAAAAACATTGGCCCATTAATATCATAAATAGAGATATTTTCAGGAATATCAGGGTGAATAGTAAGTTTTGTATTTACAAGCTCAATTGAGTATAAATCAATAGTTCTTTTAATAAATAATATAGAAGCTAAACCAATTCCAATAGCAACTGCAATTTGCATGTCAAATAATACAGTTAAAATAAAACAAGTTAAAAGTACATAAACATCGTTACTTGGAGCAACTTTTATTATATTTATAAAGTGTTTTACTTCTGACATATTCCAAGCAACTACTAATAATAGAGCTGAAAGTGAGGCCATTGGCAAATATGATAAATATGAAGATAAAAGCATTATTGAAGCTAAGATGAATAATGAATGAACTATTGAAGCTAGTTTTGTAGTTCCACCTGATTTTATATTTACTACAGTTCTTGCAATTGCAGCAGTTGCTGGAATTCCTCCAAAAAATGGAACAATAATATTTGCAATTCCTTGACCAATTAACTCTTTATTTGGATTTGTTTTATTTCCTGTCATACCATCACTTATTACTGCACATAAAAGGGACTCTAATGCACCTAAAACAGCAATTGCAATACTGTGTGGAAGAAGTTTATATAATAAATCTAAAGTTATCTCTTCTGGTTTTAAAAAACTCCAAGGTAATTCAAATTGTAGTGGAATAGGAGGAATTCCATCACCTTTAATTCCCCCAATATCATAATGAAATGTAGAAGCGATGGTTGAGATGTTTAGTTGTGGAAAATAGATGTTTGAAAAAGCTACAATTATTGTGATAACTGTTAATGCTACCAATGCTGATGGAATTTTGCTTTTTGTTTTTTGCCATGAAATTAATAAAAGAAGTGTAAATAATCCAACAGTTAATTCGGCTGGTTGAAATGTATTAAAAGAGCTAAAGATTAAATAAATTTTATCCAAGTAGTGACCATTGAAATTTTCAATAGTTAAACCAAAAAAATCTTTAATTTGAAAAGTTGCAATAACAACAGCAATTCCTGAGGTAAATCCAACGGTTACTGGATATGGAATTAATTCAATTAAAGTTCCAAGTTTTAAGACACCAACAAAAATTAAAATAATTCCAGATAATAGTCCACAAATAAGTAATCCAGAAACTCCAAACTGCTGAACAATAGGAATTAAAATTACAACAAAAGCAGCTGTTGGACCTGAAATATTTATTTTACTACTTCCAAAAACAGCTGCAATAATTCCAGCAACTATAGCTGTATAAAGTCCAAGTTGAGGTGGAACTCCTGTGGCAATTGCTAAAGCCATTGAGAGAGGAAGTGCGATTATACCAACAGTTAAACCAGATAAAATATTGTTTTTCATTTTTTTCTCATTTTAGATTTTCTCGATGAGTTGATTTTATATTTCGAATTTTTAAGTCTTTTTATCATAGAAGATGAAATTTGATACATCTTGACTATATTGCCTTTAAGATTGGTATTTTTTTCATTATTTCTAGCAATCTCATAATATCCTAAAAGTTTTAAATAATCAAAATTATTTAAAAAAGAGTAAAAAATTATTGATTTTTCTTCTTCTAATATCCATTCACTCAAAAGAGCTAAAACTATTTGTTCTGGAATCCAAAGGTCACCTTCAATTAATTGGGTTTCAATCTGTTTTACTATGGTATTGTAATAAAATACTAAAGCTTCATCATTTGGAAGAAGTTTGTGATTTACCTGTTTTGCTTGTTGATAAGTCATAAAAGATTTTAATTCATAGGCATTGATTATTGTTTTATCTAACTCTTTATTTAATTCTATTATATTTTTTTCAATCTCTTTATTAAACTCTTCATAACCTAAATCTATTTTATATTTATCATTTTCTATATTTTCAAGTAGTTCTTCAATTACTGTTTTAATATAAATAAGTAAAGCATCAGTTTTTATATCTCTTAGAAGTTTTATGCATATTTTTGGTTGATTATTAGCACTCATTTTGGTCCGAATATTAAGATGATGGATTTTAAATCAATAATACTTAATAATGAATTAAGTTCAAAATATTAGTTGATGTTCATTTATTCTTTTAATATAAATTAAATTATAATTCCCAAAAAAATTATGGATATAAATGAAAAGTAAAATAAATGATGAATTAAACAAAGTAAAAAGAGATTTATATCTTAAAGCTTCAGCTTCATATTTTGATAAATGTGGATATAAAAATTTTAAGATTTCACAACTTGCAAAGGAGCTTGAAACTTCTGTTGGAACTATTTATAATCTTTTTATTTCAAAAGAAAATTTATATTTAGAGTATTTGATTTTAAAGTTGCAAACTTTTTTAGATAAGTTAAATGAGTATGAAACAAATGAACCTATGAAAAATCTTGAATTATATCTTGCTTGTAAATATGAAATATTTATTCAAATAGATAATAATAGGGATGAGACTTTAACAAATGACCCATATTTTTTCCATAAGTTAGATATTTCAAATCATGAAATAGTTGATGAAATATATGAATTTTTAATTAGACAATTTAAAGGTTTATATCCAAACTCAGATATGGATTATAAACACACAGTAATACTTTTTAAAAAGTTATCAGATGGATTTATAGAGAGTTATTTATTGAAAAAGTATGATACAAAAAATATTGTAGAAGATACAATAAAACTTTTTTTCAACGGTTTAGAAAAAAAGTAATATTGTAATTTAACTTTTAAAGTTTGTAAATTTCGAAGTTAGTATCTCTTATGTCTTTTTTGATTTCATCTTGCCACTGTTTAACTTTTTTCATGTCTTTTTCTTGTCCAAATAGACCTTCAGTATAGATTTTTATTAACATTTTTTGTGCACCAAGTAAATTTTTTGATGCTGCAAATTCAATTAACTCAACACCTTTTTTATTATCAACAGGTGTATTTATACCTTGAAGATAAAATCTTGACAGTTGATAGGCAGCATTTGGGTCAACATTACTAGAATCTTTTAAAAGTTCAAATGATTTATTTAAATCTTTCTCAACTCCATCACCTTTATAATATAAAAAGGCTAAAGCAAGATTTGCATAAGGATTTTTATTGTTTATAGATTGATTAAAATATTCGACTGCTTTTTTGTAATCTTTTTTCTCAACACTGTATGTTCCCATTCTAAGTTGGGCATATGAGTTTTCACTTAGAATTTTTTTGTAACAAAATAGTTTATTATCCATGTCATCTATTTTTTGACAAACATTTGCTTTTTCTAGTGCAACGGCATCTTTATCATCTGAAAATGATAAAAATGAAGGCATAGAAAAGTCAGGCATTTTTAACGAGCAAGCTGTAAATAAAAAAATTGATAAGCTTGGGAGAATTATTTTTTTTAACATTTATATTCCATAAATTTTATTTGTAAAACTATTTGTTTTATCTTGATATTGTTCATTCCAATAATCAGATTTGTCAGTATCTCTTTCTATATATTCACCACTTCGATAAACTCTAGCGAACTCTTGTTGTGCAGCTTTTACATCATTTGAAGCAGCGAAATTTAAAAGTTCAAAGGCATCTTCTATTTTATTTTTATCTATATAATAAAAATATAATTTATATGCAGCAATTGGGTCTATATCTTTTGTTTCTTCTAAAAGCTTGATTGCTAGGTCATCATTTATTGGAACACCAAATCCATTTTTATAAATATCAGCTAAAGGAGCATTTGCATAAAAGTTACCCTTTTGTTTTGATATATTTAATCTTTGAAGTGCTTCTTCAAAATTTCCTCTTAATTGGGCATTTAAACCAAGTCTTAATTGGGCAAAAGAGTTTTTGTAAGAAATTAAATCATAACAATCCATCTCAAAATGTTTATTTGTATTTCTACAATCATCAGCAATTGAGAGTTCATTAGCTGAACTTTTCGTGAATTCACTCTTATTAGAACAACCATTAAATGTGAACAAACAAAGCGTAACTAAGGCAAAAGAAGAAGAGATTATCTTATTCATATGATTCCTTTTTTTTATTTACTTATAAATTCCCTTAATTCTAGCAAGTTTTTTATTCATATGTAGTTAAGTCATATTGCTGTATCATATAGTCCTTAATGGGAGATTAAATGATTTTTATAGGACTTTTTTTATTTATAGCTTTTATAGTTATAGCTTTGAATGTGTATAACCATTCAAATTTGGCATATATCGAAGAGTATTTACAAAAAAATAAGTGTGAAGAGTATGCTTATTCAAAGGGTTCATACAAAGCTTTTTGTGATGATTCTTTTGTTGAAATAAAAAATAGTTTTATTGTAAATCTTGATGAAAACTCAAATATTTTCAAATATGAAGATATAAAAAATATAGAAATAAATCAACTAAATCTAATAATTAATGGCAATAATAAAATAGCTTTTAAAGAAAAAGAAGTGTTAGATAAATTTTATAACAAGTTAAAAAATAAAATAAATAAGTAGGATAAGCAAAGAAGAATGAAAGAAGTAATTAATTTTATAAAAGCACAAGATGTAGAAAAAACAAGCTTCTTTGGACAACTAAAATGTTCAGCAGAAGAGGCAAAAATTTTACAATATATGTCAAAAGAGTATGTGAATGGAAGAGACACTTTAGGTGTTATTGATGTTTTAGGAGAGTTTTATGATTTAAAAACTTATAAACATTTAGAAAAACTTGATTTAATAAAATCTCTTTTAGAGTTTGGTTGGTTAGTTCAAGTATCTTTTGACCAAGTAAAATTAAGTGAAGTTTCAAAGTTGGAGCTTATAAATTCAAGTGTTTCTCTTTCAAGTGCTTATTTAAAAATGTTAGAAAATGGAAGTAATGATTTCGTTCTTCCAGAAATTAAAAATTATTCGGACCATCTTGAATACTTACAAGACCAATTTTTTAGAATAGATTTGGCCCAACAATTAAATGTAGTTAGAAAAAATTTTGATGTAAATAGTCCAAGTTCAAATAGATTAAAATCAAAATTAATACTTCTAGAAAATAGAATCAAAGAGAGAATCAAAGTTACATCAAATTCAATTATGCTTGAAGATTTTTTCAAAGATAATGATTTAAATGAACAAGAACAAACTCTATTTTTAGCCCTTTTAAAAGAGGAATATTCAGGTGGTGATGGAAGTTTAAGAGATATGAACTCTTTAATTGAATTAATCTCAAGTGATGATTACGAAAAAATTAAATATAGAAGTTTACTTGAAGAAAGCTCAACTTTAGTTTCTAAAGCTTTGATTGATTATGATGAGGTTTTAACTCCATTTGGTGGAATTAATAGAAACTTTTATATTCCAGATGAGGTTTTATATAAAATTTCACATCCAACTAAAAAAAGTGCAAATGTTGGAAAAATTAAACTTGATACGGTTATAAAAGAACAAGATATGTTTGAACTTATTTCAACTACGAAATCTTTAGATGATGTTATTTTAAATGAAAAAACAAAAGAGACTTTAGACGCACTTTTAAAACAAGTTGATAAAAATGTAATTAATCGTCTTAAACAATGGGGAATTAAAGATAAAAAAAGAGGAATTGAAGCAAAAATCATTTTTTATGGAGTTGCTGGAACTGGAAAAACATTAACAGCATTAGCATTAGCTAAATCTCTTAAGAAAGATGTTCTAAGTTTTGATTGTTCAAAAATTTTATCGATGTACATTGGTGAGAGTGAAAAAAATGTTAGAAGTATTTTTGATAAATATTATGAGCTTAGAACTCAAACAAAATCAGAGCCAGTTTTACTTCTAAATGAAGCTGACCAATTCTTAAGTGCAAGAAGTTCAGGAAGTGCTAGTAGTAGCGATAAAATGCATAACCAAATGCAAAACATTTTTCTAGAACAAATTGAGAGATTTGATGGAATTTTAATAGCAACTACAAATTTACTTGAAAATCTTGATAAGGCATTTTCAAGAAGATTTAACTACAAAATCGAGTTTGTAAAACCAAATAAAGCACAAAGAATTGAACTTTGGAAAAAATTATTACCAGCAAATTTACCTTTAGAAGAGAATTTTGATATTGAAGAGTTAGCAAAATATGAATTAACTGGTGGACAAATAGAATTAGTAATTAAAAATACAGCCTACAAAATTGCTGTTAGTGATGAACCATTATTCAGAGTTGATAATTTTAAAGAGCAAATTACTAAAGAGCAAAAAGGTCAATTCGATAGCGAAACAAAAGTTGGATTTTTCTAGAAATCGTTAACTTTTGATTAATGTTTCTTTTTGTACCAATTTCTATTGTATCCTTAGAAAAAGATTAAACTATAAGCTAATTTTTATTAGGTTACAATATTATTGCGTACATTATTAATAAGTGGCTATTTATCACAAATTAGATATTATATTTGTAGATTAAAATAAACTTTTTAGCTTTTAAAAGGATAGATTAAATGACACATATGGAATTTGCACATCCCTACTTTGGTGCATTTGTAATGTTTATTGTAACATTTGGTGCATTTGGTGCAACAGTATGGCTTTCAAGATATATTAGTAGAAAAATCGCAAGGCTTGATACTGAAAAACTAAAAACAACTTTGTACGAATGTGGACCAGAGGTAACAAAACAGCCTAATAGTATCTCTACACAGTTTTATTTAACAGCATTATTATTTATTTTATTTGATGTTGAAATTATATTTATGTTCCCATGGGCAATCAACTTTAAAATTTTAGGTTGGTTTGGTTTTGTGGAGATGATATTATTTATTACTTTATTAGCAATTGGATTCTTATATGCATGGAAAAAAGGAGCGCTTGAATGGCACAGCATAAAATAAATTATTTACAAGATAATGGAGCTGCTGTTAAATTAACAACTATTGATAAGTTAGTTAATTTTGGTCGTTCTAACTCTTTATGGCCAATGACTTATGGATTAGCATGTTGTGCTATTGAGATGATGGCAACGGGAGCTTCTAGATATGACTTCGATAGATTTGGAACTATTTTTAGAGCAAGTCCTAGACAATCTGATGTTTTAATAATTGCAGGAACTCTTACAAAAAAACATGCTGAGTTTATGAGAAGATTGTATGACCAAATGCCAGATCCTAAATGGGTAATTTCAATGGGATCTTGCGCAAATACAGGTGGAATGTTTAATACTTATGCAACTGTTCAAGGTGCAGACAGAATTATTCCTGTTGATATTTATCTTCCAGGATGTGCACCAAGACCTGAAACACTACAATATGCCCTTATGACACTACAACAAAAAATCAGAAAAGAATCAATTTTTAGAGCTCACAAAAAGAAGAGGTTAGTATAATGAGAAAATATACGCCAAAAGATAATGTTCAAAAACAAGCATATTTTTCAGATAGATTTTTTATAACACCTCCAGTTCCTAGATTTGAAATAAATTCTGATGAAATTTTTTCAAGTGATTTTGAAAAAATCTCTAAAGAAATAGAAATCAAAGATGCATATATTGAACACACTCACTTAGTTTTAATTATCGATAAAAATTTTATTGTTGAAACAATGAAATATTTAAGAGATGAACTTGAATACGATATGTTAATAGAACTTTCTGCAGTAGATTATTTAGCAACTCGTGATGGATATGAAGTTTTTTATGAAATGTTATCTATTTCAAAACATAAAAGATTAAGAGTTAAATGTTTTTTACAAAAAGACGAAGCAATTGAATCTGTAACTTCTGTTTTTAAATCAGCTAACTGGTCTGAGAGAGAAATGTACGATATGTTAGGTGTAAAAGTAGCTAATCATTTTAATTTAAAAAGAATTATTATGCCAGATGATTGGTATGATCATCCATTGAAAAAAACATATCCACTTCAAGGTGATGAAGCAGCTTCTTGGTACGAAGTTGACAAAATATTTGGAAAAGAAGCTAGAGATATAATCGGCCCTGAACAAAGAGACCCTGCTGCAATTGATAGATATGATACTACTAGATTTGCAAGACTAGGGCATGAAGTTCCATTTGATACAGATATTTCTCAGTTTGAACCAGAAACAAATATCTCTTATCAAGAAGAAGATATTTCAAAAATAATGAAAAAACTAAAACCTGAAGAATCAGTTGTTTTAAAAAGAAGAAGGTAGAAAATATGCAACAACCAAATAGACTAAAACCTTTTTTTGAAAATATTCACTTTGAGCGTGATGATAATACAATGATGGTGAACTTTGGTCCACAACATCCATCAGCTCATGGTCAATTAAGACTTATTTTAGAGCTTCAAGGTGAAGAAGTTGTTAAATCAAGACCAATGATTGGATACCTTCACAGAGGTATGGAAAAAATGGCTGAGAATATGATTTATAATGAATTCTTACCAACAACAGACAGAATGGATTATATTGCGGCAACTTCTAATAACTATGGTTATGCTTTAGCAATCGAACAATTACTTGGTATTGAAGCACCAAGACGTGCTGAGATTATTAGAACTATGCTTTTAGAGTTAAATAGAATCACTTCACATTTATTTTGGTTAGCAACTCATGCCCTAGACGTTGGTGCAATGTCTATGTTTCTTTACTGTTTTAGAGAAAGAGAATATGCAATGGACTTAATTGAAGACTATTGTGGAGCTAGACTTACTCATAGTGCTGTTAGAATCGGAGGAGTTCCTTTAGATTTACCAGCTAATTGGACAGCTGATTGTTTATCATTTTTAGATGTTTTGGCTCAAGAGTTAAAAACTTACGAAGGTCTTTTAACAGAAAATAGAATCTGGAAAATGAGACTTGAAAATGTTGGAGTTATAACACCTGAAATGGCAAAAGATTGGGGATGTTCAGGAATTGTTTTAAGAGGTTCTGGAATCAAATGGGATTTAAGAAAAGAGATGCCTTATGGTATTTATCCTGAGCTTGATTTTGATGTTCCTGTTTCATATACTAATGACTCTTATGGAAGATACAAAATCTGTATTGCTGAAATGAAAGAATCTGCAAAAATCTTAAAACAGTTAGTTCCTATGTATGAAGAGTCAGATACTCAATTAATGGCTCATGCTCCAAATTACATCTCAGCTCCAAAAGAGCAAATTATGACTCAGAACTACTCTTTAATGCAACATTTTGTTTTAGTAACTCAAGGTATGAGACCACCCGTTGGAGAAGTTTATGTGGCAACTGAATCACCAAAAGGTGAATTAGGTTATTTTGTTGTAAGTGATGGAAGTCCTTATGCTTATAGAATGAAATTAAGAACTCCAAGTTTCCAACACACAGCAATTTTAGAAGAGTTATTAGTTGGTTGCCAATTGGCGGATGTGGTTACTATTATTGGTAATCTTAATATAGTTTTTGGTGAGATTGACAGATGAAAAGATTTGATTTAAGACACTTAAAAAATGACTTCTACACAAGAATGTTAGAGTTAATGGATAAACAAATTGCTCCTGAAGAGACAGCAATTATTATGTTTGAAATTGGAGATTTTTCTAATATTCAAAAATCAGCAGATGTGATTTATGAAGCTGGTTACACTTTAATGAACTCTATTAAATTTAATGAAGTAGATTGGACATTAGTAGTAAAAAAAGTAAAACCAGAGCCAAGAGCTGTGATTGAAGAAAGTGCAAAAGATGAATAAAATCCAACAGATTTTAAATAGTGATTTTATAATCTCAATTGCAACTTTCCTTGAAGATGAAAAATTAAAAGATTCTGTTGTAGAAGCAGTAAAAAACAATAATGCAAAATTTGTTTATATGCATCCAATTGATAATTTTAATTTAAAATCTTTTTATTCTCAACTTATTAAATATGAAGTTGGAAGTGAAGAGGGAATTTGTGCTTTATTATTAAATAGTTTTGCTTCAAATTGTGATGAAAAAATAAAAACTTTTTTAGATGATTTAGACTTAGGTTACATAAGTGCTGAAAGTAGTGCCGGAGAAGAAGAGTTTGAAGAGGCTTTAGAAAACTCGCAAAATGCAAAGGTTAAAACATTAATTATTGGAAATGATTTAGTAAATCACGAAAGAGTAGAAAATATTGTTAAATTAATTGCAATATTAAAAAAATATTCAGATTTTAATTTAGTTGTTCTAAATGAAGAATTAGGGCAAAAAATCAACTCTTGTATAGATTTTGATTTAGAAGAGCTAGAAGAATTAAAATCATTTAATGGAACATTAGTTTACAAATTAGTAGATGAAAAAAATGATGAGCTAGTAGCAAGTCAAACTTTTGCAAATATAGCAAAGGTATCAAATGGTAATGAAGTTTTCATAATATCAAAAAATGAAAAAATCAAAAGAGTATTAAAAATTGATGAAAACTTACATGGAACAATTGCAATTTTAAAAACAAAAATAGATGAAGATATTTTTAATGGATATGAATATACACAAGTAAAAATTGAAAAGGTTGAAGCGTAATGAGCGATATGATTACATTAACAATTGATGGTAAAAGTGTTCAAGCCAAAGATGGTGAATCAATTTTAAATGTGGCAAGGGCAAATGATGTATTTGTTCCTGCTGTTTGTTATTTAACAAGATGTTCACCAACACTTGCATGTAGACTTTGTTTAGTTGAAGCTGATGGAAAACAAGTATATGGTTGTAACACTAAAGTTAAAGCTGATATGAACATTACAACAGTTACAGAAAATATTCAAAAAGAAAGACGAGCAATAATGGAAGTTTACGATGTAAACCATCCATTACAATGTGGAGTTTGTGACCAAAGTGGAGAGTGTGAATTACAAAATTACTCTTTATATATGAAAGTTGATTCTCAATCTTATAGCATTAAAGATATTCATAGACCAACACAACATTGGGGAGTTATGAATTATGACCCAGCTTTATGTATTGTTTGTGAAAGATGTGTAACTGTATGTGAAGATATGGTTGGTTCAAGTGCATTAAGTACGGTAAAAAGAGATTCAGACAATATTGATAAAGTATTTAAAGATGAGATGCCAAAAGATGCTTATGCTATGTGGAACAAACTGAATAAATCGCTTATTGGATATGATGCTGATGCCTGTACAAATTGTGGAGAGTGTATTTCAGCATGTCCAGTTGGTGCTTTAGTTTCACATGATTTCCAATATACTTCAAATGCTTGGGAACTTAAAAAAATACCAGCAGCAAATCCTCACTCAAGTGATTGTGCATTTTTATATTATGATGTAAAACATGAATCAATAGATAATCACGCAACTAAAAAAATTTATAGAGTTAATAGTGAACCACATTTTTCAACTGTAAATGGAGCTGGAAGATTTGCCTATGATTTTGAAAATAAAGTGCAATCTAAAGATAAAGCTGCATTTGCAAAAGCATTAGAAGCTTTCAAAAAAGCAAAAAATATTAAATTTAATTCATATATTACAAATGAAGAAGCATTAATTTTACAAAAAATAGCTTCTAAAATGGGTTCAAATCTTGTAAATGAAGATGCAAGAAGATACCAAGAGTTTTTAAGAAACTATTCAAAAACATCTGGAAAATCACTATATTCATCAAAATTATCAGATGTGCATAACTCAAACTTTGTAATTTCTGTGGGTTCTTATTTAAAATCTGATTTACCAAATGCAAGATATGCCTTTAATAACTCAGTTTCAATGAATAAAGGTTCTGGTTTATATTTCCATCCAATAGCTGATCCAATTATGGAAAAAATTGGTAAAAAAGGTAAAACTACAGATTTTATCTACCATGATGCAATGGTTGAAGAATCAATTTTATATTTTATTTTATATAAATTTGCAAAAGATTTACCAGCTGAAGTTCAAGAGTATATAGATTCATTTAAAGAGATGAAAACAAAAACTGTTGTTGAAGAAGTTAAAGAAACAGTTGTTGAAATAGTTGTTGATGAAGCAACTGCTGAAGAAAAAGAAGTTAAAAAAGTTGTAACTAATAAAGTTTCAAAAGAAGTTGAGTATGAATATACAAGATTAGTTGAGGCTTTTGGAAAAGATGAAAAATTCCTTGATTTAGTTGATGAAATGTTAGCTAAAAAAGACAGTTTCTCTTTAATGGTTGGAGAAGATTTAATAACTCATCCAAATGCTGAAAATCTTGCAAAACTTTGTGGTTTAGTTGATAAATACACAGCTTTTGATGTGGTGATTATTCCATCACAAACAAATACTTTAGGTGTTGCTCAAATTTGTACATTATCAAAGGAAGAGTCAGGATTTAGCGTTGGATATAACGTAAAAGCAGATTTTGAACTTTCAGCTTTAGGTGATGGAGATTTAGATATTCCAGCACTTAATCAACAAGAGGGAACTTTTACAAATATTGATAAAAAAGTAATTCCTACAAATGCTGCTTTAGAATTTAAAGGTTATACATTAAACGAAATTGCAAATGAACTTTTAAATGAAGATGTTGAATATACAATTGAATATACAGCTAAACTTCCTCTTGAAAAAGGTTATAAAGCTGTTTCTTTTGATGATTTACCAAACAAATTTGGAAATGATCAAGTTGAGTATAGAGGTTATGAATTAACTTCAAATGATACTTTAACTCAAGATACAACTAAACAAATTGATGTAGAAAGAATCACTTTAGCAAATAATGAGATTTTAATTTATAAAGCAAATCCAATTAATCAATTTAATGAATTTACAGCAATTAGCCATGAATTTAAAGAAAATTTACAAGATGGAATTTTCTTCTCAAAAGCTATGTTTGAAAAACTTGAATTATCTGAGGGTGATAAAGTAAAAGTAAATGCAAATAATCAAGAGTTAGAATTATTTGCATTTGTTGATATTCAAATTGATGGAAATATCCCTTATGTATCAACATTTATGAAAAACAGTGCATCAAATCTTTTATTTAACAGTTACAGATTTAATAAAGCAACAGTAGTAAAGGCATAGTATGGAAACAAGTATCATATTAGAAACAGTAATTAAAGTTGTAGTTGTTCTTGCAGTTTTCTCGGCACTTGCAGGGTTTACAACTTATATTGAAAGAAAAGTTTTAGCATTTATGCAAAGAAGATTAGGGCCTACAAATGTTGGACCTTATGGATTATTACAAATTGCAGCAGATGGAATTAAACTATTTTGTAAAGAGGATTTTATTCCTGCAAATGCAAATAGACCTATTTTTATGGTGGCACCTTTAATTACAGCTGCAACTGCATTTATTGCAATGTCAGCAGTTCCATTTTTCCCTGAATTTGAAATGTTTGGATATACAGTTCGACCAATTATTTCTGATATTAATGTGGGTGTTTTATTCGTAATGTCTGTTGGTGCTGTTGGGCTTTATGGACCATTACTTGGTGGTATGAGTAGTGCGAATAAATGGGCATTACTTGGAGGTGCAAGAACTGCAATCCAACTTTTATCTTATGAAGTTGTATCTGGACTTTCACTTTTAGCTCCACTTATGATGGTTGGAAGTCTATCATTAATTGATATTAATAACTATCAATCTGAAGGATTTACACATTGGATTATTTGGTCTCAACCTTTAGCATTTATTTTATTTACAATTGCTGGGTTTGCTGAAACAAATAGAACTCCATTTGACTTACTTGAGCATGAAGCTGAATTAGTTGCAGGTTATGCAACAGAGTATTCAGGTATGAGATGGGGTATGTTCTTTATTGGAGAGTATGCTAACCTTTTTACAATTTCATTTTTAATTACACTTATTTTCTTAGGTGGATTTAATGATTTATGGTTTATTTCAGGTGGATTAGCAATTGTATTAAAAGTTATGGCTTTGATTTTTATCTTTTTATGGACAAGAGCTTCTTGGCCTCATATTAGACCTGATCAATTAATGTGGTTGTGTTGGAAAATATTAATGCCACTTGCAGTACTAAATATTTTAGTTACTGGTTTTGTGATGATGTTTTAGGGAGTTAGAATGGAACTAAACGATTTTAAAAATAGAAATGTATCAGATGGATACGTTACGGTTCAAGAGGATAATTATCCTAAAACTTCTTGGGATATGTTCAAACAAGTATTATCAAGATCTGTAAAAGGTGAACTTTTTATTGGTATGAAAATTACTTTTGGAATAATGTATAGAGCATTATTTAAAGGTGAAATGGCAACAGTTCAATATCCAAAAGAAAAACTTCCAATAGGTCCAAGATATAGAGCAGTACACAAACTTTTAAGACTTTTAGAGTCAGGAGAAGAGAGATGTATTGGTTGTGGACTTTGTGAAAAAATTTGTATATCAAACTGCATTAGAATGGAAACAAGAATTGATGAAAATTCTAGAAAAGAAGTAATGCAATATACAATCAATATGGGAAGATGTATTTTCTGTGGATATTGTGCTGAGGTTTGTCCAGAACTAGCAATCGTTCATGGTGGAAGATATGAAAATTCAAGTGAACAAAGAGCACATTTCTCACTTAAAGAAGATATTTTAACATCAGCAAATGGTTTAGGTGCACAACTTGAATTTGATGGCTATGGTTCGGTGTCTCCTGATGCAGATAAAAAAATTAAAAAAACACCATTATCATACTAAGAGGAGTCTAGATGTTTGAAGTTATAGCTTTTATAATATTTTCTGTGTTAACTATTAGTATGTTTAGTATTACAGTTTTAACAAATAATGCTTTATATGCATTAAGCTCACTTGCTGCTGGAATGATTTTTATCTCAGCATTTTTCTTTTTATTAAATGCGGATTTTCTTGGAGCTGTTCAAATTGTGGTTTATACAGGTGCAATCATGGCTTTATATGCCTTTGGAATGATGTTTTTTGACTCATTATCAGAAGTAAAAGAGAAGATAAAAAATCCAAGATTAGTATTTTTACTTTCAGGAATGTTAGCATTAATTTTAGTAGTTGTATTTTTAGCTCCTATCATTGGACAAAACATGGAAGCAAATTATCCAGTTCATCCAGAATATGGAAATACAGTTGATGTTGGATATGTATTATTTACTAAATATTTATTAGCATTTGAATTAGCAGCAATCATGCTTCTTGTTGCAATGATTGGTGGAATTGTATTAGCAGGGAAAAAAATGAACGAATCATATTCAGAAATGAAAGAAGAAGAAATAGATGAAAAAATCAGACTTGATGAAGCATCTTCAAAGGATGTTAAATGACTCTTAACGCATATTTAATACTCTCAACAATTCTATTTTGTATAGGTTTAATTGGTGTAATTAGAAGAAAAAATGTTCTAATGTTGTTTTTCTCTACAGAAATAATGTTAAATGCAGTAAATGTTGGATTTGCTGCTATTTCGAAATTTCATGGTGATTTAACAGGACAAATGTTTGCATTTTTTATTATAGCAGTTGCTGCAAGTGAAGTTGCTATTGGTCTTGGACTACTAATTTTATGGTACAAAAGAACAGGTTCTATTAACTTAGATGATATTGCAGGGATGAAAGGGTAATCATGGAAAAATATATATACATTGCACTTTTTGCCCCACTTGTAGGTTCTTTAATAGCTGCACTATTTTCAATGCAGAAAAAAACACTATTTACTGGATTATTTACATCTTTTATGTTAGCTGTTTCTATGTATGCATCTTTATATCTATTATATTTTGTTTATACAACAGAAACAACTTTACATGTAAATCTTTTTGATTGGATTGTAATAGGGGGATTAAATATTCCTTTTGGTTTTGTTGTTGATGAAGTAAGTGTTGTAATGATGTCTGTTGTTACTGTTGTTTCAACAATGGTTCATATTCATTCTATTGGATATATGGATCATGACAAAGGATTTAACAGATATTTCTCTTATTTATCTGCATTCGTATTCTCAATGTTAGTTCTTGTAATGTCTGATAACTTTGCTGTTTTATTTATAGGATGGGAAGGTGTTGGAGTTTGTTCATGGTTACTAATTGGTTTTTGGTACCACAAAGAATCTGCAACTTGGGCAGCAAATGAAGCATTTATTATGAATAGAATAGGAGATTTAGGTTTATTACTTGGAATGTTCTTGGTTTACTGGAATATTGGAAGTTTACAATACGAAATAGTATTTGCCCAAATTTCAACTTTAGATAACACTATTTTAGTTTGGATTGGAGCATTATTATTCTTAGGTGCAATGGGAAAATCAGCACAATTTCCACTTCATACATGGCTTGCAGATGCAATGGAAGGACCAACTCCAGTTTCTGCGTTAATTCATGCGGCAACAATGGTAACAGCTGGGGTTTATTTAGTTGTAAGATCAAATGAACTTTATACTTTAATTCCAGAAGTTGGATATGCAATAGCAGCTCTTGGAGCATTTGTAGCTATTTTTGCAGCTTCTATGGCTTTAGTAAATAATGATATGAAAAGAATTATTGCTTACTCAACACTATCACAACTTGGATATATGTTCGTTGCTGCTGGTCTTGGTGCTTATTGGGTTGCACTTTTCCATTTAGCAGCTCACGCTTTCTTTAAATCAGTATTATTCTTAGGTGCTGGAAATGTTATGCATGCAATGGATGAGGAATTAGACATTAGAAAAATGGGTGGACTTCATAATAAAATGAAGGCAACTTCAATTATTATGACACTTGCTTCTTTAGCACTTGCTGGTATTTTCCCACTTGCTGGATTCTTCTCAAAAGATAAAATTTTAGAAGTTGCATTTAATTCAAATGCAATGGTTTTATGGGCAGTTTTATGGATAACTGCTGGTTTAACTGCATTTTATTCATTTAGACTTGTAATGAAAATTTTCTTTGGAGAACAAAATTATTCTAATGAAGAACATCATCCACATGAAGCTAAAAACTTTGTAATTGCTGCAATGATTCCACTTGCAGTATTAGCAGTTATTGCTGGTTGGTTTGAACACTCATTTGTAGAGTTTGTAACAAAAGTTTTACCAACATGGGAAGCTGAACATATTAATCATTCAACTTCTTGGATATTAATATTAGTAACAAGTGCTGTTGCAATATTTGGTATTTTAGTAGCAGTGTTTAAATATAAAAATGGTGGATTTAGTAAATCTTGGGAAAATACTTCAATTTATAAATTGTTAAGTAACCAATATTTTATCCCAAAATTTTATGAAGTTGCTATTTCAAAACCATATTATAAATTCTCAGTTTGGGCATGGAAAACAATAGAAATAAAATTAATTGATGCATCAATTGATGGATTAGCTCACTTTGTTAATAAATTAGGTGTAAAAGCAAGACCAATTCAATCTGGTAATTTATCATCATCGTTAAGACTTATGGCTCTTGGATTAATTTTAGGATTAATCTTTGCCTTAGTTTTATCAGTACTTTAAGGGGTTATGTAAATGGAAAATATTTTATCTATGTTGATATTCTTTCCAGCAGCAGCAGCTGTTGTTGGATTTTTGATTGATAAAGATTCTATGAGACAATATGGAGTTGTTGTTACAGTTGTTGAATTTGTATTATCACTTTTACTTTGGTACTATTTTGATACAAACGTTGCAGGTATGCAATTTGTACAAAGTTTACCTCTTATAAGTACTTATGGGATTAATTATTTAGTTGGTATTGATGGTGTTTCACTGTTCTTGGTAATTATGATTACTTTTATGACAATGATTGCATTAATAGGATTAACTGAAAAAAAAGATGTAAAAAATTTAATCATTACAATGTTGTTTTTAGAGATGACAATGGTTGGAGTTTTCGTATCTTTAGATTTAATTTTATTTTATGTTTTCTGGGAATTAACACTTATTCCAATGTTTTACGTTATTGGATTTTGGGGAGCAGAAAAAAGATTTTATGCAGCTATTAAATTCTTTTTATATACGTTCACAGGTTCATTAATCATGCTTATTGGTATTTTATATTTTGGATATATATTTTATCAAACAACAGGTAATTGGAGTTTTAGTGTATTAGAGTGGAATAATACGATTCTTCCATTTGATTTACAATTATGGTTATTTATTGCATTCTTTATGGCATTTGCTGTAAAAGTTCCAATGTTCCCTTTCCATACTTGGCTTCCATTAGCTCATGGACAAGCACCAACTATTGGTTCAATTATGTTAGCAGCTGTTTTATTAAAAATGGAAACTTATGGATTTATAAGATTCTCACTTCCACTATTTCCAGATGCGAGTGTTTATTTCGCAGGTTTTATGGCAACATTAGGGCTTATTGCAATTATTTATACTGCAATGATTGCATATGCTCAAGAAGATATGAAACAGATGATTGCATACTCATCGATTTCTCATATGGGTGTTATTACTCTAGGGGTATTTGCATTAAATGTTGAAGGTATTTCAGGAGCTGTTTATTTAATGATTGGACATGGAGTAGTTTCAGGAGCACTATTTATGAGTGTTGGAGTTTTATACGATAGAAGAAAAACTAAAATGATAAAAGAGTTTGGAGGATTGGCACATAATATGCCAATGTTTGCACTAGTTTATGGGATTGTTCTAATGGCATCTATTGGATTACCATTAACAATAGGGTTTATTGGTGAATTCTTGTCACTATTAGGATTCTTTAAATACTCTCCAATTTTAACATTTGTTGCATCTTTAACTATTGTTTTAAGTGCAGTTTATATGTTAGCTATGTATAAAAGAACTTTTTTTGGAAAATTAACAAAACCTGAAAATAAAATTATGAGTGATATTAGAGGAAGAGAGTTAGTTGCTCTTGGTTCATTAGTAGCTTTAATTATTGCATTAGGAATTTATCCAAAAATCATATTAGATCCATTAAATACTACAGTTACACAACTTACAAAAGTAATGGAAATAAAAGCAGTTAATGATGATACAAAAGTTAAATTAAAAGCTTTAAACTCTATAGGGGAGGTTAAATAATGCTTGAGCCAATTAAAATAAGCCTAGAAAGTCTTAATCTAGGAACAATGGCACCAGTTTCAATAGCAATTATTGGAGCTTTAGGAATTTTATTAACTGATATTTTTAATAAAAATAAACATAAATCACTTTATGTAATTTTAGTAGTACTATTTTTAATTTTTGACTTATTTACTCTTTTAGCTTTCCATGGTGAACAAAGAGGAATGTTTGATTTAATGTTATTAGACGGAATTGCAGTTTTATCTCAATGTATAATAATTGGTGGTTCAATTCTTTTTGTTTTCTTAGGATTATCAAAATTAAGACTTCAAGAGTTTAGATATGCTGAATATTTTGCCTTGTATTTATTTACAGTTGCAGGATTCCAATTTATGGTAAGTTCTGACTCTTTGATTTTGATATTTGTTGGGCTTGAAACTTCATCACTTGCATTATATACAATGATTGCAATGCACAATAGAATGGTATCAATTGAAGCTTCAATTAAATACTTTACAATGGGTGCCCTTGCTGCTGCATTTTTTGTATTTGGTTCAATGATATTTTATTCAATAACAGGAACAGTAGAACTAGGTCAAATGGCACAAGTTTTAACTGAAGATGGATTCTTATCTCTTGAAAACTATTCTAATTATGTTTTAGTTTTAGTAGGATTTGTATTTATGTTTGCTGCTATTGGATTTAAACTATCTTTATTCCCATATCATATTTGGGTACCAGATGTTTATCAAGGTTCAACTTCTGCAATGGCAGGATTTTTATCAGTTATTCCAAAAATGGCAGGTTTTGTAGTTGCTTTAAGATTCTTTGAAATATTTATTCATGCAAATGATATTATAGTTCAAACAATGCTTTATGTAACAGTTGTATTAACAATGACTATTCCAAATTTAATTGCACTACAACAAAAAGATATTAAAAGAATGCTTGCTTATTCATCTATCTCAAATGCAGGTATGGCAATGGCTGCAATTGTAATTGGAACACATCAATCAACAAATGCTCTGTTTTTATATTGGATTTTATTTACAATAACAAACTTTGGTGCATTTGGGATGTTATGGCTAAATAGAGGAAAAGAGTTTGTAGATTATGAGTCTCCATATACATTTAAAAAATTCTCAGGACTTGCTCAAATATCTCCATTTACAGCTTCAATTTTAGGTATGTTTTTATTTGCTTTAACAGGTTTACCACCATTTGCATTGTTTTGGGGTAAAATGTATTTAGTTGCAAGTGCTGTAAATGCTGGACATATTGCATTAGCTGTTATAATTGTTTTAAACTCAGTTATCTCTGCTTATTATTATTTAAGACCAGTTTCATATATGTTCTTACGAAATCCAGAACAAGGTGCAAATACTAAATTTATGCAAAATGCAACAACACCAATGAAATCAGTTGTTGGATTTGCTGTTTTCTTAACATTAATTTCTATTTTATTAGTTGATCCACTTTTAAATATAATTTCAACTTACGTTACAAATTCAGGGTTTTAATAGTTAAAAATTCTAATCATTTATTAAAAATGATTAGAATTTATTGTAAAATAAACCCATGAAAAAACTTCTTATATTATTTTTCCTATTGTTCACATCTTCTTTTTCTAATTCATTAGGATTAACAAATACAGATATAATAATTTTAAAAAAAATTAAATCTTTAACAGATGATAATTATATGAAATATACTTTGATGGCATTAGCAATAAAAGAGTCATCAGTTGGAAAGAATTTGGTAAATCCAATAAGTAATGATTATGGACTCTTTCAGTCAAATATAAAAAGTGTAATTAGAAGACAAAAAGTTCCAGATAATATGTTTAATAGAAGATACTATTCACAGAAGTTAGTATATGATGTAGCTTTTTCAACTGCAAATGCAATTGTTGAAATAGACTTTTGGAGAAAAGTTCATAAAGATAATTGGATAAAAATTTGGGCTAGTTATAATACAGGATGGAAGTATGTAAGCGATGATGGTTTAAGTTATGCAACTTCTGTTTTTGATATTATTAAGAAACTCAAATTTGAATACAATTTGTAAAATAAAATCCTATATAACCAAAAAATAAACCATAACTTGTTACAATCCACCAGAAAAAATCAAGGATATAATTTGAAAACTATAAGTGTTGCCCATTCACCAGATGCTGATGATATTTTTATGTATTATGCAATTAAGTTTGGTTGGGTTACTCCAACAGACGCAAAATTTGAAAATATTGCTGATGATATAGAGAGTTTAAATCAAGCAACTTTGAAAGGTGAGTATGATATTTGTGCAATATCTTTTGCTTTATATCCTTTTGTTAAAGATGATTATGCCCTATTAAAAACAGCTGTTTCTTTTGGTGAAGGATATGGTCCAAAACTTATTAAGAAAAAAGGGACGGTTTTAAAGAAAAATTTTAAAGTGGCTCTTAGTGGGGAATTTACAACTAACGCACTTCTATTTAAAATTGCATATCCAAATGCTAGAATTACTTATATGAACTTTTTAGAAATAGAAGAAGCAGTTTTAAATGGAACGGTAGATGCTGGAGTATTAATTCATGAATCAATTTTAACTTATAATAATGAGTTAGAAGTTGAACGTGAAATGTGGGATATTTGGGTGGAATTAAGTGGTGGAGATTTACCCTTACCACTTGGAGGAATGTGTTTAAGACGTTCAATCCCACTTCATAGTGCAATAAATTATGAAAATACTTTAATAAAAGCAGTTGAAGTTGCAAATAAAAATAGACGCGTATTAGCTCCGATGTTATTAGAAAAAAATTTAATTAGAGTTGATGCTGCAACTTTGGATAAATATTTAGATTTATATGCTAATGATAATTCAGTAAAAATGAGTGATATTCAGTATAAAGCCTTAGATAAATTGTATGAGTTAGGTTATAAAAATGGTTTTTATGAGAATTTAATAAAAGCAGAAGATTTTTTAATCCCAACTGAGTATGAAGAGTTAAGAGCAAGATAATAGATGCAAAATAGTATAAGAACAATTGATTTTAAAAAATACTCTTCAATTAAAATAGGTCCTGTTTTAGATGTTTTAGAGATAAATGAAATAGGTGATTATAGTGATTATCAAATTATAGGAAGAGGTAATAATCTTCTTATTTCTCCAAATATTAACAAAAAGTTTGCAGTTTTAGGTGAAGAGTTTGATTATATTAAGCAAGAAGGAAATTTACTTTTTGTAGGATGCGCAACTACATCAGGCAAACTTTTAACATATACTAGAAATAATGATATTGCAAACTTAGAGTTTCTAGCAAAACTGCCAGGAAATTTAGGTGGTTTAGTTAAAATGAATGCAGGACTTAAATCTTGGGAAATGTTTAACTATATAAATAGTATAAAAACAAAAGATGGATATATTAAAAAAGAAGATGTTGATTTCTCTTATAGAGAGACTAAAATTGATACTATTGTATATGAAGTGGTTTTTAATATTGAGTATGGTTTTAGCAAAGAGATGTTAAAAGAGTTTAATAAAATGAGAGATAATCAACCTAGAGTTCCTAGTGCTGGAAGCTGTTTTAAAAACCCAAAAGGTGATTTTGCAGGAAGATTAATTGAAGCAGTTGGATTAAAAGGTAAACGACAAGGTGATATGAGCTTTTCAGAAGAACATGCAAATTTTTTAGTAAATTATGGTTCTGGTTCATTTGAAGATGCAGTATATTTGATAGAAGAAGCAAAGAAAAAAATAAAAGAGCAGTTTAATATAGATATAGAAGAAGAGATTATAATTTACAAGTAAAATTAATGTATTTATGTTAGAATGCAAACTTTAAAAATAATGAAGGTTTTTTAGTGAAGAATTTAGTAATAGTGGAGTCCCCAGCAAAAGCGAAAACAATATCGAAATTTTTAGGTAGTGATTACACAGTAATGGCCTCAATGGGGCATGTAAGAGACTTACCAAAATCTCAATTAGGTTTTGACCCAGATGATAACTTTAAACCAAAATATTTAGTATCAACAGATAAGAAAAAAGTAATAAGCGATTTAAAAAAACATATTAATAAAGATACAACCATTTACCTAGCGGCCGATGAGGATAGGGAAGGAGAAGCTATTGCTTGGCATTTAATTCCTGCACTAAAAATCGAAAAAAATCCTATTAAAAGAATTGTTTTTCATGAAATTACAAAAGATGCAATTTTAGCTGCTCTTGCACATCCAAGGGATGTTGATCAAAATTTAGTTAATGCTCAACAAGCTAGACGTATCTTAGATAGAGCCGTAGGATATGAACTTTCACCACTTTTATGGAAAAAAGTAAGATATGGTTTAAGTGCAGGACGTGTTCAATCAGTTGCAGTTAGAATCATAGTTGATAGAGAAAATGAAATTAGAGCTTTTATTCCTGAAGAGTATTGGAGAGTAAAAGCTGATTTTATAAATCCAGAATTAAAAGCTGAATTAGCAAAAATAGATGGAAAAACTTCAAAAGTTGAAAATGAGGAACAAGCATTAAAAATTGAAGCTTCATTAAATCAAGGTATTTATAAACTTGTTGATATTGAAGAAAAAGATAGCACAAGAAATCCTGCAGCTCCATTTACAACTTCAACTTTACAACAAGAAGCATCAAGAAAACTTGGACTTTCAGTAAAACAAACAATGATTGTTGCACAACAACTTTATGAAGGAAATGTAGGTAATATTCCAGGTCACACAGGTGGTTTAATCACTTATATGAGAACTGACTCATTAAACCTATCAACAGTTGCTACAACTGCTGCAAAAGCTGTTATTGAAGAAGAGTATGGGAAAGAGTATTCACTAAAAAACCCGCGAGTTTATAAATCAAAAGCAAAGGGTGCACAAGAAGCCCACGAAGCAATAAGACCTGTAAACTTAGCTTTAAAACCTAGTGAAATAAAACCATACGTTGAAAATATTCAATATAAACTTTATAGTTTAATTTGGAAAAGAACACTTGCTACTCAAATGGCACAAGCAAAAATTGCAAATACAACATATAAAATTGAAGCAGGGAAAAATAAAGAGTTTGAATTTCAAGTAAAAGGTCAAAGAATTATTTTTGCTGGATTTATGAAAGCTTATACAGAAGGTAGTGATAATCCAGAATCTGCACTTGATAGTACAGAAAAGATTTTACCAAATGTAGAAATTGGAACTATTTTAGAGTTAGAGAATCTAGAATGTGAACAAAATTTTACAAAACCACCAGCACGTTATACGGAAGCATCTTTGGTAAAAAAACTTGAAAGTGAAGGAATAGGGCGTCCGTCAACTTATGCTCCAACAATTTCAACAATTCAAGCAAGAGAATATGTAACAAAAACAGAAGATAAAAAATTAATTCCAACACCAACGGGTGAAGTTGTAAATAGTTTTTTAGTTGACCATTTCTCTTACATTGTAGATTTAGGATTTACAGCAAAAATTGAAGAAGAGTTCGATGAAATTGCAGAGGGTAAAATTGCTTGGGAACAAGTAATGAAAGATTTTTATGGAAGTTTCAAAAAAACTATTGATGAAAAAGAGACAAGTGTAAATAAAGAAGATTATTTACAAGTTAGAGAAATTGGGATTGACCCAAAATCAGGAAAACCAGTAAGTGCTAGAGTTGGAAGATTTGGCCCATTTATTCAAATTGGAACAAAAGATGATGAAGAGAAACCAAAATTTGTTGCAATTCCAGACCATTTAAATATGGACACAATTACATTTGAAGAAGCTATGTTTTTATTTACACTTCCACGGGTTGTTGGTGTTGATGCAAATGGTGATGAAATTAAGGCAAATATAGGAAGATTTGGTCCATATTTACAAGTAAAAACTAAATATTATTCATTAAAAACTGATGATCCATATACTGTTGATTTAAATAGGGCATTAGAAATTATTAAAGATTTAGATGAAGCAAAAGAAAAATCTACAATTAAATCATTTGATAAAGAGAAAATCCAAATTTTAATAGGTCAATATGGAGCTTATATAAAACAAGGTAGAAAGAATTTTAAAATTCCAAAAGGAATGGAAGCAAATGATTTAACACTTGAACAGTGTTTAGAAATAATTGCAAAAGATTCAAAATCTCCTAAGTCATCGTCAAAAACAGCAACGGCTAAAAAAACAACTACAAAAAAAGAGTCAACAGTTAAAAAAACTACGGCAAAAAAAACAACAGCTAAAAAGAGTGCCGATAAATAATTATGAAAATTGGCATACTATCAGATAGTCACCTAAAAAGTGACTATACTAAAGAAGTTATTGATTTCCTAAAAGAGATTAATTGTGAATATTTAGTTCATGCTGGCGATTTATGTATAGAGAAAAATCTTGAACTTTTAGAAGAATCAGGATTAAAATATGTGGCTGTATTTGGAAATAATGATAGAAATTTATTACAAATGTCATCTAAATATAATATAAGACAAGAACCATATTATTTTAAAATTAAAGAGACAACATTTAAGTTAATGCATCTGCCTTATCACTTAACACCAGATAGTGAAGTAGTGATTTTTGGGCATACTCATATATTTGAAAGTGATTATAAAAATAATACACTTTATTTAAATCCAGGTGAAGTTTGTGCGAGAGAGAAACCTTTGATAGAGTGTCTCCAACTAGAGATTAATGAAAATGAGTATATAATCTCGCGCTATTTTAAAAATATTAATGAAATAAATTTTACGAAAGAAGAGTATAAATATGAAAGACAATAATGAAGAAATATTCTTATGTGCTATTTGTAATGTTGAAAGTGGTACATGTAATGAAGATTGTAAATTCTGTACGCAAAGTGTAAGATATAAAGCTGATATTCAACGATATAAATTAAAAAACATAGAGCAAATTTTAGATGAAGCAAGAAAAGCTAGAGCAAATGGTGCTGTTGGTTTTTGTTTAGTAACGGCAGGTCTTGGACTTGATGATAAAAAGACAAAATTTATAGCTGAAACAGCACGTGCAATTAAAGCTGCAAATTTAGGTCTAAGACTAATTGCATGTAATGGAACAGCAACAGTTGAACAATTAAAAGAGTTAAAAGCTGCAGGTGTAGACAATTATAATCATAACTTAGAAACATCAAGAGATTTTTATCCAACAATTTGTACAACGCATAGTTGGGATGAAAGATATCAAACTTGTTTAAATGCTAAAGAAGCTGGATTAAAACTTGTTTGTGGTGGAATTTTTGGAATGGGAGAAACACAAGAAGATAGAATTTCTATGTTAGAAGCTATTAATTCACTTGATCCAATGAATGTACCACTTAACTTTTTCCATCCAAATGAAGCTTTACCGATAGTTGAAAATACAATCACTAGAGAAGAGGCTTTTGAATTAATTACATTAGCACGAAAGTTGATTCCAAATGCACATAAAATTATGGTTGCAGGTGGACGTGAATTAATGTTTGGTGATGAACAATATGAAATCTTCAAAAGAGGTGCAAATGCTTTTGTTATTGGTGATTATTTAACAACAACAGGTAGAACACCAAAAGATGATGTTGAAGCTCTTGAATCTTATGGTTATAAAATAGCTAAAAATTTTCATGTAATGCCAGACGAGAAATAGGAAAAGTTTAATGAGTGAAGAAATACTAATAATAATATCAATATCATTAATAATATTTACTTCACCATTAGTTTCAAAGCTTTTAAAACTTCCTACAATCCCAGTTGAAATTTTGATGGGGGCAATTGCTGCTTATTTAGCATTTATTGTTGACCATCCTATCCTGCATTTAGTTGCTAAACTTGGATTTTTATATTTAATGTTTTTAGCAGGTTTAGAAATTGATTTGAAAAAACTTTTATCAATTTCTTCTACAATGTTAAAAAAATCCTTATTATATAATGCTATTTTGGTTTCAAATTCCATATTTATAACACTATATTTTGATTTAAGTAAAATATTTATAGTTATATTACCATTAATTTCAATTGGAGTATTAGCCGCACTTAAAAAAGAGTATGGTGATACAGAATGGATTAGAATAGCTTTTATTGTAGGACTTATTGGTGAAATCTTATCAATATTCGCTCTAACAACTATTTCTGCTGCTTTAGAGTTTGGAGTGGGTGCAGATTTTTATAGAACAATGAGTTTATTTGTACTATTCTTATTTGCAATGATGTTAGTGTATAAACTGTTTCATAATTTCATATGGTGGTTCCCTGAAATTAAAAACTATTTAATGCCAGAGAAAGATCATCAAGAACAAGATATTAGAATCTCAATGGCAATATTCTTTTTGATGATAACAGTGATGATGTATTTACATCTTGAAATTGCATTTGGAGCATTTATTGCTGGTATTTTTATTACAACTTTTTTTGAAGAACATAATAAACAATTACCTCATAAATTAGAACATTTTGGTTTTGGTTGGTTAGTTCCAATATTTTTTATCTCTGTTGGTTCATCATTAGAAATAGAAGCATTATTAAATATGGATTTAGTAATTAAAGCATTATTAATAACTCTTGCAATGGTTGTGATTAGATTGATAGCTTCTTTGTTATTTGTAAAAGAGATGGGTTGGAATAAGTTTTTTATGTTAGGTTTATCTCATTCAATGCCATTAACACTTTTAATTGCAGTTACAACAATCGCCTATGATAACCATACCATTACTCAAGAATATTACTATGCTTTCATTTTAGCATCAATATTAGAAGTATTCCTTGTAATGGTTGTTATAAGAATAATTACAAGTTTAGTGTATTTTAGAAATAATAATTGAATTATCAACATAAGTAACATCATATTTTGATGGTTTATCAATTAATTCAATTGCAATTCTGAAATATCCCTCTTTTTTATGATTTCCCACTGCAACTCTTTTATAGTTTTTTGATTCTAAAGTATCTGTTTTTGTATTGAATTCAAGTAAAGCTTTGTAATCAATAATAAGTTTATTTTCTTTATCAACAGAAAACTTTTTTGAAACAGGATGAGTAGTATTGATTATTAATTTATTATCGTTATATTCAAGTTTAATAAATGGTAAAATATTTTTTGTTAATAAAGCCTCATCCTCACCTACATCAGGTCTTGGTTTTACATAAACCACTTGTGTTGGTTCAGCTGTTTTTTGAACTTCTTTTTTAACTAATTCTTTTGCTTTTTGTTCAGTTTGTTTTTGAGTTTTTTGTATTAAGCTATCAACTTCTTTTTTAGAATATGATTTTTCTTCAGGAGTTGGAACAGCTTTGTTATCTTCAACTTTATTTTTATTCTCACTTTGACCAACATTTGACATTTTTTCTTGCATTTCTTTAATATATGGAGTATCTTCCATAGATTTTTTTACAGCTTTCTCATCCATCTCTACAATTTTCCCAACCTCTTCTTCAAAGACATTAGTAACTTCAAAAGGATTTTCTCTTGCACTTAAGCTTAAGGCTAAAATAGATGTTAATGTAAATAAAAATAAAGTTTTCATTCTTCTGGCTCCAAGTTTTTTAATTCAAAATACTCTTTTTGTAAGTAAGCATTCTCTTTCTGCAATCTTAAAATCTCCCCTTCGAGATACTCTTTTTTATATTTCAATGAATTATATACTTGTAAAGAGTTATCTCCGAAGAGAACATTTGTTGCGTGATATGAAAGATAAACGGTAAGTGCTATTGAAAATAGCACTATTGATATAAATTTATTATATGCACGCATTTTTTGCTTCATTAATCATTATTATTTTTTAAAAGGTTCTTTTCCTAAATATTCACTATAACCAATTTCTGCACCAATTTCAAGAAGTCTATTGTATTTAGCGATTCTATCACTTCTTGCAGTTGAACCAGTTTTAATTTGTCCACAATTTAAAGCAACAGCAAAATCAGCAATAAATGCATCTTCACTTTCTCCAGATCTGTGAGACATAACGCAGTTGTAGTTATTTCTTTGTGCAAGTCTAATTGTTTGCATAGTTTCACTAACTGATCCAATTTGATTTGGTTTAATTAAAATTGCATTTGCAATTCCTTTTTTAATACCTTCTGCTAAAATTGAAGCATTAGTTACAAATAAATCATCTCCAACTAATTGAACTTTAGAACCTAAAGTTTCAGTTAATATTTTCCATCCATCCCAGTCATCTTCACTTAAACCATCTTCAATTGAAACGATTGGATATTTTGAACATAAATCAGCATAATATGCAACTAATTCAGCAGATGTTAATTCTCTATTTTCAGATTTTAATACATATTTACCAGCATCATTAATTAATTCAGAAGCAGCAACATCAAGAGCAATAGCAACTTGTTCACCAGCTTTGTATCCAGCTTTTTCAATAGCAGTCATAATAACTTGAATTGGTTCTTCATTTGATTTTAAGTTTGGAGCGAATCCACCCTCATCACCAACTGCTGTACTTTCACCCATAGAATCAATAACTTTTTTTAAGTGTTGATAAATTTCAGCAACAGCTCTTAAACCTTCATTGAAGTTTTCAAAACCAACAGGCATAATCATATATTCTTGGAAATCAACAGAGTTATTTGCATGTTCTCCACCATTAATGATATTAAACATAGGAACAGGCATAGTCATTGCATTTGCTCCCCCTAAATATCTATATAATGGGATTTGTAAAGAGTTTGCAGCTGCACGTGCAACAGCCATTGAAACACCTAAAACAGCATTTGCACCAAGATTTGAATAGTTATGAGTACCATCAATATCTTTCATTGTTGCATCAACTTCAGCTTGATTAAACGGACTTAAACCAATTAATTCATTTGCAATAGTTGTATTTACGTTTTCAACAGCTTTTAAAACACCTTTTCCTAAAAATCTATTATCACCATCTCTTAGTTCTAAAGCTTCTCTTTTTCCAGTACTAGCACCACTTGGTACTATTGCGCTACCTTTTGTACCATCACTTAATATTACTGTTGCTCTTACAGTTGGATTTCCTCTTGAATCTAACACTTCATCAGCGTATACATTATCGATAAATACCACTTAGGTCTCCTATTTTCATAATTTGTATAGATTATAGCTAAAATAAATTTGTTGTTTGCTTTTTTAATATTTTTAAGAGTTTAAAATTTGAGAGTTTTATATCAAAGGAAGAGATTCCTTTGAATAGTTTTTTAGTCGTCTAAATCTGCTGCATCTTCAGCATCATCTAAACTAGCTCCAATTAAGGCATCGTTAATACCCATTGAATTTAAGATTTT
This sequence comes from uncultured Aliarcobacter sp., assembly GCA_963677205.2. Taxonomy (GTDB): domain Bacteria; phylum Campylobacterota; class Campylobacteria; order Campylobacterales; family Arcobacteraceae; genus Aliarcobacter. The sequence goes on along the minus strand of OY781916.2, from coordinate 2,289,820 downwards.
ATTTTCTATTTCTTTTGCTATTTCTGGATTATCTCTTAAGAATACTTTTGAGTTTTCTCTACCTTGTCCAATTTTTGAATCACCATAAGAGAACCAAGCTCCCGCTTTATCAACAATATCAAGTTTAACACCATAATCTACAAGTTCACCAGTTTTTGAAATTCCTTCACCAAACATAATGTCAAATTCTGCTTGTTTAAAAGGAGCTGCCACTTTATTTTTTACAACTTTTACTTTTACTCTATTTCCAATTGAGTTTTCACCTTGTTTTAAAGTTGCAATTCTTCTAATATCAAGTCTAACTGAAGAGTAGAATTTAAGTGCATTTCCACCAGTTGTTGTTTCTGGACTTCCATAACCTGTCATTCCAATTTTCATTCTGATTTGGTTAATAAATATTACTGTACAGTTCATTTTATTTAATAAACCCGTTATTTTTCTTAAAGCTTTTGACATAAGTCTTGCTTGAACACCAACTTGTTGGTCATCCATATCTCCATCAATTTCAACTTTTGGAGTTAAAGCTGCAACCGAGTCAATTACAACTAAATCAACTGCACCACTTCTAATTACAGTTTCAAGAATTTCTAAAGCTTGTTCACCAAAATCAGGTTGAGAAACAAGTAAGTTATCCGTATCAACTCCCAAATTTTTTGCATAACCAACATCTAATGCATGTTCAGCATCAATAAATGCACAAACCCCACCAGCTTTTTGAGCTTCTGCAATTGCATGAAGAGTAAGAGTTGTTTTACCTGAAGATTCAGGTCCATAAATTTCAATAACTCTTCCTTTTGGAAGACCACCAACACCAAGTGCTAAATCAAGTCCTAAAGAACCTGTACTAATAGTTTCAGTTGGAACTACAACTTTATCACCAAGTCTAATTAGTGTACCTTTACCAAATGTTTTGTCTATTTGTTTAATTGCCAAGTCTAATGATTTTCTTTGATTCTCATCCATATTATTTCCTATATTGGGTTGTTCTTATTTTATGTTGGAATTTTAGCAGTTTTTTTTTGAAGCGAAGATTTTTATTACAAATTGTAATATTTTTTTATTTTAACTATTCTCTTTTTCTATTTTTTCGATGGTTTCAATAGTTCTAATATGTGAATTAACTCTTTGTTTCATAGTATAAGTTTTAATATGTTTTGCAAGTATTTTTGTATATTTCTTGTAATTTCGAGAATCTTTCTCTAAAGTAGATAATTTTTTTTGTATTTTTATTATATCTTCAGGGATTATATTGTTTTGCATTAAAAAAGGCCTTCGTTGAATATTTTTTAGATTATTACATATACAAGATTAAAATATAAATTAAATGTAATCTTTGCTATTATATATGTAACAAAATAAAACAAAAGGCATTTCATATGTTTAATGATAAAAATATCTTAATAACTGGCGGAACTGGAAGTTTTGGTAAAAAATATACAAAAATTTTACTTGAAAAATATAAACCAAATAAGATAATCATTTATTCAAGGGATGAACTTAAACAATATGAAATGTCACAAGAGTATAGTGACAAATGTATGCGTTATTTCATTGGGGATGTAAGAGATGGTGCAAGATTAAAAAAAGCCATGAAAGATGTTGATTTTGTTATTCATGCAGCGGCTTTAAAACACGTTCCAATTGCTGAATATAATCCAATGGAATGTATAAAAACAAATATTTATGGTGCTCAAAATGTAATTGATGCAGCTTTAGAAAATGGAGTTTCAAAAATTATTGCCCTTTCAACTGATAAGGCTGCAAATCCAGTGAATCTTTATGGAGCTACAAAATTAGCTTCTGATAAACTTTTTGTAGCTGCAAATAATCTAGTTGGAACTCAAGATACTCAGTTTTCAGTTGTACGATATGGAAATGTTATAGGAAGTAGGGGTTCAGTTGTTCCATATTTTCAAAAACTCCTAAAAGATGGAACTACATTTTTACCAATAACTGATGAAAAAATGACTAGATTTATGATTACTTTAGAAGATGGTGTTAATTTCGTACTTAAAAATTTTGAGAGAATGCAAGGTGGAGAGATTTTTGTTCCTAAAATTCCATCAATGAAAATAGTTGATTTAGCTGATGCTATGGCACCTTCTTTAGAGAGAAAAATTATTGGAATAAGACCTGGTGAAAAACTTCATGAAATAATGTGCCCAGCTGATGATAGTCATTTGACTTTTGAATTTGATGATCATTTTGTAATAGCTCCGACTATAACTTTTACAAAAAGAAGAGATTATGACCATAATATACTTGGAGAAATTGGGGAAAAAGTTGCTCAAGGATTTGAATATAACTCTGGAAATAATAAAGAGTGGTTAGAAAAAGATGAGTTGATAAAATTAATTAAAGAGATTTAAATGAATTTTATACCTTATGGAAAACAAACTATTGGCGAAGATGATATAAATAGTGTAATTGAAGTTCTAAAATCTGATTTTTTAACAACAGGTCCAAAAGTAAAAGAATTTGAAGAAAAAATTGCCTCTTATTGTGGTGCTAAATATTGTATTGCTGTTTCAAATGGAACAGCAGCACTTCATTTAGCCTCTCTTGTTTTATTAAATGAAAATGATAAAGTTCTAACAACTCCAAACTCTTTTTTAGCAACTTCAAACTCAATTTTATATGTTAATGCAAAACCAATTTTTGTAGATATTAAAGAAGATGGAAATATTGATTTAGATTTATGTGAAGAGGAGTTAAAAAAAGACTCTTTTATAAAAGCTATTTATGCTGTTCATTTTTCAGGAAATCCCGTAAATCAAAGAAAATTAAAATATTTAAAAGAAACATACAAAATAAAAATCTTAGAAGATTGTGCCCACTCAATTGGCGCAACATTTGATGGAATTAAAGCTGGAAGTTGTACAAATAGTGATATTTCAATTTTTTCTTTTCATCCAGTAAAACACATAACCACAGGTGAGGGTGGTGCAATTACTACAAACTCAAAAGAGTTATATGAAAAACTTTTGAGTTTAAGAGGCCATGGTATGGTTAAAGATGCTTCAATGAAACCATGGGAATATGAGATGCAATCTTTAGGATTTAATTATAGAATTACAGATTTTGCATGTGCATTGGGATTAAGTCAATTAAATAAATTAGATATTTTTATTCAAAGAAGAAAAGAATTAGCAAAAAATTATGATAGTGCTTTTGAAAATAGTTTAATAAAACCTTTGTATAAATTTACAGAAAACTCTTCATATCATCTTTATGTGGTACGAGTTGATTTTGATAAATTAACTATTAGTAAAGAAGAGTTATTTGTAAAAATGAGAGAGTTAAATATAGGTTTACAACTTCACTATATCCCAATAAATAAACAACCATTTTATAAATCTTTAGGTTATGGAAATGAGAATATTCCTGTAATGGAAAAGTATTATAAAGAGAGTTTTTCAATTCCCTTATATCCTTCTTTAACTAATGAGGAACAAGAGTTTGTAATAAAGAATTTATTAGAAAATATAAAGTAAGGGAATTAAAATGCAGATATTGATTTATAAAGGAAGCTCACAATATGGGGCATTTGATAGTTTTTCTAGTAGTTTAAAGAGCGCTTTAGAAGTAAGAGGTCATAGTGTTGATATGTTTGATTTAACAATGCCAAATGTAATGGATGGTATTTCAGAAACTTTTACTAATAAAGTATTTGATTTAGTAATTAGTTTTAATGGTGTTGCATGTGATTTACAAATAGGAAATGAATCTATATATAATATTGTAAAAACATATTTTTTAGGAATTTTTGTTGATCATCCAGTTTATCATATCTCAAGATTAGCTTCTCCAATGCACTATTTTTTAGCTTCTTTTTTAGATAAAGCTCACGTTGATTTTCTCCAAAATTCTATGCCTGAAAGTCAAGTTTTAAAATTTTTTATGCCACTTTCAGGTGAAGAGTTTGGAAAAAATATTGAAAACTATGAAGAGTATAAATCTATAAAAGATATTGATATTTTATTCACAGGTTCTAACTTTGGAACACCTACAAAAAAATGGGAAAATATTGATTCAATTCCAAATTATTTATTTGAAGAGATTGCACAAAAATTAATTGAAGATGAATATATTAGTGTTGAAGAAGCTTATAAACAAGTGATGAATAGATATAAAATCGCTTTTAATTCTATATCAAAAGCTCAAATGGCGTCTTTTTTATCAATGGTTGTAAGTTATGTACGAGAGTATAAAAGAGACGTGATATTAAAAAAACTTTTTCAAAGTGGTTTAAAAATTACTGTTTATGGTAAAAATTGGGCTGAAGTGGTAAGTGAGTATCCTAATGTTATAAATGGTAGAGAAGTTACACTTGAAAAAACAATAGAATTAACAAAAAAAGCAAAAGTTGTTATAAATTTAAATACTAATTTTACTCAAGGTGGACACGATAGAGTTTTTACAGGAATGTTAAATCATGCGGTCGTATTTACTGATAAAAGTACTTATTATGATGAGTATTTTACGGATGAAGTTGATTATTTAACATATTCTTTAAATACACTTGAATCAGATATTGAGAAATTAAGAGTTAATTTAAAAGATGATAAAAAATTATTTGAAATGGCTAATAATGCTTATAGTTTGACTAAAGCAAATCATACTTGGGATAATAGAGCAAAATATTTAGAAGAGATTGTTTCTTTTGCTAAGAAAATAAATTCATAGGATTAATATGTTTGATTATATAATTTGTGGTAGTGGATTTTCTGGCTCTATTTGTGCAAATATCTTAGTTTCAAAATATAATAAAAGAATTCTTCTTTTAGAAAAGAGGATGCACATTGCTGGAAATTGCTATGATTATAGAGATGAAAATGGAATATTAATACATAAATATGGACCACATCTTTTTCACACTTCAAATAAAAAAGTTTATGAATACCTTTCTTGTTTTACAAAATGGGATAAATATGAACATAAAGTATTATGCTCAATTGATGGGAAAAATATACCAATTCCTTTTAATTTTAATACTATTGAGAAACTTTTTGAAAAAGATTTGGCAAAAAAATTAATAGAGAAACTTTTATCAAAATATGAATTAAATTCAAAAATACCAATTTTAGAACTAAAACAAACTCAAGATGAAGATTTGTCATTTTTAGCAGATTTTGTTTATGATAAGGTATTTGTTAATTATACGGCTAAGCAATGGAATATGAAGCCAAGTGAGTTAGATTCAGCAGTAACAGCAAGAGTTCCTATTTTTATTGGAAGAGATGATAGATATTTTAATGATGAGTATCAAGTAGTCCCATCAGATGGATATTTAAAACTTTTTGAAAATCTTTTAAATCATTCTAATATTAAATTGATGTTAAATACGGATTTTAAAGATGTTGTTAAAATAAATAAAAATAAATTCTATTTCAATGAAAAAGAGTTTAAAGGTAGAATAATTTATACTGGAATGATAGATGAACTTTTTGATTATAAATTTGCCGAACTTCCATATAGAAGTGTTGATATGAAATTTGAGAGTATAAATCAACCATACTTTCAAGAAGTAGCAACCATAAATTATCCAAATGAGCATAAATTTACTAGAATAACCGAATTCAAGCATATTCATAAAATTAAATCAGAAAGAACAACTATTTTAAGAGAATATCCTCAAGAGTATATAAAAGATAAAAATACTGCATATTATCCAATATTTACAAAAGCAAATCAAGAAAAGTATAATCAATATTTGGAGTATTCAAAGAAGTTTGGAAATCTTAGTTTATTAGGAAGATTAGCTGAGTATAAATATTATGATATGGATGATGTGGTCGAAAGAACATTAGATTTTGTAGAAGGGATAAAATGAACAAAACAGTAGCAATTATTCCAGCTCGCGGTGGAAGTAAAAGAATTCCTAGAAAAAATATAAAAGATTTTCATGGAATGCCACTAATTGCTTATAGTATTAAAGTTGCTTTAAAATCTAAGCTTTTTGATAAGGTTATTGTTTCAACTGATGATGAAGAGATTGCCACAATTGCTAGGGAGTATGGGGCAAGTGTTCCATTTATTAGACCAATTGAATTAAGTGATGATTTTACAGGAACAGGTGCAGTTGTAAATCATGCTTTAGAGTATTTAAAAAGTGTTGGTGAAATTTATGATTTTGTTTGCACTATTTATGCAACAGCTCCTTTTTTAGATGAAAAATATTTGATTGAAGGTTTTGAAAAACTGAGAAATTCAAATGCAAGAAATGCTTTTTCTTGCACTTCAATGCCATTTCCAATTCAAAGAACTTTTAAAATTACTAAAGATGAAAGATGTGAAATGTTTTGGCCTGAAAACTTTTCTAAAAGAAGCCAAGATTTGGAAGAGGCTTTTCAAGATGCAGGACAGTTTTATTGGACAAATTTGAATATAAAATCAAATGAAATTATATTTGCAAAAGATTCTATTCCAATTATTCTTCCTAGATTTTTAGTACAAGATATAGATACTTTAGAAGATTGGCAAAGAGCTGAGATTATGTATGAAGTTATACAAAAGGTTAAGTTATGAAAATAGGAAACTTTGATTTACAAAAAGATGGAACTTATATTATGGCAGAACTTAGTGCAAATCATAATGGAAGTTTACAAATAGCCCTTGACACAATAAAAGCAGCTAAAGAGATAGGTGCAAATGCTATAAAACTTCAAACTTACACAGCAGATACCTTAACTTTAAATTGTAAAAGTGATGATTTTATGGTTAAAGGTGGAACTTTATGGGATGGGAAAAGTTTATATGAACTTTATGAATGGGCAACAACTCCTTGGGAGTGGCACAAAGAGTTATTTGAGTATGCAAGAAGTTTAGATATAGATATTTTTTCAACTCCTTTTGATAAAAGTGCTGTTGATTTTCTTGAACAATTTTCTCCAAGTGCATATAAAATCGCCTCTTTTGAGATAACTGATTATGAGTTAATAAGATATACTGCAAATAAACAAAAACCAATTATCATTAGTACAGGAATTGCAACAATTGATGAGATTCAAGATGTAATAGATATTTGTAAAAGTGTTGGAAATGAAAATGTTATTCTTTTAAAATGTACAAGTGAATATCCAGCACTTTTAGAAGAAGCGAATTTAAAAACTATTTCAAATATGAAAGAGACTTTTGGAGTTGAGGTTGGATTTTCTGACCATACTTTAGGAATTACTGCTCCAATAGTTGCAGTTACTTTAGGAGCAAAAGTAATTGAAAAACATTTTATTTTAGATAAATCAATTGGTGGAGCTGATTGTGATTTTTCTTTGGATAAAAAGGAGTTTTCTTCTATGATTCAAGCAGTAAGAGAAACGGAAAAACTTCTTGGTAGAGTTGATTATAGTTTAAATGAAAAGAAACAAAAACAAAGAAGATTTGCAAGAAGTCTTTATGTTTCAAAAGAGATAAAAAAAGGTGAGATTTTTAGCCTTGAAAATATAAAATCAGTTAGACCAGGTTATGGACTTCATCCAAAATATTTAAATGAAATTTTGGGAAAAACTGCACTTAAAGATTATAAATTAGGAGATAGAGTTGAAAAATATACTTTTTAGATGTGATTCTTCCTCTACAATTGGTTTGGGACATGTTAAAAGATGTTTAGTTTTGGCAAAAAGATTAAAAGAGTACGATAAAAATCTAAAAATACTTTTTGCAACGCAAAATTTATATGGAAATATAAATGAAGAGATTTTAAAATCTGGATTCTCAATCTATTCTATCAGTGATAATAGTGTGAAAATGTTAGATTATTTTGTAAAAGGTTTGAGAATAAATCTTTTAATTATTGACTCTTATGATATAGATTATAAATTTGAAGAGCAACTAAAAATCCAAAATCCAAGCCTAAAAATACTAAGTTTTGATGATACATTGAATCCCCATAAATCAGATATGGTTTTAAATCATGGTGTTCAAGCCCAAGAAAAAGAGTATAAAAAATTACTTCCAAAAAAGACAAAACTATTTTGTGGAAGTGAATATACACTTTTAAGGGATGAGTTTTTAGAAGCAAAAAGAGTAAAAGTTACAAGAAATAGTGTTGCTGTTATTTTAGGTGGAAATGATGTTTTAAATCTCTCTTCAAAAATTGCAGATTTACTTTTGGAAATTAACAAAAAATATAAAATCACAATAATTACAACAAGTGCAAATCAAAATCTAAAAGAGTTAAAACAAAGCAAAAATATAGAAGTTTTAGTTGATATAAATAACATTGCAAATGTATTATCATCAAAAAGTTTGGTTATCACTGCAAGTGGAGGAACTTTGTTTGAGGTTTTATCTTTAAAGAAAAAGTTTATAAATATTGAAGTTGCCTCTAACCAAAAAGTTGTGGATAAGTTCTTGAAAAACAAAGGTATAAAAACAACAATCAAAGCTCAAGATTTAACAAAAGAGAGTTTAAAAAATAGAATTGAATATATAAAAAAGAACAACGTTTATAAAAAATTAACTCTAAAATTTACAAAAAATAGATTGGTTAAAAAGATTTTAAAAGAGTTAAAATGAAAATAGTTTTTAAAGAGTATTCCTCTTTATCTAAAAATCAATCCCAAGAGATTTTGGATATTAGAAATCTTGATTATATTAGAAAAAATATGATTACAAATGAAATCATAAGTTTACAAAATCATTTAAAATGGATTGAATCTTTAAAAACAAATTTAGAAAAAAGATATTTTGCTGTTATTTGTGAAGATGAAGTTTCAGGTTCTTGTTCTTGGGTAAAAGAAGAAAATGCCTTTACTTGGGGAATATTTTTTAAAGATGGAGTTAATCCAATAATCTCATCTTGTTGTGCTTATTTATTTTTAGAGCACTGTTTTTTTGATGAAAAGATAAAGGAACTTGGCTCATTAGTAAAAAAAGAGAATAACGTAGCTTTGAATTTTAATAAAAATTTTGGTTTTAAAATTTATAAAGAAGATGAAAGCTATTTTTATTTAAAACTTGAAAAAGAAGATTGGGAAAATAACAAAAATAGTAGATTAATAAAATCAATTAAAAAGTATTTAGATAAAATAGAGTATCAATTTAGTTAAAGGGTAGATTTGAAAGATAAAATCGAAAAAATCATAATAGAAACATTGCTTGAATTAAATGAAGAATTAGAAAATGAATCTTTACAAAATCCAGATTCTAAAACAAAACTATATGGAGCAAATGGTGGTTTAGATTCTTTGGCACTTGTTAGTTTTATAACAGATTTAGAAGAAAAAATCTCAGATGAGTTTGACAAAGAGATAGTTTTAGCAGATGAAAAAGCAATGAGTGCAAAAACTTCACCTTTTAGAAATGTAGAGAGTTTAACTTTATATATTAACTCTTTATTGGAAAACTAATGAATCAAATCATAGTTATAACTGGAACTTCTAAGGGAATTGGAAAAGCTATTGCAAACTATTATTTAGAAAAAAATGATGTAGTAATTGGTTGTTCAAGAAATGAGAGTTCAATAACTCATGAAAATTATAGACATTTTTTTTTAGAAGTAAGTGATGAAAAAGCAGTTGTAAGTATGGTGCGAGCTGTAAAAAAAGAGTTTGGCAAAATTGATATTTTGATAAATAATGCAGGAATTGCTTCAATGAATCATATTTTAACAACTTCAGTTGAAACAATTTCAAAGCTTTTTAATACAAATTTTATAGGAACTTTTTTATTTACAAGGGAAGTTTCAAAAGTAATGATGAAACAAAAAAATGGAAGAATTGTAAACTTCACAACGGTTGCAACACCTTTAAGACTTGAAGGTGAAGCTGTATATGCAGCTAGTAAATCAGCGATTGAAAATTTCACTCAAACAGCTTCAAAAGAGTTAGCACCTTTTAATATTACTATAAATGCACTTGGTCCAACTCCAATTGAGACAGATTTAATCAAAGCAGTTCCAAAAAATAAAATAGAAGAACTTTTGAATAAACAAACAATAAAAAGATTTGGAACATTTGAAGATATTATAAATGTGATTGAGTTTTTTGTGGATGAAAAAAGTAAGTTTATAACGGGACAAATCATCTATCTTGGAGGAGTGAATAACTAATGAACTATTTATTTGAGAAATTCAAAGAATTTGAAACAAAAGATGCAATAGTTGTAGATGAAATTACTTACTCTTATGGTTCATTATTAGAGCAAATAAAAATTTATAAAAGCATATTAGAAAAGCAGATAAAACCCTCAAGTGTTGTGGCAATTTTAGGTGATTACTCTTTTTGCAATATTGCTTTGTTTTTTGCTTTATTTGAAAATAAAAATATCATAGTTCCAATCACTTCAACTATTTCTAAAATCCAAAATGAATATATATCTGAATCTTTTTGTGAATACATAATAAAAACACAAGAAAGTGATTTAGAAATTCAAACAATAGAGCAAAATAGTTCCCACGAAATGATAAAAAAACTTAAGGAGAATCAAAACTCTGGTTTGATTTTGTTCTCAAGTGGAAGTACGGGAAAACCAAAAGCAATGATTCATAATTTGGATAATTTAATAGATTCATACAAAGAGAAAAAAGCAAAATCAATGAATATGTTAGTGTTTTTAATGTTTGATCATATTGGGGGACTGAATACTTTGTTTAATGCTTTATTCATGGGCGCTTGTTTGATAATTCCAAAAAATAGAGATGCAAAAAATATTTGTGAATTGATAGAAAAATACAAAATCATGGTACTTCCAAGTAGTCCTACATTTCTAAATCTGATTTTGATTTCAGGTGAACATGAAAAATATGATTTAAGTTCTTTACGAATGATTACTTATGGAACAGAAGCGATGCCTGAATCCCTTTTATTAAAATTAAAAACGAGTTTTCCAAGAGTTAAATTTTTACAAACTTTTGGAACAAGTGAAACAGGAATTAGCACAACAAGTTCAAAATCATCAGATTCTTTGTATATGAAAATTGAAGATTCAAATCAAGAGTATAAAATAGTAGATAATGAACTTTGGCTTAGAAGTAAAACGCAAGTTTTAGGATATTTAAATGCTTCAATGGATAGTTTTACCCCTGATGGTTGGTTTAAAACGGGTGATTTGGTAGAAGAGATTGAAGATGGATATTTAAAAATCATTGGAAGAAGCAAAGAAGTTATAAATGTAGGTGGACAAAAAGTGCTTCCAGCCGAGGTTGAATCGGTGATTTTATCTATGGAAGAGATTGATGATTGTATGGTTTATTCAGAAGCAAATGTAATCACAGGTCAAACTGTGATTTGTGATGTGGTTTTGCATGAACCAAAAGAGAATATTAAAAAAATTATAAGACTATTTTGTAAGGATAAACTTGAAACTTTTAAAATTCCTACAAAAGTAAATGTTGTTGAAAAAACAAATTTTTCTGAACGATTTAAAAAAATTAGAATAAAGTAATTAAATGAAGATAATAATTTTTGGTATAGGTATTGCTGGTCGAGCAATCTATCGACAATTACAACAAAAGCATGAAATTGTAGGATTTATAGAAAATAATAAGAATTTACATGGAACATTATATAACAACATTCCAATTTATGCAGTTGAAGAATTAAAGCAATTATCTTTTGATAAAATTGCTATGAGTGGAGTATGGATTGAAAGTATGGAAAAACAACTTCTTGATTTAAATATTCCAAAAGATAAAATATGGCTTATTGAAGATAGTTCTTTAGAGTTTTCTACACAAGATAGAATTGAAAACACAGATAATATTGTAAAAGAATTTGCTTTGTTGATGCAACAAAATAATATTGAATATTGTATTGAAGGTTCATCTTTATTGTGTTTATTAAGGGGACAAAATCTATCGGATGTTCCTGATGTAGATGTTTTAATAAAATCTCAACATGATTTACAAAAGATTTGGGATTTAATAAATGAAAATGAGTCATTAAAACAAAATCAACTTATAAAAATAATTTATAAAGAAGATAAGATTCTTACAAAAAAAGGTGAAATTGATAAGATAATAATAAAATCAAATTCAAATCCAAGTCAAACTGAACCTACAATTTTAGATATTAATTTAGCTGTGAATATTGGTGAATATTATATAATGGACTATGAAGCTGATTATTATTTATATTTTAATAAAGAGTTTGTTGATGGTAAAAATTATTTTGATTACAAAGATATGAAGTTACTTATCCCTTATAATGCGCAAGAATATGTGAAGCTATTGTATGGTGAGAGCTGGAAAATACCAGCTAAAAAATGGTCATTTAAAGATTATGGAAATTTATTAGATACTCAACAATTAATTGATTTTATAAAAAAGAACAAAACAGATGAATAAACAATATATATTTACACCAGGTCCTGTACCTATGTCAAAAAAGATTTTAAAAATAGGCTCTTTACAATTACCTTATTTTAGGAATGAATATTTTTCCAAAATAGTTTTAGAGTGTAAAAAAGATTTATTAACATTAACTAATGCTCCAAAAGGCAGTGAAGTTATCTTTATGACAAGTTCAGGAACAGGAGCTATGGAAGCAGTTATTATGAACCTTTTGTCAAAAGAAGATAATGCAATTGTAATAAATGGTGGTGGATTTGGGCAAAGATTTGTGGATATTTGTAATACTCATAATATTCCAAATATTGATGTGAAGATTAACAAAGATGATAATATAAATTTTGAAGAACTTAGTTTCTCTAAATCAAATGTTTTTGTTGTAAATGCCCATGAAACAACTATCGGAAAACTTTATAATTTAAATAAAATCGGACAGTTTTGTAAAAAAAATAATCTGTTAAATATTGTAGATGCAATAAGTGCTTTTGTATGTGATGAGATCAATATGGAAAAACAACATATTGATGCTTTGATTATTAGTTCAAATAAAGGCTTAGCACTTCCTCCTGGACTTGGAATTGTTGTTTTAAGCCCAAATGCAATTTTAAAGTTACAAGAAATAAATTCTATATATTTTAATTTTAAATCATATATTGCTGATATTCAAAGGGGACAAACACCATTTACACCAGCTATATCGATTATTTTACAATTAAATAAAAGATTAAAAGAGTTAAAAAAACAAACTATTATTAAAGCTAATAAAAAAACAAAAAAGTTAGCTAATTATTTTAGAAAAAATATAAAAGATTTACCTTTTGAATTTTATGTAAAAAATATGCCAAATGCAATGACTACCTTAACTCCACGCGATGGAAAATTAGCAAGTCAAATAATAAAAGATTTTGAAGAGAGATATAATATTATATTAACACCAAGTGGTGGAGATTTAAAAGAAAAATTAATAAGAGTTTCTCACATGGGAAATATGAATAAAAAGTATATGGATGTATTAATAAATGCTTTGAAACAATATTATGGGAAAATATAAATGAAAGTTTTAATAATGGCAGCAGGTGTTGGAAGTAGAATTAGTAGGCACCTAAATGGGCAACCAAAATGTTGTGTAAGAATTGGTGATATTGAATTAATTAGATATACGGTTGAGTTATTAAATAAAAAAGGTATAACTAATATTGCAATAGTTACAGGATATAGTGAAAGTTTTATTTTAGAAGCTTTAAAGAATTTAGAGTATAAATCATATAAAAACAATTTTTATGATGTAACAAACTCAATTGCATCAACTTGGTTTGCACAAGATTTTTTAGAAGATAATGATGATTATATTATTATGAACGGAGATGTTTTTATTGAAGAAAAAGTAGTAGATTTACTTTTAGAAGAGAAAAATTCACCTTTATTTTTAAGTGATAGTTCAAGAATTGAAGATGCAGATTATAAGTTTCAATGGAAAAATGATAAATTAGTAAGATTTGGAAAAGAGTTGAGTGTTGAAGAGACTACAGGTGAATATGTTGGAATTGCAAAAATCAATAAAATAGATATTCCTTTTATGAAAAAAAGGCTTAATGAATTAATAAGTGAACAAAAACATAATTATTGGTGGGAAGATATTTTTTATAGAAGTCTAGAACAAAAAGATGTTTTTATAAAAGATATTAATGGACTGTTTTGGGCTGAGGTTGATTATATTGAAGATTATGAAAGAATTAAAGCTTATTTAAAAAAGGTGAATAATAATGGATAAGTTAAATCAAGAATTAATAGAAGCAAAAAAGAGATTAGTAGTCATAGAAGAAGAAAAAAAAGCTTTAGATGAAGAGTATAAATTTTTACAAGATAAAATTCATTTATATTTTGATAGTGATGAATACGATACAGATGAAACACAAAAGTATATAATTGGCGATTTCTGGTCAAAAGCCTATAAAAACTACAAAGATGGTGGTTATATAACAAATGATGAATATATGTCAAAAGTTAGATTTGAATATGAAGTTAAAGAGTTAGAAACAATCATAAATGAGAATATAAAAAATAAATCAAGAGCTTTGGATATTGGTTGTGGAAATGGAAGATATACTAAAGAGTTTGCAAAATTATTTGAAAATACTGTTGGTATTGATTTATCACAAGAGAGAATTATTCAAAATAATCTAGAAAACCAAAATCCTAATATAAATTACATATATGAAAATTTTATGACAATGCAAAAAGATGCTTTAGGCAAATTTGATTTTGTTTTTGTAGGTGATATTTTTATGTACACACCTGCTAATGATGTTGAAAATGTTTATAATAATCTTTTAAAATTACTAAATAAAGATGGTTTTTTGGTTATTCGAGAGAGCACTTTAATTCATGGAAGTAATGATTGGAAATCAAAAGGTTATGTGGCATATTATAGAAATGTGGATTTTTATAAAAGTGGTATTTTTGAAAAAACATTTGTAAATTTTTATCGAAATTATGGATATAGTTTATATTATTTGGATAAATATTTTAATATATTTAAAGATGCAAAAAAAGAGGTTGAAAATAATCCCTTTTTATTAAAAGAGATTGTTCCAAAATTTGTTGATAAGTCTTTAAAATCAAGTCATTTTTATTTGCATAAAGTATAAAGAATGAATATAGAAATTTTTAAAAATAAGAGATGTTATATTTTCCCAAAATCAAATATATCAATTACTTTTAAAAAATATTTAGAAGTAAATGAAGTTATTGTTTTAGGTTTTATAGATAATAATTTAAAGGATGATGAAACATATTCTTTAAATGATATACAAAATGAAGAGTTTAATTATATTTTTATATTATCACCAAATCATTTAAAAGCAATATATGAACAAACAATAAAGTCTATTTCTAAAGAAAAGGTAGTTTGTGTAAGTCTTGATCCAAAAAACTTATCGTACGTATTTTCTAATGATGGAAATTTTTTAATAGATAATTTAATTATTGAGAAAAATAGATATGTAGATTATTTTAATAAGAAATTAGAAAAATATGAGTTAGAAGATGCAGTTTTATTAATAGGAATAACTTTTTTAGATTTAAATGTAAAATATTTATATTTATATCTAAAAAAACATACCAATCTAAAAGTTTATATCTCAACAAATAATCAAAGGGACATTCAAATTTTCCAAAATCATGGAATTAGAGTTATCCCATATTTTAGTGAAGAGTTTTTAGATTTAGTTTTTTCTACAAAAGTAAAAATCATAGACCATACACCAACCGATGAACTATTAATAAAATGTTTAAATATAGGAAAATCTATTCAATTATGGCATGGAATTACCATAGAAACTTTGGGTGTTTTAGCAAATTATAAAGTATTAAAATATGATATTGTTTTATCAACTTCACAATTTGTGAGTGATTACTCTTTTAGTAAAATATATTTGTATGACAAAATAGTTCATTGTGGTTATCCTAGAAATGATGTTTTATATAATGATGATATAGAGCTAATAAATGTAGATTTAGAACTTTTAGAAGAGATGAAAAAAGATGAGTTTAAATATGTAGTTTATATGCCAACTCATAGACCTCTAAGTTTTGCAGATAATCCAATGGATTATAAAGTATTAAACGAATTTGGTAAAAATAATAATATAAAAATAATAATCAAAATGCATCCATTTGTTGCAGAACAAATAAGAGATGATTTAAGTTTATATCAAGATAGCTATGATTTTACTAATTTAATTTTATATCCATCTTTTATGGATGTATATCCTATTTTAAAATATAGCGATATTCTAATTTCAGATTATTCCTCTGTTTATTTTGATTATTTGTATGTAAATAAACCAATTTTGTTTTTTTGTTATGATTATGAAAAATGGGTGGAGGGTGAACAAGGAGTAATATTAGATTATTTTACCCATTCTCCTGGTGATAAGTGTTATACATTTGAAGATTTACTTGAAAAAGTGTTAACAAATTTAGGAAATGATAATTATAAAGAAGATAGAAAATTAATATTTGAGAAGATGTTTGAAAACCAAGAAAAAAAAGCAAGCAGTTGTTTAGAAAAGGAGATATTAGGATTGTTAAATGAGTGAATCACAAATAGATATTGTGTTACCTTGGGTAGATTCAAATGATTTACTTTGGCAAGAGGAGATAAAAAAATATTCTAATAATGAAATTGATTTTTTTCAATACAGAGATTGGGATAATCTAGAATATTTATTTAGAGGAATTGATAAATTTATGCCGTGGGTTGATAAAATATTTTTTATTACTTTTGGACATCTTCCTCTATGGTTAAACAAAAATCATCCAAAGGTGGTAATAGTTGAACATAAAGATTTTATACCAAAAGAGCATTTACCAATATTTAATAGCCATGCTATTGAGGTTAATTTACATAATATAAAAGGTTTAAAAGAGAAATTCATATATTTTAATGATGATACATTTGTTTTAAAAGATATGAAAATAGAAGATTTTTTTAAAAATGATTTACCAGTTGATTTTTTAAAATTATCATTACCACACGAAGGTATAATAAGGCATGTTTTATCAAATAATATGGATTTAATAAATAAAAATTTTAATAGACATACATATAAATATTCTCAAAAGCAAATTATTTATAAAAATTTCAAAAATTTCTTTAATTTAGATTATGGCATGAAAGCTCTTATTCGTTCATTTTATTTATCAAGATTAGATAGATTTTTAGGTTTTGAAAATTCACATCAGCCTCAAGCTTTTCT
The DNA here is from genome assembly GCA_963677205.2 of uncultured Aliarcobacter sp. GTDB lineage: Bacteria > Campylobacterota > Campylobacteria > Campylobacterales > Arcobacteraceae > Aliarcobacter. The sequence continues at coordinate 2,272,771 of OY781916.2, read as the reverse complement.
AAAATCAACTTTTGAAAAAGTTTGGAATAAAGAAAAAGAGTATTTAAATAATGTAAGTAAATCTAAATTTCGTTCTTGTACAGATATTAATCAATATTTTTTCAGATATTGGCAATTATTAGAAGGGAATTTTGTACAAGCAAGTTATAAAAAGTTACAAACAACAAGGAAATATAAAAATATTAAGTTCAAAAAAGATGCCAATGAAGTTGTAGAAGATTTGAAATCTAATAAATATCAGCTTTATTGTATAAATGATGGATTTATAAATGATGGTGGAAGATTTTATAGAAAAGATAATGTTTCAGAAGAAGAATTTTTAGAGTCTAAAAATCTTATAATTGAAGCTTTAAGAAAAAAATTCCCTGAGAAATCTAGTTTTGAGTTGTAATAAAATGATAAATAAACCAATTATTTCTGTTATTATTCCCGTGTACAACACCGAATTATATTTAAAAAGATCATTAGAGTCCATATTAAATCAATCGTTAAAAGAGATTGAAATAATTTGTATTAATGATGGTTCAACTGATAATAGTTTGAGTATTTTAAAAGAATATGAGCAGGTAGATTCAAGAATAAAAGTGCTAAATCAAAAGAATCAAGGTTTAAGTGTTGTTAGAAATATTGGTATTAAAATATCAAGAGCAGAAAATATTATTTTTTTCGATAGTGATGATACGATTGATAAGGATATGTTGATTAAATTGTATAATAAAATGCAATTAGATAAATCAGATATTGTTTATACGAGATGTAAATATTTATTTAATGATGGAACATTAGAAAAAGAGAGTGTTGAAATAAATTTAAAATCAAAAGAAGAATTTATTGAAGGATTGATTTCTAATAAACTTCCTCCAAGCGCAAGTTTATCATTGATTAAAAAAGATTTATTTTTTAAAAATAATGTGTTTTATCCTGAAAATTTATATTATGAAGATTTGGCAACAGCATATAAACTGTTTTTCTTTTCAAAAAGAATAAGTGTAGTTAATGAATCTTTATATAATTATTACAGATATGTTCCCAGTTCGATTAGTAATAGATTTACAATTAAACATATTGATGATTTTTTTGTAATTATAAATGACACAAAACAATTTTTACAAAATAATGGGATTATTGAGAAATATGAAAATAATTTAACTGAGAGATTCTATCAAACACTTCATTATATATTATCAAAAGCTTTTTTAAATAAAATAAATAATGATATAGTACTTATTTATTTATGGGAAAAAATAGAGTTAAATTATATGGAATATTTTAAAAATATTAATCTAATAAAGCAAATACAAATAATATATTTAACAATAAAATGTAGTGATAAATATCTTTTAAATAATAGAATAAAAGAATTCTTTTTACAAAATACCATATTAAAAGAAGAAATATTAACTTCTTTTTCAGAGTGTATAAAACATGAATTGGGATTGTTATATAACATTGTAAGATTTTTTGAAATAAATAAATCTAGAAAAAGCATTTATGTTTATGGTGCTGGAGAAGCATATCAAAAACTAAAACCATATTTTGATAAGAATAATTTACAAATAAGAGGTTTGATTGATAGAAATATTAATTTATCAAATAATGTTATGAATCTTCAAGATATGATTTCTCTTATAAATTCTCAAAATGAAAAAGAAATTTTTATAGTAATTGCAAGTGAAGCATTTTTTCAAGAGATAAAAGACGATATAAATAAATATGAAAAAAATATAAAAGCAAAGATTAATTATGTAACAATAAATGGTTTAATGTAGTTTAAAGTTATATATGTAGAATTGTTAAGTTACTATTTTTATAGTTGTTTTCTAAAATATCATTTTTTATATCTTCAAAATATCTAACAGAACAAATTATGAAATGATTTTCAGAACTTTCCATAGCTTCTTTAAGACTTATAATATTAAAATCTAAAAAATTCTTACCAAACTTATACTTATCAATAATGAAATTGATTTTAATATTTTGTTTTTTCATTAATTGTATTATTTGTTCAGTTATATTATTAACTCCATACAACGAAAAATTATCTAGACCCGATGAAATTATTTTATTGATTAATAGTTTTACTGCTAATTTTGAAGGGTTATTATCTCTATTTCTTATCTCTGAAATTCTCATTAAATGTTGTTTCCTAGTATATTCATCCATTAAATATTTATATTTTTTATAAAAATTGAAATATCCAAAATATTTTGATTTAGATTTACTAGATATTCGATTTAATGAGCTAATAACGTGTATTATTTGAGTTGTTTCTTTTATAACTTTTACTTCACCATATTTAATTATCAATCTCATCCACAAATCATAATCTTGGCATGCTGTTAGTTTTTCATCATAAAGTCCAACTTCTATGATTCTATGTTTTTCAACAAGAGCTTGATTATATAAAATATTATTTGAAAGCATATTCTCTAGTTTTACAAATGGCAGAATTGATGTAGTAGTAGAAGTTTCATTAATTATAATATTATTAGAAGTAATAAAAGCATATTTATCATCATAGTTTTTTAATAGTAATTCAATTCTATTAGGCATAAATTCATCATCATCATCAAGTCCTGCAATAAACTTTCCTTTTGCAATTTTTATACCTTTATTTCTTGAAACATTAGCTCCAGAAGAACTATCATTTCTTATGTAAATAATGTTAGATTGTTCTTTTTGATAATTCTTAATTACATCTTGAGTTTTATCAGTCGATCTATCATCAATAATAATAATTTCTATATTTTTGTAATTTTGATTAATTACAGAATCTATTGCTCGTGGTAATAATTCACAACGATTGCAAGTGGTAATTATTACTGATACAAGTACTATTTCGTGCATAAGTAAATCTCACCAGCTGCTTTTGTTATTCCCATTAATTCTATCTCTTCTTTAGCTAAAAAATCTTCAGCATAGATTATTTTTACTTTCCATCCGTTTTCTTCTAATCTTTTTTTATAGTCAGAACCATAATTTCTTACATGATCAGGATGTCCATAGTGTTTCATTCTTTCTTCTGGAGTATTAATTGAAAAGTCTTCTTCTGTTGGACCTTTTGTCATTATTGGTACAAGTAATATTGCCCAACCATCTTTTTTTAAAACTCTACTTAGTTCTCTCATCGCTTTTTTATCATCTTGAATATGTTCTAAAACATGACTGCAATAGATATAATCAAATGATTCATCTGGATATTCAATATTTGTAATATCCATTTTAATTTTTGCATTTGTATTGTATAAATCAGCTGTTAAATAATTTTCTTTAAATAAACTTGTAAATTTCTCCATGAAAATCTTTTCAGGAGCTATATGTAATAAATTATTGTTTGTAAGATCTCCATTTTTAATTTTATCTTTTATTACTAACCAGCTTAATCTATGCCTTTCTAATGAACCACAAGTTGGGCATAAAGCATCTTCTCTTGGATTTAATCCAAAAGAGTTAAATCTATTATGGTTTGTTTCACATATTGGACAATATCTTGACATTATTTTTCCTAAATTTATTTTTTTGCTATTACAAAAAAGCCAGCACTTTCAAGTGACCAACCTCTGTGTTTGTTATCAAGCCAAGGGGCTAGTTTTTGAGAAGTATACCAAAATGGAATTAAAAAGGCTTTTGTACAAGCCCTACGAATTTTTGAACCCTTTATCCATTTTAGACTAAAATAATTCATTTTCAAAAACCACATACTGAAAAAACCAGTAGTTGGTTGAACTTGAATATCTTTATATCCAGCTTTTTCAAACATATATTTTAAACCATAAGGTGTATATCTAAAATAATCATGTGGTGCTTCATGAATCCACCACATCCAAGGAACTCCTAAAATTATTGTTCCATCTTTTTTTAATATTCTATAACTTTCATTTAAAAATATTTGAGGTTCACATAGATGTTCCATTACTGAAAGCGAAATTATCGTATCTGCAAAGTCATCTTCTATTTCTATTCTTTTATTTAAATCAGAAATAATATCTGCTTTAGAGTTATGTAATGTATTAGTCCAGTCAACACCGATATATTTATTTACATATTGTAAAAAATAGTTTTTATGAGGTGCTTCTCCACATCCTAAATCTACTAATGTACCTTTATAATATTTTGAATACGATTCTAACCATTTGTCACTTATCTCGTATATCAACCAATTATATGGTTTTTTATTACTATGAAATTCACTTGGTTTTATCATTTAAAAAATTCTTTTATTTTATTGGCGATAGTTTCAATATCATTTTTAGTTAATCCATAATACAATGGAAGACGAATAATTTTTTCACTCTCTTTTGTTGTAAATTCATCTTTTTTATGGAAATATCCAAATTTTTTCCCTGCAACTGATGAATGAAGAGGTACATAATGAAAAACAGACTCAACATTATTTTCTCTTAAAAAGTGGATTAATTTTTGTCTTTCTTCTAAATCTTTTACTTTTATATAAAACATATGTGCGTTATTTGTGCAATTCTCAGGAATAATAGGAATTTGTAAAAATTCATTATTTTCTAATTCTTTAAAATATAAATTCCAAGAATTTAGTCTATTTTTTTGAATATCTTCAATTTTTTCTAATTGTCCCCATAAAAATGCTGCACTTATATCATTCATTAAATAGCTACTTCCAATATCTACCCATGAGTATTTATCGACTAATCCTCTAAAAAATAGACTTCTATTTGTACCTTTTTCTCTAATGATTTCTGCTCTATCTTTAAATCTTTCATCATTGATGATTAAAAGTCCACCTTCTCCTGCACTTGTAACATTTTTAGTTTCATGGAAACTATAAGCTCCTAAATGTCCAATTGTACCAAGAGCTTTACCTTTATATGAACTCATGATTGCTTGAGCTGCATCTTCAACAACAAAAAGATTATATTTAGTTGCAATATCCATAATAGTATCCATTTCACATGCAACTCCTGCATAATGCACAGGAACAATAGCTTTTGTTTTATTTGTAATTGCTGCTTCTATTTTTGTTTCATCAATATTCATTGTATCTGGACGAATATCAATAAAAACAATTTTAGCCCCTCTTAGTGCAAAAGCATTTGCAGTACTTACAAAAGTATATGATGGCATTATAACTTCATCACCATCTTTTATATCAAGTAATATTGCAGCCATTTCAAGTGCATGGGTACAAGAAGTTGTTAGAAGGGCTTTTTTACAAAATAAATTATTCTCAAACCATTGATGGCATTTTTTTGTAAATGGTCCATCCCCTGATATTTTATTATTGCCTAATGCTTCTGTAATAAACTTATTCTCATTTCCTGTAACAGGTGGTCTATTGAAGTGAATTAACATCATTTATCTTTCAAATATTTTTTTAGACAAACTGTTTCAAATGTTGAATATTTTTTTCTATCTATACATTCAAACCAAATATCTTCTTGTTCTTCTATTAGTTTTATTTTCTCTAAAAACTCTTGTGTATGATAATCTCTTGGTATTATTATAACTCCCGTATCATCGCAAACAGCAATAGCATCTTTATAATAGTTTTGTTTCTCTTTTATAATTGTTTTTAAATCATCATTGATAGTTACTGGTTCATTTTCATATCCAACTGGATTAAAACCTTTACACCAAATAGGCCAGTTTTCTTTTATTAATCTTGGAGCATCTCTTAGTAATCCATTTGTTACAATAGCACTTGCTTGTCTATATAAAAGTATATATTTAGAGACTAAATCTCCAAAAATTGCTTTATCAAAGGTATCAAAAGTTTCAATAACTACCACATCACCATCTTGTACATTTTCTATTTGTTTATGAACATCCCAGTTTGTTCCCCCACAAGCATAAACCCAAAATAGATTACCTACTTTAAAATGTCCTCTATTTATTGCATTAACATTAAATATTGAGCCACTTTTTCCCATACAATCTGCAAGTTCAGTTGTTGAAACTCTATTTCTTTTAATGAAATCTATAATATTTCTTTTCATTTTTGAACCTTGTAAAAATAGTATCTTCTTTTTCAAAACTTTGGTCTTTAAAAATAAAAACAGAAAACTCAAATGGCATATAATTATTTTTTAGTATAACATTTTTACTTAACTTATATGCCATATCTAAAATTTTTAATGGGTCACTATGAAATGTGTGTTCATATTGAAAATCTACTTTATTTGATAAAAAATCAAAAGCAATTCCATCTTTTGAAAGTTCAAAGGCTTTTTTCATAAAAGCTTCAATAAATTCGTAGTTGTTATTATCTAAAAGTTTAAAATTAAAAACACCAGATGCAACGATAATATCAAATGATTTATTCAGTGATACTTTTAAAAAATCATCTAAAATGAAATTGATATTATTTTCATTTTTATAAATATTTTTTGCTTCATTTATTAAATCTTCTACAATATCAATTCCTAAATATTCATAATTAGCATTTTTTTGTTTTAATAATATATTTGCATCACCAAAACCACATCCAATATCTAAAATAGATTTATTTTCTAGATCAAACTCTTCAAATAAAATATGATATCTTAAATCTTGTTTTCCTTTATCCCAACCCAAGGTTTTTGGCGAAAATCCAAAATTTTTATATCTATTTGAGTATCTTGTTATTACTTCATCTTTATCTTTTATAGGCATCTCTTTTAGATTATTTTCAAATATAACTTTTACACTATTTTCTATAGCCTCAATCCTATTGTTTAAGTCACTCAAACTAGAAGCTTTTGCAATAAAATAACCAGCTCTACTTCTATCATCAGCAGGTTTGAATAATTCATCCCCAATATTAAATTCTAATTCTAAATCCAAAACATTTTTGTCTTTTTCTTGGATATCTTGGTTTATTATATTTTTAACTTTTCCTGTTCCAAAATCGAAAAATTTTAAAATGCCAAAATTATGAGAACTTAATTTCTCTTCATAATTTACAATTTCTCCTAAAGAATTTTCAATTAAGAATTTATTGCTATCGTAACCACTTAGTGTAGGAGTTATTAAAGAAGAGATTTTTGTCCCACCACCTCTTATTGCAGCTTCTATTAAATAAAATTTCCCTTCATAATATTTATATTCTACATGAGTTATTGCAAAAGGAACAGTTTGAAAGAGTTGATTATTTATTAATTTAAGTTCTTCAATATCAAATTCATCAAATCTCGGCTGATACTGTAATGAATTTGCAATTCCTACTAAATTGTTAAAATATGTTTTTTTTGATATACAAAATGTATGATGAGAACCATTTCTGTATTTATATCCCTCAACTGTTAATTCAAATCCACCTATAAACTCTTCTGCAAGAAATTCATTGTTATTACAATTTGATAAGGTAAACTCATAAGCATCATCAATTTCATCTAAATTATTTATAAATCTTAATCCTCTACTTGATTGATTATTTGTTGGTTTTATTATAATTGGTTTGTTGATTGAAGTAAAAAATTCTATTAAATCATTTTTATTATTACATAAACAATATTTGGGATGATGTAAACCTTCAAAAATAAGTTGTTTTCTCATTTTAGATTTATTTGTAAAAAGTTCGGCTATTGAAATTCCAACTCCATTAAGTCCTAATTTCTCATTTATATAAGCAACTGTATTTACAGCAATATCGCTTTGATCTGTAATAACAGCATCTACATTATGTTTTTTTGCAATTTCTAAATTTTTTTCTTTGTCAAGAACATTTGCAACATAAGAATAATCAGAAAATTCAAAGGCAGGAGAATTTTCATATAAATTTGAACAAATAACAATATGTCCTAACTCTTTGGCTTTTTGTACAATAGGTACTTGCCATTTTCCTCCACCTACAACTAATATCTTTTTCATTTTTTACTCATATATTTAAAGTTATAATTTTATTTTCTGGAATATTATAAATATTAACTAAGTCATTTATAATAAGATTTTCTCTACCAAGTACAGTAATTAATACAATATCAAAATCAAAATTCTGAATATTTTTTGGATTAGAAATAATGTGTTTTGTACTAGAAAAACTTTCATAATTCCTATCTACAATACAAGTTGTTTTTTCTTCCAAGAAATAACTTGCTAATTCACCAAATGTCCCATATCCATAGATTGCGATTTTATTATATTTACTTTTCAAATCAAAAAGTTGTTGATGTATTTTATTTATATCTTTTGAAAGATTAAAATTATTTGTAAAATCTTTTTTTGTAACATTATGTCGATTTTTAAAGGCTATTTCTTTTTTATCTATAATTTCTATTTCTTCATTTGTTAATAATTCTTTGTAATCATCATTTTCTTTTCCAATAAAACTCATTCCATCTTTTTCTAATACTATTCCATCTCTTGTTGGAATAGATAAAATAGTCGTATATTCAATATTTAAGAATTTAGCAACTTTTTTCATAGTGTTTTCTGTATTCTCTACTAAATCATTAAAATCAACAACTAAAAATTGTTCAGGATATTGCTCTTGTAATTTTTTATTTGTATCAAAATACTCTAATATCTTTTCTATCTCTTCCCTTTGTAAGATTACATTAAATGGAGTATTAAAGGCTTGATGTTCATTTAAATCTTTAGGTCTTTCTTTTCTATTTGTTCTAGTTGCTATGATATTCTTAAGACCTCTTTTTACAACTATACTTTTCATATTTGGAAAGACTTCAGGAATATTTTTATAATTTTTAAAATGCCCAGGATGACTCATTGTTGCATAATATTGTGGGAAATCTTTTTTTTGAGTGTGAACTACATAATAAGATTTATATAGAGTCTCTATTATAAATTCTAAATCCCATTTTTTACTCTTTTCCAAAGAAATATAAAATTTCTTATCAAACTCATAAAAATTTGTTGAATATGGTAAATAATCAACATTATTAGTTGAATATCCAATACCTAATTTCCCTTCAAAAAAATTCTTCTCAAATTTATAATATTCTGTAATAGCTAAGATTTTTCTAAGATGTGTAGTGTGTTTTTTTGTTACCCATTCTTCATTATTTTTATGATTTAGTAATGCCACATGTGAAAAATCATGGATAGGATTTACAAAAATATCTTTATGCCCATCAAGTAATGACCATAAAACACTTTTACCTCCAGCAAACCAGCCATCAATTTGAATTATCATGGTTTATCTTATTAAAATAAATTGGTAACAAATATTTTGCCATCTCATAATCTTCATATTCATCTATATCAATCCCTGATATTTTTGAAACAATTTGTTTATAAGGATTATTTCCTAAAAAATAACCATTTTTTAACATAGTCTCTTTTTCTGCCATATACAAACCATTTGTAACTTTATAAATATTAGGAAGAAGTTGACTTGCTGGATGATTTTCATTAGCTTCGTAATTTATTGGACCATTATCATTCCAAAAATATTCTTTTAATAAATTAACTGTAACTAAAGAATCAAAATTATTTTTTGAATCAAAATTTTCTTTGTATTTTAAAAAAGATTCTTTGTATTCATTGGGTTGCATTAATGGTACAACAGCTGTAATCCATGCAATATGTTTAAAGGGAACATCTCTTACTACCCCTTCGACTTGTTCTCTAGTTGTAGCTGTATAATTCTTTTTTGTTAAATATTCATCTCTGTGTAAAGTATTACAACCAAAAGATTTTGCAATATCTTTAAATATTTCGGATTCTGTACTAACAAAAATTTGTTCAGGATTAATTATTTGACTTAGTTGATTTAATTTCCAACTAAGTAAATTATATGTTTTGTTATTCTGATCATTAAGTTCTAATAAAACTTTTTTTTCTATTCTACTACTATTCATTCTCACAGGAATAACTACTGCTATGTCATTAAATTCTTTCATTGTTATTTATCTCTTGAACTATTTTATTGATTTTATTTTTTTTATTTGTTTCTATTTCTTGAGTTAGAGAACCTCTTCCATCTGCTTCTCCGTATATTTCTGTTGGATTATAACAATTATTTGTAACAATATCTCCTTTTGCTCCAAAATATCCACCACTTACGAAATTTATTTCATCTATTACATTTTTACCGTAAGAATTATCTAAAATATCAATGGTTTTTAAAAGTGAATAAATATATCCAAATAAAGAAGCTGTAACATCAAGTCTATATATCTCCATGTTCTTTTTTGTAGCTAAAATTAAAGCTTCTTCAAGTAAATTATTCTTTCCAACTTCAATTATAATACAGTTCTTTTTTAGTGTTTTTATTATATTTACGTCTATAATACTTATACCATTTGTTGAACAGATTAGGATATCTGACATAAAAGATGCTTTAATAATATCATCATAACATTCAATATTTGAAATAGTACTTTTTGCTTTTATTTTATTTAATCCATTTGTAATTATTGAGCTTTTATAATTATCTCTTCCAAATATAGCAACATTTGCACCGCATTCAACAACTTTTAGTGCAATTTTAGAACCAATATTTCCTGCTCCAATTATACATACTTTACAACTATTTAAGAAAATATTTTTATGATTAAGAAAACTCCAAATAGCATCTACTGTTAAATCATTTGGTTTAAAACCATAAACTTTTGATTTAGTTATATTCTTTATTGCAAGTTTATAAAAATTTCCTGTATCAATAGAGCCTATAGTTCCTTGTGTATAAATAAACTTATCTTCACTATCATCTTCAAGTATTTTAATAGGTATTTTCTTTTCTTGATCAACAAGAATAATATCAGATGTCCCATCGATTAATTGAAGAATTTGTAATAGCATTTTTTTATCAAAAATCACACAACCCATTACAACAAAATCATTAGTTTTTCGAGTAGGTGTTAGATATGGATTATCTTCTATTTTTGCTGTAGTAGAAATTGTGAAAATAAAGCTTAGCTCATCTTTCTTAATTTCAGAGATTCTTTTTTCTAAAGTGCTAATAAAGGTTAAATTATCCATTTGTAATTAAATCCCATGTTATTGGTGTATCTTCTAAAATATCTTTTTTAGCGTATTGTCCAAGTACTATATCTTCAAATTTTGCATAAATACCATAGGCTGGTCCTTTGTATATTATATCATTTTGAGTTATTTTTGCACCTTTTTTTATGTTTTTATTACTATACATTGTTTTTCTAAATCTAATAATTGTTGACATTTCATCTGGTGATGCTTGTTTTATTCCATCTCCTAGAGATTCTTCAACAATTCTAATTTTTATAATCATATTTTTTAATTCTTCAGGAGTTAGTGATAGTATATGATCTGGTCCTTCCATGCTTTTATCAAGGGTAAAATGCTTTTCTATTATATTTGCACCTCTTGCAACAGCAGCTAAACTAACAACATCTCCAATAACATGATCTGAAAGTCCAACTGGTAATCCATTAAAAGCTTGTTTCATTGTATCAATAGCTTTAATATTCATACTTTCAGGAGCACAAGGATAAGAAGATGTACATTGTAGTAAAATTACATTATCATTGCCTACGGATTTGATTATTCTTAAAGCATCTTCAATTTCTGATAAATTTGACATACCTGTTGATAATATAATTGGCTTTAAAGTTTCTGCTACTTTTCTGATAAGAGGTAAATTTACCAAATCAAAAGAAGCAATTTTATAACAATCAATATTGAGTTCTTCAAGTTCAACTACACTATCTAAATCAAAAGGTGCTGAAAAAATAACTATCCTATTTTTTGCATATTGAAAAAGTTCTTTGGTTTGTTCATATGATAATTCATTTTTCTTAAACATTTCAAAATCAGTTTCTTCTATACCTAATACTTTTTCTACATATCTAGATGTTTTGCCATCTTTTGCAACTCTATGTTTACTTTTATAACTTTGTAATTTAACAGCATCAGCTCCATTTTTAATAGCTAAGTCAATTAATTCTTTTGCTACATCTAAATTTCCATTATGATTTAGACCAATTTCTGCAATAACAAATGTTTTTTCACCATCTCCGACATTTATTCCTGAAATGGTTACTTTTTTATTAAAAGAGAGTCTAGGAATAGTTTTATCAATTTTATTAATTTGAAAAGTTTTATTAGTTAATACTTCAGCTAAATCAATTGCTTTACTAAAAAGAACTTGTAAATCAGCATAAGCATACTCAGCTAAGCTACCAATTGTGTACATATTTGAAATAGAATTTGTTTTCATTTTTGTTTTAGAAAGTTCATCTTGATAACCTACAAAAAACATCGGATATACTTCTGGTAATTTAACTATTTTTGTATCTAAAATATTGTTTATATCATTTGTAAATTCTAAAGAAACAAATTGTTTTTTAACTTTTTCAATTAATTCTTCTTCCTTCATCAAATCATAATAGTCTTTTTCATTATAAGTGATTTCACAACAAATAATTGTTTTATTTTCATCACTGTTTTTTACGAAAGAATTTTGATCAGAAACTCTATTAAAAAATATTTCTTTATCATCAATATAAACAAAGTCAATACCAGTTGGTAATACATTAATATGGTTTATTTCTAAGAATACTAATATTATTCCTCTATATTTTAGTTTTGTTGAAAAGTTTAATAGCTTACTTATTATTGAGTAAGATGTTGTGTTTATTATAATATCATTGCTTTTAATATTAGTTATTCTATTTGAACTTTCAATACTAATGATATTAGAGTTTTTTAAATGCAATTTTTCTATTTTTTCATCAGTATGAATTATTCCATTAAGCTTTAAAATTTTATTTTTTAATTCCTCTATAATTGTACCACTACCATTATTTCCAACAGCAGCCCATTGTCCCCAATAAAAAGGAGTAGAAGTTTCTCTAATTTGAACTCTTTTGGGTGCCCAATTTGCATCTAACTCTTTTGTTGAAATACCCCATAATTTTTCAGGATAGTTAATAAAAAACATTTCTTGTAAAGTTTCTCCTGCTAAAATATTCATGTATTCAAAAAAGTTTTTTGCATTAGAAAGCTCATTTTTATTCACATTAGCTAATTCTTTATAAATCTTATTTCTTATTTCTTTTGGTAAAGTTTCTATAAAATCTTTTGAAATAGGGTAATCATAATATTGTCCATTTTTAAGATTCTTACTCCAATGGTCTCTTTTATGAAACAAGCCTTTAAATTCTGTTTCCCAATAGTTTTCAATATCTTTATCAGGAGTATGATAAATGTGTGGTCCAAGGTCTATATCTTTATTTTTCCATTTTAATGTTTTTGCTAAACCACCAACATTACTATCTTTTTCAAATATTTCTACCTTTTGCCCTTTTTTTAAAAGTTCGTAGGCAAGAGTTAAACTTGAAATGCCAGCTCCCAATATATATATTGTTTTACCATGCTACAAAACCACCATCAACTGTTATATTTTGTCCATTTAAATATTGTGTATCATCTGAAATTATGTATTTAAGGGTACTTTGTAAATCACTTGTTTTTCCCATTCTATTCATGGGATTTTTGTATTCATAATTATTTACGAATTCTTCACTTTGATTATTAAATATTCCTCCAGGAGAAATACAGTTTGTTTGAATATTATATTTACCAAAATGAGCAGCCATATATTTAGTCAGATGAATAACTCCTGCTTTGGTAGCTGAATACACTTCAGAATTATTTCTACCACTATTACCGTAAATTCTTTCGTCACTACTTACTATTCCATAGATTGAACCAATATTAATTATTTTTCCTGAATTGTTTTTTTTCATCAATTTAATAGCACCTTGTGCCATTAAAAATGTACCAAGTAAATTTACATTCATTACATTCATAAACTCTTGAGCTGTTCTTTGTTCAAATGGAGTAAAGACACCAATTCCTGCATTGTTAATTAGAATATCAATTTTTTTTAAAGAATTATAAAAATTATGAACTTCATTTTCATTTGTAATATCTAATTGAATAGGTTTAAAATTATTACTTTCTTGTAAGCCTTCAATATTTAAATCCAAAGCATAGACATAACATTTTTCATTTATTAAAGTTTTTGTAAATTCTTTTCCTAGTTGTCCATTTGCACCAGTAATTACAGCTATTTTCATTTTTTATCCTTCTTTATACCCATTTCCTAGGGTCATAAATTTTGTCTGAAATATCTGAGAATTCTATTCTTAAATTTTCTAAAATAGTTTTATCTATTTTTTTTAATGATTCAAAAGTTTCTATGGTTTCTTTTGCTCTGTTTAAAGAATTACACCCAAATAAAATAGGTGAATTTTCTAATAAAGAATCAACATAATTTAAAGCTAACTCACTTTTTTTTACATTTAATTGAGAAGAATACTCTTCTAATAATTTGATATGTGGTATCGCAATTTCTAAGTTTTTTGGTATTTTCTTTTGATTCATAAAAAAAAGACCTTGAAGAAATACGCTTCTTATTATTAAAAGTTTTCCTGAATCTTCCGCTTTTTTAATCCAACCATTATTTATTGCTCTTTGATCAAAAATATTAAAGGGAACTTGAATAACTTCTATATCATTATTTTTAATTGCATAATCAAATTCTTCATCTGTGTAAATTGAAACTCCAAAATAGTCCAATTTATTGCTATTTTTTAATTTAGAGATTTTATAAGAATATGATTTATCCCAAGAATTTAATAATTCACAATCATGTAAAAATAGTACATTAAGTTTATTAATTTCTAATTCTTTTAAAATAGAATCAAAAGAGTTTTCCAGATTATTAATAAAAATATTTGATTTAATTTTACTTAAAATAAAAGTATCACTTTTATTAATTAATGATTTCCCTAATACTTCTTGTGCATTACCATAATTTGTTGAAGTATCAAAACAATTAATGCCTTTATTGTAAGCAAAATTTATAATTTTCATTGATTCTTCAACAGTTGGTTTGCCATGTTCATTAGCAATCCCATAATCTAAGCCAAATTGTACTGTTCCTAATCCTAACTTAGAAATTTTAGTTTTTTTAAAATTTATATATTTCATGTTAAATATTTTTTCCAAATAATTCTGAAAGTTGTTTACTAAATTCATCTTCAGAAAAATATTCTTTTATTAAAGAGATGTTATTCTCTACAGTTTCAGGAGATAATATATTTAAGTCAAATAGCTTAAAACTATCAACTTTAATATTTTTATCAATAAACATTTCATAAGTTGTAACTTCAGGATTCATATAAACTTTTTTACCCATTCCAAGTAAAGTAATAATATTCCCCATTCCTTGTTGTCTATTATGATTAAAAATTCCAATATCAATTGTGCTTAAAAATTTATAGTAATCTTGTTCATTCATATAATCAATAATTGGTTTAAATTTATCACCAAAGATTTCATATCCTACTTTCATAACTTGCATTCCATATTTAAAATCACCATAAGACAAGGGAACGAAAATTTCAATATTTTCATTTTTATAAATTTCAAGTTTGTTAAATACTTCAAAATGTTGATTAGTTTCTGTTGAAGAATTTCCTACTAGAATTCTTGTTTTATCAACAATTTTAGGGCTAGATTTTATATTTTTAAATAAATTACTTGTATATACAAATGCTTCAATATGTTCACCTTTTGCATTGTAATTATTTCTAACATAATCAATTTCGCCCTTTGTTCCAGTTACTAAATAAGGAACATTTTCTATCATATATTTTTGCAATTCAGATTGTTTTTCGGGGAAGTAGAAATCTCCACCCCACATAATCCAAAAAGATTTTTTTAGAAAAGAAGGATTTTTTTCTAAAATAATATTAATCTTTTCTCTCCATAATCCATGTAAAAGTATCTTTTCGGCTTTATTCATATAATTAACTAAAGTTGTAAAAATATCATCATTTGTATGAAGAAATTCAACATCATGTTCTTCTTTTAGACCATATTCATACTTCTCACTTGTTATGAGTACATATTTGTGATTTTCTCTTCCAAAATACTTATCTACAAATTCTATAAAATTCGGAATAAATTTATCAAGAATCATTATATGAAGAATTTTCATTATTAATCTTGAAGAAGTGATGAAAGTTTTTTAGCGTTTTCTATGAATTTATCATATTTTAGAGCTAAGTTTATTTGTGTAAAAGTACTAAATTCAAAATAATCAGTATTTATATCAATAAATAAATTTGAATCTAATGATTTAATAAGATTATTATAAGCAACTCCAAAAAAAGAAGAGTTATCCTTTTCTCCAAATTTTGATGGATTCGAATAAAATGTTTTAAATGAATTTTTGTATTTATTTTCATAATCTTTTATAGATAAATTTTTAGCTTCGAAATTTATAAATAAAGCATATCTAACATATTTTCTAATCAATAAAGACATTGAATCGTTTCTTGCTAGCCAAATCAAACAATTTTCATTTATTTGATAAATATCTTTGGGAAGAATAAATTCAATTTCTCTTAAATTTTTAAATACTCTTTTAGCATCTTCTTTTAGTTGATTATTCATATAGAAAATTTTAAAATTAATATTAGAAAACTTCTTATTAAGTTCTTCAAGATATTCAATAAATTCTTTATCTTCTAAATTTTCCTCACTAGCTAAAAATCCAATACTATTTGGGCAATAAACATCTTTGATTTTTTCTTTATCAATTGGATTTTTTAAACTGTTTAAAAATAATGCTTCATTAAATTTAGGATGTTTTTCTTTTATTAATTCATAAGGCGAGTTTTGTAAGTTCTCTTGTGTATCGTGATTTTTAAAGCTAATTAAACTTTTTTGACCTATATATTCATTAGGCAAAATATACGTAAATCCAAAACCATTTAATTCATAAATATCTTCTATTTTTTGTAGGTGTTTATCGGCAATAATTGTATCAATTAAAATATCATCTAAATATACATCAACTTTTTGGATTTCATCACTATTTACTTTTTTGCTAAAACCTAAAAAAGAAAAATAGTTCTCTGAATGAAGAACCCCATAAGCTTTTTGGTTTTTAGATGGAACAATCATTTCTACCTACTTTATATTTTATTATTGATTTTATCGTAGATACTATTAAAGTCATTTAAAATTTTATTAAGTTGAGTGGTTAATATTTGATTTGCATCTTGCTTATTTTTAAGAAATGTATAATATGGCAGAATTAACTTAAAATATTTATCTAAAATATTGATAATAATTGAAAATGGAAAGTTTTTTTGGAGTATATTAAAATTTTTGATGAAATCTTTTTCATCTCTAAATGATGACAACTTTTTTAATATTTTTTGTTCTTTTTGTATCTCTTTTATATCTAAATTATTGAGACGTTGTTTATTTATTTGTTTTAATGAATTTACTAGAAAGTCTTTTAATATCAGTTTATTTATATCTTTATTATTTTCAAGGTGAAGATTTCTGATTTCTAAAGGTGTGGTATTTTTAAAATAAGCTCCATCTGACAGGTTATATATTTTATAACTTTTATCTAAAAGCTGAAGTTTATGGCTTAAATGTTCAATCATCTCCGTATATTCTATAAATGTAGGAACTTTTTCTTGTAAATTTCCTTTTACATAAATGATATTGTTTTGAAAATTTACATTATTTGTAGATGTATTATTTAGATTTATTTTTCTTGAAGAACGGTGAGTTCCTAGATGAGTTTTCCCTGTTTTAGGATCAAGTGAGGCATCAACTCCTAAAAGATACAACTCTTTTGCACCTAATCTTAATAATATATCAGTTCCAATATCTCCCACTGTTATGCCTGATAAAAAGCCAAAATCTTTAAATAATTCAAGAGAATTTTGCATAAAAAAAACATTTGAATCTTTTATTATTTCGTATAAATCTTCATCTATTTTAATTGAACATAAAATTGTTGAATTTTCATACATTGATTTTTTTACGTTAAATTGGTCTAACATACAATCTTTTTGTCCATCAATTAAAATAATAATATCAGGAATAATGTCAAGTATTTGAAGATGTTTTAAAACGGCGGAAGAAGCTACAATAACAAATTTATTTTGATTAGTATAAAGCCACTCAATATTTTTAGCAAGTGAAACACCAGCTCCTAAAAATAGGACTTTCTTGTTTTCAAGAAAATCGTAATTTTTTGATAGATTTATAATTTTATTTTTACTTTCAATAAAATATTTAAATCCTCTTTTTAGACTGATTAGATATTCAGAAAAAGGATATCTCATTTGACTTGATTGGGTAAATTGTAAAGATAATTTATCAATTATTGCTCTGTTTGTTTCATCACTTAATTCATAGTGAATTAAATTGTTATACTCTTCTTGATACTCTAAAAAATCATCAACTGTTTTTTGAAAATTAAATTCATTTTCTGCAATGGCAAAAAAAAGTTTTGATGATTTTGCAAGAGTTGTGTAATCTGTCATAAACATTGAGAGTCTAAAAATCTCAATATTTGGCTCAATTATTAAATAAGATTTTGCGTTAATACTATTATGGAAGTCATTTATATGAACACCTAAAAGAGTTCCAATAAATACAAATTTATTTATTTCTGTACTTGTTTCTGTGAATTTATTTATGAAATCATTTATATATAAATATGCATTTATTTCATTTTCATAGTGATTTCTTTTTTCATAAGGTTCAAGTTTTATTAAACTAAAGGCATTAGAAAATTCAAAATTATTTACTCTATTTATTGCATCAACAAATGGGTCAATATTATAAAAAGTTGTTTTATTTTTAATATCAAGTAATTCAAATCTATTATCAATAAATTCAATTGAATAATTTTCAATATTTAATTTCTCAAAAGCAACTAATTTTTCATATAAATCTTTATTATTTTGTTTAAAAAAAGTTAGATTATTTAAAAAAATTTGTTGTAATGTTTGTTGAATTTCTTCTAGTTCGTTTGTTTTACTCATTCAATAGTATAATATCTAACTAATTAAATAAAGGTTATAACAATGACACAAGCAGAACAAGATTTACAAAATGCATTAGTTAGCCAATATTTCGCTAATCTTGAGTTTTTTAAAGAACATGATTTAGAGCTTTTTAATAAGATAAATACACTTTCTACAATGATTGATGAAAATTATTTTAAAGAAAATTTTGTTTTGGAATTTGTAAAAGAAAATGGTGATTTTGATATTTTGAATTTGGCGACAAATAGTTATACCTATGGAAGAAATGCTCAATTAATTAATGAAAATTTTTTAAATAATTGTGACTTTAGTAAAAAATCAATTTTTGGTAATCTTGTAAACAATTTATATTTACCACGAGATAAAGATATAGAAATAAGTGATTCTAAGTTTGATGTTTTGGATAAAATTATATATAACAATATGTCTGAATATGCTTCTATTTTAGGACATTGTTATTCCGATGATAAAGTATATAAGGATATTGATAAATTTCTTTTTTTTGGTAATCTTTTGGGAACTCATTTAAAGAACTTTCAAGAAAAGATGGCTTTTAAATGTTGTTTTATTTATGAACCAAATTTAGAAATATTTAGATTATCTTTGTTCGTTACCGATTACAAAAGTTTAAATGATAAATCTCAATTTATTTTTTCAGTTATGGATGAAGAGGATGTTCTTGTTGGTAAATTAAATCATTTTTTTAGATCTATGTTTATTTATTCAAATTACAATATCAAATACTATAAAATGATTAATGTTGAAGATGGTGTGTTTCATAAAATATTATCTGAACTTTATTTATCAAATGGTTCAAGTTATGATTATACAAAACTTCTATTTGATACTTTTTATTCACTTTCAAAACATATAAATAATTATAAAATATTAACAACAAAAAATAAATCTGCTGATTTTTCTTTAACAAATGAAAAACCAACTCTACTTATTGGGGCAGGGCCTTCTTTAGGTAAAAATCTAGAATGGTTAAAAGAGAACCAGGATAAATTTGTAATTGTAGCAATTGGTGCAACATACAAAAAATTATTTGATAATGGAATTACTCCCGATATTGTAACAACAGTAGATCCAAAATATCATATATTAAATACTACACATTTTAATCTAGAAGATGTAAAGTTGTTAAAAAATACTATGGTTTTGGCATCTATTAATACGCCAACAAAAATCTTAGATAGATTTAATCAAGAAAAACTATTTTTATATGAAGTTGTGGAAACTTTTAAAAATAATTCCAAAGCTTATAATGGAATAAGTATTGGAGAAATTACTTTGTCTCTTTTATTAGATATGAATGTAAAAGATATATATTTATTAGGAACTGATTTAGCATTTGATGAAAAAACAGGTTTAAGTCACTTTGAGGGATATGTAAATAAAAGAGAAGATTTCCAAAATGAAAAATCAAAATTAGATGAAGTTTTAGAAACAGGAAATAGTTCAAGAAAAGAGTTTATTCAAGTAAAAGGAAATAAAAGAGAAAAAGTTGTAACAAATAGAATATTCGCATTATCTATTAATCAATATGTTCGAATAATTACGCTTTTTAAAAAGCCTTTCCAAAATATATACAATTTATGTGAAGATGGTGCATATATTGAAGGTACAATTTTAAAAAATATAGATGATATAGAGAATTATAAAAATATTGAAATAAAAGACTTTTTATTTAATAATCTGAAAAAGATAAGTGAATATGGATTGACAAATTTGGAATTAAAAGAACTAGATATAAAAATAAATAATATAAAGGGCATTAAAAAAACTCTGAATGAACAGTTTTATAAGCAAAAAAGTTCAAATGATATTTCAAAATTTAATGATAAATTTTTGATACTATTAAATATAATGGCTAAGAAAAATGATAAATTCTTTTTATCTATAATTACAAATTATTTTAACTTTGTGATGCCTTATGTTAATTATAGTTTAAATGATAAAAATCTTGAAAGTTCATGGATTGAGAATAAGTTAAGTCAAATAGAAAATATTTTTTATAGGCAAGTAGAAAATATAATAGATATTTATGAGTCTTATTTATTACATATAAAAAAAGGTCTTAGATAAAATCTAAGACCTTTTTCATACTTAAGATTAGTTACTATTGTAATAATCTTAAAACGTTTTGTTGAACAGAATTTGCTTGACTGATTGCATATGAACCAGCTTGTGAAATAATGTTTTGTTTATTAAAGTTTGCTGATTCTTGTGCATAATCAACATCTCTAATGATTGACTCAGCAGCTTTAACATTTGTTGCCATTGTCATTAAGTTTCTTACCGCAGATTCAACTTGGTTTTGAGTAGAACCTATATTACCTCTATTTGTATTTAGAGTATTAATTGCTGTATCAATTGTTGCTTGCGCAGAAGCTGCTGAAGCCATACTAATACCTGTTGAAGAACTAATACTTTTTAAGTTAGTTAAGCTATACGCAGATGCTGAAGAATTTACAGCAGTTAACGTAATTTTACCTTTAGATTGGTCCTCACCAACTTGGAAATCTAAATCTTTAGCACTTGCAGATATTAAATCTGTACCATTATAGTTAGTAGATTTAGCAATATTATCAAATTGAGTTAATAATTTAGAAATATCCGCTGCAATTGCTTTTCTACCTTCTGTAGAAGTAGTAGCAGTATTTGCTTGAATTAATTTCGCTTTAACTGTATCAAGAATGTTTGATTGCTCAGCCATTGATTTATCAGCAATTTGAAGTAAAGTAACAGCTGAATTACCATTTGCAATACCTTGATTAATAGAAGTCGCTTGAGTTCTTAGTTTATCAGCAATTGCTAAACCAGAAGCATCATCAGAAGCTTTATTAATTCTTAAACCTGTTGATAACTTTTCTAATGAAGAAGTTAAAGTTTTACTTGTATTTTGTGCTGCTTCTTGTGCAGTTAATGATGAAACGTTTGTATTGATTCTCATAATAAATCCTTTTAATTATGACACATTGTGATTTGACTCACAGCCGGTGACCTTCTTGCTTCTTTTTCAAGTCCCAAGCATAGAGAGGAAAGGTTTTTCTTCTCTTCGGAATCCATCGACCCCTAATCTTTATATTGAAATTATTGCACACCATTTCTTAAAATTAGATTAAATTATCTAGTCTTTTTTAGTATTACACCACTTTCAATATGATTAGTATATGCAAATTGATCAAATAGTGCAAATCGTACGATTTCATGGGTTTTTGTAAGCTCAATTAGGTCTCTATGTAAAGTTTCTGGATTACATGAAATATATATAATTTGTTCAAAATCTTTTGCTAATGCTCTAGTTGTATCATCAAGTCCAGCTCTAGGTGGATCCATAAATATGGTATCAAAGTTATAATCTTTGAGATTTATATCTTTTAATCTATTAAAAACTCTTACTTCTTGAAGCCCTTGAACAAACTCTTCAGCACTCATTCTAATAAAACCTATATTAGAGATATTGTTTAATTCACAGTTTTTTAAAGCTGATTTTATTGATGTTTTTGAAATTTCAGTAGCTAGGACTTTATTAAATTTAGTTGATAATGGAATTGTAAAATTTCCACCTCCACAATAAAGTTCGCATAAATCTTTTGAAGAGTTTTCAATATTATTTAAAACCCATTCAATCATTTGGATATTTACATTTGTATTTGGTTGGGTAAATCCACCTTCTTGGTAGGCAAATTTGAATTCTTGATTATTTATAATTAATGTTTCATTTATTGATTCAGAACTTAGAATTATTTTTTGTTTTCTACTTCTTCCCATAACTTTGATATTAAGTTTTTCTTCAATCTGTTTTGCTAATTCATTCCATTGCTCATCTAATCTTTTATGATAAATCAAAGTTACAAGCATATCATTTGTAGTGCTTCCTAAAAATTCAACAGCAAAAAGTTTATATGAAAGGATTAAATCTTTTTCTAGTTCACTTATAAGTTTTGGCATAATCTCTTGAATATGAGGACTTACAATTTGGCATGAATCTATTTTTAAAATATTTTTCTTAAAATCATTCATGGCATATGATAAAATTTCATCTCCATTTTCATCTTTTTCCCACCAAATTCTAAATTCAGCACGATTTCTAAAATTTTTATCACTACTTTTAATAAGATCAAAATCCATAGATGTAAAGTTTGAAAATCTCTCTTTTTCTCTTTGTAGTTTAAATGTGAGTTGTTCATCATATGATTTATCAAAAAGTGTACATGATGCACACATTCCAAAATATTTACAGTTCATTAATAGCCTTTAAATTTGTTCCAAATTATTGTTTAATCTGATATTATATTCTATTGTATATAATACGCCCATGAAAGAAAATTGGCAACAACAACTACAATCACTATTAAATTGTGATTTAAAAACCTTATATCCATTGGCTCGAAGTCTAAACAGAAAATTAGAATTTTATGTTGGACCTACAAACTCAGGTAAAACCTATAATGCTATGCAAAAATTAAAAGAGGCGAATTCTGGACTTTATTTAGCACCTTTACGACTTTTGGCATTAGAGGGTTATGAAGATTTAAAAGCTTCAAATATAAATGCAAGTTTAATAACAGGTGAAGAGCAAATTCTACATGAAGAAGCAGCGCATGTTTGCTCAACAATTGAAATGATAGATTTTGATTTAGATGTTGATGTGGCAGTAATTGATGAAGTTCAAATGTTAGATGATGCAGATAGGGGTTGGGCTTGGGTAAATGCAATTATTGGTTGTCCTGCTAAGAGAATTATTATGACAGGAAGCGTAAATGCTCTTGATGCTGTAAAAAGAATTGCAACTTACCTTGATGAAGATTTAGAAATTGTAAAACATCAAAGAAAAAATGAATTGAAAGTTCTTCCAAAATGGACATCTTTAGATAAGCTTGAAGATGGAACAGCATTGATTGCTTTTTCAAGAAGAGATGTTTTACAGTTAAAACAAAAACTTCAAAAAAAATATACGGTTTCCGTAATTTATGGAAATCTTTCACCTGAAGTAAGACGTGATGAAGCTCAAAGATTTAGAGAGAAAAAAAGTCAAATTTTAATAGCAACAGATGCAATTGCTATGGGATTAAATCTTCCTATTAAAACCATATTATTTACAACTGATACAAAATTTGATGGGGTTAGCAAAAGAAAAATAACAGTAAATGAAATAGTTCAGATAGCAGGTCGAGCGGGCCGTTATGGACATTTTGAAGCTGGATATTTGGGTGCAACAAGAAGAGATGTTTTAGACCATGTTAGACTTGAATTTGATAGTCCAATAAAAACTATCAAACCACCTTTTAAAGTAAAAATAAATAATAATCAATTAGAAGCCCTAGCAGCTCACATAAAAACAAACTCTTTAACAAAAGTATTAAAATTTTTTGCTGATAATATGTATTTTTCAGGACCATTTATAGCTGCAAATATTTCATCTATGATAGAAGCTGCAAAAATTGTTGATACTAGATTTAATCTAAAACTTGAAGATAAATATCTTTTAGCTCAAGCTCCAATAACAACAAAATCGACAATTATTTTACAAGCCTATGAAGCTTATATTGCAAGTGTTATAAAGAAAAAAGTTTGTCATTACAAACCATCTATTACTTTGCCTAAAAAAGCAATAACCCAAAGGGATTTATTGTTGGTAGAAGATGAGGTTAAAAAAATATCTTTATATTTGTGGCTTTCATATAAACTTCCTGAGCTTTTCCCTGACCATGATAAGGCATATATTTTAAGAAACTCTTTTAACTCTTTTATTGAGAAATCTTTAAAAGGGAATTTAATTGAAGAAGATAGTTCTAAAAAACCTTTTTCAAAACCATTTTCTAAACGTGAAAATGACTCAAAAGAATCAACAAACCGCAAAAAAGATTATAGACCAAGAAGGCGAAAAACAATTTAATAAAAAATTAGCTAGAATTATATACTTTCAAAGCCCTAAAATATGTACAAGGATTTAATATCGTGTTTGGATTTTTAAAAATCAACGAAGATTTATTTTATAAAGAATTGCTGTCTGAAAATTTTGATAGTGCAAAAATCCAAAAGTATATTAAAAAAGGTGTTGACTTAAATAAAAGGGATGAAAAGGGTAAAACTATTCTTTTTACTTTAGTAGCCAAAAGAAAACTCGAAGCTATTAAATTTTTAATAAAAAATGGGGCAGATTTAACTATTGAAGATAACTTTAGAAAAACCGTTTTAGATGAAGCAGTTGAGCGCTCAGATGGAATCATGATTCGTTTTTTATTAGATAATGGATATTCGATAAATCATCAAAACAGTGCAGGAAGAACTATCTTTCAAGATGTAGCTTTATTTGGAAATAATAAAGTTTTTCAAATCTTCATGAATTACAATGCGGATTTTAACCAAAAAGATTATTATGGTAAAACTGTATTGTTTGACGCTGTTGAGGGTGGAAATCTAACTATTTTAAAAGATATTGTAAATAATATAAATAATATAAATGTTTTAGATGAAAATCATCAAACGGCACTTTTTAGAGCAGTTTTAAAAGATGATATTTCACTTGCTACTGAATTAGTTTTACATGGAATAAATGTAAATTTTTTGGACAAAGATGGCCAAAATGTACTTTTTAATGCAATTTTACAAGGTGTTAAAAACCTTCCTTTCATTGAACTTCTACTTAAAAAAGGTATAAATTTAAATGTAGTTGATAATTATCATAAGAATATTATTAATGAACTTTTATATGTGTTTGATTTGCAAAAAAACTCTATAACAGAATTAGAGGGAAAATATAAAACAATCACAGCAGAAAAAGAGTATATGCCTTTAGCTTTTTTATTTATTGAGCAAGGTATTGAAATTGATAGAGCTGATGAATATGGAAAAACAACTCTACAAAGGGAGATTGAAAATAAGAATTTTACTAATATAGAATTTTTATTAAATTGTGGGGCAGATGTAAATATTTGTGATGAAAATGATAAAAATATTATTTATAAAGAGATATTAAAAGGTTATTCAAATTATAAAATGATTGACTTTTTAATAGCTCATGGAGCAGATATTGATGCAAGAGATTTTGATGAAAAAAGTGTTGTAGATGATATTGTAGAAATAATTGCAATTTCAAAAGGTTTCAAAAAAGCTAGTCCTTTTTTGTTAGGTTTAATAAAAAGTGATGAAAAATACGATATTTTATTAAAAAAAGTTCTTACATTTAGGCCAAATATCGAAAGACAAAGATTAGATGGAAAAAATATTTTATTTGATATGGTTCTGTATAATGATTTTGAAACTTTAAAAACAATTATAAATTATGGAATAAATCTAAATATTAAAGATAAAAAAGGTTATACCCCATTAATGTATATGGTTGATGAGGGTTTAAAAATAAAAGATAAAAAAGAGAAAGACTCTTTTATTGAAAGATTGGTCTACTTTTTAAAATATAGAGTAAGTGTTGATGCTCAAGATAATGATGGACGAACTGTAATTCACAAAGCAGTAATTGCAAATGATTTAGTGGTTGTTGAAAAACTTTTAACTAAAAAAGCTGATTTAGGAATAAGAGATATTCATGGAAGAACTGCTCTTCATCATACGCAATGGCACGGTAATTATAAAATAGCACGATGGCTAATAGCAGCTGGTGCTGATATGAATTTACCTGATAATTCTGGATTTACATTATTAAATTATGCTGCTATTTTTGGGCATACAAGATTAATTATTGCCTTAATTGCTTCAGGTGTTTTAATGTATAACAGAAATCCAAAAAATATAAAAGTTGCACAATTTTTTAGGGATAGAGATAGTAAATTAGATAAATTATTATCACGTAATATTGATGATGATAAAATGCGATTAGCAGTTCAAGAGGTTGTTGAGAACCTAAGAAAAGAGATAAATGAAGTTTTACAATAATAAGGAAAAGAATGTTTAATAAATCAATTATAGTTTTAGCAGCGGGTGCAGGTACAAGAATGAAATCAGATACTCCAAAGGTATTACATAAGATTTCTGGAAAACCAATGTTATATTATTCAATAAAAGAGGCTTTAAAATTAAGCGATGATATAACAGTAGTTTTATTTCACCAAGCACAAAAAGTTCAAGCTGAAATGGAAAAATATTTTTCAAATATAAATTTTGTAATTCAAGACCATGCAAATTATCCAGGAACTGGTGGGGCAGTTATGGGAATAATCCCAAAATATGAAAAAGTATTAGTTTTAAATGGTGATATGCCTTTAATTCAAGCAAGTGAGTTGGAAAAATTTGAAATTGATGCAACAATTGTTATGTCGGTTTTAGAATTAGAAAGTGCCGATGGATATGGAAGAGTTATTATTGAAAATGGAAATGTTAAAAAAATAGTTGAACAAAAAGATGCTTCAGAAGATGAACTAAAAATCACAACTGCAAATGCAGGGATTTATCAATTTGAAACAAAGTTCTTACTTGAAAATTTACCAAATTTAAATAATAACAATGCTCAAAAAGAGTATTACATAACTGATTTAGTTGAAATGGCTATAAATCAAAATAAAGTTTTAAAACCACTTGCTGTAAATGAAGAAAACTTTAAAGGAGTTAATTCAAAAGTAGAATTAGCTGATGCAGAAGTTATTCATCAAAATAGAATCAAAAAAGAGTTTATGAAAGCTGGCGTTATTATGAGACTCCCTGATACTATTTATATAGAAGAGGGTGTGCAAATTGAGGGTGAAAGTATCATAGAAAATGGTGTAAGTTTACTTGGAAATGCGAAAATTATAAATTCTCATATCAAAACAAACTCAGTTATTGAAGACTCAATTGTAAAAGATAGTGATGTTGGACCAATGGGGCGAATTAGACCGGGAAGTGAATTGAATAAAACTCACATTGGAAACTTTGTAGAGACTAAAAAAGCAATTTTAAATGGTGTAAAAGCTGGTCATTTATCATATCTTGGAGATTGTTCTATTGATGAGGGAACGAATATAGGATGTGGAACAATTACATGTAATTATGATGGGGTAAATAAACACCAAACTATTATAGGAAAAAATGTTTTTGTTGGAAGTGATACACAATTTGTTGCACCTGTAAATATTGAAGATGATGTATTAATTGGTGCTGGTTCAACTGTAACAGGAAATGTTAAAAAAGGTGAACTTTATTTAACAAGAGCAAAAGCAAAAACTATAGATGGTTATTTTTATAAACATTTTTCAAGTAAAAAGAAGTAAAAAATGCTTTTAAAAAATAAAAAGATATTAGTTGGGGTTTGTGGCTCAATCGCTATTTACAAGACCTTAGAACTAATAAGACTTTATATAAAAGCTGGTGCAATTGTTCGAGTTATTATGACTGATGGTGCAAAAAAGTTCATAAATCCAATTACTTTTGAAGCAATTTCTCAAAACAAAGTTTTAATAGAAGAGAGTGAAAATTGGGATAAAAGCCAAGATTATAATCATATAGATATTGGAAAATGGTCAGATATTTTTGTAATTGCACCTGCAAGTGCAAACACAATAAATGCAATAGCAAATGGTTTAGGAACAAATCTTTTACTTCAAACAGCTTTAGCATATCCAAGAATGAAATTAATAGCACCAGCAGCAAATACAAATATGCTAAAAAATCCTATTACACAAGCAAGTCTTAAAATGCTAAAACTTTGTAATTATGAGATTATCTCATCACAAACAAAAGAGTTAGTTTGTAAAGATGTTGGTGATGGAGCAATGGCAGAACCAGTTGATATATTTGATGCAACATGTAAAGAACTACTTAAAAATGATTATTGGATAAATAGAAAAGTTGTTTTAAGTGGTGGTGGAACAATTGAAAAAATTGATGAAGTAAGATATATTTCAAACTTTTCATCTGGGAAAATGGCTTCATCTTTAGCAAAAGCTTTATATTATAAAGGTGCAGATGTTTGTTTAGTAAGCACAAGAGGTCATGAAAACTTACCAAAAGATATTCATATTATAAAAGTTGAAAGTTCAAATGAGATGTATGAATATTTAGTTGATTCTCTTAGAGTTGCTAAAAAAGGAGTTTTAACAAAACCTACATTAATCGATAATTCAACTCCAACGTTGATATTAAAACGACCATTTTTATTTATGGTTGCAGCTGTTAGTGATTATCTTCCTTCATATCCACAAGAAGGAAAATTAAAAAAAGAGTTGATTGGAACACACTGGAATTTAGAGTTAAAACAAAATATGGATATTTTAAAATCACTTGATAAAGAGGGAATTGTATCTATTGGTTTTAAAGCAGAAATGGATGAAACGACTGCACTAAATAGTGCTAACCGAATGTTAGAAAATAAAAATCTTGATGGAGTTTGTTTAAATATTTTAAATGAAGAGAATAGTTTTGGAAGTGATAACAATAATATAGAATTGATATTAAAAAACAACTCTTTTGAATTTAAAGGTTCAAAATTAGATGTTTCATTAGATATATTAGAAAAATTAGAAGAAGAGTTTAGCAATTATGAGTGAAATTAAAATACCTAAGCATGTAGCTATTATCATGGATGGAAATGGAAGATGGGCAAAAGAGCGAGGTCTAAATAGGACGGCAGGTCATGAAGAGGGTGCTAAAACAGTTCGAAAGATTACTTCTTATTGTTCAGATTTAGGAATAAAATATTTAACTCTATATGCATTTTCAACGGAAAATTGGGAGAGACCAAAATTAGAAGTTGAATTTTTGATGAAACTACTTGATAGATATTTAAAAAAAGAGTTAAGTGTTTATCTTGAGAATAATATTAAATTTAAAGCTATTGGAGATATTAGTAGATTTTCAAAAACTTTGCAGAATACAATTTATGAAACTCAAAATAAAACAGCTAGTTGCACAGGACTCACACAAGTATTAGCTTTAAATTATGGTTCAAAAAATGAAATAATAAGAGCCATAAAAAAATTAAATGAATTAAATCTTGAAGTAACTGAAGAAAATTTTGAAACTTGTCTTGATACAGCAGGTATGGGAGATGTTGATATATTAATACGAACAAGTGGAGAAGTAAGACTTTCAAACTATCTATTATGGCAGAATGCCTATGCAGAAATGTTTTTTACTCAAACATATTGGCCTGATTTTAATGAATCGGAGCTTGATGATATTTTGAGTGATTTTAGTAATCGTGAGAGAAGATTTGGAGCTATTTAGTTTTATATTTGGAATATGCTTTGGTTCATTTCTAAATGTACTAATCTTAAGACTTCCATTAAATCAATCGATTGTGACAAATAGAAGTAGATGTCCCAAATGTAATCATTTAATTTATTGGTATCATAATATTCCACTTTTTTCATATTTATTACTAAGAGGAAAATGCTCTTATTGTGGAGAAAAAATATCTTTTTTGTATTTTTTTATTGAGTTAATAAGTGGACTTATAACTTTAGTTCTATTTTTAAAACTTGGATTAACTCAAGAGTTTATTTTTATGTGTTTGGTATCTTATGTTTTAATTGTTTTATCTTTTATAGATTTAAAATATAAAGCAGTACCAGATTATCTACTTTTAATAGTTTTTATACTCTCTTTTTTTGCCACAAATTTTTCTATAATAGAATCTTTTAAAAATGCTTTTTTATTCTCTGGAGCTTTTGTTTTATTAAATTTTGTAATTACCTTTTATATTCAAAATATAAAATCTAAGCTTCTAAAAGATGAAAGTTTAAAAAATCAGCAAGCTTTGGGTGAGGGAGATATTCCAATAATTGCAATGTTAGGAATTATACTTGGAGTAAGTGGTGGAGTATTTGCTATATTTTTAGCTGCTTTTTTTGCTATAATACCATCAATCTATTCAAATTTTGTAAAAAAAGATATTCAAACTCCATTTATTCCCTATTTAGTTTTAGGCTTTTTTACTGAATATTTTTTTGAATTAGAAACAATTATAAAGGCCTTTTTTTGAAATTAAAACAATATTTACACTCTCAATTAGCAATTACATTTTTCCCTATATTTTTAGGACTTTTTTTTATAACTTCAGTTATATTCTTAGTTAAGATAGCAGCTCTAACTTCAATAATAACACTTGATTTTGCAGAATTATTTACACTATTTGCTTATGCTATTCCTCAAATTATATTTTTTACTATGCCTATTTCATTTTTCTTATCGTTGGTTATTTGTCTTGCTAAATTAGCAGGTGAATATGAACTTACAGTTATTACCTCTTTTGGTTTAAATCCTGTGAATGTGTTAAAAATATTTGCACCCGTTACTCTACTTTTATCTGCAATGTTACTTGTTGTTTCAGTTGGTTTAATTCCTAAAACTAAATTTTTAACAAAACAATTTTTGGATAAAAAGAAAAAAGAGGCAAATTTCAATATAAAACCAAGTCAATTTGGACAAAAATTTGGAGATTGGTTAATTTATATAGATGGCAAAGATGATAAAGTATATGACCAAGTAAAACTTTTTAAAACAGAAAAAAAAGAGGATCAGTTTGTTGTTAGTCAAACTGCAATTTTAGATAATGAAAATGGTTCTTTGAGTTTTAGATTAATAGATGGAAAAGCTTTTGTTATTAATGAAAAAGAGTTTAATCAAATAGATTTTAAATCAATGTATATTAATGACTCTATTGCTGATAGTAAGTTGGGAATTTTTACAGATTCTTACTCTTTTTGGAAAGAGAATATTAAAAAGAACATTGATATTGATGATTTGACATTTTATGTTTTAACTTCATTATTTCCATTAGTATCACTATTTTTAGTAATTACATTTGGATATTTTAACCCAAGATATGAAAAAAATAGGGCAGTTTTTTACTCTTTGGTATCAGTTGTTTTATATTATGTTTTAATAAAATTAGTTGGAGATAAGATTTTATTACATGCTTTATATATAATACCAACGATTTGGATTATTGGAACATATATTTTGTATTCAAGAACAATACAAAAAGAGTATTAAATAATAAATGAATCTAAAATTTGTAATCTCTTATGATGGAAGTTTATATCAAGGAAGCCAAAAACAACCAAATGGTTTGACTATTGAAGATAAACTTTTATTTGCATTTAAAAAAATAAACATAAAAACAAATATAGTTTTAAGTGGAAGAACTGATAAAGAA
Source organism: uncultured Aliarcobacter sp. (assembly GCA_963677205.2). Lineage (GTDB taxonomy): Bacteria > Campylobacterota > Campylobacteria > Campylobacterales > Arcobacteraceae > Aliarcobacter. The sequence continues at coordinate 2,240,908 of OY781916.2, read as the reverse complement.
GTTCATGCAACTGGGCAAGTTTTTAACTGTATAGTTCCAGATTTCTGGAGTGATTTTTTCAAGTTAAAAGAGGTTTTAAATAGAAATCTGCCAACTTCGATTAAAATACTAAAAATTTCAAAAGTAAAAGATGATTTTCACTCAAGATTTCATGCTAAAAAAAGAGATTATAGGTATATAATTACTTCAAAACCCACAACTCCTTTTAATGATAAATTTATTACTTATGTTCCTTTTGTTGATGAAGAGTTGTTAAAACTAGCTATAAAAGAGTTTATAGGAGTTTATGATTTTAAATATTTTCATAAAACTGGAAGTGATAAAGATATAACTGTAAGAGAGATTTATAATACAAATTTTTATAAATATAAAGATATTTATGTTTTTAAATTTACTGCAAACTCATATTTAAGATCTCAGATTAGATTAATGGTTGGATTTTTATTGGCAATCAATGATAAAAAATTAACTATAGAAGATTTAAAAAAACAGTTAAGATTAGAAAAAAATATTTTTAAAACACCAGTAAAGGCAAATGGCTTATATCTAGCAAAAATAAAATATTAAAGGTTTAAAATGTTTTTAAAAAAGAAGAAATTTTATACTCTCTTAGACATAAAAAATCAGATAGTTTTTACGCCTTTATTATTTATTTTTTTATTATCATTAATCGCTTTTATAGCTATTTTCTTTTTTTTAGAGTATGAAAAAAGAAGTAAAATAGAGAGTTTACTTCAAAATGAGAATTTTTATAAAAAAGAAATTCTAAGAACATATATTTCTAGCATAAAATACAATACAAGTACGGGATTTGATGATATTGAAAATGATTTAAGTAACTATATTTATGAAATAGTTGGTTACATTAAAGCAAAAGAGATGAATCAAAAAGAGTTTAATATAAATCTTTTAAAACCATTTTTACAAGAAATAGAAACAAAACAAAAAATAAAATTTCTGATTTTTGATAATGTAAATTATAACGTTGTATATGGTGAAGAGATTCTTAATAATCTAATTGAGCTTACAAATTCAGAAAATAAAACAGACCAATTTAAACAACATATGTTAAGAAATATTGAACATATTGGTGATAACAATCTTATGTACAACATTGATAATCAAAAAAGTATTATCCAATTAAGTTATATTAAAAATATTGAATTTCTAAATCTATTTATTGGGGCATATTCAAGAATAGATGATATGAAAGTTTTAACAAAAAATGCAATTTTAGACTCTATAGTTGATAAAAGTAAAACTTTAAATAACTCATATTTATATTTTTATGATGTGACGGAGAATAAAGTTCTAAATTATAATATGGATGGAAAAGTTCAAGATTTGAAAGATATAAAGAATTTTGAAGAAGAGAGTAAATATGACTCTTCATATACTTTTCAAAAGTATCAATATAAAATCTTTATAAAAACTAACCTCTCAAATAAAGGGATAAAAAAGATAAAAAGTGAATATCAAACTAAACTTGTAACATTTTTTTTATTGGTAGTTTTTATAGCTTTATTATTAATTGTTTCTGCTATCTTTTTTGGAAGATTTATAAATACAATTTTTAATAGATATGATAAAAGATTACAAAGAAGAAATCTCTTATTTAAAAAATGGAAAGAGAGATATGAATTAGCAATTATCGCTTCAAATGATGGTTTATGGGATATGGATTTAAAATCAAAAGAGATCTTTTTCTCAAATAGATGGCTTGAAATGTTTGGTTATAAAAGAAATGAGATTCAAAATTTTGATGAATGGTTAGCGTTAGTTCATAAAGATGATAAACAAAAAGTTATTCAAGAGTATGAAAATCATATTAATAAAAAGAGTGAACATTTTATTTGTGAATACAGATTAAAAGATAAATGGAATAATTATAAGTGGATATTAGTTCGAGGTAAAGAGTTTAATTCAAATAGAATTTTAATGATGTCAATGAACATTGATGATAGAGTTAAATTAATAAAAGAGTTAAGGGACGTTGAGTTATTAACTGAGTTTGGAAGAATTGTAGTTTTTAGATGGGAAAATGATAAAAATCTAAGTGTTAAATTTGTATCAAAAAGTATTAGCACTTATGGATATGAAGTAAAGGATTTTGAAAACAAAAGTAACTTCTTTGATTTTGTACATAAAGATGATTTAGAACAGTTAAAAAATGTGATAAGTGAAGCAATTAAAGAAGATTCAGACTCTTTTAATTGTATTTATAGAGTTATAGATAAAAATAAAAATATAAAATGGGTTTATACAAGAGCTATTTTAATAAAAGATGATTATGCAAATGTTATTGGTTTTTATGGATATTTAAATGATATAACAAATCTTAAAATAAATGAAGAAGAGTTAAAACAAAGAGTTGAACTTGAAGTTGAAAAAAATCTAGAAAAAGATAGGTTATTAGTTCAACAAAATAAATTAGCATCAATGGGTGAAATGTTAGGAAATATAGCTCACCAATGGAGACAACCTTTAAATAATATCAATTTATTAATCTATTATATTAGAGATTCATATGGAAAACTTCCAAAAGAGGAGTTAAATGAAACTATTAAAAATGCAAAATTACAAATTGATTTTATGTCTCAAACCATTGATGATTTTAGAAATTTTTATAAACCATCAAAAGAGAAAAAACTCTTTAATATAAAAGAGTCAATTATTCAAAGTTCTAAAATTGTTAAATCTTCTTTAGAAAGAAATTCAATTGAATTAAAGATTGAAGCTTTAGATTTACAGATTGATAGTTATGAAAATGAGTTTGAACAAGTAATTGTAAATATATTAAATAATGCAATAGATGCAAAAATATTAAAAGATAAAATCATTAAATTTAAAGCTTTTATTGAAATAAAAGTTTATAAAGAGAATGAAACTTTTTTTATCTCAATTTTTAATAACTGTGGAAATATAGATGAAAAAATAATCGAAAGAATCTTTGAACCATACTTTACAACAAAATTTGAAAACCAAGGTACAGGAATTGGTTTATATATGACAAAAGTGATTATAGAAAAAAACATGAATGGGAAAATTGAGGCCATAAATAAAGATGATGGGGTAGAGTTCCTAATAAAATTAAATGGTTAAAATAACTTTTGATATAATCTAATAATATATATTTAAGAGAGAAAATATGCAAAATTTTAAAACAAGAGTTTTGTTAGTTGAAGATGAAGAACTTGCAAGAAAAACTTTAGCTTTTTATTTGAATACAATTTTTGATGAAGTAGTTCTAGCTTGTGATGGTGAAGAAGCACTTTTAATCATAAAAGAGAATGAACAAAATAATAAGAATTTTGATTTAATATTAACAGATTTAAATATGCCAAATGTAAATGGTATGCAAATGATTGATGAGGTTTTAAAATTTTCTCCAAATCAAAGATTTATAATTGTAAGTGCCCACAAAAATGAAGAAGATTTATTAAAGCTTATTAATCTTAGAGTTTGTGGATATTTTGTTAAACCTTTAAATATTGATAATATGATGGAGATGTTACAAAAAGCTAAAGAAGAAGTACTCTTAGATAAACAGCCAATTGTTAAAACTAACGATTTAATTCTTTTAAACAATAGTTATACTTTTGATTTAGCAAATAATAAGCTTTATCATAAAAACATAATAGTGAAACTTTCAAAAAAAGAGTCAGAAATTTTAGATGTACTTATAAAAAATTTAGGTGTTGTAATTCCAATTGAAAAATTTAAAGAAGAGGTTTGGAACAATATTAATATTAATGATTCATCTTTACGAACTGTAATGAAAAGATTAAAAGATAAGATTAAAGATGATGATTTTATTATTTCCCATAAAGGTTATGGATATATAATTGAAAAGGTTTTAACTAAATAAGATATAAGAGGCTAAACCTCTTATATCTTTTATGCCGCTACAGTTTGAGCTTTTACTCTTGCTTTTTGGATAAGATAAATTCCTATCATTACAAAAATCCCAATCAAATATGAAATAAAATGACTTGGTAAATGTAAATGAGTAGCCATTATTTTTGGTAAAAACATAAATGGAACAACTCCTAAAAATACAAATCTTTCTATAACAGTTGTTTTTGTAATAAAATATCCTTGTGTAAAACAAGAAAATGCCATCATTCCCACAAATGCTGTACAGAATATTACAGCTATTTCCATAGGATTAGTAATCCAAATCCAACCAGCAGGATTTGCAGGATTTAAAGGATCAACCCCTGAAATTAGTAATAACTCTGAGTTAAAAAAGAACATAAAAGGTAAAATAGCTGTTCTAATATCATATTTAAATCCTTGAATTCCTACTTTTATTGGGTCTGCTTTTGCAATTCCAGCAGCTGCGTATGCTGCTAGTCCAACTGGTGGAGTAACATCTGCTAAGATACCAAAATAAAATACAAATAAGTGAGCAGCAATTGCAGGAATTAAGAATCCATTATCAGCTGCTAGTGTTAAAATAACAGGAGCTGTTAAAGATGCCATTACAATATAGTTTGCAGTTGTTGGTAACCCCATTCCTAAAATCAATGAAATAATAGCTGCAAGAATTAATATAGCAAAAATATTTCCATTTGATAAAGTTTCTACAACTTCTAATAAAACTTGACCAAGACCAGTTAGTGTGATTGAACCTACAATAATCCCAGCAATAGCTGTTGCAATTGCAATAGGAACCATGTTTTTTGCACCACTTATCATTCCTGCTAAAATATCAACAAATCCACTTAACCATATATCTTTTGTAATTTTTTCTTTTGCTAAATATGCTCTAAATGGATGTTGTACAACCATTAATAACATTAAAAGCATAATTGCATTAAAAGCAGCACTAGCAGCACTCTCTCTTAATATCATAAGTGTGAATAACAAAAACAAAATAGGAATTAAATAGTGAATACCTTTCATAAATGTTTCAAACTTAGGAGGAATATCTTCTTTATTCATTCCCTTAAGTCCTAATTTAAGAGATTCTAAATGTACAATATAAAAAAGACCAAAGTATGACACGAAAGCTGGGATAAATGCCGTAACAACAACATCTGTATAAGACATTCCTAAAAACTCTGCAATAATAAACGCAGCAGCTCCCATAACTGGTGGCATTAATTGACCATTAGATGAAGATGAAACTTCAACAGCAGCCGCTTGTTCTGGTCTAAAACCAGTTCTTTTCATAAGTGGAATTGTAAATGTTCCAGTTGTAACTGTATTTGCTATAGATGAACCACTGATGATACCTGCAAATCCAGATGCAATTACAGATGCTTTAGCTGAACCACCTCTATATTTTCCAAGTAGTGAAAATGCTAAATTTATAAAATATTCACCAGCACCAGCTTTGTCTAATAAAGAACCAAAAAGTACAAATAAAAATACAAATCCTGCTGAAACTCCTAGAGGAACACCAAAAATTCCCTCTGTTGTTAAAAACATGTGACCTGCAAGTTTATTTAAACTAGCACCTTTATGAATAATTAATTCAGGCATATAAGGACCTAAAAAGTCATATGCTAAAAATATAACAGCAATTAAACTTAATACAAATCCTAATACTCTTCTTCCTGCTTCAAGCAAAATTATAACTCCAATTATTGCAATAATAATATCTACATTTGTGTAATCCCCAGGTCTTAATGAGATTTCATTATAAAATAGTGCAATATATGAAGCAGTTGCTAATCCAATAGCAGCAAAGGTATATCCAAACCATCTAATTTTTTTTAAAAAATAAGGTCTTCTCATCATTGGGTAAATAAAAAATGCTAGAACAATACCAAATGATAAGTGAATTGATCTAGAAATAGTTGAATTTGTTGGTTCAATTACAATATATAATTGAAATAATGACCAAGCAAGTGCAATTATTGATATTAGCCAAAATTCATAGTGTTGTGAACCAAAAACTCTTTGTCCCTCAAGCTCATTAATAACAGCTTCAGTTTCATGTATTTGTTCAACTTCGAGTTGGGAAATTTTATGAGGTTTCTCTTCATAAATTGCCATAGTAAATCCTTTTTATAATAGGTGAAATTTTGTTCCCATACTTCATCCAAATATATTTTAAATGAAGTATAAAAATAAGAGTTATCTAAGGAGTAAATCCTTAGATAATTGTATTTATAATAATCCAGCTTCTTGGAAATATTTTTTTGCACCTTCATGTAAAGGAGCTGATAATCCATCAAGTAGAGATTTTTTTGTAATTTGACTATATGCTGGATGTAATTGTTTAAACTCGTCAAAGTTCTCTAAAATAGCTTTAACAACTGTATAAACAGCATCAACACTAACATCATCACTTGTTACAAGTACAGCTTTTACACCAAATGTTGGTACATCTGCCTCATTTCCTTTATAAATCCCACCAGGAACATTTGCTTTAGCAAAATATGGATATTTTTTAATTAAAGTATCAACATTTGCACCTTCAATTGGAACAATTTTTACATCAACTGAATTTGCAGCATCTTGAATATTTGCTGTTGGATGTCCAACCATATAGAAATATCCATCAATTTTATTGTCTCTTAATGCATCTGGCATTTCAGAAGCTTTTAGTGCACCAGCAAATTTTAAATCTTCTTTTTTGATTCCACTTTCATCAAATAGAGTTAAAGCTGTTGCCTCATTTCCACTTCCTGGATTTCCAAGATTAATTCTTTTTCCTTTTACATCAAGTAATTTATTGATATTTGCATCTTTTCTAGTAACTAAAGTTAATAATTCAGGATAAATTGCCATAACAGATTTTAATTTTGGAATTGCAGCATCTTTAAATGCTCCTTCCCCTCTGCTTGCTTGATAAACAATATCAGATTGAACAATACCAAAATCAAGTTCACCATTTTTTATAGTATTTACATTATAAACAGAACCACCAGTTGATTCAACAGAACATCTAATTTTTGTCTCTTTTTTATATTGATTAACTAATCTACAAATAGCTCCACCTGTTGGATAATAAGTTCCAGTAACTCCACCTGTTCCAATAGTAACAAACTCTGCTGCAAATGCTGGAACTGATAACATACCAATTAATGCTGCAGTTGCAATTTTTTTACCCATTGGGATTTCTTTAGATCTAGTCATTTTTTCTCCTTAGTTTTAATTACATAATCTTCATTCAAATAATTATATCAATTAATTTTCATTAATACAATATAAATCATTAATTAATTATATAAAAATTATATATTAATTACAGTTTAAAATCTAACATAGAATAAATTTATGTTTACTTAAATAATATTTAAACTAAATTATTTATAGTATAAATTTTAAACATTTTGTGAATTTATAAATTTTACAAATTTAAAAATAAAATACTTGACAAATAAAGACTCAATAGGTTATAATTCTTTAGCAGTTTAAGTTACTGAGTGCTAATTTATAAAAATGGTCGTAATCCATGATAGATAAAAAAGAGTTTTTATTACAATCAATTATTAAAGCTTATATTGAGCACCTAGAACCAATTGGTTCAACTCAATTGAAATCTATGTACGATATTACTTATTCACCTGCTACTATTAGAGGTTACTTTAAAAAGTTAGGGGATGAGGGTTATCTTGCACAAGAGCATATAAGTAGTGGAAGAACTCCAACAACTGAAGCTTTAAAACAGTATTGGCAGACAAAACTTAATTTTAAACTAAAAGGTGTTAATTTACGAGCATTAGAATATTTTGCTTCGAATATAGGACTGTCTGTTTTTATAAAAAAAGAAAAATCTGATGTGTTAAAAAATATTTTAAATGTTGAAAATAGATATATGATTTTAGAATTTTCTTCATTTGCTATTAGTGTAAAATATTCAGATGCACTTTATAGATTTTTAAATGATATGATAGGTTTAGATTTAAAAGATATTACGAAAGTTTCGAAAGATGTTGGAGCATATGAGGTTTATGAATCTATAAACCAAACTCTACAAACTTCAGATTTTCAGATTTTTAATTATAAAGAGTTTCTAAATCTAGCTTTGAATTATGATTTTGATGAATATACAATAAACAGTTTTTTAAAAGGTCAAATTTTAGATGAGTTGAAAGAGGGTTTATATTTTGATAAAATTTTACCATCAAATTATATTGGAATTTGTAATTATTGTAAAATCAATAACGAAGATGTTAAAATGTTAGTTATTGGTGAATTACCAAAAGATTATGAATATTTTTATGAAAAAATTACAACTTTTTAGGAGATAAATGTGAGTGAAGAAACAAAAGAAGAATTAATACAAGAAGAAACAGCTGAACAAGAAGTTCAAGCTGAAGTTGTTGAAGAGACAACAAAAGAAGAGACTTTAGAAGAAAAAGTTGCAAGATTAGAGCAACAATTAAAAGATAGTGAAGATAAATATTTAAGAGTTCATGCTGATTTTGAAAATATCAAAAAAAGACTTGAAAGAGAAAAATATCAAGCTATTGATTATGCAAGTGAAAAATTTGCAAAAGATTTACTAACTCCAATAGATACTTTAGAGTTAGCATTATCATCAACAAATACACAATTAGATGCGCATGAATTACTTGAAAAAGTAAAAGAGGGAATCTCTTTAACAATCAAAAATTTCAATACGACATTTGAAAAACATAATATTACAAAAGTTGAAACAGATGGTGAATTTGATCCAAATGTACATAATGCTGTGATGCAAGTTGATAGTGCAGATCATGAAGATGGTGCAATTGTTCAAGAGCTTCAAAAGGGTTATTTATTAAAAGATAGATTGTTAAGACCAGCGATGGTTTCAATCTGTAAAAAATAAATAATTTGACCGTGATGTCATAAAACTAGATAGATGTGAAAAGATATAAATTAAAATAAAAAACAAAACTTTGATAAAGGACAACAAAATGAGTAAAGTAATAGGAATAGATTTAGGAACAACAAACTCTTGTATAGCAGTTTATGAAGGTGGGGAAGCAAAAATTATCCCTAATAAAGAGGGAAAAAACACAACTCCTTCAATCGTAGCATTCACAGATAAAGGTGAAGTTTTAGTTGGAGACCCAGCAAAAAGACAAGCGATTACAAATCCAGAAAAAACTATTTATTCAATCAAAAGAATTATGGGTTTAATGATGGATGAGCCAAATGCAAAAGCAGCTCAATCAAAAGTTGGATATAAAATTGTTGATAGAAATGGTGCAGCAGCTGTTGAAATTGGTGGAAAAGTTTATACTCCACAAGAAATTTCTGCAAAAATTTTATCAAAATTAAAAGCAGATGCTGAAGAGTATTTAGGTGCTGCTGTTACTGATGCTGTTATTACAGTTCCTGCATACTTCAATGATGCACAAAGAAAAGCAACTCAAGAAGCTGGAACAATTGCTGGTCTTAATGTATTAAGAATCATCAATGAGCCAACAGCTGCTTCATTAGCTTATGGTTTAGATAAAAAAGGTGAAGAAAAAGTTCTAGTTTACGATTTAGGTGGAGGAACTTTTGACGTTACTGTTTTAGAAATTGGTGATGGAACTTTTGAAGTACTTTCAACTGATGGAAATGCATTCCTAGGTGGAGATGACTTCGATAATAGAATTATTGATTGGTTAGCAAAAGAGTTCAAAGACGAAAATGGTTTTGATGTTAAAAACGACAAAATGGCATTACAAAGATTAAAAGATGCTGCTGAAAATGCTAAAAAAGAGTTATCATCAGCTGAATCAACAGAAATTAACTTACCATTCATCTCTATGGGAAGTGCAGGTCCTGTTCACTTAGTTAAATCATTAACAAGAGCAAAATTTGAGTCTATGACTGAAGATTTAATTAACGAAACTTTAGACCATATCAAAATTGCATTAAAAGATGCTGGATTAAGTAAAGATGAAATTCAAGAAATTATTATGGTTGGTGGATCTACAAGATTACCAAAAGCAAATAAAGTTGTAAGAGATTTCTTTGGAAAAGATTTAAATAAAGGTGTAAATCCTGACGAAGTTGTAGCAGCTGGTGCAGCTGTTCAAGCTGGAGTTTTAAAAGGTGATGTTAAAGATGTATTATTATTAGACGTTACTCCTTTATCACTTGGAATTGAAACTCTTGGTGGAGTTATGACTAAATTAATTGAAAAAGGAACTACAATTCCTGTTAAAAAATCTCAAGTGTTCTCAACTGCTGATGATAATCAACCAGCTGTTTCTATCCACGTTTCACAAGGTGAAAGAGAATTTGCAAGAGATAACAAATCTTTAGGTATGTTTGAACTTTCAGATATTCCAGCAGCTCCAAGAGGTGTTCCTCAAATTGAAGTAACATTTGATATTGATGCAAATGGTGTTTTAAATGTATCTGCAAAAGATAAAGGAACTGGAAAAGAAAATAAAATTACAATTTCTGGTTCATCAGGATTAAGTGATGCAGAAATTGAAAAAATGGTTCAAGAAGCAGAAGCAAATAAAGAGACTGATGCTAAGAGAAAAGCTGTAATTGAAGTAAGAAATCAAGCAGATGCTTTATTACATAGTACAAGAAAAACTTTAGAAGAGAATGAAAATGCTGTTTCTGAAGATGAGAAAAAAGCTATTATTGATGCAGCAGCTGATTTAGAAGAGACTTTAAAAAATGATAATGCTACAAAAGAAGATATTGAAGCTAAATTAAAAACTTTAACTGAAAAATCTCACAAATTAGCAGAAGCAATGTACAAAAAAGAGGGTGGTGAAGCTGGTGCTCAACCAAACCAAAAAGCAAAAAAAGATGATGATGACGTTATCGATGCTGAAGTAGAGTAAATCTCTGCTTCATGCAAACTCTTATTTTAATACTTATTTTATTTCTAATTACAATATTTTCTGTACTTCTATATTTTAAAACAAAAACATCAAGAATTGAAAAATTAGTTTCTGGCGAGTGCCCAACTTGTGGAGAAAAAACGAGAACTTTTTTTAATGAAAAAACACAAACTACATTTAAATCAGAAATTATAAAATCTAGAATTCTTCAAAGTCATGGATGTTCAGGAGTAAAAGACGTGGAGTTTACTTGTGAATCGTGTGGATTAAAAGAAGTACATTCTACAAATTTATTACCATCTTCTTGCGGTCTATGAAACCAGTTATATTTTTATTTTTAATAATTGTTTTATTCTTTTCAGGATGTTCTGCCAAAAAAGAGATTATTCCTGAACAATTAATCCCAAAAGCTGAATCAAATGAGCCAAAACCTAATATGAAGCCTGTGGGTTTTAATGAAATAGATGGCTTTTATAGGGACGATTTAACCCATGCTCTTGATGTTTTTAAAAAAGATTGTAAAAAATCTAAAAAGAATGAATTATTTAAAAATGTTTGTCAAAAAGCAGAATATGAAACTGATGGAGCAAAATTTTTTACAATAAATTTTCAGCCATTTAAACTTTTAGATGAAGACTCTTTAGATGAAGGGATAATTACAGGTTATTATGAACCTCTTCTTTATGGAAGTTTGAAAAAGAATAAAAGATATAAATATCCAATATATAAAACTCCAAAAGATATGATAATTATTGATTATGTATCTGATGATCCTGAAGTTAAACCATATAAATTGAGGGGAAAATTGGTTAATAATACACTTGTACCTTATGATTCAAGAGCTGAAATTGAAAATAATCCAAATAAAAATCTTGAGGTTATAGCTTATGTTGATAATAAATTTGATTTGTTTTTACTTCATGTTCAAGGTTCGGGAAAAGTATTATTAGATAATGGTGAATTAATTAATGTTGGTTACGCTGAACAAAATGGAAGAAAATTTAAAGGGCTTGGAACTTATATGCTTGAAAAAGGTTATATAAGCAAAGATGAGTTATCAGCTCAAGGTATGAAAAAATTTATAGATAAAAATCCAGAAAAAGCAGATGAAATATTAAATCAAAATGAGAGTTACATTTTTTTTCATAAATCAAATCAAGGTGCAACTGGAAGTTTAGGAACACCACTTACTGCAAAAAGAAATTTAGCTGTTGATAGAAGAATTATTCCTCTTGGAATGCCAGTTTTTCTTAGTACAAAAAATCCTGTGGATAAAAAACCCATAAATCAATTGATGGTTGCTGCTGATGTTGGTGGAGCTATAAAAGGTAATATTCGTGCTGATTTTTTTTGGGGATATGGAGAAGATGCTTTTGCATATGCTGGAAAAATGAAAGAAAAAGGGAAAATGTATATTTTAATGCCAAAAGAATAGTTGTTGCCTACATGCAACAACCATTTCCACAGCAATTATCTCTTGCTTCAGTATAAAATGAAATTACAAAATTATTGAACATCTCTTGAAGTTCAAATTCATGTTTTTTACAAAATTCTTTATTCATAAAATTTTTCATCTCTATTGCTTTACTTAATGCTTCGTCTTTTGATTCAAAAGTTAAATTATTCTCTAAATTACTATTTTTAAAACATCCACATTGATTTGCTACAACTATTTTGTACATAAAAAAATCCTTAAAAATTTGATAAATTAATGTTGGAAGAGTAGCTAAATTTTTATTAAAGCAATTTAAGAAGTAAAAAAGGATAAAATAATATCTTAACTGATTAACTAAAAGGAAAATAATGCACATTACAAATCTAATTTCTCAATATTTTGGAAAATTCGCTAAAAAAGAGTTCCCATCATTTATTCAAAAATTCATAAATGCAAGTTATGTAAAACTTATGGGTTTAAATATGAGTGAATTTAAAAATGCTAGATATTATAAATCTTTAAATGATTTATTTACAAGAGAGTTAATCATCAAAAGAGAGATAGATTTAACAGAAGATGTAATTATTTCACCAACAGATAGTTTAATCACACAATGTGGACAAATTAAAAATGATATTGCCCTACAAATAAAAGGTATGGAATATAGTGTTGAAGAGTTATTAACATATTATTGTACTTCAAATTTTGAAAAAGTAAAAAATGGCTCTTTTATGAATTTTTATTTATCGCCAAAAGATTACCACAGATACCATGCTCCATGTAATTTTAAATTGTTAAAATTAATTCATGTACCAGGGAAACTTTATCCCGTAAATTTAAAATATCTAAATAAAGAATTTGAACTTTTTGTTCAAAATGAAAGGGTTATTTTAGAGTGTGAAAGTAATGGAAAAATCTTTTTTATGGTTTTTGTTGGTGCTTTAAATGTTGGTCAAATGGTATTTGAATTTGAAGATAGAGTTGAAACAAATATTGATGCTAAAGAGATGAAAGTATATACTTATGAAAACATTGAAATAACAAAAGGTGAGTGTTTAGGTTATTTTAAAATGGGTTCAACTGTAGTTATGCTTTGGGAAGAATCTATGGTAGAACTTGAAGATTTATTAGATAAAAATGTTAAATATGGTCAAAAGATAGCAAAAGTATTATAAATTAATTTAAAAGTTGGACAACACGTGAATAATAAAATATTTCTGAAAATCGGTTGGTTATTTATTATAAGTTTATTGTTGTATCTATTTTTTGTGGTATTTTTCTTATCACCAAAAATAAATGATTATTTAACCAAAACAGAAATAGAAAATTCAAAAACACAGTTTGATAAAGTTGTTTCAATAATAAAAAATAAATCAAGAGCTATTGAAAATAAAGATGAGTTAAAAAAAGAGATTGAGTTATTATTAACAAGTTTTACTTTAGGGAAAACTGGTTATATATATTTGATTGATAGCTCAGGAAAAATTATTTTTGATCCAAGTGGAGAGTTTCAAAATCAACAACTATTATATGCTGTATTACCTCAAACAGGAAAAAAGTTAATAGATGAAATCCATAATGCTTATGATAGAAGAGAAGCTCTTGAATATAATTGGAATAGAGTTTATGATCAATTTAACTACAACTATAAAAAAATATCTTGGATTGAGTATGATAAAGGTTTAGATTCTTATATCGTTTCGACAATTTATAAAGATGATTTTAGCAGTTTCGTTCAAGGTATTAATTCTTTAATCTTAAATATTTCAATGTTATTATTTGGTCTTTTAGCAATAATTGGAACAGTAATTACTGTAAAAGTTATTGCTCCTATTAATAAAATGTATTCAGAAGTTCAAAAAGCTAGTATAAATTCTGAAACTCCTGATAATACGACTAAATCAAAAGATGAAATTGGATTTTTAGCAACACAATTTAATAGTTTACTTGATCAAGTTGAAACAAATAGAAAAACTTTTGAAGATCAAGTTCAAGTAAAAACAAAAGAGATTCAAGATAAATTATATTATGATGAATTAACAAATTTAAAAAATAGATATGCGCTAGAAGATGATATTAAAGATGATGATTTTGTATCAATTGCTTTAATAGATATTGACTCTTTTGATGATATAAATGAACTTTACGGATTTTCGACAGGGAATTTAGTTTTAATAGAAGTTGCAAAAATTTTAAATGAATTCTCATCAAGATATAGTGTTGGAATTTATAGAATATACGGGAATGTGTATTGTTTAGCTGATAAAAAAATGATGGGATTTTCAAAGTATAATGAATTTATAACTGAATTAGTGAAACTTTTTAAAAATAGACCTATTTTTATAGAAGAACTACAAATTGATATTTTCATTAATATTACTGTTGGTATTTCAATTGCCCAAGAAGAACCAATAAAAACAGCGGGAATTGCCCTTAAAAAAGCCAAAAAAAGTAATATGCCTTATTTTGTTTATAATAATGATATTGATACAAAAGATATTATCAAAAAATCTATGTATTGGCGAGAAAAATTAAAAATAGCAATTGAAGAGAGCAGAGTTACTCCATTTTATCAAGCAATTTTTGATAGAGATAAAAATATAGTTAAATATGAAACTTTGATGAGAATTAAAGATACAAATGAAAATGGTGAGACAGTTTATATAAGTCCATATCTATTTCTTGATATTTCTGTTAAAACAAAACAATATTTACAATTATCACATCAAGTAATATCAAAAGCTTTAGTTGATTTAATGAAAACAGATAAACAAATATCTATCAATTTAAGTTTTAAAGATATATTAGATAGTGATTTTATTGAATATTTAGATAAGAATTTAGACAAAATCTATAGCGATGATAAATCAAGAATAGTATTTGAAATATTAGAGAGTGATTATATTTCTGATTATACTTTATTAGAAGATTTTATTCTTAAATATAGAAATCAAGGTATAAAAATAGCGATTGATGATTTTGGAACAGGATATTCTAATTTTGCGCATATTCTAAAAATTAGACCAAATTATATAAAAATTGATGGCTCATTAATTAAAAATTTAAATACTGATAAAAATTCATATGAAATGGTGAAATCTGTTATTGAATTTTCTAAAGCTTTAAATATAAAAACAATTGCAGAATTTATACACTCTGAAGAGGTATTTAATATTGCTTTAGAGTTAGGTGTTGATGAATTCCAAGGTTTTTATTTAGCAGAGCCAGCAACTGATATTTTTTAATTTTAATTAAACAAAAGTTTATTGTTGTAGAATTAAAAGAAAATAAAAGGATTAAAAATGTCAACTATTACAGAATTAGGAACATTAGATTTAGCTGGTACTAAAAAAGGAAAAATCTCAATTTCAAATGTAACTGAACCTTATGGAAAAGATACAGCAGATATTGTAAGTATTGGTATTTCTTTAAATGGTCAAGACGTTCAATGGAAGTCACATATCCCTTATGAAAATTTAGAAGATGTAATAGCAATATTACAAAAAGCATTAGATAATAAAAAATAAATTTCATAGATTTTTATGAAATAGTTTTGTGATATAATACCCTTTTAAAGAGGTTTATTATGTCACAAAAAAAAATTATTGGTAGAAGAGAAATAATATCTATTTTAGATTTAGAACTGTTCGATTTAGATGCAAAAGTTGATACAGGAGCAGATTCTAATTCACTGCATTGTGATGATATTTTTATTGATGATGAAAAATTTGTACATTTTACATTATTAGATGAAATTCATCCCGCTTACCATGGTAAAAAAATGAAAATGCCATTATATAAACTCAAAAGAGTAAAAAGTTCCAATGGTGTTGTTCAATCAAGAGCTTCAATAAAAGTTGATATATATTTTTTTGGTAAAAAGTATAAAACAGTAGTTTCACTGACAAATCGTTCCGATATGAAATATCCAATGTTAATAGGAAGAAAGTTTTTAACAGATCGTTTTTTAGTTGATGTTTCGCAAGAATATCTTACAAAAGCCAAGTAGAAGAGGTTAAAATGAGAATTTATATTTTATCTAGAAATAAAGATTTATATTCAACTAGAAGATTAGTTGAAGAAGCAAAGGCTAAAGAGTGGGAAGTTAGAGTAATAGATTATTTAAAATGTACAATAGAAATTATGAAAAATGAACTTGTTGTAAATTATGAAGGTAAAGTTTTACCAACACCAGATGCAATAATTCCAAGAATTGGTGCAAGTAGAACTTTTTATGGTGCAGCAATGGTGAGACACTTTGAAATGTTAGATGTGTTTAGTACAACAGGAAATTTAGCACTTACAAGAAGTAGAGATAAATTAAGAAGTTTGCAAGTTCTATCAAGAAATGGTGTTGATATGCCAAGAACAGTTTTTGCTTCTAATAAATCAAATGCAAAAGATGTTATTGCTTTAAGTGGTGGAGCACCTTTAGTTTTAAAAATTTTAGAGGGAACTCAAGGTGTTGGAGTTGTTTTAGTTGATAGTGAAAAAGCTGCAAAATCAGTTCTTGATGCTTTTTATGGAATGGATGTAAATTTGCTTGTACAAGAGTTTATCGAAGAAGCAGGTGGCGCGGATATTAGAGCTTTTGTTGTAAATAATGAAGTAGTTGGTGCAATGAAAAGACAAGGTGCTGAGGGAGATTTTAGGTCAAACTTACATCAAGGTGGAAGTGCAGTTGCTTATAAACTTAATAGAAAAGAAAAAGCAACAGCAATCGCAGCAGCAAAGGCAATGGGACTTGGAGTTTGTGGAGTTGATATGATTCCGTCAAAAAGAGGTCCACTTGTAATGGAAGTTAACTCAAGTCCAGGTCTTGAGGGAATTGAGAAATCTACAAATATAAATATTGCAGAAAGAATTATGGATTTTATAGAACAAAGTGTGAAACCAAAATGTCCAATAAATCCACAAAAAAGAAAAATAAAAAAAGATAATATTGGAGCATAAGAAAAAATGCCCCTAAAATTAATAATTGCAGGCACGGAGATTCTAAAAGGTACTAGAACAACAATAAATCTAGAATTACCAAAACTTTATAATACTCCTACGAATCTTCCTATTAATATAATAAGAGGGAAAAAGGAAGGGCCTGTTGTTTTTGTAAGTGCTGCAATTCATGGGGATGAATTAAATGGAATTGAAATAATTAGAAGATTAAGAAAACTTAGTATTCTAAATAAATTAAAAGGAACATTGATTTTAGTTCCCATAGTAAATGTTTATGGGATTATGAATCTTTCTAGATATTTACCGGATAGAAGGGACTTAAATCGAAGTTTCCCTGGAAGCATAAAAGGCTCACTTGCAAGTAGAGTTGCAAAAATATTTTTTGATGAAATAGTATGTAAATGCGATTTAGGAATTGATTTACACACAGCTTCAATTCATAAATCAAATCTTCCACAACTTAGAACAAATATAGATGATGAATACACTTTTAATCTAGCAAAATCTTTTCAAGCACCAGTTGTTTTACATTCAGAACTAAGAGATGGTTCATTAAGAGCAGTTGCACAAGATAGTGGAGTTCCTATTTTACTTTATGAAGCAGGTGAAGCTTTAAGATTTCATGAGATTTCTATTCGAATTGGAGTTAAAGGCATAATCAATGTTTTAAGAGAAATGAACATGATACCCCTTGTTGCTAGAAAAAAAGATTTTAAATCTTCAATAGTTGCAAGATATAGTAATTGGATTCGTTCAAGTGAAAGTGGAATGTTACGAACCATAAAAGCTTTAGGTGACACAGTTAAGAAAGATGAAATAATTGCTTTTATTGATGAACCTATGGGTGATGAAAGTTTTGAAATAAAAGCTTTATTTGATGGAGTAATTATTGGAAAAACTGAAATTCCACTTGTTCAAGAGGGAGATGCAATTTTTCATATTGCAAAGTTAAAGAATCTTGAAAGCGCTGAAACAAAACTAGAATATTTTAACGAAAATGCAATTGAACAAAGTGAGTTTTATGAGTTATATAATGAAGAGATAATAGAGTAAAGTATCTTTACTCTATTTATAAGGAATAGTTTCTCTCAATTCTTGCATCCATAAAGCCATGCCACCATATAAATGGGCTGTATTTTTATAACCTTGCTCAATTAAAAAATTTCCAATATTTCTAGTTCTATTTGCATGGGCACAAATTAAAACAAAAGTTTGATCTTTTGAAGTTACAAGTTTTTCAAATTCACTCATCCATTTTTCAATATCATAATCTCCAAATTCATCAAAAAAAGTTATAAGATGAGCATTTTTAATAACACCTGTTCTTTTAAATTCATCTTCTCTTCTCACATCAATCATTACAATATTATCTTCAATCATTTTTTCAACTATTTTAGGCTGTAAATCAACTAAATTATTCATATAATTCCTTTTAATAAAATCAAATACTAACATATAATCTATAATAAAATCTTATGTATTTAATCAAACATATAATTATAAAAATTAATGTAAACAAACTCTTTACAAATATTAAATATAATAAAAAAAATTAAAAGGTAAATAATGAAGAAGATATTTTTAATGTTTTTAGTTAGTGTAATGACACTTTTTGCATATGAAGAGTTAAATATAAATAATTTTGAAGATAAAATTAAAGACAAAAATGTAATAGTGGATTTTTATGCACCATGGTGTCCTCCTTGTAAAATTGTTGCAAATAATTTTGAGGATTTTGATATTACAAAA
Organism: uncultured Aliarcobacter sp.; assembly: GCA_963677205.2. GTDB lineage: Bacteria > Campylobacterota > Campylobacteria > Campylobacterales > Arcobacteraceae > Aliarcobacter. Next base: position 2,222,026 of record OY781916.2, on the reverse strand, counting down.
CCAGATAATGTTCAAGTTTATAAAGTGAATGTTGATGATGAATTAGCTCTTGCAAAAAAATATGGAGTTTCTAGATTGCCAACTATAATATATTTCAAAAATGGCAAAGTAGTAAAAGATTATGTTGGTGTTTTAACTTCAGAAGAGTTACTTCAAGCATCTAAAGAAAATTTTAAATTAAGATAATAAATGAAAAAGATTTTACTACTATTAGCTGTTTTTATATATTCATTTTCTGCTGGATTAAATCAATCATTTTTAGAACCAAATGAGGCTTTTATCCCAACTTTTACAAAAAATCAAGATAACTTAGATTTTAAATTAAAACTTGGGAAAGATATTTATTTATATGATGATAAATTCAAAGTTTTTATCTCAAAACCTGAAAAAGTTGAGATTACAAAAGAGCTGGATATTCCAAAACCAGTTGCTTATGAAGAGTTTATTGTTCATTTTGATGATTTGAATTTGACTATTCCTTATGAATTATTAAAATCAAAAGTTGAATCAACTCAGTATGAAATAGAAGTAAAATTTCAAGGTTGTTCAAAACTAGGTCTTTGTTATGCTCCAATTAGTGAAAAATATTTATTAACACTAGAAGCAAAAACTTCAAAGCTTGAGGCTAAAAAAGATGAACAAAAAATAGTTTCATTAAATGAAACAGATTCAATTGCATCTAGTTTAAAAGATGGAAATCTTTTATTTGTATTAATCACATTTTTTGGATTTGGATTATTATTATCTTTGACACCTTGTGTTTTTCCAATGATTCCAATTTTATCTTCTATTATTGTTGGAGCTTCAAAAAATGAGAATATGACAGCTAGTCGTGGATTCTTTTTATCTTTAGTATATGTGCTTTCAATGAGTGTAGCTTATACAATTGCAGGAGTAATTGCAGGTGTTTTTGGTGCAAACTTACAAGTAGCACTTCAAAATCCTTATGTTTTAGTAGCATTTGCTTTAGTATTTGTAGCCCTAGCTTTTTCAATGTTTGGTTATTTTGAAATAAAATTACCTCAAAGTATTCAATCAAAATTAAATAAAACTACAGATGGAAAAGAGAAACAAGGAATTACTGGAATAGCAATTATGGATTTTTATCAGCATTAATTGTTGGACCTTGTGTTGCTCCACCACTTGCTGGAGCTTTAGTTTATATTGGACAAACTGGTGATGCACTTTTAGGTGGAATGGCTTTATTTGTTATGAGTTTGGGAATGGGAATGCCCTTACTTTTAATTGGACTTGGTGCTGGTAAATTTATGCCAAAACCTGGTGGTTGGATGGAAGGAATTACAAGAATTTTTGGAATAGTAATGTTAGGTGTTGCTATTTGGCTTCTTGATAGGGTTTTAGATGCAAGAGTAATTATTTATTTATGGGCAATTTTACTTCTTGGAAGTGCAATATATTTAAAAATTTATAAACATATTTTTGCTCAATTAATCACAGTTGTGATTTTTCTTTTAGGTGTGATTTTGTTTGTGGGAGCTGTAAGTGGTGCTACAAATCCTTTAAATCCTTTGGAAAAATTTACTTCATCAACAACTATTCAATCTTCAAGTGAAAAATTAGTTTTTAAAAAAATCAAAAATATTGAAGAGTTAAATCAAGCAATCAAAGAGTCAGATAAACCAGTACTTTTAGATTTTTGGGCTTCTTGGTGTGTGGCTTGTAAAGAGTTTGAAGAGATAACTTTTACTGATGGTGATGTTATTAAAAAACTGCAAAATTTTACACTTTTACAAGCTGATGTAACAGCTAATAATGATGAAGACAAAGCTTTGCAAAAGATGTTTGGAATAGTTGGACCTCCAGGAATAATTTTTTGGGATAAAAATAAAAATGAAGTAAAATCTTCAAAAATAGTTGGATATAAAAATCCAAAAGACTTTTTGGAAATCATAAACAAAAACTTCTAAAAAAGATTTCTGTTAACTTTTGTTTAGTATTATGGAAGTATGTTAAGACTTAATTTACTTCCAATTTTATTGATATTAACACTAAGTACTTATACTTTTCTTGGGGCTAAAGAGATAAATTATACAAATAGCTCTTATCCTAAATTTAAAAATAATGACTTTAAATGGATAAATTTAGATGATGAAAATGCAGAGTTTAAAATAGAAAAGAAACAAGAATCTTTTAATTATGCCCTAAAATCTAAGTTAGGCAAATATGGATATGAAGATTCAGATTTTACAGATAGTTATATAACTACTCTTTATAATGAAGACTTGTATAGATTATTGTTTTCTAGTAGTTTTTATTTAGATGATGATGTATGGCTAAATTTTAATACAAACTACAAAGACTCATCTATAAGCACTATTACTTCAATAGGTGGTTTAGCCTATGAAAAAAAGAGCATAAAACAAGAGTCAAATGTAAAATTATTTTATAAACCAAACTCTATTTTAGTTACAAATTTAAGTTTTGAAAATATTAACAAAACTATTGATTATGACAAATTTTTAAATAAAAATCTTGAAGATAGTAATAGTAATAAACTCAGTTTGAATGTAAATACAAAGTTTGATTCTTTTACACTTAATAGCTCATTTTTTCAAATAATTAAAGATAATAACTACTCATATAGAAGTACAGTTTTTGATGATTATTTAACTACAAGTCAAGAGTTATATAAAGGAATTGAACTCTCTTTATCAAAGCAGTTAAGTGAAGATTTAAAAGTAACAACAAGTGGAAAATTAACAAGTGTTGAGACTTTAGATAGCAATTTATCGAGTTTTATAGGTAAAACTCCTACAAACACTCCAAATAAAGAACTTAATATGAAAGTTGAATACTTATTTAAAGATATAAAACTCATAAGTAAAGTAACCCATGTAGGTAGTAGATATAGTGATAATTTGAATAATGATAAATTAGATAGTTATACCATAGAAAGTGTTGGTGCAATATTTTTTACACAAATAAATAATGAAGATGTGAAAATAGATTTTAATGTTAAAAATCTTTTAAACAAAGATTATTATCTTTATTCTGATACAAAAGGTGATTCAAGAAATTATATGATAAATTTATCAATGGAATTTTGAGTATAATAAATTTTTTAGGATTTATTATGGATTTAAACATAGATTTTTTAATCGCCCTTTCAAGTATAATTTTTATCTCTTCTTTAGTTCATGGAACTGTTGGTTTTGGTTTTCCTATGATTGCAACTCCTCTTTTAGCAATGGTTACAGACATGAAAACTGCTATTTTATATGTTGCAATTCCTACACTTTTGATTAATTTAATTAGCATATATAGTGAGGGCAATTTTTTACAAGCTATAAAAAGATTTTATCCCTTAGCACTTATTGGAATGATTGGAAGTGCAATTGGAACACAAATATTAATATATAGTAGTTCTGAACTTTTTAAATTGTTATTGGCTCTTTCAATATTTTTATATTTATTTATTCAAAAGTTTAAAATTGAGATGGTTTGGATTAGAAAAAAGAAAACTTTATCAATGATTGTATTTGGTTTAGTTGCAGGAATAATTGGAGGTTTAACAAATGTTATGGCTTCAATTCTAATTATTTATTGTCTTGAATCAAAACACACAAAAAAAGAGATAATTCAATCAACTAACTTATGTTTTTTATTTGGGAAGATTATTCAAATAGTTTTATTTGCCTTTCATGGTTCATTTAATCAAGAGTTATTAACGGTTTCTTTTAGTAGTTTAGTTGTTGTAGTTCTTGCAATGTTTGTAGGAATTAAATTAAAAAATAGGATTTCCCAAGAAAGTTATAGAAAAGTTGTAAAAATAGTTTTATTTTTAATAGCTTGTGTTTTGGTTTATCAAACAATTATTTAAAAGAGAGAAAACTCTCTTTTAAATTTCTAGATAAATATAAATGCACCTAAAATCATAACTGCAAGATATAAAGCACCAAACATTGCTCCTAAAGCCCACCATTTAGCTTGAGAAATATATCCAGCTCCATACCAAATTGGAGAAGGTCCAGTTCCATAAGGAGTGATAATTCCCATAACACCAAGGCTTCCTGCAAGAATAATTGTAAATGGAACAATTTGTTCAGGAGTTAATAAGTTAACCGCAATTGCCATAAATATTGGAATAAGTGCAGTAACATGTGCTGTAACACTCGCAAAAAAGTAGTGTAGTAAGAAAAATAAAACAAGTAATGAAATAATAAGAGCAGTTGGGCTCATTCCTGATAACATTGCTTGTGTGTTTGTTCCAATCCAAGCTAATACACCAACTTTTTGAAGTCCAGACGCCATAGCAACTAAAGATGAGAACCAAATTAATACGTCAAATGCAGCTTTATTTGAAATTAAATCATCCCAAGTAATAACATTTGTTAAAACCATAACTGCAACAATTGAAATAGCAACAGTTGTTGAATCAACACCAAACTCTTTACCAAATATCCAAAGAATTAAAGCAACAGTTGCAAGTCCAGCCATTAAATACTCTTTAAAAGTAACAGAACCTAATGTTTTAAGTTCTTCAGCTGCCCAAGCTGGAGCTTCAGGAGATTGTTTTTGTGTTGGTGGATAAACAACATAAGTAAGCCAAGGAGTAAGTAAAAATAATGGAATCATAAGTGGTAACATAACAGATGCCCATTCAACCCAAGTAATTGCATGTCCTGAACTTTTTGTAATTAAATCAACTGCTAAAAGATTTGGAGCAAGAGCAGTTAAAAACATTGAACTTGTAATACAAGTAGTTGCAATTGCTACCCAAGAGATGTAAGCACCAAGTTTTCTAGGGTCTTTATCAGGCCACGAATCAAAAATATGTGGAATATTAATAGCAACAGGGAAAACAGAACCACCACTTCTTGCTGTATTTGATGGCATAAATGGAGCTAATATTAAATCTGAAAATGCAACCGCATAACCAAGACCAAGAGAACTTTTTCCCATATATTTAATCATAAGTAAAGATACTCTTTTACCAAGACCAGTTTTTCTATAACCAAGTGCAAACATAAATGCTGCGAAGATTAACCAAATAACACTATTTGAAAATCCAGATAATGCCCAAGTTATACCATCTTTTGGACTTCCCATTAATCCAAGAAGTGCAACTAATGAAATACCAGTAAATCCAACAAGTGCGGCAGGAACTGGCTCAAGAATAAGTCCAACTACTACAGCAAAAAATATTGCCAAGAAATGCCAAGCATTCGCTGTTAGACCTTCAGGTGCAGGAATAAACCATAAAACTAATATTACCAAAATCGGTATTATCATTTTAATTTTTTGACTAGACATAAAAACCTCCTAATGATTTTTTTGTATTATATTATTTTTAGGTTACAATAAGGTTTAAAATATTTTAAAAATGAATAATTATTCACTTTTTTAATAAAGATATTTGATTTTAATCATTAACTATAAAATAGGCATTTATCTAACATTTGATATACTTCACAAAAATTATTAAAAAAGGGTTCAAATGAACTTTGAAACAATTTTAGGAAAAGTAGACTTTTTAGAATTTTTAAGAGGTAAAAAAGCTACATTTTTATTAAGTGCAAGTGTAACAAAAACTTGTGAGATTCCAAATATTTCTCAAGCTGGAATTCCTGGCAAATTATATTTAACTCCAACATTAGATGCTGAATTTTTATGTACAAAAGAAGTAAGGTCAATGCCAGATATTGCCCAAACACCAAAAGGTGTACCAACACCTGCACTAATTACAAGAGCAGTTCACGAATTAAAACCATATTCAAATATAGAGATTTTAAATTTAGGTTTAGATGTAATTCCACAAATTGATTATTTTAAAATTCATAATTTTGCAATAAAGCCAAGTAATAGAATAGATGATGGTGCAAAAATTCCAGCTTTGGAAGTTTTCCAAAAAGGAATAGAATTTGGTCAAAATTTTCAAACTTCTGATGATTATGTAATTTTGTCAGAGTCAATTCCAGCAGGAACTACAACAGCAAATGCAACAGGTTTAGCTTTATCTTATAAATGTGAAGGATATTTTTCAAGTTCATATAAAGATAATCCAAGTGATATAAAAAATAAAACAATTGAAAAAGCTTTAGAAAGAGTTGATTTAAATGGTGATTTATTTGAGATTCTTTCAAGTGTAAGTGATAATATGATTATTTTTAATGCTGGATTTATACTTGGAAGTAGGGCAAATAATCTGAAAATTGTACTTGCTGGTGGAACTCAAATGGCTGCTGTTTTACTTGTGGTAAATTCAGTTTTAAGAAGTATGGATGGAGTTATTGATTCATCAAATCTTGCACTAAGTACAACAAAATGGATAAATAAAGATGAAAATTCAAATATCAAAGCACTTTTAGAACAACTTGATTTTCCTATAAATGCCTATGCAAGTGATTTCGATTTTTCTTTATCAAATCATCCAGCACTTAAACTTTATGACCAAGGTGAAGCAAAAGAGGGCGTTGGTTGTGGAGGAGCTTTATGTTATGCTGCAATTAATGGTTTAACAAAAGAGCAAGTTACAAATAAAATAGAGAGTTTCTTAGGATAATTTATAGGAGAAAGCTTGAAAAATATAATTATAAGTTTATCTTTGTTAGTAAGTTTTGCATTTGCAACTGCTAATTTAGATCCATACTATTTACATAAAAAGAGTCAATTTGAAATGTTAGAACAAAATGATAAATATAAAACAGTGATGATTGGAGATTCCATAACAGATGGTGGTTTATGGAATGAGTTATTAAATAATGATTTAATACAAAATAGAGGAATTGCTGGAGATACTACAGATGGCGTTTTAGATAGACTAAATAGTGTAAATAAGAATTTAAAACAAGCTTTTATTATGATAGGTATTAATGATTTTTTTCAAGAAAAATCTGTAGATTATGTTTTTTCAAATTATCTAAAAATCATTGAAAATTTACAACAAAAAGGTATAAAAGTTTATATTCAATCAACTCTTTTTGTGGGAGAGAGTAAACCTGCAAAATATAATGAAAAAGTTGAAGCTTTAAATGAAAAATTAAAAAATTATGCAAAAGAAAATGATTTAACATTTATAGATTTAAATAAAATTTTAGCTCCAAATAAAACCCTAAAAAATGAGTTCTCTTATGATGATCTTCATTTAAATGGGAAAGCTTATAAACTTTGGACTCAAGAGATTAAAAAATATTTTTAGTAAAGGATAATTTATGGAAATTTTTATTTCAACATTTTTAAAAATATTTTTTTTAATGACACCTTTTTTTGTCTTAACAATGTTTTTAACAATTACACAAGATGCAACTGTAGGACAAAGAAAAGCCTTAGCTATAAAAGTTACTATTTCTGTAACTATTATAAGTTTGATTTTGCTTTTTTTTGGCAAATATATTTTCTCACTTTTTGGAATAACTTTAGATGCATTTAGAATAGGCGCTGGTGCTTTACTATTTCTAACGGCAATTGATTTGGTAAAAGGAACAGAACAAAGTTCAAAAGTTGGACATAAAGATATATCTCAATTAGCAGTTGTTCCTTTATCAATTCCTATGATAATTGGACCTGGGACAACGGGTATTTTACTTGTAATGGGTGCAACTTTTGATAGTACATCTTCTATGTTTATGGGAAGTTTGTCTTTACTTTTAGCAGTTTTATCAATTGGCTTAATGTTATATACTTCAAGTCTTTTAGAAAAAATCATTGGAAAACATGGACTTCAAGTTATGTCAAAAATTACTGGTTTGATTTTAGCTGCACTTTCGGCTCAAATTGTATTCACTGGTATTAAAAACTTTTTAGGATTATGATGAAAGTATTTTATTTTGGTGGACAAAAATCAGGAAAAACAAAAGCTGGAATCAAAAAAGCTTTAGAATTATCAAAAGATGAAAAACCATATTATGTGGCAACTTATGATAACTCTTTTGGGGATGATTCTATGCAAGACAGAATCAATAAACATATCATTGAAAGAGAAGAAAATTTTTATACAATCGAAGAGCCAAAAGATTTGGTAAAAGTTGTAGAATCAAATAAAACATATTTGATTGATTGTGTTTCTATGTGGCTTTTTAATAATCTTGAAAATAGTGAAGAAGCTTTAAAAACTCAACTACAAGAGATTTGTCAAATAAACGCAAACATCATTTTTATTTTAAATGATGTCTCTTGTGGAATTATTCCTTTAGATAAAGAATCACGAAGATTTGTCGATTTCTCAGGACTAATCGGACAAGAGTTAGCAAAACTTTGTGATGAAGTTTATGAGGTAAAATATGGAATAGAAAGAAGACTGAAATGAAACAGATATTAAATGCTTTTTTCTTTGCACTTTCATACTTTTCTATAATTCCAGTATTTGTAAAAAACATGGAAATAACAAATGAAACTTACAAATACACTTTAGCTTTGTTGCCACTTGTTGGAGCGATTTTAGCTTCACTTGTAATCGGATTAAATTTTGGTTTAAATGAGTTTTTTAATCCTTTGTATTCAGCATTTGTTTGTGCAGTTGTATATTTAGTACTTTATGGATTTATTCACACAGAAGCAATCATTGATGTGGTTGATGCTTGGTTTGCTTCATATAGTGGAAAAGATGCCTATAAAATTATGAAAGAGTCAACTATTGGAGCGATTGGAGCTTTATATGGTGTTGCTTTTGTTTTATTAAAAGTGGGAATCTTAACTTATGTTTTATATGAAAAACAATATGCCCTTTTTTTCATAGTTTGCGTTTTTTCAAGATTAAATTTGATTTATCTTCTTGGATATTTTAAATTTAGCAAAGATAGTTTTTTATCTTTGGCTTTTGCAAATTCTGGAATTTCTCAACTAAAAATCTTTGCTTTGATTTATGTGATAATCGCATTTTTTATTGGTTCAAATGTTTTAGTTTTATTTGTTTTAAGTTTGGCAAGTTTTTACATAATTCTAAAAATCTTAAACAATAAATTTGGCTTTGTAAATGGAGATTGTTTAGGTTTTACCCTTGAACACACAGAATTAATACTTTTAAATATAGGACTAGCGATAATATTATGAAAACATTTGAACACGGTGGACAAATAGAAAAATTTGCCTTTGATTTAGGCTGTAGTGTAAGTGAAATAATTGATTTATCTTCAAATATAAATTTTGTAAAACCTCAAATAAATATTGATTTTAACACTTTAGATATTTCATCATATCCAACTTATGATAAGTTATATGAAAAAATATCTTCAAATTATGGAGTTTCAAGTTCTCAAATCGAGCTTTTCAATGGTGGAAGTAGTGCTATTTTTACTCTATTTAGACATCTAAATTTAGACTCATGTACAATTTATTCACCTGCATATTTAGAGTATAAAAAGGCCTCTTTAAATTTTGGTTATGAACTAAATACAATAAACAGATTTGAAGATATAAATGAAAAAGTAAAAGAAAACTCTTTAGTAATATTCGTAAATCCCTCAACTCCTGATGGAAAATATTATGATTTAGAAGAGTTGATGCAAACTTGGATAGAAAGCTCTTGCACGATTTTAATTGATGAGAGTTTTTTAGATTTTTGTGATAAATCCTCAGCTATAAAATACCTAGAAACTTACGATAAATTGTATATTCTAAAATCAATGACAAAGTTTTATTCAAGTGCAGGAATACGAGTTGGAACAATAGTTTCAACAAAACAAAATATCGAAAAACTAAAAAGATTTGAGCCAATGTGGAAACTCTCACAATTTGACTCAAACTATTTACAAGCGGCTTTAGATGATAAACTTTTCAAAAATATCTCAAAAGCAATAAATATAAAAAATAAAATTGAGTTAGAAAACATCTTAAAAGAGTCAGATTTAATTGAAGAGATTTTTGAAAGTAGTGCAAACTATTTGCTTGTGAAACTTTCAAACCTAAATGCAAAAGAGTTTCAAGAGAAACTAAAACCATATAAAATTATGGTTAGAGACTGCTCAAATTTTGACTATTTATATGAAAGATTTGTGCGAATTGCAGTTAAAAGTTCGAGTGCAAATGAGATTTTACAAAGGGCTTTAAAAGAGATATGTTAATAGAAAATAGATTTTTAAAATATCTCTCTTTTTTAATCTCAGCAATATTTGTATCTTATGTGCTTTATCTAATTTTTTCCTCTTTTTTTATAGTAAAAAATCAGTTCATAGATATTGGTGATGCAACTTATGTAAATCAGGTACGAACTGATGATTACACTATAAAATTAGCAAATTATCTAACAAAAGATTGTGCTTCAAACAAAGTTTGTGAAGTCCAATCAATGCTTGATTTTGTAACCGCAATTCCCTATAAAATAAATGAGAGTATCGCAAGAAGTGCAAAACAAGTAGTTACTCAAAACTTTGGAGATTGTGATGATAAATCAAATCTTCTGATTTCAATGTTAAAAGTCAAAGGTTATGAAGCCTATTTTGTTTTAGTGCCAAAACATATTTTTGTGATTGTAAACCTAGAACAAAAACTGCAAAATTCAAAAGCTTTATATGTAAATGAAAAAAGATTTTATATTTTAGAAAGCACAGCAACAAATTCAAAAATAGCTTTTCCTTTGAAATATTCTTTTAATGAAATAGAAGCAATAGTTGATCCATTTAATAATAAAAAATTAGTAATAAACAAATTGGAGTATAGATGAAAAATATAATAATAACAGGTGCCTCTAAAGGAATAGGTAGAGTTATAGCTAAGAGTTTAAGAAAAAAATATCATATTATAAATATAGATATAGTTGAAAACAAAATGGATGGAGTTGATTTTTACAAATGTGATATATCTGATAAAAGTCAACTCATAAAGACTATCGAAAAAATAAAAATAAATATTGATTCACTTTATGTTCTTATAAATAATGCAGCAATTTTTTCACATAAAATCCTAGAAAAACAGACCTTTGAAGAGTGGGAAAATATTTTAAGTGTAAATCTAACCGCTCCATATATTCTCTCAAAAGAGTTTGCAATTTTTCTAAAAGAATCCCAAGGACATATCATAAATATCTCTTCAACAAGAGCTTTAATGAGTGAAGTGGGAACTGAAGCTTATAGTGCTTCAAAAGGAGGAATTAGCTCTTTAACTCATGCTTTATCAATGTCACTAAGTCCAGAAGTAAAAGTAAACTCAATAACTCCTGGTTGGATAAATACAGATGAAAACTATCTTCCTACAAAAAATGATAATTTCCAACATCCAAGCGGACGAGTTGGAACTCCTGAAGATGTGGTTGATGTGGTTAAATTTTTACTAAAAAACAGAGGTTTTATAACTGGAAGTGATTTTGTAATAGATGGTGGAATGACTAAGAAGATGATTTATGTTTAGGAATATATGATGGAAAAATCAAATCAAAAAAGTTTAGAAAAATATTTAATTGGTGAAGATGGTTATTTAAAAAAAGATATTTCAAATGGTAAAGTTATTATGCTTTCTGGAAAATGGGGAAGTGGAAAAACTCATTTCTGGCAAAAGAATATTGAAGAAAATCTAAAAAAAGAGAAAATACCAAATAACTATATAAGTCTTTATGGAAAAACTTCAATTCAAGAGATTAAAAATGAAGTATTTTTAAAAATATTCGAAAGTATGGATATTTTCAAAATTGACGATAAATCTTTTGGACTTGCTAAAGATACTGCAAATCTTATAACTGATTTAACTAAATCTGTAAGTGTATTTGGATTTAATTTAGATTTATCAAAAATAGTGGATAAATCATTTGAGAAATTAGAAAAAGTCAGAGAAGAAGAGAAAAACAAACAAACAAAAGCATTATTAAATAGTGGAGTGATTATCTGTTTTGATGATTTTGAAAGAAAATCAAAGGATATAGATTTAAATGATTTATTTGGATTTATCACTCATTTAGCCATAGAGTTTAAATGTAAAGTAGTGATTATTTTAAATGATGATGTATTTGAGGCTGAAGAAAAAAAGATTTTTTCAAATGTAAAAGAGAAATCTGTATCAAAGTTTTTGAAATATGAGCCAAGTATTAAAGATTTGTTTAATTTAATATTTTATGGAAGAAGAGAAGATAATAAAAAGAAGTTTAAATATTTAGAATTAAGAAAATATAAAGAAATCATTTTAAAAACTATTGAAGAAACACAAGAGTTAAATGCAAGAATTTATATTCAAGTTTTAGATAATTTAGTTGAGTGGACTGAAAAGAATCAAGAAAAAAGTGGTGAAGTTCTGAGAAGTTTGATTTTGGTAAGTATAAATTTTATTTTGTATCATACAATATTTAGAGATAGGAAGATTAATCAACAAAATAGTTACAAAGGTACTTGTAATTTATATGATTTAGAAAAACTTTCAGATGAATCTTTTAATTATTTATCTAAATATATTCTTAATTATGGTTTTCAACAAATTGAAACTTTTGAAAAATATAAAATTAAATTAATAGAAAACAAAACAAATAAAAAAGATATATTAGAAGAAAAAACAAGGGAAATAAAAGAATTTGTCAAAGAGAATATAACTTTATTGAAAAGTCATTATTTTGCAAATAAACTAGATATTTCAAGAAATATAAACGATAAAACTTTCCAAAAAATCAACGACTTCATAGAAACTGGAATACTAATAAATGAATAACATCTCAATCTTCGGAACTTCAAGTGACGCTGGAAAATCAACAATAACTTTTGTAATAGCAAAAATACTTCAAGATTTGGGTTACAAAGTTGCTCCTTTTAAAGCTCAAAATGTATCAAATAATTCTCATGTTTGTGATGATGGAAGTGAGATTGCTATAGCTCAGTATTTTCAAGCTGAGGTTTTGGGTGTAAAAACTTCATATCATCTAAATCCAGTTTTATTAAAATCTGGTCGTGGAAGTTCGGCTTCACTTATTGTTGAGGGGAAAGTTGTTACAAACAAAGATGTTAGGGAATATTATAGGGATTTAGACTTGCTAAAACCAGCTGTAAAGAGATGTTTTGATTATTTGGATGCAAAGTATGATTGTGTTGTTTGTGAAGGTGCTGGAAGTCCCGTTGAGTTAAATCTAATGGATAAGGATTTATCAAATATTTTTATGGCCACAGAATACAACACAAAAATCATTTTAGTAGCAGACATAGAAAAAGGTGGAGTTTTTGCATCTATTTGGGGCGTTTATAATCTCTTGCCAGAAAAGTTACGGAAAAATGTAATAGGTGTGATTGTAAATAAATTCAGAGGCGATTTAACACTTTTTGATGAAGGAATTAGAATCATAGAAGAGGATTTTAAAATTCCAGTTTTAGGAGTGTTGCCATATCTGCCTTTTAATCTTGGCTTTGAAGATAGTGCATCTTTGACAAACTTTGTTCAACAACCACGAAATAAAAAACTAGATATTGCAGTAATTGCTTATCCATATATGAGTAACTACAACGATTTTGAACCATTGATTGCCGATGATGAGGTTTTTGTGGAGTTTGTTAGTTCCAATATTTCCCTTGAAAAGTTTGATTTAGTGATTTTACCAGGTAGTAAACTTGTAATTAAAGACTTAAAATGGTTAAAAGAAACTGGACTTTTTGAGCAAATAAAAAACTATAAAAAAGATATTTGTGCAATTTGTGGTGGTTATGAAATGATGTTTGAAAATCTTGAAGATATTTATGCTCTTGAAAATGAAGAAGTTTCAAAAGAAGAGGGTTTTGCTTTTATTCCTGATAATATCATTTTTGAAAAAGAAAAAATCTTAGAGAAAAAATCTTATGATTTATTTGGTGAAAAAATTGATGGATTTGAAATACATCATGGAATGTGCAAAAATTATCCTCTCTCTTTTGAAAAACAAAATTTCAAAGGAACTTTTGTACATCAAATCTTTGATAATAATGAATTTAGAACAAAATATTTTAAATCAATTAAAAGTGATTATGTAGGTTTTGATTTTCAAGAGTACAAAAAACAAACGGTAGACAATTTTATCTCTACTTTAAAATCAAAATTAGATGTTGAGCATATAATAAAAAGCATAAGCTAGAGAGCTTCTGCTTTTTTGATTATACTTTTTATCATGTTATTAAATACAAAATAGTGTAGGGGAATTAAAATATACCAATACAATCTTCCCAATAGACCTTTTGGATAGAAGTAGGCTGATTGGATTAATTTATTATCTTTGATTTTAAACTCAAGCCAAGCCATACCAGGAAGTTTCATTTGGGCAAATAATAAAAGTCTTTCATTCTCTTTTAAATCTACAACTTTCCAAAAATCTAAACAATCACTAATTCTTAAATCGCATTGGCTTCTTCTTCCTCGTTTTAGTCCAACTCCACCAATCATTTTGTCTATTATTCCTCTTATTTCCCATAGAAAATCAAAATCAAACCAGCCATTTGTTCCACCAATACTTATAAATGATTGATAAACTTTTGAAGTATCAAGATTTGAAATATCTATCTCTTTTCTATCTATAAAAACAGCTTTTGAGATTTCATTTTGGGCGTCTTTTTCCCAAATATTATTTGAATTGTCATTCCATCTACTTATTACTTGGTCGTTTTCTATCTCTTTTATTGCATTTGATACGGCATCTTCATAGGAGATTGGAGTAATCTCTGGGAAATATTTTTTTGCATTGTCATTTTGAATTACAACTTCTGACTTTAATCCTTCAATCAAAGCTTTTGCAACACTAAAAGGAACAGGAGTAAAAAGGTTTAACCAATATGATGAAATATTTATAGACATAAAAGGAAGAGGAATAATTACTCTTTTTAAACCCAAAACTTTTGCTGTTTTTAACATCATACTTTTATAACTTAATTGTTCGCTTCCAATATCTACTATTAGACTTTTTTCTTCTTTTAAATATATTGAGTTATGCAGATATGATAAAACATCTTCAACGGCAATTGGTTGGGCTTTTGTAGTTACCCATTTTGGAGTTGTCATTATTGGAAGTTTTTCTGTGATATTTCTAATAATCTCAAAACTTGCACTTCCTGAACCAATTATAACTCCTGCTCGAACCCAGATAGTTTGAATATTTTTATTTGAACTTAAAATTTCTCCCGTTTCTATACGACTTAAAAGGTGTTCACTTGTATCACTATTTTTTACACCTAGGCCACCCAGATATATGATTCTTTTTACATTACAAAAAGCAGCAGCTTCTAAAAAGTTTTGAGCTGATAATTTATCCAAATCTCTATAATTATCTTTGTTTAAAGAGTGAATCAAATAATAGGCCACATCCACATCTTTTAGTGCAATTTTTAACGACTCTAAGTCAAAAGTATCACCTTGGAATATCTCTAATTTATCTTTTACTTCATTTGATAAACTACTTTTATTTCTAACTAAGAGCCTTAAATCTATATTTTTATCTTCAAGTAATCTTTTTTTCAGTCTTCTACCAATATATCCAGTAGAACCTGTAAGTAGAACTTTCATTTTGACTCCTTTTAATAAACTAATGTTACTATTGCGATAAATTAATTATAGCACTAATTAAAAATTTAAAAATAGGGAAATTGTCAGTTCATGTTTTTTGAAGTAGCTTTGATAGCATATATTGTAGATATGATTTTTTCTGAATTCCAAAAGTTCAAATATTTTAAACATCCAATAATTTTTATGGGAGATTATATCTCTTGGTTTGAAAAGAGGTTTTATAAAGACTCAATATTTAGAGGTTTTCTTTTAACTCTTTCTTTGCTTTTTGTGGTTTATATTATTGTCTCTATTTTAGCCTGGATAAATAATATATTTATTCAAGGATTATTAGCTTCTTTTACTCTGTCTTCAAAAATGCTTTATGATGCTGTAAAAGATGTAATATCAAATGACAACATTGAAGATAAAAGATATAAAATCTCTATGTTAGTTAGTCGTGATACTTCTACTCTTTCAAATAGTGATGTAAATAAAGCAGCAATAGAAACTTATGCTGAAAACTTAAGTGATGGAGTAATTGCTCCACTATTTTATCTTTTGTGTTTTGGACTGCTTGGAGCTTATTTATATAAAGCAATAAATACTCTTGATTCTATGGTTGGATATAGAAATGATAAGTATGAGAAGTTTGGAAAGTTTAGTGCAAGACTTGATGATGTGGCAAATTATATTCCCTCTCGAATCACAGCTTTGATAATAGCACTTCTGTTTTTTTCTAAAAAGGCATTTTTAGAGTTTTATAAATATGGAAAAAAACATGAAAGTTTTAATGCAGGACTTCCCATATCAGCTTTTGCATTGGCTTTAAATGTTAAACTTGGCGGTCCTACTTCATATTTTGGAAAAATAAAAAATAAACCTTTTTTTGGAGATGGAAAAGAAAATATTGAAAATAGTGATGTTTTAAAAGCTGTAAGTTTTAAACAACGATTAGATATTTTTATAATAATTGTATTAGTTTTAGGAGTTTTATGATGACGTATGAAGAGTGGTTTATCCAACAGGGTAATCTTCACGCAAATGTAATGAAAAAATTAACTGACAAATCAGTTGATGAGGTAATAGAATATTTTAAATTTGAAAATATGGTAAAAAATGAGCCAGATTTTTGTCCATTATATAAAGACAATAAAAAATGCCATGATATGGAAGATTTGAATTGCTATTTATGTGCTTGTCCAAATTTTAGATTTAAAATGGAAGGATTTGAAAAGACAGATGATGGAAAAACTCTTTTTTCTGTTTGTAATATCAAATCACGTGATGGAAGCCAATATATTGGTGAAGATTATATTCATCAAAATTGTTCAGGCTGTATA
The DNA here is from genome assembly GCA_963677205.2 of uncultured Aliarcobacter sp. Taxonomy (GTDB): domain Bacteria; phylum Campylobacterota; class Campylobacteria; order Campylobacterales; family Arcobacteraceae; genus Aliarcobacter. The sequence continues at coordinate 2,205,320 of OY781916.2, read as the reverse complement.
GTGCCACATAGGGCTAAATATATTAAAAAACATTTTAATAGAAATTGGTTTGAAGTTATGAAGGATGTTCGGTCTTAAATTAAAAACTACTTCATCATGTTTATGATGAAGTAGTTTTTTCCCTCTTCGTATTTATATTCTAGTTTATATCCATGCAGATTTACAATTGTTTTTACAATATAAAGTCCCAAACCAAAACCATCGCTTCTTTTTTCTTCTTGAGAAAAAGCTTCAGTGTAATATGAAAGTTCGTGTTTTAGTTGTTCACCCATAGAAATAATCTCTATTTTTTCTTTATTTGCTTTGATTATTGCTTTTTTGTTTGGTGAAAATTTTATTGCATTATCAATTAAGTTTTTTAAAGCAATTGGCATCATTGAGTTATCAACTTTAAAATCAAAATCTTCAATTTTTGTCGTCAAATTAACTGGATTTATCATCATGATTTCTAAAGTTCTATTATAAATATTTGAAAAAGAGTTATCTTCTTTATAAATCATTGTATTTTTAGAAGTTAGTTTTTCAACTGTTGCTAACTCTTTGATAATATCATCCATTCTTTTAAAGGCTCTTTGTAAAGTATCTCTTTTATTTTCATCATTTAAACTCTCAGCAATAAACATAGCTTTTGTAATGGGAGTTTTTAGTTCGTGCATCATATTTCTCATAAATAAATCTTTTGATTTTGATTGATTATTTATGATATTTATTGCTTCATTAAAACTTTTTGCAATTGTTCCTACTTCATCTGTACTTGTGTAGTTTAGTTTAATATCTTTATTTCCATTTGAAAACTCAATTAGTTGTTTATTTAAAAGTTTAAGGGGTTTTAGTTTCCTTTTTAAAATCTCATATAAAAATAGAAAAGTTAAAATAGATGCCATAAATCCAGCAATAATAAATGCAATACTATAGTTATGATGGTCTGCATCTTTTAACATAAGATTATAACCATGTTGTTGAACATAGATAAAATAATCGTCATTATATTTATAAACTCTATAAGTTCCTAAATAGTTTTGTGTTATTGTTAATTCTTGTGCATTTTTTATAATTGCTAATTTTTCTTCTCTCTCTTCTAAAGGTTTAACTTTAAACTTTTTGAAAAGGGCAATTAGTGATTCTGTAGTTGGTTGATTTTGTAAAGTGCTTAAAAAGTTTTCAGCAACTAACTCATATCTATTTTGTAAAGATATTTCATGTTTCTCTTGATCATAATTTAAAAACATAGCAAATGTAATAAAAATTGAGACAAAAGCCAGTGAAAATATAATATTTACAAAAGTAGAAATAGAGATATTTTTTATCATATTAACTGATACCCAATACCTCTTACTGATTTAATATGAGAGTTATCTTCATCTATTTTTGCTAGTTTTGTTCTGATTCTTGAAATAATTACATCAATATTTTTTAATGATGAATCATCTTCAATATTATCACTAGCATAAATAAAATCTTCCCTTGCTACAACTCCATGATTTCTTTGAATTAATAGTTTTAAAATATCATATTCTGCTAGTGTTAAAGTTAATGCAACACCTTGAAATAAAATCTGCATGTCATCTTCTCTTACTTCAAAAAGTGAGTTCTGCTCCGGTTTTTTTGGTTCGTTACTTGAATCAACTCTTTTTAGAATAGTTTTAATTCTAGCTTGAAGTTCCCTTGGATTATATGGTTTTGGAAGATAATCATCTGCACCTCTTTCTAATCCCATAACTTTGTCCAAAATATCATCCCTTGCAGAGCTTATAATAATTGGAATATCAGATTTTTCTCTTATTTTTGGAATTAATTCTAATCCATCAATCTCAGGAAGTGTTAAATCCAAAATTATAAGTTGATAATCTTTATGAACACTAAGCATTGATAATCCATTATAAGGACTATCAGTGTTTATTACTTCTATGTCAAACGATTTTAAATAATCGGTGATGATTTGAGCTAATTCTAAATCATCTTCTATCATAAGTACTTTAATAATTGGTTATCCTTTATTGAATGATAAATAGAATAGTTTGACCATATCTATTTACATATACTCTTTTATATTTATTATCATATTTTTTTAATGCAGCTTCAACATTTGCAAAGTTTTTAATTTCTACATCTTCTATTTGAACAATAACATCACCAGCTTGGAAGCCAGCTTTTTCAGCTTTTGATTTTACTTCAACATCTGAAATTAATATTCCTGTCACATCTGAAGTTAATCTAAATTGTTTTTGCATTTCACTATCTATTGTGCTTAGTTTTAATCCACCAAGGAAAATATTGTTATTTACTTGTGCAGGAGTCGTATCTAATAAAGTAGCCCTATCTCCTAAAACAATATTTAATTCAATATCTTTCCCATCTCTTTCAACTTGAATTTTAACTTTTTCATTAGGTTTAAATGCTGCAATTGTATTTTGTAAAGTTGTTTTATCTTTTACAAGTTTACCATTTATTGCATATATTAAGTCACCTCGTTTTAGTCCACCTCTTGCAGCTGGTGTATCTGCTGAAATATCTAAAACTAAAGCACCTTCATTTCGTTTGTAAACTTTTGCTAATTCAATATCAATATCAGATATTGCAACACCCAAATAACCTCTTGTTACTTTTCCATCTGCTACTAATTTTTCAACTACATCTTTAACCATAGCAACAGGAATTGCAAAACCAATTCCATTATTTCCACCACTTTTTGTAATAATTGCTGTGTTTATACCAATTAAAGCACCCCTAGAATCAACTAATGCACCACCAGAGTTTCCTGGATTTATAGAAGCATCTGTTTGAATATAGTTTTCATATCTATTTATTCCAACTTTATTTTTATTAAGTGCTGAAATTATTCCCTGAGTTACGGTACTTCCAATACCAAAAGGATTACCAATAGCAAAAATTACATCACCAACTAATAAAGAGTTAGAATCTGCAATTTTAATAGCTTGAAGAGGTGTTTTTGGTTCAATTTTTATAACTGCAATATCACTATCAGCATCACGACCTACGAGTTTTGCATTATATTCAGTTGTTTCATCACCAATAGTTACTGTGATTTCTTCAGCATTTTCAATAACATGGTTATTTGTTACTATATATCCATCTTTTGAAATAATTACTCCTGAACCAAGAGATCTTTGTACTCTATTTTGTTTAAATTGATTTCCAAATTGGTCACCAAAAAATCTTTTGAAAAATGGATCATTAAACATTTGTAGAGGAATATTCTCAACTCCCTCATTTACATGTTTTTTAGCTGAAATATTAACAATCGAATGTATAGAATTTTTGATACTGTTATTAAAAGATAAAATTTCATTTGTAGAATTTGGAGAAGTTCTTGTAGGATTTGAATCCATCATTTCGAAATCAATTGTTTTAGAAAACAGTTGAGTAGCAATTAATGTAGAAATAAGTAGAAGTTTTTTCTTCACTTTGTATATCCTCTTTTTAATTTTTTATAGTGACATTATGAAGTATAAGTGTAAACTGTTTTTCAATCAAAGGTTAATGTTTAGTTAATAAATAGGCTTTTTAGGCCTATTTATTATAAATCAGTTTTTAAAACTGCTCCGCTACTTGCATTTGTAACAAGTGCTCTATATTGTCCTAACCAAGAAGAGTTAAGAGGTTTTTTTAGAGGTACAAATTCATCTCTTCTTTGAGCAATTTCTTCAAATGTAAGATTTACACTTAAAATATATTGGTCAACATCAATATGAATTTCATCACCATCTCTTAGTAATCCAATCATTCCACCTTCAGCTGCTTCAGGAGATACATGTCCAATTGAAGCACCTCTTGTTGCACCTGAGAATCTTCCATCAGTAATTAACGCAACTTTATCTCCAAGTCCCATTCCCATGATTAAAGAAGTAGGAGCTAGCATTTCTTGCATTCCAGGTCCTCCTTTTGGACCTTCGTATCTAATAACAACAACATCCCCAGCTTTTACTTTTCCAGAAACAATTCCTTTGATAGCTTCAGGTTGTCCATCAAAACAAACAGCTTTTCCTGTGAAAACTCTTGAACCAGTAATTCCAGCAGTTTTAATAACAGCACCTTGTTCAGCTAAGTTACCATAAAGAATTGCTAATCCACCAACTTGTGAATAAGGATTATCAATAGTATGAATAATATTTGTATCTTTAATATATGCATCTTTGATTTTTTCTAATACAGTTTCACCAGAGATTGTAAGGTTATCTAATAAAATATCATCACCTCTTTTTGTCATCTCTTTCATAACTGCATTTACCCCACCAGCTTTATTAATATCTTCCATATGAACAGTTGATAAAGAAGGAGAAATTTTTGCAATATGAGAAACTCTTTTAGAAATTTTATTAATATCTTCAAGATTAAAGTTTACATTTGCTTCTTTTGCAATTGCTAACATATGTAAAACTGTATTTGAACTTCCACCCATTGCCATATCAACAGCAAAAGCATTTTTAACTGCATTTTCATTTAAAATATTTTTTAATTTGTATTTTTCTCTAGCTTGTGCATCAAGTGCAATTTCACAAATTCTTCTAGCTGCTTTTCTATATAACTCTTCTCTTTGGGGAGTTAAAGCTAAAATAGTTCCATTTCCAGGAAGTGCAATTCCCATAGCTTCCATAAGTGTATTCATAGAGTTTGCTGTAAACATTCCTGAACATGAACCACCACTTGGACATGCATTACATTCGATATCTTTTAACTCTTCATCACTCATTTGTCCAGCTTCATGTTTTCCAACAGCTTCAAATGCAGTTGCTAAGTCAATTGGAGTTCCATCTTTAGTGTAACCTTTTTCCATTGGTCCGCCACTTACAAAAATAGTTGGAACATTAACTCTTAATGCACCCATTATCATACCTGGAACGATTTTATCACAGTTTGGAATAGCAATCATTGCATCTAGTTTATGAGCATTCATAACTGTTTCAATAGAGTTTGCAATTAATTCTCTTGAAGGAAGTGAAAATAACATACCATCATGTCCCATTGCAATACCATCATCAACACCAATAGTATTAAATTCAAATGGTACACAACCATTTGCTTTTATCTCTTCTTTTATAATGGCACTTACTTTATCTAAGAAAAAGTGTCCAGGAATTAACTCAATAAAAGAGTTTGCAACACCAATAAATGGTTTATCAAAATCTTCATCTTTAAGTCCAGTTGCTCTTAATAATGATCTATGTGGTGTTCTATCAAAGCCTTTTTTTACTTCATCACTTCTCAATTTTAATCCTTTAAATATGCATAAATTATATGCTTAGATTATACATTTTTTGCAGTTCAATTTTTATTAAATATATAATTTTATTAAAATTTCAAAATTTTTTCAGAAATATCTTGACAAATAAAAAAAAAGCTATTATAATTCCAGTCCAATTTAAGTGAACAACTTAAAATTGACTTACCTAAAAAGCGAGTGTGGCGGAACAGGTAGACGCGTTGGACTTAAAATCCAATTCCCGTTTGGGAGTATCGGTTCGATTCCGATCATTCGCACCATATTAATGAGTAGAGAGTTGACAGAGTTGGTCGATTGTACCGGTTTTGAAAACCGGCGAGGTGAAAGCCTCCGAGGGTTCGAATCCCTTGCTCTCTGCCATTTTATTCATATAAATCATCTAAACATTCTATTTTATAAATGGTTTATATTCTTAGACTATACATTTCTGTTGGAGGTATAGCAAAGCTGGTAATGCCTCGGATTGCAAATCCGACATGCGTTGGTTCGAGTCCGACTACCTCCTCCACTTTTCAATCTAAATCAATTTCAGGTACAATTTTTTTTTAAATTTTGACTTAAATTTGACCGGAATTTGTCATGGTTAATTTTCTTTTTAATTCAATAATTATTATGACCGGTGAGTTACAATACGTCAATTTAAGGATTTATTTCTTACTAACAATAGATTGTGAAATACCTAAAAGTATTTGCTATTTGAATTTGAGTGTATCCAATTTTAGTGTAAGCAGATATTTAATATCTTATTTTTAGGGTTAACTGTGTGAATTTTTGCATAAATATTTTTCATGTTTTTGGCGAAAGAAGGATAACAAAATATTTGTTAACCCTACTTACACCTTTTCTTCAGAAATTATGCATTTATGATTTGAACTTAGGTTATTAATCTTTTTAATTATCAAACTTATTAGTATGAGCGAAGATTTTTCCTCTTTTTCTTTGAATATTATTTACAATATGATAACCATGATTTAGTGCAATAGCGATACTCCCACCACTAGCAAAAGCAATATCTCCAGCTATATAAACATTTGAAGTTGTTGTTTCTTGGTGTTCATCAAAAATTGGTTTATCTTCTTCATCAACATTAACACCACAACTTTTTAGAAAATCAACAGGAGTTGTTCCTCCAATTGCATAAATGATTCGGTCATAAAGTACATTATATCCATCACTAAATTCAACATTAATTTTACCAAATTCATTTTCAAGTGATACTATATCTGTATTCATTCTAAGTCTTAGTTTTTCTTCACCATTATATTTTTTCAAAATATCTTCATTTATTTCATTTAATCTTGAAAATTCAGGTTTTCTATAAACTAGTGTAACTGTATTATTTTGATCGGCTAATTCATAAGCATATTCAGCAGCACTATTCCCACCACCTACGATTAGAATTTTTTCATTTGAACCACATTTATCTAGGTTAAAATTTACTTGAGGTCTAATCGATGGAGGAATTTTATAATCAGGTTTATTTGGTTTTCCCATTTTACCTATTGCAATTACTGCATTATGAGTTTTTATAATTCCTCTTGATGTATGAATTTCAAGTACATCTTCATCCGTTTTTATGATTTTTTCAACTTCTGTATTAAATGATGAATCAATTATTTCATTATCTAATAAATTCTCAAAATAGTCTAAAGTGGTTTCTTTTGTTCCATCAAAAAAATCAACGTTACCTTGTAGAGTTGTTACTTGACCTTTATAATCTTTATCAACTCTCTTATTATTTTTGTAAAATTTTCTTATAGTATTAGAGTGATTATCTGATTTTTCTATTAGTAAGATTTTACCGATTTTATGAGCTGATGCTTCAATTGCACACCCAATACCTCCTGGCCCTCCACCAATTATTACTATATCATATAATTTTTCAGTCACAAATATTCCTTTATTAAGAATTAGATTTTTACTAAGTATCTACCTACAGCATTTCCTTTAAGTAATTCTTCATATGCTTCTTTGATTTCATCTAATGAAATTTCATTTGTTAATTCTTTTAAAGTATCAATTTTAAAATCATCAGCAATTTTTTCCCATGCCGCTGCTTTTTTTTCTCTTGCGCATTCAACTGAATCAATACCAATTAATCTTACTCCTCTTAAGATAAATGGGAACACATTTGTTGGTAATTCATGTGATGAAGTTAATCCACAACAAGTTGCAACGCCATCATATTTAATCACTTTAAGAGCTTCTGCTAAAATATTTCCACCAACTGTATCAATTACACCATTATATTTTTCGCTTCCCATCGGTCTTTTATTTTCAACATCAAAATCTTTTCTTAAAATTACTTCTTTTGCACCAAGCTCTTTTAAAAATGGAATTTTTTCTTCTTTACCTGAAATAGCTGTTACATTAAATCCTAATTTACTTAAAATAGAAACAGCAATAGAACCAACACCACCTGTTGCTCCAGTAACTAAAATCTCTCCTGATGTAACACCATTATTAAGTAATTCATTTACAGATAATGCAGCAGTTAATCCTGCTGTTCCATAAGTCATAATTTCTTTATCTGTAATACCTTTTGGTATTTTAATAACCCATGAAGCTGGAACTTTTACAAATTCAGCATGTCCACCATTTGTGTTCATTCCCATATCATAACCTGTAACTAATACAGCATCACCTATTTTAAACTCATCTGAATTTGATTTTTCAATTATTCCAGCAACATCTATTCCTGTTACATGAGGAAAAACTCTTGTTACACCAGGATTTCCCACTGAACTTAGTGCATCTTTAAAGTTTAATGATGAATAAGATACTTTAATTAATACTTCATTTTCATTTATAGATGGGATATCAATATCTTGAATACCCGATTCAAATTTTTTATCTTCAATTTTTTCTACAATATATGCTTTCATTTTTTTTCCTTTAAAATTGTTTTATTTACTAATAGTGAAATTTTAGTTAAAATATTACAAAATAACAAGAACTTACTAAAAAGATATATACTATCTAAAAAGATACTATTTGATGTAAAGGTCATAAAATGACAAAAAAGATTGATATTGATTCAAATATATTTAAATGTTCACTTTAAACTTCAATAGATGTATTATTGTTAAGTATATGAAAAATGGCTATGATTAGTCTGAAATAAAGTTTAGGAATACAATTGAGATGAAAACATTAAAAGAATTAAAATCAGGTAATTTAAAGAATTCAACATATATTAAAATCGCAGCTGGACTTGATAGTTTTCCAAAAGAGTTATATGAATTGGAAGATACTCTTGAAGTTTTAGATTTGACTGATAATAATTTGTCAAAACTTCCTGATGATTTCTATAGATTTAAAAAACTAAAGAGACTTTTTTTATCTAATAATCAATTTAATCACGTTCCAAAGATATTGGCTAAACTTCCTGTTTTATCTATGATTGGAATACGTAATAATAAAATTAAAATATTTGAAGAAAATGCCTTACCTCTAAGCGCTAGATGGTTAATACTTACAGATAATGAGTTGACATCATTACCCCAATCTATTGGAGATTTAAAATTACTTCAAAAATGTATGCTTTCTGGTAATAAGTTAACTATTTTGCCTGATTCATTGAGTAAATGTTCTAATTTAGAACTTTTAAGAATTGCAGCAAACAAACTTACAATTTTCCCAACAACACTTTTATCTTTACCAAAACTTTCGTGGCTGGCATATAGTGGCAATCCTTTTTGTAAAAAACATCCAGATTCTAAGATGGAATTACAAATAGTAAAATGGAATGAACTTGTAGTAAAAGAATTGTTAGGAGAGGGAGCATCAGGAAGTATTTATAAAGCTATTTATGAAAAAAAGGAAGTTGCCATAAAAATATTTAAAGGTGAAATGACATCAGATGGCTTGCCCCAAGAGGAGATGGATATTAATATTTCTATTGGTGTACATGAAAACCTAATTGATGTTTTAGCTCAAGTATCAGAACATCCAGAAAAAAAAGATGTATTAATGTTGGAATTAATTCCTTCTAGATTTTTTAATTTAGGTTTACCACCTAGTTTAGATAGTTGTACAAGAGATATTTACCCAATTGACTTTAAACTTTCAACCAAAGCTATTCTAAAAATATTAAAAGGAATGGCAAATGCTGCTGTTCATATACATGAAAGAGGTATTATGCATGGTGATTTTTATGCACATAATATTATGATAGATAAAAATTACAATAGTATTTTGGGTGATTTTGGAGGTGCATCATATTATGAATCTGAAGAGCCTTATGTATGTAATATGTTAGAAAAATTAGAAGTTAGAGCATTTGGATGTTTAATTGAAGAGTTATTGTCTCTTTGTTCAAAAGATAATCAAGATGTAAATATAAAAGAAGAATTATTTCAGTTGCAGATATTATGTTTAAATGAAGTACTTGTTGAACGCCCTGTATTCAAACAAATTTTAAAACAATTAAATGACATTTAGAAAGTAATTAATGTATAAAAAAATAGGATAATATAATATTATTTCATACTGTATATTTTTTAATCAGTATAAGTGGTAATTTTTATCTAATCTAGTGTTACAATTCTCTTGTATAAAAAAAATCAAAGGAGAACAAATGAAAAAATGGCTTTTAACTACTTCGTTACTTAGCACTTTAGCATTTGCAGAAGAAGCGGCTGAACCTGTACTTAATGCAGGTGATACAGCATGGATGATGATGTCAACAGCACTTGTAATGTTGATGACACCAATTGGGTTAGCACTATTTTATGGTGGAATGACAAGATCAAAAAATATCTTAAATACATTTTCAATGGTATTTGGTGCTTTTGCAGTTGCAATCATTGCATGGGTTGTAGCAGGTTTCTCTGTTGCATTCGGTACAGTTGAAGGTTCTATGAACCAATTTATGGGTGGATTTGGTAATTTGATGCTTGATGGTATCAGCTGGACTGAGTTTGCAAGTGTTGATTTAGGACAATTATATCCTAAGTTTGTATTTGTAGCTTTCCAAGGTACTTTTGCTGCAATTACAATTGCTATTGCATCTGGTTCAGTAATTGAAAGAATGAAATTCTCAACATGGATGATTTTTGCAGCTATTTGGACAATCGTAGTATATGCTCCAATTGCACACATGGTTTGGGGTGGTGGATACCTTTTCAACGAAGGTGCACTTGACTTCGCAGGTGGTACAGTTGTACATATGAATGGTGGTTTAGCTGGTTTAGTTCTTGCAATTCTTGTTGGTAAAAGAGCTGGTTATAATAAAGTTGCAATGAAACCTGCAAGTATTATTTTAACAGCTGTTGGTGCTGGTCTTTTATGGTTTGGATGGTATGGATTTAATGCAGGTTCTGCATTTGGTGCTAATGCTATTGCTGGTGTTGCATTCCTTACAACAACTGTTGCTGCATCTGTTGCTACACTTGCATGGTTAGCGATTGAAGCTTTAGTGTATAAAAAACCTACATTATTAGGTGCTGCATCTGGTGCTATCGCTGGTTTAGTTGCAATTACTCCAGCTGCTGGATTTGTAAGTGTTGGTGGTGCTTTAGTTATCGGTATTGTTGGAGCTATTGTTGCATTCTTTGGTGTTGCTGTACTTAAGAAAAAACTTGGTTATGATGATAGTTTAGATGCATTTGGAATTCACTTCCTTGCTGGTTTATGGGGAGCAATTGCAACAGGTATATTCGCTCTTAATGAAAAAGCTCTTTTATGGGATGGACCACTAAAAGCTGATGATGATAGATTAGGACAAATATTTGTTCAATGTGAATCTGCTTTAATAGTAGGTATTTACACATTAGTTGGAACAGTAGTTGTTTATTATATTGCATCACTATTAACTGGTGGATCAAGAGTTAGTGAAGAAGAAGAGAGTCAAGGTTTGGATGAATCAGTTCACGGTGAACGTGGCTTTAATCTATAAAAATAGCTAAAGAGGGTAACAAATGAAAAAGATCGAAGTAATAATAAAACCTTTTAAACTAGAAGATGTAAAAGATGCTTTAGTAGAAGCAGGGATTACAGGTATGAGTGTATATGATGTAAAAGGTTATGGAAGACAACAAGGACATAGTGAGCTATATAGAGGAGCTGAGTATGTAGTAGATTTTCTACCAAAAATAAAAATAGATATCGTAGTAAAAGATGATATGGTAGAATCAGTAATAAACGCAATAGTAGGTTCAGCGAAAACTGGGAAAATCGGAGATGGAAAAATATTTGTTTCATCTTTAGATGAAGTAGTTAGAATCAGAACTGAAGAAAGAGGTAGCGAAGCTGTTTAATACAGACTTCATAAATGGAGAGTTCAACTCTCCATTTCTCCTAACTAATATTTAAAAACTTTCATAATTTAATCAATCCAAACTTTTTACAAATTTAATTTATTTTCCCTAATAGATTGAATAAATGCCACAGCTATTGGAATAATTGCAAATGCAATTATTAAACCATGAGGTAAATGAACAAAAATCTGAATAATCATACTTATTGATAAAAGCCCAACTGACCACATTGCTCCGTGTTCTAAATATTTATATTCAGCAACTATTCCTCTATCAACCATTAATATTGTAAGGTTTCTAACTGCAAATGCACCAGCTCCTAAACCTAACATAATAATTATGATATTTTGACTAACTGCAAATGCCCCTAAAACTCCATCAAAAGAGAAAGACATATCAATAAGTTCCAAATAAATAAATGAAGCTAATCCTCCTTTTGCAAGTTTTGAGTTTGCAACATGTTCAATTTTTTCCTTTTCACTTTGTGCATCTTTATTAGTGAGTTTTTGTCCATCATCTTCAAGAATACCCCTTAAAAACTCTATACAAAGATATAATAAAATACCATATATCATGGCTAAAATAATTTCGCTTTTATCAATATCTTTTAATACTTCTTCCACTAATATTTGAGTTGGTGCATAAATTCCAATAAGTGCGATAGTTAAAATAGCAATTAAAATTTTCAAGTCACCAATACTAGCCCATCTTGATGCGTATCTTTCAATAAATGCAATCCAATATACATCTTTGTTTTCATTGAATAAAAATGACAAAAATATCATTAATAAAAACATTCCACCAAATGCCATAACTATATGATGTGATGCAACAATTATTCTTTCATATTCAACTGGATTATTAAAAGCTAAACTAACAGATTCTACAAGGGTTAATTCGGTTGATAAAAAAACAATTAAAATAGGAAAAATTAATCTAACTCCAAATACGGCAATTACCATACCCCAAGTTAAAAATCTTTTTCTCCAAATTGCAGGCATATTTACAAGAATTAATGCATTAACAACCGCATTATCAAAAGATAAACTTAACTCCAAAATAGTAAGTGTTGTTCCTTGAATAACACCTAATAATCCCATATAAAGTAATTCAATGATAACAGAAATAGTGAAAAATATGAAAAATGAATTGAAATAACTTATAGTAGATTTTTGAGTAATTTGTTCATTCATAATTTTGTTCCTTATGTTTAAATTATGTGGAATCCTATCTATAATCAACTAAATTTATGGTTGAGTAATAGTAGAAATATTTATTAACACAATTAATATACAATCAATTCGATACTATTGCACTAATGTTTTCTTATGGAAACATGAAAATTACGTAGAAAAAAGGACGCAATCCATGAAAAAAATTTTATTAGGAACAACTGTAGCATTACTATTATTAACAGGTTGTAATGAAGAGAAAAAAGCACCTGCTGAAACACAAATAGCTCAAGAGGTAAAAAAAGTTGAAGCTACAACAAAAGAAGTTTTAACACAAGCAACAGAAGAAATGAAAAAAGAAGTAGCAACTCCTACAACTGAAGAAAAAAAAGAAGAAACTAAATAATATTACTATTCCGTGTTAATTTACAAGATTATCACGGAATTTTTATAAAAAAACTCCATTTACAAAATAATATCTAAGCAGATAAAAAGAACATAAAAATACAAATATTGAATTAAATAAAATTGAATATTTAAAACTATAATCTAAATTCTTATTTGTAAATTTTGGCACAACAAAACTTGCAATTGCAAAAAAAGTTCCCAAAAATAACGTTGACCAGATAAAATATCCTATAAAACCATACTCTTTTTGAAGCATACAAAATGGACATTGATGGGTTGGAAGTTGATAAATATATGTAGAGAAAAAATATGTAACTGCATAATATGCAATATACAGGAAAAATAGATTTACTATAAAATTTAATATTTTTTGTTTTTGGATATTTGTAAAAATACTTAATAAATAAATCAAATAAAACAGACCAACAAGCATAGAAGTTGATAAATCAAAAGGAATTTTACTTCCAACTGAATTAGCTCCAAAAATCACAGAACAACACATTACTGGCTCTTTTGTTGAAATATTTGACAGATATAATATATCAAGAGTTGTTTCAATTAAAATCAAAGAAAATATAAAAACATAAAAAATAAATTTCTTTTTTGTATATGGATAGGTTTTTTCTTTTAAATCTAAACTATTAATTATTAACCAAACGCCTATACAAAATAGAATAATAAGTTTTAACGCTAATAAAATTTCACCATAATTATTAGCTTTTATCACACCAGCTGCACACATAGCACCTGGAATTATGTGTGATAAATTATCTAAACTATAAGCAAAGTAGGGCATTAAAAATATTTTTACTACTAAAGTAAAAAATATTATAAGTATTACTAAATATGAAGTTTTTTCAAGTTTATATTGAGCCGATGTTGTTTTTTCATAATCCCATTTTTTGATTATAAAAATAGAGAAATAAAAAGCTATAAAAAGAAGAATAAATAAAATAATTTGTGTAAATAAATAGATAATTATCTCATTTGATAAAAGTATTTCACTCACAAATTTCTCCATTTTTGATATTTATTACAAAATCCACAAAATCAAGATTGTCAAATATTGGGTCGTGAGTTGCCACAATTATCGTTTTATTCAGATTTTTTAGAGTTCTTAGACTCTCAATAAAAATAAGAGAGTTATCATAATCTAAATTTGCTGTAGGTTCATCACAAAGAATAATTTCTGGGTTATTAACAATTGCTCTTGCAATTGCACATCTTTGTTTCTCTCCACCTGAAAGATTATAAACTAATTCATCTTTTTTATGTTTTATATTTGCCAAAGTTAAAGCTTTTAAAACCATTTCATCAATTTGTGTTTGATTAAACCCTAAAGGAATTAAAGCAATAGAGACATTATCTTTTACGCTTAAAGTATCAAATAGATTATATGATTGGAAAATAAAACCAAGTTTTTTTGCTCTAAAATTAGAGCTGTGTAAATCTGGAAGTTTTGCAATATTTTCATTTTCAACTTGAATACTTCCACTTGTAGGTTTTGATAAAGTTCCTATAATTGATAAAAGTGTAGATTTTCCACTTCCACTTATTCCTTTTAAAATAACACAAGATGAGTTTTTTATTTCTAAGTTGATGTTTTTTAAAGCGTGAAATTCTCTTTTTGTATTTTCATTAAATATTTTATTTAGATTTGTGATTTTTATCATTTCATACTCTCATTTGCATCAATTACAGATATTTTCCAAACAGGAATTAAAACAGCACTTAAAAAAGGAATTATAAAAAATAAAAATAGTGTTATTAGAGTACTAAAATCAACACTTGGATTTAAAACAAAATCATTTTGAACATTTGAAAAACCAATAAAAATATTTTTTAATATTGGAGCATTTAAAATAAATACAAAAATATATGAAATTATAACTCCAATAATAAAAGCCATAAATCCTACAATAAAGTTTTCAATAATTTTTAGTTTTATAATATCTTTTATACTCCAACCAACAGCTTTTAAAATACCAATCTCTTTTTTATCACTCGAACTAATCATTGAATATCTTTGATATAAAATCAAAATAAAGGTAAATATAACAACTATAAACAGAACTAAAAAAATTCCACCTTTATAGTTGAACATATTTTCATACTCTTTTTTTAGATTCTCTTTTTGTAAAATTCTAATATTTGAGTGTTTTAAAATAAGTTGCTCTTTTATATTTTGTCTCTCTAAATTATTTGGAACATTTAAAATAATATCACTTGCTTCATCTTCTTTAATATTCAAAATCTTTTTTGCAAGATTTATATCCATAATAATCAAATCATTTGCAACTAAATTTGACTCTTTTGGTAAATCTTTAAATATTTTCACATTTGTTGTAACATTGTTAAAAAGTTTAAAATCATAAGAATCAAAATAGTGGTATTTATCGAATATCTTTTTAATTCCATTTCCAATAATCATTGAATCACTTTGCAAAAAATTTGAGATATTTAGAGTTTTTAAAAGTTCTTTTAGGTTTGTATTTTCTTCAAATAAATCAATTCCTATAATTGTAAAATAAACATTTTCTGGCATAAAATAGTATGAACCATAAACTCTAGCTTGAGTATTAGTAACTCCATTTATTGAAGAGAAATCATCAATCCATGAAGTTGGAATATCCAAAATCTTTCCACTGTTGATTTTCTGAATCACAAAATCACTTTGATTATCTAAGGTAAAAAAAACTTCTTTTTTTAAACTATTAGAGATAAATAAAACACCAGAAATTAAAAAAACAATTAAAATTGAGATAAAAAAGATAGCAATATGTTTTGATTTATGTTTTATTAGTAAAAGAAATAAGAAATTAAAAAAAACACTATTTTTCATAAACAAAATCTTTGTAAGTTATTTGCAAATTCATAGGAAAAACTCTATTTGAAAAATCTTTATATTCATTTATTCTTGGTTCATAAATATTATTTGAATAACTTAAGTTTGGAAGTTTTGTAATGGCGCTTATTTTTGAAGAATAATTGATTCTTTCATTAAATTTTGCATGAAAAAAAATGAAATAAACAAAAGTGAAGATAAAAAGAGTGATAAAAAAAATAAATCTTTTTGATAAAGTAGTAATAATAAACTCCTGTAAAAACTCAAGTATTTTATCTTTTTTTAGTTAATTAAAAGTTAAACAAAAAATAAAAAAAAGTAATTTTATTATATCATTAATGATTATTTTTATTAATAAAAAGCCCTTAAAATAGGCAATTAAGTCTTATTTAAGTAATAATATATATTAAAAAGTATATAATTGCGCGAATATTTAAGGAGAAACGATGCCAAATAAACAGCAAATTGATGAGTTAAGAGTAATTTTACTTGAAAGAAAAGAAAATATTTTATCAAACATAAATAATAGTAGAGCAAATATTGATCAATTAAAAGAACAAGAAATTAATGATGAATTAGATTATGCTGAACTTGTAAGTGATTCTTTTACAGAAGGAATGATTGCAAATCATCAAGTTGAAGAGTTAAAACAAATTGAAGACTCTCTTAAAAAAATAGAAGCTGGTACTTATGGAATTTGCGATATGTGTGGAGTTGTTATTCCTCTTGGTAGATTAAAAGCAAAACCATTTGCAAAATTTTGTACTGAATGTAGAACTGTTTATGAAAATGAGTTTGTAAAAAGAGCTAAAAATTGATAAAAAGATTTTATCCGAAGAATGATAAAACTTTAAATTTTAAATTTGTCCAAAATGAAGAGGATTTTATAGTTGAAGAACAGCCTATAAAATTTTCTGGAGCAGGTAGTTTTTTAGTATTAAAAATAAAAAAAGAGAACTGTGATACTTGGGAGTTAATTGATAGATTAGCAAAATTTTTAAATGTATATTCAAACGAGATTGGATATGCAGGTTTAAAAGATAAACGAGCTACAACTACTCAATATATTACTATTCCCAAAAAATACTCAAAAGAAATTAAACTTTTTAGAAATAAAAAGATTGAAATTCTTGATACTTTTTTACATAATGAAAAGTTAAATATTGGTGATTTAGAAGGAAATAGATTTATAATAAATCTTCATAATGTAGAAGTTACTGATATAAATCATATTCAAAAAATCATAAAACTTATTATGAAAGAAGGAATGCCAAACTATTTTGGTTATCAAAGATTTGGAAAAGAAGTTGTTGATAATCTAGCAAAAGCAAAAGATGTAGTTTATGGTGAAGAGATTGTAAAAGATAAAAAATTATCAAAAATGTTAATCTCTGCTTATCAAAGTAGTTTTTTTAATGCTTGGTTAGTTGAAAGATTAAAGTTGTCAAATGATGAATTCAAACTTTTAGATGGAGATGTTTTTTTAGATTTGCAAAAAGATAAACTTTTTACTCCTAAAGTTATAACTGCAAATATAATAAATGATTTTAATAATTTTAAAATTACTCCTACTGGATTGTTACCAGGTAGAAAAGTGTTTAAAGCTGTTGGTGAAGCTGCTGTAATCGAACAAAAATATGATGATTTATATATTCAAGAAAAAGGTTATAGAAGAGAAGCTATTGTTTTCCCAAGAGATATAAGTTGTAAATATGATGCAACTAAAAAGACGTGTAATCTAGATTTTATTCTTCCTAAAGGTTCATACGCAACTGTTTTAGTTGAATATTTAGCAAATAGGAATTTCTCTTAAGCTAATAATTTTAGGCATAAAAAAAGGGCTATTTGGATTTTCCAAATAGCCCTTTTTTATTTTCATAATATTAATTATGGAAGAGTTATATATTTTGAACCATAATATATTTTATTTCCAATTGCAATCATTCTTTCTTTATTATCAAAGCTAAATTTATAAATTTTATCATCAGTGAAATCTTGATTTAAATTTATTAAGAAACCTTGTGATTCAACAGCATATAATGAATCTGAAAATGCTAATGCATGAATTTTTGCATATTTGTATTTTTTCTTAGCAACTTCAACTAAGCTTGGAGTTAATTTAATAATTTGACCATCGATTGTAGCTACATAAACATCATTGTTTTTTACAATAATATCTCTTACTTCATAATTCTTTGCAATTATCTCTTTTGGAGAAATAGATACAACTTTATTTGGACTTGCAACAATTAAAGTTTGTGTACTTTCAATAACATTTAATGAAATAATATTGTTAAATTCACTATCAGGATCAACTGAAATATTTTTTACTGATTCATTTGTAGCAGCAGATACAATTACTACTTTTCCATTTAGAGTTGGGAAAAGAATTAAACCACCCATGAAATATGGATTAGTGATTCTAGTATCATTTGCAAGTGAAATTGGTAAATACTCTTTATACAATGTTTTGTTTGTTTTAATATCAATTAATTCAATTGTATTATTTGAATAAACAAGTGCAAGTTTATTATCTTTTAATGAGGCTGCAACTACAACATCTTTTACAACTCTCTCTTCATCACCAATTAATATTTTATTAATATAATTTGTTGCAATGATTTTTCCATCTGCACTTACATTTAAAAATTCAAAGTTTTCTGGTAGTTCAAAAGTTGAAATTCCCTTATTAGTAATAATTTGTTTATTTTCTAATGTTGCACCAATTTTATTCATCGATTCTATAGATGAAGACATAGATTCTTTATTTAATTCTATATTACTGCTAACATCTTGTGGTTCAAAATATTTTTTTCCTGAACAAGCTGTAAATAAAAATATTGCAGATAATGAAATTAAAAGATATTTCATAGTTTTTTCCTTATTTTGTAAGTAGGTAGTGATTTAGTAATTTAGCTAATTCATAGGCTTTTGAAGTTTGAGGAATCAATGCCAAAGTTGTTTTTGCTTCATTAAATTTTCCTTCGTTCGTTAGAAAAAGTGCCTTGTTGAAAATTGCAAAATCTTTTAGTAAAAAATCATTTTGCATTGATAAATTATCTAATTCAGATATATTTTTATTAGCCAATGCAATTTGAAATTTTGATAGCTCTTTTAGTAAAGGAACATTTACATCAGCAGATTTATCATCTTTTTTTGCTTGTAAAAATAAAGCTACATCATAAAGCTGTGGATTTCTTTCTTTTAAATTTGCAAGTGCTTGTGCATCATTACCATTTTCAAGAACTTTGTTAAATGCTATGTTAGCTTCAATTTTATTTGATTGTGCAAGACTGTTTTTAATAAAATAAGCAATAATTCCTACTAATAAAATCGTAACAAATGCAATGATTAATGTTTTGTATTTCTTGAAAAACCTTTCACCTTTTACGAAATTTTCTAAAAACTTCTCTTCGCTACTTAGCTCTGTTTTAACATAATCAACATTTTCTTTTATACTCATTTTTATAACCTTTTTGAAAAGTAGTTGATATGGTACAAAATTTTTGATAAAATCTTACTTTTATCTAACTTTTTGTATAATATTTCTCTATAAATTTATAAGGTTACTAAAAATATGAAGAGATTATTACTAGCTTCTGCACTTACATTGATTATATCGCAAAATCTTCTTGCAAAAGAGGAAGTGACTCCTGAACAAACAAGATTTGAGTCTTTATCAAAACTTACAAAAGTTATTGGAACGGTTGAAAAATATTATGTTGATGACATTAAACTACAAGAGATAGTTGATAAGGCATTAAAAGGTTTGATGCAAGAATTAGATGCCCATTCATCTTATTTAGATAAAAAAGCATCAAAAGAGATGGCAATTCAAACTCAAGGTGAGTTTGGTGGATTAGGAATTACTGTAGGAATGAGAGATGGTGCATTAACTGTAATCTCTCCAATTGATGATACACCAGCATTTAAAGCTGGAGTAAAAGCTTCAGATATAATTTTAAAAATTAATAATACTTCAACTATTGGTATGACTTTGGATGAAGCTGTTAATTTAATGAGAGGAAATCCTCAAACTGATATTTCATTAACTCTAGTAAGAAAAGGTGAATTAAAACCTTTAGAGATAAAAATGAAAAGAGACATAATTAAAATTCAATCAGTTTTTGCAAAAACTATTGAGAATACTGATTTATTATATTTAAGAATTTCAAGTTTTGATACAAAAGTTACAGAAGATTTAGAAAAAATTATAACAGCTAATAAGACTGCAAAAGGCTTTATTTTAGATTTAAGAAATAATCCAGGTGGTTTATTATCTCAAGCTATTGGAGTAGTTGATTTATTTGTTGATAGTGGAGTAATTGTTTCACAAAAAGGAAGAAATCCTGAAGATGAAGAAAAATTTGAAGCAAGTTTATTAAAAACTAAAACTAAATTACCTTTAGTGGTTCTTGTAAATGAAGGTTCAGCATCAGCATCTGAAATTGTAAGTGGTTCTTTACAAGATCATAAAAGAGCAGTAATAGTTGGAGAAAAAACTTTTGGTAAAGGTTCAGTTCAAGCTGTTTTACCAATTGAAAATGATAGAAGTGAAAATATAAAATTAACAATTGCTAAATATTATTTACCAAGTGGAAGAACTATTCAAGCTGTTGGAGTTACGCCAGATGTTGTTGTAACTGCTGGAAAAGTTACTCAAGCTGAAGATGATAAATTTAAAATAAAAGAAGCAGACTTAAAAAAACATCTTGAAGGAGAACTTGAAAAAGTAAATGATGTAAAAAAAGAAGAAAAAGTTATTGCAGATGAAACTAAAAAAGTAATCACAGGTGAAGATGTACTAGGAGATAATCAATTAAATACTTCTATTGCAATTTTAAAAAGTTTAATAATTATGAATAAATAAAAGTAGGAGACTAAATGAAAATAAGTGAAATCGTAGCACTTGGACTTTGGCCTGAATCAAAGAAAACTACAACTCAAAAGGGTATTCCTGAACTTGAAGAGTTAGGATATAACCTATTTTATATTGGTAAAAATGCAGATCTTTATACTTGTGCTGGAGATGAAGCAAAAGTATTACTTGTAAGAAGTGATAGATGTTCAGTTTTTGATATTCCATTAAATCTTTTAATTGAAGGAAAAGGTGTTTCTCAAACAGCTATTTCTAATAATGGAGCAATGTTTGCTAAAGAATCTGGGATTAGAACAGCAATTTTATCAGAGACAGTTGACCAATCTTTAGCAATTGCACCAAGATGTCAGCTTATGGAATTATGTAAACCTTTAGAAGCAAAAATTGATGGAGATGTTGTTCAATTTGAGTTAATCTTTAGAAATTATTTAACTGGATCACTTTTTGATGCTTGTCAAAATGGTTTAGATCCTTATGGTCTAAATTTACCTACTGGTTTAAAACAATGGCATAAATTTGAAACTCCAATTTTTACACCAACAACAAAAGGTATTAAAGATGAGCCTTTAAATTCTCAAAAAGTTAGAGAGTTATTCCCTGAAATTATTTCAAGTCTTGAAAAATTATTTAAAGATTTTACTAAATTCGCAGAGGATAGAGGTATTATAGTTGTTGATACTAAATTTGAAATATTTGTAAATTCTAAAGGTGAATGGGTTTTAGGTGATGAAGTTTTAACGCCTGAGAGTTCAAGATTTATTTCAAAAGAAGATTTTGTTGCAGAGAATTATATCTCAATGGATAAACA
This sequence comes from uncultured Aliarcobacter sp., assembly GCA_963677205.2. Lineage (GTDB taxonomy): Bacteria > Campylobacterota > Campylobacteria > Campylobacterales > Arcobacteraceae > Aliarcobacter. The sequence continues at coordinate 2,183,706 of OY781916.2, read as the reverse complement.
AATCCTTAGAGATTTTGGAAAAGCAAATAACTGGAAAGAAAAATCTAAAAGTTTAAAATCTGGTGAAAAATTAGAGGTAGATGTTCCTCAATCAATTAAAGATAAAATCTTAGATGGATATACAACTATTCTTAACAGATTAAGTAAATAGTTTAAATGAAGAGCATTTAGCTCTTCATCTCTAAATTGCTATAAGGCAGTTTTAGATATAATCGCAAAAATATAAATTGAAGGTGATAAATGAAAGCAATTGTAAATGTAGGATTAAAACAAGGTGTTCTTGATGACCAAGGTAAAGCAACTCATCATGCACTAGATACATTAGGATTCAAAGATTTAGTTAAAAATGTAAGAATTGGTAAACAAATTATCATTGAATTAAATTCAACAGATGAAGCAACAGCTAAAGAAGAAGTTACAAAAATGTGTCAAAAATTATTGGCTAATACAGTTATTGAAGATTACGATATAGAAATAGTAGGTTAATATGAAAATTTCAGTATTACAATTTCCTGGAACAAACTGTGAATATGATACAAAATATGCATTTGAACAATTAGGTTGCGAAGTAGAAATTATTTGGCATAAAGAAAAAGATATTCCTGCAGATACTGATTTACTTGTAATTCCAGGTGGATTTTCATATGGAGATTATTTAAGAAGTGGAGCAATTGCAAGATTCGCAAATATTATGGAATCTGTTCAAGCATATGCAGCAAAAGGTGGAAAAGTTTTAGGAATTTGTAATGGATTCCAAATTTTACTTGAAGCTGGATTATTACCAGGTGCAATGAAAAGAAATGATTCTTTACATTTTATTTCAAAATATCATACTTTAAAAGTAATTAATACAGATAATAAATTTTTATCTTTAATGGAAAAAGATCAAGTTGTTAATATTCCAGTTGCACACCATGATGGAAATTATTATATTGATGCAGTTGGACTAAAAGAGTTAGAAGATAATAATCAAATTCTTTTAAAATATTGTGATAAAGATGGTAATTTAGTAAATATGAATGGTTCAGTATTAAATATTGCTGGTATTTGTAACAAAGAGAAAAATGTTTTTGGTTTAATGCCTCATCCAGAAAGAGCTATCGAAGAACTTTTAGGTTCTATTGATGGTGTAAATATGTTAAAGGGTTTTTTACAATAAGGGGTTAATTCCTTATTGTAAAAACTAAAATGAAAAAAATATTAAAACTTGCAATTTTATTAAATATATTTTTATGTATTAATCTTTTTGCAGCTAAAAACTTATATATTTCATATAATAAAATACCTACAAATGTTTATAAAAATCAAAAGTTTGAAGTTGTAGTTAAAGCTTTAATTACTACTAATAATTTTGATGAATTAGTTACAACATTTACAAATTCTTCAAATATTACAATTTTAAATCCAAAAAATCCTTGGAAAAAAATATCAGATGATACCTATGAAAATAGTTATTACTTTAAAGTAAAACAAGGAAATTTTAAATTCCCAGATCTTAGTGTTGTATTAATGAATAGTGGAACAATGATAGATTCTACTGAGCTTGCAGCGCCAACAATTAAATATTCAGATATTGCAAAAGGTGATGAAAGATTTTGTGGTGTAATAGCTGATGATTTCTTTTTAAAAGCTTACAAAACAAAACAATATAATAATAAAGAAGCTTTAACAATAATTGATGTTGATGCAATAAATTCTAATTTAGAAGATTTTAAATTAAAAGATATTGAAGATCAAGCTATTTCTAGCATAAAAGATTACAATGAGAAAGAGAATTTAGTTTACTATTTTGTTACACCAATATATAAAAAGAAATTAGTTATTACATATTATAATACTAAAACAAAAAGCTTTAAAGACGTGGTAATTCCATTATTATTACAAAATGAACTTGTTAGTACTCAAACTGATTTAAATCCAAATGATTCAAGTTTTGAACAATACAAAAAAGTAGCTGCAGTTACTGTTTTTGTTATATTTTTTCTATTATTTATTTGGAAAAGAAAAAGAATTCTTTTAATACTATCTGTAATTTTCCTTATTATTTCAATAATTTATCTTTTACCTAATCCAAAAGGAATTGTAAAAAAAGACTCTTTCGTATATATTTTACCAACAAAAAATTCTACGGTATTTTTCAAAATAGAAAATGAGCAAAAAGTTGAAGTTTTAGAGAAAAAGAATGGATTCTTAAAAGTTTTAGGTAGTGATAGTGATTTTATAGGTTGGATAAAGGAAGAGAGTTTTGGCGAGAATTAGAGGAATTATACTTTTAATACAATTTTCAATTACAGTTGCAATTACTGTTGTTTTGATGTATATATTTAAAAAACATACCCATAAAGTAATAAAAGTTTGGATGAATTTTCAGATGTTTGTACTTGGAATTAAATTGGAAACTCAAGGAAAACTTGATGAATCATGTGACATGATTTTGATGAATCATCAATCATTACTTGATATTATAGTTATGGAGTATATACATTCAAGAGACTTAGCATGGGTAGCAAAAAAAGAGATTACAGATTTATTCTTTTTTGGACATATAATAAAAGCACCAAAAATGATTAGTATCGATAGAGAAAATAAAGCTGGAATCATCAACCTTTTAAAAGAAGCAAAAGATAGATTGGATAAAGGAAGACCAATTGCTATGTTTCCAGAGGGAACAAGAAGTAATGGAAAATCAATGTTAAGCTTTAAACCAGGTGCTAAAATGGTTGCTAATAAATATAATTTAAGAGTACAGCCAATTGTATTATTTAATACAAGAAATATAGTGGATTCAAAAAAATTACTAGCAACTCCAGGAATTGTAAAAGTTGTTTATTTAGAACCAGTTCAAGCTGATAAAAATACAGATTGGTTTGAAAGAATTGAAGAAAAAATGAATGAAGCCTTTAATAAAGAGTCAAAAAACTATGTCTCTTAATTGGTCTATGGTCTTAGCAATTGGACTTGGGGGATTTTTAGGTGCAATTGCAAGAGCGTATGCTGTTCACTTTACAAATAAATTTTTTCCATTAGAATTCCCTCTTGGAATATTATTGGTTAATTTAATAGGCTCATTTATTATTGGTATATTATTTGCTTATTTCTCACATTATACAGTTTCAGTAAATCTAAAAGCATTTTTAACAACAGGCTTTTTAGGTGCATTAACAACTTATTCAACTTTTGCAATAGAGTCATATTTATTATTTGGTACTTCAATTTATTTAGCTTTTGCAAATATAGCATTAAATCTTATTGGAACTATTGCAGCTGCTGGTGGTGGATTCAAATTAATGCATTTCTTTTTAAAGTAAATACACACAAATTTTTTTAAGCATTATGTAGTTATAATAATGCAAAATCAATAAAAGGATATATCATGAGTATGCCAGGTGGCTCTGAATGGTTATTAATAGCATTAGTTGTATTATTGTTATTCGGTGGTAAAAAAATACCAGAATTAGCAAAAGGTTTAGGTTCAGGTATTAGAAACTTTAAAAAAGCAATTAAAGATGATGAAGATGAAATAGCTCAAAATGCTAAAGCAGACGAGATTGAGAAAAAATCTGGAATATCTTCATCTGATAAAAATGAAACAAAACAAGTATAAGAGAAGCTATTGCAAAATTTAGTAAAAGAATTTATTGAAAAAAAATTAAATACGAATGTTGTATTAGAAAAGCCAAAAGATATCTCTTTTGGTCATTATGCAACTCCAGTTGCTTTTTCTCTAGCAAAAGAACTTAAAAAATCACCAATGGCCATTGCAGATGAATTAGCTTTAAGTCTAGCAGATTCAGATATGTTTGAAAAAGTTGAGGCAGTAAAAGGTTTTATAAATTTTAAACTATCATCATCTTTTTTAGAATCATTAGTAAATAATGCATTAGATAAAAAAGAAGAGTTTGCAAAACAAACATCAAAAAATGAAAAAATTTTATTAGAGTATGTTTCTGCTAATCCTACAGGTCCTTTACATATTGGGCATGCAAGAGGTGCAATAGCAGGAGATTCATTAGCTCGTGTTGGAAGACATTTAGGTTTTGATATCACAACTGAATATTATATAAATGATGCAGGTGCACAAATGGATATGTTAGGATTATCTATTTCTTTAGCTGCAAGAGATTTTTTATTAAATGAAGATGTAGAATATCCTGAAACTTACTATAGAGGTGAATATCTAATTGATATTGCAAAACAAATCCAAGAAACACATGGAAATGAAATATTCTATGATGAATCAAGATTCATAGAAATGGCTAGATTTGGTAAAGATGAAGTGATGAAAATCATCATTAAAGATTTAAAAGATTTAGGTATTGAATTTGAAAATTTTGTTTCTGAAAAATCTTTATATTATGCATGGGATGAGACAAGAGAAATTCTTGAAAAGAATGGTTCTTTATATGAAAAAAATGAGAAAATTTATTTAAAATCTACTCAATATGGTGATGATTCAGATAGAGTTGTTGTAAGAGATAATGGAATACCAACTTACTTAGCTGGAGATATAATTTATCATAAAGATAAATATGATAGAAATTATGATAAATACATTAATATTTGGGGTGCAGATCACCATGGATATATTTCAAGAGTAAAAGCTGCTATCGAATTTTTAGGGAATGACTCTTCAAAATTAGAAGTTATTTTATCTCAAATGGTTCAATTACTAAAAGGTGGAGAGCCTTATAAAATGAGTAAAAGAGCTGGGAATGTTATTCTAATGTCTGATATAACTGAAGAAATAGGTCCTGATGCACTAAGATTTATTTTTTTAACAAGAAAAAGTGATACACATTTAGAGTTTGATATTGATATGTTAAAAAATCAGGATTCATCAAATCCAATTTTTTATATAAACTATGCACATGCAAGAATTAATCAGGTATTTAAAAAAGCTGAAATTAGTATTGAAGATATAAAAAATGTCGATTTCTCAAATTTAAATCAAGATGGATTAAATTTAGTGTATGAATCACTTTTATTAGAATCAATATTAGGTGAAGCATTTTCAAAAAGAGATATGCAAAAAATTACTGAATATTTATATTCATTGGCTTCAAGTGTACACAAATTTTATAATGAACATAAAGTTATAGGAAGTGATGAGCAAAATGTATATTTAAAAGTTTTAGCGATGGCAGCATTAAGTATTAATGTTGGATTAGGACTTTTAGGAATTAAAGCTAAGGAACAAATGTAATGAAATGGATTATCACAATATTAATTATTATTGTTGGATATGCAATATACACTAATAATATGGGTGGTGCAAGAGATGCAGCAGGAAATTACAATAAAATTTTAAGACCTGGACAATAGAATTTAGAAAAATTCTATTGTTTAGTTGCTATTTCAGATAAAAACTCTTCTAAAGAGTATTTATTTCTATATTTTTCACTCATTAAGTGAATAAACATATCACCTAAATCAATTATCGTCCATTCGTCATCTTCATCAACTCTTAAAAATTCTTCACCAGTTGGTTTTAAATCTGTTCTTAAGTAGTTTAATAATGCAAATCCATGTTTTGGGTTTAATGTTGTAGCAATTACAACATAATCAACTATATAGTCTTTTGATGTTAAATCAATTATCTCTATATTTTCTGCTTTTTTCTCATCTAATATTTTTCTTATGTTTTCTAATCTAGTATTCAAAAACTTTTACCTTTTTCTTGAAGATTTAATATATCATCTTTAATTTCTTTTGGAATGTAATTTAAATCAATTTTATCCCTTAATGAGCTAGAACTGATATTTATATTTACATCCAAATTTTTAAACTTTTTTGCTTCTTTACTTTCAAAACCTTTTCTTGAGGCAACTACAAATTCTACAAGTTCTTTTAGTTTATCAATTTCATGCCATTTATCTAAAGTTTTTAAATTATCTTCGCCAATTATAAAATAAATTTTTGAAGGATTATATAAATTTTTTAAATAATTCACAGTATCAATTGAATAGCTAGTTTTTTGCTGATTTATTTCATAATCACAAATTTGAACTTTATCAAAGTCTTTAAAAACTTTTTCTAGTAGTTTAAATCTAGTTTCTGGATCTAAGTAAAAGCTACTCTTGAAAGGGTTTAAGTATGTTGGAACAACAATTACCATATCAATGTGAAGTTCTTTTAATGCCTCTTTTACAACTACAACATGAGCTGTATGTATTGGGTCAAAACTTCCACCAAATATTGCAATTCGCACCTATTTAAAACCTTTGTAATATACTTAAATATTATTATAGCAATTTTTCGATAAAATATCTACAATTAGATTTATTTAAAGGGAACAAATGGCTATTAAAGTTGCAATAAATGGTTTAGGAAGAATTGGTAGATGTGTTGCAAGAATTATTGCAAGCAGAAATGATGTTGAATTGGTAGCTGTAAATGCTAGTGGTAGTGAAGAGATGATTCAATATAATTTAAAATATGATACAGTTCACGGACCTAAGTTTGATGTAAAAGTTGAAAATGGATACATCTATATTGGAAAAGATAAAGCTAAATTATTAAGCGAAAGAGATCCAGCTAAATTAGATTTTGCTTCTTATGGTGTAGATGTAGTATTAGAATGTACAGGTGCATTCTTAACTCAAGAATCTTGTCAAGCATTTATAGATAATGGTGTTAAAAAAGTAGTTATTTCTGCACCAGCTAAAGATGATACTCCAACATTTGTAATTGGTGCAAATGAGAATACATACGTAGGTCAACCAATTATTTCAAATGCTTCATGTACTACAAATGGATTAGCTCCAGTTGCAAGAGTTCTTGATGAAGCATTTGGGATTGAAAAAGGTTTAATGACTACAATTCACTCTTACACAAGTTCTCAACCAATTTTAGATGCAAAAGATAAAAAAGATCCAAGAAAAGGAAGAGCAGGAGCAACAAACTTAACTCCATCAAGCACAGGTGCTGCAAAAGCGATTGGATTAGTAATGCCACATTTAAAAGGGAAATTAAACGGTCAAGCAATTAGAGTTCCAACTCCAAATGTATCTTTGGTTGATTTAACAGTAACACTTAAAAAAGATGTAACTAAAGAAGAAATAATTGCTGCATTTAAAGTATCTGCTGAGGGTAATTTAAAAGGTATTTTAGGTATTGATGAAGAGTATAGAGTAAGTTCTGATTTTAACGGTGAAACATTATCAACAGTTGTTCCATTAGATACAATCCAAGTAATTGAAGGAAACATGGTAAAAGTTTTATCTTGGTATGACAATGAGTGGGGATATTCTACAAGACTTGTAGAAATGGGTATCCACGTTGCATCTAAATAATTTTAATTAAGGAAATAATTTGAAACTACAAGAGATTAAAAACATTGATATAGCTGGTAAAAAAGTTTTTATTAGATGTGATTTTAATGTTCCAATGGATGAATATAACAATATTACTGATGACAGAAGAATTAGAAGTGCATTAAGTACAATTAGATACTGTATTGATAATGATTGTTCGGTTATTTTAGCTTCTCATTTTGGAAGACCAAAAGGTGGATTTGAAGAAGAATTTTCACTAGCTCCAATTGCAAAAAGATTACATACTCTTTTAAAACAAGAGATAAAAATGGCACCAAATGTTGTTTGTGATGAAACTATGAAAATGGCAAAAGAGCTTCAATCAGGTGAAATTTTATTATTAGAAAATATGAGATTTGAACTTGGTGAAACAAAAAATGATGAAACATTAAGTGCAAAACTTGCTTCAATGGCGGAAGTATATATTAATGATGCTTTTGGAGTATCACACAGAGCTCACTCATCGGTTGAAGGAATTGCAAAATATTTTGATATGGAGCATAAAGCAGCTGGTTTTTTAATGGCAAAAGAGATTAAATTTTTCCATCATATTGTTCATAATCCAAAAAGACCATTTATATCAATTGTTGGTGGTTCAAAAGTTTCAGGAAAACTTGAAGCTTTACATAATTTAGTTCCTAAAGTTGATAAAATCATAATTGGTGGAGGAATGGCATTTACATTCCTAAAAGCTTTAGGTCATGAAATAGGAAACTCTTTAGTTGAAGAGGATTTAATTCCTGAAGCTATAAAAATTATGGAACAAGCTAAAACATTAGGTGTGAAATTATATTTACCAGTTGATGTTGTTGCTGCAGAAGCATTTAGTGCAGAAGCAATTGCAAAAATTGTAACAATTCAAGAGATCCCAAAAGGTTGGATGGGGCTTGATATTGGGCCTGCATCTGCAATGTTATTTTCTGAAGCTTTAGAAGATGCAAATACTATTTTATGGAATGGACCAATGGGTGTTTATGAAATGGATAAATTTGCAAAAGGAAGTACAAAAATTTCTCATGCAGTTGCTAATTCATTTGCTACGACAGTTGTTGGTGGTGGAGATACAGCTGACCTTGTAAGAGTTACAGGTGATGAAGATGAAATGACATTTATTAGTACAGGTGGTGGAGCATCACTTGAATTAATTGAAGGAAAAATTCTTCCAGGTGTTAAAGCTTTAGTACTTGAGGAAGATAATTAATGGCAATTATCGCTAGTAATTTCAAAACAAATCATACTAGAAAATCAACTGCATTATTTATAAATGAAGTAAATGATTATCTAAAATCAAATGAAATTAAAAATGAAGTTTATGTTTTCCCAACATCAACTTCATTAGATTTATTTGATACTGTTTCAACTTTTTCAATTGGAGCTCAAAATGCTTATGCAACAGTTGCTGGCTCATTTACAGGTGAAATTGGAACAACACAACTTGATGAATTTGAAATTAAAACAATATTAATTGGACACAGTGAAAGAAGACATATTTTAGGTGAAACACAAGCTCAAATTGCAGCAAAATATGAATTTTATAAAAATTTAGGATATAAAATAATTTATTGTGTTGGTGAGCCTTTAGTTGTTAATAATTTTGGATTAAAAAAGACCTTAGAGTATATCTATGAACAATTAGTTGGAATAGATACAAATTATGAAAATTTAATTCTTGCTTATGAGCCAGTTTGGGCAATAGGTACAGGTGTTACAGCAACAATTGATGATATTAAAAATGTTCACAATGGAATAAAAGAGAAAATTAATAAACCACTTTTATATGGTGGAAGTGTAAAAGTAGAAAATGTAAGAGAAATTTGCCAAATACCAAATGTAGATGGTGTACTTATAGGAACTGCTTCTTGGAAAAAAGAAGATTTTATACAAATATTAGAAAATACAAAGGATTTATAAGATGTTTATGAAAGGTAAAAAAGGTGTAATTTTAGGAGTTGCAAATAATAAGTCAATAGCTTATGGAATTGCAAAAGCTTGCGCTGACCAAGGTGCTAAAATTGCATTTACTTATTTAAATGATTCTTTAAAAAAGAGAGTTGAACCAATTGCAGCTGAGTTTGGCAGTGAAGCTTTAGTATATCCTTGTGATGTATCAAATCCAGAAGAAATCAAAGCTCTGAAAGTATCTTTAGAAAAGGATTTAGGACAAATAGATTTTATCGTTCATTCAATTGCATTTGCTCCAAAAGAGGGATTATCTGGAAGATTTTATGATATTTCTAAATCAGCTTTTGATATTGCTATGGATGTATCAGTTTATTCATTAATTGAAGTAGTAAGAGAATTAAAACCTTTATTATCTGATAATTCATCAATTTTAACATTAACATATTATGGTGGAGTAAAATATATTCCAAACTATAATTTAATGGGTGTTGCTAAAGCAGCTCTTGAAATGACAACTAAATATTTAGCAGAAGATTTAGGACGAGATGGAATTAGAGTTAATGCAATTAGTGCAGGTCCAATTAAAACTTTAGCAGCAGCTGGAATTAGTGATTTTAGATTTATGTTAAAATGGAATGAAGCTCATTCACCATTAAAGAAAAATGTATCTATTGAAGAAGTTGGGAATTCTGGAATGTATTTACTTTCTGATTTATCAAGTGCTGTAACAGGAGAAATTCATTACGTTGACTGTGGATATAATATTATGGGTATGCCAGCAGTGAAATTTGATGAAGAAGGTCATCCAACAATAGCTTGGAATGGCACAGACCGTTAAAAAAAGCCAACTGCTTGGCTTTTTTAGGTTTGTGCGAGATGATGGTCGTAGCGAATGCGAAGCCATCATGTCAGAGACTGATAAATTAATCAAAAAGATTTTACTTTTAAATTTAATGAAATTTTAAATTAAGATTTTAAATATAGGATAATTATTATAATGAGTATAAATTTTAAAGAGTTAGCAAATAAATATCAAACGCCTTATTATGTGTATGATTTTGACCACATTACAAAACAATATGAAGAGTTAAAAGGTGCATTTAGAGCAAGAAAATCATTAATTGCATATGCAGTAAAAGCAAATTCAAATCTAAGTGTTATTAAACATTTAGCAGATCTTGGAGCTGGAGCCGATTGTGTTAGTATTGGTGAAGTAAAACGTGCTTTAAAAGTTGGAATTGCTCCTTATAAAATCATTTTTTCAGGTGTTGGGAAAATTGATGATGAAATTAGACAAGCACTAGAGCTTGATATTTTAATGATAAATGTTGAAAGTGATGCTGAGTTAAATAGAGTTGAAATAATAGCACGTGAGTTAGGAAAAGTTGCTAGAATTTCTGTAAGAGTTAATCCAAATATTGACCCTCAAACTCATCCGTATATTTCAACTGGATTACATGAAAATAAATTTGGAGTGGATATTGATACAGCAAAAAGAATGTATATTCAATGTAAAAATTCTCCTAATTTAGACCCCGTTGGAATGCATTGTCATATTGGTTCTCAATTGACTCAATTACAACCAATTAAAGAATCAGTAAAAATAATTGCTGATTTAGTAAGAAATTTAAAAGCGATTAAAATTGAACTATCATTTATGGATATTGGTGGTGGTTTAGGAATTATTTATAATGATGAAAAACTAATTGATACAAATGAATATGCACAAAGTGTACTTGAAACAATGTATGGCTTAGATATTACAGTGATTTGTGAACCAGGAAGATTTATGGTTGGGAATGCTGGAACATTTGTTACAAAAGTTTTATATGAAAAAGTAAATGGAAATAAAAGATTTGTTATAGTTGATGGAGCTATGAATGATTTAATTAGACCATCTTTATATAATGCTTACCATAGAGTTGAAGTTTTAAATGATAATCAAGAATTTTCAGATTGTAATTTAGTAGGACCAGTATGTGAAAGTGGAGATTTCTTTGCTAAAAATGTTCAACTTCCTAAAACAGAACATAATGATTTAGTTGCTATTTATAGTGCTGGAGCTTATGGATTTACAATGGCTAGTAACTATAATACAAGAGGAAAAGTTGCTGAAATTGCTGTAGAAAATGGAATTGATAGACTAATAAGAAAAAGAGAAACTTTTGAAGATATAATTGCTTTAGAAGAAGAGTTTATAAAATAATTAGAAAAAGGTCTTTTTATGGGTGAAGAGGGGTTATTAGAACTTAGAAACAAACTTGATAATATTGATAATACTCTGTTAGAATTAATAAATCAAAGAATGAAAATAGTTCATGAAGTTGGAGCTTTAAAAGCAAAAAGTGGTGGAGCAATTTATAGACCAGAGAGAGAAAAATCAATTATTGATAGACTTGAAAAAATCAATAATGAAAATAATGGACTTTTAAATAGAAGTGCAATTGAAGCTCTATTTTTAGAAATTTTTGCCATTTCAAGAAATATTGAATTACCTGAAAATATTGCATATCTTGGACCTGAGGGAAGTTTTACTCACCAAGCAGCTGAAGGACGATTTGGTGCAATGAGTTCTTATATTTCTATTGGTTCAATTAATGGAATATTTAGGGAAGTTGATACAAAAAAAGTAAAATTTGGTGTAGTTCCAATTGAAAATTCATCAAATGGAATAGTAACAGATACAATAAATTGTTTAAGTAATTATGATTTAAAAATTATTGCAGAAGTTGTTTTAAATATTCACCATACACTAGCAACTAAATGTGATAAAGTAAGTGATATAAAAAAGATTTATTCAAAAGATATTGCTTTTGAGCAGTGTAGAAAATTTTTAACAAATTTTGGTTTAGATGAAGTGGAATTAATTCCAATAGAGTCAACAACAAAAGCTGCAAGAATTGCAGCAAGTGAGCCAGGAAGTGCAGCAATTTGTCCACATGTTGGAGCAAAATTACATAATCTTCCAATCTTATTTGAAAATATTGAAGATAAAGATAACAATAAAACTAGATTTTTTATAATAAGTGATTTTGAGAATGCACAAAGTGGGAATGATAAAACTTCTATTTTGGTAAAATTCCCTGATAGACAAGGCGCTTTAGTTGAGTTTTTAACAGATTTTAATGAAGCTGGAATTAATCTAACTAAAATAAAATCACATATTGTTGAAGGAAATTCAATCTTCTTTATTGATTTTGATGGACATAAAGACGATGAAAATGTTAAAAAAGTATTACTAAAACATCAAAGTAGTGTTAAAGTTCTTGGTTCTTACGTAAAAGAGATAAACGATATTTAATAAAAATAATAGGAAATGTAAATGCAATTTAATCAAGTATTAGAAAATGTTACAACTTATGAAGCTGGAAAACCAATAGAATTAGTTGTAAGAGAGTTTGGAGTGAATCCAAAAGATGTAATAAAACTAGCTTCAAATGAGAATCCTTATGGAACTAGCCCAAAAGTTGTTGAAAAAATTCAAGAATTAGCTAAAAATATGTTTATTTATCCAGATGATTCAATGTATGAATTAAAAGAAGCTCTTGCAAATAAGTTTGATGTTACAAGTAAACATGTAATTATTGGTTCTGGAAGTGATCAAATTTTAGAATATTGTGTTCATGCAAAATGTGAAAAAGGTTCAAAAATTTTAATGGCAAAAACTACATTTGCTATGTATGAAATTTATGGGAAACAAGCTGGTGCAACAATTATTAAAACAGAAGATAATCAACACAATCTTGAGCAATTTTCACGACTTTATAAAGAACACGGTGCAGATGTAGTTTTCTTATGTTTACCAAATAATCCATTAGGTGAATGTTTAGATAAAGATGATGTTTATGCTTTTCTAGAAACTGTGGATAAAGAGACATTAGTTGTAGTTGATGGAGCTTACCAAGAGTACGCAGCATTTAAAGATGAGAAAAAAAGAATAAATGCAAAAGATTTAATTGCTAATTTCCCAAATGCAATCTATTTAGGAACTTTCTCAAAAGCTTATGCACTTGGAGGAATGAGAGTTGGATATGGAATAGCTCAACCTGATATTATAAATACTTTATATAAATTAAGAGCACCATTTAATATTACAACTTTAACACTTGCAGCTGCAATTGAAGCACTAAAAGATGAAGAGTTTGTAAATGAGTGTATTGCAAAAAACTTTGAAGAGATGACAAGATATGAAGATTATGCAACTTCAAGAGGATTTGAATTTATACCATCATATACGAATTTTATTACAATTAAATTTGCTGATAAATTTGTATCAAAAGTAGTTGCTCAAAAACTTCTTGAAAGAGGAGTAATTGTAAGAGATTTAACTTCTTATGGACAAAATGCAATTAGAATTACAATAGGAAGAAATGAGCAAAATACTAAAGTATTTGAACAATTAGACGAAGTATTAGAAAAATTAAAATAAAGTATAAAAGAAAATGGAAATAAAAGATAAATCAGTAAAAGAGTTAGAAACACTATCACAAGAGATAAGAGATAGAATTATTGATGTGGTATCAAGGAAGGGTGGACATTTTTCATCTACACTTGGAGCTGTTGAGTTAACTCTTGGTATGCATTATGTATTTGATGCATACAGTGATCCTTTTATTTTCGATGTTTCTCACCAATGTTATCCTCACAAACTTTTAACTGGACGATGGGAAGAGTTTGAAACTGTAAGACAATTTGGAGGACTTAGTGGTTTTACAAAACCAAATGAGAGTCTTGCTGATTATTTTGTAGCTGGACATAGTTCAACTTCAATTTCTTTAGCTGTAGGAGCCGCGAAGGCCATTGCTTTAAAAAAAGAGAATAGAGTTCCAATTGTAATGATTGGTGATGGTTCAATGACTGCTGGTATGGTTTATGAAGCATTAAATGAACTTGGAGATATAAAACTTCCTGTTGTAATAATTTTAAATGACAATGAAATGTCAATAGCAAAACCAATTGGAGCAATCTCAAAATATCTTTCAAAACTTCTTGCAGGAAAATATTATCAAGGATTCAAAGGAAAAGTTGATAAATTTATTAAAAAAAATATGCCAGAAGGAACAACTTACATAGCAAAAAGAATGGAAGAGGCTATGAAGCTTATAACTCCTGGAATTTTGTTTGAAGAGATGGGGATTGATTATATTGGTCCTATTGATGGACATGATATTGCAGAAGTTATTGATACTTTACAAATTGCAAAAGCTATGGGAAAACCAGTAATTGTTCATGCAAGAACAGTAAAAGGTAAAGGTTATAAAATTGCTGAGGGTCAACATGAGTGTTGGCACGGAGTAGGACCTTTTAATGTTGAAGATGGTGTTTTTGTAAAAAAAGAGGCACCAAAGGCTGCAACTGCTGTATTTGCTGATGCGTTATCTGCCCTTGCTTCAAAATATGAAAATGTTGTTGGTGTTACTGCTGCAATGCCAAGTGGTACAGGAATAAATAAGTTAATGGATAAATTTCCAGATAGATTTTGGGATGTAGCTATCGCTGAGCAACATGCAATTACTTCAATGGCTGCGATGGCAAAAGAAGGATTCAAACCATATATCACAATTTATTCGACATTTTTGCAAAGAGGATTTGATCAAATCATTCATGATGTTTGTTTAATGAATCTTCCAGTTGTTTTTGCAATGGATAGAGCTGGAATTGTTGGAAATGATGGCGAAACTCATCAAGGAGCTTTTGATATTTCATATTTAAGATTTATTCCAAATATGATTTTATTTGCTCCAAGGGATAATAAAACTTTGGAATTAGGTTTAGAGTTTGCATATACACTTACAAGTCCAAGTGCTATTAGATACCCAAGAGGTGCATTTAAAGAGTTAACATATACTTCAACACCATTTAGTTTAGGAAAAGCAGAACTTTTAAAAGAAGGAACTTCAAAAAAACTATTTATTGGATATGGAGCAGGGGTAAGTCGTGCGATTGAAACAGAAGCTTTACATGAAGAAGATATTTCAATTTTAGACTTAAGATTTGTAAAACCAATAGATGTTGATATTTTAGTTGAGTTATCAAAAAAATATAATAGTTGGTATATATTCTCAGATTCACAAAAACAAGGTGGAGTTGCAAGTGCAATTTTAGAAGTTTTAAATGAGAAAAAAATTCACAATGTAGAAGTAATATCATTTGAATATGAAGATAGTTTTATTGAACATGGAGATACGAATTTGGTTGAAGAATCTTTAGGTCTTTTACCACAACAATTGGTACTAAAAATTAAATAGTGAATAAAAGTTTAAGAGTTTGTTTCTCTTAAACTTTTTAGTTTCCTAATATCTCTTTTACTCTTTTTTCATGTTCAGTTCTTGAGTCATTTTCTGTTGTTGTCACTTTTTCTTGAATTGTAACTTTAGGTTTTTCTTCAATTTGTTGCTCTTGTTTATTTACTTCAAGCTCTTTAGTAAAATTAGATTTTTTGTTTAACTTTTCAATTTCATTATTACCTTTTGGATCAACAATTTCAGGTGTTATGAAAAATACAAGTTCACTTTTCCCTTCTTTAAAAGCTTTACTTGTAAATAATGCACCTAAAATAGGAATATCTCCAAGAAGTGGTATTTTATCAATATCTTGAGAACTGCTATTACTGATTAATCCACCTAAAACTATTGTAGATTGATTCCCAACAACAACATTTGTTTTAATAGATTTTTCTGTAAAACTAGGAATTCCATCAACTGTATTTGCCCAGTCAATTTGTGTTGATTTTGTATTAATATCTAAACTAACATAATCATTATTAACAATATTTCTAGCTCTTATATCAAGTTGTAAACCATAATTTATATTTCTAACTTCTGTAGTTGGAACACCTTGGCTAGTTGTAGTTGATATTTTTAAATAAATCGTACCACCAGCATGAAATGTTGCATCTTGATCTTCAAGTGTAATTAGTGTTGTTTCATCTAGAATTGAAGCTACACTTTTACTAGCTAAATAATTTAGTGTTAAAGCTGTATTAAAATATCTTCCTAAGTAGTTAGCAGCACCTGTTAATCCACCTGTTAATGAAACTGCACTTGCCATTTTTTGATCAATTGTGTCGTTGATTAGTTTACTTCTTTGTGCATCAGCACTAGTATGATCCATAATATTATTATTGTAATATTTATTATCTGTGGTAATATTTTCAGTATAGTTTCTAGATGAAACTACCCAATTATTCTTTAAATCTAAACCTTTGCTATTATTAATTTCAACTGCATAAAGTTTAATTCTTATCATTTTATCTGGATTTTCAAGGTTCAATAAATCAACTAAATCTTTTGTTAAATCTATTCCCGCTTTTTCAAATAAATCTAAGATTTTAGCTTTTTCCTTTTGATTTTGAACACTACCTTTTAGAATTACTTTTCCATTTGTTTGAGAGATTTGGATATTTGGACTGATTTGTTCTGCAACAGCAATAATATTTAATAAGTTTTCAACAATATTAATATTTACATGCATTGTTGTATCATCAACAAATGTAACTAAAATATTTCCTGTCCCCACTTCTTTTGCAAATATTTTTATTGCATGAAGAGGTTTTTCATTATCATCAATAAAATCAATTTCAATATTTGCTTCATTACTAACTTTTATATTTTTAATCATTTTGTCAAATTCAACAACTTTAAAAGAACCTTTGTTAATAGAGAAATTATTCTCATTTAAATCTTTTTGAACTAACTGTGTAGAAAAACAAAAGCTAATAATTGATAGTAAACTAATCAATATTTTAAATAAATTCATATAAATCTCCTAATTAAATGAGAGTGTTATTGTACACTCTTTTTGAAATTCACTACTTTCATTAAAAACTACAGCTTTTGAATGAATATTGTTTGCATTTGCTGTTAAAAAATTATTAATCATTGTTGCATAAACATTTACAATAACTTGATGATTTGAGATGGCACTATTTGTAGTGCAATTTAAATCATTAGTTGTAACTTGTGTAAAATAGCTATTTTTTATTTGATTAATACCTAATACAATATCTGCTTCATCTTTATCTAAAGCATTCATTCTAGCAATATAATCAGCAATGGCATTTGTATTATCTTGTGCTTTTACAGTATTTGAATAATCAATTATAAAAAATAAAAAACCAACAAATATTGTAAATAAAACTATCCACAAAAGTATTTGATCAATTACTGCTTTTTTCATATTTGAATTATTCATATTTACCTAATTTTGATTGAATAAAAGATAAGTCAACTTCATTTACTACACTTTGATGAACATATCTTCCATCACAAGTTTTATACCAATCTTCTTGTTTCTCAGTGTATGGAATAATTATATTTCTATATAAAAGTGATTTATCTTTAGAATCTTTTGAAGGTTCTGATCTAATATAAAAACTATTTGCATTTCCAACAATAAATTTGTCTTTTATTTGTGAACAAATTTTATTTGAATCAACAGCTATTTCAACATTTTTGATTTTTGATTTTTCTTTATTTACATCATTTGCATAATCAATTGCAGCACTTTGTGTAAGAACAGTTACATCTGAACTATACAATCTAAATTTGTACTTTATAGATTGATCAGAAGGAGGATATATTTTTGTAGTTGAAGCAGTTGCACTTGAAGCAGCAAGTTTTGGTTCATTTTTTATCTCTTCTTGATTATCTTGCTTTGTAGTATTCTCTTTCGTTTCATCATAAGCAATTTTTACCATCCAAAGTTGATTACCTTTATTATAATTTTGTGTTAATTTTAATAAAACATCTAAATCAATATCAAGGATGATTTCATCTGATTTAACTTCTTCAATTACTTCAACAGTTTTTTTATCTATAATTTTTTTTACAGGTTGTTTAGTAATACTTGCTGATTCATGTTTACCATTTCTAATAAATCCTAAAACTTTTAAGTTACTTGCAACATATTCAACTTCAAAGTCATTAGCTTTCCCTTTTTCATCATAGCCATCTTTAGGAAAAACAGAGATAATATTTATATATTCCCCTTGAACTAATGCATAATTTGGATTTTTAAATATCTCAAATTTCATATTGTAAGAACTTTTCTTGAAATCTAAAATCTTTTTCTCTTCTTTTACAATTTGAGTGTCGAGTTTTTCTTTTAAGAAAATCTCATGTTTATAAATCTTTTCATTAGTATATTTACCAATAATTTCCTCTTTAGTCAACGGAGTATTTAAAATATACTCTTTTGCAATAGTTGTTTGAGCAAGATTCTCAATTGTTAAAAGAGTATCTTTTGGAATATCCTCTTTTGCTATGTAAATAGTTACTAACTCGCTTTTAGCTTTTTGTGTTTGTTGATTTTTCTTAAAGAAAAACAAAGCTGCACCAATTGCTGAAAATAGAAGTGAAGCTAAGATTATAATAGCAATCAACTGCTTATTTATTTGCATAATTCATCCTTTTTAATTTATACTCCCACTGTTAAAGTGCCACCCATAATAGGGAATATTATGAAAGCTGCTAGAGCTGGTAAAACAAAAAGAAAAATAATTAACATTAAATACATATTTAAAGTATTTACCTTTCCTTTTATTTGATAAAATCGCTCTTTTCTCATCTCTTCAGATTGCATAGTAAAAATATTTTTTACTCCAATACCTGTCTCTTCACTAAGTATTAGAAAATCTACTATTTTATCCACATCTCTACTATCAACTCTGGTTTTTAAGTTTTCATAGGCAACTTTTGTTGAATAGTTTGTCATTTCATACTCTAAAATACTAATCTCTTTTATAAGTTCAGGGTCTATTATTCCAGCTGATCTTTTTGATACTTCAAAAAAAGCATTTTTTAAACTTCCTCCAGCTTCAAGTATTACATTTACTAAATCTAAAAATACACCTAAATCTCTATTTATTTTTTCAACTCTTTCAGATTTTGAGATACTAAGATATATTTCACCACCAAAAATGATACATAAGACACCAACTACAACAGAAATTATTCCTACAGTTAAAGAGAAGAAAAATGGTAAAATAGACATAATAATAATTCCAATAAGTGCAAAAAGAAGTCTAGCTTCTGTATACTCTTTATAAGTAATTCCTGATTGTATTAATTTCATTGTGAAATCATTATTTTCACTTTTTTTATTTTTTTGTTGGTCAATTATAGTTTTATTATCAAATTGTGATAAAAGAATAATATTTTTTTGTTGCTCTTTTCTTTGTAGATAAAGTAAAAGTAACAAAATAAAAATAGCTATAAAAATAGGTGAAAGAATATAAATTAAAAGTTCATTATTCATTATTTTATCTTTGTTAATAAATTATTTATAAAAATACCAAAAGCAACCCAAAGTGATATAAAAAACATTTGAATTTTACCAACATCACTACCAAAAAAGTGAGCATTTAAAGAGTTATTTAGTGCATTATTCATCATAATATATGTAAAAACTATTAAACCTATAATCATATAAGTTCCTATTCTTATCTCTTTTGTTGAAGAAGTTATCTCTTGTTTTATTTCACCTTGGTCTTGGAGAGTTTTTCTTAAAGTATCAAGGGTATTAGAAAACTTTCCACCTGATTTTCTTCCTATTGAAATAGTTAGATAAAATATCCTTAACTCTTTTGATTCGATTATGTCAAACATCTTTTCAAAACATTTATCTTCACCAATAATAGCTTTTTCATTTATATAGATATTAAAAACATCTTGAGTAAGTTTTGATTTACAAGTTATAATTGATTTTTTCAATGCTTGCTCAAATCCTACACCACTTTTCATCATACTTGTTACTTTATCTATCATTGCTTTTAGATTTGTATTAAACTCTTCTTCTCTTGTTTTAATCAATTTAACTAAAATTAGATAAGGAAAAAAAGAAAAAATTAGACATGTAAAAACAAAAATAACTTTTGATTGAGCAATAAAATAGATAAAAAAACTAATTAATACACCAAAAGTTATACTTATTAAAATAAAAGAAAATTCTGCACCTTTCATAGTAAAACCAGCATAACTTAGTTTTTTTGTAAGGAAACTACTATTCTTTGTTGATATATGTTCTACTCTATTTTTATCAATAATCTTGCTATTTGTACTTGAAAGAGTATTTATAATTACTCTTTTTAGTTTTAGTTTTGAATAAAATAGATATATATTTATTGCAAATAAAACAAACAAAATAGGAATAACAATTATAAAAAATAAAAATAAATTATCATCCATTATCAACCTTTTTTATTTTTTGAAAGTGAGGCCATTTATGGAATAATTGAGGATCATTTTTTACAAAATAGTCCATAAATAAATCTTTCCATCCACACATTACAGATGGTAAATCATCTTCTAGTGCTTCTATTAACATAGATTTTGGCATCTCAAAATTTGGGTCAAAAACCCTTTTATCAATATCAACACCAAACATATTCATTTGCTCAACTGTTCGTGTGGGAGTAGATAAAACTTGAAATTCACCTTTTGTTTTTTTCAAATCACTTGTATCTCTTTTAAATTGAAAAATATTATTTAAAGATACAACGCCATTATCTTCAATTCTTTTTTCAATTTCTGAAACAGTAATAACTTTTCTTGTTCCATCGGGGAATCTAACAAGTTGGATTATTAAATCAACAGCTGAAACTATTTGAGTTCTAATGAAATTTATATTTGCAGTTGGTCTGGCTTCTAAATACATATTTTCAATTCTCACAAGAGCTTCTTTAGTATTATCAGCATGTACAGTTGTCATAGAACCTGGATGTCCTGTATTCATAGCATTTAACATTACAACAATTTCAGGACCTCTACACTCTCCAACAATAATTCTTCTTGGACTTGATCTTAGAGCTGAACGTAACAAGAAGTCAAGTGTAATTGCACCTTTTCCCTCTTCATTTGCCATTCTTGCTTCATAAGATCGAATAGAGTGACATGGCATTTGAGGTTGCATCTCTTTTGTATCTTCAATTACCATTAATTGTTCATTTTCATCAATAAATCTTGTAACTGCATTTAAAAAAGTTGTTTTACCACTTGATGTTCCACCCGAAACTATGATATTACATTTTCCTTTAGCAGCTTTTACTAAGAAATATGCCATTTTAAAATCCATTTGTCCTGTATCAATCAACATTTCAAGAAGTAAAGGCATTTCATTAAATTTTCTTATTGTTACGCAACTTCCATCATTTGCTGCAATTGGAGGAATTTGAACTTCTACCCTTGAACCATCATTTAATTTACTTGAAATAATTGGATGGGCTTCATCTATTTTTCTATTATTTTCAGCAAGCATTTTGTCTATGATTTTTCGTAGTTCTTCTTCGCTTCTAAAGGTAAATGGAGTCTGAGAAGTCTTTCCTTTGTAAATAATATCAATGTAATCTTTTGTATTTATAATAACGTCATTTAAACCATCTTTTGTGAGATTAAAAATTGTTGAGATATGACCATATCCTATGATATTATTCATTATCATATTTTTTATATCATCAAGTGTTTCTCTTTTTAAATTTCTTGTTTCTTTGTATGATAATATATATTCAGGTAATACTTCTTCTAAACTCTCTTTTGTGATTTTTTGGTCAGACTTTAGTTTTAGCATAAAACTATCATTTATTTTAAGAGCCAATTCATATAACTCTTTATTTAGATAAAGTTCTGGAAAAACTAATTCAGAGTGAGAAATATATTGTTTATATTTTTCTATTTTCTCTTTTGAAACTTCAACATTTTCAATAACTTCTTCTTCGGCTTTTTTATGAATTATTTGATTTTGTTCTTGATCTTCTATTAAAGTTCTTAGACTTCTCAATTTTTATCCTTTTTGAAAAATTGAGAAAAAAAGCTTTTTTCTTTCTCTTTTTTCTTTTCAATAGTATAAAAATTCTTTTCTTGTAAAATAGAATCTAGTTTTTTTATAAATAAAGAATCAGGATAGTTTTTTGATGCCAATTCACAATAATTCCAACACTTACCTAATACATTATAATCATTTGGTATTTTGAAACTTTCAAATTGTATTTTATCTTCATTATTCATATTTAAAATCGAAGTTACATCAGTTACAGAAATTGCATTTTTAGAATCGTATCTATTTACAATAAAAGAGATTTTATCTTTTAATCCAGCTCTTTTCATAAGTGAATAAAATGTTTTTAATTTTGAAATATGAGGTAATGTCATTTCAGTAATTAACCAAAACTCATTTACAATATCGTAAATGGTAGTTTTTAAACTAGAAGCATCAGCTGTTCCTGTATCTATGATTATAAAATTAAAATAATCACTCGAAGTTGAGATATAATCAAGTAGTTTTTCAATAAACACATCTTTTTCTAAAAACTCTTTATCAATATGTTTTTGAATACCAGTTATACAATAAAAATTTTCTCTTTTTTTAATAAGTCCATTATCAAGATTATTCTCAATATTAAACTCATTAGAGTTTATTAAATCAATAATTGTTTTTTGAGGAAGTGGATTATTCTCTAAAAAAAGATTACTAATAGCTTTTGTTGTTGATAAATCAATATATAAAAGATTTTTATTTGGAAGATTTTTACTAAGTAAATCTGACATATTCATGGCAATTGTTGTTGAACCAATTCCACCAGAAATTCCACCTATTGCAATTATTTTATTTCTATATTTATTTTTATTTAATAGGGTATTCTTTTTGCTAAGAATTACATTTTTTAGATTTTCAGCTTTAAATTCATGAATAGGTATATAGTTTTCAATTCCAAGTTTTCCACAATACATAGAAATTTTGTGGTCGTTTGGTCCAATTACAACAATTAATTCATTTAAAACTTTTATTTTTTCTTCAAAATCTTCAATCATTTTTTCATCATTGATTAGGAAAATGATTATATGTTTTGTCTCTTTTGATTTTAATACGTCAAAGTATTTTTCAATTGATGTATCTTTTGTAACATCAACATTAAATAAACCTTCCAATCCAGATTTTAAATTTTGTGCAAAAATATCTAACTCTTCATCATGAAAAAGATAGATATTAAATGGAAGTTCATTTCCAAATATCTTTTTTTGTATCTCTTTTTCTTTTTTTAAATATTTTACAATTTTTAGTAAAAGTTTTCTCAAAAGTGGATTTGCTTTGATTCTTTGATTTATTAATAAGTAACCATAAATCATTTTTCCTTCTTTTAATAATATTTTAAAAGTTTTCTGCTTTTTAGTATTAGTATCAAAATTGTTAAGTGATATATCAAATTTATGAAAAAAATCATTATATTCATATTCATATTTATAATAGGATAAGTTTTTTATATGTGCTAATTCACTAAATAGTTCAATAAGTTCATATATATTCCCACTAATAAAACTATTTTCATAAGACAATTTTAATTTCTCTTGATATTCATCTAATTGCATGATAATTCCTAACCTGATAAAAATATTTAAAATTATTGTGAAACGATTGTACCATATTCAATTTCACTTGTATCGACTCTTCTTGGAATTCGAACTTTTGTTGTATCAATGTTAATATCATTGAAATCTTTATCCCCACCATTTGGTAAATCTTCCATAGTTATTATATATTCATCATTTGGATCACTTGTGAAATTTATATTATTTGCATTTGCAAATGATACCCAATCTTCCCAACCCGCAGGTCTTGTACTCCAAGTTCTACAAGCTCCACTACTTTTATATTTTGAACAATAAGTAATATCTTGACTAATAAAATTTTGATAATCATCAAAATAAGTTTTTCCTACTTCATGCATGTGATCATACCCATTATCTGTATTAAAATAAGTATCTTGGAAATATGTATATGTTGCATCTGTTTTTCCATTTATTGTAACCGTAGGAATATTATTTTTACAACCAGTAATTGAAATATAACTTTCAAGAGTAGCTGTTTTATTACCATATGCATTATATCCATCTGGAATAATGAAAAATTTTGTATTTACATTTGTATAGCTACCAAGTATATCACCAATTTTATGGGCATTTTTATTAACAAGTAATAATTTTGGATTAATAATGCATCCATTATCGTCTAATTCATATGTTCCAACCATGTTAAAATATCCAGCATTTGAACCACCATATTTAAGTGTAAATGATATAATATCTGATTCATCCAATGATACATATTCTGTCCAATTAACTTCAGGTAAGGAAAAAGTATTTTTATCTAGAAATTTATACCAAAAATTATTTTGAACATAACCAGAAATACTTGTTGTCACAACATCTGGTAAATTATCATTATTTAAATCTCTCCATGTATAAGTAATTAATTGCTTTGTTAATACTTCATTTCCTAAGTTAGTATTGTTTAATAAATCATTTGCAATATCTTCTGCTGCACTTATACTTCCATTATACATATAATGTTTAGATAAGGCTCTTGTTGCATTTTTTGTAAGAACTCTCAAATCATCAATTTTATTTCTAGCCTCAAATTCATCATTTATTGTTGCACCTAATATAATTAAAGCAGAAAATAAAAAGAAACCTAACATAATTTGATCAATAAAGGCTTTTTTCATAAACTACTCCTAAAACTTAATGGTATAAATATTATATTTTATTAATATTTCGCTCAGAATAACTGATAAAAACATTACAGGAACCATTGGTGCTATTTTTCTTTTATTTACATTTTGTATGTAAAGTAGGGTTATTGTTTGCAATAATCCTGTAATAATTAAAAAAAGTGCAAAGGAACTAACTCCTAGATATAAACCCACAATCATCATATATTTTATATCTCCACCACCAATGATGAGTTGCCTATTTATTAACATAACAAGTATAAAAAAGCTTAAAATAATAAGGGATAAAACAATAGAACTTATATATATTTTCGATTCAATAAAACCAAAAACTAAAAGCATTAAGCTCATAGTTATAATTAAATCATTTGGAACAAGAAATTTTTTTAAATCAGTGAAAGATAAGAAGAGAGAAAATATATAAAAGCTAATTACAAATATTTAAAATCCTTTTCTTGTGGAAATCTTTTTTTAATCTAGAAAAGAGAGTAATAAATACTCTCTTTATTTAATTGAAAATTATTTTGATGCCTCTGTGATTTTTGTATCAGCAGTAGTTTTCATTGTTTCAACATTGTCACCCATCCAAGTGCTTAATCCAACAACAGCTCCAACTCCAACGATTACTAATAATAAAGTAACTAAAATTTTATCCATAGCACCTTTTTCATTTTTTAATCTTCTTTTTAAGAAATCTAACATTTTGCGCTCCTTTGTTTATATGTCACATTATGACACTCAACAACTTAATCGAATATTAAATAATTATTTTAATAAAAACTAAAAGTACTAATATTTGGGCATATTTTGATAATTTTTGAAGCTAAGAGTTTAATTAAATAGTAAAAAATAATTTATTTACAAGTAACTTTTGAGTTTCTCAACACACAATCCCATAGCACAACTTTCAGAACCAATAACTTTTTTAATATAAGGTTTACAAAAGCCTTCAACCATAATTGCACCAGCTTTTCCAAAACATTCACCAGAATCTAAATATTCTCGCATATGATTTTTTTCAAATTGCTCAAATTCATAAGTTGTAATTGAAATATCAATAAGTTCTAATTCTTTTGATTTATAAATCATACAAGTAATTACGGAAGTTTTATTTCCACTTTGAAGTTCTAGCATGGCTTTTGCATCAGCTAAATCTTTTGCTTTTCTTAATAGTTTTCCCTCACAAGTTACAACAGAATCAGCAACTAATAAAGGCATCTCTTCAACTCCATATTTTTTATAGAGTTCATTAAATTTCCCTTTTGTTGCTTCATAACAAAATGATTTTGGGTTTGTAGTTGTTATTGAATCTTCATCAAAATCTCCACCATTTTGAATAAAATCTATTCCAAAATTTTTTAAAATTAGTGCGAGTGTTGGTGAATTTGAACCAAGTCTAATCAAATTAAGCCTTTTTTATTTGGATTATACACAATTTGAATATAATTGTTTTTTAATTAAATTTGACAAGAAAATAGGAAAGCAAAGTAGTTTATGAAGTATTATATTTTTTTAGTTTTAGCCGTACTTTTTTGGTCTGGAAATTTTATATTTGGAAGATTAGTTTCAAGTAGCATTGAGCCTATGCAACTCTCATTTTTTAGATGGTTTTTTGTTTTGATTTTGTTATTACCATATATTTTGTTACATTATAAAAATATCCTGAGTGTATTTAAAAAGAAATATATATTAATCATTATTTTTGGAGCATTGGGAATTGCTGGATTTAATACGTTTTTATATTATGGTTTACAAACAACAACTGCCACAAATGCATTACTAATTAATTCAAGTACACCAATATTTATTATAGTTTTGTCAGCATTAATCTTTAGAACTACAATAACAAAATTACAATTATCAGGTGTTTTACTTTCAACTTTAGGTGTAATATACCTTATCTTAAAAGGTGATATAAATCATATACTTGAATTAAAATTTACAGTTGGTGATTTATGGATAATTGCTGCTTGTATAGATTGGGCTTTATATACAGTTATGTTAAAGTTTAAACCAAAAGAGTTAAATGCCTTTGAGTTTCTTGGTTTAACAGCATTTATTGGAACAATTATTTTGGCTTTAATTTTCTTTTATCAAGGTTATAGTTTTGAGTTTAGCTTTTTAGAAAAGGATGAGGTTTTATACTCTTTAATATATATTGTAATTTTTCCATCAATTTTATCTTTTTACTTTTGGAATATTTCAACAATGGAAGTTGGAGTTAATAAAACAGGACAATTTACGCATCTAATGCCAATATTTGGTGCAGTTTTAGCTTATATATTTTTAGGTGAAGTGTTAGAATTTTATCATTTTGTTGGAATAATATTGATAGGAACAGGAATTTATTTATCAATGTTTTTAAAAAGAGAAGTTAATTAAATGCAGATTTTATCAAAATTCTCAGGTTTATTAATTTTTTCATCTTTTTTAGTTACTTTATATGCATATTTTTTTAATAAAGAGTTTTTAATTGTTTCTGGGATTTTGGCATGGATCTCTTTTTTGATTCTGTTTTCAGGGTTAAGAAATAAAAAGATTCTTTTTATTTTGTTGATATTGAGTTTTTTTGCATTTTGTTTTTCTTATTTTAATGGCTTCAAAATTGATTGGATAAAAGTATTTACAGTAAATCAATATTTATTAACTTTATTAATTGGGGTTGGCTTTTTAAGATTAATTGCAACTCCAAAAAAAGAGAAAAACTCTTTATTACCAAAAGGGAAAGAGTCTTTTATAAAAACATATTTGGGTGTTCACCTTTTTGGTTCAGTAATAAATCTCTCTTCTTTAATTTTAGTTGCTGATAAGATGTATAAAAAAGCTCCTTTGACAAATACTCAAGTTGTATTATTAACAAGAGCATTTGCAAGTGATGCATATTGGTCTCCTTTTTTTGTGGCATTTGCTGCTGCAATTACTTATGCGCCAAAATTAAATACATCAATGATTTTATTAAATGGAATCGTGTTAGCTTTATTTTCATTTTTTCTTACATATTATGAAGTAGTGAAAAATAAAGAGTTTAATATAGAGGAGTTTAGTGGTTATCCTTTATCTTTTGAAAGCTTATATTTGCCATTTGTTTTATCTTTATTGGTTTTAGTTACAAATCATTTTCATCCAGAAATAAAAGTAATTGTTTTAATTTCAACCTATTCAATTTTAATGACCTTGATAATTTTACCTGTAAAAAAAGGCTTGAAAGAAGCAATTTTTAAATTTAAAACTCATCTAATAGATGAATTACCAAGAATGAAAACAGAATTATCGCTTTTTTTAGTTGCTGGAATGTTTGGTATTTCAATTAGTTCAATATTAATAGGTTTGAATTTAGATTTACCATTTAAAGTTTTTGATTGGCAAATTGCATCAATATTACTTTTTATTTTCATAGTTTTGGCTTTTGTTGGAATCCATCCAATTATTACTATTGCAATAATTGGAGATTTTTTAAGTGGGGTAAATCATACTTTATTGGCAATTACTTTTCTGATGGCTTGGTCAACAACTGTTTCAACATCTCCATTCTCAGGTTTGAATCTCACAATTGTTGCAAGATATAATTTTGAAGCAAAAGAGATTTTTAGGTTAAATGTTTTTTATGCTTTTAAAATGTATTTAATTTGTACTTTATTTTTATTTATAGTATCAAATTATTTAGGTTTATAAAAAATCATACAATTATCATTTGTTTCTAATAAAATTATTTCAAATATTGTAAATACATAGTCATTTATATCCTTTCTGCTTCCTAAATCTATAAATCTGCGTATTTACTTTATTTTTAACATTATTAGTTACAATTAGCCTAAATTATTTTAAGTGACTTCATATGAATCTATTTCTTATTTTATTAGGTAAAATCTCACCTTTATATCTAAACATTGCAATCGGATATATTTTAACAAGATATTTCAAGGTTAAACGAGATTTTATAGCAACACTTCTTATCTATATTTTAGGACCAATTGTAATTCTATTTGCAACACTCTCTATCGAAATAAATCTACAATTAGTTTTTCTTCCATTATTTGTTTTCTTTTTTGGAACAACAATTGCTTTTTATATTTTAAGAAGATACAAAAATGATTGGAATGATGCAAGTATTAATACTTTAGCATTTACTTGTGGGACTGGAAATACTGGATATTTTGGTATTCCACTGGCTATGATTTTATTAAGTCCCCAATCTGCAAATATTTTTATTTTTGCAACATTGGCTTCTCTTTTATATGAAAATACAACAGGTTTTTATGTAACTGCAAAAGGAAGTTTTACAGCTCGACAATCTATAATGAAAGTAATTAAATTACCACTATTATATGCCTTTATTGCAGGGGTAAGTTTGAATATTTTAGGTTTTAGAACACCAGAGTTTATAATTCCTTATTTTGAAGGTTTTAAATGGGCCTATGGAATATTAGGTATGATGATGCTTGGTATGGGAATGAAAGGTTTTAATTTAAAAGCTGATGCAGATGTAAAATATCTAAAAGTTGCATACTTTTATAAATTTATTTTTTGGCCAGCGACAATATTGCTTATTATTTTTGTGGATAAAAATTTTATAGGTTTTTTAAGTCAGGAAATTTATAAGGTTTTATTTTTATTTTCAGTGGTACCACTTGCAGGAAATACTGTAACATTAGCTGTATTATTAAAAGCAAGACCTGAAAAGGCCTCTTTTACAGTTCTTTTAAGTACATTAATTTCAGTAATTTATATACCTATTGCTTTGATTATTTATGGTGGGTTTTAGAAGAATTAATTCATAATTCTTCTAGCTGTCCAATAAGTGTCTTTATAAAAAGGTTTTTCTAATTCAGTAAACTGAATTCCTTTAATTGAAGAGTGTAAGAAACTTCCATTCCCCATGTAAATTCCCACATGTTTATTTACTTTACTTGTTTTGAAAAATACTAAATCACCCATTTTAAGGTCAGATTTTTTTACTTCTACACCAACTTTTACTTGTGTTAAAGTTGTTCTTGGTAATTCAATGCCAAATTTTTCTTTAAATGCTTTTTGAGTAAAACCTGAACAATCAATTCCTGTTCTTGAAGTTCCACCCATTTTATATCTTACATTTTTCCAATCATTATAAAAATTTATAAAAGCTTGTTTTTTTGTAAGATTATTTGGTGTCGATGATTCAATTTTTTCATTTTCAAGACTATTGAAAGTCAATTTCTCATAATCTTTTTTACTAATATTTGGCTCATATTTTAAATGAGGTCTACTTTTAAGTTTGTCATTTTCTGATTCATAAGATGATTTGTAATCATTATATGAAACGTTTGAAGCATTTAAACTACTTTTGTCATTAATCTTATTGTTCTCTTCCATTTGAATGTTCTTATTACCTGTACATGCCGTAAGTAATAATATAGTTGGTAGAAGTATAAAAGTCTTCTTTATCACTAATTCTCCTTTTATAATAAAATTTAATCTATAACTCTTTGAGCTTTCCAATAGCTTTTGCTAAAATAAGAATTATCTAACTCGGATATAGTTACGCCATTTTTTGTTGAAGCATGGATAAACATTCCATCTTCTAGGTAGACACCAACATGGTTTATGTCATCACCTGTTCTAAAAAATACCAAATCTCCACTCTTAAGTTCACTTTTGTCTATTTCTCTTCCCAATTGCGATTGCATTTGAGTAGTTCTGGGTATTGTAATGTCAAACTTTTCTTTGAAGGCTTTTTGAATGAAACCAGAGCAATCAATTCCATTCTTTGAATCACCACCAAGTTTGTATTCAACACCTTCCCATTCACTATAAAAGTCAAATAGTTCAAGGTCTAAATCCATTCTATCATTCTGATAATCTACATGATTACTTAATGAATCAAGGGGTTTCTTTAATTTAGTGAGTTTCTTGTACTTTTGAAATCTTAAATCTCTTTGTTCTATCATGTTTTCTAATGAAGCACTTTGGAACATATATCCATCATTTTGCTTGTAAGATAAATTTGAATTATCATTACCAAACTTAGATGAACAACCCGTTATTATAAATAATGGAATAAGAAATAGTAAGAAGTTTTTTATGCACATAGTCACACTAAATACCTTTTACATTATGGTTTTCAATTTTTATCATATTAAAATATAAAAAATATGTCAAGTTTTAATCTCTTAGATGTATAATATAACCATAAAAATAAAGGATGTAAATATGAAAAATATTATATATTTATTGCTGGTTTTACTACTGGCTGGTTGTTCTTCACTAGAAAATAATTCTATAGATAAAATTGAAAATTTTGGAAATAATAAAAAAATCTATACCTATGATTCTTGTACAATTTTCTCTTATATTTCACAAAATCAAGAAGAAAAATATGGAAAATTATTTTATGAATATATCAATTTAGATAGATCTTGTAAATGGAATGGGATGCAAAGAGGATTTTTTGATGATTTATTTAAAGCAACTTTAAAGCTACAAAATATGAAAGCAATTGAAAGAAAAGATTATGGAAATTATGAGTTTAGCACTTATTTAATTGATGATAAATACTATATGAATTTGATTTATAAATATTCAATATCAGAAGATATGTTTATTATTGATTATGATGGTAAATATTTTAATGAGAAAATAAAAGAGTTTGACAAAAATTATGTAAATAAATTTTTAGATAAACCAAGATTTAATTCTAATTATTCTAATAGCTTAGTTAGAATGAATATGTTAAATAGTTATTTCACAGCAGATAGGTCAGGATTTGAGAACTAATCTATTTATAATTGTCTATTGCATCATAATAGTTTTATCTGTTATGTATGCAACACAACCATTGCAACCACTTTTAGCTAAACAGTTTGACATATCTATTATAAAAGCTTCTCAATTTACAGCAGTTATTATGTTGTTTTTGGCAATATCTCCGATTGTTTATGGATATATTCTTGAAAAAGTGTGTGCTAAAAAGATGTTGACATACTCTTCAATTATATTGCTAATAACAAATATTTTTCTAGGAATGGCAAAATCATATGAATTGTTTTTAACACTTAGAATTTGTGAAGCTTTAGTTGTTCCTGCTATTTTAACGGCACTTATGAGTATCCTTGCGAATATAGATAAAGAGAATATAAAATTCAATATGTCAATTTATGTGGCATCAACTGTTTTTGGTGGATTGGTAGGGCGATTATTTTCTGGTTTTATTGCAACAAACTTTTCATATCAATATGTATTCTACTCTTTGTCTGCTGCATTGTTTGTATCAATCTTTTTAATTCAAAAGCTCTCTTTTGAGGGGGATGCAAAACTTGTAAAACCAAAATTAAATGATATTACAAATATATTAAAAGATAAAAGATTTGCATTGATTTATTTTATAATGTTTTGTATGTTTTTTGTATTTGGCGGAGTATTAAATATTTTGCCATTTAGAGTAAAAGATATTTCAGATTCAGCAAACGAGTTTCAAATTAGTCTATTATATTTAGGTTATGGTATGGGAATTCTTGTATCTTTATCATCAAAGAAAATTGTAAACTTTTTTAAAAATGAATTAAATACAATGATAGTTTCAATTTCCTTTTTTCTTTTCATTTTAATATTTTTAGTAACAGAAAATATTGTGTATCTTTTTGTTTTATTATTTTTATTTTGTATTGGAATGTTTACTGTTCATACAGTTTCTACAGGACTTGCAAACTCAATGAAGTCTTCACAAAAATCCCTAACTTCTGGAATGTATTTGAGTTTTTATTATATAGGTGGTGCGACAGGTTCATTTTTGCCATCTATTGTATATAAATATTTTGGTTGGGATATTATGATTTATTGTTTTGTACTTATTTTACTTATAGTTGTTATTGTCACTTATAAGAATAGAAAACTATTTAATTAGTGATTGAATATAAGAGTTAAGAGGATTTTAAAATCCTCTAAGAGTTACACCTAAAAATATTGCAATTAATCCTAAAGCAATATTTATAGGTATAAAATAAGTTGCTATTGGTTGTAGGTTATTTTTTGCACTTGCAAAATCACCGTTATCAAAAGCTTTTTGTGCCTTATTTCTTTTTATATATATTGTTATAAAAATTACTGTCATTATTGACCAAATACTCTCTTTAATTATAACAATGTTATAAAGTTCTGTTCCTTTAAATCCTAAAGCAATTATCATTATAATAGCTGTAATTAAAAGTGTAGCAATAGCTGGAATTACCATAGAAAAAAATCTTTTTAGATTTTCTAATGTACGTGAGAGTTTTATTTTCGGTTCATCAATATTTTGCATAGAGTAATGAACTGCAAATCTGATTGCAATCATTCCTCCCACCCAAATTACAGCTGATATTACGTGTAAAAAAACTATTATAGAAGAAAAGTTTTTGAAAAAATCAATCAATACTATTTCCTACAAATTTTCTTTAGCATAAGTTAAAGCAGCAATTTTTGCATCTTCAACTTTTGTTACATCTTTTCCACCAGCTTGTGCGAAGTCAGGTCTTCCTCCACCTCCACCACCAACGATTGGAGCAATATTTTTAATCCACTCACCAGCTTTAATGTTTGTATTTTTGCTTCCAGCAACAATTAATACTTTGTCATCTTTTGCTTGTAAAAGTAAAATTGCAAGTTTTTCATTTGCATTTTTCATATCATCAACAATTTTCTTTAAATCACCATTTTCAACAACAGCAACTACAACTTTTGTATCAGCAATTATCTCTTCACTAATTGGTGTAGATGTTTGACTTTGAGCAGTTTCAACTTCTTTTTTTAAATCTTTAATTTGTTCTTTTAATTTTTTAATTCCTGAAATTACATCATTGTTTTTAATTTCAGCTTTAATTTCATTCATAGAGTTAATAATCTCTTTAGTATAAGCAATTGCAGCAGTTCCACAAACAGCTTCTATTCTTCTTACACCAGCACTTACACCAGATTCTTTTACAATATAAAAGCTTCCGATGTCAGCCGTATTTCTTACATGAGTTCCACCACAAAATTCAACAGAAACATCACTAAAGCTTACAACTCTAACCATATCTCCATATTTTTCACCAAACATTGCAATAGCACCTTTGTTTTTCGCTTCTTCAATTGGTAATTCATCTACGTTTCCTGCAATGCCTCTTGCAATCATTGAATTAACTAAATCTTCAACTTCATCAATTTGAGCTGTAGTCATTGCTTTTGGATATGTAAAGTCAAATCTTAATCTATTTGATTCATTTAAAGAACCAGCTTGAGAAACAGTTTCACCT
Organism: uncultured Aliarcobacter sp.; assembly: GCA_963677205.2. GTDB lineage: Bacteria > Campylobacterota > Campylobacteria > Campylobacterales > Arcobacteraceae > Aliarcobacter. The sequence goes on along the minus strand of OY781916.2, from coordinate 2,149,744 downwards.
AAAACCATTCTAAGAGCACTTTGTAAAAGATGCGTTGCACTATGATGTTTTGCAATTTCATATCTATTTACAACAACAGCATCAACCATTTCGCCTTGACTTAGAGTATCATGTTCAACTTTTACTTTTGAAAGATTTAAACCGTGAAATTTAGAAGTTTCTTTAATGATTGCTACATGTTTATTGTTCTCTAATGCTCCAATATCACCAGTTTGTCCACCGCTTGTTGCATAAAATGGAGTTTTATCTAACATAACCCAACCAGTTGAGCCTTTTTCTAAAGTTTCTACTTCTTTAAAATGTTCATCTAATAAAGCTAAAATTTTTGATTTGTAAGTAACATTATCATAACCAACAAACTCATTTATTCCATATTTCTCAATTAATTGTTTAAAATCACCTTCATTCGCAGTGTCACCACTACCTTTCCAAGCTGCTTTTGCCATTGCTTTTTGTGCACTCATTAATTCATCAAATTTATTTAAATCAACTTTTAAATCTCTATCTCTTAACATATCTTCTGTTAAGTCTAAAGGGAATCCATAAGTATCATATAATTTAAATGCAACTTCTCCTGAAAAAATCTCTTTTGTATTTGCTAACTCTTCATTAAATAGTGACATACCTAAATCAATAGTTTTAAAGAATCTATCTTCTTCTAATGTTAATTGTTCTTTTATAAAATTTTGATTTTCAACAAGTTCTGTGTAGTGTCCACCCATAATATTAATAAGTGTATCAAGTAGTTTTGCCATAAATGGTTTTCTAAATCCAATTAAATAACCATGTCTAACAGCACGTCTTAAAATTCTTCTTAAAACGTAAGGTCTTCCTTCATTTCCAAATAAAATACCTTGTGATAACATAAATGATGTAGCTCTTAAATGGTCTGCAATTACTCTATATGAACCGATATTTTCAGTCGTTGCTTTTTTACCTGCAAGTTCTTCTATTTTTTCAATAATTGGTTTGAAATTAGATGAATCAAAGTTATTAAAAACACCTTCTTTGATAGCAATAACTCTTTCAAGTCCCATTCCTGTATCAATAGATGGTTTTGGAAGTGGATTTAATTTCCCATCAGCAGTTCTTTCGTATTGCATAAATACTAAGTTCCAGATTTCTAAAAATCTATCTCCATCTCCACCCATTTTGTCTTCTGGCCCATTAAAATGTTCTTCACCTTGGTCATAGAAAATTTCACTACAAGGTCCACATGCTCCTGTATCACCCATAGCCCAGAAGTTGTCTTTATCTCCAAATCTTATGATTCTTGATGGATCTATAAATTTTGTCCAAATATTAAATGCTTCATCGTCACTTTCATGAACAGTAACCCATAGTTTTTCAATAGGAAGAGCTAAATTTACAGTAATAAATTCCCAAGCATAAGCTATTGCATCTTCTTTAAAATAATCTCCAAAAGAGAAATTTCCTAACATCTCAAAAAGTGTATGATGACGTGCTGTATAACCAACATTTTCTAAGTCATTATGTTTTCCACCAGCTCTTATACATAATTGACATGAAGTTGCAGTTGGGTTTGCAGGTCTTGGAATTGCACCTGTAAAAATATCTTTAAATTGAACCATACCAGCATTTGTAAACATTAATGTAGGATCATCTGGAACTAGTGGCATTGATGAAATAACATCATGACCTTTACTTTTAAAAAACTCTAAATATTCTTTTCTGATATCCATAAAATTATCCATTTTAAATTAAATTCTCTTATTTTATCAAAAAAATTATTTAGCCTTGATTAGTGAAAAGTTAAAAAATGTAAAACTAAATTTAAGTTTCGTCAAGTTATAATGATTTAGATTTATTTATACATATAAATACAATTAGTTAAAAATGAAATTTACAATTTAATAATAAGGAAATAAAATGGGAAAATATATTGAATTAACTCCTGCAAATTTTGAAGAAGTTACAAAAGCTGGTGTATCAATGGTAGACTTTTGGGCTCCTTGGTGTGGACCTTGTAGAATGATTGCTCCAGTAATTGAAGAATTAGCAGCAGATTTTGAAGGTAAAGCTAACATTTGTAAAGTTAATACAGATGAAGAACAAGATTTAGCAGTAAAATATGGAATTAGATCAATTCCTACAATTTTATTCATGAAAAATGGTGAAGTTGTTGAAACTATGGTTGGTGCTTCTTCTAAACAAGCATTTACTGATAAAATCAATTCATTATTATAATAAAAACAATAAAAGATTTTACAAAAGGGAGGAGTGGAAACTTCTCCCTTTTTTTATTGCAAATATTTTCTCAGCTTTAATGAGGATATAAAATATTAAATGATAAAATTTATCCTTAATATTTATTGTAGCGTTTAACCTATAACTTACAAATATTTTTGTATTATTAACGCTTCAAAAAATACTATGGATTATTTAATAAAAAATAAGGATTTAATATGTTGGATTTAGCAATTATAGGTGGAGGGCCTGCTGGATTAACAGCTGGTTTATATGCAACTAGGGGTGGATTAAAAAATGTAATTATGTTTGAAATGGGAATGCCAGGTGGACAAATTACAAGCTCATCTGAAATCGAAAATTATCCAGGGCAAGTTGAAGTTGTTTCAGGTATGGATTTAATGGCAAATTGGCCAGAACAATGTCAAAGATTTGGTTTAAAGCATGAAATGGCTCAAATTGATAGAGTTACAAAAACTGGCGATGTTTTTACTTTAATTACAAATGATAAAAAAGAGTTTCAATCAAAAACAGTTTTAATAGCAACAGGATCTGTTCCTAAAAGAGCTGGATTTAAAGGTGAAAATGAATTTTTTGGTAAAGGTGTTTCTACTTGTGCAACTTGTGATGGATTTTTTTATAGAGGAAAAGAAGTTGCAGTAATTGGTGGTGGTGACTCTGCTATTGAAGAGGCTGTTTATTTATCAAAAATGTGTAAAAAAGTTTATTTAGTTCATAGACGTGATACATATAGAGCAGCTCCAAGTACAATTGAACATATGAAACATGCTGAAAATATTGAAGAAGTTACAAATGTAATGGTTGAAGAAGTTTATGGTGATATGAGTGGTGTTCAAGGTATTAAAGTAAAACATAGAGAAACAGGTGAAGTTAGAGATTTACCAACACCAGGTGTTTTTGTTTTTGTTGGAAGAGATGTATTAAATGCTCCGTTAAAACAAGAAGATGGGTCATATTTATGTGATTTAAATGATGCAGGTGAAGTAATAGTTGATTTAAGAATGAGAACATCTGTTGCTGGGCTTTATGCAGCAGGTGATATTAGGATTGATGCTCCAAAACAAGTAGTTTGTGCTGCAGGTGATGGTGCAACAGCTGCTGTTAATATTATTGAATATTTAGGATAAGGGGAAAGTTTTTAAAATGATTAAAATAGGTATTTTAGGAAGTACAGGAAGAGTTGGGTCATTATTAATTGATGATTTAGCAAATGATAGTGAAGCAAGAGCATCAGTAGTTCATGTAAATGGTAAATTAGTAAAAAATTTATCAGCTGATACAATTGTGACAAATGATATGAAAGTATTATTTGATTCTTCAGATGTTATTATTGATTTTAGTGCACCAGCTGCAACTGAAGCACTTTTAACGGAAGTTGTTGAAAATGGAGCTAGAAAGCCTCTAGTTATCGCAACTACTGGATTTAACAAGCATCAGCAAAATTTATTGTTAGAAGCTAGTAAAATTGTACCTATTTTATATGCAACAAATATGAGTTTAGGAGTTGCAGTTTTAAATAAACTTGTATCACTTGCATCTAAAACATTAAGAGATTTTGATATTGAAATTGTTGAACAACACCATAGGCATAAAGTTGATTCACCTTCTGGGACAGCTTTAACATTAGCAGAACATGCTGCAAGTGCAAGAGATTTAGATTTAGATGATGTGAGAATTTCTGGACGAGATGGAAGTATTGGTGCTAGAACTAAAGATGAAATTGCAGTTATGGCTTTAAGAGGTGGTGATATTGTTGGACGTCACACAGTTGGATTATATAATGATGGTGAATTTTTAGAATTAAACCATACAGCAACAGCAAGAAACACTTTTTCAAGAGGTGCAATAAAAGTTGCAAAATGGATAATTGGAAAAGATGCAAAATTATACTCAATCAATGACGCTTTAGGTCTATAAGGAAAATCAAATATGTGCGCAATAGTTGGAATTTATGGTAATGATAATGCTGCAAGGTTGGCTTCGGTTGCTTTGTTTGCAATGCAACACAGAGGTCAAGAAGCTACAGGTATCTCATCATCTTGTGATGGAAAAATCTATACAAAAAAAGACAGAGGTTTAGTTTCTGAAGTATTTACAGATGATGCATTAAAATATTTAAAAGGTAATATGGCGATTGGTCATAATAGATATTCAACGGCTGGTGGAGATTCGATTTTAGATGCTCAACCTGTTTATGCTAAATATAAACTTGGAGAAATCTCTATAGTTCATAATGGAAATCTAATTAATAAAGATGAAGTTAGACAAGATTTAATTGATAGAGGTGCAATTTTCCAAACTGGAATGGATACTGAAAATTTAATTCATCTAATTGCAAAAAATACTAAAGATAGATTAAGAGATAGAATTAAAGAAGCATTACAAAGAACTATTGGTGCATATTGTTTTATTGTTCAAAGTAGAGCAAAACAGTTTGTTATCAGAGATAGATATGGAATTAGACCATTATCATTAGGTAAACTAAAAAGTGGTGGATATATAGTTGCAAGTGAAACTTGTGCTTTTGATTTAGTAGATGCTGATTATATTAGAGATGTAAGACCTGGTGAAATGTTAATTTTTAGTGAAGATGCTGAACCAGAATCAATTCAACTATTTGAACCTGAATATAGACCATGTGCATTTGAGTATGTTTATTTTGCAAGACCTGATTCTGTAATAGATGGTAAAAATGTTTATAGAACTAGAGAAAATATGGGTAGAGCTTTAGCAAAAAATGATAAAGGTAGTCAAATAAAAGTTGATATGGTTATTCCTGTTCCAGATTCTGGAGTTCCAGCAGCTTTAGGATATGCAGCAGAAAGTGGAATTCCTTTCGAATATGGAATTATTAGAAATCATTATATTGGAAGAACATTCATTGAACCAACTCAAGAGATGAGAGACTTAAAAGTTAAAATGAAACTTTCCCCTATGAGATCTTTAATAGAAGGAAAATCATTACTTGTAATTGATGATTCAATTGTTAGAGGAACTACTTCAAAAAGAATTGTTAAAATTTTAAAAGAAGCTGGTGCTAAAGAAGTTCACTTTAGAGTTGCAAGTCCAGAAATTAAATATCCATGTTATTATGGTATTGATACACCTCATAAAGAAGAGTTAATTTCAAATAATATGAGTAAAGAAGAAGTATGTAAATACATCGAAGCTGATAGTTTAGAATATTTATCAGTTGATGATTTAGTAAATGCAATTGGAAATGATAGAAATTATGCCCTAGAGAGTTTTAATGGGGATTATTTCGTAAAAGAGTAGAATGAGTGAATTAAAAAATGTATTAACTATCGGAAGATATTTAAAAGAAAAATTTGGTGAGAAAGTTTATAAAGTTCCAATTTCAATATCTGGATTTACATGTCCAAATATTGATGGAACTGTAGCAAAGGGAGGATGTTCATTTTGTGAAAATGATTCTTTCTCTCCAAATCTGCAAGAGAAAAAAACTAAGTTTAAATTAAATCCAAAAATCAATGAAAATCCTTACTTAGATAATCAATTAAAACAATTAGAAATGCAATTTTTAGCAACAAAAAAAAGATTAGAGAATAAATTTGGAACTAAAAAGTTTATTGTTTATTTTCAATCTTTTACTAATACTTATGCACCAATTTCTACATTAAAGGCTTTGTATGAAAAAGCACTAAGTTTTGATAATGTGATTGGACTTAGTATTGGAACAAGAACTGATTGTGTTACTGAAGAGATTTTAGATTATTTAGTTGATTTGTCTAAAACAAAAGAGATATGGGTTGAGTATGGAATACAATCTTTCTACGATCAAACTTTAGTAAGAGTTAATCGTGGAGATACTTCTTCTAATATGAAATATTGGATAAAAAGAAGTAAAGAAAAAGGATTAAATGTTTGTGGACATTTGATTTATGGGTTGCCAGATGAAACTCAAGAGATGATGCTTGAAACATTTAGACAAACAGTTGAATTAAACGTAGATTCAATAAAATTTCATCCTTTGTATGTGGTTAAAAATACATTACTTACAAATGAGTTCAAAAAAGGTAAATTTACTCCAATTAGTGAAGAACTTTATATTGATACAGTTGTAAAATCAATTATAAATTTGCCTTCAAATGTTTCTGTTCAAAGAATAACAGCAGGAATAGATGATAGTACATTATTATCACCACAGTGGTGTAGAGATAAACACACTCAAATGAAAAATATTAGATTAGCTTTGGAAAAAGTGGGATTTAATTATTAAAAAATAGAAGAGGGATTTCCCAATTCTATTTCATTTTAAGCAGATAATCAACAACATTTTCAATAAATGCATCATGTTTTCTATCTTTTCTATAAGCAATATATAATTTTCTTAACATTCTTTGATTATTGATTCTTGACTCAAATAAAGCCCCTGCTTTTAATAGTGATTCAATAGCATTTCTTGAAACAATAGAAACTGTTGGAGTTTGTGTTTTATCTGAATGTAAAACAGTTTGAACAATAGTTGTAGCTGATGTAACTTCACTTGTAACATTAAACGTATCACAATCAGGGAAATTTGCTTTTTCAAGATTTTCTTTAAATAATAATCTAGTATTTGATTCAGGATTTCTACATACCCATTTATAAGATAGTAAATCTTCTGCCTTTGCCTTTGCTGGTAATTTTTGGTTAGAAAAAATTACAATTTCATCTTCCATCCATTCTCTATAAATAATATCTTCATTTGGAACATAGTTTTCAACTAAAGCTATGTCGATTTTTTTATCTAATAAATCCTCAATTGCTTCATGAGAAACTGAAACATTTATTGATACATCATTGTGAATATTCTCTTTTAAATTGTTTAAAAATCTTGGTAATATATAATTTCCAATAATAAATGATGCACCAAAAACAAAGGTAACATTTTTGTTCATAATTTTTAATAACTCTTTCTCACCATTTGCAACACATTTTTCTATTTTTAAAGCTATTGCATAGAGCATTTGACCCTCTTTGGTAAGTCTAATACCATTTTTCTTTCGGTCAACTACTTGGACATCTAAATAATCTTCTATAAATTTCATTTGTTGTGTAACAGCAGGTTGCGAAATACCAAGTTTTGCTGAAGCTTTTGAAAAGGACTTTTCTCTAACAACAGTAAGAAAAGTTTCTAGTTTTGCAAAATCGTTAAGCATCATAACCTCCATAAATAAATTATGATTATAATAACATTTATTTATATATAGAATAATTAAGAGCAATAATGAATTTATATAATATATGATATAATAATATATTATTGGAGAAAAAATGTCTGAAAATTTATTATCATCACTAAATGAATCGCAAAAAACTGCTGCACAACACATAGATGGACCAATGCTAATATTAGCAGGTGCTGGCTCTGGTAAAACAAAAACTATAACTACTAGACTGGCTTTTTTAATATCTATAGGTATAGATCCCAGGTCAATATTAACTCTTACTTTTACAAATAAAGCAGCAAGTGAAATGAGAGAAAGAGCCTTTTCAATGCTTGATTCATCGATGATAAATACTCCACCTCTTTTATGCACCTTTCATAAATTTGGACTTTTATTTCTAAAATTTCATATGAGTGAACTAGATAGAAAAAACAATTTTATAATAATAGATACAGATGATAAAAAAAGAATTATAAAATCAATTGATAAAGAGATTACAACTTCATTATTGGTTGCAGAGATTTCAAAATATAAGAATTCACTGTTAACTCCAAGTGAAGCAAAAAGTGCAGCACAGTTAAAACTTTATCAACAAATCGCGGAAATTTATGAAAAATATGAAGCATATTTAGAAAAAAATAATCTTGTAGATTTTGATGATTTACTTTTACTTCCATATAGGATATTAAGTAAAAACCAAAAATTAGCAGAAGAAATTAGCCAAAAATACCAATATATAATGGTTGATGAGTACCAAGATACAAATGAACTTCAATATAGATTATTAAGACTTTTATGTACAAGTCATAATAATCTTTGTGTTGTTGGTGATGATGACCAATCAATTTATGGTTGGCGTGGTGCAACAATTAAAAATATTTTAAATTTTTCAGAACATTTTGAAAATACAAATATTGTTAAACTTGAAGAGAATTATAGATCAACAGATACAATTTTAAATCATGCAAATCAGTTAATTGAACATAATCGTGATAGACTTGGTAAAAAGTTAATTGGTACAAGACAAAAGGGTGATTCAATTAGAATTTACGAATCACAAGATGAAAATGAAGAGACAAGAAAAATTATTGAAGATATTAAACAATTAATTGATAATGGAACTAGCCCAAAACATATTGCAATTTTATTTAGAGTAAATGCATTATCAAGATCTTTAGAAGAGGGGTTTAATAAAGCTGGTTTAAATTATAAATTAGTTGGTGGAATGAAATTTTATGAGAGAACAGAAATTAAGGATTTAATTGCATATTTTAGAATTTTAACTAATGCAAATGACAATTTTTCAATAAAAAGAATTATAAATAAACCAAAACGTGGAATTGGTAAAACAACTATTGATAAACTTGAAGAAAAATCAATTCAAAGTGGAAAATCAATTTTTGATTTAATTCAACAACTTGATTCTGAAGAAATATGCTCAATAGTTGGTAAAAAAAATGCAAGAACATTAAAAGTTTTTGAAGCTTCAATTTTAGATTTAAAAGAGTTATTATCAGAGTCTAAAATGAAATTCTTTGATAGTTTTGAAGAGACTTTTGATTATAGAGCTTCTTATGATAATCTTCCAGATGGCTTTGAAAGACAGGCTAATATTGATGAGTTTTATGGATATATTAGAGATTATTTTATTCAAAATCCTCATTTAGATTTAAAAGATTTTTTAAATGAGATTGCACTTGAGAGTGAAAGTGATGAATATAATGGTGAAGCTGTTTCCATGATGAGTATTCATGCTTCAAAAGGTTTAGAATTTAAAAAACTTTTTATAATCGGTTTTGAAGAAGGTTTCTTCCCAATTACAGGAGATGGCTGTGATTTAGAAGAAGAAAGAAGATTAGGATATGTTGCAATTACAAGAGCTATGGATAATTTAACTTTATCATTTGTACATTCACGATTTTATAAAGGTAAAAGAACTATGCTTACAAAAAGCAGATTTTTAAGTGAAAGTGGACTTATAAAAGGAAGTTTAACTATTGAAAAACAATCAGGTTTTAAAAAAGGTGATCTTGTGCAACATAAGATTTTTGGAATGGGAAGAGTGATGAAAGCTACAAATGCTGGTAAGGATTATAAATTAACGATAAATTTTGGTGGAACACATAGAGATATATTATCTTCATTTGTTCAAAAAGCATAATTGGATTTAACTTGCAAAAAAGATTTTATGATAAAGAATCAATTAACAAATTAATAGTAGTAAATAAACCTTTGTTTATTAGTTCAAATTTTTATTTAACAAAAATTAAGAAAAAATATAAAAATAAAAAAGCTGGTTTTAGTGGAACTCTTGACCCTTTTGCAAAAGGTTGTTTGATTGTTGCTTTTGGGCAATATTCTAAACTTTTTAAATATCTAAAAAAAACTCCAAAAACATATAAAGCAGTTGTTTGGTTAGGTGCACAATCAGAATCTTTTGATATTGAAAAAGTAATAAGTGTAGATTTAGTTGAAAAAGTAAATCTTGAGGATATAAAATTCCAATTAAACTCATTAGTTGGTGAATTAGAATATATTCCACCAAAATTTTCAGCAAAAAAAGTTGATGGTGTTCGTGCTTATGAATTGGCAAGACAGGGACATGACATTGAACTGAATAAATGTAAAATGAATATATATGATACAAAATTTATATCATATAGACATCCTTTTATTACATTTGAAACAACGGTAAGTGAGGGTTCTTACATTAGATCATTTGCTCAAATATTATTACAAAAGTTAAGCAGAGTAGGAACATTATCTTATTTGGAAAGAATAAATGAAGGTGCATTTTTCTTTGATAATGAAAAAGATTTAGATCCACTTGATTATATAGATTTGCCAATTAATAACTATTTTGGTACAGTTGATTGGTTAAATACAGGAAAAAAGATTTCAATAGATTATTTAGAAAAAAAAGAGAATGGAAAATATTTGATTGTTACTGATAAATTTTTTAGTATCATTGAAATAGAAGAGGGTGATGTGAAATACTTATTAAATAAGGTACTTAAAGTATGAATGAAATGAGTGAAAAATCTTATGCAAAAGTAAATATTTTTTTAAAAATATCAGATAAAAGAGACTCATATCATGAACTTGTATCAAGATTTGTTAGAGTACATAGTTTATATGATACTGTCTCATTTATTAAATCTAGCAGGAAAGCTTTTGACATTATAGGAAGTTTTGGTTGCAATCTGGAAACAAATACTGTATATAAAGCATACAAATTATTAGAAAAATATGATGGTGTTGAAGAGTTTTTTAAAAATTATAGTGTAAAGATAGAAAAGAATATTCCAGAGTTTGCAGGATTAGGTGGTGGAAGTTCAAATGCTGCAACGTTTTTGATTATGACTAATAAATATTGCAATCTTAATTTATCGAAAGATGAGTTATGTAAAATAGCAGTTAATATAGGTGCAGATGTTCCTTTTTTTGTATATGAATATGATAGTGCAAATGTGACAGGAATTGGAGAAATTGTTGAAAAGTTTGATGAAGATATTTTAAATATTGAAACAATAACACCAAAAATCAAATGTAACACTGGAGAGATTTTTAAAGTTTTTAGGGAAAAATTTTATAAACAAATTTCAAATGAAGATGCAAACAAATTATTAAAAATGAAATCAACTGAAATTTTAAATAATTTTGATATAAAAGAAGCTAATGATCTATTTGAACCAGCAATTAGTGTATATTCAGAATTAAAAAATTATGTAAAAAAAGATTGGTATTTTAGTGGAAGTGGAAGTTCATTTTTTAAGGTAAACAATGGCAAATAATAAAGATACAAAAAAGAATTTAGTTTTTAAAAATAGAAAAGCATTCCATGATTTTACAATTTTAGAAACTTTAGAAGCAGGAATTATGCTTGAAGGTAGTGAAGTAAAAGCTATAAGAGAAGGAAGAATCAATTTAAAAGATTCATTTGTAAGAATAATTAAGGGAGAAGTGTTTATTTTAAATATGCATATTTCACACTTAAGTACAACACATACAACTTATAGACCAGATGAAAGAAAAGATAGAAAACTTCTTTTACATGCAAAACAAATTGCAAAATTATATGCAAAAGTCACAAAAGATGGAATAACTTTAATTGCTACAAAATTATATTTTAATGACAAAAATATGATAAAGGTTGAAGTTGCAACTGCTCAAGGTAAAAAACTCCATGATAAAAGAGAAGATCTAAAAGCAAAAACAATGCAAAGAGAGACTCAACAGATACTAAAAGGCATAAAATAAGATAGAAAATATCTTGTTTTATAAGTACAAATTATAATAAAAATAGTATTTTATTTGTTAATTATTCGTTAATTCTTTTGTTAATTTTAAGTTTCTCTTGGCTATGATTACCGCAATGAGTGACATTTTTGTGACTTGTATATAAAATTAGTAGGAGGAGATTGATGCAAAACGGTGCACAAATTGAGTACGATTACTCAGTTGCAAAAGCGTTTACATTTGCAACAATTTTGTTTGGTATCATAGGTATGACAGTTGGTGTTATACTTGCGTTTCAATTGGCGTTTCCACAGTTAAGTAATTTAGCAGGGGAATATGGTACATTTAGTAGATTAAGACCTTTACACACTAATGGTGTTGCTTTTGGTTTTGCTCTAAGTGGTATATTTGCAGCATGGTATTATATTTCGCAAAGGGTATTAAAAGTTTCATTAAAAGAGTCACCTTTTTTAATGGCAATCGCTAAATTACACTTTGCTTTATATTTCATTACTATTCTTCTTGCCGTTGTTACACTTTTTATGGGTATCACAACATCAAAAGAATACGCTGAGTTAGAGTGGCCATTAGATATCTTAGTTGTTGTTTGGTGGGTATTATGGGGTATTTCAATTTTTGGATTAATTGGAATTAGAAGAGAAAGAACTCTTTATATTTCTTTATGGTATTTTATTGCTACATTTATCGCAGTTGCAATGTTATACTTATTTAATAATATGGAAGTTCCAACAGCACTAGTATCTGGTTATGGTTCATGGATTCACTCTGTTTCTATGTATTCTGGTACAAATGATGCACTAGTTCAATGGTGGTATGGACACAATGCTGTTGCATTCGTTTTCACAACTCCAATTATTGCTATGATTTATTATTTCTTACCAAAAGAATCAGGACAAAATGTTTATTCTTATAAACTTTCTATCTTAGCATTCTGGGGATTATTATTTGTTTATTTATGGGCTGGTGGACACCACCTTATTTATTCAACTGTTCCAGACTGGATGCAAACAATGGGTTCTGTAATGTCAGTTGTTTTAATTTTACCATCATGGGGATCAGCTATTAATATGCTTTTAACAATGAAGGGTGAGTGGCAACAATTACAAACAAATACACTAATTAAATTTATGGTATTAGCTTCAACTTTCTATATGTTATCAACTATTGAAGGTCCAATTCAAGCTATTAAATCTGTAAATGCTATTGCACACTTTACTGACTGGATTCCAGGACACGTACATGATGGTGTTTTAGGATGGGTTGTATTTATGATTATGGCTGCGTTATTCCATATGGTTCCAAGAATGTATAAAAGAGAAATTTACTCTAAATCATTAATGGATACTCAATTCTGGTTACAAACTACAGGTATCGTTTTATACTTTACATCTATGTGGATTGCAGGTATTACACAAGGTATGATGTGGAGAGCTTACGATGAATATGGTTCATTAGTTTACTCATTTATTGATACAGTAACTGTATTACATCCATATTATACAATCAGAGCTGTTGGTGGGTTATTGTACCTAATTGGATTCTTTATGTTTGCATTTAACATTTATAAAACTGTTAAATGTGGAAGAGTACTTGATAAAGAACCAGCAAATGCTACACCAGTAGCTGCATAAGAAAGGAGAAATTATGTTTCATTGGTTTGAACAAAGACCGTTTTTCTTTGCGGTACTAGTATTTTTATTTGTTTCATTTGCAGGTATAGTAGAAGTTATTCCAGATTTTGCAAAACAAAGTAGACCATCTGTTGGTACAAAACCATACAGTGTATTAGAGTTAGCGGGAAGACAAGTTTATATTAAAGATTCTTGTAATGCTTGTCACTCTCAATTAATTAGACCATTTAAATCAGAAACTGATAGATATGGTATGTATTCATTATCTGGTGAGTACGCTTATGATAGACCATTTTTATGGGGATCAAAAAGAACAGGTCCAGATTTAATGAGAGTTGGAAATTACAGAACTACAGATTGGCATGAAAACCATATGTTTGAACCATCAGCTGTTGTTCCTGGAAGTATTATGCCAGCATATAAACATCAATTTACAAACAAAGCTGATTTAGATACAGCATATGCTGAAGCATATACAGTTAAAACAGTATTTGCTACACCATATGATCAAGATTTAAATGGTGATGGAAAAATTGATGTTGAGTTAGGTGATTATAACACTGCAATTGCAAAAGCAAAAGAAGATGCAAAAGTAATAGCTGCTGGAATGAAAAATGAAGCTATCAAAGATGCTGTTGCGAATGGTCAAATTCCTGAAATAGTTGCATTAATTGCATATTTAAATTCTTTAAAATAGAGGTTGTTATGGACTATGATTCACTTTTAACATTACAAGGTTATTCTAGATTCTTTTTGATTCTAGTGATATTTATCATATTCTATTCTTATGCTTATTCTATTTATAAGAGGGATAAGACAGGAGAAAGAGATTTTGAAAAATATTCAAAACTTGTGCATGATGATTCAAGTGTTTCGACTCCTCTTGAAGAAAGAAAAAAAGATAAAGATATAGATAATAAGGAGAAATAAGATGAAGTCTATGGTTATAGGTGGAATAATTCTTATCATCGCTTTATTGGCAGGAACTTACTTTTCAGCAGGTGATGCTTTTAATGGTGATGATTATATTAACAGCTTAGCAATGCTGGGTGCGGTTGCTATTATTACAATTTCAGTATTTGTTGTATTAAAATATGTTAATCAAATGAAAAATGATACTGCAAGTGGTGAATTAGCTGAAGAAAAATGGGATGGAATTGGTGAATATAAAAACCAAATTCCAACTGGTTGGGCTTTAGCATTTATTGGAACAATTATTTGGATGTTTTGGTATTTTACTGTTGGTTATCCAATTAATGGATTTTCACAAGTTGGTCAATGGAATGAAGAAACATTAGAATATAATGCAAAATTTGAGAAAAAATGGGAAAACCCATCAAATGAAACTCTTAAAGCTATGGGACAATCAACTTTCTTAGTACAATGTGCACCTTGTCATGGTGTAGATGCTGAGGGAATTAAAGGTAAAGCTCATAACTTAACAAAAAGAATTTCAAAAGAACAAGTTGTTTATACTATTAAAAATGGTGCAAATAACTTAGCTACTGTATATCCTGCAGGAATGCCTCCAATGATGTTAACAGAAGATGCAGATATAAATGCAGTTGCTGATTATGTTGCTGGTGGATTTAAAGGTACAGCTCCTGCTTCATTTGCAACTTGTGCTGGTTGTCATGGTGATGATGGAAAAGGAATGGAAGCAGTTGCTCCAAATATCAGAGCTTATGATGATGCTTTAGTAACAGCCGTTCTAAAAAATGGTAAAAAAGGTGCTATTGGTTCAATGCCAAGTTTCGATGGTAGATTAAATGATACTCAAGAAAAAGCATTAGCTACATACTTAAGAAGTATAGGAGAGTAAGATGGCTGGAAATACACAAATGAATGAAAATGAAAGAGGAATCTTTAAATTAAATGGTATTACAGGTATGTTAGTTGCAGTTGTATTATTATTATCAATTTTAGGATTTTTAGTATTTAATGCATTAATTGTACAACAAAAAGAAGCTAGTAATTTTTATAAAATCAATCAAGATTTAAATGCAATAAAAATGAATAGTTCTGAAAATTATAAACAGTATCAACTTGTTGGTACTGGTAAATAAGGGGTAAGATATGGAAAAAATTATTGGTATTTTACTTGTTGTAGCGGCCGTAATGACTGCATATTATGGTTTCTTTGATGCAACAAAAGTGTTTGTTGGATAAATGAAGAAATTAAATTCTTTAAGAGTAGGAGTGATTTTATCACTTCTATTTCTTTTCTGCCAAAATTTAAGTGCTCAAGATTTTATATTAAATGATGATAAATTAATTGATAATCGAGCAAAAGAAAAAATAAATGAAATTGGTGCTGAAACTAAATCTAAATTAGGTGTTAACATATATGTTTATGCAAAATCTACTTTAGGATTAGATGAAAATATTAAAACAAAAGATAAAATTGATTTTATTAGAAATAATGAAAATCAAATAGTATCAACTCTAGAAAAACCTTATGTATTACTTACAATAGCAGTTCAAGAAACTCATGCCAATTTATTATTTAGTGATGAATTTAAAAATATTTTAAATAAAAATGATATTTTAGATGGTTATGTTGTACCTTTATTAGCATCAAATGATAAAAATACCATTTTTGCAAAGGTTAGTGCAGCTACATTGAATGGTTATGCTGCAATTGCTGATACTATTGCTGAATCAAAAAAGATTAAATTAGAAAGTAGTATTGGGAATGAAGGAAAAATATCTAGTACTATTTGGCGAGTATTTATGTATACAATAGTCGTTTTAGGATTATTAGCTTATACTTACGCAATTTTAAAAAAAAGAAAGTAGTATTATGAAAAGAAATTATTGGCCATTGTTTTTCATTGGAATATTTAGTTTTGTGTTTTTTATGATTGTTTGGACTGTAAGAAGTGCAGTTAGTGCTCCAGTAATTGAAGACAAAAGTTTTATGAAAAAGTATCAAGATGTCGATGAACATTATAATGATATGATGACATCAAATGAGAAATTTTTATCTAAATATAATTTTGAATTAGATGTGAATAATAAGAAATTTGATTTAACCACAGATGATATTAAATATTCTCAAAGAGTAATGGAAAAATATTCATCTCATAAAGATATTTTAAAAGTAGGGCAAAATAGTTTAAATATTATTGTAATTGACAAAGTTACAAAAGAGAAAAAAGATATAAATATTGAGTTAGAAGTGTCTAAATCTATTTCTGCTGATGCTGATTTAATATTAAATAATGAACAATTTAAAAACAATGATAAAGTATTTAGTTCAACATTTGAATTAAAAGATGAAACAAACTGGATTATAACTGGAAGTTTCACTGTTGATGGAATTGTTGGATATATTTATATCAGAACAAATGCTATTTAAAAAAAAACTTCTAATTTTTCCAACATCAAGGGCAATTAGAAACTTTATAACTTCACAAAAGAGTAGCAATACTCTTTTGCCTTTTATACTTACAATTGATGAATTTTTTAAAAAATCTATACTTTTTGATAATATGAAATATTGTCAAGAAGAACAAAGAGTTCTTTTTTTAAATGAAGCTATTAAAGATACAAATATCAAAAAACTTGGAATCTCAGACAATTTTACAAAATTTTTAAAACAAAGTGATTATATATATAGATTCTTTTTAGAACTAGCAAGTGAAAAAGTTGAAATTAGTGAAATACAAAATGTTGATACTTATGATTTCTATTTTGAACATCTGCAAATTTTACAAACAATCAAAAAGAATTATGTTGACATATTAGAAAAAAACTCTTATGTTGATAGGATTAATCTTGCAAATCACTATAGAATCAATGAAAATTTTTTAAAGAAGTTTGAAAATATTGAGTTTTATTTTGAAGGATATTTTACAAAAGTTGAGTTTGATATAGTTGAAAAAATATCAAAAGTTATAAATTTAAATATTTCATTTTACTCAAATATTTATAACCAAAAATCCTTAGAAGTTTTTGGTAATCTTAATTTAGATATTAAAATAAATTACAAATATAAAATTGATTTATCAAATAAAATCATCTTAGAAGAAGAAAAAATATTAAATGATTTAGCATTTGTAGAATTAAAAGGTTTTTCTTCAAGACTTAATCAAATAGCATATATAAAAAGCATAATAACTAAATCAGTTCAAGATGGAGTAAAGCCTGAAAATATTGCTTTGGTTTTACCAGATGAAAGTTTTGCAACAAGTTTACAACTATTTGATGATGAAAAATATTTCAACTATGCAATGGGGAAAAGTATAAAAAATACATATTTATATCAAATTGCATATTCAATATATTCATATTTAAATGAAGATGAGATAAAACACATTGAGTTTTTAAACTGTTTTAAAATTGATAAATTATTTGTAGATAAAAATATAAAAACAATGTGGAATAAAAAAGCCACAATAGATACTTTTTTAATAATTACTGATTTTATAAAATCCTTTGAAAAAAATAGTGAATTACTCGAAAAATATGATGAATTATTATATAAATTAAATATTATACTTTTTTCATCAAATCACCACATTTTATTAAAAGATGTGTATAAAATATTTTTGCAAAGATTAGTTTCAATTACTTTAGATGATGTTAATTCAGGGAAAGTAACAGTTTTAGGACTTCTTGAAACAAGAGCAGTAAATTTTGAAACGGTAATTATTTGTGATTTTAATGAATCATTTATTCCAAAAACTTCAGTTAAAGATAAATTTTTATCAACAAAATTAAAACAACTCTCTCATCTACCAACTCAATTTGATAGGGAATCTTTACAAAAATATTACTACAAAAGATTAATTGGTTCATCTAAAAATGTCTTTATTTCTTATGTAAATTCAGATACTAATCAAATCTCAAGATTTGCAAATGAGTTATTTAATACTCACATAAAAACTGATACAAATGATAATTATTATAAACATATACTTTATGATAACCATAAGATAAATCATTTTGATGAAGAGATTCTTGATAAGATTGATTTAGCTTCAATTAGATGGTCTGCAACTTCATTTAGAACATATTTACAGTGTAAAAGAAAGTTTTATTTACAAAATATTTTAAAAATCAAAGAACATACTATATCTTTAAAACCAAAAGCTTATGAATTGGGAGATATTATCCACTCAATTTTAGAAGATTATTACACAGCTGATGAGAATTCAAATGAATTTAGTTTTGAAAAAATTGAAGAGTTATTTAATAAATATAAAAGTTCAAATCCTTTTTTGATTTTGGATTTAGAGATATGGAAAAAGAAACTTTATGAATTTTATTTATATGATAAAGAAAGATTAAAACATAGACAAATTATAGCTTTAGAAAAATCTTTTGAATGCGAATTTGAAGGAATAAAAATAAGAGGTGTAATAGATAGAATTGATAAGTATGAAGATATTTATGAAGTAATTGATTATAAAACTTCAAGTTCATTAACTGTAGATACTTTAAAAAACTATGAAAAAACAGATGATTTTCAGTTAGAATTTTATTATCTTGCAATGAATGAATTGTATAAAACTGACAAAATAGAAACCTATTATTATGATTTGAATAACACTTTGCTGATTAATGAAATTGCTCTTGATAAAAAACTTGAATTATTATGTGAAAAATTTAAGGAATTAAAAGAGATTTCAAAAAATGAGATTTCTTTCTCAAAATGTGAAGATAAATCAAAATGTACTTATTGTGCTTATACAATTATTTGCGATAGGGAGTAGAAAATCAATTTTATTTAAATTTCTACTCTTTTTTTTCTAAATATAGTTAACATATTAATAATATATTAATTAAGATTATTGTAAATTTCTAAAAATGAAAGGATTTTTATGAATTACAATTTAGAAGAATATCTTGGGATTAAAGTAGCAAAAGTTAGAAATATCATAAAAAATGAGATGGAGGTAGCATTAATTCCATATGATATAACAACAACACAATTTGTTGTATTAGTAAAATTATGTGAAAAAGATAGAATGACTCAAAAAGATTTGGCACTAGAGACAAATTATAAACAGTCAGCTTTAACGTTAATACTTGATAAACTAGAAGCAAAAAAATTAATTATTCGAGAAGCAAAAGAGAATGATAGAAGAGCATATCTAATTGCAATTACACAAGACGGAAGAGAACTTGAAAAAAAAGTAATTGTACATGCAAAAGAACTTGAAAAAAGAATTCTTGAAAATATATCTGAAGATGAAATAAAAATATTTCTAAATGTCTTAGACAAAATCTTTTACAATTTAAATAAAGAAAAATAATGCTTTATAGAAATATTATTAGTTCAATTTTTTGTAGTTTTATTTTAATTGCTTGTGTTCCTAAATTTGATAAGATTGATAAAACTGATGAAACAAAAATTACTAATGAATTAAATTCACTAAAATTAACTGATAATAAAAATGAATTAACTGCAAAATGGTGGGAATTATTCAAAGACGAGCAATTAAATTCTATAATAACTAAAGCTTTAAATGAATCAGCATCATTAAAAAGTGTAGAGCAAAGATATGAAAAAGCAAATTCAATAATTAAAGCAGTAGAATCAGAAAATTTACCAAATATCTCTTTTGAATCGAGTCTTACAAGGGAAAGATTTAGTGAAAACCATATATTCCCAGCACCTCTTGGTGGAGGAATATTTACAGGTTATCATTCAGCAACTACATTAGATTATAAATTTGATTTATGGAATGAAAGAAAATCAAGAATTAAATCTGCAAAAAATAGAGCAATAGCTGAACTTGCATTCATTGAAGAGAGTAGATTGAATCTTGCTTTAGGAATAACACAACTTTATTTATCTTGGAGTTTTAATGAAAAGAAAATTGAAGAGTTTGAGAATATAGTTCATATATTAAATAGTGAACTTGATATTATAAAACAACGATATGAAAGTGGCTTAATTGATGAAGTCTCTTTAAATAATAAAAAAGCTCAGATTTTCCAAATGAAAAATAATATATATTCAATTCAAGAAATTATAAAAGGTCAAAAAGCAAGCATCTGTATTCTTGGAGGTTTTTTACCATCTTATGTAGAAAATATGAACAAACCAAAAATAAGTAATTCTATAAATTTAACTCTAACTAAAAATCTTCCTTTAAATTTGTTATCACAAAGAGCTGATGTTACTATTCAAAAATATATTGTATTAAGTAATGAACAAAATATTAATATTGCTACTGCAAAATTTTATCCAAATATAAATTTATCAAGTTTATTGGGTTTTACATCATTTGATAGTAGCAAATTTTTGACTGAATCATCAACAGTTCCATCTTTAGGAGTTGCTTTAGATTTACCTATTTTTGATTGGGGGAAAAGAGAAGCAAATTTAGATGAAAAAGTTATTGATTATAATAGTTCGGTGTATGAATATAATGATATTGTAAATAAAGCTGCCAATGAAGTTATAGGTGTATTAAAAAAAATCGAGTACAAAAATTTACAATTAGATATGCATGAAAAAGAGTTAAAAACAAAAAAAAGCATTGAACATATTGAAAATAGAAAACTTGAAATAGGACTTAATGATAAAGTGCCTTATTTTGATTCACAAATCAATACTTTAATGAATGAAATTTTAGGATTAGATTTAATTGATAGTCATACAAAATTACAATTAGAATTAATAAAAGCACTTGGTGGAGGATTTAAAGAAGAGGATATAAAAAATGGCAGAAGCTAATATTTTAAAATCTAATTTTTTATTTTCTTTTAAAATAGCTTTTCAAGAGTGGATAAATAGTGATTTAACCATTCTTATTTATGTAATTAAATTAACAATTGCAGCACTTTTAGCTATGAGTGTATCAATGTTTCTTAATTTTTCTAGTCCACAAACTTCTGTATTTACTGTGTTCATTGTTATGCAAATACATAGTGGTTTGGTTTTCTCAAAAAGTTTTTATAGATTTTTAGGAACTCTAATTGGTTTTATTATTTCTTTAATTTTAGTTTCTGCTTTTTCTCAAGATAGAGTTTGGTTTATGGTTTTTTTTACTATTTGGATTGCAATTTGTGCAGCTGCTGGATTTAAATATAGGAATTTCATGTCTTATGGTTTTGTTTTATCAGGTTATACAGTCGCTCTTATTGTTTTACCAAATATAGAAAATCCTTTAGGTATTTATGGTTTTGCAATAGATAGAATCTCAGAAGTTGTAGTTGGATTATTAAGTGCTAGTGTTATAAGTGAAGTTATATTTCCAAAACAGTTATCAGATACACTTTTTGGAAGTGAAAAACAAAAATATAAAAGTGTTTTTTTATCAGTTATTGATATGGAAAATATTTTTACCAAAGAAAAAAGTATTAACAACTTTTCAAGAAATATTTTAAGTTCTGATTCTTTGAGGGTAAATAGTATTTTTGAAAGTAAAATAAATAAAAAAGATAAGATGTATTATCAACAGTTAAATTCTGAGTTTATGCATTTATCAATTACCTTTCATTCTTTAAAAAATATTATAAATACTATTTCAAATAATGAAAATATTGATAATGAAATGGTAATATCATTAAAAGAAATATACAAACCTTTGAAATTTTTTTTAGAAGAGAATTCACAAGATTTATTTATAAATGAAGATATTGAAGATGTAATACACAAATTTGATATGGTAAAAACTCAAATAAAAGAGGAAATTGAAGTTCATAAAAATAAGTATATGAATTTAGATTTTGATATTTTAAATGATTTTAATTCTTCAATATATTTAATAACTCGTTTTTTTGATGAATTTTTCCAATATACAAAAACATATATTTCATTTATTAATAAAAAAAATATGAATAATTCTGAAGAGTATTCTAAAAATTCAAAATTGTTTACATATACAGATAATTTACTTGTATTATTAGCTTCTTTAAGGGCAGCAATAGTTTTAGTTGTTACAACTATTTTTTGGCTTATGACGGCTTGGGGATATGCTCCATTTATGATTATTTCTGCAGTTGCTGCTACACTTATGTTTAGTTCAATTCCTAATCCAGTTGATGCAAGTAAAAATCTTCTTAAAGGTTCAATAATATCTTTTTTTGTTGCAGGAGTTTACAACTTTTATTTAATACCAACTTATGTAAATGATATACCAAGTTTTTGTTTTATTATGGCACCTGTATTTGCATTTACTGCTTGGCTTGGAAGTTCACCTCAAAGGGGATTATTTGCTTTTGGTTTTATTTTTATAATTATTACTGTTTGTTCGATGAATTTATATTATAAAATGGATCATGTTACATATTTTGAAAGTAGTATTTCATCACTTATTGGAATTATGATTGCAGGAGTTGCTTATGAACTTATAAATTCTTGGTCAGAATCTTGGACAAAAAGAAGAGTTTCAAATCTTTTAAGTAATCAAATTATCAAACTATCAATTGGAGAATTAAACACAAGAAGAGTAATTTTAGAAAGTATTGGATTAGATTTAATCCAACACTTTTCAACCCAAGGAAGATTAAATCCAAAATCAAATGTATTAATTTTTCAATGGTTACTTTCAACCCTTGAAATTGGAAGAGCAATTATAGATATAAAAAATGGATTAAAAGAGTTTGAAAAGAATAAGCAACCAAAAATAGTTTATGAAATCTTAGATTTAATAAAAAACTATTTTTTAGAAAAAAAAGAGGAAGAAAAAGAATTAATATTTAGAAAAATTAAAAAAGAGTTTATTGAACTTGAAAATAGTAGCTTTTATAAATCAGCAGTTGAGCAAAAAATCATGCATAAAATACTTTTAGAATTATCTTTAATATACACTCTTTTATTAAATAAAATCTCACTTCCATCAAAAGGAGAAATAAATTGAATTTAGTAATAACATTATTTGGTAATGAAATACCAACGTTAGTTGTTGTTTTTGCAGTTATTGGAATTGTACAAATTTTATTAAATAGAATACTTGCTGATATAGGAGTTTATAACTATGTTTGGCATCCAGGGCTTTTTAGAACAGCCTTATTTGTGTCACTTTTTACAGCAACTTCACTTTTGATTTATAATTAAGGAATAAATATATGAATAAAAATAGTAAATTAATAAAATTTTTTCGTTTTGCAATTACCTTTTGTTTTTTGGTGTTAGCAATATTTTTGGGCTTAAAATTATGGCATAACTACATGAATACCCCATGGACAAGAGATGGAAGAATTAGGGCTGATATAATTACTATTGCTCCTGATGTAAGTGGTTTAGTTGATAAGGTTTATGTAAAAGATAATCAGTTTGTTAAAAAAGGTGAACTATTATTTCAAATTGACCAAAAAAGATTTTTAGAAGATATTACAAGATTAGAAGCAATTTGTAAAGTTCAAAAAGTTGAATATGAAATGTTAAAAAAACAGTTTGATAGAAGATTTTCAGTAAATAATGATGTAGTTTCAAAAGAAGAACATGAAACTGCAAAATATAAATTAGATATTTCAAAAGCTAATTATGACAAAAACTTATCAGAATTAAATATTGCAAAATTAAATCTTGAGCGTTCTAGTGTAATTGCACCAGAAGATGGATGGGTTTCAAATCTTGTGTTAAAAAATGGTGACTTTATAAATAGAGGTCAAAATAGTCTTGCAATGATTAGTGATAACTCTTTTTGGGTTTATGGATATTTTGAAGAACATAAAATTCCTCTAATAAAAGAGGGTGATATTGCTAATATTCAACCTCTAGGAACAGATTTTATTATAAAAGGTCATGTTGAAAGTATAACAAATGGAATAACGGATAGGGATAATGATTTTGGAAAAAGTCTTTTAGCAAATGTAAATCCTTCGTTTACTTGGGTTAGGCTTGCCCAAAGGATTCCTGTAAGAATTTACATTGATGAAGTTCCAAAAGATTTTATTTTAAGAGCAGGAGTTACTTGCACAATTAGAATAGAACAAAACAAGTAGTGACTATCTAGTCACTACTTATTTAGCAGTTGCGATTAATACATCTTCAATAATTTTTGTAATATCACCATCTAAAATAGCATCAACATTTGAATAACCAATGTTACTTCTACTATCTTTTACTTGTTGATATGGTTGTAAAACGTATGAACGGATTTGATGCCCCCATCCATTATCACTTTTTTCAACACCATCTTTTGTTGCTTGTTGTTTTTCAAGTTCAAGTTCATATAGTCTTGATTTTAACATTTTTAAGGCACTTGCTTTATTTTTATGTTGAGATCTATCATTTTGACATTGAACTACAATATTTGTAGCAATGTGTGTGATTCTAATAGCTGATTCTGTTTTATTAACATGTTGACCACCAGCTCCACTTGCTCTATATGTATCAATTCTAATATCTTTATCTTCAATTACAATATCTATATTATCATCAACTTCAGGAGATACCATTACAGATGAAAATGAAGTATGTCTTTTTGCATTAGAATCAAATGGTGATATTCTAACAAGTCTATGGATACCATTTTCAGCTTTCATATAACCATAAGCATTTTCACCTTTGATTATAAATGAAACATCTTTGATTCCAGCTTCATCACCATTTTGATAATCAAGTAGTTCTATTTTAAAATCATTTCTTTCAGCCCATCTTAGATACATTCTATACAAAATTGATGCCCAATCTTGTGATTCAGTTCCTCCTGCTCCTGGATGAATAGAAACAATAGCATTTGATGCATCATCAGGATTAGAAAGCATTACAGAAATTTCAGTTGATTTGATTAATTTTTCAAGTTCAGGTGCTTCATCAAAAAGCATTTCCAAAGTCTCTTCATCTTTTTCATCATTAGCCATTTCATAAAGCTCATTTGTTCCTTTTAAAGAATCATTTGCTTTATTGAATTTACTTAATTTCCCTAAAATTCGATTTTTTTCTATTCCAATTTTTGTTGCATTCTCAATATTGTTCCAAAAATCTTGTCCTGATTCTTCTTCCTTGATTTCATCCAATCTTTGATTTAATTCATCAGGTTTTAAAATACCTTTTATATTATTAAGTTTTGTATTTAGAAGTTTTAATAGTTCTGAATATTCGTATGCATCCATTTAGTGTAATCCTTTAAAAAAAGCAATTATACTTAAAGTTTGTATAAAGAGTGATTAGAGTTTAATAGAAGAAAGAAAAGGATAAAATCCTTTTTCTTTATTTGTTGTTTAATTCTTTTAAATAAGCATGGATACCTTTGATTTCTCTATAATCAATAAATCCTGCATAAGGAATCATAATATTTGAAGTCATTGTGTTTACTTTACCAACTTTATAGTTTTTAATTGATTCTTCCATATCTTCTAAAGATAAATCTTTTAAAGGTCTTGAAGCATTATATGCACTTAATTCACCTTTTTCACCATGACATTTTTGACATTTACTTGTATATAATGCTTTTGCATCTATTTTTGCTTCTTGTAACTCTTTTTCAACTTTTGCTTTCTCTTCAACTTCTTTTTTAGCTTCTAGTTTTGCAAGAATATTTGCCTCTATTTGAGCTTGATTTCCATTAAATTGAGAAGATTGAACAGCTACAGTTGATCCATTTTTTAGAATATAGATAAAATTCATACCATTATTAGATTGAGAGATTTTAATATCATCTACACTCCAACCTTTTGCTTTCATGTCATTTATTGTATATTTTCCATTACAAAGTCCACCATCAAGTGGAGTAGATTCAATAGTAGCCATAGATTTATGATTTTCTTTAAAACACATTGTTGTTTCTGCAAAAATTGAAGTTGAACTAAGTAGTAGAATAGACGAAAGAATAACTTTTTTCAAGATTTAATCCTTTTTTTAAATTTATAGATTTTATCATAATAAGATTAAATAATCATAATAAAAAAAGGGTTGGAGTAAACTCCAACCCTTTAAAAGAAAAGTTTTATACTCTAAAAATATTAGAATGTATATTCAACTTGTAATCTTCCTGCTGTTCCATCTGTAGTTTTAACATTAGCAGTTTCTTTTGTTAATTGACCATATCTTACATAAGTAGAGAAGTTTTTAGTCATTTTATATAATAATTGACCATAAATCTCTTGATCTTCCATATCAACTCCATTAACTACTGCAGAAGTATATTTTACATCTCCATAGTTAGCAGATAAGTTTAAGTTTGATAAAATATCAAATCCTAAAACTGCTTGCCAGTAATCTGCATCAATTTTATTATTAGATGTTAAATTCCAACCTAATAATGTAGTAGTTGCATCATTATCTAATGCTGTTAATCCACCTTCTTTTCCAGTCCATGCATAAGCAATTTTACCATCAACTAAACCAGCATCTGCAGTTAAAGCAATTTTTGCTGTTTGGTTTGTATAATCATTAGCATTATTTTTACCATCTAAAGTTAAAGAAACGTATCTAGCATCTGCACCTAATGCAATACCATTTGCAGTAGTAGCAACTTTTGCACCAACAGTATATGTATTAAATGTATCTTGTAAATCTAAATACCAAGCATCAAGAGTAACAGGAGCAAATGTACCAATTACACCAACAGTTGCAATATCTTTTGTTCCAACTAAACCAGCTGTAGAACCACTAGTTGCTAAACCATTTAATACAGTTTTCGCATCTCCAGAGTTATTTAAGTTAGTTTGGTTAAAGTATGCACCAGCTAAAGTAACTGGTCCAACAGTAGACATAGCTAAGATACCAGTACCTGTTTGCTCATTCCCATCAGAATCTAAAGCTACAGTCCAAGGAGTTGTTAAACCTTGTTTACCAACGATAACTGAAGTATTAGCTAAACCAGTATAAGCAAAATTTGCATGACTTAATTCTACACCAACATTTTGATCACCATTGTCACTTGAGTTAAGTGAAGCAAAACCACCATCACCTGTTCCAGTATTTGATGGAGCAGCAACTAAGAATCTAGAGTTGAATTTAATATCATCATTTACTTTTGAAGATAAATTTAAAGCTACTTTGTAGTTGTTAGTTGTATAGTCATCAGTTGCAGAGTTTGTACCTTTATTATTTTGGTAATCATTGTATCTGTATACAACAGAACCTGATACATCTACATTTTTGATTGCTTCTTCTAATGGTTGAGCATTAGCAGTAGTTAAACCAGCAACTGCAACAGCTGCTACTAAACTTAATTTTGCGATTTTTTTCATTTGTTCTCCTAAAATTTCGAAATCTTGTTTTCAGTCTATCGGAGCGCGCGAACTCATCTAAAACATCGTTTTAAACCTTTTCCGACATACCGTTGTGGCCATTCTACAGCACTAAATTTTAAAGTTTTCTTAAAATGATGTTTTGAGTGTTAATTAACTGTTAATTTAAGCTAGCTTTCAATTAACTATTCATTAATGCTGTTTTAATGCTATTTTAGGAGTTTTTTTATCGTATTTATAATTTAGTTGCTTAAACTAACAATACAATTTTTTAGTATATTTGGTTTAGATATTTTGATTTTAAGTGTAGCTATTTTGTAACTATTAAGTAGTAATGATTCAAGATATAAAATAGCATCTTCTAAAAGAAAAAATTTTTCTTTTTTCATAGTTGTTTTGATTAAATTTGAAACTTCAGCATAGTCTATAAAAAGTTCTTTTGAATATTCGTATTCAAAAGATACATTTATTAAAACTTTTTGTTTTTTTATTCGTTCGAAATCTAGGATTCCTATAATGCATTTAAAACTTAAATCAGTGATTTCTATTTTCATTATAATTAGCGGAAGAAAGTTATATGTTATATAACTTTCTTCTCCTCTCCTTTTATTATTCTTATAATATTTGGGATATGTTTATATATAATGATAAATGCGATTATGTACATAGGTACATTTGAACCTACATTTAAACCATTGTTTAAAATACTTGCACTTATTACAACTCCAACTAATCCTAATAATGATGATAAAGATGAAATTTTTAATACTTTTGCACAAATTATCCAAATAACTGCACCAATAAGTGTTGGTATTGGAATTAGAACTAAATAAACTCCAAGTCCAGTTGCAACACCTTTACCACCTTCTAGTCCTAAATATATAGAATAACAGTGTCCTAAAACTGCAAGTATCGCAATTCCCCAAAGTGTTGATTCACTAACTCCATAATACATAGCAACTAATAAAACTAGCGTTCCTTTTAATGCATCTAATAAAACTGTTGCAATTCCAAGTTTTTTTGCTAATTTCGGATTAGTCTCTTTTACAACTCTAAGAACATTTGTTGCTCCAATTGATTTACTACCAGCTGTTGTAATATCAACACCTGCAAATGTTTTTGCTAGTATTGAACCAAAAGGAATTGAGCCTATTAAATAAGCAGCTATAAAAAATAAAATATTTGTATTTGTGAAAAAATCCATATATTACCCTTGTTTTAAGTGTGTGATTAAATGAGATTATAACCAATATTTTGTTATATTCACATTTAATAAAGATTTGAAGGTTTATTTTGAATTTAAAAGAAGAAATATTAAAATTAAAAAAAGAGTTAGATGTAACTCTAGTTGCACACTTTTATCAAAGGGATGAAGTATTTGAATTGGCTGATATAACAGGTGATTCTTTAGAACTTGCAAAAAAAGTAATGCTTACAGATTCTAAATATGTAGTTTTTTGTGGTGTTGGTTTTATGGGTGAAAGTGTAAAAGTTATGAGTCCAGAAAAAACAGTACTTATGCCAAAAATTGCATGTTGTGCAATGGCTAGAATGATTGATGAAGGATATTTTGAACAAAATCTAAAAAAAATAAATGATGCTGGAATTCCAAACGAAAATATTTTACCAATTACTTACATAAATTCAAGTGCTGCAGTGAAAGCAAAAGTTGGACAAATGGGTGGAATGGTTTGTACTTCTTCAAATGCATATAAGATTATTGAAAAAGGTTTACAATCAGGTAAAAAAATATTTTTTGTTCCAGATAGATGTTTAGGACAAAATTTCGCAAAATCATTAAATCTAAAATCTGCAATTGTTGGAGATGGAACTGATTTAAAAGAAGCAGATATAATTTGTTACAATGGTTTTTGTTCTGTTCATCAACAGTTTTCTGTAGAAGATATTGAATTTTATAGAAATAAATATCCAGATATTTTAATTGCTGTTCATCCTGAATGTGATCCGAGCGTTTGTGATGCTGCAGATTTTGTAGGTTCAACTTCTCAATTAATTACTTATATAAAAGCTTTACCCGAAGAGCAAAAAGTTGCTGTTGGAACAGAATTTAATATGGTTAATAGATTAAGACAAAAAAATACATATATTTTAAGTTCAACAAAACCAGAGTGTCCAACAATGAATGAAACTACATTGCAAGATGTATATAATACTTTGAAATCAATAAAAGATAATAATATATCAAAAGAGAATGAAATTTTTGTATCAGCTGATACTGCAAAATGGGCTAAAGTTGCCCTTGAAAGGATGTTTGAAGTATGATAAATATTAAAAAATTTGTGAAAAATGCCATTATTGAAGATAATGGAAGAGGCGATTTATTTTTTGATGTTGCTCCAAAAGGAAGATTTACAGCACGAGCTATTTGTAAATCAGATGGTATTTTAGCAGGTGTTCAATATGCAAAAGTGTTAGCAAGAACAGAAAAATTTGATTGTAAATTTTTAAAAAATGATGGTGATGAGATAAAAGTAGGAGATGTAATTGCTGAACTTGAAGGAAAAGCATCTATATTACTTTCATCAGAGAGAACATTTCTAAATATGCTTCAACATGCATCTGGAATTGCAACTATGGCAAATAAATATGCAAAACTTATGGAAGGAACAGGTGTTGTTTTACTTGATACTAGAAAAACAAGACCACAATTAAGGGATTTTGAGAAATATGCTTCAAGAGTTGGTGGCGCAATAAACCACAGACTTGGACTTGATGATTGTTTAATGCTTAAAGATACTCACTTAAGAACTATTGATAATCTTGCAGAATTTGTAAAAAAAGCTAGAAAAAGAATTTCATGGGTTACAAAAATAGAGATCGAATGTGAAACTTTAGAACAGGTAAAAGAAGCTATGAGTGCTGGTGGAGATATTATTATGTGTGATAATATGACATTAGAACAAATAAAAGAAGTAGTTGCCTTTAGAAATGAGAATTATCCACATATTCTTTTAGAAGCAAGTGGAAATATAAATTTAGAAACTATTAGAGGTTATGCTTCAACAGGTGTTGATGCAATTAGTAGTGGAAGTATAATTCACCAAGCAACTTGGCTTGATTTTTCAATGAAGTTTGATTAGGATTAGAATTGAAAAAAGATTTTATAATAAGTAATAAAGTTGATATGTCTGAATATACAAAAGCGTTAGAGCTTATTGAAAAAAGTAGATATATATTAATTATTACTCATGTAAATCCAGACCCAGACTCAATAGGTTCAGCCTTAGCTTTATCAAATTTATTTCATGAAAATAAAATAAAACATAAAGTATTTAACATAAGTTCTGATTTACCTCAAAATCTTGATTTTATACCAAGATTTGAAAAAATAACTGATCAATTGCCAGCTTTTTTTGATTTAGCAATTAGTGTTGATTGTGGAACTTATAAAAGATTGGGTTTTGAACTTGATTCATCAATTCCATTAATAAATTTTGATCATCATAAATCAAATAATAGTTTTGGAGCTGTAAATATAGTAGATCCTCAAAAAAGTTCAACTGCTGAATTAGTATTTGAATTTTTTAAACATAATGGATTATATATTACAAAAAATTCAGCAACAGCACTTTATGTAGGCATTTATGATGATACTTTGGCTTTTTCTTTAGGAAGATGTGATGAGTTAACATTTGAGAAAATAAACTTTTTAGTTGAGTGTGGAGCTAGTCCATCTGAAATTGCAAATAAGCTATTAAGAAGAGATTCTTTGGCAAAATACAGAATTATTCCTAAAGTCTTAGATAGTTTAGAGTTGTTTAAAGAGGGTGAAGTTGCCTCAATTATTGCAAAGGAAGAGTGGTTTAAACAAACAGGTGCACACAATAGAGATTGTGAAGATGCACTTGATATGATAATGAGTATAGCAATTGTTAGAATTGCAATTTTCGTAAGAATTACAAATGGAGTTGCCAGAGTATCTTTAAGATCAAAGGGTCAAATTGATGTTTCTAAAATAGCTGGAGAGTTTGGTGGCGGAGGTCATTTTAATGCTGCAGGATGTACAATAGAAACATTAGATGTACAAAAAGCAAAAGAAATAGTATTAAAGGAAATTTTTGAAATTTACAAATAGTAAAAACGGAATAGTATATGGGATTTTTATAATCTTAACGGTAGTTGTGATAGCAATAGTTGCATTTTTATTTTTATCTCCTACATTTGAAAGGGTTGCACCTAAAGTTTCAATTGAAAAAGAGATTTATTGGAATTTACAAAAACCAATAAAAGCAATAATTTCAGATAATAATGAAATACAATCATACAATGTTAGTTTTGATGATGGGCAAAAGCAAATTAAATTAGAAACAAAAGTTGTAAAAAATGAGAAAAATTTAATTGAATTAGAAATATTACCACCATCATTTGATGAGATGAGTAAACCAAAAGATGGAAATATTAAAATTGATGTTTTTGATGCAAGTAAATGGAACTTTTTTAAAGGTAATGAAACAGTTACAAATTCAAAAGTTATTATTGATAGAAAAAGTCCAATTGCAAGCGTAATAGGAAATTCTTATTTATTAAGACAAGGTGGATGTGGAGTTATTATTGTAGAAGTATCTGATGAAAATTTAAAAGATTTTTATATTTCATTTAATGACGAAGAGTTATTTGAGCTTTTCCCTTTCTATAAAAAGAATTATTACATATCTATAATTGCTTGGCCAGTTCAAATTAAAGAGTTCAAAAAAGTTAATTTAGTAGCAGTTGATATGGCTGGAAATAAAACTGTAACAAAAGTTCCTTTCTATATTAAATCTTTTACTGAAAAAGCTGATAATATTAAAGTATCTGATGATTTTATTCAAAGTGTTAGTAAACAAGTGTTGGAAAAAAGTGATATGAATATTCCATCTGATCCAATAGAAATATTTGTAAAAGAGAATAAGGAACTAAGAGAAAAAAATGTTAAAACAATTAGAGAAGTAGTAAGAAAAAATTTCTCAAATAATTTAGTTACTTCAGTTAATATAAAACCATTTTCTAGATTAGAAAATTCTGCAACAGTTGCTGGTTTTGGTGAGAGAAGAAGTTATATGTATAATGACCAAAAAATTGATGAAGCATGGCATTTAGGAAATGATTGGGCAAGTACAAAAAGAGCACCAATTAAAACATTTAATGATGGAAAAGTTATTTTTAAAGATTATTTAGGAATTTATGGAAATACTATTATCATTGACCATGGATTAGGAATAGCTTCACTTTATGCACATACAAGTAGTTCAACAGTTGAAGTAAATGATGAAGTAAAAGCAGGAGATCAAATTGCAAATACTGGAGATACAGGTGCTGTATTTGGAGATCATTTACATTTTGGAATGCTTGTTCAAGGAATTGAAGTTAATTCAAATGAATGGCTTGATTATACTTGGATGAAAACTAATGTGACAAAAACTGTTGAGGATGCTGTAAAAATTATAAACGGAATTGCTAAATGAAACAAAGAACAATAGCTAAAAGTACAGAAATTGTAGGTATTGGACTTCATAAAGGCGTTCCTGTAAAAATGAGACTTGAACCACTTGAAAGTGATATGGGAATTATTTTTTATAGAGTTGATGCTGGAGTTACAATTCCGCTTAAAAGAGAGTTTGTAGTTGATACAAAAATGGCAACAGTTATTGGAAAAGATGGTGTTGTTATTTCTACTATTGAGCATTTATTATCTGCTGTTTATGCTTATGGAATTGATAATTTAAGGGTAGTAATTGATAATGATGAAGTTCCAGTTCTTGATGGTAGTTCATCTGGATATTGTATGCTAATAGAAGAAGCTGGAATTAAAGAACTTGATAAATCAAAAAAAGCAATTAAAATTAAAAAAATGGTTGAAGTTACAACTCCTGAGGGTAAAAGAGTTTGTTTAAAACCATCAAATAGAATTGTTTATGATTTTGAGATTGATTTTGAACATCCAGCTATTGGAAAACAAAATTTCCATTTTGATTATTCAATTTCTGAATATAAAGAGAATATAAGTCGAGCAAGAACATTTGGATTTTTACATGAAGTTCAATACCTAAGAAGTATAGGATTAGCACAAGGTGGAAGCATGGAAAATGCTATTGTACTTGACCAAACTAAAGTTTTAAATCCTGAGGGTTTAAGATTTGATGATGAATTTGTAAGACATAAAATCTTAGATGCAATTGGTGATATGGCACTTTTAGAGTATACAATGGTTGGTGAATATGATGCAATTGCTGGAAGTCACCATTTAAATCATTTACTTACAAAAAAACTTTTTGAAAGTGCTGAGAACTATGAAATTATTGACTTAGAAGAAGCAAGTAGTGAAGCTGTTGTATTTGAAATGGCTTATGCGAATGCTGATAATTAAGGTATAAATTGATTGAAATTTTAGTAATTACTATTTCAAATCCTTTATTAATTGGAATTTATGAAAATAAAAAATTAATAAAGGAACATAAACTTGATGGTAAAACATCAGATTTGTTACCAAGTTTATTTGAAGAACTTTTAAAAGAGTACGAAATCAAAAGAATTACATATGTTAATTCACCTGGTTCATTTATGGCAATAAAAGTTGCATATATATTTTTAAAAACAATTTGTATAACAAAAGCAATTAAATTCTTTGCAATAGATGGTTTTGAATTTAATCAAAATTCTCCAATAAAAGCCCTTGGAAAAAAATACTTTATAAAAGATGAAAATAAAATTAAAGTGGATTTTTTAGAAAAAGATTGTATAATCCACGACTTTAAATTACCTATGTGTATAGAAAAATATAATTTTAACGAAGAAACACTGCCAATATACAATTTACCAGCTGTTTAAGTTTAAGAAGGAAATGGATGAAAGTAAGCGTTCCAGCTACTAGTGCAAATTTAGGCCCAGGTTTTGACTGCTTAGGTCTAGCAATCTCAATGAAAAATCAAGTAATTATAAGACCATCAAAATTTCATAGTGTATCTTTAAAAGGTGAGGGTGCAAATAATCCTGCTTTAAAAGATAATAATATGTTTATATCAATATTTAATGATTTCTATCATAATTTATCATATAAAAAAAGACATTTTAGATTTGAATTCCAAAATGAAATCCCTTTATCAAGAGGTTTAGGAAGTTCTTCAGCTGTTATAGTTTCAGCAATTGCAAGTGCATATGCAATTGAGGGAATTAAATTAGAAAAAGATAAATTATTAAATTTAGCCTTGGCTTATGAAAATCATCCTGATAATATCACTCCAGCTGTAATGGGTGGTTTTACAGTTGCTTGTGTTCAAGAAAATGAAGTAAGATATATTAGAAAAGATATACCTAAGAATTTAAAAGCTGTGGTTGTTGTTCCAAATAGAGCAATTTCAACACAATTATCAAGAAAAACTTTGCCATTTAAATATTCAAAAGAGGATGCTGTATTTAATATTTCTCATTCATCTTTATTAACTGCTGCTTTTATGGCAGAAGATTGGGAAATGCTAAAACATGCATCATTTGATCAAATTCATCAAAAATATAGAATGAAACAGATGCCAGAACTTTTTGATGTTCAAAAAACTGCACTAAAAGAAGGTGCATTAATGAGTACTTTATCAGGTTCTGGATCAACACTATTTTCAATGGCATATGTAGATGATAGTAAGAATTTAGAGAAAGCTTTAAAAATAAGATTTCCCCATTTCAAAGTATTTATAGCTGATTTTGATAATGTTGGCGTGAGAGTTGAAATTTGAAAATCTTTGATATTAAGTATATTTTAGGTATAATATTTGCCTAGTTTAAAAAAGACCTTAAGAACTTGCGTCGTTTGCCGAGGCAAATTTGAACAAAAAGAGTTATTAAGACTAAAATGTGAAGAGAAAAAATTATTGTTTTACAATAATTTTGGTAGAAGTTTTTATATCTGTAGAGAATGTGAAAAGCTATTACAAACAGATATAAATGGAAAAGATAACAAAAGAATCGAAAAATCACTTTGTAAAGAGTGTAAAAATAAAGATAAGTATGTCACACAACTTAAGGAGATGCTAACAGATGTCAGATAAAGTAAGAGTTTATGAGATTGCAGAAGAAGCGGGAGCTAGTAGCGCAGACGTAATTGCAAAGGCTAAAGATTTAAATATAGATCTTAAGTCACCCCAAAGTGCAGTATCATATGAAGATGCTGAAGAAATTACAAAATATATCATGACTGGAAGCAGTTCAAGATTACCAAGTAAATCACCAGCATCTAAAGCAAAAAAAGTTGTTGAAAAGAAAACAGCTGAAATAAGTGAAGAAGTGAAAGAGATAAAAATAGAATTAGAAAAAGTTGAAGTTATTGAAAAGAAAAATATTGAGGTTGTGAAAAAACCTGAATTAAAAAAAGTTGTAATTTCTAAACCTATTCCTAAACCTGCTTTAAAAACTCAAGAAGAATTTGATAAACCTGAAGTTAATCCTGATAATGCTAGCAAAATTGTTCCTAAAAGAAGAGGATTAGTTATTGTTAAAAAGAATAAACCTAGAGATGAAGAAGAATTAATTGTTAATAAATCATTTGATTCTGAAATTCAACCTAGAAAACAGATGAAATCATTAAGCGAAATTCTAGGTGCTAATGAAGAAGATGAGAAAACAAATAATGATAATTTCAATTCTACTGAAGAACAAAGAAAAAATAGAGCAAAAAAAGAGAAAAAGAAAACAATTGTAAAAGCTCAAGATCATGGTAAAAAACTTGAAGTTGATAGAGCTTATACTGATGATTTTGCAAGTTCTGATGATTCATTATTAGGTGAAGAAGTTGTTTTACTTGATATGGATTTAGCTGATACTTTTAAAATATTCGATGAACCGAAACCTCAAAATCCAGCAAAACAATCAAGAAGTTCAAGACCAGCTGCTTTTGGAAATGCTCCTCAAGGTTTAAAAAGAGGAAAAAGAAAGAAAAGAATAGCTAGAACTCAAGAAGCTGTTGAAATAACTGAAGTTACTATTCCTGAAGATATTAGAGTTTATGAATTTGCTGAAGCTTGTGGAAAAACAACTGCTGAAGTAATTACAGTTTTATTCTCTTTAGGGATGATGGTTACAAAAAATGATTTCTTAAAACAAGATGAGTTAGAAATTCTTGGTGAAGAGTTTGGAATAGAAGTTACTGTTAATGATGCATTAGAAGATGTAAATTATGTTGGTGATTATCACGAAGAAGATATTGATGAAACAACATTTGTTACAAGACCACCAGTTGTAACAATCATGGGACATGTTGACCATGGTAAAACTTCATTATTAGATAAAATTAGATCTTCAAAAGTTGCTAAAGGTGAGGCAGGTGGAATTACTCAGCATATTTCATCTTATACAGTTGAAAAAAATGGGCAAAAAATCACATTTGTTGATACTCCAGGACATGCTGCATTCTCAGCAATGAGAGCAAGAGGTTCTGCAATTACTGATATTGTTATTATTGTTGTTGCTGCTGATGATGGTGTAAAACCTCAAACAGAAGAAGTAATTTCACATGCAAAAGCAAGTGGTTGCCCTATTATTGTTGCAATTAACAAAATGGATAAAGAAACTGCAAATCCAGATATGGTAAAAGCGCAAATGGCAGAAAGAGATTTAACTCCAATTGATTGGGGTGGAAATACTGAGTTTATTGGAGTTTCTGCTCTAACAGGTGAGGGTATTGAAGATTTATTAGAAAATATTTTAATTCAAGCTGAACTTTTAGAACTGAAAGCAGATCCAACAGCAAAAGCAAAAGCAGCAGTTGTTGAGTCTTCTTTAGAAAAAGGAAGAGGACCAGTTGCAACAATAATTGTTCAAAATGGTACTTTAAGAATTGGAGATAATATTGTTTGTGATACTACTTATGGTAGAGTAAAAGCAATAACTGATGATAATGGAAATCCTGTAAAAGAACTTGGATTATCTGAAACAGGAACAGTTTTAGGATTAAATGATGTTCCAACAACTGGTTCAGTTATGGTTGTTCAAGACAGTGATAAAGAAGCAAGAGATATTGCAACTACTAGAGCTGAACATGCACGTGCTAAAGAGTTATCAAAATCTACAAAAGTTTCTTTAGAAGAAATGAGTGGATTAATTGCAGAAGGAAAAATTAAACAATTACCAGTAATTATTAAAGCTGATGTTGGTGGTTCTTTAGAAGCAATTAAAGGTTCATTAGAAAAAATTGCAAACGATGAAGTAAAAGTAAAAGTAATTCATGCTGCAGTTGGTGGAATTACTGAGTCGGACTTAGTTCTTGCTGGTGCATCTGAGGGTTGTATAATTTTAGGATTTAATGTAAGACCTACAGGTTCAGTTAAAGCAAAAGCAAAAGCTGATGGTGTAACAATTAATACATACTCAATCATTTATGATTTAATTGATGATATTAAAGATGCATTATCAGGGATGATGAGTGCAGTTATAAGAGAAGAAAATACTGGTCAAGCCGAAGTTCGAGATACATTTGTTGTTCCAAAAGTTGGAACAGTTGCAGGATGTTTAGTAACGGATGGAAAAGTAATTAGAGGTGGACATGCAAGAATCATTAGAGATGGTGTTGTCACATATACAGGTAAAATTTCATCTTTAAAAAGATTTAAAGATGATGTTAAAGAAGTTGCTAATGGTTATGAGTGTGGTATTATGTTCGATAAATTTAATGATATTAAACCAGGTGACTTTATTGAAACATTTATTCAAATTGAAGAGAAAGTATCAGTAGATAAACATTAATGAAAAGTATAAATTTACAAAGAACAGAATCTTTATTAATGGAGTTAATTCCGGAAGCACTATCAAATTTAGTTGATAGTAGAATTAACTCTTTACCAATAACGGCAGTTAATTGCAAAAATGGTAAATATGATGCAATCGTTTATTTTGATGGTTCGGATTATGATAATACTCAAATAAAAGAGATTATATCTTTATTAAATAAAGCGAATGGAAGATTGAAGACTCATATATTAGCAAGTACAGGTTGGTATAAATGTCCAAACTTTACTTTCTTAAATGATACATCATTGGAAAAATCAAAAAATATTGAAGCATTATTTGCTCAAATAAGAAAAACAAAAAGTGAAGAAGAATGAGTTTAGAAGAATCAATTAAATTAGCTGTTGAAAGTTTAGGTGCTAAACTTTATGATATTGTAAGTACAAAAGAGCATGATAGAAATATTTTTAGAGTTTTAGTAACTGCTGATAATGGTATAAGTTTAGATAAATGTGCAGAAATTTCAAGAATGATTTCTCCAATTTTAGATGTTGATGAGCCAATGGGTGGAGAATATATTCTAGAAGTTAGCTCTCCTGGAATTGAAAGAAAACTTAGAAAAAAAGAGCATTTTTTAGCTTCAGTTGGTGAAAAAGTAAAAATAAAAAACTTTGCAACTGAGGTATTTAAAGGTGAATTAATTTTTGCCGATAATGAGAAAATAATAGTTGAAACTGAATTTGGTAAAGAAGAGATTACTTACGATAATATCTTAGCTGCTGCAACATACTTCGAATGGTAATAAAACAATAGATTTTTCTATTGTTTTTAACACCAATTTAAACTACTTAATATATACTACTTCTAAAAATTTATACAAAAAAAGCGAATATACTAATGAAAATAGATGACAATTTTTATATGAAATTAGCTATTGATGAAGCATGGAAATATCAACTTTTAACATACCCAAATCCTGCTGTTGGATGTGTTATTCTTAAAGATGGTAAGTTATTATCAATTGAAGCTCACAAAGAAGCTGGCATGCCCCATGCTGAAGTTAATGCATTAAAAGCAGCATATTTAGTTAAATATCCAAATTCATTATTAAAAATGAAAAATAATTCCCAAGAGATTCATGATTTTCTTTTAGAAAATCATAATGGATATTTTAATGATTGTGAAATTTATGTGACACTAGAACCTTGTAATCATATAGGTAAAACTCCATCATGTGCTAATTTATTAAAAGTCTTAAAACCTAAAAGAGTTATCATTGGCCATGAAGATATTAATAAAATTTCATCAGGAGGCATAGAAACACTTAAAAGTGTAAATATTGATGTAAGTTTAGGGTGCATGAAAAAAGAAGCTTACAACCTTTTATATCCATTTTTAAAGTGGAGTAGTGGTACATTCATTTTTTATAAAATGGCACAAACTTTGAATGGTTGTATTGATGGATCAATATCATCAAAAATGAGTCAATTATATGTCCATACTTTAAGAGATAAAGTGGATTTAATGTTAATAGGTGGGAATACAGTAAGAATAGATAAGCCAACTCTTGACGCGAGATATATTGCAGGACGAGCTCCAAATATTATGATTTATAGTAAAAATAAAATATTTGATAATAATATTCCCCTATTTAAAATACCAAATAGACAAGTTTTCATTAGTGAAGATTTATTTAAATTACTTGATTATAAGTTCGTAATGGTTGAAGGTGTTTACAACTTAATGAATTTATTAAAAGAAAAAATTGATTATATTGTATTGATTGTAAGTCCAAAAATTAGAAATGGGATTAATGCTTTAAATGAAATTGATATGGATTTTGAGATTGTACATGAGAATTATATTGGAGAAGAAAAAATTATGTATTTAAAAAGAAAATAATTAGAATAAGCTATATTTTACAAATCAAGATAGAGTTTTTTTATGAGAGAACTGATAAGTATTATTGATGGAAGAAAAGAAAGCTATATCGCAGTACTTCTGCGATACAGCTAAATCTTTTTATTTTACTTTTTCTAAATATTCACCAGTTCTTGTGTCACATTTAATAATGTCACCTTCAAGAATATGGAAAGGAATTTGTACAACAGCACCTGATTCTAAAGTAGCAGGTTTTCTACCACCTTGAGAATCACCTTTGAAGTTAGGTGGTGTTTCAACGATTTTTAATTCTACAACCATTGGAGGCTCAACTGTAATAGCTTTACCATTGTAGTACATCATATCACAAGTCATACCATCAACAATCCAATCAAAAGCTTCACCAACTTGATCATAAGTTAATCCTTCTTGTTCATATGTTGCATTATCCATGAATTGTAAAAGTTCACCATCATCATATAAAAATTGCATTTGTTTTTGTTGTAAATTTGGAACTTCACATTTATCACCTGCATGGAAAGTTTTTTCAATTACTTTTCCATTTAAAAATGATTTAATTTTACATCTAACAAATGCAGCACCTTTACCAGGTTTTACATGTTGATACTCTGTAATTTTGTAAGGAACACCATCAACTTCAATTTTTAATCCCTTTTTTAATTCACTCATACCAATTGCCATAATTTCTCCTTAAATTTCTGCGTAAGCAACTGCAATTGCAGCTTCTAAACTGTCAAGTTTTTTTAATATATCTGAACTTGGTTTTTCATCAATAAGTATAACAGCTAATGCTCCATCTTTCCCTCTTGATAATCTAAAGTCAGCTATATTAATATTGCTATCACCTAAGATTTTACCAACTTCACCGATTACACCAGGTACATCATTGTTTCTCATTACAATCATTTTACCTTTTGGTTCAATATCTAAAGAGAATCCGTTAATTTCAACGATTCTTTGAACATCCTCGTTAAATACAGTTCCAGATATTGTTTTTACACCATTTGGTGTTGTAATTTTAATAGATACTTTATTTTGGTATCCACTATGGTTAGAAAATTCTGAAGTAGTTAATTCTATACCTTTTTCTTTTGCAATAAAGTTAGCATTAACATAGTTAACTTCATCACCTGAAGATACGGCTAATACACCAACTGTTGCAAAAGTTTGTAAAGAGTCTAAATATTCACAAACCTCACCCTCAGCTGCAATATTAATTGATCTAATTTCACTTTTACTTAATTGAGCAAGTAAAAATGCCATTTTTTGAGTTAATTCAATATATGGTTTTACAAATGATGGAATTTTACTCTCATCAATAGGTAAATTTAAAGCATTTGGATAAGCAATTCCTCGTGCTGATTCAATAGCATTATTTGCTGCTTGAACTGAAATTTCTCTTTGAGATTCTTTTGTATTTGCTCCTAAGTGAGCAGTAACAGTTATATTTGGTAAATCTAATAAAGGATTATTTGTTGCTGGTTCTTTGATAAATACATCGATTCCTGCCATAGCAATTTTCCCAGATTTAAGGTTCTCATATAATGCATCTTCGTTATATAATCCACCTCTAGCACAGTTAATTAAAACTACACCATCTTTCATTTTTGCAATTTCTTCAAAACCAATCATATTGATAGTTTCTTTATTTTTTGGCGTATGAATTGTAATAATATCACAAGATAAAATATCTTCGAAATTAGTTGT
The DNA here is from genome assembly GCA_963677205.2 of uncultured Aliarcobacter sp. GTDB lineage: Bacteria > Campylobacterota > Campylobacteria > Campylobacterales > Arcobacteraceae > Aliarcobacter. Next base: position 2,108,031 of record OY781916.2, on the reverse strand, counting down.
ATACTTGATACCTAAATCAGTTGCTTTTGTTGAAGGAATATATGGATCGTAAGTCATTACATCCATTTCAAATGATTTAGCTCTAAGTGCAACTCTATGACCAATATTTCCAAAACCAATAACTCCTAGTTTTTTCCCATAAAGTTCATTTCCATACCAATCTTCTCTTTTCCAAACTCTATCATTTTTTAATTGATTATGAGCATATGGAAATTTTCTCATGCAAGATAACATATGTGTCATTGTTAATTCAACTGCTGCTATTGTGTTTGCAGTAGGAACATTCATTGCGATTATTCCTCTTTTACTACAACCTTCAATATCAACATTATCGTAACCAACACCAGCTCTAATAATTGCTTTTAAGTTAGTTGCAGCATTTAAAAACTTTTCATCTACATCTGTTGATGATCTTGTAATTGCAACATGTGCATCTTTGATAATATTTAATAGTTCTGTTTTATTTACATCTGCTGCATATACGTAGTTTACATCTTCTGTATTTTGAAGAATTTGTAAACCAGCTTCATGTATATGATCACAAACTACAATTGTATATTTACTCATTTAAATAAATCCTATTATTTCATTTGGTCTTTTATAATGTCACCTAAAGTCATAGATGAATCATCATTAACAGATTTTAGAACTTCTCTTTCTTGTTGTTGCTCTAATCTTCTAACTGATAATCTTACTCTATTTTTTTTAGTGTCAATATTTACAACAACTGCTTCAATTTCATCACCATTTTTTACATCTTCGATTTTTAATGGACCAAAATCTTCATTTCTAATTAAACCATCAAGATTGTTTTCAAGTTTAATGAAGATTCCGAAATCTTTTGCATCTTTAACTGTACCTTTTACAATATCACCAATTTTATAAGCATCTTGGAATTTTTTTGCAGGAGAATCAGCTATTTCTTTAATTGATAATGAAATATTTTCTTTTTCTTTATCTATTTTAATGATTCTAACTTCAACTTCATCACCTTTTTTGTAAAGTGTTTTACATTTAGCATTTGGTTCCCATGAAGCTTCTTCATTATGTAGTAAACCATCAACATCACCGATGCTTACAAAAGCACCAAAATCAGTTAATGTAGCAATTTTACCTTTAATTACATCCCCAACTTTATGTTCATTAGTGAATTTTGCAAAAGGTTTTTCTTGAAGATTTTTTAAAGAAACTCTTAATCTTTTTTGTTCGATATTTAATTCAATAACTTCAACATTGATTTCTTCACCAATTGTTAAAAGCTCTTTTGGATTTTTTAGGTTTTTATTCCAAGAAATTTCTGAAATATGTAATAAACCTTCAATATCATTTCCTAAATCAACAAATGCACCATAAGATTCAAAATTAGAAACAGTAACAGTAATTGTATCACCAACTTCTAATTCATCTTTAATCTCTTCCCAAGGATTAGAAAGTGCAGCTTTGATAGATAATGATAAGTGTTGTTTTGCTTTATCATAAGATAAAACTACAACTGAAACTTCATCACCTTCATTGTAATAATTTGCAGGATTTACAGGACCTTTGTATGAGATTTCATTGTAGTTTACTAAACCATCAATTCCACCTAAATCAACAAACATTCCATAAGAAGTAATTTTTTTGATAGTTCCAATAACTGGTTCTTTATTATCTAAAATTTCAGTTACTTTATTGTCTTTTACTGCTTTTGATTCTTCAATTAATTTTTTTCTTGAAACAATAATTGAATTTTGTGCTTTATTTACTTTAATAACTTTTGCTTTTACAGTTTTACCAACTGCTCCAATTGCTTTTAAGTAAGATTGTGCCATAGGCATGAAATATTCACAACCATCAGCATCTTCGATTATAAAACCACCTCTTTGTTTTACAGAAACGATTTTACCTTCAATAGTTACGTCTTCTACATTTTCACCATGAGCTTTTACAAAAGCATCAAATTTTTCTTTTTGTAAAACTTTTTTATGTGAAATACTTGGTCTTTCACCTCTGCTTCCCATTAACATAACAGGAATTGTGTCACCAACTTTGTATTTAACTTCACCACCAATTGTAATTTCAGAAATACTTAATTGACCCTCAATTTTTTGACCAACATCAACTAAAACTCTCTCATTAGAAATTTCTACAATTACACCATCAACCACAGAATTATTTTCTGCATTCTCGAAAGACTCGTTAAGCATTTGCTCAAAATCAAAGTCTTCACCTAAATCAATATCTTCGATACCCATTTTATTCCTTCATATTTACCAGTTTTATTAAATGGGATGATTATACAGAAAATTGGCTTAAAAACTCTTAGTTGAATGATTCAATTTTGTCTACAACTTGTTGTATTATCCAATCAGGTGTGCTAGCACCGGCTGTTACACCACATAGTTTTTTATTTTTAAACCATGAAATATCTAGTTCCGTTTCATTTTCTATCAGGTAAGAATCAGGACAATTTTCCAGACAAATTGAGTGTAATTGTTTTGTATTTGATGAGTTTTTACCACCAATTACAATCATTACGTCTACTTCTTTTGAAAGTTCTCTTGCTGCATCTTGGTTCTCAAATGTTGCATCACAAATAGTATTAAAAACTCTAACTTCTTTATTTTTCAGAATTAAATAATTTACAATTTCTAGATATTTTTCTTTTTTCTTAGTTGTTTGTGCAACAGTTGCAATTTTACTATTTCTAAAAACAATAGTTTCTAAATCAGCTGGTTCAAGAACAATATGTACATCATTTTGATGTTCTGCATAGGACTGAACACCTTTTACTTCTGGGTGATCAGCATCTCCAAAGATTAAGATTGAATAACCTTCTTTTGACATTTTTTTTACAATTTGCTGAGGAGTAGTAACAAAAGGACATGTTGCATTTATTATTTTTGCATTTTGAGCTCTTAAGTTTTTTAAATCATTTTTTGGAATACCATGTGTTCTAATAATAACTGTATCATTATCTTTTACATCACTTAGATTATTGTATAAGCCTACATTAAAATCTTTTTTTAATCTATTTATTTCATCTTGATTATGAATTAAGGGACCCATTGTTGAAGAATCTTTGTAGTCTTCAGCTATTTTAATAGCTCTTTTTACACCAAAACAAAATCCATAGTTTGATGCTAGTTTTACTTTCATTTAAATTACCTTTATTTATATAAAGAGTCTAATATTTCTTTAAAATTTGGGAAAGAAGTATCAATACATTGTGTATCTTCAATTTCCATTTCACTATTGAGTCCTGCAATTGAAAAACTCATAGCAATTCTATGATCACCATGAGAATTTATTACAGCTTTTTTGATAGTTCCACCAATAATTTCATAGCCATCTTCAAACTCAGTATATGTTACACCACAAAGTTTTAAGTTATTTACTACAGATGAAATTCTATCACTCTCTTTTACTCTCAACTCTTTTGCATTTGAAACTTTTGATTTTCCATTTGCTAAACTCATAGCGATTGATAAAGCAGGAAGTTCATCAATAAGCCATGAAATATTTTCATTAACTTCAACACCATTTAGTTCATTATTAATAACTTCAATGTCTCCAATTGGTTCATAAACATTCTCTTTTTCAATAAAGTTTACAATTACACCCATTCTTTTTAAAACTTGATAAGCTTCTATTCTTGTAGGATTTAAAGTTACATTTTTTATTAGAACCCTTGCATTTTTTGTAATTGCAGCAGCAAGTGCAAAGAAAAATGCAGATGAAGGATCAGTTGGAACTGTAATATTTAAAGGTTTTAAATGACCAGTTAATGGATGAATATTTATAAAACCATCTGAATCATTCTCAAGAGTTGCACCCATACCTTTTAACATTCGTTCTGTGTGGTCACGAGTAAGTTCATTCTCTTTATATTTTGAAATTCCATTTGCTCTAAGAGCTGCTAAAATCATTGCAGATTTTACTTGTGCTGAATCAACAGGTGAGTGATAAGTAAATGGTTGTAGTTCTTTTACTCCTCTAATAAATAAAGGAGCTTTATTTCCATTTTCTCTTCCATCTATAAGTGCACCAATACTTCTTAGTGGATCTGCAACTCTTTTCATTGGTCTATTTCTTAAATATTTATCACCAGTTAATGTGAATGCACCATCAACACTAGCTAATAGTCCACAAAACAATCTCATCGCAGTTCCTGAGTTTCCACAATCTAAAACATCAGATGGTTCACTTAAAGTTTGTGTTGGAGTAATTTCAACATAACTACCATCTCTTTTTATAATTGCTCCAAGTTGCTCAACAATACTTAAAGTATTTAGTGTATCTTCAGCTGTTAAATAATTTTTTATATATGAAGTTTCATTTGAAAAAAGTGAAAACATTGCACATCTATGAGATATTGATTTATCACTTGCAATTGAATCTATTTCTATATTAAATGCTTTTATTAATTTCTTTATACTGAATTTTTCCACTTTTTCCCTTTTTGATTATTGTCTTAAACCAATAGATAACTCTTTATTTAGTACATCTAAAATTGAATTCATAGTTGTTGTAATATCTTCTTCTTCCATTGTTTTTTCATCATTTTGCAAAACAAATCTGATTGTTAAACTCTCATTTTCTCCAAGTTTTTCATCATTATAAATATCAATTAAATTAAATTGTTTGATATTTGAATTATTTAATGAATTAATTACTTTTTTAATCTCTTTATACTCTAAAGATTTTGGAGCAATAATACTTAAATCTTTTTTTGAAGATTGGAATTTTGAATAAGATGTAGTTTTTACTAAATCATTTTTAATAGCTTCAAAATCAATTTCAGCAATAAATGTATCATTTAAATCAAAATCTGAACAAACACTTGGATGTAATTTACAAATATAACCTACAACTTTTCCATCAATTAAAACATTTGCATTTTGGAAAGGATGAATGAATAAATTATCAATATTTGTCATTGGTTCTAAATCAAATTTTCCAATAGTGTTTAATACTTTTTTAGAAAAAGAGAAGAAGTCAATATTCTTTGGTTTTCCTGCATTTGAAAAATCTTCTAATTCAGCTGAACCAGTTTGAATAAATGAGATTTTTTTACTCTCTTTTCTATTTTCATCAAAAATTGTTCCAATTTCAAAAAAAGCACTTGATCTAGCTCCAACTTTAAAATTATTTGCACAAGCTTCTACTAAATTCAAAAGAATAGTAGTTCTATATGTATTTAACTCTTTTACAATTGGATTAATTAATTCTAATTCTTCTTTTACAGTTTTGAAATTATATTTTTCTAAATTTTCTTTTGAGCAAAAAACATAAGTTAATGTTTCATAAAAACCATTTTCTATTGCTTTAAATCTTAATTTATTTTTTTTGATTAAGTCATTTGATGTTTTATTAACTCTATTTACTTCATCAATTTCTAATGGTTTTGCAATAATATTATCAATTCCAATAATTCTTACAATCTCTTCAGTAACATCTGCGATATTTTTTATATCATGTCTGTAGTATGGAACTTTTATCGCTAATACTTCACCTGTATCTTTTACTTCAAACCCAAGTGAGTTAAGAATTTTCTCAATTTCAATTTTTGGAATCTCTTGACCAATAATTGCATTTACTTTTCTTACACTAATATCAAGTGCTAATTTTTCTTTATCTTCAATAAATGTTTCACTACCTTTGTAGATTAATGCTCCATATTTAGAAACAAAACTAGCAAAATAATCAACACCAAATTCAATATTTGGTTCACTTCCCCTTGAAGCTTTATAATAAACTTCTCCAGTTTTTACTTTTGTTTCATATACTTTTTTTGAGATTAATTCAGGATTTATATATGATGCTTCAATTATAAAATTTGTTTCATTTGCATCTATATCTTTTTGTTCAACACAAATTTTACTTAAATGTTCAATTCCATAAACATTATCAAATCCATCAGAATCTTTTTTTACGTTTAATAAACATAAATTATTTGAAGAAATTGCTTTTTCTTTTGAATAGGCATTTAGTATTGCACCAGTTGCATGTGTAACATAAGTTAATACATTTTTAATATCATTTTTATCTTGGTATTTACCAAGGAATGCAGTTCTTAATTTATGTAATACACTTAATTTAAATTGGCTAAAATCAATTGCTTTAAATATTAATGATGATTGAATATTGCTATCACATTCAACTTCTAATACTTGACCAATACCTAAATTGTTATAGTTGATTTGTTTGTCAAATTCAATAAATGGAATATTATAAAACGCACTTAATTCTCTAGCTATTCCATTGATACTTAAACAATCACCTCTATTTGCTGTTAATTCAATTTCAATGATTTCATCATTTAATTTTGGATATTCTCTTAACTCTTTTCCTAAAATTAATTCACCAATAGAATCATCAAGTTCCAATATTCCATCATTTAATTTTGAAAGTCCAAGTTCAGTTGCTGAACAAATCATACCATTTGATTCAACACCTCTTAATTTTGCTTCTTTGATAATAAAATTATTTCCCATATCACAACCAACAGTTGCAACTGGAACAAATTGACCAGCATCTACATTTTTTGCACCACAAACAATTTGAACAGTTTGAGTTCCTAAATCAACTTGACAAATATTTAATTTATCAGCATCAGGATGTTTCTCTTTTTCTAGCACTTTTCCAATAACTACTTTTGGAACTATTGAGATTTTTTCTACACTATCAACTTCAAGACCAATTGAGTTTAATGTTTTGCAAATTTCATCAGTTGAAATCTTTGAAATATCTATAAATTCTTCTAACCAAGTTCTTGTAATTATCATTTGAATTGTCCTAATAGTTTTGTATCACTTTCAAATAGTGATCTTAAATCTCCAATACTATGAATTAGCATTGCAAATCTTTCAATTCCTAATCCAAAAGCGTAACCAGATTTATTTTCATATCCAACTGCTTTGAATACATTTTCATCCACAACACCACAACCTAATACTTCAAGCCATCCTGTTTGTGAACAAACTCTACAACCATCACCTTTACAAAATACGCATGAAATATCAACTTCAGCAGATGGTTCAGTGAATGGGAAAAAAGAAGGTCTAAATCTAACTTCAACATCTCCAAACATATGTTGTAAAAATTCAACTAAAACATGTTTTAAATTTGCAAATGAAACTTTGTCTGCTTCATCAACAACTAAAGCTTCTATTTGGTGGAACATTGGAGTATGTGTAATATCAAAATCTCTTCTAAAAACTGTTCCTGGTGCTATCATTCTTATAGGTGTTTTTTGGCTTAACATAGTTCTTATTTGAACAGGAGAAGTATGAGTTCTTAAAAGAGTGTAATCTTTATTATAAAATGTATCTTGCATATCACGTGCAGGGTGATATTTTGGAAGATTTAGTGCTTCAAAGTTATGAAAATCATCTTCTACTAATGGACCTTCTTCAACTGCAAAATTAAGATTTTGAAAATATGTTATGATTCTATCCATTGTTTCAACAACTGGATGTGTAGCTCCACAAGATAATTCATTGTTAAATCTTGTTACATCAATTTTTTCATTTTCTAATTTTTTATTTAAAGCTTCTTTTTCTAAAATATTTTTTTTAGACTCAAGAGCATCAGTAACAAGCTCTTTTTGTTTGTTTAAATTTTCAGCAAAAGCTTTTTTCTCTTCATTTGGAACACTTTTCATTTTAGCAAATTCTAAAGTTAAAATACCTTTTTTACCTAAAGTATCAATTCTTAAATTTTCTAACTCTTCAAGTGATGTTGCATTGTTTATTTTTTCAATCCACTGTGTCACTTTTTCTCCCTAAATTTATAAATAATTATCTTGGATTTAAATTATTCGTATCTGTATTTTTGGGATTATACTTAAAGATTTATTAGAGTTTGGTTATAATATTTTACTATTTAATTTCAAGGAAAAATAATGTGTATATTCTGTAAGATTGTAAAAGGTGAGATACCAAATCAAACTATTTTAGAGGATGAAAATTTTTTAGCATTTAATGATATTAATCCAACTAGAAAAATTCATGTATTAATTATTCCAAAAGAACATTATGCTTCTTTTGATGTTACACCTCCAAAAATCATGTCAGAAATGACTGAGTTTATTCAAAAAGTTGCTGCTAAATTAAACGTAAAAGAGAGCGGTTATAGACTAATTACAAATATCGGTGTTCATGGTGGACAAGAAGTACATCATTTACATTTTCATTTAATTGGTGGAGAACCAGTTGGTAGATTAGTAAGATAACAAGAAGTTTAAACTTCTTGTTTTCATAAATTTATCTTTCTAAAAAAGAACCTAAGTTCATAATTTTTTGATATTTTTTCTCAGATCTTTGGGCTGGAGTTAATTTTTTTAATTCAACTAACGAAGTTAGAAAATACTCTTTTAAAGCTAAAATTGCTAACTCTTTTTGTCTATGAGCTCCAATTAATGGCTCATTTATTACGTCATCGATTAAATTTAATTCTTTTAAATTTTCAGCTGTAATTTTTAATGCATTTGCAGCTGTTTCAACTTTAGCTGGATCATTCCACAAAATTGCACTACAACCTTCAGGTGAAATAACTGCATAAACCGAATATCTCATCATTGCAAGTTTATCAGCGACAGAAATTGCAAGTGCACCACCTGAACCACCTTCACCTATTACAACAGAAACAGTTGGAGTTGTTAAATCTGCAAATTCATATAAATTTCTTGCAATTGCTTCAGATTGATTTCTCTCTTCAGCTCCAATTCCTGGATATGCACCGGGAGTGTCAACTAACATTAAAATTGGAATTTGAAATTTATCAGCCATTTTTGCAGCTCTTAAAGCTTTTCTATAACCTTCTGGACTAGGCATTCCAAAATTTCTGTAAAGTTTATCTTTAGTTCCTCTACCTTTTTGTTCACCAATAACTAATACTTTTTGAGTACCTATATATCCTAAATAACATACAATTGCATGGTCATCAACATAATGTCTATCTCCATGTATTTCATAAGCATTTGTTAATAAACCATTTATATAATCTAATGAATAAGGTCTATCAGGATGACGTGCAAGTTGAAGTTTTTGATAATCACTTAAATTTTTAAAAGTTTTTTCAACTTCTTTTTCTAATTTTTTTTCTAAAATATCTACCGCATGTTCATCAGACTTTGTTTTTGCCGTAATTATTTCATCTTCAATTTTTTTGATTTTATCTTCAAATTCTAGGTAAGTTGCCAATTTTTTCCCTTTAAAAAAAAAAGAGATAATTAAAATTATCTCTTTTATATTTAGGTTTTAGTTTAAATTATTTTTCGTATTTTCTAAAAATTACAGAACCGTTAGTTCCACCAAATCCAAAATTATTACTCATAACAGTAGTTAAGTTAGCTTTTCTTGCTACGTTAGGAACAATGTCTAAATCACAATCAGGATCTTGATTTTCTACATTTATAGTTGGAGGAATTATACCTTCAGTTAATGCTTTAATAGCCATAATAGCTTCAATAGCACCAGCTGCACCTAAACAGTGACCAATTTGTCCTTTTGTTGATGAAATAGGAGGACAATTTTCTTTTCCACCAAATGCTTCTTTAATCGCAGCAGTTTCATTTTTATCACCAACAGGAGTTGATGTACCATGAGTATTGATGTAATCAATTTTTGGGTATTCACCAGTTATATTTTTAGCCATTTCAAAAGCTGCTTTCATTGCTCTTAGTGGACCATCCATTACAGGTGATGTAATATGATTAGCATCTCCTGATTCACCAAACCCAATAATTTCACAATAAATTTTAGCTCCTCTTGCAAGGGCAATTTCTAAATCTTCAACAACTAATGCACCAGCACCTTCACCCATAACAAATCCATCTCTACCAGAATCAAATGGTCTTGATGATTTTTTGGGATCATCATTTCTTGTTGATAATGCTTTCATTGCTGCGAATCCACCAACACCAGCACCACAAACAGCTGATTCAGCACCAACAACTAAAACTCTATCTGCACCACCTAAAGCAATTGTTTTAACAGCATCATTTAACGCATGAGTTGAAGCTGCACATGCAGTTACATGAGATAATGAAGGACCTTTTAAATTATGTTCAATAGAAATAAATCCACTTAACATATTAGCTAATGATGAAGGAATAAAAAATGGTGAAATTTTTCTTGAACCTCTATTCTCACATACAACAGAGTTTTTTTCAATAGTAGAAAGTCCACCAATTCCTGAACCTGAAATAATTCCAAATCTATCAGCAATAGAAGCATCAACTTTTTTATCTTCTTGTGTAACATAACCTGAATCAATCATCGCTTCAAGAGCTGCTTTTATACCTAATTGAATAAATCTATCAGCTTTTTTTACTTCTTTTTTATCCATTACAGTTTCAGGATTAAAATCTTTTACTTCACCAGCAATTTGTACAGAAAAATCACTTGCGTCAAATAGTGTAATCGTGTCAATACCACAAACACCATCTACAACTGCTTGGAAAGAATCTTTTACATTATGTCCTGTAGAATTAATAGTACCTAAACCTGTTACAACAACTCTTCTCATTTAAATATGCTCCATGTTTTTATTATTTGAATTATTCAATTTTTTTATAAAAAAACTCAATAGTTAAAATTAATAAATAGAAGATATAAATCTTCTATTTAAAATCTATAAATTACGCGTTATTTTCAATATATTTTATAGCGTCTGCAACAGTTAAGATTTTTTCAGCATCTTCATCAGGGATTTCGATGTCAAATTTTTCTTCTAAAGCCATAACTAATTCAACTACGTCTAAAGAATCAGCACCTAAATCTTCAATGAATTTTGAATCTTCTTTAACTTCTGCTGGATCGCAATCTAATTGCTCAATAACTACTTCTTTTACGTCATCTAATAATGCCATATTTATTTCCTTTTATAAAATTATGTTTGTATTATAACAAAAAAGTTTTAAAAACTCTTTTAAATTAAATATTTTAACCTTTTGACAAAAAATTAAACGTATAAACCACCGTTAACTTTTAATATTTCACCTGTAATATACGAAGCATGATCACTTAATAAGAATGCTACTGCATCGGCTATTTCACTTGGTTGACCGAATCTTGAAAGGGGAATATTTTTTTCATATTCAGCTTTAACTTCATCTTTTAATTCATGAGTCATATCTGTTTGAATAAATCCAGGTGTAACAGCGTTATATCTAATTCCTCTAGAAGCAGCTTCTTTTGCAAATGATTTAGTCATTGCATTTAATCCACCTTTTGAAGCAGAATAATTCGTTTGTCCTGCATTTCCCATTTCTCCAACAATTGAAGAGATATTTACAACTGAACCAAATCTTTTTTTGCTCATTACTTTTAAGGCTTCTTTACAACCAATAAATCCAGATGTTAAGTTAGCACTAATAACATCATTAAAATCTGCTACGCTCATTCTTAAAGCTAATTTATCTTTTGTAATTCCAGCATTATTAACTAAATAAGATAGTTCACCATCAGCATCAACTATTGTTTTAACTGCATTTGCAAATTCTTCTTCATTTGTTACATCAGCTTTGATAATAGCAGCAATTCCGCCAGCTTTTTCAATTTCTTCTTTTATTGCTTCAGCTGCATCAGCTCCGCTTCTATAATTAATCCAAACTTTTAGTCCAAAACCTGCAAGAGTTTTTGCAATTTGTGCACCAATTCCTCTACTTGCACCTGTAACTAATACATTAGAACCTGTAAATTTCATTTTTATCCTTTTTAATTTTACATTTGTTGTTTATTATATCAACACTTTTATAAATAATATATTTGAGGGTTAAACTCCTCTTTTATTATTCCACACTCTAATATGCAATCTATCGCAATATTTAAAACCATTTTCTATTGCCATATTTATTACGTCTTCACAATTTTTATTTATTTCATCTGCTGTATCACCAAGTGGCATAAGGTAAACTTCACATTTTGGAATATCTTCTAAAATTGCAATTATCTCTTTTTTTGCATCATTTAAGAAATCTTTTCCTATTACAAATTTTAAGTAAGACTCTTTAGTGTTTGTTAAAATTTTACAAAGAGTCTCTTTATTAATTCTTTTTTTTAATGGCTCTAGTGAATTACTAAGTTTTACACTCATTGAAAATAAAATCTCTTTTTGATAGTCAAATTCGAAATTTAGATTTAATGAAGCATTTGTTTCTATTGTAACTTTATGCCCATTATCTATGTAATGTTTTAAAAGTTTTTGAAACTCTTCTTTATTCCAATATAAAAGTGGTTCTCCACCTGTTATTACAATATCAATTTTATAATTGTTTGGATAGTTTGATAATAATTCATTTACTTCACTAACAATCTCTTCATATGATTTATATTTTGTCCATGTATTTTTGAATTCTGTATCAACAGCATAATATGAATCACAAGCACATTTTTTTATTCCACTTGGTGTTTCATATTCAACTTGAAACCCTTCACATTTAAAATTACATTTTCCAAATCTAATAAAAATTGAAGGAGTTCCTACAAGTTTACCTTCACCTTGAATTGTAGGTCCAAATATCTCATTTATTTCAAGCATAAAATGTACTTTTACTTTTTGGAGTTTCCAAAAATTCCACATGTGAAACTTTTATATTAAGTTTATCCATCTTTTTTTGAACTATTTTTAAGAACCAAGCTGATAAATTTTCACTTGTAGGAACAAAATCCACAACGACATAACCTTCATAAAGTTCTTTCATATGATTTTCTTCATCTTTAAATTTTGTTAAATCAACTAAATAATAGTTTTCATCAAATTTAATTAATTCATTCTTATTTACATCTGGAAGTAGAGTAAAAAATAATGGATCATTTATATCTAAAATAAATTTATGGTCAAGTACACCATCAATAAATTGTTTAAACCAATTTAAATGTTTAAAATCTGTAACCATTCCATCTTTTAATTCACTAGCTTCAAGATAAACTAATATTTTCCCTTGATGTCCATGTAAATGCCTACATTTTAAACAACTATCAAGTGAAAATTCTGCATTTAATGTTTGTGACCAAACTCTATGTCCATAACAAAATTCAAACTCTTTTGATATTTTCCAATGCATTATGAAACCTTATAAGAAATTGGGTCTTTAATACCTGCAATTTTAAAACCATTTAATCTTAATCTACATGAATCACAAACCCCACAAGCTTCATTTTCTTCTTTGTAACATGACCATGTATGTTCAAGTGGAACATTTAATTTTATTGCTTCTTGAACGATTTGTGCTTTTGTTAGATGAACTAAAGGTGTAATAATATCAATATGCGTAGACTCTTTAGTTCCTTGATTTATAGCTTTTTTCATTTTATCTATAAACTCATCTGTACAATCTGGATAACCTGAACTATCTTCTTGAACAACTCCAATGTACATTGCAGTTGCTCCTTCTTTTTCAGCAATTGCAGCTGTAATTGAAAGAAAAATCCCATTTCTAAATGGAACATAAGTTATTGGAACTCCAGCTTCAATTCCTCCTGTTGGAACATCAATATTTTTATCAGTTAATGCACTTGCTCCAATTTGCGTAAAAAAAGGAATATCAATTTCATATTTTTCTAAAATCTTTAAATCTTCACAAATATCTCTAAATGCTTTTAATTCTCTATCTTGTGTTCTTTGTCCATAATTAAAATGAACAGCAATAATTTCATAACCTTCATTTTTTGCAATGTATGAAGCTAATGTTGAATCCATTCCTCCACTTAAAATGCATATTGCTTTTTTAGTTGATGTGTTATTCATATGTTAAAAAGTCCTTTTTTATATCGCTAAAGAATTTCCAATTTATTGGTAATATTTTTATTAAGCTATCTTTTTTTAATGTTTCAATGTTTTCATCTATAACAATCATTGAATTACATCTGCTTAAAACTGAAACCATTCCTGGAGATCTTTTTTCTGAAACTTCAAAAAACTCTCCATCAAAAAAACCAGGAATAATTGTAGTTTTCCCTTTTCTAGTAAAAAAAGAGTTTTTTAATTTTCCTAAAATATAATTTTGATAAATATCTTTAGCTCCTAGAAGTTTTTGAATTAATATTTTTCCAAACAACTCAAATATAAGCGCCGATGCTAAAGGATTACCAGGAAGATTCAAAATATATGTATTTTGAATCTTCCCAAAAACTGTAGGTTTTCCTGGTTTTACATCTATTCCATCAAAAAGTGATTCAAATCCTAATTCATAAAATGCTTCTTTAGTAAAATCGGCATCTCCGACAGAAACACCACCCGAAGTGATTATTAAATCAGCATCTAAAGAATTTTTTACTAAATCTTTAATATCTTCAATAGAGTCTTTTGCTTGACCTATAAATGTAATTTCACAACCTAACTCTTGGGTTCGTGAAATAAATGTTGGTGTATTTGAATTATAAATTTGAAATGATTCAATTTTTTCATAGTGAAGTTTTAACTCTTCTCCACTTGCGAAAACTACAACTTTTGGTTTTTTATAAACTTTAATATGAGATACTCCTTGACTTGCGAGTAGGGTGATTTTTGAAAAATTTATCTCTTCACCTTTACTTATTAACAGTTCATCTTTTTTTATATCTTCACCAATATATCTAATGTGTTGAAATTCTTTAACATTTTTTAAAATTTTTATTTTGTTATCATTAAGTTCTTCTATATCTTCTTTTGGAATTATAGCTGTTGAATTTTCTGGGATTTTTGCTCCAGTCATTATTTTTATACAAGAATTTTTTTCTAATAATTTATTATTGTTATCTCCAGCAAAAATTGTATCAATGATATTTAATTCATTATCTTTATCTTCATAAATTATTGCATATCCATCCATTGCTGAATTGTTAAATTTTGGCAAAAAACTTGTGGCAAAAATATCGTGTGCACATATTCTGCTTGTAGCATTTTCAATAGGGATAATTTCAAAATTTAAATTTAGGGTTAATTTTGAAATAATTTCTATAGCAGTTTGCACTTTTATAGCCATATTATTCCTTTGTGTAGTTAAAATAAAAACTTATGACAAGTTAGATATAATACCAAAATTTTTTAAAAGTGAGATAAACAAGAATGGAATTAATGCACAGTGCGGTTCAGACCCACGTTTATACAATATATTTTTTCTTAGCAATAATGTTATTTAATCTATATTCAGTATCAAAAGAGAAAGAGTTTATTGTTTTAGCAAAACGATTGAAATTTATGACACCTTTATATCATCTAACTAATGCGATAGTAATTTATACAGGAATGATTGTTGCTTTTTATGCACAAACTTTTAGTTTTGCAATTGCCTTAATGATTCCCGCTTCAATATTTTTATTAGTTATTGAAATTAAAAGATATAAAAAAATGAGAGTAATAAAACATGATCAAATTGAATTACAAACTGAATTTTTTGCTTATGCAAAAAAAATATATACAATTGAAATTACAGTAATCATAGCTGTTTATATTATTAGTAAGGTTTTAAATGCAATTTACTTATGATGAATTTTGTGGAACAGATATTTTAGAAATCAAAGATGATGTTTACAATTATTTGATAAAAGCAAGACGACATAAAATTGATGATGAAATATATTTTAGGAATTTAAAAGACAACAATATCTATTTATATAAAATAAATAATATTGATAAAAAAAGAGCTATTTTAAATTTAATTTCAAGTGAAGAAAAGATTTTACTTAATGAAAGAAAATTACATCTTGGTTGGTGTGTAGTTGATCCAAAAACAGTTGAAAAATATATTGCCTCTTTAAATGAAATGGGAGTGGATAAAATTACTTTTATTTATGCTGACTATTCCCAAAAGAATTTCAAAATTAATATAGAAAAACTTGAAAAGATTTTAATAAACTCTTCAAGTCAATGTGGACGTTCAAATATTATAAAACTTGAAGTTTCACAAAATATAGAACAATTTATTAAAGAGAATGAAGATGCTTATTTTTTAGATTTTTCAACAGTTTGTATTGACAATAAAAAAGATGAAATTAAAACAATAATTATTGGATGCGAGGGTGGCTTTTCTAAAAAAGAGAGGGAAAAATTTAATATTGAAAATGTTGTAGGATTTAATTCTAATTTAATACTTCGTTCTGAAACGGCAATATTATCGGCTGGCGCTAAAATACTTTTATAAAAAAGATAAACTTTAAAAGTTTATCTTTTTTTATTTTTACCAATTTCTAACTATCGAGTGACAGCTAGAACATGCATTTAACATATCAGAATATGAATTTGCAGCGTTTATAAATGCTTTATTATCTAAGTTTACTTCTAATTCATTAACATCTAAAGATATTCTTTTAGAAGCATTCTCAGCCACATTTACCATGTGTTTTTTGTTATCAGGTAAATATTCACCAATAACTTTTTTATCTGAAAAAAGTGCATTTCCTTCTTTTACAAGTTTAGTACCCTCTTTAATTAAACCAAGGTTATTATTTAAAAAACCTTGTTGAATTTGAGTCATACCTTTTTCCATAGTTGACATAGATTTTTGCATTACATCATTTGCATTTGCAGCTACTACAAATAAAGTTGCAGCTATTATTAATTTTGCTAGTTTCATTTATTTTTCTCCTATTTTAGAAGAGATGTTCTAGTGAACATCTCTCCATTTACTTGCTTTCCATAAGAAACCAAAAATTGCAAAAATCACAAGATAGATTAAGAATTTAGGTCCTAATTCTTCTCTTTGAACTTTTTTAGAATCACCAACTTCTTCTAAATATTCAATAACTTGAGCTTGAGATTCTTCAGTTAATCCAACTCTAGGCATCGCTGTACCTGGAAGATGTTTTTGTGGATCATTAATGAATGTTTCTAAGTACTCATGACCTCTTGATCTAATAACTTGAGATAAATCAGGTGGTAATTTACCCATATATTTTTTAATATCATCATTAGGTGTAAATGCAGCCATTGTACCATTTTTCATGTCAGCATATTTAATTGAGTGACATCTTTGACAAGCATTACTAAATACTTCTTTATTAGTCATCTCTTTTGGAGCAATGTCTTTTAAATATGCAACTACATCTGCAACTTCTTGAGGTTGTAACCAGTTATAAGAAGGCATTGGATGAACTTTTCCATCAACATATTTATGAGCAGTTTTTGAAGTAGTTGCTGGATCTTGAACGAATGATGCTAAATAATCAGCATTATATAATTTTCCTGCAGTACCTAAATCAGGTGGAGTTACACCATATGCTGCTGCAGCACTTGCATTATCCATAACTTTTGGAAAACCTTTAGACTCAATTGAGTGACAAGCTGTACAGTTACTTGTTACTAATGTCTCACCATTAGCAACATCACCTTTTAATTCTTTAACAGGAGCAACTGTTTCTTTTAAATCAGAAAAAGTAAAATCAGCAGGTGCTACATGTGGATGCATTTGAGAGTGAGCATAAGGTTCAACTCCCCAGTATGTAATTAGTGTTAAAGCTACTACAACTGCTAGTATTTTTAATTCTCTCATAGTGATCCCCTTTTCTTAGCGTCAATTTTAGTAACGATTGGTAAGATTAAGAATAGTAAAATAAATCCTAATGCTGCAAAGAATCCAACCCATGCATTACTTCCTGTTGGTGGTAATTTACCATAAACAGTTAATACAATTAAATCTACCATTAATATCCAGAACCAAATAAAGAATACTGGTCTTCTATGAGCTGGTAAAATTTTAGGATCTCTATCTAACCATGGTAATACTAAGAAAATAGCATTTGCGAATGCGAATGCAATTAATCCAATATCGAATGCTTTAAATCCAGCAATATCAAAGAAGAAACCTCTTAATACTTCGTATGACCATAAGAAATACCACTCAGGATAAATATGAGCAGGCGTAACCATATTGTTTGCTGGGTCAAAGTTAACTGGATCCATAGCAAATTCATAATGGAAGAATACTAAGTAGAAATAGAAAATTAAGAAAACACCTAAAACAGCTAAATCTTTAGAAATAAAGATTGGCCAGAAAGGAATAACTTTTGATTCTTTTTTATTTCCTGCTAAATATTTTTCAGCTTCAGCATCAAAATCAAATTCATCAGAATTTTGATTATTTACGTGAGGAATTCTTAATGTATAGAAGTGTAAACCAATAATACCCATAATTGTAATAGGTAATAAGAATACGTGTAACATGAAGAATCTTGTTAATGTAGCATCAGCAACATTAAAGTCACCTCTAATCCAAACTACAAGTGCATCTCCAATAACAGGAACTCCACCAAATAAGTTTGTAATAACCATTGCTGCCCAGTAAGACATTTGTCCCCAAGGTAACATATATCCAGAGAATCCAGCTGCTGAGAATGTCATAAATAATAACATACCAGAAATCCAAATCATTTCTCTACCTTGTTTGTAAGAACCATAATAGATTCCTGTAAACATGTGAATATAAATAATTAAGAATACAACAGAAGCTGCAACACCATGCATATGTCTAAATAACCAACCAAATGCAACTTCTTGCATAATTGTATAGTTAACTGAGTCGAATGCTAAGTTAATATCAGGTTTGTAGTACATCATTAAGAAAATACCAGAAATTATTAGAATACCAAAAGTAGTAGCTAATAAAACACCCATTGCCCATAAGAAGTTAATATCTTTTGGAATCCAATATTCTGTCATCATTACTTTGTTGAAAGTAGTTAGATTTAATCTTTGATCTAACCATTCACCAACAGAGTTAGCTTTTTCAAATTTTGCCATTAATCACTCCTTACGCTTTCATCGCTGCTGCGATTGCTTGGTGTTCAGGACCATCTTCACCTAAAGTGATAACAGTTCCTTTTAAACTAAATGGAGGTAAATCAAGTGGTCTTGGTGGTGGTCCAAAAGTTTGCTTAGCACTTGTATTGTACTCTCCTCCATGACATGCACATTTCCATTTATCTTTAGCCCATGCTGGGATACATCCTAAATGTGTACATAATCCAATTGCAATAATGTATCTATCTTCTCCGATGTGTAAATCTCTTGAAGATTGTTCCATTTCTGCAGTTTTTTTAAGTACGAATATTGGTTTCCCTCTCCATACAAAAGTCTCTGGTTCTCCAGCTTTAACTGAAGCTAGGTCAACAGTTGTGAATCCACCAGCAAGTACGCTTGGAAGTGGATCCCAAGCCTGTTTCATACCAACAAGCGACGCGGCACCACCCACTGCAGCAACTGCAGCAAATGAGTAACCAATAAAATCTCGTCTATTTGTTTCTTTAGACATATTTGGCTTCCTTTTTTTAAATTTAGAATTGCACGATTATATTATCAAATTACTTAAAAAGTTTTGACTTATGTCACATTTTGATTGTTTTTAGTAGGGTTTTGTGAAGTTCTGACACAGTGTATATTTTTTATATAGTTTTTGAGAGGCTTAGATGTTTATTAGAAAATCTTATGATTCTCTAATAAATTTTACAATTTCTTCTTCAATTTTTTCTTTTTCGATAACTGAAGAATGATTTATTTTTGCACTAAATAATTCTTTGATGCTTTGAGGTAAAGTAGCATTGTATTTTGAAGATATTTCTTCTAAAGCCTCTTTATCACGATATTTTTCATTATTCTGATTTAAGGCATTTAATACAGTTGGTGAGAATTTCGTCCATTCTGCAGTTGAATATATAACTGTTTTTAATGGCTTTTCTCTTAACTCATTATACGCTTTAATACAAGTTGCTGTATGTGGATCCATTAAGTATCCAATATCAAGAAATTCTTTTATTGTTTTTGTACCAAATGTATCATCCGAATAGATTGCTGAAAAATATTTCTGAAGTTCTAATGTTTCAGTTTTACTCATTTTAAATAGATTATTATTGTTTAAATCTTCCATTAACTCTTTTGTTCTATCTGCTCCAAATAGTGAATATATTACTCTTTCTATATTTGAAGATTTTAAAATATCCATTGCAGGAGAAAGTGTTAATTTTAACTCTTTACCTCTAATATCGTAAATTCCTGTATTAATCCATTGAGTTAAAATGTTGTTCTCATTTGAAGCAACTAAAAGTTTTTCAATTGGAACACCCATTTGAAGTGCATAAAATCCACCCAATACATTTCCAAAATTTCCAGATGGTACAACTAAATAAATTTTTTCACCATTTGCAATCTCTTCTTGTTTTAAAAGTTGAATATATGACCAGAAATGATAAATGATTTGGAAAATAATTCTTCCAAAATTTACAGAGTTTGCAGCACTTAGATTAATATTATCTTTTTCTAATTCATCTTTAAAAGTTTTAGAAGCTAAAAGTTTCTTTAGTGCATTTTGAGCATCATCAAAGTTTCCTTTGATTCCTAAAACTTTTAGATTTTTCCCATCTTCACAAACCATTTGAAGTCTTTGAACATCAGAAGTTCCACCATCAGGATAAAGACAAACTACTTGGATATTTTCTTTATTTTTAAAAGTATTAAGAGCTGCTGGTCCAGTATCTCCAGAAGTTGCAGCTAGAATTAAATATTTTTCATCTCTTTTTTTTGCAATTGAAGAAAGGATTGAACCAAAAGGTTGTAAAGCCATATCTTTAAAAGCTCTTGTTGGACCATGATATTGTTCATGTACAAATAAATCATCTTTAACTTTCACAACTGGACAAGGATTTGAAGCATCATCAAAATTGTCATATAAAGCTAATGCTTTATTTATTTCACTTTCTTCAATATCAATTTCAAATGCCTTTAATATATCAAAAGCAAGTTCTTTATAAGAAGAGTTGATATGATTTAAAATAAAGTTTTCTTCTAATTTTGGTAAACTTTTTGGTACATATAATCCACCAAATGAAGTACTTGGATTTAGTATTGCTTCACTAAATGGCACTTCAATTGGTTTTACACCATCATTTCCTCTTGTTTCTATAAAATTCATAATTATCCTTAAAAATTGTCCCAATTTTTTAGGGACCTATTATTTTTTAATTTCTTTTAACGCTGAAAATAAATTTCAGCTAAAGAAACAAACTCTAAAGAGAGCAACGAGTTGCTCTTTATTTATTCACTTAATAATTTTTCCATATCAATCCCATTATTAGGATTGTCTTTTCTTATAAATTGTGTACCAATTCCTTCACTTGTAAATAATTCAAGTAAAATAGAGTGTTCAACTCTTCCATCAATAATGTGAGCTTTATTTACTCCATTATGTACAGCTTCAATGCAAGAATCAACTTTTGGAATCATTCCACCAGCAATTGTTCCATCTTTTTTATATGCTTCAACTTTTTCTTTATCTAAAGATGCAATTAAATTTTTATCTTTATCTAAAACACCAATAGTATCAGTTAAAAATAGAATTTTTTGTGCTTTTATTGCCATTGCAATTTCACAAGCTGCAACATCAGCATTAATATTAAATCCTGGATGATTAGGCTCTGCACTGTCTCCAATTGGAGCAATAACAGGAATAAATCCCTCTTTAATTAGATTGTTAATCATTTCACCATTTACTTTTGTGATTTCACCAGTAAATCCAAATCTTCCACCATCTTTTGGAACAGCATTTATCATTGCTGAATCTTTTCCAGATATTCCAATAGCTTTTGCCCCATGATGTGTAAGTAAAGATGTAATATTTTTATTGATTTCACCACTTAAAACCATTTCAACAACTCTCATACTATCTTCACAAGTAACTCTGTGTCCATCAACAAAGTGAGATGGAATTTCTAATTTAGTTAATAATTCAGTAATTCTAGCCCCACCACCATGAACAATAACAGGTTTAATTCCTAAAAGTGAAAGAAAAACAATATCTTGAGCAAATTTCTCTTTTAAATCTGGACTTGTTTGTGCTGAACCACCATATTTAATAACAATAACTTTTCCGAAAAATTTTTTAATATATGGTATTGCATCAAGTAGAGTTTGAACTTTTTGATGTTTATTATCAATCTTATTTGTCATAATATAATCCTAAGTGATTTTTGAGTCAAGATTATATCTAAAAGAATCTTATTAATAAAAAATTTAGTATCATTAGGCCATGAAAAAATACTTAGCCCTAAAAGCCAGTGCAGGAAGTGGAAAGACTTTTGCCTTAACTGTTCGATATATAACACTAATGTTGCTTGGTGCAAAACCAAATGAAATTTTAACCCTTACCTTTACAAATAAAGCTGCAAATGAAATGAGTGAAAGGATTTATAAAACTCTTTTAACTTTAGGTGATGATGAAGCATATTTGAGTGCAATTGTTGAACAATCAGACTTAAGTAAACAAGAGATTCTTGGAAAAAAGAGTTTTTTAGTTAAATCATTTTCAAATGCAACTTTATCTATTTTTACTATTGATAAATTTGTAAATAAAATCTTGAGAGAATTTTGTGGATATATTGGAATATCAGATGATTTTGAAATAAAAGAGGATGATATTGAAGCTTTAAGTATGAAGTTTTTACAATCATTAAATGCAACTCAATTTGAAACTTTGATTGATTTTTCCCACTATGAGAAAAAGAAATTTAACTCAATTTTTGAATTATTCAAAAATCTACTTGAAAAAAATGAAACAGTTGATATTTTAAATATTGATGCAAAACTTATTGATTTACAAAAACAAAGTGTTTTGGAGTTTGCTTTTAAAATAAAAGAGCAAATTTCGAATTGTAATGGTGCAAGTGCTAGTGCTATAAAAGCAGTTGATTTTGAAACTTTTGATGAATTATTTGGAAGAACTTGGCTTGAAAAAGACACATTAGCAGATTATTCATATTTTAAAAAGTGTGCAAATGAAACAATAGAATCATATTTCTCTAATCTAAAAGATGAAATTGCAATCTATTATAAATTAAGAGCGGGATATAGTTTGAGTAAATTATTTGAACTTTATTTAATGTTTAAAGATTTTAAATTTACTTTTAACAAAAACAAAAACTACTTGGAATTTAATGATATTTCAAATTTAGTTTATGAACTATTATCTACAAAAATTGATAAAGATTTTTTATATTTTAGACTTGATTCTTCATTTTCACATATTTTAATGGATGAGTTTCAAGATACATCTCTTTTACAATATAGAATTTTAGAGCCATTAATAAAAGAGATACTATCAGGTGATCAAACTAAATTCAAAACATTTTTTTATGTTGGAGACACAAAACAATCAATTTACAGATTTAGAGGTGGTAAAAGAGAATTGTTTGATTATGTTGCAAATACAAATAAACTTCTTGAAGTTGAAGTATTAAATACAAATTATCGTTCATGCGAAAATGTAATCTCTTATGTAAATTCTTTATTTCTAAATATCCCAAATTATGAATATTTTGAGCAAGAGTCAGTTTCAAAAGGTGGATATATTGAAGTTATAGTTGATGAAAAATTAGATGAGGACGATAAGTATGAAAATATCGCTTCGAAAATTGCTCAGCTTTTAAAAGAGGGCGTTAATTCAAATGATATAGCAATTTTAACTTATACAAATGATGATGTTTTAAATCTATATTATTATTTAAAACAAAAATTTCCATCTTTGAAAATATCAACAGAGATGACTTCAAAACTTATAAATCAACAAAATGTGAAAGCTGTAATAAATGCAATTAAATATCATTATTTTAAAGAAGAGATTTACAAAGAGAATCTAAATGCACTAATTGGAAAACCAATATTAAATGAAGTTGATTTAACTATAGAATTAGAAGAAAAATCAATTCAAGAAGTTATTAAAGAGTTAGCAAGTAAACTAAAAATCATTGATGAAAATATTATTAAACTAATTGAAGTTAGTTCAGTTTTTTCTAATATTGTGGATTTTGTATATGAGATAGATAAACTTGATTCTAATATGGAGAACTCTGAATCAGTTGGATTGCAGATTTTAACAATTTTTAAATCAAAAGGTTTAGAGTTTAATACTGTAATTTTACTTGATAGAATTAAAAGAAAAAATGTAGATAAATCTTCACTTTTATTTGAATATGATAGTGTTCAATTAAAAAATATTTTTTATAAAATCAAAGGTTATGAAAACTATAACAAAGATTATGAAAAAGCACTTTCAAAAGAGAAAGCTTTGAGTATTGAAGATGAGATAAATATTTTATATGTGGCTTTAACAAGGGCTAAGAATAATATGATTATTTTCAAAAAAGAAAAATCTTCAGTTTTTGATATTTTAAATATGAAACCTACACAAATTGGAACTATAATTGAGAGTCAAAATATTTCAAAAAACTATGAAAAAGTAGAAAAAGTTCTTTATACACCGATGAATTTAGGAACTCAAGAAAAACAGATTTCAAAAGAAAAAGAGTTTGATGAGAATCATCTAAAAGCCAAATATTTTGGACTTGCAACTCACTATTGTCTTGAAATGATGAATGAATTTAATAGTGATAATTTATTATATTCTTTGAATTTGGCAAAAACTAGATACTCAAACTTTTTAGATGAACTTGATTTTATTGATATAAAAAATAGATTATCTTTATTGGTAAAAAATGAAAAATTTCTTTCACTCATTAAAAATAGTGAGTTTATAACGGAACAATCTTTGGTTTACAAAGAAGAGATAAAAATTATTGATTTACTTCTTTTCAAAGAAGGAAACTATTATATTATAGATTACAAGACTACGAAAGATAGACTGCCTGAGCATATGATACAAGTTTCTTTTTATAAAAAAGCTATAAAAGATATTTTTCAAACACAAAATGTTTTTTCTTATTTAGTTTATTTACAATCAAATGAAGTACAAATTAACGAAGTTTAAATAAAATATCTAATAGAAGCAAAGCCATAAGCCTTTGTTTTAGATATTTGCTCTATTTGTTTATCATTTATAATTCCACCAAGAGCGATAATATTTAAATTAGGATATTTATTAATAGCTTCTTCTAAAGCAATTATCCCTTTTGGTTCACCTTTATTTGGTGTTTCAAAAATAGGAGAAAAAGTAATAGCATCTGCTTTATTATCAAGTGCTATTTGAATATCATTTAAATTATGACATGAAATAATTACATATAAACCAAGCTCTTTTGCCTCTTTTATTTTATCAAATTGGCTTGAAGTTAAATGAACGCCTGTTGCATTTAACTTATGAGCAAGTAAATAATCACTATTTAATAAAATCTTTTTTATATTTTTTTCTTTACAAATCTTAATAAAAATTTTTGCTAAATCTTCAAAATTTCCTGATTCTTTGTCCCTAAAACAAGTAATATCAATTTGTTGTTTGTTTAAAACATTTATTAAAACTTCTTCAAGTTTTTTTTTGTCATTTGTATAATATTTTGGATCACTTATTAAATATTTAATCATTTCAGAATTCCTATGTATAAAAAAAGGGAGAAAGTAAAAACTTCCTCCCTTTTAAGTTTCAAATCACTAAGATTAGTGTTCGTCGTGTTCCATCATTACAGAACCAGCAATATAAACATAAGTTAATATACTGAAAATAAACGCTTGTAAGAAACCAAACGCAGTTAATAGGAAAAATCCTGGTAATGGTAATAACCAAGGTACTAACATTAAAAGTACCATTAGGAACATATCATCCCCTCTGATTGATCCAAAAAGTCTGAATGATAATGAAATTATTCTTGATAAATGAGAGATAATTTCAATTGGAAACATTAAAGGAGCAAGGATAGCCATTGGTCCCATAAAATGTTTAAAATAAGCTACAAAACCATTTTTCTTAATACCAACATAATTATAATAAACAAATACAATTAATGCTAATGATAAAGTAAAGTTTATGTTACTTGTTGGAGCTTCAAATCCAGGAATAACTCCCATCATGTTACTTACAAAAATTACAATAGCTAAAGATGCAATTAATGGCATATATGTTCTAGCATTTTGCTCACCCATTGTATCTGTTCCCATTTTAATGATACCACCAACGAATGTTTCCATAACGTTTTGAGCACCAGTTGGAACTAATTGTAATTTTCTTGTTGCAGCTCTTGCAATCAGAAAAATAATACCAATCACTAAAATATAGTGTGATAAGATTATCCATTCTTGCCCGTGCCCACCGATTGCACCTAAGAATGTAAACAGTCTTCCTTCCATGTTCTTCCTTTTTTTTGTTCTACTACATACTAAATTATGCATGCATTATAATATTTATTTTCTAAAATCTTTCTAAAGATAATAAATTAAGTTAAATTTGTTTAAATCTAAATCCGCTTTGTTTCAAATTTTCCCTTATTAGTTTTTGATGTTCTTCACCTTTTGTTTCAAGGGCAATTGTTACATGTGCTTCACCAAACTCCAATTTTACAGATTTTCTATCATAATCTATTTGTACAATGTTTGCTGCACTTTTTGTGAAAACTTCAGTTAAATGCATTAGTGCACCTGGTTTATCCATAAGTGTTACGATTAGATTCATTTTTCTATTTGATTTTACTAAACCTTTTTCAATAATTAAAGATAACATAGTAACATCAATATTTCCACCACTAACTATTGCACATACTTTTGAATTCTCAACATCAACTTTTCCATGCATAATTGCAGCTGTTGCAACTGCTCCAGCTCCTTCAACCATAAGTTTGTGTTTTTCTAATAAAAATAAAATTGCATTTGCAGTTTCATTATCTGTTACTTCAACTATTTCATCCACATAATCTAAAATAATATCTAGAAGTTTTGGTGTTACATCTCGAACTGCAATTCCATCTGCTATTGTTCGAACAGTTACAGAATCAATTGGCATTCTTGATTCAAAAGATTCTTTCATTCCTTTTGCACCACTTGCAACTACACCTGTAATTTTAATATTAGGATTTATGGCTTTTGCAGCAATTGCAATTCCAGAGATTAATCCACCACCACCAATTGGAACGATGATTCTGTCTAAATCTTTTATCTCTTCTAAAATCTCTAAAGCAATTGTTCCTTGACCTGCAATTACTTCATCATCAGCAAATGGATGAATAAACTCTTTATCATTTTCTTGAGCAAATCTTGTAGCTGCTTCATAAGCCTCATCAAAGTTTTCACCAATTAAAACAACTTGTGCACCATAAGATCTAACTCCTGATACTTTTGTAAGTGGTGTTGCTTCTGGCATAAAAATTGTTGCTTCACAATTAAAATGTTGTGCAGCAAAGGCCAAACCTTGTGCATGATTTCCTGCACTTGCAGCAACAACCCCACTATCTTTTTGTTCTTTTGTTAATGTGGCAACTTTATTAAATGCACCTCTTAATTTAAAACTTCCTGTTAATTGTAAATTCTCTTTTTTTAAGAAAATTTGCGCATTTAACTCTTTGCTTAAGATTGGAGCTTTTGCAATTGGTGTATTTATTGCGATATTTTCAAGATTTTTTCTTGCTTCTTTAATATTGTTAAGTGTTATCATGATTTCTTTTCTCATTTTTTTTGTGATGTTATCTAAAAAAAGTTTTAGTATTATTAAAACTTTTTTTAGATAGAGCAAAAGCTCTATTTCACTTCTCCTTTTTTTATGATATTTACGGCTTTAACCATATTTTTTAAACTCTCTTTTACTTCTGGCCATTTTCTTGTTTTTAATCCACAATCTGGATTTATCCATAATTGTTCTTTTGGTAAAACTTCAAGTAATGATTTTATTTGTAAAACCATCTCTTCTACACTTGGAATTCTTGGACTATGAATATCATAAATTCCAGGTCCAATTTCTTGTTTGTAAGCTACCTCTTTAAAAATTCTAAGAAGTCTATTTCCACTTCGCGCTGTTTCAATTGAAATAACATCTGCATCCATAGCTTCAATAGTTTTAATAATGTCATTAAATTCACTATAACACATATGCGTGTGAATTTGTGTATCAGCTTTTGCAGAACTAACACTTAATTTAAAATTATCAACTGCCCAATTTTCATACTCTTTTATATTTTCGATTCTTAAAGGATAACCCTCTTTGAAAGCTGCTTCATCAACTTGAATCATTTTTATTCCGTGCTTTTGTAAATCATCTACTTCTTTACAAATGGCAAGTGCAATTTGACGAGCTACTTCACTTCTTGAAATGTCATCTCTAACAAATGACCAGTTTAAAATTGTAACTGGACCTGTTAACATTCCTTTTACTACTTTTGAAGTTTTACTTTGGGCATATTTTATCCAATTAACTGTCATTGGATTAGGTCTGTTTACGTCTCCAAAAATTAAAGGAGGTTTTACACATCTGCTTCCATAAGATTGAACCCAAGCATTTTGTGTGAAAGCAAATCCATCTAACATTTCACCAAAATATTCAACCATATCATTTCTTTCAGGTTCACCATGCACTAAAACATCAAGTCCAATCTCTTCTTGAAAAGTTACACAATCATCAATATATTTTTTGATTTCACTTTCATAAACTTCTTTTGAAATAAGATTTGCTTTATAGTTTTTTCTATTTTCTCTAATTTCTGGCGTTTGAGGAAATGATCCAATTGTAGTAGTTGTTAAAAAATCATAGTTAAAAAACTCTCTTTGAACTTTTATTCTATCTTCAAATTTATCGGTTCTTTGCCAAACTTTTAGATTTTTTATCTCATTTTGGATTTCTAGATTATGAATTTTGTTAGATGTTTTTCTTTGATTATTATCTTCAATATTTTTTTTGATAATTGAAACTTCATCTAAATTTAGTTTAAAAGCAAAAAACTCTTTACTTACAAGTTTTAATTCATTTAGTTTTTCACAAGCAAAAGCTAACCAAGATTTTAACTCTTTATCTAAATTATCTTCATATTTTAAAGAAAAAGGAACATGAAGAAGAGAACAAGATGTTGAAATAATCAAATTATCTTTATCTATAATTTTTGTTATCTTATCTAGAAGATTTAACTTATCTTTAAAATTACTTTTCCAAATATTTCTTCCATCAATAACACCTGCAATTAACACTTTGTTTGAATTTTTTATATACTCTAAACTTTCAAAGTTTTTAGCTCCATAAATAAAATCTAATCCAAGAGCCCAAACAGGTGTATTAACTAATATCTTAGTTGCTTCATTTGAGTGTTCAAAATAAGTTGTAACAACAATTTTAATATTTGATGCTGTATTTGCAAGTGCATCATAAACTGGTTTTATTAAAGATAAAACTTTTGAATCTAAATCTTTGACAAATAAAGGCTCATCAAATTGAACAATAATTTCTTCATCTAATTTTGATATTTCTAAAAGTAGTTGTTTATAAATTTCTACTACACTATTTATATGTAAAAACACATCACTATTATCAACACTTTTTGATAAACCTAAATATGTAATTGCTCCAATTAGATTGATTTTTGTTTTAATTCCTAACTCACGTGCTTCTTTATACTCTTCAATTACTTTTTTACTATTTAGTTTAAAAGTAGTCTCTTTTGAAATTTCAGGAACAATATAATGATAGTTTGTGTTAAACCATTTTGTCATCTCCATTGCAACACAAGTTTCATTTCCCCTAGCCATTGCAAAGTATAACTCTTCATTTTTTAGATTTCCAAATCTTTTTGGGATAGCACCTAATAAAATAGAAGTATCTAACATATTGTCATAATATGAAAAATCATTTGAAGAGATAAACTCTATTTTT
This sequence comes from uncultured Aliarcobacter sp., assembly GCA_963677205.2. GTDB lineage: Bacteria > Campylobacterota > Campylobacteria > Campylobacterales > Arcobacteraceae > Aliarcobacter. Next base: position 2,078,513 of record OY781916.2, on the reverse strand, counting down.
GCATCTTTTTGGTAATTCCAATGTCTTTTTTTTAATTGACTTGCTAAGTATTCAACTTCACTAAAATCACTCTGTTTTGCCCAGTATTTTTCTAGAACTTTTTTAAGTTCTCTTTTTTCTCCAATTCTTGGAAATCCTATTACGTAATTTTTTTGCATTCTTAATCCTATTGATATATTTTATTTTGATTTTGTGATTAATTAAAAAATAGGTGGATGAACGCCAGTTCTTCTGAATGCGAAGAATGTGTCATAGTAAGGACATCTAGGAATGAATTTAAAAAGGGCAACAGCTATTGCTGTTCTTCTTTTAAAGACACAGTCACAATGGCAAGGTTTTTTATTTAATAAAAAAACAGATACTAAATTTTCTTGTAAATTAGGTGGGGATTCATCTTCTTCTTTTTTATCTTCAGAAGATATAGATAATTTTGTACTTAAATGATTTTTATATGAAGTAATTACACTATGTAGTTTTGGGGCAACAGCATATGCTTGTATTGAGCAAAGTGTAAAATATTTTTTTCCAAAACCATTAAGTAACTTCAACGAAAACCTTTATTATAAATAAGCTCGAAGTGTAAATAATATATGCTTAATTATAAATAAAAATAAATATGATATGATTCCAACAAAAAAAAGGGTAGATTTTACTTTGAAATTTACATTTGTAACACTTTTCCCAAACTTAATTGAGCCATATTTTTATGATTCTATTTTAAAAAGAGCAATCGAAGCAAACTTTATATCTTATGAGTTTTATAATCCTAGAGATTTTACAACTAATAAACATAAAAAAGTTGATGATCAAATGGTAGGTGGCGGAGCAGGAATGCTTCTATCTTGTCAGCCTTTATTTGATTGTTTGGATGAAATAAAAAGTAAGAATAAAGAAGCTTATATTATTTTCCCATTAGCAGCTGCTAAACCATTTAAGCAAAATGATGCAAAACGACTAGCAAAGAAAAAAAATATAGTATTTGTGAGTGGCAGATATGAAGGAATTGATGAAAGAGTTATAGAAAAATATGCAAATGAAGTATTTTCTATTGGAGAATTTATATTAACAGGTGGAGAGTTACCATCTCTTGTGATGGCAGATGCAATTTCAAGAAATGTTGAAAATGTACTTGGAAATGCCGATTCTTTGGATGTTGAGAGCTATGAAAATAACCTTTTAGAAGCACCTTCTTTTACAAAACCTGAAAATTTCCAAGATTTAAGTGTTGTTAAAGAATTTTTAAAGGGAAATCATATTAAAATTGCCGACCTAAAAAAAAATCTGGCTATTTGCAAAACGAAATACTTTAGACCAGGTTTAGTTACAAACAAAAAATTTAAATAAAAGTGTGATACCCCGCAAGTTGCAAATGCGGGCACTTTCGCCAAAGGGAAATACAATGAAAAATAGATATATTGCAAGCTTTGAAGCAGCGCAAATTGCAGAGAAAGAAATTCCTCAATTTAGAGCAGGAGATACTGTAAGACTTGGGGTAGAGATTAAAGAAGGTGAGAAAAAAAGAATTCAGCTTTTTGAAGGTATTGTTATTGGTAGAAGTGGAAACGGTGTAGACGCAACTTTTACAGTTAGAAAAATCGGTGCTAATTCAATTGGTGTTGAGAGAATCTTCCCATTATATTCTGAATCTTTAAAATCTTTTGAAGTTATCAGAAGAGGTAGAGTAAGAAGAGCTAAACTTAACTTCTTAAGAGATTTAAAAGGTAAAGCTGCAAGAATTAAAGAACTTAAAAGAAAGTAAAACTTAGGCTTTTGCCTTAGTTTGATTTATGTCAAAGATCTTAATTCACACAACATCAATAATCGAAGCAAATCCGATTATTGATTTTTTTAATTTGAAAGAATTAGAAAACTCTGTCGAAAACAAAATATATTCTAACGAAGATATTTTACTTATAATATCTGGAGTAAGCAAAGATTTAATTGTTAAGTCTTTGGATTATATTTTTAAAAACTATTCAATTTCAAAAGCATTTGATTTAAGTATTGCATCTTGTAGTGATGGCTCAATTGCACTTGGAACACTTTTTTGTACTAATAGATTTATTGGTGGATTAAATTTTGCTAATATTACTACTATTGAACAACCCCTTGAAACAGACGAAAACTTAGATACTTTACTTGTTGATAAACAAGCTTTATTCTTTTCTCAAAAATGTAAAGAGAATATAAAAGATTTTTATATTTTAAAAATTGTTTCTGATTATTTTGATGAAGTAGAACCAACTAACGAAAAAATCTTTGAGCTAATTAATAGTTCAATTTCTAAATGGAAGAAATTAATATAAAGGCAAAAATTGCTTACGAGTATAATTGATTTTATAGTTCAAACTGTCGGAAGTTTGGGTTATGCAGGAATTTTTATTATGATGTTTCTAGAAAGCTCATTTTTCCCGTTTCCTTCTGAAGTTGTTATGATTCCAGCTGGATATTTAGCCTTTAAAGGTGAAATGAATATGTATTTAGTAATTCTATTTGGAATATTAGGTTCATTGGCTGGTTCTTTGTTTAACTACTATTTAGCTGTAAAATTTGGAAGAAGATTTTTAATAAAATATGGAAAATATTTTTTCATAAAAGAAGAAACAATTGTTCGAATGGAAGTTTTTTTCAGAAATCATGGACATATTTCAACTTTTTCAGGAAGATTAATACCTGTTGTTAGACAATATATTTCATTGCCCGCAGGGCTTGCAAAAATGAATATATTTGTCTTTAGTGCATATACATTTTTAGGTGCAGGAATTTGGGTTGTTATTTTGGCTTTCTTGGGATATTTTTTAGGAGATAATGAATTATTAATTAAAGAATATTTACATTATATAATTATTGTTATTCTAATTTTACTAACTATCTTAACTTTTTGGTATTATAAGAGAATAAAAAAAGTGAAAAGGTTATAGCCATGTATAAAAAAATACTAAATATATTTTTAATTGTTTTAGTATTTATTTATATCATATTTGAAGAGCTTATTTGGGAAAAGTTCGCAAAACCTATAATCAATCTAATTTCAAGTTTACAACTTTTTACAAAACTTATTCCAAAAATTCTAGCTTTAAATTCATATTTTATTTTAATATTTTTTATTAGTATTTTCGTAATTGTTGAATTTATAGGTGTTTATGCTGGAGTTTTATTTTTATCTGGACATATATTTACTGCAACATTTATTTATATACTCAAAATACCAGTTGCTGCTTTTATTTTTTGGTTTTTTAATATAGTAAAACCCAAATTATTAGAATTTAAGTGGTTTGAGTTGATATATAATCTATTAATCTCATCGATTTATAAAATTAAACACTCTTCAATTTATCTTATGATTAAAGATAAATCACTTAATATAAAAAGAACCATAAAAGAAAACTTTTTTTCTACAAGAAGTAAATTAAAATATAAATTAATTCATATCTACAAATTTTTAAAATTTAAAATAAAAAAATAATTAAAATTCCATATCAGTATAATTTTAAAAATTACATAACTATTCAGAAAGTTAATGTAATTTCTCTTTATAATTAACAATTATAACCTACTATTAACCCACTTTAAAATGATAAATTTTCCATCTAGATTAAATGTAGGATAGAAAATGAGTACAGGAATATTAATATTCTTATTTGGATTGTTGCTAATATTAGCATGGTATATACATGATAAATATGTGCAAAGAAAACATCAAATTTTAGTAAATTACCCAATAATTGGAAGACTAAGATTTGTTTTTCAAGAGTTTAGAGAGCCTTTTAGACAATACTTTGGTGATGAAAAATTTTATGAATCAATGGATAAATTAGATTGGGTATATAGTGCAGCAAGAGATAAGATTAATTATTCTTCTTTTTCTCCTTCTCAGCCTTTACCAAAACCAAAGTTTATGTTAAGACATACAACAATTGTGTTAAATGATGATGAAGTTGATAATGATTTCTCAGTTGTTTTTGGAGAGAAAAGAGGAAAACCATATAAAACGTCTTCTATTATTGCAAGAGGTCCTATGAGTGATGGTTCTATCTCTCCTGAGGGAACAAGAGCATTTGTTCAAGGTTCATATATGGGAAAATTCCCTATAAATAGTGGAGAAGGTGGATTAACATCAAATTTTTTTGTTACTCATAATAAATATAGTGACAAATATATTACAGAAGTTACAGGTAATAATTTCCAACAAAAAATTTTTAGGATTTCAAAGTTCTTTTTTAATGTTCCAGTTGCTGTTGATATTTATAGGAAAATTGTTTTTAAAAATGATCCTTTAAAGGATACATACGTATTCAATAAACTAAAGGAGTCTTTTTACAGACCAAATTGGGATGCTCCATTAGAAAATTTTCCAAGTGAAGTTCCAGATGACATGCCTGAAATTATTTTACAAATTAGTTCAGGGCTTTATGGGGTACGAACAAAAGATGGAAAATTAGATATAGAACGATATAAAAAACAGATGAGTTTTTGCAAAATGACAGAGATAAAACTGGCTCAAGGCGCAAAACAAACTGGTGGAAAATTGATAGGTCAAAAGGTTACTCCTTCGATTGGATATTATAGAAATATAGAACCATATAAAGATGCTTTTTCTCCAAATAGATTTCCTTATGCAAATAGTATTGAAGAGTTATTTGATTTTATTGGTACTTTGCAAGAGGCTTCTCAAAAACCAGTAGGGATTAAAATAGTAATTTCAGATTATGACAACATTGTCCCAATTGCAAAAGAGATAAAAAGAAGAGTTGAATTAAATTTACCATATCCTGATTATATCTCTATTGATGGAGGAAGTGGAGGAAGTGCAACTGCTCCACTTGATATGATGGAGAGAATTGGTATGGATATTAGAGATGCTTTATATTTAGTTGATAAAGTATTAAAAGATTATGGAGTAAGAGAACTTGTAAAAATTTCTGCAAGTGGGAAAATATTAACTCCAGATGATGTGATTATTACTCTTTGTTTAGGGGCAGATTTTGTTCAAATAGCACGTGGATTTATGATGAGTGCTGGTTGTATTCGAGCAAGATATTGTTCTGGTGCAACAAAACACCAATGTCCCGTAGGATTAGCAACACAGAATATTAAAAAAAGAAAATATTATTTTGTAACAAAACATTCAGAATATGTCAAAAATTATCATAACAATGTTTTAAAGAGTATGAAAAGTTTATTGGCAGTTATGGGTTTAAAAAATGTTAGACAATTAGATAAAGAGAAATTAATATTTCTAGATATAGATTCAAAAATTCATGATGATATGGATTCATTATTTGAAAGAAGGATTTTTTCAAAAAATAAAGTTGCATAGTCAGAAGTTTTGTATCTATTGGTGAGTAGGTATAAATCTATAAACAAATCATTTGTTCTCCTTTTTAATGCCTATTGATCCGTGAATACTAAAGGTGATGTGCTAAGAATTTAAAAAATTCTATTGCATTAACAAAAAAAAAGTTGACAGAAAAATGCGAATACTGTTGGTTTTATATAAAAAATAAAGGGATAAACATGAAAAAAATTGTAAAAATAAGTTTAGGTGCAGCAATTATTCTTGCATCAACTCAAAATCTATCTGCTGATACATTAGCAAGTGCATTTGAAAGTGGGAAAGTAAGTGGAGAGATTAAGTCACAATATTTTCAAAAAGAAGTTGCTGATAAAAAAGTAAGTGTTTGGAATAATGGGGGTAATTTATCTTATGTTACAGGTGATTTTTATGGATTTAAATCAGGTGTAACAGTTCAAGCTGCTTCAGTGACAGCAAGTGATTTAACTGATGCACCAACTGCATATAATAAAGACCAAAATGTTTCTGGTGCTGTTTTATCACAAGCTTATTTACAATATTCTGTTGCTAATACATCTGCAAAAGTTGGTAGACAATATATTTCTACTCCATTAGTTGAAGGTTCTGGTTCTAGAATGTTTAAAGAATCGTTTGAAGGTTTAGTTATCTCAAATACTGATATTTCTAATACAAAAATTGTTGCTGCGTATGTTGACAAAGAACAATATAGAACAAAAATTGCTTCAGGTGGAACAGAGGTAAAAGCAGTTTCTGATTTTGAACAAGTTCAAGATGGAGCATATACTGTTTATGTAAATAATAAATCAGTTAAAAATCTTACAGTTGATGCACAATATGCATTAATAAATAGTGATACAAATACAACTGATGATACAAAAGCATTTTATGCAGCTGGTTCTTACAATATAAATCCTTTTACAATAGAAACACAAACATACCAAACTGATAATGGTGCTTCATCAAGTTCAAGAGGTAGTGCATATGCTATTAATCTTTTAGCAAATTTTGATAAATTATCTTTAGGTGCTGCTTATAGTACAATTGATAAAGATGCAAATATTGTTGCTGGATTAGGAAATGGAGCTGATTATTTATATACAGGACCATGGATTTATGGTGGAGTTTATGATGCAGATACTGATGCATATAAATTATCTGCTGGATACAAAATTACTGCTGATTTATCATTTGATTTAATTTATGGAGCATGGAAAACAGCAAGTAATCCAACTGCATCAGAGACAGATTATATGGTGACTTATGACTTTAATAAAAACTTCTCTACTAAATTAGTATTTGCAACTTATGATAATTTAGCAGATGAAAGTTATAGATCAAGACTTTACGCATCTTACAAATTTTAATATAAAAAAGGCTTATAAGCCTTTTTTATAAACAGCTTTTGATTAATTTAATACCTTTTTCAATTTGTTCAAAACTTGAGTGAGTGTAATTAAATCTAATTTCTCCATTTGGAATTTTATCTATATAAAATTGATTTCCAGGAACATAAACAACTTTTTTCTCAATACATTTTTGAACCAATGCAAAAGAGTCAACTCCTTCAAAAGTACCATATAAAAACATTCCACCTTTTGGTTTTTCATATTTAAACTCTGGTAAATATTTATCTAATTGTTCACAAAAGAACTCTGCTTTTTGTTTATAATCATCTCTAATATCTTGAAGATGTTTTTCATAATTTGCTTCATCTTCTAAATATTCATTTAAAATATATTGTGAAATTCCACATGAGTGTAAATCTATACTCTCTTTTATAATCATTAATGATTTTAATAATTCAACATCAGCTCTAATCCAACCAATTCTAAGACTTGGTACTAATGTTTTAGAAAAACTTCCTAAATGAAATGATCTATTTGGAATTTTTGAACTAATAGAGATATTTTTTTTATCAAAAAATAGCTCACTATAAGGACTATCTTCGATTAATAATCCATTTTCCTCTTCTACAATTTTTGCGATTTCTTCTCTTTTTGCATCACAATAAGTTGTTGCACTTGGATTTTGGAAATCTGGAATTAAGTATGCTAATTTTGTTTGTTTAAAACTCTCTTTAAATTTCTCAATATTAACTCCATCATGCTCAAGTTCAACACCTTTCATTGTAAGATGGTTTAATCTAAATATATTCATTGCACCTAAATATGAAGGTTCTTCAATAGTTATATCTTTGCTTTCAAAATATTTTGCTAGGATGTACATACCTTGTTGGCTTCCTGTAGTAATTAAAATATTATCTTTAGTTGTAGGAAAACCTTCTTTTGTATATCTTGCTGCAATTTTTTCTCTTAATTCATTAATTCCATTACTAATTCCATATTGAAATACTTTTGGATTATCAAATATTTTCATTGTTGCAGTTTTTAAATCATCCCTTGGAAATAGTTTTTCACTTGGAAGTCCACCTGCAAATGATATTGTATGTTCATCAATTGATTCAAGGATTTCTCTAATAAATGATCTTTTCATAAATCTCCTTTTTTGATTGTAGAATACAACAAAGAACTCTTTTATTCTTTACATAAAATGCTTTTATTATTATCTATTTTTGCTAATTTTATTGATATAATTCATTTATGAAAAAAAGTACTTATGAAAAAAGAGCAAAAATAGCAAATGATGTTATGAATTACATTTATAAATATATTGATACAGATATAAATATTGATGATTTAAGTATAGAGTTAAATGTAAGTAAGTTTCATCTTCACCGAATATTCAAAGATGAGTTTGGAAAAAATATTTATGAAAGTATAAAATCAATTAGACTTGAAAAAGCTGCAAATCTTTTAATTACAAATAAATATTCAACAATTACAGATATAGCAAAAATGACAGGATATAGTTCTCAAACATCATTTTTAAGAGCTTTTAAAGAGAGATTTTTAATGACTCCAAAGATGTGGAAAAATGGTGGATACAAAGAGTACTCAAATAAAATAGTTGAAAAAATTTCCTCAACAAATGAAACAATTGATTTTTCAAAAATGGAACCAAGTATTGTAAAAATGCCTGAAATAAATGGTTATTACATAAGACATAAAGGTTATGATAAAAGTATTAAAAAAACATGGCAAAAACTTCAAACTTGGATTTATACAAATGATATAAAGGAGTATAAACAAATGGCACTTCACCATGATAATCCAATTATTACTCCCCTTGAAGATTGTCAATATATTGCCATTGTTGTTTTAGAAAATGAGGAACAACTAAAAGATTTATCACTTCCAACTTTGATAATACCAAAAGGAATTTATGCAAAGTTTTCTCTAAAAGGAAAATACGGAGATGTTATAAAACTTATTCAATGGGTTTATCATACTTGGCTAATCCAAAGTGGTTATGAAACAACCCCAAGTCCATCATATACAATTTATCAGAAAAACCATTTTTTAAGTGATGATGAAGAGTTTGTTTTGGATTATTATTTACCTATTAAATATGTGTAAGGAAAAAAATGAGTAATACAAGTTTAGAAAAAGTAGGGTGTTTTAATACAATTCTTGACCCATATAATGGAATAACAATTGAATCAAAAGATTTGCCAAATAGTAAAGAAGAGTTTGAATTAAATCTTGATTATTTAATCAAAAATGTAGAAAATAGAAGATTTCTAATTTGGATTTATATAGATATCAATAAATCAGATTATATTTCTATTACTACAAAAAGAGGTTTTGTTTTTCATTCGTGTAATGAAGATTATATTTTAGTTGTTAAAAGATTAAAAGAAAATGCCATAATCCCAACTGCTTCAAATCATACTTTAGGAGTTGGAGCTGTTGTTATAAATGAGGAGAATGAATTATTAGTAATAAAAGAGAGAATTTCATCTGTTGGATATAAACTTCCTGGTGGACATATTGATGATGCTGAACTAATTACTACAGCCCTTGAAAGAGAAGTTCTTGAAGAAACGGGAATAATCGTAGAGTTTGAATCAATAATATCTTTGGGTCATTTTTATCCTCACCAATTTCATAAATCAAATCTATATATTTTATGTACTGCAATTGCAAAAAGTAGTAAAATAAATATCCAAGATTCCAATGAGATAATTGATGCAAAATGGGTGAATGTAGATGAATATCTAAATGATGAAGAAGTTTTTGATTATTCAAAAGCTATTGTAAGAGCTGCAATTAAATCAAAAGGATTTAATAGAGCAAATCAAGAAACTCTTTGTCACATTAAAAAAGATTTTGAGCTATTTTTCCCAATAGAAAGTTAGAAGCTTGTATAATACTCTTTTTTAAAATAAAGGAACTAAATAATGAAAACTATAATATCTACACCAAAGGCACCATCGGCAATTGGACCATATAATCAAGCAACAGCTTTTGATAAATTAATTTTTACTTCAGGACAAATTGCATTAGACCCAACAACTATGGAAATAGTAGCAGGTGGAGTTCAAGAACAAACTAAACAAGTTATGGAAAATTTAAAAGCTGTTTTAGAAGAAGCTGGAAGTTCTTTTGAAAATGTTTTAAAAACTACTTGTTATTTATCAGATATGGATAATTTTGTAGCTTTTAATGAAATTTATGGACAATACTTTAAAGGTGAAACTGCACCTGCAAGAAGTACAGTTGCTGTAAAAACTTTACCAAAAAATGTTTTAGTTGAGGTTGACACTATTGCTTTTAAAAACTAGAGGTTTAACTCTAGTTTTAAGTTGGTAAGATGAATTTGAATTAAATAATTACACAGGATTTTGATGACTAAAAATATTTCTTATTATGAAAATATCTTTGATAATGTCTCAGAAGCAATTCTTCTGATGGAAAGTCATTTTTTTATTGATGCAAATTTATCTGCATTAGCTCTTTTTGAAATTGATTCAAAAGATGAACTTTATTTATTACATCCAACACAATTGTCCCCTCAATATCAACCAGATGGTGAACTCTCATCAACAAAAGCAAATAAATATATTGAACTTTGTTATAAAAATGGTGAACACTCTTTTGAATGGTTAGCAAAATCTTCAAAAGGTAAAACTTTTTTAATTGAAGTCCATTTGAAAAAAATAGTTTTAAATGACAAAGAACTTATCCTTAATACAATAAAAAATATAGAACCTATAAAAAGTCTAGAAAAAGAATTAAAAAAACAAAAACTTGAACTTGAACAAAAAGAGAGTTATATTGAAAAAATCAACGAAACTTTATTGGTAAGTAATGAGGATAATAAAAATTTATTAGAATCGTTAGTTTTATTAGATGAATACAAAAAAGCACTTGATGAAAGTTCAATTGTTTCAAAAACAGATTTAAATGGAATTATTACCTATGTAAATGATAAATTTTGTGAGATTTCAGGTTATACAAAAGAAGAATTAATTGGTAAAAATCATAATATTATTAGACATCCAGATACAGAAAAAGAGTTTTTTTATGAGTTATGGAAAACAATAGGAAATAAAAAAGTATTCAAAGGTATACTTAAAAACAGAAAAAAGAATGGACAAACGTATTTTGTTAATTCAACAATAATTCCAATATTAGACACAAACAATAATATTGTTGAATATATTGCTATTAGAAATGACATTACTTCTATATTTGAAAAAGATAAATTAATTTATGAACAGTTTACCGATGAATTAACTTCTTTACCAAATCGACAAAAACTCTTAAATGATTTAAAAAATAGTATTAACCCTAAACTTGCAATTATAAATATCGATAGATTTAAAGATATAAACAACTCTTATGGTTTAGAAATAGGAGATAAAATATTAAAAGGATTTGCAAAAAGATTATCAATATTTAAAAGTTCAAATTTAAATGTCTATAGAATTTCTGGGGATATATTTGCATTTATGGCTTTTGGAAATTTTAAAATAAATGAGTTACATAAAACTTGTAAAAATCTTAATCTTTTATGTGATAGAGAAAATTTTGTTGTTGAAGATAATAGTTTTGATATATCTTTTACAATTGGAATTGCAGATAATGATGAAAAATTATTAGCCCATGCAGAAATAGCATTATATTGGGCAAAAAAAATAAATATTGATATTGGTATATTTAATGAAGAGATGCCAGAATTTAGGGATTTAAAAAGAAATATTGAACTAACAAAAGATATAAAACAAGCATTAAAAGATGATAATATTTTGATTTATGGACAAAAGATAATTAATAATAAAACTAAAGAGATAAAATACGAAACATTAATGAGAATGAAACTTCCAAACGGGAAGATATTATCACCATTTATCTTTTTGGAACATGCAAAAAAAGCTAGACTCTATCCTTTAATGACAAATAAAATAATTGAAAAATCTTGTGAATATTTCAAAGATAAAGATATAACCTTTTCTATAAATTTGATGATTGAAGATATTAAAAATGAGAAAACAGTAAATTTCTTATTTTCAAAATTAATAGAAACAAATGTTGCAAATAGGGTAATTTTAGAAATTGTTGAATCTGAAGGAATTGAAAAGTTTGAAGAGGTTGGAGATTTTATAAGAAAAGCAAAAGCCTTAGGTTGTAAAGTTGCTATTGATGACTTTGGAACAGGTTATTCAAACTTCGAATATGTAATAAAATTAAATGTGGATTTTCTAAAAATAGATGGTTCTTTGATTAAAAATATTCATATAAATGAAAATATTAGATTAACGGTTTCAACTATTGTAAACTTTGCAAAAGTTCTTGGTATTCAAACTGTTGCAGAGTTTGTACATTGCAAAGAGGTTCAAGATGTTGTTGAGTCTTTGGGAATAGATTTTTCACAAGGTTATTTGTTCCATGAACCTGAGCATTTGAATTGAATTTTATGATTTTTTGTATAGAGTCCTGACATTAAAATATAAAGAGAATAAATAAAACTAGAAATTTCTAGTTTCATTTGGAAATAGTTAGATAATAGTATGCATAATTAGCAAGAATTCCTGCAGATATAGCAAAGACATATGATATAACATTTATAAAAATGGATTGTTTATTTTTTTTATCATATTCATTTTTATCGTCAATATCTTCTTTAGTAATTAAGATAAAAGATTTTTTACTTTGAGAAAAGAAATAAATTGTAAAGAATGATAGTATTGCACCAAAAATAATTGAGATAATTCTATATATTTCAGGTACTTGATAAATTTTATTTATAGGATCTAATAGTCTAATTATAAAATTAATTTTGTTGTTCATATCCATGTCTTGTATATTAAGTCCATTAGGCATAAATTGAGTATAAATATTAGCTAATTCTTTTTCCCTAATTATGTCTTGCATATAATCAGGCAATAAAAAGCCTATAAGAATAAATATAAATGATGAGATTATCATAATAGCTTTTTTTGTTTTTTTATATGATGGTTTTTTCTCAAAGATTGTATTAACTTCTCTTTCAAGTATTGTGAATAAATCATCTCCCCATGTTCTTTCTGTATGTCTAATCTCTAAACTTACATAACTTCTACCAAAAAACTTTATAATAAAACCTTCCTCTTCTTGAATATCCCCATTAGCTAAATATAATTCAATCTCTTGTTTTTCTGGTGTTTTCTTATTCGGGAAAGAAATTAAATATGTCCATATAATTTTGATACTCTCAGTTCTTACAATTTTTGCTTCATTAAAATTTAAAAAAGTATTTACTGAAGTTAATTTTCTTGATCCACCACTTGTAAAATCAAATCTTGCACTAAAATCTACTAAGTCACAATTTGATTGTTGAGTGATTCTTTGATTGAGTAAATGATGGATATGTTTTAGCCATGAAAAGTCTACAGTAAAATGTCCACTTTTATTAAATACTATTATTTCTGGTTGACCTAATAAATCACTAACAAATCTACCAAAGTCATTTCTTTTTATAGGTATATTAATTGTTTCTTCATTCTCATTAGATATTATTATATTTTTTTCACTCAAGGTTAGTTTTTTAGATAAATTTGCTTATTCTACACTAAAAGATGACTCATAATTGACTCAATTTTATAATTTATAAAAATTAATGTAACTTATTTTTTTTCATAAAAAATATATAAATAACAAATTGTAATATTTTTAATTATTAATACAAATTTCTTATATAATCTCTACTATAAACTCAAAAGGCTATAAAATGCAAGACTTAATAACTAATGATAATAAATCAGACATCATAATCTATAACGATGGAGAATTAGAATTAAAAGTTTCACTAGATAATGAAACAGTTTGGTTAAATAGACAGCAGTTATCCGAACTTTTTGATAGGGATATAAAAACTATTGGTAAACATTTAAGTAATATTTTTAAAGAAGAAGAATTAGAAAAAATCTCAACTGTCGCAAATTTTGCGACACTTCAAAATGAAGGAGGAAGAGAAGTTCACCGAGAAATAGAGTATTATAATTTAGATGTAATAATATCAATTGGATATAGAGTAAAATCAAAAAAAGGTGTTAGGTTTAGACAATGGGCTACAAAGACTTTAAAAAATTATATATTAAATAGCTATGTAATAAATAAAGAGAAAATCACTCAAAAGAGATTAACACTTTTAGAGGAAGATGTTAAGTACATAATGTCACAAATTCAAAATAATAGTTTAAAACCAAACCAAGGAATATTTTACGATGGTCAAATATTTGATGCTTATGTTTTTGTAAATCATTTATTAAAACTTGCAAAAGAAGAGATAGTTTTGATAGATAATTATATAGACGAAAGTGTATTTATTCTTTTTTCTAAATATTCAAATATAAAAGTAAAAATTTATACAAAAACCATTACAAAACAGATAAATTTAGATTTCCAAAAATATCAATTGCAATATAAAAATATAGAACTAAGAGAGTTTAAAAACTCTCATGATAGATTTTTGATAATTGATAAAAAAGAGATTTACCATTTAGGAGCTAGTATAAAAGATTTAGGTAAAAAGTGGTTTGCTTTTTCAAAGTTTGGATTTGAAAGTTTAGATATTTTAGAAAAACTAAAATAATCTATTTCAAACTCAACCCAACTCTCTGTTTCTCCAAATCAATACTAATAACCTTGATATTTTTTAACTGTTGATTTATACTTAATACATCCATTGGATGAGAGATTCTTTTTTCGCTTATTTGTGAGATGTGGATTAATCCGTCATTTTTTAGTCCTATATCTACAAAAGCTCCAAAGTCTGTGATGTTTCTTACAACTCCACTTATTATGAATCCTTCTTTTAGGTCTTCTATTGTTTTTATATCTTTTGAAAACTCTACTGTATCAAATTCACTTCTTACATCGTAACCTGGTTTTAGAAGTTCTGCGATTATATCTTTTAGAAGTAAAATAGGGCAGTTTAGCTCTTTTGAAATTTCTTCAATTTGATTATCTTTTATCTCTTCTATTTTGTATTTTTTTTGTAGTTTTTCAACTACATCATAGTTTTCTGGGTGAATGGCTGTGTTATCTAGGATACTTTTTCCATCTTTGATTCTTAAAAATCCAACTGATTGTTCATAGGCTTTTGCTCCGATTCCTTTTACTTTTAGAAGTTCTGCTTTTGTTTTGAAATTTTTGATTTTTTCTTTATGTTCTATTATATTAAGGGCTAGTTTTTCTGAGATACCTGAGATAAATGAAAGTAGTTTATATGAAGCTGAGTTTATATCAACTCCTACTTTATTTACTAAATCCACTGTTACATTTTCTAGTTTAGCACTTAACTCTTTTTGATTTACATCATGTTGATATTGTCCAATTCCTAGTGATTTTGGGTCTATTTTTACTAAAGCTGCCATTGGGTCACGAAGTCTTTGGGCTATTGAGATTGCACCTCTTATTGTTACATCAAGATTTGGATATTCCATCATGGCTATTTTTGAAGCTGAATAAACACTTGCTCCTATTTCACTAACCACTGCATATTTTACATCTAAGTTATTTTCATTTATCAATTTTGATATAAATGCTGCTGTTTCTTGTGAAGCTGTTCCATTTCCTATTGCTATTGAGTTGATTTTGTATTTTTTGATTAACTCTAAAACTACTTTTGAAGAGTTTACAAAATCTTCTTTTGGTTTTGTGGGATAAATCACATTTGAAGCTAGATAATTTCCATTTTCATCAATTACTGCTAATTTACAACCACTTACGAATCCCGGATCCATTCCTAAAATCACTTGATTTACAAGTGGAGGAGTAAGAAGTAACTCTTTTAGATTTTTCCCAAAAAGTGTGATTGCTTCACTTGAAGCTTTCTCTTTTAGTTCACTTAGAGCTTCTCTTTTTAGACTTGGAAGAAGTAATCTTTTTAGTCCATCTTTGTAGGCTTCAAAAACTAACTCTTTTGAGCTTGAGGCACTTGCTGGGATTTTATATTTTTTTATATTTTCTAAGATATAGTTTTCATCAACTTCGATTTTTACTGTTAGTTCTTTTTCATTTACAGCTCTATTAATTGCTAAAAATCTGTGTGATTTTATATATTTCACTTTTTCACTTATATTTGCAACACTTACATAAACACCATTTTCATTAAATGTTTTAGTTTTTTTAGTTTCTATTATTCCATAGTTTAAAACGATATTTCTAATCACTTCTTTAGTTCTAAAATCATCGGCATATCTTTGTGCGATAATATCACTAGCTCCATTTATTGCATCTTCTATAGTTGTAACTTCTTTATTTAAAAACTGTTTTGCTTTTTGATTTATTTCATCAAGTGAGTATTTCATACTTTGAATAATATTAGCAAGTGGTTCAAGTCCATTTTCAATAGCAGTTGATGTTCTTGAAGATTTTTTATCTTTGAAAGGTGCGTAAATATCTTCTAACATTTGTAAAGTTGTTGCACTATTTATGTGATTTTGGATTTTTTCATCTAAAAAATTTCTCTCTTTTAAAATAGAGATAATTTCTTCTTTTCTATTTAGAAGTTTTAATGAGTAGTTATAAATCTCTTCAAAATCACGAAGTTGTTCATCTGTTGCATTTGAAGTTAAATCTTTTCTATATCGAGCAATAAAAGGAATCGTACAACCATCTTCTAAAAGTTTTAATATATTTTGAATTACACCTTTAGAAAAAGATGTTTTTTGCTCTAGTAAGTTTATTAAATTATCAGTCAAGGATTACCTCTTTAAAATCACTTCTTGTGTTGTTTATTGGTTTGTTTGAAGCAGCTCTAACTGTATAAACAAATGATATTTTTGGAGTATTAGTCGTATTTTTACTTGCGTGATGAAGTGTTTTACAGTGAAATAATACAACATCACCTTTTTGAAGATTTGTATGAACTTTTGTTTTTATTAGTTCAATATTTTTTGGGTGAGTATCTAAAAAATTATCAACTTCATCAAACTGCTCTTTATCAAAAGCAATTTTATGAGATTTTGGAATAAACTCTAAAAGACCATTATCTAAATATTCATTTCCCAGACTCAACCAAACAGAAACCAAATCATTATTCTCAAAGTTCCAATATCGTCTATCTTGATGCCAAAAAGTTCTTGTACTTTCATGTGGAAGTTTTGTCATAATCGAGTTATGATGAGCAAGTGTTAAAACTAGATTATCATTTAAAATTTGTTTTAAAATAGGTCTGATTTTTTCATTTGTCATCCATTTTCTAAAAATCTCTTCTCTATCGTAAACTTGTCTTAGTCTTCGCACTGTAATTTTGTCAATATCATTTTGCATATACTCTTGTTCAGTTTCAATTGGAGCTATTTTATTTTCTAGGTGGATTTTTGCTTTTTGTAGAATTTCATCACAAGTTTGCAAATCTGCAAAGTTTTTAAGAACTAAAAAACCATTTTCATGGAACTCTTTTAGTTGATTTTCATCTAATTTCATGGCATCTCTTAATTTTTATAATTTGACGCAATTATAGTAAAAAAAACTTTTTTTTAATTGATAACTGCGTTATACCATTGAACTAGAGTTATTCTTCTTCCATCAATTACTTTTAAAACTTCATGAGTAAAATAGGGATTACTTAAAAATAGTACCATATCACCAGCTTTTGGTTTTATTTTTACTACATTTCCATTTTCATCATAAAGAAAATTAAATAAAAGTTCTCCACCTGTAAAAGTGTTATCACCTGTATTTTCATCATAAGAAGTTGTAAATAAAACAGTTGTAATTTTTCTTTGTTGAGTAACAGGTGTAAAACCTACTAACTCACCATTTTTATACATCATACTTGAATCATCACTATGCATTGCATAAAAAGAGTCTTTTAGATACTCTAAAACTTGAACATCAGTAGAAGTTGTAAGTGCAAGTTTAAAATAATCTTCAATTAAAGCTTGATGTTGTAAAAATCTATTTGTATATAGTTCAAAATGAATTTTATTTAAAGCATAGATGTTTGTTTTTCTAATCTTTTCATTTGTTGTTGCTTTAATTTCAGGGTTATTTGCTCTTAGTTGAGCTATTTGAACATCTTTATCTTTTTTTATCTCTTTATTAATTTCTTCACACTCATTTTTGTCAAAGAAATTATTTATGATTAAAAAAGGATAGTCATAATAAGGATTTGGCAACAATTTTGTTTTTATATCCAAATCAAGTAAAAAGTCTGAACAATAAATATTGTTACTAATTTGTGTCATATTCTACCTTTCATAAACATGATGTTTATGAAAGTTGCTTAGTAAGATTTATTAAATCACCAAGTACCCAAATATCTATAATTTTCCCATCTTTAAATTTAAAAAAAGATGCACCACTATAAACTATTTTGTTGTTACTTGCTTCATAATCAAATAATTTTCCTGTATGTCTTCCATTATATAGAGCTCTAACTGCTATGTTGTCATCTTCACAAACCATAGTTAAAATACTATGAAATAAATTTGGAATACCAATTAACATAGTTTGCATATACTCTTTAAATTTTTCTTTTCCTACAACAGATATATCTAATGAACCATGAAAAGTTATATTGTCATCAAATAAAATATCAATATAATCAGTGTTTTGTTTATTCCATAATTCAGTATAATATAATTTTACTAACTCTTTATTAGTCAATTTCTTCATGATTTCCCTTGTGGCTTGAACCGTAATCATCATTAAAATCATAGTTATCATATTCATCGTAATCTACAGTAAATATTTTTTGATAACCTAATTTTTGAAGTTCTTTGTCAATGTTCTCTTCTGTCAATCTATTTTTTACTCTATCCATGATTAATTCAATGTGCTCTTCACTAACATTGTTTGCTCTTAATTCATAAATAATCGCTAAATCCATAATTTTAATCCCTCTAATTAATATATATTTTGATTTTAGTTTTTAAATATTAAGCTTTTTTATCTATATATAGACTACTTAATATATATAAAATTGTTTTAACAGACTTTATTGAAGCTGTCTCCTCGACTGTATGATAACCTGTTGTTGGTATTTGTAAAGTTGTTCCTTGGATTGAGCCCCTAGATTCCATTACAATTCTACCAAGTTCTGTACTTCCAAGAGTAAGTAAAGGTAAATTTTTTTCTTTTCTTACTTTGTTCTTTTCTTGAATAAAAGTATCTTTACAAGAAAAATTAATTTGATTTTTATGACAAAAGTTTTTTAGTTGTTTTAAAACAGGTGATTTAAATCTAGCATTTGCATCTCGATTTCTTAAAACAACTTGTTGCACATCTGCTTCAATTCTACTATCATAAGGACTTGTATCCAAAACCAATAATTCATTAGTAGTTACTTTATTCTTTCTAAACCACTCATAAACATATCGCCAAGATTTACCCGCTTCTTCTTGCGCAGTAAAAAATGCAGTTCCTTGAAATCCATTTTGATATAAATAGATAATAATAGCTGCACTAATAACATTATCAAGTTGAGCTGAGATTAAATCATCTTCTCTTTTGAGCTTATCGCTAAATGCAATTGGTGTTCCGGGCTGTAAGTGTGACAAACCATCTATTTTAAATACTAGATTATTTACCTCTTCACACATAAAAGCATCAGTAATTTTACCAATTCCTAAATAACTTCCACTCCAAGGTTCATAAGCTTGAACTTGTTGATTTATATATCTTTTTGCAATTAATTGATATGTCTGTTCAGATAAAGAATTACCTCGTAAGTCAGAACGATTTTTTGCAAGAAAAGCAGCAAATTGGAATTCATTTGGACCTGTACAAATTACACCATGTCTATCAATATGCGCACTTAACATTCCTTTTGTAGGATATTTACCCTGTGCAACTAATAGTCCATCGTAATATTGTGTTTTTATACCTATCTCTTCTAGCTCTCTTTTTAAATATAATAAAAAAGAGTGTTCAGCACCAGTTACTGATGGAACCCTTATTAATTGTTTTAATAAGTCAAGAAAATGTACAAAGTTTATAACTGGTTCATTTGTAAATGAATCACCCAATTTATTCTCCTGAAAATTTTAGATAGAATAAGACTGTAGGAAGCTAAATTAAATGCTTTTAAATTTAATACTTATTCTATATTGCAATTATAAACCATAAAAAAAAGAAATATCCTGAAAAAAATCTTAAAAATATTTTACAAAGAAAAAATCCCTAAAAATGGGCATTTGTACTAATTAAATAAATTCTTCTAATATTTATAACTATTATGATTTAAGAAAATAAAAGTAAAAAAAAATAGATTTTAAACCATAGTAAATTAATCAGGATTAATTTTATTTATTTTTTATAAAAATAGGATATAATTTTGAAAATAAAGATATTTAAAGATATTATGATTATCTTTAAAAATAGGAGAAATCAGATGGCAAAAGAGTTATCAGCACTAGAGCAATTAAAAGCTTCAAGAAATCCATTAAGAGTTATTGACGATATATATAAAGAAGCAAATGAAGGAATTCCTTTAAGTGCTGAATATATTGGTTTATTAAAATGGTACGGAATGTATCCTCATGTAAATACAGATGGAACAGAAGATAAAAAATATTTTATGAAAAGAATAAAACTAGTTGATACTAGTATGAATTTAGAGCAATTAAAAGTTATGGCAAAAATCGGTCAAGATTACGCGCAAGGATTAGTTGACTTTACAAATAGACAAAATGTGCAATTTCACTATATTCAAATAAAAGATATGCCAGAGATTTTTAAATTATTAGAGTCTGTTGGATTAACTTCAAGAATGGCATCAGGTGATGGACCAAGACCAATAATGACTTGTCCTGTTGGGGGAGTTGATAAAAATGAGATTTTTGATGCAAGAGAACTTGTAAAAAGTGTTGATTCATATTTTGATAAAAATGATGATAGATTTTGTAATTTCCCTAGAAAATATAAAATAGGTATTAGTGGATGTGGATGCCATTGTGCTTCACATGAAATTCAAGATGTTGCATTTACAGCATTTAAAACTGAAAATGGTGAAGTTTTATTTGATTTAACTATTGGTGGTGGTTTATCAAAATCTAAACAAATAGCTACACGTGCAAATAGATATGTAAAACCTGAACAAGTTCAAGATGTAGCAGTTGCATGTGCTGAAATTTTTAGAGATAATGGAAACAGAGACAATAGAAATAAAGCAAGGGTAAGACATCTTTTAAATGATTGGGGAATTGAAAAATTCGTTGCTGAAATTGAAAAAGTAATAGGTTACTCTTTACAAGAAGGTTTAGTTGAACCAAAAATTACTTCATCTGAAAATAGAAATCATTTTGGAATAAATAAAGCTAAACAAGATGGTTTTTCTTATGTTGGATTTGCTACAAATTCAGGAAGAGTTGCTGGTGAAGATTTCCAAGCAATGTATGATATTTGTAAAAAATATAATGCAGGTGGAATTACAATCACAGCTACTCAAAATTTTATAGTTTATGGTGTAAAAGATGAGGTTGCTCAAAATTTAGCTGATGAATTTGCAGATTTAGGTTATCCATATGCTCCAACTCCATTTAGAGCAAGATTACAATCTTGTACAGGAAAAGAGTTTTGTAAATTTGGTATTACTGAAACTAAAGAGTTTGCTAAAAAATTCCTAGTTGAACTTGAAAATAGATTCCCAGATTTTAAAGAAGATGTAACAATGGCAATTTCAGGTTGTGGAAATGGATGTTCTCATCCACAAATTTCTGATATTGGATTTGTAGGTGGAATGATTAGACATAATGGTGAAAGAGTTGAAGGTTATGAAGTTCTTTTAGGCGGAAACTTAGAAGGTACAACAAAAAGTAGAATTGCTAGAAAAGTTGGAGTTAAAGTTCCTGCAACTGAATTAGTTGATTATGTTGGACAATTAATAAATGATTATAAAGCAGATAATTTAGGTCAAAAAAGATTTAAAGATTATTTAGCTGTTTTACAACCTGCTGGTGCAGTTGTTGAGGATAATGATTAATTTTTATTTTTTTTGTGAGTAGTTTTTTTCAGATACATAGATTCATCTGCTTTTTTTAGCAGTGAATCTAAACTATCACAAGTTCCACAAGTTGCTATTCCAAAACTACAAGTAACTTTTATTGATTCACTAAAAGTAATTTGTGATAATTGTTTTTCTAAATGAGAAACTATATTTTCACATAAAGATAGATTAGTTTGGGGAAGAATAATTAAAAACTCATCTCCTCCCCATCTTCCAATAGAATCCGTAGTTCTTATATTTTTCTCAATAGTATTCGCAATTTTAACTAAAACTTCATCACCTAAATGGTGACCTAATGAATCATTGATTTTTTTGAAATCATTTATATCAAAGAAAATAATTGAGAGATCATTTTTATATCTTTTAGTTCTTTCAATTTCTAATTCACAAAGTTCTTCAATTTTTCTTCTATTAAAAATATTTGTTAAGCTATCATTATTTGCAAGTAATGATAGTTGTTCTTCTACTTCAACCCTTCTTTTTATCTCTTTTTTTAGTTTTAAATTAAAGTAAATAAAAA
This sequence comes from uncultured Aliarcobacter sp., assembly GCA_963677205.2. GTDB lineage: Bacteria > Campylobacterota > Campylobacteria > Campylobacterales > Arcobacteraceae > Aliarcobacter. Next base: position 2,056,335 of record OY781916.2, on the reverse strand, counting down.
TAACCAATAATAAAATAAATGGAATAAGAATTTTTGCAATGAAATAAAAATCTATCTCTTTTGGATAAAAGATAAATTGGTAGCTATCTAAAATATTACTTCTTTCTTCTTTTGAAAATCTGTTGATAGCACTATTTAATATATTTATAAAATGTTGATTTTTTTCTTCAACTTGTAAATAGGCATTAAGTTTGTGATTTAAAAGAGTATTGATTTTTATACTATTGAGATGATTTTTATCTATTTTATTAGATATTGTATAAATATTATCAACCAATGCAAAAATTTCATTTTTCTTCAGTTTTAAAAGTGCTTCATCAATAGAGTTTAAACCAATGAAGTTGATATTTGGATATTCCTGTTGTAAAGTTGAGATTATTTCTAGATTATCCATCACTCCAATTTGAACATTTTTTAAATTAGATAAATTTGTAATAAAGTTTTTATCGTTTTTAGTAACTAAAACGATTGGAATTTGAGCAACAGGGTCACTTAATAAATAACCATTTTTACTCTTTTTCTCAAAAGTATAAACAAATTGAGCCTTAATTGTATTTGAAAAAATATTAAATACTTTATTATCAATTGTCTCTTCTATATTAAATGGTTTTGATAGTTTTTTTGATATTAGATTCCAAAAATCTATCTCCATTCCTGTTAATTGATTTGTTAATTTAAATGAAAAAGGAATATTGTTATCTTTTACTAAAAGAGTGAAACTATTATTTTCTAAATATTTCATTTCATCTTCATTTAGTAGGATATTCATTTTGTCTAGGATGATTGAATTTGTATCAAAAATTGTATTCTGTGTATTTAATCCTAAAAAACTAAAAAATCTTTTCATCTCATCTATATTTTTAGGATTTATATCGCCTAATAATCCTTCATTTATTTTTGATAATTCTTTTAATATCTTACCTTCATAAATTAAAGCATCTAAACTTTTATTTTGTGTATTATATTTTTCATATATTAATTTTGCAGTCTCTTCGATATTATTAAAGGCATATTCCCAACCTTTTAATGAAGCCTTATTAAAATTTTGTACACGAGAAGGATTATTTATTAACTCATTTTCTGATGTATAAAGAATCCCTTCATAAAAATCAAAATTGTAATCATGGGGATTTAATATATTAAATTTTATATTCTCTTTTTCAAGAAGATAAGGTTCATTTGATAAAAAACAAGCCATTGCATCTGTTTTTTTATTTATCAAATCATTTATATCAAAGGAGTGTTTTTGTACTGTAATATCATCTAATTTTACTCCTTGAGAAACAATCATTGAATTGATTGCAGCTGAGTTTATTGCATCATCTGTTATCATTACATTTTTATTTCTTAAATCTTTTGGAGTTTGAATATTTGAGTCTTTTAGGCTGATAAGAACAAGTGGAGAAGTTTGGAAGATGCTTGATAATAAAACAATATTATTTCCATTAAATTTATCTATAATGAGTGATGATTTACCAACACCATAAGTTGTTTCATTCTCTATAACATTTTTTAAAATATTAGAACTTGAATTAAACTCTTTAATCTCTACATCTAATCCAAAGTCATAATAATAATTTTTTTCTTTAGCTACATAATATCCTGCAAATTGGAATTGATTTAGCCAATCTAAATAAAGCGTTATCTTCTGATTTTCATGTGCAAATAAGCTTGTAACAAATAAAATAAATATTAAAATTAATTTTTTTATAAACATGCATTATTCTACAACAATAATTATAAAAATAATGTTTCAAAAAATAATTTCTCAATAATTTAAAAAGTTAATATTTCTCCATCATATAAATATTTTATTTTCTGATTCACCTCAAGAGTATCATCAAAACTGTGAACAAGTAGTTCATTATCATTAGTTTTGATAATAATTTCATAAAAACTACCATAAAAAACAATGCTTTTTATAATTGCTTCAAAATTACCATCTTGACAAATACGAATATGTTCAGGTCTAATAAATCTGTTTTCAGAAATTTTTGTCATTTTCCCTAAAAAATTTGCGCAATATAAATTAGCAGGACGATGATAAATATCTTTTGCAGTTCCAACTTGTAAAATATCTCCACCACTCATAATAGCAATTCTGTCTGATAAGTAAAAGGCATCTTCTTTATCATGGGTAATAAATAAAGCTGTTATTCCAAAAGATTTTATCATCTCTTTTAATTCAATTCTTAAATGGGCTCTTAATTCTGTGTCAATATTACTTAAAGGTTCATCTAAAAGTAGAATTTTTGGTTTATTAATTATTGCTCTAGCTAATGCAACTCTTTGTTGTTGTCCTCCACTTAATTCATGGGGAAATTTATTTTCTTGACCTTTTAGTTTTGTTTTTTCTAAAACCTCTTCCAAGTCAGCTTTTGAAGCATCACTTCCAAAAGTAATGTTTGAAGCGATAGTTAAGTGTGGAAGTAGGGCATAATTTTGAAAAACTACAGCTACTTTTCTATTTTTTGGTTGTAGATTGTTCTTTTTTGAAAAAACTTCTATTTCATCTATTATTATTTCTCCATTATCAGGTGTTTCAAGACCTGCAATCATTCTTAAAAAAGTTGTTTTTCCACTTCCGCTTTTTCCAAGTATTGTAAAAATTTCACCTTCTTTAATAGATAAGTTAATATCATTAGCTACACAAATATTACCTTTACAAAATACTTTTCTTAAATTTTTTATTTGTACAATTTGTTTCATTTTTTTCTTCTCATAAAGTTTGAATTAAGTAATATAACCGCAATTGCAGTTGTTCCAACAAGAATTAAACTTGGGAAACCAACTTTGTAAAGCATCTCATTACTTGCTAGTTCATATATTCTAATAGCCAAAGTGTCAAAATTGAATGGTCTTAATATTAAAGTAGCTGGTAACTCTTTTGCTATATCTATATATAAAATTAGAAAACCACTTAGTATGTATGGTTTCATTAATGGCAAATATACTTTGAAAATATTATTCGATTCATTTTTACCAAATATTTTAGTTGCATCATCTATACTTGTATCAATTTTACTAAAACCATTCTCAATTGAGCCAATACTTGAAGTGAAATATCTTGTAGTATAAGCAAAAATCAAAATAAAAAAAGTTCCACCAAAAATAACATGTTCTATAGTTGTATCAACAAAACTACTTATGATTAATAATCCAACACCAACAACAGCTCCCGGAATAGAATATCCAAGCATTGATAATTTATGTGTAAAATTTCCAATTTTAGATGGATAAAATCTAAGCATATAAACAACAAAAAAAGATAAAAATATAATAACAATAGAAGAAAATATATTTAAACTCAAAGTATTGTAAAGATAATCAAATGTTGTAAAATCAAGGGTATGAATATCTAATATAAACCAATAAACTAAAACAATTGTTGGAATAAAAAGTGTGATTGTTGCTATTAAAAAAGAGATAAAGAAAGCTAAAAAGTTGTATTTTCCAGTTAATTTTATTTTTGAAGATTTTTTTCCACTAAAAGTAGAGCTAACAAATCTATATTTTTTTCTGATTAAACTCTCTGTCCATAAAATTCCAAAAACAAATACAAGTAAAACGATTGCAACATTAATAGATTGTATTAAATCTCCATAACCAAACCAACTTTTGAAAATTCCAACACTAAATGTTTCTATTCCAAAATATAAAACTGTTCCATAATCACTAAGTGTTTCCATGATTGCTAAAATACTTCCAGCAAAAATTGCAGGATAAGCTAAAGGCAAATAAACAGTAAAAAAAGCTTTTATTGGATTAATTTTATATAAAGATATTAATTCATTAACAGTTGAGGAAATTGAACTAAAAGAGACTTTTGCCATAATATAAACATATGGAAACATTGCGATTCCAAAAATGAATATAGCTCCTGACATATTCAAAATATCAAATCTTGCATTCACATTTCCTAATATATCAGATAATATTCCTCTATATTCGAAGAAACCAACATAAGTATAACCCAATACATAAGCTGGATATGCCAAAGGAAGTACAAATAATATTGCAAATATTTTATCCCCAAAGTATTCAAATCTAGCACTTAAATAAGAGCTAATAGTTCCTAATAGAATAACTAAAACAAAAACTCCTAAAACTAAAATAGTAGTGTTGCTTAAATACTCTTTTAATATATCACTAAATAAGAATTCAAAATTGAATTCTCCTTTTAGTATAAAATATAATAGTAGTGCTAATATTGGTAATGATATACCAAGCCCAATTATTGGGGCCAATGACTTTTTAACTTTATTTATTTCCAATTTGCTTTTGTAGCTATTTCTACAGCCTCTTTAGTATATTTTCCAACTTCATTTAATTGGATACTATCTTCTTTAAATGTACCCCACGAAGCAACTATTTCAGATGGTTTTGCCTTAGGATTTGCCGGATATTCTTGATTCGCTTCTGCGAAAATTTCTTGAGCTTCTACTGAACTTAAAAATTCTAAAAGTTTAATTGCATTATCTTTATTTTTTGAATAATAAGTAACTCCTGCTCCTGAAATATTCATATGAGTTCCTGTTGTTTGTTGTGCAGGAAAAAATATTTTTAAACTTTTTGCAATTTCTACATCTTTTTCATCTTTACTAATTAACATTACGCCTAAATAATATGTATTTACAATTGCAATATCAGCATCACCAGCTGCAACAGCTTTGATTTGGTCTTTATCTGCACCTTTTGGATTATATGGGAAATTATTAACTAAACCTTTTGAAAATTCTAAAGCTTTTTCTTCCCCATGATTTGCAATGATTGAAGCTAATAAAGACTTATTATAAGCAGCAGTTGATGATCTAGTAATTACTCTTCCTTTAAATTTAGGCTGTGTAAGACTAAAATAATCACTTAAATCAGCAGGATCTACTTTTTTTGGATTATAAACAAAAACCCTAGCTCTTTTAGTTAGTGCAAACCAGTTATTATCAGTATCTTTTAAATGAGCTGGAATATTTTCATTTAATATTTTAGAATCAATTGGTTGTAATAGTTTTTTCTCTTTTGCTTGGTAAAGATTTCCAATATCAGCAGTTATTAGGACATCAGCTGGAGTATTAGCACCTTCAATAGTTAATTTTGCTACAAGTTCTTCTGCTTTTGCTGTAACTAAATTTACTTTTATCCCTGTTTCTTTTTCAAATTGTTTAAATAATATTTTATCTGAATCATAATGTCTTTGAGAATATACATTTACTTCATTTGAAGCAAATAAAGAGGAAGCTAAAATAAGTGCTCCAAATGCCATTTTTTTTATCATTAAAATTCCTTTTTTTCTTTTTAAAGATTTTATAGGTTGTATAGTAATATGATTTTTCTTTAATTAATCTTAATACTAAGAATGATTATCAAATTAAATTAGATAATTTTTTAAGATAAACAAATTTTATTATTGTTATAATACAAAACTTAAAAAAAAGGAAATAATATATATGATTTTAATGATTGATAACTATGACTCTTTTACATATAATATAGTTCAATATTGCCTAGAATTAGGTGCTGATTTAAAAATTATAAGAAATGATGAATTAACTTTAAAACAAATAGAAGAATTAAATCCACAAAAAATTATAATATCTCCTGGTCCAGCAACACCAGATGATGCTGGAGTTTGTTTGGAAGTAATAAAATATTTTGCTGGTAAAAAACCTATTTTTGGTATTTGTTTAGGACATCAGGCAATTGGTCAAGTTTTTGGTGCAAACGTAGTGAGAGCAAAAAACATGATGCATGGAAAAACTTCTTTAATAAAGGTTGTTGAAGATACAAAAATCTTTGATGGCTTACCAAAAGAGTTTACACAAACAAGATACCACTCATTAATAGTTGAAAAAGATAATTTACCAGAAGATATAAGAGTTACTTCATATAGTGAAGATGATGGTGAAATTATGTCTTTAGAGATAAAAGGAAAACAAATTTATGGTGTGCAGTTTCACCCTGAATCAATAATGAGTGAACATGGACATAAGATTATAGATAATTTTTTAAAATTATAAAAAAATGATTACAAACAACAAATATAAATACTATTTTTATTTATCATTACTATTTTTAACATTTATATTGTTGTTTAAGGCAAGTAATTCTCTTAGTATTTCATACAAAGAGGCTTTAAATGTATTTGTGAACACGTCAGTTTTATCTTTGATAATAAATTCATCTATATATATTTTAGGGCAAAATGATATTGCTTTAAGACTTCCATTTATTCTATTTTATATATTTTCAGCTCTTCTCATGTATAAAATTACTGAAAATTATTTTAGATACGAAAGCGATAGATATATTTCCATAATAATATTTATGACACTTCCTGGAGTTCTTAGCGCATCATTATTAGTAAATAGTGCCATAATTGTGATTTTTTGTACTCTATTGTATTTATATTATTATCAGAAGTATAATAAACATTCATACATTCTATTGTTGTTATTCTTATTTATTGATAATTCTTTTGCAATTTTATATTTGGCACTATTCTTTTATTCTCTGAAAAACAAAGATACAAAACTTATATATTTTTCATTAATATTGTTTATAATTTCTATGTATATATATGGATTTTCAACAGGAGGAAAACCAAGAGGATTTTTAGTTGACACTTTTGCAATCTACGCAACGGTATTCTCTCCATTTCTTTTTTTATATTTTATATATACAATGTATAGGGCTTGGGTAAAAAATGAAAAAACTTTAACTTGGTATATTTCAATAACTGCTTTAGTTTTATCATTAATTGTATCTTTTAGACAAAGGGTATATATAGAAGATTTTGCACCTTTTGTAGTTATTTCATTACCATTTATGTTAAAGACATTTTTTCATGCATATAGAGTTAGACTTAAAGAATTTAGAACTAATTATAATATATTAGCTATATTAGTTATCGTAATGTTATCGATAAATGTGATTTTAACTTTTGTAAACAAACCCTTATATCTAATTCTTCAAAACCCATCTAAACACTTTGTATATCAATATCATTTTGTAAAAGAATTAGCAGAAGAGCTTACAAATAGAGGTATAAAATCAGTAACAACAGATAATATAGAATTAGCTTTAAGATTGAAATTTTATAAAATAGGGCAAGGTGATGATTACTTTTTAACATTACAAAATTATAATTATCCAAGTGAAAAAATAAGTATAAAATATTACGGTAAGGAAGTTTTTGTTGCTTATTTAATAAAACTAAAATGAAAAAATCATTTTCTGTTTTAGAATTGATATTAACAATAACGCTTATAAGCTTTTTATATATAACTTTTTTGCCAAAAAATAAGATAAATAATCTAGACGAATTAACAAATAGAATTTTATTATATATGTCGTATACAAGATATGTTGCATTAATTGATAATAAATTTAATTTGGATGATTCTTTATGGCATAAGAAAAGATGGACTATTAAATTTTTTAGATGTAGAGAAACTGAAGATGGAATATATTATTCAATTTATAGTGATAAAAATAAAAGTGGTCATCCAAGTAGTGAAGATAGTTTAAAAGATCCATTAACAAAAAAAAATATTTATAGTTCAAATTATTGCAAAGAAAATAGTTCAAATAGTAAATTTGTATTACTAACAAAGTATTTTGGAATAACAGATGTAAATATCTCTTGTAATGAAACAACATCTTTGGGACAATTATCATTTGGAAGTGATGGAAAAGTATATTCAAAATTAAGTAATTATGAAAATGAGTCATTAGAATATGAAATAAAAGAGCCTTGTAGTATAAAATTCCTCACAAAAGATGAGAAAAACAAAGAAATTATAATAATTCCAGAGACAAGTTACATAAAAATGAAGATAAAATGGTAGTAAATACAATAGAAGTATAGTGAAATAAGAAAAAAAGCAAAAAAAAGAAAGAAATTTGAGAATTTGTGAAAAAACCTCTTGACAAAGGCAAAAAAACCTATTATAATTCCCGTCCAATTTGACTGAAGCGCATCAAACGAAAGAATGATGAGAAGCGTTACTATCGAAGCTGGATGATCTTTAAAAATAATTATAACGTTTGTAAAGTAATCTTTATAAACCGAATATAGAACTCTTAAAAATAATCTGTGTTTATTCAGATTAAAAATAAGAATAAATGTTAAAAAATATAAAAACAAGAAATGGTAAAACAAATCTTGTCTATACTATGAGTGATAATTTTGTGTTAGTAAAATAATACAGAAATGTCAGTTTCAAAGTTCTTCAATTTATGGAGAGTTTGATCCTGGCTCAGAGTGAACGCTGGCGGCGTGCTTAACACATGCAAGTCGAACGAGAACGGATTATAGCTTGCTATAATTGTCAGCTAAGTGGCGCACGGGTGAGTAATATATAGTTAACCTGCCCTCAAGAAAGGAATAACAGTTGGAAACGACTGCTAATGCCCTATATGCCTTTAATACATAAGTATGCAAGGGAAACGCTTTAGTGCTTGAGGATGGGACTGTATGGTATCAGCTTGTTGGTGAGGTAATGGCTCACCAAGGCTATGACGCCTAACTGGTTTGAGAGGATGATCAGTCACACTGGAACTGAGACACGGTCCAGACTCCTACGGGAGGCAGCAGTGGGGAATATTGCACAATGGACGAAAGTCTGATGCAGCAACGCCGCGTGGAGGATGACACATTTCGGTGCGTAAACTCCTTTTATATAGGAAGATAATGACGGTACTATATGAATAAGCACCGGCTAACTCCGTGCCAGCAGCCGCGGTAATACGGAGGGTGCAAGCGTTACTCGGAATCACTGGGCGTAAAGAGCGTGTAGGCGGGTATATAAGTCAGAAGTGAAATCCAATAGCTTAACTATTGAACTGCTTTTGAAACTGTATACCTAGAATGTGGGAGAGGTAGATGGAATTTCTGGTGTAGGGGTAAAATCCGTAGAGATCAGAAGGAATACCGATTGCGAAGGCGATCTACTGGAACATTATTGACGCTGAGACGCGAAAGCGTGGGGAGCAAACAGGATTAGATACCCTGGTAGTCCACGCCCTAAACGATGCACACTAGTTGTTGTGAGGCTAGACCTTGCAGTAATGCAGTTAACACATTAAGTGTGCCGCCTGGGGAGTACGGTCGCAAGATTAAAACTCAAAGGAATAGACGGGGACCCGCACAAGCGGTGGAGCATGTGGTTTAATTCGACGATACACGAAGAACCTTACCTGGACTTGACATAGTAAGAACTTTCTAGAGATAGATTGGTGTCTGCTTGCAGAAACTTATATACAGGTGCTGCACGGCTGTCGTCAGCTCGTGTCGTGAGATGTTGGGTTAAGTCCCGCAACGAGCGCAACCCTCGTCATTAGTTGCTAACAGTTCGGCTGAGAACTCTAATGAGACTGCCTACGCAAGTAGGAGGAAGGTGAGGACGACGTCAAGTCATCATGGCCCTTACGTCCAGGGCTACACACGTGCTACAATGGGGTATACAAAGAGCAGCAATACGGTGACGTGGAGCAAATCTCAAAAATATCTCCCAGTTCGGATTGTAGTCTGCAACTCGACTACATGAAGTTGGAATCGCTAGTAATCGTAGATCAGCTATGCTACGGTGAATACGTTCCCGGGTCTTGTACTCACCGCCCGTCACACCATGGGAGTTGAACTCATTCGAAGCGGGGATGCTAAAATAGCTACCTTCCACAGTGGATTCAGCGACTGGGGTGAAGTCGTAACAAGGTAACCGTAGGAGAACCTGCGGTTGGATCACCTCCTTTCAGAGAATAGATTAAGATTCATTTCTTAATCTGTCAGAGTTTTTATATTCGGTTTATAAAGATTATTTAAAATAGGTAATAAGGGCCTATAGCTCAGCTGGCTAGAGCGCTCGACTGATAATCGTGAGGTCTCAGGTTCAAGTCCTGATAGGCCCACCATTAAATAATCTTAAAAGATTAGTTAAATAGATTCAATAAGAGTTTGTTTATCAGTGTGGGGAATTAGCTCAGCTGGGAGAGCGCCTGCTTTGCACGCAGGAGGTCAGCGGTTCGATCCCGCTATTCTCCACCACCTATTAGATAAACTAAGAGTTATAATTAAAAAGTTAGAAAATTTAATATAAGAACTTAAAAAAAGTTTTTATATTAGGTTTACCTAAATGATATTTAAAAATATAATGTTAAAGTCTTTAATTTTTTCGTTTAATTAGATTTCGTATGAATTTAATTAAAAACAAAAATTTTATTATCTAGAAATAGATAGAACACAACTTATTTTATTGGATATATTTTAAATAATATGTTTAATAAGATAGTAGCCAAAGAATATTATCAAAAATGCGACAGAATTTAATTCTGTTTATTAATAAGCTATTAAGGGCTAATGGTGGATGCCTAGACTGTAAGAGGCGATGAAAGACGTATTAGGCTGCGATAAGCCTCGGGGAGCTGCCAAAGAGCTTTGATCCGGGGATTTCTGAATGGGGCAACCCAGCATAGTGAGAACTATGTTACCCTACGGGGAGCTAACCTGGTGAAGTGAAACATCTCAGTAGCCAGAGGAAGAGAAATCAAACGAGATTCCGTCAGTAGCGGCGAGCGAAAGCGGATTAGGACAAACCCAATGCTTGCATTGGGGGTTGTAGGACCATAACGTGAGACTAAAGAAGATAGATGAAATACTTGGAAAAGTGTAGCATAGAAGGTGAAACTCCTGTAATTTAAATTTTCAATAGCTCTATTGGTATCCTGAGTAGGTCGGAACACGTGATATTTTGACTGAAACTGGGGGGACCACCCTCCAATCCTAAATACTACTTACAGATCGATAGTGAACAAGTACCGTGAGGGAAAGGTGAAAAGTACTCCAGCGAGGAGAGTGAAATAGAACCTGAAACCATTAGCTTACAATCATTCAGAGCCCTATGATTTATCAGGGTGATGGACTGCCTTTTGCATAATGAGCCTGCGAGTTGTGGTGTCTGGCAAGGTTAAGTCAAGTACGAAGCCGTAGCGAAAGCGAGTCTTAATAGGGCGAATTAGTCAGATGCTGCAGACCCGAAACGAAGTGATCTATCCATGAGCAGGTTGAAGCTGGTGTAAGAGCCAGTGGAGGACCGAACCGATAGGCGTTGAAAAGTCTCCGGATGACTTGTGGATAGGGGTGAAAGGCCAATCAAACTTCGTGATAGCTGGTTCTCTCCGAAATATATTTAGGTATAGCCTTGTGTTGTAGCATATAGGGGTAGAGCACTGAATGGGCTAGGGCTGCTTACCGCGGTACCAAACCCTATCAAACTATGAATACTATATGTGGAATCACAGGAGTCAGGCGATGGGTGATAAAATCCACCGTCGAGAGGGGAACAACCCAGACTAACAGCTAAGGTCCCTAAGTCACATCTAAGTGGAAAACGATGTGGAGTTACTGTGACAACCAGGAGGTTGGCTTAGAAGCAGCCATCCTTTAAAGAAAGCGTAACAGCTCACTGGTCTAGTGATTCTGCGCGGAAAATATAACGGGGCTAAGATGTGCACCGAAGCTTTAGATTCGAATTTATTCGAGTGGTAGGAGAGCGTTCTATTCAGCGTTGAAGATGTACCGGCAAGGAGCGTTGGAGCGGATAGAAGTGAGCATGCAGGCATGAGTAGCGATAATTGAGGTGAGAATCCTCAACGCCGAAAACCCAAGGTTTCCTACGCGATGCTCGTCATCGTAGGGTTAGTCGGGTCCTAAGTCGAGTCCGAAAGGGGTAGACGATGGCAAATTGATTAATATTTCAATACCAACATACAAGCGCGATGTGGGGACGCATAGAGTTAATCGAGCTCACTGATGGAATAGTGGGTCGAAGGACGTAGGCTGTAACTTAGGCAAATCCGGGTTGCAATAGGCCGAGATCTTACAGGCTCTTGACACTCTTCGGAGGAGATGGAGAATCGATGATACTGTCGTGCCAAGAAAAGCCACTAAGTATATTGTATGTTGCCCGTACCGTAAACCGACACAGGTGGGTGGGATGAGTATTCTAAGGCGCGTGGAAGAACCCTGGTTAAGGAACTCTGCAAACTAGCACCGTATCTTCGGTATAAGGTGTGCCTACTTTGGTATATGGACTTGCTCCAAAAAGCTAGAGAGGTTGCAACAAAGAGTCCCTCCCGACTGTTTACCAAAAACACAGCACTTTGCTAACACGTAAGTGGATGTATAAGGTGTGACGCCTGCCCGGTGCTCGAAGGTTAACTGATGATGTCAGCGCAAGCGAAGCATTTGATTGAAGCCCGAGTAAACGGCGGCCGTAACTATAACGGTCCTAAGGTAGCGAAATTCCTTGTCGGTTAAATACCGACCTGCATGAATGGCGTAACGAGATGGGAGCTGTCTCAACCAGGGATCCAGTGAAATTGTAGTGGAGGTGAAAATTCCTCCTACCCGCGGAAAGACGGAAAGACCCCGTGCACCTTTACTACAGCTTGACACTGTAGCTTGGATATTCATGTGCAGGATAGGTGGGAGGCTATGATGACTAGACGCAAGTAGAGTCGGAGCCATCCTTGAGATACCACCCTTGAATATTTGAGTTACTAACTGCGTACAATTATCTTGTATCAGGACAATGTCTGGTGGGTAGTTTGACTGGGGCGGTCGCCTCCTAAAAAGTAACGGAGGCTTACAAAGGTTAGTTCATGGCGGATGGAAATCGCCAGTTGAGTATAATGGCATAAACTAGCTTGACTGTGAGACATACAAGTCGAACAGAGACGAAAGTCGGTCATAGTGATCCGGTGGTTCTGTGTGGAAGGGCCATCGCTCAAAGGATAAAAGGTACGCCGGGGATAACAGGCTGATCTCCCCCAAGAGCTCACATCGACGGGGAGGTTTGGCACCTCGATGTCGGCTCATCGCATCCTGGGGCTGAAGTAGGTCCCAAGGGTATGGCTGTTCGCCATTTAAAGCGGTACGCGAGCTGGGTTCAGAACGTCGTGAGACAGTTCGGTCCCTATCTTCCGTGGGCGTAGGAAAGTTGAAGAGATTTGTCCCTAGTACGAGAGGACCGGGATGAACGTACCACTGGTGTACCAATTGTTCTGCCAAGAGCATCGTTGGGTAGCTACGTACGGATGTGATAAGAGCTGAAAGCATCTAAGCTCGAAGCCAACTCTAAGATTAACTTTCCCTGAAGTTCCCAGCAAGACTAGCTGGTTGATAGGCTGGATGTGTAAGCGTTGTAAGGCGTTTAGCTGACCAGTACTAATAGAACGTTTGGCTTATTTAACAAATTCTTTGGTTTACTATCTTATTAAATGTATATCTTATATATTTGATAGACAAAAATTGTGAAAGACTTTAACATTATTTTTTTCTTAACTCTGGTTAGAGTTGAGTATTAAGTTTACACTCTATGACTTATTTCATAGTTTTAGATTTAATACTCAACTTTGCTGGTGGCTATAGAGAAGTGGAAATACCCAGTCCCATTCCGAACCTGGAAGTCAAGCACTTCATCGCCGATAATACTGCCGGGTCCCCTGGTGGAAACGTAGGCCGCTGCCAGCTCTTGAGTTTTTTTCAAAGCTTAGCTTTTTATACTTTACACAAGTATTCAATGCTAAGCTTTTTTTTTAGCCTGTTTTTTTAGCAATCTATTTTTTACTTATTTGATTATCCTATTTTTTCTGGCTAAAATTGATTTGCATTATTTACTTAGCTTTTATTTATCTTTTTACATTAACTATCTCTTAGTTACCTATATATTTATTCTTTATGCTTACATAGCTCCAACGGCAGAGCAATTCCATGGTAAGGAAGAGGTTACAGGTTCAAATCCTGTTGTGAGCAGTCCCTTATCCCCATTTTACTTCACTTGTTATTTGACAGCTTCCCTTACTTTGCTTCTTTATCTGCTTAGGTTAGTTTGTCTTTTAATTCATTATGAACAGTTCATATGGTGCAATGATTGATAAGTGTTTATTATTGGATAAAGTCTTATTTAGAACATTAGGAGTTATAGGAATTATTTGTTAATAGTTTTTGCTTCTTCTCTTATATTTAATTTATGACAGATTTTAATTCCATACAAAAATATAATCCAAGAAATATAAATCCAAAAAAATGTAAATAGTAAAGTTGCTAATGAGCCATAAATGGTAGTATAGGTTTTATTATATATTACATAATAAACAAATAGATTCTTTGTTATAGATAATACAAGAAGAGTTGCAAATGATGATATTAATGCAGCTTTATTATGAATATATCTATTTACACTTAATTTGAATAGTGCAAAAAATATAACCCATGCAAAGATGAATGATAATATCTCTTTTAATAGTTGGAAAGATTTGCTAAGAGATTTTGGAATGACCCCAAAAAAGTAGACAAAAAATTATTCTTTTAATTTATAAAAATAGATGATAAAATCATCTTGAAAATAAAAAGGAATAAAAATATCACCAAAATATACTGATGAATTTAGAATAAATGCTGTAAAACAAGTTGTTGAAAATGGGTATGGAGTTTTCGAGACGGCAGATAGATTAGGAAATCATCAAACATCATTAAGTGCATGGATTAAAAAGTATAAATTACCAGAAGCAATGGCTAGAGCAAAAATATCAGAACATGAAAATGCTGAGATAAAAAGACTCCAAAGAGAGTTAAAAAGAGTTACAGAAGAGAGGGATATTTTAAAAAAGGCCGCAGCGTACTTTGCAAGTCAGCCAAACTAAAGTACGCATTTATTAAAGCACATTCTTCTATATTTAAAGTTAGAAGAATGTGCGCTGTGATGAAAGTTCATCACAGTGGATATTACAAATGGCTAGAACAACCAATTTCCAATCTAAAGCTAGAGAATCAATTAATCTTACAGGAGATAAAGAAAGCATATAAAGAAGCCAATGGAATTTATGGTTATTGACCTTTATTCAAGAAAAGTAATTGGTTGGGCAACTTCTCATAGACAATCGACATCTTTGATAATTGAAGCCTTGAAAAAAACAATTCATAGAATTAAAAATCAAAAGGTAATTCTTCACTCTGATCAAGGGAGTCAATATAGCTCTTATGAATATCAAACATTTTTAAAAAATCATAGTATTATACAAAGTATGAGTCAAGGTACAATAAAAACGTTACTCAACCCAAGGTATTAACTGAATAAAAAAGTATCTACAGCTTTGGTGTTATTCCATATCAATGATTAATTCTAATTTAGGAAAAAAAGAGTTAGCATTTGAATTTTTAGAAAAAGCATGTGAAGTAATAGAAAATAGTATGAATATAGATTATCTTTTATTATCAAAGATATATAACAATCAATCTATTTTATATTTAAATGTTATGAAATTAGATATTGCGTTGGAATATGCGAAAAAAGCATCAACAATAAAAGAAAATGAATTAGATAATAATCATAATTCATTGGCAGTAACATACGGTAATATATCTTTAATTTATCAAGAGTTTAAAAAATTTAATGATGCATTAGAATATTCAAATAAAAGGATTGGAATATAGGAAAAAATTGTAGACAAAAAACATCCAAATTTAGCAACTAGTTATAATAATACTGCACATATTTATAAAAATTTAAAAGAGTGTAAAAAAGCAAAAGAGTATATGGAAAAAGCTAAGGATATTTTTTCCTTATATGAATACAAAAATAAAGAAATATACAATTCAAATCAATTTATAAAAGATATTGAGAATTATATTAAAAAAGAAGTGAAGTTAAACTACAAAAAAAGAGGAAAATATTGTAAAGATTCAGAAAAAGAGAATTAATCTCTTTTTTCTAAAATTTCAATTGAAACAATTTTGTCTTTTTGTTTGATTGAATCAAGTACTGAAAAACTATCACTATCATTTTCTTCAATTTCTCCAAAAACAGTGTGTCTTCTATCTAAATGAGGACAATCAACAAAACATATAAAAAATTGACTTCCACCTGTGTTTGGACCAGCGTGAGCCATAGATAAACTTCCTCTATTGTGTACTTGTTTTGGTGCATTCGTTTCACACTCAATTGCCCAACCTGGACCACCCATTCCAGAACCCTCAGGACAACCACCTTGTGCCATAAAATCAGGGATTACTCTGTGAAAATTTAATCCATTGTAAAATCCATCATTTGCTAATGTAGCAAAGTTTGATACAGCTGTTGGAGTTTCTTGATTAAATAGTTTAATCCAAATTACTCCTTTATCTGTAGTGATTTTTGCATAGCCAAATTTTGCTAATTCTTCTTGTGTTAAATTATATTTTTTTAATTCTTTTTTGAATCCGAACATTTTAATCCTTTAAATTTGAATCTGGAATTATATCGTCTTTTATACTTTTTTCAAAAAGTGCACTGTCTTTTGGTGTTAAATAATTTAATTTAACTAAATTTTGTATTATCTCTTTGAATACTGGAACGGCCGAAGATGCCGCATAGTGGTAGTACCAATTAACTCCAGTTGAAATAGGATTTATTACAGTAACACCTATTGTATATGAATTACCACGATCATCATTTACAAAACCAACAAAAGAAGAAATATACTCTTTTAAATATTTTCCTCCTCGGGCAATTTGTGCAGTTCCTGTTTTCCCACCAATTTCTAAACCACTAATTTTTGCTGATTTACCTGTTCCTTCTTCTACTGTTCTTATTAGAAGCCTTTTCATTTCATCTGCAGTTTGTTTAGAGATAACTTTTTCAGGTTTATCATCATAAGCTTTATATTGATTATTATCATATGTTAAATGAGAAACAATTCTTGGTGTAATCATATAACCATCATTATTAAATGCTGAATATGCTTTAATTAATTGGATAAATGTAGATGTAACACCTTGCCCAAAAGAGACTGTTGCTTTAAATACATTGTCTTTTTTATCTTTATCACCAGCTGCAAATTGCCAAACTTTAGGCATAACTCCTTTTTTCTCATATGGCAAGTCAATACCAGTTTTTCTTGTAATCCCAAATCTTTTCATTCCTTCATAAAATTCTGGACCAGTTAATCTTTGTGCAATTTGAAGAGTCCCAATATTTGATGAAAACATTACAATATCATCAAGTGATAAGTTATGCTTTGAAAATTCATGGTCATCTTTAATAGTAAATCTACCTATTTTATATGCACCTTTTGGAAATACTCCTGATGCACCTTTTGCCCCATCATTAAAAGCATAAAAGTTTTCATTTTTTTTCACTAAATTTTTATCTAATGCAAGTGATATTGAAATTGGCTTCATTACAGAACCTGGTTCAAATTGATATTCAATTGCATTTACATTTAGATTAGGTATATCTTCTTTCCCAATTTTTTCTGGATTAAATCTATTAGAAGAAGCCATTGTTAAGATTTTACCTGATTTATTTTCCATTACTGCTACAATTATTTCATCTGCACTTAGCTTCTTTTTGTAATTATCTAAAGTAATTTCATTGTTTTTTTGAAGTTTTAATGGAATATTTAAATTTAATGTTGCACCATCAATTCTTTTTCTAATTATAGAATTTTTATCAAATGAGATATATGATAAAACATCTCTATCACCCTGTAAAATACCATCTTTTGATTGATTTAATACTTTATTATAGTTTTTTTCTAAACCTTTAATTCCATTTACTTTTGTTTTTCCAACTTCTGATTCAAATTTTGAAATATAGCCTACAACTGGAGTTAATGTATCGTTATATGAAAAAGTTCTTTTTTCACCACTTTCACTTATTGTTAAACCTCTTAATATTTTTACTCCATTGATTTGTTTTGCTGCAAAAACATCTAATTGTATGAGTTTAAAAGCTAACTCTTTTAAATTTTTTGCTGATCTTGAATCAATACTATATGATAAAACTAAACTTCCAGGCTCTTTTTTACCTTCAATTAAT
Source organism: uncultured Aliarcobacter sp. (assembly GCA_963677205.2). GTDB lineage: Bacteria > Campylobacterota > Campylobacteria > Campylobacterales > Arcobacteraceae > Aliarcobacter. The sequence goes on along the minus strand of OY781916.2, from coordinate 2,038,480 downwards.
TTTTCTTTTAATGTTTTGTAATCCATACCACTATAAATAGAAAATAGATTTAAGAATAATTCTTCTTTTAAAGGGTCAAGATACCTTGTATCAATCATCGCTTTATAGACTTTTTTAGAGGATGCGATTTTAAAATTATCATAACTAATAATATCTCCACGCACTGATAATTCAGTTTTTTCACCTTTTAAAGCAGGCATATGTCGCTTTTCAGTTATTGTTCTGAATACTGAGAAAAACAAAATTAGTAAAAATAAAAGTATGAATGAAAATAAAATTACTATTTTTTTTGTTTTATCAACTTTTTCGATTTTTTTTGAATGCATATTTATCCATATTATTATATAATGAGAAATGTATTTTAACAAAACTAATATTAAATCAAATAACAATCATTTAAATAACAAAGAAGCTGATTATCCACTGTTTATATTGGTGTCAGTATTGATTATTTCAAGTATAATTTTTTCATATTCTCTAACCATTTATACTGTGGAATTTTTTGGATATGATCAATTCCACTTTTTTATTCGTCAAGGATTTGTAGGTATTATTGCAATTTTTATTATGTGGTATTTTTCTTTAATAGACCCAGATAAAATTGTTGAAAAAATTGGTATGTCATTTTTTATCATATTTTTCCTTTTAATGCTTGTGATGCCTTTTTTACCATCTTTTTTGGTTACAGAATCAGGAGGTGCAAATAGATGGCTTAGGCTTCCTGGATTTTCATTAGCTCCTGTGGAATTTTTTAAGATAGGATTTATATATTTTTTATCTTGGTCTTTCCATAGAAAAGTTATTCATAAACCTAAAAAAATTGGATTAATTGAAGAAGTTTTACTTTTAGCTCCATATTTTTTCACTTTTTTTGTTGTTGTATTTGTAATTGCATTTTTACAAAAAGATTTAGGTCAAGTTGTTTTATTAGCGATTATTTTGGTAGTCTTACTGATTTTTGCAAATAGATCATTTAAGATATTCTTAGCTTTAGGTATTATAGGAATTGTGGGTATTATTGGATTAATTATTGTTGCTCCCCATAGGATTCAAAGAATTCACTCTTGGTGGGCGATGGTTCAAGATGGTATTCTTTCTGTTTTACCTTCATGGGCAGAAACTTATCTTAGAATTGATGATTTACCAGAACCTTATCAAGTTTCTCACTCATTAAATGCAATTCATAATGGTGGTTTTTTTGGACAAGGTGTAGGACTTGGAGATTTAAAAGTTGGATTTTTATCGGAAGTTCATACTGACTTCGTACTTGCGGGAATAACTGAAGAGATAGGGCTTGCTGGATTAATGTTATTTTCAACAATACTTTTTTTAATAATTTGGAGAATCTTTAAAATTAGTAGAAGAGTAGAAAATCCAATTTATCATCTATTTACACTAGGAATTGCATTAATGATAATTATTGCATTTATAATCAATTCTTATGGTATATCAGGAATGATTCCGATAAAAGGTATTGCTGTTCCTCTATTATCATATGGAGGTTCCTCAATGCTTTCGATGGCTGTAGCCATTGGTTTAGTTTTATCAATTAGTAAAGCAGTAAAAGATGAAGAACAGGTAAATAAAAAGGTTAAACGTAAATGAGTGGAACAGTTGTAGTTACGGGCGGTGGAACAGGTGGGCATCTAAAAGTTGCAGATGCTTTTATTGAAGAATTTCATAATAGGGGTATTAGTGTTATTTTTATAGGTTCTTCAAATGGTCAAGATAAAGCTTGGTTTGAGAATGATAGAAGATTAAAAAAAGCAATCTTTTTAGATACAAGAGGTGTAGTTAATAAAAGTTCTTTGGGGAAAGTTCTTTCATTATTAAATATTTTTTCAAAAACTTTATATTGTTTAAATTTATATTCAAAATTTAATGTAAAAACAGTTGTTTCTGTAGGAGGTTTTTCAGCTGCGGCTGCTACATTTGCATCTATTTTAAAATTTGGCTGTAAATTATATATCCATGAACAAAACTCAAAAATGGGTAAATTAAACGAAATTACATCAAAATTTGCCACTGAAGTTTTTTCTTCATTTGATGAGAACTCATTAGTTAAAGATTATCCTGTAGCAAAAGAGTTTTTTAATACAGCACGAGTTAGGGATAAAATAAAAACAATTGCATTTTTTGGTGGATCTCAAGGGGCAATTTGTATAAATGATTTTGCTTTAAAAGTAGCTCCACGATTAAATGAAATGGGAATAAAAATAATTCATCAAACTGGAAAAAATGATTTTGAAAGAGTTAATACTGAATATAAAAAATTAAATATTAGAGCAGATGTTTTTGATTTTTCAAAAGATATTCCAAATAAAATGGCTAGTGCTGATTTTGCAGTAAGCAGGGCAGGTGCATCAACTTTATGGGAACTATGTGCAAATTCATTACCAACATTTTTTATTCCTTATAAACATGCAGCTGGTGATCATCAATATTATAATGCAAAATCTTTATTTGATAGAGGATTATGTTTTTTAAAAAGAGAAGAAGAGTTAAATGAAGAAGATTTTTTTAAAGCTATTAATTCTGATATTCATAAAATTAGCATTGAATTAATCAGTTCAATTAATCCAAATGCTATCTCTTTAATTGTAAATATTATTTTAGAAAATAATAAGAAGTAAAACTCCAAATATTATTCTATAAATTCCAAAAGCTACGAAAGTAAACTTTTCTAGGAATTTTAGGAATAGCTTAATTGTTAAAAATGCAACTATAAATGCAACAACAAAACCTACAGATAAATTCAATAAATTAGCTCCATCAATAAGCTCATTATGGTGTTTTAATATATCATATGCTGTTGTTGCACACATTACAGGAAATGCTAATAAAAATGAAAATTCAGCACTTGTTTTTCGATTTAAGCCAACTAACATTGCTCCAATTATACTTGCACCTGCTCTTGAAGTACCAGGAATTAATGCAAAAATTTGGGCAAATCCAATCCAAGCAGCTTGTTTATAAGTAACATTTTCAACATCTAAAGTGTGAGTAGTTTCTTCTTTATAAAATTTCTCAACAATTAAAAAAACAATTCCTCCAATAATAAACATCCATGCAACTATTTCTATAGAAAAAAGTTCTTTTACTTGTTTTGAAAGTAAAAAACCAAGTGCTGCAATTGGTAAAAATGCTACAAGAACTTTTGTCCATAAATTTACATGTTTAAATGTAAATTTTGAAGGATAGGTTAATACAACAGCCAAAATTGCAGCAAATTGTATAATTACTTCAAAAGCTTTATTTACATTGTCTTGTTCTAACCCTAGAAATTCACTAACAACTATCATGTGTCCTGTTGATGATATTGGTAAAAATTCTGTAAATCCTTCTACAATTCCTAATATAATGGAATCTAAAACTGTCATAATAATCCTTTTTCTTTTGTTAATTTTAAAAATAGTTTTAAAGCTCTTTTTTCTTTTATCCCTAAATCATAATCAATCTTTTTTAGATATTCAAGAATATGTTTTTTTGAAACTCCACTTCTAATTGAATATTGTTCTAGAATATATTGAGGAATTTTTATATATTTTTTGTTGAAATTTTTTGTTAGTTTAGTTAATGCTTTTTCATTTGCATTAAAGCATAATACTGCAAAAACAAAAGGGAGGTTATATCTATTTTTCCACTCTTTTGCTAAATCGATTTTTTCTAAATTTTTATTTTCATGGTAAAAATTTAGTGCTTTATCTCCAATTATAACTTTGCCTTTTAAATTTAAAACTTTAGCAAGAGCATTTGAAGTTTTTGATTGATAATCACTTTGTTCAACACCTGGAATTAATAAAACCGATAAAACATCGTCATGTGCAACTATTCCGAAATCTAAAAACTTCTCATTTCTTGAAGCAACAGATGAAATAAAAGCACTATCCACTTTTCTATTTTTAAATTTTTGAGTTATTGCAGATGGATAAGATTTTTTGTATTCAATACTTGCTTTTAATTGAGAAGATTGTATGTTTTTTTTTATAAATATGTGAAATGGTAGTAAGTTAATAAAGTCTATTTTAGCAAATATCATAAAATATTTGTCCTTATTATGGTAAAATTTTTTCGATATGGTAATACAAATATTATAAGAGAGGGTTAAAGTGGTTAAAATTGAATTTTTAGGACCTATAAATAAAGATGATATGAATCTAGATATAAAAAATTTATCTCAATTAAGTGAAATATTAAAAAATGATAAAGAAGTGTCAACTTGGCTTGATAGTTGTGCTGTTGCAATAAATGACAGTTTAGTCTCTTCAAAAGATATTGAATTAAAAGACGGGGATAAAGTTTCACTACTTCCTCCTGTTTGTGGTGGTTGAATATATGGAAAATAGAAAAGAGTTCTTACAAATAATTGATGGTAGTTTGGCAGTTGAAGAAATTACAAATTCTTGGTATAACAAATATAGAAATTCAAACTTTGGAGCAATAATTACTTTTGTAGGAGTTGTAAGGGATGAAAGTGAAATAGAGGGTTTATCTTTTGATATTTATGAACCAATATTAAATCTATGGTTTGATAAATGGCAAGAAAAAGCAAATGAAAAAAATGCAATAGTTTTAATGGCACATAGTCGTGGGAATGTATTTAATCATGAGAGTTCATATATTGCAGCAGTTTGTAGTCCAAAAAGAAGAGTTGCATTGGAATTAATTGATGAGTTTGTGGAAGATTTTAAAGCACAAGCTCCAATTTGGAAATATGATATTATAAATAAACAAAGAGTTTATGCAAAAGATAGAAGTACAGCAATAAATGGTGCTGGAATTTTGTCTTAATTTAAAAATAGGAAAATAAATGAGAATAGACTTACATAATCATACAATATTATGTAACCATGCAGAAGGTAGTGTCGAAGAGTATGTTCAAAGGGCAATTGAGTTAGGAATTGATGAATATGGTTTCTCTGATCATGCACCAATGAATTATGACCCAAAATATAGAATGGATATTTCTCAAAAACAACAATATGAGAAATGGGTACTTGATGCTAAAGATAAGTATAAAGATAAAATAAAAGTTTTATTAGCATATGAAGTTGATTATTTAGATGGTTATATTTTAGACGAGATTAAAAATGCAAAAGTTGATTATCTAATAGGTTCTGTGCATTTTTTAAAAAATAAAAATGATATGTGGGGTTTTGATAATCCAGAATTTATAGGTGTTTATAAATCAAAAGATATAGATACTATTTGGATTGAATATTTTGATGCAATAAAATCAATGGCAAAAAGTAATTTATTTGATATTGTAGGCCATTTTGATTTAATAAAAGTGTTTAAATTTTTACCAAAAAAAGATATTAGATTACTGGCAAAAGAGGCTTTGCTGGAAATAAAAAAATCAAATATGGTTTTAGAAATAAATCCAGCAGGCTTGAGAAAACCAATAAATGAGACTTATCCCTCAAAACAATTATTAGAGTTAGCATATGAAATGCAAATTGATATTACTTTTGGTTCTGATGCGCATAGTGTTGAACAAGTTGGTTTTATGTATGAAGAAGCACTTTGTCTTGCAAAACAGATAGGTTACAAACAATGTGTAAGTTTTGAACAAAGAGAGAGAAAAATTATTCAATTGTGAAAATATATTATATATAATATTTTTATTATAGTTGTTTATAATATATACAGTTGATTTTATTTTATTTTATAGTAATTTAGATAAAATGTTCTAAATAATTTTGAAGGAGTTAAACCTATGGGAAAGTTTGTTAATAATACTGAAGAGTTTTTTGTTTATTGTAAAGAAAACGAAGTAAAATTTGTTGATTTTAGATTTACTGATATGAAAGGAACATGGCACCATGTTACTTATATGATGAGTGCAGTTAGTGCTTCTCAATTAGATAATGGAATGCCTTTTGATGGTTCATCTATTGATGCATGGCAACCAATTCACAGATCAGATATGTTATTAAAACCTGATGTTGGTACTGCATTTTTAGACCCATTTACTGCTGATTCTACAATCATTGTATTTTGTGATGTTTATGATATTTACAAAGGTGATATGTATGAAAAATGTCCAAGATCTATCGCTAAAAAAGCATTAATTCATTTAGCTGAGTCAGGATTAGGAGATGTTGCATATTTTGGACCAGAAAATGAATTCTTTGTATTTGAAGATGTAAAAATCATTGACAAAGGAAATGAATCATATTATAGAGTTGATACTGAAGATGGTGAGTGGAATGATGGTGCTGACATCGAAGGTGGAAACATGGGGCACAGAGCTAGAACAAAAGGTGGTTATTTCCCTGTAGCTCCTATTGATACTGGTGTTGATTTAAGAGCCGAAATGATGCAAGTATTAGAGCAAGTTGGTTTAGAAGTTGTTCTTGGACACCACGAAGTTGCACAAGGTCAACATGAATTAGGTGTTGTATTTGGTGACTTAATTGAAGCTGCTGATAATGTTCAAAAATTAAAATATGTAATTAAAATGGTTGCTCACTTAAATGGTAAATCTGCAACATTTATGCCAAAACCAATTTATGGTGATAATGGAAATGGTATGCATGTTCACCAATCAATCTGGAAAGATGGTAAAAACTTATTCTACAAACAAGGTGAATATGGTAATCTTTCTGAAATGGCTAGACATTATATCGGTGGTGTATTTAAACATGCACGTGCAATTGCAGCATTTACTAATCCATCAACAAACTCTTACAAAAGATTAATTCCAGGATTTGAAGCACCTTCAATTTTAACTTATTCATCACAAAATAGATCTGCATCTTGTAGAATTCCTTATGGTGCTGGTGAAAAAGCAACAAGAATTGAGATGAGATTCCCAGATTCAACTTCATGCCCATACTTAGCATTTGCTTCTATGTTATTAGCTGGTTTAGATGGTATTAAAAATAAATATGAGCCAGTAGGACCAATGGATGATGACTTATTTGAATTAGAATTAGATGAAATTAGAGAAAGAGGAATTCCTCAAATGCCTCATACTTTAAGAGGTGCATTAGAATCACTAGTTAGAGATAATGATTTCTTACAACCAGTATTTACAAAAGATATGATTGATACATACCAACATTATAAATTTGAAACTCAAGTATGGCCTAACGAAGCTAGACCAACTCCATTTGAATTAAAAACTATGTATTCTTGCTAGTATTTATTACTAGAAAATATAAAATAAAAAAGGGTGAGTTTTTAAACTCACCCTTTTTTTATGTTTACAAATTAAAAGAATTTTAATAGCAAGGCTATTTAAAATTCCATAACCTCACCATTTTTAGTTTCAGGTTGAACTTGAATCTCTTCATCAGGAATTGGTGACATGTCAGTGTAAAATTCATTTTTACCATTTATAGTTGTAGTATAAACATTTTGAGGCATAGTAAAATTTCTAGGAATTTCAGGATGTATTTCTAAATATTTTTTATAAAAATATGAAAAAGCTGGAGCAGCAATTTTCCCACCAGTTTCTGTTTTTCTCATTGGAGTATTATTATCTTTTCCAAACCAAATAATAGTTTGAATAGATGGAGAATATCCACAAAACCATGCATCAATGTTATCATTTGTTGTTCCTGTTTTACCTGCTAGTTCAATACCTGGAACTTGTGCTCCTTTACCTGTTCCTTTTGTTACAACATCTGTTAATATTGAAGTCATTAAATAGATTTGTTCAGGTTTTTGTAACTCTTTTGTTTGTGGTTCAAAAGTTAATGATTGACCACTTTTATTTACAATTTGTTCTATTATATAAGGTTTAACTTGTGTTCCATTATTTGAAAACATACTATAAGCTTCTGTAAATTCAATTGGTGAAACACTCATTGATCCTAGAGTTATAGAAAGATTCTCTTCTACATCTTTTAATCCAAAGTTTTTTAATTCTTCAGTTACAGTATGAATTCCAACATCTGTAACTAAATTTAATGTAGATAAATTTCTAGATTCAGTTAATGAATCTCTTAGTGTTACAATTCCTTCAAATTTTCCACCATAATTTTTGGGTTGCCATTTTTTCTCAACACCACCTACAGTATAGTTATATGTTCTAGAAATATCTATTAACTGTGATGCTGGATTGTATCCATTATTTAAAGCAACTTGATACAAGAAAGGTTTTATTGAACTTCCTGGTTGTCTTCTTGATTGAAATGCTCTATTAAATACAGACTGGTTGTAATCAATTCCACCTGAAAAGGCTAAAATTTTTCCTGTACTACTTTCCATTGAAATGATTGCCCCATTTAACTCTTTTACATAAGTATCATCATTAGGTTTTTTTTCACTTTTTCTAAAATCTAAATCTCTTTTTAATGCTTCGTCATAGGCTTTTTTAATTGCATCTTGTGCTATTTCTTGTGCATCTAAATCTATTGTTAAATATACTTTATATCCACCAGATAAAATATCTGGGATATCATTAATTAATAGGCTAATTGCATAATCAACTGCATATGGAGCTTTATTTTTTGTTAGTGTTTGATTAAATATTTCTGGAATTTCTTTCATTGAATTTTCAAATTGTTCATTATTAATCCAACCTAAAGTGTTAAGTCTTGTAATTACTTGATTTGCACGTGCAAGTGAAATTTTTAGATTTTTTGTTGGGTCATAAAAACTAGGAGCTCTTGGAAGTCCAACTAATATTGCCATTTCTTTTAAAGATAATTCATATAAATCTTTGTTAAAATATCCTTTAGCAGCAGTTTTAATACCATAATAACCATGTCCAAAATATACATGGTTTAAGTATCTTTCTAAAATCTCTTCTTTAGTTAGAACAGTTTCAAGTCTAATTGCAAGTAGGGCTTCTTTTACTTTTCTTATTAATTTCTTTTCTCTTGTTAAAATTAACATTTTAATTAACTGTTGAGTTAATGTACTAGCACCTTCTACAAATCCACCAGCTTTTATATCTTTTATTATTGCACGACTTATTGCATCTGGATTAATTCCATGGTGTTCAAAAAATTGAGTATCTTCAATTGCAACTAATCCTTCAATAATTCTTGCAGGAATATCATCATATTTTACATATTCTCTATTTTCTTCTTTAAAAGTATTTGCAATTAATTTTCCATTTTTATCAAAAAACTGAGTACTTTGTTTTGGTGAATAGTTTACTACACCATCCACATCATGTTTAATTTCATCATATAAATTGTATAACCAGCCAGCTGCAGCTAGTCCTAAAATTACAAATAAACCGAAAATATATTTAATCATATTTATGTCCTAAAAATTTTATTTTTAAATGTAGAGTTAATTAATCTCTTTGTGTAATCTTCTTTTGGTTTTGATAATATATCATTTGTTAAACCTTTTTCAATAATTTTTCCATTTTTTAAGATTATAATATTTTTACAAATATCTTTTATCGAATTAATATCATGGGTTACGAAAAGAATTAATATATTCAAACGTTTTTTAATCTCATTTAATAAATCTATAATATTGTTTTTATTTTCTTCATCTAAAGCTGTTGTTGGTTCATCAAGTAAGAGTAGTTTTATATCTCGACTTAAAGCAATTGCAATAACAACCCTCTGGATTTGACCTCCACTTAATTGTGAAGGAAATTTTTTTAATACACTTTTATCTAAATCAACTAAATTTAAAACTTCTTCTTTTTTTTCATCACTACAAAAAAATTGATTGGTAATTTTTGTCATTGTTGAGAGTGAAGTAAAAGGATTTTGAGGAATAAATCCAATTGAATTATAGTTTAATTCAAAATTAGAATCTATATCTTTTTTTACTCCAAGTGAATTTGGAAGAAGATTCAGTAAAGCTTTTAGGGTTAATGATTTCCCACTTCCACTTTCTCCAATTAAAGCAGTTGAATCTGTAACATCAAAAGATATATTAACTAATTCTTTATCGTTACTTTTTATTTCTAATTTATTTATATTAATATGTAACAAAATTTATCTTTATATTAATGGTTCATCCATCTCTTTTGGAATTTCTAAATTCATCAGTTTTAAAACTGTTGGTGCAATATTATTTAAACTTCCAGTTTTAACAGCATTAACATCATTTGCAATAACAAAACAATAAACATCCCCAACTGTATGATTAGTTAATGTATTACCATTTTCATCTTTCATCATTTCACAATTACCATGATCTGATGTTAAAACTACATTATAGTTTAACTCTTTTGCTTTTTGTAAAATAAGACCAAGTTCATAATCAACAGCTTCAACTGCTTTTACAGCTGCCTCAAAAACTCCAGTGTGTCCAACCATATCACCATTTGCAAAATTTACAACTATAAAATCAGTTTTATTTTCCATCGCAGTTTGCACGGCACTTCCAACTGCAGGTGCAGACATTTCAGGTTGTAAATCATAAGTTGCAACTGCTGGTGAAGGAATTAATACTCTTGTTTCATTTAATAATGGCTCTTCAACTCCACCATTAAAAAAGAAAGTTACGTGAGCATATTTTTCTGTTTCAGCTGTATGTAATTGAGATAATCCAGCATTTGAAATTACTTCAGCTAAAGTATTTATTGGAGAATCTTTTGGGAATAATACTGGTATTGGAGTATTTTTATCATATTGAGTCATAGTTGCTAAATTTAATTTCTTTGTAAAAGTAGGAAATTCACTAAAGTTTTTATTTGCAAATACCGATGAAATTTCTCTCATTCTGTCACTTCTAAAATTACAAAATATTATTCCATCATTCTCTTTTATTCCATCATATCCGTTGAAGGCAGTTGGTACAATAAATTCATCTAAAATATCATTTTTATATGAGTCATTAATATAAGTTAATATATCTAATGAAGTTGAAGGTTGAGCAAATGTCATAGCATCGTAACCTTTTTTAACTCTATCCCATCTATTATCCCTATCCATAGAATAATATCTTCCCGCAATTGTAGCAATTCTAATATCTTCATCACAAATTGCAAGAGCTTGTTCAACATAAGTTTTTGCACAATCAGGAGCAACATCTCTTCCATCAGTTATTATATGAATAAAAACTTTTTTATTAGAATATTTTGCTATTTTTGCCATTGCTATTATATGATCAATATGTGAATGAACACCTCCATCACTTAAAAGACCAATTAAATGAATATTATTAGATTCATTTAAAATATTTTTGAAAATTAGATTATCCTTTAATGTATCATTTTCAATTGCAATATTAACTTTTACTAAATCTTGATATAAAATTCTTCCACTTCCAATAGTCATATGCCCAACTTCACTATTTCCCATTTGTCCATCTGGAAGACCAACAAATTTTCCATAAGTATGAATCAATGAATAAGGAGAATTCTTAAATAAATTGTCGTAAGTTGGAGTATTAGCTGAGGCAAAAGCATTATCTTCTTTTGAAGAGTTATGACCTATTCCATCAGTTATAATAAGTAGTGTTTTATTTGTCATGATTTAAACCTTTTAAAAAGTATAATATATTATAATCGCGCAATTATATCAAAATCAAGGTTCAAGTTTGTTTTATTGGCTATATAGACATTTAGAGATTAACATCTTTCAATATATTTCGGTTCGTGCTGGAATGAGTTTTTTTATTGCTTTTGTTTTAACAATGTATTTAATGCCAAAATTTATAAAGTGGGCAAGAACTAAAAAAGCTTCTCAACCAATTTATGAACATGCACCACAAGCACATCAAGCAAAAGCAGGTACTCCAACAATGGGTGGAGTAGTTTTTATTTTTTCAACTATTATTGCTACACTTTTAACTGCAAAATTGAATAACTTTTATATTGTTGGAGGATTATTAACGTTAGCATTATATTCATTTATTGGAATGCAAGATGATTATTCAAAAATTTCAAAAGATAAGAATTCAGCAGGATTAAGCGCAAGAGCAAAACTTTTATTACAGTTTATTTGTGCATTAGTAATAGGATATATACTTTATCATTATGCGCATACAACGGAATTATATACTCCTTTTTACAAGTTGCCATTGTTTGATATGGGGATTTTTGCAATTGTATTATGGATGTTAGTTATTGTTGCTTCATCAAATGCAGTTAATTTAACTGATGGTTTAGATGGTTTAGCAACTGTTCCTTCAATCATGGCATTTGTTTCACTTTCTGTTTTAGTTTATGTTACAGGACATGCAATATTTTCATCATATCTATTATTACCAAGTATTCAAATGGCAGGTGAATTAGCAGTAATGGGAAGTGCAATTTGTGGAGCATTAATAGCATTTTTATGGTTTAATTCTCATCCAGCAGAGATATTTATGGGTGATTCTGGTTCTTTACCTCTTGGGGCTTTCATGGGATATATGGCTATAGTTGCAAAATCAGAATTACTATTATTGGCTATAGGATTTATTTTTGTTTTAGAAACGGTATCCGTAATTCTTCAAGTTGGTTCTTATAAGCTAAGACAAAAAAGAGTATTTTTAATGGCACCAATTCATCACCATTTTGAACAAAAGGGTTGGAAAGAAAATAAGATTATTGTTAGGTTTTGGATAATATCATTTATGACAAATTTAATTGCCTTACTAAGTTTAAAAATCAGATAAAGAAAAAATATGATTACAAATAATGAAAAAATTAGAATTTTAGGAAAAGGCCTTACTGCACTTGCATTAAAAGATAAATTTCCTAATGCAACACTATACGATGATAATGATTTTAGTGAATATGATACAAGTTCCAATGAATATACAGTAGTAAGTCCTGGAATTCCACCATATAATAATATGATATTAAATTCAAAAAATTTAATTAGTGATTATGATTTATTCTCAGCAATAATGCCATTTTCAATTTGGATTTCTGGTACAAACGGTAAAACTACAACAACACAAATGTGTCAACATCTTTTAAAAGAGTATGGTTCTGTATATGGTGGGAATATTGGTGTTCCACTTAGTAATTTAGATGAAACAGCACCAATTTGGATTTTAGAAACATCTTCTTTTACTTTGCATTATACAAATAAATCAAAACCAAATATTTATATTTTACTTCCAATAACTGAAGACCATATAACTTGGCATGGTTCTTTTGAAGAGTACAAAATTGCAAAATTAAAACCTCTATTATTAATGAATGAAAATGATATAGCAATAATCCCAGCTGAATTTAAAGATTTTAAAACAAATGCACATGTTATAACATATAGCAATAGTGATGATTTATGTAATCATTTTAAAATAGAAAAATCAAAAATAAAATTTAAAGAGCCATTTTTATTAGATGCACTTTTAGCAATGAGTGCGAGAAAAATTATATTTGATGAAATTGATTATGAATTAATTAATCAATTTATAATTGATAAACATAAAGTTGAAGAGTTTACTGATAGTAAAAATAGATTGTGGATAGATGATAGTAAAGCAACTAATGTAGATGCAACAATTAATGCAATTGTTCCATATAATGAAAAAGAAATACATATTATATTAGGTGGTGATGATAAGGGTGCAAATTTAGTCCCACTTTTTGAAAATATAAAAGATTTAAATATCTTTGTATATTCAATTGGTAGTAATACTGAAAAAATTGTAGATTATTGTAATAACTATAATATTAATGTAGAAAGTTGTACTTATCTCAATGTTGCTGTTGAAAAAATAGATTTAGTTTTAAAAGAAAATTCAGTTGCAATGTTGTCTCCAGCAGCAGCTTCATTAGATCAATTTAAGTCTTATGCACATAGAGGAGATGAATTTAAAAGATTAGTAAGTCATTTAAGTTAAAATTAATAAAATTGTTTGTATAATCTCACTCCAATTTGCTTGGGTTCGATAGCTCAGTCGGTAGAGCAAAGGATTGAAAATCCTTGTGTCGACAGTTCGATTCTGTCTCGAACCACCATTTTGTGGATGCTGGTGTAGCTCAGTTGGCTAGAGCAGCTGATTTGTAATCAGCAGGTCGGGGGTTCGACTCCCTTCACCAGCTCCATTTTCGTCGTGCGTCTTCTTTTAAAGAACAGCGCTTGACCAGAACAATAATATTTTTCAACGGTGAGGTTGGAGAGTGGTCAAATCCTGCGGACTGTAAATCCGCCGCCTACGGCTTCGAAGGTTCGAATCCTTCTCTCACCACCACGCAAATGTTGCGGGAGTAGCTCAGTTGGCTAGAGCTTCTGCCTTCCAAGCAGACTGTCGCGAGTTCGAGTCTCGTCTCCCGCTCCATTTATTTTATTGATTACTGGGAGCTGAGTTATAAGCACAAATATTTTTTTATAACTCTTAAATATATACAATATATCTTCCATTAAAGTTTTTTTCAGTATTTTTTAAATATAATACGCACACAATTTTATTGTGTAATTTAAATAATTAAATCCCCTCTGAATAGAGAAGCCAAATGGGCTTATCTACTCAGAGGGCAATAACCAAAAATTTAGAAGGGGAATTCTATGGCAAAAGAAAAGTTTTCAAGAAATAAACCACACGTTAACATCGGTACAATCGGTCACGTTGACCACGGTAAAACTACATTAACAGCAGCAATCTCAGCAGTATTATCTGTAAGAGATGGTGGAACAATGATGGATTACGATCAAATCGATAATGCACCAGAAGAAAGAGAAAGAGGAATTACAATTGCTACTTCTCATATTGAGTATGAAACAAAAAATAGACATTATGCTCACGTAGATTGTCCAGGTCACGCCGATTATGTTAAAAACATGATTACTGGTGCTGCTCAAATGGATGGAGCAATTATTGTTATTGCTGCAACTGATGGTCCTATGGCTCAAACAAGAGAGCATATCTTATTATCTAAGCAAGTTGGTGTACCTTACATCGTTGTTTTCTTAAATAAAGAAGATCAATTGGATGAAGAAGATAGAGAAGAAATGTTAGAACTTGTTGAAATGGAAGTTAGAGAACTATTATCTACTTATGATTTCCCAGGTGATGATACTCCTATCGTTGCTGGTTCTGCATTCCAAGCATTAGAAGAAGCTAAAGCTGGTTCTATTGGTGTATGGGGACAAAAAATTCTTGCATTAATGGATGCAGTTGATGAATATATTCCAACTCCAGAAAGAGATGTTGATCAAGATTTCTTAATGCCAGTTGAAGATGTTTTCTCTATCTCAGGAAGAGGGACTGTTGTTACTGGAAGAATTGAAAAAGGTACAATTAAAATTGGTGAAACTATTGAAATCGTTGGATTCTCTGATACTAAAACAACTACTGTAACTGGTGTTGAAATGTTCAGAAAAGAAATGGAACAAGGTCAAGCTGGTGATAACTGTGGTATTCTTTTAAGAGGTATTAAAAAAGAAGACGTAGAAAGAGGACAAGTTTTATGTAAACCTAAAACAATTACTCCACATACAAAATTCAGATGTGAAGTGTATATCCTTTCTAAAGATGAGGGTGGTAGACATACTCCATTCTTCTCAGGATATAGACCACAATTTTACGTAAGAACTACTGACGTAACAGGTTCTTGTACTTTACCAGAAGGTACTGAAATGGTTATGCCAGGTGATAACGTAGAAATGACAGTTGAATTAGTTGCTCCAATTGCTCTAGACAAAGGTACAAAGTTTGCTATTAGAGAAGGTGGTAGAACTGTAGGTGCTGGAGTTGTTGCTGAAATCATTGAATAAGGATTTGTAATGGCAAATGGCGTAAGAATTAAAATTGGATTAAAATGTCAAGAGAATGGTGATATTAACTATACTACTTGGAAAAATCCAAAAACTCATACTGAAAAGTTTGAAGTTAAAAAATATAGTCCAAGATTAAAAAAACACACTTTACATAAAGAAGTGAAACTAAAATCGTAATTTTATGAGCTTATAGAGTAATCTATAAGCTCGTTTTAACATAGGTCAGTAGCTCCAATGGTAGAGCGCCGGATTCCAAATCCGATGGTTGTGGGTTCGAATCCCCCCTGGCCTGCCACTAAATTTTTTTAAAAGAAGTAAAAACTCTTTTTTTGAAAGAATTTATTTATAAATAATTGCAATCAAAACGGAGTAAATAGTGAATAAAGTTAAAAGCTACTATCAAAATGCAAAAGCAGAATTATCAAAAGTTATCTTTCCTATAAAAGAACAAATTAGATCTGCTTATTTATCTGTTTTTATTGTTGTTACTGTGATAACTCTATTTTTAGCTTTAATTGATGGAATAATGTCATTAAGCTTATCTTCAATTATTAATTAAGGAAGTAATTATGGCACATAAATGGTATGCGATTCAAACTTATTCAGGTAGCGAGTTATCTGTTAAAAAAGCTTTATTACAATTATCAGATGAAATGGCTGATGGTAGAATTTCAGATGTATTAGTTCCTACTGAAGATTTAATTGAAATAAAAAAAGGTAAAAAATCAATTGTTGAAAGACCTTTATATCCTGCATATGCTTTTGCAAGAATAGATTTAGATACAGGTTTATGGCATAGAATCCAATCAATGCCAAAAGTTGGAAGATTTATTGGTGAATCAAAAAAACCAACTGCTTTATCTGATAAAGATATTAATCTAATTTTAGAAAAAGTTAAAAATAGAGCAGCGGCAAAACCAAAAGTATCTTTTGATGAAGGTGAAATGGTTAGAATCAATGAAGGTCCATTCTCTAACTTTAATGGATTAGTTGAAGATTTTGATATGGTATCAGGATTATTAAAATTAAATGTTTCTATTTTTGGTAGAAATACACCTGTTGAAATTTCATATACTCAAGTTGAAAGAGTAGTTTGATTTAACTTTTTGTAGGCATTAGGCAATAAAACTAGCTTCTTAATAAATAGTTTTCTTGCCTAATGTCTAATCATTAAAAAATTGATAAAGGAATAGCATGGCTAAAAAAATTCAAGGTCTAATTAAATTACAGATACCTGCAGGTGCTGCAAACCCATCACCACCAGTTGGACCAGCACTAGGTCAAAGAGGTGTTAACATAATGGAGTTTTGTAAAGCTTTCAATGAAAAAACTAAAGATAAAGCTGGGTTCAGATTACCAGTAGTTATCACAGTTTATACAGATAAAAGTTTTACATTTGAAGTAAAACAACCACCAATGACAGATTTAATAAAAAAAGTTGCTGGTATTAAATCAGGTTCTAGTAATCCACTAAAACAAAAAATTGGTAAATTATCTAGAGATCAAATTATGGAAATCGTTGATATGAAAATCAAAGATTTAAATACTGACGATAAAGAAGCGGCTGCAAGAATTGTTGCTGGTTCAGCTAGATCAATAGGTATTGAAACAGAATTATAATATAAATCTGTTTTAAGTAAGTCTTACCACCAGACTCAATAATGGCGGTAGCAAAATAATATAATTGCGGAGATAATAATGGCAAAAGTTTCAAAAAGATATAAAGCATTAACAGAAAAAATTGAAGATAAAAAATACAATTTATCTGATGCTTGTACAAGTGTTAAAGAATTAAAATCAGCTAAATTTGACGAAAGTGTTGAAATCGCACTAAATTTAAATGTTGACCCAAGACATGCAGACCAAATGATTAGAGGAGCTGTTGTTCTTCCAAATGGAACTGGTAAAACTGTAAGAGTTGCAGTATTTGCTAAAGGTTTAAAAATGGATGAAGCAAAAGCAGCAGGTGCTGATGTTGTTGGTAATGACGATTTAGCTGAGCAAATCCAAGCTGGAAACATCAATTTTGATGTTTTAATTGCAACTCCTGATTGTATGGGAATTGTAGGAAAAGTAGGAAGAATTTTAGGGCCAAAAGGTTTAATGCCAAATCCTAAAACTGGAACTGTAACAATGGACGTAACTAAAGCAGTTAATGATGCTAAAGGTGGACAAGTTACATATAGAGTTGATAAAAAAGGTAATATGCAAGCAGGTATTGGAAAAGTTTCATTTACTGCTGAAGCTTTAAGAGAAAATGCTGCTGCATTTATTGCTGCAATTAATAGAGCAAAACCTTCAACTGCAAAAGGTAGATATATTACTAATGCTGCTATATCATTAACAATGAGTCCATCAATTATTTTAGATAATATGGAATTAATGGAAATCAGATAAGGTATACCTTATCTGATTTTTTTTTTAGCATTCAATAATGAAGAATTTTTTCTTTATTATTGAGTGTTATTCAAAGCACTGAAATAAAACTGAAGACAGCTGGTAAGAGACCCCTCCGTTTCTTGTAAGTCCCGCCTAAGTCGATGTTTTGAAGGGAGGAGAAAAAGATGACTAAACAACAAAAATCAGAAATCATTGATTCTTTAACAGTTGAATTTAAAAATTCATTAGCAGTTGTTGTATGTGATTATAAAGGTCTTACTCATAAAGAGTTAGAATCTTTAAGAAAAGAAGCAAGAGCTAATAATACAAAAGTACAAGTTGCTAAAAATACTTTAGTTACTGTTGCTGTTAAAAATGCAGAATTAGGTGATATCGAGTTAACTGGTACAAATATTTTCTTATGGTCTGAAGATCAAATTTCAGCTTGTAAAGTAGCTGATAAATTTGCTAGTTCAAACAAAGAAAAATTTGCAATTAAATCTGGTATTATCGAAGGTAAAATTGCAGATCTTGCGACTGTTAATGCATTTGCTAAATTACCATCAAGAGAACAACTTCTTGGTATGCTTGCAGCTACTTGGATGGCACCTGTTGCGAACTTTACTATTGGGCTTGACGCTCTTAGAAAGAAAAAAGAAGAAGAGGCAGCTTAATTTTTTAAGCTATTAACAAAATTAAAAAATAAAATTATAAGGAAGAAGAAATGGCAATTTCTAAAGAAGACGTATTAGAATACATCTCTGGTTTATCAGTATTAGAGTTATCTGAATTAGTAAAACAATTCGAAGAAAAATTTGGAGTATCAGCTCAACCTGTAGCGGTTGCTGGTGGTGCTGTAGCAGCTGTTGAAGCAGTTGAAGAAAAAACTGAATTTGATGTTATCATCTTAGATTCAGGAGACAAAAAAATTAATGTTATTAAAGAAATTAGAGCATTAACTGGTTTAGGATTAAAAGAAGCTAAAACTGCTGCTGAAGAAACTCCATCAACAATTAAAGAAGGAATCTCTAAAGCTGACGCTGAAGCTGTTAAAGCTCAATTAGAAGCAGCTGGTGCAAAAGTAGAAATTAAATAATTATTTATAATTATGATTGATATACAGGGCTTTGCCCTGTATAAAGATTAGCATCTTTGAGGGTTAAGGTTAAAATTTTTTGAAATTTTAACCTTATCCTTTATGGATGCTTTTGTGCTTTATAAAAATATAAAAAGCAAAACTTAACCAAATTTTATAACAAGGCCGACAATGTTAAACTCTTTAAAATCTGGTAATAGACTTAGAGTTGATTTTGCAAAAAATCCACAACAAATTGAAATTCCAAACTTATTACAACTACAACAAACTTCATATGATACTTTCTTAATGATTGGTCAAGAAGATAGAGCTACTGCTGGAATTGAAAAAGTATTTAAATCTATTTTCCCTATACATGATGTACAAAATCGAATTACACTTGACTACCTAGGTTCAGAAGTAGGTAAACCTAAATATGACGTTAGAGAATCAATGGTTAGAGGTCTTACATATTCAATTCCTCTTAAAATTAATATTAGATTAACACTATGGGATTTAGACGAAAAAACTGGTGAAAAAATCGGTGTTAAAGATATGAAAGAACAATCTTTATTCATTAGAGAAATTCCATTAATGACAGATAGAACTTCATTTATTGTTAATGGAGTAGAAAGAGTTGTTGTTAATCAATTACATAGATCTCCAGGTGTTATCTTTAAAGAAGAAGAATCAAATACTGCTGATAATAAACTTATTTATACTGGACAAATTATCCCAGATAGAGGTTCTTGGTTATATTTTGAATATGATGCTAAAGATGTATTATATGTTAGAATTAATAAAAGAAGAAAAGTTCCTGTTACTATTTTATTTAGAGCATTAGGTTATTCTAAAGAAGATATCATTAAATTATTTTATCCAATAGTTAATATCAAAGTAAAAAATAATAAATTTTTAACTGAATTTAATCCAGATGATTTCATGGGTAGAATTGAGTTTGATGTTAAAGATGATAAAGGTAATTTAGTAATTGGTGCTGGAAAAAGATTAACAGCAAGAAAAGCTAAAGCTTTAATTGAAGGTGGACTTAAATTAATTGAATATCCATTAGAACAATTAATGGATAGATCAACTGCAAATACAATTTATGATCCAGAATCTGGAGAAGTATTATTTGATGCATTAACTAACCTTGATGAATTAAAATTAAAAAAACTTTTAGATTTAGGTTTTGAATCATTTGATATTGCAAATGATTTAGCTGTTGGAATTGACAATTCTATTATTAATGCATTTAAAGCTGATGCTGAATCTTTAAAATTATTAAAACAAACAGAGCAAATAGATGATGAAAATGATTTATCTGCAATCAGAATCTATAAAGTTATGAGACCGGGTGAACCAGTTACTAAAGAGGCTGCTAAAGAGTTCGTTAAAAAATTATTTTTTGATCCAGAAAGATACGACTTAACTAAAGTTGGAAGAATGAAAATGAACCATAAACTTGGTGTTAATGTTCCTGAATATGTTACAACTTTAACTTATGAAGATGTAATTAAAACAGTTCAATACCTTGTAAAAGTTAAATCTGGTCATGGTCATATCGATGATAGAGATCACTTAGGTAATAGAAGAATTAGAGCAATTGGTGAATTACTAGCAAATGAATTACATGCTGGTTTAATCAAAATGCAAAAAGCTATTAGAGATAAGATGACTACATTGTCTGGTACATTAGAAGATATTATGCCACATGATTTAGTTAACTCTAAAATGATTACTTCAACAATTACTGAATTCTTTACATCAGGACAATTATCACAATTTATGGACCAAACAAATCCATTATCTGAAGTTACTCATAAAAGAAGACTTTCTGCACTTGGAGAGGGTGGACTTGTAAAAGAAAGAGCTGGATTTGAAGTAAGGGACGTTCATGCAACGCATTACGGAAGAATTTGTCCAGTTGAGACTCCAGAGGGACAAAATATTGGTCTTATCAATACTTTATCTACTTTCTCAAAAGTAAATGAATTAGGATTTATTGAAGCTCCATATAAAACTGTTGTTGATGGTGTAGTAACAGATGAAATTAAATATTATACAGCTACACAAGAAGAGGGATTAGTTATTGCTCCAGGATCAACAAAAGTTGATGAAAACGGAAAAATTATTGAATCTTTAACAGAAGCTAGACAAGATGGAGAAATCCTATTAGTTGAAAAAAATAAAATTGATTTAATTGATATATCTTCTCAAATGGTTATGGGGGTTGCAGCTTCTTTAATTCCATTCTTAGAACACGATGATGCCAACAGAGCCTTAATGGGATCGAATATGATGAGACAAGCTGTTCCATTATTAAGACCAAATGCACCTGTTGTTGGAACTGGTTTAGAGAAAACTGTAGCAAGAGATGCATGGGAAGCTATTAAAGCTAACAGAGCTGGATTAGTTGAAAAAGCTGATGCAAAAAATATTTATGTTAGAGGTGAAGATGAAAACGGTGCTTTCATTGATCATTATTCAGTAAATAAAAATGTAAGAACTAATAACAATACATCTTTTGGACAAAGAATTGCTGTAACAGAGGGTGAATTTGTTGAAAAAGGTCAAGTAATCGCAGATGGTCCTTCAATGGATAGAGGTGAATTAGCAGTTGGTGTTAATGCTATGGTTGCCTTCATGCCATGGAATGGATATAACTACGAGGATGCTATTATTCTTAGTGAGCGATTAATTGAAGAAGATGCATTTACATCTGTTCATATTTATGAAAAAGAAGTAGAGTGTAGAGAATTAAAACACGGTAATGAAGAAATTACAAGAGATTTACCAGGTGTTAAAGAAGAATCAATTACTCATCTAGATAATTCTGGTATTGTAAAAATCGGTACTTATGTAAAATCTGGGATGATTTTAGTTGGAAAAGTTACTCCAAAAGGTGAAATTAAACCAACTCCAGAAGAAAGATTATTAAGAGCAATCTTTGGTGAAAAAGCCGGTCATGTTATTAATAAATCATTAGTTTGTCCTACTTCAATGGAAGGTACAGTTGTTGATGTAAAAGTTTTCACTAAAAAAGGTTATGAAAAAGATGAAAGAGCAGTTGCTGAAATTGCATCTGAAAAAGCTGAATTAGACTTAAAACATCATGACAAATTATTAATGCTTGATAGAGAAGAAATCTTAAAAATCAATGATTTATTATCAAAATCAACATTAATTAAAGATTTAGAGTTAGATGATGTTACATATAACAAAGGTGAAACTTTACCTGTTGATGTATTATTAAATGTAAATAGATTTGCAATGAAAAAAGTTGTTTCTTCATATCCAAAAGAGATTGAAAAATCTTACAATGATATTAAAGAGCATTTCATTAAACAAAAAGCTCATTTAAGAGATGAGCATGAAGAAAAACTTCAAGTTTTAGAACATGATGATATTTTATCTTCTGGTGTAATTAAACAAGTTAAAGTTTATATCGCAACTAAGAGAAAAATAAAAGTTGGGGATAAAATGGCAGGAAGACACGGAAACAAAGGTATCGTTTCTAATATAGTTCCTAAAGTTGATATGCCTTACTTAGAAGATGGTTCTACTGTTGATGTTATTCTTAACCCACTTGGGGTTCCATCTAGGATGAATATTGGACAAATCTTAGAAGTTCACTTAGGTTTAGTTGGTAAAAGATTAGGGGCTCAAATTCAAGATATATTTGAAGCTAAAAAAGCTGATTTCATTGCTGAACTTAGAGCTAAAATGACTGAAATTGCTTCAGTTGCAAAACTTATGAATGGTAAAGCATTTATGGATGCATTAAGTGATGACGACTTAATTAAATATGGTCAAGATTGGTCAAAAGGTGTTAGATTTGCTACACAAATTTTTGATGGTGTTAAAGAAGAAGAATTTATTAAATTATTTGAATTAGCAAAAATTGATTCAGATGGAAAATGTGTTCTATTTGATGGAAAAACTGGTGATAAAATGAAGGAAAGAGTAAATGTAGGTTACATGTACATGCTTAAACTTCACCACTTAGTTGATGAAAAAGTACATGCTAGATCTACTGGACCATACTCTTTAGTTACACAACAACCAGTTGGAGGAAAAGCTCTATTTGGTGGACAAAGATTTGGAGAGATGGAGGTTTGGGCTCTTGAAGCATATGGAGCAACAAATGTTCTTAAAGAGATGTTAACAACGAAATCAGATGACGTTGAGGGAAGAACTAGAGCTTATAGAGCAATAGCAAATGGTGAAAATGTTCCAAATTCAGGTGTACCTGAAACATTCTTCGTATTAACAAAAGAATTAAAAGCTCTTGCTTTAGATGTTGAGATTTTTGGAGAGGTAGAAAACAATGAGTAAAACTGAAAAAACGTTACAGCCTATTGAAATAAAAGAATTAGAAAGACCGCAAGATTTCGCGGCTTTCCAATTAAGACTTGCTAGTCCTGAAAAAATATTAGCTTGGTCTTGTGGTGAAGTAAAAAAACCTGAAACTATTAACTATAGAACATTAAAACCTGAAAGAGATGGTTTATTTTGTGCGAAAATTTTTGGACCAGTAAAAGATTATGAATGTCTTTGTGGTAAATACAAAAAAATGAGATACAAAGGTGTTGTTTGTGAAAAATGTGGAGTTGAAGTAACTTCATCAAAAGTAAGAAGACACAGAATGGGACATATTGATTTAGTATCTCCTGTTGCTCATATTTGGATGGTTTCATCTCTACCTACGAGAATTGGTACATTATTAGGTGTTAAACTTAAAGATTTAGAAAGAGTATTATATTATGAAGCATATATCGTAAGTGAAGCAGGTGAAGCTTATTATGATAATGAAAAAACTAAAAAAGTTGAAAAATATGATATTTTAAATGAAGAACAATATAGAACTATTGCAGATTTATTTGAACATACTGGTTTTGAAGCAAACATGGGTGGACAAATTGTAAGAGATTTATTAGAAACTATTGATTTATTTGAATTATTAACAGTTTTAAAAGAAGAAATGGGTTCTACAAAATCTGAAGCAAAAAGAAAAACAATTATCAAAAGATTAAAAGTTGTTGAAAACTTCTTAAATTCTGGAAATAAACCAGAATGGATGATGCTTACTCAATTACCAGTTTTACCACCTGATTTAAGACCTCTAGTATCACTTGATGGTGGAAAATTTGCAGTTTCAGACGTTAATGACTTATATAGAAGAGTTATCAACAGAAATAACAGATTAAAAAGATTAACAGAACTTGATGCTCCTGAAATTATTATTAGAAATGAAAAAAGAATGCTTCAAGAAGCAGTTGATGCTTTATTTGATAATGGAAAAACTGCGAATGCTGTTAAAGGTGCAAATAAAAGACCTTTAAAATCATTATCAGAAATTATCAAAGGTAAACAAGGACGATTCAGACAAAACTTACTTGGTAAAAGGGTTGACTTCTCAGGAAGATCTGTTATCGTTGTTGGTCCTACATTAAATATGGACCAATGTGGTATTCCTAAAAAAATGGCTCTTGAGTTATTTAAACCACACTTGATGGCTAAATTAGAAGAAAAAGGTTATGCAACAACTTTAAAAGCTGCAAAAAGATTAATTGAATCAGAAACAAATGAAGTATGGGAATGTCTAAACGAAATCGTTGATGAATACCCAATTATGTTAAATAGAGCTCCAACTCTACATAAACTTTCTATTCAAGCTTTCCACCCAGTTTTAATTGATGGAAAAGCAATTAGATTACATCCATTAGTTTGTGCTGCCTTCAATGCCGACTTCGATGGTGACCAAATGGCAGTTCACGTGCCTTTATCACAAGAAGCAGTTGCAGAAGCTAAAATCTTAATGATGTCATCAATGAATATTCTTTTACCAGCATCTGGTAGAGCTATTGCTGTACCTTCACAAGATATGATTTTAGGTATTTATTACCTATCATTAGAAAAAGATGGTGTAAGAGGTGAACATAAACTATTTACTGATGTAAATGAAGTAAAAATTGCTTTAGATATGGATAAAATAGATTTACATGCAAAAATTAGAACGAAATTAGATGATAAAGTTATTCATACAACTGTAGGAAGATTAATTATTCATGAAATTTTACCAAGTTTTGTACCTGCAAATTTATGGAATAAAATTTTAAAGAAAAAAGATATTGGTACGTTAGTTGATTATATTTACAAACACGGTGGATATGAAGTAACTCCAAGATTCTTAGATAACTTAAAAAATCTAGGTTTTAGATATGCAACAGTTGCTGGTATCTCAATTTCTATTGATGATATTAGAGTTCCTGAAACAAAAGTAGGGCATATTGCTAAATCTAAAAAAGAAGTAATTGAAGTTCAAAAACAATTCTCTCAAGGTTTATTAACTGAACAAGAAAGATATAATAAAATTATTGATATCTGGACAGAAGTTAACAACAAACTTGGTTCTGAAATGATGGAATTAGTTAAAACTGACAAAAATGGTTTCAACTCTATTTATATGATGGCCGATTCAGGGGCTAGGGGTTCTGCTGCTCAAATTAGACAGTTATCTGGTATGAGGGGACTTATGGCTAAACCAGATGGTTCTATTATTGAAACTCCAATTATTTCAAACTTTAGAGAAGGTCTAAACGTACTTGAGTACTTTATTTCAACTCACGGAGCTAGAAAAGGACTTGCGGATACTGCTTTAAAAACAGCAAATGCTGGGTATTTAACAAGAAAACTTATCGATGTTTCTCAAAATGTTAGAATCACAATTGAAGATTGTGGTACTCACGAAGGTATTGAAATTACTGATATTACTTCAGGAAATGAATTAATTGAGTCATTAGAAGAAAGAATCACAGGTAGAGTTATTGCTGAAGATATCATTGACCCGATTTCAAATGAAATATTATTTGCAGAGGGTACATTAATAACTGAAGAAGATGCTAAATTAGTAACTGAAGCTGAAGTTAAATCAGTAGTAATTAGAACCCCATTAACTTGTAAAGTTGAAAATGGTTTATGTTCAAAATGTTATGGTCTAAATCTTGGTGAGCAAAGAAAAGCAAAACCAGGTGAAGCAGTTGGAGTTGTTGCAGCCCAATCTATTGGGGAACCAGGAACTCAGCTTACGCTTAGAACTTTCCACGTTGGGGGAACAGCATCTGCTACTCAAACTGAAAGAGAATTAAAAGCTGATAAAGAAGGTTTCATTAGATATTATAACATCAAAAAATATGTTAAATCTGATGGAAAAATCATTGTAGCAAATAGAAGAAATGCAGGTGTTTTATTAGTTGAACCAAAAATTAATGCACCATTTAAAGGTAAAGTTACTGTTGAAACTTTACATGAAGAGACAATCTTAACTATTTCAAATGGAAAAGAAGAGAAAAAATACTTCTTAAGAAAAAATGATGTTGCAAAAGCAAATGAATTAGCTGGAATTTCTGGAAAAATCGAAGGTAAATTATATTTACCATATAGAGATGGTGTAGAAGTTGAACAAAATGAGTCTATCGTTGAAATGATTAAAGATGGATGGAATATTCCAAACAGAATTCCTTTCGCTTCAGAATTAAAAGTTGAAGATGGTGCTCCAATCACTTCAAAAATTGTTTCTGGTGCAAAAGGTTTTGTTAAATATTACAAACTGATTGGTGATTACTTAGAAAGAAGAAATGATATCAATGCTGGTGATACAGTAACTGAAAAAGGTGTATTTGCAGTTGTTGTTGACGGTGAAGATAGAGAAGCATTAAGACATTATGTAGCACGTGGTTCTTTAATAGAATTAAATGACAGCACAGAAGTTGAAAAAGATTCAATTATTGCAGTTCCAAAAACAGCTGAACAAGTTGTAATTGCTGAGTGGGATCCATATGCAAATCCAACAATTGCTGAAAAAGCTGGTATCGTATCTTTTGAAGATATTATTCCTGGTTTAACAGTTTCTGAGCAATTTGATGAATTAACAGGAACATCTAAATTAGTTGTTAATGAATATATTCCAAGTGGATATAAACCGACAATTATTTTAGCAACTGATGATAAAGAGATTATTAGATATTCTTTAGATCCTAAAACTTCATTAAATGTTGCAGAAGGTAAAAGAGTTGAAGTTGCAGATATTATTGGTAAAACACCAAAAGCAACACAAAAATCAAAAGATATTACTGGGGGTCTTCCAAGAGTATCTGAATTATTCGAAGCAAGACGACCAAAAAATATAGCAGTTCTTGCATCATTTGATGGTGTAGTTTCATTTGGTAAACCATTAAGAAACAAAGAGAGAATTATTATTTCTGATGGTTTAGGTAATAATACAGAATATTTAGTTGAAAAATCTAAGCAAATTCTGGTTCATGATGGTGAGTTTGTTCATGCTGGTGAAGCATTAACTGATGGTCAAATCTCTCCACATGATGTATTAAGAATTCTTGGAGAAAAAGCACTACATTACTTCATCGTATCTGAAGTACAACAAGTGTATAGATCTCAAGGGGTTAACATTGCCGATAAACATATTGAGGTTATTACTTCTCAAATGTTAAGACAAGTTTCAATTTTAGATGGTGGAGATACTAAATTCATTGTTGGTGACATGGTTTCTAAAAAAAGATTTAAAATTGAAAATGAAAAAATAATTAAGCTTGGTGGAAATCCAGCAATTGCTGAACCTTTATTATTAGGTATCACAAGAGCAGCTGTAACATCAGATTCAATTATTTCTGCTGCATCATTCCAAGAAACTACAAAAGTTTTAACAGAAGCTGCAATTAGTGCTAAAATGGATATGTTAGAAGACTTAAAAGAAAATGTTGTTATTGGTAGAACAATTCCTGTTGGAACTGGTCTATACAAAAACCAAAAAATTAAATTTTCTGAAAATTAATTTTAATCAATAGGGGTTCTCCCTATTGAATTTTTCCTCATGGACTTTATCTCACTTTTTTTTATTTTTGTAGCTTTAGAACTATTTGAATCAAATTGGCAAAAATCAAACTCTTTATATGGACTTATAAATAATAATTATCTACTTTTTAGTAAAAATATATTTTTATATTTTATTTTACATATATCATTTTTTTATACTATATTTTTATCTTTTTATTTTCACAATTTTGGCTTTTGGATGAGTTCAATATTTATCGTTAAGTTTGCAGATATAAGTTTTAAATTATCAATTATGAAAAAACTTTCAAATGGAATATCAGTAGAAAATATTGTTCCTATGAATGTAAATATTACGCCAATAATTAGATATTTTAATGTAATTATTTATCCATTAACATTTTTATTTGCAATTAAATTAATATAGTTTAATTTTATCATTTTATTATTATGATAGAATGCTAAAATTAAATAAAAAAGGAAAATAAATGCAATATCTAGTAATAGCTTATGATAATGAAAATGCACTAGAAAGAAGATTAGAATCAAGAGAAGCACATATTGAGGGTGCAAGAAAATTGATGGCTGAAGGTAAGATTATTAATGCTGGTGCATTAATAGAAGATGATGTTATGGTTGGATCAACACTTTTTATAGATTTTGAATCAGATGAAGAGCTTGATGAATGGTTAGAAAATGAACCATATGTGAAAAATAATGTTTGGAATATGGATGAATTCCAGATAGTTCCTATGAAATTACTCCCAAAAAACTAAATAACTAATCAAATAAGCCCATTTTATAGGGCTTATTTCTACTTTTAAGTCTCACATTACATCATATTAAATCATAATAAATTAGATTAAATCAAGTTTTTTTTAGGTAATATTTCAGGTACTATAAGAATTATTAAAAGATGAGTACCTTAAAAATGCCAAAAATATCAAAACCTCTCAGTGATACAGAGATTAAAAATGCTAAATATACTACAGATGAAGAATTTGAACTGTTAAAGAAAGAATTAGAAAAATCTAATTCAGATAAAAAAGCAGTTAAAAATAATAAGTTAGCAGATGGAAAAGGTTTGTATCTTATTATAAAAGCTAATGGCTCTAAAGTATGGAGATATGATTTTAGATATGGGAATAAAAATCTTAGTATGTCTTTTGGTGTTTATCCAGAAGTAACTTTAAAAGAAGCAAGAGAAAAAAGAGAAGAAGCTAGACAATTATTAGCTAATAATATCAATCCCATTTCAGCAAAACGAATTAAAAAAGCTTCAGAATCTTTGACTTTACAAAATGTTGTAGATGAATGGATTGAATTAAGAAAAAAAAGTTCTAGTGAAGCAACAATTATTCAAAATACAAGAATTTTAAAAAATATCACAAATTGGTTAGGTAGTGTTGCAATCAAAGACATAAAAAGAGTTAATATTATAACTGCATTAGAAAAAATGCAAAATAAAGGAATTATAGAATCAGCTCATAGGCTTTTATCGATAATAAATAAAATATATATGTATGCAGTTACTAAAGAGTATATAGAACATAATATAATTGCTGATATAGATAAAAATGCTGTTTTAGTTCCAAATAAAAAAGATACTCATCTTCCTGCATTAACTGAACCAAAGGATATAAAACAATTACTTATTGATATAAACTTAATAGGAGAAAAATTAAGATGTGAAATAAGTACAATATTTATATTTAAATTAATTCCTTATGTATTTGTTAGAAGTGATAATATAAGACTTATGTGTTGGGAAAATATAGATTTAGAAAAAGGTATTTGGACAATACCAAAAGAAAAGATGAAAATGAAAGTTGATTTTGTTTGTCCATTACCAACTCAAGCAATTTATATACTAAAACAAATAGAACCTTTTTCAAGACATAAAAGTAAATTTGTATTTCCCTCTCCATATAAGAATGATAGAGGAGTTTCAGGAGCTACATTATCAAATACATTAAATAAGTTAGGCTATCAAGATAAACACACTTTCCATGGCTTTAGAAGTATGTTTTCTACAATAGCACATGAATTATATAAAGAACATGGTTTTCATTCTGATATTATTGAAGCTTGTTTATCTCATAAAGAAAGAAATCAAACAAAAGCCGCTTATAATAGAGAATCAAAATATAAATATTTTGAAGAAAAGAAAGAGTTAATTCAATGGTATGCTAACTGGTTGGATAGTATAATATGAATTTAGATAAAATGCTAAAAAATTAAGTAGTTATATGGGTATAGATTTAAATATAAAACAAGTAATATACAATAGTACACATCAAGAAAGAGTAGATACTAGTATTCATTTAAATAGTAATTGGCTAAGAAATAAAACTGTACTTACTGCCACACTATTAAAGAGAAGAAGAACAAAAGACAATTTAGATGGAAATCCTTTAATATATGCATTAAAAAATTTAAATGACTATACAATTGATAAAAAAAATCTTTATCCAATATTGAAAAATGCATTAAAAAATTTAAATATTGCACTTAATCAAAGAAAATATGATTTAATACTTTGCATCCCCTCAAGTGGTTTTATTGTTAAAAAACTTGGACAAAGTGTAAAAAAAAGATTGCCTCAATCAACAATATCACATTATGTATTACAAAAATGTATAAATAAAGATATTATTCAATCTATAGATTTGTCAACTATAACAAATAAACGACATAGGAATGATGTAAAAGAAGTTTTAAAAAAATTAAAATCAAGGGAAGGTTCTCAATTTATTTTAAAAGAAATAAAAGGAAATATAAGAGAGTATTTTAACCCAATAAAAATAAATAATCCTTACTTAATAAAGAATGCTAGAAACATATTATTATTAGATGATGCTCTATCTTCAGGAACAACTTTATTTTATGCACAAAAACTTATAAAAACTATTAACCCTAGTGTTAATGTTGAAGCAATATGTTTTTTAAGTTCATTACATTAATATATTTAAACATAATTTAATATTTAATAGTTTATACTTCTAACATAAAGACTATATTTATGCCCTATGGTCTATAAATATTAAACTAGTTGCTAATTAGAAATAATTACAGTGAAGAAACTAGTAGGGTCCGAGCAAACACCGTCGAACGAGGTTAGAATCTGTAAGAGACAAGTATCGTTCTGCTATGTAGCGGATAGCATGAAAGCTAAGTATTTTAGTAATACTTAGCTTTTTTATTAATTTTTTGAATGATTGATTATTTCATCTCTAAAAGTTTTTAGACTATTCATTAGTTCTAATGTATCTTTAAGAAAGTCATTATCAAAAAACCATTTAAACTTTAAATGATTTAAAATATCAAAAAATCTGAAAGTTAAATCTTTTTTATCTACATCAATTTTAATATGATAATCAGTATCTGGATTTTTTACATCAGGAGCTACATAAAAAATCAATGAATCATATCTTGGTGCATAGAAAACTCTTCTTGTAATATTATTTCTTAATCTATATAACAAATATGATACTTCTTCTTCCTTGTCAATAAATATTTCAAAATTATTGAATTCAGTTTGCATTTTTTTAAATTTATTCTCAAAAGAAATTGGATATTTTTCGTTTTTTTCTTTTAGATATATTTCTTCTAATTCACCTAAAGTTCTAATCTCAGAATCATTTTTATTCTTTGATTTAGTATTAATAACTTTATCTTCAACTAACGCTTTATAAGTGTTATAGTTATTGTAACCTAATGCTTTTGCAGTTAAATTCAAACAAGATTGATTTGAAATATCAAATTCAAATTCTTTTAATTCTTTTTTTAAATTTTTATTAACTTGTTTAAAGTCAATATTTTGATGTGTGTGTAACATGGGATTTCCTTTAATTTATTTTATGGCTTAAATAAAATGCAAATGTTTCTATTTCTACACAAAAGCCAAATTATAAATTAAAGCTCTATATTGTGAGTTTTGATTTTCGCCTTACCTCAATAGGTTAGAAACGGTCAAGCAATCAAAGGCTAGAAGAATTATATCTAAAATATTGGTACTTATTAAATTTTAAGGCTCGATTTTTTAGGATTTCAAAAAATCCGTTAAGAAAAATGAGCAAACAACTGGCTAGGCAATTTATTAGTAAAAGAGTGTTAATTCAGTTGTTACAAGGCACTTTCCTAATATTATTAATTAAATATAATCTAAATCTTGACTATTTCCAGATTCAATCATTTCTCTCAGATTTTTAGCAGCTTCTTTTGTCGTATCTGTATCAATATTTTTATTTGATACTTGTTTTTTAAGTTCTATATTAATTTGTCTTTGAGCTTCAATTTTAAAATCCATCGTACCTGTAATATCTAAAGTAGTTAAGTCCCAATTTTTAGCTTTTGCAATAGTTATCATTAATGCTACATTTTCTTCTAAAGTTTTTTTTGTACCACTTGATTTGATTCTATCATTTTCATCTGTAACATGAATATCTTTTTTCTTATTTTTAAATTCTATATACCCTTGTTCAATTTTTTTAATATAGTAATTTTCTAAATTAATCTCAGGAGTAATGTTATAAATTTCATAAAATATTTTTTCTTGGTAAGTTTTCTTTTTTAAAGGGATGTAAAAATTTATTTTAGCTTCGTAACTATCAAAATTTATTTTGTCTTTTAAAATATCTTTTTGACTATTATTTTTATATGCTCCTGTAAAATCTTGATAAGTTAAATTTAAATTTGAAAAATATACAGTGTAAAGTTCATTATCTTTTTCAAAAGAAAATCCTACTCTTTGTCTTTTTTTATTCACTGTTTTTGCTTTAAATTTAATATTCTCATAGCCTATATTATTCATTAATTCTAAAAAAGTTTTATCATTTACACATGATTTAAAAATGTTTTTTACATCCTCTAAAACATGATAATTCAAACTTAATCTATATTTATCTTTGCTATCAGTCTTTTTTTGTATATCTACATTTATATCATTCAAATTAAGATCTAATTTTTTAAATATATTCCCTCTGTTTTCAAGCTCTCTAATAATTGGATTATTGAATCCACAGTTATATTCTAAATATGCTCGAATTAATCTATTAGAACGATCTTCAATTAATGGCTTTATTAATTCTTTATCACCTGTATTTATTATGTCTAAATATTTAATTTGTTCCTGGCTTAGAAATAAAGGAAAATGCTCAGTTCTTAAGTTTTTACCCTCAAAATAAAAATCTAAATTTTGTCTAATTAGTCTTTGTTGAAAATCGGTCATACCTTTTATATAATATTGAATATTCTCAGTCTTTTTATATTGAGAGATAAAATCTTCAATGTATTTATTTACAGTACCATTTTCAATAGAAGTTTTAAAATAGTTATCATCAACTCTTTTTATAAACCAAGTAAATTTTGTGGCTTTTTGTTTTAGAATTTTATCACTTTCGGTGTTTACATTCTCATCAAAATTAAATGTTAAATTATGTCTAGCAGCAACTTCACTAACCATTCTTCTAAGATTTAAATATCCTAAGCCAACTTTAGTGCTTTTCCCGTATTTATTTTTTAATTTCGCAGGAATTAATAGATGAAAATGTGGCTCTACTTCATAATTCTTTGAATTGATTGAGTCACTATCTGTATTGTGATAAGCAAATAACATATTTGATAAATCCAATGTCATTTTTCTTTTTGGTCTGCTCTTACCTTGACTTTCTTCAAACTCATATTCAAAATTAACTAGATCTTTAAAAAATGCTTCCATTTTTTGATCTATGTCTTTTTGATTCTTGCAATTGTGATTAATTATTAGTTGGCTCTTATCTACTGAAAAAGTAAAATGAATATTTTTTGAATCCTCTAAATTAAAAGTACTAGGTAGTTTATTACTAGTAATAGCAGCATGATCTAATATATGACTCTCAAGATTCCAACTCATAAATTCTCCTAAAGTGTGCGAAGCTCACTAAAATATGAAGTATTTTATCAATTCAAGCCCTCAATGTCAAGTGAGGGCAATGGCTCATTAAAATATAATTATAATATTCTTTAATTTACAATATAAATAGATATTTATACAATTTATATTATATATAATATAATATAAATAATTAATAATACAATAAGAAAAGATAATATACAATATTAATACAATAATAACCGTTATAAAGGATTTTATATGAATGTTTTAAAACTTGCAGAAAAATATGATAAAAATAATCCTGGAGAAAAGAAAAAATCGAAATTAGATAAGTATGAAGAAGCTATATCATATTTATATAAAAATAATCATACAATACTTTCAATACAAGCTTTTTTACAAAATGAATTAAAATTTGATGTTGCTTATTCTACATTGAGAGATTATTGTGATAGAAGATTTAATAATCAAGATACTTTAAAAGAAAAAGCAAAACTATATGATGAAATTGAAAATTATTGTATGTTATTAAAAAATAAGTATTTAGATGAAAGTGAAAAAAAAGAAAATCAATCAATAATTTCTTTAATCAATCATTTTATTCAAATCGGTCAAAATTCTAATATAAAAATAATAGAGAAAAACAATAATGAAACTTCTAGTGGTAAATCAATGTTTTCAGAAATAGGTTCGTAGTTTTAACCAAAACTTAAATGAATACGATTTTACAGTAATTTTCATCAAAGGTTAAAAAATGAGAATAGATATATTAAGTGATGTTCACTTTGATAACTACTTTTACAATAAATAACAAATAGAGGTTTAAAATGACTAAAAAAGATATGATAGAACTTTTTGGAGAAGATTTAGAGTTTTTAAAAACTAATAAAAACCTAAAAAACTTACTTGATAATCTATGCCCTAATAGAGCAAAATATTTAATGCAAAAAGCTAATAAACAAACTTTTTTAAGAATTTTAGAAAATGAAAAATATTTTACTTCTCAATTAGATTTTGAAAATGAGCTTTATCCTCTTTTACTAGATAGAGATACTGCTATTTGGAAAAAATTAGCAAATGATAAAACTCTTTCAAACCAAGCAAGACTTAGAAGTGCATATTTATATGTTTATTTATCAAAAATACCTCTAAAACTAAATTTTGATATTGAAGAATTTAGAAATCAGTTTTCTTTTTATCATGAAAATAGATGTGAAGATGGTGATGGTTATGTAAGAATGTTTGGATTAAAAAATGGTTTAGATAATTTGAGATTTAACCAGTTTAAAAATACAGGAAGTTTTTAGTGAATAATTAAATTAAAAAAAGGACCAATTATGGAAGAAGAAATAGAAGCAAATTATGAAATTCAAGTTTTTAGAAAAAGTGATAATAAATTTATCGATAGTTATTACACTTATAGTGATGATAAATCAACTGCTTTAGATGAAGCAATAAAACATTTTAAAGATGAATATTTAATTAGCAAGTATAATTATGTAGTTGAGTATTTAGGTGAATTTCAAAGTGATAGAGGTTTTGAAATGTCACTAGATTCTGAACAATTTAAAAATGATGATCTTCAAAAATATAAACTTGATATTCAAAGAGTTTCAAGTATGCTAAAAGAATTTGCTTTCTTTTCATCTGTTGAAGATGATTTAAAATTTGTAAATGAAAAAATAGCTGAAGTTGAAAACTCAAATTTATCAACTACAGATAAAGCTCTTCAAATTAAAGTTTTAAGAGATACTATTGAAACCCTAAGAGAGATTTCATAATCTCTCTTAATAGATTTATTCTAGTTCTAAACTTTGATTTTTAGTTTCAGTTTCAATCATACTTCTTAAATTATTTGCAGCATCTTTTTGATTAAAATCTTCATCTGTTTTTGTTTGGTCAATTTCATTTCTTAGATTAATTAACTTATTTGAAAAATGAATATATTCATCAAGTTTTTCTAAATTTTCCTTACTAAGAGTTTTTGCAACATCTGAATTTCTTATATCTTCAAATTTTTTTAATTCTAATGCTAATTCATATACAGAATTTTTTTCCATCTCTTTGAAAAATTCATTTTGTGTTTGTGCATATTTATTTTCATAATATTCCATTCGGTTTGTAATATCATATATCTGTTTTACCAAATTTCCTACAGGTGGATTTTTTGTTTCTTTTTTATCTTTATCAAGTACAGATTTAACTTTGTCAGTTGTTATAGGATAATCTTCTAAAACTTTATTAATACCATTTTCTAAATTTCCTATAGGTGGATTTTTTGTCTCTTTTTTATCCTTATCTAGTACAGATTTTACTTTATCAAAGTTGTTATCATTATCCACTTCGATGCCTAACTTCTTTTTTAATTCCATTTCTTGTACTGCTAGTATTTTGTTAGCTTCTTCATCTGTTGTGTAAGGATAAGCAGTTGTTAATATTTTAATACCTTCTTCAAAAATTTTAAAATAGTTATCTACATCATTAATCATATATGGAGTTAAATTTTCAGTTTTTACATTTAAGCCTATAATATTATTATTTTTAGTACTTTCTATCTTGTATAAAGTCATACATTTATCAGTAATATTTTTTAAAACATTTAAAGTTTTTTTATCAAAACGATAGAAAATTTTATAATCAAGTTCATGAATTAAGTTTTCAAAGCTTAAAGCAAGTTCAAGGATATACTTCTTTTTTTCATTATAATATGATTCTTTTTTTGTTTCTTCGTATTTTTTATTGTAATATTTGATTTTTTGAATAATATCACTTAAATCTTTTGTTATTTTCATAATCAGATAGCTATTCATTTTATTTCCTTTTATTTTAAAAATTCTTTCTTTTTACTCTCATACTCTTCTTGAGTAATCGCACCTTTTTCTTTTAATTCAAACCAATAGCTTAAATCTTTCTTTTCATCAAAGCTATATATATTTTTAATATGTTGATTTGCTTCATAATCCATTTGAGCATTTTTATTAGCTTCCATTTGTAGAAGTTCTAATGAAATGTTTTTATAAATTGGTAAGCCTAACTTTTTTCTATTTTTTCTGATTCTATATTCAGTAAAAATAAATGGACTTGCAACAGCAAGTAAAAAAAGAGTTCCATCAATAATTACATTACCACTTGTAAAAGGTGGTTTTGTTTTTGGATTTACTGTTAAAGCCATAATAATAACTATGTAAAAGAATGAAAAACTAAAAAAGTAAAATATCATTCTTATAAAAAAATGGGCTGCAAATAATCCATTGCGATTGTAATGTGTGTTCATGTTAAACCTTTAAATTTTATTTTTATATTTATTTCTAAAAAGAGTAATATGATTTAATATTACTCTTTCCTTATATTCTATTTCCCCAACCAGTTGCTTCATTTTTCATTGATTCTATTGCACCATCAAGTTCTTTACTTCCTTGAACTTCAATTACTTCAAATAATGTATTATGTAAAGAGACAATTATTTTATAAATAATTACAATACTAAATACAGCAATTGCTATCTCTATAAAGCCATCAAATACATAAATCTTTAACTTAGCTAACCATTCACCATTTACAGTCCCAAAGGACCATGGAGTACCTTTAACACCTTCATATTGTAAAGAGTTGTTTTCTAACATCCCTATAATGATTTTCTTACCAAAAATATCGCCAATTGAATGAATTAATGAACTAGCTGTCATTGCTAACCAAACAGCTAAAACAAATATTGGAAGCTCAAGCATAGTTGCAAATATTTTCATTGTAAATCTTGATATTGCTTGTATGTTCTCTCTTGCAAACATAATAGGCATCATAAATAAACTAGCAAAATGAAAACTAAAAATTTTCACTAAAATGACTATAAATCTTAGTAATCCAATTACAACTAATCCAACTATTGGAGTTAATTCTAAAACTGTTTTTGCTGTTTCATAAGCAAACCACATAGCAAATGCTCCACCACCTAATGTCCCTATTGTTGCTCCTACAACCGAACCTAATGCACCTGTAAATAAACTACCTATTCCTCCACCTGCAGCTGCTCCTCCTGTTCCTCCAAGTGTTGCACCAATCTTTCCAGAGTTCTCAGTAATAACATTAAATATTGTTCCTGCTCCGGGAACAAACATATATGGAATTGAACTCATAACCATGTGAGTTCCCATTGAATCTTCTTTTACTTCATCATTTAGTTTTTCTAAAACTTCACTTCTTTTTGTTTTGTATAATCCACCTATATACTCAGTTTGAAGTTTTGTAACGGGTAATCCAAGAACTGCTAAATATCCAAAGTCTCTATATAACTCATATTGAAATTTTATAAGACCTTGCAACATTGGGATTTTATTTCCTGAATTTGCTAAACTATCTAAAGAATCACTACTGTTTCTATATTTAGTATCATTTTCTTTATTAGCATAATAGTTTTTGCCACATGAACTTAAACTATATTCAGGATAATAGTTATCTAAAGGATTATTTCCATTTACTTTATTTAAAACATTTTGATTATAAGCACCACTACTTTTTACTTCACCATCAACAACTGAATAGTATAAGTTTGAAGTATTACTTCTAATTTTGCTATTTGCATAAGCCCATTTTTCACTTGTAGGATAAGCAACATTTGGATCTATTGAATATTGATGTCTTCCTTCACTATCAATTAATCCATCATAGTTATAGATATTATTTTCACAAATTTCTGTCACTATTCTTGTAAAGTTTTTTAATTCTTCTGCTTGAGTTTTACTTGCACTTGTTTGAATAATCTGTTCTTTTGTACCAACTCCACTTTTTTTAATGATTGCGTTTACTTCTGCATCAATAATTACTTTAGCAGCTGCATCAGCCCAATCACTAAATAAGTAATATCCACTTTTTTCAAAATCCTGGTATTTTGTTTTCATAATGTCATATTCTGCAACTACTTGGCCATTGTTTGAAACTTGTTCTTTAAATCCAGTTGGGAAAAATAGCAAGATACCTAATACAATACCTGTAACATATGGAGATACTTTTTCATGATTTTGTTTTTCTTCAACTTTTGAAGAAAGATGAGATAAAGTTTTACTTCCTAATCCCCAGATACCAAAAAATGCTATTAACAAAATAAGATATATCATACCTACATCACTTAGACCTGTATAAACACTAAAAATTGTTTCTGCATCTGTTAAGATGTATTCTTTATTATCAACAAATTCATTAGAACCTGAATCAAAGTAACTAGATACAAAATTATCTTTTAGTTGTAGTTTACCCGCTGTTTTTGTGGCATCAACATCAACAATATCAGTATCACTCAAAATTGCAGCAGTTAATAGTCTAGGAATTGTTAAATAGTTTCCAGTTTGATTTAATATTGAACTTTGAATAGAACTTACTGAATCTTGCAAAGGTTTAAATTGATTATCTGCATTATCAATTAAATTTTTATTCTTCTCTTCTGCTTTTTTTAAATCTAACGCAAAGGCTTCTTTTAAATTTGGATAACTTGTATCAAATAATCCTATTGGATTATATAAATCACCTTTTTTAGCAACCATACAAGTAACTATTCCACTTTGAGCATTAATTGAATAAACAGTTGCAGTCCAATCATTACCCACAAAAGAACAAGTTATACTTGATCTTATGTTTGCACTATTAATTGGAGTTGCTATATCTCTTGTTAATTGGCTTTCATTAGAGATAATTCCTCTACTTATAAGTGCTTCTTTTGAAATACTTTGCAAATCATCATTTTTAT
The DNA here is from genome assembly GCA_963677205.2 of uncultured Aliarcobacter sp. Classification (GTDB taxonomy): domain Bacteria; phylum Campylobacterota; class Campylobacteria; order Campylobacterales; family Arcobacteraceae; genus Aliarcobacter. The sequence goes on along the minus strand of OY781916.2, from coordinate 1,998,971 downwards.
ATTTTTCCATCTCTCCTTTTCTATAATCTTCCATCACATTTGATGTGCTAATTTCTGTATATGCAAAAGATTTGAGAGCAAATATAAAACTAAATAGGAAGATTAAAAATGTTTTCATCTTTAACTCCTATTACTAGTTTCCTGAGGAAACTTTTTTTTATCATCTTTTTTTGTTTCCTGAGGAAACGCATTGTTTTTTAATTTTGTTTCCTGAGGAAACTTTTTTGATTTTTGATTTTTTCTTACAAAATAATCCAATATAAAAACAAGAATTAAATATATACCTATAAAACATTTGATTATAAAATCATAGTCGTAAAGGAATTTAATATAAATCTCTTTTGATGGATTAGGATAAACATTAAAAAATGCACTAATTAAAATATCCTCGATAATTAAATATGAAAAAGACCAAACTCCTATATATACTAGAATTCTTAAAAGTCCATGCATATTTCTTAATCGCCACCATTGTTTTTTATTATTTTTTATATATTCTATTTTTTGCTTTTGTTCTTGCAAGTGTGAATCTATATCAAAATTGCTACTATATAAGCTCTCATAATTTACAATCCCAATAGTAAAAAGAATAGAGAGTATTTTTATTCCCAAGCCAATTAAGATTAAAAGGCTTTGGATAAATACAGGAATAGATGTATATGATCTAACATCAATAATAGCTCCTAATTTTGTGATTGTAAAATACAAAGTGGTAACTAACAAGATATAAAATAAATACCTAATATAAATGGGTAGAATCTTTAAACTTTTAAATAAAAATTGTGATTTATCAAATGTTGAAATCCACCATAAACCAAGAGTTGTACCTATATTTTTCATGCACTTACTCCTGATTCTGATTTGATTTGCTTTCTTATATAAGCTATTTGCAAATAGAGTAATGGTAACTTTTGAATAATTGCCACCTTTTTTTCTATTTTTTCATTTTCATCTTCAAAAAGATCTCTTATTTGTATAAACATAGCAAGTAATTTTTCTGCATTTGTTGCTGCAAGAAAAGGTATATTTACATCTTTTAATAAAGATGCGACAATTTCAATATTATCATTCAAAGTTTCGATTTCATCAGATATAGCAAGTTGAGCCATATCTGTTTTTGGTTTTTGACGCATTACCATAATGATTTTCCTTTATTTAACAAAAAAATAGAATATTAAAGAGGCAAGAATGCCTCCACCGAAGAAAGATAAGAAAGCAACTAATAGTATATTAATGTGATATACATTCTTGCTCCAATCAGCAACAGCTGTAATATTATTGATTGCTTTATTTGCATTTTCATTGATTGATTCTAACTTTTGAAGATCAATATCCACAATTTTTAAATTAATTTGATTTTTAATCTCTTCAACTTTTTTTGAGAAATCAATCAGAAGTGAATCTTTAAGATTTGTTATACCTTTTTGAAAATCCTCAGTTTTTGAGCTCAAATTATGATTTAGATTCTCAATTTTTTGCGATTGTTTTTCAAGTTGCTGTTCATTTTTTGATTCAAAATCTTGAAATTGGTTTAATATTTCTTCTAACTTTTTAAGATTCTGAGACACTTCTTTTCTAGCATATTCAGCATTTGTTTTAATTCTTTGTTCTTCTATAATTAGTGCTTCATTTAGATTTTTTTTAACACTCAATCTTGTTATAGTCTCATTAAGTTGAACAATAATGCCATTTGTACCAGACAAATCTTTAATAATTTTAGTGTCAAGAATTCTGAGCTCATTGATCAAATGGACTATATCTGTCGTGTTTACGACTGCTACATTATTTTTATCGTTACTCATCTTTTTACCTCGAATTTTATTTGTTTGAAGAACTCTAAATAATCAAAGGCAATGTCATACATAGTATTTACTTTATTTAGTTTCTGTTCGTCCCCAAGAGCATTAATTCTGTTTTGCATAAAATTAACTACGCAATTATTCGCATCAATGTAAAAATCAAGAGCACTTTTTCGCGTCTCGTTGATGGCATTTTCAAGGAGATTTAGACGATCTTCTGGAATAACCCATTCGGCTTCAACAAATTTATTGATTTCCTCGAACCTTGATTTAATATTCCATTTTTGATTACCAAAATAAACCTGAAACTCATCCTCTAAATTTTGGATAACTCTGTTATAGATTAAAGTACTTTTTTTACCAAAAATCTGATAAATCAAATCTAGTGAAGTTTTGCATGAATCAAAAATCAGTGCATCTCGATTTGTTGGTACAAAAAAATGGATATCAAAAATATCCTCTAATCTCATTTTACTTATGTGCAATAATAATTGGTTTATTTTTACTCCGCCAGAACCAATATCAATAATTTCGACCGTATTTAAATCAGTCCAAGTTTTTTGAACTTGATTAATGGCGTCTTTATAATCTGCCACATCGAAACTTTTACAAATTACTCTATCACTGCTCCAAATATCAACAGTCGCAGAATCATCAATCTCAACTACATTGAATTTTAATTTATCTTTAATTTCAGCTTTAACTTGATTGTACACTACAATCGAGAACAAGTGTTTAGCAATTTTAGATTTCCCTAACCCACCTTTTAAGCCAACAAATATGTATAATGGCTTTTTTTTAAATTCTGTTTTTTGTTCATTTTTCATTTTTTGCCTTTTTGTATTTTAATTTTGGGCACGAATTTTGAATAAAATTGTGCGAACTGTGAGTACTAATATATCCTCACGCCTTAAAACTCTTCCGAACAGTTAACTGAGTAGTTGATTACTATTTATTCTTTCAATTATTTGTTCTTTTTTCTCAAACATATACTCCCAGACGCTATGAGCTTGTTCTGGACTTAAATCTTTTTTAATTGACTCATTATGTAAGTAACCTGTTTTTCTTAATCTGATAACTGTATTTTGTGCAAAATTAACAAATGGATATGGGAGTGTAAACCTAACTTCTTTTCCTGTTAACTCTTTTTTGAAATTTTGAAAACTTTCTCTCTCATTTTCTTCATCTGATTTATTAGAGAGATTTTTTTCTTTATTTCTTTTATTTATTAATTTATTTATTGTTGAACTTGTGTTTAACATATGTTGACTTGAGTTAAAAAGACTCAACTGTTTTAATTGTTCTTCTTGTTTCTGCTTCTTTTTTAAAGCACTTATCTTCCCTGCCGTACTCAATTTCTCAACTTTTGTATAATATGGCTCGAGCCATTTATTTAATTGCGTAGAAATAAATTGTGTACCATCTTCTCGTTCTACAATTTCAAACAATCCATAAGCATTTATTACTGTATTTATTATAGGTACACTAACTTTCATTTCATCAGCAAGTAGATCAATATCATTAATTGGATATTGATGTCCTTCTGTTTCTGCTAGTGTTTCCAGTAGATATACAGCAATACCATAGCCTTGTACATTGAAGTCTTTAATAAGCCTTTTTACATTTTTCCCATTCCTAAAATTTGTAGGAAAAAGAAAATTTGGAACAGTCTTACTCATTATTTTTCTTTCATTTATTTTTATATATTTAGATTTTTAAATAATCGATAAGCAATTAATATATTTATGTTAGATATAATGCAGTCGATTAAAAACTTTTACTAGTGGTTAATTAGCTCTCTCTTTATCCGTCGCAAACAGTTAAAAGAGGGGGCTTATTTTTTTGTATTTCTTTTTTGTTTTTGTTCTTCAATCCATTCGTGTAATTCATTTAATGAAAATAAAGGTTCTGAAAAACCTTCTATAAATATAGGTTTTATTAATTTCCCCTCTTTAATCAATTCTCTCACTTTTGTATCTTTAATCGCAGTGATTTCACAAATTTCTTTCCTTTTGATTAGCTTGTCTACAGGTGACATTTTAACTCCTATTGTTTTATATATGAAATTATTTTTTAATTAATTAATTATATATTTCATATATGCAATATTATGTAAAATAAACTTTATTAAAGCTTAAAAATATCATATATGAAACTATAAGTTATAATATGATAGTATAATTTTATATATGAAATTAAAAGGTAAATAATGACGCAATCTGAAACAATGTCGGAATTACTGGAAATAAGTGAAAATTCTTATTTTAGATGGAAAAAGAAAGATCATGTGAGATTAATTAATTTGATTGAGAGATATTTTAAAAAAGAAGATTTAGAAGAGTACTTAGAAACAGATAAAATAAATAAATCTGAAAAATTGAATTTTCTGTATGAACAAGTTATTGATAAAAATTCTAAAATTTATTTAGATTCTTTTACTTCTAATTTTAATTATTTAAAACTTTCTACTTCACATTCAATATTTATTGATTTTTATTTTTATTTTTTATTTAAATTAAAAGAAAACGAAAACCTATTCAAAGAGCAATTTAATAATCTTTTAAATGTTTTACTTCATGATTATTTGATGAATAAATATATAAGAACAATTTCTGACGAAGAAAATATTAAAAAAACAATTGAACAATTTAAAAAAGAATTTAAAGAAATAAATATTTCAATTAATATAAATTCCAATTTTGGAGAACCATCCGATTTTGATGTTCGGACTGAAATTTTAAATCAATTTAAAAGACAAAATGATTCTGATTTAAAAGATATTCAAAAGCATTTAGATTGTTTTAAACTATGGAATGATGAGATGATGATGTATTTAGACTATCTTCTTAAAAATAATTTAGAAATTTTCTTAGATTCAGGAAATGAAGAATTAATTTTTCATGCAATAGGTTTTAATATATATATTAATTTTCCAAATGAGTCACCCCTTTATAAATTAGATCTTATATCTACAATTAATCAAATTGTAATTAAAGATTATAATAAAAAAGAAAAAATTACTATAAATAAAATAATGGAACTTGCAACAGAAAATCTTGCTATATTAAAGTATAATCATAAAAATAAATTTGATGGACTTGATAAGTATAGATTTGATTTTGATAGAATATAGTATATAAAGTATTGCAATTTGAGTAATTTTATTTTCAGGTATTTTTTCAGGTACTAATGAAAATTAATTGTTAAAAAATACCTTAAATAAGGCAATAAATGTTGTAAGTTTAGTTCCAGATAGTTCCTATGAAATTGCTTCCAAAAAACTAATTATTTAATCAAACAAGCTATATAGCTTGTTTGATCATACGAAGTATTATTTTAATAATTCATATTGTAAACAAATTATAAAATTAAAATCCACTCTCTCTTATAATAACTGAAATACTTTTCTTTATGATTCTTGATATAATACTTGAAGATTCACCTTGAGATATTAAAACCCCAACTTTCCTACTTTTTAAATCTAATTCATAGTTATCTAAATCTATAGTTATTTTGTAGTAGGCCTGTTCTGTTTTTACTCTTTTATTTGAATCTTCTCTTGTTGGAATAGTTCCTCCAAAATTTGAAGATAATTCTGAATATTCTAAATATGGAACAGAAACTCTTGAAATCGTTGTTATATTTGAAGTAATATTCTCTAAATCTCCACTATTAAAAATAAATTTACTTTTTGCATTTTCTTTTAATAGATTTAAATCATTTTCATTGCAAAATCCAGTTATTTTGAAATCTAAATTATCGTATAAAACAAAAATAGGTTCTTTTTTATTTACCCACTGGTTTTCTTTGTAATTATCGTAAAAATAGATTTTCCCATCAAAAGAAGCTTTTATCTCAAATTTTTCTGCAACTTTTTTAAGTCCTTCAAGTTCATTCATTTTCTTTAGTAAAGACTCCTCTAAAATAAATCTTTTATCTAAATTTTCTTTGAAACCCGCTTGTTTATTTAATTCCAATTGAGAAAGTTCAATTTCTTCATTAATTTGAGAGATTTTATATTCTAATTCTGGAGATTTTAATTTTAGTAATAGTTGCCCTTTTTTCACTATTTCGCCATTTGTAAAAAAAATATTTTCAATGTAACCATCTTCTGGCGTATAATATTCAAAATAATTCTTTGATTCTATTATAGCTGGCATTTTTATATTTGAATTCCAAGGTAGAAAAACAAGTAATATAAAAAATATAAATATAAGTAAAGAGATTTTATTTTTTTTGTTAAATGTTAAAATTTTTCTTTTCATCCACCACACCTTTAATTCTTTATAAATAGGTAAAAATATAAACCAAATTATTTCAACTAAAAATAAAATTATTCCTAAAACTTTAAATGCATAATAATATACTAATATTGCTATTCCTAAAAATAAAAAAAATCTATAAATCCAAGTTGAAATAGCATAAGCAATGAAGAATTTCTGTTTTTTATTAGATAAAATTTCAGGTATCTCTTCTTCAATTCCTAGAATATTCTTTCGAATAAACCATCTAGCCATTGCAAAAGATCTTGGTTGTAAATTTTTACTATCAGTTATGTCTGAAAGTGCATAATAGCCATCAAATCGTAAAAATGGACTTATATTTATTAAAATTGAACTAATCCAACTTGTTGTTGCAAGAATAAATAAAATACTTTTGAAAATTCCAATTGGTGCAAATGACCATAAAAATGTTGCAATTAAAGCGATATATAATTCAACTTTCATTCCAGCTACTACTATTTGTAATCTGTGATATTTTGATTTTAATTTCCATGCATCTGTGGTATCTGTATATAAAACTGGAAATAAAACTAAAAGAGCCACTCCCATTGTAGGAACTTTGCAACCTAATCTTTTTGCTGTAAAAGCGTGTCCTAATTCATGAAAACTCTTCACAAAAACCAAAGATAAAAAATAGTAAAAAAATCCCTCTTTTGTAAACATATACATAAAAGTGGAGGTAAAACTTTCCCAATCTCTTAATACAAAAATAAGACCTAGAAATCCAAGAAAAAATACAATATTTTGCCAAAGTTTTGAGTATAAAAAATTAATTTTATTTTTGTTTTCTTCTAGCCATCTGTCAGGTTTTACAAGAGGAAATCTTATAAATAAATAGTTGTGAATCAACCATTTAAATATATTTTGTTTTGATTGTTTATGAACACTTTTTATTCTTTGTATATCTGGAGTTTCTTCACATACAATTAGATTATTATTTCTTAAGAATTCTATAAAAGTTTGTAAAGATTCTTTGTCAATATCATAATCTTTTTGTTTAAGTATTTCTATAAATTCTTCGACTTCTATATTATTTTGCCATTTTGAAATTAAATCAAAGGTATCAATTCCTATATTAAAGTATTTATTTTGAATTGGATCAAAAATAAGCCATCTTTTAGAACCATCTTCACTTGCTGATGTTTCTAAAAGTTTTAAATCATTTCTTATTTTTGGTAATAATATTTTTTGTTCAAGCATTACCAACCTATCCATTGTCTAGTGGCAGTTATTGGTTTTCTAAATAAGTAGAAAAATAGAGTAACTTTTTTTGAATAGATTTTTGCAGTTCCCCTTAATCCAATAGATGGAATATAACCATTTTCTTTAATATCATCAAAATTTGCAATTATCTTATATGATAAAACATTTTGTTCTGTTAATTCTGGTTTATATGAGATATATTTAATTTTCCCAAGCCAAGAGTTTGTTGGGTCATTATCAAAAAAAGCTTTTATTTGGGCATTTTCTTCTAAAAAAATAGCTTCACTAACTGGTAACATTATTTTTAATTCTATATTTTCAGGTTTTGCAATTAGAAAAATTCTTTCACCTGTAGATACAGGTTTCCCTTTCCAATCATTTGGATTATTAATTATTGCTATGCCATCTTCTAATGCATTTATTTTTGTTTTATTTAATTGGTCTAAAGCAAAGTTTAATTCTGCTTCCTTCAGTTTAACTTGACTTTCCAATTGGGAAATTTGGCTTTTTTGTGTTGCATCAAAAAAACTTCCTTGTTGAACTGTATGTAGTTGAGCGTTTGCTACATCTAAAGTTCTTTTTGCAACTAAATAATTATTATTAAAATCTACATCATCAAATTTTACTAATAATTGATTTTTTTCTATTTTCTCATTTGGAAAAATTTTTACTTCTTCTATAACTGCATTTAAAGGAGAAGTTACAACATATGGATTTTTTGCTTCAACTTCTAAAGGTGCTAAAACTGATAGTCTTACAGGTAAAAACATTAAAGCTATTATAAAAATAAAAACATATTTAAAATATTTATTTTTAAATGATATTTTTTTTAGTGTTTGAGATATTCCACAACTTCTCATTGCAAATAAAAAATATGATAAAGATGATGAAAGGTGCTTTAACATTAAAATATCATTTTCTATCCATTCTTCCTCTTTAAATAGCAGTAATACATAATTAATTTCTGTGTAATCTTTCATACTCTTCAAAGGAAGATATACAAGATTTGAAGGTGAATATTCGTGCATTGATTTAAGATTAATCTCTTTTAAATCAGTTTTTGTTTCAACTACAAATATATTTTTTGCTTTTTCATTACTATCTAAATCTATGATTATATTTTCAATCCATTGTACAAAAGGTGAAGTTGAATCAATAGCAGATATATCTGATATTGCTACGACTTTATATTTTCCAGTTATGTCTGTAGTTAACAAAATAGCTTGATTATAAGGAACCAAGCTTCTTGTTTCATTAACTATTTGATAATAAAGTTCTTTTAAACTTTCACAATTTCTACAGTTGTATTCCAACTGTAGAAGTTTTGAGATATTTGTTTCCAATGTTTGTTAAGTCCTTATTTATGCAAATAATTTTGTAAGATAAGTTCCATACCCATCTAATTTTTGATTTTCTAAGGCTATTTGTTCTTTTAAGCCTATAAAATTCTGGATATCTGCTTGATTTTTATTATTTAATTGTTTTAAATCAAGTTTTAGATTTAGAATTTTTGTTGTTCCATCTGTATTTACTGATTTAATACTTATTTCTAGTTTTTCCATATTTTCAGGAATTGTACCTGAGATACTTCCCGTTTTTGGATCAAAGAATAATCCTTTTGGTAATGAACTACCATCAATTTGTGTTACTATAAAGTTTTGAGATTGATTTGTATCTACTACTTTAATCTCTAATCTACCATTATCGACTTTAATATCTTCAATTGTTATACCTACAACAGAGAAAGAGTCCTGATTACCTTGATTAAATGATATTTGACCATTTGTAGATACATTTAAATCAATATTTGATTGTATTATTCCTCTTCCATTATTCGTTGAATTATTAGTTGGATTTTCTGTATTATTTTGAGGAGTATTATCTGGAGTATTTCTATTCCCTATAAAACCTTCTCCAGTGCTATTAATATTACCTTCGCTAGTACTAAAGTTTAATACTCCAGAATTTGGATTATCTGTAAAAGTATTTAAAGTGATGTTTGTATTATTTTCTACTGGATTATTATTTCCTGTAGGTACATTGTTTACTGGAGTTTCAACTACTATTTGAGCTGGTGCAAGAACTAACATATTATATGTTCTATCAACACTTAAAGTTGGAGTTCCAGAATCAGTTCCTCTTATAGTAATTATAAAATTACCTGATTGTGTAGGTTTACCTGAAATTATTCCTGTCACTGGGTCTATTGATAATCCAGCTGGCAAATTAATAGCTTCAAAAGTAAAAACATCTGAATTATCTATATCATCAAATAATGTAGATATATTTTTAGTATAATCACTACCAAAAGAAATTGTTACATCTATATTTTCTAAAGATACAGTTGGTGTATCATTTACCCCAGTAATATTTACAGTAAATGTTTTGCTATCACTTAAACTACTATCACTTGTATTAACAGTAAATGTATCAGTATCGTTAGCTGTTAATGCATTAATAGCAGAAGCATTTGGAACATAAACATAACTACCATCACTTGATTTTACATACAATGTTCCATAAGTTCCTACTTTTGAAATATCATAAGTTACTGAATTTATAGTTGTTGAACCATTTGTTCCTGAACTAATTCCATAAGTTAAAGTTGTTCCTGTGTCAATATCACTAGCACTTAAAGTTCCAGTTGTATTTGTAAATGTATCATTTGCACTTGTATCTGTATAACTTCCTGCGCTTGGTGTTGTTAACACGGGTGCATCATTTACAGCAGTAACGTCATATACTATTGTATATGCACTATCAGAATAAACAGTACCATCACTAACTTTAAATTCAAATGATGCATTATCTTCCCCATTTGCATTTAAAGCAGGAGTAAATCTTAGTTTATTTGCATCTATGTCAGCTTTAGTTATCTCTTGATTTAATGTCACATCAATCCATGAAGTTCCATTATAATACTCTAATGCTCCAGCAGTTTCCAGTGAAGTTATTTTAATAGTAGATAATGCACTTCCTGTGTCAACGTCACTAAAGCTAAAATCACTAGCACTTAATAAAGTTGTTGTATCTTCATTTATTGTGATTCTATTTCCATTGGCTGTTGGTGTATCATTTACCCCAGTAATATTTACAGTAAATGTTTTGCTGTCACTTAAACTACCATCACTAGCACTTACTGTAAAAGTATCTGTTGTATCAGACTGTTAATGCATTAATAGCGGAAGCATTTGGAACATAAACATAACTACCATCACTTGATTTTACATACAATGTTCCATAAGTTCCAGCTTTTGAAATATCATAAGTAACTGAATTTATAGTTGTTGAACCATTTGTTCCTGAACTAATTCCATAAGTTAAAGTTGTTCCACTATCTCTATCGCTAGCACTTAAAGTTCCAGTTGTATTTGTAAATGTATCATTTGCACTTGTATCTGTATAACTTCCTGCACTTGGTGTTGTTAATACAGGAGTATCATTTGTAGCTGTAATATTAATACTTAATGTTTGAGTATTACTTAAACTACCATCACTAGCACTTACTGTAAAAGAATCAGTATCATCACTAGTTAATGCATTTATTGCACTTGCATTTGGAACATAAACATAACTACCATCACTTGATTTTACATACAATGTTCCATAAGTTCCAGCTTTTGAAATATCATAAGTTACTGAATTTATAGTTGTTGAACCATTTGTTCCTGAACTAATTCCATAAGTTAAAGTTGTTCCACTATCTCTATCACTAGCACTTAAAGTTCCAGTTGTATTTGTAAATGTATCATTTGCACTTGTATCTGTATAACTTCCTGCGCTTGGTGTTGTTAATACAGGAGTATCATTTACACCATTTATTGTAATAGTTAAACTATTATCAGTTGTACCTGAACCATCTGTTGCTTGAATTGTAAACACATCTGTTACAGTCGAAGTTGTAGCATTTATTTCACTATCACTTGTTGGTACATAAACATAACTACCATCAGTTGATTTTACATACAATGTTCCATATGTACCTGCTTTTGAAATATCATAAGTTACTGAATTTATAGTTGTTGAACCATTTGTTCCTGTACTTATTCCATATCCTGTGATTGAACCACTTGATGCTGTTGCACTTATTATTCCAGTTTTATTTGTAAAAGTATCATTTGCACTTGTATCTGTGTATGTATCTGTTACTGCACTTACTGTTGGTCCACTATTTGTTGTAATTGTAAATGTATCAGAAATACTTAAAGTACCCGTTCCATTATCTGTTGCTAACTTTTACATAAATAGTTCCCACATCACCTATTGCTGGTGTTCCACTAAATGTTCTTGTTCCTGCTGTAAATGTTAACCATGTTGGTAGAGTTCCCCCACTTACTAAATTTCCATTACTATCTACAAGTTGTGCTGTGTATGTCAAAGTATCACTAGTATCAACATCTGCAAAACTATTTGATGGAACTACAAAACTAAAGGCATTTGATACACTTGCATTTTGATCTGTTATTGCATTTGCAACTGTTGGTGCATCATTTACTGCTGTAACATCATATATTATTGTATATGCACTATCTGAATACGCTGTTCCATCACTTACTTTAAACTGAAAAGAAGCACTATCTTCACCATTATCATTTAAAGAGGGAGTAAATCTTAGTTTATTAGCATCTATATCTGCTTTTGTTATCTCTTGATTTAATGTTACATCTGTCCATGATGTTCCATCATAATATTCTAAAGTACCAGCAGTTTCCAATGAAGTTATTTTAACAGTTGATAATGCGCTACTTGTGTCTACATCACTAAAGCTAAAATTACTTGCTGTTAATAGTGTTGCTGTATCTTCATTTATTGTTATCCTTGTTCCATTTGCAGTTGGAGTATCATTTACACCTGTGATATTTACTGTAAATGTTTGTGTATCACTTGCACTTCCATCACTTGAACTAACTGTAAAAGTATCTGTTGTATTAGATGTTAATGCATTAATAGCAGAAGCATTTGGAACATAAACATAACTACCATCACTTGATTTTACATACAATGTTCCATAAGTTCCAGTTTTTGAAACATCATAAGTTACTGAATTTATAGTTGTTGAACCATTTGTTCCTGAACTAATTCCATAAGTTAATGTTGCACCTGTATCTCTATCACTAGCACTTAAAGTTCCAGTTGTATTTGTAAATGTATCATTTGTACTTGTATCTGTATAGCTTCCTGCACTTGGTGTTGTTAATACAGGTGTATCATTTACACCATTTATTGTAATAGTTAAACTATTATCAGTTGTTCCTGAACCATCAGTAGCTTGAATTGTAAACACATCTGTTACAGTTGCTGAAGTTGCATTTATTACACTATCACTTGTTGGAACATAAATATAACTACCATCACTTGATTTTACATACAATGTTCCATAAGTTCCAGCTTTTGAAATATCATAAGTAACTGAATTTATAGTTGTTGAACCATTTGTTCCTGAACTTATTCCATATCCTGTAATTGAACCACTTGATGCTGTTGCACTTATTGTTCCTGTTGTATTTGCAAATGTATCATTTGCTACTGAATCATTATATGTAGCTGTTGCTGTACTTACTGTTGGACCACTATTTACTGTGATTGTAAATGCTTGATATGTTACATTTCCAGCAGAATCAGTGGCACTTAAATAAATATTATAAGTTCCAGCAATTAGAGCTGAACTTGTTCTAAGATCTGTTCCTGAAATATTAAAACTTGAATTATTTGCATCATTTGTTCCATTTCCAGTTGCAAGTGCATATGTTATAGTATGTGTATCTGTTGCTGATATTGTTGCAATATTTGAATTTGTACCTGTTATTGAAGATGAGATACTATTTGTACTAACTGCTAGTGAAGTTGGCGCAGTTGTGTCTATAGTGATTGTATTTACAGATGACGATGATAAATTTCCAGCAGTATCCGTTGAATAAACTTTATAAGTTCCATCAACTAAACCTGAAAGTGCCATGTTTGTATTAGTGTTTGCATTTGATATTGTAACACTATTAAAGTTATCATCTGATGCATTTGTTATATCTGATATAGTAGAAACACTAACTGTATCTTTTACTATATATACCGTTCCTGTTTCAGTACTTTGGACAGTAGCATTTGTGCTATTTTTTAATGTTGCAGTTGTAACTGATGCTGTTGGTGATGTGGTATCAATAGTAACTGATAAACTTGTTGAAGCAGATGATTCTTGACCTGATACGGTTTGTTTTGCAGTAATTGTATGAGCACCATCTGATAAGGCTGATGATGTAATCAACCAATTACCCGCACCATTAGCAGTTGTTGTTCCTAAAATAGTTATTCCATCTGTGTCATATAATGTAACAGTTGCATTTGCATCGGCAGTTCCTGTAAAGGTTGGTGTATTATCATTTGTAATATTGTCAGTTGAACTACTTCCACTATCAGTTCCTGCTGTCATATTGGGAGTACTTGGTGCAGTAGGACCTGCAGGAATAATATTTGTAAGAATTATATTATCAAAATCAATTGCATAAGGATCGGTTGCTGTCAAAGTAAAGCTTGAAATATTTTGAAATTTTGATGCATCAGCAGAACTAGAAATATTCCATGTAGGAGTGGCACCTGCTGTTATTAATAAGCTAGTAGTTTGTCCATTTGCAGTTAATGTAAAGGTATCATTAGTATTCACATTAAAAATAATTAATGAATCTAAATTGAATGTATAACCAGTAACTGAAAAATCTAACTGCGTTTCTAAAGCTGTACCATAATCCGTACTTAATGTAGTTGTACCTTGAATATCTTGTCCTGAAGTTGTACTTGAATCAACAATTGATATCGTTGTCGAAGTAATTGACAAGGTAACACCTGAAACAGTCTGAGTTACTGTTTTTGTACCAACTCCTGTCATATTTGATTCAAAATCAAATGTTGCAGATAAACCAGCTGTCGTAACATCGACTTTTGTAGCTGTAGTCATTACATTTGGTGTTCCAGCACTATCTTTTCCCACTACATAAATATCATAAGCTGTATTTGAACTCAGCCCTGAGATATTGTAAGTTCCTGTAAAAGGAGTAGTGGCTACGCTACCATTTCCTGATTTTAATGCACTTGAACCTGTTGAATCTTGTCCTGCAAGTATTTGAGCTACACTTGGAGCAGATGCCCCATTTGCTACAACTACATAATAGATAGTTCCTGCTTCATTTAAACTTGCACTTAAATCCAGTGTTGTTGCTGTTATATTTGAGGTTGCTGGCGTTACATCAAATGTTGGAGGAGTTGTATCTACAATTGAACCAACTGTTACAACATAATACTCATTTCCCAAAGCAAAAGTATCCGTTCCATTACTAGCACCTGCAACGTATTCAACACTCTGTCCATTATTTAAAGGATCATAAGTGAGTGCACTACTTAATGTGTCCCATTGTTCTGGATCATTTAAATCAGATCCTGAAGCAGTTGGTGCTAATATATAAAAACTATCATCATTATTAGTCCAATTAGTATTTGTATATGTATTTCCAATTGTCGTGCCACTATATGTAAAAGTACCTGTTGTACTAGGAGTGACAGTTATACTATTATATGCACCACCTGTTATTGTAAAGGTTTTATCAAAATAATTATTTGCACTATCTGTAGCTCTAATAGTAATATTTGCAGTTGCTCCATTTGCTAATGATTTACCACTATCTAGTGATAATACTCCAGAAGAACTAACATTAAATAAATTACTACTATCTGTTACTTCTGAAAAAGTAACTGTATCTGTTGCATAGGTATAAGCATAATTATTAGAATAGCTTCCTAGTGAACTTACTAATCCACTTTTATCATATGCTCTAATATTAGCTATTCTAACTCCTGTTAAATCTTGGGGTGCTAAAGTTGAAGATAGTTGAATATCTGTTGGAGCTGGATTTGATGGTGCAATAACTATATCATCAGCAAAAAAAGTAACTTTTCCTGCCCCTGTATTATTAACCTCAATTTTTGTTAAATTAGAGCTCCATCCTAAAGTTGCCAAATCTAAAGTATAAGTAGTATTTGCACTAGGGCTTGAAATTGTATAAGAATATAATAGGGTGGCACCATCATAACCTTTAACTGAAAAATCACCTACAATTCCCGTATTACTATAATATCCAACTTTAATACTTGAAGCAACAGATGGTGTACTAAAGTTAAACTGCATCGTTTTACCCTGATTTGAACTATCTGTAAAAATACCGCCTGATACAGTAGGACTTGTTCCTGAATCTAGAATAGTTGCATCAACAACAACTCCATCTATATTTTGTCTAACATGGTTTGTATAATTTATGTCTATTGTTCCACTTGAAAAATTAAATGTTGTAGCTGCTAAAGTACCATCATAGCTAGCAATATTTAAATCATTTGTATCAATAACACCTATACTCTTTTCTAAAATCCAATTTCCACCTAAAGCATTATTTCCCGTAACATCATCAGAAGCAGCAACATCAGCTTGTGTGATTTGTGCAATAGAATTTATAAATTCTTCTCCATCACCATTACTTGCAACGTTACAACCATAAAGTAAAATATCTCCATTTTCTGTTAAAGAGTTTTTCATAGTTTCTAATAATTGAGCATTTTCATCTAAAGTATCACTATTTAAAACATCATTTCCTATAGTTATTTCACCTGTGCTTCCATGAGATAAAATATGTATTGCATCAATATCTTTTTGAGATTGAAGTATTGAGTTTATTTCATCAAGTGAACTCACAAGATATACTTCAACATTCTCTCCCACACCATCAACTAAAGTTTGATAATCTTTTAGTGTAGTATCTACAAATGCAACTTCTCTCCTATCTTTTTCAAAACTTTGAACTGCTTGCGCTTCATGTACAACATTTTCCGCACTATTATTTGTAGCATCATTATTTGTAGTAGTTGAATCTTTAGTTGTTGTATTAAAACTACTATTATCAAGTACATCAACAGCTGTTGCAACTGCTGCACCATCAAAAAGAATTCTTTGCTCTAAAGCACTTATTATTGGTTTTTTCATATTTCTTTTTTTCATAACTTAAATCCTCGATTAGTTATTTTTTTGGTAAAAGTTTGCTGTTGCACTCATACCAGGTATTATATTGTCATAAGGTTTTAAAAGCTTCGCTCTTAACGATATAGATTGACTTGTTGGATCAACAATTGAATCTATTTGAACAACTTGAGCTTTTATAGTTGTTTTTGTTTCATCAATATTTAAATCAAAATCCATACCTTTTTTTAACCAAACAAGCCAAGAAGAAGGTACTACAACTCTAGCTTCTAAATTATCTAAACTAACTATTTCTAAAAGTTCATCTTGTGGTTTAACACTTTGATACTTTGATACTTTTTTTGATGCAATTCTTCCATCAAAAGGAGCTTGAATATTACATCTTGATACATTTATAGATGCAATATCACTCTCAGCTTTTTGTTTATTATAATTTTCTTGCGAAATTTGTATTTCAAATGTACCAATAGAACCATAAGTATCTAATTTTTTGTTTTTCTCATGTTCAAGTCTTGAAATCTCTTTTTCAACTTCAATTTTTCTTTTTTGAGCATTATAAACTGCACAATCAATTTTTATTAAAGAATCACCTTTTTTAAAAGAATCTCCTTCATATTTTGATAGTTCAATTATCTCTCCAGCTATTTCACTTGATAATATTGTTCTGTCTAGTGAAATAATAACTGCTCTTGCGGAAAAATCTTCTGCATATAAATAAGACGCCAACAAAACAAAACTTAGAAATTTTTTCATTAAAATACCTTTATTTAAGCTGTGTTAGTTCTTTTTTATCGTCAATTCCCATTGATGCGAAAATTCTTCCATAACTATTTTGTACATTTGCATATGATGACGAATATCTTAATGTTGCTAGAATATCATTTAATTTTTCTTTGATTAAAATTAATCTACCATTAACATTTACATCATTTTGAACTTGTGTTAAATTATAAATATCATCTGCTACACTTAAATAATCTTTTGCTAAGAAGTACTCTTTTTTAGCTTGATTAAATTTAACAATAGATAAATGCACTTGTGATAATACAGCCATTGATAATGCTAATTGTTGCTCTTTTGCAATTTCTATTTGAGTTTTTGCAATTTTATTATATTCATTACCTTTGAATACATTTAATAAATTCCAAGAAACATTTGCACCATAAGAATACCAATCATTATTTAACAAATAATCACTGTTTTCATAAGATAATGAAGTATTTAAATTAATTCCAGGTAACATTTTTAATTTTGCAGCAGTTAATTCTTTTTCAGAAATTCTAACTTGGTATCTACCTTCTGCTAATTCTGGTCTATTTTCTAAAGCTAGTTTTTCCATTTCTTCAATATTCATGTTAAACTCTGGTATTTGATAATCTTTTTCAACTTTATCAGCTAATTCAAATTCAATTCCAGGTTTTAATCCCATTAATTCAGCAAGTTCTATTTTTGCAGATATTAAACTACTTTCAAGAGTATGTAATGATCTTAAAATGTCTAATAGTTCTCTTTGATAAGATAAAGCTTCCATTGGAGATTTTCCAACTCTTTGATCTTGTACTTGTTTTGAATCAGCTAAAGCTTTATTTACTTCAACCATCATTGGCTGTATTCTTTTTAATAAATCTTGTGAAGAAACTGCTTGATAATATGCTCTTCTTATCTCTTGGCTAAGATTCTGTTCAACTTTTTTCTCTTTTTCTTTTGCAATTAAAAATTTATCTGCTTGTTGTTGTGCTCTAACATAAGATAAACCAAAATCTAAAATATTCCAACTAAAACCAATATCTGCTGTTGTTCTCTCTTTGTCTTGTGAAACTGAATATGAAGGATTTGATCCTAAAGGTTGAGGATTTCCATCTCTAAATGATGTACTTGCACTTGCTGCATAATTATTTCTTTCAGAATATCCAGCAGCAGCTGTTAAGCTTGGTAACATATCGTAATAAACTAAATCTAATTGTTTCTCAGATAGTGCACTTTCAAGAACTTTCACTCTTTTTTGTAAATTATGATTAATTCCTCTTTCAATTGCTTCATCTAATGAAATTGGTTTTGTAATAGGAACTACAACTTCATTTAGAAGATTCATATCTTTTTGTGTTTGTTCTTTAACTTCATCTTTTAAAAAAGGTTGTGGTATCACAGCACAACCAGTTATAAAAAAAGATGCAACAACAGAAATAGCTACAATTTTTGAAATATTTTTTAACATACTTTTTACCTTTTGGTTAACTTTTGAATATTATATCATGTAATTATTAGAAGTTAGTCAAATAGTTTTTACTATTTATGTTGCAATATATTTAATTAAAAATTATATAAATGTATATATAAAATATTAATTTTATATAAGTTATAATATTTCTATATAAAATATATATGTGTATATTTTATATATAAATATATACAATTAATAGGAGCCTATATTGTCATTTGTAGTTTATAGTATTAAAGGTGGAGTTGGAAAAACAACATTATCTGTTCAAATTTCACAAATGTTGGAATACACATATGTGACAAATGATTCACACTCATCTGCACATAATTTAATGCCAGAAGAGAAAGGATTTTTAGTATCAAGTGAAGAGTATGATGAAATTCCTTTTGATGAAAATATAGTGTATGATTTTGGTGGATTTAAAGATACAAGAATTAATGAAATTATTAAACAAGCAAATAAAATTATAATACCAACTCTTACCTCAATTGTAGATGTTCAAGCAACATTGGCAACTTTAAAAGATGTATCAGAAGTAAATAAAAATATAATTATTGTTGTTAATAGAGCAAAAAATAATAACAAAGCAATAGAGTTAAAAGAGTATTTACAAGAAGAGATAAATAAATCATATAAAGAGATAAATGCAACTATACTTTTTGTTAGAGAATCTTCTGTGTTAGAAGATAGTTTATTTGATTGTGAATATGTTGAGACAAAAGCTGGATCAAATAGATTTAAAAGACATATATATAGAAATGCAATAGAAGATATGATTACATTAAAAAAAGCCTTGGAGAGTTAATATGGGATATGCTGATAAACTTAAACTTAATTCTTCAAAGATTCAAACAGATGAAAAAGTTTTAGAAGAAAAAATTTCTAAAACAAAAAGAATGGGAAGACCTAAGAAAACTGAAAATGAGGTAAGAAATACAGCAATTCCTGTTGCATTAAATCAAATAGAAAAAGAGTGGATAGAAGAACAAGCTACTAAAATGTCAAAAGAGGTGGGAGTTAAAATTACTACATCAGCTTGGATGAGGATGACTTTGCTAAAAGAAATGTTGAAATAGGGATAAAAATTAAAATTATTAAACATAAATTATATGTAATAAAAATGCAAGTTACTTTTAGCTATAATATATACCCAAAAAATAGTTTATATAGATAATATAAATTAAAAAAGAGTTAAAAAAGAGTCATTTAATTAGCTAAAATATGATTATAGAAATAAGGAGCAAGATAAAATGAAAGGGATAATCCTGGCTGGAGGAAGTGGAACACGACTTTATCCAATAACAAAAGGTGTTTCAAAACAATTAGTTCCAATTTATGATAAACCAATGATTTACTATCCTTTATCAGTTTTGATGCTTGCAGGAATTAAAGAAGTATTAATAATAACTACACCTCAGGATCAAGAGAGTTTTATAAATCTTTTGGGAGATGGAAGTGATCTTGGAATGAGATTTGAATATGTAATTCAGCCAAGTCCAGATGGTTTAGCACAAGCATTTTTGCTTGGTGAAGAATTTTTAGATGGTGATGATGCTTGTTTAGTTCTTGGAGATAATATATTCTATGGTCATGGACTAACTAAACTTCTTGCTCAAAGTGTGAAAAATGTAAAAGAAGAAAATAAAGCAACGGTATTTGGATATTATGTTAAAGATCCTGAAAGATATGGAGTTGCTGAATTTAATGATAATGGGGATGTGACGAGTATAGAAGAAAAACCTACAAATCCAAAATCAAACTATGCAGTTGTAGGATTATATTTTTATCCTTCTGATGTAGTGAAAAAAGCAAAAGAGGTAAAACCAAGCCATAGAGGTGAATTAGAAATAACAACTTTAAATGAAATTTATCTTCATGAAAATAGATTAAAAGTTGAGTTAATGGGAAGAGGATATGCTTGGTTAGATACAGGAACTCATGAGAGTTTACTTGAAGCTAGTCAATTTATTCAAACTATAGAAAATAGACAATCTCTAAAAGTTGCATGTTTAGAAGAAATAGCATATGAAATGGGATATATTTCTAAAGAAAAATTATTAGAATTAGCAGAACCATTGAAAAAAAATCAATATGGTCAATATTTAATTGCACGAGCTAATCAACCAAGAAGAGTTATATAATATGCAGTTTACAAGAACAAAAATTCATGATGTAGTAATAATTGAACCAAAAGTACATGGTGATCATAGAGGTTATTTTGTAGAAACTTTCAGAGCTGATAAATTAGAAGAATTCTTAGGATATAAACTAAACTTTACTCAAGATAATGAAAGTAAATCTTCAAAAGGAGTTTTACGAGGTCTTCATTATCAACTTCCTCCACATGCACAAACAAAATTAGTACGAGTTATTCAAGGAAGAGTTTTAGATGTCGCAGTTGATATAAGACATAATTCTCCAACTTTTGGACAACATGTATCAGTAGAATTGAGTGCAGATAATAAAAAACAACTTCTGATTCCAAGGGGATTTGCTCATGGATTTGTAGTTCTTGAAGATGATACTATTTTTGCATATAAAGTAGATAATTATTATAGTCCAGAGTGTGATAGAGGAATATCTTTTGATGATGAAAATTTAAATATAAATTGGATACTTAAAAAGGAAGAATTAAAACTTTCAGAAAAAGATACAAAACAACCAAGATTAAATGAAACAAATGATTTATTTGAATTTGGAGTAAATTATTATGCCTAATAAAAATTACAATATTTTAGTAACGGGAACAAATGGGCAACTTGGAAGCGAAATAAAAGAGTTATCTAAAAATTACTCTTATAATTTTTTTTTCACAGATAGAAACAATATAGATATAACTTCAAAAGATAATATTAAAGCTTTTTGTCAAATAAATAATATAAATGTAATTATTAATTGTGCCGCATATACAGCAGTGGATAAAGCAGAATTAGATATAGAAAATGCTGATTTAGTAAATAGAAAAGCTGTGAAAAAGTTAGCACTTATATCTCAAGAGTTAAATATTAAATTAATTCATATTTCAACTGATTATGTATTTGATGGAAGAAACTTTAAACCTTATATTGAAGAGTTTCAAACAAACCCACAAGGAATTTATGGTAAAACAAAACTTGATGGTGAAAATGAAATGAGAGATATTAATCCAAAAGATTCAATCATCATTAGAACTTCTTGGATGTATAGTTGTTTTGGAAATAATTTTGTAAAAATAATGCTTCGACTTGGACGTGAAAAAGAATCTTTAGGTGTAATCTTTGATCAAGTGGGAACACCAACATATGCAAGAGATTTAGCAAAAGCTATTTTAGATATAATTCCTAATATAAACAATGATAAAGTAGAAGTATATAACTACTCAAACGAGGGAGTTTTATCTTGGTATGATTTTGCAAAAGAGATAATGAGAATGGCAAAATTGAATTGTAAAATAAATCCGATTGAAACCTTTGAATATCCAACACCGGCAAAGAGACCACATTTTTCACTGTTGAATAAATCAAAAATAAAAAAAGAGTTTAATATAGAAATTCCATACTGGAAAGATAGCTTAGATGAGTGTTTAAAAATAATGGGAGAGAGAAAATAATGCAAAATAAAAGTATATTACTAACAGGAACAGCTGGATTTATAGGTTCAAACTTTGTACCTTATTTTTTAGAAAAATATCCAAATTATAATTTAATTAATCTTGATCTTTTAACATATGCAGGAAACTTAGAAAACCTAGCAGAGTGTGAAGGAAATCCAAGATATAAATTTATAAAAGGTGATATTTGTAATAGAGAATTAATAGAATTTATATTTTCTGAATATGATATTTCTGGTGTAATTCATTTTGCAGCAGAATCTCATGTGGATAACTCTATTAAAAATCCAGGTGTTTTTGTACAAACAAATGTAAATGGAACTTTTACTTTGATAGATGTTGCATATAAATACTGGATGAATAAACCATTTGAATATAAAACAAAATATCAAAATTGTAGATTTCATCATATCTCAACGGATGAAGTATATGGAACATTATCAGAAAATCCAAATGATTTGTTTACTGAAAATACTCCATATGCTCCAAATTCTCCATACTCAGCATCAAAAGCATCGAGTGATATGATAATAAGAGCATATAATGAAACTTATGGATTAAATACAGTAATAACAAACTGCTCAAATAATTATGGACCAAAACAACATGATGAGAAATTAATCCCAACAATTATAAGAAAAGCATTGTCAAACCAAAATATCCCAATCTATGGAGATGGAAAAAATATCAGAGATTGGTTGTATGTACTTGATCATTGTAAAGGAATAGATATTGTTTATCATACGGGTAAAAAGGGTGAAACATATAACATTGGTGGAAGAAATGAAAGAACAAATCTTCAAATAGTTGATAGGATTTGTACAATTTTAGATAAAGAAGTTCCAAAAGAGACTTCATATAAAGAATTAATCACTTTTGTAGAAGATAGAGCAGGACATGATAAAAGATATGCAATAGATGCAAGTAAGTTAGAAAATGAGTTAGGTTGGAAAGCTGATGAAAACTTTGATACAGGTATCGTTAAGACTATTGAATGGTATTTGAATAAATATAAGGAAATGAATTGAAAATAATATCTTATCAATCTTATGAAATAATAAAAACATTAACTCTCAATCATTTAAAGATTAAATATAAAAGAACTTCATTAGGTTTTTTATGGTCATTTTTTAATCCTCTTATCTCTGTTGGAGTAATATCATTAGTATTTTCAGCTGTTATGGGAATGAATTATACTAATTTTGTAATAATGTTTTTCCCAGCTTTTTTAGCATGGACATTTTTTTCTAATTCCATAAATGGTGCAACTACTGCTATTTTAAATAATGAATCATTAATTCGAAAAACACCAATTAATTTAATGATTTTTCCTATAGTTAATGTTGCTATTAATTTTATAGAATTTATTTTAACTTCATTAGCATTTATTTTTGTTCTAACTTTAATAGGATATGAACCAACTTATCATTTGGTTTATTTACCTTTATCAATTTTATTTGTTACATTAATTTCATTAGGATTTGCTTTTATTGTAAGCGTAGTATCAACTTTTTTAAGAGATGTAGGATATTTGATTGGTGTTTTTTTACAGTTATGGTTTTATTTAAGTCCTATTTTATACCCTAAAGATTTTATTTTGGGGAAGTACTGGTTTATTGACATCTTTGTATCAATTAATCCTATGACATTTGTTATTGAAATGTTCAGAAATCCTATTACATATCATAAAGGGTTATCTTTAGATTTAGTATTAACAGGAGTATTTTTTTCAACTGCAATATTATTATTAGGTATATATATATTTAATAAATATAAGTATAAATTAGTATATAGGTTATAAAAATGAAAAAATATATAAAATTTAAAAATGTTTCTTTTGAATATATTAAAATATTTAATGCTTCAAGTGGATTAAAAGAGAATATTATGAAGTTTTTCACTAACTTTGGTCAAAATTCATATAAAGAAGAGACATTTCATGTATTAAATAATTTAGATTTTGAACTTGTTACTGGAGATAGATTGTGTATTATTGGTAGAAATGGTGCTGGAAAGAGTACTCTACTTAGACTTTTGACAGGAATTTATAAACCTACCCATGGCACAATTAACATTTCAGGAAAAATTTCTTCTTTGATAGAAATTGGAGCTGGGATGGACCCTGAGTTGACAGGTAGAGAAAATATTTATATTATGGGCTTGATATCTGGTTTTTCAAGAGCTGAAATCAAAGCCAAGGAACAGGAAATTATAGATTTTGCTGATATTGGAGATTTTATTGATGTGCCAGTAAAATATTATTCAACAGGAATGGGAGGTAGATTATCGTTTAGTGTAGCTACTTCTATCCATCCTGATATTTTAATTGTTGATGAATTATTTGCAGGAGGAGATATTAACTTTATTGATAAAGCTTCTAAAAGAATAGAGCAAATAAAAAATGATGCTTCAATTTTTATTTCTGTTACTCATGATATGGAGTATGCTAAGAAGTTTTTTAACAAAATTATATATCTTAAAGATAACTCTGTAAAATACTATGGTGTTGATATTGACAGTTGTGTTAATGAGTATATAAAAGATAATATAAATTAAAAAGGAAATAAATGAACAAAAATATTCAAGTATTTAAGCCAACTTACAGAGTTGAAGAAACTTTAGAACTTATTAGAGAATGTATGGAAATTGGTTGGACTGGAATGGGGTTTAAAACAATTGAAATGGAAACTAAGTGGAAAGAATATACCGGTGTTAAAAATTCGCACTTTTTAAATAGTGCTACAGCAGGACTTCACGTAGCTGTTGCATTATTTAAAGCTAAATATGGTTGGGAAGATGGAGATGAAATAATATCTACACCATTAACTTTTGTTTCAACAAATCATGCTATAAAATATGAAAGAATGCAGCCAGTATTTGCAGATGTAGATGAATATCTTTGTCTTGACCCTGAAGACTTGAAAAGAAAAATTACTCCAAAAACAAGAGCTGTTATATTTGTAGGTCTTGGTGGAAGCACTGGTCAGTTAGAAAAAATTGTTGAAATTTGTAAAGAAAATAATCTAAAATTAATTTTAGATGCAGCACATATGGCCGGAACTAGGCTTAATGGTAAACATGTAGGAAATGAAGCAGATGTTACTATATTTAGTTTTCAAGCTGTTAAAAATCTTCCTACATCTGATAGTGGTATGATTTGTTTTAAAGATATTGAATTTGATAAAATGGCAAGAGAATTTTGTTGGTTGGGTATAAATAAAGATACATTTGCAAGAAGTGCAAATGATGGCTCTTACAAGTGGCAATACGATGTACCAACAGTTGGTTATAAATATCATGGTAACTCTATTATAGCATCAATGGGGATAGTGGCTCTAAAATATTTAGACCAAGATAATTCATATAGAAGACAATTAAGAGCATGGTATCAAGAGTTATTGAGTGATACAAAAATAGAGTTTATGAAGTATCC
This sequence comes from uncultured Aliarcobacter sp., assembly GCA_963677205.2. Lineage (GTDB taxonomy): Bacteria > Campylobacterota > Campylobacteria > Campylobacterales > Arcobacteraceae > Aliarcobacter. Next base: position 1,973,433 of record OY781916.2, on the reverse strand, counting down.
AGAGAATTGTGAATCATCTAATCATTTTTGTGCAATTATGGTAGATAATAGAGATGAAGTAGTAGATAAAATGACTCAATCAGGTATTTTCCCAGGGGTTCATTACATTCCAAGTAATCAATACGGACCATATAAAGACCAAGATGGTAAAACACCTAAATCAGATGAGATTTCAAAAAGACTTATTTCTTTACCTCTTCATTTACAAATTACAAGAGAAGATGTTGAAAGAATTTGTATTACATTAAGAGATATTTTAAAATAATAGGAATTATATGAATCATAAAAGTGTTTTAGAGTTAAAGAATGAAGTTAAAGGATTTTGTTCTGAAAATTTAACTTTTAAGCCAATCTTAAGTTCTGATATTGAAGTATTGAGATTATGGAGAAATAAAGAGGAAAATAGAACAAAATTTATTTTTGACGGGATAATTTCATCAGAGCAACAGATAAATTGGTATAAATCATATGAAACTAAAAATAATGATTTAATGTTTATTATATCAGAAAATAGTTCTAATATTTCATTTGCTACAGTGTCTTTATATAATATTGATTTTATTTCTTCATCTGCAGAATTTGGTAGAATAATGATAGGAGAAAATGATTTTAGAGGTAAAGGATTGGGGAGTAAAATTACTTCTGCAATTGTCCATTATGCTTTTGAAAAACTAAAGCTCACAACCGTTTATCTCGAAGTATTTTCAGATAATTTCGCTGCAATAAAAACTTATGAGAAAGTAGGTTTTATATCTTCATCTGAACTAGAAATAAAAAATAAATCAGTAATAAAAATGGTTATAAAGAAATAACTTACATACAGTTTACTTTTAATAAAATAGCAGACTTTATTGTCTGTAATAGATTAATTTTGGCATATAAATAAAAAATAGACTTCTAATAAAATAGATTTTTAAACTTAGGATTATAAAAATGATTAAAAATGAGCCTCTTGTAACAGTGATTTTACCAACATATCGTAGAAATTATGATGATTTTTTGAAAAAAGCAATAGAATCAGTTTTGTCACAAACATATAAAAATTTTGAATTTTTTATAGTTGATGATGGTTCACAAGATGGTAGCTCAGATTTAATCAAAAAATATGTAAACGATGATAGGCTTCAATATTTAAGATTCGATAAAAATATAGGTTTACCAGCATATGTTATATTACAGGCTTATTTAAAATCAAAAGGGCAATACATTAGTTTTATATTTGATGATTGTCAATGGCGTTCAGAACATTTGGAAAAGCATATAAATATTATACAATCAAAAAAAGATATATTTTGTACGTATTCAAAATGTGAAATGCATTTTAAAGATTCTATATCAATACTTGGGAAGCCATTTTCTCAAATAGATTTAGATAATGGATTAAATTTTATTCCTAATGTTAGTGTAGTTTTAAATAGAAAAATTATTGAAGATATTGGTTGGTATGACCCTAATATTATTTTAAAAAGATTCTGTGATTTAGATCTTTGGATTAGAGTTAGTAAAAAATATGAGTTTTATTTTGTTGATGATGTAACTGCCGATGAATATGGAGTTATGTTGGATGATTCATTAGGAAATAGTGTTGGAATAGATTTGGGTTTATTAAAATCTTATATGAATAAAGATAGAAATGATAAATTACTTCCCAATAAAATAAAATTAGAAGATAGTTATAGATTTAATGGGAAAAATAATAAAGAAAATGAATGTTTTAAAATATTATTACTTGAACATTTCATAAAATCATTTGATATTGAAGGAATTTTAAATATGGACATTAATCATGATTTAATTGATAAAGAAATTGCTATAGTCAAAAATCAACATTTATCTTACTCGTATGTGAATATTTTGTTAAATTTGAAAATGCTTTTGTCAGAAGAAAAGAAAAAAACTAAACTTGCTACAGAAAATCATCTTATAGCTTTAAGAATAGCTGATGAAAGGATGTTATATATTCAAGAGTTTGAAAAATCAAAAGTAAATATTTTAAATATATTTAGAGTCATCATAAAAAAAATATTTTTAAAAATGTTGAGTAAAAAGAAATGAAAAATATTTTAGCTATTGTACCAGCTTTGATACCTTCAGTTAATATTACAATTGTAAATCCAATGGAATATTTACATAAAAAGGGTCAGATTAATTTTAAAATCATTTTGTGTCATCTATTTACACCACAAATGCTCGAAAATATTGATTGTGTTTTATTTTGTAGAAATGCTTTTTTTACTGAAGAGTGGATATTAAATGAAGTTATAAATAAAAAGATACCATACATATATGAAATAGATGATAATCTTTTTGAAATTTCATATGATAATGAGCTTGGGAAAGTTCATAGAAATCCATTTAATATCTCTTCATTAATTAATTTTATTAAATATGCTTCAATTGTTAGAACTTATAGTAAATTACTTGCAGAAGATATTACAGTTTATAATAAAAAAGTTGAAATAAATAGAGTTTATTTTAATCTTGAACTTATTGAAGGATTAAAACAAAATAAATCTAATAAATTAAAAATTATATATGCAACTTCGAGGATAGAAGACTCACAACAAAATATTTTTAATCAAGCATTAAGGAATATAGCAAAAACTTATTTGTCAAGAGTTGAAGTTTATTTTTGGGGTGCACCAATTGTAGATGATGAGTTAAAAGAATTAGATAATGTTTTTTATCTTGCCCCAATACATAACTATGAAGAATTTATACAAAAATTTTATGAAATGGGATTTGATATTGGACTTGCTCCTATATTTGGAGGAAGATTTTTTAATTCAAAAACAAATAATAAATATAGAGAATATGCTGCTTGTAATATCGCAGGAATTTATTCTAATGAAGATTTATATAAAAGTTGTATTATCAATGATGAAAATGGTATTTTGGTAAATAATACTTCTTTAGATTGGTATAAGGCTATTGAAAAATTAATTTTAAATGATGCTTTAAGAGTAAAAATCATTGAAAATGCTAATAAAGATATATCTTTAAATTATACATTTGAGAGCTATTATAAAAAATGGATGAATTCTATTAATGAAGCAATTAGTATTTCTACAAAAAATAAAAATATTAACAGCTTTTTCCAAAAGAATGCATATATTGAATGTTTTGTTTTAGAAGACTTAAATTTTGATGATGAAATCTCTGTCGAATTTAAAGACAATTTTTTCAATTATTTATGTCAAATAGGTTTGATTAATATTATAAAACATGATGTAATAAGTTATGAAAATATATCTAAATATGATAGCAAATATCTTAAAAAGCAAAGAAATATTATTCTTCTATCAAATGAAAAATTTTGGATAGAACATTTTAATGAAATGTTTAACAATAATAAGAATATTGTTTTACTTACAAAGTTAGATGAAGAAAATTGTAAAATTTTTGATAAATTAAATTTTATTTCTTTTTCTAATAAAAATTTAAATATTTATGAAAATTATTGCAATAACGTATATATTAAAATTATTTATGAGATAAAAAAGAATTTTTATCAAACAAAAGAGAAAGAATTTATTATGAAAATTAAAAATAATTTTTTTTATAGAAAAGTTAGAGCAATACCAAGATATTCAAAATTTTTTCTTTTTAAATTATATAAAGAAATACTTTTAAGTTTCGATAATGGTGATATTTATCAAGATAAAATTTTATTAAATAATATAAATTCAAAGATGACAAAGAATAGCTTAATTATTTTTTCTCATTATGATAAAGATAACATTATAGATGACTATGTAGTACATTATTTAACAGAATTGAAAAAACTAGAGTGTGATATTTTATTTGTTTCTACATCTGAAAAGATGTTAGAGTTAGAAGCAAATAAAATTTCTTCTTTATGTTGTCAAGTTATTGTAAAACAAAATATAGGATATGATTTTGGTGCATGGCGAACGGGTATAGAAATTATGTCTGATAAATTGAGACAATATGAACAATTAATTTTATGTAATGATAGTGTTTATGCTCCATTATTTGATTTAAATGAAATGTTTAAACAAATGGATAGAAAATTTGATTTTTGGGGAATTACAGATAATTATCAACATAAACATCATATTCAAAGTTATTTTATGGTTTTTTCTAGAAAAGTATTTTTAGAAAAGTATTTTTTAGATTTTTGGAAAAATATTAAAGTATTTAAACATAAAGAAAGTATAGTAAGAAATTATGAAATCGGTTTGACAAAACTAATAAGAAGTAAAAAATATACCTATGGAGCTTATTGTCCATCATCATTTGGAGATAAAAAGAATTCTACACATTATTATTGGAAAAAACTTATTTTAGAACAAAAAGCACCAATTATAAAAATTGAATTATTAAGGGATAATCCTACTAAAACGGATATTAGTGATTGGGAAAATATTTTATTAAATAATAAATTTGATATTAATATGATTAAAAATCATTTAAAACGTATAAAAAAGTCTAAGTGATATGCCAAAAGTTTTAGTTTTACTTTCTACTTATAATGGAGAGAAGTATTTAGAAGAACAACTAGCTTCTCTATTTTCTCAAAGTTATAAAGATTTTAAACTTATAGTTAGAGATGATGGCTCGACAGATGGAACAAAGGAAATTTTAAACTCTTATAATATGGAGCTTATAGATTCAAGTGAAAATATAGGTGTAAAAAAAAGCTTTGAAACACTTCTAAAATATGCATCTGAAAATAGTGATGCAGAATATTTTATGTTTTGTGACCAAGATGATATATGGAAGTCTAGTAAAATAGAAAAAACATTAGAAAAGATGAAAGAGTTAGAAAATCTTCATGGAAAAAATATGCCACTATTAGTTCATACTGATTTGGAAGTGGTAGATGAAGATTTAAAAACTATACATCATTCTATGTGGCAATATGAAAAAATAAATCCAAAATTAAATACTCTAAATAGACTTTTGGTACATAATACTATTACAGGATGTACGACTATGATAAATAGTGAACTCTTAAAGAAATCTTTACCTATTACAAAGGAATGTATTATGCATGATTGGTGGATAGGATTAGTTGCAACTTGTTTTGGAAAAATTGCTTATATAAATGATAGTACTATTAAATATCGACAACATATCAGAAATGATACTGGTAGTAAAAAATTTGATTTAAAATATATCTTCAAAAAAATTAATTTTAAAGATACTGATAAGTATATTTTACAAGCAAAAAATTTTCTGGAAGCCTATGAACAAGATTTAGATGAAGAAAAAAGACAGTTATTGAAAGATTTTTCTACGATAAAAGAAAAACCATATTTACAAAGAGTGAATATAATATTAAAATATAGATTATTCAAATATGGAATAATTAGAAACATAGGATTACTTATAAAAATATGAAAATTAGTGCAAGCATAGTTATATATAAAGAAAATAAAGATACTTTAAAAAAAGTAATAAATAGTTTTTTATCAATAAAAGATATAAAAAAAGAGTTCATTATTGTTGATAATTCGCCAGATAATGAATTAAGAACTTTTTGTGAAAGTTTTGAAGGTCTTTCATATATTTATAGTGGAGAAAACCTAGGATTTGGGAAAGGTCACAATTTAGCATTTAAAAACTTAAAAGAAAAATCAGATATTCATATGATTATAAATCCTGATGTTTATTTTTATTCTGATGAAATAAGTTCCTTTTTAAATTGGTTTTATGAACAAAATGATATATCTTTGTCTACGACAAAAGTTTGTTATCCAGATGGAGAAAATCAAAATATTATAAGGAATGTTCCTACGGTTATTGATTTGATAAAAAGAAAAGTAAAGATAAACAGTGGAGAATTAAATATAGAAGATAATTCTATAAAAGAAGTTCCTTTTGCACATGGATGTTTTTTTATTTTTAAAACAGAAGTTTTTGAAAAGCTTGGTGGTTTTGATGAAAGATTTTTTATGTATATGGAAGATTTAGATATTTTTATTAGAGCTAAAAAATATGGGAAAACAGTAATAAACACAAACTATAGAATTTATCATGAGTTTAGAAAAGGTTCTTCTAAAAGTTTTAGACTTTTGAAATGGCACATAGAATCTGCATATAAGTTTTTTAGAAAATATAAAAAGTATAATTTAAACAATTATAATAAAATAAATTAGTATAATCTCCCTATGCAAATAAATAAATTTACTTTTTCAAATATCATATGTACAATTATTTTGGTATTATCAGATTTTTTAGTATTACTACTATCTTTGAAAATTGCTTTGTATTTTAGAACAAATCATTTTCAAGATATCTTTCCTATTTTAAATAATACAGATTTAGATAAATATTTTTGGATTGTTTTAGTTAGTATCATAATTTTTGCTTTAGAAAAGATATATAGTATTAGATATGATTTTTGGGCTGATATAAAAAGGGTTTTAAAAGCTTTAATATTCTCATTTATTACTATATTTACCGTAATTACACTTTCAAAAATGACAGAAGATTATTCTAGGACCTTTTTAAGTCTATTTTTTATTATTGCCATTGTATTAATTCCTATTTCAAAAAGAATAACAAAAAGAATTTTATTTAGTTTTGATTTTTTTAAGTATAAAGTAAAAATAGTATCAAATTCTTCTCAGTATGATACATTGTGTAAAGAGTTTAAAGATAATTGGTATTTTGGTTTTAAAATTTGTGATAAAAAATATGAGATGGTTTTAATCTCCTCTAAAAATTTTGAAGTTGGAAATTTACAGAGACTAATAAAACGATATTCTAAAAAAACAAAAGATATTTATATTATTCCTTACATGTATCATCTTGATTTTTCACATACAAATGTGGTGGATTACTTTAATATTAGATTATCAGCTATTCATATAGAAAATAGACTTTTAAACAGTAAAAATATTCTTATAAAATATGCATTTGAGAAATTTTTAGTTATTTGTATATTACCTTTTGCTTTGATATTACATCTTTTTTTATTCATTTTAATTAAATTTGATTCAGAGGGTTCTGTATTTTTTAAACAAAAAAGATTTGGTATTAGAGGCAAAGTCTTTAGTTGTTATAAATATAGAACAATGCATACAAATGGTGACGAAATATTAAAAGATTATTTAATTCAAAATCCTGATGAGGTTGAATACTATAGTATCTATCATAAGTACAAAAATGATCCTCGAATTACTAAAATAGGGAAGTTTTTAAGAGCCACTTCTTTAGATGAGTTTCCTCAATTTTTTAATATCTTAAGAGGTGATATGAATCTAATAGGTCCTCGTCCATATATGCTTAATGAGAAAATTAAAATTGGGAAATTTAATGAAGATACAATTTTAAAAGTTAAACCAGGAATCACTGGTCTTTGGCAAGTAAGTGGAAGAAATGAATTAACTTTTGATGAAAGAATTGATTTAGATAAATGGTATATACAAAATTGGTCTTTATGGATGGATTTTGTAATTTTTATGAAAACAATAAAAGTTGTACTTTCAAAAGTTGGAGCAAGATAATTAATTTTTAATAATTGTTTAATTTAACTTTTCCAATAATAAAAAATAATTTTTATTATTGGAAAAAACTTACTAAAATCTTTAAAAAAATCTCTTAAATAGCATTAAAATAGCATTTTAAACAAATTTTAAGTTTATAATAAATAATCCTGAAATATTAAGATTAATTTAACTTTTTTTATGTAAATATCAAGTTTCAAAACAAACTAAGGAGATGGATTATGAGTAAATTAGTTAAGTTAACAGCTGCTTTATTATTAAGTGTTACATTTGCAAATGCTGAGAGCACTCAAGCTGATGCTAAAGCATTAGTTGAAAAAGGTGTTGAATATTGTAAAAAAGTTGGGGTTGCTGCTTGTGTTGAAGAGTTCAATAAACCTGAAAGCCAATTTGTAAAAGATGACTTATATATTTGGGCAAATGATTTTGATGGAATAATCACAGCTCATCCAAAAAAACCTTTAAAAGGTAAAAATATGTACAGATATAAAGACAGAGCTGGAAATCAATTATTTAAAGAATTCATTGATAAAGTAAAAGCTGATGGTTCTGGATGGGTTGATTATGTTTGGGATCACCCAACAAGAGGTGAGCAAACTCCAAAAACTTCATTTGTTATTGGAATTGGTGAAAATCAATTAATCGGTGCTGGGGTTTATAAATAATCTTCTAATTTAAAGCTTTGATTTTTCAAAGCTTTGAATTTCCAAATAAATTAAATAGAGATTTACTTTATTTGGAAATTTAATCTACAGGACTCAAATATGTTTGGTATAAAAAATATGAAAATCGGAAAGAAAATTATAATTGCACCTGCGATTGCGGTGTTGTTTTTATTGATTCTGGCACTTTTTTCTAATAATGCTTTGAAATCTGACAAAAGTACATTAAATGAAATAGTACAAGTAAAATTTGAATTGTATAAGACGAGTAGTAAATTACTAAGTGATGTGAATTTATGTAATTCTATTTTATATAAAGTTTTTAGTTATGCTACTGGGAAATATGAACAATCTTTGATTGATGAACAGTTAGCACTTCTAGAAAAGTTAAGAGCTAGTATAGTTAAAGATATGGAAAATTTTTTAAAAGCGCCATATTTAACTCAAAATGATAAAAAAAATATTGATGAGGTAAATAAAGAATTAATTGAATATAACTTAACTGTAAGAGATGCTCTTGATATGTTAAGTGTGGATTTAGGAATGGCAACTCCAATGTTATCTGTAACAGATGAGGTATTTTTAAAAATAAATGAAAAATTAAATGCGATTAATAAAACTGCAAATGAAGAGAATAAATCAAGTTATTCAGATGCTTTAGGAAAAATTGATTCAACTTTATACACTTTGTATACTCTTGTAATTGCAGTTTTAATTGTTTTATTTTTTGTGATTCTGGCGATTACAAATTCTATAAAAGAGCCTTTACAAAAATTTCAAAGTGGACTTTTGGAATTCTTTAGATATTTAAATCAAGAGACAAACGAATCAAAATTAATTGAAATTGACTCAGATGATGAATTAGGAATTATGGCAAAAGAGGTAAATAGAAATATTTTAAATGCAAATGAATCTATTCAAAAGGATAGAATTGTTGTTGAAAGTGCTATAAAATGTGCAAATGAAGCTAAAAAAGGACATTTAAATGCAAGAATAGAGGGAATTACTACAAATCCTTCTTTAAATGAGTTAAAAAATGTAATCAACCAAATGCTTGAAGCTACAGAATCTAATATCAAAAAAGCGATGAATATTTTATCTTTATATACAAAATATGACTATAGAACTAAAATTGATACATTAGGTTTAGATGGAGATTTAAAAGCTTTATGTACTGATATTAATAATCTTGGTATTGCAATTACTTCTATGTTAGTTGAAAATAAAAAAATGGGATTAGTTTTATCAACGAATGCAGAGAACTTATCTGTAAATGTAGATAAATTAACATCTTCAGCAAATATGCAAGCAGCTTCATTGGAAGAAACGGCAGCTGCAATTGAAGAAATTACAGCAAATATGCAAAATAGTTCTCAAAACATTGTAAAAATGACAAGCTTTGCAAATGAAGTTTCAAGCTCAGTTGCAATTGGACAAGATTTAGCTTCAAGAACAGCTTTATCAATGGATGAGATAAATACGCAAACAAATGCAATTGCTGATTCAATTACAATAATTGATCAAATAGCATTTCAAACAAATATTCTTTCACTAAATGCAGCTGTTGAAGCAGCAACTGCAGGTGAGGCTGGAAAAGGATTTGCAGTTGTTGCTGCAGAAGTGAGAAACTTGGCTTCACGAAGTGCTGAGGCAGCAAAAGAGATTAAAGATTTAGTAATTAATGCAACAAATAAAGCAAATGAGGGTAAAAATATCTCAAATGAAATGATTCAAGGTTATGAAAAATTAAACAGTAATATTCACCATACTTTATCATTAATAAAAGAGGTTTCGACTGCATCAAAAGAACAATTTAGTGCCATGGAGCAAATAAACGATACAGTTAATAACTTAGATCATGTAACTCAACAAAATGCAGCATCAGCTTCAGAAGCAAATAAAGTTGCAAGGGAAGTGAGTGAAATTGCAGAAAAAGTTGTAGAGCATACAAATGAAAAAGAGTTTGAAGGTAAGTAGTCATTGATTATTTAGCTATACTTGCAAAAAAGTAAATTAATCGGAGAATTATGAATTTTAATCAATTAGATGAAGAACAAAAAAATAAATTGTACACTCAAGCAATGGAACTTGCAACAAATTTAGGTGGAGTTAATTTTTTTCTTCAAATGATAGAAGATATAAAAGCTGAAAAACCACATGCCTTATTAAATAAAAGTTGTGTATTTCACTTTTCAAAAGGTAAACTAAATTGGAATAAACAGATATTTAAAGAGAGTACAAACCATTTATTTAATGCCATGAGAAAAGAAGAAAGAGATGGGGACATGTTAAATGGACTAGCTCCAAAAGATTATAAAGAAACTATGAATATGATGAGAACATTAAAACCTCTTATAATTACAGTTACTCCAAAAAAAGTTGATGAACCAAAAATATTTTCATTTCCTATATTAGATACAAGTATTGAGAAAAAAACAAAAGTTGATTTATTTTATAAAATGGTATTTTTTTATCATATTGATTTTGCAAAAGATGCTATCAATTATAAAACAGAAGAAAATTAATGGATGCTAAAAAAAGGTTTAATATAAAACAAGGTTTAAAAGTAAATATTGTTTTAAAAGAAGATCAAAGAAGTGGAAAATTAACTTCAGGAGTCGTAAAAGATATTTTAACAAATTCACCAACTCATCCACATGGAATAAAAGTAAGACTTCAAGATGGACAAGTAGGTCGTGTTCAAGAGATTTTATAATCTATTTACAAAATCTCTCAATTTCACTAGAAAAGTAAACAGGACATTCTATCATAGGATAGTGTCCGGCTTCTTGACATTCTATTATCTCAAAATCATTATAATAAGGTTCAAATAGTTTTTTAATATGTAATTTATTAAATACAGCAAAGTCATGTTTTCCTGTCATGATTTTAATAGGAATCTTTATATCATTTACTTCATTTATAAAATCAGTTGTAAGATACATAGTCATATATCCAACTCTTGCTTCCACAGTTGAGGCTTCATATGCCATTTTAACTCTATAATCAAACCATGTTTTGCCATACCTTTTACTTGCTGCTTCTACAACTTCTTCTATTTTATTTTTATTTTCTTTCATTGCATTTATTAAATCATTTTGTGCATGAGGTTTCATTTTTATGCCAGCTGCTGAGATTGGAGTGATTAGGATTAGTTGTTTTATTCTGTCATCAATTAGAGCAACTTTTTGGGCTATCATTGTGGACATTGAGTGAGCTAGAAGATTTACTTCTGATAGTTTTAATTTTGTGATGAGGTTTTTTACATCATATGCTGCTTCTTCACAAGTATATTCGCCACTTATGTTTTTTGATAAACCATAACCTCTATGGTCTACAAAAATATATGTGAAGTTTATGCTATCAATATATGGCAAAATTGGGTCAAAATTTGTGTGGTCTCCCATTAGTTCGTGTAAAACTAAGATATATTTTTTACCATAACCTACAATTTTATGTCCAAGTATCGTCATATAAACTATTCTTGTACTTTATATCTTTTTAGAAAAATTAAACACAATGCAACACCAATTAAAGCCATTAAAGCACCACTTAATGATGGATAATTATAGTTTAATCCCATAAATAAAGGAATTCCACCTAAAAATGCCCCCAAAGAGTTTGCTATGTTAAATGCAGCTTGTAAAAACGCAGCTCCAAGCATAGCTGAATGTTTTGCACTATCTAACATAATAATATTTATAGGTGCGCCAATAGACATAGCAAATGCACCACATAAAAAAGTAAGAATAACAGTTGCAAATTTATATTCTGATAAAAAGAATACTAATAATAAACATAAAACCATCATTGATAAAAGGAAAATGGCCACTTTTATTGGGTCTCTTTTATCAGCTAAATATCCACCAACAATATTTCCAACTAACATTCCAAGTCCTGCCACAATCATTAAATAAGAGACACTACTCTCTTCAAATTTTGTAACATGAATTAATAATGGGGCAATATAACTAATCCATGCAAATAATCCACCAAAACCAGTTGCAACAATTGCTAATATATGCCAAGCTTTGATTGTTTTGAAAAATTGTAATTCTTCTTTTAATGTAATAGTTTTTACCTCTTTTTGTTTTGGAAGATTTTTATATAAAAAGAAGATTGTAATTAACCCAATTATTGAAACAATAGTAAAGGCATATCTCCAACTAAAAGCATGGCCAATATATGTTGTTAATGGAACCATTGCAACATTTGCAATTGTAAGTCCTGTAAACATTACCGCGATTGCCTGTGCAGATTTTCCTTTTTGTGCAAGTTTTGCAGCTACAACTGTACCAACACCAAAAAAAGCACCATGGGGTAAGCCACTAAAAAATCTTGAGATTAGTAATGTAGTGTAATTAGGTGAAATAGCAGATAAAAAGTTAAAAAATGTAAATAAAATCATAAATGCGATTAAGATATTTTTAGCTGGAAATTTTGCACTTAAAGCAACCAAAATTGGTGCTCCAATAACTACACCTAATGCGTATGTAGAGATTAAATGTCCAGCAACTGGAATACTAATACTTAAGTCGGTTGCAACATCTGGTAATAATCCCATAATAGCAAATTCAGTAGTACCAATGGCAAGACCACCTAAGGCAAGGGGGAATAATTGTTTAGTCATCATTTGAAGTATCTTTTAGTTTAAATAGTTTTTGAAATTTTAGTGGGAAATATTTATTCTTAACTTAAGTGAGAATCTAGTTAATTTGAAGTTAGAAACAATAAAATTTAACTAAAGAATAATTAAGTATATCTTCAGTATAATCCCGTACTTTTTTAGAAAACTAAAATATTATGAGTTTCCTAGAATGGGAGTATCGTTTCAACTAAATGTTGATTTGCACGAGAAGCATGGGTAAGGCTATAATTACTCAAACCAATTTATATAAAGGAAAGAAATGCCTACAATCAATCAGCTTGTAAGAAATGAGCGAAAAAAGGTTATTAAAAAATCTAAATCGCCAGCATTAAAAGAATGTCCACAAAGAAGAGGAGTATGTACAAGAGTATATACAACTACACCTAAAAAACCTAACTCGGCTTTAAGAAAAGTTGCAAAAGTTAGATTAACTACAGGTTTTGAAGTTATTTCATATATCGGTGGAGAAGGTCACAACTTACAAGAACACTCAATTGTTTTAGTAAGAGGGGGAAGAGTTAAGGATTTACCTGGGGTTAAATACCACATCGTAAGAGGTGCTTTAGATACTGCTGGTGTTGCAAACAGAACAGTTGCAAGATCTAAATATGGTACTAAAAAAGCAAAAGCTAAGAAAAAGTAGAAGGATAGAAAATGAGAAGAAGAAAAGCTCCAGTTAGAGAAATAATGGCTGATCCTATCTACAATAGTAAAGTGATCACAAAATTTGTTAATACAGTAATGCAAGATGGTAAAAAATCTACTGCTGAAAAAATTATGTATGGTGCAATTGCTAACTTAGATGCAAGAGGTCAAGAATCTGGTATTGAATTATTTGAAAGAGCAATTGAAAATGTTAAACCACTTTTAGAAGTAAGATCTAGAAGAGTTGGTGGAGCAACATACCAAGTTCCTGTTGAAGTTAGAGCTGTAAGAAGACAAACTTTAGCATTAAGATGGTTAGTAGAATATGCTAGAAAAAGAAATGAAAGAACTATGGTAGAAAGATTAGCTAACGAGTTATTCGAAGCTGCTAATGAAAGAGGTTCATCTTTCAAGAAGAAAGAAGATATGCATAGAATGGCAGAAGCTAATAAAGCATTTGCACACTACAGATGGTAGGAATTATAAATGGCTAGAAAAACACCACTTAACAGAGTTAGAAATATTGGTATTGCAGCTCACATTGATGCTGGGAAAACAACTACTACTGAAAGAATTTTATTCTATACAGGTGTTTCACATAAAATTGGTGAGGTTCACGAAGGTGCTGCAACAATGGACTGGATGGAACAAGAGCAAGAAAGAGGTATTACAATTACTTCTGCTGCTACAACTTGTCATTGGAAACACCCAAAAACTAATGAAGATTTAATGATTAACATTATTGACACTCCGGGTCACGTTGACTTTACTATTGAAGTTGAAAGATCTATGAGGGTTCTTGATGGAGCTGTTGCAGTATTCTGTTCAGTAGGTGGGGTTCAACCACAATCTGAAACGGTTTGGAGACAAGCTAATAAATATAGAGTACCAAGAATGATATTCGTTAATAAAATGGATAGAACTGGTGCAGATTTTTATAACGTTTTAAATCAAGTTAATGAGAGATTAAAATCAAATGCTGTTCCAATTCAATTACCAATTGGTTCAGAAGAAAACTTCAAAGGTATTGTAGATTTAGTTCAAATGAAAGCTATCGTTTGGGACGAAGATGCTGCAATGGGTTCTAATTACCACGTTGAAGAAATTCCAGCTGATATGATGGAAATTGCACAAGAGTACAGAGAAAAAATGATTGAATCAGCTGCTGAATCAATCGAAGAGTTAATGGAAAAATACCTTGAAGGTGAAGAGTTAACTGAAGAAGAAATTACTGCTGGATTAAAAGCTGGTTGTTTAAATATGGCTATTACTCCTATGACTTGTGGAACTGCATTCAAAAATAAAGGTGTTCAAACTTTACTTGATGCTGTTGCTATGTATTTACCAGCTCCAACTGAAGTTGAAGATATTAAAGGTGAAACACAAGATGGTGAGCCAGTTATCGTTCCTTCAACTGATGCTGGTGAAGTAGCAGCTTTAGCATTTAAAATTATGACTGACCCATTTGTTGGACAGTTAACATTTACAAGAGTTTATAGAGGGATTCTAGAGTCTGGAACTTACGTTTATAACTCAACAAAAATGAAAAAAGAGAGAATCGGAAGATTACTTAAAATGCATGCTAACAATAGAGAAGAGATTAAAGAGCTTTATGCTGGAGAAATCGGTGCTGTTGTTGGTTTAAAATATACAATTACTGGAGATACTTTAGCTTCTGAAAAAGATCCTGTTATCTTAGAAAGAATGGAATTCCCAGAACCAGTTATTTCTGTTGCAGTTGAGCCAAAAACTAAAGCAGACCAAGAAAAAATGGGTATTGCATTAGGAAAATTAGCAGAAGAAGATCCATCATTCAGAGTTAACACTGATGAAGAAACTGGACAAACTATTATTTCAGGAATGGGTGAATTACACCTTGAAATTCTTGTAGATAGAATGAAAAGAGAGTTCAAAGTTGAAGCTGAAGTTGGTGCTCCTCAAGTTGCTTATAGAGAAACAATTAAAAATGCTGTTAAACAAGAGTATAAATATGCAAAACAATCTGGTGGTAAAGGTCAATACGGTCACGTATATTTAGACATTAAACCATTAGTTGATTCAGATGAAAACTTCAAATTTAACAATGATATTAAAGGTGGGGTAATTCCAAAAGAGTATATTCCTGCAGTTGAAAAAGGTTGTTTTGAAGCAATGCAAGGTGGTATCTTAGCTGGTTATCCAATGGTTAACATTGAAGTTTCTGTTTATGACGGTTCTTACCACGACGTTGACTCATCTGAAATGGCGTTTAAATTAGCTGCTTCAATGGGATTCAAACAAGGTTGTAGAAGTGCAGCTGCTGGTGCAGTTATCTTAGAACCAATCATGAAAGTTGAAATTGAAACTCCTGAAGATTATATGGGAGATGTTATTGGGGATTGTAATAAAAGAAGAGGACAAGTTCAATCTATGGATGACAGAGCTGGTATCAAATTAGTTACTGCTATGATTCCTTTATCTGAAATGTTCGGATACTCTACAGACTTAAGATCTATGTCTCAAGGTAGAGCTACATACTCAATGATTTTTGATAACTATTCTGAAGTTCCAAAAAATGTTTCTGAAGAAATTATTAAAAAGAGAAATGGTTAATTTTTAGCTATTTTATAAAAAAGGGATGTGCTTTTGCATATCCCTTTTTTTTTGCTTTGGATTTATTTAAGTTATTATAAATAATCAGATAAAATGACTTACATAAATCTAAAAATATAAAATGGAATAACTTTGAGAATAGAAAACGATAGTGAATTGTTAGATAATATTAAAAGTGCTGGAATAATTTTAAAGCCATCAAGCCCTGAATTAAAAGAGACATATTTAAAAATAAAGAGACTTTTTGAAGAAGTTAATATTAATATATATTTAGAAGATAATTCAGCAAATATGATATCACTAAAAGGGTATCCTTTAGAAGAGTTATGTCACAAGGTTGATTTCTTAATTTCTGTTGGTGGAGATGGAACATTATTATCAGTAGTGAGAAAATCTTTTAAATTTGATAAAGCAGTTTTAGGAATAAATTTAGGAACATTAGGTTTTTTAACAGATATAAGTATGGAGCAGTTACCTGAGTTTATTGCAGATTTAAAAAAAGGTATTTATAAAATTGATAATAGAATGATGGTTGAAGGTAGTGTAAATTTAAATAAATTTGTTGCTTTTAATGATATTGTAATTTCAAGAAAATCAATTTCATCAATGATTAGAATTGCAGGTAAAATTAATGGTAAAAAATTTAATACATATTATGGAGATGGAGTAATTGTCTCAACTCCAACAGGTTCAACAGCATATAATCTATCAGTTGGAGGACCACTTGTTTATCCATTAACTGAAGCCTTTATTGTAACTCCTGTTGCGCCTCATTCATTAACACAAAGACCACTAGTTATGCCAGCTGATTTTGAAATAGAGTTTAAAATTATTGATAATCAAGGTGCAGTTGTAATTGTAGATGGTCAAGATATTTATGAAGTTGAACAAAATCAGTCAATTAAGATAAAAATTGCAAATAAAAAAGCAAAAATGATACATAGAATTCAAAGAGATTACTTTGAAGTATTAAATGAAAAATTAAGATGGGGAAATTAATTTGATTACAAGAGTATATTTAAAAGATTGTTTATCTTTTGAAGAAGTTGATTTAGAGTTTAAAAATGGTTTAAATATTTTCACAGGTCCAAGTGGGGCTGGAAAATCTATTTTAATGCAAGCAATTTTGTCTTTATTTGCTTTATCTGATGTAAAAGCTAATTTAGGTGAAGTATTATTAAATAATTCAAAAATAACTGATGAAATATATGATTTATCTTTTGATGATGATATTATAATTAAAAGTATCAAAAAAGATAAAGTACGATATTTCCTAAATAATCAATCAGTCTCTAAAAAAAATCTTAATGATTTTTCAACAAAATTAATAAAACATCTAAATTTAAAAGATACGTCAGAGTTTGATAGTTTAAAACTTTTAGATTTTTTAGATAGATTAACAATTCAAAATAATAAAGATTTTTCAACTATAAAAGATAATTTTGATAATTTATACAAAGAGTTAATTCATATAAAAAAAGAGTTGCAAAAGATTTTAGATGATGAGAGTAAATTAGAGGATTTAAAAGAGTTTGCCCGATTTGAAATTGATAAAATTGAACAGATTAATCCTAGTATCGATGAGTATGAAGAACTGAATTTAATAAAAAAGAGATTAGCAAAAAAAGAAAAAATTGAAGTTGCAATAAAAAAAGCTTCAGGAATAATGGAGTTTAATCATAATGTAACACAAGCACTAGAATTAATGGAAGTTGATTCTAGTTTTTTTGATGAAACAATGAATGAGCTAAATAATATATTTGAAAAATTTAACGATTCCTTACATGAATTAGATGATGTTAACATTGAAAATGTACTTGATAGAATTGAAAAATTATCAGCTTTACAAAAACGATTTGGTTCAATTGAAGAGTGTTTAAAATATAAAGAACAAAAAAAAGCAGAATTAGAATCTTATGAAAATATCTTTTTTCAAAAAGAGAAGTTAGAAAAAAATTATGATAATTTAAATACAAAATTAGGAGAGTTAGCAGAAAAAATCTCTCTTTATAGAAAAGATAGTGCAAAAATTTTAGAAGAAAAAATAAATGAATATCTGAAATTTTTATATTTAAATAATGCAAAAATTATCATAAATAAAAAAATACTTGATTCAAGTGGAATTGATGAAGTTATTTTTGAGTTAAATGGAGTTTCTCTTGATACTATTAGTTCTGGAGAATATAATAGATTAAGATTAGCATTACTTACATCTATGAGTGAGTTTGATATTGTTGATAATGGGATACTTTTTTTAGATGAAATAGATGCAAATTTAAGTGGAAAAGAGAGTGATGCTATTTCAAAAGTTTTAAAAAAACTTAGTAATTCATATCAAATTTTTGCAATTTCTCATCAACCTCAATTAACATCAAGTGCTAATCAGCATTTTTTAGTTGATAAAATAAATGGAATATCATTTGTAAAAGAGTTAAATAATAGTGAAAAAATTAATGAGATTGCTAGAATGATAAGTGGAGAAAAAGTTACTTCTGAAGCTTTAGAATTTGCAAAAAACCTTTTAAAATAGATTAAACTTGACAAATTAACCATACAATGGATATTATAATATAATTATAAAGCCTAGGGGAGAATTGTATGTTAAATAACATATCTATTAAAGGTAAGATTCTAATTTTATCTTTGATTACTATTGTCGCAGTATCAATTGCAATTGCTGTTGATTCTATATATTCAATTAAAAGTTTTTCAGATAAGAATATTGAAAAATATAAAAATGAGGCTTATGCTAAAAAAGAACTTGAGCTTAAAAATTATGTATCATTAGCAATTAAAACAGTTGAAGCTTATTATGGTAGAACTGCAGTTGATAAGATAAAAGTTGAAGTTCAAGAACAATTAAAAACACAAACGAATTTTTTATTCTCAATTTTAGAATCTGAATATGAGAAATCAAAGGGTACACTTTCTGAAGAGGCTTTAAAACAAAGATTAAAATCTATTGTTGATGCTACTAGATATGGAAACAATGGATATTTTTGGATTAATGATACAAATGCAGTTATTATAGATCATCCTATAAAACCTGAATTAAATGGTAAAGATATGGTTGAATATAAGGATAAAGCTGGAAAACAAATATTCAAAGAGTTTGCAACAGTTGCAAAAAAAAGTGGAGAAGGTTTTGTTGATTACGTTTGGCCAAAACCTGGATTTGAAGCTCCTCAATTAAAAGTATCATTTGTTAAACTATTTAAACCATACAATTGGGTTATTGGAACGGGTGAATATGTTGAAAATGTAACTTCTAAAATGCAAGAAGAAGCATTAAAGACAATAAGTGAAATGAGATATGCAAATAATGATTATTTTTGGATAAATGATTCAACTCCAAAAATGGTTATGCATCCAATTAAACCAGAATTAAATGGAAAAGATTTATCTGAAAATAAAGATGCAAAAGGTAAAAAACACTTTGTTGAAATGACTGAGGTTGTTAAGAAAAATAAAGATGGCGGTTTAGTTAAATATTGGTGGGATAAACCAGGGAAAGCTGGAGATCCAAGAGAAAAGTTTTCTTATGTACAAAAATTCGAACCTTGGGATTGGATAATTGGAACTGGTGCTTATGTTGATGATATAGAAAATGAAGTCTCTTTAATGCAAAAAAATACAAATGAAGAAATAGGTAAAATCATTATTAATATTATGATTTTCTCATTGATTTCAATTGTTATTGTTTATTTAGTTTATAGTTATTTTATAAAACAAGCAATTATTAGACCTTTAGAAAATCTTGATAAAGCAATTAATGATATTAAAGATGATACAAATCATGCTGATAAAATTGAAAAAAAATCAAATGATGAAATTGGTAAATTAGTAGATAGTTTTAATACATATATTTCTAAATTGAAAGATGGTTATGAAGAAGATTCAAAAGTTATTGCAAATGTTGATGAAGTTATTGAAAAAGTAATTAATGGATTCTATGTTTATAAAATTGAGAAAACTTCTTCAAATCCACAAATTATAAAATTAAGAGACTCAATTAATTCAATGATTGACAAAACAAATGAGAATTTAGTTGCATTGAATAATGTTTTAATTGAATATGGTAATTCAAACTTCAATGTAGATGATTCAAAATTAAATACTTCAAAAGTAAATGGTGTAATTTCATCATTAGCAGCAAGTAGTCAATTAATTGGTGTTACAGTTTCTGAATTCTTATCTATGATTGTTGTAAGTGGAAGAAAATTAAATGATGATACAAATGTTTTATCAACTGCTGCAAATAAATTATCTGCATCAGCAAATGAACAAGCAGCTTCACTTGAAGAAACAGCTGCTGCAGTTGAAGAGATAACTTCAATAGTAAAATCAAGTGTACAAAAAGTTCATCAAATGTCAAATTTAGCAGCTGAACTTCAAATCTCTTCAAAAGAGGGTGAGTTATTAGCTTCTAAAACAACAAGTGCTATGGATGAGATTGATAAACAAGTTAAATCTATAAATGACGCAATTACTGTAATTGATCAAATTGCATTCCAAACAAATATTCTTTCTTTAAATGCAGCTGTTGAGGCAGCAACTGCAGGAGAAGCTGGAAAAGGATTTGCAGTTGTTGCGGCAGAAGTGCGAAACTTAGCTTCAAGAAGTGCTGAAGCAGCTAAAGAGATTAAAAATATTGTACAAATTGCAACTTCTAAAGCAAATGAAGGGAAATCAATCGCTAATGAAATGATTGGTGGATATACAACTCTTAACACTAAAATTAATCAAACAATTACCTTAATTGAAGATGTATCACAAGGAAGTAGGGAAGAGGAAAAAGGTATTATTCAAATAAATGATACAATTAATACTTTAGATCAAGCTACGCAGGTTAATGCAAATTCAGCAACGGTAATAAGCGACTTAGCAAGTGAAGTTACAAAATTATCTGAAAACTTATTAAAAATTGCCGATAGAGCAAAATTTAAGGAAGTGACAAAAGATGAAATTGAAGATATTGATTTAGTATTTAGAATTTCTAAATTAAAAAATGATCATATTAGATTTAAATTAAATAATTTTGATAAAGTTGGTAAAACAAAAATTGCATGGAGTGTAACAAAATCAACAGAGTGTGATTTAGGTAAATGGTTACAAGAGCAAGAAAATTCAGGAAAAGAGTTTACTAGAACTGAAAACTGGAAACAATTAAAATTAAATCATGATGCTGTTCATAATAGTGTTCAAGAGTATATAAATGAAGATTGTAAAGAATACTCTGATAATAATATTTTGAATAGGTTATCTCAAAAATTAGATGAATCAACAATAAATGTATTTAAATATTTAGATCAAATAAAAAAAGATAATGTTGTTAAAAAGGTAATTCCAGAAACAAGTGAGAAAAAGAAAATTATTTCTGCTCCTCAAATACAATCAACACAAAAAAGTTTTGTTCATGAAAGTCACAAAAGTGATAATGCCTCTTTAAGTAATAAAAAATCAACTGTAATTACATCATCATCAAAAGATGATGACGAATGGGAAAGCTTTTAAGCTTTCCTAAATAAAACTACTAAACAAGAGTAAAACTATCCTCTTTTATATTTATTAAAAAATAGATATAATGCCAATCAAAAAATAAAATAAACAATGAAATATTTAAAGGAATTATATGAATAATCAAAAAGTAGAGTTATTATCACCTGCTGGAAATTTAGAAAAATTAAAAATAGCTATTAAATATGGCGCTGATGCTGTATATGCAGGTGTTAGTCACTTTAGTTTAAGAATTAGAGCTGGAAAAGAATTCACTTTCGAGACATTTAAAGAGGGAATTGATTATGCCCATGCTCGTGGTAAAAAAGTATATGCAACAATAAATGGGTTTCCTTTTAATTCTCAAATTGAATTATTAAAAAAACATATTGCAACAATGGCATCACTAGAACCTGATGGTTTTATAGTTGCAGCTCCAGGTGTTGTAAAACTTTGTCGTGAAATAGCACCGCAAATTGATATTCATCTTTCAACACAAGCAAATGTTTTAAACTATCTTGATGCTCAAGTTTTTTGGGATATGGGAGTTAAAAGAATAGTTGTTGCTAGAGAAATTTCGTTAAAAGATGTTGTTGAAATTAAAAAACATTTACCTGATATGGAAATTGAAATTTTTGTACATGGTTCTATGTGTTTTGCATATTCAGGACGTTGTTTAGTAAGTGCTGTTCAAATGGGAAGAGTTCCAAATAGAGGAAGTTGTGCAAATGATTGTAGATTTGAATATACATTATATGCAGCAAATGAAGACCATAGTACTTTATTTAGATTAGAAGAAGAACCAGGTGTTGGAACTTATATTTTTAATTCAAAAGATATGAATTTAGCTTCTCATATAAAAGAGATACTTGATTCTGGTGCTGTGGATTCTCTTAAAATTGAAGGAAGAACAAAATCACCGTATTATGCAGCAGTTACTGCAAAAGCTTATAGAGAAGCTATTGATGATTATTATGCTGGTAAATTTGAGGCTGATAAATATCAAAAAGAACTTTATACAACAAAAAATAGAGGTTTTACAGATGCTTATTTAATTCATAGACCATTTGAAAAAACAGATTCACAAAATCATGATTATGCATTAAGCAAAGGTTCATATGAAGTAACTGGACTTGTAACTGAAGATGAAGAACATTTCTTATGTAAATATAAAGTTTATCCAAATGAAGATATTGAGATTTTTACGCCAATGGGTGAAGAGTTAGTTGAATGTGAAAATGAAATTGGAAAAATTTTCAAAAAAGATGGGATTTATTATATTAATTTCAAAAAAATATTAACTGAAACAAATAAAGAGTTAGAATCAGTTCATAGTGGAAATGTTAATAAAATTAAACTTCCAGGAACTCTTCCATATTTAACAATGTTTAGAATTGAAAATATTGATGGAACTATTGTTGAATAAGAACAGATAAAATAGATGATATTTTTCAGGGTTACTCAAAATATAAATATTAAAACTACTGATGGGACTTTAGTCAACTACTTTAAGTTTAAAGACCCATCAAATATGGATAATGAAACAGTTTATATTACTACTTATGATGATTTTAATGACCTAAAAAAAGTATTTGCAAATGTTGATAAAGATAAATATTTTGCTAAAGTATTAAATGAAACCAGAATTAGAGCTTTGGAAAATTTTCCTATTGAATTAGGAATTATAAATATAGATGAATATGATTACCGAGAAAACTTTAAAGAAAATTACTTCCGAGATATAAAAAAAGTAGATATTTTTAAACAACTAAAAAATATTAAAAAAGATGAAATATCTATTGCAATTATTGGAGGAGTTGGCAGAAGTATAAGTGAAACAATATCTTCATGCACTGCTCTTAGAATTCTACATAAAAAACTAAAAGAGATTTACAAAAACATTAAGTTTGATATTTATTTAAATGCTTCGAATAATAGTTTTTATACTAGAGAAAAACAAATATATCAAACTCAAGAGTATATAAATAATATTTTACCTTTGAGTTTGACATCAAAAAAACTATGTGAATATAATTATTTTATTGATAATAGTTTAACAATTAATTTTTTAGAATTAGACTCTTTAAATTATGTAGATGCATGGCTTTTTAAATTTGGAATTGATTATAAAAAAATAAATGGAAATGAAAAATATAACCAAATAAATATCTCAAATTATAAGGTTCAAGACTCTCTAAAAGCTAAGATAAAAGAGGCTAAATTAAAAGGGAAGTTACTTCTTTTTCATCCTTATTCAGCAAATATAAACAAATCTATTCCTCAATCAATTGCTATTGATTTATTAAAAGAGTTTTTATTAAAAGCTGAAGATTATATGATAATTTCAACGCTTTTAATTGATATAAAAATTAAAGATGATAGATTTGTTGATTTAAGTAAAGAGTCAAAAAATGTAAATGATTTTATTTATATTATTTCAACAATGGATAAGATTTTCACTGCTGATACAGCTACTTATCATATTAGTGATGCTTTTATGATACCTACTATCGTACTTTTTACAAATAATAATTATTTAGAAAAGATTAAATATTTTAAATATGTTAAACCAATTTTTATTGAAGATAAATCTAAAAACTTATCAAAATTTGTTTATGAAAATGATAATTTAACAATAAATAAGTTCGAATCTTGGAATAAATTAAAAGTAAATAGGATTATAAAACTATTAGATAGTTTTTGATATAATCCTGTACTTTTAAAATAAAAAAAGGATTAGAATGAATTTTATATCAATTATTATGGGTAGTAAATCAGATTACGAAATTATGAAAAATTGTGCTGATACGTTTGAAAAATTTAATGTTAAGTATGAAATGATTATATCTTCAGCGCACAGATCGCCTGAAAGAACTAAAGATTATGTTAAAGAAGCAGAAGAAAAAGGTGCTGTAGCATTTATTGCAGCTGCTGGAATGGCAGCTCACTTAGCTGGTGCATTAGCAGCAACTACAACTAAACCAATTATTGGAGTACCAATGAAAGGTGGAGCAATGGATGGTATGGATGCAATGCTTTCAACTGTTCAAATGCCAGCAGGTATGCCAGTTGCAACTGTTGCACTGGGAAAATCAGGAGCAATAAATGCTGCATATTTAGCGATGCAAATTTTAGCAATTACAGATAAAGAGTTATCTATTAAATTAAAAGAAGACAGAATTGTTAAAGCAAAGGCTGTTGAGACTGATTCTAAAGAAATAGAAGTACTTTTATAATGAAACCTGTTGCACTATTTACTTTACCAAATTGTAAATGGTGCAAAGAGGCTAGTGCTTACTTAAAAACTAAAAAGATAAAATACAACGTAGTAGATTTATCAAAAAACAAACAAGCATTATTAGATTGTCAAAAGCACAAATGTACAGGTGCACCTGTTATTTTAATAGGTAATGTGTGGATTTGTGGTTTTGATAAAGATAAAATAAATAAAGAGTTAGGAATTAAATAAATGGTTACATTTTCACAAATTCTATTAAAGTTACAAGAATTTTGGGCAAAACAAGGTTGTAATATAGTTCAACCTTACGATATTCCAGCCGGTGCTGGAACATTTCATCCAGCTACACTTTTAAGAAGTTTAGATTCTACTCCTTGGAGTACAGCTTATGTGGCACCAAGTAGAAGACCAACTGATGGAAGATATGGAGAAAATCCAAATAGATTAGGTGCATACTACCAATTTCAAGTTTTAATAAAACCAAGTCCAGATAATATTCAAGATTTATATTTACAATCTTTAGAGTTTTTAGGTTTAGATATTTCAAGACATGATATTAGATTTGTTGAAGATAACTGGGAATCACCAACTCTTGGAGCTTGGGGACTTGGATGGGAAGTTTGGCTTGATGGAATGGAAGTTACTCAATTTACATATTTTCAACAAGTTGGAGGTCTAGCTTGTGATCCAGTAGCTGTTGAAATTACATATGGAACAGAAAGACTTGCTATGTATCTTCAAGGTGTTGATTCAGTTTATGATATTGTATGGAATGAAAATAAATTTGGTAAAACAACTTATGGAGATGTTCATAAAGAGGGTGAATTTGAGTTCTCTACATATAACTTTGAAGTTGCAAACACTGATATGTTATTTAAACATTTTGATGATGCTTTTAACGAATGTAAATCATGTTTAGAAGCAGCTCTTCCGCTTCCTGCATATGATCAATGTATGATTGCAAGTCATGCTTTTAATACTTTAGATGCAAGAAAGGCAATTTCAGTAACGGAAAGACAAAACTACATTTTAAAAGTGCGAGAATTAGCTCAAGGATGTGCAGTTTTATACAAAGAACAAGAACCTCAAAGATTAGCTAGAATTGGAAGTCCTGCATCTTTAAAAGCATTAGAAGAGTTAAAAGTAAAACATCCTGAATTATTTGTTTAGGGGTTTACTTTGAAATTACAAGAAATCTACGCTATTTTAAATGAAATATCTCCATTTGAACTTCAAGAAAAATGGGATAATGCTGGACTTCTTGTAGGTTCTTTTGATGATGAGATAAATAGTGTTTATATAAGTATTGATTTAGATGAAGAGTTATTATCAAAAGTAGAAAAAAATTCATTAATAATTACTCATCATCCTTTGATTTTTTCAGGTTTAAAAAGAGTAAATTTTGACACATATAGTACAAAGTTACTAAAAGAGTTAATCAAAAAAGATATTTCTTTAATTTCAATGCATACAAATATTGATAAAACACATTTAAATAAATACGTAACAGAAGATATACTTGGATTTAAAATAGAGAATTCAAAAGAGTTTATATCTTATTGTGATGTAAATATGAATTTTGATGAGTTAGTAAAATATGTATCTTCAAAATTAGATTTAAAAACTACTAAAACAGTTAGATGTAATGATTTTATTAAAAAAATAGGAATTGTTACAGGTTCGGGAATGTCACTAATTGATGAGTTAAAAGCAGATTGTTTTCTTACTGGTGATATAAAATATCACGATGCTATGGAAGCAAAAGCAAGGGGTATTTCACTTATTGACATAAGACACTATGAGAGTGAAAGATACTTTAGTGCCTTAATAGAGGGACTTCTTTCAGAATATTTGAAAAAAAATAAATTAAAAGCTATAATAACAGCTTCAAAAAATCCATTTGAGTTTTTTATAGAAGGAGAAACGGTTGAATAAGTATTTAGAGGATTTAATCAAATTATCAAAATTTGATACAGCAATTAGTATGTTTGAGCCAAAGATTGAAAATGAAAAAGCTAAATTAGCAACATTTGTTGAAACAGCAGCATCAATCAAAGCATCAATTAATTCTATTTATTTAGAAATAGATGATGTAAAATCAAAAAGAACAAAAAATAATATTCATTTAGCAGAATTAAAAACTAAGTTAGAAAACATCGCTAAAAAAAATAAAGATGTAAATAACGAAAAAGAGTTAAAAGCTTTACAATTAGAAGAAGAAATTGCAAAAGAGCAAATTTCATTTGCAAATGAAGAAATTGAAAGATTAGATAATCTTACAAAAAATAAAGAAGTAACTTTAAAAGAGTTACAAGAAAAATTGGCTGTAGAAGAAGAAGATATTAAAGAAATCCAAGTTGCAG
The DNA here is from genome assembly GCA_963677205.2 of uncultured Aliarcobacter sp. GTDB lineage: Bacteria > Campylobacterota > Campylobacteria > Campylobacterales > Arcobacteraceae > Aliarcobacter. The sequence continues at coordinate 1,946,311 of OY781916.2, read as the reverse complement.
TTGATAATACAATTGAAGAAATCAGCAAAGAAAGAAATGTTGTATATCAAGAAAGAAGTGAATTATTAGAGAAATTTGATAATAAAATTTTAACTTTCTATGAAAAAATTAAAAGATGGGCAAAAGATTCAGCTGTTGTTCCTGTAAAAAAACAAGCATGTTATGGATGTTATATGAAAATTAATGATAAAACTTATGCTGAAGTTATTAAAGCAGAAGAGATTGTTAATTGTCCACATTGTGGAAGAATCCTTTATAAAGAAGACGAAATAGAAGAGGCTTAATCTTGAGCCTTTTTAGTATATTTTATTACTTACTATTAAGTATTATTTATATACTTGCAACTCCTTATTTAATATTCAAATCTCGCAATCCTAAATATAGACAAGCAATACCAGCAAAATTCTTTTTAAAAGATAATTTATCATTTAAAGAGAATGGTATTTGGTTTCATTCATGTTCAATGGGTGAAACAAAAGCTATTAAACCATTGATTGAAAATTATCTAAATGATGCAAATATCTCTGTTATTACAAATACAGGATTTGAGGAAGCAAAAAATATATCTTCAAATGTAAGATATTTGCCTTTTGAGATATTTTTGCCATTTTGGATAAATAAACAAAAAGTTTTAGTAGTAATGGAAGCAGAACTTTGGTATTTTCTTTTCTTATTTGCAAAGAAAAGAGGTGCAAAAACTTTATTGATAAATGCAAGAATTTCAGATAAATCGTATAATTCATATAAAAGATTTTCTTTTTTTTACAAAAAAATATTTAAAAATATTGATAAAGTTTTTGCACAAAGCCAACTTGATAAACACAGACTTGAAGAACTTGGAGCTTCAAATGTGGAAGTTATTGGGAATATAAAATTAGCTCAGTTAGCAAAAGTAAATATTAGATTAGAAAAACCTAATGGTATTTTAATAACAGCTGCTAGTACTCATGAAAATGAGGAAAAATTAATTTTAGATGCTTACAAAAAAGAGCAAGGTAAATTAGTAATAGTTCCAAGGCATCCAGAGAGATTTGATAAAGTTGATTTTTTAATTCGTGAATTTATAAAAGATAAAGATATTTCATATCAAAGATATTCTTTAAAAGAAGATTTTAAATCTGATATAATTTTAGTAGATAAAATGGGAATATTAAATGATATTTATGCAATATCAGATGTAGTAATTTTAGGTGGTGCATTTGAAAAAATTGGTGGGCATAATCCAGTTGAGCCTGCTTTTTTTAATTGCAAAATTATAAGTGGTAAAAATATATTTAATCAAAAATCACTTTTTGAGTGTATAAAAAATTACTATTTAATAGAAAATGATGAATTAGGTAACTATTTAAATAATTTAGATGATTTAGAAAAACCAATTCTAACAAAAGCAGGTTCGATTGAACCTATAATCAAGGAGATAAATAGATGGCTGTAACTTATGATAAAGCATACAAAGTATTAGCACAACAAGAAAATATATCAAACTCAAAAGCAAAAGAGTTAATTGATAGAGGTGTTGTAAAAGTTGGTGATCAAAAAGTTTTGATAGCACGTGGTGAGATTAGAACTGATACAAAATTTAATATCAAAGAGATTTCAAAAATAAGAGTTATTTTTCAAGATAATGATATTTTAGTAGTAGACAAACCAGCATTTTTAACTGCAGATGATGTAGCTAAAAAATATGAAGGTGCAATTTTATTAAATAGACTTGACAAAGAGACAAGTGGTGTAATGATGTTTGCAAAGAATGAAGATTTTCAGAAAAAGGCAATCAAAGAATTCCAAGCAAATAGAGTTTATAAAGAGTATGTTGCAATTGTTGAAGGTAAAGTAGTAGAAGAAATTGAGATTGATAAACCAATTCTAACAACAAAAGATAGAGGAATGGCAAAATCAAAAATTGATTTAAAAAGAGGGAAACCTGCTAAAAGTACAGTTTATCCTGTTTTAGTTGAGGGAAATAAATCAAAAGTAAAAGTTGTAATTGAATCAGGAAGAACCCATCAAATTAGAGTTCATTTAAATTCAGTTGGATTACCTATTATTGGTGATGCAATTTATGGAAGAACTGCTTCTAATATAAATAGAGTTTTACTTCATTCAAAAGTAACTAAAATTTTTGATTATACTTTCGAAGCGCCTGAACCAAAAGAATTTAGAGTGTATGACTTTAATTCATAATTAAGGTTTAGAAAAATATAAAATCCCTTATTTTAGGGATTTTGTCGAAAATAAAATATAAATATTACCTTAAATTACAAACTTCAATTAATCTAAAATAAAGAATCTTTAAAGTATAATCCGCTAATTTAAAAATTGTGGAGATTTACTTTGTTTGATTCAATAACCGGCTCAATACGAAATGCTGTTAATAAAATAAGACATCAAGATGATGTTGCAGCTTTAACAAAAGCTACATCTGAACTAAAAAAAGCTTTATTAAAAGCTGATGTTCATCACAAAACTACAAAAGAATTAATATCAGCTATTGAATTACAAACAAAAAATGCAGGTATTGGACAAGACTCTTTTTTAAGAGCAATGAAAAGCGAATTAACAAAACTTTTAACAACTTCTGGAAATCAAGGTTTTGTTTTCTCAAATACACCTCCAACAACAATTTTAATGACAGGACTTCAAGGTTCTGGAAAAACAACTACAACTGGAAAATTAGCAAACTACTTAAAAACTAGAAAGAAAAAAGTTTTAGTTGCAGCTTGTGACTTACAAAGACTTGCAGCAGTTGAACAGTTAAAACAAATAGCAGCTCAAATTGAAGTTGATATTTATTTTGATGATGCTGAAATTGATCCAATTAAAATTGCACTTGCAGCAAAAGAAAAAGCTATAAAAGAACATTATGATGTTTTATTAATAGATACAGCTGGACGACTTGCAATTGATGAAGAGTTAATGCTTCAATTAAAAAATGTAAAAGATGCAGTTAATCCAAATGAAATCTTTTATGTAGCAGATGCTCTAACAGGACATGATGCAACTAAAACAGCAACAACATTTAAAGAAAAAATTGGAATTGATGGAGTTATTTTATCAAAATATGATGGTGATACAAAAGGTGGGGTTGCACTTTCTATTGCTAATCAAGTTGAAGTTCCTTTAAGATTTATAGGTACTGGTGAAAAAATGCCAGACTTAGAAGTATTTATTCCTGATAGAATTGTTTCAAGATTATTAGGTCTTGGTGATATTGAAGGACTTGCTGAAAAAACATCTGCAATTATTGATGAGAAAAAAGCAAAAGAAGTTAGTAAAAAGATTAAAAAAGGTGAATTTAATTTTAATGACTTTTTAGATCAGCTTTCAATGATGAGTAAATTAGGTTCTATGAAATCTATTATTGGAATGATTCCAGGGCTTTCTCAAATGGCAGGACCAATCAAAGATATGGATTTTGAGAATTCTGCTGAAATAAAGAGAATTAAAGCTCTTATTGGTTCAATGACTCCTAAAGAGAGAGAAAATCCAGATTTAATGAATCCAAGCAGAAAAAAAAGAATCGCAATTGGTTCTGGAGTTTCTGAGGTTCAAATTAATAAAATTCTTAAACAATTTAAGAATGCATCTAAAATGGCAAAACAACTTTCTTCTAAAGGTGGAATGAAAGGTTTACAAAATATGTTGTCTCAAATGGGACCAAATGGGATGCCAAAAATCCCAAGATAGAAAATTTAATAGTGTTGAGCTGTGAACTTTTAACTTTTGTTTTGGAGTTCAGAATTCAATACTATAATTAAAAAAAAGGAAAGAAAACATGACAGTAATTAGATTAACAAGAATGGGAAGAAACAAAAAACCATTTTACAGAATCGTTGTAACAGATTCAAGAAAAAGAAGAGATTCAGGATGGATTGAATCAATTGGTTATTTCAACCCAGTTGTTGAGCCAAAAGTATTAAAAATTGACGAAGAAAGATATAACTATTGGTTAAGTGTTGGTGCTAAACCTTCTGAAAAAGTTAAAAAATTAGCTTCTAAATAATTATAATTAGAAAATAATATGATTACTAAATTTATAGAAAACTACGCAAAACTAATTGTAAGTGTTCCTGAGGATGTTACTATTACAAAAGAATTGATTGATGATAATTTCGCTGAGATTATTATTAGTGTAAACAGTGTTGATATTGGCAAACTTATTGGTAAAAATGGGAATATGATTAATGCTTTAAAAACTATGGCAAATGGTTGTAAAGCTAAAGATGGTATTTCATACAAAATACAAGTAGTGGTGAAATAGTTGTCTATGAATAGTAATGATATATTTGTAGCTAAGCTAGGAAAAGCTGTTGGATTACAAGGTCACTTAAGACTTTTTATGGATACAGATTTTCCAGAGCAGTTTAAAAAAGGTGCGATTTTTAAGACTAATAAAAAATTAGAACTAAAAGTAGCTGAATATAATTCTTCTAGGGAATTAATTAAATTTGAAAATTTTGATGATCTCGAAATTGCTAAAAAACTCACTAATCAAGAACTTTATTCTACAATTGAACAAACAAAAGAGAGTTGTAAATTAAAAAAGAATGAATTTTTTTGGTTTGATTTAATCTCTTGTAATGTTTATGAAAATGATTTATTATTAGGTAAAGTAAAAGAAATACAAAGATATCCTTTAAATGATTATTTAGAAGTTCAAACTTCTGTTGAACTTGTTGAAAAAGGTTTTCCAAAAGTGTTTTTAATACCGCATATCTTTGATAAATATGTTTTAAATGTAAATATCAATGACAAAAAAATAGAAGTAAAAGATTCACTAATTATTTTAGAAAACTCTTGAATTAATAGTTACATCTTTTATCATACTCTTCTTGAGTAAATTCCAATTCATAAGCTTCATTAAATTTATTACTAATTAATTTATTTAATAAATTAGTTCTATCTTCGCTTTTTTCAAAAGGTCCATAATATAATTCAATTCTATTTTCATCATCTCTACATAGTTTAATGTTAGGATTTACGGCAACAACTTTATCTAAATACTTTTTATATAAAACACCCTTGATTTTTGCAACACTTATAAATAATAAAAATTGATTATTTTTACTTATTTCTTTTGTTAAATTTTCATTTTTTACAGCTTGTTTTGTATTCATTGTTTCATTTGTGATATTAGTTGAATCTGCTTTTTTTACTTTTTCTGTTGCTTTAGCAGGAATACCATCACTAATATTACTTGTAGTAGTATTTTCCAATTCACTTTTTAATTGTGCAGCTTGTTGCTTCATCCCTTCAAGTTGAGCTTTTTCTTTTTCTAATTCAAGTTTCTTCTCTTCAAGTTGGGCTTTTTGTTTAGCTAGTTCATCTTCTTGAGCTTTTAATAGTTCATCTTCTTTTCGTTTTTGTTCTTCTAATAACTTTTTCTCATTATCTTTTTTTTCTATTTCATCAATTTTCTCATTATTAACACTTCTGCTAGTTAAGTTTGCTAATTGTTCATTTAATTTTTTTGAATTAATATCTTTTATATCAAATTTATAGTTATTCTCGTTAGTCTCAACTTTTTCAACAGGTGTAGGAACAGCATTTTCAGCATTTTTTACTATTTCTTTAGGTGCAAAAAATCCAGTAAAGTAAAGTACAGCACCCACAATTAAAAGTAAAAGCAATAGTACAACAATTCCTATTAGTATTTTAGGAAGAATACTTTTCTTTGGCTTTACAAATTCTTCATTAATAACAGGAGGTTCAATCCTCTCTTCAGGATTATTTTCTTCACGTTCTTCTGTAGTTTCTTCACCATTAGAACCATAAGTATTAGTTGTATAATTTATATTGTCAGGATCTACTTGTCTGCTATCTTCTGCCATTTTTTACTCTTTTAAACTTTTATTTTCTTTTAACTTTTTATAATACTCTTTTCTATATTGCTTAAGTTCATTTTTTCTTTTTTCTCTATATTCTTTATCGTATTCTAGCCTTTTTTCTTTATTAAGCTCGTAATACTCTTTCTTTTTTTCTTTGTAAGCATCTAATTTTGCAATGATTATGTCTTTACGATTATCTAAATAGTTTTTTTGAGCTTTAATTATCTCTTTAATTTTTAGGGTAAAATTTTCACTACTAAGTTCACTATCATAATCGTAAATTTTTTTTACTTCAACTTTCTTTTTCTTTAAATAATAGTCCCGCTTCTTTTTTTTATGTGCTAAAAATTTTTCTTCACGAAGTTTTTTTAATTCTTCTAAATTCATAAATCTTATTTAACTACTTTAATTTTTTAATCTATTTACTGTATCGAGCATACCATCGGCAGTTGTTATCGCTTTTGAATTAGCTTCATAGGCACGTTGAGCTGTAATTAAATCAACCATTTCATTAACTAATTTTACGTTTGATAATTCAATCATTCCTTGTTGAATACTTCCAAATTGACTTTCAGTTGGATTTCCTTCTAAAACATCACCAGAAGCATCACTTTTCATAAATAAAGAATCACCTAGAGGAGTAAGTCCTGCAGGATTTATAAAGTCAGCAACTGTAATTTGTCCCAAGTCTACTGATGTACTTGTTTGTGGGTCAGTTGCAGTTACAATACCATCTTTACCTATAGTTAAATCTGTAACATTATCTGGCACAACAATTTCTGGGCTAAGAGGATAACCACTTGAATTTACTATTGTACCTTCATTATTTAGTTTAAAAGCTCCATTCCTTGTATATGCTGTTTCACCACTTGGTAAAGTAATTTGAAAAAATCCTTTTCCCTGAATGGCTAAATCTAAGGTATTTGATGTAAGCTTTAAATCACCTTCTGTGAAATTTTTTTGAACTCCTGAAACTCTTACACCTAGACCAACATCAATACCAGTAGGGTTTATAGTAGTTTGTGTAGTTTTCCCAGCCGTATAATTTAATGATTCATACATTAAATCTTGAAATTCAGCTCTATCTTGCTTAAATCCAGTTGTATTTACATTGGCTATATTATTTGACGTTACATCAATTTGATGTTGCATTGAATTCATACCTGTTGCTGCTGTGTAAAGTCCTCTAATCACGGTATATCCTTTAAAGTTGCATATATTTATTATATTTTAAGATTAATTAAATTTAGATAAATTAAAGAGATTATTTTTTGATACATTAAGTGTAAATTTAAAACAAATTATATATAATGCATATAATTTGAATATATTTATAAATAAAGGGATACTTAATGAGAATTCTAATAGTTGATGATAGCTCTACGATGAGAAGAATCATTGGAAATGTAGTTATGCAATTAGGATTTACTAAGGATAGTTTCGATGAAGCCGAAGATGGTGTTAAGGCATGGAAATTACTTGGTGAAAGTCGTTATGATGTTATATTGACAGATTGGAATATGCCTAATATGAATGGCTTAGAATTAGTTAAAAAAATCAGAAGTGAAGGTGTGCATCAAAAAACACCAATTATTATGATTACAACAGAAGGTGGAAAAGGTGAAGTTATTACAGCTTTAAAAGCAGGTGTAAATAATTATATAGTAAAACCATTCAATGCTGAAGTTTTAAAAGAAAAACTTGACGGAGTATTAAAAAAATAATTTAAGGTATTACCATGAGTATGAGCCAAGAAGAGATTGAAGCTTTAATGAATGGTCTTGATATTGAAGATGATGTTGAGGCCGAGGACGAAACTGTTGCAGTTAATACTCAAGAAATTGAGGAATTATTATCTCAAACTGAGGGTTTAAAAGAAGATATTAAATTCGATAATGAGAAAAATGAAGAGAAAGAAGTTGAATTTAAACCTAGTGCAACAAGTGTTAGTAGTTCAGATATTGAGAAATTACTAAGTGAAATTGAAAATGCTAGTGAAAATACAACTTCACATGATTTTGAAGCTGAAAAAATTGATGAGCATGAAGAAGTAATTGCACCTGCAGTTGAAACCAAATCAGAAAAAAAAGCAGACAGAAGTGAAGATGAGATAGTAAATGATTGGACTAATTCAAAAATAAAAGAAGGTATTTTCCCTTTTCCTGCCGAAAAAGATACAAAAGTTGTTAATCAATTAAGTCAGGTTGCAAACGATTCAGAAGAGAAAGTTTCTCAAATATTTGATGTTTTAAGTTTAACCCTTGATAACAATAATGAACTAAGAAACTATATAAAAGATTTCGAATTATATTTTAATGCACAAGCAAGTTTACTTTCATCATTAAATAATAAATTCCCAAATATTAAAGTATTTAATGAGCATTTATCAAATACAAATAGGGTTTCAGAATCGCTAAAGAATATAAAGAATTTAATTAATTCAGAAGATTCTGAAATATTCCAAGCAATGGAATTAATGCAATTCAATGATATTAATAGACAAAAAATTGAGAGAGTTATGTCTGTTATCAGAAAATTGTCTTTATATTTAAATAATTTGTTTGAAGATGATGGTGCAACAAAAGAAGTTGCAATTGCAAAACATATACATGGTGATAATACAGATGACTTAATTGGTGATGATTTAGATAAGTTAATTGCTGAATTTTCACATGATAAATAAATAATAAGGAGTAGTTAATGAATCAAGGTACTTATCCACTTGCTGCATCAATGATTAATCAAATTAATAGATTAGATCAAATTAGTAATAATTTAGCAAATGTAAATACAAATGGATTTAAGCAAGAAGGAACTTCAGAGACTACATTTAATTATTATTTACAAAGAGTACAACAAGAAAATATTGCACCAACAAAAATAAATACTGTAATGAATAATATACCAAAAATTGATTCAAAATTTATAAATACAGAAATGGGTCCTATTGCAATGACTGGGAATTCTTTAGATTTTGCATTAAATAATCCTGATACTTTTTTTAAAATACAAAATAGTAATGGAGACATTGTATATACGAGAGATGGAGCATTTAAAAATTTGGACAATTTTTTAGTTGATGGAAATGGAAATAATGTTTTAAATGCAAATAATGAACCAATAGTTATTGATGAAAATACTGCATCTCAAGTTGGTGTTGTTAAAATATCTTATGATAACTTGGAAAAAATTGGTGATAATACGTATTCAGCAAAAAATGGTGCTAATGTTCAAACATTTGAAAACAATGAAGATTTGATAGTTTCAGGTGCAATTGAAAAATCAAATGTAAATTCTGTTACTGCAATGGTAGAGTTAATAGATGCAAATAGAAGATTTGAACAAGCTCAAAAAGCTGTAAAAACAATAGATGATTTAAATAGTTCGTTAATAGAAAAAATAGGAAGTAATACTAAATAATGGAAGCTAGTAGTATATCAAATAAACTTTATGAACAGTTAAATTTCAGAGCTGAAAAACAAAAAGTTATTTCAAGTAATATTGCTAATATCAATACGCCTAATTACAAAACAAAAGAGTTGGTTTTTGAAGATGAGTTGAATTCTCAAACTAATGTGTTAAAAATGAAACAAACAAATTCAAAACATATATCTACAATTGATAATAATTTATCTAGTGTGAATCCAAAATTATTAGAAGTACAAGGTTTACAAGAACAAAATGATGGGAATAATGTTAACTTAGATAGTCAAATGAGTGAAATGTCTAAAAACAAAGTACTCTACGATGCAATTCAATCATCAATAAGACGAGATTCTAAATTATTTAGATCTGTTATTGAATCTTCTGCTAAAAATTAATTAGGATAAATAATCTATGGATCAATTTTTAAAGTTTATTAATAATTTAAATACGGCTCAAAGAGCGGTTATAATCGGAGGTTTCTCTTTATTATTTATATTATTAGTTGGTTTATTAGTTTATTCAAGTATTAAAGCAGAAGATAAAAAATTAAACTATACAATCGCTTCGAATTTAACGAAATCACAAGTTATGCTTGCAAGTGATGAACTTGAAGCTTCGGGAATTTTATTTGCAGTAAGTGGATCTGGAAATAGTTTAACATTAAAAACATCAAAAGAGTTTATTAATATTGCAAAAATTAAGTTAGTTACAAGTGAGGCAGCAACAAGTCAACATGTTGGTTGGGAAATATTTGAAAAATCTTCTTTAGGTACTACAAATTTTGAAAATAAAGTTAAATACCTTAGAGCATTAGAAGGTGAATTATCTAGATCTTTAGAGTCATTAACTGGTGTTTTAAGGGCAAGTGTTAAAATTGCTATTCCAAAAGAAACGATTTTCACTGAAAAGAAAAGTGATACAACTGCATCAGCAGTTCTTTCATTAAAACCAGGTGTTTTTTTAACGCAAAAACAAATAGATGGAATTAAAAATTTTATAGCTTCTGCTGTTCCTGATTTAAAACAAGAGAATATCCAACTTATAGACCAAGATGGAAGTTTACTTCAACAAACTCCTGATGATATAAATAATCAAAAATCAACAACTCAAAATAAATATAAAGAGGGACTAGAAGAGGAATATTCAAAAAAAGTAGTTGCATTATTGGAACCTTTTGTAGGTGTTGGGCGAGTTGTAGCAAAAGTAACTGTTTCTTTGGACTTTGTTAAAAAAGATATAGAAGAAGAGATTTATAATCCTGAGGGAAGTATTAGATCTCAACAAGTAATAGAAAATAGTTCTAATTCACAAGGAATGCCATCTAATACCAATGGAGTTGCTGGAGTTGATAATAATATTCAAACGCCTGCTAATGGTAATGGTGGTAATAATATTGCTTCAAAAAATGAAGGAACAAATACTGTTACAAACTATGAAATTTCTAAAAAGATTGTTACTCAAAAAGATAATAATTATACAAATATTAAGCGTATAACAGCTGCTGTAACTTTTGATTCATCTGTTTTAAAAGATGTTCAAAATAAAGATGAATTTATTGCATCATTAGAATCAGTAGTTCAAGACACAATTGGATATGATAAAGCAAGGGGAGATAAAATCACAGTTAGAGACTTTAAGTTTATTGGAGTTAAGCCTATAGAACAAGTTACTCAAACTGTTGATGCAAATGGTAATGCTGTTATTGTAGGTGATGAATCTACAGATACACTAGCGATGATAAAATCAATTTTAAGAGATTTTAGTGAATATATTCAATATATAATTGCGGCTGTTTTATTATTTATTTTTTACAAAAAATTCATTGTTAATAACGAAGTTGTTATTTTGGCTGATGGAACTAGAAAAAATGCTGAAGGTAATGATGAAAACTTGGTTAAAGATATGCTATTAACTGATTATGAAAACGAATTTGATGCAAGTACCGCACAAGGACGATTGAAATCAAAAGTTAAAAGCCAAATTTTAAATAATATTGATGGTCTAGATGAAGAGTCAGCAGCTAGATATGAGGTATTTATTGAAGAATTGGATAAAGAAATAAATAATAATGCTCCAGAAATAGCAAGAATGATCGAATTATTATTAAATGAAGGTAGTACTACTTTTAAATAAAAAGGTGTTAAATTATGGCTGAAATGAGTACGAAGGAAAATGATGTTCTAAAAGGAATGTCAATGTTGGAAAAAGTTGCTAGATTCTTTGTTTTGATTGGGGAAGAATCTACTGTTAAAATTTTTCAACATTTACCTAAAGATACAGTAGAATCAATATCAACTGCTATTACACAAATAACATCAATAAATAAAGATGTCTCTTTAGCAATATTAGAAGAATTTCATTTATATACTAGATCGAAAAGTTTTATTAGTTCTGGTGGATATGATTTTGCAAGGGAGATTTTGTATAAATCTCTTGGAAAAAATGAAGCTGATGAAGTATTAGCAAAATTGTCAAGAATGAAATTAGCTTCTCAAGCTTTTTCATATTTAGATGGTATAAATCCAAAACAATTAAGTGATTTCATTAAAGATGAATCTCCTCATACTATAGCTGTAATTTTGTCACATATGGATCCAAATAAATCTTCAGAAGTTTTAATGCAATTGGATGAAGAGATTAGAGTAAAAGTTACTATCCAAATTGCAACAATAAAAGATGTATCTCCTGATGTTGTTAGGACAATATCATTAGTCTTAGAGAAAAAATTAGAATCTTTATTATCATCAATTGTTGATGTTGGTGGAGTAAAAGTTGTAGCTGATATGTTAAATAAATTAGGGCCTAAAGCACAAGATATTTTAAAAAATATCAATGGTATTGATACTTCTTTAGCAACTAAAATAAAAGAAAATATGTTTGTATTTGAAGATTTATTAAACTTAGATAGTGAATATATAATGAAAATATTACAAGGTGTTGATACCGGAGATGTTGTAATTGCAATGAAAAATGCAACGGAAGAAGAGATGGAAAAAGTTACATCATCAATGTCTCAAAGAGCAAGAGATAGATTTAAAGAAGAGTTTGAAATGTCAAATAAAGTTAAAATTAAAGATATAGAAGCAGCACAAAGAAAAATGTTAGATGTTGCGCAAAAAATGATAGAAGATGGAATTATTGATAGAGAGAATAGTTAATGGCTGATAATGTATATTCAAGTGCAAAAATATTAAGTAAGAATGAAGAAGTTCAAAAATATGAATTAGGTACTTTTATTAATTCTTCAGTTGAAAATAATGTTGTTACAAATTCAAATTCAGTTTTAGATGACCGAGAGATAAATGGTAGAGTTGATCCGGTTTTACTTGAAGTAAGAAACTTGAGTTTAAAATTAAATCAAATATCAGAAAAAGTTACAAATATAGAGAATGATGGAATAAAAGGTAAAGATGTAGATGCCCAAGTTATTCAAGCAATTAGAGATTTGAAACATTATGCTGCATTTTTTGAACAAGCAACTTTTCAAATGGAAACTAAGCTATTAAAAACATCTATCTCTATTGCACAAAAAATAATAAGCATTGAAGTTGGTGAAAATTCTTCAAAAATTGCTAAACAAACAATAACACATCTCTTAGATAAGATAAAGACAGCATCAAAAGTACAAATACATTTAAATCCAAAAGATTATGAGATTTTAAAAGATCAATTAAATTTAGAAACTTTTATTGAATTAAAAAGTGATGCAAATGTAACCGCTGGTGGTGTTGTAATTGCAAGCGATCTTGGAAATTTTGATGGAAATATTGAATCTAAAGTTTCTTCAATGTTAGATTCCCTTGATTTGATTATTTAGTAAAATAAATTATCTGTTAAATATCATAACTTTATGATATAATTTAGTAAAATATTAAATAAAGTATTCAAATGGAAATTAGTGAAAGAGATTACGACTTATTAGTAGATACAGAAATAGTTGTAGATGTGATGTTAGGAAGTACAAATATATCAGTTTCTGAATTTCTTAAGTTAAGTGATGGTGATATAATTTCTTTGCATAAAGCTGCTGGAACAGGTGGTGAAATTTATGTAAATACAAGAATTATTGGAACAGGTGATATTATTGTTATTGATGATAAGTTAGCAGTAAGAGTTCAAGATTCTATGGATTCAGATAATGTAGTTCGATATTTCTTCGAAGAACATATGATTTAGGAGATTAAAATGGCTAGTACAATAGAAGTTAATTCAAGCGTTGGTATTGATGGGAATAGTTATACAACGGCAATAAGTAATGATAAGTTAAGTAATGATGATTTTTTAAAATTAATGATACAAGAGTTAAAATTACAAGATCCAACAAAACCAATGGATTCTGCTCAAATGCTTTCTACTCAAATGCAAATGTCTCAAATGAATACTAATCAAGAAATGATAAAAGCGATGCAATCAATGCAAACTGCATTTACACAATCTTCATTATCTAATGCATCTGGAATAATTGGAAAAAATATAGAAGATGGTAATATTGGTGCAAGTGGTACTACAAAGGCTTATACAGTTAGATCTGTAGAAAATGTTGATGGAGAAATTCAGGTTAAGGCTCAAGAAATATTATATTTAGAAGATAGAGTTGTTCTTCCTGATTCAACTGATGCGACGAAAAGTACAGTAGTTAACTATAATGCAGCTGGAGAAATACTTGATGATAAAGGAAATAAGACTGGGAATAAAATAGTTTTAACAGCCCCTGGTGTACCTTTAGTTAGTGATGGGAAATTAACAGTATTAGACTCAAATAATGAACAAATTGCAAATAATAAATATGCGTTAGCTGGTGTAACTGTACCTGTTTATTCTGATCAGTTAACAACTTTACCATTTTCAAATATTACTAAAATATTTTAAGGATATAAAATGATAAGTGCATTATGGAATGGAATTTCTGGATTAAATACTTTTCAAAAAGCGATTAATGTTGAATCTAATAATGCAACAAATGTTGGTACCTTGGGGTATAAGTCAGATGTTGTAACATTTGAAGATATGATGTATCAAAATCGATATGGGAAAGGTTCTAATGTACAAAATGTTACAAAAGCTATGTCTGAACAGGGTGGAATAAAATTTACAAATCATACTTTTGATGTTGCTATTGAAGGTAAGGGATATTTTATGGTCAGAGATATTAAAAATGATGGTACTGTGCAAAATTTTTATACTAGATCTGGTAATTTTAAAATGGGAAGTGATGGATTTTTAAAGACTCAAAATGATATGAGTATTTTGGGATTAAGTTCAGTATCAACTCCTCCAAACACAGCATTTACAGATAATTATTCACGAAGTATTGCTTCTCAATCAATTAATAATATAAATTTTTTAGAAACATTAAATGCAAGATCTACGGATTATACAGTATCTGCTCAAAGTGATGTTCTTGCAGATACTAGTGGAAATAATTATAAAACAAAGTCAGCAAAACTTACTGATGTTGATGCTTTAATTGCAGATTATAAGAGTAAGCTTAGTGTATATTCATCAAATTCATCTGAAGCAGCTACATCTTCAACTTCTCAACAAAGTACTATAGATTATTCAAATTACTTAGGTGAATTGGCAAGTGAAAATGATGTAATTACAGTAACAATTGATGGTAATATTGTGAGACAACAATTTGATACTGATGTTCAAACAACATTAAAAAAGTTTTCAGATAAAATATCAAACATGCAAGGACTAACTTCTTCTATTGATAGTTCAGGAAAATTAACAATTAATTCATTAATTCCAGGTAAAGAAGTTAACCTTGATTTAGCAAAAATAAATAATAATTTAGTTGTCCCATTAAATGTTGTTAATGCACAATTAGGTACAGGAAGAGGTGCGGTTGACAGTTCTAAGGCAGCATTAGAATCAGTTCTAGGTCGAGCTGGAGCTCAATTATTACAAATTGATAGTACGATAGATTTAACGGGAGAAAAAAATTTAAATGTTGATAAAATACAATTAAATTTAACTAATTTAAACTTATCTAATAGCATAGGTGAGGTTGTTATAGAAGATGGAAATATATATGTAAAAGATGGAGAAAGTAAATTCATCGTTGGAAAACTAGAAACGGCAACTTTCGCAAATGAACAAGGTTTAATTCCTGAAGGTGGAAATATCTATAGTGCATCTAAAGAATCAGGAGATGCTGTATATGCAGGTAAACTAAACAAGTTAGTTGGAAGTGCAGTAGAAGAAAGTATGTCAAATTTAGGTAATAGTTTAACAGCCTTACTTATATATCAAAAAGCATTTGAAGCAAATTCAAAATCGATCACTACTTCTGATGATCTATTAAAAACAGCTATCGAATTAAAAAGATAGTGTTTTTATATTAGTACTATATTAGTATTAATATATGAACATTTAAGTTCATAACCTTAATAAATAAAGGATACGTCATGATAGGAGCACTTTGGACAGGAATCTCAGGATTATCGTCACAACAAAAAGCTTTAGATAATGAATCAAATAACATAGCAAATGTAAATACAATAGGTTATAAAGCCTCAAGAATTTCATTTGCAGATCAAATGTACCAAGATAGAATTGGTAAGGGATCAAAAGTACTTGATGCAGAAAAACTTTATACACAAGGTAACTTAAAACTAACAGGTGTAAATTATGACATGGCTTTAAGTGGAGATGGATTTTTTACAGTAGTAAATACTAGAAGTGCAGGTGCAGCTGAGACACTTTATACAAGAGCAGGAAATTTTAGAATGGGTGATAATGGAACCCTTCAGGATGCTGCAGGAAATGAAGTGCAAGGTTGGATGATGACTGCAATTGATAATCAAAATGATGTAACTAGTACAAATCCTAATATAAATGTGTTTACAACAGATTATTCAAAACTTCTTAGTTCAAAAATAATAAATCATAGTACTTATGTAGAAACAATCACAGCAAAAGCTACAGATTATACAACAACAGCAAAATCTGATTCTACAACAGTATTTAGTGGAGATGGAGGGAAAACGAAATCTTCAAAAATATCAGACATAGAGGAAGCAATTAAAGACTATACAAGTTGGTTACAAAAGTTAAAGGATGAGCCAGATGCATCATCTTCAACTTCAATAGCACAAACATCTCAAATAAACTTTAAAACAGGTGCTGGAAACTCTGTAATAAGTAAAGATGGAGATCAAGTTTATGTATATATTAATGGTAATAAATATTCTCAAAATTATCTTGTAACAACAGCAAGTGCAGAATTAAAAGCAGAGTTATATGCAGCAGATCAAGCTTTGCCATTGGCAAGTAGACAAGGATATGCTGATCCATCAGGAACATTAACTACAACAGAAAGTGCATTGTATGATAAAGAAGCAGGAAAAATTGCTACATATAAAGCACTTGCAGATAAAATATCTCAAATACCAGGATTAGTTGCAACAACAGCAATAGATTCAGGCGGAGCGGATGTATTTAATACAAGTGAGACATATAGAGATTCAACAAATAATGTGGATATATTAAAAGGGATTATTCAAATTAAGTCATTAATACCTGGACAAGAGTTTACAATATCAGAAGTAGCTGAACAGTCAGGAAATACAGTAATTCAAGGGAACTATCAAAATTCAACATTGGCATCAAAAGGTTCAGGAATAGGGGCATTAGAGACATCAAGAGATGCTTTATCTAAGTTGATCACAGGAAAGCAACAAGATGTTTATACTCCTACTAATTTACAAATAGATGGAACTGCAAAAGATTATACATATGGAATTAGTATTTATGATAAAGAGTTAAAGATAAATACTCCAATTCCAAATGATGGTGGTATTCCTCCACAAGCTTTGGATATTTTTATTAACAATGCTACAAGCGTAGATGATATGGTTACTCAAATTAATGCTAATACAGATTTATCAGCACAAATAGTAGCTAGAAATGTAAATGGAAATTTAGTAATACAAACACTTGACTCAAACTATGATGTTGAATTTACTAGTAATTTAAAGATTTCAGATGATAATACAGGAACAGCTGGATCACCTGCTGGAACTTTTTCATCAATAGACATAAATGGTAACTATTCAGGAAGAAAAGGAGCTGGAGCTGAATTTATAGAAATAGTTAATACAGTAGATCAAACTTCTTCAAAAGGAGGTTTACAACTAAGATTAGATACTTTGGGAATTTCTGATTCAGCATTTGGAGAGTTTTCTGTAGATAGCACTGGATTAATTACAATGAAACAAGATGGAGCTGAATTTGCAGTTGGTCAAGTAGCAATTGCTGTATTTAATAACAATAGAGGATTAAATCCAATGGGAGATAATTTATTAGGAAAAACTAATGAATCAGGAGATCCAATATATAATTTAAATAATAATAAAACAGCAAAAGTAGAATCGAAAACATTAGAATTAAGTACAGCAGATTTATCAGAGAGTTTAGTAAATTTAATGGTATTTCAAAGAGCATTTGAAGCAAATGCTAAATCAATTACTACATCTGATGATATTTTAAATACCTTAATCAATCTTAAAAGATAATCTCTTAAATAGAGTGAGTTTACTTACTCTATTTATATTTAAATAGGACAAGTTTGGAAAATTTTTTATTAATAATAGTACTTGGAGTTTTGTTACTCTACTTTTTTTCAAGTTCTAATGTATATAAATCTTTATATAAAAAAGTAAATGAAGAAAAAAACATTATACAAGAAGAAATTGTTAAATTTGAATCTTTAATTGATAGGTATGAAAAACAAGTAAAAATAAGTGCTAATACTTTAAAAACTAATCAAGGTACATTACAAGTTGCAAGGGATGACTTGCAAGAGTTAAGAATAGAAAATATTAATTTAAAAAATAAATTGGATGAATTACAAAAAAGAAATGAAGAGCTTTATGCTCAAGTTAATGCAATGGTTTAGGTTTTAGAAATATAATGAAATTAGTATATAAATTATTATTATTTACAATATTTATCAATTATAGTTTATATGCTGAGGACAACATAATTGAATCTCAACCTGAAATAATTTTTCAATTCGAGAAGTTAAAAAAATCCCAAGAAAATTTAGCATTACAAATTGACTTTAATAAAGCTGTTTTACATTTGAGTAAAAATGAATATGAAGAGGCAATCAAGCTTTTTGAAAAAACTTCTAAGATATTAGAGGTGCCTTCATATTTGAATATGGGAATTGCTTATTATAAAATGAATTCAATAGATAATGCAATTGTTTATTTGAATAAAATTTATGAAAAACAAGAGAATATAAATATTCATACATTTCCATATATGGCAGCATGTTATTATTTATACCAAATTTCAAAAGATAATAAATATCTTGATACCATTGTAAAAATTTCAAAAAAATTTAAAAATTTATCTGAACATTCAAAAAGAATGCTTTCAGATACTTATATAATATTAAAAGAGTATGAAAATGCTTTAGAAGTTTTAAATACGATGGATTATCCTACTGATTTAAAGAAAGGTTTGATCTATTTAAAATTAAAAGATTATGAAAAAGCAAGTATATTATTAAAAAAAGCAAAAGAACAAAATGTTAATCCAAATACAGTGGATAAAATTTTGTGGCTTTTAAGTTTTACTTATTTAAAAATGAATAATATTGATCAATTAAAAGATACTTTAGATTTAATTAATGATAGAAAAAATACATTTAAAGCTAACAGTGAATTACCTATTGAAATATTTTTTAATAAAAATAAATTTACATCAAAACAATACTTAGATTCTGTTATTAAATTTGATGAAAATAGAAAAATAGATTTTGTATTTTATTTTGCACCATTTATTTTTTCAGATTCTCAGGAAATTATTTATGATAGTATTAAAGGATTTATCTATAATCAAAAAGAGAATATTGTAAATCTTGAAGAGATGGTTGATTATAATGCTAAATTCTTAAAAATTGTAAAAGAAGACCCCATTATAAGAGTTTCAGAATTAGAAAAAATGTTGACAAAAGATACTAAGTCATATATTTTTTACAATTTAGCATTATCTTGTGCTCAAATTAATGATTTTAACAATGCTTTTAAATATTTTGAAAGGGCATACAAATTAAATCCTGGGAATAAACTTTATTCAACAATGTACCTAATTAGTGCAAATAGAATAAATATTAAGATAAAAGATAGAGAGTATATTGAAACTAATATAAAAAGTGATAATGGTCTTTATAATTATTTTTCAAAAGAAATTTATAAATTATTTATAAACCCACAATATACATCTGCAGATAAGCCTTTAGAATATGAAAATACTATATTCTTTAAAGCGTTAGATTTTTTAAATGCAATGCAAAAAGGTACAGTAAATGAAGATCATATGTTATTGGATGAACATTTTAAAGATCCATTAACTTTTCTAATTAAAATGGTACAAAGAAGAAAAGGTGAGAGTGATTATACATATTATGCAAGATTACAAGATTCAATACCTTTAACTCTAAATAATCAATTTTTGGAAGGTCCATTAATTATTACAAGATATTATGTAGATATTTTAAAAGGTTTAGGTATTTTTTCAAAAGCAGATATGAAAATTTCAGGTAAAACAACGCCTTCTTATTTAAGAACAAAGGCATTAATTGATTTACATTTTAATTCGCCAGATGAAGCAATAAAAACTTTAGAATATTTACAATCAGAATATAAATTAGAAGATAAATATACTATGTATTTAATGGTTGCTGCACTTTTAGAAGCAGGAAGGTACAATGATGCTTCTATTCAAATTTCACTAATAAAAGCTATATTAAATGATCAAGATGCTGATTTTTTAATTGCAATCCAGTTAATAGAAGAATTAAAAATATCAAGTGCAAAACAATTTTTAATTCAGCCTTATCTTGATTCTCTAATAGATTTTAAATTAATTGGTTTTGATGAGTATTTAGAATCTTTATAGTTTTTTATAAATCTTAAATAATTTAATTTTTTTCTGCTATAATAACCTAAAATTGTTACTTCTTAAGGAGGATATTATGGAAATTAGTAGAATTGCAGAAATAGATAATTCTAAACTTAATAATTTAGAAAAAATTCAAAAAGTTAGTAATGTTGATGAAAAAAGTAAAGTAATCCAAGAAGATGAGTATAAAAAAGCCTTAGGTACTCAAGGTACAGCTGATAAAAATGAAGTAATCTTAGACAATGTAAAATTTGGTTATAACAAAAGTTCAAAAGATTTTTTTGTAAAAGTAACAAGAGGTGATGCTGAATATAAGTATCCTACTGAAGACATGATGAAAGTAAAAGCTTACGTTTTACAGGAATTAGAAAATTCAAATAACAAGTAAAGGTAGTATTAATTGGCATCAGATTTATCAAATATATTTAAAGAAGAATTATCTAATACATTAGAACAGTTGTTATCAAAAAGTTCTCAAATCGAAGCTATTGTAGCTTTAGTAAGTGAAAATTTTGATTCAACACAACTTGTTGAATGTGTAGTAAAGTTTGACTTTAAAGGTATCTCATCTAAAATTTCTTTTTATATTCCCACACTTACGGCAACTAAATTTGAATATTTAATGCTAGGTGGAATGGGAGATTTAAAAGAACATATTGATGATGAAATAACTGATGCTGTTAATGAAATAGTTTCAAATATTTGTGGTAGTTTTTGTACTTCTGTTAATGCTCAAGGATTACCTGATATTGGCTCGATTAAGTCAGAAGTTAAGAGTTCAACTATTGTTGAGGGTTCGTTATTATCAGGTAAAACTAATATTTATGAAATTATTTTGTCTTTAGATGATGAAAAATTACCAGTAATTATTCATTTTGATGATATGTTATTACCATTTTTTTCTTCAGTTACTGGGGTTACATCTGAAGATAATGATTCTAAAAATAATGAAATACCAGCAATGGTACCAAATAATAACTACTATAATCCACCCTCAAGTCAAAGTGTGCAAACTCCAAAAAATTTAGAACTTTTATATAATATAAAATTAAAGTTAAGTGTTAGATTAGGAACAAAAGTTGTTTTATTAAAAGATATTTTAAGATGGGATGTTGGTGAAATTATAGAACTAGAACAAATGGTTAATGAACCTTTAGAAGTTTTAGTAAATGGTGTTAAAATTGGTGTTGGAGAGGCTGTAATTGTAGAAGGAAAATTTGGGCTCAAAATAAAAAAAATCGGAAATGAAGATTTTAGATTAAATCATATAGGATTGTAGTTTATGGATAAAAGTACAGTAGGAGGATTAGGTGGTGGATGGGTATTAATTGCTATTGCCATAATTTTAGGGGGAGTTGGTTTTGGTCCCTATATTGATATACCTTCCGTTGTAATTGTTATTGGAGGAACTATTGCAGTAACAGCAGCTCAATTTGAAGCGAGTGATTTAAAAAGAATTATGCCAGCTTTCAAAGTTGCATTTAATGAAGTAAAGGTAGAACCTCTTCCTGAACTTGTAGAAAAAATTGTTTTTTATGCAACAGAAATAAAAAAACATGGTGTAATGCAGATTGAACAAAAGGTAATTCAAGAGACTAATCCATTTTTTAAAGAAGCATTTCAACTTTTAGTAGATGGTACAAAACCAGATGTTTTACAACCTTTAATGGAATTAAAGTTAGAGCATATGGAAAAAAGACATTCGGTAATGATATCAATATTTAGTAATATTGGAGGAACTGCTGGTGCTATGGGTATGATTGGTACTCTTGTTGGACTTGTTGCAATGCTTGCAAATCTTTCTGATCCTTCTGCAGTTGGTCCAGCTATGGCAGTTGCCTTGCTTACAACATTATATGGAGCATTAACAGGTACGTTATTTGCAGGTATCGCAGAGAGCAAGCTTTCTCAAAAACATTCAAAGGAAGCTACTGCTTGTGAGGTTATTATTCAAGGGGCAACTATGATTGCTGCTGAAGAATCAATAGGAAATATAAAAATGCAATTAAATGCTATTTTAGTTGAAGTTGCGGCATAAAGTTGATTAATGGCAAAAAATAAATGTCCAGAATGCCCTAAATGTTTACCTGGTTGGCTTGTACAATTTGGTGACTTGATGTCATTATTGCTTACTTTTTTTATTTTATTGTTATCTATGGCTGTAATGGATAAACAAAAAGTTGAAGAGTATTTTAGTATTATGAAAAAAGCTATGGGATTTATTGATGCGTCAACTGATGTGCAAACTCAAAGTGATGCTTATTCTACACAAGAGAATAGCTCAGATAATCAAGATAATAATTCATCTACTGAAAGTTCTGTTGATAGTAGTGCACAAGATGTTGCTCAAGTAGTTCAAGAAATGAATTCAAGTCAAAATACTGAGAGTCAAGAGATAAAGATGGAGAAAGGTAAAAATGAGTTTGTTCTAGATATTCCTTCAAGTATAATGTTTGAAGAAGGTCAATATGAATTAACAAATGCTAGTGCAAAAGTATTTATTTCGAAAATAGCAAGAGTTATAAGAACAATGCCTCAAACTTTCAATATTGAAATAATTGGTCATACTGACACAAATAGAGTTTTGAGTAGTTCAATTCCAAGAGATGCTTGGGATATCTCAGCGTTAAGATCTATCTCTGTTGTTAAAGAGTTAATAAAAAATAAAATTGATCCTTCAATATTAAAGGTTTCAGCTTATGGATCATATCATCCTAAAAGTGATGTTCCTGCTGATAATAGAAGAGTTGAAATGAGATTTTTTTCTCAGGATAATCAACAAGATATTTTAAACCAAGAAAATTTCTTTGATAGGTTGGAATAATGGATATATCTAATAATAATTTAATAAATAAAGATCTTTTACAAGTTAATAATATTAATAATGTAAAACAAGATAGTTTAAAAAATAGTAATGATGAACAGTTAAAAAAAGTTGCTAATGATTTTGAATCATTTTTTTTAAATCAAATTATGGATGTATCTTTAAGATCAACTAAAATTGCAGGAGAAGGTGCAGGTTCAGATATTGTAAAAAGCATGTATATTCAATCTATTGCAGATAATTCAACTGGAAATTTTGGAATTAGTAATATGATATATGAGTTTTTAACAAGAAATAATAATAAATAAGGCTTTACATGATTGAGAATACTATAAAAAATATGTCAGAATTAATTGTTAAACTAAAAGATTCTATAACACAAGATATTGAAGATATTAAAGCTGCAAAACATGAAGAGTTACTAAAAAGAAACGATGAAAAACATATTATGATTGAAGATATAACTTTATTAAAAGCTCAATTAAATAAAGAGTTAATGTCTAAAATTCAAGAAGGAATAGATGTTAATATATACAGAAGTAGTGTTGATGCTTTGGAAGTAGAGTTAAGAGAACTTTATGAATTAAATAGAAAATTAGCATCGATAGTTTTACCTGTGCAACAAATGTATAAAGATTTAGTTTCTGAAATAAGTGCTAGTAATGGAGGAAATTTCTTTGATATTAAAGCTTAGTTTTGTAGTTTTTGTATTAAATATTAATCTTTTTGCTATTAGTGTTTTGATTTCAAAAGAATCGATAAATTATGAAGAAAAACTTGATAGTTCAAAGGTAATAGTTCAAAATGTTGATGAAATACATAAATCTTGTATACCTTTAAAATTAAGTGAATTACAGAATGAAGAATATACAACACTTCACCATATAAATAAAAATACAATTATCTGTTTAAAAGATGTCAAAAAATATGAAAATGAGTCTATAGTATTTGATTTTGGCGGAGTTAAAATTGAGAAAAAAGGTAAAATTATTTATGAGAATAAAGATTTTATCCGTTTTAAAAATACTGATGGGACGATTGAACAAATATATAAAGATGGAAGACTCAAATGAATATGCTCTCTTTTTTAGGAGAAACACCTACTATTGCATTAAGACAAGCTCAAGAAGAGTGTGGTGAAGATGCAATTGTAATATCAACAAAAAAGATATCTAACTCTCAACACAATGGTAAAGATATTTATGAAGTTGTTGTGGCTATTGAAGATGAACATAAAAAGAAAAATTTACAATATACAAAAGCAGCAATTAGTAAAGCAACACCTCCTTCTGAACCAATGAAAACACAAGTTTATGATTTTAAAGAAGAAATCTTAAAAATGCAAAGTGTTTTAGAACAAGTGCAAAAATCTATCTGGAATCCAAAAAGTCAGCTTTATGATTTAACTATTCCCCCTGAATTTGCTTCTATGTATAATATTTTTGAGCAAAATGAGTTTGATCAAGAGATGACTTATACAATTATGAAAAAAACTATAAAACAATTACCAATTGCTTTAAAGTCAAATCCAAAAAAAGTTAATGATTTTTTTAAATTGATTTTACGAAGAGTAATTCCAATAAAACATGAAGTTCCTCTAAGAAAACATCAAAGAAAAATTATAATGATGGTAGGACCTACAGGAGTTGGGAAAACGACGACTATTTCAAAACTTGCTGCAAGATATGCTTATAAATTAGGGCAAAATTATAAAGTTGGCATAGTTACTCTTGATTCATTTAGAGTTGGAGCAATCGAACAACTACAAGCATATACAAATATTATGAGATTACCTTTAGAAATAGTAAAAAAACCAGAGGGCTTATCTGAAGCACTTTTAAGATTAAAAGATTGTAATTATATTTTTATTGATACAGCAGGTTCTAGTCAATATGATATTGATAAAATTGAACTTATAAATGAATATCAAAAAAGAGTTGAAGAGTTACCAATAGAGAAAATTTTAGTGCTTCCAGCAAATGTAAAACATAGTGATTTATTGGAAATTTATAAAAATTATTCAAGGCTTTCAATTGATTATTTAACATTTACAAAATTAGATGAGACAAGAAGTTTTGGAAATCTAATTTCATTTGCACATAAAACAAAAAAATCTATTACATATTTTTCAATTGGACAAAATGTTCCAGATGATTTAATTGTTTCTGATTCAACATTTTTAATTGATTGCTTTATGAATAAACAATGTGTTAGGAGATAGAATTGTTCGATACAATTTCTTCTCAAGCTAGTAAGTTAATAAAACTTACAAGTGGAGTAAAAAAAAACTATTCTAAAACGAAACTTATAACCATTACATCTGGAAAAGGTGGAGTTGGTAAGTCTACATTTACTGCTAATATGGCATTTTTACTCTCTAGAAGGGGTTTTAATGTTGCAGTCTTGGATGCAGATATTGGTCTAGCAAATATGCAAGTTTTATTTGATATTAAACCTCAAAATACACTATTTGAGTATATCGATGGCACTAAAACATTAGATGAGGTTATAACTAAAACAAACTATCCCAATGTACACTTAATTGCAGGAAGAAGTGGTTATCAATATAGCATAAATAAGAATACTTTTGTATTTTCAAGAATAGTTACAGATATTATTTCTTTAAGTAAATTTGATATTTTACTTATTGATACTGGCGCTGGATTAAATGAGTATGTTAAAGAATTCTTATCAATTTCTGATAACATTTTAGCTATTACAACTACTGATCCTAGTGCTTTAACTGATGTTTATTCTTTAATGAAAATGCTTTCTGTTGATAAAAATAAATTAATGCTAAGTTTTAATCACACAAGAAACTATCAAATTGGTGAAACAATAGCCAATTCTTTGGTAAATCTGGGAAAAAAAAATAGGCTAAATAAAGATTTTATGGTAAAATATGTAGGAAACGTTTCAACTTCTGCAAATATTTCTACAACTGGAAGACTTAGAAAATTATTTGCTAATGAATTTTCATCAGATGAAACAACAAAACAGTTACATTTAATTATCGATCAGTTATTAAAAAATATTCATTAAGGTTTGTTCTAGGTGCTAAAACTAAGTTCAAGTAATTCTATTTTTATTGTTTTAAAAAGTAGTGAATCATGATAATAGAACGATTCTCACAAACAGTAATAAATAGTGGAATATTTAGATTTTACGTTGCGACAGGTTTTTTTGCAACGCTTATTTTTTTTACAATTAATGCAGAGTTATTTACTCCAATGGAGATGATTTTAGGTATAATTCTAGTAACGATATGTTTAAAAGGTGTCAGTAATATGATGCTTTCTTTGATTATAAGTCTCTTTAGTTTGGATAATAAAAGAAATGAGTTTGATTTCAAATATAATGAAGAAAAGATTCAAGTTATGTTAAATGAGTTAACAGTAAAAGATGTGATAGATGCCAATAGCAAAAATCAGAAAAAAACTAAATAAAAGGTAAGTTATGGACGTATCTTCAATATCAAGTTCAATAGGTTCTTTAGGTTTAAATAATACTGCAAAAATAGAACAAAGTGGTGATAAATCTTTTCAAAATATGCTAAATGATGCAATTACTGAAGTTAACAATGAACAAGTAAAAGGTTATGATTCTATGCAAGGAATAGCAACAGGAAAAGTTACTAATTTACAAGAAGCTGTACAAAAAATAGAAGAAGCTGATTTATCAATGAAATTGGCGTTAGAAGTAAAAAATAAAGCTTTAAATGCATATAAAGAAATTATGAGAATGCAAGTTTAATTAAAGGAGAAAGTATGGGTTTTTTTGATGGGTATAATGTATCAACTTCTGGTATGAGTGCACAAAGAACAAGAATTAATGTTGTAAGTGCAAATATTGCAAATGCAAAAACAACACATACTGCAGAAGGTGGACCGTACAAAAAACAACAAGTTGTATTTGAAGATGTGTTAGTTGCTAGTGGTAAAAAAACTAATACGAATGATATTGAAACTACAAACAATAAAAATTCTGACCTTTCATTAAGAGGTGTTGGTGTTAAATCTATTATTCAATCAGATGCAAAACCTGTTATGAGATATGAACCATCACATCCAGATGCTGATGAGAAAGGTTATGTTGCATATCCTGATATTAATCCTGTTGTAGAAATGGTTGATTTAATTGAAGCAACAAGATCTTATGAAGCAAATTTAGCTTCATTTAACACTCATAAAAATATTGACTCTAAAACATTAGAGATATTAAATGTGTAATTAAAATGTCAAATTTAATTAATAACATAATCCCAACTGAAAAAGCTGCAACTTCAAATGCATCTACTTCAACTATAGAACAAACTGTAAAAGACAAACCTTCATTATTTGATTCATTAATATCAGCTGGAATTACAATCGAAGAAACAAAAGTAAATTCTGATGTAAAACCAGAAATAAAAGATGTTAAACAAGATACTGTAATAGCACAAAAAAGTGAAGAAGTAAAATCAGATGAAATTACAGTTGATAATCAAAACAAAGACGAAATAAAATCAACACAAAATGTTGAAACTAAAGAAGAAAAAACACCAGGAACAAGTTCTTTATTAGATAGATTAATATTAGAAGCTAAAAATAGTGCTAAAAAGGTAGTTGGTCCAGAAAATCAAGTAGATAATGCTTCTGTATCAAAAGATACTAAATTAGAAGAAGTAGAAGCACAAAATATTAAGAAAGATATAGAAGTAAATGACACAAAAATACAAGATTTAAAAGTTGATAAAGTTGATAAAGTTGATGCGGAAGTAAATGACACAAAAATTCAAAATGCAAAAGTTGATACTGAAATAATTGAAGTAAAAACTGAGGAAATTACAGTTCCGAATAGTGAAGAAGTAAAAATAGTAGATAAATCAAATATAAAAGAATCTAATATTACAGATAAAGTTGATAATAAAGAACAAAA
The DNA here is from genome assembly GCA_963677205.2 of uncultured Aliarcobacter sp. GTDB lineage: Bacteria > Campylobacterota > Campylobacteria > Campylobacterales > Arcobacteraceae > Aliarcobacter. Next base: position 1,918,396 of record OY781916.2, on the reverse strand, counting down.
AGAAACAAAAACTTCTTCTTTGTTGGATAGGTTAATATTAGAAAGTAAAAATAGCGAAAATCTAAATGATAAACTAGAAGTAAGCGATTTAAATAAAAATGTTGATAGTAGTCTAGCTGTACCAGAAAAACAAATAAATGTAGATGGTGAATCAAAACTTGAGGAAGTGGCTTCAGAAATAAAATCTGAAGAAATAAAACTTGATGATAAAAAAGCAGAAATAAAAAACACAAAAAATGACATATCTAAATTAGTTGAAAAAAATGATCTAAAGACGGAAAGTGATATTACATTAGCAAATAATGAAACAAAAACTACTGTTGATGTTTTAAAAGATATTGATAATACTCAAAAAGATGCTATTACGACTTCTTTATTAGATGATTCTTCAATTGTCCCTAGTAATGTATTAGTAAATATTGAAGAAGTAGTAATAAGTGACAATACACAAATTAGTAATGATTCAAAAGCTATTGATTTAGTGAATAATCAATCTTCAACGGGAAAAATTATTGAAAATGCTAATGTAGAAGAATTAGAAAAAGTTGATATTAAAAAAGATGTTAAACTATCTTTAATGGATCAATTAATTCAAAAAAATAGTGAAAAACTTACTATTGATAGCATAGATGGTGTTGATGAAAATTTAAATACACCATTAAAAGATGTTGTTGTAAAAGATTTAATATCTAATATATATTTAGGTTCTCAAAAGAATAAAATAACTAATCAAAATTTGTTTAATAAAAATGAAGCAATCTCTTTATTAAAAGAAGGAAATTCAATACAAGCTGTAAAAACAAGTGCTGAGATGTTAGACTTAGGATTAGAAAGTGTAAATGTTGAGCAAGATATTGGATTTGATAATCTTGATATAAAAAAATCTAATATAGATTTATTAAATAGAAAAAATTTAATAGATAATTTACTTGTTAAAAATGATATTAGAGGAGAAGAAGTAAAAGATTTAATTACAAAATCAATCGAAGCAAGTAATGCATTGATTGATAATACATTAACTGTAGCAGATGATGCAATAGTTAATGTTAATTCTCCTTTATCTTATAATATACAATCAAGAATAATTGGTGCAAAACAGCAAATGTCTGCAATGATGTCAGACATTGCAAAACAAATGTATGAAAATTATAAGCCACCAGTTACAGCTTTTAAAATAAATTTAAATCCTTTGGATTTAGGTTCTATTGCAATTTTAATGAAAAATGATAAGCATAATGGATTAACTATTAGTATGAATGTATCAAATAATGTAACACTTGATACATTAATTGAAAACCAAAATGTGTTAAGAAATTCATTGAATAAAACATTTGATGAAAATACGAAATTTAATTTAGATTTTAGTTCTTCAAATCAAAATAGTAATAGTAATCAATCATCAAATAGTGGGCAAGGTAGTAATAGACGATTTGAACAACAAATGGATACAAGATCTATTTTAGAGCTACAAGAAGAGAATAAAGATAGAGAAGAAAAAGTAATAGATTATATGTAATGGAAGCATTTTTATCTTTACTTAATGAAGGGGTTTTATATCAATTCCTTTTACTTCTTGCTAGAATTTTATCTTTTGTAGCATTTATGCCAGTTTTTGGACATACAGCAATAAGTCCAACAATAAGAATAGCTTTTGCTTTTTACGTGACAATCTTTATTTTTCCGTTGGTTGATGTTTCTTCAAATATAAATGCAGATAATTTTATCATGAGTTTAATATCTGAAATAACATTGGGATTAGTGGCTTCAATGTTAATTAATATTATGTTCTCAGCGGTAAAAGTTATTGGTGAATTTGTAGAATATTCTACTGCTTTATCAATGGCGTCAATGTTTGATCCATCAACTGGTGGTCAGCAAGGAATAATCGCAAAACTACTTTTTTGGATTGCATTGATGTTATTTTTTCAAACAGGAATGTATGAAATGACATTAGTTATTTTAGTAAAAAGCTTTTCTATGATACATTTAGGAAGTTTTGATATTTTTTCTTATGATGGAGTTCAATTAGCAATAGATGAAATAAAAAGAATGTTCGCATTTGCCTTTGCCTTTGCTTTACCACTTTTTTTTATAGGATTTATATTAGATATTTATTATGGATATGGAACAAAATCAATGCCATCATTTTCTCCATTTGTAGTTACTTTTCAACTAAAATTTGCATTGATATTTATTTTTTTAATACTTGGTATGGAAATGTTTACAGAAGCATTTGTAGATTATTTTACTTCAAAATTTCAATAGTTTAGGAATTTATCATGGCAGATGATGACAAAACAGAAGATCCCACCGATAAGAAGATAAGTGATGCTAGAGAGCAGGGTAATGTTGCAAAATCAGCAGAAATTTCGGGTGCAACAATATTAACTTTTGGAACAGTATATTTACTTTTCTTTTCATCATATTCTTTGATGGAAATCAAAAAATTAATGATGTTTTCTTATAGTTTTATAGGACAAGAATTAGATGGACCTTTATTTTATGCTATAACATTTCACGTAACGATTACATTACTGAAGGCTTTAGCTCCTTTTTTTATATTAATTTTAATTTTAGTATTTGTAAGTAACATTGCACAATTTGGTTTTATTAGTGTAGCTTTAAATTTTGATTTACAAAAATTAGATCCAATTAAAGGAATAAAAGGACTTTTTGGATTTAAGAAACTTATTCAAGCTGTAAAATTATTAGCAAAATTAATATTGATTATGGCTGTAATGAGTCTTTTATTTGCATTAACCTATCAAAAATTTTTAGCAATGATGAATCAAGATACACAAGATACAATTGCCACAATGTTTGAGTTAACGGTCTATTTTATTTCAGCAATTCTGTTTATTATTATTATTTTTGCTATAATTGATTTCTATTTCACAAAGTATTATTATATGGAATCTTTGAAGATGAGTAAACAAGAAATTAAAGATGAATTTAAAAATATGGAGGGAGATCCTCAAGTAAAGGGTCGTATTAGAAGAATTCAAATGCAAATGGCAATGAAACGTATGATGAGTTCAGTTCCTGATGCAGATGTTGTTATAACTAATCCTACTCATTATGCAGTTGCATTAAAATATGATAATAAAGTGGATTCCGCGCCTAAAATTGTGGCCAAGGGAATAGATTTCTTAGCAATAAAAATAAAAGATATAGCAAAAGAAAATAGAATTCCAATCATTGAAAATCCTGCCCTTGCAAGGTCTTTGTATGATCAAATAGATGTAGATAGAGAAATCCCAAGTGAATTTTATAAGGCTATGGCTGAAATATTCTCTTATGTATATGAATTAAAGAAAAAAAGGTAAAAATTGAAATTATTAATAATTGCATTTTTAATGTTAAATGTTTTGTATGCAAAAAAAGATTTTTATTATGGGTTTATTGACTCTTCGGGTGTTCAAATATCTGAGCAAAGAAAACAGTCAATTACAGATGGATTTGATATTTTACAGAATGCAAGAACTCTAGCAAAAGATGGAAAAATTGACGATGCTTATGCCCAAGTGAAAGATTTTAAAGATAAAAATAAAGTTAATATTTTAACATCAGATACAATACTTTTATATGCTGATTTAGCTTTGAAAAAGCAAACAAAAAGATTAATATTAGACGCTTCAAATGAGTTGGAGACTGCAATTAATTCTTCTAAAATAAATCAATATGATTTGGCTAAAGCTTATATGCTTTTAGTTGAACTGAAATTAGAAATAAATAAAATCGAAGATGCTAAATATTTTGCACAAATTATAATAGATAATTTTGATGATGAATTAACAAAGACATATGGGAAAATATCATTAGCAAAAGTTTATAAATACCAAAAAGATTATGCAAGAGCTATTAAATATTTATATGAAATATTAACTGTAACAAAAGATAAAATGGTAGCAACTGTTGTTGCAGATGAATTGTTTGATGTTTATATTTTAGATGAAAAGTATGATAAAGCAAATGAATTAATTTCACAAGTTTTAAAAACAAATATAGAGTTTTATACGGAAGATTCATATCTTGCAAATAAAAAAATTAATAGATTAATTAAAGCTGGAATGCCAGAACATGCAGCTGAAATATTAAAAGAGTTGTTAAAAAGAACTACAAAAGAAGATGTAATAGAAGATTTCAAATTTAAACTTGCAAATACTTATATGCTAATGTATGATAGAACAAATTATTATTTAGAAAAAGCAAAAGAGTTGTATAAAGATATTATAAATGATTATCCGCAAGGACTTCATTCAAAAGATTCAAAAATGTACATTGATGAAATTTTAATGAGACAGGGATTTTTAAGCCCACCGGTTGTATCTGCAAAATATCAAGATAATGAAGCAATGCAACAAAAAGCACTTTTACAAGAACTTATGAATAATAAAAATGACAAAAAATATGAACTTATATTAAAAGCAGAAAAAGTTTATAGTAAAGTTTCTAATGAAATTGTAAAAAGGTTTGGATATTCAAGTATTGCAGAAATTTATGATGAAATAAATATAGATTTAATAAAAGATTATTTAGCACAAGGAAAATGTACAGAGTTAAGTGATATTTTACAAACTTCAAGAAATGAAACATTAACTAAATTAATCGAAGATGAAACGATTAAATTTGCATTTTTTGAATGTATGGTTGAATCTCCATATGACAGAGCTTATCAACAAATAAAAGAAACATTTAATAAAACTAGGGATCCTAATATATATTTATATTTAGAAAAAATGGCTTTCAATTTGGGGTATATAGATGAAGCTTTAGAATTCTCTGCAAAAGTTGATATGGTTGATGATAAAAATGTTCTTGCAAATGAATTTTTATATAGATACCAAATATTAAAACAAAAAGACGATAATGTTGGATTAGAAAAGTTTTTTTCATATACAAACCTAAATCCAAGTTTTATTAAGACAAATGAAAATAATCCTATAATAATTGATTTCTATCATGATTATTATTTAGATTTATTAAAAAACAATAATGTTAAATTAGCAAATGAAATGCTAAATAAACTTTATGTAAAAGAAAAAGAGCTGAAAGCATTTGTATATTCTCCATTTGTTGAAACAGAGTTATCAAGAATTGCTAAAGATGCAAATAATAATCAAAAATCTGTGGATTTATTGTTAGAAGCTTTACAAAATACAAGAAAAATGAAACCAAATGATGAGGTTAAGATTTATTATGATATTTTAAATTTATATGATGTATTAGGAAATAAAATTAAAAAAGATGAATATATTACAAAATGTAAACAAGTTAAAGATACTGTCGATAGTTTATATAAAAAAATGTGTGATGAGATGTAATGGATATTGAAGATATACTAAATAGAATTGATTCTACAAATCTCTCTATTCCTTTTGGAAGAATAAAAAACATTTCATCAACAACATTAACTGCAACGGGATTAGAAGTGGCAGTTGGTGATATTGTAAAAATTGAATCAGTTGTACATCTATATACCGTTTTAGGAATGGTAGCCTCAATTGATGCAAAATCATTTACAATAGTTCCTTTCTCTTTTATAGAAGGTTTCAAAATCCATGATAAAGTTTATATACAAAAAGACGGATTAACAGTTAAATGTGGTTATGGACTATTAGGAAGAGTTATAAATGCTTTAGGTGAACCAATTGATAGTAAAGGTAAAATCATTGATTTAGAAGAAAATGCACCTATAAATAAACTTTCTATGCCTGCCCTTGAAAGAGGAATTATAGATGAGAAGTTTTCAACGGGTGTAAAAGCAATTGATTCAATGCTCACAAGTGGAAAAGGCCAAAAAGTTGGTATTTTTGCAGGTTCAGGTGTCGGTAAATCAACTCTTATGGGAATGATTGTAAGAGGTTGTGAAGCACAAATAAAAGTTGTTGCGCTAATTGGAGAAAGAGGACGTGAAATCCCTGAATTTATCCATTATAATTTGGATAATAATTTAGAAAATACAGTAATAATTGCAGCAACTTCAGATGAATCTGCACTAATGCGAAAATATGGTGCATTTACGGCAATGGCAATAGCTGAATTTTTTAGGGATAAAGGACATGATGTTCTATTGATGATGGATTCTGTTACAAGATTTGCTATGGCTCAAAGAGAAATAGGATTAAGTACAGGCGAACCACCGGTAAGTCGTGGTTATCCACCTTCTGTATTTGCATTACTTCCTCAATTAATGGAAAGAGCTGGGAATAACGCTAAAGGTTCTATTACTGCATTTTTCACAGTTTTAGTCGATGGTGATGATATGAATGATCCAATTGCTGATCAAAGTAGGTCAATATTAGATGGTCATATCGTTTTAACAAGAGAGTTAACAGAACAAGGATTTTATCCACCTATAAATCTTTTAAAATCGGCTTCTAGGGTAATGGACAAGGTCGTTAGTAAAGAACATTATAATGATTTTTTAAAGTTAAAAAGAGTATTATCACTAATAAAAGAGAATGAAGTGTTGGTTAGAGTTGGTGCTTATAAAACTGGTATGGATCCGGAGCTTGATAATGCGATGGCAAAGAAAGAGCAAATAAGAGAATTTCTAACTCAAGATACTCAAAAAATTTTTGGATTTAATGAGATTGTAGCTATGTTTAGAAAGGTTTTACAATGATAAATCAAACAGAACAAATGTCATATAGATTGAGTCTTTTAGATACTCAATATCAAAAAAATAGTTATCAAATGAGTACTAAGAATCTACTTCAACAAGGAAGTGATGATTCTATGCTTTATTCAAGAATAATTTCTGTAGATGATAAGGTAAGAACATATGAAGGTTTAAAAACCCAAATTGAGAGAACAACAACTCAAAATAATGCTGCAGATTCAAGTATGAGTGAGATAAAAAAACTTTTTGAATCGATGAAAGCAGAATTAATAAAAGCAAATACTGCAACAACTAGTGCAAGTGGTATTGCTGCAATTGCTGCAAATATTTCAGGTTTGAAAGAGAATCTTTATCAATTGGCAAATACTCAAGTAGAGGGTGAATATGTTTTTGCAGGTTCAGACTCTTCTATTCAGCCATTTGAAAAAGATGCAAATGGAAAGGTTTCATATGTTGGAAATAATCAGTTAAGAAAAGTTGCAGTGGAAGAAGGTTCATATAGAGATAGGGGAGTTACTGGGTTTGATATGATGATGTATCCAACTGCTAGTGCAACTAAAGGTGGAACTTTAAACTTTTCTCAAGAAGATAGAATTATTGATCAAGATGGTAATGAATGGAAATTAAATTCTCCAACTAATGATACATTAACAAAATATGATTTACAAGGAAATGTAACTGCCGATACACTTGCAGTCACAAATGATGGATTAACTCCACCAACATATAGTGCAATTATGCCTAGTGTTGATGGTACAAAATTTGAAGCAAAAACAAATATTTTTAATCTTATGGATAGTACTTTAAATGCATTAAATAAAGTTGATAGTTCAGGTAATCCTATTTCTGATGATCAAGCAAAAGCATTAATAGGGAAAAGTCAATCAGAACTTGATAAAGCTTATGATGGAGTTAATATTGCCCATGCACAACTTGGTGGAAGAAACCAGATATTTGAAACTTCTCTTGATAGAGTAAGTTCAAAATTAACGCAATATGATATTCTATCACAACAAATCGGTTCTGCAGATTTGGCAAAAGTTGCAGCAGAAGCAAAAGCTCTGGAGCTTACTTATACAGCACTTTATTCAACTATTAGCAAAACCAATACATTGTCGCTAGTTAATTTTTTAAATTAACTAGTTAACATAATTAATATATGAATATAAAAAAGTTATTTTCAAAAGATTTAATAGTTGTTGCATTATTTGTTTCAATTCTATTAATCATTATAGTACCTTTACCAAAAGGAATCTTAGATTTCTTTTTGGTAATATCTTTATCTATTTCTGTACTTATTTTATTAATATCTTTATATATTCAAAAACCTTCAGATTTAACAACATTTCCAACACTTATCTTAATATTTGCACTTTTTAGGTTATCTTTAAATATTGCAACAACAAGGTCAATTTTGAGTGAAGGACATAATGGTCCAGATGCTGTAAGTTCAATCATTTCTGCTTTTGGGGAATTTGTTGTTGGTGGAAATATGGTTATTGGTATTATTATATTTATTATTTTAGTGCTTATTAATTTTATGGTTGTAACAAAAGGTGCTACAAGGGTTGCAGAGGTAACTGCAAGATTTACACTTGATTCTATGCCTGGTAAACAAATGGCAATTGATGCTGATTTAAATGCAGGATTTATTGATGATAAAGAAGCTCAAGCTAGAAGAAAAACGCTAATTTCAGAAGCTAACTTTTATGGAGCAATGGATGGATCTTCAAAGTTCGTAAAAGGTGATGCAGTTGCTGGTATTATTATTACAATTGTAAATTTAATTGGTGGAATTTTAATAGGACTTTTTCAACATGATTTATCTATTTCTCAAGCTGGAGAAGTTTATACAATTTTGACAATTGGAGATGGATTAGTAGCACAAATTCCAGCTTTAATTTTATCAACTGCAACGGCAATTATTATTACTCGTTCTAATATGGATGAAGAGAAATTTGCAAGTCAATCTATCTCTCAATTAGTTAAAGATAGCAAATCATTAATCTTATTAGGAATTGGTTTAATACTATTTGGATTAATTCCAGGTTTCCCAACAGGTATTTTAATGGTTATGGGTGCATTAATGATATTTATTGGTTACGTAATTACAATGATAAATGATAAACAAGATAATGCAGTAACTAGATTCTTTAAAACACCAGTTTTAAAAGCAAAAGTTGATGAAGATGTAGGTACTTTAAAAGAGAGAAAGAAAAGTATGGCTGTTGCTGATGAATCTCAAACTATTGAAAATATAATGAAATTAGAAGTTTTAGAGTTAAAACTTGGAATTAGATTATTACAATTAGTTCAAGGAAATTCTGAGTTACTTGATAAAATCAAAGCTATTAGAAAAACAATTGCAAGTGAATTAGGTTTTGTAATTCCACAAATTAGAATTTCAGATGATGCAAATTTATCACCAAATGAGTATCAATTATATTTAAAAAGAATCCCAGTGGTAAAAGGTAAAATTGAAGTTGATAAACTTCTTGCAATGGGTGGATTAGCAAATGAAAAATTAGTTGGACTAAAAGTAAAAGAGCCAGTATTTAACTTGGATGCTACTTGGATAACAACTGATTTAAAAGAAGAAGCATTGATGAAAGGATTTACAGTTGTTGATGGTCCAACGATTATTTCAACACATATTTCTGAGATTATCAAAAAACATGCTGAAGATATTATTACAAGACAAGATATTGTTGATATTGTTGATAGATTGAAAAAAGATTTCCCAATTGTAATAGATGAAGCTATGAAAGTAACTTCTTATGGTTCTTTACTAAAAGTATGTAAAGATTTATTACATGAGAAAATCCCAATTATTGATATGCTAACAATAATAGAAGCAGTAGCAGATATTGCTGAGTTTACTAAAGCTCCAGAAATTCTACTAGAACATGTAAGGGCTAAACTTTATAGACTTATAACACAAAAGTTTAAAGATACAGATGGTGTTTTACATATTGTAACAATAAAACCAGATTTAGAACAGCAGTTTATTGGAAAACTTCAAGAACATCATGGTGTTTCTCAGCTTATGATTTCAATTGCTGAAATTAATAATCTAGTTACTAAAACAAAAAAACTTTTAGATGATGTCGAAGCTAAAGGTTTCTCAAAAGTAACAATGGTTGTTGATCCTGTTTTAAGAAAAAGAATATCAGAAATATATGAGAAATTTGGTCTTCAAGTTTCTGTTTTATCCCATGCGGAACTTGATTCAAAGGCAAATTTTGCAATCGAGGGAACTTTAGAGTTCTAAAGAAAATAAGGAAAATTTATGAAAATAATATGGATTTGTTTATTAACAATTTCCTCAATATTTGCAAATGAATATTACGCAAAACTTGAACCAATTGATAGTTTTCAAGTAAAATCGGCAGTTGCTGGAAAAGTAATATATTCTAACTCTAAAATAGAAGGATTACAAGCTAATAATTCAACTATTATAGAAATAGATTCTTTAGTAAATAAAGTGGAACTTGAACAATCAAAAAATAAATTAAAATTTATTGATCAAATGTTAGAAATTGAAAAAAATAATTATAGTAGATTAAATCAAGTTACATCAAAATCTGAATTTGAAAAAGATACACAAAAATTAAAAGTTATTAATTTAGAATCTTCAAAAGCTGATATGATAATAAAAATAGAGAGTTTAAAAGATATTATTAATAATAAAAAATTAGTAGAAAAATCAAATTATATTTTTAATATTGCTGTAAAAGATGGGGATTATGTAAGTCCTGGAACACTACTTTATGAATCAAAAGATTTATCAAAAGGAAAGTTGGAAATCTTTGTTCCAATATCTCAAATTGATGAAATTAAAAATAAAGATATATATCTTGATGGTGTAAAAAGTAATGTAAAAATATCAAAAATTTATGATGTTGCTGATGATACAAATATTTCAGCATATAAAGTAGAGTTGATAATAGATGATGTAAAAATATTCTCAAGGTTGGTAAAAATTGAATTCAAATAATAAAGTAGCTTGTCCAATGGATTGTTATGACGCTTGTCAAGGACAAATTATAGATGAAAATATAAAAGGTTCAAAAGAACATAAAACTACAAATGGAAAACTTTGTGTAAACTTTGCAAATTTATTAAAAGAAGAGAATCTTAAAAAAGCTTTCTATGAAAATAAAGAAATTTCATTGGAAGAATCTTTAAATATTTTAGTTGACAAATTAAAAACTACAACACCTGAAAAAACACTTTTTTATAAGGGAAGTGGAAATATAGGTGTTATGCAAAATTCGACTAAAAACTTTTTCACGCAATTTGGTTCAACTTTAACAAGAGGAAGTTTGTGTGATGGTGGAGGTGGTGCAGGAATTGAAGCAGGTAGACAAAATGTGATTAATCCACCAATTCAAAAATTAATTGATTCGGATGTTATTATTGTTTGGGGAAGAAATTTTACTGTTACATCATCTCATATGTATAATCTAGTAAAAGATAAAACCTTTATAACAATAGATCCTACATGTACAGAAATTGCAAAAAAATCAAAAATACATATGCAAATAAATCCAAAAACTGATTATGAATTAGCTTTATTATTTACTAGATTTGCTCATATGCAAGATTTAGAAGATAAGGAATTTATTGAAGAGTTTGGAAATGGAGCAGATTGGTTTTTTGATATATCAAGAAATAGACCAGTTGTATCTTACGAAACAACAACTGGAATACCACTTGCTCAAGTAAATGAATTTTTTGATTTAATTGAAAACAAAAAAGTTGCCATTGTTTTAGGTTTAGGTGTTCAAAAATATTTTGAAGGAGCTCAAATAACTAGATGTATTGATTCATTTGCAGCATTTATGGGATTTCATAAAAAAGATGCAGGAGGAGTTTGGTATTTAAGTGATTCAGCATACGGATATAAAAAACAGTTTGAAGTAAAAGGTAAAAATAAAAAAGTATCTATTCCTCAAGTTGATTTTGGTTCTTATGATTTAGTTTTTATTCAAGGTGCAAATCCTGTTGTTTCTGCTCCAAATACAAAAAAAGTAATTGAGGGTTTAAAAAAATCTTTTGTAGTTTATTTTGGAACAACATTAAATGACACTTGTGAATATGCAGATTTAATAATACCTTCAACTTCATTTTTAGGCAAAAAAGATGTTAGATTATCTTATGGACATGAATTAAAAGCAATTTCTCAAATAGTAAAAGAAAAAGATGAAAATAGTATTAGTGAATATGATTTGGCAAATTATTTATTAGAAGAGTTTGGTTTTGACAAATTAAAAGATGAAGATGAAATTATTTCATATTATGAAAATACAAAACCAGTTTTAGATGACTTTGAGACTTTTGATTTTGTAGAAGAGCTTGATATTGAGCCTCTTTACAAAGAAAAAACAGCTGATAATTTTTATTTAATTACTGCAAAAAATAAAAAGTCTTTAAACTCTCAATTTGCTTCTGATGATTTTGTTTATTTAAATTCAAGTACAAAGTTTAAAGAGAATGATGAAGTTCTTATCTCTTCAAAAAATGGAAGTGCAAAATTTATTGTAAAAATAGATGATGATATAAAAAGTAATTGTGCTTTCTTTTTTGCTGGAAACAAAAATGTAAATTATTTAACACCAGCTTTGGAAGATGAAAGTTCATTTTCAGCTATGTATCAAGAGGTTTTAGTAGAAATTGAATTATCGTAAACTTTTTGCTGAACACAAAATAATAAGGGATTTATCCCTTGTTCAATTTATTGCATATTTTGGTGCATGGTTTTCAAATGTAGCAATTTATACTATGCTTGTTGATTTTGGTTCAACTGAATTTGCAATTTCAATTGTAACTGCTATGCATTTTTTACCTGCTGTTTTAATTGCTCCTTTTTCTGGGGCTATTATAGATAGAGTAAAAATTAAACCTCTAATGATTTCACTTCTTATAACTGAATTATTAATGACAATTTTATTTCTTACAATTGATAATAAAGAGCAAATTTGGTTTTTAATGATTCTGATTTTTATTAGAATGAGTGCTGCCTCTATGTTCTTTTCAACTGAAATGTCACTTTTGGCAAAACTTTTAAACGAAAAACCTCTTCAAATGGCAAATGAAATACATTCAATCATTTGGTCATTTACCTATGCCGTTGGAATGGCGATAAGTGGTTTTATTGTAAATTCATATGGAGTTAAAACAGCTTTTATAATTGATGCCACAATTTTTACTATAGCTTTAATTGTTTTTATTAGAATTGATTTTGTTGTAAAAGCTAGTATTACAAGTGATAAAATATTTCAGTTAATAAAAGATGGATTTATTTACATTAAAAATAACAAGATTATTCTCTATTTAATTTTTTTACATTCATGTGTTGGTTTAACTTCTTTTGATGCATTGATTACAATATTAGCAAAGAATGAATACAAATATGTTATTTCAGTTCCATTAGCAATTGGTATTTCAAATGCAGTAAGAGCTGTGGCTTTAATGTTTGGACCAATGATTATTTCAAAATATGTTACAAAACAGAACTTACATTATTTATTAATTTTTCAAGGAATTGCCATAATTTTGTGGGGATTAATGCAAAGTAATTTTTATATTTCCTTGATAGCTTTATTTATCGTAGGTCTTAGTACAACGACTTTATGGTCATTTACTTATGCTTTGTTGCAAGATAAGTGTGATGAAAAATATATTGGACGTGTAATTTCTTACAATGATATGTTCTTTATGATTTCATGTATTACAACTACACTGTTTATTGGTTTAATGGCAAGTTTAACTTCTATTGATATAATAACTATTCTTTTGGGAGTAGGGTTTTTATGCTTTGCTTTTTACTATACAAGGATTTTAAAATGGATATAAATGAGAAAGTTTTATTATTAGCAATATTAAAAAAAGAGACAGCTGAGTCTTTAAATGATGTTGTTTTAAAACTAGAAAATACAGGTCTATTCTCTTTAAAAGAGGGGAAAAGATTATTAAAAAAGCTTAAAAAGGAAGAGTTTTTAAGTGATTCATTTTTAACTTTAAAAGGTGAAGCAATAGCAAAAAATGTAGAGCAAGAATTTAAAATATAAAAAGGGAAATAATGATTTTAGATTACAAAGATATTGACGATTTAAATAGATATAAAATTATGTCAGGAACAGTGATTCCAAGACCGATTGCATGGATAGTAACAGATGATGATGGTGTTTTAAATGCTGCACCATTTTCATATTTTATTCCAATCTCTTCAAATCCAGCACTATTACTTGTGGCAATTGGAAAAAAAGATGACGGAAGTCCAAAAGATTCATTGGCAAATATTTTAAAAACAAAAAAAGCAACTATTTGTTTTGTAAATAAAGAGAATGTTGATAAAGTACAAAAATGTGCAACACCTCTTGGAAAAGAAGTTAGTGAAATTGAAAAATTTGAAATAGATGTTAAAAATGTAATGGATGGATTTCCTCCAATGATTGCCTCTTCTCAAAGTGCACTGTTTTGTGAATATTATGATACATATAAAATTCCAGGAGATACAACACCTGTTGTTTTAGAGTTGAAATATCAATTTATTGAAGATGAAAGAATTAATGAAAGAAATCATATAAATGTAGAAAACATTGGAAGATGTGGAGTAACATTTAAAGCTTTAGTTGATTTATAATTAAAAGGCTAAGGCCTTTTAATTTTTAGTTTTATACAGCAGTATTTCCGCAATGTCCACATTTTTTTGCAGCAATAGGAATTTCCATAGCACAATCGCTACAAACTTTTGTTGTAGGTGCTGGTTTTACTTCTTCTTTTTTTAACTTATTATACGATTTTATAAACATAAACATTACAAAACCTAAGATTACAAATGAAATAGTATCATTTATAAATATACCTAATTTAATGGCAGGAGCTCCTGCTTTTTCTAAATCTGCAAGTGTTGCATAAGAGTTTCCATCTAAAGAGATAAATAGTTGTGAAAAATCAACTCTACCTAATAATAGTCCAATTGGTGGCATGATTACATTTGTTACAAGTGATTTGATTAGTGTTGCAAAAGCTGCTCCAAAAATAAATCCAACAGCCATATCAACAACATTACCTTTTATTAAAAAATCTCTAAATTCTTTTAACATATTTTACTCCTAATATTTTTTCCAAATTATAATCAAAATATCTTCATCAATAATAAAATAATGAATTTCCTCATTAAAAAATCTAAGAAACAATATAAAAATTATTTGAGAATTACAAATTGATTACAAATTATTATTGGTAACCAAATTGTAAGAAAAAAAAGATAAATTTCAAAAAAATTAAAAGGTATGAGATGAATAATTTGAAATTACGAAATAAGATAAAATTAATATTGTTATTGCCTATTATTGCAATATTAATTTTATCTTCAAATTCAATTTATGATAAATATGAGAAAAATGTGAAAATGAATGAAAGTCTTGATTATCTTTATTTTTTAGAGAATGTTTCATCATTGATACATGATTTACAAAAAGAGAGAGTATTTTCTACTCTTTTTTTAGAGAGTTATGGAAAAGAGTACATTAATGAATTTAAAATTCAAAGTACAAAAAGTGATGAATCAATTAATAAATTAAATGAATTTTTAAAAAAATATACTTTTTCTAAAGATGATGAATCAATTAAAAAGATTTCAGATATACAAAAGAGTATAAAAGAACTTATACAAATTAGGCAAAAGTGTAATAATCTTGAAATTAGTAAACAAGATTTAGAAAAATATTATACTTTGGAAATAGATAATTTAACATATTTTATAGATGATTTAATTTCTTATTCAAATATTGGGAATTTATCTAAATATTCACAATCATATGTTGCTTTTAATAAATTAATTGAGAAATCATTTAATGAACAAGAGTATATTAGAAATATTTTAAATATGGGAAATATTATTGGTGATGATTATAATAGTTTTTTAAATTCTGTATCAAAACAAAATCTATATTTGGAAACTATAAAAAGCAATATTTTTGATGAAGATTTAGAAAATCTGAAAAAAATATATTCAACTAATGATTTTGTTGAGATGGAAAATATTAGAAAAGTGATATTTTTTAAGAGTCAAAAAAATGAATATATGTTAAAAATAAAAGAGCTTAGTGGGTATGGTGGATTAATTCATTTGTATAAAGATTTTTTAGAAACAAAAGATGATAAATTATTAAATAAAATGCAATCAAAACACTCTTCTCTTTTAAAAGTAATAAAATATTATGAAAAATTTGAAGGAACAACACCTGAAGAGATTGAGTTATTAAAAATATTACGAGATACATTTGATTCAATGATTTCAAATGCTTATGATATTTCACAATCTGAAAATAGTACATCAAAAACTCTTGAAAAGGTTGATAATAAAAATGCAATCAATGCGATAGATAAATTATCAAATAATATTTATGGAGCGAATAATGATTGGAAAGAGAAATCAACTAATAAAATTAATTTATTAATTGATTCAGAAAAGGCACTCTTTAGTAATTTAATCTCATATGTAAATGGAGAAATTAGTAGATTTAGGATACAAATTATTTATGAGTTGACTTTTATTACGATTTTATTTTCATTAACATTTTTAATTATCTATTTTATGACAAAAAAGATAGTTTCATCTATGAATAAATTTCAAGTTAATCTAAATGAATTTTTGGCTTATTCAATGAAAGAAAAAGATAGTGTAACTTTACATGATTTAGAAGGAAATGATGAATTTGCAATTATGACAAGAGAGATGAATGGGCAAATTAATAAAATCCAAGAGATACAAAAACAAGATAAAAAAGTTGTTTTAGAAATCTCTGATGTTATGGAAAAAGTAAATAATGGTTTCTTTGAATACTCTATTAAGCAAGTTGCAGTAACAAAAGACATTGAAGATTTAAGATTAATTATAAATAAAATGTTAGATAGAACTAAACTAAAAATCAATAATATAAATCTTTTGTTAAATAGTTATACCCAATCAAATTATGTATTTAAACTTGATGAAATACAAAAAAGAGGAATGTATGGGGATTTTGGTACTTTATGTACATCAACAATACTTTTAGGACAATCAACATCGGAATTAATTGCAATGATTACAAATGCTGGAATTGAACTTGAAAACAATACTAAAATATTAGCCACTTCATCAAATGAATTAGCTCTTTCTTCAACACAACAAGCAAGTTCATTGGAGCAAAGTTCAGCTGCACTTGAACAAATTACATCAAATATTAGAAACAATAATGAAAATATGAATAAAATGATGAATATTGCAAATGATGTAAATGATGCGGCAAATGTTGGAAGTAAATTTGCACTACAAACTTCAAGTTCAATGGATGAAATAAATGAAAAGGTAAAAGCAATAAATGAAGCAATTTCAATAATTGATCAAATTGCATTTCAAACAAATATTCTTTCTTTAAATGCAGCAGTTGAAGCAGCAACTGCTGGAGAAGCAGGGAAAGGTTTTGCAGTTGTAGCAGCAGAAGTGCGAAACTTAGCAAATAGAAGTGCAGAAGCTGCACGAGAAATAAAAGGTTTGGTTGAAAGCGCTAGTGAAAAATCAAACGAAGGTAAAAATATTGCCCAAGATATGATAAAAGGATATGAAAGTTTAACTTCAAAAATTATCCAAACAAAAGATATTATTCATAGTGTTACACAGTTTAGTAAAGAGCAAGAAGTTGGTATCATTCAAATAAATGAAACCATTTCAAGACTAGATATTGCTACTCAAAAAAATGCATTTACTTCTTCAAATATAGATGTTTTATCAAAAGAAGTTTCTAAGCTATCTAGTAGATTACTACAAATTACTGCACAAGCAAAAATAGATGAAAAGTATTATGAGATGGTTGAAAATATTGATTTAATGAAAGAAGTTTCAAAATATAAAAATGACCATATTAATCTAAAGAAAAAGTATTTCTCGACTTTAGATAGTTTTGAAAATTGTACTGTTGTTGATTGTAAATCTTGTAATATGGGAAAATGGATTATCCTTTGTGAAACTGAGAAAAGAGATTTTACTAAAGTAAAAGAGTGGGAAATATTAAAACAATACCACGAAGATGTTCACCAAAAAGTACAAGTTTATCTGGATAATAATGCTAAAAAAGTTGAAAATAAAATTTTAAGAGAAATCTCTGCACAAATTGAAGATTCAACAATGAATGTTTTTGATAGTTTAAATGATATTTTGTTTGTGGATTCGAAAAAAGTTTAAGAGATAAATTAATATAAAAATTTATATAAGAGCATATAATTATATATATTTCTATATAATTATATATTTAATATAAATACAATAAACAAAGCCTAACGCTTTGTTTTATTGTACTATTTGGTGAAGTTTAGAACATTGTCCTAAATAAGTATCCATTCCACACATGTCATTCATGATGTCTAAGAAACTATGTGCATGGGCATTGTAAACATATACAAAAATTTCATCACCTTTTTTTAGAAAGTTCTTTTTCCCAAAGTCTGTATATGCTGTTGCACCTGCTGCTATTAAAATACCTTTTGCATTTTTAGCATCAAACATAAATTGTGTTAACTCTTCAAGTGGACCACAATCTTCTTGAGTATTTAATTTATTTATCATCCAATCTTTTAGTTGATGAAAAAAGTAACTATATGATTTAACAGCACTTGTTGTTCCGTAATCATATACAATACCATCTCTTTTGATAAATGAAGAGATATGATATTTACTTAAAATTCCTTTTTCTGTAAAGTTATCAATCTCTATAATATCTTGAGAAATACCTTTTGTATTAGTTCCCCAATTTTTCTTTGTACTTAATTTCTCTCCATTATTTACCCTAATAGAGCAGTCATTAAAGGCAGAAAAATATTTTGGAATAATATCAATAACTTTTCCATCTTTATATTCAAAGTCACAAATTAATGCAACTTCTGCTTCAACTTGAAGATTTTCATTTTCTCTTCCATGTGTTAAAATAATTTCATCACATATTGGATAAGTTCCTAAAAAACTATTATGCCCTTTTATATAAAAGGGAAACATCCCTTTTGGAGCATCTTTTTCTTCGGTTTTTATTACTGCAAACTCATTTGCTTCACCAGCTTCTCCTAGGTGATTAGCAAAATTTCCAGCAACTGCAAAACCTAAATAATCTTTTAAATCATCTAATAACATCTTATTATTTCCTATATTATTATGTATTATGCAAAAGAATAACATTTATTGTATCTTCTTAAAGTCAAAAATTGAATCTAGTTTATTGGTATAAGAATTATTTTAGGTAAGAAAAGTGCATAAAGTTATAAGTTAGAATTATAATTACAAAAGGCAAAAAAGCCTTTTGTAAATTAATTAAATTATATTGTTCTCCATTTTGCAGGACCAGTTGTGTGAATAGAAGTACCTTCTGTATCAACAGCTACAGTAACAGGCATATCTTTAACTTCAAATTCATAGATAGCTTCCATACCAATTTCTTCAAATGCAAGAACTTTTGCAGATTTGATTGATTGAGAAATTAAGTATGCTGCTCCACCAGTTGCAATTAAATAAATAGATTTATACTCTTTAATTAAATCAATAGTTGGTTGTTTTCTTTCAGCTTTACCAATCATTCCCATGATTCCAATTTCCATCATGTCTTTTGTAAATTTATCCATTCTAGTTGATGTAGTTGGTCCCGCAGGTCCTACTGCTTCATCTCTAACTGGATCAACAGGTCCAACGTAGTAGATAAATCTATCTTTTAAGTCAACACCATTTGGAAGTGGTTTACCAGCTTGTTTGTACTCAACAATTTTTTTATGAGCAGCATCTCTAGCTGTTAAAATTTTTCCTGAAAGTAATAATGTATCACCTGATTTAAATTGAGATAAGTTTTCTTTTGTTAAATCTGCAATATTTACTCTTTTGATTGTATCCATTGGTAATTCAATATCTGGCCAAATATCTAATGAAGGAACATTAAATATAGCAGGTCCATTTCCAGCTTTTAATTTAAAGTGAATATGTCTAGTTGCAGCACAGTTAGGAATCATTGCAACTGGTAAAGATGCAGCATGACATGGATAATCTAAAATTTTAACATCTAAAACAGTAGTTAATCCACCAAGACCTTGAGCTCCAATACCAACTTTGTTAATATCTTCATATAATTTTAATCTTAATTCTTCTAAAGCATTTTGAGGACCTCTAGCTTGTAGTTCATGAATATCAACATGACCCATTAAAGACTCTTTTGCTAAAAGCATAGCTTTTTCTGGATTTCCACCAATACCAATACCTAAAATTCCAGGAGGACACCAACCAGCACCCATTTCTCTAACATTTGCCATAACCCAGTCATAAATTGAATCTGAAGGATTTAATACTGCAAATTTAGATTTATTCTCAGAACCACCACCTTTTGCAGCAACTGTAATATCTAATTCATCAGAATTATCAACAGTTACATGAATAACCGCTGGAGTATTGTTTTTTGTATTTGTTCTTTTTCCTGCAGGATCTGAAACAACAGAATATCTTAAAGTATTATCTGGATTAGTATAACCTTTTGCAACACCTTCATTTAATACATCAACTAACTCTTTTGTTAATTCAAGTTTAGCATTTAATCCAACTCTGATAAAAATGTTAACACTTCCAGTATCTTGGCATAAAGGTCTGTGACCCATAGCACACATTTTAGAGTTTATTAAAATTTGTCCAATTGCATTTTTAGCAGCTTCTGATTTCTCAACTTCATAAGCTTCAACCATACCTTTTACGAAATCTTCTGGGTGAAAATATGAAATATACTGACATGCATCAGCAATACTATCTATAATATCTTGTTCTTTTATTACTTTCATTTTTTTCCTTTTACTTTAGAAATTGAATTATTATACCCATGCACAGATGAAAGAAATCTTTTTTTTCTCTTTTAATATTTATTTTTTTTAAAGTGTTTAGTTTTTACCTTTTTATCTATTTTAAATATATTTAATGCCATAAGTTATTTTCCGATACTATTTTATTAATTAAACAAAAGGTTTAAAATTTGAGTATTTTTTCTTTATATAAATCATGAAACAAATAAAAATTTATTTTTTTTCTATATTAATACTTTCAATTATTATAGGCTGTTCTTCTAAAACAGTTGAAAAAAAATCATTAGAATATGTTCCTTTAAGTGTTGGTGCATATTTAATTGATGTTCAAGTCGCAGATAAAAATGAAGATAGACTAGAAGGACTAATGTTTAAGAAAGAGTTAAATGAAAATCAAGGAATGTTTTTCATCTTTGATAAAATAGAAAAACAGTGTTTTTGGATGAAAAATACAATTATTCCTTTATCGGCAGCTTTTATAGATAAAGATGGTGTAATTGTAAATATTGTTAATATGAAACCAGAAACATTAAATTTACATTGTTCAGTTAAACCTGTACCTTATGTTCTTGAGATGCAAGATAGTTGGTTTGATAAAAGAGATATAAAAGAAGGGACAAAATTAGAAGGTTCAGTTTTTAAATTTAACCCAAGGGAAGTAAATCCCTAGGTTTAAGAATTAAGCAAAAAATCTTTTTTCTACTTCGTCTTGTAATTTTGTTCCTGAGAATTTTGCTCTTTGAACTAATTCCCAGAAATATCTGTAAGTTGCTCTATCGTGTAATTCACCATCATATTGAATTGGTCCCCACTCAGCATCTTGTGCAGCTAATAAGATATTTTGTGCAGCTTCTAATTCTGTAAAATCTGGTTTCATTGCATCAACAATAGCTTGAACTTGAGTTGGGTAAATTGACCACATTCTCATGAATCCGAACTCATTTCTTGCTTTTTCAGCATCTTTATAAGTTTGGTATGGGTTTTTTAAATCAAGTGTAACATTGTGAGCTGGAATAATGTGATTAGAAAGTGCAGCTTGAACAACTTTAGCTTTTGCAGCAGCAATTAATCTATGTTCAAATTGACCTGGACTTCTCATATTAGAAGCAGGAATTGCACCTTGGTAACCAGAAACGAAGTCCATTAATCCAAAGTCTAATACTTGTACCCAAGGTAATGTTGCAGTTTTTTCAACATCTCTTAAAGCACCGTGAGTTTCAATTAAAACGTGAATTGGGATTTCTCTTTTAATTCCAGCTTTTTTTGCTACTTCTTGAATATATTCAACTTGAGTTTTTGCATCTTCATAAGAAGTTGATTTTGGAATAGTAATATATGCTAATTTTTCTCCAGCACCTGGTACTAAAATATCAATATCTTGTCTCCAATCTGGATGGTCAAAATCGTGAATTCTTGTTCCAGCCATTCCATAAGGATTTGCATCAGAATTAACAACTCTTACGATCATTTCAGCGTGTGCAACTTCTTTACCAGTTTCAGCTCCATCTTCACAGTCACAAGTAATATCAAAAACAGGTCCTAATTTTTTTTGCATCTCAAAACCTTTTAAGATTAGCTTTTCGCTACCTGCAAAGTGTTCACAAGATGGGATGATTGGTAAGTTGTCTCCAGAACCAAATAGTGCTTCATTAGGGTGTGTCATATTATTTTCCTTTGTTTTAAATTTAATTTTTATTATTCTTTGTCTACTTTTTAGCACAATTTATAAAAAATTGTTAAAAGTAGCCTGTTGTTAAACTCTCTTTGAGAAAACCTAAAGAAGGCAACGAGTTGCCTTTCATACTTTTTTACTTTTGTGTTTTTTTCTTTGGAATTACAACTGTGTAATCCAAATCAAGAACAACATTTGGTAAATATTTACCATCTTCACTTTTTGGATTTTCAATCTCTTTTGGAGTTTGATTTTTAAGAGCAATAGTTCTTAATCTTAATAATCCAATATCTTCTCTATTTACTTCAATTGTTTCCACAACTTCAGTATAAGCATAAACCGTATCACCTGCATATGTTGGGTTTGCATGTGCTCCACTATTTATTGCATACATCCATTGAGCATTTTGTAAACCATTAAATGAAATAGCTCTTGCCATTGAAATAATGATTCCACCATACATAAGTCTTTGACCCATTGGTGTGCTTTTCATCATATGGTCGTTGAAATGTACTTTTGCATTGTTTTGATATAACTTTGTTGCTAATGTATGGTCACTATTATCAATAGTAATACCTTCTGGGTGATTTAATCTCTCACCTGCTACATAATCTTCAAAGAAATATTTTCCACCAGTTGAATTTGTATCAACACATTTAATTGTTGGAATATTAATAACATTAGCAATTGGTGTTGTTTTTGCAAAAGTTGGAACTTCATTTACTCCACTTAAAGTAGAGTGGTCTTTTTTATGAACCATTACCCATCTTTTGAAGTTTAAAACTTCAGCACCATTTTGGTTTACACCAATAGAGTGAACATAAACAACTCCACTTTTACCATTTGAATTCTCTTTTAATCCAATTACTGTTGATGTCATAGAAACTGTGTCACCAACATAAACAGGATTAGGAAAAGACATCTCTGCATAACCTAAGTTTGCAATTGCATTTAAAGAAACATCTTGAACAGATTTTCCAAATGTAAGATGGAACATTAAAACATCATCAATTGGTTTTTTATCATAACCCATTTCAATTGCCACTACATCAGAAGAGTGTAGTGCAAATCTAGAACCAGTAAAAGCGATGTATAAAGATACATCACCATCACTTATTGTTCTTGGAAGTGGATGAATGATTTTTTGACCGATTGAAAAATCTTCAAAAAAATTACCCATGTTAATTTTAGACAAATTTTACTCCTTATTTATTAAATAGGTTTTGACCTAAAGCTTTATATGTTTCATATAAAGTTATCATTTTTTTAGCCCATTTAATTCTTGATGAATCAACTAATTTATCGTTATGTAAAATAACTTCTTTACCTTCTTTTGCTGCTTCTTCATATTTAGCAATCATTTTTTCATAATCTTCAACTTCAGATTGTTTTGGAGTGAAAATATCATTGATATATTCAATTTGAACTGGGTGAATTAAAGATTTACCATCAAATCCTAAATTAAATGCATCTTTTGTTGAATCTTCACAAGCAAATTCATCATTAACGTCAAAGTGTGGTCCATCAATCACAGTTTTACCATAAGCTTTTGATGCTAAGGCAATTTGCGATAAGTAATTAAACATCGCTTTTGAACCTTTTTTAACATCAATATGAAGTCTATTTGCAAGTTTATTAGAACCAACAACAACAACTTCAACTTTAGGAGATGCTGCACAAATTTCATGAATATTTAAAACTGATAATGGAGTTTCAATCATAATCATTAAAGATATATTAGGATTTACTTCTTCTGTTAATTTAACTGCTTCTAAAACATCTTCTTTTGATTGAATTTTAGAAAATAATAAACCATCAATTTCAATCTCTTTAGCTAATTCTAAATCTTTTTTTAAGTCTTCAGAACCTAAGTTATTGATTCTAAGAACTCTTTCTGATTCACCAAATTTAGAACCACTCTCTTTATAAACTTCTCTAATTACAGCTCTTCCAGCTTCTCTTTGTTCTTGTAAAATTGCTTCAAGATCAAAAATAACAGCATCTGCTAATACAGTTTTAGCTTTTTCAACATTGTGTTTGTTGTAAGCTGGTACAAATAACATTGAACGTCTTGCTTTGTATTCAACTATTTTTGTTCCTGTTTCAATTGCATGGTATTGTTCGTGTAATTGTTTAACAAGTTGTTTTCTTAAAACTTTTCCATTTTTAGTTCTTGGATAATCAAGCATTGCAAAAATCTCTTTAGGAGCTTTATATTTTGCAAGATTAGCTTGTGCAAATTTTAAAATTTCTGCTTGTTTTTCTGCACTTAATTCTTCATGTCCAATTACCGCGATTGCAACAATTGTTTTTTCTTTTTCAATATCTAAACCAAAAGCAACACAATCAGCTACATCATCATGAGTTTTTACAACTCTTTCGATTTCATGTGGAGATACTCTAAATCCAAAAGTATTGATAATGTCATCTTTTCTACCAATGAACCAAATATATCCATCTTCATCTTTTTTAGCATAATCACCTGTAAAGAAATATCCATCGTGTCTTGATTTTGCTGTTTCATCTTCTAATTGCCAATACTCTAAGAATAAACCTGGATCGTCTTCACCAATACAAATCATACCTTCTTCACCATCTTCAACTTCTTCTAAAGTTTCAGGATCTAAAAGTTTAACTGTATGACCTGGTTGAACAAATCCAGCACTTCCTGGTCTAATTGGATTGTTTTTAGAGTGAGAAATATAATAAGAACATTCACTCATTCCGATTGCTTCATAAATATCTTGATTAAATCTATCTTTCCATAATCCTAACATTTCATCAGATAAATGTTCACCTGCACTCATACAATATCTTAAAGATGGACAATCAGCTAATGTGAAATCAGTTTTTTGGATAATTTGTCTATAAATTGTTGGAACTCCAATGAAAATAGTACATTGGTGTTTTTTAATTAAATCAATCCAAGTTGAAGCATCATTAGCTCCCTCATAAGCAATAACAGTATGACCATTAAATAATGGATCCATTAAAGCTGATCCTAAAACATAAGTCCAGTTAAATTTACCAGAGTGCATGATTCTATCATTTTCTCTAAAATCAAACCAAAATTTAGTTGCTGGAGTTCTTCCAACTAATGATCTGTGAGAGTGTAAAACACCTTTTGGATAACCAGTTGTTCCTGATGTATAAACTAAATATGCTGGTTCACCAGATTTTGAATTATAGTGTTTTGGTGTTTTATCAACTGTTTTGAAAATCTCATTTAATGCATAAATGTTAATATCTTTTGGTTTTTTTAATCCATCAACACTATCAATTCCAGCAATTACAATTGTTTTTAAATTATCAAGGTTTTCTAAGTATGGAACTAAGTTTTCATACATAGAAGCTGATAATACAATCGCTCTTGCTTGTGAATCTTCAGCTAAATATTTAACTTCACTACCACTTAAAAGTGTTGAAGTAGGAACTGCAATAATTCCAGCTTTCATTGTTCCAAAGAACGAAATAGGGTAAGCTAAAGAGTTTTTTAAACATACTAATACTCTATCTCTTGGCTCTAAACCAATTCCTGTAAAGAAATTACAAACTTGATCAGATTTAGTTGCTAAATCTTTATAAGTTATTTCATCTGTACCTAATTTATCATCTTCAATTACCATTGCAATACTGTTCTCTTTTGGTGTTCCAACATGAGCAGAAGTACAAGCAAACCCGATGTTTAAAAATTCAGGTATTTCAATTTTAACGTTTGAACTCATAATATAATCTCCTTACTAAATTTGACCGTATGGCCAGTTTTCTTTAAATGTGTGAATTGGCATTCTGTTTAATACAGATAATGCAAATATTTCATCCTCTTTTGCTAAAGATCTTAATGCATAAGCTCTTAAAATGTTTTGTAAAGATTTACCGAACATTGGTGGATCTAACATTTCACCTTCGTATCTAATTGCTCCACTTAATAATGCATCAGTTTTAATTGCTTCTTTTAAAATAGCAACATCTTTTGCGATCTCATTTGGAGATGGAGTAAATGCAACTTTACAGATATTAATGTGATTTGGAGTAATGATTTGTTTACCAGTTAATCCCATTGCATTTTCTCTAATTGCATGAGCATAAACGTGTCTTGAAGCATCATCACCATGTAAATCTAACCATCTTCTAATATCTTTTTTCTCAACACAAGAATCAGGTAATGAATGTGGTGTTAACATAACTTCAACCCCACCAATAACCCCTTTACCTTTAATTCTAGCTTCCATTGTAAGCATATTAAAGAAAGTTTCTAACTCATTAATCCATCCTTGAGGAGTGATTTTATAAGCCATTGCTTTTGAAAAGTCATGGATACCAAAAACAACGTGTTTAACAGTTGAGTGTTCCATTAATCTATCCGCAATTTGTAAAGATTTTGGATGTTCAATAATTGGTTGAATTGTTAATTTACTTCCGATTGAAATTAACCAAGAAGATAAATCTCTAATTTCAGCACTTCCATAAACTTCTCCAGCTTTTGCAAGAACAATAACATCAATATATTGATGAATTTGTTTTAACATTTTTAAATCTTCTTCATATTCATCAGTTCTAAAAGGATTAAGTCTTACAGCTATTTGGAAATTTCTTTCAGGAAATTTTGGTAATTCTTGAATTAAAAGTTCTCTTGACATAGCTTTTTGTCTACAACCATCTTCTAAGTCAAATAACACTGTATGTGCTTTTGTTTTATAAGCATGTTTTTGTAGTCTTAATTTTGCTTGCTCCATACTTTCATATGTTCCATCAAGTGGATTGAATTTGATTGGTGGGTAATATATTTGAATACCAGGCCAATATCCACCAAGAACTGGTGTTAAATCGTCATTTGCTGTTAACTTAGATAAATCTATTGCAGAAGTCATTTTATCTACCTTTCATTTTATTGAATTTTATACATTGTTTTTTTATTTTCGTCGTTATTATTATACTTGAAAACTAACAGGAAAGTTATACACCATTTAAAATGAATTGTTTTAATGTGTTTTGAAATAGCAAATAAATTTAAGTTTAAAATCAGAAATCATCAACAAAGGCCTAAAATAAGGGAAATGAAACTTAAACATGTAGTGAAAAATGCTTTAAAATTCATGAAATTTAATTAAAAAAGAGTGTTACAAAAAGAAAAAATAAGAAAAAAATTTGGAAAATTTTACAATTTTTCCAAATCTTCTAGAAAATTTAGCTTTTTAAAGTAATCAATTAAAAATGGTTTTGATACTTTTTCAAAGCTCTCAATGTCTTGAAATAAATTTATAAATAACTCAAAATCTATGTTTTTTTCTTTTAGAGCATTTACAGAAAGTAGGGTGTCATTAATACATCCTAGTTTTGAAGGAGCAATTAAAATTGCACTTGCTTCAAATATTTTTATTAAATCTATAATAAATAGATCTTTTTCAATAGGAACCATTAATCCACCAGCTCCTTCGATTATAAGTAAATCACAAAATTGTTCTAAATATTTTTTTTTCTCTTTTAGAAACTCTATATCTATGATTGTATTTTCTTTTGCAACATAAGGAGCTGCTGGAAGTTTGAATTGATAAGGAACAACATCATTTATTGTTACATCAAAAGATGGATTTAGAGTTTTTACTAAATTTAACATTTTAGTTCCATCAAGTGGAAAATCAACAACACCTGTTTCAAAAGGTTTGAAATAACCAACTTTGAAACCTTTTTTTGCATAATGTTTTAGAAGTTTCCCGCAAGCATAAGTTTTACCTACATCTGTGTTTGTTGCGCTTACAAATAGAATTTTTTTCATACTTTCTCTTTATATTTTATTGGCGAAAGTATAACAAAATAAAAATAGTGTAACTTGAAAGTTACACTATTTCATCTTCAAAGAAATTCATTAACTCATTTTTATCAATTTTATGATTTGTTTTTTTATAAAGATTTTCTTCTAGTTTATTAAGTGCATTTGTAATTATTTCACTTTTTTTACTATATGGTAAAAGTAATTCAAATAACTCTTTATCATTTTTAGCTTTTTTTATGGCTTGCACAATATCTTTTTCAACTTTTGTTGTTGGTTTTTTTCTAAAAAATAGTAAAAAAGCCAATACAATAAATAAAACAATAAGAGTTAAAACAATGTAAATCTTATTTTTATCCTCTTTTGTATTTTCAATATTCTCAACTTGAGGTTTTTGTGAAACCGCAGGAGTGTTATTTGAAGTTTCAATTTTTACAGCTGTATTATTTGGATTGTTATTTATAACTTTGATATTTATTGGTTCTGAATAAATTGTTTTAACTTGATTTGTATCTTTATTAAAATAAGTTAACTCAATTTTTGGAATCGTATAATCACTTTGGGCAACAAAAACTATTTTTTGAGTGAAGTTTCCTCCGTATTCATCTGTTTGAAAAGTAGACTCAATTTTTGGTTCTTCAGCATAACTTACTACATTTGGAATTGTTATATTATATTTTTGTATATCATCAATATTTCCTTTTCCAGTAATACTAATAGTTAGATTAACAGGCTGATTTGCATCAACTGTTGTTTTATCAACAGTTGAGGTTATTGAATAATCTCCAAAAAGCTCTAAATTATTTGGCAGTGGTTTAACTGAGATATGTAAACTATTTGAATAAATCTTTTGCCAACTTAATCTGTTTGTAACAGAATCAAAAAAAGAATCTCTAAAAAAAGAGTTTTTAAATACTGGATCATCTAATAAATCATTTGAAATTCTCTCTTTTACAATTTTCCCTATATCAGCTTCCAAAGAACTAAGGTCATATTCTCCTGATTTTTGAGGAAATAAAAGATATTTTTGTTTATATACAATGTAATCTTTTTCACTTGTTTTTTCATCATCTCCCACTTTTTTTATCCAGAAATTTTCAAGTTTTGGCTCACTCATTTGGAGTTTATCTATTTTTGAATCAAGTTTATATTTAAATAAAACAGTTAAATTTATTGATTCTCCAATTTTTACCTCTTTTTTGTCAGCTTTTATTTCAATTACGAAGTTTTCACCATCTTTGCTAGCACTTGGTTGTACTACAGAAATTTTTTGAGCTTCTGTTTTATAAGTTTTTCCATCTACTTTTATTTCAAAAGATGGAATTGTCACATCTTTTGTTGGAGAAAAACTGTAAGTTCTTGATATTTTTTTAGAATAATTTCCATTAATAATAGTTGTTGAAGAAGATGAAGAACTTCCTTCAATATTGTAAGAATCAATACTATTAATTGTTGGAAATTTAATATCATCACCATCAGATGTAATTGTAAAACTAGCAATTTCTCCTGCATAAATTGCAGGAGTATCAACTGTTAATTTCACATCTGCAAATAAGGCACTTAGAAAAATTGTACAAAGTATAAATATTTTACCAAGGTTGTTTTTCATTGTTATCTCCTTTTGTTAATGGAAGTAAAAGTGTATTTATCTCTCTATCATTTAGAAGTTTTTGCCATTTTCTCTCTTCCATATTACTAATTGTTTGTTCGTTTTGTGGTTTTTCTTCTTGAGCTTGAGTTTGTTTTTGCTCTTCTTGCTCATTTTTATTTTTTTGTTCTGCATCTTTTTGATTCTCTTGTTTTTTAGAATCTTGACTATTTTGTTGTTTTGGCTCTTGTTGGTTCTCCTTTTTATTTTCATCCTCTTTATTATTTTGTTCATTTTTAGGGTTTTGTTGATTTTCTTGTTTTTGATTATCTTCTTTATTTTGTTGTTTATCCTGATTTTGATTTTGAGAATTTTGTTGTTTGTTCTCTTCATCTTGTTTGTTTTGGTCGCTTTTTTTGTCTTGATTATTCTCTTTGTTTTTATTATCTTGATTCTTTTTTTGTTCCTCTTTTTTCTTTTTCAAAAGTTCAAGATTATATTTAGCATCTTCATCATCTTTTATTTTTAAAGCATCTTCATAACTTTTTATGGCTTTATCTGTATCTTTTAAATTAGCATAAGAATTTCCCATATTATAAAGTTTGTCAAACTCTAAATCTTTATTTGAAATTGATGAATAAGCTTTTAATGCTTCATCATATTTTTTTGCTTTGTATAAAGAATCTGCTTCATTAAATTTTGATTCATCATTATCTACTTTTGAATATGAATCTGCTGCTTTTTCATAATCTTTGTTTTCATAAGCTTTTCTTGCATCATCTAAATGTTTAAAATCAAAAACTGAAGCCCAAGAAAAAGAGAAAGCTATAAAAATTAAACTTATAAATATTCTCATGATACTCTCCTTGGAAGTGAAAAAATTCCCATAAAAAATAGGATAATTGCAAAAATTAATGGATAAATAAACAACTCTTTTTCATCTTTGATAACATCTTCTTTACTCTCTTGTGCTTTGTAATTATTGTTTATAATTTCACTTAATTGTTTTATGTCATCTTGATTTAGCGATTGTTGCAAATATGCTCCATTTGTATCTAAAGCTAATTTTTTGATATTTTCATTTAATTTTACTAAAACAGCATTGTTTTTGTCATCTTTTATAATTCCACCTTTTAAAGTTCCTACGTTATAAACATAAACAGTGATATTATGTGTTTTTGCATAGGCTATTTCGTTTTCAAAGTTATCTTCATTTCCTCCATCTGTAAAGATTAGAAGAATCTTGTTTTTTTCATCTTTTAATAAATCATCTGTAACTTCTAAAACTGATTTAATATTTGTACCTTTTAAATTTAGATAATCAAATCTTAGATTTTTCACTAAAAACTTTAATGAATTAAAATCCTCAGTCAAAGGTGAAATCAAAAAAGTTTGAGAACTAAAGCCTACAAGTCCTACTCTAATATTTTTTAATTCATCTAAAAATGAGAAGAGTTTATTTTTTTCAAACTCAAATCTATTTGGATAAATATCATCTGCCATCATTGATTTTGAAATATCCACAGCTACTAACATATCCACGAAACTTGATTTTATTTTTATCTCACCGTTTTGCATAACAGGTCTTGCAAATGCAAAAATTAAACAAATAAAAGAAAAAATCAATATTATTGCTCTTGTTTTTTTTGAGAATCTATTATTTTTAAACTCTATTCTTTTAAATACTTCAGTTGAAAATTGTCCTAAAACAAACTCTTTTCTTTTACTTATTAGATAAATCAAAGGAATAATCAAAAGAAGTAGATATAAAAACTCTATATTTTTAAAATAAAACATGATTACTCCTTATTTGACATATAAAAATATGCCATGAAAAATAGCATTGCTAAAGCTAAAAAGTATTGATAAAAATATGTTTTTTTCACATATTTTTCAGCCTTTATTTCGCTTTTTTCTAATTTATTAATTGTCGAATATATATCTTTTAATCCTTGAATTGTGTCTGCATAAAAATATTTTGCATCGGTTTGATTTGCTATTTCTTGCAATACTGCTGGATTAAAATCTCCAGGAGTCCCAACACCAATTGTATAAACTTTTATTCCATATTTTTTAGCTGTAGAAATTGCTACATCTAAAGGAATCGTATTTGTGTTATCCATTCCATCTGTTAAAAGTATGGCAATTTTATTTTTTGATTTACTTGTTTTAAAGAGATTAGAACTTAGAAAAAGTGCTTCATTTAAAGCTGTTCTTTGTCGTCCTGCGATTCCAACTTCAATTTTACTTAATAATCTTTTGATACTATTTTTATCATAAGTCAAAGGAATTGCCACATAAGCAAAATCTGCGAAAATACTTAAACCTAAACGGTCATGTTCTCTTTTATCAACAAAATCTGTCACAATATCTTTTACAATACCAAATTTATTTGCTTCTACCATTGAACCACTTGCATCCAAAATAAGTGATATTTCATAACCTTCATCATTTTTTATATTTACATCATCTTCTTTAATTGGTGAACTCAAAGCAATAACCAAAAATAAAATAGTTAAAAATTTCAAACTGTTTATTAAAAGCATTGAACTTTTTGAGGCTTTTTCTAAAAGAGCAATATTAGGAAAATAAAAAGAAATACCTTTTGTTTTGCAAAATTTTAAACATACAAAAAAGAGTATTAAGATTAAAAAAGCATAAGGATATTCAAATGTATAGTTTGAAAAACTCATTTAATCTCCTTTATCAAGTTTTTTATTTTGTTTTTTTGTTCATCTGAGAGTTTTTCTATCTCTTTTTTATATTTAAATATTTCCAACTCTTTTTGTAATTCTTCAAAAGATTCTTTGTTTTTTTCATTTATAAAGTATTGGAAATTCTCACAAAAACTGTAAACTGCACTTTTTGTATCATCAAAATCTATCTCTTTTAAATTTTTCATTGCAATTTGTTTTGATGTTAGTTTTTTTCTCTTTTTTCTTCTATTTTTAAAATAATAGATTACAAAGATTAAACAAAGTAATAAACCAACAATCATGCTAAGTAAAATCCAAAGAGAGTAATCAGGAACTTCGATAATTCCTTTTATATCTTTTAACTCTTCCACATTTATCCTTTTATGATTTGTGATAATCGTATGAAAATATCATCATCTGTGTAAATTTTCCCATGGGTGATTCTATGTTTAAGAAAATGCTCTTCTAGTTGTTCATCTTGTAAATCTAAAAGTTCTTTATATTTTTTTGCTACATCTTTAGTAATATTAAATTCACTACTTTTAAGATTTACGGCATTTACAAGTTCAAATTCACCATTTAATAAAGGGTATTCTTCTAATCTATCTCGAACTATTAACGCATAAACATCGTTTTTATAAGCAATTTCACTCAAATCCACATCTCCGTAAAAATCACCAACTACAAAAATAACAGAACGCTGTTTCATTGTATTATTTACATAATCACAAAAACTTTTATAATCTACTTCTTTTTTTATACATTTAATTTCTAAAGCATCTTGAATGAGTTTATACATAATTGTCTCATCATAAGTTGGTTCATAAAATATTTCATTTTTATTACTAAAAAAAATAGGAAAAAGTAAATCATGATTATAAATAGATGAAAAACCAAGTAGGGCGATAATTTCAGTTGCAATATCTTGTTTCATATTAATAGAACCAAACTCTAAACTTCCATTTATCAAAAAAGCCACAATTATATTTAATTGTCTACTCTCATCAAATACATTTACTTTTAAAGAGTTACTTTTAGCTGTTGCTTTCCAGTTGATATTTTTTATATTATCACCATAGCTATACTCTTTAATCTCTTTAAAATCTAAACCTTCACCTTTTAGTGAAGTTAATTGTCCACCAAGATTTGAATTAAAAATATTTGTTTTGGCTTTTATAATTATCTCTTTTGCTTTATCATACATTTTGTTGCTCCTTTTACTTAAGGAGTTTTGATTTTTTGGATAATTTTTTCAATAATATAATCAGTTGTAATTCCATTTGCTCTGGCTTTAAAGTTAAGAATTAATCTATGTCTTAATACACCTTTTAAAACATAAGAAATATCTAAAGGAGTTACATAATCTTTCCCTCTAATCAAAGCTGTTGCAAGACTTGCTTTATATAAATCAATAGAAGCTCTTGGACTTGCTCCAAATTCAATATACTCAGCAATTTCATGTAAATCATAATCTTTTGGATCTCTTGTTGCAAAAATAAGTTTTGTCATATAATTTTTTACAGCAGTATCAACATGAATCTCTTTTAATGACTCTTTCATATTCTTAATATCATCAACACTTGCAACAACTTGAATTTGTTCAAAACCTTTAATTGCAACTCTATTTACAATTTCCATCTCTTCATCAAAAGTGTTGTATCCAACTAAAACTTTCATCATAAATCTATCTAGTTGCGCTTCTGGAAGTCTGTAAGCTCCTTCTTGTTCAACTGGATTTTCTGTTGCCATTACTAAAAATGGACTTGGAGATTTAAAAGTTGTATCTGAAATAGTGATTTGTCTCTCTTGCATTACTTCTAAAAGCGCAGCTTGAACTTTTGCAGGTGCTCTATTTATTTCATCGGCAAGTAATAGGTTTGTAAATGCAGGTCCTTTTTTGATAGAGAACTCACCACTTTTGGGATTGTAAATTTCAGTTCCAGTTATATCACTTGGAAGTAAATCAGGAGTAAACTGGATTCTTTTAAACTCAATTCCTAAAGCTTGAGCTAGGGCATTAATAGCAGTTGTTTTAGCAAGTCCTGGAACACCTTCTACTAAAATGTGGCCATTTGCAATAAGTCCTATGAGTAAAGAGTCAATTAACTCTTCTTGACCAACAATAACTTTTTTCATTTCATTTTTGATATTTTGTATTAGCTTATTCATTTAATACCTTTTTGTTTAAATTTGATTTAAGATTTGTAAGTATAGATTGCGTGAGTAAATGGAGTATTAATAGTATGATAATCTTTCATTAACAATTGTATAGTATAAATTTTAGAACATTTTTTATTTTAATTATTGTAATTTTATTATAAGATAAGCGAATTAATAATTGATTATAACAAAGGTTTGAAGTGAGTAATGAAATAGAAATAGAATTAGAAGATAAGATAGATTTACAAGAGCCAAAAAAATATAAAGTTTTTTTACTGAATGATGATTTTTCAACAATGGATTTTGTAATTGATGTTTTAGTAAGAGTATTTCGAAAATCAGTAGATGAAGCGACTGTAATAATGATGAATATTCACAACAAAGGAAAAGAGTTGTGTGGAACTTATACATATGAGATAGCTTCAACAAAAGTTGCCCAAGTTAAAACTATGGCAAGAGAAAAAGGTTTTCCCTTAAAAGCTGTAATGGAAGAAGAATAAAAAGATGATAAGCAAAGAATTAAGAAGCATTTTTACACAAGCTGTAGGATATGCAAAAAGTAGTAAACATGAATATTTAACATTAGAACATGTTTTTTTAATGTTAATCCATGACCAAACAATAGAAAATTTATTTGTAGACTTAGGTGTAGATACAAATAAGTTATTTAGTGATATAAAAAAATATATAGACGAAAATACACCAAAATTACCAAAAGATATTGTTGATGAACCAATGGAAACAATTTCATTAACTTCTACAATAGAGTATATGGTTTCACATGTTCAAACAAGTGGAAAAACAAATGCAAATGTAGAAGATATGTTTGTTGCAATTTTAAAAGATGAAAAATCATATGCTAGTTATTTACTAAAAAAACTAGGAATTCAAAGGGTTGATATATTAGAAGAGATTGCCCACAAAGAACCTGATGAAGATAATGGTTTAGAAAATGATAATGATTTGGACAATAAGATTTTAGAGAAAAACTCTACTGAGTTAGTATCTATTGCAAAAAAAGGTGATATTGATCCAGTTATTGGAAGAAACACAGAAATTTCAAGGGTAATTGAAATTTTAAGTAGAAGAAAAAAGAATAATCCTATTTTAGTAGGAGAACCTGGTGTTGGTAAAACAGCAATTGCAGAAGGATTGGCTCTAGAAATAGCCAATGAGAGAGTTCCAGAGTTTTTATTAAAAGCGAAAGTATTTTCACTTGATATGGGTTCAATGATTGCAGGAACAAAATATAGAGGAGATTTTGAAAAAAAATTAAAATCTCTTTTAAAAGAAGTAGCAAAAATACCAAATGCAATTTTATTTATTGATGAAATTCACACAATTGTAGGAGCTGGAAGTGTTGGTGGATCTGCTATGGATGCTTCAAATATTTTAAAACCAATGTTAGCAAATGGAAAATTAAGATGTATTGGTGCAACTACATTTAGTGAATTTAGAAATGATTTCTCAAAAGATAAAGCTCTAAGTAGAAGATTTGCAAAAGTTGATGTAAATGAACCATCAATTGAAGACTCAATAATTATTTTAGAAGGTCTGAAGTCTAAATATGAAGAGTATCATGGGGTAAAATATTCAAAAGGTGCAATAACAAGTGCTGTTGAATTAAGTAAGAAATATATTACAGATAGATTTTTACCAGATTGTGCAATTGATGTAATTGATGAGGTTGGAGCTTCTAAAAAAATAAGTTTAGCAAGTGAACTAAAAACAAAAACAACAAATAATATTACGATAACTACAAAAGATGTCGAGAGTATTATTGCTAAAATGGCACATATTCCAGAGCGAAGTGCAACAAAATCAGATTTAACTCTTTTAAAATCATTAGAAAAAAATATGCAAAAAAGAGTTTTTGGACAAGATACAGCAATTACAACAATTGTTCAATCTATAAAAAGAAACAAAGCAGGGCTTGGACTTGATAAAAAACCAATTGGAAGCTTTTTATTTACAGGACCAACAGGAGTTGGAAAAACTGAAGTAGCAAAAGAGTTATCAGCACAACTTGGAATTCATTTTGAAAGATTTGATATGAGTGAATATATGGAAGCTCACACAATCTCAAGATTAATTGGAGCACCAGCAGGTTATGTTGGATTTGAACAAGGTGGACTTTTAACTGAAGCCATTAGAAAACATCCTCATACAGTTTTATTATTAGATGAGATTGAAAAAGCACATCCTGATTTAATGTCAATTTTACTTCAAGTTATGGATAATGCGGAATTAACTGATAATAGTGGAAATAAAGCAGATTTCCAAAATGTAGTTTTAATAATGACATCAAATCTAGGAGCAACAGAAGCAAATGTAATGGGATTTGCAAAAAATGAAAAATTAAATGAAAATAAAGCAATAAATAAATTCTTTGCACCTGAGTTTAGAAATAGACTTGATGCGGTTGTTACTTTTGATTCATTAAGTATTGATATTGTTAGTAAAGTTGCAGGCAAATTTATAGAAGATTTAGAAAAACAATTAGTAGATAAAAAAATAAAAATTGAAATAAGTGCAAAAGCTAAAAAAGAACTTGCAACTTTAGGTTATGATAGAGCAATGGGTGCAAGACCACTTAATAGAGTAATCTCAGATAAAATTAAAAATCCATTAACAGATGAAATTTTATTTGGTAAGTTAAAAAAGGGTGGTTTGGTAAAAATAGATTTTGAAAAAGAGTTTATTTTTGAATTTAAAGCTTTGTAACACAATTTTTATACAAATCTTTGGATACAATTCGAAAATTGTTTTTTATATAAAACAAACAAGTTATTATTTTATTTGACAAAGGAACAAAAACATGAGAAAACTTTTATTAGGTTCTGCTGTGGCAGTTGCACTATTAACAGGTTGTGGAGATGAGAAAAAAGAATCAACGCAAGCTACTGAAACAAAGCAAGAAATTAAAAAAGATGAAACTACACCTGTTGTAAAAGAAGAACAAACAACAAATAGTTCAGCAGCAGAAAAAGTTTCTGAGCAAGTAAAAGAAAATGGTGAAAAAATTGAAGAACCTAAAGAAACAACTACAACAATAGTACAAACTAAAGAAAATGTAGTAATTGCTCCAGATAAAGTAGATGGTGAAGTTAAAGAGGTAGTTGAAAATACAGCAACAGATGCAACAACATTATTTGCTACATGTGCATCATGTCATGGACAAAAAGCAGAAAAATCAGCTTTAGGAAAATCACAAGTAATTGCTGGTTGGGATAAACAAAGATTAATTGATGCTTTACATGGATATAAAGCAGGAACTTATGGTGGAGTTATGAAAAACATAATGACTGGACAAGTAAGTAATAAAACAGATGCTGAAATAGATGCATTAGCTGACTTAATCTCAAAAATGTAATACTAATTAAAAGATGGAGTATCTCTCCATTTTTTATAAAACACTCAAAAATATACAATCTCATCTTCTAATCAATCACAAAAAAGTAAAGAAAAAAATAAGAACAGATAAAAAAGCCAATAAAAAAGAAGTAAAAAGGCTGGAAAAAGATAAATTCAAAAATTTAAGCCAAATTTCAGCTGTAAGGTCTTGACAAAGGCAAAAAAACCTATTATAATTCCCGTCCAATTTGACTGAAGCGCATCAAACGAAAGAATGATGAGAAGCGTTACTATCGAAGCTGGATGATCTTTAAAAATAATTATAACGTTTGTAAAGTAATCTTTATAAACCGAATATAGAACTCTTAAAAATAATCTGTGTTTATTCAGATTAAAAATAAGAATAAATGTTAAAAAATATAAAAACAAGAAATGGTAAAACAAATCTTGTCTATACTATGAGTGATAATTTTGTGTTAGTAAAATAATACAGAAATGTCAGTTTCAAAGTTCTTCAATTTATGGAGAGTTTGATCCTGGCTCAGAGTGAACGCTGGCGGCGTGCTTAACACATGCAAGTCGAACGAGAACGGATTATAGCTTGCTATAATTGTCAGCTAAGTGGCGCACGGGTGAGTAATATATAGTTAACCTGCCCTCAAGAAAGGAATAACAGTTGGAAACGACTGCTAATGCCCTATATGCCTTTAATACATAAGTATGCAAGGGAAACGCTTTAGTGCTTGAGGATGGGACTGTATGGTATCAGCTTGTTGGTGAGGTAATGGCTCACCAAGGCTATGACGCCTAACTGGTTTGAGAGGATGATCAGTCACACTGGAACTGAGACACGGTCCAGACTCCTACGGGAGGCAGCAGTGGGGAATATTGCACAATGGACGAAAGTCTGATGCAGCAACGCCGCGTGGAGGATGACACATTTCGGTGCGTAAACTCCTTTTATATAGGAAGATAATGACGGTACTATATGAATAAGCACCGGCTAACTCCGTGCCAGCAGCCGCGGTAATACGGAGGGTGCAAGCGTTACTCGGAATCACTGGGCGTAAAGAGCGTGTAGGCGGGTATATAAGTCAGAAGTGAAATCCAATAGCTTAACTATTGAACTGCTTTTGAAACTGTATACCTAGAATGTGGGAGAGGTAGATGGAATTTCTGGTGTAGGGGTAAAATCCGTAGAGATCAGAAGGAATACCGATTGCGAAGGCGATCTACTGGAACATTATTGACGCTGAGACGCGAAAGCGTGGGGAGCAAACAGGATTAGATACCCTGGTAGTCCACGCCCTAAACGATGCACACTAGTTGTTGTGAGGCTAGACCTTGCAGTAATGCAGTTAACACATTAAGTGTGCCGCCTGGGGAGTACGGTCGCAAGATTAAAACTCAAAGGAATAGACGGGGACCCGCACAAGCGGTGGAGCATGTGGTTTAATTCGACGATACACGAAGAACCTTACCTGGACTTGACATAGTAAGAACTTTCTAGAGATAGATTGGTGTCTGCTTGCAGAAACTTATATACAGGTGCTGCACGGCTGTCGTCAGCTCGTGTCGTGAGATGTTGGGTTAAGTCCCGCAACGAGCGCAACCCTCGTCATTAGTTGCTAACAGTTCGGCTGAGAACTCTAATGAGACTGCCTACGCAAGTAGGAGGAAGGTGAGGACGACGTCAAGTCATCATGGCCCTTACGTCCAGGGCTACACACGTGCTACAATGGGGTATACAAAGAGCAGCAATACGGTGACGTGGAGCAAATCTCAAAAATATCTCCCAGTTCGGATTGTAGTCTGCAACTCGACTACATGAAGTTGGAATCGCTAGTAATCGTAGATCAGCTATGCTACGGTGAATACGTTCCCGGGTCTTGTACTCACCGCCCGTCACACCATGGGAGTTGAACTCATTCGAAGCGGGGATGCTAAAATAGCTACCTTCCACAGTGGATTCAGCGACTGGGGTGAAGTCGTAACAAGGTAACCGTAGGAGAACCTGCGGTTGGATCACCTCCTTTCAGAGAATAGATTAAGATTCATTTCTTAATCTGTCAGAGTTTTTATATTCGGTTTATAAAGATTATTTAAAATAGGTAATAAGGGCCTATAGCTCAGCTGGCTAGAGCGCTCGACTGATAATCGTGAGGTCTCAGGTTCAAGTCCTGATAGGCCCACCATTAAATAATCTTAAAAGATTAGTTAAATAGATTCAATAAGAGTTTGTTTATCAGTGTGGGGAATTAGCTCAGCTGGGAGAGCGCCTGCTTTGCACGCAGGAGGTCAGCGGTTCGATCCCGCTATTCTCCACCACCTATTAGATAAACTAAGAGTTATAATTAAAAAGTTAGAAAATTTAATATAAGAACTTAAAAAAAGTTTTTATATTAGGTTTACCTAAATGATATTTAAAAATATAATGTTAAAGTCTTTAATTTTTTCGTTTAATTAGATTTCGTATGAATTTAATTAAAAACAAAAATTTTATTATCTAGAAATAGATAGAACACAACTTATTTTATTGGATATATTTTAAATAATATGTTTAATAAGATAGTAGCCAAAGAATATTATCAAAAATGCGACAGAATTTAATTCTGTTTATTAATAAGCTATTAAGGGCTAATGGTGGATGCCTAGACTGTAAGAGGCGATGAAAGACGTATTAGGCTGCGATAAGCCTCGGGGAGCTGCCAAAGAGCTTTGATCCGGGGATTTCTGAATGGGGCAACCCAGCATAGTGAGAACTATGTTACCCTACGGGGAGCTAACCTGGTGAAGTGAAACATCTCAGTAGCCAGAGGAAGAGAAATCAAACGAGATTCCGTCAGTAGCGGCGAGCGAAAGCGGATTAGGACAAACCCAATGCTTGCATTGGGGGTTGTAGGACCATAACGTGAGACTAAAGAAGATAGATGAAATACTTGGAAAAGTGTAGCATAGAAGGTGAAACTCCTGTAATTTAAATTTTCAATAGCTCTATTGGTATCCTGAGTAGGTCGGAACACGTGATATTTTGACTGAAACTGGGGGGACCACCCTCCAATCCTAAATACTACTTACAGATCGATAGTGAACAAGTACCGTGAGGGAAAGGTGAAAAGTACTCCAGCGAGGAGAGTGAAATAGAACCTGAAACCATTAGCTTACAATCATTCAGAGCCCTATGATTTATCAGGGTGATGGACTGCCTTTTGCATAATGAGCCTGCGAGTTGTGGTGTCTGGCAAGGTTAAGTCAAGTACGAAGCCGTAGCGAAAGCGAGTCTTAATAGGGCGAATTAGTCAGATGCTGCAGACCCGAAACGAAGTGATCTATCCATGAGCAGGTTGAAGCTGGTGTAAGAGCCAGTGGAGGACCGAACCGATAGGCGTTGAAAAGTCTCCGGATGACTTGTGGATAGGGGTGAAAGGCCAATCAAACTTCGTGATAGCTGGTTCTCTCCGAAATATATTTAGGTATAGCCTTGTGTTGTAGCATATAGGGGTAGAGCACTGAATGGGCTAGGGCTGCTTACCGCGGTACCAAACCCTATCAAACTATGAATACTATATGTGGAATCACAGGAGTCAGGCGATGGGTGATAAAATCCACCGTCGAGAGGGGAACAACCCAGACTAACAGCTAAGGTCCCTAAGTCACATCTAAGTGGAAAACGATGTGGAGTTACTGTGACAACCAGGAGGTTGGCTTAGAAGCAGCCATCCTTTAAAGAAAGCGTAACAGCTCACTGGTCTAGTGATTCTGCGCGGAAAATATAACGGGGCTAAGATGTGCACCGAAGCTTTAGATTCGAATTTATTCGAGTGGTAGGAGAGCGTTCTATTCAGCGTTGAAGATGTACCGGCAAGGAGCGTTGGAGCGGATAGAAGTGAGCATGCAGGCATGAGTAGCGATAATTGAGGTGAGAATCCTCAACGCCGAAAACCCAAGGTTTCCTACGCGATGCTCGTCATCGTAGGGTTAGTCGGGTCCTAAGTCGAGTCCGAAAGGGGTAGACGATGGCAAATTGATTAATATTTCAATACCAACATACAAGCGCGATGTGGGGACGCATAGAGTTAATCGAGCTCACTGATGGAATAGTGGGTCGAAGGACGTAGGCTGTAACTTAGGCAAATCCGGGTTGCAATAGGCCGAGATCTTACAGGCTCTTGACACTCTTCGGAGGAGATGGAGAATCGATGATACTGTCGTGCCAAGAAAAGCCACTAAGTATATTGTATGTTGCCCGTACCGTAAACCGACACAGGTGGGTGGGATGAGTATTCTAAGGCGCGTGGAAGAACCCTGGTTAAGGAACTCTGCAAACTAGCACCGTATCTTCGGTATAAGGTGTGCCTACTTTGGTATATGGACTTGCTCCAAAAAGCTAGAGAGGTTGCAACAAAGAGTCCCTCCCGACTGTTTACCAAAAACACAGCACTTTGCTAACACGTAAGTGGATGTATAAGGTGTGACGCCTGCCCGGTGCTCGAAGGTTAACTGATGATGTCAGCGCAAGCGAAGCATTTGATTGAAGCCCGAGTAAACGGCGGCCGTAACTATAACGGTCCTAAGGTAGCGAAATTCCTTGTCGGTTAAATACCGACCTGCATGAATGGCGTAACGAGATGGGAGCTGTCTCAACCAGGGATCCAGTGAAATTGTAGTGGAGGTGAAAATTCCTCCTACCCGCGGAAAGACGGAAAGACCCCGTGCACCTTTACTACAGCTTGACACTGTAGCTTGGATATTCATGTGCAGGATAGGTGGGAGGCTATGATGACTAGACGCAAGTAGAGTCGGAGCCATCCTTGAGATACCACCCTTGAATATTTGAGTTACTAACTGCGTACAATTATCTTGTATCAGGACAATGTCTGGTGGGTAGTTTGACTGGGGCGGTCGCCTCCTAAAAAGTAACGGAGGCTTACAAAGGTTAGTTCATGGCGGATGGAAATCGCCAGTTGAGTATAATGGCATAAACTAGCTTGACTGTGAGACATACAAGTCGAACAGAGACGAAAGTCGGTCATAGTGATCCGGTGGTTCTGTGTGGAAGGGCCATCGCTCAAAGGATAAAAGGTACGCCGGGGATAACAGGCTGATCTCCCCCAAGAGCTCACATCGACGGGGAGGTTTGGCACCTCGATGTCGGCTCATCGCATCCTGGGGCTGAAGTAGGTCCCAAGGGTATGGCTGTTCGCCATTTAAAGCGGTACGCGAGCTGGGTTCAGAACGTCGTGAGACAGTTCGGTCCCTATCTTCCGTGGGCGTAGGAAAGTTGAAGAGATTTGTCCCTAGTACGAGAGGACCGGGATGAACGTACCACTGGTGTACCAATTGTTCTGCCAAGAGCATCGTTGGGTAGCTACGTACGGATGTGATAAGAGCTGAAAGCATCTAAGCTCGAAGCCAACTCTAAGATT
This sequence comes from uncultured Aliarcobacter sp., assembly GCA_963677205.2. Taxonomy (GTDB): domain Bacteria; phylum Campylobacterota; class Campylobacteria; order Campylobacterales; family Arcobacteraceae; genus Aliarcobacter. The sequence goes on along the minus strand of OY781916.2, from coordinate 1,875,239 downwards.
AACTTTCCCTGAAGTTCCCAGCAAGACTAGCTGGTTGATAGGCTGGATGTGTAAGCGTTGTAAGGCGTTTAGCTGACCAGTACTAATAGAACGTTTGGCTTATTTAACAAATTCTTTGGTTTACTATCTTATTAAATGTATATCTTATATATTTGATAGACAAAAATTGTGAAAGACTTTAACATTATTTTTTTCTTAACTCTGGTTAGAGTTGAGTATTAAGTTTACACTCTATGACTTATTTCATAGTTTTAGATTTAATACTCAACTTTGCTGGTGGCTATAGAGAAGTGGAAATACCCAGTCCCATTCCGAACCTGGAAGTCAAGCACTTCATCGCCGATAATACTGCCGGGTCCCCTGGTGGAAACGTAGGCCGCTGCCAGCTCTTGAGTTTTTTTCAAAGCTTAGCTTTTTATACTTTACACAAGTATTCAATGCTAAGCTTTTTTTTTAGCCTGTTTTTTTAGCAATCTATTTTTTACTTATTTGATTATCCTATTTTTTCTGGCTAAAATTGATTTGCATTATTTACTTAGCTTTTATTTATCTTTTTACATTAACTATCTCTTAGTTACCTATATATTTATTCTTTATGCTTACATAGCTCCAACGGCAGAGCAATTCCATGGTAAGGAAGAGGTTACAGGTTCAAATCCTGTTGTGAGCAGTCCCTTATCCCCATTTTACTTCACTTGTTATTTGACAGCTTCCCTTACTTTGCTTCTTTATCTGCTTAGGTTAGTTTGTCTTTTAATTCATTATGAACAGTTCATATGGTGCAATGATTGATAAGTGTTTATTATTGGATAAAGTCTTATTTAGAACATTAGGAGTTATAGGAATTATTTGTTAATAGTTTTTGCTTCTTCTCTTATATTTAATTTATGACAGATTTTAATTCCATACAAAAATATAATCCAAGAAATATAAATCCAAAAAAATGTAAATAGTAAAGTTGCTAATGAGCCATAAATGGTAGTATAGGTTTTATTATATATTACATAATAAACAAATAGATTCTTTGTTATAGATAATACAAGAAGAGTTGCAAATGATGATATTAATGCAGCTTTATTATGAATATATCTATTTACACTTAATTTGAATAGTGCAAAAAATATAACCCATGCAAAGATGAATGATAATATCTCTTTTAATAGAGTATTTTCATAAAATGACATTACAATATTAGCAAAGGCAAAAACTAAAGGTAGAGCAGCTAAGAAGATTGAATAAAAGATAAAAGAGAATTGTATAGATTTTCTTTTTGCTTTATGAATTTTATTTACTATATATTCATAATCTTTAAAGAACATAATAAATACAAACAACATATAAATAATTCCTAAAAATCCTAATTTCCCTGAATTTGAAACATAATTTTTTAGTGCATCAATTATTTCAGTTGAATGTGTTGGATTAATTATATTAAATGCATAGTTTATGAAAATATCTAAGTAGTTGTCAAATTCAGAGAATGAAGAAATAATTGCTATTAGAAGTGCAATTATAGGAAGAATAGAAAAAATAGTAAAGAAGCTTAAAGAAGCAGCATAATAAGTAGTATCATCATTAAAAAATGAATCCAATCTTATTAGTAACTTTTTAAAAAAACTCTCTTCACTATTAGAGCTATTCATTTTATTATAAACCCATTTTAAATGGATTTAAAATATTATTTGGGTCAAATGCTTTTTTTATATTTCTAAATAGATTCATTTCTGCTTCTGTAAAAGCAATATGCATAAATGGAGCTTTTGAAGTTCCAATTCCATGTTCACCGCTTAAAGTTCCACCTAAATCAACAACGTATTGGAAAATTTCTTCAATTGCTTTGTGTCCATCTTCCATCTCTTTTTCATTTGTTTTGTCTTTAACCATAACATTTACATGGATATTTCCATCCCCTGCATGACCAAAACAAGGAACATTGAATCCATATTTTTCACCAATTTTATAGATTCCTTCAAGTGCTACAGGTAATTTACTTCTAGGAACTGAAATATCTTCATTTAATTTTTTAGTTCCATAAATCATAGTTGCAGGACTTGCATTACGTCTAGCAAACCAAAGTTTTTTACCTTCTTCTTCATCACGTGCTATGATAAAATCAATAGAACCATTTGCTGCAAATGATTCTTTTAAAGTTTGAAGTTGCGATTCAATTTCAGCTTCACTACTTGCATCAACATCTCCAACTAAAATTCCCCCTGCATGTTCAGGTAGACTTATTTGAGGGAATTTTTGTCTTAAAGCTTTAATTACAAGTGCATCTAAAAATTCCATAGCAACTGGATTTGCTCCAGCAGCAAGTGATTTAAATACTGCTGTCATTGCACTATCAACGCTAGGAAAAACACCCATATATGTTTTTTTGTATTTTGGTTTTGGAATTAGTTTTAAAGTAATTTCAGTGATAACTGCTAAAGTTCCTTCACTTGCTATTAAAATTCCAGCTGTGTTATATCCTGCAACATCTTTAATAGTTTTTTTACCAGCAACTATAATATCTCCATTTGGAAGAACTGCTCTTAACGCCATTACATAATCTTTTGTAATTCCATATTTCGCAGCTCTCATTCCACCTGCATTTTCACTTACATTTCCACCAAGTGTTGAATACTCTTCGCTTGCAGGATCTGGTGGATAAAATAATCCTACTTCTTCTACAGCTTTTTGAAATTGCATATTTATAAGTCCTGGTTGAACTACTCCAACCATATTTTCCATATCTATTTCAAGAAGTTTATTCATGTGTCTTTCAAGTGAAAGAATAATTCCACCATTTGCAGGAAGTGCACCACCAGTAAATCCAGAACCTGCACCTCTTGGAACGATAATTATTCTGTGTTCATTACAATATTTTAAAATATCACTTATATCTTGCTCATGTCTTGGAAAAACAACAGCATCTGGTTCAAATCTTGTTCTTGTTGCATCATAACAAAAAGCGATTAAGTGAGCTTTATCACTTTTTATGTTTTCTTCACCTACAATAGAAGTAATATAATCTAAATGTTTTTTATCTATCATTATTTAACTCCTAAAATCTTTTTATAGTAATCGTTATAACTTAAACTTTTTTTACCAGAGAAGAAATCGAAATATGACCAGCTAAAAATTGATTCTTCAATCTCTTCAACTCTTGTATAAAATGGCATTGTTGCTGTTGCATTTTCATAATTTATTGCATAACTTGCTAAAATAGTAAATGTTTTTGCATCAATAACAAAAACTTTATTTTCAATAACCATAAAAATTGTTCCAAGATTTTGTTCAATTGCAAATTTTTGAATATCTTCTTTAGTTGGATATGGATTGTGATCTACTTTTAGTTTTGCAGCAAAAATATCAGAGTGAATAAAGTTGTTTAATTTAAAGTTTTCTCTTACATTTTGGAATGCATCTAAAGTTGGAGCAATTAAAAGTGAAGAGTTATACATATAGTTTAAAATTAATATATCATTTGTAACAGCAACTCTATTTGTCGTAGGAATTGCATCTTGTTTTAAGTCATTAAATTCAAAGAATTCAACAACTGAGCTATTTGAGTCTGAACTTACAACTTTAGCATTTGACACTATTAATCTTCTATCTTTTTCAAAAATATGAATAACAATACCTGTTTGTCCAACAATTAAATTCCCCATAGGAATTACACTTTTATTGTTTTCAATTTTTCCAAGTTTTAGACCCATTGGTTTAATAGAAAACTCTTTATTATTTTGAGTTACTGGTTCATCAATTGAAGTTTTTAATATAGTGTTACTATTAACTTTTTGATTACCATTACTTTTTGTGAAAAGGTATGTATAATTAAATTTATTTTGTGCAGAGTTGATTTTAATATCTAAAACATCCCAACCACTATTTTTCATATCATTTAAAGATAATTTACCATTACAAATTCCACCATCAAGAGCTACATTCTCAATTAAAGAAGGTTTTTCAATCCCATTCTTATAACACGTTGTATCTTGTGCAAAAGCAATATTTGATAGTAAACAAGTGCTTACACCAGCTAATAAAAGTTTATTAAATATTTTTGTCATTGTTATTCCTAATTAAATTGATTGTAATTCTTGAAGTTTCTCTCGAACTTCATCTACATGTAAAATTTCTATTTTTTCACCTTTTACACTTTTTTTCTTTCTCACACTTACTTTATCCCAAATTGCTGCAATTTTTCCATCTGGATTTATAATAAATGTAGTTCTAACAACTCCCATAAACTCTTTTCCCATAAATTGTTTTAATTGCCAAACACCAAAATCTTCACACATTTTCTTATTTTCATCAGATAAAAGAGTTATTGTTAAATCTTTTGCTTCAATAAATTTTCTATGTTTTTTTGTGTCATCAGGACTTACTCCTAAAATTACAGCATCTAAATCATCAAAAAAAGAGTGTTTATCTGTAAAATCACAAGCTTCAGTTGTACAACCTGGAGTTAAATCTTTTGGATAAAAATATAAAACAATCCATTTTCCTGCTAAATCTCTTGAGCAAATTTCAACATCATCTTGATTAGCAGCACAAAAGCTAGGTGCTGTATCTCCTATTTTTAACATAATAGAAATCCTTTAAATTATTTTTTTATTGCTATAAATGTTGCAAAATTCACCCATTTGAAAATAGTTTCACAATGGCTAAATCCAGCATCTAATATCATTTTTTTATTTTCTTCTTCTGTATATGGTATCAATACATTTTCTAATGCTTCTCTTTTTTGAGAGATTTCAAATTCAGAGTAACCTTGTGTTTTTTTGAACTCATAATATTCATCAATAGATTGTTTATTTAAAGTTGAATTTGAAGAGATAACTTTTTCACTAAAAATAAAAATACCTTTTTCTTGCAAAGAATCATATATCTTTTTAACTAATTTTTCTCTTTGTAAAGGTCTTATAAATTGTAAAGTATAGTTTGACAGTATGAGTTTTGCATTTTCGTAAGTTACATCATGTAAATCAGCATTAATAAGCTCTATATCAACTCCAAAAGCTTTTGCTTTTTTTGTTGCTCTATTTAACATAGCTTCAGAGTTATCAATACCTATTAATTTTAAATTGTTTTTACAATGTTTGCTAAGTTCTATTAGTGTTGAAGCAGTAGAACAGCCTAAATCGTAAACTTTGTCATTTTCTTCTAAAAAATTGCATGCAAAATTTATTGATAATCTTTGCATCTCTTTGTAAAAAGGAACTGAGCGGTTTAACATATCATCAAATACTGATGCTACTTCTTCATCAAATTCGAATTGTTTTGTAATTGATTTTTTAAATACTTTATCTACCATAGACTTATTTTATCTAAATGCATATTAATAAATATTAATTTGATAAATATTTATTTATTTGAAGTAATTTCTTGCAGATTCAATGTCATTAAAAATCTGTTTTTTTAACTCAGCAAAGCTATCAAATTTTTGATTATCTCTTAGTTTTTCATAGAATTTTATTTGGGTTGTGTAGTTATTATTTACGATATTTTTATCAATTATGTGAGTTTCAACTGCATAACTTCCATCGGTTGTGAATCTGTGACCTAAAAAAGTAATTGAGTTATATTCTTTTTCATCTAAAATAGTTCTTGTAATGTAAACTCCCTCTTTAGGTAATAAAAACTCATCTATTTTTAGATTTATTGTTGGAACAAAACTTTTATTTCCTAAACCTTGTCCTTTGATTTGATGGCCGTAAATTTTATACTCTTTTCCCAAAAGTTTATTTGCCATGTTTATATTGCCATCTTTTATATATTCTCTTATTATTCTTGAATGAACAGCAATATCATCTATTTTTATCTCATCAATAACTAAAACTTCTCCATTAAAAAGTTTTTTTAATCCTTCTATACAATATCTTCTATTTTTCCCAAAACAAAAATCAAATCCAACAACTATTTTTTTTAGGTTTGGAAACTCTTGTTTTATCAATTTTATAAACTCATCACCTTCAAGGTGTTTGATATTTTCTAATACATAATAATAAATTGGATAAGGGCTATACTCTTGTCTATATCTTTTTGGAGTTAAGTTTGCATATCCTGATTCTATTGAAACAATTGCTCCATGTTCATCCAAATTTTTGAAAAGTTGTTGATGGGCATAATGCATTCCATCAAAACCTCCAATTGCTATTGAAGTTATTGTATTTTTATTTACTAAAATAGAAGAGCTCTTCTTCATTTCCATCTTTCCCTTGTAATTTACTCATGCTTGAGTATTTTAATTTCCAATTTAATGCAAGTGTTGTATTTACAAACTTTTCCCTTGCTTTTATGATGGCATTTTTATCTTTTACTACACCTTTTTTATCTCTTTTAACATTAGTTCCAACTTCAAATTGAGGTTTAAAAAGAATGACAATATCTTTTGAAGCTAAACGATTTATATCATTTAAAATATTTAAAATGGAGATAAATGAAACATCACAAGTTACTATCTCAAAAAGTTCATCACTTTGAAAATTTCTAATATCTGTATTTTCAAAAAAAGAAATATTGGGATTGTGTTTAATTCTTTCGTGAAGTTGATTTGATCCAACATCAACACAAGTTACTTTTTTTACTTCATTTTCAAGTAAAATTTGCGTAAATCCACCAGTACTGCTTCCAATATCTAGGGAATTTTTATCTTTTAAATCAAAATGTTTTAATTCTTGTAAAAAATATTTTAGTTTGTAAGCAGCACGTGACACATAAAAATCATCTTCTAAAATCTCAATTTTGTGATTTTGCTCAACATTAAAAGAGGGTTTTGATATAATCGCACCATCAATTTTAACTTTTTCTGATTTTATTAGTTCACAAGCTTTGTTTCTGCTTTGAATGTTAAAGGTTTCTGTTAAATATAAATCTAATCTCATGGAGGCAATTATAGTTGAAGTTTGTTCAAAAAGAGTTTAGCTGTACTTTTGAAGAAAAAAAATCAAAATTTATAGCATATTTGATGCCCTATGAAATGTTTGATGTTGTGATGAAAAAAGTAAAAGACGAACATCCAAAAGCCAGACATTATGTTTATGCCTATCGATATTTAAACGAGTTTGACCAAATAGTAGAAAATAGCAGTGATGATGGAGAACCAAAAGGAACAAGTGGAAAACCAAGTCTTGCTGTATTAGCTGGAGCTGAAATAATAAATAGTGCAGTAATTATCGTGCGATATTTTGGTGGAATAAAACTAGGAACAGGTGGATTAGTTAGAGCTTATGGTGATAGTGTAAATGAAGTTATCAAAATAGCTGAGTTTAAAGAGTATGAAAAATTAATAACTAAAACTTTAGTTTGTGATTATACAGAGCTTTCAAAACTAGAATACTTATTAAATCAAGAAAATATAAATATAAAATCAAAAGAGTTTTCAACTCAAATAAGTCTAACAATTGAACTAACTTCAGAGCATTTTGAGCTTTTAAAAACTTTACTTTCAAGAAATATTTCAGTATTATAATAACTAATTAAATTATTAAATATAATTTTAGGAGTTTTTATGAAATTGAATAAATTGTTTTTTCTTATTATTTTAACTTTTAAGCTATTTGCTAATGATGAAATAAATATAAATTTCAAAGATTTAAAAATAATGGATTTTATTAAAATTACTTCTAAAATTTTAAATAAAAATATATTAATTACACAAGAGATTGAAGGAAATGTAAATTTTGTTTCAAACAAACCTCTAAATAAAAATGAATTAATTAAAATATTAAATTATGTATTAGAAGATAAGGGTTATAACTTAGTTTTAAATGATGATATTTATAGAGTAGTAAAATTAAATAATGAGCTTCCTATTCTTGATAATAAGATTGATTTAACAATAGATGACCCTATTAAAAAAGAGATAAAAATATTTCCTCTAAAAAATACAGAAGCAAGTAATGTTATAAAAATTGTTGATTCTATAATTAGTAAAAATATTTATGTTAATCCCAACAATAAACCATTAATTTCTATAGATGAAGATTCTAATTCAATTATTGTAAAAGCACCTATTGAAGAAATAGATGAAATTAAACTTTTAATTGAAGAATTGGATGTAGAAAAAGCTCAAGTTTATGTACAAGCTAGAATCATAGAACTTAATGATGAGTTAGTAAATCAAATTGGTGTAAGTTATGGAATATTTGCAGGAAGTGCAAATAATAATGGACTTACTACTTTTTCTTCAAGTTTAAATAAGGGAAATATTCCTACCTTTTCTGTTGAAGGTTTAACCATTCCTGATATTAGTTCAGGTTTAGCATTGGGAGCAACTTTGAATTTATTACGACAAAATGGAGCTTTAGATATTGTTTCAGAACCTTCTATTTTAGCAATTAATAATAAAGAGAGTTCTATTTATGTTGGAGAAACAATTTCTATTAAAACATCTAGTAGTGTTACAGATGGTGGAACTACAAGGGAAAATTTTCAAAGGGAAGACGTAGGATTAACTTTAAAAGTAAAACCAAGAATTTCCAATGAAACAAAAGTTACATTAGAAATAAATACAATTTTAGAAGGAGTTAAAACAACTCAAACCATAAGTGGAAATGCAGATACTTCTAAAAAGGAGGTAAAAACTACTGCTATTTTAAATAATGGTGAAAGTGTCATTATTGGTGGTTTAATTGAGAACAAAACAGAAGTAACTAATCAGAAAGTTCCTGTATTAGGTGATATTCCTTTATTTGGTGAACTTTTCAAAAATAGTGTTTCTAATAATAAAAAGAATAATTTAGTTGTAATTATAACTCCATATTTAATACCAAAAACAAAAGACATCACTTTTATTAGAAATAAATTATCTGAGTTAAAAACTTTAGAAGACAGATATTTAGAAGATTCATTGATAAAATTAAAAGAGAATTCTTTAAAAAAGAGAGTTCAGGACAAAAGTAGAGAAGAAAAATCAAAAGAGTTAGAAAAAGAAATCAATGAAGTTGAAATGAATTCTAATATAAATAGTCATGAAAAAAGAGTAAAAGAGATTTTGGGAAATTAAAATATTATTTAACAAAACTCATCAATTTATCACTTAAAATAAGTGATGCCATTGTATTTTTTGGATTTGTTGATGTTAGAATTTTATTACAATCACTACATAAAATTATGATATTTTCAAGATTGTAACCACCACCATCTTTTATCTCTCTTACAAAATTAGTATGAGTATCTTTTAAATCAATATTAATTCCACATCTATTACAACATTTATTATCTCTTCTCCAAGCTGCTTCTTTTCTTTGAGTCCAGTCACTTGGATATTTTGGATTAGAAAGAGATTTATCTGTGTAATTAGCCCAAAGTTTCTCTTTTTGAATAGTTGTTTGAGTTCTTTTTAAATACTCAAAATTAAAAAATTGTTTAACAACATCTTCAACAATTAAAGTTTCTCTAATTTCTAAACTTAATTCATTTTTTGTTTTTTCAATAATTGTTGAGTATTCAATATGGATTTTAGGATGATTATTTTGCATATGTGATTTTATATCTTTAAGAAATAAAGTAAAACTTCCATTATTTTCATATTTAGCAGAGAATATTTTTTCTCTGTAAATATAAAGTGGAATTAAACAAGCTATTAATAGGCTTGCTAAAATAGAAAAATCTGTACCTAAGACCAAAACCTAATCCCTTAGATTATTTCAGGATTAATTTGATGTTTAGTCAAAGTTTTAGAAGCCTCTTTATGATTTCCTGATGCTAATTTTTGTAATTCATTTTTATGAATAATTGGAAGAAGAACTTCTCTTCCACAAATTTTTTCTAATTGTTTTCTATTATAATCAAAAATATAGAAATCTTCATTTGTATCAACAACTAAAAAATCAGCATTATTATCAAATGCATCTAATAAAATAGTTGCTGCAACATGATATGTAATCATTGGGTTTTTATTAAAAGTATTTTTTGCTAAATCAAGTTTCATTGAATCTAGTTTTAAAATATTCGCATCTAATTTACTTAATAATTCTAAAGTCTCTTTTGAATCTTTTGAAGGATAATACGCTATGTTAAAATCTTTAAAATCATGTTTTATTTCATAATCTTCTTCAAATTTACCAAAGTCTAAAATTAAAGTTTTATTTACTCTAAAATTTTGTTTTTCAAGTGGCTCAAATTGATTTAAATTATCTTGAACAGTTTGAATTTTTTCTTCGATATTTTTATCAAAGTTATAAATTCTATTTTCTAAACTTGTGTGATATTGTGAACCTATTTCAACACTATCAAGGGCAAGAAGTACATAATTTCCAAGAGCTGGATTTTTTTGAACTATGTCATAGGCTAAAATTAAAATTGCATCACCAATATAATCACTTTTATAGTTTAGAGTATTTGAAGCATAGAAATATTGTTTTAATTTCAAATATTCTATTTTATCTTCTGGTTGAACCAAGTCTTTTAAGATTTTGATTTTCTCTTTGAAGTCATTATCATCAATTAGTAAATCGTCATATGCTCTTCTAATTGAAATAGGTTCTATTGTAAGATCTTTTCCAAAGTTTTTTACAACTTCTTCTAATGTAATTGAAGCTTTTAGATAAACTCCATTTATTACTAAATCAAAATCAGCAGAATCAGTAAATCCTAATTTCGCACTTTTATTTATTGTATTTAAAATATCTAATATATTTTTTTCATTTTCTATTTTTAAAAAATGTTTTGTGTAGTATGGTAAATAATCAGAGTTTTTATCAAATTTGAATAAAGAAATTTCTAGTTTCATTAATAATGTACCTTATTTTATAGTTGTATAGATTTTATAGAATTTTTACTTAAAAAAAATGATAAGCAAGAGATTTTCCTACTTATCATTTATAAATTATGCTATTCTGTAAACCTTTTTACGTCAGCACCAATTTTAGAAAGTTTTCCTTCAAGGTCTTCATAACCTCTATCTAGGTGATAAATTCTATGAATATTTGTTTCCCCATTTGCAACTAAAGCTGCCAAAACTAAAGCAGAAGAGGCTCTTAAATCTGTAGCCATTACATCTGTTCCATTTAAAGTTCCTGCTTTTCCATTTATAGTTGCAGTGTTTCCATTTAGATGAATATCAGCTCCAAGTCTTAATAATTCACTAACATGCATAAATCTATTTTCAAACAATCTTTCATCAATTGTACTTGTACCATTTGCTTGAGTTGCTAGAGCCATAAATTGTGCTTGCATATCAGTTGGGAAACCTGGATATTCAGTTGTTATAATATTTGCAGGTTTGATTTCATCTGTAGGTAATATTGTAACACTATTCTCATCTTGTAATACTTCAAAATTCATCTCTTCAAGTTTTGAAATAAGAGCTTCTAAGTGTAGAGGAATTACTTTTTTAATTGTTAGTTTTTGATTTCTAATAGCTGCTGCACACATATATGTTCCAGCTTCTATTCTATCTGGGATTACGTCAAAAGGTTTTATATCTATTAGTTTTTGTCCAGTTCCTTCAATAATAATTTTTGAAGTTCCAATTCCCTCAATTTTTACTCCACTATTTGCTAATACTTCACAAAGTTGCACAATTTCTGGCTCTTTTGCTGCATTAATAATTGTAGTTGTACCATGTGCCAGTGCTGCTGCCATTACAGTATTTTCAGTTCCACCAACAGTTACTTTATCAAAAACTATTTTTGCACCTTTTAAACCATTTGGTGCAGTGGCTCTAATATATCCATGTAAAATCTCAATTTTTGCACCCATTTGTTCAAGTGCTTTAAGATGTAAGTCAACAGGTCTTTGACCAATTGCACAACCACCTGGAAGTGAAACTTCACATTGTCCAAATCTAGCAAGAATTGGACCTAAAACCAAAATAGATGCTCTCATTGTTTTTACAATATCGTATGTTGCTGTAGTGTTATTTATAGTTGTTGTATTAATTTTTGCAGTATGATTGTCTTTTTCATAAGTTCCACCAAGTTTTTTGATTAGCTTTAAAAAAGTGTTAATGTCAACTACATCTGGTAAGTTTCCAATAGTTATTTCATTTTTTCCTAAAATAGTGCACGCAATCAAAGGAAGGGCTGCATTTTTAGCACCTGATATTTCTACGCTTCCTGAAATATCTTTTCCCCCAATAATTTTTAAGTATTCCATGTTTCCCCTACAAAGTATTTATATATATGGTTAATATAATATCTAAAATAAGCTTTAAGATATGAAAAGCTCAATAATCTATCTTTAATTGGATTGTAAATACAATCTACTTTTAGAATAAGGGATTAAAATGGAAAATCAGGTTAATAAAGGCATACAATATATGCTTTTTGCCTCTTTATTATTTGCTTTTATGGGAGCTGCTGCAAAAGAATTAACTGATTCTATGAGTTCAGTTGAGGTTGTATTTTTTAGAAATATTTTTGGAGTTCTTTTTATTTTAATATCAATCTATAAATCTCCATTAAAACAAATTGGTGGAAAATTTTGGCTATTAACTTTTCGAGGAGTTGCTGGATTTGTAGCTTTACTATTTTTCTTTTATAATATTTCACAAATACCTCTTGGTGAAGCTATGACATTTTCAAAAACTTCTACTATTTTTACTGCAATTTTAGCTTATATTTTTTTAAAGGAAAAGTTAGGAATAAAAGGTTGGATTGGTGTTTTTATAGGGTTTATAGGAATTATATTTATTACTGAATTTGATGGAAGTAGTTTAGAAAAAAGTGATTATTTAGGAATATTATCAGGGGTTGGAGCTGCACTTGCTTATACATCTGTTAGGGAACTTAGAACCTATTATGATTCAAGAGCAATTGTTTTATCTTTTATGACTATAGGTACAATTGGGCCATTGTTATTGATGATAATTGGAAGTGTTTATACAAATCCTAGTTTAGATTTTATGTTAGGTACCTTTTCTATGCCTAAAATTAATGATTGGTTATACATAATATTGTTGGGAATATTTTCAACATTTGCACAAATATATATGACAAAAGCATACTCATTTGCAAAAGCTGGAATTATTGGAACAATTTCATATAGTAATATTGTGTTTTCAATAATTTTAGGGCTTATTTTAGGTGATGATTTTCCTTCTCTTTCGATTGTTTTTGGTATACTATTGATAGTTTTGAGTGGATTTTTAGTTTCAAGTAAAAAGGGATAAAATGGAGTTTAGTTTAGAAGAGATTTTTTGGCTTTTGTTTTTTGTAGTAATGATTGCATGGTATATACATGATAAATATGTTCAAAGGGAACATCAATTACTTGTAAATTATCCAATAATTGGAAGAATGAGATATTTTTTTGAAGAGGTAAGTGAACCTTTTAGACAATATTTTGGTGATGAAAAATTTTATGAATCAAAAGATAAATTGGATTGGGTTTATAAAGCAGCTAGAGATAAACCAAATTATGCCTCTTTTTCCCCAGCTCAACCACTACCACAACCTAAATTTATGATTAGACATGCAAATATTGTTTTAAATGACAATGAAGTTGAAAATGATTTTACTGTAACTTTTGGTGAAAGAAGAAAAAAACCTTTTATTTCAAAAAGTATAATAGCTAGATCTGCAATGAGTGATGGTTCTATCTCTCCTGAGGGAACAAGAGCATTTGTTCAAGGCTCATTTATAGGTGGATTTCCAATAAATTCAGGTGAGGGTGGAGTTACATCAAACTTTTTTGTTACCCACGCGAATTATGATGAATCATATATGAAAATAGTTGATAGTAATAATTTTAATAAGAGTATTAAAAAGCTAACAAATTTCTTTTTTAATGGTTCAGTTGCTGCTGATGTTTATAGAAAATTAGTTTTTAAAAATGATCCAGAAGCAGAAACTTATATTTTAGACTTAAATAAAAAAAGATTTTATAGACCAAATTGGGATGCACCATTAGAAGCTTTCCCAAAAGAAGTTCCAGCTGACATGCCTGATATTGTTTTTCAAATTAGTTCAGGGCTTTATGGTGCACGGGATAAAAATGGAAAGTTTGATGCAGATAGATACCAAAAGGTAATGAGTTTTTGTCAAATGACAGAGATAAAACTAGCTCAAGGTGCAAAACAAACAGGTGGAAAGTTATCAGGACAAAAGGTAACTCCTGCAATTGCATATTATAGAAATGTTGAAGCATACAAAGATGTTTTTTCACCTAATAGATTTCCTTTTGCTAATTCAATTGAAGAGTTATTTGATTTTATTGGAACACTTCAAGAGTTATCACAAAAACCAGTAGGAATGAAAATAGTAATCTCAGATAAAGAAAATATTGAACCATATGCCAAAGAGATAAAAAGAAGAGTTGATGCTGGAATTGATGCTTATCCTGATTATATTACTCTTGATGCAGGAAGTGGTGGAAGTGCAACAGCTCCGTTGGAAATGATGGAAAGAGTTGGTTTAGATGTTAGAGATTCTGTTTATTTGGTAGATAAAATTTTAAAAGAGTATGGAATTAGAGATAAAGTGAGAATTGTAGCAAGTGGAAAAATTTTAACTCCAGATGATATTATTATTGTAATGAGTTTAGGTGCTGATTTCTTACAAATTGCCCGTGGATTTATGATGAGTGCTGGTTGTATTCGTGCTAGATATTGTTCAGGAACTACAGGAAGACAATGTCCTGTTGGACTTGCAACTCAAGATAAGAGCAAAAGAAGAAAATATTTTGTTTTCAAACATGCTAATTATGTTGCAAATTATCATAAAAATCTTTTAAAAAATGTGAAAGGTTTATTAGCAATTATGGGATTAAAAAATATAAAAATGTTAGACCAGCATAAATTACTTTTTGTAGATAAAAATTCAAGAGTTCACGATAATCTTGATGAGGTATTTAGAAGAAAGTTAGATTTAGGAAAAGATAAAGGAGAATAGAATGAATTTAGACAAGGTGATTTCGGGTTTTTTTATTATTTTAGCAATGACTTTAAATTTTGGTTTTTTTTATGGTGATATGCACACAATTGAGAGTCATAGCAAATATGAACTTTTTGCTGCAATTATTGTAAATTTAATTGCAACAATTTTAAAACTTGGTGACAAAACACAATTAGGTTCAGTTTTATTGGCAACTTCATTGGTTGCAGATATTCAATTAATTGCAGCTGCAACTATTTGGACAGTTGCAATTTATTCATCAGGCGTTGATAATTCAATCTTAGGAATGGTTGTTTCTTTATCTGGTGGGGCTTTATTGGCAAATGTAACGTCAGTTGTTTTATATGTGGGTGATACCATTAAATCTAAAAGATAAAATAGGTAATTAATTTGAGAAATAACTCTTTATTTATAATATTACAAAGGATGAGAGTTCCTTTTTTGGTAATTATTATAACTTACACTATTGCAATTATTGGATTAATTTTAATTGATGGTGTAGATGCAGATGGAAATCCATATAAAATGTCAATTTTTGATGCATTTTATTTTATTTCATATACTGCAAATACTATAGGTTTTGGAGAAACACCTTTCCCTTTTACTTATCCACAAAGAATTTGGGTGACATTTTCCATATATCTTACTGTTCTTGGTTGGTTTTATGGAATTGGTTCTTTAGTTTCATTATTACAAGATCAACTTTTTATCCAAGAGATGCAAAGAACAAAATTTTTAAGACAAATAAAAAATTTAAATGAGAGATTTATTATTGTTTTAGGGTATAACCAAATTACAAAAAAAATCATCATAAAAGCACTCGAACAAGGTGTAAGAAGTGTTGTTATTGAAAAAGATAAAGCAAGAATAAATGATTTAATACTTGAAAATTTTACACCAACTGTTCCTGTTTTAAATAGTGAAACTTATTCTGTAAGAGTTCTTGAAGCAGCAGGTATAAAAAAAAAGAATTGCAAAGCTATTGTTTCATTATTTGAAGATGATGCTTTAAATCTGAAAATTACTTTAATTGCAAAAAGTTTAAATAAAAATGTAAAAGTTGCTGTTAAATCAACAACAAAAAATCACACAGAAAATCTAAAAGATTTGGATGCACAGATTATAGTAAATCCATTTTCAATTATTTCGTCTGAAATAAATATGGCTTTAATTGCTCCAAATCTATTTAAAATTGAGAAATGGCTTTATAAATTAGGTCATTTGAATTCAAGTTTGCCACTTTTCCCCAAAGGATTATATATTATTTGTGGATATGGTCGAATGGGAAAAAAGATTTTTGAAAAGTTAAGTGACAATAAAAACATTGAAGTTAAATTAATTGAAATAAATAAAAATAAAGATAATGAATTTACAAAAAATGAGATTTCCCATTTAGTTTTTGGTGATGCTGATGATAAAGAGCTATTAATTGATATTGGTGTAAAAGATGCTGTTGCAATTATTGCTGCAACCAATGATGATACAACAAATTTATCTATTCTAGCAACGGCAAAAAAATTAAATCCTTTAATTATGACTATAGTTAGAGAAAACGATTTAGCGGATGATTTTTTATTTAAAAATGCAAATATTGACCATATTTTTACTCCATCTAAAATAGTTGTAAATAAAGTAACAAATGCTTTGGTAAATCCGCTTAGTGATATATTTTTAAAACAGATTCTTAAAAAGGATAATATCTGGGCTTCTGAGCTTATTAGTAGATTAGTGCGTGAAATTGATCATAATCCACTTTTATTAGAGTTTGAAATTAGAGAATTTTTTGCTCCGGAAATTTATAGACATTTAGTAAATAAAGAGATATTGTCTTTAAATATTTTTGCAACTTCACTTCATAATCATAATCAAAATAATAATATTGTTCCTTTGTTACTTCAACGAGATAATGATATAATGTTAACCCCTGAATGGGAAACTGAGATAAAAATAGGTGATAAACTTTTATTCGCATGCGATGCACATGCAAAAAATGATGTGGAGTATATCTGCCAAAACAATTATGAATTTTATTATGCATTAACTGGAAAAGAAAAATTAACAATATTTAAAAGGAATTAAATGAAAATTTTAACAGGCCCTTGTGTACTGGAAGATAGAGATACGGTAATGAGAATTGCTGAAAAATTAAAACCATTAAGTGAAGATAAAAGAGTTGATTTTTATTTTAAAGCTTCATTTGATAAAGCTAATAGAACAAGTATAAGTTCTTTTAGAGGACCTGGACTTGACGAGGGATTAAAAATATTTGAAGAGATAAAAAAACAATTTGGATATAGAGTTGTAACTGATATTCATGAATCTTATCAAGCCGCACCTGCTGGTGAAATAATTGATATTTTACAAATTCCTGCATTTTTATGTAGACAAACAGATTTATTAGTAGCAGCTGCTAAAACACCAGCTATTATAAATATCAAAAAAGGGCAATTTTTAGCAGCAGATGCTATGAAACATCCAGTTGAAAAGATTTTAAATACAAGAGGAATTACAGAAGTAAATTATGAAACTTCTGCAAAAGCTGGTGTTTGGCTTTGCGAAAGAGGAAATACATTTGGATATGGTGCTTTAGTTGTAGATATGAGAAATTTACTTTTATTAAAACAATATGCACCAGTTATTTTTGATGCAACTCATAGTGTTCAAATACCAAGCACTGGTGGAACAACTGGTGGAAATTCTGCTTTCGTTCCATACATGGCAAAAGCAGCAGCAGCAGTTGGTGTAGATGGATTCTTTTTTGAAACACATATTGACCCAAGTATTGCACTGAGTGACGGGCCAAATATGCTTAAAATTGAAGACTTATATAAAACAGTTGGTGACATTTTTGCAATACAAGATGCTTTAGGATACGGTAACTAGGGCATTTTATGCTGATGGGTTACTGTGCCAATTTTGTGCCAAACCCATCTTCTAACTCATCTAAGAAAGTTTTTTTCTTATCTCTATTTGTTCTAACATACTTAGTATAATGATAATAAGTAATTGAACTTGACCTATGTCCTAACATAGAAGAAACCCAAACAATATCTTCTTTATTTGATAACATATTACTTGCAAAAGAGTGTCTAGTTTGATAAATAGACCTAAATTCTAAATTACATTCTTTAAGTAATTTTACCCATGGATATCTAAGTGCACCAGCTCCATATACAATTGTATTTTTACTATTAATAAAAACCAATTCTTTTAAACCAGTTAATTTTCTTTGTTCTCTTATATAATATTCAGCTTGTGATATTATATCTATAACTCTAATACTACTTTTTGTTTTTGGAGTTTGTGTTAAGCCTTTAGTTCTTGTTGCTAAAACATGAATAGTTAATTCTTTTAAATCTATACAATCCCATTTTAAAGCAAGTATTTCACCAGTTCTCAATCCAGTAAAAAAAGCAATTCCTAAAAAGTTTCTAAACCAACCAGTAGCTTTACTTAGAAGTAATTGTATCTCTTTTAAAGAAAAGGGATTAATTTCATAATCACTTTTTATTGATGGAAGTTTAATAACCATAGGACTTGTTTTTATTTGTTCTTCAATTATTGCTCTTTCAAAAGCAGGTCTTAATATTGAAACTGTTGTTGCAAGTGTTGCTTTATCTGTAAAAGTTTTATAGAACTCTAAAATATCCTTTGGTTTTATTTCTTGAGGATATGTATTTTTAAAGTAAGGTTTTATTCTACAACTAAAAAAACTATAATAAGTTTCCATTGTAGTACCTTTTAGAACTTTTTCTTTTTCAAGTAAAATTTCTTCACAGTATTGAACAACAGTTTTTAATTTTTTTGTAACATCAAATTTTTCAAAGAACTCGTCATTTTTAGCATAACTTTCAAATAACTTTCTGTTTTCTTTTGTGTCTTTTAATTTTGTTGAAATTCTCATTCCATTTTTTCTAACGTAAAGAATTCCATTTCGATTGTAAAATTTCATTTTTGATTCTCCTTGAAACCAACAATCGCACTTTCTACAAAAATTATATTAACACGTTTTCCATTAATAGTTTTTTTATAGTGAATATTTTGTTTTAATCTTCCATCATTCATCATTTGATAAAGTGTACTATCACTTATATCTAAATACTTTTTTACTCCATCTCTTTTAGTTAAATCAAGTTTTGGAGCAAGTCTATTTTCAATATTTAATATTTTTGAATTTAATGAATCTAATTTTTCTAATATATCAACAATTTTATTTAGATTCTCAAATGATATTTCCATTGTTTTAACTCTCCTTTCATTTTCTGTTTAGGCAAGGGAAATAAATTCCCTTATTAATCTGTTTATACTTTTCAAAAAAGTATCAAAAATCTTGATTTAGATTTAATTTATTTTTCTAAAACTGCATTGCCTCACTTGAACTAATATCAAGCAATAAATTTCTCTTTTTAGCTTCATTATAAGCAACTGTATAAATCTGATTATCTCTTGTTGTAAGATGTTGTTTCTCACTTGTTTTATCAAGATAAACTAATAAATCATAATCATTTAAGTTTGCAACTGTTTCAGTTCTAAGAGGTTTAATTAACTCTCCACTATTTAGCAATCTAAAGCTCTCTTTTTTATTTGTTGTTTCATCTATAATATCAACTTCAATATAATCTTTTTTCATCTCTTTTTGAGTAGTTGTTTTTTTAAGAGATTCTTTTGCTTTAAAATATAGTTCATCTAAAAAATCAATATCTAAGGTTAGATTATTTATATATGCTTTTCTAATTAGTGATATATATTCATATTCAAATTTATTTTCATCATAAACGGATATTTTTCTTTTTAATCTCTCTAATGGAAAATCAATTTGCAAGAAATCTTTTAAATCATATTCACTTTTTATCTCTTCCCATAGTTTATGAGTTTCTGCTTGATATTTATTATTTATTAATCTTTCATTTGATACTGAATCAATATCTAGTAATCTAATATCATCCATAGCACTTTGAAAAAGATTTTTTGCATTAGCAAATAAATCATCTATTGTATTTATGTTATATTGTTTTAAATGACCTCTATTCATTTGAAACTCTATATTAAAAATATTCTGTTCT
Source organism: uncultured Aliarcobacter sp. (assembly GCA_963677205.2). Taxonomy (GTDB): domain Bacteria; phylum Campylobacterota; class Campylobacteria; order Campylobacterales; family Arcobacteraceae; genus Aliarcobacter. The sequence continues at coordinate 1,855,348 of OY781916.2, read as the reverse complement.
AAATCAAAATCATTATTTAAAAAGTATTCATTCATAATTTCAAACTTTTTAGATTTTTTTAGTTCTAGTGATTTATTATAAAGTCTTAATTTAAAAGGCTCTTTTCCAACATATAAAGTTTGAGTTGTATTTGCATCTCCAATTTCATTAATAGTTGAATATTTTCTTTTTCTAGTGCTAAACATATCTTTTTTTACAAATGATAAATCATATTGGATAAAGCAGTTTAAATCTGCTCTTGTAACTGGTATATAATCACTTATAACTTCTTTTAGGGAATCTTTGAGTAATTCAATAATAGAATTAATCCCAAAAGTATAAATACCATTTCCTTGAAGCTGTACTCTAATGTCATTTAGTCCTCTGTTTTTATATCTATCTTTAAAACCAATTCTAAAAAATTCATTTGAATCTTTAAACCAATAAAAGCCCTCTTGTTTTCCAAGATAAGATAATTGAATATTATTTATTGATATTATTAAATCTTTATTTTCAAATTCAACTTCTCTTTTTTCAAACTTACTTTTTATTTCTTCTAGTTGGTCAAGAATTTCTAAAAATAAATCATCATAATTTTCATTGGTTTCAAAGAAGAAATAAAGAGTATCTATTCCAAATACTTTTTTTATTTCACTCATCTTTTCTCCTTTTGAGTGTTTAAGTACGGGGTATTACAAAATACCCCGAATAACTTTCTTTTTGTCACGAAGAAAAAAACTTTCATGCGCTAGCGCTCTGAAAGCCTTTTTTCTTCTTAGACACCATAAAAATTTACTTTTTCTTTTGAAAGAATTCCTACTTCTATTGAAACCTCTTTCCCTAGTTTGTCTTTGTACATATTTATCTTTTCATCGGGAATAGATATATTATGTAATACTTTTGTAGTAGTGCCATTTGCTCTTTTTTCATCTACTAATATTTGAAGCTTTGCCTTAACTGGTGTAGTTAAAGTTCCTCCCTCTTTTTTATAAACCGATGCTGGTATAAAATTAAGTAACATTCCTGATAATGTAAACATGATAAATCCTTTTCATGTTTTTTCTATTTTTATTTATTTAATTAAAATAGATTGTTTGATAGATAGCTTTTCTATCGTTCTTTAGTGCTAAATACTTTGTTTGTCAATTGATAGGGGAAGTTTATAGAAAAGATTTTTTTTAAGATAGCAAATTCAACTAGTGAGTCACTAGCCAAATGTTACATTATTAAAAATAGGATGTTCTTGGAAGTTTTTTTTAGTTCTATATTCATAAATTTCTACATTATTAAAAAGGGTTTTGATTTGTACATCTTTTTTTATATGATTTTTTGTTAAATTTGATTCATATTCATAATCAAAAAAAGAATCAATTAAAGTATTCATATAATTAGCCAATATTGTATAGGGGATATTTTTATTTAATTGTAAAGATATATTTATTAATGCTTTTTCTTTATATAATAAATATGAAATAATTTTACAACTATTAAAAATATGAGTATCTTCTAACTTTTTTGCAGAATTTAAATAGACTTGTTGATTATATAAAGTTTCTAATCCTTCTTGATTATCTAGTAAAAAATTTTCTTTTTTGAGATATTGTAATGAATAATACATATAATTAATTTCTAAAGGGTTTTCTTCAAAATTTTTATATATATCAAGCATAATTTGATTTGATTTAATAGGATTTAGTGCTAATGTATCTTTTATTGTTTTTATTCTTGGAGCTATTGCATCAATAATTTTAGGGTGTGGAGTTCTAGCAATACCTTTTTCTAATATATTTCTGGATTTATTTAATTCATGCCATTTCATTAAAGCTTCTAAATGTTGAAATATTTTAAACAAAAGGGTATTTAATCTATAAAAAATTTTCTTTCCATCTACAATACAAGCTTTATCAAAATTTACTAATTCTCTAAATATTTCAATTTGTTCATCTAAAAAGTCATAATCATATTGTGATAATGTATTTTTCAAAGTTGAATCTATTTCTTTTTCTGAATTAATTATATGAAAAGTTTGGGTAATTTTAAATTGTTTAAATATTTGTTCTTTAAATTCTGTATAATCAATTTCTCCATCAAACTCTTTTAATTCATTCTCTATATAATTTTTAAATCCTAGTTCTACATTATTTGTTTTTAATACTTCATTATTAAATTTTTCGAATATTTCTTTTATTGTGCATTTTTCCATAGTCTAATTATATAATAAAAAATTATTTTTTATTTATTTAAAATAATATTTTCGATAAAATTGAACCAAAATTAAATATAAGATAATAGTGTTAAAAAAGGATAAAATAAAATTATGAGTGATTTATTGAGTAGTTTTAAAGAGTTTTTAGATTCAAGAGTTAAGAACATGTTGTTTATGAATTTTGTATTAGCATGGATGATAATAAATTATAATATACCAATGTATTTAATATTTAAAAATGTAGATATTGAAGAGAAGATAAAATATATTGATAACTTACATTTTTCATATTGGATGCATTTAGTTTTTCCATTATTATTAAGTATAGTATACATATATTTTATACCTATTATAAATTTACTGATAGTAAAGTTATATGATAAATATATCCACAAACTTATACTCGAACATGAACATAAAAAGAAAGTAAATAATTTTGAACATATAAGAAAAGAAGAAGAAGCAAAGCATAATGCAATAACATTTGTTAAAACTGATATGGAACTTAAAAGAGAAAAAGAAAAAAATAATGAAAATGAGAGAGCAAATAAAATAGAAAAGGATAGAATTCAAAGGAGTATAGAATCTAATGAAGCTAAACAAAAAGAAATTATTTTAACAGAAGAAGAAAATCGTAAGCTAGAAAAAAATATTGAATTAAAAGAAAAGGAATTAGATTATTATAGAAACTTAGAAAAAATTAATTTTGAAAATATTATTTCTGTAAAAACAATGGGACTTATAAAAAAATTAGATGAATTTAATAGAAAAATAGTAATTAAAGATAATCCTGATTTAGTTGAAGTTAAAAAGATACCTGGAGGTGGAACAAGTAAAAACTATATGAATCCTGAAATAAAAAAACTTCAACAAGAACTTTTAGAAAATGAAATTAAAAAAATTTTAGATGAAAAAGGTAAAGAATATCCTGAATATGCTATTTTTTTAGATTGATATAGAATTTTCGATACTCTCAATCTCACCAAATTAATTATTCAAAAGGGATAACTTTATATTTCAATTTTTTATTTTCTTTCAAATATAATTCAGCATTGTTTGTTAATAGTTTTTCATCAGAAACTATAAAATGAAAATGATGTGATTTATCTATGTCATTGTTAAATATAAACATATAACAGTCACCAATAAATGCTCTTAAATCTTTTTGATTTATTTTATAATGGTCATTACTAACCCAATTTTTACATTGTACAAAAGTGATATTTTTTTCATCTTCTATTATTAAATCAATACCATTGTCTTTTTTACCATTTTCCAATCCATAATAAATAACATTTTTATTTAATAATTCATATTTTTTACCTATAAATTTTTCATATTCATTACCTTTGTTGGTTGTTGAATCATGTTTTATATTTTGGAGAGAAATATATTCTTTTGATTGATTTAAATATCTATAATCCATATTTTTTAATTTATAGAAAATGTATTCATAACTTCCTTTTTCTCCAAATCTTCTAGAAAAAGAAAATTTTTTATCTAAAGATTTTATTTTGTCAATATTACTTTGATTCATAATTATATTATTAAGAAAGATACTACCTTCTTGAAAATTAATTTGATTAGAATAAAAGTGTAAAGTTACAGCAAATTTATAATCATCAATATTTATAGATTCAATTTTTCCTAACTCTGATGTTAAATCTATACGAGAATTATCTTCTTGATTATAGATATATACTGTAACAGTTCCAGGTATTACATCAACAATCATTGATATAGTTTCTTCACTTACATTGTAAAGTTTGAATTGAGTGATTTTTTTGTCATCAATTATCTGTCTTATTAGATAGTAATGGAAATTGTTTTTAAGTGTGAAAGCCATAAGAAATTGTATCAAAAATAATTATATTATTAACTTTGCATAAAAAATCTATGAAAATAAGGTGGAGTTAGAGGTGTAATTCCAAAAAAGCAAAAATATTGAACATAAAATTTTAACTCAAATTGTGCTGAATTTATTCCAAATTTAATGATATATTTTTATTTAATTATCTAAACTTGATTTCTATAAGTACTATTCCATAGTGTTTTGTATACTTTAAGTTTATTTTAATGGTTTTCCACCATTTGCACCATTAGAAATTATACATTAAAGTTTTATTTTCTATCTCAAAAGTATATATTTAGTGTCATTTTTGTGCAAAATTGTGCTATATTGAAAAAATAAAGTCAATATCCTAAATTTAATAAAATCTTGTAGAAAATACGATTTTATGGTATTATTTTGCTATATTTAAGACATTACGTAATGTCAACCATTTTAAAGATGCTTTAGGGTATAATTAATAACTATTTAGAAAAATTTGGAGAATTAGATGAAAATAATTGAAGGTGTTTTAAGACTAAAAGGGACAGAAAAAATTGCAATTATAAATGGTAGATTTAACCATATAATTACTGATAGATTAGTTGAAGGTGCACAAGATGCTTTCAAAAGACATGGTGGGAATATTGATAATTTAGATTTAATTTTAGTTCCAGGTGCTTTTGAAATTCCATTTGCTTTAGAAAAAGCACTATCTAGTGGAAAATATGATGCAGTTTGTTGTGTTGGTGCGGTAATTAGAGGAGCAACTCCACATTTTGATTATATTTCTGCAGAAGCTACAAAAGGTATTGCAACAGTTGGTTTAAAATATGGAAAACCTGTATCAAATGGTGTTTTAACTACTGATACAATTGAGCAAGCAATTGAAAGAGCTGGTTCAAAAGCAGGAAATAAAGGTGCTGAAGCAATGGTTACAATAATTGAAATGCTAGATTTATATAGCGAAATGGGGAAATAATTTGGCAACTAGAACACAAGCTAGAGAGTCTGTAATTGGTTTATTATATGCTTATGATTTAGGTAATGAAGGAATTGTAAAATTCGTAGATGAAATTTTAGAAGATAAAAAAATTAGAAATCAACAAAAAGAGTTTGCTTTAAAACTTTTTAATGGAACAATAAAAAATTTAGAAACTATTGATAAAGAGATTATAACTCATTTAAATCAAGGAACTTTAGAAGATATAGGTTCAGTTGAAAAATCAATTTTAAGACTTGCTGTTTTTGAAATTTTATTTGAAGATTTACAAAAAGCAATTGTTATTAATGAAGCTATAGAATTATCAAAAAGATTGGCTAGTGATGGTGCTCCAAAGTTTGTAAATGGTTTACTAGATAAAATTGTAAAGGCTTAATTTATGAGTAATGCAATGAAACTATGTATATCTTTAGATTTACCAACTGCAAAAGAAAATTTAGCTTTAGTTGAACAAATTAAAGATTTTGATGTTTGGCTAAAAGTAGGTTTTAGATCATATATTAGAGATGGAAAAAAGTTTTTAGAAGATTTAAAAGCAATTAATTCAAATTTTAAGATATTTTTGGATTTAAAACTTTATGATATTCCAAACACAATGGCAGATGCTGCAGAAGAGATTGCTAACTTTGGATTAGTTGACATGTTTAATGTTCATGCTAGTTCAGGTATTGAAGCTATGAAGACAGTTATGGATAGAATTAAAGATATTCCTAATAAACCTTTAGTTTTGGCAGTTACTGCACTTACATCATTTGATAATGAAAGCTTTAAGGCTATTTACAATGAAGATATAAGTACAAAAGCTACTCAATTTGCAATTGATACATATAACTCAGGTGTTGATGGAGTTGTTTGTTCTGCTTATGAAAGTTTAGATATTAAAAATAATACTTCAAAAGAGTTTATTACATTATGTCCAGGTATTAGACCTTTTGGTGAAGATAGTGGTGATCAAAAAAGAGTAGCTGATATTGCTTTTTCAAAAGAAAATTTAGTAGATTTTATAGTTGTTGGAAGACCAATATATAAAGCAGTTAATCCAAAAAATGTAGTTGAAGAGATATTAAAAAATATTTAATTATCTCTTTATCCTTTTAAGTATGTTTTAAGTGATGTAGTATTATAATTTCCATCCTGATTTTAAGAAGTTAAAATTATGGAAAACAGCGGACAGTTGGGTGAGCTGGCTGAAACCACCTCCCTGCTAAGGAGACGTACTGGCAACGGTACCGAGGGTTCAAATCCCTCACTGTCCGCCATTATGGGTTATTAGCTCAGCTGGTTAGAGCACTCGGCTCATAACCGAGTGGTCGAAGGTTCGAGTCCTTCATAACCCACCACTATTTTAGATAATAGTTTTCACTTTTTGTGATTTTAAAAATGTGTTTCGATGCATTTTTTGCGGGAGTAGCTCAGTTGGCTAGAGCTTCTGCCTTCCAAGCAGACTGTCGCGAGTTCGAGTCTCGTCTCCCGCTCCATTTAATCCTTTGGATTAAACGTTCTTTTATTTTATCGCGGAATAGAGCAGCTAGGTAGCTCGTCGGGCTCATAACCCGAAGGTCATAGGTTCAAATCCTATTTCCGCAACCAATTTTAAGTGTCAAGGTAGCTCAGCTGGTTAGAGCGCTGGTCTCATAAGCCGGAGGTCGAGGGTTCGAGTCCCTCTCTTGACACCATTTCGAAAGAAATACGGCGCTGGTGTAGCTCAGTTGGCTAGAGCAGCTGATTTGTAATCAGCAGGTCGGGGGTTCGACTCCCTTCACCAGCTCCATATTTAAACTTTATTTTCTTGGGGTATCGCCAAGCGGTAAGGCAACGGTTTTTGGTACCGTCACTCGAAGGTTCGAATCCTTCTACCCCATCCACAAAAACTTACTTATTATAAAATCTAATTAATACTTGATACTGTTAATTTAATAACTAATCGCGGAATAGAGCAGCTAGGTAGCTCGTCGGGCTCATAACCCGAAGGTCATAGGTTCAAATCCTATTTCCGCAACCAACCATTTTATAGGCTTTATAGCCACTTTTTAACTACTTTAAGCTTTCCAAAAAATACAACAAAGATACAACAAATTTTACTTTATTTTAAAAGATTTTAATTTTTATTCTCAAAAACTTAATTTTTTCTTAAAATTATTATAGAATATTTTATCTATTAAAAATAGTTTGAAATGAAAAGCTTTTTTTGGTAAGTTTTTAAAAGAGAATAAAGAAGAGTTTGTAAATATTACTTAACCTGATATTTACAGTTGAAAAAAGTTTCTTATTATTGTTATACTCTTCTTTGATATTCAAAAAAACTTATCTACTAATTTTTTATAAAAAAATAGTAGTTCCTATCTAACCTAAGTCAAAAAGATTTTTTGATATGGTTGGGCGGAAATGTCTTATAGTAATATAAGAAAGAGTGGGAGTTAGATTTTGAGGTGTGTTGCGGTTCAATTTTATCTACAAGTAAACCCGCTGTGGTGTTTGGTTAAGAAACTATATAACCATATCTTTATTCTGAGGTGAGAAATCATTCAAATATAAAAACGGACAGCCTTGTATTTGGAAAGTAGGAATAATTTTATATGATACTCCTCATATAAAATCTGGACTATTTTTATAGTTGCGACAAACTTGCGACGAAATAAAAAGCCTTAAAATGGTCTTTTTGTTGAAACTCTTTTTTTAATAGGGTTTCTTCTGTCCGCTCCTCCGAGTCTCCGAAATAGGTAGAGAAGAAGAAAGAGTTTAAATTAAAGGTTAAACTAAAAACAGAACAGAGAGGACAGAAGACCAAAAAAGATGGTTTTAAAATATATACATATAATAGATTATTAGTTAAAAAGATAAAGATATTTAAGATATAAATATAAAATCTTGAAATTTTGTTTATTCTGTCCTTTTCAAATAATAATCAGTGATAGCTTCACGCTTATGATTAAGTGTTTCACTAATTTGTAATTTAGCTTCTTTTTCAGAAATTCCAGAGTTTATTTTTTCTTCAAATTTATCACGGGCAGAGGTAAACCTAAAATCATGAGAGCTAATATTATATTTTTGTAAATCATAATAATAAGTTGATTTTGAGATTAGTTCTTCTTGAGTATTTAATAGTTCTTGTTCAAGTTTGAAAGATACGGGTATAGCTCCATAAATATGATTTCCTTTTCCGTTCAAATTTTCAATATAACCATTTTTTATGTATTTTAGAGGGTTAGAAACAAGCTCAAAAGCCTCTGCTTGTCTAATTGATAAATCATATTGACATTGAGCAATTAAGCCCGTAATGGCTCTATCTTCATAAAGATTTTGAATTACTAAATCAACATTATCAATATAACGATTTTCTATTATTGTTTCTGCTTGGTCTTTTATTGTTTTCACTCTATTATCAAAAAAATCTTTATCTTCATAATGAAGTGGAATATAAATATTTTGTTCAGACATTCCATTCAACATACTTGAAATGCCCCTATAATAACATTCTTGTGTTTTTATTGAAAGATTTTCTAATCTATCATTAAAAAATTTATCAAGGTTATCTTTTGTCATTAAAGTATTTAATTTTCCCTCTAAATTTTGAGAAGTAAAGTAATTGGCTAAATCTTTTAAATACATAGTTCTCTTTTGTGCGAGCTTATCAGAATGAGTTAAGTTATCATTTTTTCCAACTCTTCCAACTCCAAATGCTTCCAATCTATGAAACGCGTCTTTAATTTGTTTTTGGAAATTTCCACCTTTTAGATTAGCCATTATTTATAGTCCATTTTGTTTATAGAACTTTTCAATAGTTCCTCTTGAAACATTCACACGGTGATTTTCATATAGATAATTTTTTATATATAAGCTTCCAAATTCTTTTTTTCTTAACTCTAAAATAGTATCACTATACTTTTTTATGAATGGGTTTTTGATATTTTTAAAATTGATAAGATTTTTATTTTTTAAAGCTTCTTTTTGTATTTCTATCAAAATAAAAAAGCCCGTCATAATTCTATTTTTTGTAAGTGTTTGATTTTCAAGATATTTTAAATATCTTTTTGAAAATTCTTCAAAATGTTGAATAGATTTAAAGCCCAGTATTTTTGAATAATATTCTTTTTTCTTTTGTGTAAACATTTTAAACTCCCTTGTTAAATTTATAAAGAACGCCTAAAAGGGTTTCAAAAACAATTTTATATATTAGTTTTATTTCTTGACAGAGGTTTAGATCTGTGATTTGTTTTTTTTAATTGACAGTATCAGCGAAATGTCAAAATTAGTATTGACGAGTGTCAAAAGGCAGAGTAAAAGTAGAAATAAAAGATTATCTAATACAACACGGGCAGTATTTGGCAAGAGTGTTTTTAATTAGATATTTGTCAGATTTTAAAAAAGCAGATTAAACAAAAATTAGCATATTTTTATACAAAAAATAGCAAAAATAGACACCTTTTAAGTGCCATATTTAGGCTATTTTTTGATTTTAACCGCGATTTATATACCGCTTCCTATCTCTGTTCAAAAAATTGAACAGAGATAAGGAAGCTCCCTCAGTATGAAAATTACTAATACAAATGAACGCAGTGCCACCCGCGTTTTTTATTTTGAAATGTCAGCTAAACATTTCTATAAAAGTTTTTGTATTAGTGATTATTGTAGTTAAAGCGTCTAATATGACAAGGATTGTCATTATTATAGACTTATTCATAATTAGCTCCTTATAAAATATTATTGCCCTTTTAAGGGCTATGTATTTGTTATAGGAGGCTAATTTAAAAAAATGAAGTTGAAGATTAAATTTTTATTATAATTGTTCTTTAAGTAAATTAGATAAACCTTCATATTCTTTTTGACACTCATTAAATAAATCATTTGGAAATTCATTATCTAATAATTGATTAGAGTTTATAGCTTTTTTAAGAATTTCCAATTTTTTTTCTTCATTTATTTCATTTAAATCTATATTACTTTCAATAAATTCATTAATTTCAGATTTATAGCCACAAAAAGGAATATCATTTCTATAAAATGCTAATTCAGGTATAGTAGCTAATAATGCTTGTTGTGTATTCTTTTCAAATAGTTTTATATATAACGTAGAATCATATATTAGTTCATTTTTATTAAAAGGTAAAACATTTGAATGTCTTATCTCTTTAATTCCAAGAGGATAAGACTCTAAATAAACTCCATAAGCTTTTATATTATTTAAGAAATTATTTATTTTCTTTTTTGTCTCAAGTTCTAAATTCTTTTTATATTCTTCTTCTTTATTCATTTTATTCCAAATAAAAATTATGAAACCAGCTATTATAATAAATAAAAGTATTCCTATTACTTCTCCATTTGGTTCTTTACTTGTTATTGCCCAGCAAAAAAAAGCAACCAATAATAAAGTTGTAGCTCTTTTTAATTTTTCATTTTTACTATTATAAATAGAAATAATTAAGATAATTATTCCTATTATAGACCCTATCATAATATAAAACCACATTTAATTCCTTTTTTGACAATTGTTTATATAATTATTCATTATTCATTATATTAAATAAATAATATTATATTAATAAAGTATTTTTCTATTTTTTGAAGTTTCTATATAACTAATTGATTTATTTCTATTTTCTTGGTGGTTCCATAATTCTTTTACTTCTTTAAGTCCATTATCAGGAGCAAATTTAGCATAACGCATTGTTGATTGTATTGTATGGTGATTTAGTAATTTTTTTACTAAATAGATACTAATTCCTTTTTGAACAAGTAATGAAGCAAAAGTATGTCTAAAAGTGTGAAAATATACTCTATCTAAATGAAGTGGTTCAAGATTATAATTAAATAGTTCGTCTAAAATTCTTTTTAAAAGTCGTGGAACTTCTTGTAGTTTTTCCTTTGGGGTTTTACTATATAAAATATAATTGTTCTCATCATTAGAAAAACTTAATTCGTGTAATTTTTTTAATACTTCTGTATCAGCTATCAGTCCTTGATAAAATTCGTCATATTTAAAATCATATAATTTAACTTCACCCGTTTTAAAATTTATATCTCTATATTTTATATTTAAAAGAGTTTCTTTTCTTGCTCCCGTGTTAAGTGCCAGAATTGTTAAAAGTAAAGAATTAGAATGTCCTTCAAGTTCTAATCTTGAAATAAGTTTTCCTATTTCCAACTGTGTTAAAAATCTTGTTCTTTTATTATCATAATTTGGTAATTCAAGGTGTGTGAATTCATTTCTTCCAAAGTAATATCTATTTTTCAAACAATAATTTATTATTGCTCTACATAAAGCAAAAATTTTTTGAATACTTGCTGGAGCATATTCTTTTTCAATTAGTTCATATACAAGTTTATTAAGTTGCTTTTTTGTTATCTTTCTTGTTTCATTATTAGCCCAATCTTGAACTCTTATATGTTTGTCATAACGGCTAATTTCTTTTTGAATAGATTTTTTACTTATTCCTTTGTCTTCAAAATATTTATTGGCTAATTCGTTAAGTGTTTTAGAAGAAACTTCAATTTCACTTTCTTCTGATTTTCTAATTCTAATTTTTGTATCATTTAATAATGTAAGAGCTTTACTTTTTGTCATACCATCAGATTTTCTACCTATTGTTTTTCTTACAGATTTACTTTTCTCATCTCTATAAGCTATGGCATAACTTTCGTCACCATTTTGTAAAGTTTTCACATAAATACCACTATATTTTCCACCAAGAGGAACAAAACTCATATTAAACCTTTTTTAATAAAATACAACAAAAATACAACAAAATTATAAAATATTTTTTATTATATCTATATTAAGGGTTTAAATTGAAATCAATGTATAAAGAAAATAAAAAAATGTATAAGCCATTTTAAGGCATATAATAGTAGATAAAGAGGAAAAAGTTGTATTTTTTGTTGTATTATTGTTGGTTTAAGGATAGCTGTTTGTAGTTCTCATAACCCGAAGGTCATAGGTTCAAATCCTATTTCCGCAACCAATTTATATGTTAAAAGTTATTGTAAACTCTGCACCTTTATAAATCTCATTTTCATACTCATATTCAACATTTCGAGCTTCAATTTTTCCATGCATTCCTTCATCAATCAATTTATAAGTCATGTGTAATCCTAAGCCTGTTCCTTGTGATTTATATTTTGTTGTAAAATATGGGTCGTATATTTTAGACATAATATTTTCTTGAATACCTCCTGCATTATCTTTTATAGATATTTTTACAATATCATTTTGACAAGATGTCGTAATAAAGATTAGTGGTTTTGTTTGTTTTATCTCTTCCATTGCATCTTTTGCATTATTGAAAATATTAATTAAACATTGTATTAATTCATTTGGATAACCATTTAATTTGATGTTATTATCTAAATCAAGAACCATATTTAAATTATCTTTTTTTATTGAAGACTCTACAATATGTAAAAAGTTATTTATAGTACCAGTTAAATCATAATTTTTTATTTTTCTATCACCTTTTATAAAGTTTCTAAAATCATTTATTGTCTCTGATAAATACTGAGCGTTTTTATTAATTAAGTCCATATTTTGTACTAATTCTTCATCATTTAATGTACCAAACTCTTTTTGTATTTTTACACCCGTTGCAACTGTTGAAATCATTGATAGTGGTTGTCTCCATTGATGGGCAATATTACTCATCATTTCTCCCATTGAAGCTAGTTTGTCAGCTTTAAAGAGTTTTTCTTGAAATAACTTATTTTTTTCAACTTCATCTTTGATTTTTATTTCTAAAGATGAATTTAATTTATCTAATTCATCTTTTTTTTGTTTTAAAATTAAATTTGAGTTTTGTAATTTTTCAGTACTTTTAAGAATCTCATTTTGTAGAAAGTTATTAGTATGTTTCAGTAAGTATTGTCTATATAAAAAGAATATTAATACAATTAAAAGAATTGCAGCTGTAATCCAAGCATAGGTATAGTCTTTGATTTTTTCATATTTAATTGAAACCCATTTATTTGTAATATCTTGAATATCATCTTTTGTTATAGTATTAATTGCTTTATTCAAAATATCTTTTAATATTGGCTCATCATTTCTAATCCCCATTCTTAAATGATTTTCATAGCCATCTGGTTGATTTACAATTTTAAGGTTGAAATAGCCTTTTTCTTTAATTGTATAAGCTGAAATTATCATAGATCTAACAGTTAAATCAGCTTTTTTTTCTTCTACAAATTTAAATGCCTCATCTTCAGAATTTACAGGAATTATAACAAGATTAGGAAAGTCTTTTTGGAATCTTTCATACATTGCAGTCTCTTTTGGAATGGCGATAGAAGCTTTGATTTTTGATAAATCTTCAATTCTACTATCTTCAATTCTTCCAATAATTACATTAGGGTCATTAAAAATTGGCTCAGTAAAATTAAGCCAAGTTTCTCTTTGTGGTGTTTGATTTAAGAAACTCATAATGTCACATTTTTTTGCTTTTGAGAATTCAACACTCTCTTCCCATGATTTTGTTGGAATTACTTTTATTTCAATTCCAAGTTTTGTGGTGATTAATTTTATAATATCTGCTGCAATTCCAATATGTTTTCCTTTTTTATCAAGAATCTCAAATGGTTCCCAATCTGGGTCAACACACATTGTGAATTGTTTTTTTGTATTTAGATAGTTTTCTTCTTCAATATTTAGAGGAATATTGCTTTTAACTTTTGGTGTATTTGATGTATTTATCCATTTTCTTTTTATTTCAGTTAATTCTTCATTTGTGATTTCATGTTTTGCTTTTTCTAAAATTTGTTGTAAAACAATATTTTCTTTATTTGTTGCTATATGCAAATCAAGATTAAATCTTTCATCATTTACTTCAAAAGCTGGTTTCAAATTCGTGATAAGATTATTTTCAATGAAGTAGTTTGCAACTATAAAACTATCAATAAAACCATCAGCTTTATCAAAGGCAACTTTTTTGAGTCCCTCAAGTACATTTTCAACTACAATAATTTTGATATTTGGATAATATTTGCTTAATAATTCTTCTTCATAAAAGCCTTTTACTACAGCTATTGTTTTTCCATTAAAATCATTCAAATTTTGGAAAAGGTTTTGTTCTTTCTTTACAAATACAGAATCAAAACTTTTTGTATATGATGAAGTAAAATTTAAATATTTTTCTCTATCTTCTGTTTTAGCGATATTTAACATTACATCGATTTTATTCTCTTTTATCAATTGTAAGAAATCATTCCAAGTATAACCTGAAACATAATCAATAGATAATCCAAGTTTTGAAGCCAATAAATTCATATAATCAATAGAATATCCACTCTCTTTTCCATTAACATTGTAATTAAAAGGTGGCCAATCTAGTTCATTATTAACTTTTATTATTGGGTGTTTTTTTAGAAAATCTTTTTCTTCTTCTGTAAGAAGATTTTCGATTTTATTTTTTTCATTAATATAATAATCTAATAACATAGAGTTAACATTTTGATTTTTATCAACTAAGCCTAAATTTGTGTACATATCAGCATTAAGTTTTATTAATTCAGGTGTAATTGCCCCAATTTTAAATACATTTGTTTTAAATAGCTTTTCAGTTTGATTTGCTTCAAATAATAAGGAGTCTATACTTTTTCTTTTTGTATATTTATTATAAATTAGGTTAACAATCTCTTTTTTATTTTTGAAAGCATATTCCCAACCTTTATTGGTTGCTTCAACAAATTTTGTTACTTTTTCTAAATTTGTGTTTATAACTTGTTGACTTGTGAATAGTTCTACATCGTATGAATAAATACCAAAATTTGCGGGATTTAAAACATTATATTTAACTCCTAATTTATCTAAATCAAAAAGCTGCGATGTTATAAATACGCTCATTGCATCTACTTCATTATTTGCAAATTTATCTATTTTAAAATCATGATTTATTAAAGTATAGTCATTTTTCTTAATACCAAAATCTTTTAACATTACTCCTAAACTTGTATGTTCCATTTCCCAATCAACAGCCATGATTTTTTTATTTTTCAAATCAGCAGGTGTTTTTATTTCAGGTTTAGTCACAAGTGCAAGGGCATTTTGTTTAAAATATGAGGCTATTAAAACTACAGGTTTTTTATTAAGTTTTTCTAAAATCAAAGCAGATGATGATATTCCAAAGGTAGCATTTCCGCTTAATACTTCATTTGTAATATTAATTCCCTCTTTAAACTCTTTTATTTCAACTTCAAGTCCAACATTCTTGTAATATCCTTGTTCAATTGCGGCATAAAAACCAGCAAATTCAAATTGATGTTTCCACTCAAGTTGTAAAGTAACTTTTTCTAGATTATTTGATTGATTGGATGCAAATAGAAAGTTGTTTAGAAATAGGATTGAATATAGTAGTAGTTGGAATAACTTTTTCATAATTCTTCTTTTTAATTAGATTATAATTTATAACTTGATTTTCTTATATTATATCATTAAAAAATTGCTTCATAATTCTTTTAAAATATATTTTAGATACAATATTATTAATTTAGCAAAAGAGGAAGTTTCATGAGTGATAGATTACATGAAATAATTGGACAAATAGGTGTTTTACACAATCAATTATTAGAAAATAAAAAGATAGAAAATGCCCTTGAAGTTTTTGAGTTTATTAAAAACCATGAAATTGATGTGCAAAAACATTATTTAAATTTATTATTACAATATTATTTTCAAAAAAATGATTTAAAAAATTTAAAAGAGTTATTATTAGTTGGAGCGAAGTTTGATATTAGATTTGAAGATGTAAAAGAATCATTTCTAAATATAAAATCAGAAGATGAAAATGTTATAGAGTTTATGGAAGATGCAGTTGTTTTTATAAAAGAAAAAATTAATGAAGATGATTTAAAATATATTTATAATTATTATACGAACAATGAATCATTACAAGAAATATTAAATTCTTCTATAGAGATAATCAAAAAAAATAGATATGTTTGTGCATATTGTTTTCATAATTTACAAAGTGTTTATGGACAGTTCTTTTTAAATGAAGATTTATTAGAATCTCTAAAAAGAGATTTACCATACTTATTAAGATAAAGATAGAAAATGCCTCCTTTTGAATTTGTAATACCTCAGAGTTTTTTATTTCTTCCAGCAAATTTTTCTTTTGTATCTTTTTGCTTTTTTATAAGTTTTATTTTGTCAAAAATATTTAAAAGTGTAATAATATTTTTTATATTATTAATTTCATTATTAAGTGTTGGTTATGGTGATTTATTTTTAAAGTATGCAATAAAAAATTATTATGAATTAACTCAAATGGATTCAAAGATATATTTTTATCCTACAAAAAATGAGGGACAAAAAATTGATAGTTTATCAATTTCTAGTATATATGCACATCCCCTTAAATATTCAACAACCCTAACTTCTATTGAAAAAGATGAAATAAGAGCAGTTCATGAGAATTATGTAGAAAGATTTATTGATATTACAACATATGCAAATAAATATAATAATATTGTTTCAAATGTAGAGAGAGTTAGTTTAAACAATAATGATAAAAGTTTTAATAGTAATGAAAAAGCAAGATTTATTGTTGAAAAAAATATAAAAACAACTTTTTTCCCTAAAATTTATTCAGAGCAAGAGTATAAGTTTATTGATACAACAAATAATTATGTTTTAGCGACAGCATTTAATATATCTTTTTTAGTGGATAATCATAAATTTAGAAATAGATATTTATATTGGGGAAATGAGAAAGAGGAAGAGTTTAATCCTTCACCTATTCAGAATTTTGATAATATTTATAAAAAGATGTTTATAGATGATTTAAGAGGGAAAGTTAGATAATTTTTTTATTAAATGAATGTACATATTAATAACATAATAAAATGTTAAAATATTGAAAGATTTAATAAAGGAAGACAAAATGAAAAACTTTTCTATAAAAAGTAAGTTATTGATTATAGTAATAGTTACTATAATTTTAGTTGCTACAATGATAGCTTTAAAATCTATATATGAGATTAATAATTTAACAAACCAAAATATAGAAGAGTACAAGCAGAATGCTTACAATAATGCAAATGAAGAGTTAAAATCATTTACAAATTTTGCTAAAAACATAGCTGTTAATCTTTACAAGCAATCATTACCAGAAAATGTTAAAGAGAATGCAAAAAGTAATTTAAAAAATCAAACAGATTTTTTATTTACAATGTTAACAAGATTATATGAAGAACAAAAAGGGAAAGTTTCCGAAGCAGAATTAAAGAGAATATTATTAGATACTATTGATTCTGTAAGATATGGGGAAAATAAAGATTATTTCTTTGTTTATGATGAAAATTCAACTATTCTAAAATTACCTATTAGTCCAGAAAGAGAAGGTACAAAAAATACTCAGCCATATGTTAAAGAGTTTATTTCAAAAGCGATTGACAATGGAGAAGGTCTAGTTCCTTATGAACAAGTTGTAAAAGACAAACCATCTCGACAAAAAGTATCTTATGTAAAATTATTTAAACCGTATAATTGGATAATTGGAACAGGTACATATATTGATAATGTAAGTGAATCATTACAAAAAAAAGCATTGGATGAAATTTCACAACTTAGATTTGGTAAAGATGGATATTTTTATATTTATGATTATAATGGTGTAAACTTAATGCACCCTATTAAACCTGATCTTGTAGGCAAAAATTTAATAGATTTAAAAAGTAAAAAAGGTGTTTATTATATTAAAGATTTAATTGAGGTTGCTAAAAAAGGTGGAGGTATTGTTACTTTTGATTTTGAAAAACCAAATGATTCAAAATTATATGAAAAGATAGGATATTCAGTAGGCTTTGATGAATGGAAATGGATGATTGGAACAGGTGCATATGCAGATGATATAGAAAAAAATATTGAAATTATGAAAAATAATTCAAATGAGAAAATAACTTCAACAATATTAGGAATTTTACTTATTGCATTGATTGTATCAATTCTTATAATTTTATTTGTAATATTTTTTATAAATAAAGAAATAATTGCTCCTTTAAATACTTTTGAAGTTGGTCTTTTAAATTTCTTTAAATATCTTAACAAAGAGACAAAAAATGTTGAGAAAATCTCAATTAGATCTAGTGATGAAATTGGGATAATGACAGAAATTGTTAATTCAAATATAGAAAAAACAAATAAATTAATCGAGCAGGATGAAAAATTAATTAACAATGTTAAGAATGTTGTTTCAGAGATTAATAAAGGTAATTTAAAAAATAGAATAGAAGCTAAAAGTGATAATGAAAGTTTAGAAGAGCTAAAAAATATTTTAAATGAGATGTTAACTTTGATTTCTGGAAAAATTAATGATGATTTGATAGTTATTGATGAAGTTTTAAATGAATACAAAAATGTTAATTTCACAGTTAGAATAAGCAATCCTCATGGAGTTGTTGCTAAAGCTCTTAACTCTTTAGCTGATACTATTAATCATATGTTAGTTGAAAGTAAGACAAATGGATTAACTCTAGAAGAGAGTTCAAATATTCTTCTTGCAAATGTTGATAAATTAAATGTAAGTTCAAATGAAGCAGCAGCTTCTTTGGAAGAGACAGCAGCTGCAATAGAAGAAATAACAAGTAATATTAGAAATAATACAGAGAATATTGCAAAAATGGCTACTTATTCAAATAGCGTGACTAAATCTGCAAATGATGGTGAAAAATTAGCAAATCAAACAACACAAGCAATGGATGAGATAAATGTGCAAGTTAATTCTATAAATGAAGCAATTTCCGTTATTGACCAAATTGCATTTCAAACAAATATTCTAAGTCTAAATGCAGCAGTTGAAGCAGCAACTGCTGGAGAAGCTGGAAAGGGATTTGCAGTTGTTGCAGCAGAAGTGCGAAATCTTGCTTCAAGAAGTGCAGAAGCTGCTAAAGAGATAAAATCAATAGTTGAAAATGCTACGACAAAAGCAAATCAAGGTAAATTAATAGCTGGAAATATGATTAATGGATATAAAGAGTTAAATCAAAATATAACAAATACAATAAATTTAATCCAAGATATAGAGATGTCAAGTAAAGAGCAATTAAGTGGAATAGAACAAATAAATGATGCTGTAAATCAATTGGATCAACAAACACAAAAAAATGCTGCAGTTGCTTCACAAACTCAAGATGTAGCAGAAATAACAGATGAAATTGCAAGATTAATTGTAAGTGATGCAAATGCAAAAGAGTTTTTAGGAAAAAATGAGGTTAAGGCAAAAGAGATGAATAAAAAAAGTAATTCTTTATCATCTAATGTAAAAATTGCTCAATCAATACATACTAAAAAAATAGTAGAAGAGAAAAAAAGTCCAACAAAAAAATTAGATGATGCTGAATGGGAAAGCTTTTAAAGTTAAAGATGAGGATGGGGAGTTAAATAAAACTTCCCATCTCATCACCTAAATAGGCATCAATTTTTTTTATAAATTCATCAAAAGATTTATTTCCAATTCTGTTAAAAATTACAATCTCTTCTCCAAAATCATTTTGAATGAAATGTTCTTCTTTTAAAATCTTTTTATATAGTTTTTGCAAATCTTCTTCACTTTCATCTTTATTAAATAAAAACCAGTTTGCTGTTGAATCTTCAATTCTAATAAGTCCATAAGTTTTATTTTCATCAACATAGTCTTGAATAGTTCCATTTTCAAATAAAGCACCTACAACTAAATCATTTTCATTTAGAATCATTTCCATTTTTTTGCCTTTTTAATTATTGAAGGGATTATAATTAAACCAAAGTTAGCATAAGATTAGTTTTTATCTACTATTAGGTACAATTTCGAAAATTTCAAAAGGAAATATTATAAAAAAATTTAAAAAAGTGCATATAGAAATCACAAATATTTGTAATCTAAAATGTACATTTTGTCCTCCAAAAATACAGCCAAATGGGATAATGAGTTTAGAAAAATTTGATGATTTAAATGCTCAATTAAAACCATATACAAAAGAGTTAGCTTATCATATAGTTGGTGATCCACTTGTTTTAACAAATTTAGCAGAGTATTTAAATATAAGTTTAAAACATGATTTAAAAGTTAATATTACAACAACTGCAAACAATATAAATGAAAAACATTATGATGCACTTATGAATACAACAATTAAACAAATTAATTTTTCAATAAATTCATATAATGCAAATTCTCACAAAAAATCACTTGATGAGTATTTAAATCCAATTTTAGATTTTGTAAAATTTGCCCAAAAACAAAAACATGAATATTTTATAAATTTTAGGATTTGGAATTTAGATGAAGAAAAAAGTGCGAAAGAGTTTAACAAAAAAGTATTTGATAAAATAAATGAAACTTTTAATTCAAATATAGATATTGAAGAAGTTTATAATGAAAAACCAAAGAATATAAGAATAGCTAGAAAAATATTTTTTAACTTTGATGAATATTTTTCTTGGCCAAGTTTACAAAATGAGATAGTTTCAAAAACTGGATTTTGTTATGGTTTAGATTCTCATTTTGGGATTTTAACTTCTGGTGATGTTGTTCCATGTTGTTTAGACCAAAATGCCTGCATAAATCTTGGAAATACAAATACTACACAACTAGATGATATATTAAATTCACAAAGAGTAAAAGCAATTCAAAAAGGTTTTAAAAACAATATTTTAGTTGAAGAACTTTGTCAAAAGTGTGAATATCGAACAAGATTTGATAAATAGGAGATAAATATGAATGAAGTTGAAATTATAATAAAGAGTATAAAAGATTTTTTCACTAGCTCAATGCTAAAAATTGCCCTTGTACCATTAATTGTAACGATGATTATTTTATATATGATATTTTTTACAGCAGCAGATTATGGAATTTCTTCATTACATGAAATTGCTATTGCTTCACAAAATGGACAAGAAGTAGTAGTTGATGAAAATGCTCCATTCTATTTTGTTTGGTTTACATATTTAATAATATTTTTATTTAAATACTCATTTACTTCATGGGTTGCAGGATTTTTATTTTATACAATAGGAACAGTAATTGTTTTACAAGCTTCAGTTGTTTTGTCAATTATTGTAATTGGATTTTTAACTCCAATGATTTTAAAGATTTTACATAAAAGATATTATTCTCACTTAGTATTACATGAATATGGGACAATACCTTTATCTATTTGGGTTTTAGTAAAAAGTCTGTTTATGATGATATTTTTATTTATAATTTTAATACCTGTATATTTTGTACCAATTTTAAATGTATTG
Source organism: uncultured Aliarcobacter sp. (assembly GCA_963677205.2). Classification (GTDB taxonomy): domain Bacteria; phylum Campylobacterota; class Campylobacteria; order Campylobacterales; family Arcobacteraceae; genus Aliarcobacter. The sequence goes on along the minus strand of OY781916.2, from coordinate 1,834,125 downwards.
GCATTTTCTTTACCTTTTTACTATTTTTTCCATAAGTTATTAAATTTTGATGTTTCTTCTACTATTTTAAGTAAAGAACAATTTAAGACAATTTATAAAACAGAAGGGAATAATTTTAGACTAAGAACACTATTTTTATATTTTGTTTCAATGATTCCTTTTGCTACACTTTTTACAGCAGTTTATTATATTATTTATTTAGGACATGCCTATTTTATTAAACTTGATGAACTAACTAAAAATGAGTTAACAAAAGATGAGGTAATTAAATCAGATTTTTTAAAACTTGAATTAAATGAAAAAAACTAAATTTTTAGCTCATAGAGGTTTGCATTTTGGAGTTAAAATTCCTGAAAATTCACTTTTAGCTTTTAAAAATGCAGTTGAAAAAAATTATGGAATAGAGCTTGATATTACTATTTCTAAAGATAATCAAATAGTAGTTTTTCATGATGACACTTTAAATAGATTGTGTAATGTAAGTGGGAATATTGAAGAGTTTGATTACTCTTATTTAAAGAGTTTAAAACTTTATGAGACAAATGAATCTATTCCTTTGTTTAGTGAGGTTTTAGAAATTATTGATTCAAAAGTAGAAATATTTATAGAAATAAAAAAACATAAAAATATTGGAATTTTAGAAAATATTTTATCAATTTTATTAGAAAATTATAAAGGCGAATATTCTATTTGTTCTTTTGAAAAAGATATATTATTTTGGTTTAAAGAAAATAAAAGTGTAATAAAAAGAGGTCTTATTTTTGAACCAATAAATAAAAAATTTCAAAAGTATAATAAACTCATTTTTTTATATAAGTACTTCAAAACTAAACCAGACTTTATCTCTTTAGATTATAGATTGTTTAATAGTGATATTTATAAATATTGTAATAAAAAAAATCTAACTATTAGTTTTTGGACAATTGATTCAAAAGATAAATATCAAAAGTTAAATACTTTAGTTGATGCTTTGATTTTTGAGAAAATTACTCCTTAGTATTTCTATTTTGAAGTTTTTGTGTGAAATAAGCCAATAAAACTACCACAAATATGATAATAATAAATGAAAATATTTCAGATTCTAAGTCACTCAAATTCTATCCTTCTTTTTATTTTAGTTTATCTAAATTCAAATAAAAAATATTAGAATAAATTAGTAAAATGCTATTTTATATCATATATCCAAAATATTTACTGTATAAAATATATACTAAAATCATAAAAATAATGGATGTTTTATCTGTATAATGATGCATTATATAGATTCAATATTCTGTGTATTTAACTATATTTAAACTAATTTATTGTATATTATCCAACTTTACTACGGGATATAAAAGATTAATATAAAGGAAAATGATGGGGTGCAATTTAGACTTACTAACTTCTTTTAAAGATAATTGCGGGTTTGGTTTAGTAGCTGATATGAAAAACCGACCAAGTCATAAAAATTTAGAAGATGCAATAACTTCACTCGAAAGAATGATGCACAGAGGTGCAGTAGCAGCTGATGGTAAAACTGGAGATGGTTCTGGTTTATTATTATCAATGCCAGACTCATTTATGAGAAAAATAGCATTAGAAAAAGGTATAGATTTACCAGAAATATATGCTGTTGCTATGATTTTTACTAGAGATTTAAAAAATATAGATGTTTTTACAGAATTCTGTGAAATTAATGATTTAAAAGTAGTACTTACAAGAACAGTTCCTGTTGATACTACAGCATTAGGACAACAAGCTTTAGAAAGTTTACCACAAATTATACAAGTGTTTGTTGTTCCAGGTACGTTAATGTCATCAAAAAGATTTGATGCAATGCTTTATTTAACGAGAAAAGAGTGTGAACACAAATTAATAAATGATAAAGATTTTTATATTCCAACATTTTCGTCTAAAGTAATAGCCTATAAAGGGCTAATTATGCCAACGCATATTAAGAATTTTTATATTGATTTAAGAGATGAAGATTTTAAAATTTCATTCTCATTATTTCATCAAAGATTTTCAACAAATACGCTTCCTTTATGGAGATTAGCGCAACCTTTTAGAGCAATTGCACACAATGGAGAAATTAACTCAGTTGAAGCAAATAGATTTAATGTTGAAGTAAAATCAGAGCAATTAAAATCAGAAATTTTCTCTGAAGAAGAGATGAAAAGATTATTACCAATTTTACAAAATATTGGTTCAGATTCTACATCTTTAGATAATATGTTTGAATTTTTATTAGCAAATGGTGTTGACTTTTTCAAAGCTGCACGTGCATTAGTTCCAGCACCTTGGCAAAATGCTCCTCATATGGATTCTGATTTAAGAGCTTTTTATGAGTATACAGCAACTGCAATGGAAGCATGGGATGGACCAGCAGCCGTATCTTTAACAGATGGAAGACATATTGGATGTTTAATTGATAGAAATGGATTAAGACCTTCTAAATATGTAATTACAAAAGATGATAAATTATATATCACATCTGAGTATGGAACATTAAAAATCGAAGATGATAATATTTTAGAAAGAGGAAGATTACAATCAGGACAAATGATTGCACTTGACCTTAAACATGGGAAAATATTAAAAGAAGAAGATATTAATAATTATTTAAAATCATCTCAACACTATTCAAAATGGTTAAATGATGATATGGATTATATTCAAGAATATATCGAAGATACATTTTTAAATGTAAAAGATTATAAATTAGAAAATCTTGAGAAAAAACAAAAATTCTTTAACATTACTTATGAAGTATTAGATCAAGTAATTGAACCAATGGCAAAAGATGGAAAAGAACCTGTTGGTTCTATGGGAGATGATACTCCTTTAGCATGTTTTTCACAAGTAAATAGAAATTTTACAGATTTATTTAGACAAAAATTTGCACAAGTTACGAATCCACCAATTGATCCATATAGAGAAAAAGTGGTTATGTCTTTAGAGACAGGATTTGGACAAGTTCATAATGTATTAGATGAAAAACCTGAATATGCAAGAAGATTAAAAGTTACAAGTCCTATTTTAATGAAAGAAAAATTTGATGTTTTATACTCTTTCGGAGATGAAAAATCACCAAGATATGATGAATATTATAAAAATAGAGTATTTACAACAACATTTAAATCAAATTTAAAAGCATCTTTAGAAAAACTGGCTTCATATGTTGTAAAAGCTGTAAGAGAAGATGGTGTTTCTGTTGTTATTTTAGATGATAGAGCTGTAAACGAGAATGAAAAAGTAATTCCAGTTGCAATGGCTGTTGGATATGTAAATCAACAATTATTAAAAAATGGTGTTAGACATAATGTTTCTATTGTTCCAATTACAGGAGAAGTTTATGATCCACATATGGCAGCTGTTTTAATTGCATTTGGATGTACTGCAATTTATCCATACATGATGTATGCATCAACTGTTGCATTATTTCAAAGAGAAAAACCAACTAAATATGAGATGCAAAAATATTTAAAAAATACACAAAAATCTGTTAATGCTGGTTTATTAAAAATTATGTCTAAAATGGGTATTTGTACTATTGCATCATATAGAAACTCAGGATTATTCGACATTATTGGATTAAGTGATGAAATCGTTAATGACTGTTTTACTGGGGCTCATAGTGATTTAGCCGGTTTAGATTATAGTGATATTGAAGAAAGAATAAATAAAGCACATCATAACGCATACAAAGAAGAAAATACAATTTTCCCACTTGACTTAGGTGGCTTCTATAAATATTCTAATGGTGGTGAATACCATGATTATGGTCCAGCTACAACAAAAGCTATGCATAATAAATCTGCTTCTAAAAAAGAAGAGTTAACTGATTTTGATGGATTAAGAGAATTAGTAGCAAACAGAGATAAAAAATTTATTAGAGATTTCTTTGAATTTAATTCAGATAGAACTGCAATTGATGTAAGTGAAGTTGAATCAAAAGAAGATATTTTCAAAAGATTTGCAACTGCTGCAATGTCTCTTGGATCAATTTCTCCTGAAGCTCACGAAGCAATGGCAACTGCAATGAATACAATTGGTGGTATGTCAAACTCAGGTGAGGGTGGAGAAGATTCAAAAAGATTTGGAACAATTAGAAATTCAAGAATTAAACAAGTTGCATCTGGAAGATTTGGTGTTACACCTGCTTATTTAAGAAGTGCTGATGAGTTACAAATTAAAGTTGCACAAGGTGCAAAACCAGGTGAAGGTGGACAATTACCAGGACATAAAGTTACAGCATTAATTGCTACACTTAGACATACTGTTCCAGGTGTTACTCTAATTTCACCACCGCCACACCATGATATTTATTCAATTGAAGATTTAGCTCAATTAATTTTTGACTTAAAACAAATTAATCCATTAGCTAAAATTACAGTTAAATTAGTTTCATCAATTGGTGTTGGAACAATTGCTGCTGGTGTTGCTAAAGCTTATGCTGATAAAATTATTATCTCAGGTGGAGATGGTGGAACAGGAGCTGCTCCTTTAACATCAATTAAACATGCTGGTAATCCTTGGGAAATGGGTCTTTCTGAAGCACATAATGCTTTAAAAGCAAATAAACTAAGAGAATTTGTACATGTACAAACAGATGGTGGATTAAAAACTGGTCTTGATGTTGTAAAAGCAGCTATGTTAGGTGCTGAATCTTATGCATTTGGAACAGCTTCATTAACACTACTTGGATGTAAAATTTTAAGAATTTGTCACACAAATAAATGTTCAGTTGGAGTTGCAACTCAAGATGAAACTTTAAGAGACCATTTTACTGGAACAGTAGAAAGATTAATTTCTTACTTTACATTTATTGCTGAAGATGTTAGAAATATTCTTGCATCATTAGGTTATAAAACAATTGAAGAGATTGTTGGAAGAAGTGATTTATTAAAAGTTATTGATGATAAATTTGCACAAAAATTCGATTTCCAAAATATTTTAAGAAGAATTGATGGAATTGATACTTGTCAAAAAGCAACAAATGCTCCTTTTGATGATAATAAATTTGAAAAAGAGTTATTGAAAAAAGTTCATAGAACTATTGAAAACCCAAATTCACCAATAAAAGTTAATACTGAAATCTCTAACTTAAATAGATCTTTTGGAGCATTAATTTCAGGAGAGATTGCTAGATTCTATGGAGATAAAGGTTTACCTGAAGATTCTATTACAATTAATTTAAAAGGAATTGCTGGTCAATCTTTTGGAGCTTTCCTATCAAAAGGTATGAATTTACATTTAGATGGTGCAGCAAATGATTATGTTGGAAAAGGTATGAATGGTGGTAAAATCATTATAAATCCTGTTCATCAAGGTAAAGATTTTGCAGGTGCAGGAAATACATGTTTATATGGTGCTACTGGTGGAAAATTATATATAAGAGCTGCTGTTGGTGAAAGATTTGCAGTTAGAAATTCTGGATGTATCTCTGTTGTTGAAGGTACAGGAGATAATCCTTGTGAATATATGACAGGAGGAATTGTAGTTATTTTAGGAAATACTGGAATTAACTTTGGAGCAGGTATGACAGGTGGTTTAGCATTTGTTTACGACCCAGAAAAAACTTTTGTTGATAAAATGAATCAAGAACTAATTGAACCTGTTCGTGTTGATACAGATGATACAGAAAGAGAAAGATTATATTTAAAAAGATTATTATTAGATTATTTACATGAAACACAAAGTGAAATAGCTGAAGGAATCTTACAAAACTTTAGAGCAGAGATTAGAAATTTCTGGATGATAAAACCTAAAAATATGACAGTGTTACCACTGGATCCGGACAAGGGAGATTAGAGATATGTTAAATTTTACAAAATTTGAAAGAATTAATCCTGAAAAGAGGGATGTACTTCAAAGATTAAAAGATTTTAATGAAGTATATCAAGTATTTGGAAAACAAAGAGCAACAGAGCAAGCTGATAGATGTATGCAATGTGGAGATCCATATTGTCATACAGGTTGTCCATTAGGAAATTATATTCCAGCATGGTTAAAACAAACAGCAACTAAAAATCCAGATATGGCGTTTGCTTTATCAAATCAAACATCTCCTTTTCCTGAAATTTTAGGAAGAATTTGTCCTCAAGATGTTTTATGTGAGGGTGCATGTTCTTTAAATACAGGTCATGGTGCAATTTCAATTGGTGCAATTGAAACTTTTATATCTGAAGATGCTTTTGAAAAAGGTATGAAACCTAAATTTCCTGAGCATAAAAATGATAAAAGAGTTGCAGTTATTGGTTCTGGACCTGCTGGTATTTCAGCAGCAACTTTTCTTTTAAGAAAAGGTTTTAATGTTGAAATGTTTGAAAGAGCAGATAGAGCTGGTGGACTTTTAATGTATGGAATTCCAGGATTCAAACTTGATAAAACAACAGTTGATAGAAGAATTAACTGGTTATTAGAAGCTGGAATGAAATTACATACTAATTGTGAAATTGGTAAAGATAAATCAATTTCTGACTTAGAAAAAGATTTTGATGCAATATTCTTAGGAATTGGTGCAACATCAAGTAATAAAGTAAAAATTGCTGGTGAAGAGTCATCAAATGTTCATTTTGCAATTGATTTTTTAACAGGAATTCAAAAAAGAAATCTTGGTAATAAAAATGTACAATATATTAACGTAGAAGATAAAAAAGTAGTTGTTATTGGTGGTGGAGATACTGCTATGGACTGTGTTAGAACTTCAGTTAGAGAAGGTGCTCAAAGTGTTAAATGTCTTTATAGAAGAGATGAAGCAAATATGCCAGGATCTAAAAAAGAGGTTGTAAATGCAAAAGAAGAGGGTGTTGAATTTGTATTTAATGTTGCACCTAAATCTATAAAAGTTGAAAAAGATTTAGCTGTTGCAGTTGAATTATATGAAACTGCTATGAGTGAAGCAGATGCGAGTGGAAGACAAAAAGTTGTAATTAAAGATGGAAGTGAATATTTAGAAGAGGCTGATGTTGTTATTTTAGCATTAGGTTTCTCTCCTGAAGTTCCATCATTCTTAAAAGAACTAAATGTTGAAACTAACTCTTGGGGTGGAATTGTAATTGATTCTTCTTATAAAACTTCAAACAAAAAAGTTTTTGCTGGTGGAGATTGTAGAAGAGGTGCACATTTAGCTGTAACTGCTGCAGTTGATGGTAGAGAAGCTGCAAAAGCAATTATCAAAGAACTATTATAATAAATGAATAATCTTACAGCCTCATATAAAAATAATTTTATAGAGGCTGTAATTCTTGCAAATAAAGAACTATATACTTACATAAATAAAAATCTATCTTTAAATGATTATGAATATACAAATATCACTGGTTTTGGTGGTGATAATTCTTTAAAAATGGACTTAATTGCAGAAAATATTTTCATTAAATATTTAGCTGAATTTGGAAATATATACTCTGAAGAGTGTGGATTATTAAATGCAAATAAAGAGTTTACAATTGTTATTGATCCTTTAGATGGAAGTAATAACTTTTATTCTTCTTTACCTTATTATGGAACTTCTGTTGCCTTACAAAAAGATGAAGAGGTAATAGCTGGTTTTGTTACAAATCTTGTATCAGGAATTATTACATATCGAGCTTTTGATGGTGAAATTAACTATTTTTCACTTCTAAAAGATAAAAAGATAGTTCCAATAAATAGTAATAAAACTAAAATTTCAATTTTTGAAAGAGCTTATGAATACCCTAAGATTTGTCAAAAACTCCATGATAATAAGATAAAATTCAGATCTTTAGGTGCAGTTGCTTTATCTTTATGTGATGCAAAAAATTATGACTTTGTATTATATTGTGGACAAATAAGGGAGTTTGATATTGCAGCAGCCTTATATATTTGTAAAAATTCATTCATTTATAAAACAAAAAAAACAGTGTTTATCTCACAAAATAAAGATACATTTGATTTAATTAAAGAAATAATTAATGAATTTTAGGTTATAACTCCACCATAAATAAATTATACTAGGGAAAAATTATATGTCTTTAATTATTACTGATGAATGTATCGCATGTGATGCATGTAGAGAAGAGTGTCCAAATTACGCTATTGAAGAGGGTGATCCAATTTATGTGATTGATTCTGATAGATGTACTGAGTGTGTGGGACATTATGAAGAGCCATCTTGTATTGAAGTTTGTCCAGTTGACTGTATTATAATTGATCCAGATAACCAAGAAACAATGGAAGAGTTAAAGTTCAAGTATGAACAATTAATGGAAGAAGAAAATTAATGTCTAAAGTAACAACTATTATCGACATTGGGTCTAACTCAATGCGAATGGTTGTACTACAAAAAAGTAGCAGATTCGCATTTAGTTTAATAAATGAAACGAAAAGTAAGGTAAAAATATCTGAAGGTTGCTATGAAAATGGTGGAAATCTACAAGAAATTCCTATGCAAAGAGCATATGAATCTTTAAAATCTTTTTTAAATATATCCAATGCATTAAAATCAAGAAAAATCATTTGTGTTGCAACATCAGCTTTAAGGGATGCTCCCAATTCAAATATATTTATTTCTAGAATCAAAAAAGATTTAGGATTAAATATAAAAGTTATTGATGGTGAAAAAGAGGCTTATTATGGTGGAGTTGCTGCGTTAAACTTACTTCATGATGATACTTTTGTTACTGTTGATATTGGTGGTGGTTCTACTGAATTTTGTTTTGTAAAAAATGGAAAAATAGAAAAATCAATATCTTTAAATATTGGAACAGTTAGAATAAAAGAACTTTATTTTAACAAAGAAGATATAGAAGGTGCTAAAAAAAACATTTTAGATAATTTAAAAAGTATTTTTAATTTAGATGTAGAAATTCCAAAAAAAGTTGTAGGAATTGGTGGGAGTATCAGAGCCTTATCAAAAATGATAATGACAAATAATGAATATCCTTTAGATATTTTACACGGATATACATACCAAGTGAAAAAAGAGATTTCTTTATTTGAAAAAATTATTCAAGCAAGAAATAGCGATGAATTAAAATCATTAGGTGTAAAAAAAGATAGATTTGATACTATAAAAGAGGGTGCATTTATATTTAAAACTATTTTAGATGAACTTTCTATAACTGAAGTTATAACTTCAGGAGCTGGAGTTAGAGAAGGTGCATATCTGAGTGATTTATTGAGAAATTCTAATCATAAGTTTCCTTCTAATTTTAATGTTAGTGTTAGATCTTTACTTGATAGATTTGAAATTGATCAAAAACAAAGTGCATTTATGGGAAATAATGCAGCGAAAATATTTGATGTATTAAAACCAATGCATAATTTAGATAATAAATATAAATCATTGTTAGTTGTATCTTCTAAACTTCATTCTATTGGTTCAACTTTAAATTTTTATAAGTCAAATGATAATGCTTTTGATTTTATTCTAAATGGTTTAAATTATGATTTTTTACATACTTCAAGGGTTGTGGTTGCTCATACAATTAAGTTTTCAAAAAAATCACTTCCTTCAAAATCAGATATTTTGAAATATGAAGAACTATTACCATCACTTAGTGTAATGCAATGGATGTCTTTTATGATTTCACTGAATATTGCAATTAATCATGATTTTTCAAGACCAAAAGTCTCTTATGAACTCCAAGATAATGTACTTAAAATAGCTTTATCAAATAACTCTTTTTTAATCAAATCAAATATAGATAAGTTAGAGAGTCCTGAAGATTTAATTGTAGAGTTGTAAGATGAAAGAGATTAAATACAATAGAATTGCTATTGTAAAGTTATCAGCAATGGGTGATATTATTCATGCAATGGTAGCTTTACAATATATAAAAAAAAACTATCCAAATTTACAAATAGATTGGTTTGTTGAAAGCTCTTTTTCACAAGTTCTAAAATACAATGAAGATATTGATAATATCTATGAAGTTAATTTAAAGAGTATAAAAAAAGATAAAAGTAAATTATTTCAACAAATTAAACTTATAAATCAGTTTTCTAAAAATAAGTATGATTTAGTAATTGATGCGCAAGGTTTAATAAAATCAGCAATAGTAGCAAAAATATTAGGTAAAAATATTGCAGGTTTTGATAAAAATTCTATTAGAGAAAAAGTTGCTTCTCTTTTTTATAATGTAAAAGTAAATATTCCTTACGAAAGTAATACTATTGATAGAAATGCTAGAATATTGTCTGCACCTTTAAATTTTAATATTACAAAAGAAGATATACTTAATAAAAAAGCTTTTTTATTCTATAAAAATGAAGAGGATTTTATATATCAATTTTTAAGGGATGATAAAAAGAATATACTTTTCGTTATTGGTTCAACTTGGGAAAGTAGAAATTATCCCAAAGAAAAATTTGCAAATATTGCAAATGAACTTAAAGAAAATGTAATTGTTATTTGGGGAAATGAAGAAGAAAAAGAGAAAGCTGAATTTATTTCTAAGAGTTCAGAATATGCAAAAGTTTTACCAAAATGTAATTTAAATAGTTTAAAAGCATTAATATCAAAATGTGATTTAGTAATAGGAAATGATACAGGTCCTACTCATATGGCTTGGGCTTTAAATATTCCATCTATTACTATTTTTGGTCCTACACCAACTAATAGGATTTATGAGACAAGTATAAATAAATTTGTAAAATCAAGTTCAAAAGTTAATCCATTAAAATTAAATAAAAATGATTTTTCAATAAATGAAATTAAAGAAGAAGAGATTATTACAATAGCAAAGAGTTTATTATGATTGATTACGTTTATTTAGTATCTTTTTATATATTTAGATTTTTTGTTAGGATTATCCCAAAAATAATTTTAGATAGGTTTTTAAATTTATTTGCATTTCTTGCATATATTATTGATACGAAACACAGAAAAATTGCAAAAGTTAATATTGATTTAGCATATGAAAATAGAATAACAGAAAATGAAAAAACGGAAATTATAAAAAAGTGTTATAAAAATTTATTATATACTCTTGTGGATTTTGTAAAAAATCAAGGAGCTTCAAAAGAAGAAATCTTAGGAAAAGTAACTTTTTTAAATAGTGAAATATTAGAAAATGCATTAAAAGATGGTAAAAAGATTATTATGCTGACAGCTCATTATGGTAATTGGGAATTATTGTCATTAAGTGTAGCTGCGAAATTTACACCCGTGTCAATTGTTGGAAGAGATTTAGATTCAAAAGTAATGAATAAGATTTTAACAAAAAATCGTGAACAATTTGATGTTGAACTTTTAAGTAAAACAGGTGCAATGAAAGGTATGGTAAAAGCATTAAAAAATAATCGTCCAATAGGTTTATTGGTTGATCAAAACACTAGTGATTCAGAGGGTATATTGATTGATTTTTTTGGAAAAAAAGCTAGACACACTCCCTCTGCCGCAATTTTAGCAAAGAAATTTGATGCAATAATAATTCCAACATTTATTTCAACATATGATAATCATAAATCATATGAAGTTAAATTTTATGATCCAATAGTTTTAGAAGAGAACGATGATTATTTAATAAAATGTGTACAAGAACAAGCTAATATTACTCAAAAAGTAATAGAAAATAAACCTGAAGAATGGTTCTGGCTTCACAAAAGATGGAAAAATCAATATGAGTATTTATACAAAAAATAAATAAATTTTTTGTAAGTAAAAAATAGATATACTAGTAGTATATATATATTTAGGATTAGTATGAAAATAGCAATAGCAGGGACAGGATACGTAGGATTGTCAAATGGTATCTTGTTGTCACAAAATAATGAAGTAGTTGCGCTAGATATCATTCCTGAAAAAGTAGAATTAATAAATAATAAAAAATCTCCAATAGAAGATAAGGAAATAGAAACATATCTTTTAAGAGATGACTTAAATTTTAAAGCAACTTTAAATAAAGAAGAAGCATATTCAAATGCTGATTTTGTAATAATAGCAACTCCAACAGATTATGATGAAAAAACAAATTATTTTAATACAAAATCTATAGAGTATGTAATAGCAGATGTTTTAGATATAAATCCAAATGCAGTAATGATTATAAAATCAACAATTCCTGTAGGTTATACAAAAAGTTTAAGAGAGAAATTTAATACTCAAAATATTATATTTTCTCCTGAATTTTTAAGAGAAGGAAAAGCACTATTTGATAATCTGCACCCAAGTAGAATAATTGTAGGTGAAAAATCAGAAAGAGCAGAAGTATTTGCAAATCTTCTTGCCCAAGGTGCAATAAAAAAAGATATTCCTATTCTTTTTACTGATTCAACAGAAGCTGAAGCCATAAAATTGTTTGCAAACACTTATCTTGCAATGAGAGTTGCATATTTTAATGAATTAGACTCTTATGCTCAAACACATGATTTAGATACAAAACAGATAATTGAAGGTGTTGGATTAGACCCACGAATTGGAAATCATTATAATAATCCATCTTTTGGATATGGTGGATATTGTTTGCCAAAAGATACGAAACAACTATTAGCTAATTATTCAGAAGTTCCAAGTAATCTAATAGAAGCAATAGTAAAATCAAACTCAACAAGAAAAGATTTTATAGCAGATAGTATAATTGCAAGAAGACCTAAAATAGTTGGTGTTTATAGACTAATTATGAAAGAAGGAAGTGATAATTTCAGAAGTTCAGCAATTCAAGGAATAATGAAACGAATAAAAGCAAAAGGTATAGAAGTAGTAGTTTATGAACCAGTTCTAAAAGAGGATAATTTTTATAACTCAAGAGTAATAAAAGATTTAGATGAATTCAAAAAAATCTCAGATGTAATAGTTGCAAATAGAGTTTCACAGAATTTGAAAGATGTGTTAGAGAAAATATATACAAGAGATATATTTAATAGTGATAGTTAAAAAGGAATAAGTTTTTTATGAAAATATTAGTAACAGGAACAGCAGGATTTATAGGAAGTCATTTAGCAATAAAATTACTTGAAAGAGGAGATGTTGTAGTAGGACTTGACAATATAAATGACTACTATGACCAAAATGTAAAGTATGGAAGACTTCAAAGAGGTGGAATTATTAACTCTTTAGAAGAGGGTAAAGATATACCATATGGAAAGTTAATAACTTCTAATACAAATCCTAAATATAAATTTATAAAGTTAAATCTTGAAGATAAAGATGCAATGATGAATCTTTTTAAAGAAGAAAAATTTGATGCAGTTTGTAATTTAGCTGCTCAAGCTGGAGTTAGATATAGTTTAACAAATCCTGATGCATATATGGATAGTAATATTATAGGATTTATGAATATTCTTGAATCTTGTAGACATAATAATGTAAAAAATTTATCATATGCAAGTTCAAGTTCTGTGTATGGACTAAATGAAGAGTTACCTTTTAGTACAAATCATAATGTTGATCATCCTATAAGTCTTTATGCCGCAAGTAAAAAAGCAAATGAACTAATGGCTCATACCTATAGTCATCTATTTGGTATTTCAACTACAGGTTTGAGATTTTTTACAGTTTATGGACCTTGGGGAAGACCAGATATGGCACTTTTCCTTTTTACAAAAGCGGCACTTGAAGGTAAAAAAATAGATGTATTTAATAATGGTGAAATGTTAAGAGATTTTACTTATATTGATGATATTGTTGAAGGCATTATAAGAGTAATAGATAATCCAGCAAAAAAAGATGAATCTTGGAATGGAAAAACAGGTCAAGTTTCAACTTCAAGTGCTCCATATAAAATTTATAATATAGGGAATAATAATCCAGTAAAATTGATGGATTTTATTACAGCAATTGAAAATAAATTAGGTAGAACTATAGAAAAAAATATGATGCCAATCCAAGCAGGAGATGTTCCCGCAACATTTGCAGATGTAACAGATTTAGTAGAAGATTTAGGTTATAAACCAGAAACTTCTGTACAAGACGGTATAAATAATTTTATAGATTGGTATTTAGATTTTTTTAAATATAATAAATAATAAGGAAGATTAATAAATGAATAAAATTTGTATAATAGGATTAGGATACGTAGGACTTCCTTTAGCACATGCATTCTCTTTTAAATATGAAGTAGTAGGATTTGATATTTCAAAGTGGAGAATAGATGAACTATCAAGTGGATATGATAGAACACTTGAACTTTCAAAAGATCAAGTTTCAGAAGCTATAAAAAATGGAATGAAGTTTTCTTTAGATATTAATGATATTAAAGATTGTAATATTTACATTGTTACAGTTCCAACACCAATTGATAAAAATAAAAGACCCGATTTAACGCCTTTAATTAAAGCTAGTGAAACAATTGGAAAAGTTTTAAAAAAAGATGATATTGTTATTTATGAATCAACTGTTTATCCAGGAGCTACAGAAGAAGATTGCGTTCCAGTTTTAGAAAAGTTCTCTGGACTAACTTTTAATAAAGATTTCTTTTGTGGATATTCACCTGAAAGAATTAACCCAGGTGATAAAGAACATACTGTTACAAAGATTTTAAAAGTAACTTCTGGTTCAACTCCTGCAATTGGTCAAAAAGTAAATGAATTATATGCAAGTATTATAACAGCAGGTACTCATTTAGCTCCAACAATAAAAGTAGCAGAAGCAGCAAAAGTAATTGAGAATTCTCAAAGAGATATTAATATCGCATTTGTAAATGAATTAGCAATTATCTTTAATAAACTTGGAATTAATACAAATGATGTATTAGCAGCTGCTGGAACAAAATGGAACTTTTTACCATTTAGACCAGGTCTTGTAGGTGGTCATTGTATAGGTGTAGATCCTTATTATCTAACTCATAAAGCTCAAAGTATAGGATATAACCCTGAAATCATATTAGCTGGAAGAAGATTAAATGATAATATGGGTATTTATGTTGCTAATCAAGTAATTAAATTAATGATTAAAAAAGGTCATAAAATTGAAGGTTCAAAAGTATTAGTTCTTGGTATTACTTTTAAAGAAAATTGCCCAGATATAAGAAACTCAAGAGTAATAGATGTAATAGAAGAGTTACAAGAGTTTGGATGTAATATTGATGTGTATGACCCATGGGCAGATAAAGATGAAGTAAAACATGAATATAATTTAGAGTTAACACAAGAATTAGATGCAAAAAAATATGAAGCAATAGTTTTAGCAGTAGCTCATAATGAGTTTAAAAAACTTGATATTAAACCAACAGATGATACTGTAGTTTATGATATTAAAGGTATTTTTAGCGATACTGATGGAAGATTGTAATAAAAAATAATATTTGAAATAAATATATATTATTTTGAAAGGATTTTATGGAAACAAATAAATTATCAGTTGTAATAATTACTAAAAATGAAGAAAACTTTATAACTGATGCCATAAAATCAGCATTATTTGCAGATGAAGTTATTATTTTAGATAGTGGATCTATTGATAAAACTTGTGAGATAGCAAAAGAACTTGGTGCTAAAGTTTATCAAAATGAATGGCTTGGTTTTGGTCCACAAAAAAATCGTGCTGTTGAATTAGCAAAAAATGATTGGGTTTTTGTTCTTGATAGTGATGAACGAATTACAAAAGAATTGAAAGATGAAATAGTTGCTACTTTAAAAAAACCTCAATTTAATGGTTATTTTATTGCTAGATTAAATAACTTTTTTGGTAAAAACATTAAAAATTGTGGACTATATCCAGATTATTCTATTAGATTATTTAATAAGAATTATGGAAAGTTTAATGATGTTAGTGTTCATGAGAGTGTTCAACTTACATCAAAAGCAGCTTACTTAAAAAATCATATGATACATTTAGCTTATGATAGTATTGAAGAGTTTATCCAAAAACAAAATAGATACTCATCTTTAAATCATAAGAAAAAATCTTTGCTTAAAGCAATAATAAACCCATATTGGACTTTTTTTAAATTATATATATTAAAAAAAGGTTTTTTAGATGGGTGGCATGGTTTTGTTATATCTAAACTTTATGCACAATATACATTCTGGAAATATATAAAATGAAGATAAGTAGCCCTAAAAGAATTTTGATTATGAAGTTTAGAAATATTGGTGATGTGTTATTAACTACACCTTTAATTAAAAATTTGAAATTAAATTATCCAGATTCTTTGATTGATATCGCAGTAAATAAAGGTTGCGAAGATATGGTAACTTTAAATCCATATCTAAATGATGTAATTATTTATGATAGAAACAAAATAAAAAAACAAAATATTTTAAAAAGATTAAAAGATGAATTCTCTTTTGCTTACAAAATTAGAAAAAATAAATATGATTTAATTATTAATACTACAAAAGGTGATAGAGGAGCTCAGTTAGCACTTATCAGTGGAGCAAAAACTAAAATTGGGTATAAATCTAATAGTAAATTTGATAAAGTTTTTGATATATATTTGCCTAAACAAGAATTTCGACATACTTTAGAAATGGATTTGGATACATTAGAGGCTTTAGAATTAAAAACTTTTGAGAAAAAAGTTGAGATATTTTGGTCAGAAAAAGATGAAGAAAAAGTAAAAGAGATTTTATCTAAGAATAATTTAGAAAATCAAGATTTTATTCATATTCATCCTGTATCTAGATGGTTGTTCAAATGTATAAATGATAAAACAATGGCAAATATAATTGATTTTTGTGAATTAGAATTAAATAAAAGAGTTATATTAACTGCTGCACCTATAGATGAAGAGATGAATAAATTAAGTTCTATTATGAATTTATGTAAAAGTAAACCTTTGAACTTTGGAGGATTATTTACTTTGAAACAAACAGCTTGTTTAAATAAAAAAGCAAAAGCTTTCATCGGAGTTGATACTTCAATAATGCATATAAGTGCAGCAAATGATATTCCTGTATTAGCATTTTTTGGGCCAAGTGGAACAGATCATTGGGGACCTTGGGATAATGAATGTTTTGAAAGTGGATATAAAAAAAGAAACGGTTATCAAAAAATGGGTAAACACAGAGTTATTGCTGAGTCAAGAGATTGCCAACCTTGTGGAAAAGATGGCTGTAATGGGTCTAAAATCAGTGATTGTTTAATGAATTTAGATATGCAGTTAATTAAAAATAATATAAATGAGATGGTATTAAATGATTAGAGTACTTGAAATGGAAAGTTCACGAGGTTGGGGTGGACAAGAAAAAAGAACTGTAAGGTTGGTTAATAATTTACCTGAAAATGAATTTGAAGTTTTTTGGGCAGTTGAAAAGAATAGTATCTTATATGAGAAAAAAGATGAAATAAAAGCTACATTTTTTACATATAAATTAAATAAGATTTATAATATTTTTACAATTTTCAAGTTAATAAAATTGGTTAATTCAAAAAAAATTAATATTATTTCAACACATTCAGGTAAAGATTCTTGGATTGGAAATATTGTTGGCCTTTTTACAAAAGCAAAAGTTGTAAGAGTAAGACACCTAATTTTACCTATAAAAGGACCATATAGTTATAATTTAGCTGATAGGGTAGTTACTGTTAGTAATCAAGTAAAAGAGTATTTGATTTCTCAAGGTGTAAAAAAAGACAAACTTGTAAATATTTATACAGGTATTGATACAAATAGATTTAATCCAAATATTGAATATGATTTAAGAAAAGAGTTAAATCTTTCAAATGATACTGTTTTAATAGGTATTGTTGCCGTGTTGAGAGGGGCAAAACAACATATAAAATTGATTGAAACTTTTTCAAAGATAAATCATGAAAATGTTAAATTATTGATTATTGGTGAAGGTCCTATGAAAGAAGAGATAGAAACTTGTATATCTAATAATAATTTAAAAGATAAAGTTTTAATGTTGGGACATAGAGAAGACGTGCATCTATTATTACCAAATTTAGATATATTTTGTTTATCATCAAGACATGAAGCATTAGGTACAAGTTTACTTGAAGCACAAAGTTGTGGAGTTCCAGTATTAGGAAGTAATGTAGGTGGAATACCTGAAGCTTTAAGTGATGGGCAAACAGGTTATTTATTTGATGATTTTGATGATTTAGAAAATAAAATGAATGAATTATTAGAAAACAAAGAAAAGTTACAAGAGTTTAAAAATAATTCAAGAAAGTTTATTTTAGAAAGATTTTCTGTAGAAAAAATGATGGAAGATACAAAAAAACTTTATAGAGAGCTTTGTTTATGAGTATCCCTGTTGTAATGTATCATCACGTTTTATCAAAAGATAGTTTTATTTCAAGTGGAGTAAATAATTTTGAAAAGCAGATGAAACTACTTTATGATGAAAACTGGAAAACAATTACATCAGAAGAATTTTATTTATTTAAGAAAAAGAGATTGAAACTTCCTAAAAAATCTGTATTGATTACATTTGATGATGGGTGGAGAGATAATTATATCTATGCATATCCTATTTTAAAAAAATATAATTTAAAAGCAACACTTTTTATTGTAACCCAATGGATTGAAAAAGCTTCAAATGAAGATGATTGTGAATATATTGAAACAAAACATAGTGAATGTAAAAGTTTAGTTTCTACAAATCCAAGAAGAGTAATCTGCTCATGGGATGAATTAAAAAAAATGAGTGATGTTTTTGATTACCATTCTCACACGCATACTCATTATGATAATTATTTTGGTCAAACTTCTTTAGTAGATGAGTTTATTCAATCAAAAGAATTAATAAAAAATCGATTAGGATTTGAAGATAAGCAGTTATGTTGGCCAAGGGGAATATATACAGACGAGTCAGTAAAACTTGCAAATGAAAATAATTTTGAAATCTTATATACAACTAAAAGAGGTATTAATCTAGCAGATGATAAGCTTTTAGAAATTAAAAGATTTGCTGCAAAAAAAGATGATAAATGGTTGAAAAAAAATCTTTTCATCTATTCAAATACTTTAATTGGAAAAATTTATTCATGGATAAAACCACAATGATTGATTTAAATGGAAAAAAAATATTATTAGTAAGAAATGATAATGTTGGTGATTTAATTTGTACAACACCAGCAATAGAGGCATTAAGAAAAAAATATCCAAATAATCAAATTGATATTGTTGTTAATTCATATAATTATGATGCTATTTATAATAATCCTTTTATAAATAAAATTTACTGTTATACAAAACCAAAACATAAAAAATCATTATGGAATAAAATTAGTGCAGGTGTGGGTAAGCTAAAAATATTGTTAGATATTTATAAAGAGAATTATGATGTTGTAATTATTTTTAGAAGTGGATATTCAAAATCAGCAGAGCTTTTCTCTAAAATTACAAAATCTTCATATAAAGTAGGTGTAAAAAATCCTAAAGGCAAAGATGATTTTAATATATATGTTTCGTCAAATGAATTACAACATGAAGTAGAATTTTGTTTGGATTGTCTAAAAGATTTTGGTGTAACTTATAATAATGAAAAAACTCTGTATTCTATAGATGAAGAGTTATTTTCTAAATATAATAATTTTAGTGAGCATATTCTTTTTCATATCTCTTCAAGAATTAAAGAAAATAAGTACAGTAAAGAAAATTTCAAAAAAATATTTGATTTATTAACGGATAAAAAGATAATCATAAGTGCAGAACCAGATGATTTTGAGATGGCAAAATGGTTGGATGAAAATACAAATGTTACATTTATAAAAACAAAATCTTTACAAGATTTAGGTGGATTAATCAAAAATGTTAAACTACTAGTTACATTAGATGGTGGTGCTATGCATTTAGGGCCAGCAGTGGGAACAAAAACAATTTCTATTAGTGGTAAAACAAATATGAATAAATGGTATCCTTGGGGATATAAAGATTTGGTAGTGCAAGATCAATCTAAAATTGCAAATAATGTAGATTATCAAGAAATTGTAAAAATGGTAAATAATAATGAAATTTAATATTTTTGAATTTTATGTGAATCTGAGATTAAAATCTCATTCTAATTATCCTAAATTAGATAAATTGGATATGGATAAAATAAATACAATCTTGATATTTTCAAATACAGCTATTGGTGATACATTATTCAATACGCCAGTATTTAGAGCATTAAAAGAAAATTTCCCAGCTAAAAAATTAGTTGTTATTTTAAATCCAACTAATTATAAACTATTTGAAAATAATAGATATATTGATGATATTATTTTATATGATGGACGATGGAAAGACTTCTTTTCAGTTTTAAAACAGATTAAAAAATATTCTATAGATTTATCTTTAATTTTACACTCAAATGAACCACAAGCAACACCATTAGCTGTCTTATGCGGTTCAAAATATATTATTAAAATACCAAATAATAAGAATGAGTATAATAGGTTTCATAATAATAAATCAATTGCATCTTATGGAGATAGACATGGTATTTTTGATAGATTAAGAAGTTTAGAATATCTCGATGTTCGAAATGAAAATCCAAGAATGGATTTATTTTTAGATGAAAAATCTATAAAGAATGTGGAAGAATATTTTAATGCATATAAAATAGATAATAATCAAGATATTTTGATTGGTTTTCAGATTGGTGCATCAACAGTTAGTAGAATGTGGTTTGAAGATAAATGGATAGAATTAGCTAATAAGTTATTATCTTCAAATAAAAATATTAAAATTATATTAACTGGTTCTCCTTCTGAAAAAAAACTTACAAATGGAGTGTTTTCTAAAATTATTGAAAAAGATAGAGTTTTTGATTTAGCTGGGTATTTTGATATAAAATCTGCAGCAGCTCTTATTGGTAAATTAAATATACTTATTACTCCAGATACAGGACCTTTACATATTGCAGCTTCATTAAAAACACCTACTGTAGCATTTTTTGTTGTTGCAAATTGGTTTGGCTCTAATCCTTGTTATGATGAAGATATTCATCTATATATACAAAAAAATAAAACTTGTGTACCTTGTGTTGGTAAAAGTTGTAAATATCAAAAATGTATGTTACAAATAGAAGTTGATGAAGTGTATAAAAAAATAGTTTTGTTTTTAGGGATAAATTAAATTGAAAAATATACTTTTTATTGATAATGGTTTAGAATTTGGTGGAGGAACAAGAAGTTTACTCTATTTAATAGAAAACTTATCAAAAAATAAAGAATACAATATTTATGTTTTTTTTGAATTTAATTATTTGATAAGTGAAAGTATAACAATTAATGATTATTTGAGAAGTTTAAATATTAATGTTATTGAAAATAATTTTAATAAATTAAAAGTTTCAAAATTAAAAAAAGAAATTTTTAGATTTTTCTCAAAAGATTACTTGTATAAAAAACAATTTTTTCTAAATTTAGATTTTGTAAAAGAAGTGTTAACTTGTATGAAAATAGATTTAATTCATTTAAATAATCATTTTGGATCAAATCTTGAATATATTTATATGGCTAATAAATTAAACATACCAGTTATTCAACATTTAAGAAAAAATTCTTCATTAAATAAATTTCAAATCAAATTGGTAAATAATTTAAAGTTTCATACTATTAGTGTTTCTGAATCAACATATAATTTTTATAATAATCAAATAAACATAGATAAATGTATTATATATAATCCTTTTGAGTTTAGGGATACAAGTGAAATAAATAGAGAAATTTCAAATGATATTATATTGTTTATGCCTGCAAATTATTTAGAAAATAAAGGCCATTCTTACGTATTTAAAGCATTAGACAAAGTTGATAGAAAAGATTTGAAATTATTTATTGCCGGAAGTGGACAATTTGGAAAAGATACAGAGGAATTAAAAAATAAACTAGTAAAAGAAAATAAACTCGTAGAATTAGGCTTTTTAAAGGACTTATCTTCTTATTATTGTAAATCAGACTATGTAATATCTTTTTCTGAAAATGAAGGTTTACCAAGAGTAGTTCTAGAAGGTCTTAGTTATGGTTGTAGTATTATTACATCGAATTATAGTGTTAGTTATGAAATTAAAGAATTATTGAATGATAAGTCTAAATATTTCATTTTAGAACGAGATGTAAAAAAACTTTTTGAAAAATTGAATGATTTAAAAAAGCCAATAAACTATGATGTAGATAGTTCAATAAGTAAAACTTTTTCATTAAAGAATTATGTTACATCTGTTGAAAATCTTTATAAAGAGATTCTACAAAATTAGAAATTAATTCTTCTTGCTTTTCATTTATGTCAAATAATCCTTTACATTTTTCAGTTTCAACTGTTTGAAAAACTGAAGAGTAAGGGACACAATTGGCATTTGATTTTACAATTAGTGATTTTTCAAAAACTGGTCTTTGCTCTTGCCAATAACAAGGACCTGCAAAATTTATTGTAGGTACTTCCATTGCATCTGCAATGTAACTATTTCCAGTATCTGAAGATATATACAAATTCATCTTAGAAATTTCATATGGTAAATATTTCAACTCTATTTTCCCCAATAATGAAATTATATTAGGATTTAGCCCATCTAAATTTTGAAGTAAATTATCATATAACTTTTGTTCATTTTCTAATCCAAAAATATATATTGTACAATCAAACTTTTTCAATATATTGAAAATTATAAGCCAAGTTTCAATATTTATAGTTTTAATTTTATTGGCTGCTGTTAAACTAATTCCGATTGAAAAATTTTTATCTTGAATAATAGAGTTAGAAGATATTTGTATTGGTCTTTGAACAATTTTCTTAAATTTAAGATGATTGTAACTTTCATTTATCATTTTAAGATAAGTATCAATAGTTAAATCATTTATAGTATGAGTTATTTTTTTCATTCGCATAGACAATAAGAATTTATACCATTTATCTGCGTACGTTGATAGAGTAATTTTATTTTTAGCCCAACTCATTTGACCCAAAAATAGATTATAACTATTTGGCATAACTACATATACATTTTCATAGTTATTAAAAAAGATTTCAAATGCAAGTTTCATTTTTAAAAAGAAACTTTTTTTATACTTGTTAATAATAAAGATATTTATCAACCGATTATCATTGCTAGCAAAAGCATTATTGACTTGATCAATTAATATATCAGTTTGAGAAAGAGCATCAATCATAATTGAGGTATTTACATAATCACCAATTTTTGCTGTTTGTATAATTAAATTATTTGGAGTTCTATTTTTTCTGAATAGGGACAATAAGAGTAGTAAAGGAGACAAAAGTAAAAATATTATATAATAGAACATAATAGTATTGTATAGAATGTTTACTTTATTTAAAATATAGTGATAATATTAAATTGTAAGATATTATAAAAAAGGATATTAGTTGTTCTCTGCCAAATTTAAAAATATAGATGTAAATAGTGTTTTAATATTTACATTATTTAGTTATGTTTTATTTTTACCAATAGCAAAAGTTACTGCTATTCAAAATATATTGTATGTTTTTTTTGTTTTAGTATGTATTTATACTTATTATAAAAGTTTTGATTATAAAAATTTTTCTAAACTAAAAATCTTTTTTAGCTTATTTGGTGGTTTATTTCTTTTAGCAAGTTATTCTTATTTTTACTCAATTGATCCTCACAAAACTTTAAGTGAAATTAGAAGTGAATTTATAAAGCCATTAATTTTATTTTTAGTTGTTTATTTTTTTATTACAATATTAGAGAAAGAGAAGCTTCAGAAATTGTTCTTTTTGTTGGGTTGTGTATTGGTTTTTCATACAATTTTAAATATAGGTATATGGATTGATAATGGAGGCTGGCCAAGTAGGACTGGCGGATTGTTAGATGGTACAATCGTTGCTTTAAATATTTCAAATTCAGCAGAAAGATTTGGAATATGGGCTACATATTTTTTATCTTTTGCACTAGCTATGACTTTTACAAAATATAAAAAGATTGCATATGTATTTATTTTTATTGCGTTAATATCAATAATTGCAAATCATACAAGAGCTACATTTATTGGTACAATATTTATATTTCTTGCCTATTTTATATTTTTGTATAAAAATAGGTTAATAAAAGTTTTATCACTGTCTTTAATCATTTTATCAATATTAATTTTTTCGCTATATTCAAAAAATTTTGAAGAGAGATTTAATGTTTATAATATGGTTGCATCTTTAAAATACTTAAATGATTATACACCTAGTCAATATAAAATATTAGAAGATGATTATGGACTTGGATATTCTACTGTAACACGGTTAGCAATGTGGAAGTCTGTTATTTTATATAGAATGGATGAACCTTTTTATCCTCAAAGTTATGGAAGATTTTTGTATGGAAAATCTTTAAAAGAGATAAATAAAGATAAACAAGAAAATATTCCTTATGTCGTTTATTCTCAAGCACATAGTGATTTTATGTCAATGTTATTCAGTTTGGGCATTTTTGGATTGATGTTATTTTTATTATTTTTAGCTTATACATTAAAAGTAAGTTATACATTAACTAAAGATGAAAACTATAAAAGTTTTGGAGTTTTAGTTTTTTTAGGAACCTTTGGATATATAGGTTCAATGATGTTTGGTTCATTTTTTGGAGATACAGAACAAATGTTTTTCTATATACTTTTAGGAGCAGCATTATCAATATACATTGGACGTTTAAATGAACATAAAATTAATCAGAGCAAATAGAACAAAGTTTGGCGGAGCAGAAGTTTATTTATCTAGACTTTGTGAGGAATTAGATAATCTGAATATATCTTATGAATTGGTATATTCTAACATTCCAAAATTTTTGCCATCTTGGTTGAGGGTTCTTTTATTTAATTATCAAGTTTGCAAAAATAAAACTAAAGATGATATTTATTTATCATTAGAAAGAATTTCTTGTCCAGATATATATAGAGCAGGTGATGGAGTTCATAAAGTTTTTTTACAAATTGAAAAGAAATCAAAATTTAATCCTTTACATTCTGTTTATTTATATTTAGAAAAAAGATGTTTTGCTAATAGTAAAATGATTATTGCAAATTCAAATATGGTAAAAAATGAGATTATATCAACATATGGAATTGATGAGAAAAAAATCAAAGTGATTTATAATGGTTTTCCTTTAGAAAAATTTGATAAAGAGAAGTCAAAAGAAAATTTAGAAAAAGAATTTTCATTTGACTTAAATGAGAAGATTATTCTTTATGTTGGTAGTGGCTTTAAAAGAAAAGGTGTAAAAGAGTTTTTAGAGATTTTATCTAAGTTAAAAAATAGAAATTTTAGAGCTTTTATTATTGGTAAAGAGAAAAAAATAGATTTTTATAAAACTTTGGCAAAGAATTTAGGACTTGAAAATAAAGTTATTTTTACAGGTGCAAGAAGTGATGTAAAAGATTTTTATACAATGAGTGATATATTCTTATTTCCTACAAGATATGAGCCTTTTTCAAATGTTGTTTTGGAAGCTATGAATTATGAAAATGTTGTAATTACAACTAAACAAAATGGTGCCAGTGAGATTTTATCTAATGAATATACAATGAATAGCTCAGAGGATTTTTCAATAATTGAGAAAATAGATAAGCTTTTGATAAATGATCTAGAAATTGAAAAAGTTAAAAAAGATAATTTAGAAATAATTCAGAATTTTTCTATTGAAAAAAATGTACAACAAACATTGAAAGTTATAAATGAAATTATTAATTGAAATACCAACTTGGTTGGGTGATGCAATTATGGCAACACCTGCTATTGAAAACATAATCAAAAATATTGATGATGTAGAAATCACAATTTTTGGTTCTTTTGTATCTACAAAAATTTTTGAAAATCATCCAAAAGTTAAAAATATCATTATTGATGAGACAAAAAAATCAAAAAATAGATATGCTTCTTTATATTCACTTTCAAAAGAAATTGGGAAATTTAATATGGCTTTTAGTTTTAGAAGTTCTTTTTCTACAAAGTTTTTCTTTTTTTTATTAAAAGCAACAAAAAAGTATATTTTTAAAAAAACAAAAATTGAGAAACATCAAGTTTTAAAATATAATGATTTTGTTAATCAATCATTAAAAAGCAGTTTAGAAGCAGGGGATTTAAAACTATATTTTAAACCTTTTTCTTATGATAAACCAACATTAGGAATAAATCCTGGTGCTACTTATGGAAGTGCAAAAAGATGGTATCCAAGTGAGTTTGCAAAAGTTGCTATTTCTTTAGCTTCAAAATACAACATCGTTATTTTTGGTGGACCATCAGAAACAGATATAGCTGGTGATATAGAAAACGAACTAATTCAAAATGGAGTTAAAAATTATCAAAATTTTGCTGGAAAAACAACAATTACAGAATTAATTGAAAAGATTGCAGGATTAGATTTATTTATTACAAATGATAGTGGACCTATGCATGTGGCAGCAGCTTTTAAAATAAAAACAGTTTCGATTTTTGGACCTACAAAATTTAAAGAGACAAATCAGTGGAATAATCCAAATGGTAAAATTATTTCAAAATATTTAGATTGTTCACCTTGTATGAAAAGAGTTTGTCCTTTAAAACATCACAACTGTATGAAAGAGATTACTGCTACTGATGTTTTAAAGGTTATTGAGGATTTAACTTAATTCGTTGTCAATAATTTGACAAATAGTATGCCCAAAAAGTATATGCATTTCTTGGATTCTTGGAGTGTTGTTTGAAGGAACTATAAGATTTATATCACAAACTTCATTCATCGCTCCACCATCTCGTCCAGAAAGTCCTAAAGTTTTACAACCTAACTCACGTCCAAGTTTTAAAGCTGAAACAATATTTTTACTATTCCCACTTGTTGAAATACCAATAATTAAATCACCTTTATTTGCAAGTGCTTCAACTTGTCTATCAAAAACTCTATCATAACCATAATCATTTCCAATAGCAGTTAATGCACTTGTATCTGTTGTAAGGGCAATTCCTGGAAGTCCTCTTCTTTCCGTTTTATATCTTCCTGTAAGTTCTGCTGCAATATGTTGAGCATCAGCTGCACTTCCACCATTTCCACAAAGTAAAATTTTATTTCCATTTTTTAATGTTTCAACAGCTAATTGTGAAGCTTGAACTAAACTCTCTTCCATAGTTTCTATTACTTTATTAATTGTTTCTAAATGTGATGAAAATTCATCTTTAATTGTTTGTTTCACTATTTTGAATCCTTTTAATTGTATTTGTTGTACTTTTCCCATCTACGAATTGTACAAGTTTTAATTCATTTGCTATATCTTGTCCAACAACATCTTTACCTTCATAATCCCCACCTTTTACTAAAGTATGAGGTTTGATTAATTTTATTAGTTCATAAGGTGTCTCTTCTTCAAAAATTACTACATAATCAACCGATTCTAATGATGCTAATATATAAGCTCTATCTTCTTGATTATTAATAGGTCTTGTAGGACCTTTTAATTTTCTTACAGAACTATCTGCATTTAATCCTAAAATTAGAATATCTCCATAACTTTTCGCAACTTCTAAATATTTAACATGTCCTGCATGAATTATATCAAAACAACCATTTGTAAATATGATTTTTTTACCTTTTTCATGAAGTCTTTTAGCCAACGCTTCAATCTCATCAAATGTTTTTATATGTGATGCAGAAGTTGATTTATGTAGACTTGATTCATATTCATATATTTCATCAAGAGTAACGGTAGCACTTCCGATTTTACCAACTACAACACCTGCTGCTAAATTTGCAAAATTAATAGCTTCTTTGATTGTTAATTTATTTGATAAAGCAAAAGCAACTGATGCAATTACTGTATCTCCTGCTCCTGTTACATCGTAAACTTCTCTAGCAACTGTAGGAATAATTTCTAACTCATTATCAAAAATAGCTATTCCATTTTCACTTAATGTTATTAATGATACTTCAAGATTACATTCATTTTTTAATATATTTAGAGCTTCTATTAAAGTCTCATCATCTTTTATATTAACATTTGTAGCTTCCATAGCCTCTTTTTTATTTGGTGTTAAAGTATAAGCACCTCTATATTTAGAGTAATCTTTTCCTTTTGGATCAACTAAGACTTTTATATTATTTACATTTGCAATTTTTATAATATCTTGTGTTAAATTTTTTGTTAAAACGCCTTTTCCATAATCAGATAAAATAATAGCATCAAGTTTTTGTATATATTTTTTTAGATTAGTTAGTATTTCTTCACAACTACTCTCTTTAATATCTTCAATACTTTCCATGTCATATCTTAATACTTGTTGTTGAGAAGCTATTAATCTACTTTTTTTAGAAGTTTTTCTATTATTCTCAATTACTAAATTGTCTGTATTTATATTTATTTCTTTAAGTAAAGATTTTAACTCATTAGCAGTTGAATCATCTCCTATAACACTTATAACTTCAACATTAGCTCCAAGGGTAACAAGATTATTTAAAACGTTACCAGCTCCACCTAAAACACTATTCTCTTTTTTTACATTTACAACTTGTACTGGTGCTTCTGGAGAAATTCTATCGCAACTTCCCCACAAGTAATGGTCTATCATTAAATCACCAATTACTAAAATATTAGGTTTAATTTCTAATCTAATCATTTATTTTACTTCTTCTTTATATAATCTTTTAATTTCTGAAATATACGCTTTTATTCCATCTTCCATTTCATATCTTGGTTGGTAGTTTAAATTTTCAATAGTTGATTGAATATTTGCTTGAGTAAAAAATTGATACTGTCCAACAAATGGATTTGGAATATACTCTTTCCCATTGTCTATTTCTAACTCTTTTTGTAAAATATTTACAATATCTTCGAAACTTCTAGCTTTCCCAGTTCCTACATTATAAACACCAGATTTTTTAGGATTACAAGCTTTTATATTTGCTTGAATAATATCTTCTATATAAATAAAATCTCTTAATATTTTATCACTTCCTTCAAATAATTTAGGTGTTAAACCTTTTAGAATTTGATGTCCAAATTGAACTACCATTGAAGCAGTTTTATTTTTATAAAACTCTTTTGGACCATAAACATTAAAATACTTTAATCCAACAATTGATATATCTAAGTCTTTTTTTAAATATTCATAAGTAATATTATCCATCATAACTTTTGAAAAACCATATACATTATTAGGTTGTTCATATCCGATTTCAAATCTATCGCTATCTCCATAAGTTGCTGCACTACTTGCATAAATCATATTTGCTTTATGTTTAATAGCAATTTTCAATAAATCTTCGTAGGCATTTACATTTGTTTTTATCATTAAATCTTGCTCATTAACTGTTGTATCAGAAATTGCAGCTTGATGAAAAATATAATCAAATTTGTAATCATTTTCTAAATTTTGTAGTAAAGATTTATCATTTATATTTCCGCTGATTATTACGCCTTTAAAACCTAATAAATTTTTAAAATGTCCAAAACTTTTTAGATTACCATTTGAAAAAGTTTCTTCGTTTCTGAAGCAATCAAGTACAACTATTGTAGCTTCTGGAAAATTTTTTTGAAAATAAAAGGCTAGGTTAGAGCCAATAAATCCTGCACCACCAGTTATTAAAATAGTTTTATTATTAAAATCTATATCATTGTAAGTCATTAAAAACCTTTATTCTTTAATTATATTTATTGTATCAAATAGACTATTAGCTGTAATTGAAATGATATTATCACTATCATTTTTTACGTAAGAACTATTTATTAATATATTATTTTTAATTTTTGCATTTATAGCTGTTTGTATATCTGAAATTTTATCTCCAATTAACCACGACTTATCTAAGTCAATATCAAAATCACTTATTGCTTGATTAATCATTCCAGGTAATGGTTTTCTACAGTCACAATTTTCATCAGGTGAATGGGGACAGTGATAAACTTTTAGTATTTTTATATTATTTTCATTGAATTTATCTATCATCCAATTTGTAAGTTTTAGAAAATCATTCTCTGTAAAATAATTTCTTCCAATTCCAGATTGATTTGTAATGATAATTATTTCATATCCTAGTTTTTCAAAATATTGACATGCTTTGAATACACCATCAATAAAATTAAATTTTTCAATTTCATATACGTAGCCATAATCTTGATTTATTACGCCATCTCTATCTAGAAAAATTACTTTTCTATTCAATTTTAAAATGATTAATCCTTTATATTTAACTCTTTAAATATTATCATAAAGCACTTTTAAGTATAATAAAAATATTTTGTAAATAGAAAGTACCAATGACAAAAACAACAATTTCATATAAAACAAAAAACAATTTAATAGAAGAACTTTCAAAACAAGCAAATATTGAAGTTTTAAAAGAAGAAAATTTTTTTATGAAGCTTTTTTCACAAAAAAAATATGCGGATGTTTATTTTCATTCAGGAAGCTTGGATGATAAATCTATTGAGAATATTAAAAATTCAAAAATTACAATAACAAATACTTTTGCTTCAATGAACCAAATAATAGCAAAAACCAAAATTTCCCATGAAAAAATAAAAGTAATTTATCCAAGTATAAATATTGAATACAAAAAAACAAAAGAGATAAAAGCTAAAATTTGTGAAGAGCTACAAATTGATTTGACAACTAAAATTATTTTTTTTACAGCAAAAAATATTAAATCTTCAGGTGTTAAAGAGTTTTTAGATATTTGTTCTTCTTTGAGTTATCAAGATTTTAAAATTATAATTGCAGCTGAAAAAAAGCAGATAACAGCTTTGCGATTTCAATTACCAAAATATCAGAAATTAGAAGAAAAAATAGTTTTACTCGAAGATTATTCAAATATAAATGATCTATTTTTAGCTTCTGATATATTCTTATTACCAACTTATAATAAATCTTTTTCAACGAATATCTTAAAGGCAATGTTTTGTAAATGTGTTGTTTTTTTGAGTATTGATAATGACGCAAAGGAAATCTTAGATGTTTTTGCTTCATTAGATAGTCCTACAGATTCAAGTACAGCCTTTAAAATTGATGCAATTTTACAAGGTGAAAATGATCTAAAAGAGATAAAAAAACAAAATAGAAAATTAGCTTTAGAGTTTACTCTAAAGAATAATTTAGAGAAAATAAATCATATACTAGAGAATGTTTAAATTTAACTTAAGAAAATTAAGATACAATACGCAAATATTTTTCACCATAGAAGGAATACAAATGTCAAGAAGATGTGCAATATCTGGAAAAGGACCTATGTCTGGAAACAACGTAAGTCATGCAAAAAACAGAACTAAAAGAAGATTTTTACCAAACATTAGAACAGTTAGAGTTACATTAGAAGATGGAACTACAACTAAGTTAAAAGTTTCAGCAAAAGAGTTAAGAACTCTTAAAAAACACTCATAAGAAGGCTCTAGAAAAGTGCTTTCATGAGCATCTTTACTAAAGTAAAAAAGGCTATTGGCTGGGAAATAAGAACAGCCAAACCTCAATACGATTTAAATCCCTTAATATATTCACAATTAAAACCCTTTAGATTACCATTAATCCTAATTCAATCTATAATGATGATAGGAACATTAGGTTATGTTTACATTGAAGATTATTCAATTATGCATGCTATTTTTCAATCAGCTTATACATTTACAACAACTGGATTTGGTGCATTAAATGAAGCAAATTTCAGTAATCAAGGAATTGTATTTACTGTTTGTTTGATGTTAGCAGGTTTTGCAACGCTAACTTTTTCAGTGGGTATCGTAATTGATGTTATAGCAAACGGTTCTTTATTAGTATTATTACGGGAGAGAAAAATGCTTTATAAAATAGCAAGATTAAGAAAACATTTCGTTATTTGTTATCACAATGAATATACAGCACAAGTAGCACGTCAATTTAGAGAAAATCATATTCCTTTTGTTGTGGTTGATCCAAGAGAAGATCTTGAAGAAATTGCTAAAGAGAATAACTATCCTTATTTTGTAAAAGAAGAACCTTATAAAGAGATAGCATTTTTGAAATCACATTTAAGTTCTGCAAAAGGTGCAATTTCTTTATCAAAAAATATTTCTGATAATATTACTTTAATTGCATCAGTTAGACTTTATGAAAAAGAGTTAGGTAGAAATCCTTTTCTAATCATTTCTAATGCAGAAACACAAAATGAAAAAATCCGACTTAAAAAATTAGGAGCTGATAAAGTTGTTGCGACTCCATCATTGATGGCAAAAAGAGTTTCAGCAATGGCTATTAGACCTGATATGGAAAATGTACTTGATGAATTTTTATATAAAAGAGATACTCCTATAGATATGGAAGAGATTTTTGTAACAGAAGATTCATGGGTTGTAAATAGAGAGATTAAAGATATTCATTTAAGGGATAGATTAAAAGTTTCAATTATTGGAATTACAGAACTTAATGGAAAGTTTATACAAATGCCAAAAGGAACATTAGCAATAAATGCAAATTGTAAATTATTGTTAGTAGGTTCTCAAAAAGGTATTTTAAGAGCAAAAAGAATTATAAATTTAACTAAAAAACCAGAGGAAATATAAAATTATGTTTACTATTTTACCAATTAAAGGTTATATCGATCAAATTGATGGATTTCATTGTGATGGAATTCATGCAGGACTTAAGCCAAATGGAAATAATGATTTAGGATTTATTTATACAAATGAACCTTGTACTGTTGGTGCTATTTTTACAGAAAATAGATTTCAAGCAGCGCCATTAAAACATTTTTTACAATATGGTGAAAATTTTAAAACAAATTTTGTTTTAATAAATTCTAAAAATGCAAATGCACTAACTGGAAGAAAAGGTATTGAATCAATTAATACTCTGTTTTCTCAACTTGATTTTGATTTAATAAATCCAGTAATGAGTAGTACGGGTGTTATTGGTAATCCATTACCAATTGAAAAGTTAGTTGCGGGTGCAAAAAGATTTGATTTATCTTCAAAAAATGGTGAAAATTTAAGTCGAGCAATTATGACAACAGATGCATATCCAAAAACTTGCATGTATGAAGTAAAACTTGAAAATGGAACTTCTTTTAAAATAGGTGCTGTTGCAAAAGGTGCAGGGATGATAAATCCAAATCTTGCAACTATGCTTTGTTTTATTTGTACAGATGCTGATGCTCCTTATGCTGATATTATGGAAGCTTTAAAAATAAACAGTGAAACTACTTTTAATGCAATTTCAGTTGATGGTGATACTTCAACAAATGATACAGTTATGGTTTTAGCGAATGGAAAATCAAATGCTTATGACAAAGAAGCATTTAAAGAAGTGTTAAGACTTGTAATGCATGATATGGCAATGTTAATGGTAGCAGATGGTGAAGGAGCTAAAAAAGTTGCAGCATTTGAAGTTATAAATGCAGTTTCAAATGAGCAAGCAATGATTGCAGCAAAAGCATTATCAAATTCACTTTTAGTTAAAACTGCATTATTTGGAGAAGATCCAAACTTTGGAAGAATTGCTTCAACTATTGGAGCATCAAGAATTGATTGTGATGATGAAAAATTAGTAATTTCTTATAATGATGTTGTTGTATTTAATAAAGGTGAAATTTGTTTTGATGCAGCAACTGAAGCAAAAGCAGCAGATGTTCTAAAAAATGATAAATATAAAATCATTTGTGATATTGGTTTAGGTGATGGTAAATTCACAGCTTACGGATGTGATTTAGGTTATAAATATGTTGAAATTAACGCTGACTATAGAAGTTAATAAATAATTTTTTACAAAAAATTAAGTACATAGATAGTATAATCCCAAAAAATTAAATACATAGGATGCAAAATGTTTCACGAATACAGAGATGTAATTACAGAGTTAAAACAAAAAGATGGACACTTTCATAAACTTTTTGAAAAACATAATGAGTTAGATGATGTTATTGCAAAACTAGAAGAATCACATGCTGACCAATTTGAAATTGAAGCTAAGAAAAAAGAGAAGTTAAAGTTAAAAGATGAAATTTACTCAATGATTGTAAAATTTAAAGGTGAAAATTAATTTTTTAGTTAACTAAAAAATTTAAGGGGATGAAAGTTTAGGCTTTTGTCCCTTTTTTATGAATAAGCTATTTATAGGCTTTTCAAGAAGTATCAAATCCTAATTGTTCCAAAACTGTGCCAAAGATGTTCTAATCTAGTAAAAACTTTCCTCTTATCTTTTTATCATTCTTTATATATTTTGCATAAGTTGAAAGTGTTATATTAGAATTTTTGTGTCCTAACATATTTGCAACCCATAAAATATCTTCTCCACTTGCTATCATCATTGATGCAAAAGTATGTCTCATTTGATATAGATTTCTATAAGCTATATTTTGCTCTTTTAAAACTTTTGACCAATAAACAGTAGATATTTTTTTTGATGAATTAAATGGAATATTACCTCTAGTTAAAAAGATATATTCATTGTCTGTTTAAATTGTAAATGATTTTCTAAATATGGTAAAAGTACATTAATCATTTCTACATCTCTAATACTAGATTTTGTTTTAGGAGTTGTTTCAATTCCTTTATTTCTAGTTTTAGTTACTTTGATAATTCTATTTGTAAAATCAATATCAGACCATTTTAAAGCTATAATTTCTCCAGTTCTCATACCAGTAAAAAAACCTATTGCAAAGAATGCTCTGATTTTTAAAGGACTAGCTTCAAGGATTTTAAATATCTCATTTTTTGAAAAAGGAATATTTTCATTTTTAGCTATATTTTGAGGAGCTTTTATTATTGAAAATGGATTCTTTTGGATAATTTCATCTCTAAATGCATCTTCAAATATTCCATAAAAAACTATTCTTATATTTAAAACGGATTTATTAGAAAGAATATCAAGTAAATTATTTTGCCATAAAGTAAGTTCCGAAGCTTTTATCGTATCTATATTTCTTTTTCCAAATATTGGAATAATATGCTTATTTAAAATGTACTGATATATAGCATGTGTATTCGCTTTTCTACTAGCTTTATTCATCTTCAAACTAATATCAATCATTTCTTGTACAGTTGGAACAATATTATTTTCAAAGAACTCTCCACTATGTACTTTTAAAAGCATTTGTGGAATTATTTGTGTTGTTGCTAATTTTCTATTAGCTTTTGAATCTTCTATATTAAGTGATTTCTTTATCACTTCACCATTTAAACTAAACCTTACCCAAAGTTTTACACCTCGAGTAAATAGTTTAGGTTCTGTCATTTTAACCATTGTGTTTCTCCTTTGAAAAACACCTTGATTCTAATACTTTTAACAGATTTTATTTTATTACAATTCATATTAAATCTTTTAAAATACTTTCTGCTATTTGTTTTGGGTTTAATTGATTCAAAGAGTATTTAACCCAATTATCAAGTTCAATTTTATCAAACAAAATCCTACCAGCTTTTTTAAAATAGTGTTTTCCCTCTAAGAGATAATTCTCTTTTAATTTATGTATATGGTCTTTTGAATAACCAAGATAATAAGAAGCTTCTTTTATATTTAGCCATCTTTTTTCACTAGAAATTTTATTTTCTAATGATTCTATTTTTTCCAAGATGGTGTCTATCTTTTTTAAATTCTCAAATGATATTTCCATTGTTTTAACTCTCCTTTCATTATCTGTTTAAGCAAGGGAAATGAATTCCCTTATAAATCTGTCTATACTTTTCAAAAAAGTATCAAAAATCTTGTTTTATATTTAATTTTTTCTAAAACTCCATTGCCTCACTCGAACTAATATCAAGTAATAAATTCCTCTTCCTAGCTTCATTATAAGCCACAGTATAAATCAAATTATCTCTTGTTGATAAATGTTGTTTCTCACTTGTTTTATCAAGATAAACTAATAAATCATAATCAGATAAATTTGCAACAGTTTCAGTTCTTAGAGGTTTAATTAACTCTCCACTATTTAGTAATCTAAAGTTCTCTTTTTTATTTGTTGTTTCATCTATAATATCAACTTCAATATAATCTTTTTTCATCTCTTTTTGCGTGGTTGTTTTTTTAAGAGATTCTTTTGCTTTAAAATATAGTTCATCTAAAAAATCAATATCTAAGGTTAGATTATTTATATATGCTTTTCTAATTAGTGATATATATTCATATTCAAATTTATTTTCATCATAAACGGATATTTTTCTTTTTAATCTCTCTAATGGAAAATCAATTTGCAAGAAATCTTTTAAATCATATTCACTTTTTATCTCTTCCCATAGTTTATGAGTTTCTGCTTGATATTTATTATTTATTAATCTTTCATTTGATACTGAATCAATATCTAGTAATCTAATATCATCCATAGCACTTTGAAAAAGATTTTTTGCATTAGCAAATAAATCATCTATTGTATTTATGTTATATTGTTTTAAATGACCTCTATTCATTTGAAACTCTATATTAAAAATATTCTGTTCTAAATCAAAATCATTATTTAAAAAGTATTCATTCATAATTTCAAACTTTTTAGATTTTTTTAGTTCTAGTGATTTATTATAAAGTCTTAATTTAAAAGGCTCTTTTCCAACATATAAAGTTTGAGTTGTATTTGCATCTCCAATTTCATTAATAGTTGAATATTTTCTTTTTCTAGTGCTAAACATATCTTTTTTTACAAATGATAAATCATATTGGATAAAGCAGTTTAAATCTGCTCTTGTAACTGGTATATAATCACTTATAACTTCTTTTAGGGAATCTTTGAGTAATTCAATAATAGAATTAATCCCAAAAGTATAAATACCATTTCCTTGAAGCTGTACTCTAATGTCATTTAGTCCTCTGTTTTTATATCTATCTTTAAAACCAATTCTAAAAAATTCATTTGAATCTTTAAACCAATAAAAGCCCTCTTGTTTTCCAAGATAAGATAATTGAATATTATTTATTGATATTATTAAATCTTTATTTTCAAATTCAACTTCTCTTTTTTCAAACTTACTTTTTATTTCTTCTAGTTGGTCAAGAATTTCTAAAAATAAATCATCATAATTTTCATTGGTTTCAAAGAAGAAATAAAGAGTATCTATTCCAAATACTTTTTTTATTTCACTCATCTTTTCTCCTTTTGAGTGTTTTAGTACGGGGTATTACTAAATACCCCTCTTTCTTTTTTGTTGTCACGAGAAAAATAAAACTTTTCTTCGACGGCGCTCAGACAAAGTTTTATTTTCTCTTAGACACCATAGAAACTAAATTGTTTTGAAATGATTCCTACTTCTACACTTACTTCTTTTCCAAGTTTATCTCTATAACTAATTACTTTTGAATCAGGAATAGAGATTGTATGAAGCTCTTTTACTTTTGCACCATTTGCTCTTGCTGTTTCAACAAGAATTTGAAGTTTAGCTTTAGTATCAACTTCTATATTGTCTTTTTTATATTTGCTTTTTTCTATTATGTTTAATAGAGTTCCTTTTAGTTCTAACATTTTTTTTCCTTGAAATTAATTTTTTCCAAGTGCACTTGTTTTGTCGACAAGCAAATATTAGTTGCTAATTTGGTATTTGTCTAGATTATTTGAGTGTAAATTTGGTTAGAAGAGCCACAAATATGGTCTTTATTAGTTGAAATGGAAGTATAAGATGGTCTTTAAAAGTTTTTTTGTAATTTTCATTTAGAATTTTTATAAGTTTATTTGGATTTTGAATATAAGCTATTGAACTGTATGTTATTATTATCTTAAATTTATTAATATCAATAAAATGTTCTTCAACTAGTTCTTTATGTTCTTTTTTAACAAGTTCACTTGTAACAACTTTATTTAATACTCCTAAATCTTTTCTAAGTAAGGTAAATATTCTAAAATATTTATTTATATCTTTTTCATTGTAATATGATTTTGATAAATCTGCTGGTGCATACCATTGGAAAATTGGTGTACCATTATATAAACCAGCACAATAAATTTCTCTATTAAAATAATCTGCTCTAAGGGTAGCTGGTGCATGTTTTGAAAAATGAATGTTAATTATATTTCTAATAAATTTTAATCTTTCTTCTTCTGTAATATTTGGAAGATAAGTTTTGATATATTGATTTAAGCAAATTGCACAAGAGTTTACTATTTTAGAGGGTACAAGATAAGTGAATTCAAAGAATTTCAAAGCTTCATATAAACTATCAATTACAAGTTTATATTTATCGTTAAATAAAAATATCTTATTTAATAATTTAGTTGTTTGAAGTTGATAGAGATATAAATAATTTAATAGTAAATAGGCAAATTTTAAATCACCTTTTATAATTCTTTTTAGAATTAGATTTTCATATAAAGCGATTAAAAATTCTCTTTTTGTAGATTTCTTATTTTTTAAAATATCTTTATTTTTAAAGTATCTTTTTTTTCTTTTTTCATTACCTTTTCCAAGAGATTCTAACGTATTAGTTCTATTCTTTTTTTCATTATCAGACGATTTTAAATATGCTTCATAATAATCACTAATTAAATGAGATAAAACTAATTGATGTTTTGGATAAATTTTTCCATTGTATTTTAGATTTGTATCATTTGGGATAAGTTTTTTAATTTCGATAGTAATTTCTTTTATTAGCTCACGATTAAACAATGAATTTATCAAATTAACTCCTAAAAATAAGTAAGCAGTTTATTATAAAGTAATGTTTTTTAAAGTAATATTTTCATTGATTTTATACTATTAAAGGTAGAATGAAAATATGATAGAAAATAATTTTTTTAGTACGAAAGAAAATAGTGTAATATTAAGTGATTTTGATATAAAAATCAAAAAAATAGAATCTAAAAATGAATTTGAAAAAGATAGAAATATATACATCTCTTTGATAATTAACAGCATGGAAGCTTCTCCAGAACAATGGAATAAAAACTGTTCTATAACTATTAATTGGATTGGACAACATTTTATTTCTTTATTGAATAAAAAAGATTTTACAAAAGAAGAATTAGATAATATTTTTTCTATATGTTATAGATTTTTAATTGAATTATTTTTATCTATGAAAAATGATTTGAATTTCAAATTTGAAGATGCGAGGAAATTTGCAAATGAAAAATTTGAAGAATTTGATTTTCAGGCACAAGAACAAATAAAATTTGCAAATATTGATATGCCTATCAGGATTTTTAAACAATTAAATAATTCTGAGCTAATAAGTAATTTAAAAAACAATGAAGAAATATTAAAAAAACTTCAAACTTCAATTAATGAATCGAAAATTGAATATATAAAACAAGTTGATAAAGTGGATAAATTAAAGAGTACTTTAAAACAATATGAAACAAGTTTTAATTTTGTTGGACTTTTTGATGGATTTAATGAATTGTACAAACAAAAAAGAGCAAACGAAGAAAGTATTAAATTTAATTTAATTTTTTTTGGAATATTGATACTTTTACCATTCATTTCAGAAGCTTACTACATATTTGACAACAAAGATAAATTAGAAGAAATTAAAAATATTGCAATATATTTATTAATACCTTCTTTTTCAATTAGTGCCATTTTAATCTATTATTTTAGAATAATATTACATAACTATAAGTCAGTTAAATCCCAAATATTACAGTTAGAATTAAGAAAAACTTTATGTCAGTTTATACAAAGTTATACAGAATATTCTTCAAATATAAAAAAAGATGACAAGGAAGCATTAAATAAATTTGAAAATATTATATTTTCTGGAATAGTAAATGATGATGAAAAACTTCCATCTTCATTTGATGGAATAGAACAAATTAGTAATTTGATAAAATCTATAAAGAGTTAATATGAAAAAGAAAATTATTTTAGTTGGGACAAGTCATACAATTCAAAAAGATGTAAATAATTTTAATTTTAGAAAGTATATAAGAAAATTAGCAATTAAAAATAAAGTTAAAATTATTGCAGAGGAAATTGAAATTAATGTTAATACAGTTGGCAAAAAAGTTTCATCAAGATTAAAAATTAAACATTTAATAATAGAGCCTACACTTAAAGAAAAAATTAAATTAAATATTAAAGAAGTTGGATATATACAATGGTGTTTTATGTTTAAATATGAAATGGAATATCTTAATATTAAAGACTTAGATAATTCTAAACTTAATGAATATAAAAGAGAGGTAGAAAAAACTTACAGACAAAGAGAAAAAGAATGGTTTAGAAGAATTAAAAAAGTTGATAAATATCCTATTTTAATTATTTGTGGGTCATGTCATGTTAAACCATTTTATAAACTTTTAAAATCAAAATCATTATTTGCCAATATAAAAAATAAAAGATGGGGAGTTTATGGTAGAATTGAGTGTTTAAAATAAAATTATTCTTTAAATAATTTATCAAATTTAATCACTTTAATTTTTTTATTCTCTTCATTTTCTATAAATATATACTTATCATTAAAATATATTATTTTACCTTGAGATAAATTTGAAATATTTTCTAAATTATTAGGTATAAAAAACAAATTATGAAATAACATAAAAAGAAAAGTTAGAATCATAAAGATATAAAAAGTTTTTTTTGTTTTATATTTATTTAGAATAAACTCTAAAAATTTAATAAAGAATTTAGTAAAAAAAACTAATATAATAAAGAATAAAATATAAATTAGTGTAACAATTAAAAGATAACTATAATAATTATTCAATCCAAATTCTTTAATTGTGTTATTGTAAATAATATAAACCATTGCACAATAAAGAATAAAAAGAAAAAAGAAACCTAAAACATTCTTTAATACATTGATTTCTACAAATTTAGTATCTTTTTTAATAGAATTGTATATCTCTATAAAAATCAAAGAATTTATAATCCAAGGTAAAATTACAATAATAATTAATATACCATCAGCAACCAATTGAGTAATAGAAAAAAATCTAACAAAAGATATTGACATAAAACTAAGTTCTAATACTTGCCAAATACCACCTAGAAAAGTGGGTATTACAATTAATAAAGGTAAATATTCTTTTATCAACTTTATAGCATTCATTTAATGTTCCCACAAAAGATTCTAAGATAGTAATATATAAATAGTTTCTTATACAATATAATTTGAATTTATATTATATTCTTTTAATTAATATCATATTATTTTAAAATTGTACCAAAAAATGACTATATTTAACTAAAATAATAATTATATTTATTTTATAGAAGTGCATTTTTATATGGTTTTATAGTTATTAATATTGTTTTTTAGATAATCTCACCATTCGCACCATAAAAGTTGCACAAGCAAAAATATTGTTCCAAAATTGTTCCAAATAGAGATTGATTTTACAAAATAATCTCTTATGAATTTTGTTAGAAGTACTAAAATAAAGTGTTTTATATGTTTTTAGTTTTTATTAAATAAATTTTAGGCTTTTGTCCCCTTTTTTTATATTTTAATTTTTATAAATTTTATTACAACTTATGCTAAGCGCATTTTAGATATAATAAATCAATTTTATATTACAAAGGCCTTTTTTTATGGAAAACCTTTTCGAAAATCAAGATATTATAGACATAAATATTGAAGACTCAGTTAAAGCTTCTTATTTAGATTACTCAATGAGTGTTATTATAGGTCGGGCATTACCAGATGCAAAAGATGGTTTAAAACCAGTACACAGAAGAATTTTATTTGCAATGCATGATTTAAATATTACTTCAAAATCTGCTTATAAAAAATCAGCAAGAATTGTTGGAGATGTTATTGGTAAATACCACCCTCATGGTGATACTTCAGTTTATGATGCACTTGTAAGAATGGCACAAACTTTCTCAATGAGAGCGCCACTTGTTGATGGTCAAGGAAACTTCGGTTCAATTGATGGAGATAGCGCAGCAGCTATGAGATATACAGAAGCTAGAATGACAAAAATAGCTGAAGAAGTTTTAAGAGATTTAGATAAAGATACTGTAAACTTTACTCCAAACTATGATGATACTATGAAAGAACCTTCTGTTCTTCCTACAAGAGTTCCTACTTTACTTCTAAATGGAAGTGAAGGTATTGCTGTTGGTATGGCTACAAAAATTCCTCCACATAACATTAATGAATTATTAAATGCAGTTTTATACACAATTGATAATCCAGATGCAACAGCTGATGAGTTAATGCAATTTATTCAAGGTCCAGATTTCCCAACTGGTGGAACAATTTTTGGAAGACGTGGAATTATTGATGCATATAACACAGGACGAGGAAGAGTTAGAATTAGAGCTAAACATCATATTGAAACAAGAGGTAAAAAAGAGATTATAGTTCTTGATGAATTACCTTATCAAGTGAATAAAGCAAGATTAATTGAACTTATTGCAAATCTTGCAAAAGATAAACAAATTGATGGAATTGCAGAAGTTAGAGATGAATCTGATAGAGAAGGTATTAGAGTTGTAATTGAACTTAAAAAAGATGCAATGAGTGAAATAGTTCTAAACAACTTATATAAGTCAACTCCAATGGAAACTACTTTTGGAATTATTCTTTTAGCTGTTTATAATAAAGAACCAAAAGTATTTACATTACCTCAATTATTAAATATTTTCTTATCTCATAGAAAAACAGTAATTATTAGAAGAACTATTTTTGATTTAGAAAAAGCAAAAGCTAGAGCTCACATTTTAGAGGGTTTAAAAATTGCTTTAGACAATATTGATGAAGTTGTAAAAATAATCAGAGCTAGTGCAAATGACCAAGAAGCAAAAGATAGTTTACAAAATAGATTTGGTTTAAGTCCAATTCAATCTCAAGCTATTTTAGATATGAGATTAGGAAGATTAACAGGTCTTCAAAGAGATAAATTAGAAGCTGAATATCAAGAATTAATGATTTTAATTGCAGAATTAGAATCTATTTTAAAATCAGAAGAAAAATTAAATGAAATCATTAAAGAAGAATTAACTGATATTCAAGAAAGATTCTCAAGTGATAGAAGAACTGATATTGAAG
The DNA here is from genome assembly GCA_963677205.2 of uncultured Aliarcobacter sp. GTDB lineage: Bacteria > Campylobacterota > Campylobacteria > Campylobacterales > Arcobacteraceae > Aliarcobacter. The sequence continues at coordinate 1,791,487 of OY781916.2, read as the reverse complement.
ATTCTTACGATGAAATTGATATTGAAGATTTAATTCCAAATGAGCCAATGGTTGTTACAATCACACATAATGGTTATGTAAAAAGAGTTCCAATCAAATCTTATGAGAAACAAAGACGTGGTGGAAAAGGTAAAGTAGCCGTTACAACTCACGATGATGACTTTATTGAGAAATTCTTTGTAAGTAATACCCATGACACTTTAATGTTTGTTACAAATATGGGGCAATTATATTGGTTAAAAGTTTACAAAATTCCTGAAGGAAGTAGAACTGCAAAAGGTAAAGCAGTTGTTAACTTAATCAATTTAAGACCTGATGAAAAAATTATGGAAATTATTCCAACTCCTGATTTTGATGAATCTAAATCTTTAGTATTCTTCACAAGAAATGGAATTATAAAAAGAACCTCATTAAGCGAATTCTCAAATATTAGAAGTAATGGTGTAAGAGCTATTGTTCTTGATGATTTAGATGAAATTGTTACAGCTAAAATTGCAGATGTTGATACTCAATATTTAATGATTTTCACAAGCATGGGACAATGTATTAGATTTGAAATTGAAAAAACAAGAGACCAAGGAAGAAGTACAAGAGGAGTTAGAGGTATCAAGTTTAAACATGATATTGACTTTGTTGTAGATGCTGATGTGGTAAGTAATGAAGAACAAGAATTATTAACTGTTTCTGAAAAAGGAATAGGAAAAAGAACAACAGTAAGTGAATATAGACTTACAAATAGAGCAGGTTCAGGTGTTATCTCTATGAAATTATCTCCAAAAACAGGAAATGTTATTGGTGAAGTTTTAGTTGATGATACGCAAGATTTAATGTTATTAACTTCAATTGGAAAAATGATTAGAGTTGATATGCAATCAATTAGAAAAGCTGGAAGAAATACAGCTGGTGTAATTATTGTAAATGTTGATAAAAATGATAAAGTTGTATCAATTGCAAAATGTCCAAAAGAGGATGAAGAGATAGAACTAGATGAAAATGGAAATATTATTAGATATACAGAAGATGGAGAGGTTTTAGAGTCAATATCAATTGATAATGAATCAAATAAAACATTAACATTATTAGATGTAATAGATTTAGAAGATGATAATTTAGAAAAAGGTGAGGAAGAATAGAAAAATGAGAAAGTTTAATGTTGCAGTTGTTGGAGCTACTGGTGCAGTTGGGGAAGAATTATTTAGAGTTTTAGAAGAATATGATTTCCCTATTAATAAATTAATACCGTTAGCTAGTTCAAGAAGTGCTGGTTCAAAAGTTGAATATAAGAATAAAGAGATTACAGTTTTAGAACTAACTGAAACTTGTTTTGAAGAAAATGATATAGAAATTGCATTTTTTAGTGCAGGTGGAAGTGTTTCAGAAAAATTTGCAAAATTTGCAGTTGAAGCAGGGGCAGTTGTAATTGATAATACAAGTCACTTTAGAATGGATCCAAAAGTTCCTTTAGTTGTACCTGAAGTAAATCCTGAAGATATTAAATTATGGAAAGAATCAGGAATTATTGCAAATCCAAATTGTTCAACAATTCAAATGGTTTTATCATTAAAACCACTTGATGAATTATATGGAATTAAAAGGGTTGATGTTTCAACTTATCAAGCAGTTTCAGGTGCTGGAAAAACTGGTATGGAAGAACTTGTAAAACAAATGCAAGCATTTTTCGCATTTAAATTAGATGAAGCAGAAGTAAAAGCTTTTCCTTATCAAATTGCATTAAATGTAATTCCTCAAATTGATGTTGCAACTGATAATGGCTTTACTAAAGAAGAGATGAAAATGGTAAAAGAGACTCAAAAAATTATGCATAAAAAAATGCAAATTGCAGCAACTTGCGTAAGAGTTCCAGTTTTAAGATCTCATAGTGAATCTTTAACAGTTACATTTAATGATGGTATAGATGCTGATTTAGATAAAGTTAGAGAAGTATTAAATAACTTTGAAAATGTTGAAGTTATTGACGATTTACCAAATAAAAAATATCCAATGCCAATTATTTCAACAGATACAGATATTACATATGTTGGAAGAATTAGAAAAGATATATATGCATCAAATGTTATTCATTATTTCAATGTTGCTGATCAAGTAAGAGTAGGGGCTGCAACAAATGCAGTTAGAATTGCACTTAAATGGGCAGATATGGAAAATGATATCTAATGTTAGAAAAAATCTTTGAAAGTGCAATGTGGAAGACAAGACTTTTTGTCTTACTTCCAGTTATATTTGGACTTATTGGAGCTGTAATACTTTTTGTAGTAGCTTCAAAAGACATTTTTGAAGTTTTAACTTATACATTAAATGTATATCTAAATGGATTACATCCAGAAAATTTCCATGAAGAGATTGTTAGTAAAATTATTGGAGCTGTTGATTTATATTTAATTGCTGTGGTTATGTTGATTTTTGCATTTGGTTTATATGAACTATTTATTTCAAAAATAGACGCAGCTGAAGAGAGTCAAACAGGAAATAATATTTTGGCTATTCACTCACTAGATCAATTAAAAGATAAAATTGCAAAAGTTATTGTAATGGTTTTAATTGTTAGTTTTTTCCAAAAGGTATTGCATACAAGTTATGATGGTGCTTTACAAATGTTATATTTTGCTTTATCAATTGGAATATTATCTGTAGGACTTTACTTTTTGGGTAAAGTTGGGAAACATTAAATTTTTGTTACTTTTGAAAAAGTAAATATATAAATATTGGTCCCTTAAAACAGGGACTATTTTAAGGATGAAAATGTCAAAAATTTTTGTAGATGCATGTTTTAGAAAACCAACTCCATATACACCAGTTTGGATGATGAGACAAGCAGGAAGATACCTTCCTGAATATATGAAAGTAAGAGCTCAGGCTGGAAACTTTTTAAATCTTTGTCATAATCCTGAACTAGCTGCTGAAGTAACAATTCAACCACTTGATATTGTAGGTGTTGATGCTGCAATTTTATTTTCAGATATTTTAGTAGTTCCAAATGAAATGGGAATGCACCTTGATTTTATCAAAGGTGAAGGTCCAATTTTTAAAGATCCAATAGTAAATGAAGCTGATGTTGATGCACTTTTAGGTGGAGAAGCTGCTGCTGATAAATTAACTTATGTTTACGAAACAATTAAAATTTTAAAACAAAGATTACCAGAAGATAAAGCACTTATTGGGTTCACAGGAGCTCCTTGGACACTAGCAACGTATATGATTGAAGGGCAAGGGACAAAAACATATAATCTTTGTAAAAAGATGATGTATTCAAATCCTGAACTTTTACATAAAATATTAAAAAAAGTAACTGAAGTTGTAAAATTCTATATGGAAAAACAGATTCAATCGGGTGTTGATGTTGTTCAAATCTTTGATTCATGGGCAGCAGCAATTGAACCTGCTATGTATGATGAATTTTCATGGAAATATATGGTTGAGATTTCGGAATATTTAAAAGAAAAATATCCACATATTCCAGTAATTATGTTCCCAAAAGGAATTCCAGCATTTTTAGATAAAGTTTATGGAAACTTTGATGTGTTTGGTGTTGATTGGGGAACTCCAATGGCTCTTGCTAAAGAGAAATTAGGAAGTAAGTATGTACTTCAAGGAAACATGGAGCCTTGTAGATTATATTCAAAAGAGCAAACAACAAAATGTGTTGAAGCTCTACAAAATATAATGCAAGGTGAGGGGCATATCTTTAATCTTGGTCATGGAATATTACCAGATGTTCCAGTTGAAAATGCTATTCACTTTGTAAAAGAGTGTCAAAGAGTTTCTAAAAAAGCATAAAGCAAATTTTTGTAGAAAATTATTATAAAAGAGAAGCTATTTAGCTTCTCTTTTTTTATTTAAAAGGACTTTTATTTTGTCATATTCAAATTCTATTATTTTTGGACCAATTCCCTCAAGAAGATTTGGTATATCATTAGGTATTGATTTATCTCCAGGAAAAAAACAGTGTAATTTTGATTGTTTATATTGTGAATTAAAAGGGGCTAAAACAGTTGATAAAATGGATGAATATCCAAGTGTAGAAAATATTATTAGCGAAATTAAAAATAGCTTCAAAATACATCCTAAAATAGATGTTATAACATTAACTGCAAATGGTGAACCAACTTTATATCCTAAATTAGATGAATTGATAAATGAAATCAATAAAATCAAAGCAAACACTAAAACTCTAATTTTATCAAATGGAAGCACAATATATAAAAAAGAGATTTTTGATGCACTTTTAAAAATTGATATTGTAAAACTATCACTTGATTGTATAAGCGAAAAATGTTTTAAAAAACTTGATAGGATAAATAGTAGTGTTGAAACACAAAAAATTGTTCCAGCAATGATTGATTTTTCAAAACAAACAAAAAATGATTTGGTGTTAGAAATTTTATTTGTTAAAGATTTAAATGACAAAATAGAAGAGATATCATTGCTAAATGAAGCAATAAATCAAATTAAGCCTAAAAGAGTAGATATTGGAACAATCGACAGACCACCAGCTTATGATGTGAAACCTGTAACTTATGAATTCTTAGAAAGTGTTGCTAGTGAGTTCAAAAATATTAATGTAAATATAGTTTTTAAAAATAGACCAAAATCTATACAAACATATTCAGAAGATGAAATAATTAAGATGTTAAAAAGAAGACCATTAACGATAGAAGATATAGAAAATATGTTTGATAATCAATCAAAAATAACTTTAAATGACTTAATTAAAAGCAAGATAATAACAATTGTAAATAGCAGTGGAGTAGAATTTTATAAAAATTTGCAGAAATAGTTTTTCTGCCTTGACATTAAAGTATTTTTTTACTATAATTCCAACCCATTAAAGATGAAGTCAAAATCCGGCATAGCTCAGCGGTAGAGTAGATGACTGTTAATCATTTGGTCCCAGGTTCGAATCCTGGTGCCGGAGCCACAACTTCTTTTTAATGTTTAAATTTATAGATTCCGGCATAGCTCAGCGGTAGAGTAGATGACTGTTAATCATTTGGTCCCAGGTTCGAATCCTGGTGCCGGAGCCATTTATAAATTTTCAAAAAACAAACTTACAAGTTCCGGCATAGCTCAGCGGTAGAGTAGATGACTGTTAATCATTTGGTCCCAGGTTCGAATCCTGGTGCCGGAGCCACTTCAAAAAAATCCAATTATCTTTTCTTAATAATATTTCTAGGCAATAATATAAATTTTACTTTAAAAATAGATCTTTTAATTTGTACCAAAATCAGTTTAAAATAATCATTTTGTGATTTGAGTTATGTTGTAAATATTTTATAACTGTTATAATTAAAATTTGATGGTTTACGTCTATCTAGATTAGAAATTAAAGGTAAAAATAAATTTGAAAAAAAGAATCAACACTTTTAGTAGAATATTTAAAAGTTTGGCAAGTGAAATAAAAGAGTAAGAATAAGGATTAGAATCTTTATTGAATCAACAAAGACTATATTAAATAGTCTTTGATATTAATGGATTATTTTAATTTCTCAGCCACAAGCTCATTAACAACTTGTGGATTTGCTTTTCCATCAGTAGCTTTTAAAACTTGTCCTACAAAGAATCCTAACAGTTTTGTATTACCTGCTTTGAATTTTTCTAGATTGTCTGGATTTTTTGAAATGATTTCATCAATAATAGGCAAAATAATGCTTGGGTCACTTATTTGAACTAAACCTTTATCTTCAACTATTTTTGAAGGATTTACTCCTGTTTGAGTCATCTCTTCAAATATTTGTTTTGCGATTTTATTTGAAATTATTTCATCATCTACCATTTTAATAAGTTCAGCTATTTGAGATGCTGTAAATTTTAGCTCATTTGCTTGTTTTTCTTTTAGCTCTTTTGCTACTTCATTTGCTACAATATTTGCAATTGAAACAGGACTATTAAGTTTTGATAATGCTTCTTCATAGAATGATGAAAGTTTTTCATCTCGTGCAAGAATATTTGCTACTTCATTATTTAGATTAAGTTCATTCGTATACTTATCAAATAATTTTTTTTGCTCTTCACTCATAGGTACAACTTCACCAATAACTTGTAAATTCTTAGTTTCTTGTTTAGGTGTTACTTCAGTTTTAGCTATATTTTCAACTACTTTTGTTTTTTTAGCCCAAGAATCTTTTAATCCTACTATTTTATTAAATACTGGTTTTTCATCTGTATAATCAATTGGGTCAGCATAAAAATAGCCTTGTCTTTCAAACTGAAATCTAACATCTGCCTTATCAGTGATAACAGCTGGTTCAACAAGTGCATTTTTGATAATATGTAATGAATCAGGATTTAAATCTTCTAGTCCATCAGGAGCTTCACAAGAGTATAATCTGTCATAAAGTCTTACTTCAATTTCTTTTGCTTGAACTGCGTCAACCCATTGAATTGCACTTTTAACTTTTATACCACTTGTATCAGAACCACTTTTTGAAGTAGGGTTATATTCTGCTTTTATCTCAATAATATTTCCATTTGCATCTTTTATTATCTCTTTACAAGTGATGATATATGCATGTCTAAGACGTACTGGTTGTTCTAATGTTAGACGATTATAATCTTTTGGAGGATTTTCTTCAAAATCTTCTCTTTCAATATAAATTACTTTTGAAAAAGGTATTTTTCTTGAACCCTCTTTAGGTACATCGTGTGGATAATATGAAGCTTCAATCTCTTCATTTCCTTCATAATTTTCAATAGTTACTTTTAGCGGATTAAGTACACACATAACTCTTGGCACTTTTGTATTTAAATCATCTCTGATACAAAATTCAAGTTGAGAAACATCAACCATTGAGTTTGCTTTTGCGATTCCAATTTGATCGCAAAAGTTTAAAATAGACTCAGGTGTATAACCTCTTCTTTTATATCCAGCGATTGTTGGAAGTCGTGGATCATCCCAACCATTTACATAGTTACCATTTACAAGCTCTAAAAGTTTTCTTTTACTCATAACAGTATAGTTTATACCTAAACGTGCGAATTCATGTTGATAAGGTCTTGGTGGAACAAGATTTAGTGTATCTAATACCCAATCATAAATATCTCTATTATTTTCAAATTCTAGTGTACAAATAGAGTGAGAAACTCCCTCAATATAATCAGATAAACAATGTGCAAAGTCATACATAGGATAAATACACCATTCATCACCTGTTCTAAAATGGTGTGCATGTCTAATTCTATATAAAAGAGGATCTCTCATTTTCATATTTGCTGCACTCATATCTATTTTAGCTCTTAAAATATGCTCACCTTCTTTAAATTCACCTTTTTTCATTCTATCAAGTAAATCCAAATTCTCTTCTATAGAACGCTCTGCATAAATACTTCTACGACCAGCTTCATTAACAGTTCCTCTATATTCTCTTATCTCTTCTTCATTAAGACTATCAACATAAGCTTTACCCATTTTAATAAGTTGAACAGCATAATCATATATTTTAGAGAAATAATCAGATGTAAAATATACATCATTATTCCAGTCAAAACCAAGCCATTTTACAGCATCTTTAAGAGCTTCAACATATTTTGTGTCTTCTGTAGTTGGATTTGTATCATCCATTCTAAGGTTACAATAACCATTATAATCACGTGCAATACCAAAATTTATGCAAATAGATTTTGCATGTCCTATATGTGGAAATCCATTTGGTTCTGGAGGAAATCTTGTAATAACTTCTTTATATTTGCCAGACTTCAAGTCTTCATCAACTATTGTACGTAAAAAATCTTTGTGCTCACTCATTATTATTAAACCTTTTGATTGTGAAACTATTATTAGGATTGTATTTTATCAAATTAGTGCTTTAAGTTTAAAGACTCTATATATAGTTAATATAATATAGAGCCTTGTAGTATAAAATTCCTCACAAAAGATGAGAAAAACAAAGAAATTATAATAATTCCAGAGACAAGTTACATAAAAATGAAGATAAAATGGTAGTAAATACAATAGAAGTATAGTGAAATAAGAAAAAAAGCAAAAAAAAGAAAGAAATTTGAGAATTTGTGAAAAAACCTCTTGACAAAGGCAAAAAAACCTATTATAATTCCCGTCCAATTTGACTGAAGCGCATCAAACGAAAGAATGATGAGAAGCGTTACTATCGAAGCTGGATGATCTTTAAAAATAATTATAACGTTTGTAAAGTAATCTTTATAAACCGAATATAGAACTCTTAAAAATAATCTGTGTTTATTCAGATTAAAAATAAGAATAAATGTTAAAAAATATAAAAACAAGAAATGGTAAAACAAATCTTGTCTATACTATGAGTGATAATTTTGTGTTAGTAAAATAATACAGAAATGTCAGTTTCAAAGTTCTTCAATTTATGGAGAGTTTGATCCTGGCTCAGAGTGAACGCTGGCGGCGTGCTTAACACATGCAAGTCGAACGAGAACGGATTATAGCTTGCTATAATTGTCAGCTAAGTGGCGCACGGGTGAGTAATATATAGTTAACCTGCCCTCAAGAAAGGAATAACAGTTGGAAACGACTGCTAATGCCCTATATGCCTTTAATACATAAGTATGCAAGGGAAACGCTTTAGTGCTTGAGGATGGGACTGTATGGTATCAGCTTGTTGGTGAGGTAATGGCTCACCAAGGCTATGACGCCTAACTGGTTTGAGAGGATGATCAGTCACACTGGAACTGAGACACGGTCCAGACTCCTACGGGAGGCAGCAGTGGGGAATATTGCACAATGGACGAAAGTCTGATGCAGCAACGCCGCGTGGAGGACGACACATTTCGGTGCGTAAACTCCTTTTATATAGGAAGATAATGACGGTACTATATGAATAAGCACCGGCTAACTCCGTGCCAGCAGCCGCGGTAATACGGAGGGTGCAAGCGTTACTCGGAATCACTGGGCGTAAAGAGCGTGTAGGCGGGTATATAAGTCAGAAGTGAAATCCAATAGCTTAACTATTGAACTGCTTTTGAAACTGTATACCTAGAATGTGGGAGAGGTAGATGGAATTTCTGGTGTAGGGGTAAAATCCGTAGAGATCAGAAGGAATACCGATTGCGAAGGCGATCTACTGGAACATTATTGACGCTGAGACGCGAAAGCGTGGGGAGCAAACAGGATTAGATACCCTGGTAGTCCACGCCCTAAACGATGCACACTAGTTGTTGTGAGGCTAGACCTTGCAGTAATGCAGTTAACACATTAAGTGTGCCGCCTGGGGAGTACGGTCGCAAGATTAAAACTCAAAGGAATAGACGGGGACCCGCACAAGCGGTGGAGCATGTGGTTTAATTCGACGATACACGAAGAACCTTACCTGGACTTGACATAGTAAGAACTTTCTAGAGATAGATTGGTGTCTGCTTGCAGAAACTTATATACAGGTGCTGCACGGCTGTCGTCAGCTCGTGTCGTGAGATGTTGGGTTAAGTCCCGCAACGAGCGCAACCCTCGTCATTAGTTGCTAACAGTTCGGCTGAGAACTCTAATGAGACTGCCTACGCAAGTAGGAGGAAGGTGAGGACGACGTCAAGTCATCATGGCCCTTACGTCCAGGGCTACACACGTGCTACAATGGGGTATACAAAGAGCAGCAATACGGTGACGTGGAGCAAATCTCAAAAATATCTCCCAGTTCGGATTGTAGTCTGCAACTCGACTACATGAAGTTGGAATCGCTAGTAATCGTAGATCAGCTATGCTACGGTGAATACGTTCCCGGGTCTTGTACTCACCGCCCGTCACACCATGGGAGTTGAACTCATTCGAAGCGGGGATGCTAAAATAGCTACCTTCCACAGTGGATTCAGCGACTGGGGTGAAGTCGTAACAAGGTAACCGTAGGAGAACCTGCGGTTGGATCACCTCCTTTCAGAGAATAGATTAAGATTCATTTCTTAATCTGTCAGAGTTTTTATATTCGGTTTATAAAGATTATTTAAAATAGGTAATAAGGGCCTATAGCTCAGCTGGCTAGAGCGCTCGACTGATAATCGTGAGGTCTCAGGTTCAAGTCCTGATAGGCCCACCATTAAATAATCTTAAAAGATTAGTTAAATAGATTCAATAAGAGTTTGTTTATCAGTGTGGGGAATTAGCTCAGCTGGGAGAGCGCCTGCTTTGCACGCAGGAGGTCAGCGGTTCGATCCCGCTATTCTCCACCACCTATTAGATAAACTAAGAGTTATAATTAAAAAGTTAGAAAATTTAATATAAGAACTTAAAAAAAGTTTTTATATTAGGTTTACCTAAATGATATTTAAAAATATAATGTTAAAGTCTTTAATTTTTTCGTTTAATTAGATTTCGTATGAATTTAATTAAAAACAAAAATTTTATTATCTAGAAATAGATAGAACACAACTTATTTTATTGGATATATTTTAAATAATATGTTTAATAAGATAGTAGCCAAAGAATATTATCAAAAATGCGACAGAATTTAATTCTGTTTATTAATAAGCTATTAAGGGCTAATGGTGGATGCCTAGACTGTAAGAGGCGATGAAAGACGTATTAGGCTGCGATAAGCCTCGGGGAGCTGCCAAAGAGCTTTGATCCGGGGATTTCTGAATGGGGCAACCCAGCATAGTGAGAACTATGTTACCCTACGGGGAGCTAACCTGGTGAAGTGAAACATCTCAGTAGCCAGAGGAAGAGAAATCAAACGAGATTCCGTCAGTAGCGGCGAGCGAAAGCGGATTAGGACAAACCCAATGCTTGCATTGGGGGTTGTAGGACCATAACGTGAGACTAAAGAAGATAGATGAAATACTTGGAAAAGTGTAGCATAGAAGGTGAAACTCCTGTAATTTAAATTTTCAATAGCTCTATTGGTATCCTGAGTAGGTCGGAACACGTGATATTTTGACTGAAACTGGGGGGACCACCCTCCAATCCTAAATACTACTTACAGATCGATAGTGAACAAGTACCGTGAGGGAAAGGTGAAAAGTACTCCAGCGAGGAGAGTGAAATAGAACCTGAAACCATTAGCTTACAATCATTCAGAGCCCTATGATTTATCAGGGTGATGGACTGCCTTTTGCATAATGAGCCTGCGAGTTGTGGTGTCTGGCAAGGTTAAGTCAAGTACGAAGCCGTAGCGAAAGCGAGTCTTAATAGGGCGAATTAGTCAGATGCTGCAGACCCGAAACGAAGTGATCTATCCATGAGCAGGTTGAAGCTGGTGTAAGAGCCAGTGGAGGACCGAACCGATAGGCGTTGAAAAGTCTCCGGATGACTTGTGGATAGGGGTGAAAGGCCAATCAAACTTCGTGATAGCTGGTTCTCTCCGAAATATATTTAGGTATAGCCTTGTGTTGTAGCATATAGGGGTAGAGCACTGAATGGGCTAGGGCTGCTTACCGCGGTACCAAACCCTATCAAACTATGAATACTATATGTGGAATCACAGGAGTCAGGCGATGGGTGATAAAATCCACCGTCGAGAGGGGAACAACCCAGACTAACAGCTAAGGTCCCTAAGTCACATCTAAGTGGAAAACGATGTGGAGTTACTGTGACAACCAGGAGGTTGGCTTAGAAGCAGCCATCCTTTAAAGAAAGCGTAACAGCTCACTGGTCTAGTGATTCTGCGCGGAAAATATAACGGGGCTAAGATGTGCACCGAAGCTTTAGATTCGAATTTATTCGAGTGGTAGGAGAGCGTTCTATTCAGCGTTGAAGATGTACCGGCAAGGAGCGTTGGAGCGGATAGAAGTGAGCATGCAGGCATGAGTAGCGATAATTGAGGTGAGAATCCTCAACGCCGAAAACCCAAGGTTTCCTACGCGATGCTCGTCATCGTAGGGTTAGTCGGGTCCTAAGTCGAGTCCGAAAGGGGTAGACGATGGCAAATTGATTAATATTTCAATACCAACATACAAGCGCGATGTGGGGACGCATAGAGTTAATCGAGCTCACTGATGGAATAGTGGGTCGAAGGACGTAGGCTGTAACTTAGGCAAATCCGGGTTGCAATAGGCCGAGATCTTACAGGCTCTTGACACTCTTCGGAGGAGATGGAGAATCGATGATACTGTCGTGCCAAGAAAAGCCACTAAGTATATTGTATGTTGCCCGTACCGTAAACCGACACAGGTGGGTGGGATGAGTATTCTAAGGCGCGTGGAAGAACCCTGGTTAAGGAACTCTGCAAACTAGCACCGTATCTTCGGTATAAGGTGTGCCTACTTTGGTATATGGACTTGCTCCAAAAAGCTAGAGAGGTTGCAACAAAGAGTCCCTCCCGACTGTTTACCAAAAACACAGCACTTTGCTAACACGTAAGTGGATGTATAAGGTGTGACGCCTGCCCGGTGCTCGAAGGTTAACTGATGATGTCAGCGCAAGCGAAGCATTTGATTGAAGCCCGAGTAAACGGCGGCCGTAACTATAACGGTCCTAAGGTAGCGAAATTCCTTGTCGGTTAAATACCGACCTGCATGAATGGCGTAACGAGATGGGAGCTGTCTCAACCAGGGATCCAGTGAAATTGTAGTGGAGGTGAAAATTCCTCCTACCCGCGGAAAGACGGAAAGACCCCGTGCACCTTTACTACAGCTTGACACTGTAGCTTGGATATTCATGTGCAGGATAGGTGGGAGGCTATGATGACTAGACGCAAGTAGAGTCGGAGCCATCCTTGAGATACCACCCTTGAATATTTGAGTTACTAACTGCGTACAATTATCTTGTATCAGGACAATGTCTGGTGGGTAGTTTGACTGGGGCGGTCGCCTCCTAAAAAGTAACGGAGGCTTACAAAGGTTAGTTCATGGCGGATGGAAATCGCCAGTTGAGTATAATGGCATAAACTAGCTTGACTGTGAGACATACAAGTCGAACAGAGACGAAAGTCGGTCATAGTGATCCGGTGGTTCTGTGTGGAAGGGCCATCGCTCAAAGGATAAAAGGTACGCCGGGGATAACAGGCTGATCTCCCCCAAGAGCTCACATCGACGGGGAGGTTTGGCACCTCGATGTCGGCTCATCGCATCCTGGGGCTGAAGTAGGTCCCAAGGGTATGGCTGTTCGCCATTTAAAGCGGTACGCGAGCTGGGTTCAGAACGTCGTGAGACAGTTCGGTCCCTATCTTCCGTGGGCGTAGGAAAGTTGAAGAGATTTGTCCCTAGTACGAGAGGACCGGGATGAACGTACCACTGGTGTACCAATTGTTCTGCCAAGAGCATCGTTGGGTAGCTACGTACGGATGTGATAAGAGCTGAAAGCATCTAAGCTCGAAGCCAACTCTAAGATTAACTTTCCCTGAAGTTCCCAGCAAGACTAGCTGGTTGATAGGCTGGATGTGTAAGCGTTGTAAGGCGTTTAGCTGACCAGTACTAATAGAACGTTTGGCTTATTTAACAAATTCTTTGGTTTACTATCTTATTAAATGTATATCTTATATATTTGATAGACAAAAATTGTGAAAGACTTTAACATTATTTTTTTCTTAACTCTGGTTAGAGTTGAGTATTAAGTTTACACTCTATGACTTATTTCATAGTTTTAGATTTAATACTCAACTTTGCTGGTGGCTATAGAGAAGTGGAAATACCCAGTCCCATTCCGAACCTGGAAGTCAAGCACTTCATCGCCGATAATACTGCCGGGTCCCCTGGTGGAAACGTAGGCCGCTGCCAGCTCTTGAGTTTTTTTCAAAGCTTAGCTTTTTATACTTTACACAAGTATTCAATGCTAAGCTTTTTTTTTAGCCTGTTTTTTTAGCAATCTATTTTTTACTTATTTGATTATCCTATTTTTTCTGGCTAAAATTGATTTGCATTATTTACTTAGCTTTTATTTATCTTTTTACATTAACTATCTCTTAGTTACCTATATATTTATTCTTTATGCTTACATAGCTCCAACGGCAGAGCAATTCCATGGTAAGGAAGAGGTTACAGGTTCAAATCCTGTTGTGAGCAGTCTCTCTTTTATTCTTGTTTGACAAATTCATTATCTATTCTTGCAATCTATTTGTAACTTAATATAAATATAATTTCAAACTTTTTTATATAAGGAAAAAAAATGGAAAGTGTATTAAATTACATTCATGAAAAAATAGATAGCAATGAAGTACATATTATAAAAGATGAATTAGATGAATCTAAATCTTATATAATTGAAAATGGCTTTATATTAGGGATTCAAATAAACACTGGTACAAAGAAATAAGAAGGAAGAAAATATCTTCCTAAAATTTCTGTAACACTTTTCTGTTTTAATTGAAACAGTTTAATCTTACAGATTTACTTTTTATGCAACTAAGAATTTAGTAATATTATAAACAATAAAAGATAATATCCATGCACTCGTAGTTGTAAAGACAAATAAATAACCTAAATATTTCCAATTTCCTGCCTCTCTTACAAAAACCATTGATGCTGCTAAACAAGGTAAATAAATCATTACAAATACTATAAAAGAGATTGCTGATGCAAATGAGATATTACTTCTTATTTTTTCAACTAAACTATCAGAATTCTCATCATTATCATTTCCTAGACCATATAATATTGAAAGAGTAGAAACTACAATTTCTTTTGCAGCTAATCCTGTTTCTAATGCCATTGTCATTTTCCAATCAAATCCTAATGGCTCAAAAAATGGTTCTGAATATTTACCAACATAACCTAGATAAGAGTTTTCCAGATTATATTGAGATAATTCATTTTTTAAAGTAATTTTTTCTTCATCAGTTTGTGCTAATTCAATTTTTTTGTTAAATGATTCTTCTATATCTAAATGTTTTGGATAATTACTTGCAAACCAAATTAATAAAGAAGCAGCTAGAATATAAGTACCCGCTTTTTTTAGATACATTTTTGCTTGGTTTGATACTGTATGCCAAATTAATCTAAATGAAGGTAATCTATATTTTGGCATTTCCATTACAAATGGTTCATCTTCACTTTTAAATACTACAATTTTTAAGAATTTTGCTGCAAATAAACCAAAAATTGCTCCACTTATATATATGACAAATAAAATATTACCAGGATTATGTCCAGAAAAAAAAGCTCCTACAAAAAGTACATATATAGGTAATCTTGCGCCACAAGACATAAAACCAATTATAAAAAGAGTTAGCAATCTATCTCTTTCATTTTTTAGTGTTCTTGCTGCCATATATGCTGGAACAGAACATCCAAAACCTGTTACAAGAGGTATAAATGATTTTCCATGTAGTCCAAATTTATGAAAGAAACCATCTAGTAAGAATGCTACTCTACTCATATATCCAGTTGTTTCTAATAATGCAATACCAAAAAAAAGTATAACAATATTAGGAACAAATAAAATAACTGAGCCAACTCCAGCAATTGCACCATCAGCAATAATTGATGATATTTGATTATCTCCCATAATCTCTTTTGTTTTGTCAATAATCATTGCAAAAAATGAATCAATCATGTCCATTGGAATATTTCCAATTTCAAATGTTAGTTGGAATAATCCCCACATTAGAAATAAAAATATAGGTAAACCAAAAAATTTATGAATTAAAATTGAATCAAACTTCTCAGTTAGAGTTTTTTTAGTAGATTTTTTCTCTTTTACAGTTTCTGTAACAGCACCTTTCGCAAATGCAAATCTCTCTTCATTAAAAATATTTTTTATATCTTTTGTATTAAAATGTAGAAATAAGTGTTCGAATGCTTCATTTAAAACTGGTTGAATTTTTGTCCAAATAGGTTCATCATGAAATATTTTATAGATATTTTTATCTTCTTTTAATAGGTTTAAAGCAATATGTCTATAAGTATGGTTTGTTTCAAAATTATTATCTTTTAATACATTTGAGATATTTTCTATCTCTTCTTCTATTGCACTTGAAAAATATCTTTTATTTGGAACTTTTTCACTTTTAAATTTAAATAAAATTTCGTCTAATAATTTAGTTACACCAATTTTTTTTGCTGCACTTGTTTTTATACAAGGTTTTCCAAGAATTTTGCTTAATTGTACTTCATCTATTATAATTGATTCTTTTTCAGCTTCATCGGTCATATTTAAAGCAATAATCATTTTTTTATCAAGTGTTAGAAGTTGAGCAGTCAAAAGAAGATTTCTTTGAAGGTTTGTTGAATCAAGAACATTTAATATTATGTCATATTCATTACTATCTAAAAAATCTTTTGTGACTTTTTCTTCAATAGTATAATCATTTAAAGAATATGCACCTGGAAGATCAGTTATTTGAAGATGAAAACCTTTATATTCTAAAAATACTTGTTCTTTTGTTACTGTAACGCCTGAAAAATTTCCAACTTTTAATCGAGCATTTGAAATTGAGTTAATGAGCATAGATTTACCAACATTTGGTTGACCAACAAGTGCAATTTTAATTGTATTATTTTTCATATTCTACTTCTATTTTAGAAGCTTCAATTAGTCTTAAAGCCATTTTAGATTGGTTTATTTTTATTTCAATAGTACTTTTAGTTAGTGTTAGTTCTACAATTTCAACCTTTACACCTTTACTAATTCCAAAAGAGTATAATCTATCTTTTAATATTTCATCACAGTTTATAGCCGTAATAACAGCACTCTCATTAATTTTCAGTTGATCCAAAGTCATTTCAAGCCTTACAAGATTAATAATGATTATTATAATATAATTATGCTTGCTTATACTTAATTTATAAAGAAACAATATTTGTAATTTTTTGTTAACTTTAGATATACTAAATTGCTATAAAAATTTTAAGGGTGTATTTGAATGTTAAATGAAAATAGTAATGAAGAAATAATTGATGAATTAAAAAAGATTGTTAAACAAAAGGGATTAAAGTATACAGAACAAAGAGAAATAGTTCTTAGTATTTTATTACTTGCAAAAGAACATTTAACTGCAGAAGAAGTATATAATGAAATTAAAAAGAAATATGCTAATTCTAATATAGGAATTGCAACAGTTTATAGAGCACTTAGCTTTTTAGAAGAAGTAGATTTAATAACTTCTATTACTTTTGGTACAGATGGAAAAAAATATGAAAGTAATTCTAAATCGCATCATGACCATTTAATTTGCACAACATGTGGAAAAATTATTGAGTTTATGGATGATGAAATAGAAAAAAGACAAGATAAAATTGCTAAAAAAAATAAATTTAAAATTACTAGTCACTCTATGCAGTTATATGGAACTTGTGAAGCTTGTCAAGAATAAATTAAGATTCAATCTTAATTTATTCTACTACTTATAAAATATCTTCTCTTATATCTTTTACCCAATTATTAATTCTTTTATCTGTTAAATCACTTTGATTATCTTCATCTATTACTAATCCAACAAACTTATCTTCTATTTGAGCTTTTGAAGCATTATGATAATATCCCTCTGTTGAAGTAAATCCAATAATAGTTGCTTTAGCGTTAACAACTTGTTCATAAATTATTCCCATTGCACTACAAAATTCATCACTGTAACTCTCTTGATCTCCCAATCCAAATAGGGCAATAGTTTTATTTGATAAATCTAATTTACAAAAATCTGCCCAAACATCTTCCCAATCATCATTTAATTCACCATCACCCCAAGTTGAACAACCAAGTATCAACTTATCATAATCATTTATCTTGTTTATTTTTGTACCTGAAAGGTCAAATACTTCGATTTCATTTAATTCAGATGAAATTTTATTTGCAATTTCTTCAGAATTTCCAGTGCTACTTGCAAAAAATATTGCGGTTGCCATTTTTTTCTCCTAGTTACTATTTTAGTGTTGATCTTAAAGAGTAAGGAATTGCTTTAATTTGATACTCTTTATTTTTTAGTTCATCAACAAATACAGGTATTTGTTTTTTAAATTCATTGTTTTTTGGATAAGCTAAATATATTTGATAATATTCACCTTTTTTTATTGATTTTATCGCATCTTCAAGTTCATTTTTTATATTTGGTGTTTTTATTTCAATATCTTTCCATGAAGTATAAATTTTAAGTCCAACAAAATCTTCAGATTTTATACATATTGAATCACCTAAATCGATAACTGTTTTATCACTATGTAGTTTTTTTATTTTTTTTAGTACAAATTCATGAAATAATAAATGCTTATCAATAAGAAGTTGCATTTTATTATTTGTATAACAATATGATATTAGTTTTGCAAGTGGTAGTAAATTTTTATCTGGAATATAAACAGATTTTTTAATATTTGAATTCAGATAATTATTAATTATTTTTGTTGAATCTACACACAATTTAAAACTATAATTTTCATTCTTTTTATTTGTTCTTATGAAACTAACAGGCATTAACATGCCTATTTTATAAGTAAAAGCATTCATAAGTGAATATTTTGCTAATTTTATTTGTTCATATTTTGAAAATTTACAAGTACATTTAAAAATGTTATTACTTAAATTCAAAAATAGTTGTCTTAATTTAATTATTGAATTAAATTCATCAAAATCTTTTGGTAAATACTCTTTGTTCTCATAAAAACCTATAAAATTATTCGTTAACATTTGACACTCCACTACAATTTGCATAACAATTATTACAATCTTTTATTCCCATGATTTTTACATATTCTTCATATACACAAGAAATAGATCTTTTAGAACATATAAATGGAATATTTTTCTTTTTTGCTTCATTTTTGTATTTAAGCATTGTATTATGATTTAAAAATGAGGTAATCATAACAATACAATCAGTATCTTGGGGAACTTTTTTCTTTGGAGCTGAAGATTTTTTTCTTGCATCCCAATGATTTATAGTTTTAGCACCCAAACTTTCTAACATTGTAGAGATTTGAGAAATTTGATCTCCTCCAATTATTAATACACTCATTTTAAACCCTTTTATTTTAACAAGTGCAACCAGTTGGTTTTACTAAGTCATTTTTATTTTTACAATTAATCATTTTAAATCCTTTATATTGATAATCATTATTGAAATAATAGCTGATGAAATCTTAATTTAAAATTAATATTAAGAATGATTATCAAAAAAGTAATATAAAAAGATTTATTTGAAAGTTTTAAAAAGATTTTGTATGAGATTGATTGAATAGAATTAAAAATATAACTAGGATAAACCTAGTTAAAAATATTAAACGTCAACTTTTTTAAGTTCTCGAATAATTGAAGCTATATCTTTTGAATATTGTCTTGCAGCATCGCTGTTGTATTTCCATCCACCATTATAACTGCTCCATACTTTTGTCCAGTCATTATTATGAACTTTTTGCCAAAAAGTAAGTTCATCAATTGCATTTTTTGTTGCGAATTGAAAATCAGTAATAAGTTTCATTGCAAGAACATTTCTATTCCATGAAGTATCTTGTGCATTTTCTCTATTAATTACAGTTTTTATATTGGCTTGATATATGCCATAATCTTTTGTATCTACATTTACTAGGTATTTACCCAATCCAGATTCTTTAATTGCAATAGCCATTAAAGAGTAACTTAAACCGTTTTTTTTACCATGTTCTTTTATTTCTTTTAGAGTATTAAGCTCTTGTGGTGTTAGGTTTTTTATGTCAAAATCTGATGCAAAAACATTAGATATCAATAGTAGAGTTAATAAAATAATTTTTAACCTCATAGTCTTCTCCTTTGTTTTTTCTTAAATTAAGCGGGGGATTATACTTGAAAATAGATTATTTGTCAAATATTACTAGAATTTGCTTGTTTTTAGAGTTGAGATTAATATATTTTTTAGCTTCATATCAATATAATTCCAAAAAAATTTGACAAGAATGAAAGACATTGGAAAAGAAAGAATTTAAGAAAATAATTAAAGAAATTGGCTTCTCTTCACAGGGAAAATTTGCAGAAGAAATAGGTGTAAAAGCTACGACTTTTACTACATACAAAGTGATTCCAACACATATTAGAAGAATTACAAGATTAGCTTTATTAGCTAAAAAAAATGGCGTGAGTTTAGAAGAAATAAGAAACTCACTAAAAGTAGATTAGAGAAAAAATCTCTAATCAATACAAACTTATTTATCTAAACCAATATTTATATACGTTCTTACTTTTTTTATCTCATTTAAATCAAAAAAATCTTCAATTATCTCTTTTTCATCATTTTTTTTGACAATTCCAAATGGATTTATAATTGCACTTCCTTTTGCCATATTATCATTTGCACTATTACATGCTATTACAAAACATTGATTTACTAAAGCTAGAGATTTTGAGATAGTTTCGTAATGATCTTTTCTTTTTATTCCCCACATTGCAGGATTTAAAATAATATCAGCACCTTTTATTTTTCCCCAAAGTTCTGGGAATCTAAGTTCAAAACAGATTAAAGTAGCTATTTTTAGACCATTTATCTCTATTATCTTAATATCTTCGATATTTCCTGCAGAAAAATATTCAAGTTCGTCCCCTAAAGGAAAAAGTTTTACTTTTGATTGAGTATGAATAATTTGTTGATTATGAAATATATGTAAAGTATTAAAGAATTTTTTATTCTCTTCTTTAATAAAAGTTAATGCAATTGTTTTATTTTTACTTAACTCTTTTATTTCTTCTATTGCTTTTATTGAAAAATCAGCAGCTTCTTGCATTTTATCATAGGCAAATCCACTAAGAGCTAATTCAGGAGCCAAAATAAGTGAATCATTTTCACAAGAGTTTATGAGTTCTTTTAAGTGAGTCAAATTATCTTGAAAATTTGTTGTTTTAATTTGTAGTGCTATTAATTTCATCTATTACCTCATGTATTATATTTTCTACAGCTTTTTTGTAACTCATTGCTGTGGCAAAGCTTGTAGCTTCATATTTAGTTATTATCAAAGCATTTGTGTTTGAGGCTCTAATTAGTGCCCAACCATACTCAAAATTGATTCTAAGGCCATCTATTTTTAAAATATCTTTGATAATTGGAAAACCTCTTTGGATTTCATTTAATTTTTCTTCTATTTTTTTTATAATTAAAAACTTTTTATTTTCATTTACTTCAATTTCAATATTTGAACTTGTATAAACTTTTGGAAGTTTATCTAACTCTTTATCTAAATCTATTCCTTTATATAAAAGCTCTAAAACTCTAAATGTTGCATATATTGCATCATCAAAACCATAATATCTATCATTAAAAAAGATATGCCCTGAAACTTCAGCAGCTAAATCAGCATTTAACTCTTTTAGTTTTAGTCTTAAATTTGAATAACCTGTTTTATCCATAATTGTTTTTGATGTTTGATTCATTTCATTAAAAATATTCAAAGAATAGGTTACTTCTCCAATAATTACTGGATTTTTCATAGTTTTTGAAAAAAGTAGGGCTAACATATCACCTTTGATATTGTATTTTTGGGTTAACACAGCGATTCTATCAGCATCTCCATCGTAGGCAAAACCTAAATTACAATCATCTTTTAGTAGAGTTTTTAAATCTTCAAGATTTTTTTCATTTGTAGGATCTGGATGATGATTTGGAAACTCTCCATCTGGAAGTAGATGTAAACCTTGATAATTTAGATTTAATTTATCTAAGATTTTACTCAAAACTGTGTTTGCAACACCATTTCCACAATCTATTGCAAAAGGGATTTTAAAATCTTTTAGATGGGAAAATTGATTTACCATATAATCTATATATAAACTTTTTGCATTGGTTTTTATACAAGTAAAATTATCTGGAATTTCTATAGTTTGATTTTCTAGGATTTTGTAATATAAAGCTAAAAGTTCATCTCCAAAAAATGGTTCATTATTAATTGTAATTTTAAAGCCATTATATTTTTTTGCATTGTGGCTTCCAGTTATCATAATAGAAGCACTTGGTTTTATTTTAATTCCATCTATTAAAAACTCTTGAAAAGAGGCAAAGTAGTTTACACCAGTTGCCACAAGTCCAATATTTAAAACTTTGCTACTTGATAAATTTAATCCTGAAATTAAAGCTTCAAATAACATATTTGAGTGAGTTCTTACATCATAACCCACAACAATATATGGAGTTTGTTGAACTTTTTCTTTAATATAAAGACCTAAATAATATCCAATCAGTTTAGAGTTTTCATATGTCAACTCTTCATTTACGATACCTCTAATATCGTATTGTCTAAAAATTGTTTTATTTATCATTTTCCAACTTTAATAGGAACTCTTTTTTTTCAACTCCACCATTATATCCACCAAGTTCACCATCACTTGAAATTACTCTGTGACAAGGAACAAGTAGTGCTATCATATTTTGAGAATTTGCATTTCCAACAGCTCGGTAAGATTTTTCATTTTCTATTTTTATGGCTTGTTCTTTATATGAAATAGTTTTTCCATAAGGAATTTTGAGTAATTCTTTCCAGCATTTTACTTGAAAAGGTGAACCAATTAATTGTAATGGGATTTCAAAAGTTGTTCTTTCTTTTTTAAAATACTCTTCTAATTGGATTTTTAACATATCAAATATTTCACAATTACCTGGAATTACATCTGCATCTAAGGTATTTTTTAAAATTTGGATTTTTGCTTCTATATTAAAAGGAGTAAAAAATGCCAAGGTTACAACTCCTTTTTTTGAAGCAGCAGCAAACATTTCACCAATTGGGGTTGAAAATGTGGTCGTTAAGATTAACTCTTTTGTTTGGGTTTTATATTCTCTCATGGCGGAATTTTATCATAATCATATATAAGATATAATTTCAAATGATAAAAAAATTCTATAAAAATATAAAAATTTTGTATGTTGAAGATGATGAGATTGCACGAGAGAATGGTATTGAATATTTAGAAAACTTTTTTGAGCAAATCTATGAAGCAAGTGATGCACTTATTGCTTTGAAGTTATATGAAAAACATAAACCAGATATTATAATCACAGATATCCAAATGCCCAAATTAAATGGTTTAGAGTTTGTAAAAAGAATTAGACAAAAAGATAAAAATACTCAAATTATAATTATCACAGCTTTTTGTGATAAAGATTATTTATTAAAAGCAATTGAATTAGGACTTGTAAAATATCTTGTAAAACCAGTAAAGGAAAAAGAGTTTGAAGAGGCTTTATTTTTATGTGTAGATAGTTTGGAAAATAATCAGTCAAATATTGTAAAACTGCAAGAAAATATATATTTTGACATGTTTAATAAAAACTTAGTAATAGAAAATGAAATTGTAAAATTAAGAGCAAAAGAGCTTATTTTTTTGGAACTTTTAGTAAAAAATAGAAATAGATATGTAAGTTATGAAGAGATAGAAAACTATGTTTGGAATGATAGTGTTATGACTAAAGATGCTTTAAAAACATTAGTTAAAAATCTAAAAACAAAAATTCCAAAAAATCTGATTTTAAATCTTACAAATAGTGGTTATAAAATAGATGTCTGAAATTAATCTCATTCTTTTTTATGGTATCACTTTTGGTATATTAATTATGACAATAATATATACTTTTATTAGATATGCATATTCAAAAGAGATTTTTTATATAAGTTACTGTTTTATGCAAATTTTTTCTCTAGTTTATATAGTAACTTATAGTAAATTATTTAATATTCCTATTTTAATTCAAGAGTTATCATTAGTATTTGCAAGTCTTAGTGCTATTATTTTTGCTATAAACTTTTATGAGGGAAAATTCTTACCAAAAATCACAAACTATAAAGAGTTAATAATTAATACTCTACTTCTAAATGTTGTGATATTAACAGCTTTTTATCACTATATTTTATTTGAATATATTCCTTATACTATTATTTATGCAATATTGTTTGTTTCAATTATTTTTAATTTAAAAGATGGATTTAAAGCAACACTTATTTATGTTGTTGGTTGGTCTTTGTTATGTATCTTATTATTTGTTTTTGATTTTAAGAATTTTTATATTCAAAGAGGATATTTTGATATAGTTCTTGTTGTTTTTGCTCTTGAAGCAATACTTTTTACAACTTCCATTGCTGCAAAATATAATGAATTAAAAAACAAAAATAAAAGTTTTGAAAAGATGATTTTGCAACAATCAAAGTTCGTAAAATCAGGTGAAATGATTGCAAATATAACCCATCAATTTAGACAACCTTTAAATAATATCTCATACATTTTAATGAATCTAAAAAAAAGGTTTAATACTCAAAAATTAGATGTTGAGTATTTTGATAAAAAAGTTTTACAAGCAAATGAACAGTTACAGTTTTTATCAAAAACAATAGATGATTTTAAAGATTTTTATACTCAAAATAAAGAAAAAGAGCTTTTTAGTGTTAAAGATGCAGTTCAAAATGCAACAACAATATTAAGTGCAGATTTAAAAACTAATAATATAACTTTAGAATTAAAGTTTGAAGTTTATGAAGAGATTAAAATATTTGGAGTAAAAAGTGAACTTTCACAAGTTTTAATTGCAATTCTTTCAAACTCTATTGATGTTTTAAAAAATATAAAAAATCCAAAAATAAAAATCTCTATAACTGCAAATGATGCTGAGGTCATAATCTCTTTAGAAGATAATGGTGGTGGAATAAAAAGTAAAAATTTAAAGAAAATATTCGAGCCATATTTTACAACTAAAGAAGAGGGAACGGGAATTGGATTATATCTTTGTAAAATGATTATTGAAGAGAGTTTTGGCGGGAAGATTTTTGTAGAAAACAAAAAAGAGGGCGTTTTATTTTCCCTCTTTATTGAAAAAGCTATTTAATTTTTTGGATAAAAGAAAGCAATTTGTCTTTGGATTTTTATTTTTTCATTCTCTTTTGTGAAAATTTCAATAGTAATCTTAGAAGGTTTTTTCTCTAATTTATTAAAATCTTGTGTAGTTTCTAAAATCAGAATTTTTTTAATTTTTTCACCGGCTTTTAATTCAAAATTATCAAATCTTTTTATTTTAAAATCTTTGTCATCAAGTAATCTAATATCAAAATTATAATCTTTATCTTGAGTATTATGAATAGTCAAAATATAGTTATTTGAAATTACACCATTTTCTTTTATACTATAAAGTTCTGTTGTTTTATTTACATTTACTAAAAAATTCTCTTTTTCTAGAGAGAAATAAAATGCTAAGAATATACATAAAAATAGTGAAACAAAATATGTTGTATTTTTTTTAGTAAAAATCGATACATTTTTTTTGTTAATTACTTTATTTGTACTTCCCCAATTAATTAGTGATTCTTTATTAAATTTACCCATAACACTAGCACATGCATCACTACATTCAAGACAATTTATACATTCAACTTGTAAACCTTTTCTAATATCTATATGTGTTGGGCAAACTTTTACACATGCTTCACAAGTTGTACACTCTTCATTTTTACTCCACTCTTTTACTTTGAAAATTGATTTAACATTATTCTCATAAACTTTTCCACCTCTGTTATAATCATAAGTCACTTGTTTTGTATTATCATCATATAGAACAGATTGGATTCTTGAATACGGACACACATAAACACAAAAATTTTCTTTCATAAAAACTATGTCATATACCAAAAATAGGGCAACAGTTAAAATAAAAATAATCATAAAACTATGATCTGCAGGATTTTGAATATAAGTAAAAAAATCTTCAGGGGGAATAAAATACAACATAAAGTTTGAAGAGATAATTAACGTAATAACAAACCATAAAAGAACAGCAATATATTTTTTGATTTGATTAGATCTTTTATTGTAATCAATATCTTTTTGTTTATTTTTAATTCTTCTTAAATCAAGAATTGTACTTTCGATTAAATCCCTATAAATAACTCTAAACATAGTTTGTGGACAGCTCCATCCACACCAGATTCTTCCAAACATTGAAGTTAGAGCAAAAATTCCTATGAACATAAACATAAGTAAAAATGGCATAACATAAAGTTCACTAACACTATATACCAGACCTAAAAAGTGGAATTGTAATTTATCAAAAGACAATAACAATAGATGATTATCATTGATTGTTATAAATGGCATTAACATTATAAATAGTGTTAATGAAGCATATACTAAATATCTTTTTTTAGAATAAGACATGGAAACTCCTTTTATTTTTTGTATATTAAAGGAATTTGGTGTTCTTTTGGTGGTATTAATTTATTAAAATCTATTGCATAATTAAAAGATTAGATGTATAATTCGCCCAATTTAGACAGAGGATAAAACAGTGGGAAAATCAAAATATTTTTTTGGATTTTTATTATGTGGTGTTGTGAGTTTATTTGCTGAAACAAATAGATATGATATAAAATCTGCTATTGTTGAGTATGAAATCGCAGGTGGTGGTAATGTTATGGGAAGTAAAGCTACTGTTAGTGGTAGTAGTAAATTGTACTTTAAAGATTTTGGAAAAGTAGAATTAACTGAAGAAAAAATTGTGCAAGCTGTACAAGGTGACAATGAAGAAGAACATAATATTACAAAAATTGTAGGAACAAAAATTTACAATGTTGACTTTAATGACCAAGTTGTTTATCAACAAGAGTTAGTTCCAGATGAAGAAAATCCACTTTTAAATCTAAAAGATGCTGAAACATTAACTTCTATGGGAGCTAAAAAAATTGGTTCAGAAGCAATTTTAGGTTATAAATGTGACATTTGGCAATTAGGTGAAGATAAAATCTGGATTTATAATACAGTACCTTTAAAATTTGTTAGCAAATCTTTAGATGTTGTTCAAATTCAAGAGGCTAAACTAGCTGTTTTTAATGTGGATATAAAAGATGATAAGTTTAAATTACCACCATTTCCTGTGAAAGCAGTAGATGATATGTTAAGTGGAAGTACTGAAGAACCTGAATTATCTCCTGAACAAGAAAAACAGATGGAAGATATGATGAAAGCAAAAGCTAAAGGTAATAATAAATAAAAACTTTTGTACTAAATTTTATATTTAAAATATAAATTTAGTACAAACTCTTAAAAATTAAAAGCTTAAACTTAAGAGTTTAAAGCTTTTAAATTTCCTTCCTTACACATCATCATAATAACTATTATAAATGCAATTGAACCAACATAAGTATTAAACATCATAATTGCAAACACAGATGCAAATAAGGCAATTAAAGAGAACTTTTTATTTCTAATAAATAGAGTTAGCATTGATAAACAAATGGCAATAACTCCAAATACTCCAATATATCCCCAATATCCAATCTCATTTTTAAATCCACAAAGTAACGTGTCTTCGTTTACGTGGCATTGTGCAATAATATCTTTATCAGCAATAATTCCATATCTAAGAGCGATAGAGAAAATAAAGAAGATAGCAATATATTTAACAAGATGTCTTAATTCACCAAGAGAACTATTTTTACTTCCCCTAAATAAAATATATGTAAAAACAAGAGCAATAATAATCCAAACATTTGAGAAAATATTTAAAGAACCTTCATTGTAAAAAGAGATACCAGTTGTGATTAAAAGAATAATTGCTGATAATTTTTCAAAGGCTTTAAATTCCATATTTGCAAATCTTCCTGCATAAAGTAAAACAAAAGAGATTGCAGAAATTGCAAAAATATAAACTTCAAAATTTCTATATCTACCCTCAAATGCAAGTATAATTGTTGAAATTAATACAAAAATGAATGAAGAGTAGAACATTACCATTGGTAAAGTATCAGAATTAAGATGTTTCTCTTTTAATATTTGTCTTATTCCAATAATTTGTGGTTTTGTATCTTTTGCAATATGGAAAAGTGCAAAATAGTAGATTGAAATATGAGTAAGAAGTACTAATGTAGCCCAAACAATTTCACCACTTGTTCTTACTGTTATATTAAATTGCTCCATTTGAAGCATATATAAAATTGCAAATAGTGTATTTACAACAGTAAATAAAATCATTTTTCTTTTTGAAATAGTAGAGTTTCTTAATAATAATGAAAACCCTAAAACAAGTAAAATAGAACCAAAACCTAAATATCTATAGTTTGGAAAATCTGTAACATCTCCACTTAGAACATGTTTATCAGCTCTATCTTTATCAAAGAATCCCCAATAACCACCAACAGCACCTTCGCTTTGTCTTTTCCATGGTTGATCAAAAGCTTCAATTATGTTGTAATTCCAGTTTTTTTCTTTAGCTAATTTTACAAATTCTCTTACAAAAATTGCTTGATTAGTTTTACTTGGAAGTGCATCTTCTCTCATTCTTCCTTCTGATGGCCAACCAGTTTCACCAATTAAAATATTTTTATCTTTTAATATTGCTTCAACTTCTTCTCTAACATCAGCTAAGTGTTTAATTGCACTTGTGATATTCATTGGATCATCTTCCCAATAAGGTAAGATATGAATTGTTACAAAATCTGTAACTTCTCTAATATTTGGATATTTAAGCCAGTATTCCCAAACATCTGCATAAGTTACTTTTGTATCAGGAAGTGCCGCTTTTACTTCTTTTATATATTCATAAAGTCTTTTGTCAGATAAATCACCTCTTAATAAAGCTTCATTTCCAACAACAACAGCTTTTACAATATCTTTATTTTCAGTTGCAAGTTTGATTAATGTATCAATCTCTTTTCTTGTTGGTTTTTCATCTCCATTTACCCATGCACCCATAAGCATTTTAAGATTATTTTCTCTAGCGATTTTTGGAATCATCTCTAAACCAACAGTTGAATAAGTTCTAATACAATCTGTGTATTTTGAAAGTAGTTGCAGGTCATTTCTAATTAAATCTTCAGAAATTACTAAACCTTTATCCATCATAAATGGTGAATCATCTTTCCCAAATGGAGCATATGATACACATTGAAGTTTTGAAAAAGTACTTGGATTATCTTTTAAAACAAAAAAGTTTCCTAAAATGTACCAAAAAAGTACGACGATTGCTAAGCTTGACAGTGTTAATGTTAATTTTTTCATGATTTTTCTCTAGTTAATTTCATCTGTGTAAACACAAACGTTAAAGTCTTTTACAAGACCGTTGGTATCAACACAATGATTTTGAAAAAAGTTTGTAATATATGGTTTATTACAATGTAATTCAAAAGCCTCTTTTGATTCCCAAATCTCGTTAAAAACTATTGGAAAAGATTTGCCTGTAGCATTTGGATGAGCTATTTGTTTTGTAACAAGATACTGAATACATCCATCTTCTCTAATAGTTTTAGGTTCAAGAGATAGAAGAACTTCTAATAATTCTTTTTCTTTCCCATCTTTTGCCTCAAATGAAGCAATACAATATATCTTTTTCGACATTTTTCTCCTAATTATGAAATTATCTAACTTGTCCAGAACCATAAATTTTGTATTTAAATGTTGTTAAATCATTTATTCCCATAGGTCCTCTTGAGTGAAGTTTATTTGTTGAAATTCCAACTTCAGCACCTAGTCCAAAAGCTCCACCATCAGTAAATCTTGTGCTTGCATTTGCATAAACACAAGCTGAATCAACTTCATTTAAAAATTTATTTATAGTTGTGTAGTTTTCACTTAAAATAGCTTCTGAATGACCTGAACCATGTCTTCTAATATGAATAATTGCATCATCAACATTTTTTACAATTTTTATATTTAATATATTAGCTAAATATTCTGTATCATAATCTTCAATTGTTGCTGGAATTGCTTTTATGTATTTTAATGTTTCACTACAACCTTTTAAAATTGTTCCTTGTTCATTAAATGCATCTTCAAGTCCAGTTAAAATGTATGGTGCAATATTTTCGTGTACTAATAGTGTTTCCATTGAATTACATGCACTTGGTCTTTGACACTTTGCATTTATTGCAATATCAATTATTTTTGCTGGAGCTGCGTCTTTATCAACATAAATATGGCAAATTCCCTTATCATGTTTTATAACTGGAATTGAAGAGTTTTCACTTACATATTTAATTAAAGCTTCCCCACCACGAGGCACAATTAAATCAACATAAGCATCTTGTTTTATAAGTTTAGCAACTCCCTCTCTACTTGAATCTGGAAGAAGAGAGATAGCTTGTTCTGGAAGTTTATTTTTTGCAAGAACTTCTCTTAAAACAATCGCAATTGCTTTGTTTGAGTGTTCAGCTTCTTTCCCACCTTTTAAAACACAAACATTTCCGCTTTTAAAACATAAAGCTGCTGTGTCACTTGTAACATTTGGTCGGCTTTCATAAATAATTCCAATTACTCCAATTGGAATTGATACTTTTTGAATATTTAAACCAGATTCTGTTACCCAGCCATCTAATATTCTTCCAACAGGTTCATTTTGAGATGCAATTTGTCTAATTGCATTTGCCATCTCTTTTACTCTATCTCCTGTTAAAAGTAATCTATCAATTAATGATTCGCTTAAATTATATAGTTTAGCTTGACTCATATCTTTATCATTATGAGAAATTATGAAATCACAATGGTTCATTAAAGCATCAGCCATTTCATTTAAAACTTTATTTTTAACAGCAGTACTAAGATTTGCAATGATTCGGCTAGATTTTTTTGCTTCTTCTAAAAATGCTTGCATAATAATTCCTATTAATTAATTTTAAAAATTTTATTTTTTGTCATTTGGTATAAATTAAAAAAAGTATAAAACACCTAATTTGACAATTATTTATTCTTTATTTGAAGTTGGGTATTTTATGTAGAATATACTTAAATAAGGCTTTTCTATAGCTTTTTTTTGATTAAAAAATCATTTTATTTACAAACACCACTATCTTTTAAAATCTCTTTTATTTGTTTGCATTTTTTATTGTCAATATATAAGTTTAGCCATGATTCAACCCAATAAGGCACACTTCGTCCATTATTTCCCCATGAATTTACACTTTGATATTTTAAGCCCAAATGTTCTGAAAAAGTTCGTTTATTAAAGTCTGCTTTTTTCAATAATAGTTTGAAATTATCTTTTTCCATTTTTCTCCACCAAATAGTATGCAAAAGTATATCATAAATTAATAAATAATATATAAATAGATATATATTTAAGTATATTATTATTTAAAATTAAATATAATTTAAGAATTAAAATCAAGGAACTCAAAATGAAAATAAAAGCATTTTTGTCAAGTGGTAGATTTAGAATTATTAATGTATTCAAAATAGATGAGATGAAAAATATAGCTGCTTCATATCCTAGATGGGAATATATTTTATAAATTTTAGAAAACCTATAATTTTTCATTAATACATAAGTGCTACAATAAATAAAAAAATTAATGGAAATAAACTAATGGGTATAAAAGATAAATTAAAAGAAAACTCTAGTAAATTATTAAGTATTGCTAGTGAAAATGCTACAAAAGCTTTTGATTATCCAAAAATCAAAAGTCAACAACTAAAAGATGCAATAAATTTAAAAATCCGAGAAAAAGCCATATTAGCCACAAAAGCTAGACTTGTTGAGAATTATAAAACATTTGATGATTATAGTGATGAACAACTTGAAATCATAATTGCTGATGAAGAAAGAAAAATTGTTGATGATTTAAAAACTAAATCCCTAGTTGTTGCGCTAGCAGCTCTTGGGCTTAACTTTTTTATATAGAGATATATAATGTTTAAACAAGTTAAATCAGCACTTTTTTGGTACTACTTATTTAAATTTAGAAGAAGGGTGATTTTAATAGTTTTACTTTTGATAATCGCACTTTTTGCAAATGCAATATATGGTGATGTTGTTGAATATTTAAAATTAAAAGATAAATTAGATTTTTTGGAAATTGCACTTATTTCAAAATGGGTAGTTATTATTTTTAATATTGTATTTTCAGTTTATCTTCTTTTGACAATGTTTAAGAAAGAAGAGAATATTGAAGATAAAAAGCCTAAAAAACAGATAGATATAAAACCAAAAGAGAGAAAAAAAGAGGAAAAATTTACTGATAGGGAAAAAGAGTTTTTATATAAAAAAACACTAAAAACAAAAGCTGATTTACTTGTGGAGAAATAGAAGTTTATTCTTCTATTTTTTCCTCTTTTCTTAATAAAATAGTTTGTGTTGGGTAGGCAAATTCACAATTATTTTTTTCAACTAATTTTGATATTTCAATCATAACATCCTCTTTTGTATCAAGCCACTCTTCCCAATTAGGACTTTTTGAAAAACAGTAAACTAAAATATTTATTGATGATGCTCCAAACTCATCAATAAAAACTAAAAGTGTATTTTTTACTCCTTCCAAATCTTCTGTTTTAATAGCTTCAAAAGCTTTTGTTTTTGAAATATTTATGTTTTTATTTGTGGCAATTTTAGGATGAGAAAGTAACATATCAAAAATATCATTTTTTAAATTTACAATATCATTCATTTTACTCTCATAGGTAATTCCAATTGACATTTTTATTCTTCTTCCGATTACTCTTTTTGACCAATTTAAAATATGAGCATTTGCAATTTGAGAATTTGGAACTGTAATCATGGCATTATCAAAAGTTCTAATTCTTGTGGTTCTCATTCTAATATCAACTACAGTTCCCTCAAAATCATCGGTTTTAATCCAATCACCTTGAGAAAAAGAGTTATCAGTCATAATATTTAATGAAGCAAAAAAGTTTGCTAAAGTATCTTTTGCAGCAAGAGCAACAGCAATACCCCCAACTCCAAGTGAGGCTGCAATTGCTTTTATATCAATTCCAAGTTGAGTAAATAAAAATAAAATTACAACCAAAACAAGAATAATTTTTATAATTCTTAAAATAAAAACTATCATCTCTTTTCTAACATTTTGATATTTTTCAAGTAAATTATGTGCATAAATAGTGATACTATTATTTAACATTGAATAAATTGCCCAAGTTATTAAAGCCATATAAATTGTATTTATCCAAGGCATAATTTGATTTATTAGAACTTGATCTTTTACTAAAATCAACATGGAAATTTGTATAGAAAAAAGATATAAACTGTAAATTAATGGAGAATTTATCGCATTTCTTAGATGTATAAGAATATTTTCACCATGAATATCTTCACTTTTCACAAATGGTTTTAAAATAAAATTTGAAATTAATGTTATTAAATATCGATTTAATAATCTAAAGAACAGAATAATTAATAAAACAACACAAATCTCACCCACAGAAAAATTTAGATGATAAGATGTAAAAGAAGAGATAAAAGATATTCCTTTTATTGTATCTATTTTATTTATTACATATTGAAGGTTAAATTCATCAATGAAAAAATTTGAGCTACGAAATTTTTGTATATTATTGTATAGATATTGAAGTATAAAAAGTTGAGTATTCTTTTGATTATATAACTCTATATAATTATCTGTATATTCAGAGGATACTTTATTACTATTTTTTAATTCTTCCTCATATATTGAACTATAATCATCTAGATTAAAATTTTTTATTGTATTTATGCTTTTTAAAATAATTTCTTGATAATAAGCAACATCTCTAAACTCTTCTTTTGCTTGAATTATGTCTCTTAGGGTTTTTTCATATAGAACTCTTTGATTAATTGTCGCAATTTTTAATTCATCTCTTTTTACAGCTAAACTATTTCTTTGCATATTATTTGCATTAATTCGGTTTGTTAAAAAGAATATTTCATTATCATCTTCTTCTTGTTTTTGAAGAGTAGTTAAATAAGATTCATTATTTATATTTTTAATAACATCTTGAAGCATTTTATTTTGTTCATCTATTTGTTCTTCAATAGTTTTAGTTGGCGTTTGAGTTGTTTGTTCAGTAACTGTTGTTGCATCTTTATTTATTAATTTTATAGGAGTTGTTTGAATATTTTCACCCAAAACAAAAATAGGGAATATAATCGATAGTAAGAGAATTTTAAATGTATTGTTCAAAGATTTTCCTTTAGTTGGATTTCTTAAATAAAAGGTGTATTGTAACTTAAGAATAGTAATAGAAAGTAAATGAAACTTTGTGGTGCGGTTAGCGAGATTTGAACTCGCACACCCGTAGGGCGCTACCACCTCAAGGTAGTGTGTCTACCGTTCCACCATAACCGCAAAAAAATAGGGTGAAATACTACAATCATAATACTTCATATAAGATTAAGTATTATGATTGAAAAAGACGAAATAAATCTATTTATTCCTGAAGTTTTTTTCATTAACAGTAGCTAAAATAGTTTTTGCAATATGTGATGTATTAATTGCAATATCATGTGTTTGAGAAGCAATTGAAGCATTATTTTGAGTTTGTCTATCTAATCTATTTACTACATCATTTATTTGTTCGATACTTGTTCTTTGTTCACTTGACGAGATAGAAATATCTTTTATAACATCTGTTGTTTTAGAAATATTTTCTCTTAATTTTACATAACCTCTTATCATATCATCGGCAATTTTTTTACCACTATTTGTTTTACTTGTTGCATTTTCAACTAAATCTTTTATCTCACGAGCTGCTTCTGCTGAACGAGATGCTAGGTTTCTCACTTCTGCAGCCACCACTGCAAACCCTTTTCCAGCTTCTCCTGCAGTTGCTGCTTCAACAGCAGCATTTAATGAAAGAATATTTGTTTGAAATGCGATTTGATCAATAATAGTAATTGCATCGGCAATTGCTTGGGTTTGTTCATTTATTGAATCCATAGATTCAACTGTAATAGTAGCTAACTTTTGACCTTCTTCTATTGAGTTTGATAACTCTTTTGAATGGTTTGTCATTGTTGAAATTCTTTCTGTATTGTTTATTACTGTACTTGTAATCTCTTCTAGGGCTGCTGCTGTTTCTTCTAGTGAAACTGCCGTTTCATTTGATGCTTTATTTAATATGTTTACATTTTCTAATAAAACTTTTGAACTTTCATCCAGACTTAATCCATTTATTTTGTTTTCTTGAAGCATTTGATTTATAATATTTGATAAATTATTTAAACCAATTGCCACATTTCCAGTAGGATTTTTTATCTCATCTACAAAATTTAAACTAGAATATTTTTCTAAAGAAGCTAAGATAATATTAATATCTTCATTTACATTAGCTTTAATAGTTTGAATCATCTCATTTAACATATTTTTTAGTTCATTAAGAGATGAATTTGAAGTTTCATATGTTATTTGTGAGTCTAAATGTCCCTCTTTAACTCTATTGACAACATTTTTAACTTCTTTTATTAATTCTCTATCTTCATTAAAATTATTTGAAATTAGTTCCATTTGTTTATCAATTTCATGTGCCATATTTCCAAATTCATCATTAGTATTAATATTTAGTTTATTAATGTTTTCTTCTTCTGCTTTTAAATATTTAAAAAAGAAGTTTAATCCATTTTCTAGAGTTTTTAATGGAGCTAATATTTTAATAAGTGCAAAAAATAAAATTACTAAAATGATAATAAGTAAAAGAATATATAAGAATATCTCTTTTATAAGGTCAGCATTGATTTTTTTTGAGATGGCTTTTTTATCAAGTTGAATAATTAATTTCCAATTAGTAATTGCTATATTGCTATATGCAATTAATTGTGGATTATTTTCATCTAATGCCTCAGCAAAATGTGAAGTATCATTGCTTTTTATCTGTTCATAAATTTTATTTTGAGTATTAAATAGTTTGTCATTTTTATGGATTATAGTTTTCCCTAAATTATCAATAAGATAAGCAAAACCTCGTTCATCTAGATTAATATTTAAAACAGTATTAACAACAGTATCAAGGGAAATATCAGAACCAATAACACCTATGATTTTTCCATCTTTTTTAATTGGTGCAGATACTGAAATAACAAGTTTTTTTGTACTATAATCAATGTATGGTTCGCTAACTCCTGCTCCATTTACTTCTACAGCTTTTTTGAACCAAGGTCTTGCTCTTGCGTCATAGTCGTGAGTTTGTGGTGTTCGAAAACTTCCATCAAATTGTAAAAAATTACCATTTTCAGCAATTCCTAAATATAATCCAGAAAATTTTCCAGAAAAATTACCTAAACGTAGTTTGTTTATAATTTCACTGTTTTTTACATCTAAGGGTAAAGAAGAAACTTCCTGTGCCACTGCTTCAACTATATCTATTTTTGATTGTAAATAGTTGTTGATAGACTTAGAAGTCTCTTTTGCTAAGTCTAACTCTTTTTGTTTTATTAAATTATACTCTGAATTATAATTGTTATAAGCATTGTAAAAACCTAATATCAGAAAAGATATAGAGACACTAACAAATATTAGCGTAAGTATTTTACTTTTTATGGTAGCTTTATTCATGATAAATCCCTTTAAATTTGATTTAAAAACCATTATATCATAACAAAGAGGCATAAAAGTGGCGAAATGGTATTTGAAGAATTTGGACAAAAAAAAAGGTCAAGAAGAAAACTTCTTGACCTTTCGAGTTTTATTAAATCTGTAGATTTAAAGATTACCCTAAAAATGGATTTGCATATAATGCAATCATAGCAACAACAAGTGCATAAATAACTTGAGCTTCGATCATCGCTAATGCAATGAACATAGTTGTCATTAATTTTCCACCTAAACCTGGGTTTCTAGCAGTACCAGCAATAGTTGCAGCAGCAGTATTACCCATACCAATAGCACCACCAAGTGCAGCAAGACCTAATCCAATTCCAGCAGCTACTACAGAGTAAGCTTTTAAAGTTTGGTTAGCAACTTCACCATCAGAAGCAAAAGCAACAGCAGCGATAGCTAACATTAAAAGAACGATTTTTTTCATTCTAGATTCCTTATATTTTATTTTTTCAAAGTCTGTTCGGCTTGCGTATCCCTACTAAACACTTCGAGTGCGTGATTATATAAAAATAAAAATAAAAAAAAGCTAAAAGTTATTGTTTTCTTTTTATTTACTAAAATTTGATATAATCACCACAATTATTGAAAAAAAGGTCACAAATGAAAAAATTGTTTTTATCACTTACTCTAATAATTGTTCTTATATTAGTTTCTGTATATGGAATATTATTCACAAAATATGGTAATGGTATAGTCTCATCTTACATTGAAAATAAGATTAATACAGGTCAGAATGATGTTAAATTAAAGGTTAATGATTTTGTTTTAACTTCAAAATATTTAAACTTTGATGCTTCTATAAATGATAACTCTAAAATAAATATTTCTGGAGATTTATCTCTTTTTCAAAAGAGTGTAAATTTAAAATATGATATAAAAATTAATGAATTATCAACATTAAAAAACTTAACAAAACAAGAGTTTAAAGGTCCATTATCAACAAGCGGGATTTTTATAGGGAATGAAGAAGAAGCGATTATTCAAGGGGTTTCTGATATTGCACAAAGTCAAACTAAATATTATTTTAATTTAGAAGATTTTGAACCAAAAAATATAAATATTCAAGTTAAGAATGCAAAAATTGAAGATTTATTGGTATTGTTAAATAAACCACAATATGCAAAAGGTGATTTAACAATTCACACTGATATTAAAAATGCAAATTTATCAAAATTAGATGGAATGATTATTGCTAAAATCACAGATGGAAAAATTAATAATGATGTTGTAAATAGTGAATTTAATCAAGGAATTCAATCATCTATAAATTTTCAAAGTGAAATTAATGCAATTTTAACACCAAATAAAGCAGAAGTAAAAAGTAATTTAAGTAGTTCAATAGCTGATATATTTATGAATAAAACAGTTATAGATTTATCAACAAAAAATGTTAAAACAGATTATAAAATTGATATTAAGAATTTAGCAAAATTAGAAGGAATAGTTTCTAAAAAGTTAAATGGAGAATTTTTAACTGATGGTAATTTAAAAGCATTTGACGACACTATTCAAATTGAAGGAAGTTCGGATATATTTGAAGGTATTACAAAATATAATGCTGAATTTATTAATTTAAAACCATCTAATGTGAAGTTTTCAATTGAAAATGCAAGATTAGAAAAACTTTTACAGGTTATAAATGAACCTATTTATTCAACTGGAAGTTTAAATATTGATGCAAATATAAAAAATGCAGATTTAAATAAACTTGATGGAACGATTATTTCTAAAATTGATGATGCTTTAGTAATAAATGAAGTGGCAAATGTTGTATTTAAACAAAATTTACAAGATAAATTAAATTATAGTTTAGAAATAGATACAAGTTTAGTTCCAAATCAAGCTATATCAAAAACTTATATTGAAACAACAATGGGTAATTTGACAGCTCAAAAGTCTGTGTATGATTTTAATGAAAACTCTTTTATTAGTGACTATTTATTGAATATTGAAGATTTAGGAAAACTAAAAGATATTTCTAAAATGAAATTAAAAGGTAAACTTGATATTAATGGTCAGATTTCAAATAAAGATAATAATTTTTCAGCAAATGGTAACTCAAACACTTTAGGTGGAACTTTTGATTTTGATTTGAAAAATGATAAATTAAATGCAAATCTAAAAAATATTGATGTTCAAGAATTATCAAATATGTTAGATTATTCAAAAATATTTGATTCAAAAGCTAATTTTGTATTAGATTATGATTTATTAGTAAAAAAAGGTGATTTAACTGGAAAACTAATAAACGGTCATTTTCTAGAGAATGATTTTACACTTTTAATTAATCAACTAACAAAAGGTGATTTAACAAAAGAGGTATATGAATCATTTGATATAGATAGTAAAATAGATGATAAGGTTTTAACTTCTAATTTAATTATGAAAAGTCAAAATACGCAGATTATTTCAAAAGATTCAGTTTTGGATTTAAAACAAAATTTAATTGATGCAAAAATTGATACAACAATTAAAGATAAAACTTTTGCTGTAAAAGTAAATGGTGAAACTTCTAATCCTAAGATTTCATTGGATGCAAAAGATTTATTAAAAGAACAACTTAATAAACAACTTGAAAAGAAAAAAGATAAAATCCAAGAAAAATTAAATAAAGCTCTTGGTAAAAAAGCAGATGATGCTAAAACAAAACAACTTATTGATGATATAAAATCGATGGTAAAATAGAGTTTAACTCTATTTTATCACCCTTCTTTTCTTACAAAAATTAATATACAAATTTCCAAATTAATAACTAAGTTCCAAATTCTATAAAATATTGTGATAATTATTATCAATTTAAGAAAAACAAAAGTTTCTTTTCGCTTTAATTCATTAATGATAATTAATATTAAAATTAAAAAGGAATTAAATGTTAAATTTTAGTAAAAAAGTACTTGTTTCTTTTTCTATAGTTACAGCAGTTGCCATATCAAGTTATGCTGGAACAAAAGTTAATCCTATTTTAGATGCTTATTCTAATATAGCACTTGATAATTATAGTGATACTTTAAAAGATGCAAAGGCTTTAAAAACTGCAATTGATGAGTTTGCAAAAAAACCAACTCAAGAAAATTTAGATAAAGCAAAAAAAGCTTGGTTAGTTTCAAGGGAATCTTATGGTCAATCAGAAGCATTTAGACTTTCAAATGGTCCAGTTGATTCTGAAGATGATTGGATAGTTGAAGCTTATGGTGCAAGGGAAGGGCAAATTAATGCTTGGCCACTTGATGAAAATATGATTGATTATACAATTGATGCTAATGGAAAATTAACTTCTGGAAATATTATTGATACTGTTGGGAAGTTTAATCCAGGTGGAGAAGAATCAAAAGAGGTTGATGTTACAAAAATTACAGTTGATGCAATTACAGAGTTAAATGAAAATGGTGGGGATGCAAATG
Organism: uncultured Aliarcobacter sp.; assembly: GCA_963677205.2. Taxonomy (GTDB): domain Bacteria; phylum Campylobacterota; class Campylobacteria; order Campylobacterales; family Arcobacteraceae; genus Aliarcobacter. Next base: position 1,752,014 of record OY781916.2, on the reverse strand, counting down.
TTGCAACTGGTTATCATGCCATTGAATTTTTATTATGGGGACAAGATCAAGATTATGCTAATTTCTTGAATGATAGTGTAACTCCTGGGGCAATGACAGCTGGACTTAGACCTTTAACAGATTTTACATCTGATAAAAATGCATCTAGAAGATTTGATTATTTAAAAGCAGCATCTGAAAAATTAGTTGATGATTTAGAGACTATAAAATCAGCTTGGGAAAAAAAGGTTGATGGAACAAAAGGTTTATATCAAGCTGCATTAAAAGGTCAATTAACAGGAGAGAATGCTTCTAAAAATATTGAATCTACTCAAGCTTTAAAACAAATCATAGCAGGACTTGGTGTTTTTGTAAAATCTGAGTTTGCAAATGAAAGAATTGCTGTTGCTGTTTTAACTCCAAGTGAAGAGGATGAACACTCTTGTTTCTCTGATAATACTCACAGAGACATAGTAAATGATTACTTAGGGTTTAAAAATGTATTAACTGCAACATACAAAGGTAAAAAATATGGTACTTCTTTATTGGATGCTGTAGATACTCCAACAAAAGAGAGAATTTTAGCTTTAATGAAATCTATTGAAGAAAAAATTCATAGTATAGATGAAGTTGCTAAAACAAAAGAACATTTTGATTATCAAATTAGACCTGAAAGTCCTCAATCAAAAGTTATAGTAAAACTTAAAAATGAGTTGAGAAAACTAGGTGATGAGATGGTGAATGTGGCAGCTGCTAATAAAATTAGTTTAAGTAAAGATGATGTTACAGATCCTGATGAAACAAAATTATAATTTGTTAAAAAAAGTTTTTATTTTAAAAAGCCTTGTAGTAATAATTGCTACAGGGCTTTTTGCCGTTGATAATAGTGGTAAATATTTATCAAATGATAAAAATAATTCAATACTTCTAAAACCTATAAATAATTTAAATGATGAAGAGTATGACAAATTTATTTTAGGTAGAAGTTTTTTTACAATTCCATGGGTTGAAGCGCCAGGAGTTACCACTGCAAGAGATGGGTTAGGGCCTTTATTTAATGCAAATACATGCATCTCTTGTCATCCTTCAAATGGAAGAGGAACTCTAATTAATAAAGATGGTTTTACTTCACGATCATTGGTTGCAAGATTATCTGTAAAATCAAATGAATCAAAAGAACATCAAGAATTTCTAAAATACAAAGGTTTTGTTCCAACTAGTGTTTATGGAAATCAATTATCAATAAATGGAATTCATGGAGTAGATTTTGAAGGGAATATAAAAATAGATTTTGAAGAACTTGAAGTAATATTTCCTGATGGTGAAAAACAAGTTTTATTAAAACCTAAATATTCTTTAGTAAATTTAAATTATGGAGAATTAGAAAAAGATAGCAATGTTTCATATCGATTAGCTCCATCGTTAAATGGTATGGGTTTAATAACACTAATTTTGGATGAAGATATTTTAAAAAATGTTGATGAAAATGACTCTAATAATGATGGAATATCTGGACGTGCAAATTGGGTTTATTCAAATCTTACAAAAAAAGAGGAGTTGGGTAAATATACTTGGAAAGCAAGTGTTGCTTTTCTAAAAGAGCAAGTTGCAGGGGCAGCTTCAAATGATATGGGATTAACAACTTCGATTTTCCCAAATGAAAATTGTACTTCTTTTCAAAAAGCATGTAATGAAGCACCAAAAGCAAAAGATGCTATTGATTTACCAGATGAAAGACTTGATTCTATTGCTTATTATTTAAAAAATATAAAAGCATATACTCCCAAAATTACAAAAGAGTATAAAGAAGGTTTAGAAATATTTGAACAAATTTCATGTTCAAAGTGTCATGTTAGCAGTTTTGATACAAAAAAAGGTTTTAAAGTTTTTCCATATTCTGATTTTTTACTTCATGATATGGGTGAAGAGTTAAGTGATGGAAGAGTTGAGTTTAAAGCAAATGAAAATGAGTGGAGAACTGCACCTTTGTGGGGACTTGCACTTCACGAAAAAATAAATAAAGAGAAACCTAGACTTTTACATGATGGAAGAGCTAGAAGTTTCCAAGAGGCAATTTTGTGGCATGGTGGTGAAGCTGTAAAAGCAAAAGAGAACTATATGAATTTACCAAAAGAAAAAAGAGAAAAATTACTTAAATTTTTAGAGGAGTTATGATGAAAAAAGTGTTGTTTTTAGTGTTGTTGTTTTCAAGTATGGTTTTTGCCAATGAAAGAGTGCTTGTAAATATTATCAAAAACGTATCTATTCCAAATGTTCAAGAGGCAATAGATAATGGAAAAATTTTACAAAAAGATGTAAATGCTCAAAATTTTACAAACTTTTTAAAGTCATGGAAAAAAGTTGAAGCTTTTTATATTGCAGGAGATTTAGATGAAAATTACGCTGATACTCCAAGATATATGGATGTTTACAATAATTTAAAAGAGGATTTACCTACTCAAATGAAAAGGGTTGTTGAATCAAATGATGAGGTAAAAACAGTATTATTTAAAAATTCATTTAAAACTATAAATGCTTTAGAGTATGTTTTGTTTAATGATAATGATATTTCAAAAAGAGAAAAAGAGTTAAGTGTTGCTATTTTAGACTCAATGATTTCTCACTTAGAAGAGATAAAAAGTGTTTATAAAATATATTTAACAAAACCTAATAAAGATGAAAAATGGGAAAACTCTTTAGTAATAAATACTTTAATTGCTAGTTCTTATAGATTAAAAGAGTGGAGAATTGGAAATCCAAGTGGAAATGCAGGTAAATTTAAAAATGACCCTAAAAACGAAAGAGGTGAATACTTTTTAAGTAAAAATTCATTTAATGCTATTGAAGCAATTTTAGAAGCACATAAACAAATAGTTGAAAAAAATAAATATTATGATTTCGCTTCTTATGCTATGAATAAAGGTGCATCAATTCAGCTTTTAGAAGTTATTGAAAAAATAAAAGAGACTCAAGAAGAGTTAAAAAAACTACCTCTTGATGATTTTACAAATGCAAATGCACTATTTAAAAGTGCAAAAGATTTACACAATGCTTATTACACTTCTTTAATTGGACAATTAAGTGTAACAGCAAAAATCTTAGATGCGGATGGAGATTAAGAATTGAAAGACTTTTTTGCACTTGAATATCTAATAGACCCAAATAAAAGACTTTTTTGGGCTTATTTATTAAGTTCAGTATTAATAACAATTATATATTTTTATATAAGTAAAAAGAATTCTAGGCTAATTACCTCTTCAAAATTGTGGTTACATCCTAGTGCAAAGTTGGATTATTACTACTTTTTTTTATCTTATTTTATAAATATTTTATTATTAGTACCGTTTATTATAAGTGCAAAAACTATCGCTTTTAGCGTAAATAAATTTTTATATTCGCAGTTTGATTATTTTGAAAATAGTTTTTTCTCTTATGAAATGATTATTTTTATGTATACGGTTTCAATTTTTATTGTAAGTGATTTTACTAGATATTGGCTTCATAGATTTTTGCATACAATCCCAATTTTATGGGAGTTTCACAAGATTCATCACAGTGCAAAAGTTTTAACACCAGTTACATTTTATAGGGTTCATCCTGTTGAGAATTTTCTTTTTGGGCTTAGATACTCTTTGAGTATTGGATTTGTTACGGGAGTTTTTATCTATTTTTTTGGTTCGATGATAGATATTTATATGGTTTTGGGAGTTAATGTTTTTTTATTTATATTTTCTATATTTGGTTCAAATTTGAGGCATTCTCATGTGCCATTTTCATATGGAAGTTTTTTAGAAAAATGGTTTATCTCACCAAAACAGCATCAAATACACCACAGTCGTAAGCATTTTGATAAAAATTATGGTGGTTATATTGCTATTTGGGATAGAGTTTTTGGAACTTTATGTTTATCAAATAGCGTAAAAGTTATGAAGTTTGGTCTAAGACGTGAGCAGATGAAAGATTATCTTTCATTAAAAGATTTGTTATTTAGACCAATTAGAAATTTATTAAAAAATAGGGGGATTTAATGAGAGGTTCAAAGTTAGTAGTGGCTGTGTTAATAGCCTTTTCAGGTGTTAATTTAAGTGCAAGTAATGCTTTATCAAAAGAGGAGTTAGGACAGATTTTATTTTTCGATAAAAACTTATCAAATAATAGAACACAAGCCTGTGCAACTTGTCACAATCCAAACAGTGGATTTACAGATAATAGAGATAATAGTGTTTCAAAAATGGCATCAATGGGTGATGATAATAAATCAATTGGAGATAGGGAAGCTCCAACTGCATCTTATGCTAAATTTTCACCAAATTTTCATTTTGATGAGAAAAAACAAAAATTTATTGGTGGACAATTTTGGGACGGTCGAGCATCAACTCTTGAAGACCAAGCAGGAGGACCACCTTTAAATCCAGCAGAAATGGGAATGGCAAATAAAAAAGAGGTTATTAATAGAATCAAAGAGAATGAGTTGTATGTGAATTCATTTAAAAGCCTTTTTGGAAATGATATTTTAGAAAATGAAGAAAAAGCTTATGGTGCTTTAACGCAAGTGATTGCAGCATTTGAAAGAACAGATGAATTTTCACCATTTGATTCAAAATATGACAGATATTTAAAAGGTGAATATGATTTAACTCCACTTGAAGATTTAGGAAAATCAATATTTTTCTCAAATAACAACAACTCTTGTGCTTCTTGTCACGTATTAAAAGGTGAAGATAAAGAGGGTGAAACTTTTACAAATTATGAATTTCATAATATTGGAACACCAGAAAACAAAATACTTAGAGCAAAAAATGGTGTAAAAGAGTTAGATAAAGGACTTTTAAATAATCCAACTGTAAAAGATGAAAAACAAATGGGAAAATATAAAGTTCCAACTTTAAGAAATGTGGCAGTTACAGCTCCTTATATGCATAATGGAGTATTTTCTGATTTAAAAACTGTTATAGAGTTTTATGATAAATATAACAATAAAGAAAGAACTATTAATCCAGAAACAAAAAAAGTTTGGGATGAACCAGAAGTTAAAGATACAATTTCTACAAAAGAGTTAAAAGCAAAAGAGTTAAGTGATAGAAAAATAGAAGCAATAGTTGCTTTCTTAAAACTTTTAACTGATAAAAAATATGAGCATTTGTTGGAAAAATAAAACATTAAAGAGTTATTTTTTTTATGTTATTTTATTAGTTTCTTGATATAATACGATAAAAAAAGGTTTGTTTTGATTAGAAATATAATTTTTTTTATTATTAGTTTAGATTTATTTGCAAATGAAGTAAATATATATGATTTAGAAATAGAAAAAAATGGATTAATAAATAAATATTATAAACGAATTGATTTAGCAAGACAGGATAATCTAGAAGATAGAGTTATGTTGTTGGATAAAACATTAAATTGTTTTATAAATTCAAAGAGTAAAAGAGATATTTTGAATTGTAAGACTGATGAAAGAAAAAGGATTATGGATTTAGTTAGAAATAATTAAATTAGAAATAGTTTCTCCTAAAATTTTATTTAGGAGAAATTATTTTAAAGATTCAAATATAAAATTCCCTCTTCAACTCTCGTTTCATAAACCCCAGTGCAGCCACTATCATTTCCTAAAGCTTGACCTGTTTTTAAATCTATTTCCCAGTTGTGTAAAGGACAAGTTACTATTTTGTCATGAACTAAACCTTCACTTAGTTTTCCTTTTTTGTGGGGACAAACATTATTTATGGCAAAAATTGACCCATCTCTTGTTTTAAAAATTGCGATTTCAATTTCACCAATTTCTACTTTTCTTGAACCCATTTCAGGGATATTTTCAACTTCTGTGATTTTGTACCATTTTGCCATGTTAAATTTGCTCCTTTGCTTCAAAACTATGAGATTCTTCTGGGTTGATTACAATAGAATTAAACTCTTTTGTAAATCCATCTTCTATTGCTTTTGCCCAAGGGTCAACTTGTGCTGATTTTTGTGATATTTCAAATCTTTTCGCCCAGTAAGCTACTTTTTCTTTGTTTAATAATTCATCTTTAATATATTGTAATCCAGTTCTTTCAACCCAATGAGCTGTTCTTTCTAGATAATAAGCATCTTCTCTATAAAATTGCATAAAAGCTTTTACATAAGTTAATAACTCTTCATCTGTTTCTACTTTACAAAGTAAATCAGTAACTCTTACTTTTATACCACCATTTCCAGCAATATGAATTTCCCAACCAGAATCAACTCCAATTACACCTAAATCTTTTATAGTTGCTTCCGCACAATTTCTTGGACATCCTGAAACTGCAATTTTAAATTTGTGTGGAGTCCAAGATCCCCAAGTTAGTTTTTCAATAATCACACCCATATTCATTGAGTCTTGAGTTCCAAATCTACACCAAGTATTTCCAACACAAGTTTTTACAGTTCTCAGACCCTTTGCATAAGCTTGTCCTGATACAAAACCTGCATCATTTAAATCTTTCCACATAGGCTCTAACTGCTCTTTTTTAACTCCTAGCATATCAAGTCTTTGACCACCTGTGAATTTTACTGTTGGAACATCATATTTAACTGCAATATCTGCAATATCTTTTAACTCTTGTGGACTTGTAAGTCCTCCCCAAATTCGAGGAACCACTGAATAAGTTCCATCTTTTTGAATATTTGCAAACATTCTGTCATTTACAAGTGCACTTCTTTTATCGTTTTTATATTTGTCGTCATTATATTTTACAAGTAAATAGTAGTTTATTGCTGGTCGGCATTTTGAACAACCCTCAGTAGTTTTCCACTCTAATGATTTGAAAACATCATAAACAGTTTCAAATTCTCCCTCGTCAACTGCTTTTTTAATATCTTTGTGTCCAAGAGTTGTACATGAACAAATTCCCTCTTCAACAGCGTTGTATTCATCCCCTAAAGTATTAACTAAAATTTGCTCAACTAAACCTAAACATGAACCACATGAAGCTCCAGCTTTTGTGCAAGATTTTACATCACTTAAAGATTTTAAATCTTTGTCCTTAATGGCAGATACAATGTCACCTTTACAAACTCCATTACATCCACAAACTTCTTCATCATCACCCATAGAATTTATGTCATTTCCACCATGACCGCTATCACCTGAAAGTGCAGATTTTCCAAATAGAATTTTAGCTCTTAAATCACTAATATCTGTATGTTCTTTTAAAAGTTTTAAATACCAAGAAGCATCACTTGTATCTCCATAAAGAACAACTCCAATGATTTTGTTTTCATAAATTACAAGTTTTTTATAAATTCCCGCTTTTTCATCAAGTAAAATTAAATCCTCAGTTGTAACATCACCTAAATAATCTCCAGCACTAAATAAATCAACACCTGAGATTTTAAGTCTAGTTGATAAAGTAGAACCCTCATAACCTTCAGTTATTTTGTCTGCTAGAACTTTTGCTAAAACTTTTGCTTGTTCATAAAGAGGGGCAACTAAACCATAAGTATTTCCATTGTGTTCAACACACTCTCCAATTGCAAAAATAGAATCATCTGAAGTTTTCAAGAAGTCATCTACAATAATTCCTTTATTACAGTTCAAAGAAGCATCAAGAGCTAATGCTGTATTTGGAATAATTCCAGTTGCAAAAACAACTAAATTTGACTCAACACTAACACCATCTGTGAAACTCACTTTTTCAACAATACCATCTCCTGAAATTTCTTCAATAGTTGTATTTAATTTAAATTCTATTCCATATTTTTCAAGATTTCTTTGAAGTAATTTTCCACCAGTTGAATCTAGTTGTTGTGATAAAATTGAGCCACTTCTATGAACTAAAATAGTTTTAATTCCATGTTTAGCAATTCCATAAGCAGCCTCAAGTCCAAGAAGTCCACCACCAACAACCACAGCAGTTTTATCTTTTCTAATAGTGCTAATAATCGCATCAACATCGGCTTTTGTTCTAAATGCAATTACATTTTCAAGGTCACTACCTTTTGTTTTAGGAACAAAAGCTTTTGATCCTGTTGCTATTAGAAGTTTGTCGTAAGATTCAGTTTTTCCACTGTCACTTTTAATTGTTTTGCTATTTTTGTTTATTGACACGATTTTATCACCTTTGTGAAGAGTGATATTGTTTTGTTCATACCATGATAAATGATTGATGATTGTATCTTCAAAAGTTTTTTCTTGTGAAAGTATATAAGATAACATGATTCTATTATAGTTTACATGAGGTTCTTCACCATAAATAGTAATGTCATATTTGTCTTTATTTATTTCTAAAAGGTCTTCGATGGTTCGAAGTCCACTCATCCCATTTCCGATTACTACAAGTTTTTCTTTCACTTTTAATCCTTTTATTTACGTTAAATAATTATTGCATAAAGAATTCTTTTGTGATTAAAAAAAGTGTATATAAAATATTCAATAATCTTAATTTTTAATTAAAAAATAATTAAAAATTAAGATTATGCAACTATATTTTTCTAATTTCAATAATATTTGCTTAATTTTACATTAAAATATATAGAAAGGTTTAAAATTATATATTTTTTTATACACGTTAATAAAAATCAAAATACAATATTTATAATTATATATGTATGGATTAAATGTACATTAAATAGAAGTTTTGATGAAATGGCTAAAAAACCTGCTATTAATAAAGCTGTTGTTATAAAAGGAATAGAGCTCATTTTGAAAATGAAGTATTTTCATATCATAGTATTAAGAAAGAAAAAGGTCTTAATTTTATTGATTCTTTAATCCTAGAACCCAATGTTATGGGAGTAGGTATAAATTTCAATAAAATTATTGACTATTTTAATAAAAAGAATTAAACCCTCTCAATCCTAACTGCACTATGATTATAATCAGGTTGCAGAGAGTCTTTATCGTATAAATCGTGTGTTAGGTAGTTTATATTTCTATTACTTATTGGTAAAAAGATTGTGTCGATTCTTATATCTTCTGTCAAAATAGCTTTTGATTCTATTTCTCCTCTTATTGATGAAATTTTTATTGTATCTCCATCTTGGATTCCAAATTGTTTTGCGTTTATTGGGTGAATTTCGCAAAAATTTAGTTCTTTATATTTCAAAAGAGTTCTTGGAAGATTTGTTTTTGTTCCTGTGTGCCATTGGTCCCTTGTTCTTCCTGTTAATAAAGTTAGAGGATATTTTAGACTTGTTTTTTCACTTAATAGTTTATTTTCCACAAAAAATAGATTTGCTTTTTTGTCTTTTGTTAGAAATTCTCTATTTTCTCTGATTTTTTCACCCCAAATAAATGGTTCTTTTGACAAGTTATCATAAGAAGCTTCATAGATATTTAGGTGTGGATTTAGTTTTGTCATCTCTTGGTACTCTTCAAAAATCTCTTTTGTTGATGTAAAATTAAAGGCATCTTTATATCCTAATCTTTGAGCAATAAGCTGAAAAATTTCCCAATCAGGAAGACAATCTATTGAAGTTCTTGTTAGTTTTTCTTGTTTTGTGATTGTTCTATCAAGGTTTGTTTGTGTTCCTTCTTTTTCTCCCCAAGGTGCTGCTGGAAGTCTGATATGAGCAAATTTTGCTGTTTCAGAATTTTCGTAAGCATTTATTTCCACAACCATTGGAATTTTTTTGATTAATTCTTCCATTTTATTTCTATTTGGTAGATGATAAATTGGGTCTGTGTGGCAAATAATTAAAACATCAAGATTTGCTTCAAGCATTTGAGTTGCTGTTAATCCAGGTATTTCTGAAACTTTTGAAGTTTTCCAAAATTCATTTACTTTTTTGATTGACTCTTTATCAAATCCCAAATGAACTGCAAGCATTGTTGAAAGTCCACCAACTTCCCTACCTCCCATTGCATTTGGCTGACCAGTTAGTGAAAATGGACCATTTCCTTTAGTAAATATTTTTCCAGTTAAAAGATGAGTATTTATGATAGCTAGGTTTTTATCAACACCTTGAGATGATTGATTTATTCCCATAGTCCAAGCTGTTATGATATTTTCATTTTCTTTGTACATCTGCCAAAACTCTTCGAATTGTTCAGGTGTTAAACCTGTTCTTTTTAGCATTTTTGTAACGGGAACTCTTTTGAATTTGTTTTTTAATAGGTCGTAGTTATTTACATGTTCTTCTACAAATTCTTCATCAACTAAACCCTCATCTATGATTCTTTTTGAAACTAAATTCCAAAAATCAATATCACTTCCAACTTTTATAGGAAGATATAAATCAGCTATTTTTGCAGTATCTGTGAATCGTGGGTCAATTACGATGATTTTTAAACCTTGTTTTTTTGCAGTTTTGATTCTATTGTGAAAAACAACATGAGCTTCTGCTGTATTTGCACCCACTAAAATAAGTAAATTTGCATCATGAACATCATTCATTCGAACTGGTACATAATCAGCTCCTAAAGATTTTTTGTAAGCAACAACAGCACTTGACATACAAGTTCGACTGTTTGTATCTACGTTATTTGTTCCTATAAAACCTTTCATTAGTTTATTAGCAATATAATAATCTTCTGTTAAAAGCTGACCTGAAAGATAAAATCCTACTTTTTCTTTTGGAGAAATTGCAATTTTTGTAGCGATTTTATTTATTGCATTACTCCAAGTTACATCTTTGAACTCTTGCGTTAAATCATCTCTTACTTTTGGTCTTAATAATCTTGTAGGAGTTTGAATACTGATAAGTTCAGATATACCTTTTGAGCAAAGCTTTCCCTCATTTGTTGGATATACTACATCACCTATTAATTTATTTTCTTCAAATTCTAATCCACATCCAACACCACAATAACCGCAAACTGATTTAATCATTTTTAATCCTGTCATAACATATCGTATAATTTATATGTGAGTATACAATAATAATTAATGTAAAATTAAGAAGAATTGTCTTAAAAATATACAATTTTCTTAAGTTTTACAATAAATTATCTAATATTTATTGATTTTAGCATGTAAAATAGAAGATTGCAAGTATATAAAATAATATTATAATTAATCTAAGTAAGTTAAAAATATATTCAATTATGATATAACTATAACTTTAATAATTAAGGATTAAAATGAATGTTGAAAAATTAGCAGAAACTAGTTCTTTTTGCAAAACACTTAATCTTCTTTATGTGGTAAAAGATAAAAATGATATAAACAATAATTTAGAATATTTTAAAAACTTTTTTAAAGAAGTTGTATTTGTTGATAATGGTGTTGAGGCATTTAAAGAGTTCGGGAAAAATAAATTCTCAATTGTAATTACTGATATAGAAATTCCAGAATTTAATGGTTTTGAATTAATCGAGAAAATCAAAAAAATCAAAAAAAATATAGTAACAATTATATATTCATCAAATGATGATAAAGAAAGCTTCTTAAAAACAATTCAATTAAAAATAGATGGTTATTTAATTCCTCCATTTAATGAAAATAGTTTTTTAGAGGTTTTATATAAATCAATAGAAAATTGTAGAGAGAAAAAAGAAAAAATAAATAAACAAAAAGAGAATGTTAGGATTCAAAAGCAATTTGCTGATTTGGTTGATAAAAGCTCTATTATTTCTAAAACTGATAAAAATGGAATAATTACTTATGTTAATGAAAACTTTTGTAAAACTTCTGAGTATACAAAAGAAGAGTTAATTGGAAAAACTCATAATATTGTAAAACATCCTGATAATGCACCTGAGGTATATAAAGATTTATGGAATACAATCAAAAAAAGAAAAACTGAATGGTCAGGAGTTATAAAAAACCTATCAAAAAGTGGTAAAACTTACTATATAAAAACTACAATCAAACCAATTTTAGATGCAAATGATGAAATTCTTGAGTTTGTTAGTATTCGAAGTAATGTAACTACAATTATGAGTGATAAAAAACATCTGATTGATAAAATTGAATCTAATAATCTATTTTTATTGATTTTAATTCAAATTGAGGATTTTGATATTCTTGATAGATTCTATAATATTTTAACAGTTGATAAAATTGAAAAAATGTTTGCTTTTAATATGTTATCTTATTTACCAAATTCGTATGTTTTTGAAAATATTTATAATATTGGAAATGGAAGATATGCACTTTTAGCCGATTTTTTTAATTTTTCATCTTCTGAAACAAATATAAGTGAATATTTAGAAACTTTTGTAAAAAATATTAGAAAATCAATTTTAGTTGTAGATGAAATAGAGTATGACTTAAATATAATAGTAAGTTACTCTTTTGGAAAAGAGCATTTATACGAAGATGCTAAATGTGGATTAGATGATGCAATAAATAAAAAAATGTTAATTAAATATGCAAATGATTCATCAATATATGATCATATTGAAGCTAAAAAGAATATGGAAGTTATCAAAATGGTAAAAATTGCCCTTGATAATTATAAAATTGTTTCATATTTCCAACCAATAATTAATAATAAAACTAGATTAATAGAAAAATATGAGTCTTTAGTTCGACTTGTGGATGAAGATGGAAATGTTTTATCTCCTTATACATTTTTGGATATTTCTAAAAAAGGAAGTTATTACAACAAAATAACCCATAGAGTTTTAGAAAATTCATTTAAAATTTTAGACCATATAACTACAAAAATTTCAATAAATCTTTCATCTTTAGATATTGAAAAAGAAGAGACAAGAGAAAAACTCTATTTTCTTTTAGAAGAGTATAGTGATGATACATCTCGAATTGTTTTTGAATTATTAGAAGATGAGGTTGTAAGAGATTTTGAAGTTATAAAAACTTTTATTAAGCGTGTAAAAAAACTGGGTGTTCAAATTGCTATTGATGATTTTGGTGCTGGATATTCAAATTTTGAGAGATTATTAGATTTTGAACCAGATATTTTAAAAATTGATGGAAGTATTGTAAAAAATATTGCAAAAGATACTTATAGTAGAAATGTTGTTGAAACAATAGTTACCTTTGCAAAAAAACAAAAGATTATTACTATTGCTGAGTTTGTAGAAAATGAAGAAATTTTTAATATCTTATATGACCTTGGAGTTGATTACTCTCAAGGTTATTATTTTGGTGAGCCTAAAAATATTGCTATTTTATAGAGTTTATTTTAAGGCATATACTAAAAGTATGCAGTTAATTATAAAAGAGATGATAAAACCAATTCTATAAGTTTGTTCTGGATTTCTTTCAAATAAAGGTGTATTTTCACTTAAAAATGGTTTTACTTTATTTGGATATTCAAGTTCAAATCTCATATGAGAGTAGTTTGAATATCTTAAATCCTCTTTTGCACTAATTGCCCTTAGAATTAATGTATCCAACCAAAAAGGAATATTGTTATTTAATTTATGAGGTCTTTTAGCTGTTCCAAAAGTTGGATTCTGAAAAGGCTCAATTTCTCCATAGGGAAATTTTCCAGTTAAAGTTTGATATAAAGTAACTCCAATAGAAAAAATTTCTGTTTTTTCATTTATTGCACTACCTTTAAATCTTTCTGGTGCTAAATATGAAGGAGTTCCTGCTTTATTTATGATTGAAAAAATCTCTGTGATTGAACCAAAATCTATTATTTTAAAGATTTTTTTCCCATCCCTTTGCATTACTATTATATTTTCAGGTTTTATATCCCCATGAACAAGGTTGAATTTTAAAAGATATTCACTCATTGAAATAAGTGTTTTTGCTAAATTTATAGCTTCATCAATAGATAAATTTCTTTTTTTGAGATATTGTTTTAGATTTATTCCATCTAATTTTGTCATTAGATAATATCTTGCACTTCTTTGTTTTGGAATAAAAGTTTTTGGGAAAAAACCAGCTTTTAATCTTTTTGCATTCCATGCCTCTTTAACATATAAATCTAAAATTTCTTCATTTTCTATTGCTTCATAGGGTGCAAATTTTATCACATACTCTTGATTGTTTTTTTTGCAAACCCAAGTTCTATCATTTTGAATCAGAGAAAGAGTTAGTTCATAACCATCAATTATGTCACCTTTTTTTAGCTTTTCTGGAATTTCAAGATTTAGATTCTTCATAATTTCAATTTGGTCTGCTTCTAAAACTTCTAAAATAACAGCTGTTGTATCATCAGGAAGATTATCATCTACTAAAAAACTAGCTTTTTTTACGATTTTATAAGCACCATTTGGAATATTTTTTAATAAAGTGTCATTACTCATTAATGAATATAAGCCATCGCTACACATTAAAATTTTGTCATCTTTTTGGATATTGTTTTCAAAATAGTAGATTTCAACAGTTGGGCTAATTCCTACAGCATTTGATAAAACATTAGCCATTCCCTCTTCATTATGATCATATGAGAGTTGATTTAATTTATTATCTCTTAATAAATAAATTCTACTATCTCCTGCATTTGCGCCATATAAACGATTTCCTTTAATAACACAAACGCTTACAGTTGTTACATATTCAGGTCTTTCATATTCATGTATAGATTGGGCATAAAGAATAGAATTTATTGAAGTGATAAACTCTTTCATAGCTTTTTCAATACTCCAAACTTTTGGAATATTTTTGAAATTGTTTATTATATGAAGAGTCACTTTTTTTGCAGCCATTGCGCCTTCTTGGGCGCTTCCAACTCCATCACATAAAACAGCAATTGTCATATCATCAAATTGTTTAATCTCATAAAAATCATCACCTGTTAACTCTTTTCTTTTAGCAAGACAAAAGCCTGAAGTTTTTATGTTGTTTTTACTCATTTAAACACCTTAAAATATATATTCAAATTAAAATTTTACTTTAAAACTTTAATTTGAATATAAAAAGAGAAAATCTCTTTTTATATTCTTCCACCAGCTTGAACTCCCCAAGTAGTTCTCCATCTAGTTTTTACTAATGAAATTCCCATGATAGCAATAAATACAACTATTGCAAAAATAATAAATCCAGTAGAATAACCATCAAATGCACCTTTTGACCAACCAAAAGTTTTAATTAATGCTGTTCCACCAAGACCTCCAGCACATCCAATAATTCCTGTCATGATTCCAATATCTTTTCCAAATCTTTGAGGAACTAATTGGAAAACTGCTCCATTTGCCATACCAAGATTTGCCATAATTAAGAATAATACAAAAATAGCAATATAAAATGGAAGAGTGTAAGTTGCACTAATTATAGCTAATAAACAAACTGTTCCATAAAAGAAATATAATGATTTAATTCCACCTAATTTATCAGCAATTGCTCCACCAACTGGTCTTAAAACAGCTCCAGCAAAAATACATAAAGCTCCAAAATATCCAGCAATTACCATTACATTTGGCTCAGCTAACATATCAAGTCCAAAAGATGACATTTCAGCTTTGTATGTACTCATTAAATATACTTTCATATATCCAGCAAATCCTACAAATCCACCAAAACTAATTGCATAAAATAGGCAAAACCACCAAGTATCTTTATCTTTTAAAAGTTTTCCATAATCTTTTAATTTTTTTGGATTAGCTTTATAAACATTTGCTGGTGCATCTTTTGCCATAAACATATATGTAACTAAAATACAAGCAGATAAAACAGCACCAACTAAAAATACCGATTGCCATCCCCAAATTTCAGCAATTTTTGGAGCAAATAAAAAGTCAATAACAACACCAATATTCCCTGCACCTGCAAGTCCTAAAACCACACCTTGAAGTTTTGGAGGATACCATTGTCCAGCTTGTGGAAGTGCAACTGCAAATGAAGCTCCTGCAAAACCTAAAACAAATGCAACCATTAATAACTCATTATAAGTGATACTTTCACCTCTATAATAAGCAAAAAATAGACCAACAACAACGATTGTTTGTGAAACAAGTGCAGTTTTTTTAGCACCAATTCTATCAACAAAAAAACCTAACACAACTCTTAGAATTGCACCTGCTAAAATAGGAACTGCTAAAAGTGTAGCTTTTTCATCAGCACTCATAATAAAATTTTGAGTCGTTTTTAATGATTCTGAAATTTCAGTTGCCAATGGGCCAAGCATAGTCCAAACCATAAAACTAAAATCAAAATATAAAAACGCAGCTAGTAATGTTGGCCAATGTCCTTGACCTTTTAATTCTTTTAAAGACATTTATATCTCCTTACCCTTTATTTAATCTAATTATATAGTGTTAAAAATTGTAAAAGATATTTAAATTGTATAAAAAATGTTCAATTAGTAATTTTAATGTATTCATAAGTTTATTTATAAAATATAATTAATCTTAATAGGACTTAACACTTTTATATAGGATATATATAATGTAATTTTAAGTTTTAAATGTATAAATATTAAACAATAAATTTGTATCTTTAATTTTTTTGTATGTTAAGATTTCGGTATAAAAAAATATTTAAGGAGAAAAAATGTTTAAACAGGTATTAAAAATTGGTTTAGGTCTTTCATTAGTTGCTAGTTCATTATTAGCAGCTCCAGAAAAAACAAAATTAAAAATTGGTTTTATTGCATTAACTGACTGTGCTCCATTAGTAATAGCAAAAGAGAAAGGTTTTTTTGCCGCTGAGGGCTTAGATGTAGATGTTGCAAAAGAGGGTGGTGGATGGCCAGGAATCCAACAAAAAGTAATATCTGGTGAATATGATTATTCTCATGCACTTGCAGGTATGCCAATTGCTGCAACATTAGGTATTAATGGAGATGTAAATTTACAAGCTTTAATGTCTTTAGATTTAAATGGAAATGCAATTACATTTGGAAATAAAATTATTGGTGAGATGGAAAAATATGGTCTTAAACAAGATGAAAGACCAGTTACTGCGGATAGTTTAAAAAAATATATTGATGAAAAACACAAAATTGAAGGTAACGCTTATCAACCTTTAAATTTTGGTATGGTTCATCCAGTTTCAACACACAACTATGAGTTAAGATATTGGATGGCAGCAAGCGGTATCAAACCAGATGAAGATAGTACAATCAAACCTTTTCCACCTCCAACAATGCCACAAAATTTAATTGCTGGAAATATTGATGGATATTGTGTTGGTGAACCTTGGAATACAAGAATTGTTGAAAAAGGTCAAGGTGGAGCATTAGTAACAAATTATGATATTTGGAATAATAATCCTGAAAAAGTTTTACAGGCACGTGCTGATTTCGTAGAAAAAAATCCTGAAACTACAAAAGCTGTTATGAGAGCTGTATTAAAAGCTCAAATGTGGTTAGATGAATCTTGGGAACACAGAGAAGAAGCAATTAAATTCCTTGCTCAAGATGCTTATGTAAAAGCTCCTGTTGATGTTTTAAGAAAATCAATGAGTGGAACATTCCTTTATACAAAAGGTGTTGATAGTAAAAATCCAATGTTTAATGTTTTTGCAAATGATTATGCAGCGTATCCATTCTATTCTCATGGTATGTGGTTTATAACTCAAATGTATAGATGGGGACAATTAACAACTCCTGTTGATATGAAAGCTACAATCGAAAAAGTTTATAGACCTGATTTATTTGAAGTTGTTGCAAAAGAGGTTGGATATTCTCTTCCTGAGTCTCCTTGGAAAAAAGATGGTGTTGATGAATATAACAAATTCTTAGATGGAAAAGTTTGGGACCCAAATAAAGCAGTTGAATATATTTATGACACATTTGCTGTTACAGCTCCTGTTGTTTCAAAAGAAGAGTTAATGAAAGTTAATAAATGGACAGTTACAACTAAACAGCCTTCATATGTTTGTCCTTATGGACCAGCTGGTTGTGCAGATCCAAAATTTGTAACTAAGAAGTAGATTAAATTAAAAAAGGAATAGGCTTTTACAGCCTTTGCCTTTTTAAGTATTTATCTAAAATCAATACTTAAAAAGGCAAATTTAAAAAAGGAAAAATGATGAATAAAGAGACAATTAAAAAAATACTTTTACCATTAATAGTATTGGTAATTATAATTCAAGTATGGTCAGGCATTGCTGTATTAATTAGTGGTTTCCCAACTCCTAGTGATACATACATTTATGCATTTGGTGGAACTACAAGTGATGGTGAAACATTAAAAGGTGTTTTAAGTGATCCTTTTTATGTGGTTAATAAAGATGATAAAGGACTTTTTTGGCAAGTTCTTGAATCTTTAAAAAGAGTATTTGGTGGATTTGCATTAGCTGTAATTGTTGGTGTTCCAGTTGGTTTAATGGTTGGTATGAGTAAAAATATTCAATATGCACTTGATCCTTTTATTCAAATATTAAAACCTGTTTCACCACTTGCTTGGTTACCTTTATTGTTATTTGCATTTAAAGATATTGACAATACTGCAATGTCAACAATTTTTATAACATCAATTTGGCCAATTATTATAAATACAGCTTTAGGTGTAAAAAGTGTTAGTGATGATTATTTAAATGTTGCAAAGGTTTTAAGATTTTCTCCACTAGAAAAAGTATTTCAAATAATTTTACCAGTTGCTGTTCCTTATATTTTCACTGGAATGAGACTTTCTTTAGGAATTGCTTGGTTAGTTATTGTTGCCGCTGAGATGTTAACAGGTGGAATTGGAATTGGGTTTTGGATTTGGAATGAGTATAACAGTCTTGCATATCACAATATTATCATTGGTATTATAATTGTTGGGCTTGTAGGTTTTGTATTAGATATTTTAATGGGAAAAATAGCTGATTATTTTGATTATAGAAAAAAAATGTAAGGTTGATGAGATGAGTAACGATAAATTTTTACAATTAGAAAATATATATAAAACATTTCCCCTTTCTGGTGGGAAAGAGTACAAAGCTGTAGTTGATGTAAATGTGAATATTAAAAAGAATGAAATAGTTTCAATTATTGGACATAGTGGTTGTGGTAAATCAACTCTATTAAATATGATAGCAGGTCTTGATGCACAAACAAAAGGTAATATTATTTTAAATAATAAAGAGATAACAGGACCTGGTCCTGAGAGAGCTGTGGTTTTTCAAAATCACTCATTACTTCCTTGGCTTACTGTTTATCAAAATATTGAAATGGCAGTAAAAAAAGTAATGCCTGATTTAACTTCACAAGAGTTAAGACAAAGGGTTGAACACTTTGTTTCAATGGTAAATTTAGACCATGCAAAAGATAAGTTTCCAGCAGGAATTAGTGGTGGGATGAAACAAAGGGTTGGAATTGCAAGAGCACTATCTATTAAACCAGATGTATTATTAATGGATGAACCTTTTGGAGCATTAGATTCACTCACACGTGCAAACTTACAAGAACACTTAATGAGAATTCAACAAAGTGTTCAAAATACAGTTATTATCATTACACACGATATTGATGAAGCTGTACTTTTAAGTGATAGGGTAATTATGATGACAAATGGACCAGAAGCTACAATTGGTGAAATTCTTGAAGTTAATATCCCAAGACCAAGGGATAGAGTTGCACTTCAAAGTGATAAAGAGTATATAAGATGTAGAGAGGCAATTTTAGACTTTCTGTATAAAAAATTTGCAAAAGATGACGAGTAAAAAATAGAAATTCGTCTATAATACACAAAAAATAATTAAGTTGTGAATATAGATGATAGAAGAAATAATAAAAGAAGAGTTGGTTGAAATTCATTTTCAACCAATAGTGTCAATACGATCAAAACAATTATATGCATTTGAAGCATTAACAAGATGTACATATAAAGGTGAGATTATCCCTCCCAATGAACTCTTTAAGCTAGCAATTGATGCAAACCTGAATTTAGAATTAGATGTTTTGACACGAAATAAATCTATTGAAAAATTTAAAAACTATTATTTAGAAAATAATGAATTAATACTCTTTTTGAATTTTGAATCTTCACTTATAAATAATTTTGATAGGGAAGATAGAAATTATAGTTTTATAGATACTATAAATAAGGTTGGAATTCCTTATAAAAATTTTATGATAGAAATAAAAGAGGACGAAATTTCAAATACTAAAGCACTTGAAGAGTTTTGCTCTTATTATAAAGAGTTAGGGTTTGCAATTGCTTTAGATGATTTTGGAACGGGAAATTCCACTTTTGATAGAATTAATATAATAAAACCTGATTTGATAAAAATTGATAAATCTTTATTTAAAAACACTAAAGATAATCATATAAATAGAGAGATTGTAAAATCAATAGCAAAAATGAGCCATAACTTAGGAATTAGGGTTTTAGCTGAGGGTGTGGAAGATGAAGATGCTATTTGTCTTGCTATGAAATCAAATATTAATCTATTTCAAGGATACTATTTTTGTAGGCCAATTTTTGAATTAGATACTTTTTTAATAGATAAAATAATAGCAATTATTGTGGAAATCGGAAGTTTATTTAGAAGAAGAACACTTAATTCAATAAATAAAAAAAGAGATTTGGTAAATAATTATCATCTTGTTTCAAATAAAATTATCGAACAATTTAGCAATATAAATGATGCTAAAGAGATAATGTTTGATGAATTAAATAATTATGCGGATTTAGAAGCAATTTATTTAATAGATGCTGAGTCATCAAAACAGATTCATGATACGGTAATTAATAATATCAACGATAGATTTAGTCCATCAAAAAATGGTGATGAACACTATCTAAAAGAGTATTACTATATTACTTTAGAATCAAAACAAGGGATATATTTAAGTAATAAATATATCTCTTATGCAACAGGAAATATTTGTAAGACATTTGCTAGAAAATTTGAAATAGAAAATGAGTCTTACATAATATGTTTAGACATAATAATTAAAAGGATTTAACAATGAAAAGTTTATTGGATAACGTTAGTCTAAAAATGAAATTAATATTTCTGATAACATTTCCTTTTTTAGGATTTTTGCTAATTTCAGCACTTTATTTAAATCAAATATTAGTAAATAATTCTAGTAATTCAACTTTTACAATGGCTTTTATACTATTCATTATTTTTATTACAATTTTTTTGTTTGTAGCTATTTCAAATAATATTAACAATTCAATAATTACTATTAAATCTGGACTTAGCAGATTTTTTAACTATCTTACTTCAACGGAAAAAAATCTTGATATGATTGATTTAAATTCAAATGACCATTTAGGTGATATGGCAAAAGAGTTAAATCAAAATATTCAAAAAATAAAAGATGGACTTGCCATTGATAATGAAGTAATAAATGAAGCAAAATTCGTATCAAAAATGATAGGAAAAGGTTTTTTAGTTTATAGAATAAATGGTGAAGCAAATAATGTTTATATCAATGAATTAAAAGATAATTTTAACCATATGATTGATTCATTAAGAGAAAATATTGTTAATTCATTTGTTACATCACTTAGTTATGCAAATGGAAATTTTGAGATAAAAGCTGATAAAAGTGATATTGGAGCAATTGTAAATACACTTTTAAGATGTTTAAATATGATTGGAACAAATGTATCTGAGTTTTTAGCAATGATAAACAAAAATGGATATGTATTAGACGAAAAATCTAATCATCTTTTGGCATTAGTAAGTAGTTTACACAATGCAACGATTAATCAAGCAGCATCACTTGAAGAGACAAGTGCTGCAGTTGCTGAGATTACATCAAATATTGCAGATACTTCAGTAAAAGCTAAAAATATGTTGGAGATTGCTACAAAAACTAAAAACTATGCAAATGATGGAATTAAGTTGGTTGAAAATACAGAAAAATCAATGCTTGAAATAAATGATTCAACAAGTGCAATTCAAGAAGCAATTACTATAATTGACCAAATTGCTTTTCAAACAAATATTTTATCTTTAAATGCAGCCGTTGAAGCAGCAACTGCTGGAGAAGCTGGAAAAGGATTTGCTGTTGTTGCTGCTGAGGTTCGAAATCTTGCAAACAGAAGTGCAGATGCAGCAAAACAGATAAAACATCTTGTTGAAGTTGCAAATCAAAAATCAATAGATGGTAAAAATTATTCTCAAGAGATGAAAAATAGTTTTGAAAAATTAGCTTCTATGATTCAAGAAAATACTGTGATAATTGATGATGTCGCAAAATCAAATGAAATTCAAATGCAAAATATCTCACAAATAAGTGAAACAATGAATAGACTTGACCATATAACTCAAGAAAATGCAAATATGGCAACTAAAACAAAAGAGCTTGCTACTCAAACAAATGATGTGGCACGTAGTATGATAAAAGCTGCATCTTTAAATAATTATGATAAAGCTGTTGAAAATAGAATATCTGATTTTGATTTAGTTCAAGAATTAAATAATGTAAAAATTGATTACGCAAAATATAAACAAGCTATTTTAAATCAAGTAAATAATAATAGTGAAACTATAAATATAGATGTGGAAAATAGAAGAAATATAAATTCATTTATTAAAAAATATGAAAATAGTGATAAAAACATTTCTTCAAATTTATCAAAAATAATAGAAAAAACCATTCAATTAGATAGTGATTTATTATCTTATGGAGTGGCAATAAAACAAAGAGATGAAAAAAATATATTGGCTTATTCAATAAAAATAGAAAATATATTAGATGAAGTATTTAGTCAATTAAATTCAATGAAAAAATAAGAAAAGAGATAAAATGCCAAAAGTATACCTAACAGGCGCAGGACCTGGAGATGTTGAATTGCTAACATTAAAAGCAGTTCGTGTAATACAAAATGCAGATGTTCTAATCTATGATAGATTAGTAAACCCTGAAATCCTTGAAATGGTAAAACCATCTTGTGATTTAATTTATGTTGGTAAAGAAGATAAAAAACATACTTTACCCCAAGAAGAGATAAATGAATTAATCTATCAAGCTTCACTAAAATATGAAAATGTAGTAAGACTAAAAGGTGGTGATCCTTTTGTTTTTGGTCGTGGTGGTGAAGAAGCTCTTTACTTGTTTGAGAGAAATATTAAATTTGAAATAATTCCAGGAATAACTTCAGCAATAGCAGTTCCAGCATACGCTGGAATTCCAGTAACCCATAGGGGAATAACAACTTCTTTTAGAGTAGTAACTGGACATGAAAATCCAAAAAAGAAAATATCTCAAATAGAATGGGAAAGCTTTTTAAATGATGAAACAATAGTTTTTTTAATGGGATACCACAATATTGAATTAATTTCTTCAAAATTAATAAGTTTAGGGAAAAGAAAAAATTATCCATGTGCAGTAATTTCAAAAGGAACAACAAAAGAGCAAAAAGTAGTAGTTGGAACATTGGAAGATATAGTAGAGAAATCAAAAGGCTTGCCAACTCCAGCTATGATAGTAATAGGTGAAGTTGTTGGTTTACGGGAGCAGATTAAGTGGTTTGATTGATAGGAAGTTCAATTGTAACTTCTGCACCTTTAAAACTTTGGTTTTCATAAATCACATCGACATTTTTAAATATTAAAGCTCCATTCATGTGTTTTACAATAATTTCTTCAGTCATGTAAAGTCCAATTCCAGTACCTTTTGATTGATGTTTTGTTGTAAAGTAGGGCTCACAAATTTTGTCTATAATCTCTTCGTCTATTCCACCTGCATTGTCTGTTATTTTAATTATTGCTTTATCATTTTCTTTGTATGTAGAAATGAAAATTAATCTTGGATTATCTATACTTTCTAAAGCATCTTTGGCATTATTTAATATATTTATTAAAGCTTGAATAAACTCATTTTCAAAACCAAATAGTTGAAAATCATTTATATTTTTTATAAAAATAATTTCGTGATTTTTAAATTGGGCATCAGTTAATTTAAAAACTTTTTCAAAAATATTTTCTATATTAAATAGAGTTTCTTCTTTGTCAGTTCTAAAGAAATTTCTAAAATCTTCAATAGTATCAGATAAATATAAAGCAGAATTAGTAATGTTATCAATAGATTTTTCAAAGGTTTCGTCATCTAAAGAATCAAACTCTTTTTGTAGTTTCATTCCAGTAGCAACTGTAGTTATAACAGAAAGTGGTTGTCTCCATTGGTGGGCAATATTACCTAACATTTCACCCATTGCAGCCATTTTTGATTGTTGAGATAAAATGTGTTGTTGTTTATTGTTTTTATCTATATAGGTATTAATTTCTTTTTTATAATTTGAAAACTTTTTCTCTAGAAGTTTTGAAATATAGATTGAAATTAATAATAAAACAATAGTCAAAATAGAGGCAAAAAATAAGATATTTATAATTTTTTGTTGAAATTTTTCATGAAGTTCATTTGTTTTATCATGAATTATTTCATCAACATAATTATGATAAAAACCTTTCGCAATAACCCATTTCCAATTTGGCAAATCTTTTACATAACTTGTTTTTGTTAAAGGTACATTATCAAGTTTATAATCATAAGTGACAAACTTCTTATTATTTTTAGCACTTTTTACAATCGTATCAAATAACTTTATATCGCTATCTAAACCTAAATCTCTAAAACGTTTATTTGAAGAATCATTGATTTTTTGAAATAATCTTCTATTATCATAATCAAGAATAAAAAAATAGTCATTTCTGTCAGTTTTAAAATTTGATAAATATTCCGTTATTTCATTTTTTACCATTTCTTCAAAATCAACGAAATATTCACCTGTTCCAATAAACCAATCATAAGGTTTAAAATGAACATTAAATCCAATTTTTTTGTATGAAGAGTTTGGTTCATTAGGTTTTGGATAATACCAAGTTAAAAAAGCTTCATCATTATCCTTTAAACTATTTACAATTTCTCTTCCTAAATACATACCATTTGAGTCTTGAAAATCACGAACACTTAATCCTTCATTTTTTCTATTTACAGGTAATAAAATACACTCATAATCAAAGGTATAAATAAAAATATAACCTCTACCATCGTTGAATCTAATTGCAACTAAAGCATCTTTTATCATCTTTATTATTTCATCTTTAGTTTTTGTATCTTTGTTTTCATTGTAGATTCTATAAGCTATATTATTTGCTTCTAAAACTCTATCTCTGATGGATTTTTTCAATTTTTCTTCGGTTTTTTCTTGAATTTTTATTATAAACTCATATAAATTCTCAACATCTTTTTTAACTAAATCAGTGTTTTTTTCAAGGTATTCATTTTTAATAGAAACCTTCTCTTTTTCTAAATCACTTTGCGTTTCTAAATATAAAAAAATAGTGATAATTATAGAAATAGTAATTATAAAAATAGGGGGAGTAAATTTGATTATATTTAATAATTGTTTTTCATTTTTGTAAATCATTTAGTCTCAATTCTTTTGTAATAGTTGATTCTAGCATAAAATAAATTCTATTAAGATGATAAATAATTAATATAAATATTTTGGATTATTCATCTTTTTTTAAAGCAAGTTTAATGGTGATTTCAGACCCTTTAAAACTTTGGTTTTCATAAATCATATCAACATTTTTAAATATTAAAGCTCCACTCATGTGTTTTACAATAATTTCTTCAGTCATGTAAAGTCCAATTCCAGTACCTTTTGCTTGATGTTTTGTTGTAAAGTAGGGTTCACAAATTTTGTCTATAATCTCTTCGTCTATTCCACCTGCATTGTCTGTTATTTTAATTATTGCTTTATCATTTTCTTTGTATGTAGAAATGAAAATTAATCTTGGATTATCTATACTTTCTAAAGCATCTTTGGCATTATTTAATATATTTATTAAAGCTTGAATAAACTCATTTTCAAAACCAAATAGTTGAAAATCATTTATATTTTTTATAAAAATAATTTCGTGATTTTTAAATTGGGCATCAGTTAATTTAAAAACTTTTTCAAAAATATTTTCTATATTAAATAGAGTTTCTTCTTTGTCAGTTCTAAAGAAATTTCTAAAATCTTCAATAGTATCAGATAAATATAAAGCAGAATTAGTAATGTTATCAATAGATTTTTCAAAGGTTTCGTCATCTAAAGAATCAAACTCTTTTTGTAGTTTCATTCCAGTAGCAACTGTAGTTATAACAGAAAGTGGCTGTCTCCATTGGTGGGCAATGTTACCTAACATTTCACCCATAGCAGCCATTTTTGATTGTTGAGATAAAATGTGTTGTTGTTTATTGTTTTTATCTATATAGGTATTAATTTCTTTTTTATAATTTGAAAACTTTTTCTCTAGAAGTTTTGAAATATAGATTGAAAAAATTAATAATATGATAGTTAGAATTATTGCAATTGATATTATATTTATTACTTTTGCATGAAACTCTCTATTTAGTTCATCTGTATGATTTTTGATAATTTCGTTTATATTATCATTGTAAAAACCTTTTCCTATAATCCAACCCCAATTTTGTAAACCTTTTATATAACTTGTTTTTGTTAAAAATTTATCATTTGGTTTATAATTGTATGTTAAAAAACTAGCTCCCTCTTTTGCTATTGAAAGCATATCATCAAAAACATGATTATTTTCTACATTTGGAACATCTATTGCTGATTTATTAATTAAATCATCTATTACATGGAATAGTGTTTTTTTATTATAATCAAGAACGAAAAAATAGTTTTCTTTATTTGGTACAAGTCTTGAGATATATTCTAATACTTCTGTTTTTACAGTATTTTCATAATCTATAACATATTCACCAGTTCCTATAAACCAATCATATGGTTCAAAATAGACATTAAATCCAATTTTTTTATAATCAGTTTTTAAATCATTTGGCTTTGCATAATACCAATGTTGGAAGCCTTCTTTCTCTTTTTTTAATTGGCTAATAATATCTCTTGTTAAATATTTTCCTTTTGAGTCTTGAAAATTGTAAAAACTACTTCCTTCTAGTTTTCTATTAATTGGTAATAAAATACATTCATAATCAAACGAGTAGATGAAAAAATATCCTCTTCCTTCATTAAATCGAATATTAACTAATGCATCTTTTATCATAGTTTTTATTTCATCTTTACTTTTTTTATCTTTATTTTCATTGTAAATGGTCATTGCAATTGTTTGTGCTTCATAAACTCTATTTTTAATATTCTCTTTGAGTCTCTCTTCTGTTTTGGCTTGTGTTTTAATGATAAAATCGTATAAATTTTCGACATCATTCATAATTAATTCTTTATTCTCTTTTATATATTCATTTTTAATAGAGATCTTTTCTTTTTCAAGTTCATGTTGTTTATCTAATGATAATAAAAAAGTAATAATGATGGAAATGGTTATAATAAATAGGGGTGGCGTAAATTTAATAATATTTAATAATTGTTTTTCATTTTTATAAATCATTTGAACCTAATTCTTTAATATAGGTGCATTTTAGCATAAATATATAATAATGACATGACAAGAATCAATTAACATATATAATTAAAAATTAAAGAATGGAGAAAAATAATGTCAAAAAGAGTATTAATAACAGGTGGAAATAAAGGAATAGGATTAGCAGTTTCAAGAGCAATGTTGGAGTTTGGATATGAAGTAATTATTGTTGCAAGGGATTTTGATACTTGTCCTTTAGTTGGAGTTGAAAAAGTTACTTGTATAGAGTATGATTTATCAGATGTAGATGGTTTACCAGCACTTGCAAAAGAGGTTGGGAATATTGACATTTTAATTAATAATGCTGGTTATATGCAACCAAAATATACTTACAATAACTATCCAAAGGAAGCCAAAGAACATATTATGAATGTGGATTTATATACGCCAGTTGAATTAATGAATATTTTTTCTGAGCATATGAAAAAACAAAAATATGGAAGAATTGTAAACACAGCTTCAATTGCTGGACAAATTGGACATCCTGATGTTTGGTATGGAATTGCAAAAGCAGGTCTTATAAATGCTACAAAAATTTATGGAAAAATGTTAGGAGCTTATGGAATTACAGTAAATTGTGTTGCTCCAAGTCCAACAGAAACTGATATGCAAAAAGATAACTCAGAAGAGAGAAAAGCAGAATTCAAAAAAACTGTTGCAACTGGAAGATTTGCAACCGCTGAAGAAGTTGCAAAAGCAATAGTTTGGTTAGCAACAGATTGTCCAGAGTATATAAATGGAATTTGTTTAGATATTAATAACTGTTCATATCCTAGATAAATTTATCTTTTATATAAAAAAGTAGTCTAAAAAACTACTTTTTTATAGTTCTAAATATTTTAATATTATTTAATATTTTTACTGCAATTAAAGTCAGAATAGTTCCTATAATTATTGAAATATTTACCTCTTCTTTTAGAAAAATTATACTCAAGCTTATTGCAAAAAAAGGTACTAAAAAGATAAAAGAGCTAACCTCATTTGTTCCTAATTTTTCAATTCCTATAAAATATATTGAAGTGGCAAAAGTTGTTGAAACAACAGCTACACATAAAACATTTGCCCAAAAAATCCAATCAAAACTTGCATAAGGCATTTTTGTTGGTTCAACAAAAAAAATCAAAAGTAAAATGGTCATAAAAACATACATATAAAATGAAAAAACTAAAGGCGAAGTTTTTGTTGATTTTGAACTAATAATTGTAAAAATTGGCCATAAAACTGATGCTATTAAAAAATATGAGTTATGTTTAGTAAATATTTGTTCAGGTGAAAAAGTCCAAATATTTAAAATAGTTAAAACTCCAATAACTCCAAGAATTAGTGCAAAAATATCTTTTTTTAGAATTCTTTTACCAAAAAGTAAAGCCATAAACATAAAAGTATTTATAGGAATTAATGTAGTTACTAATGCTCCACCAAGACTTGCTGTACCAAATTTTACACCTAAAAAATAGAATTTCAAATAAACAATCATTACAATAGCTGCAACAAAAGCCAAAATTAAACTTTTAACATTTGTATAAAAGAATTTTCTAGTAATTATTAAAATTGGAGCTAAAGTGATGATTGTGAAAAAGTTTCGTAAAAACATCATTTGATATTCATCTATGTAAGCACTTAATACTTTAGCATTTACCCAAGATGCTCCCCATCCTGCCATTGCTAAAACCATCATAAAATAAAATATATTTTTGTTTGTTTGTGTCATTTTAAATCTTTTTTGTAATTTTTATGACGAAATTCTATAATAAATATGTAATTATTTATAGAATAATATTGCTATTTTTTTGAAGTAGAGTAGGTGTGTAACCAAAATATTTTTTGAAATTTCGTGTGAAGTGAGATTGGTCATTAAATCCAACTAATAAACTTGCTTCACTGATTGTTTTACCATTTTTGATTAGATTATTTGCACGATTTAATCGTTCATTTATTATAAATGAGTGTGGAGTTAATCCCATTTCCTTTTTAAAAACTCTTAAAAAATGGTATTTGCTAAGATTACAATTATTTGCCAATTTATCAAGACTAATATTTTCATCAATACAATCATCTATAAGTTCTATTGATTTTTTTAGAACAATTTTATTGTCAAACATTTTGTCGTAAATTTTTGTGTGTGAAGTGAAATTTATAATTAAATATGACAAAGCATCAATTAGATTTGATTCAATAATAATATCTTCATCTTTTCTAAAAAAAGATTCAAAAAAATTATGAAATTTTAAAAATAAAAATTTATCATTTATAATATAGTTTTCAAAATATGGAATTTTCTTTTCAAAAAATATTTGTTCATATAAATCGCTTAAAAGCTCAATTGTTGGATAAAAATTTGAGTGCGACCAATCTTGTGAAACTCCACTGTGAACTTCATTTGGATTATTTACACGAATTGAGTATTTATAAAAATCAAAACTTCTATTTGAGTTGTATGTTTTTATTACTCCATTATAGGTAATTCCTATTGTATAGGTATCATGATAATGTTTTGAAAAGTGTTCATTTATATTGCTTACACTCTCAAAAAGAGTATTTCTTAGTAATTTTGTCATGGGGAATTATATCAAATTTAATATTTGAATAAATAGAATAAAATTGCTATTTTAGAAAAAAGAAAAAAACGATTTTACGCTTTTTTCTTTAATAAAATTAGGATTACTCCAATAATAGCTGCTGTAAATGAAGCTCCAAAAACTCCTAGTTTAACTGCTGCAATTATTGTTTCATCTGCGAAGGCAAGGTGAGTGATAAAAATTGACATTGTAAATCCAATTCCACCTAAGAATCCAACAGCAAGAACATCATACCAAGAAATATCATCTGGTTTTTTAATGATTCCTAGTTTTGAAGCAAGGAATGTAAATCCAAAAATACCAATTGGTTTTCCTAAAATTAATCCAAATACAACCCCTAAAACTATCATTAGATTTGCTGATACTGTTGAAAAATCTATAAAAACACCTGCATTTGAAAAAGCAAATAAAGGCATAATAAAAAATGCAGATAAACCGTGAAGATTATGTTCTAGTTTTACAAGTGGATTTTGAACCTTATCATATCCATGGGCAATACTTTCTAGGGCATCAATTTGGTGATGATTTAAAATTGGAATAGTGTCAATATTTTTTTCAAACTCATCCACTGATTCTCGTGTTTCATTTATAAACTGTTTTTCATTAATTTTAGAACTAATAGGAATTGCAAAAGCTAATAAAACTCCAGCGATTGTTGCATGAATTCCAATTTCATGGATAAATACCCATAAAAAGATTCCTAAAATTAAATAAGGTAAGATTTTTTTAACGCCAATATAGTTTAAAAACCAAATTAAACCATAAGCAATTCCAGCATGTAAAAAATATTCAGCTTTTATTTCACTTGTATAAACAGTTGCAACAACTAAAACAGCTCCTAAGTCATCAACAACTGCTAAAGCCATTAAAAATAGTTTTAATGCAGGATTTACCCTTGAGCCTAAAAGCATTAAAATACCCAAAGCAAAAGCAATATCTGTAGCCATTGGAATACCAAAACCAATAAAATTATTCGGATTTAGTGCCACATAAATTAATGCAGGAATTAACATTCCACCAAGTGCTGCAATAATTGGGAAAGAGGCTTTTGCAAGAGATGATAATTCACCAATTACCATCTCTCTTTTTATTTCAAGTCCAACCATTAAAAAAAACAAAGCCATAAGACCATCGTTAATCCAATAAGTCAAAGTCATAGAAATAGTTCTATCTCCAAGTGTTACACCTAAAGGCATGTGCCATAAATTATAATACTCTTGTCCAAAACTAGAGTTTGCACAAATTACTGCTGCAATTGTTGCTAAAAATAGTAAAACACCACTTAGTGCTTCTTTTGATATAAACTCTTCAATTATTAAAAATTTTTTAATCATATATTTTCCTTAATTAAACAATTTTTACAAATACCTTTAATAATGATATTTTCAATTTTGTAATCGGGTAGATTAAATTCTAATTTCTGATGAATACATTCTATTTTTGAACAAGATGAACAAATGAAGTGAGAATGTTGATTTTTTTTGATTTCAAAATATCTTTTTTTGTCATTTGACTCAAAAGAACTAATAAGATTTTCTTCTTCAAAAATTGTTATATTTCTATAAAAAGTGGCCTTATCCATAGAAATATTATCTTTCATATCTTCATAAGATAATGGTTTATTAGAGTTAATTAACAATTCCAAAATTGATTTTCTGGCACTTGTTAGTTTGATATTTGTAATGTTTGTTAAATTTGTGATTTTATCCATAGTATTTATTATAGCAATTTAATTTTAAACTTACTTTTTACTTTTACGACTAAGTTGCATTAAAGTATAAATCAATTAGAATTCCACAAGCGCAACCAAGTTGCAAAAAATAATAAAATTAGGAGTTAATCTTGAAAAAAATTGTATTTATTTTTTTAACAATAATATCATTTCTACATGCCTCAAAACCAGAATTATCAGTTAGTATTTTACCTCAAAAATATTTTGTTGAAAAAATAGTTAAAGACAAATATGAAATAAATGTTATGGTAAAACCAGGTGCTTCACCACACACTTATGAGCCAAAATCATCTCAAATGAAATCTTTAGTTGCTTCAAAAGTCTATTTTTATACGGGTGTTTCATTTGAGCAAGTTTGGTTGGATAAATTTAAACAAAGTGCAAAAGATACTTTATTTGTTGATTCAACAGATGGAATAGAAAAAATGGAAATGGCAAAACATGAACATCATGATGAAAATGAAAATGTTGCTGATACAAAAAAACACAATCATGAAGAAGCTAATCATGAAGAACATGACCATTCAGGTTTAGACCCACATGTTTGGTTGGATCCTGTTTTAGTGAAAATTCAAGCAAAAAATATTTATGAAACTATGGTAAAAATTGATTCAGTAAATGCTGAGTTTTATAAAACAAATTATGAAGAGTTCTTAAAAGAATTAGATGCTTTAGATGAAAATATCAAAACAATTTTAGAACCATACAAAGAAAAAGCATTTATGGTATTTCATCCATCTTGGGGATATTTTGCAAAAAGATATGATTTAGAAGAGATTTCAATTGAGATTGAAGGGAAAGAACCAAAACCTGCTGAATTAGTTGAGTTAATGGAAGAAGCAAAAAAACATAATATAAAAATAGTTTTTAGTTCTCCTCAATTTTCACAAAAAAGTGCTTTAGCCATTTCAAAAAATATTCAAGCAACAGTTGTATCAATTGACCCTTTAGCCGAAAATTGGAGCGAAAATCTTCTTAATAGCGCCAAACAAATTGCGAATAGTTACAAATGATAAAATATTTTTTAATATTCCTTATTCTTAAAGACATCCTATTTGGATGTTCTTTATGTGCAATTTATACTCCCCGAACCCACGTTGATACTCAAATAAAAGCAGACAAAGAGTATATAAAAACTATAAAAATAAATTGGACTTTTGCAAATGAATTTACAAAAGAGTTACTACAAATTTATGACACAAATTTAGATGGAACTTTTAATGAAAAAGAGTTAGCTGTAATTCAATCATATTTAGTTGATTATTTAGAGCGAAAAAACTATATTACTACAATCTCATATGACAAACAAATTAATGAAAAATCAGATAAATACAAAGTAAAAGATTACAAAATGAGTTATAAAAACTCAACTTTGACTTTTGAATATAATATTGATTTAAACTATAAAATTTATGATAAAAATATTTTATATATTAAAATAATAGATGATGAAAACTATTTTGATATAGTTTTTAATCCACAAAAACAGTTGATGTATATACCTTACAAAATTGAACAAAAAATAAATATAAATGATATTAGTTTTAAAATTGATGCACCAACTTTAGGTGTGCAAGAAGATAGTGTAAAGGATGAAATTCCAAATAAGACAGAAAAAGTTGAAGAAAAAATAGAAGCAAAAACAGAAGCAAAACAAGTTCAAACTCCTGCAAATAGCCAAACACAAACTCAAAATATTTTAGAAAAATTTACACAAAATATAAAAAAATATTTAATAGCAATTCAAAAAGGTGAAGATAAATCTGCTTTATTCTTTTTATTAATGGCTTCTTTTTTATATGGAGTAATTCATGCTTTTGGACCAGGACATGGAAAAGCTTTAGCCTTTTCATATTTTAGCTCTCAAAAAAGTTCAGTTTTTCAAGCTTTAATAATTTCCCTTGCAACAGCATTTGTCCATATTCTTGGAGCTTTAACTATAGTTTTATTCTCAGTTTTTGTTTTACAAAGTGTGTTAAATAGATTTATGCAAGATTCGGTTTCTTATATTACAAGTTTTTCTGCTTTGATTATTATGATACTAGCAGTTTACATTTTATATAGAAAATTAAGTAAAAAATCATGTGCTTGTTGTTGTAGTGTAGATTTAAAAACTACAAATTTCACAGCAGTTTCATCTAATATGAATTTTGTAAAAGTAGCTTCAAATAAACCTATTATTACTCCTAAAAGAAGTAAAAAACAAGATTTGATTTTTGTAATAACTGCTGGAATAATTCCATGTCCTGGAACTGTTTTACTTTTTGTTTATGCCTTTTTATTAAAAACATATTTTGCAGTAGCCCTTGCAAGTATTAGTATTAGTTTTGGTATGGCATTTGTGATTTTTATCTCTTCATTTTTAGGAGTTTCTTTAAATAAAGCCTCACAAAAATCAACAAAATTGGTAAATATTTTAGAAATAGGTTCACCAATTTTTATGTTTGTTTTAGGATTATTACTATTTTTAAATGCTAATAAATTCTAATTTTTTATCAAAGCATCTTTATCATGTGATGGTATTGATGTTTTGATACTTCTAAAATAGTATTCTTTTTAAATCCTATTTTCTCATATAAAGCAAGAGCTTTTGGATTTTCTAAATCAACTAAAAGTGAGACTTTTTCAAATCCTAACTCTTTAGCTTTTTTTTCAATGAAAACAAACAACTCTTTTGCAATTCCTTGTCCTTGAAAATTTTCATTAACACTAACTGTATCAATATAAAATTCATTTTCAAAACACTCTTTATCAAAAGAATTTAGAAAAATATTTTTAGATTTTAGATGTTCTAAAATTGGCTTATCTAGTTTTTTTATCTCATTTGAATTGTAAGCAAGGATTAATCCTACTGTTTGATTTTCTCTTTCATAAATCCAAATATTGTTATAACTTAATCTATTTATGTCCATAGTTACATATTTATCTAAAATCTTTAAGATTTTTGTTTTTTCATCTTCACCTGTTAGTGTGTTTGCAATGTTGTGAATTGCATCTAAAATTAGAGTCGAAATATTTGAAATATTGTTTTTTTGTGCTTGTTTTATCATTTTAAATCTTTTAATAAATTTAGGAATTATATCTTGTTTAACTAACAGATAATTAATAGATTTTTTCTAAAATACTCCAACTGTAAACTTGGAGAAAACATTGAAAGCCGTAAAAATTTTAGTTTTAGAAAGTAATGATAGTTCAATCTCTCAAATTATTGAAATCTTAAAAAATAATGATTTTTATGTGGATATTTGCTGTAATAATAGTGAATTTTTAGAGTGTATTTATAATAATTTATATGATTTATATTTGATAAATATAAATGAAAAATCACTCCCAAGGTTTCAATTAATTCAGCTTTTAAATGATTATAAAGATATTACAATGAAAATGGTAATTGCTTCAATTCCAAATATAATCAAGCCATCTTTTTTATCAGGTTGTGATGAATGCGTAATTAGAAATATTGATGAAGATGAAATCGTATTAAGAATAAAAGCTTTGATTAGAAGACAATATAAAGTATATACAGACTCAATAATTTTAAAAGAAAATACAAAATATGAGATTTTCAATAAAAAAGTATTAAAAAATAAAGACGAAATAATTTTAGGTGACAAAGCTTTATTAATCCTTGATTATTTATTAAAATTTAGAGGATATTATGTCTCAACGCAAAGTTTAGAAAAAGGAGCATATCCTGCAAATAGTAACTCTAAAATGGGAGTAATTCGTTTTCATATTCATAAAATCAGACAACTTTTAGGTAATGATATTATAAGCTCAAGCCGAGTAAATGGTTATAAAATAAATATCAAATAAACTTCTTTATCCTCTTAAAATAATAAAAAATTACAAACGAACAATTAACAAAGTAGCATTAAAATAGCATCTGCACAAGCAAATAAAAATATAGGGAGGATTTGGGTATGTTTGATTACCCCATTTTTGAGATGCCTTTTATAGGTCAAAGAATGTTAATGGCAATAAATGCAATTATACATGTTTTTGTATCTCATGGAGGAGCAGTTGGTGGATCTGTTGTACTTGCGGCTATGGCTTGGTGGGCAAATAAGAAAAACGATATGGCAGCATATAACTTAACATTTAAAGTTGTTATGGTGTTTTTTATTATTTCTACATCAGTTGGAGCTTTAACTGGAATTGGTATGTGGATACATGCCAATATTTTAAGTCCAAATGCAATAGGTGGGCTTATTAGAGTATTTTTTTGGAAATGGTTTATAGAGTGGATTGTATTTAACTTTGAAGTTGTACTTTTACTTTTACTATTTATGAGTTGGAAAAAGAATCAAGAAACACCAGAAGGAAGAGCAAAAACTGTAAGAATTGGTGTTTATTATGCTATTTCTTCTTGGCTTACAATGGTAATTATCACTGCAATTTTAGCATTTATGTTAACTCCAAATTTTGATGGACAACCTTGGGTTGACCCTGAAGTTTACCCTGGGAATGTAAACTACAACAATGCTTTATTTAACCCAACTTGGTGGCCTTCACTTGCATTTAGAACATTTACATCAATAGCTTTTGCAGCAGCTCTTGCCATTATGTGGACTTGGATAATTGGAACTTTCTCAAAAAATGAAGAGGATAAAGAAGCAAAAGCAAGACTTGTTAAATTTTTAGCTGGAATCATGATGATTACAGTGCCTATTAGTGCTATTTTTGGATATTGGTATTATACAGAAATTCCAGCAGCAGCACTTTCAATGATTCCAACAGCTGTAATGACTAGAGCTTTTGCAGATAGATTTGATTTAATGTATCTTATGGCTATTGGAGTTGGTGGCTCAATTGTTATTACAACTATTATTGCATATTTCTCTCCAAAAAGAATGCCTTATATTGCAGCTAGTTTAATGGTTGCTGGATTTTTAGTACTTTGGGGATATGAAGAGAGAGTTAGAGAGTTTATTCGAAAACCATTTTTGATTTATAACTATATGTATTCAAATGGAATTAGAGTTACAGATGTACCTTATTTAAATAAAGTTGGTATTTTAAAACATGCAGTTTTTTTAGATGATGATAAAAAAGTTGTAAAAGAAGATAAATCAAATATTTTAGAAGTTGGAAAATCAATTTTCCAAATAGAGTGTCGAATTTGTCACACTCAAAATGGTATTAATGGACTAAAAGGACTAACAGCTGGTTGGTCACATGATGCAATTAGAAATAGGTTAAATAATCTTCCAGGTGCTGGAACACCTTACATGCCTCCATTTGTTGGAACTGAAGCTGAAAAAGATGCACTTGCAGCTTATATAAAATCTATAAATGCTAAAGGAGTTATAAAATGAATTGGAAATTACCATTTGATATTCCATTAATTACGCCAACTTTAGGGCTTCCTTTAGAGTTTTTTAGTATTTTGGGAATTATTGTTTTTGTTGTTCATATCTGTTTTATTTATATGTTAATAGGAGCTTCAACTGCTTCTGTTATTTATAATATTGTTGGAGTATTCAAAAAAGATTCAAACTACGATAAGTTTGCCTATAGAATGACAAACTATACAACAGTTTCAGAAAATATGGGTGCTTTATGGGGAGTTGCTCCTTTACTCGTGATTTCTGTACTTTTTACTGGATTTTTTTATACAGCAATTTTAAAAGTTAGTCCGCATATTTTACATATTATTTATGGAAATATTATTGCATTCTTACTTTCTTATGCTTATAAATTTTCTTGGCATGCTTTACAGAATCATAAAGGTTTTCACATAACAATTGGAATTTCAGCTGTTTTAGCGTTTTTTACACTTCCTTTTGTGTTTATGTCAATGACAAATCTTTATATGCAACCAGAACTTTTTGCAACAATTAAAAATATTTGGGACATTATGTTTACTCCTGTTACTGGATTTAGACTTTTAAATTTCTTTTTATCAGCATTTATGGCAACAGGTGTTGTTTTGATATTTATTGGTGCTAGATGGGTGAAAAAAGGTGATGTTGAAATAGGAAAAATCGCAATAAGCCAAGGTAAAAAATGGTTTTTACTTGCAACTCCTTTAAATATAGTTGTAATGCCATTATTACCATTTGTGTTTACAGCACGTATTAGTGAAGCTTTAATGCATACTGGATTTATTTATTTACCATTTATTGCTTCAATACTTTTAATTATTACATTTTTATTTGTTTTAAATAAATTTAATGATGAGATAGTAACTCCCCAATCAGCTCTTAGAGCAGTTTCACTTGTATTATTATCAATTCTTTTAATGGCAACAACAAGAGAAGGTGTAAGAGTTGTATCTTTTGCTGAACCACTTGCTCTTCAAGCACAAGCTACGGAAGAGTTTATGACAGCATCACTTGCAGAATATAAAAAATATAAAGAGGAACTTGCTAATAAACCAGCTTTAGATTTAACAAATCCAATGGTTTTAGCTGAATCAAAAGGGTGTTTAGCTTGTCATGCTGTGGATGTGAAATTAGTTGGACCAGCATATAATGAGGTATCAAATAAAGAGAGAAACAAAGATGTTTTAATTCACTCAATGCAATATGGAAGTGTAAATAAATACGATGTTATTCCTATGCCTGCACAAGATGTGTCAGCAGAAGAAGCCAAAATACTTGTAGATTGGATTCTTTCTTTAAAAGATGCTAATAAATGAGAATAGTTAAAATTTTTTTTCTATTTGTGATATTAAAAGGGGTGGTTTTTGCCACCTCTTTTTCATTTGAGTCATTAGAAAAAAATAGAATAAACGTAGTTGCCTTTGTAACTTCGTGGTGTCCTGTTTGTATTAAAACAAATGATTATTTACTCTCTTTAGCTAAAAATAATAGCGAAATTTCTGTTTTTTTACTTTTTGTAGATGAAGATATTCCAACTTCAATAAAAGAGACATCAAATTTAAAAATAATCTCTATTTCTTTAGAAGATTCAAAAGAGTTTGGAGTGACACAAAGTGTTCCTTATATTTTGATTTTTGATAAAAAAAGCGAACTTGTAAAAAAGTATCACACTTTTAACGAAGATTTTATCAATAGATTAATTAATAATTTAAAAAATAACCTATATGAAAATGGAACATTAGCACCTGAACAAAGGATAGATTTATGGCAAAAAAACAGATTTTAGTACCAAGTTTGTTAGTAACATCTTGTTTGTATATTCTATTTCCATGGTTGAGTTTTGATAATATTCATTTTTTGATGTTTAACTTTGAGTTTCATAGATTTGAGTTTTTATTTATGGCTTTTGAGGCTTCTACACATCAGCTCATTTATATAATAGTTGCTTTATTTATTGGATTATTATTAGGATTAAACTTAACAATTTCAAGATTCTTTTGTGGTTATTTTTGCCCATCATCAATAGCCTCAATTATTGCTTTAAAATTTAAAAATCCATTTTTGATTTTTTTAAGTGTATTTAGTTTCGCTTTTATTTTAGCCTTTTCTACAATATCATATTTTACTTCAGCCTTTGATTTATTTTTGAATTTTACAAAATTTGATACAGCATCTATTTTTGTAGGAGTTTTAACTACTGCATTTACAAGTATTTTTTTAGTTTTTAGGGGTTGGTATTGTTCGATTTTATGTCCATATTTTTTTGTAAGTGCAATTTTGCCACAAGAGAAAAAACAGACTTTTGAGTTTTTTGATAAAGAGAGTTGTATAAGTTGTGAAAAATGTGTAAAAATTTGTCCTATTGATGATCTTGATATAAAAGCTGGTTTTGATATGAGATGTGTTCAATGTGGGCTTTGTGAAAATGCTTGTGATAGTGTAATGACAAAATTTAATAAAACATCTTTGATAACAAAAAAATATAAAGATAGAAATATTTTTAGAAGTTTCTCTCAAAATGGTTATATTTTAGGAATCACTATTTTTGTATTGATGATTATTTTGATTTTATATATTTTAGATAATTCATTTTTAGATAATTGTTATTTTGTAAACAAAAATTTATATAAATAAAAATGGTCAAATCCTATTAAACGTTTGAGTTACATTCAGAAAATTAGTAGGAGAAGACTGTTTGTAAATAGAAAAGAGTATATTATTTTGTTTAATTTTATGACCATTTATGAAATAATAGTCATAATGTGTTAATTTAGAGTTTGACCAAAAATTAAATCATAAGATATTTATTTTTGGTCTTTTGATTTACTAATTAAAAATTAGCTCATTGTTTTATAAAGTTGAATTGCAGAATTTATCTCTTCAACTGAGGCTTTTCTTCTGCATGATAAATAACCTTTTGAACCATCACATGATTCAAATGGATAAACCGTTGCAAAAACCCAATAATATCCACCACTTTTTGTAGCATTTTTAACATAACCCGTCCAAATTTCACCTTTTTGAACAGTGTCCCATAATGATTTAAATGCTGCTTTTGGCATATCTTTATGTCTTACCATACTATGTGGTTTTCCCATTAACTCTTCAAGCGTATATTCTGCAATTTTACAAAAATCATCATTTGCAAATAAAATTGTTCCTTTAGCATCTGTTTCACTAACTAAAAATGCATAATCGTCTAATACTGTTTCTTGTCCTGCTGCCATAAATTATCCTTTTTAGTTTTTAATTAAAGTTTTTACTATTAGCATCATTAACTAATTTTTTTGCAAGTGATTCTACATTAACTCCAATTTGTGCAGTGTGATTCGCTTCACTTGCTGTTTCTTGAGTTACTTTATCAAGCATTGAAATTGCAACATTAATTTGTTCAATACCTTGCATTTGCTCTTTTGAAGCTGAGCTTACATCTTCAATTATATGAATAGTTTGTGAAATAATTTCATTTAATTTTTCATAACCATTAATCATAGTATCTGATATTTCTTTCCCTTTATTCGCTTTTGAATTTGCATCTTCAACCAAATTTTTTATCTCTTTAGCAGCTTCTGCTGAACGAGATGCAAGGTTTCTTACTTCCGCTGCAACAACTGCAAATCCTTTTCCAGCTTCTCCAGCAGTTGCTGCTTCAACAGCTGCATTTAAAGAGAGAATATTTGTTTGGAAAGCTATTTGATCAATAATATTAATAGAATCATTTATAGCTGCAACTTTTTTATGAATCTCTTCCATAGAATTTGCAGTTTGGTAAGCTAAAGTTTGACCATTTGCCACAGAATTTTTTACTGTTTGTCCAAGTTCTGCCATTTTTGAAGCATTAACTGTATTATTTCTTGTAATCGATGTAATCTCTTCAACAGCAGCAGCTGTTTCTTCTAAAGACGCAGCTTGTTCATTTGCTTTTGTTGCTAAATTATTCATTGAAATACTCATTTTATGAGAATTGTTTTGTAAAGTTTCACCATTAGCTAAATTGCTTCTAGCATTATTACTTAATGCTTCACCTAAAGTATTAATACTTGTCATAACAGCAAGCATTCTAGCTTTAAGCGTTGGTTCTATATTTATGGTAGGTCTAAAATCATCAGAGGCATAAGAGTTCAACGTTGATTCTAATCTAGTCATTTTATCTTCTAATGAATTAAGCATTTGATTTATTGTTTTTTTAAGAGTTGCAATCATGGGATTTTTTGTATCAGATTTTACTCTACATTTAAAAATCCCTTGATTTACTTTATCAGCTGTTAATACAATCTCACCAATTACATTTATATCTGATTTAATAGATTTATCAGTTTCTTGTATTTTTTCATTCCATTTAGAAAAAAGTTCATCAAGATCTTTATTTCCAGTTTTTTCAACATAATCAAATTTGTTCTGTTTGTACTGAGTAAATTTAATATATTGTTGAAAATATTCATCAATTAACTTAAGTTCATTTTTAGATATATAACCAAACATTAATGCCCTTTTAATTTTTTTATTCATTATAATATTATTTTTATTATAATCTCTTGATACAAATCAATATTTAAAGCTTACAATATTAATCTGTGGGATTTGTGAGTTAAATCTGAGTAATCTGAGGAAATTATTAAATAATTATTAATATTATTCCCGAACTTTTAATTGTTTGTATAAATTATCATGAATTTTTATCTCTTCATCGGATGCTTTTTTCCTACAACTTAGATAACCATTAGTTCCATCACAAGATACAAATGGATAAACAGTTGCAAAAACCCAATAATATCCACCATCTTTTGTAGCATTTTTAACATAACCAGTCCAAATATTACCTTTTTTTACAGTTTCCCATAAATCTTTAAAGGCAACTTTTGGCATATCATTATGTCTTACCATATTATGAGGTTTTCCCATTAATTCTTCCAAAGAGTAACCGGCAATTTTACAAAAATCATTATTTGCAAATTTGATTATTCCTTTTTCATCAGTTTCACTTACTAAAAAAGTATATTCATCTAATATTGTTTCTTTTTCCATAATATTTTCCTAGTAATTAAAATTTCTTATTTTTTACTTCATTTACAAGCTGTTCAGCCATTGTTTGTGTTTGTGAAGAGATTGAAGCAACATTATTTGCTTGGCTTGCATTTTCATTTGTTACGTGCTCTAGCAAATTAATCATTGAATTTATTTGCTCAATTCCTTTCATCTGTTCTTGACTAGAAGTATTAACATCTTGCATAATGTGAATGGTTTGAGTTATATTAGAATTTAGTTCATCATAATCTTTTATCATAATATCACTAATATTTTTTCCCTCATTTGCCTTTTGAGTAGCTTTTAGAACTATATCTTTTATCTCACGTGCTGCTTCTGCTGAACGAGATGCTAAGTTTCTTACTTCTGCTGCAACTACAGCAAATCCTTTTCCAGCTTCTCCTGCCGTTGCTGCTTCAACAGCTGCATTTAATGAAAGAATATTTGTTTGAAAAGCAATTTGATCAATAATTGTAATTGCTTCATTTATTGAATTTACCTCATAATTTATATCATCCATTGAATTGGCAGTTTGAGTTGCAAGCTTTTGTCCATTTGTAACTGCACCTTGTACAATATTTCCAAGCTGTGACATTTTTTGAGCATTTTGTGAATTATTTCTTGTAATACTTGTAATCTCTTCAATTGCAGCAGCTGTTTCTTCCAATGAAGTAGCTTGTTCATTTGCTTTTTTTACTAATAAATTTACAGAATTAGACATATTTATAGAATTTTGAGCAAGAATTTGTCCATTATTTAAATCTTTCTGTGCATTAGTTGCTAAGGTTTTTCCTAAAAAATTAATGCTAGTTAATACCTTTAGCATTTCTCCTTTAAGTGTTGGTTTGATAGTTAATTGATTTCGGAAATCATCTTTTGAGTAAAGTTCTAGTAAATTAACTAAATTTCTCATATTTTCATCAACACCATCAAGCATTTGATTTATAGTTCGACTGAGTGTCGTAAGCATTGGATTTGAAGTCTGAGATTTTATTCTACACCCATAAATACCTTGTTCAACTCTATCCATAGTAATTACAATTTCACCTAAAACTTTCATATCATCTTTTAATTTATTATCAAATTCAATAGAAATAGTATTTAGTTTTCTATGAAGTTCTGAAATTTCATCATGACCATTTACAATAACTGGGATATATCTATTGTTTTTTAGAGATATAAATTTTAAGAATTCATCAAAAGATTCATTGAAGTTTTTTAAACCATTTACAATTGAGCGACTAAATAGGAAACTTATAAGTGCCAATAAAACACCAAATATAATATTTAAAATAATAATTATTGAACTATCTTTGGTATTAATTCCAGCAATTCCGATGCTAATAAAACCAATTTGAGCTATTAACATAATCATTAATAACTTATTTTTAGTTTTCATTTCTTCTATCATATTCATAATAATTCTTTCTACTGAAGAGTTTTTAGTTTAAAAGTTTATATAGGAATTCTTATTATTATTT
Organism: uncultured Aliarcobacter sp.; assembly: GCA_963677205.2. Taxonomy (GTDB): domain Bacteria; phylum Campylobacterota; class Campylobacteria; order Campylobacterales; family Arcobacteraceae; genus Aliarcobacter. The sequence goes on along the minus strand of OY781916.2, from coordinate 1,708,781 downwards.
CTAAACCATTATTCTTATTAGATGCAATTATCGCTCCATTGAAGTGTTCTTGAATAATTATTTTACTTATATACAAGCCTAAACCCGTGCCATTTATGCTATCTTTAGTAGAAAAATAAAGTTCAAAAAGTTTCTCTAAATCAGAGTTTTTTACACCTTCTGCATTATCTTGTATTGTAATTGTTATATCTTTTTGATTCAAACTTACAAAAATGTCAATCAATTTATTTTCAATATTTTTCTCAATAAGCGCATCTTTTGAGTTATTAATAATGTTTAAAATAACTTGTGAGAATTCATTTTTATATCCAAAATATGATATTTTAGGATCTATATTAAAATTTAATTGAATTTGATCTTTATCAAATATTGGTTTTACTAATGAATAAGTTGAAAGGATTGAATCTCTTAATATAAAGAGCTCTTTCTCTTTTTTGGGTTTAAAAAAGTTTTTAAAATCATCAATTGTATTTGAAAGGTAACTTATTTGTTTTTGAAAATCTCCTTTAAATTTATCCAAATTTTCAATATTTAAATGAGCTTTTTTTTGTTTTAAAATTATTGTGTTTACCATTAAGGAAATATTATTTAAAGGTTGTCTCCATTGATGGGCAATCATATTTAGCATCATTCCCATTTCTGCGAGTTTTGATTGTTGAAACATTATTGTTTGTTGGTTTTTATTTTTTTCTAATTCTTCTTGTACTTTTTGTTCAAGATTTATATTTAATTTTTTTAGTTTTCTTTGGGTATTTTTAAGTTCACTAATATCAATAATTGTACTAATTCGTATATTTTTTCCATCTATTTGATGTCCTTTTACTAAAGCATCAAATTTTGTACCATTTTTTCTTATAAAAGTCATTTCATAGGGTTCTTGATTAAAAGTAAGTTTCTCTTTCATAATATGATGTTCCCACGGCACAATAAAATCAATGTGAGATTTTCCATAAATTTCCACAAAATTGTCATATCCTAGGATTGTTAATAATTGTTTGTTAGCTTTAATTAATTTGCCATTTTCAAAAATAGCAATTCCCTCAATTGTTGAATCAAGCCACTCATTTAACTCTTTGTTATGTTTTCTTAAAATTACTAAAAAGAATAGAATAAAAAATAAAATAATAATAAAAATAGAAATAACTTCCCAGATTAAACCATAATCTACAACTGTTGTGTACCTTGAAACTTTCCATTTTTCTTTTATCTGTTCTAACTCTTTTTTATTAAAATCTAAGAGTCCTAAATTGATGATTTCTAATAGTTCAGGTTTACTATTTATTACTCCAAAAGCACCTTCTAATGGTTTATTAAGTCCTAAAATTCCAGATATTTTAAACTTTCCATAACCAAATCTTTGAATAATATGGTCTGCTGTGATATTATCAGTTATATAACCATCAATATCATCATTTTCAAGTTTTGACATAGAATCTTCAATATCTGAATTTACTATGATATTTATTTCAGGATAGAAATGTGCTAAATAGTTTTCAAATATTTTATATCTAGTAATAAATTTTTTGTTTTCTAAAAAGCTATAGTTTTCAATAAATGGTTTATCACTTTTTGTGATTATAACTGCATTTGATTCTAAATAAGAATCACTTCTATTTATTATTCCATATTGTTTATAGGCATCTTCTGCTGTAATAGATAAAATGTCACATTTCCCTGATATTACATTTTGAAGATAATCTTTAATATCTTTTGCTTGAAGTACTTGAAGTTTTAGGTCAAATTGAGTAGCGATTTTATTTAATATATCTCCTGAAATTCCAGTTAATACTCCATTTGTTACTCCATCTATTGGGAACATATCATCATGAATACAAACTGTAAATTCATTTTCTTGTTTTAAATAGTTATTTTTATAATAGTTGATTAATTCATACTTTTCATTCCAGATAAAATCATCTAAGTTGGTATTTTTATATTTTTGAGGAAATAGTAATGAAATTATATTTCCTATCTCTTTTATTTTATCTTCTCTTAATTCTCCAAAATTTTTACCAAATCCACTTAAACTTTTTAATATATTTGCTTCATATAATAAAGACTCTTTTGATTTATTTTGGGAGTTATAATTTTTATATAAAAAATCTACTGTTTGTGGAATATTTGAAAAGGCATATTCCCAACCTTTTTTTGTAGCTTTTATAAAATCACTTACAATTTTTGGATTATTTTTGGCAAACTCTTTTGAAGTAAAAATTATATCTCCATAGAAATCAAAACCAAAATCTTTTGGATTAAAGATATTATATTTTATTTGTTTTTCATCAAGATAATAGGGTTGATTTGATAAATAACCAACAATTGCATCTGATTTTTTTGCAATAAAATCATCTACAACAAAAGTATGAGGTATTTGATTTATTTTTATATTATTTGCTTTTAAAATAGCTTTTATTGAAATATTTGCAAGTTCATTTGTTGAAAATTCAATATTCTTATTTTCTAAAAGATTTAATGTTTTTAAATCTTCTTGAGCAATCAAAGTTATAGGTGAAGTTTGAAATATAGGGAAAAGTGCAATAATATCTACATCCTTTAATTTATGATAAATTAAAGATGAATCATCTATTCCAAAATTACTTTTTTGATTAGTAATTTCATTAATCATATCCATATTTTTTTCGAACTCTTTAATTTCAACATCTAATCCAACATCTTTATAAAATCCCAACTCTTTTGCCATATAAAATCCAGCAAATTGGAATTGATGTTTCCATTTTAGTTGTATAGATACAGGTTTTAAATTATTTGAATATAAAAATGATGAAATAATAAAAATAAAAAATAGTTGTTTCATTTTTTTCCTAAGTGAGATTTTTTTTGTATAGTTGTTAGATATTTATAATAATACAATATTAACATAAGGGAAACAATAGTAAAATCTGAGTAATCTGAGCAAATGAAAGAAAAAGATGGTTTATAATATTTTATTAATTGAAGATGATGAATTTACAGCAGGTCTAATAAAAGACTTTTTAGAAGAGTATAACTTTAAAGTTGATATTGTAAATACTGTTACAAGTGCTATTTCAAATATAAAATTTGGAAAATATTCAATAATTCTTCTTGATATTAATATCCCTGATTTTAATGGTTTTGAAGTATTGAATTTTTTAAATAAAAATAAAATTAATATTCCAGTAATTGTTGTTAGTGCATATTCCGATAAAAATACAAAACTTCAAGCTTTTAAATTGGGAGCTGTTGATTATATGGTAAAACCAATTGACCCTGAAGAGTTGGAAGCTAGAATTTGGGTTCACATAAAAAATGTTTCTACTTTTGTAGAAAAAATAGAAAAAAAAGTTTTTCAATTGGTTAATAGCACGATTTTTTTTGAAGATAAATCTTTGAAACTTACAAAAACAGAATTTGAGATATTAAAATATTTGATTGAAAATAAAAACAGTGTTGTAAAAAGAGATGATTTATTAAAATGTTTATCTTCAATTATTCAAAGTGATAGAAGTCTAGATTATCACATAAAAAATATTAGAATTAAAATAGGCGATAATGGAGTAAATCCAAAATATTTAATCACTGAGTATGGAATTGGATATAAACTAAATTTTTAAAAAGCTAGAGTTAACTAGCTTTTTATTTTTTACAATTGTCTTTTTTACAAGTTGTATTAATTTTTAAAGGGCAGTATAATGGACACCATCCAATTGCTGCTGTTAGAAGTGGAATTAAACCAATTGCTCCAAATAAACTATTATTCATAGCTCCAATTATAATAATTATTGAACCTACTATAACTCTAATTATTCTATCAATTGTTCCTATATTATTACTCATTTTAAATCCTTTCTGTTGATTTATGTAATGATACTCTTATTAACTCTTTAATTTGCTTTTTCAAACTCTTTTATAATCTCATTTATATCTTCACAACCAACAGAAATACGAAGAAGATTTATAGGAAGTCCAATCTCTTTTAAAAACTCTTGACCATTTTTAGAAGTAACTAAATCGTAATGAGCTAGATAAGTGTATGGCATTAAAAGAGTAAATTCAGTCCCAAGACTAGGTCCTTTTGCAAAATTTAGTTTATTATAAATCTCTTCAAAATCTTTTTTAAATGTAACAGAAATTATTCCTGTATAACAATTTTCATTAATCATAAGTTTTTGATAATTTGAAGCATATTTAGGATTTAAACAATAAAAAATCTCATCTATAAAAGGGGCTGTTTTAAAATATTCCACCAACTTTTTTGTATTTTCTGAGATAGTTTTCATTCTTTTTTCATAATTTCTTATTTCAAAACTAAGTCTTTGAATATCTTTTATATATGGCATATCAGCATGTTTGAAAAACTCTTGTGAAATCATAGATATTTTAGAGTTTTCATTTAAAATAACAGCTCCCATTAAAACATCAGCATTTCCACATGCAAATTTTGTTAAAGATTCAACATAAATATCTGCATAAGGCTTTAAATCCATATTAAAAGGTGTTGCAAAAGTTGCATCTATTACTAAAGCAATATTATATTTTAAACAAAGATTTTTTAATCTTGGTAAATCCACAGTTTGAAGTAGGGGATTTGTTGGAATTTCTGTTATTATTGCTGAAATTGTATGACCATTTGTTTTTAGATAATCTTCAACAATATCAAGATTATTAATGTCATAAAATATTTTATTTTCATCAAAATAGTGCTCAACTATATTCATAGTATCTAAATATAACCAACCAAGTTGAATTAATTTTGTTTTTCCATTTTTATTTTGAATAGTTCTTAAACCTCTTAGGGCACAATAAACAGCATTCATTCCAGATGGAGTTAAACAAACATTTTTTTGTGGCTGATTGTAAGCTTTTGCTAATGTTGAAGTTAGATTATCATAAGCTATTTTTTCATCATCTAACTCTTCTTGATGTTTAATATTTAATAAACCAATATCAAATAGATAATCTTGGGCTAATCTTGAAGATAAATTATAACCCACATGTTGAATAAACTTTAAAACTTTTTGAAGTTGTGAAGTTCCATTTTGAACTAAAATCACTCCAAAAGGTTCATTGATTTCTATTTTATTATGAATGAAATATTTACTACTTACTACATCTACAGCTTTTTGAGAACTTAAAAGTACAACTTCATAGGCATTTGAAACTTTGTATTTCTCTTTTATGTAAGTTGATAAAAGTTTTAAATAAGGGTGCATTACAAATCTTGGATATGCACTTTTTATTTTTTCTAAAATTTCAGCAGTTTGCTCTTCATAATCAATAACATCTTGAAGTTCTGGCATAGAAACAGAAACTGCATGAATGTTATTAATTGGTAGCGTTTGCCCACAAGCAATAGGGGTAAAGATTGAGTCATTCATTTAGGTAGTTCTACTTTTTTACTGCTTGTTTAATATCATTTATTAAATCTTCTACACTTTCTAAACCAATAGAAAATCTAACTGTACTATCACTTATTCCAATAGCTGCTAACTCTTCTTTAGAAAAACTTGCGTGTGAAATTTTTGCAGGGATTTCAACTCTACTATCTGGACTTCCAAATGAACATTTTTCACCAAAGATTTTTGTATTTTCAATAAATTTTTCAGCTAATTCAACACTTGAAAAATCAACACAAAAAACACCTGGAATAAACTGCATCTGTTTTTTTGCTAATTCATATTGTGGATGAGATGGAAGAGCAGGGTGAGTTACTTTTATTATGTAATCTTGTTCTTCAAGGAATTTTGCAATAGTAATTGAATTTTTTTCATGTTCGATCATTCTTATTTTTAATGTTGGAATTCCAAGACTAATTAAAAATACATCCATTGGATTTTGACTTCTTCCATGGGCATTTGCATAATAGTGAATTTGTTGTGATAACTCTTTTGTTTTAGCAACTATAGCACCAGCAACTACGCTTCCATGTCCTGAAATATATTTTGTTGTTGAGAAAAGTGAAAAATCTGCTCCAAACTCTAAAGGTCTTTGAGAAATAAAAGTAGCTAGTGAGTTATCAACAGCAAATAAAGCATTGTATTTGTGCGATAAATCAGCTACTTGTTTTAAATCTATAATTTTTAATCCAGGATTTGTTGGGCTTTCACATAAAACTAAATCAATAGGATTAGTTGCTAAAATATGTTCTAACATTTCAAAATCTAAAAAGTTTGCAAAGTGAACAGTGATGTTATATTTTTCTTTAAAGATTTTTAAAAGTCTAAATGTTCCACCATAACAATCAGCTTCAACTAAAATATGAGAATTTGCTTTTAAAACAGTTTCAAATAATAAAGATACACAAGCAATTCCAGTGTGAGTACAAACACATCCAGCCCCACCTTCAACATGGGTAAATAGATTTTCTAAAACTTCTCTTGTTGGGTTATCACTTCTTGTATAATCATAAATTTTATCGCCAGTTTGTTTTTTTAAATCAAATGTTCCAGTGTTATAAATTGGAAAATGAGAAGCGCCACTAATATCGTTAAAAGGTGCAAATTTTGCAATATGGCATAAAGATGTTTCTATTTGTTCACTCATAATAATCCTAAATTTTTTTGAAATTGTATCTAAAATCATATTAAGCCTAAAAAATTGTTTTTAATTTATTCTGAGATAAAAAATGATATAAGTATAAAATTAGAAAGATTGGAGTTTATTATGAAAAAAATTATGCTATTAATTGTATTAATAATTTTATTTCAAGGTTGTGCAACATGGTATGGTATAAAAAAAGATAGTAAAGATGCATGGGAAGCTACGAAGGAAACTACAGGAAAAGCATACGATTCAACTAAACAAGCTATCCATGAAGCTACAGAATAATAACAATATACAAAAAATAATTATTTATTAAATTACTATTTTAAAACTTTTTTTCACATTAATTATTATATAATTGTATATATAATATAACTAGTCGTAATTTATTAGGGCTAAAAGTTTAGGAGAGAAGTTGCAAGTTAAACATAAATTAGTATATGGAATAGGAAGTATTTTAGGAATTTTTGTTGTTACATCATTATTAACAATCTCAAATATAAACGATGTTAAAACTATTAGTGAACAAACATCAAATGAGTCTGTACCAATGGCTATGATAGCTGCTGATACAAAATTCCAAAGTTGTCAAATGCAACAATTTTTGACAGATAGTTCTTTAACTCAAGATTTAGAAGTTATAAATGAAGCTAAAGAAGCTTACGATAAATTCATCTCTAACATGGCTGCTTTTGAAAAAATGTACAAAGCTGAAAATGATCAAGTTGCTTTAGAAAAAATAAACAAAATGAAGGAAAAAGCAACAGCTCTTTTTGAAACTGGTAAAAAAATGGTTTCAAGTTATGGTCACAATAAAGAAGAGGGTGACATTGTAATGGAAGAGTTAGATAAAAGTACATTAGAACTTGCTGCTTTAGTAGATGAGTTAAAAGAGGCACAAGTAAATGAAGCTTTTGTAAACTCAAAACAAACTTTTGATAAATCAAATTCAACACTTTTTATTATTATCGCTATGTCAATCATTGGAGTTTTAGTTGGTATTATAATAGGGGTAGTATTAGTTAGACAAATAGGGAATTCTTTAATAAATTTTGAAGATGGATTATTGTCATTTTTTGGATTTTTAAATAAAGAGACTTCAAAAGCTAAACTTTTAGATGATTCTTCAAAAGATGAATTTGGAGATATGGCAAAGGTTATAAACCAAAATATAATTAAAACAGAAAAACTAATAGAAGAAGATCATGCATTAATTGATGATGTAAAAAAAGTAGTAAATGAAGTTAAAAATGGCTTTTTAAATCATAGACTAGAAAAAACTACACAAAATGAAAGTCTTGAAGAGTTGAAAAATTCATTTAATGAGATGTTACAATCTCTTCAATTAAGAGTTTGTACTAATATTAATGATATTAGTTTTGCTTTAGAAAAATATGCAAAACTTGATTTTACACATAGAACAAAAGGTTGTAATAGTGATGTAACTGTTGGATTAAATAAACTAGCAGACATTATAAATGATATGTTAGTAGAGAATAAATCAAATGGTTTAACTCTTGATGAAAGTTCAAATATATTATTAGCAAATGTAGATAAGTTAAATATTAGTTCAAATGAAGCAGCAGCTTCTTTAGAAGAAACAGCAGCCGCTTTAGAAGAGATAACTTCAAATATTAGAAATAATACACAAAACATTGCAAAAATGGCTAGATATTCGAATGAAGTAACAACTTCATCTTCTGAGGGTGAAAAATTAGCAAACCAAACAACAGTTGCAATGGATGAAATTAATACTCAAGTTACTGCAATTAATGATGCAATTTCAGTAATTGACCAAATTGCATTCCAAACAAATATCCTTTCTTTAAATGCAGCCGTTGAAGCGGCAACTGCTGGTGAAGCTGGAAAAGGATTTGCTGTTGTTGCACAAGAAGTAAGAAACTTAGCTTCAAGAAGTGCAGAAGCTGCAAAAGAGATAAAAACAATTGTAGAAAATGCAACAAAAAAAGCTAATTATGGTAAAGAAATTGCAACTCACATGATAGAAGGATATAAACAACTAAATGAAAATATATCTCAAACTATAAACTTAATTTCTGATATAGAAATGTCAAGTAAAGAGCAACTTACTGGAATTGAACAAATTAATGATGCCGTAAATAGTCTTGATAGACAAACTCAACAAAACGCTGCAGTTGCAAGTCAAACTCATGATGTTGCAGTTGTAACAGATGAAATAGCAAAATTAGTTGTAAGTAATGCAAATGCAAAAGAGTTTATAGGAAAAGAAGATGTTAAAGCAAAAAGAAGTTTTGTAAAAAATAATAATTCTTCTTTTGAAATAAACACTCATAAAGTGGTACATAAAAAAACAGAAATAAAAGAGACTAAAATAGCTTCTAATAAATCTGACGACAATGAATGGGAAAGTTTTTAAACTTTCTCATATCTCTATATTTTATAAAAAACTCATATTCCTTTATATTATAATTATATTTTTATGTTATTATAGATTTGTTAAAGAATCATTCTTTGAAAAGGATAATTAATGAAAAAAATTCTACTAATTCTAATCTTCCTTTCACTACTTTTATCTGCGAATTCTAATAAAAAAATAACACTTCAATTAAATTGGTTAAATCAATTTCAATTTGCTGGATATTATATTGCTAAAGAAAAAGGCTTTTATAATGATGTTGGCATTGATTTAGATATAAAAGAATTTACTTCAAATACAGATTTAATAGAGATGATAAAAACTAACAAAGCAGATTTTGCAATAGGAAGTAGTTCTTTATTAATAGATAGAATAAATGGAGCTGATGTTGTAGCTTTAGGAGCAATTTTTCAAGAATCTCCTTTGATGCTTTTAGTGAAAAAAGATTCTAATATAAATAGTGTAAAAGATTTAAAAAATAAAAAAATTATGATAACAAATGATGCAGCTAATTCAGCATCAATATTAGCAATGTTAAGCGCGAATGGTTTAAGAGAAAGTGATTTTATAAGACAAGAACACTCTTTTAATATAGAAGACTTAATTAATGGAAATACAGATGCAATGGCATCATATATGTCCAATGAACCAATATTATTAAAAGATAAAAATATAGAGTATAAAATATTTCATCCAAAAGATTTTGGTTTTGACTTTTATAATGATATTCTTTTCACATCATCTATATTTATAAAAAACAATCCAAAACTCACAAAAGATTTTTATGAGGCAACTATAAAAGGTTGGAAATATGCCTTTGAAAATATAGGTGAAACTGCAGAAATAATATTTAATAAATATAATACTCAAAACAAATCATTAATTCATTTAGTAAAAGAGGGCGAAATTTTAAAAAAAATGGCCTATGCAAATGATGAAGATATTGGGCATATTGATGGGAAGAAATTAAGAAATACCATTAGTGTTTTTAAATTAGTAGGTTTAGTAAATAAAGATATGGATGTAAATTCATTTATTTATGAAGAAAATCCACACAAAACCATGACTTTTGAACTTACTCATCATGAAGAGAATATGATTTTTATAACAATAGCTTTTTTAACTTTTATGTTTTTAATAATAATTTATTTTTTTAATAAAAATCATCAAATTAAAAGTTTGTTAAAAACAGTAATAAATACTACAGATGATTTGATTTTTTTTAAAGATTGTAAATACCAATATTTAGGTTGCAATAAAAGTTTTGAAAGATTTATAGGGAAAAAAGAGTCAGAAATTATAGGAAAAAATGATTTTGAGCTTTTTGAACTGGAAGTTGCAAATGGATTTCGTGAAAAAGATTTAGCAGTTATTAAAGCAAAAAAGATATTAATAAATGAAGAATGGGTTCTTTTTGAAAATAAAAAAATACTTCTTCAAACTAAAAAAATACCTCTTCAATATAAAAAAAATAATAAACAAGGTATTTTAGGTATAAGTAGAGATATAACTGAGTTACATGAGATTCATGAAAAATTAAAAGAGCAAGCTTACCATGATGAATTAACAAATATTTTTAACCGAAAAGCATTCAATGAAAGATTAAAAGAGAAATTTGATTTATACCAAAGATATAACAGTATTTTTTGTATTGCAATGTATGATATTGATAATTTTAAAAATATTAATGATACTTATGGTCATGATGTTGGTGATAAAGTTCTAAAAGAGATGACAGAAGAAGTTAAATCACAAATTAGAAAAACTGATTTGATATTTAGAGTTGGAGGAGAGGAATTTGTAATTATTTTCCCTAAAACTTTAATTGATGAAGCATTTGAAGTAGTTGAAAAAATTAGAGAAGATATTTCTAAAATGAATATAATAGAAAATGAAAAAATTACAGTAAGTATAGGTTTGAGTCAAGTAAATGAAAATGATGATGTAGATTCTATTTATGAAAGAATTGATAAATTAATGTATCAATCAAAAAAAAGTGGAAAAAATCAAACTTCAAGATGATATTGTATAATTATAATAAAAAAAGGATTACTTATGAGAAAAGTTGTATTAAGGCCTACAAATTTAAGAAATATTAATTTATATTGTCCATTTACCAATGAAAAGTTGGATAATGAAAATAACTCTTTTGAGATATATGAAGGTGCAGGAAACTACCTATTTTCAATGTGTGAAGATTGTTTATTTTTTGATGCTGGAAATAATGATGAGATTGATAAATACTGGAAAACTTCTGCTATTGAAGCAATAGAAAAATTTGTTAAAAAGCATGAAGATATAAATATTTTAATTATTGAAGTAATAGTTGGTGATGAGAGTTATTTTTACGGATTTCTAAATGAAGATAATTTAGAGTTGAGTGATGAGGAAATAGAAAAAAGATTTATAAAATAGAAATAAGATAATTTATCTTATTTCCACTTTTTCTGAGTAATGATTACATTTTTATCTTGATTTATTAAAGTCAATTCTTCATCACTAATATTACATTGTAAATTAATACTTCTTAATGCTAACTCTTCTAACTCATCTTCAAAATCAAGATGAATTACAGATAAATTTTTAAATCGTGTAATATTGTTTTCTAATTGTTTAAACCATGGAGTTGCCATATTTTCTTGATAAGTGTAAATGATAACTTTTTCAGAACGACCACAGGCTTTTTTGATACGTTTTTCATCAGGTTGTCCTAAATCTATCCATAATTTAATACTTCCATCGAAATCTTTTTCCCATAAATCTGGTTCATCGTCTTGAGAAATACCTTTGCAAAATACTAAATCTTCATTTGCATTAAGTATAAATGCGACAACTCGAGCCATTAATCGAAGCTCTGTTTCAGATGGATGAAGTGCTAAAGTTAAATTGTGTTCATTATAGTAATTTGAATCCATATTAGCGATATTTAAAAGTGCTTTATGGATGGTTGCTTTAGCCATTTGAATCCTTGTTTTATTTTTGAATATATTTTGTGCGCAATTATATCTTCTTATTGAGTTATTTCGTTTAAATTGGGTTTTTCATAATCTCTATTATGTTATATTGTTATAAATTTATTAAGGTAGATTGTAATGAAAAATATTTTATTAAGCTTTTTTATTTGTCAGATTATTTCTTCTAGTTTATATGCGCTTACATTTGGTGTTGTTCCTCAACAAAGTCCTCTTATTCTTGTCAAATCATGGACTCCAATTATTCAATATCTTGAAAATGAAACAGGTCAAAAAATTGATTTAAAAATTGAAAGTTCAATTTCAAAATTTGAAGAAGTGTTATATTCAGGTGGTTATGACATTGCTTATATGAATCCATATCATTATATTGTAGCAAATGAAAAAAAAGGTTACAACGCAAAACTTAGAGCCGATAATAATTTAATAGGTATTCTAGTTGTTAATAAAACTAGTAATATCAATAATATAACAGATGTAAAAGGGAAAAAGTTTTTATTTCCTGCTCCAAATGCCTTCGCTGCAACACTTCTTGCTAAATATGAATTATCAAAGAAGTTTAATATAAATATTGATAAAAATGAACTTTATACTTATGTTAATTCACATGATTCAGTATATAAAGGAGTTGCAAGAGGTGTTGGAGATGTTGGGGGAGGGATTGAGAGAACATTTAGCGCTTTAGAAGATATAGAAGCAAAAGACTCATTAAAGATTCTTTATAAAACACAAGCATATCCTAGTCATCCTATTGCATTTAATAAATCAATAACTGAAGACGTACAAAAGAAATTTATAAATGCTTTTGTAAATATACCAGAGAATTTGTTAGAAGATTTAAGTATGAAACATATTATTAAAACAGAAGATAAAGAGTATGACATTATCAGAGATATAGCAAAAGAGCTATCTTTACCAAAAGAGTAAAATGAAATTATCTTTTAAATATAAGTTTATTTTATCTTTTGTTTTACTAGAGATAGTATTTATTTCTTTAATTGTATTTTACAATTTTTCATCGTTAAGAAATTTATCTAATTCTTTGGTTCATACAAATGTGGAATCTAGTAGTAAGCTTTTTAGTGAACTTATTAAAACACCTTTAATTATTAATGACTTAGGTACAATTGATAATGCAGTGGAAAGTTTTAATAAAATAGAGTACATATCTGCAGTTAGAATTACAAATCTAAAAAATGTAGTAATTTCTCATCTAAATGATGAAAATCAATATAAAGATATTTTTGATAATAACACTGAAAATATAGAGATAAATGACAAAATATTTCAACTTAAATCATTTTTGATTGAGATAAATGATAAAAAACTTGCAAACGTTCAAATTCTTTATGAACTTACAGATATTTATAATGTTATAAAAGATAATAGAAATAGAACGTTCTTTTTGATGATATTAGAAATCCTATTTAGTTCAATTTTCGCATATTTTATTGGTTATAGATTAACAAAAAGACTAACAACTTTAACTTTATCAGCAGAAGAAATTTCAAATAATAAACATGTTGATATAAAAAAAGATGAAAAAATTATAGATGAAGTTTCTATTTTAACTAACACTTTACTTATTATGCAAGATAAAATATTTCAAAGAAATAATGAACTTGAAAAATTAGTTAAAGAATTAAAATTTTCAGCCATACAATTAAAAAAAGAGAGAGATTTTCATTCTGCACTCATTAATAATACAAGTAGTGCTGTTATTGTGTTAAATGATAAATATCAAGTTTATAATGTAAATAATACAGTAGAAAAATTAACTGGTTACACTGAATCAGAATTAAAAGGGAAATTTATTTGGGATATTTTTCAAGATACTAATTTCAAAACAATTGTTTTAAATCAAGATATAAATGATTATCCAAAAGAGTATGAAAATACTTTGATTTCTAAAGATGGAACTAATATTCTTTATACTTGGTCAAATAGTTTTACTTATGGTGAATATGCTGAAATAGAATATATAATTTCTGTTGGTATTGATATATCAACAATAAAATATGTTCAACAAAAATTAGAAAAGTATATTACTCTTGTAAATGAAAATATAATAATATCAAGAACAAATTTAGATGGAATAATAACTGATGTGAGCGAAGCATTTTGTAAAATATCAGGTTTTTCAAAAGAAGAATTAATAGGTCAATCTCATGTAATTATGCGTCATGAAGATACATCTCCTGAAGTATATGAAAATTTATGGAAAACAATAACAAGTGGTAAAGTTTGGAAATCAGAAGTAAAAAATAAGACAAAAGATGGAGGTTTTTATTGGACAGATTCAACTATTTATCCAGATTTTGATAATAGTGGAAAGGTTATTGGATATTATGCAATTAGACATGATATTACAAATAAAAAATTTATAGAAAATCTTTCAATAACTGATCCTCTTACAAAACTTTATAATAGACGATATTTTGATGATATGTTTTATAAAGAGCTTAATAGGGCTAAAAGAGATAAAACAATATTTTGTTTATTATCTTTAGATGTGGATTATTTTAAACTTTATAATGATACTTATGGACATCAAGAGGGTGATGTTGTATTACAAACAATAAGTAAAGTTTTAATGCAAAATTTGAAACGTCAAAGTGATTTTGCTTTTAGAATGGGTGGAGAAGAGTTTAGTGCAATATTTACAATGAGTGAAGAAAGAAAAATATATGAATTATCAGAGTCTATAAGAAAATCAATTGAAAATAGTAAAATTGAACATGAAAAGAATAAAGTATCTTCTTATGTTACAGTTTCAATAGGTGTTACTTATGTTGACTTTAATATAAATAATGAAGTAGATATTCAAGAGTCAAATTTATATAAATACGCAGATGAACTATTATATAAGGCAAAAGCTAGTGGAAGAAATAAGGTTTTTATTGAAGAGTGGAGTGAATAATAAAGTAGTTCTAGATATTAATTAATAATATTTAGAATTTTATTGTTTTTTTATTATTTTATTAACAATAAAATTTGGTAAAATGGCGAATTATTCAATTGTTTAGACTCTCATTTAAATATTATTTTAAGAGTTGCTAATTGAAATTTTTGTATAATATACTAATTATTTTAAGGCTTATATATGCAAAATTTACAAAAAATTAAACGTAGTATTATTTCAATATCTTTTATTACAATTATTTTACTTGGCGGTATCATTTCATTTAATCATATTAAATTCATAAAAGAAGATATTAAAAAAGATGTGAATGCAAAAATGGAGTTTATCCATAAGAATTACAACCTTTTTTTAGATGAACTTAATAAAGATATTTTTATAAAATCAAAGTGGTTATTAGATTCAAAGAATGTTAAAAAAAGTTTTAATGATAGAAATAGAGAAGAGTTATATTCTATAGTTAAAAATGATTTTGATTTAATGGTTCAACAAAATCCATATATAAAAATAATGACTTTTAGATTAACTGATGGTTCTGCTTTTCTTAGAGTTCATAAGCCAGAAATGTATGGGGATAAGTTAGAAGATGGAAGAAAAATAATATTTGATACAATTCAAACACAAAAAGTCCAATATGGTTTTGAAATAGGAAAACTAAGTATGACTTTTAGAATTGTAGTACCAATTTTTTATGATAATAATTTCATTGGATTAGTTGAAATTGGTGTTGAACCAGAATATATTATAAATGAAATTCATGAAATTTTTAATATTAGATCAGCATTATTTGTAAAAGATAATAAAAAAGATAAAAATAATTGGATTTTAGCAAGGGGAGATGAATTATTTTTTGAAAATATAGATTTAACTAAAGAAGTAAATCAACTGAAATATGAAAATCAAACATATTACCTTGAACAAAATTTAAATTTATTTGATAATAATAAAAATGTTGTAGGAAAATTTTTAATTGCTTTTAATATTCAACAATATTTAGATGAACAATATTATGTAATAAAAAGAAATTTACTTATACTTTTTTTCTCTTTTATCATATTTGCATTGGTATTAAAATTTAGTTTTGATTATTATATACATAAAATCGAGTTCATCAATAAAAGCTTAATTAAACAAAATATTCAATTAGAAAAACAAAAAAGAGAACTTGAAGAAGCGCAAAATATTTCTAAACTTGGTTCTTGGATATATAACATAAAAGATGATGAATTAACTTGGTCTGATCAAATATATAAAATTTATGAAATTGATAAATCAAAATCTCAATCTTCATATGAGCTATTTTTTACCATAGTTCATCCTGATGATAAAGAAATAGTTAGAAATGCTTATTTAAAATCATTAGATTCAAAAGAGTCATATAGTGTTATTCATAGAGTAATCATGGAAGATGGTCGTATTAAATGGGTAAAACAAGAGTGGGTAACAAAATTTAAGGATGGTAAAGCCTATTCATCAATTGGTACAGTTCAAGATATTACTCTTTTGGAAAATAAAAATTTAGAAATTAATCAAGAAAAACTGCTTTTAAAAACTATAATAGATTCTCTCCCAATTAGAATATTTTGGAAAAACAAAGATGGTGAATATTTAGGAGCAAATAGGGTATTTCTAAAAGATGCTAGTTTAAATTATGAATCTGAACTTATTGGTAAAAATGATTATCAAATGGTATGGAAAGAACAAGCACAACTTTATAGGGCTGATGATTCAATTGTTATGAATAGTGGAAATGCAAAACTAAATATTATTGAAGAGCAAACACAAGCTGATGGAAACACAATTTCACTTGAAACATCAAAAATACCACTAAGAGATTTAGATAATAAAGTAATAGGAATAATAGGTCTTTATCAAGATATAACTGAAAGAAGAAGAATAGCTTTAGAACTTGAAGAATTAAACAATAATTTATCTCAAAAAGTATCTGAAAAGACAAATGAATTATTAGTGGCAAAAGAAAAAGCGGAAGATGCAACAAAAGCAAAAAGTTATTTCTTAGCAAATATGTCCCATGAAATAAGAACTCCTATGAATGGAATTGTTGGAATGTCACATTTGATACTCAATACAAATCTAGATGACAAACAAAAAAACTATATAAATAAAATTCAAGCATCTGCTAATAATCTTCTTGGAATTATAAATGATATTTTAGATATTAGTAAAATAGAAGCAGGAAAATTAGAGATAGAAAAAGCAAATTTTGAACTATTTAAAGTTATCGAGAGTGTAGTTAATTTAATTGAATTAAAAGCTTATGAAAAAAATCTTGATGTTATTGTTGATTATTATCCTGAAATTGGGAAGTTTTTTTATGGAGATAGTTTAAGAATTAATCAAATATTAATTAACTTACTTTCAAATGCAGTAAAATTTACAAATGAGGGTGAAATTGGACTAATTATTAAAAATGGTTCAGAAGGAAAAATTAGATTTGAAGTTTATGATACAGGAATTGGTTTAAAACCAGAACAAATAGAAAAAATATTTGATTCTTTTACTCAAGCTGATTTAACAACAACTAAAAAATATGGTGGAACAGGATTAGGTTTATCAATTACAAAACAATTGGTTGAACTAATGAATGGAAAAATCTGGTTGGAAAGCCAAGAAGGAAAAGGTAGTAGATTTATATTCGAAATTGAACTTGAAAAATATGAAAAGAAAATACCATTTACTATGTTTAGAGGTAAAAAAGTATTAATAGTTGATGATTCAAATAGTTGGTTGGAAATACTTGATCATTTAATGCACTCATTTGGATTAGAAGTGCAACTTGCACATAGTGGAAAAGAAGCAATAGATATATTAAAAAATAATTTAAAAGAGTTTGATTTAATATTAGTTGATTGGAATATGCCTGAATTAGATGGTATTAAAACTTGTAAAATTATAGAAGAAAAGTTACATATTAATACTAATAAAATTGTTTTAATAAGTGCTTATTCCTTAGAAATAGTTGCTGAGGCCTTGAACGAGGCAAAAATTGGAAGATATATACATAAACCAGTAAATCCTTCGATTCTAAATGATATGTTATGTGAAATCTTTTTAGGTCAAATAAATACAAATAAAATAAAACATGATATTGAAAAAAACAACTTAAATAATGAAATAAAAACTTTAGCAGGTAGCAAAATTTTATTAGTAGAAGATAATGAAATCAATAAAGAGATAATTATTGACCTTTTAGCTGATAGTGGAATTCTTATAGATGTTGCATCAAATGGTTTAGAAGCTATCAAAAAATTTAAAGAGAATAGTTATGAACTTATTTTTATGGATATTCAAATGCCAATATTAGATGGATATGAAGCAACAAAAGAGATAAGAAAATTAAATCAAATAATTCCAATAATTGCATTAACAGCAAATGCAATGAAAGAAGATATTGAAAAAACTAAAATTGTTGGAATGAATAAACACTTAAATAAACCAATTGAAATTGAAAAACTTTATGAAACTTTATTAGAATTTTTATCTAAAAAAAGAGAACTTACAAACGAAGATAAAGTTCTTTTAGATAATAAAACAGATAATTTACCAGACTTCAAAACAGTGAATAAAGAGTATGGTTTAAATTTGGTACTAAACATTGAAAGTGCTTATAAAAAGATTTTATTAGGTTTAGTAAAATACAAAAATTTAGACTTTGAGAGTTTAAATGATGAAGAGTTAAAAAGAACAATTCATTCACTAAAAGGATTATGTGGAAGTGCTGGAGCATTGGATGTGGCTGAGCTAGCAAAAGATATTGAAAAATCATTTGATGAAGAAAAACTTGAACTTTTTAAAATGAAGTTAAATGAAATAATTTCTGAAGTAGAATCAAAATTAATAGTTGAAGATGTTATTATTCAAAGTGATAAAAAAGAGTTTACAGATTCTATAAAAGCAGAACTTTTTCAAAATCTAAAAGAGGCTTTATCAACTAGAAGATTAAAAAAAGTAACACCAATAATAGATGAGATAAAAGAGTTTAAATTAAGTGAAGATGATAGAATGATGTTAAGTAAAATAGATGAATATATAGAAAAATTTAAATTTAAAGAGGCAATGGAATTAATATGATGGATATGCAAAAAACAATTTTGATTGTTGATGATACAGATACAAATATTCATGTATTAATGGAATTATTAGGTGATAAATATGATATTTTAGCCTCTTTAAATGGTTATGATGCTCTTGAAATTATAAATGAAGAACATATTGATTTGATTTTATTAGATATTATGATGCCATTAATTGATGGCTTTGAAGTGTGTAAAAAATTAAAAGAAAATCCAAAAACAAAAGATATACCAATCATATTTATAACAGCGAAAACAGATGAAGACTCTATAGAAAAAGCTTATGAAGTAGGTGGTGTAGATTATATAGCTAAACCTTTTAAAGCAAGAGAAGTATTATCAAGAATAAATACACATCTTTTACTAGCTGAACAAAAAATATCTTTAGAACACTCTTTAGAAGAGAATATCATACTTTTAAACCAATACAAACAAGTAGTTGATGAAAGTTCTTTAGTCTCAAAAACAGATAAAACAGGGAAAATAATTTATGTAAATAATGAATTTGCAAAAATTTCTGGATATTCAAAAGAAGAGCTTATTGGAAATAAACATAATATTGTAAGACATCCAGATATGCCTACAAGTGTATATAAAAATATGTGGCAAACTATTCAAAATAAGCAGATTTGGAGAGGTGAAGTAAAAAATAGAAAAAAAGATGGTGGATATTATGTAGTTTTTGCAACAGTTATGCCAATTCTAGATTTAGAAGGGAATATCAAAGAGTATATAAGTGTAAGACACGATATAACAGATATTTATAATTTAAAACAAGAGATAGTTGAAACTCAAAAAGAAGTAGTTTTCACTATGGGTGCTATTGGAGAAACAAGAAGTAAAGAGACGGGAAATCACGTAAAAAGAGTTGCTGAATACTCAAGAATATTAGCAAAATATTCAAATTTAAGTGATGAAGAGATAGAACTTTTAGTTGATGCCTCACCAATGCATGATATTGGAAAAATTGCAATTCCAGATAGTATTTTACATAAACCTGCAAAATTAGATGATGAAGAGTTTAAAATCATGAGAACTCATGCTGAACTTGGATATACAATGCTTAATCACTCAAATAGACCACTTCTAAAAACAGCAGCTATCATTGCCCTTGAACACCATGAAAGATGGGATGGTAATGGTTATCCTCTTTATTTAAAAGGTGAAGAGATTTCTATTCAAGGCCGAATAACAGCGCTAGCAGATGTTTTTGATGCCTTAGGTAGCCAAAGATGTTATAAAACCGCATGGAAGGATGAAGATATTTTTGAATATTTTAAAAAAGAAAAAGCAAAACAATTTGATCCAAATCTTGTTGACATTTTCTTTGAACATTTAGATGAATTTTTATCAATAAGAGAGAAATTTATTGACATTTAAGATTTTATCTCTGTTTTAACAAAAGAATGTATAATTCCAAACTTAAATTATAATTAATTATTATACAAAATAGAGTGTTTAAGGTTATAAATGTCCCAACGAAATTTTCAAAAATACTTCATAATTTATTTCATAATATTTGGAATAGTTATATCTTCTTTTAGTGCTATCACAAGTTATATATTCCAGATAAATGATATACATAAAAGCACAGATAAAAAAGCATTAGAAACATTTGAAATCAAAACTCAAACAATTTTAAAACCAGCCCTTAAAAATATGGATGATATTGTTTTTGCTCTTGCTTGTAATAAAACTATTTTAGAATTTATGTCAACAAATCTTTTTCATAAAGAGGAAGAACTTGAACAAATATTTTTAGCAGTTGCAAGTTCTCAAGATAAAATTATGCAAGTAAGACTCCTTTCTAAAGAGGGAAAAGAGGTTATTAGAGTAGATAGAAATAAAGAGAATGAAACAGCATTTCTTGTAGAAAAAAGTAAACTACAAGATAAAAGTTCTAGAGATTATTTTCAAGAAGTGTCAAAAATGACAAAACAAGATATATGGCATTCAAAACTTGATTTAAATATCGAAAATGGAAAAATAGAAATACCATATAAACCAACAATAAGAGTAGCTATGCCACTTTTTGAAAAAGGTAATTTTAATGGTATGATTATTATTAATATACTAACGAATGATTTATTAACTTCTATAGCTGCATCTTCTGTATTTGAACATTACATAATTGATAAAGATAATAACTATATTCTTCATCCAAATAATAACTATTCATTTAATAAATACAAAGGGATAAAAAGAGATTTAAAAGAGGATTTCCCAAATGGTCTTGATGAAGAAGGTATTTATACTTTCTCCCTTGGAAATATTTTAAATAATGAAGATAATGCAATTTTCATATCAAAAACAAAAGGTGAATATGAAAAAAGCATAATAAATTCAAAATTAAAAACATTAGTTATTGTTCTAATTTTAACAATTGTTTTAAGTTTTATCCTTGCTATTTATATCTCAAAAGCTCCAATAAAACTTCAAAAAGCATTATTAAAAGCACATGATAAATTAAATGAATTTACCTCAATAATAGATAAGTATGTTGTAACCGCTACAACAAAAAAAGATAGTACTATTGTTAGTGTGAGTTCCGCATTTGTAGAATCATCAGGCTATTCAAAAGATGAACTCATCGGAAAGAAAATGACTATAATAAGCCATCCAGATAGAGATGAAAATCTTTTTAAAGAGTTATGGAAAACAATTTTAAGTGGTAAAATATGGAATGGGGAGATTAAAAATAAAAGAATAGATAACGAAGATTATTGGCTTGAGCAGAAAATTATACCCACACTTAATGAAAATAATGAGATAGAAAATTTTGTTTCAGTAGGTGTTGATATTACTGCAAAAAAACGCCTTGAAGAGCTAGCTTCAATAGATAAATTAACTGGACTTTATAATAGACGAATGATTGATGAGTTTATTAATATTGAAGTTGAAAAACACAAAAGAAATCCTTATGATGGTTTATCCGTGATTATGATTGATGTTGATTATTTTAAAAATGTAAATGATACTTTCGGACATCAAATTGGAGATATGGTTTTATCTCAAACAGCAAAACTTATGATAGAAAATAGTAGAAAATCAGATATTAAAGGAAGATTTGGAGGAGAAGAATTTATTATTATTTGTCCTCAAACTACAGCTGAATCAGCTTTAAGATTAGCAGAAAAAATAAGAACAACAATTGAGAGTTTTAAATTTGAAGAAGTTGGATATAAAACAATTAGTTTAGGTATATCAACATTTGAAGATAATGATACTGTTGAATCTTTAATAAAAAAAGCAGATATTGCACTTTATCAAGCTAAAAATAGTGGCAGAAATAAATCTGTTGTTTTTAAATAAATAATATTTTAATATAACTGTTCAAAAAGAGATAAAATTGGCAAATAAAACTTTTCAAATTGACGCAAATATTTTATCAAATAAAAAAAAGACTATTAAATCTCGTAACACAAAAAAAACTAAAAAGAAAAATATCTTTTTTATGATAGGTTCAATTATATTTATTTTAATAGTAATTGGCCTGATATTTTGGATTAAAAATCTTAATGATAATTTAATAAAAGATTTCTCAAATGGAAAAATAATTGTTTGTAAAGATAGGTTAGTTTCAAAAGAGTTATCTTATACGTACAATAAAAATGAAAATGCCTTTATAAATAAAAAAGAGGGTCTATTCTTTAGTATCTATTACTGTTCGAGTTTTGATAATTAGATAAATGTTTAAAATGTTTTTTATATATGGTGGAGATGTGCGGGATTTATTAGCTTAAAACTTATAAATATCTATTACATAGGCTTTATATGTTACTTTAAGGTTTGTTCTTTAATAGCTATTATACCTTATTTATACCCTATGAGAAATTTAATTCGGTTCTAAAAAGCGGGATTGAATTAAATATTATTAATTATTCATTTACCATTATTTTTTATAATTATTTTAGTCTAAATTTTGAAATATAAGTTTAGCTAGAAGTATAACAAAAAGACTCAATAATATACTTATACGATTATAGCTAGTATTTTGCCTCAGTATATTTTGAGATAAATGGAAAATTTTTTTTTAGGCATACTTATCTATTAAGTAAAGAAGAAAATATTAATGATAAAGTATTTAGTAATAACTAAATAAATGGAACAATTAAATATTATGTTTAATTACAAATAAAAATAGCTAACTAAAATTTAGTTTATACGACAGAAATTGAATTATATGGATCTAGTTTTATATAATTCTAATAAAATGAAAAATGAGAATTGAAAGATTATATCAAGTAAATTCAAGAGTAGCTATAAACTTTAAAATTTTTCATAAACAACAAATCTAGTTTAGACCCAAAACTATATCTTAAATTGTATTATGGAAAAATATCCTAATATGATTGAATTGATTCTTGAAATTCAAGTATCAATTAAAGGATTAGAAAAAAAGGTAGATTTACTTCTATCAAAAAAAGACAAAAGTACCTTGTCAGACGATTTTAATATTAAAGGTATCGAAGCGGCTGCAAAAGCGTTAAAAATATGTGAAAGTACTTTGTCTAAGAAAATAAAAATGGAGGGTAGTAAATTGAAAAAAGAACAACATTATCGAATTTCAGATTCTGGTTTTTATACATTCAGTAAAAGTGCCCTTAAATCCATTGAAGGGCTGATATAGAGATAGTTTATTATTTGAACTAGATAAAAAATAAATGAATAGGAAGCTTCATCATATTTGATAAAGTTTATTTATTTTTATATTGAAATGTGCACGATTTTAATATAAATTATAAGTTTAATTCCAATATAACATAAACAATTACAACAAAAGAAATACTTCATTTAAAAAGGTTAGAATTAGCTACTCTAGCTTTTTTATGATAGCAAGTTTTTAACTTGCTATCTCTTTTTTCTCCTTAGTTTTCAAAGTTTCACTCCCATATTTATTTTTTATTTCTTCCATACTTTTTGGAGTTGGATTTTTAGATTTCATTTCTCCAAAATACCACATTCTTTTTTTAGATGCCCATTTAAAACCTATCTCTTTAAGTTTTTCTTTAATTCCTCTTGTATCTCCACTAACCCAAACCCAAGAGCCAACTAGTTCAATAGTGATATTTTCAAAGTGCAGAATTAAACTAATGATTTTTTCTAGTTCAACATCAATTTTAAAATCATTCGAAAAATATATTTTATGTTCAATTAAATCAGTATAAACAGCATTTAACAATTTAAAACTTTCTTCATCACCACCAACATCAGGATGTAATTTTTTAGCTAATGTTTTATAAATCTTTTTAGCTTCGTTGATTCCCTCTACACCTTTAAACTCATTTATAATTTGTTCTCTTGTCATTGTTTCTTTCCTTTAAAAAATAGTTTTCATTTTTGAAGATTCGAGGGTTTGTCTTAATCTTCTTTTTTTAATTTTTAAGAAGATTAAAAAAACTTATCTCTTTTCTTTAATCAAAAATTTTTTCACTTTCGTTAGTTGTCGGGCTTTTTATAGATTGTAATGATTTGATTTTTACTTAGAATAAAATTGAAATTGGAACTAGTGAGAATTTAATTTTAGTGTCAGTAAATTAATCTAATAGAATGAAATGAAAGAAAAAGCCAACTAACAAAGTGTGTATAAATTTTTAAAGGAAAAGGAATAAATAAGTTTTTCTTCTGGTGTGTAGCAAAAAATTAGAAAAATATAAATATATTAGAAACTTTCTGATAGAATCTTATAATTTTAATTATTTAAGTTTTTTATAATTAACAATGATCTAAATTATATGGATGGTATTCAATGGAAATTAAAGATTTAATTAAAAAAATATCTTATGGTAATGTACTGTTATTTGTTGGTTCAGGATTTTCTAATAAATCAAAAAATGTTTTAAATGATTCACCACCTTCTGTAGACAAACTTATAGAAGAAATAAAAAAATTAGGAAATATTGAAGAAAATGATTTAAATCTTAAAGATATTTCAGATTATTACATTGAAGATTTATGTAAATTTGACCCCAAGAAAAAAACTTTACTTATAGAAAAACTAAAAGATTTGTATACTATAAAGCACGCCAATGAAATTCATAAAACAATTGTATCTTTACCATGGAGAAAAATTTATACGACTAATTATGATAATCTAATTGAATTTGCAGGTTCACAAATTAATAAAAGAATTCAATCTATAACAATTGATGATAGTACTTCTGAATATTACACAAAAGCAAATGGATGTGTTCATATAAATGGATATATAGAAACTTTAGGAGAAGATAATTTAAACACAAAATTTAAATTATCTCATTCTTCATATTTATCATCTGATTCATTTGTAAATTCTAAGTGGTATTATAGTTTTAGACAAGATTTAGAACATTGTAGTGCAATCGTCTTTATAGGTTATTCTTTGTATGATATAGAAATTGAAAAACTTTTATATGATAATGAAATCTTTAGAGAGAAAGCTTTCTTTATTAAAAGTCAATCAAATATGTCAATAAAAGATAAAAAATTTGAAAGGTATGGTACTGTTTATAAAATTGGAACAGATGGCTTTGTAAATGAAATAAATAATTCGATTACTTTATTTGAAGAAACTAAAAAAGAATTTTTTCTAGAAGCATTTGAAGAATATAATATTAAAGATTTTGATACAAATATTGAAAAAATTACAACAAGTCAAATTGTTGATTTTCTATATAATGGTAAATTATCTGATAATTATATAATAAATGGAATAACTACAGAACAAAAACCTCCCTTTTTAATTGAAAGATTTATTGTCGATGAGATAATAAATGAACTTAAATCATACAGTAAACCTATATGTGTTCTATCTAACTTTGCAAATGGAAAAACAATATTTTTAAAAGAATTGGCTTTAAAATGTATGCTAAATAGTTTGGGTAGAATTGTATGGCTTTCTTCAACTGATTCAAAAAACTATCTCCAAGATTTAGAAAAAATCGTGAAAAGTAATCAGGATTTTATAATTTTTATAGATGATTATGGTTTTTATTTAGATTTTTTAGAACATTACTCTCATCTTTCTCCAAAAAACACAAAACTTATTTTAACTGAAAGATTTACTAATCACAGAAGATTAGAAATTGAAAATATTAATTCAATTCAAATGAGGGAATTTGTAATAGATAAGTTAAATGAAGAAGAAAGCAGACAATTCTCAAAAATTCTGCAAACAACTGCATTAGATATTAAAAAAGCAGGAAAGTCAGAACAAGAGAAAATGAGATATTTACAAAATGATTTAAATAGTGAAATTTCTTCTGTATTAGCTGATTTATTAAAAGCTCCTCAAATTATAGAAAGAACAAAAAAAGCAACAACTGAGATTTTTAAATCTGAAGATTTAAAATCAATGCTTTTTGCATTATGTATTCTTGAAACAATGAATATACCAATTTCATATGCATTAATTTCTGAAATTAGTTTTTGTGATAATATTTTTTCAAAATTGAATAAAAGTAAAGAAATTGAAGAGTTATTTCATTATGAATCTTTTGACAATTTATTTAAAATAAAATCATCTATATTTGCAAAATTTTTAATTGAAAATCTCTTTGGAGAAAATCCAAATTATATTGTTGAACAATGTTTAAAAATACTTGTAAAGTTAGAACAAATTGGTTCTTCTGATATAGATAGATATCAAAAAGAAATAAGAGTTAATCTTTTAAAATTTAATTTCATTGAAAATATTCTACCAAGAAGTAAAAAAAGAAATATGTTAGTTAAATATTATGAAAGTATAAAAAGAGAATTACCTAGACATGAGAAAAATCCTCATTTTTGGTTACAATTTGGAATGGCACATATTGCTTTAGAAGAATACGAAGATGCAGAGAAATTTTTAAAATATGGATATGAACAATCTAAAAATAGAGAAGATTATAACACTGATTATTTAGATACACAAAAAGCACGATTATTATTAAAAAAAGCTTCTTTAGGAGCTATAAAACAAGAAGAATCTATAAAGTTTTTTATTGAGGCAGATAATTTATTAGCTGCTGTTCCCAACAATATGTATAAATATAAAATCGTTTCTGAATATTACAACTATTTTAATACAATGAAAAATCTATTATCTAATAAAAATAAAAATATAGTAATGCAAGCTTCACGAAATAGATTACGAGAAATTGAAAAAGTTGAAAGTTCTCTTGATACATTTAATGCAAAACAAGATAGAGTTCTTATTGAATGTAAGGCAAGATTAAATACAATTTTAAAAGGTAATTGAAATATCCGTCAGGATGCCAAAGATTCACCACAATTCCATTGGCGACTTGTTCGCGTGGTGAGTCTGCGGAGTGAAGTAAATATAAAAGAAAGTTGACTAAATGTCAAGTTTTTTTAGATTTATGCAACGGAGGGGCGCGTCTGGTGCCTAAAAATAGCGTAAGATTTGAAAAATCTAAGCGTAAATTTTTAGTGTCTACCGACCCCAATAATTTAAATTATTCAGTTTAGATAGCTAGTTGCCTGGGGAGGCAAGTTGTAGATAAACTTGATAATGTCTGAGTTTTATTTAAAATAAAATGTTAACACTTTGATGTGTTAATTTTTTAGTTTAAATAAACACGCAGGGAATTATTGGGGTCGGGAGTTCCACTCCTGACGCGCCCTAAGGTAAGAAAGGCGATGAATAGAGCTTTTATTACCGCTATCATATATTTAAAAGTATGTTTACTGGTTTAACATACTTTTAAATAGGGTATTAAATAGGACTTTCAAATAAACTTGCTTCTTGTGCAAGTGGTTTGATTTGTCCTAGCTCATTTATATTTTTTATAAGTTCATCAATACTTATAAAAAACAATTTATGCCATTTTGGCATAATTGATGCAAATGATTTTATTTTAGTTTTACTATCTAAAATATAAATTATTGCATCGGGATTGTCTTTCGCAACATCTTGCATAAGCTTAGTATATCTAGGTGCTGATTTTTTACTAAGCTCTATTTCTATATTGATTTTATTTCCATTACTATTGGTAAAAATAAAATCAGGTATATGATTTAATTTATCTTGATGGGTTGATACTGTTGTTCTTTCAACAGAACCAATCAAAGATAAATGATAATCTGTTATTTGCTCTATGATGTTGTGTTGAATAGTAGTTCTATTTAACTTAACATTTTTTGCTTTTATTTCAAACTCATCTTCTAACATTGCTTTTGTATCAGCTGTTAAAACTATTGCACGTCTTGGTTTCATCAGATTTGTATTCCAATATGAAATTAGGTTTTGTTTTGCAAGGGAATTGATTCTATTTCGTGCAACTTGTTCATTTGTAAAAAAGGTTTTTGCTAATACTTCAATGTAAGTTTTTCCATATTTATTTATAAATTTAAATATTTCTATATCTCTATTTGTAATCATAGTTAGCCTTTAAAGAACAAGTTCTTTTTCATCTTGATTTTGTGTATCAAATGAAATTTCTTGTTTTAATTCAACTCTAAATGCTTTTAAAAGAAAAAGTTTTTTAATAGCTACTTCTTTACTATTTATTTCATCCCAATCAAACTTTTGTTTTACGGGAATTGGTGAAGTTTGGAATATTTTTATCTCATTTAGATTCTCTTCAATTAAAACTGCAACTTTTGCTCTTGGTAATGCTCTAAGTCTTGTTATATTCATGTGAGCTTCTTGCTGTTGTCTAATTGTAGTTTCATTACCTTTTTTACTTTTTTGAGTTACAAGCTCTAATCCTGATAATAGTTCAATATATTTTAGAGTTTTATCATCACTAGATTTATAATAAATCTTTGTTTGACAATTATCTTTTATAGATACTCTTAAGTTCTCATCTTTCATTTGAGCTTCACTCTGATAAGCTAAAATAAAATTAACCCCAAATCCTCCAACTGTTGAAAGTCCTGCTGACAAAATTTGAGTTGGATAAAAACTAAGTTCATCAAGTATTGCTAAACAGTTTGTATCTTTTTTATATTTTTTTGAATATTGAATAATATCAGTTATTACAAGCTTTAAAAACTTTAAAGCTGTTTCATCAATCATATCAGATTTGATATATAGAACTTTTCCTTTGGTAAGAGAATCTAAAATATGATATTTATTGTAAATACTTATATTTTCAAACTCAGAGATTGAAAATTGTAATGATTCTAAAATTGATAAATTAGAATAATTTATTTCAATACTTGGAAATAAATCAGGATTAAAATATCTCTTTGAAAGTGAAGCTAACTTATCAAAGTTTGGTTTATTCTTTTCTAGCTCCTTTTGAAACTCATAGTTTGAAATTAAATCAGAAATTATATATTTTAAAAATATAGATAGGTTTTGTAGAGTTAAATCAAACTCTATATCTAAAATACTTTTGCTATTAAAAAATAAATACATTACTTTTGAAAGTAAAATTCTTTCACTTTTTTTATAAAAACTAGCTCCTAATTCTTCATCGTTTTCAATTAGATTTAACATTACAGTCATTTTTTTTGTGGCTTCTTCAACTGTGTCAAGCTCAGAAAAAACTGTATAACCAAAGTCATTAGACCAGTTTATTATCTGTAAATCTTGAGTTCTGTTTTGTCTTTCTAATTCTTCTAAAATAACTTGAGCTAAGAAATCATCTTCCTTTGGGTCAATAATAATTACACCTTTATTTTTTCGTAGAGCTTCTACAACTTTTACAGCTATGAAAATACCTTTTCCAGACCTAGTTGGTGCAACAATTTGAGTATGAATTGATTCATCGTTATAAAGTGCTTGTTGTGTTTGGTGGTCTAATCCTAAAAAGTATTTATCAGGTTTTATAAAATCAAGTGGATTAAAACTATTTGGTTGATGAAATAGTTCATCTTTTGCACTTGCAATTGATGTTATACCTCGTCCATACGCACTAGAAAGTGCATATTGGTCTTGAGATAATGGAGTCTCTTTTTCTTGTTTTTTAAATAACATATTATCTCCATTTCTCTATAACTTTTAGAAAAATCAAGATAAATATAGAGAATATATTTGCGTAAGCAAATAGTTCATTATCTGGAATAAATGGGTACCATTTTGATAGTATATTTTCAAAAGACAAAAATTTTGAAGGGTCTATATATATTCCAATTGTTATAAAAGTCACACTAAAACTTATCATTGTTAAAACAACTGTAATTATAAAAGTTGTTAAAACATTTAATTGTTTTCCAAATATTTTATTTTTTAGATATTCCATATCATCTTTATCAATTTGATGGTCATTCAAAAAATATTTCATGAAAACATTTTGAGAAAGAGTAAATTTTAAAACAAATACCGCAACTATTCCACCAACTGCAAAAGTTGTATAGAATGATGATATAAAAGTAATTAGCCCAATTAAAAAAGCATACATGAAAAAGTTGTTATCCCAATATCTTTTATAATATCTTGTAATTTGTGCTTTATCTTTTGATCTTGGATTCCAATCGGCAATTTGATTAGTTTTTGATTGATTAAATTCAGAGATTATATTATCAAGGGCATCTTCTGCTCTTGATTTATAATCTTGTTTGATTTTTTTATCTTGAAGTCTTTTTTGTTGACTTGCTTGATTCTCCCAATTTTGAAATGGGTCAAAATGATTAGAATTATTATTGTTCATTATTTTTCCTTATATTTTAATACTTCTGAAATTATCCAGTCATGATAATTTTCATCTTCTATATAGGTTTTAACTTTTGTTAAACCGCCGTTACTTAATATAAAAGAGTTGATTCCATCAGAAAATAAATCTTTGTAATCTTCATTTTTTGCTATTTGTAAAATAGCATTTGCAGATTTATCAGCTAGAAAATCTTTAAGCTTATTTATCTCTTTTATAATTTCTTCTTTTTTATTCTTATCTATTCGCTGAACTTGTGTTGAACATTTGTTTAACTTATGTTCAATAGCTTTTATTTTTCTACTTTCTCCACTTTTTAGTCCTGCAATTCTTCGTTGTTCTTTGACTTTATCAAGGTTTTCCATGCGTCTATTAAAAGAATGTGAGAAGAAAAAACTATCAATATCAATTTCAAATAGTCCATATTCTTTTACAACTGTTTCAACTTTTGCTTGAGTAGTATTGTATTTTCTTGCCAATGCACCCAATAAATAGAAAGGGTATCTATAATCCTTTTGCTCTCTAAGTGTTTCAACTAAAATCCAAAAAATTCCATACCCCTCGCATCCCAATTGCTCAATCAAAATCATACATTTGAAATCATCCTTTGCATTGCTATCATGTCTAAACCAGTAGGTATCTTTTTCTTTTAAATCTTTCATTTTTAGCTCAAAAAGTTTTAATCGTTTGTGCAAGAAAATCAGAAACATCAACAATTGCAAATACAACTTTGGCATTTTTTGCATTACCCAATTTTTTATAGTTGGGTAATCCAGTTCCTTTTGCGATATATAAATCAATTGTTGAGTTACTTACACCTAATTCATTAGCCATTTCACTTTTGCTAATAACTGCTCTTTTGTATTTCTTTTGAAGATATTCATAAATCTTTTCTCTTTGAATATCAAGGTTACTTTGCATTACTTAACTCCTTATTTTGTAAGTTAAAGTAAGTATAAAAAAGATTGAGGAATTACGCAAAAATGGCAAAGCGTAAATAGAGTGTTTCTCCCGTATGTAGCCGTAAACTTTTAAAATTTTTTAAAAAAAATTAGAATATTTAAATGTATTTGAATTTATAGAGAAGTAAAAATACTATATATTTTGAAAATCAAATGATGAAAAATTATAGTGTAACTTTATTACTCAAATTACATTTTTATAAATAGATTAATTAAACTTTATGCTTATAGTATATATAATTCTTTAATTGGATTGCAGATTGGCGATCGGCAATAAACCCCTGAGGATTCTCGGGGGTTTTTTGCTTTATGGAAATATTTTTAATCCAATGCCTTGATAGGTATTATTTGATTTATGGAATTTTTTTTCTAAAATGTCATAGGCTCTATTACTTTGATTTGGTTTTAATACTTTTATTCCAATTGGTCTAGCGACCAAATCAGCAAGTTGTAACCCAGCAGAATTTGTCATTTTATTTGCCATAATAATTTCAAAAGGGAAATATATTCCTTGATAATTATTACCATCGCAAATTCTTCTAAATTCTAATTCTAGCTCTTCATCTTCTTTTTTACCTCTTTGTTCAACAACAATATGAGTTGTTTTTTCATGCTCATTTTTAGATACTAGAAATTTGTAAGCTCTTTCCATACAATATTTTAAAGCTATATCATAAGGATTATTTACATGGCTAACTAATTTATCTTTTCTAATAACAGTTGATATTAAAGTAAAATCCTCTTCTTCTATAATATTTGTAAGTTCATTTAAAAAGTTTTCTTTTAAATCTTTTGAATTTAATTTTTTAAACCAACCTTTATCTCTTCTTATTTCATTTTCATGTAAAATGACCATATCATGTCCAAAGTGTTTAAACTTAAATTCTTTTACTTTTGATACAGCACTTTCTGAATATTTTTTCTTTTCAAAAATACAAAATGCTAAAACAAATAATGGATAATCATTATTTATTGAGCTAAGAGAGTGGTCTCCACTTTCATCAACATAAATTATATAATTACTGAAATTTCTCAATTTAAATCCTTAAATATTTTATTATTTATATAAACTATTTACAAATATTTTACCACTATCAGGGGCTAATTTTGCATATCTCATTGTTTGTTCAATATCTTTGTGATTCATTAATTCTTTAATAGTGAATATTGGTGTTCCATTTATTGCTAAATGGGATGCAAATGTATGTCTAAGAGAATGAATTACAAATCTATTTTTAGTATCTCTTGCATCTAAATCATTATTAAATAATTTATCTAATATAGGTTTTAGCCTTGATTGAATTTGCCTAGAATTAGTTTTATCAATATGATTTTCAAAAGATATCAAGTAGTGATTAGGTTTTAGATTTTGTAAAAAATCTTCTAAAAAATCTGAAATATCTGGTTGTAAAAAACCTTTATAAGTATCGTCAGTTTTCAAATTTTTCAAAGTAATAGTTGAGTTTGTGAGGTTAATGTCTTTTTTTTGTATATTTAATATAGTTTCTAATCTTCCACCCGTTGATAATGATAATTTCACAAACAGCCATAAAGTTTTATTTGATTCTATTTGTTCTATCAATAAATTTACTTCTTCTGTTGTTAAAAATCTTTCTCTTGCATTGTCAGTTTTTAATTTTGAAATACCAAAACATGGATTGGCAATTTTTAGATTATATTCTTTTATATAATGGTTATAAATGGCTTTAAATAATTCTATTATACCATTTACAGTTTGTGGAGATTTTACTTCAGTAATTAAATTTCTTTTTTCTTGTATGTTTATTGGATATTTTAGTGTTCCATCAATTAGATTTTGTCTAAAATCTAAGATGTCTTTTTTTGTAATTGAATCAATATTTTTATTTCCAAAAAAAGGGTTTATATGATTCTCAAATTTTGATATTTGTTTTTCAGAAGTTTTTTTATCTTTGAAATAAAGATTAGCTATATTTTCTAAATTAATGAATTCTTTTTTTTTCTTTTTAGCAACAATGGAAATATCTTCTCCATGCTTCATTTTATTAATTTGTTCATTTCTAAGATTTACAGCATTTATTTCTCTTATACCCTCTGAATATTTTCCAACATTTACCCATTTCTTTTTAGGATTACCATTCTTATCTAAATCATTAATATCTTTATATGTAAAATAGAAAACTTTATCTCCATTTTCTAATTCATTATAATAGATACCTAATTTTTTTGTCTTATTCATTTCTACCCTTTTTCTACCCTGAGAATAAAAAACTATGAATAATTATACAAAAGTTAAGGAAATAAGAAACTTAAGAAAGAGACTTTTGATGGGTATTTTAGGGAACTTTGAATGACTTTAAGGAAGTATAAAAAAGTATTGGTGGAGATGTGCGGGATCGAACCGCAGTCTTAAAACAGCTTATATTAGCGTCTACATGCTTAGCAGAGTTGAAAAATTTCACTTAATGACAACTCAACTCCCGAAGCAATCAAAAAGCTAAGATTTGGAATTTCTTCTTGAAGTTCAATCAATCCTTCAAAAATAATCTATCTAGGGTGAACCAGCGATAATCTACATAGATAGAATCTGTAGTGCCAGCCTCCGAGACTCAAGCCGTTAGGCGAGTCAATAAGTTGTTAAACTTACGCAGCTTTTGCGTAAGCTGGAGCGTAATTTGTATTGTTTGCGTCTAAAAAAAATGAACCGCGTAACGGCATGTTCAGGCCGACATGCAACTAATACTCACTGCTCTAATCGATACCAAGTCATCCCCATAACTTAAAAATGAAGTTTACAAAAGATATTATTAAAAGGATGTTAATGTAATCAAATTGTTATTAAATAGTAAATTGAATTTAGTTTCATTCGTTCTTATACTTTAAAACTGTATAATGGTTACATAAAAATATATCGGAGTGAATAATGAGTAAAAAAGGTATTTTAATTATTGGAGCAGGTGGAGTTAGTCGAGTAGCCACTGTTAAATGTGCAATGAACATCGACACTTTTGAAAAGATCACATTAGCATCAAGAACAGTTTCAAAATGTGAATCTATTGCTGCTGATATTTTAAAAAATCAAGGAGTACAAATTGATGTAGCTTCTGTTGATGCTGATAATGTGGATGAATTAGCAAAATTAATTCAAAAAGTTAATCCAAAATTAGTACTAAATGTAGCGTTACCTTATCAAGATTTAACAATTATGGACGCTTGTACAAAATGTGGAGTTGATTATGTAGATACTGCAAATTACGAACATCCTGATGAAGCAAAATTTGAATATAAATTACAATGGGCAAGAAATGAGCAATTCAAAGAAGCTGGAATCATGGGATTATTAGGTTCAGGTTTTGACCCAGGAGTAACAGGAGTATTTTGTGCTTATGCTCAACAAAACTTATTTGATGAAATTCACACTATAGATATTATGGATTGTAATGCAGGTGACCATGGTTACAAATTTGCAACAAACTTTAATCCAGAAATTAACTTAAGAGAAGTATCTGCAAATGGTAGATATTGGGAAAATGGACAATGGATTGAAACTACACCATTAGAAATCAGAGTTGACCATGATTATCCAGAAGTTGGTGTTAAACCATCATATTTACTTTACCATGAAGAGTTAGAATCATTAGTAAAAAATATTAAAGGTTTAAAAAGAATTAGATTCTTTATGACATTTGGTGATGCTTATATTCAACATATGAATTGTTTACAAAATGTTGGAATGTTAGGAATTGAGCCAGTTGAACATAAAGGAATGATGATTACTCCAATCGAATTTTTAACTACATTATTACCAGATCCAGCAAGCTTAGGACCAAGAACTGTTGGTAAAACAAATATTGGATGTATCATTGAAGGTATTAAAGATGGAAAACCAAGAAAAGTTTACATCTATAATGTTTGTGACCACCAAGAGTGTTACAAAGAAACAGGAGCACAAGCTGTAAGTTATACTACAGGAGTTCCTGCAATGATTGGTTCAAAAATGCTTTATAAAGGTATTTGGAAAAATCAAGGGGTATTTAACATTGAAGAGTTTGATGCAAAACCATTTATGGATGAGTTAATGACTCAAGGTCTTCCTTGGAAAATTGTAGAACTATAAATTAATTCTTTTTTTCATACTCGGCGTTGGAATAGAAGATTTTACAAACTCATTTACTAATGTAAACTCCTTTGTAAAATTTCTCTTCCGCCTTGATTATGAAAAAAATCTTTTAATTTATCTATTTTAATAAGAGGAGTTTGTGATGAAAAAATATATTTGTACAGCGTGTGATTATATTTATGATCCAGCTATTGGTGATCCTGATTCAGGAATTCAACCAGGAACTGCATTTGAAGATTTACCAGAAGATTGGGAATGCCCAGATTGTGGTGTAAGTAAAGAGGATTTTGAGCCACTTGAAGACTAATAATATAATAGTAGATAGTTTTGACAAACTACCAAGTCCAAGTTTTGTGTGTGAAGAGAAGCTTTTAGAAAAGAATTTAATTCTTCTAAAAAGAATTCAAGATGAAGCAGATGTAAGTATTCTTTTGGCGCTAAAAGGTTTTGCTTTATGGTCAACTTTTGATTTATGTAAAAAATATCTAAAAGGGTGTTGTGCATCTGGACTTCATGAAGCAATCTTAGCAAAAGAAGAGTTTGGTGGAGAAGTTCACACTTATTCTGCTGCTTTTAAAGATGATGAAATTGATGAGATTATTTCAATATCAAATCACGTTGTTTTTAACTCTTTTAATCAATTAAAAAGATATAAAGATAAAGCTTTTGGAAAAACATCATTAGGAATTAGATTAAATCCTGAATACTCATCTGTTGAAGTAGATTTATATAATCCTTGTGCTCCATTTTCAAGAATGGGAACAACAAAAGCAAATTTTGATGAGTCACAGTTAGAATATTTAGATGGTTTTCATTTTCATGCACTTTGTGAACAAAATGTAGATGCACTTGAAGGTGCATTAGCAGCTTTTGAAGATAAATTTTCACAATATTTTGACAAACTAAAATGGGTGAATTTTGGTGGTGGTCATCATATTACAAGAGCTGATTATGATGTAGAAGGCTTAATCAAACTTTTAAAAGATTTTAGAAAAAGATACCCTCATCTAAAAGTTTATCTAGAACCAGGTGAAGCTATTGGTTGGCAAACTGGTTATTTAGTGGGAACTGTTTTAGATGTAATAAATAATGGTATGGATTTAGTAATTTTAGATACTTCAGCTGAAGCTCACATGCCTGATACTTTAGCAATGCCATATCGTGCAATGGTAAGAAATTCAGGGCTTGCAGGTGAAAAAAAGTATACTTATAGATTAGGTGGAAATACTTGTTTAGCTGGGGATATTATTGGAGATTACTCTTTTGATGAACCTTTAAAAGTAGGGGATAAAATTATTTTTGAAGATATGATTCATTATACAATGGTAAAAACCACAACATTTAATGGAATAAAGTTACCATCAATTGTTATAAAACATAATGATGAAAGTTATCAAATTGTAAAAAACTTTGGTTATAATGATTATAAAATGAGACTTTCATAGGAGATTAAATGAGTGGACACGAAAGAAATATTATTGATCATGAATTTTCAGATATGGAAGTTATTGATAGTAAAAAATCAATAAAACATGATTATAAAAATAAAGATAGAAAAAGAGAAGAACTAGAAAAAAAAGAAGAAG
The DNA here is from genome assembly GCA_963677205.2 of uncultured Aliarcobacter sp. Taxonomy (GTDB): domain Bacteria; phylum Campylobacterota; class Campylobacteria; order Campylobacterales; family Arcobacteraceae; genus Aliarcobacter. The sequence continues at coordinate 1,671,649 of OY781916.2, read as the reverse complement.
ATGGAACAAAAAAAGTTCAAATTTGGGTTAGAGAAGAGACTTTAGAGTATGAAAAAGAGCTAACAAAACTTCAAATTGAACTTTTAAAACTTCAAAATCATGTTAAAGAAGAAGGTTTAAAAATCTTAATGATTTTTGAGGGAAGAGATGCTGCTGGAAAAGGTGGGACTATTAAAAGAATCACTGAACATCTAAATCCTAGGGGTGCAAGAGTAGTTGCACTTGAAAAACCAAGTGATATTGAAAGAACACAATGGTATTTTCAAAGATATACAAAATTTCTTCCAAGTGCAGGTGAGATAGTTTTATTTGATAGATCTTGGTACAACAGAGCAGGTGTTGAACCTGTTATGGGATTTTGTACAACAGAAGAGCATCATGAATTTTTAAGAGAAGTTCCTGAATTTGAGAAAATGCTAGTTAAATCTGGAATTATTTTATTTAAATTTTATTTCTCCGTGTCAAAAAAAGAGCAATTAAAACGATTTAAAAAAAGAGAAATAGATCCTTTAAAGCAGTACAAACTTTCTCCAGTAGATAAAGAGTCTCAAAATTTATGGGATAAATATACAATTGCAAAATTTTCTATGTTGATGGCTTCAAATACAGATAATGCTCCTTGGACAGTTATCAAAAGTGATGATAAGAAAAAAGCTAGATTAAATTGTATAAGACACATTTTATCAAATCTTGAATATGAAAAAAAATGTGAAAATAAAAATTTATTTAAAATTGATAAAGATATTTTAATAAGTGGTACTCAAGAAATTGAGAATATGGAACATGATCATAAATTAGCAAAGGTGTATTAAGATGAATTTAGGTGATTTTGAAAGAACAAATTGTAGTGGATTATATATTTCAAAAGAGAGTCATCCTGAATTTGGTAATAAATATATAGCTAGATTTCAACATGATAAAAAGAGATATGTAAAAGTTTTGGGTTATTCGAAAAAAGATAATTTAACAAGAAAAGATGCAATTGAATTATTTAAAGATTTTAAAGATTCTGTTGTTTCAAAAACTGAAGTAAAAGTTGAAGAAAAAATTAAACAAGAGGAAAAAGTGTTGTTAACTAAAGATAAAGATAATGAAATTGTTAAAAAGTTACAAGAAGAGAATGAATTCTTAAAATCAATTTTAGGAAATTATGAAAAATTAAATCCTCATGTTTTATCAGATGGTATTCAAAAAATTTATGATTTAGAAGCTTTGAAAAAATATCAAATTGAGTTAATAAAACTTCAAAATTGGCTTGAAAAAGAGAATAAAAGGATGATTATTCTTTTTGAAGGAAGAGATGCTTCAGGAAAAGGTGGAGCAATCAGAAGAATTACTAGATATATGAACAATAAACACTATAGAGTTGTTGCCCTTGGAAAACCAACAGAAACTCAAAAAAATCAATGGTTTTTACAAAGATATATTACACATTTTCCTACAGGTGGAGAGATAGTTTTATTTGATAGATCTTGGTACAACAGAGCTATGGTTGAGCCAATTTTCGGATTTTGTACACCAGAAGAACATGAAATTTTTATGGAAGATATTGTTAATTTTGAACAAGATTTAGTAAGACAAGGTATGGTTTTAATAAAACTTTATTTTTCTGTTTCAAAAGAAGAACAAAAAAGAAGATTTGAAAGAAGAATTGAAGATCCATTAAGACAATGGAAATTCTCTGAGGTTGACATGCAAGCTCAGGATTTATGGGATGAATTCTCAGAAAAAAAATATGAAATGTTAAGAAGAACAACTTCAAGATCTGCTCCATGGCACATTGTAAGAAGTGATGATAAACATAAAGCTAGACTTGAAGCTATGAAAATAATTTTAAATTCTGTTGATTATGATGGAAGAAATTATTCTTTAGATTTTGATGCTAATGAAGAGATAAATATTTCTGTTCAAAAAGAACTTCTACAAATGAGAAAATCAAAAGATTATTAAATCTTTTGATTTCTTTTATAATAAAAAACTATATTAATAACTACAAATTCTCTTTAAAAACTCTTTGAAAGCCATCTTTTAGTAAAGACTTAGTAAATTTTAGATAAAATCAGCGTTAAAATTATAACAATCGGAGTAAATTTAATGGAATTTAGCGCAAATAGAGTTGATGGTGCAAATGCGGTTATAACTGCAACTATCTCAAAAGAAGTAGTAGAATCAAATTTAGACAAAGTAGCAAAACAAGCTGCTAAAACTATGAATGTTCAAGGTTTTAGAAAAGGTAAAGTTCCTGTAGCTGTTGTAAAACAAAGATTTGCTGATAAATTAAGAGAAGATGCAGAAGCTGACGCTTTAAGAAAAATCTTAGATGACTCTTTAAAAGAATTAAATATAGCAAGTGCTGATTTAATTGGTGAGCCAACAATTTCAAAATTTGACAAAAAAGAAGATGGTTCTATTGACGTAGAAATTTCTGTTGCTTGTAAACCAACAATTGATTTAGGTGATTATAAATCTTTAATTCCAGCAATTGAAGATAAGTTAGTAGAATTAGAAGCTATTAATGCAAGATTAGAAGAAATTGCTAAATCTTCAGCTCCTTTAGAAAAAATTGCTAGAAAAAGAGCAGTAAAAGAGGGTGACCATGCTATTATTGATTTCGAAGGTTTTGTTGATGGTGTTGCATTTGAAGGTGGAAAAGCAGAAAAATATCCATTACATGTAGGTTCTGGTTCATTTATTCCAGGATTTGAAGATCAAGTTATTGGTATGAAATATGAAGAACAAAAAGATATCGTTGTAACTTTCCCAACATCTTACCAAGCTAAAAATTTAGCTGGAAAAGAAGCTACATTTAAAGTAACTTTACATGAAATTCAAGAAAAAGTTGCAGCTGAATTAAATGATGAATTTGCTCAAAGAATGTTACCAGGTGAAGAGAATGTAACAATTGATACTTTAAGAGAAAAAATTAAAGAGCAAATGAAATCTGAAATCATGAGTAAATATTACAGAGAAGAATTAAAACCTGCATATTTAGAAACTTTAGTTGAGAGAATAGAATTTGCATTACCAAATTCTGTAGTTGATCAAGAGATTAACTATGCATTAAACAATAAAGTAAGAACTATGACTGAAGAAGAAATTTCTGTATTAAGAGAAAATGAGTCAAAAGTTGAAGAAATGAGAAATGAATTAAAAGAAGATGCAGTTAATTCTGTAAAAGCTACATTCATTATCGATGCATTAGCTAAAGCTGAAAATGTTCAAGTATCTGATCAAGAAGTTATGCAAGTTCTTTATTATGAGGCAATGCAAATGGGACAAAATCCACAAGAAGTTGTAAAACAATATCAAGAAGCTGGATACCTACCTGCAATTAAAATGTCTATGATTGAAGAGAAAGTTATAACTAAATTATTAGATGAAAAATTAGGAAAATAATAAAATAGGATTAAATATGAGTTATATACCATACGTAGTTGAGAAAACAGGAAGAGGGGAGAGAAGTTACGATATTTATTCAAGACTTCTTAAAGATAGAATTATTATGTTAAGTGGAGAGATAAATGATGCAGTAGCTTCTACAGTTGTTGCACAGTTACTTTTCTTAGAAGCTGAAGATCCAGATAAAGATATCTATTTATATATCAACTCTCCAGGTGGAGTAATTACAAGTGGTATGTCAATTTATGATACTATGAATTATATTAAACCTGATGTTTGTACTATTTGTATAGGACAAGCTGCATCTATGGGAGCATTTTTATTAAGTTCTGGAACAAAAGGGAAAAGATACTCTTTACCAAATTCTAGAATTATGATTCATCAACCATTAGGTGGAGCACAAGGTCAAGCAACTGATATTCAAATTCAGGCAAAAGAGATTCAAAGAATGAAAGATTCTTTAAATGCTATTATTGCTGAACAAACAGGACAACCATTAGAAGTTATCGAAAAAGATACAGATAGAGATAATTTTATGAGTGCTGAACAAGCGTGCACTTATGGTTTAATTGATGAAGTTATAGCTAAGCATAAATAAGAAAGTTGTTGATGATTAGAGAAGTTATAACTTATCCAAATAAATTACTTCGATTAAAATCAAAGGATGTGGAGCAATTCGATAATGAATTGCACACTCTTTTAGATGATATGTATGATACTATGATGGCACAAAATGGTGTTGGATTAGCAGCAATTCAAATAGCAATTCCTTTAAATGTTTTAATTATAAGTCTACCAAATGAAGAAGATATTCAAGATAAAGAAGAGTTAATTGAAGCAATAAATCCTGTAGTTACACATAAAGATGGAACTCAAGTATTTACTGAAGGTTGTTTGAGTGTTCCTGGCTTTTCAGAAGATGTTACTCGTGCTCAACATATTATAGTTGAATATTATGATAGACATGGAAGTAAACAAGTTATGGAGTGCGAAGATTTTCTAGCAGTTGCATGGCAACATGAAATGGAACATTTAGCAGGTCATCTATTTATTGAAAATTTATCAATAATCAAAAGAAAAAAATTTGAAAAAGAGTGGAAAAAAAAGATAAAAGATAAAAAATAATTTTTATCTTTAACCTTTATTTTTTATGCTCCAAACCCTTTACTTAATACATTAAATATCATTGAAAATAGTATACTATTTGCTAATATCCAAACTCCCCAAAAAAATACTTTTTCAAATTTTGTGAAAAAAATATCTTTAAATAATAATGGGCAAGATTTAATTGCTAAATAGAAGAAAATAGCAATTCCTACATACATTGTGTATTTGTTTTGTGATGCAAATAATATTGTAATAAATGATATAAAAGGCACAAAAACAGTTAACGCAAAAAATTTACCATAAATTTTTCTTTTTTTATCTCCATCAAAATATCCAACTGTGTGACCACATTGTGGGCAAACGGTTCCTAATCTTGATAATATTTCATGATTGCACTCAGGGCAATTTATAAGTGATGACATTTTATTTAATTCCTATATTTTTTGCCAATTATAGCAAGTGAAGTTAAAAAAATGGTCAGTATATATAAATTGATAACTTATATTTTATATAAAAGAAGATAATATATAATTAAATATATTATTAAATGGTTGTTAAATATGAAGATAATAAAATCAGCTTCCCTTGATACTCTAGATGCAATTAGTGTTGATGTGGAATCAACTTTTACAAAAGGCTTACCAACTTTTACAATAGTTGGAATGATAAGTACAAGCATTAGTGAATCAAAAGATAGTGTCAATTATCTTAGATAATTGTATTTTATCAAAGTAATTTGTACAATGAATTTTATGATTAATTAAAAAATAGAGAAATTTAATAGATGCTTTTAAGATTTTCAATAAATCTATTTTAAAGATTATTTTTCGATACAATAATTTGAATAGTTAAAATCAGATAAGGAAAATTTTAATATGGGGTTTAGAGCATTAAAAGACGATTTTAATGAAATATTATCATTAGATTTTGACCAAGTGGAATGGGAAAATCTAAAAAAAAATGACTTATTCAAAAAAAATATTAAAATGACTTGCTGTGATTCTAGGGCAATAATGAAAACAAGTCATCTAGGATTACAGTTCTTCTCACATCATGCTAAAAAGAATTGTAATTTTAAACCTGAATCAATAGAACACTTAATGTTGAAAAAATATGTTTATGAAATATTGAATAATTTAGGTTATAAAGCTGATATTGAAAAAAATATTTATATTAATGATATACAAAGAAGACCTGATGTTTTATTAGAGATTAATGATTTAAAAATTGCTTTTGAAATACAAAACACAAAACAAAATTTGGCTTTAATTAAACAAAGAAGTAAAGAATATGTAAGAAATAATATGATTGTTGTATGGCTTAATCTATTTGATTGCACTGGATATAATCTCTCACGATTTAATATTAATAATGACAATATTTTTATATACGATGTAAAAAAGAGAGAAGAAAACTATATTCTTCAAGATAGTTTGAGTTATTCAAAATTTGATTTAAAAGATTTTTTACAATTAAAAATCGAAGAAACTTTGCAAACTACAAATGATATAAATTTAGAAGAAAATTTTGAACAATTAATATCTTATAAAAATAATGATGTATATATTTTATATAATTTTATTATAATTGAGAATATAGTTGTTATTCCACAAGAAGATAGAATTAGAAGATATAAAGATGAAGAAAGAAGCTTAACTTTTTTCGTAAAATTATTAAAAGGTTTTACATTCAGTATAGAATCATTTCCTGTATTAGTTGAGAAAAGTAATATTACAAGTGGTTTATATATTCACAACCAAAATAATTCTATTGACTATAATCTAAAAACAAATAATAAGCAAAATATAGAAATTGAAAAAAATACCATATATTAAATAATGCTCCAATCAATGAATATAATATTGATGAATATAGAAAATATTATATTACTAAGGTAGTGGAAATATTAGAAAATATAGGCTGGGCTTATTCTATTGATAAAATAATATTAGATAAATACCAAATTGATATTTTTGCAGAACATAAAAAAAATAAACTTGCATTTTTAACTTTATTTTATAGTGACCCAGATATAGAAAAAACAGTGAATTTTTCAAAAGAAAAAGGCATTAATGTTATTGTCTTAAATTTTGAAGGAAAATATAAATATGAAAGCACTCTTACTATTGATTGTAGTAAACCTAAAGAATTTGACAATGTTTTAGAAGATATTATGTATAAGTTTTGCCCTTTTTAATTTCAATAATATTTATGAGAGTTAAAATATAAATATAAATATAAAAATTATTATAATATTTTATATTTATAAAACACACTTTTATTAAACTCTTACTTCTATAAATAAGGGAAATTTTATTTTTCCTATGCTTGTTGGTGTTGTAATATTTAACAAAAGTTGTGTATATTCAAAAATTTTATAAGTCCAATAAAATGTTACTGAATAAAAAAGTGTATAGTACTTTGGACATTCTTGCTAATTGAGCTTGTTCAATTAGAAAATCCCGAAGTTTTTATCCTCTTATTTATAAGAATAATTAGATTCTTTTGGAATGGGTAATAAAGAATTTAAGATTCCAAGTGTGTTACTTTCTAAAAAAGAGTTTTTAACTAAAATCATATTATCTATATTTTTTAATGTTTCAATAAATAAAATTAAATCTTTTCCTTCTTTTCTGTCTTTTTTATATAATTCTTTGATAATTCTAAAAATATTGTCTTTATTATTTGACATCAATGATTCATATGTAGATAAAGTACATATTAAGATTCTATCATCATAATTTGCTTTATCTTTAAATTGAATTTTTAAATAATCAGTAATCATTTCAAATCCTATTAATATATCTGGAATTACAATTAATCCATAACTTTCTTCACTTTTTAAATATCTGAAAGTATTTTCAATTTGATTGAAAGCTTTTACTAAATGATAAGAGAGTATCTTATCAATACTCTCTTTATCTAAATTAAACAAATCATCTCTCTTGAAATACATTTTTTTTACTTCAATTGCAAGTGAACAATTATTATGTGTAATTACAGCTTCACATCTCAATTCTTTTTTTTCTGTAACAATTGTATTTGCATCAATTACATTAGTTTTTCCGAAGGGTATTCTTGCTAAATCTAATACATAATTTTCTAATACTAATCCAAATTCATCTAAAAATTTTTTTGATTCATCTTCACTTATATTTCTATAATTTTCTAATAAGATAAAATACAGATTATTTGATAATGTATCAATAAGTTGTTCAAATACGGGAATAATATATCTATCATCAATTTTTATAATGGGATATCTAACTAAGTACTTAAATTTACCAAAATCATTCTCATAAATTTTATCGGCTTTAGCTTTTTTTATATATTCATCTTGAGTTATTGAAAAATTTGCTAAAAATTTAGAAACTTTATCTGAAGTTATTTCAGGAATTAATTCATGACTTATATCTTCTTTTTTAAAATATAGAATTCTTTTATTATCATAAAATGCTGCAATTGAGAGTAATATCAAATAAATATCATTAATACTTAATCCAATATTACTTAGCAACTCCATTGAATATTTTTTATATAATTCATGCATCCTACCTATAATATTTGTTTTATTGTAATAAAATCTATTTTGCCAACTTGCAAGAAAAGGTATGCCAGATATTCCAAATATTTTTATTGCCCTTGGAGGATCTTTTGGAAATTCAATTTCTGCACTATTTAAGTTAATGCACTCCGAAAGTCTAGGTGTTTCTGAATCTTCAAATTGTTTTGATAATCTTATTACAATATCTGAGGCTGGAACTAGAAATTCAGCTTTTGTTGATATTTGAGCATTCAATTCATATGTTCCATTATCTAAATTTATTTCTCTAATTTTTTCAAGCCATTCAGTTAAAGAATATTTTTTGACAAATTCACGAAATGTTTTCATATGTTGTCTTTTTTTTTGTTCACGTTTTTTATATGATAATTGTTTATTTTTCATTTTAATTCCCAATAATTAATGCTACTTTTTAATTGATTATACTAAAAAAATTTACTTAATTTTTTAAGAATCAAAGAAAAATTGTTTCTTAGATATATAATAAATAACTCAAAATGCTATAATCGAATAAAAAGGTTTATTCTATGCATAAAATTCTAATAGTAATTGCACTTGCATTATCTCTTTTTTCAGCAGAAAAAGAGAAACAAAAAGTTGAAGTAAAACCAGAGTTTAAGTGTGAAGGTAAAAAATATTGTAAAGAAATGAACAGTTGTAAAGAAGCAATGTTTTATTTAAAACAATGTGGTGTATCTAGGCTTGATAGAGATAAAGATGGCGTTCCTTGTGAGACAATTTGTAGATAAGAAACAAATCTTATCTACTGTATTTCTCAATCTTTCTATTCTTCTCAATTTCCCATTCATCTATTGGGTCTTGTTTATCCCAAACTTCCATTAGTTTTCTTTCTTGGTCGGATAGGTTAATATTATATGTATTACTCATATAAAAATATGCTCTTGCAATATCACCTTTTATTTCATCTCTTACATAAGTTCTATTAGCATCAAAATTTACTTCAAATTTACATTCACCATACATTCCAACTTTTGGTTTATCAGCTCCATATCTAAGATTACTTCTATCAGCATTTAATTCACCAATAGCAGGAACAAGGTTATGCATATCAGCTTCCATTTTATTAAATACTGGGTCTTTAGAACAAGCTTTTCTTCCACCATCTTTCCAACAAGGCAAATGTTTACCAAAGTTTTCAGCAGGCATTATATGTTCCCATTCAATCCTATTAGCTCTTTCATTCTCTTTACCTTTTTTTGTTAGTTCATTTCTTGGAACATAACCACAGCTATTTCTATCTATCATATTATCTTTATCTAAAGGATTATATTTACATCCACAGTAGAAAGTTGTTTGATGGTCTTTATATATTTCTTTTAATAGTTTTTTTGATTCATTGAATGATTCAGCGAAAATTGTTGTTGAGAATAAAAGTGTTGTTAGTAATAGTATTTTCTTCAAAAGCTTATCCTTGTTATAAATTAGTGTTAAATGGTTCTATTTTTTTAAAAATACCTGTTTCAGTCATTTTTCTAATATTTTCAAAATTATCAAAAGCTTTAATTGGGTCTATTAATTCAATTTTCTCAAAATTTAATTTTGAAAAATCACTTTTATTAAATTTAACACTATATAAATATTCTTCATTTGTATGAGCTGTTGCTTTATCTAATCTTTGCGAATATCCAGATATTACAATTAAATCAATAGATGGCAATGTTGCAAAAGTATAAGCTGCAACTCTTAAAGCAATTGCATGAATATGAGTTGAATATTCCAATCTTAATTGTTTATCTGTTTTATTTTTAATCTTAAGTTTTTTACCAGTTGCTACTATTGATGCTGTTCTTTGAGGAATATCTTCAATTTCTGGTAAGTCAATATCTATATATACTATATTTGTTGAATTATTAATATCATAAGAAACTAAAGTTTCTCTTGCCCAATCTAAACCTTGCAATACTTTTTCTAAATATTCAGACATTGTATTTATATTGGTTCTAATTAAATTGCTAAAATTAGCTTTTAATTCATTTTGAGTTTTAGTAAATGCATTCTTTTCATTTTCCCAAGTTTGTAGATTTATTTGATATTGTTCAGTTTGCTCTTGAAAATCTATTTCTGCATTTTCTAAATCAGTTTGATATTTTTGTTTAGAACTAGGGAAGAAAAGAGATTTAAAAAATGAAGGCTTTTTAACTTCTCTTTTTATAGGTTCGATAGGATTTTCTTTATTGAATTCTAATTCTTCTAACTGCGGTTCATTATATGGTTTTGGCATATCATAATGAATAGTAGTAATTAAATCCATATCATTGATTTTTTCAGTTTGATTTTCCAACCAATTTTTTACAACATCAGATTGTTGTTGCCAAATTTTAGTAACTATTTTTTTATCTAAAAGGTTTCCATTTTCATCTTTATATGTAATATTACCATCATCCAATAAGCCTAAAATAACACCAACTGTAGTTTGAACTTGTTCAGATAGTCTTTGTTGTTTTAAAGCTCTTTCATTTCTTGAATTATTTGAAAGTTTTTCCCTAAAAGATATTCCCGTTCCTGGTATTGAAACATTACTATAAACGCCTTGTTTCCCAATAGAGATAGAAGCTCCTCTTGCTCCAACACTTAAACTCGTACCTTTTAATCCAAAATTTACTCTAACACCTGGTAATATTTTTACTGATTTTCTAAATCTTAATGCCACTAAACAATTCCTTTATAATAAAATACAATTAACAATCAATCATTTTAAATTCAGAAAAAATCATTACAATCCTAGTAATTGTTTTATTTAAATTATTATACCTATGAAATGACTCTTTTTATTTTCTTTTAAAATTTATTGCAAATTGTAATATTTTTTAACTTTTTTTATAGATTAATTATAATTACATAAAATTAAATAAAATTTTACGAAGGAGTTTGAAATGAATGGAAATGTATTTATGATTTCTGATGCAAGTTATTGTAGTTTAACAAAAAATGCTTCATTAAGCATTTTTTGTTCTCATACAGGTAAAACTTACAATAAAATTTTAAAGAATATTCAAGATTCTTCTTTTGCAGAGACAGCTGCTTTATTATTTAGTATAAAAATGGCTATTAAGCTTAATTATTTAAATACAGTTTTTATTTATGATAATATAACTATTAATGTAAGTTTGATAAAAAATATGTATTCACATAAATTTCAACATATGCAATTTTTGTGGCTAAAACGAGATAATTTACAAGAAGTAGATATCATTGCTAGAAAAAATTTAAAATTAGCAAGAGATGATTATGGTACAGAATTACTAAATAATTTCATTGAACTTTCTATAGAATCAAAAATTAGAGCTATTATGTATAGTACAAAAAATCAAAAGGAATATGAGATATTAAATCAATTTATTAAAAATGAATTTACACTTGATTCATTAAATGAAATAAACATAAAAAAGACTCAAACTTTTAGATATCTTTATCATCTTTTAGATTCAAAAGAGAAAATAGACTTTTATGAATATATAATAAGAGTTGTTCCAAAAATTAAAAATATTTCAGATTTTAAACATCTTCCTATGAATTATGATTTAATTGAATTTGTTTTAAAAATATCAAAAGTGATGAATTATGAAAAACTTGCAAGTTAAAAACAATATGGAAAATATTTATATCATTAGTGATGTTCATGGTTGTTATAAAACCTTATTAGCTCTAATAGAGCAATTTCCAAATAAACAAAAATCTAAAATTGTTTTTGTTGGTGATTTAGTTGATAAAGGTAAAAATACTCATGATGTTATTGAATTTGTAAAGAATAATAACTATGATTGTGTATTAGGTAATCATGATGAAATGATGATATTTTATCATTCTCACCTTGAAAATGATAGACACCATGAAGATTTAAAATATTGGCTTTTTAAATGTGGTGGAGAATTCACTTTAAATTCATACTCTTCAAAAGAAAAGTTTCATGAACATATTGAATATTTAAAAAGTCTCCCACATTATATAGAATATCCAGATTATAAAACAGAAAATAATAGATATTTAGTTGTTTCTCATTCAACCGTTGGGAAAGTATGGAATTTAAGAAATAGTACAAATGAAGATGATATTAAAGATTTTAATCATTTTGTTAAATGGAGTAGATGGAAAAATCATGATAATGAAGAAATATTTAATGTTTATGGACATACAATTTTTCAAGAGCCATTATTGAATGATTATAGTTGTGGTATTGATTTAGGTTGTTTTTATAAAAATAAAGAGAAATTACCAAATCCTAGACTTTGTGCTTTAGAGTTTCCATCAATGAAGATGTATACTCAAGAGAGTTTGGAGGATTAAGAAAATAACAATAGGTATATTAAGTGATATTTTTTATAATTACTTTACAACAAATACACAAATGATGTAATTAAATTATAATAAAAGATACTTTTCCAAATGAAAACAGATTATTGAAACTATTCTATGTAGGTATCAAAAATGCAAGTTAAAAGTGGTCAATACCTATTTTAATTTAGAGTTTAGTACTTTCTCAATTGGCTATATTTTTTGAAGAAAGAGTAGATAAAGATATAAATATATAATTTAAAAGCTCACTTTTTTGTTCCATAATCCCATAGGGTTTATGAAACTTTACATTTTTTACTTTTTGAACACTTTGTGGAATATGGAAAACTCGTTTGGTGTTTTACATTCCAAAAGTAAGAGGCTTTGGAACGTTTAAAATGAGCAATATGAAGCCACTTTAGGGTTCATATTATGCTCCTCGTATTTGTTAGTCTTTTATACTTTATATACCTAATGTAGATTTAATTGCTGCTGTAGCTACACCAACACCAATTTTTTCAGCAATTCCTAAACTCCACTTTCCGGTTTTAGATAAATATTCTAAAGCTTTCGATTCATTACCTTTAGCTGCTTCAATTTCTGCATTTGCAATATCTCCAATTTCAGAATAATGTTCAGCAGTGGTAGCCTCAGTTTGCATAGTAGTTCTTAAAGTTACTAAATCTTGCTTTAATGCCTCTAAATCTAATTGATTTTTATTCTGTTGCTATACTTGATTAAAAGTATTTCCTTGTGCCCTTGAATTTGGTCCTTGTGCACCAACTTGTCCTGCTTCGTATTTATCACCCATAATAACCTCCTGTATAATATTTGTTCTAAGTTCATGAGTATATATACCCTTATGGTTGGACTCTGAAAGTTTATCTGCATATTTTGATGCTTTGCCTGATGAATCAATTTCAATAAAATCTTCTTCATATAGATTGATCTGCCCTTTTATTATTTCAATATCTTTAATTAAATTAGAATTTGTAATTATTCTTCTTTGATATTCTTGTGGAATATTATCTATTAACGGGTAATCACCAACTGCTAATGTGATTGTTGGAACTAAAGATGCTTGTAAAATACCAAGAGCATAATTATCTAGTTTTGCATTTGATGACAAATTTGTAATAGCTAAATTGGTTTGATATATATTAGAATGAAAATCACCTGACATAGGTAAAATTTTATTTTTTTTAGGAAGGTATTTAATTAAATATCCTTTTTCTTTTAAAAATGTTTCGATTTCATTTTTCACATCATTATTTATTTTACAGTCTCCTACAAATATGCAAGATTTTTGATATTCAATACTTCTATACTTTGGTAACTGTTGGTTACCAATATATGAACTAAGTTTATTTAAAGCATGTAAGTGATCAGTTGTCTCTCTTATGTATGAACGTTCTGAAAAACGTTTTACAATAACTTGTTTAGGAATAAATGATTCATCAACACTATCTTCAACAAAAACTAATGTTGGTTTATTACTTCTTAATGCAATCATTATCTCATATAAAATATATGGAGATGGGCAACCTTTTCCTCGGTTAGATAGTATAGATACCATTCCAACTGTATAACTTAAATGCCGTTCTAATTTTGATGAATTAACATCTTCCGATGGAGGGTCTAAGCTAGGAATAAATCCAATCTTTGCCATTAACGAACTAAAAAATGCAGCAAAAGGGGCTTCTCGTTCTCTATATCCGTGCGAAAAATAGATGGGGTGCATTCTTTATCCTTAATTATTTACATAGACTAACTATTTATTGGACACACATTATATATAAAATACCCTAAAAATCAACAAATAACATGCACAAAATGTGTTTTTACATCAAAATGCTTACAAACATCTTAAATAAGATATTTTTGTAGATGTTACTATGAAAAACATTGGAATTAGTTATAAAATAAGTTTCATAGCCTGTTGTTTAATGCTCATAATTTTCCCTTCTCAGAACGTTTGAATTGAGAAATATTTGAACTGCAATGGTTAAATATTTCTCTCCAAAGTTTTGTTATCCTTTGGGAGTATGTTCAACAATTCAACTCCTTGTAGAACAAGCTTTCGTTAGTAAAAACTGTTCTTAAAATAAATTTTTTTGTTGAATTAAATATTGTCTAGTTTATTGGAGTCATTCCAATATTAATCAAAATACTAATTTATATTTGATAGAATGATTAAAAAATTATTAATACATAAAATGAGATAAAGATGTCTAACCTCGAATTACAAGCAATAAATGACCTACTAGAATATGCAAAGAAAATTGGTGAATTAAATCAAAAGACAATCTTTAGAATTGAGGATTATAAAAAATCTATTTTTTTTGAAAATACTTTACTAAACAAAAAAGGTATTCATTTTAATGTGCTAAATAATGATAGTGGAGATAGTATCTGGCTAAAAATAGATAGACTAAAAAGAACAGAACCACCATTGCCTGACAATTCTATAAAAGAGTGGATAACAATAGGTAAAGACCCATTATTAAAACCTATTGTTAAACAAACTATAATTAAAACATTGACTGAAAAAGAGATACAAGACCAAATTGCTAATAACCATTTAAAACTTGAAGATGTAAAAGAGCCATTAAAAAAAGAGCACTTAGAAATTAATTTAAAAGATGCCATTTATAGATTAGAAAATCTTCCTGATATTAAAAATAAAGTAGATTCATATATTCAGAATGATTGGTACAACTGGCAACAAGCAGAATTACCAACTAGAGAAACAATTAAAATATATGAACAATTCTTTAACTTACATAGCACAATTCATAATGGTGGAGATGATGAACAAGTAGAACTTGTTTGGGGAACCGGTATTGTTAGATGGGATTGTGGTGAACAATTAATTAATATTCCTTTAATTGAGAAATTAATAGATATTAACATAGACAATAAATCAGGTGCAATAGAACTATACCCAAGAGTTATTGAGCAAAAGATTCAATTAAATCCATTTATTCATTTAGAAAATAAAGGTGTTGATAATGTAATCAACTTTGCAAAAAAATTCTATAACGATACAAATGATATTATCTTTTCTCCTTTTGAAAGTGATACTTATGAAGAAGTTCTAAGACAAGCTGCTACCCACTTAGATTCAAAAGGTAAATTTTATCCAGATACACTTGAAGATATAAATGATAGAACATTACCTACTATAGAAAAAGAACTTCAAATTACAAATACATGGGTTATATATTTAAGACCTAGGGAATCTACAAATTTTATAGAAGATATTAAAAAATTTCAAGATGTAATATTAGAAAATAAAGGCATCATTAATATACAATCTCCAATTAAAAGAATAGTTACTACTCAATCAAATAAAATAATTGATGAAGTATTTAATGATTCAACAAATTCAAGTTCATCAAATAGTAATACTATTACTGAATTATACTTTCCAAAGCCATACAACAAAGCTCAAGAACAAATCATAAAGAAATTAAACTCTAGTAATGGTGCAGTTGTTCAAGGACCTCCTGGTACTGGAAAAACACATACAATTGCGAATATCATTTGTCATTATCTTGCAACTGGTAAAAAGATATTAGTTACATCAGAACATGAACCAGCACTTAGTGTTATTCAAGAGCAACTACCTGAAGAAATTAGAAAACTAGCTATTAGCATATTAACAGATGAACATCAAGGCAATAAACAATTAGAAAGAGCAATAAATATTATTCAAGCATTAGTAACTCAAACAGATACTGACGAGCTAAAAAGTCAAAAAGAATCACTAGAAAAAGAGATTTCTAAATTAAGAAAAGAACTAAACGTAATTGAAGCTGATATTAGAGAATGGAGTTCAAAACAACTTCAACCTATTCCTAAAGAAATTAGTGATTCTAAAACAGATTTAACAGCAATGGATCTTGCAAATGAAGTTATAAATAATAAAGAAGAACATAGTTGGTTTAATGACGATATTAGATTTAATGAAAATTATAATCCACAATTTAGTGATGAAGATATTCAAACATTAAAACATATAAGACAAAAACTTGCAGATAAAATTGAATATGTAGAATCAGATTTATTTGTAAAAGATGATTTACCAGAACTTGCAAGAATAATATCTATCCATAATGATATGGTAAATTCAAAAACTATTGAATCTAAGTTCAAGGAAGAAAATATTCCTGTTATGACTGAATCTATAAATAATTTATCTGAATTAGTAGAAAATTTAAAACAAGATATTATTATTACAATTGAAGCTCATAATATATCTACTTCAAACAGTTGGATAAAAATAGCAATTAAAAATGAATTATTTAACGAATTATTTCTTGTATTAAATGAAATTGTAACAGAAAGAGAAATCTATATAAGAAATCTTATAGAAATAAGTGACCCAACAGATTTATATATGAATAGCATTATTGAGCTATTAAACACTCTTAAAAGTGGGAAAAATCCATTTGGACTATTTTCATTTAATAAAAAACATGAAAAATTGATAATAAATAATATTCGGTTAAATGGAGAGATACCTATTTCAAATGAACAATGGGAAATCGTATCAAACTATTTAAATTTTCAAATTAAAATTAAAAGATTTTTAGTTAAATGGAATCATTTAGGACATGAGTTAAAGCTACCTAATATAAATTTCTCTTTTGGTTTACTTTATCCTGAATTAGCAGAACTTAAAAATAAAATTGATTTAGTTAAAACAACTAACGATAAATTTGAAGAAATTAGAAATACAGTTATGAAAGTTTTCCCATATGGTATAGACACTAATGATTTATTTGATAATACAAATGAATTAAACAATATACTAAAATATATTGATGTAAATATTTCAAAAATGCAATTAAATAGTCAAACTAATCAATTGGATTTACTGTATGAAATGCTTTATAAATCAAACGATACTATTTCAAAAAAATTCATTCATTTCTTAGAGCAAGTATTAGGAAATACAAACTTCACTACAGATGATATTCAAAAACAATGGAGAGATTTAATTACTGAATTAAATGAGATTAATTCATTAGAATCGGATTATGCAAGAATTTTAGAAATTACCGAATTAATTCATAGTTCGGGGGCAAAAAACTGGACTAAGAAACTAAGAACTAAAATTGCAGATAATATTAGTGATGAACTTACTCCATCTAATTGGTACGATAGCTGGCAATGGAAACGTAAAGAATCTTATATAAAAGATATTAGTAGTAGAGAAAAAAGCAAAGTTCTTTTTGAACAAAAAAGTATAAAAGAAAAAGAGCTAGAAAAACTATTTACAAAATTAATCCAACTAAATACAAACATAGGGTTAAAACTAAATGTTACGGATTTAATTAAAAGTTCATTAACTAAATTTCAGGATGCAATAAGAAGAATTGGAAAAGGTACGGGGAAAAGAGCTCCTAGATTTAAAAAAGATGCACAAAATGCAATGATAAATTGTTATGGTGGGATTCCTTGTTGGATTATGCCACTATGGAGAATATCAGAAATTTTACCTTCAAATTTTGATATGTTTGATTTAGTAATTATAGATGAGGCTTCACAATCTGATATTAGAGCAATTATTGCAATTATGCGTGCAAAAAAAGTCTTAATTGTGGGAGATGATAAACAAGTTAGCCCTAGTGTAATTGGTATAAAAGAAGAAACTCTACAACAAATAAAACATAATTATTTAAGAGAACAGCCAAATGCGTCACAATTACTACCAGGTTCATCAATATATGATTTAGCTAGAGTAATATTTCCAAGTCAGCATATAATGTTGACAGAACACTTTAGATGTGTGGAGCCAATAATTAGATTCTCTATGCAGTTTTATAGTGAAGATTTAGTTCCACTAAGAATTCCTAAGTCATCTGAAAGATTAGACCCACCATTAATTGATGTTTTTGTAAAAGGTGGAATGAGAGATACTAATAATATTAACTATAGTGAAGTGGAAGCAATAGTTGAAGAGATTAAACATATTACATCAAATCCTAAATATAAGAATAGAAGTATAGGAATTGTTTCTTTAATAGGTGCAAAACAAGCCTATGAAATACAAACTAGACTTTTAAGTGAATTAGGAGAAGAAACATATCTTGAACACAAGATTTTTTGTGGGGATGCAAGTAATTTTCAAGGAAAAGAGAAAGATATTATGTTCTTATCTATGGTAGTTGGTGCAAAACAAGGTACAGCTATGACTAAATTAGAATTTGAACAAAGATTTAATGTTGCTCTATCAAGAGCAAGAGATAGAATGTATCTATATAGAAGTATTGAAGAAACAGATTTACAAAATACAGATGATTTAAAATTAAAAGTAATTCAACACTTTAAAAATCCCATGCCAAACATGTATGAAAATATAAAAGATAATTTAGAACTATGTGACTCAGGTTTTGAAAGAGATGTTTATAAAAGATTAGATGATTTAGGATATCTAGTAAGACCACAAGTTAGTGTTGGTGGATATTCAATAGATTTAGTTGTTGAAGGTGGTCATGATAAAAGATTAGCAATTGAGCTAGATGGAGATAGATATCATACTGCAGAAAACTGGTTAAATGACTGGAATAGACAAAGAACTCTTGAAAGAGTTGGTTGGATATTTTGGAGATGTTGGGGAAGTGATTATTTATTGGATTCAGATGGGTGTATTCAGGATTTGATTAATAGATTAGAATCATTGGGAATAAAACCTACAGATGATAAAAAAATTGATAATTCATTTACTGAACATAGAATATATAATATTATAAATAAAAGTCTCTCTTAATAGAGGTTATGGAGAGGTAATATAAATTCATACTTTGTATTTAAAAATAAGTTATAAAACAAGTTCCACAACATGTACTTTTTTGAGTATGTTCAACAATTCAGCTCTATTTGGAACAAGCTTTTCATTAGTGAAACCTGCTACAAATATAAGAGGTTTTGTAACTTAATGTTTGAGTTCACTGACAGCTTGGCTGTTTGGTGCAATGACTTGTTAGTCTTTCTTAATTTCAGAACGAACATCAATAGCTACAGTATGAATTAAAATATTGGCTTAATTAAAAAAATGTAGCAATTACTAATGATAAAATAGGAACAAGAATAAGTAGAGATTCACTCACATTGGTGTAATTTATAATAACTTATTTATATTTAAGCAATATAACGTTTGAATAAAGCTAATAAGTGACCCACAGGTCACTTATTAGCTCTTATGTCTTGTTAGTTTGTTCTTGATATTTATTTTGTAATTCTTTTAGTTCTTTTAATTCTTTATTGTGATACTCATACAATACTTTTTCTAGCCATTCATTTAATGAAATGATTTTTTGACTATATTCTTCAACTAATACAGAAAGTTTTAAATTTTGGTTTTGTTTACTTAAATATTTTTTACTTCCTGATGACCATCGACTCCATTTTATGAGTTTTTCTATATCCAAACTTATAGTACTTTCAATTTCTTGGTTATCGGGGTCTTTATTATCAATTTTAAATGACATTTGATTATGTGGTAATCCTTGATGCAACATATAATTTCTTAAGTCTTGAATAAAACGAGATAATTCATCTTGTGAAAACTCCATTTTAATCTTATGTGTATATTCTTTATTAACACTTGTATTCTTAAAATGAGTATCCATAAATATACGAGTATGTTCAATAAGTGTTTTAGCAGATGATAAAAAATTATGAAATAATCTATTGACTTCTTTATAAACTTGTGTACCTGCTTCTTTATGTTCTTCAGACATAAGTTTTATACCAATATCAATATTCTCTACTAAATTGAGTGATTCTTTTAATTCTCTTAAATTACCATAAAAAATATTTTGACTAAAACTATGAGCATGCATTTTGTTAATAAACTTAACTCCATCGGAATTATAGATTTTCATAAAAAGGTCATGTTCTAGTTCTAATGCCATTTAATATACTCCTTAAACTAACTATTTATTAAATATACATTATATATAAAACATCCTAAAAATGAACAAATAACATGCACAAAAAGTCTTCTATATCAAAATGCCTACAAACACCGTAAATAAAGTATTTTTCTAAATATTACTATAAAAAACATTGGAAACAGAGATACTTCTTAAATAAATTCTAAGTTTATGATATGTTTTTTATGTATGATTATTGTAGATATTTAGATGATAATAGTACATAATGTAGGTATATTAAGGTGAAATCGTGATAAACCTACAAAATGTTAAATACATTGGGAGAAGTAATATGAGCAGAAAATTGCTACAAAGATAAGTTATAAAACATGTTCAACAACCTTTAGTTTTTGGGACTTTCTCTAAATTGTTTAATTATGATATAACTTTAATGACTATCCGTTACTGACATAAAACTCTAAATGGTCTCATAATAAATGAGCATAAGGTACTAAGAGATAAGAATAATCAAATATTTTTTCTTTTAAATGTTTTAGTTCTTTTTCTTTAATAGTTTTTTTAGCACCAGTATATGTGTCAGGCATCACGGTTTTAATAGTAAAAACTAATAAAGCTTTACCACTCAGGTTTTTCCCTAATTCCATAACAATAGGCATAAAAAGATTATTAGTGATAATATAAGACTCTCTTTTTTCAAATATCTTATTTTTTTCAATAGAGTCATTACTTTTATAGATACTAAGTTCTTCATACATATCTTCATACATTGATAAGCATCTTAAAA
Organism: uncultured Aliarcobacter sp.; assembly: GCA_963677205.2. GTDB lineage: Bacteria > Campylobacterota > Campylobacteria > Campylobacterales > Arcobacteraceae > Aliarcobacter. Next base: position 1,650,597 of record OY781916.2, on the reverse strand, counting down.
GTATTGGCTTTATCATTGAAGATAAAAATTTTTTCACTTTATCAGGTGTAGATAACTCTTGAATATTACATCTTTCAATAACTCTTATTAAAGCATGGAAAGAAAAATTAATAAAAATTCTTTTATATATTATTCCCTCAATTAAATTAAAATGAATATCAAAGCCAATATATTTATAATCTTCTTCATCATTCTTTTTTATTAAGGTAACATCTGCATAGGCTATTTGCCATTCTTGAGTTTCTATTTTACTCTGTTCTAATAAAAGTAGATGAGGAGTTTTTTTTATATGCTCAGCATATCTTCTAATCATTATTTTTCTTTTATTATTTTTTATGGAAATAATGTTAGCTTTACTGCCTTCTTTGAAACAATTGATTATGTCTTGTGCAATCTTATATGTTGATTTGTTTTTAAATGAATCCATGTATATTCCAATATATAATATTTTTGCAGTTTATAAAATTATATATAAAATAATTATAATCTTAGTATAATAATTTAGATGTAGAAAGTGATTATTTTCTTAAATTAATTTCATAGTTACAGTTTAAAAAGTAAATTTAAATAAATAGAATAAGAATTTGATACTTTAATAAGGATAAGTAAAATTTTAAATGATTTCTCATAATACACAATTAAATAAGAATATTGAACAAAAATTAAATGATGAACTTAATAGTATTAAAAATAAATTCCCCAATTGGATTGTGAATAAAATAGTAAAAATTTGTTCATTTGGAAAAATTGATTTATATAAGATTAAGCAAGAGCAAATTGATAAATTAATTAATGAAATTGAAAAACATAAAAAAGTTTATGAAAAAATTGACAAAGTAGAATTGAAATTAACTGATTTAGAAAATATAACAAAAGATATTTATATTAATGATTATAAAAGAAGACAATATAAAGCTAAATTAGAATTAATATTAAAAGAATTTTCCTTTTATAATCTATCTATAGAAAATGAAAAATATAAATTTCTATCAAATTTTTTTGTTGATTCAATAAATGCAGTAAATGAAAAGAATAATTTATTTGTTAAAGATGAAAAAATAAAAGAAGCAGATTTTTTCAAATCTGTTGAAGAAAACCCATTAACAGAATCTCAACAAAATGCAGTAGTGATTAATGAAGACAACAATCTTGTAATTGCAGGAGCAGGTTCTGGTAAAACAAGTGTTATTGTAGCTAAAATTGGTTATTTAATAAAAAGAGGATTTACAAAGCCAGAAGATATTCTTGTTTTAGCTTTTAATAAAAAAGCTGTTGAAGAAATAGAAGAAAGAATTACAAAAAAATTAAATATAACGACTAATGTAAGCACTTTTCATGCTTTTGGTTTAAATATTATTGGGAAAGCTAATAAAAAACCATTAATATGTAATTGGGCAACAGATGATAAAATATTAACCAACATGATTAGAAATATAGTAAAAGATAAATTAAATGATGTAAATTTTTATGAATTATTTAAACAATATTTTCTTGAACATTTTATCCCTTATAAAAATCAATTTGATTTTAAAAACAAGGGAGAATATTACGATTATATTAAAAATTATGATTTACGAACTCTTAATGGAGACCTTGTAAAAAGCTATGAAGAGCTTGAAATCTCTAATTTTTTACGATTAAAAAATATTAATTATATATATGAATCTCCTTACGAACACGAAACTTCAACATCACGATATAGACAATATCAACCAGACTTTTATCTTCCTGATTATAGAATTTATATTGAACATTATGGAATTTCAAAAGATGGTAAAACAGCTCCTTATATAGATAATATTAAATATCTTGCCGATATAGAGTGGAAAAGAGCATTACATATACAAAATAACACTAAACTAATTGAAACCTATAGTTATGAGAAATCCGAAGGGCAATTATTATCTTTATTAGAATCTAAATTAAAATCACATGGTGTGATTATGAAAGATATTCCTTTTGAGGAAGTATTAGAGATATTTAATGAAAAAAATGGAACCGTAGATAGATTTACTAAACTTACGATTCAATTTTTAAATCATTTTAAAAGTAATCAATTTACTTATGAAGATGTAAGAAAAAGAATAGGTATTTTAGATTTTAGAGAAAAAGCTTTTTTAAATATATTTGAAATTATTTATTCTGAATATGAAAAGAAAAAGAATGAATTTAAATGTATCGACTTTTATGACATGATAAATGATGCAATTAAAATTGTAAAAAGTGGTAAATATATACCACCATATAAATATATTCTAATTGATGAGTTTCAAGATATATCATCAAGTAGAAGCGATTTAATTAAATCGCTTTGTGAAAAGATAGATGATTCAATTTTGACAGTTGTTGGAGATGATTGGCAATCTATTAACAGATTTGCAGGAAGTGATGTTTCTATTATTAAGAATTTTAGAAATCACTTTGGAGTTAGTAAAACAATCTTTTTAGATAACACATTTAGATTTGATAATAATATTTCAAATGTTGCATCAAAATTCATTACAAAAAATCCTACACAAATCAATAAATCAATAAAAACATTTAAGTTCTCTGAAAATCCAAGTATTTATATATATCGGAATGTAAAAAATGAAGAAGCTTATATTGAAAGAATTCTAAATTTCTTAAATAAAAAAATAGATAATGACAAAAAGAAAGATGTCATTATTTTAGGAAGATTTAATCATTTAAAACCAGACAATTTTAATGATATTAAAAATTACTATACTAATTTTAATATTCAATTCTTATCAGTACATGGCTCAAAAGGATTAGGTGCAGACTATGTAATTTTATTAGGATTAGATAAAGGTAAATTTGGTTTCCCTTGTGAAATAGAAGATGACCCTATTTTAGATATTGTAATGTCACAACAAGAAAATTATGAATTTGCAGAAGAAAGACGGTTGTTTTATGTAGCATTAACAAGAACTAAAGAAAAGCTTTTTATTGTAAGTGACATTCATAATAGTTCAACTTTTATAAATGAAATTGTTGATGATAATACTGAAAAAGAAATTCAGTATCTAAATAATAGAGATTATGTTGCTAAATATTGTCCAGAGTGTCAATTAGGAAGTTTAGTGGAACGAAATTATGAAGATAGATATTTTTATGGATGTAGTAATTATCCATTATGTGATTATACAGATGAAATTAGAAAATGTTCAGAATGTGGTAGTAATATAGTAAAACATGTAGATAAAAATATTGCAAAATGTGAAAATATTAAATGTGATAAAACAGAAGTCTTATGTAAATTATGTAATTCATTTATGGTAATTAGGAAAAAAGATGATAGAGAATTTTTAGGTTGTTCAAGTTTTTATAAAACGGGTTGTAGATATACTCAAAATCCTAGCTAACAGGAAATCTTAAGATTTAGAAATATTGTAATAAATTAGGATATCTTTTTGATTTATATAAATCAAATTTGTATATAATCATCTAATGCATTCAAGATAAAATATAATTATACTTTTTATAAAAAATTAATTATACTTTACATATTTATAAATATTAGCTCAATACTACTAGTTATTGGGATTTGAGCTTATTATACTTTTTATTATATTTTACAAACACATACAGAATTGATTTGTATGTTGTTATGAATGATAGTTTTAGTGATAATAAAAATATTGTAAATTCAAATGAACTTCATGAAAATGTTATAAAAGCTTTTAAAAAACAAAAAAATAGAAATCAAAAAGAGCTAAATGGAAAGCTAAATGAAGAAGATATAAAAAAGTATTGCATTTTAGATGAAGAATCTAAAATCATTCTTGAAAAAGCAAGAATAAATTATCAACTCTCATTTAGAAGTATAAATAAAGTTTTAAAAGTTGCAAGAACAATAGCTGATTTAAATGATAATGAAATTATTACCAAAAATGATTTACTTCAAAGCTTAAATTTTAGAAGAAGATAAACCAAAACTTAAGCATAGTTTTTAAAAAGTGCATTTTTATTGTATAATGTAATAAAATTAGATTTTGCGAAGAGAAACTTCGTATTGATTACAAAGGGATAAAAATGACAAAATGCGGATATGTATCGGTAGTAGGAAGACCAAATGCAGGTAAAAGTTCACTTCTAAATTGGTTAGTTGGTGAAAAAATAGCGATGGTTTCACATAAAGCAAATGCCACAAGAAAAAGATCAAATATAATTGTAATGCACAATGATGATCAAATAGTGTTTATCGATACTCCAGGTATTCATGAAACAGAAAAATTATTAAATCAATTTATGCTTGATGAAGCATTAAAAGCGATGGGTGATTGTGATTTAATTCTATTTTTAGCTCCAGTTACGGATAAAGTATCACACTATGAAGATTTTTTAGTAAAAAATAAAAAAGGTGTAAAACATATTTTATTGCTTACAAAAATAGATTTTGTATCAAATGCAGAAGTTTTAGAAAAAATGAAAGAGTATGAAAAGTTTAGTGATAAATATGAAGCTATTATTCCTGTTTCTATAAAAAAACAAACAACTCAAGCTGATATTTTAAATGATGTTGTAAAACATCTTCCAGTTCATCCATATTTATTTGATCCAGAAATTATGACAACTGAACATTTAAGAGATCTTTTTAAAGAGTTTATAAGAGAGTCAATTTTTGAGAATATTAGTGATGAAATACCTTATGAAACTGATGTTATGATAAATAAAGTTGACGAAAAACCAGGTGTTGATGTTATCAAAGCTACAATAATTGTACAAAAAGGTACGCAAAAAGGTATGATTATTGGTAAAGATGCAACAGCAATTAAAAGAATTGGAAAAGATGCAAGACTTAAAATAGAAAAATTAACTGGCAAAAAATGCTATCTTGAACTTTTTGTTTCAATCAAAAAAGGTTGGACAAAAAATAGACAAGGTCTAAAAGAACTAGGTTACGATGTAACTTTTTAAAAGAGATTTTTCTCTTTTAAACTCTCTTTAGTAAATAAAATAATTTTTAATTTTATTAATTAACTTAAGCAATAATTTTATATACTTTTTAAGATAATATAAAAAATTATATAAATTGGATTTGTATGTCAAATTTTGCTCAAGCTAATGAAATAAAATCTATACTTATTGATGTTTCTGAAGAGATAGAGAATAAAAATTTAAAGAAATTTATTTTTACTTCATTAAAATTAAAAAATCTAATTATTAACAAAAGTGATTTTATACATATAAATTTTATTACTGAATTAAATCAGTATCAAATTTTGATTTTCCCAACTCACTATAAAAATGCCATATTTCAAATATATGAATTATTTTATCTAGATAAAAATAGCTTAGAAAGTTTTGATTTATATTTATCTGAGAATTATTTTTGTTTATATAAAAATGGTGAATTTTACTATTATCAAAATATTGAATCAGAAATTCTGATAAATGATTTAATTGAATATATTAATAAAAACTTTTCTTTAAAAATAGACAATCATAAAATCATCAATAATGCTTATGAAGAAGAGTTAAAAAATGATTACTTAGAAAAAAAACTCAATAATAAACTTATAAATTTCAATAGTAAAAATAGCCATGGTTTTAGGATTTTTCTTGTTTATATTTTGACGCTTATATTATCTTCATGTCTGTTTTTTTTGAATAATGAAATTAATAGTGAGAATAAAAATGAAATAGGTTCTGATAGTTATGATAAATTAAGAAATGAACATATTTTTATCTCATTTTCTTTAAATCTCAATGAATTGACAGATTTATTAAATAAATACCGCTTAAATTTAAAAACTTTTGAATATAAAGAAAATAGAATAAAAATAGTTTTATCAACACCAACAAAAGCTGATATTTACTCTTTTTTTAGTGAATTAAAAACAAATTTGATTTCCCATGATATAAACTATTTTGAGAATGAAAAAATTTATGAATCGACTATTTATGTTAAATTATCTAAATAATAAATTCAGTTCAAGTTCTATAAAAACTAAAATAGAGTTATATTTACTTCCCTTATTACTTATGTATCTTATCTATTTTCTTTTTTCATATACAACCAAAGATAGTGTTGATATTAAAACAAAAATAAAAATTGATGATTATTCAAATTTAGAATTTAAAGACTCTTTTTTGGATTTATTTTCAAATATTCAAGATTATGCTTCAAGAAATCAGATTGTTATATTTAATATATCAAATAATAAAAAGATAGTTTTAATAAAAGCAAAAGCAAATTTAGAAAATATAAAAAAGTTTATTTTAAATATAGAAAATCTAAATAATTTTACAAATATAAAATCTTTTATTTTAAATAAACAAGATTTAGAAAATTATTCATTTGAATTACAAATTGATTTGAATAAATTTTATATTAAAAAGAGTGTAAAACAAATAGAATCTGTTGATGTAAAAGTAAATAATGAATTAGTTAATAAGGAAAAAACTTTCAAATATAAAATAAATGGAATCATTTCAGAATACGCTTTTATAAATGATACATGGTTTAAAAAGAATGAAAAAATTGATGATTTTGTTCTTACTAAAATTGAAAGAAATTTTGTAGTTTTAGAAAATGAAAACAGTAAAATTATATTAGAGTTAAATAATGAAGACGATATTAAAAACCTTAATTGATTACTCTTTATTTGAAAAATATGATAAAGATTATTTCGTAAAGAATAGAATATTACCTATTTTTGAGAATGAAATATCTATAAAAATTGCTGTTTGTAAAAGTTCAAATCTACTAAGTGTAAAAGATGATTTTAATAAGTTAATCACTTTTATTGAGATTGAGGAGTTAGAACTTCTTTTTCTTTTAAGTCATATTGATACAAAGATTTTATTATACTCTTTTGCTTTTAAAGCGATTTGTCAAAATAGTTTTGAAAAATTTATAGATAAATTTTTAGAAGAGTTACTAGAGTTTTCAATAAATCTAAGAGCTAGTGATATTCATATTGAACAATACAAGGATTTAGTTTTATTTAAATTCAGAATTGATGGAAGATTAAAAACTTTTTTTGCATTTAAAAGTGAATTTTTTAAACTAATTTCTTCTTATATTAAATTGATTTCAAATTTAGATATGACTCAGGTTCGTCTTCCATTGGATGGTCGCTTCTCTTTAAAAATAAAAAATAGAACTTATGATTTTAGAATTTCAACTATGCCAACACTCGAAGCTGAATCTATAGTTTTAAGAATTTTAGATAATAAAAATATAGATAAAAATCTTCAGACTCTGGGATTATCAAAGAATTTACTTGAAATATTAAATCAAACACTAAAATTAACTCAAGGTTTGATTCTGATTTCAGGACCAACAGGAAGTGGAAAAACTACAACTTTATACTCAATTTTGCAAGAGCTAAATTGTGAAGAAAAAAAGATAATTACCGTTGAAGATCCAATTGAATATAAAATTGATTCAATTTGCCAAATCCCAATAAATTCTAAAATTGGACTTAGTTTTGAACTGGTTTTAAAAAATATTTTGCGTCAAGATCCAGATATTATTTTTATTGGAGAAATTAGAGATAAATTCTCTTTAGATATTGCCCTGCAAGCTTCTTTGACTGGACATTTGGTGATTGCTAGTATTCATGCAAATAGTGCAGTGGAGACGATTCTTAGACTTATAGATTTACAAGCTGACCCATTTTTAATATCAAGCACTTTAAAACTTGTAATGGCTCAAAGATTAGTTTTAAATTATTGTAAATTTTGTGGTGCACATGGATGTAAAAAGTGTAATTATACAAAATATTATGACAGGTCAACGATTGCAGAGATTTTAAAAGTCGATGAAAAAATATCTTCCATGATTTTTAGAAAATCAGATATAAATGAATTGAAGAATTATCTTGCAAAAATAGATTTTAAAACTATTTTAGATGATGGAAAACAAAAAGTAGAACAAAATCAAACTTCCCTAGAAGAAGTTTATAAAGTAGCTAGTTTTTAATGAAAAAATATAAAATAAAGTATCAAGATAAAAGTGAAATAAAAGAGCTAATTTTAGAAACAAAAAATTTATCAAATGAAACTTTACCTTCAAATATAATTGAAATCAAGGAATTTAAGAAGAGTTTGGATTTTGATTTTTTTAGAAAAAGAAGATTAAATGATAAAAAACTAAACTTACTTTTTTATGAATTAAATCTAATGCTTCAAGCAAATATAAATATAAGTGATGCCCTTGATATTTTAATCAAAAATAAAAAAGATAAAAACGTTTTGAGATTTTTAGAAGTTGTAAAATATAGCTTTTCAACTGGAAAAGAGATAGATGAAAATTTAGATGATTTTAAAATAAATTATCTAATTCCAGCTTTTTTGAGAATATCCCAAGATAGAGGAAATATTGCCTTGAATATCAAAGCTTTAAGTAGTTTATTAATTGAAAACAGTGAGATAAAAAAAGCTTTTATAAAAGCTATGGTTTATCCTTTTATTTTAATTATCTCATTTATTTTTTCTTTAATATCAATTTTCACTTTTGTTATTCCAAAGTTCCAAATGATTTTTTCTCAAACAACAACTGAACTTCCTTTTGCAACCAAATTGTTACTAAAGACACAATATATTTTTGAGAATTATTCTTTAATTATTCTTTTAATATTTTTAGGAATAGTTATTGTTTTTACTTATTTATACATGAGAAATAGCGGTTTTACTTACTTCTTACAGAAAATTTTCATTTCAAAAATATTTTTAATAAGAGATATATATTTAAATATGCAACTGTATAAACTCTTTTTAGTTATAGATATTATGTTGAAATCAAATTATGAATTTCATAAAGCTTTCATTTCTTCAAAAATTTTATTAAAAAACAAATATCTATTGGATAAAATATCTATAATTGATAATTCATTACAAAATGGAAAAAGTATCAATGACTCTTTTTTAGAAATACAAATATTTGATGATATAGTTTTAAATCTTATAAATACAGGAGAAGTTTCAAACTCTTTGAGTATTACTATAGATGAAATAAAAAAGATTTACAAAAATAGATTTAATGATAAAATGAATTTACTAACATCGCTGATACAACCAATATTTTTGATTGTTATTATGGGTTTAATACTTTGGATTGTGTTAGGGATTTTTATGCCCATATGGGATATGGGAAATATGATAAAAGTTTGAAAGAGGAGTTACTTTGATTAACTGTTACATTAAAAAAGGAAATAGACTTAATGTTATCGAAGGAATAGAGTTTCTAGAGAGTAACGAAGATAAAAATAGTGTAATTTGGATAGATATGCTTCTACCAACGCTAGAAGAGATAAGAGCAGTTGAAACTATGTTTGATATGCAATTCCCTACAAAACAAGAGACAGAAGAGATTGAGCTGAGTTCTAGATATTGGGAAGAAAATAATAGAATAGAGATAAATAGTTACTTCTTGATAAACGATAATAAATCAGCTTTTAATGAAACTGTTTCATTCATTTTACAAGGAACACTTTTAATTTCTGTTAGATATAAAAAATTAGAAACATTTAATACTTTTACAAAAAAACTTTTGATTTCACCACGGGAGTTTAAAACGGGGTATTCAATTTTTTGTCAAATTATTGATATTAGAATTGATGCGGATGCAGATACAATTGAAAATTTATCAAAAGAGATAACAAAAATTAGAAAACACGTATTTACAGATTATTCAAATGATGATGAAGAAATTCTTGAAAAAATCTCAACATTTGAAGATTTAAATATGAAAATTAGAGAGAATTTAACAGATAAACAAAGAATATTAAATTCACTTTTAAAATCACAAAAATTTGTGGATGATAAACAAGAATTACCAATCATGTTAAAGGATATTAAGTCACTAATTGACCATACAAATTTTAATTTTGAAAGACTTGATTACTTGCAAAATATCTTTATTGGTATTTTAAGTATTGAGCAAAATAAGGTTATAAAAATATTTACAATTGTAAATGTAATTTTCCTTCCTCCAACGCTAATTGCTAGTATTTATGGAATGAACTTTGATCTTATACCTGAATTACATTGGGAATATGGATATGTAATATCTATTATACTTATGGTAATTTCATCAATTACACCAATCTTAATTTTTAAGAAAAAAGGTTGGATTTAGTATTAGAAATAATATAAAAATTTAAAGGATAAATAATTAATGAGTAGTGAAATGGAATTTGAAAATGCTATAAAAAAAATTTTAGAGCATGTTGGAGAAGATATAAATAGAGAAGGTTTAATTGATACTCCCAAAAGAGTAAGAAAAGCTTATGAGTTTATGTGTAGTGGTTATAAACAAGACCCAAAAGAGATAATTGAAAAGGCACTTTTTACATCTACAAATGATGAAATGGTTGTGGTAAAAGATATAGAGTTTTATTCTCAGTGTGAACACCATATGTTACCAATTATTGGGAAAGCACATGTTGCATATATTCCAAATGGAAAAGTTATTGGTTTATCAAAAATCCCAAGAGTTGTTGATGTATTTGCAAGAAGATTACAAATTCAAGAGCAATTAACTGAGCAAATTTGTGATGCTTTAAATGAACACTTAAAACCAAAAGGTGTTGCGGTTATGATTGATGCACGACATATGTGTATGGAAATGAGAGGAGTTGAAAAGATTTGTTCAACTACTGTAACATCTGCTTTACGAGGATTATTTAAATCTAATAAAACAACTAAAGATGAGTTTTTATCAATAGTTGCTCAATCTCTTCATAAATAAGCAATAGAATTTCTATTGCTTTGTTTAGAAAATATTTATTTCACTTCTATCTGTAGTTCTATCTAGTTTTGTAGCTATATTTCTATTTTGATTTTTAATTTCATCTTGGAATTTTTTCTGGATAGTTTTAGTGCTTGCTAAGAATAGATTTCTTTCTTTCATTTCTAGTGTATCAACACTTGGTTTGTTAATAACTGTTAATGGGTCAATTGCAGTACCATTTTTATACAAACCTAAATGTAGGTGTGGCCCTGAACTAAGTCCAGTGTTTCCAACGTAACCTATAAGATCACCTTTTTTAACATTTTGCCCTTGTCTAAGTCCTTTTGCCCAATCACTTTGATGTCCATATAGTGTTTTGTAACCATTATTGTGATTTATGATTGTTGTTTTACCATAACCACCTTTAATACCTGCAAATTCAATTCTTCCATCAGCTGCTGCGAATATTGTTCTTCCAACAGGTGCTGCAAAATCAGTTCCTAAATGAGCTCTAAATCTTTGTAAAACAGGGTGCCATCTTTTATTTGTAAATCCACTTGAAATTTTTGTAAAAGATAAAGGAACTTGGAAAAAATAAGATTTTGTAAAGCCAGTTCCTTTTTCATCATAATACTTGTCATCTTTTGGATTTTTAAATCTAAAATATGGTGTACCATCAATTTCAACCATTGCTGCTTTTAAATCTGGCATTCCAAGTGGTCGTCCTAAATAGGCTTTTTGTGAATATTCTAAGGCAATAAAATCACCTTTTTGCATTTTTCTAAAGTTAACACCTTCTGTAAAAATTGATTTTATTAACGCTGCTAAAGTAACGTCACCTGTTGCTTTTGCAATATCGTGGGATACAGATTCAGTAATTTCTATAGCAACAACTTCAGTGAATTCTGTGTAGTTTATAGGAAGTGTTTCAAATTTATATTCATTTTTACTATCTTTATAAATGTGTAGTTGTATATCTTCTGAAATGGGAATTAAAACTTGATTTAATTTTCCATCATCATCCGTATAAAGATAATATCTTCCATCTGCTGATATCTCATCACATAATTCTTGATCCTCTTTTTCCAAATCAAAATATAGTTTTTGAGAAACTTTATATTTATCTAAAAAAGTAAGAAATGTTTCACCTCTTGGCCAAGTTAGTTCTTCTACTTGTGCTGAGTATAGGAAGTTAAAAATAAAAATAATTGATAAAATAATTTTTCTCATAGTATGTTCACTTTTTTATTAAATAATTAGGGCAAACATTATACAATGGCGCAACTTAAAGATTAACATGGAGGAAGAATTGTTTAGATTTATAGTTTTTTTGGTACTGACTTTAAATATATATGCACAAGATTTAGTTACATTATATAGATACGAGGGTATTAATGCAGTTGAAAAAGAGATTGAAAATAAATTAAAAGATATAACATATTGGCAAGATTACTTTAAAGATAAGAACGTTGATTTTGGTTATTATGAGTTTAAGAAATTTGTATTAGTAGCGCAAAAAGAGCAAGCAGAGATTGCACTTTATGAAAAAAATGGCAATGATTATAAATTAATATTAAGAAATAGTGTAATTGTAGGTGAAAATCAGGGTGATAAATATACAGAAGGTGATAAAAAAACTCCTGAAGGTGCCTATGAATTGTTAGAAAAAAAAGTAGGTGTAGATAGCTTTTATGGACCTTTTGCATTAGTGACTTCTTACCCAAATGTATTTGATCAAAGTTTAGATAAAAAAGGTTCAGGAATTTGGATTCATGGAATGCCTTTTAATGCTGATAGAGAAAAATTTACTAAAGGATGTATTGCTTTAAACAATAGCGATCTTGAAAATTTAGAAAAGAGTATTGATTTAAGTAAAACGGTTTTACTTACTTTAGATAATAATTTTAAAAAAGCAACAAAAGAAGATATGGTTACGATTCTTTCAACAATTTATAAATGGAAAGATGCTTGGAAATATTCTAATATAGAAGAGTATTTGTCTTATTATTCAAAAGATTTTAAAAGAGCAGATAAAACTGGATTTGATTTATTTTCAGAACAAAAAAGATCAATATTTTCTAAAAATGAACAAAAAACTATAAAATTTTCAAACATAGATGTATCACCTTATCCAAATTCATTAGGGAAAAATATGTATAAAGTTTTAATGGATGAAGAATATTTAAGTCCAGCTGTTAGATTTAATGGAAAAAAAGAGTTATTTTTAGAAATAGTAAATAACCAAGTAAAAATTCTCTCAGAGGATTAAAATAAAATTTAACTCTTTTTAGATATAATCGCCTTAACTTAACAACCATATTTTAAGGCGAAAGATGCAAAAACAAGAGATGAACCTTCAAGAGATAGCACTTGCTCACTCTTTAACACTTGAAGAATTTGAAAATATCAAAGAAATTTTAGGAAGAGAACCAAACTATGTAGAAATTGGTATCTTCTCTGCTATGTGGTCTGAGCATTGCTCATATAAATCAAGTAAAAAATATTTAAATGGTTTCCCAACAAAAGCTCCTTGGGTTATTCAAGGTCCAGGTGAAAATGCCGGTGTTATTGACATTGGTGATGGATATGCTGCTGTATTTAAAATGGAATCACATAATCATCCAAGTTTTATTGAACCTTATCAAGGTGCAGCAACAGGTGTTGGTGGAATTTTAAGAGACGTATTTACAATGGGTGCACGACCAATTGCAAATATGAATTCTATTAGATTTGCTTCAATTGAAGGAAATAGTGAAACAGCTCAAAAACATAGATTTCTTTTAAGAGGTGTAGTTGCAGGTATCGGTGGATATGGTAACTGTATGGGAGTTCCAACAATTGGTGGAGAAACTACATTTGAAGAGTGTTATGCTGGAAATAATCTTGTAAATGCCTTTACTTTAGGTTTAGCAAAAGCTGATGAAATTTTTTATGGAAAAGCTGAAGGTATTGGAAATCCAGTAATGTATGTTGGTTCTAAAACAGGAAGAGATGGACTTGGTGGAGCTGTTATGTCAAGTGCTGCTTTTGATGAAGATTCTGAATCAAAAAGACCAACAGTTCAAGTTGGAGATCCATTTACTGAAAAATTACTTTTAGAAGCTTGTTTAGAGTTATTTAAAACTGATTTAATTGTTGGTATTCAAGATATGGGTGCTGCTGGACTTACTTCTTCTTCATTTGAAATGGCTGGACGTTCAGGTTCAGGAATGATTATGCATTTAGATAAAGTTCCAGCTAGAGAAGAGGGAATGACTCCTTATGACTTTATGCTTTCTGAATCTCAAGAAAGAATGCTTATTTGTGCTAAAAAAGGTTGTGAACAAGCGATTATTGACATTTTTGAAAAATGGGAATTAGATGTTGCAGTTATTGGTGAAGTTACAAATACAGGAAATATGGAACTGTTCTGGCATGGTGAGAAATGTGCAGAAGTTCCAGTTCAACCAGTATCTGAACAAGCTCCAGTATTAGATAGACCAACAAAAAAACCAGCTTATTTAGATGGAATTGAAAATATTTCTTTAGATAAAGAGATTTCAAATCAAGCTGTTTTTGATGATTTATTTTCTGATATGGAAGTTGTTGATAAATCTTGGGTTTACTCTCAATATGATTCAATGGTTCAAACAAATACAATCAAAGGTCCTGGTAAACTTGATGGTTCAAGTATTAGAATCAAAGAGACTGGAAAAGCATTATCAATGAGTGCTGATTGTAATACTAGACTTTGTTATATTAACCCAGAACTTGGAGCAGCAGCTGCTGTTATGGAATCTGGAAGAAATGTTGCAATGACTGGTGCAGTTCCAAAAGCAATCACAGATTGTTTAAATTTTGGAAATCCTACAAATCCTGAAGTTATGTGGCAATTTGCAGCTTCTTGTGAAGGTATCAAACAAGCTTGTAGAGAGTTAAATACTCCTGTTATTGGTGGAAATGTATCTTTATACAATGAAACAAATGGAGTAGGAGTTTTCCCAACACCTTCAATTGCAATGGTTGGAGTAAATGAAGATGCAAATAAAGTATTACCTTCTTGCGTTCAAGAAAATGGAAATATTTTATATATTTTAGGAGAAACAAAATCAGAATTTGGTGCTTCTTTATATATGAAAAAAATGTATGGAAAAGTTGCTGGTGTTCACCCTGAAGTAAATTTTGAAAAAGAGTTAGCTTTATGGAATACAGTAATTGAAGCAAATAAACAAGGTTTATTAAAAGCTGCAAAAGATGTAAATGTTGGTGGAATTGCAATTAGTGTAGCTAAAATGGCAGTTGTAGGAAACAAAGGAATTGAAATTTCTATTTCATTAAATGATTCAAAAGATATTTTCTCTGAATCTTTAAGTAGAGCTATCGTTGAAGTAAGACCTGAAAACTGTGAAGCATTTGAAAAAGTTGCAAAATCGTTTAATATCGAATGTAGTAAAATAGGTCAAGTTGGTGGAGATAAAATCTCTATTAATGATATCTATAAAGAATTAGATAAAGCTAGTTTTGTTTATTTCAATAGATTCAAACAAGTAATTGAACAAGATTTATAATAAATAATATCTATTAGGAAAGTAAAACTTCCTAATAGACATATACTCTATTTCTACCGCTAGTTTTGGCTTGATAAAGTGCCTGATCAGCTTTTTTAAACACATCTTCAAAGGTATCATTTTTACTTTTAAATTCACTAACTCCAATTGATATTGTTATTTTATTTACTGTTTTAAATTTTGAATTTTCTATCTCTTTTCTTAAATTATCGGCAATATTTTGGGCTTGTAATAAATCTTTTGTATCAAAGATTAGAACAAACTCTTCTCCTCCCCATCTAGCAAATAAATCAGTAACTCTAATTTTATTTGAAATAATTGCTGCTAAATCTCTTAAAACATAATCTCCTACATCATGCCCATAAGTATCATTAATGTTTTTAAATTTATCAATATCAATAATTGCTAGGATATAGTCATTATTTTTTTCCATAAGTTTTTTAAGAAGACCATTTCTATTTAAAATTTTTGTTAAATTATCATGGTATGCTTTTACTGATAAGTTTTGATTTGATTTTCTTAGTTCATTATTTTTTTCTTTTAGCATACTAAGTAAATAGTTAAAGAATTTTGAAACAATTCCTATTTCGGTGTCTCTTTCTTCATATATTTTTTTATCAACATTACCTGTTTTCATTATTTGGATTATACTTTGAATTGTATCAACCCAAGGAAGTTTTGCATTATGTTCACTCCTATTTAAGCCTAAAACTTCATGTTTTTTCCTTACTCTTAAAAGATTTATTTTATGTAAAAGAAGAAACAGTAATAAACCAGAACTAAAAGAGAAAATAAATGCAACTACTACTCCTAAAGTTTGAATATAAATAAACTCAAATCTAGTGAGATTTTCAGGAAGATTAGCAAATATTCCAACGGCAATTGTTCCCCAAGCTCCAACAAATCCATGAATTGCTACAACACTTAAAGGGTCATCTATTTTAAACTTTTTTGTTAAAATAATATCTGCATAATGCATTATAAATGAAGAAAGAAATCCTACAAATGCTGATTGTGTTGTAGTAAATTCATAACAACCAGCTGTGATTCCCACAAGTCCTGCCACAATACCAAAACTAAATATTTCAACACCAACTTTTTCTTTACTAAATAGGGTAATTATCCATGCTGAAAAACCACCAAAAACACCTGCTAACAATGTATTTAATAAAATAGATGTTACATCAGCTTTAAAAGTTAATAAACTTCCTGCATTAAAACCAAACCATGCAAAAAATAGAATAAACACTCCAAATACTACAAAGTTGTGATTGCTTGGCGCAAAATAAGTTATTTTCCCTTTTCTAAATTTTCCAAGTCTTGGCCCTAATACTATTGCACCAGCAAGTCCAATCCAACCTCCAAGAGAGTGTACAACAGTTGAACCAGCAAAATCAATAAAACCTAAAGTTTTAAGCCAACCATTTTCACTCCAAGCCCAGTGGCCAAAAATTGGGTAGATTATCGTACTAACAATAATTGCAACAACTATATAACCATTAAACTTTATTCTTTCCGCAACTGCACCTGATACGATTGTAATTGAAGTTGCTGCAAACATTGCTTGAAAAAAGAAAAATCCATTTAATTGTAAATCTTTACCATCAATGAAAAAATTATCTGTACCAATAAGACCATAACTATCAAGACCAAACATAAGTCCAAAACCAAAAAGCCAAAAGAAAATAATACTAAATACAGTATCGATAAGATTTTTCATTGCCACATTAATAGTATTTTTACTTCTTACAATACCAGTTTCAACTAATGAGAAACCAAGTTGCATCATAAAGACCAAAAAACCACATACTAATATCCATAAAAGGTCTAGTTCTTTAAAATTTTCCAATAGTAAACTCCTATAAAATGCTCTGTAAAACTATTGTAACATAGAAAATAATTGCACGATAGAGAAAAAGTATACATTTTTTAATCAAGGGAGTCCTAATTGCTTTTTTTGTATAATAATAAAAACTATAAAACTTGAGGAAAACAATTGAGAGCATTAATTAGTGTAAGTGACAAGAGTGGTGTTGAAAATTTTGCTAAAGAGTTAGTATCGTTAGGTTATGAAATAATTTCAACTGGTGGAACATATAACAAACTTAAAGATGCAGGAATTGCAGTAATTGAAGCAAATGAAGTTACAAAATTTCCTGAGTGTTTTGAAGGAAGAGTAAAAACTTTAAATCCATATATTCATGGTGGAATTTTACACAGACGTGATAAACAATCTCATCTTGATCAAGCAAGAGAATTAGGTGTTGAAGGTATTGATTTAGTTTGTGTAAATTTATATCCTTTTAAAGCAACTATTGAAAAAACTGATGATTTTGAAGAAATAATTGAAAACATTGATATTGGTGGACCAGCGATGGTTCGTTCGGCTGCAAAAAACTTCGATTCTGTTATTATTGTTACAGATGTTGCTGATTATGATTTAGTTTTACAAAATCTAAAAAATGACACAAATACAGTTGAGTTTAGAAGAGATATGATGATTAAAGCTTATGAACATACTGCTGCTTATGATTCAATGATTGCAAATTATATGAACAAAAGATTTAATGGTGGATTTGGAGCGAAACAATTTATTGTAGGTTCAAAAGTATTTGATACAAGATATGGAGAAAATCCTCATCAAAAAGGTGCATTATACGAATTTGATGCACAATTTTCAAATAAATTTAAAACTGTAAAAGGTGAAGCATCATTTAATAATATGGGTGATATTAGTGGCGCTGCAAGAATTGCTGCTGCTTTTGGAAAAGATAATGCTGTATGTATTGTAAAACATGGAAATCCATGTGGTTTTGCAATTAAAGATACACTATTAGAATCTTATGTTGAAGCACTTAAATGTGACCCTGTTTCTGCATTTGGTGGAGTTGTGGCAGTTAATGGGACAGTTGATAAAGAGTTAGCTGAAAAAATGAATGAAATTTTCTTAGAAGTTATATTTGCAGCTAATTTTACGCCTGAAGCTATTGCTGTATTTGATTCTAAAAAAAGAATTAAATTATTTGAACAAGGAACACAATATTTAGAACTTGCAAATGATGTTATTGACTTTAAAAGAGTTGATGGTGGATTTGTATTCCAAGATGCTGATAAAGTAAAAGAAGATGAAGTTAGAAATTCAGAATTAAAATCAACAAGAATTGCAACTGAACAAGAAGTAAAAGATATGGAAATTGCTTATAAAATTGCTTCATTAACAAAATCAAATTGTGTTGTATATGTTAAAGATTCTGCAATGGTTGCTGTTGGAATGGGTATGACTTCAAGAGTTGATGCTTCTAAAGCTGCATTAAGAAAAGCAGAAGATATGGGAATTGATGTAACTGGTGCTGTATTAGCTTCAGAAGCATTTTTCCCATTTAGAGATAGCATTGATGCAGCTGCAGAGGCTGGAGTTAAATGTGTAATTGAACCAGGTGGTTCAATTAGAGATGATGAAATTATTGCTGCTGCTAATGAATATGGAATGGCATTATATTTCTCAGGAATTAGACACTTCTTACACTAGGCTTAATTAATTAACACCATAAATATATTTAAATTTATGGTGTTATTTTAATATATTATTTTACGCATTTTCCATTTTTTTTTGATATACTCTATGTAATTTTACTAAGAGGTTTATCTTTGAATTTATTAAAAAAAATCAAATTTCTATCTATCTTTATTATTCTATTTTCTCAATTATTATTTGCACAAGAATTAAAAAAAGTTACACTTCAATTATCTTGGCTTGATCAGTTTCAATTTGCAGGTTATTATATGGCAAAAGAGAAAGGTTTTTATGAAGAATTGGGACTTGATGTTGAGATAAAACCCTTTGAATTTGGTATTGATATACCTAAAAATGTAAATGATGGAAAAATAGATTTTGCAGTTGGACGTGAGACCTTAATTTTAGAAAGAATAAAAAATCCTAATATCGTCGCATTATACGCGCTTTTTCAATCTACACCATTAATTTTAATGAGCACAAAAGAATCAGGTATTAATAGTATAAATGATTTTTCTAACAAAAGAATTATGACAACAATTGATGATGCAAGTGAAGTTTCATTAAAAGCAATGATTAGTTCAAATAAAGTTAAACTTGATAATCTAACATTTTTAAAACATACTCACAATATTAATGATTTAGTGAATAAAAATACTGATGTTATTTCTGCATATATTTCAAAAGCACCTTATACCTTGGAAAAAGAAGGTATAGAATATAATGTTTTTGACCCAAAAAAATATGGTTTTGATATGTATAGTGATTTGTTATATACAAATCAAAATCTTATTAATTATGATTTAAATACAGTTTTACTATTTAAAAAAGCATCTTTAAAAGGTTGGGAATATGCTTATTCAAATATGGATGAAAGTACTGATTTAATATTAAAAAAATATAATTCTCAAAAATTAGAAAAAGAAGAGTTATTATATGAAGCAAAAGAGTTAAAAAAACTTTCATATTTTAAAACTCCAAATTTAGGGGAAATTAGAAAAGATAAAATTCAAAGAATTTATGATTTATACAATGTAATGGGATTGGTATCATCTCCTATAAATTTAGATAAATTTGTGTTTGATATTAATAATTTAATAAATTTTTCATTTTCTGAAAAAGAGATAAAATATATTGAAGAAAAAGATAGTATAAAAATGTGTGTGATGCCAAACAGTATGCCCTATAGTGATATAAAAGATGGCAAATTTACTGGATATGTGGCAGATTATATAAATTTAATTGAAAAGCAAATAAAAAAACCAATAATTTTAGTTCCTACAAAAAGTTGGAGTGAATCGTTAGAGTTTGCAAAGAATAGAAAGTGTGATATTTTATCATCAGTTTCAAATACAAAAGAGCGTGAAGATTATTTTGATTTTACCAAATCTTATTTAACTGTTCCTTTTGTACTTTTAACAAAAAATGGTACATCTTTCATGATGGATTTATCTTCTTTAAGAGATAAAAAAATTTCAATTGTTGAAGATTATGCTATTTTAAATTTATTAAAAGAAAAATATAAAAATATAGAATTTGTCACAGTAAAAAATGTTGATGAGGGCTTAGACAAGGTTTTAAATGGTGAAATATTTGGACATATTGATACAATTGCTACTGCTTGGTATAAGTTACAAACTAAATATCTAACTCAACTTTCTGTTTCAGCAAAACTAGATGAAACTGCAAATTTATCAATTGGTGTAAGAAATGATGATTCAATTTTATTTAATATTTTTCAAAAAGCAGTTTTAAGTATTGATGATTTTACAAAAGATGAGATGCTTAACAAATGGATTTCTGTTGAATATAAAAAAGAGTTTGATTACTCAATTTTATGGAAAGTTCTATTTATCTTTCTTATAATATTTTTAGCAATTGTTTATAAACAAATAGTTTTAAAAAATGCAAATAACTCTTTAAAAGAAAAAGTAGAAGAGAAAACAAAAGAGCTAAGAAGTATAAATAGTGAATTGGAAATTAGAATAAAAAAAGAAGTGGAAGAAAATCTAAAAAAAGATAGACTTTTATCTCAACAGCAAAAAATGGTTTCAATGGGGCAAATGATTGAAAATATAGCTCATCAATGGAGACAGCCATTATCTTTAATTACAACAAGTGTTAGCGGTATTAAATTAAAAAAACAATTAAATGATTTAGATGATGAATTTTTATATAAAACAATTGATTCCGTTTTAAATACATCTAAATACTTATCAAATACAATTGATGATTTTAGATATTTTTTTAAACCAGATAAAGAAAAACAAGATTTTTATTTAGAACAATGTTGTAAGAAAACTATAGATTTAATACATTCTAATTTTTTAAGTAAAGATATACAAATCATTAATAATATAGAAAATGTAAAAATTTTTGGTTATGAGACAGAGTTGATTCAGGTTATAATAAATATTTTAAATAACTCAAAGGATGCTTTAGAGCTAATTTCTGATGAAAAACTTATTTTAATTGATGTTACAAAAGAGAATAACAAAGCAATTATAAAAATAAGAGATAATGCAGGAGGAATTGCAGAGGATATTATGGACAAAATTTTTGAGCCATATTTCACAACAAAACATCAATCTCAAGGTACGGGAATTGGATTATATATGTGTCAAGAAATTATTTTAAAACATATGAATGGTTATTTTGATATTTCAAATACACAATTTGAATATAATAACAAAAAATATAATGGAACTTTATCTCTTATAATTTTGGATATTGTAGATTAATCTAATAAATTCTTTTTATCAATTATGTAATAATCTTTGGATATAATTTAAACAATATAGATATTAGGAAAATTATTGAATTGGTTAGAAATTGATAAAAATCACGTTTGGCATCCTTATAATTCACTTCCCTCAAAGACGAAAATATTACCTGTAAAAAGTACAAATAATACATCGATTTTTTTAGAAAGTGGTGAAGAGTTAATTGATGGAATGAGCTCATGGTGGAGTGCAATACACGGTTATAATAATCCAAAATTAAGTGAAGCTTTAAAAAAACAAGTTGATATTATGCCTCATATTATGTTTGGGGGACTTGCCCACGAACAAGCTAGTTTATTAGCAAAAAAACTTTCAGATTTAACGGGACTTCATAGTGTTTTTTTGTGTGATAGTGGTTCCGTTTCTGTAGAAGTTGCACTAAAAACTGCAATACTATATCAAAAAGCAAAAGGTTTAAAAAAATATAAATTTTTAGCTTTAAAAAACGCATATCATGGAGATACCTTAGGTGCAATGAGTGTTTGTGACCCAGACAATTCTATGCACAGTATTTATGGAACATATTTAAGTGAACATATTTTTACAAAAGCTCCTGAACAAGGTTTTGATAGTGATTGTTCAGAGTCAATAATCGAGTTGGAAAAAAACTTTGAAAAACATCATGAACAAATTGCAGGATTTATTCTAGAACCAATTGTTCAAGGTGCAGGTGGAATGAGAATATATAATCCTGATTACCTAAAAAAAGCACGAGAATTATGTTTTAAATATGATGTTTTATTGATTGCTGATGAAATAGCAACTGGTTTTGGACATACAGGAAAGATGTTTGCAGTTGAACATGCTAATATCAAACCTGATATTATGACTGTTGGAAAAGGATTAACAGGCGGTTATATGACAATGGCTGCAATGATTACTTCAAAAAATGTAAGTGACGTTATTTCAAATAGTGAAATTGGTGTTTTAATGCATGGTCCAACTTTTATGGGAAATCCACTCTCTTGTAGCGTTGCAAATGCAAGTATTGATTTATTATTAGAAACTTCTTGGCAAAAAAATGTAAAAAAAATAGAGGCTATTTTTAGTGAAGAATTAGAGTTTGCAAAAGAGTTAGAACTTGTAAGATCAGCAAGAAACATAGGTGCAATTGGAGTAATAGAATTAACAGATGGTTGTTATGCTCAAGAGATACAAGATTATTGTGTAAAAAATGGAGTTTGGATTAGACCATTTGGAAAATTAATTTATTCAATAGTTGCATATACTATAAGTGAAGATGATTTAAGAAAAATAGTAAGAACAATGATAAATGCAATTAAAAGTATAAAAAAAGATAATAAATGAAAAAAGATAATTTAAAAAAGCTTGTGTCAAACTTACCTAAACATCCAAATGTTTTAGGTAGAGATAATTTTTTTAATAGTGCAGTTTTAATTCCACTTGTAAAAATTAAAGGTGAATATCATCTTTTATTTCAAAAAAGAGCAGTACACATAAGACAAGGTGGAGATATTTGTTTTCCTGGTGGTGGATTTGAAAAGGGTGTTGATAAAAATTTTAAAGATACAGCCCTTAGAGAGACTTTTGAGGAGTTAGGAATCCCAAAAAAAGATATAAAAATATTAGGACAACTTGACACTTATATGGCTCCTATTGGAACTATAATTGAATCTTTTGTTGCAAAAGTTAAGAAAAAAGCCTATAAAAATATGAAAATAGATTTTAATGAAGTTGAAAAAACTCTTTTAATTCCTATCTCTTTTTTTAAAGAAAATGAACCAGATGAATATACTTTAGCCCATGAAATTCATCCTTATAAAATTCATGAAAATGGTGAAAAAGAGATTTTTTTCCCAGTTGAAGAATTGGGTCTTCCTGAAACATATAGAAAACCTTGGGGAAATAAAAAACACAAAGTTTGGGTTTATAAATATGAAGGTGAAGTAATTTGGGGAATTACTTCAGTTATTATAAAAGATTTGTTAAAAAAGTATTAAATAGTCATAACAGCCCAAGTATCATCTTTTAGGGCAGTTGTTAAAAGCTCACCCGTATGTGTAATTTCTATATTTAACTCTTCTAAAATAGAATTTGCATCATAATCTTCAACACAAACAATACAAGCACTCATTTTTACACCAGTTTGTTGAATCTTTTTTAATTGTTCTTGTATTTGTAAATTATCTTTTGCTAGTTTTATTGATGGCCCCCAAAGCATTAAGTGGGCAGTTTTCCAATATCCTCTATCTAAAATTACAGATGAGTATAAAAGTGGGAATTTATTAGCAACTTCAATATCTCCATTTGTCCAAACAATCAGTAAATTATCTTTCATTTAAAAGGCCTTTAGTTATAATTTTCCAAGATTATATAATAAATTTTTTAAAGGTGTAAAATGAATAGAATATTATTAGGAAATAGTGAGATATTTCCATCAAAAGTTGTGTGTATTGGACGAAATTATATAGAACATATTAAAGAGTTAAATAATGAAGTTCCCGAAGATATGGTTTTTTTTATAAAACCAAACTCAGCAATTTCTGATAAATTAGTTTTTCCAAAAAATCAAAATTCTTGTCATTATGAAGCAGAGATTTCATTTTTAATTGAAGATAATAAAATAAGTGCAGTTGCTTTTGGTCTTGATTTAACTCTAAGAGAAGTTCAAAGTAAATTAAAAGAGAAAGGACTTCCTTGGGAGAGAGCAAAATCTTTTGATGGAGCGGCAGTTTTTTCGCATTTTGTAAGTTTTGATGGAGATATATCAAAATTAGGAATAGAGCTTTATATAAATGGTGAATTAAAACAAAAAGGTGATTACTCTTTAATGATAAATAAACCAAATGAAATTATAGATGAGGCAAAAACTTTTCTTAGTTTTGAAGATGGGGATATTTTAATGAGTGGAACCCCAAGTGGAGTTGGAAAGTTTTTAATTGGTGATGAATTTGTGGGTAAGATATTATTAGATAATAAAATTATTGTAGAGTGTAATTTTAAAGTTATTTAATAGCAAATATAATTATTACGTTATAATATTTTTTATTTATTAAAGGCTTAAAATGAAATATTTAATTTTTTTAATTTTTTTTATTAGTTCACTTTTTGCTTCCATAAATGAAAATACTAAATCGATGTTTACTGCTGAAGAGTTGCAATGGATAAAAGATAATCCAATTGTAAAAATAGGCGTTGATGCTGATTGGCCACCCTTTGAATATGTAGATATAAATGGTAATTATCAAGGAATTGCTTCTGAATATTTAGAATTACTTAGTGAATATACAGGTTTGAAATTTGAAATTGATGCGAAAGATTGGTATAGTGTAATATCTAAAATCAAAGAAAAAAAACTTGATATGTTAGCTTGTGTTGCAAAAACAGAAGATAGAGAAAAATATTTAAATTATACCTCTCCATATTTAAATATTGATGTTGTTGTAATCGCAAAAAAAGAGCTACAAATCAAAAATTTTGATGAGATAAAAAATTATACAATAGCTGTTCAAAAGGGCAATTTTGTATATGAAAATCTAATTAAAAGATACCCAAATATTAAATTTATTTTTGCCACATCAAATAAAGAAGCTTTTGAATTAGTCTCATATGGGACTGCTGATATTTTTATTGGAAATATGCCAGTATTTTCCTATTTTGTTGAAAAAGAGTTATATACAAATATTGAAGTAAAATTCAAAGCTGATTTTGACAAAATTGGTTTATCAATGGCTATTTTAAAAGAGAAAGAGACACTATTTAATATTATTCAAAAAGTTATGCCGTTAATAATTAAAAATGAAGAAGAGAAGATAAATAAAAAATGGATATTTCAATTAAAAGAAGAAAAAAAATCAATTAGTTTTACTAAAGAAGAAATTGATTGGATAAAAGCAAATCCTAAAATAAAAATCGCTGGTGATGGTTTTTGGCCTCCTTACTCATTTTATGATGAAAAGGGCGATTATATTGGAATAGTTCCTGATTTAGTTAATGAAGTATTTAAAAATAGTGGGCTTAATTTAGAGTATATAAAAACCAATTCTTGGTCAGAAACAATTGATTTAATAAAAAATAAGAAGATTGATTTAATTGATGCCATATCATATTCCTCTTCAAGAGGTGAATATCTAAATTTTTCTAATAAATATATTGGTGCAGAAATTGTAATAATCGCAAATAATAAAGAAGATAATTATATTAATTCCTTTAATAACATAACAGATAAAAAAATTGGAACTGTAAAAGGCTACTCAATAATTGAAGAGGTAAAGTATGATTTTCCTCAAATAGAATCAATCAAAGAGTTTGATACTCCATTGGATGGCTTAAAAGAGTTGTCAAATTCTCAAATAGATTATTTTATTTTAGATATTCCTTCTTTTGAGTTTTATAGTAAAAAATATAGTTTAAGTAATCTAAAAATTGTAGGACCATCAGGTTATAACTATAAATATGGTTTTGGTGTAAATAAAGATAATGCAGTTTTAGTCTCTATTTTAAATAAATTGTTAGATAGTGTACCTATTCAAAAAAAAGATGATATATACAGAAAATGGATAAAAATTGATTATAAACAAAAAATTGATTATGAATTAATTTGGAAAATATTAACTATTTCAATAATTATTTTGTCTATTATATTTTATTGGAATAGAAAATTAAAACAAGAAATCAAAGCAAAAGAGAAAATACAAAAAGAGTTAGAAAGTGAACGAAATAATATATCTTCTTTAAATGAAGAGTTAAAAAAAGCAAAAGATATAGCTGAAAATATTGCAAAACAAAAGAGTGAATTTCTCGCAAATATGAGTCATGAAATTAGAACACCTATGAATTCTGTAATTGGTTTTACAGAGATTTTAGAAAAAGAGATAAAAAATCCACTTCATAAAGAGTATTTAAACTCAATAAAAAAAGGTGGAAATTCACTTTTAAGAATCATAAATGACATTTTAGATTTGTCAAAAATAGAAGCAGGGAAATTAGAAATTAAAAGTGAATCTGTAAATCCTGCAAATATATTTCTAGAAATAGAGTCAATTTTTCACTCAAAGATTATAAGTAAAAATATAAATTTTGTTGTAGATATAGATAAGAATATTCCTAGATATATAATTATTGATGGGGTAAGAATAAGACAAATCCTTTTTAATTTAATTGGAAATGCAATTAAGTTTACACAAAAAGGTCAAATAAAATTAAAAGTAGAAAATATTTATAAAGATAATATTAAAAGTAAAATTGATTTACTTTTTAGTGTTGAAGATACAGGAATTGGAATTGATGAAAAGAATTTAGAATCGATTTTTAATGCCTTTGAACAAGCAAATAATCATGATGTTGCAAAATATGGAGGAACAGGTTTAGGCCTTGCTATTTGTACAAAATTAGTTCACATGATGAATGGTGAAATAAGTGTTAAAAGTGAAAAAAATAAAGGTTCAATATTTACTGTAATTTTAAGAGATATTCCCGTTAGTTCAATACAAGAAGAGATAGTTACCCAAAAATTATTAACTTCAAATATAGAGTTTGAAAAAGCTCAAATATTAGTAGTTGATGATGTTGAAGAGAATAGAAAACTTGTACTTGCTAGTTTGAAAGATTTTGATATAGACATAATAATGGCACAAAATGGAAAAGAAGCTATAGATAAATTAAAAAACATAAACGTAGATTTGATTTTGATGGATTTAAGAATGCCAGTTATGGATGGATATGAAGCTGCAAATATTATAAAAAATAGTCCTAAATTAAAAGATATTCCATTAATTGCATTAACAGCTTCAGTTATGGGAAAAGATTTGGAAAAAGTATCACAATTTGGTTTTGATGGATATTTGAGAAAACCAGTTATTTTAGATGATTTAATTGAAGAGTTGGCAAAATATTTGAAATACCATTTTATAAATAAAGATATAATAGAAGAGAATAGAGATAAAATAATTGATTTTGATAAATTAAATTTTGTTATTGAAAAATTAGAAAATGAATTTAAAGATGAGTGGCAAAACATAAAAGATGCTGGAGATTTTACTTTAATGGAAAGATTCGCCCAAAATTTGAATAAATTATCTATAGACGAAAATATCTATTTATTAAAAGATTATTCAGATGAATTAATAAAAAATATTGAATCTTTTGATATAGAAAAAGTTGATTATTTAATGAATAGTTATTTAGACTTAATAGATAATTTAAAGGGTAAAATTGGAAACAAATAGCAAAATATTAATTGTAGATGATATACCTAAAAATATTCAAATGGCAATGAATATTTTAAAAGATGAAGGTTATAAAATGTTTTATGCTAAAAGTGGAGAAATGGCACTTAAATTAGTCACTGAACATGATTTTGATTTAATATTGTTAGATATAATGATGCCAGATATGAATGGTTTTGAAGTATGTAAAAAAATAAAAGACAATGATAAAACAAAAAGAATACCAATTATATTTTTGTCAGGGAAAGATTCTTCACAAGATATAGAACAAGCCTATGAATGTGGTGGAATAGACTATGTTGTAAAACCATTTATAACTATAGAATTAGTTACAAAAGTAAACTCTTATACAAGATTAAAACAGTTAGAAGATAAGTTCGAAATATCAAAGGAAAATTAATATGCAAAAAAAATATGAAAATAAAATTTTATTAGTTGACGATGATACAAAAAATTTACAAGTTGCTATGAATATTTTAAAAGATTACAATGTGATTTATGCCCAAAGTGGAGATAAAGCTTTAGAGTTGTTGGAGAAAAATAACTTTGATTTAATTTTATTAGATGTTGTAATGCCAACAATGGATGGTTATTTTGTTTGTTCTAAAATTAAACAAAATGAAAAAACAAAAAGAATTCCAGTAATATTTTTAACGGTTAAAGATGATGAAAAAGATATTGTAAAAGGGTTTGAATTAGGTGCAGTTGATTATATAACAAAACCTTTTTACAGTGAAGTTTTACTAAAAAGAGTTGAAGTCCATTTAAAACTTGCAAGTGTGATGAATGAACTTGAACTTGTAAATACAAATTTAAATCTGTTAGTAAAAGAGCAAGTAGACCAAATAAGACAAAAAGATGAGATAATTGTAAGACAATCAAAGATAAGTGCAATGGCTTCTATAATTGATGTTATAACATTACAATGGAAACAACCACTTGATAAAATAAAGTTGTATCTACAATCTTTGGATTTAAAATTTACAAATATTGATGAATTTAAATCCGATGAGATATTCAAAAAAACATTGAATGAAGTAAATAAGTTAGATATAGTTATGGATGATTTTCATAAGTTTTTTAATAATAAGAAAAATAAAGAAAAAGTGAATATAAAAGTATCTTTGGATAATGTACTTTTTTCTTTAAAAGAGGAAATGAATAAACTAAATATAAATATAAATATTGAAGGTGATAATCTGTTATCTTTAAATATTGTATTTGATGAATTAAAACATATTTTTAGTAAATTAATATCAAAATCAATTGAGAATTTTAAATCTAATAGTTTAGTTCAATCAAAACAAATAAATATTAGTATTGAAGATACAAATCAGTCAATTTTTATTATTTACAAAGATAATGCAAATACCTATGATGAAGAACAAATAGAGAAGCTTTTTTTAACACCATGTTCTTTAAAACATGATAATTTTGATTTAGGTTTTTATTTAGTAAAAGTATTTGTAGAGAAAAATTTTGGATTGTTAAGTGTAGAAAAAACGTCAGATGGAATAAAATATATAATAAGATTTGATAAATAAAAGGAAAATATATAATGAAATATAATGAATTAAATGATGAAGAAAAATATGTAATAGAAAATAAAGGAACAGAATATCCGTTTTCTGGAAAATATAATGATTTTTATGAAGAAGGAATTTTTACATGTAAGAAATGTAATGCTGAACTTTATAAATCAGATGATAAATTTAAATCAGGTTGTGGTTGGCCAAGTTTCGATGATGAAATAGTTGGTGCTGTAAAAAGAGTTCCAGATAGAGATGGAAGAAGAGTTGAAATCGTTTGTGCCTCTTGTGGTGGACATTTAGGACATGTTTTTGAAGGTGAAAGATTAACTGCTAAAAATACAAGACATTGTGTGAATTCTATTTCTTTAAACTTTAAAGCAAAAGCATGATTATTCCTCAAATAAATATTGCAATGCTTATAGATTGTGATAATGTAAGTGCAAAATATATTGATAGTATTATAAATGATTTATCTAAATATGGAACTATAAATATTAGAAATGCCTACGGAAATTGGAAAGATAAAAGACTTCAAGGTTGGGAAGATATTTTACATAAATATAATATAAAACCAATTCAACAATTTGCCTACACAAAAGGTAAAAATGCAAGTGATATTGCAATGGTTATTGATATTATGGATTTACTTTATACTAGAAATCTGGGAGCTTTAGCACTTGTTACAAGTGATAGTGATTTTACGCCTGTAGTTTCAAGAATATTATCAAATGGAATTACAGTTTATGGATATGGGGAGGATAAAACTCCTGAATCTTTTGTAAATGCATGTTCACAGTTTATTTATGTTGAAAAACTTTTTGATTATACAAAAGAAGATGTGGCCTGTGCTAATGCAAATAATAGCAAATTAACAAAAGTGCAGCTAAGAAAAGATACAAAACTTGTGGCACTTTTAAGAAAAGCAGCAGAACAAACCTCTGATGATAGTGGTTGGTCAAATATTGCTGCTGTTGGTTTATATATCAATCAAAACTCATCTTTTTCACCTATTAATTATGGATATAAAAAATTGGGTGAATTAATAAAAGCCACTGAATTATTTGATATAAAAATATTAGGTGAAAATAAAACAGTAATGTTAATAAGAGATAATAGGAATTAAAATGCAAAATCAAAATATAAAAAAAGCATATTTCGCAGCGGGTTGTTTTTGGGGAGTTGAATATCATTTTGAAAAATTAAAAGGTGTAATATCAGCAATATCAGGTTATATGGGTGGACATATAGAAAATCCAAGTTATCAAATGGTATGTAGTGGTTTTTCGGGTCATTTAGAAGTTGTGGAAGTTACTTATGATGAAACTATTGTTTCCTTTGAAACATTAGCAAAACTGTTTTTTGAAATCCATGATTTCACTCAAACAAATGGACAAGGTCCAGATATTGGAAGTCAATATTTATCTGCAATTTTTTATGTTGATGATGAGCAAAAAAATATAAGTGAAAAGTTGATTAAAGAGTTAAGTGAAAATGGTTTTAAAGTTGCTACTTCTTTACATGAGTTAGTTCCATTTTATGAAGCAGAAGAGTATCATCAAGATTACTATGAAAGACATCAAAAGATGCCTTATTGTCATAGTTATAAAAAGATATTTTAATTACTTCCTAATATATAGTAAACGTGTTTATTATCAGTTCTTTCAAGGTTCACATTGTATTTATCAGCCCAATGTGAAACTTCTTCATGGAACTCTTGTAAAATTTCTTCAGAGTCATTTTCATCACATTTAATTTTTAAATGATTTGATTTGTTAGATAGACCTACATAAGCATTCATTTTTTTTAGGTGATCATTTAGTGTAAAAATATGTTTTGCAAATTTATCAAAATTTATTGTAGATTCCATCATTTTTTCAGCTTGTTTTAGTGAAGCTTCACCTTTTGAATATCCTAATTGCGATAATATAACTTCAGCAGATACTTCTAATTGCATTTTAATCCTTCTTATTTTTTTTAGTTATAATATATACTATCAAAATTATTTTAAATAATTACTAAAAAATTTATATATTATTTAAAGCAATATGTATAAATTATAATCAAGGAGTTAAAATGTCAATTTTAATGGAAATGTCGATGTTTCCTACAGATAAAAGTGAAAGTAAAAGCAAAGAAGTTTCAGAAGTAATAAAAATAATTAGAGAGAGTGGAATAAATTATCAATTAACAGCAATGGCTACTATTATTGAAACAGATACAATTTCTGAAGCTTTAGCATTAGTAGAAAAATGTTATTCAAAATTAGAAGAGTTAGGATGTAATAGAGTTTTTTCAACTTTGAAATTTGATATTAGAAAAGGTCATGATAATAGATTAAAAACAAAAATAGAGTCTGTTGAGAGACATATTGGTGAAGTTTCAAAATAGTTTTGTGAGTTTAGAAAATTTCTTTTAGCTTGTAAAAATTTATATTTTACAAGCTTTTTTATTTTTTAGAATAAATCAATGCTAGATACTTGTTCTGATTGGAATCTAATTACTTTATTTCTTCCTTTACTTTTTGCTTCATAAAGGGCAATATCTGCTTGTTTTATTACTGATTCTAAAGAAGATGAATCTTCAGGGAACATTGATAAACCAATACTTACAGTTTTTCTTAATTTACTTCCTGCATAAACATCAATTTCATTTTCACTAACTTTTGTTCTAATTTTATTTGCTACAATTAATGCATCTTCTTCAGATTTGATATTAACTAATAAAACAATAAACTCTTCACCACCATATCTAATAATTAGGTCAGATTCTCTTACTGTTTCATTTAAAATTCTTGCTAATTCTTTTAATACTTTATCACCAATATCATGTCCATATTCATCATTTACGGCTTTAAAATGATCCATATCTAATAACAATACACCTATATTAAATTTATCTCTAGTTGCTTGAGGAATAAGTTTCTTTGTGTGTTCTTCAAGGAATTTTCTATTATATAATCCTGTTAATCCATCTCTAAATGCTGATTGTTGTAGAGCTTCCATTAGAAGTTTAACTTCAATTGAAGGTGCAGCTTCATTAATATAACTTTTAATGTATGAGATTTTTTCTTTTAAATAATCTAACTCTTCATTTGTATCAAATACAAAATTTATGATTAAATAAATATCTTTACTAATATCAGAACTAATACAGTAATGAAATTTGTTTTCTTTATTAAAATAAGGACAAGTATTGTGATATGTTGTTGTAATTACATCATTTTTAGTTCTTGCAGCTCGGCATAAGTGAGGTTCATTTTCAATACTTTCTTTACAATAAAATGTATTTCCTACTTCTTTTGTTGTGTTCATTTTGTG
Organism: uncultured Aliarcobacter sp.; assembly: GCA_963677205.2. GTDB lineage: Bacteria > Campylobacterota > Campylobacteria > Campylobacterales > Arcobacteraceae > Aliarcobacter. The sequence continues at coordinate 1,618,032 of OY781916.2, read as the reverse complement.
TTTTGCTACATCTATTTCAATAAAAGTAAAGTTACTAATTTTAAATTGGTTAATAAATATCTCTGATAGTCTATTATAAATCTCTTCTTTTGTATTATCAAGTTCAATCTCTTTTTTAAATTGATATAAATTTGATAGATTTAAAACTATATCTTTTGAATCTTGTAAAGGATTAGTTTGATTACTTATTTTACTTCCAATAAAACCTTTTAATTTTTTATCAATATCTGTTGTTGTATCTTTGAAAGTTGTCATTAAATTGTTAAACTTATCCATTAAAATTATCATATCACTAGATAAATTTTCTGCATATGATATTTTTTTAAATCTTCCATTAATTGCAGAATCCAAACTTTTAGATAAATTATTAAAAATTAGTGAGTATTGATTAAATATTTTTCTAAATATAAATAGAATTAATAACACACCAATTACTACTACAATTGGGATTAAATAGATGTTCTCAAATTCTGAATCTTCCAGTTCACTTATATTTAATTCTATTGATATTGCACCTAAAGTATCACCTGATGAAGCATTATGACAACTTAAACAGTCAATCCCATTTTCAAATACCACTTTATATGGAACAGTTATTCTCATAATTGGATAATGAGAATTTTCATTTAATTTATATATGGTTTTACCACTTTTTAAAACTTCCTTATCAATTTCATCTTTTGCTTTTTTATTTTCATTAACGCCATATTGTTTATTTATTGATTCACTTCTAACTGTCCATAAACTAACAATATTTTTTACATTTGACATGGAATATAAATAAGTTTCCATTTGATTCATATTTTTATTTATCATATGAGTAGTTAAGTCATTTTTAACTATTTCAGAAATGATTTGCGCATTATGAATTGAAGCTTTAATTGAATTGTTTTTTGAATTATATATAGAAATAACACTGACGATTAAGGTTAATAATAATGTAATAGTTGTAAATTGATAAATAATTTTTTTTTCCATTAATAAATTCCCTAATTAAATAATCAATTATTTTACTTTAAACAAGCTTTCTTTATAGTTAATAATCTATTGTCATTTGTGAGTCGATTTGTTCATTTAATGCTTTTAGCTTGAAACTCACTCTATGTTCATCACTTCTACCAAATTTCTTGATAGCTTCAACATGAGCTTTTGTACCATATCCTTTGTGTTTTGCAAAATCATATTGTGAATATTTTGCACTAATTTCACACATATATCTATCTCTACTTACTTTTGCCAAAATTGAGGCAGCACTAACTTCAGGAACTGTTGCATCTGCTTTTATTTTACAATTAAGAGTTTGTATTCCAAAAGTTGTATTTCCGTCCATTAAAAATTCATTACAATCATTTTCTAAAGTTTTCATAATTTCTGAGATTGAGTTTTTAAGACAAAAACTTAATCCTTTTTCATCAATTGTTTTTGCATCTGTAAAAACTATATGATATTTTGATTTTTTTGTTATTTCTTCAAAAAGCTTTTCTCTTTTTTTTTCACTTAAAACTTTTGAATCATTTAATCCACTTATCTCTTCAATTAAAACAACACCAGCAACAACTAAAGGACCTGCAATTGGGCCACGTCCTGCTTCATCAATACCACATAACATTAAACTTCCTTTTTAAATATAATTTATTATAACATTTATAGAAAAAAATTATATAATCATGTATAAAAGTTAATAAGTAGGATTATGATGAAAAAACTTTATCTATTAGTTACAATTATTTTAATGCTAGTTATTTATTTTTTGTTCTTTTTTAAAGATTCAAAGGAAGTTATTAAAATAGGTTTTGTAGGAGCATTAACTGCAAAATATTCAGATTTGGGTAATCCAATGATGAATGGAATTATTTTGGCTTTTGAAGAAGAAAAATATGAAATTAATGGCAAAAAAATCGAGCTAATATTTAAAGATGATAAAAAAGATGAGCAGGTAAATAGACAAATAGTAAATGATTTTATAAGTCAAGGAATAAAAATAGTTATTGGAAATGTTACAAGTAGTATGTCGAAAATTTCCATGTCTATAATAAATCAACATAAAGATATGTTTATGATTTCAGCTGCATCTGCAAGTAATGAATTTTCTGGGATTGATGATCAATTTTTTAGAGTTCATGTTGCAAATAATGCCCAAAGATTTTCGACTTTTACCAAATATATAAAAGATAATGGATATAAAAAGATTTATGGAATTTATGACCCTGGTAATATTACTTATACAAAAGATTATTTAGAAAATTTTGAAAAAAGTTTTATTTTAAATGGTGGTGAAAGATTTATAAAATATGCAAAAACAAATGAAAATTTAGATGATTTGGTTCAAGATATAAATAGTTCAAATCCTGATTTAATTTTGATTTGCGCAAATTCTCTTGATGCTGCAAGGGTTGTTCAATATTTAAAAATGAAAAATGTTAAAACTCAAATAGCTTCATCTGAATGGGCGATGACTCCTGCTTTTATTGAGAATACGGGAAAATATAGTGAGGGTATAATTTTTAATATTGATTATGATGAAAATTCAAAAAGTAAAGATTTTATTAGTTTTTTAAATAAATATAGGGAAAAATATAAAATAGAGCCATCTTTATATGCTTCAAAAGGTTATGAATTAGCAAAAGTAATTATTGAACTTCTTAAAATGGGAAATCAAACAGAACTTAAAAAGAATCTTTTGATAAAAAAAGAGTTTCAAGGTTTGCAAGATATTATCATTTTCGATCAATATGGTGATGTAGTTAGAAAATTTAATACATTTAAAGTAATAAATGGAAAGTTTGAAAAAGTAGAATGAAAAGAGAAAAAAGCCTAAAAAAAGAGATTTTAGTAATCTTAATTTCTTTTTCAATTTTTGTAGCAATTTCAGTGGGTTTAATTGCTATGGTGAATTTTTATTACTCTAAATTAAATATTATTGAGCATAATCAAAAACAGATTTTATTTCAAATAGAGTCTGAAATTGAGAAATTTCTATTAAAAATAGACAAAATTTCATTATATATCAAAAATAATTATGATGAAAATAGTGATTTAATAAAAAATATTGTTGATACAAATACAAATATTTCTAGTATTTTAGTTTTAAATAAAGATGGAATTATTGAAAACTTTTATGCATCAACTAATCTAAATATCTACAAAGGTTTTGATTATTCTAATCAAGAGTATTTTAAAGAAATTAAAGATAATAATGATTATTGGTCAAATATCTTTTTATCTACAGTAGATGAAGAAGTATCAATCTCTTATAGTTTTAGATTAGAAGATAAAGTTGTTGTCTTAATGATTCAGCTAAAAGAGGTTTCTGATTTTATTTCAAGATTTAAAAATCAAGATTCAACTCACATGGTAAAAGTTTTTGATAATAGCGGAACAATGATTTTAAATCCAAATAATCCAGATTTAGTATTACAAAGATTTAATGAAAAAACCCATGAAGTATTTACAAAATTAATTGATGTTTTAAAACCTTATGAATTTGCAATATTTTATTCTAATAATTTTGAACAAGAACAGTATGGAACATATACTTCTATAGAGAGAACAGGCTGGAAAATTGTTGTTAGAGAGAGTTATGAAATAATACTAAAATCATTGAATAGCATTGTTTTTGGCATCATTTTTAGTATTTTAATTTTTATTATAGTTTCAATAATTTTATCATTGAAAATTTCAAAAAGAATTTTTAAATCTTTTGATGATTTACAACAAACTACGACAAATATTGCTGATGGAAATTACAATATTGATATTAGAAAGTCATATTACAGTGAATTTAATTTACTTTTAAATAGTTTTAACAAAATGAGAATAGAAATAGACAAAAGGGAAGACTCACTAGAAGCTTCATTAAATAGTTTTAAATCATTGTTTAATTCAACAATGGAAGTTATCGTAATACATGATAAAGGAATTTGTTTGGATGCAAATAATGTTGCAGTAAAATTTTTAAGACTTAGTGATAAAAAAGAGTTAATTGGGAAAAACTTATTAGATTTTATTGATGATAAATATAAAGAATTATTGGTAAGAAACTACAAAAAAAATACTCTACCTTATGAATTTGACATAATTGAAAATGGAATAAAACATACTTGTTTAGGGCAAGGAAAATTTATTAAATTAAATGGAAAAAAAGTAAAACTTTCTACTTTAATAGATATAACAGAATTAAAAGCTAAAGATAAATTACTTTTCCAACAATCTAAAATGGCTTCAATGGGAGAAATGATTGGAAATATTGCTCATCAATGGAGACAACCTTTAAGTGTAATTAGTACTTGCGCTAGTGGTATTAAATTTGAAAAAGAGTTTAATGAAGAAAAAGATGATAGATTATTTGATGCTTTAGATTTAATAGTTGAAAATACTCAGTATTTATCAAAAACTATTGATGATTTTAGGAACTTCTTTAAAGCTGATAAGATTGTAGAAGATTTTTGTATAAATGAAAGTATTACTCATGTATTAAAACTATTAAAATCAAGCATTCAGAACCATAATATTCAAGTTGAAACCCATTTAGAGGGTGATTTAATTATAAATGGTTATCCAAACGAATTTTTACAAGTTTTAATTAATTTAATAAATAATGCAAAAGATGCATTGATAACTCAAGAGATAAATTCTAGATTTATAACTATTAAAACATATGTAAAAAATAAAGAGTATTTCATAGAGATAAATGATAATGGAGGTGGAGTAGATGAAAGTATAATTTCAAAAATTTTTGATCCATATTTTACAACAAAACATAAGTCTCAAGGTACAGGAATAGGACTTTATATGTCCCATCAAATAATTGTTGAACATATGAAAGGAACTATTAATGCTAAAAATATTGAATTTAAAAAGAATAAAGAAGTCTATAAAGGTTGTTCTTTAATTATTGTTTTACCAAAAAATGATAATAAGAATTTAGAAGATTATATTATATAACTTGACATTACTTGACTCAAGTGATATAATTTTATTAGCAGTTAAATTAAAGGAGTGCTAATTATGAATAAAATTTTTGAAAAACTAACAAACCAATTAACAGAAACAATAGACTCAGGTGTAGCTTTAGCTTTACATAATAAAAATCAAGAAGTTGAAGTAATACATTTAATTTGGGCATTATTAACAAATACAAATTCTGTTTTAAATCAATTATTAAATAAAATGAATGTAAACAAAGCAGCAGTTGAACTTGAAGCAAAATCTTATGCTTCAAAACTTCCAAGTGTTTCAAGTGTAACAAAAGAGAATATAAAACTATCAAGAAATCTTCTTTCATCTTTACAAAATGCTGAAGGGCTAATGGCAAGTTTTGGTGATAAATTTATTGCTGTTGATACTTGGCTTATTTCAAACTTTGATTCTCAAATAATAAAAGATGTATTAGGAAAATATATAGATTTAAGGGAAGCAAAAAAAGAGCTTGAAGCAATGAGAGCTGGAAAAACTATTGATAGCAATAGTGGTGATGAAAATTTAGAAGCTTTAAACAAATATGGAATAGATTTAAATAAAAAAGCTATTGATGGACAACTTGATCCAGTTATTGGAAGAGATGAACAAATCAATAGAATGATGCAAATTTTAATTAGAAAAACAAAAAATAATCCAATATTATTAGGTGAACCAGGAACTGGAAAAACAGCAATTGCAGAAGGTTTAGCTCAAAGAATAGTAAATAAGGATGTTCCAACATCACTACTTAATAAAAGAGTTGTAACTTTAGATATGAGTGCATTAATTGCTGGTGCTAAATATAGAGGAGAGTTTGAAGATAGATTAAAATCTGTTGTAGATGAAGTAAAAAAAGCTGGAAATATAATTCTTTTTATTGATGAAATTCATACAATCATAGGTGCAGGTGCAAGTGAAGGTTCTATGGATGCAGCAAATATCTTAAAACCATCTCTTGCAAGAGGTGAGTTACATACAATTGGTGCAACAACACTAAAAGAGTATAGAAAATATTTTGAAAAAGATGCAGCAATGCAAAGAAGATTTCAACCTGTAAAAGTTGATGAGCCTACAGTTAATGAAGCTTTACAAATTTTAAGAGGTATAAAAGAGAAACTTGAAACTCATCATAATGTAACTATAAATGATAGTGCATTAGTTGCAGCTGCAAAATTATCAAATAGATATATAACAGATAGATTTTTACCTGATAAAGCAATTGACTTAATAGATGAAGCAGCAGCAGAACTAAAAATGCAAATTGAATCTGAACCAAATGCTCTTTCAACTATTAAAAGAGAGATTCAAACTTTAAATGTAGAAAAAGAAGCTCTTAAAATGGAAGAGGGTAAAAAAAATGAAGAACGAATTGTTCAAATTGAAAAAGAATTAGCAGATAAAAATGAAGAAAAACAAAATTTAGAAGCTAGATTTGCAAATGAAAAAGCGACTTTTAATACTACAAGTGAATTAAAAGTAAAAATTGAAGAGTTAAAAAATAGAGCAAATATTGCTAAACGAGAATCAAACTTTGAAAAAGCAGCTCAAATAGAATACGGTGAAATTCCAACTTTAGAAGCAAAAATAAAAGAGAATGAAGAAAAATGGAAAAGAATGCAAAAAGAGGGGACTCTTTTAAGAAATTCAGTTGATGAAGAAGCAATTGCAAGTATTGTTTCAAGATGGACTGGAATTCCTGTTAATAAAATGATGGACAGTGAAAAACAAAAAATCTTAATGGTAGAAGAGGTTCTAAAAAAAGATGTTATAGGTCAAGATGAAGCACTAAAAGCAATTAGTCGAGCAATAAAAAGAAATAAAGCAGGGCTTAGTGAAACAAATAGACCAATTGGATCTTTCTTATTTTTAGGACCAACAGGTGTAGGAAAAACTGAAAGTGCGAAAACTTTAGCGAAATTCTTGTTTGATGACCCAAAATCATTAATTAGATTTGATATGAGTGAATATATGGAAAAACATGCAGTTTCAAGACTTGTTGGAGCAGCACCTGGATATGTTGGATATGAAGAGGGTGGACAATTAACAGAAGCTGTAAGAAGAAAACCTTATAGTGTTATTTTATTTGATGAGGTTGAAAAAGCTCATCCTGATGTATTTAATATTTTATTACAAGTTTTAGATGATGGAAGATTAACTGATAATAAAGGTGTAACAGTTGATTTTAAAAATACAATCATAATTTTAACTTCAAATATTGGAAGTGCTAGAATTATTGAAATTAGTGATAAAGAAGAGAGAAGAAAACAAGTCCTAAATGAATTAAAAAATCATTTTAGACCAGAATTTTTAAATAGATTAGATGATATTGTTATTTTTGAACAATTAAATTTAGAAGCCATTACAAATATTGTAGATATTTTATTTAATAATATTAAGAAAAAAGTTGAAGAAAAAGATATAAAAATTTCTTTAACAGCAAATGCAAAAGAGTATATTGCAAAAATTGGCTTTGACCCTGTATATGGTGCAAGACCATTAAAAAGAGCCATTTATGAGATAGTTGAAGATAAATTAGCTGATTTAATTTTAGAAGATAAAATAGGTGAGGGAAGTAATATTGAGTTTGATGTTCAAGATAATGAAGTAGTTGTAAAGATTAACTAAAGAATATTTAAGCAAAATTTAACTATAATCCCCAACTTATTTAGTGAATATAGAGGAAATCTAAGATGAAAAGAACGTATCAACCGCACAATACTCCAAGAAAAAGAACTCACGGGTTCAGAGTAAGAATGGCTACTAAAAATGGTAGAAGAGTAATTAACGCAAGAAGAGCTAAAGGTAGACATAAATTAGCTGTTTAAATAAAGAACATCGACTTAATAGTTCGAAAGACTTTAACAAACTATATAAAAGCGGCAAGAGATGGCATACTACCAGCTTTGTCGCTTTTTTTAGTTCTAGCACTACATTAAAAGCTGCTTTCGTTACTTCTAAAAAAGTTGGAAATGCAGTAAATCGAAATAAAGCAAGAAGAAGAATGCGTGCTTTATTTGCTTCCTATGAACAACAATTAGTAATTGGTAATTATATATTTGTTGCAAAAGTAACCCTACATGACAAAAGTTTTTTAGAACTAAAAAAAGATTTTGATTTTGCATTAAAAAGATTAGAAGTTTTAAAATGAAAACAATTTTAAAATTTTTGATAAGATTTTATCAAAAATATTTAACTATTTTAGCCTTTGGATCGTGTAGATATTATCCAACTTGTTCCCAATATGCTTTATGGCAATTGGACAACAATACTTTTTTTAAGGCGATTTATTTTACAATAACGCGTATATTAAAATGCAATCAACTTTTTTCTGGTGGATTTGACTATCCTATCATAAAGTTAAAAGCGAATCAAAATATCAATTTTGAAAAAATCAAAATAAAATATTGGTATATTCCATTGGAAAATGGTAAGTATTTAGTAGTAAAGAATCGGGAGTGGAAAAAAAAGAATGAACAACATGAATCAAAATAACGGTATGCAAAAACGAATGTTAATTATGACATTAGTAGTTTTTGTATTTTTTATAGCTTATGAGTTTTTGGTTTTAAAACCACAGCAAGAAGCAAAGGCAGCTCTTGCTAAACAAGAACAGACTCAAAAACAAAATGCTGCACCAGATGTAAATACACTTGATACTAAAATGGTTTCAACAGATCTAAATGGTAATCCAGTTGATATGTCAAAATCAGCAGATGCTTTATCATCAAAATCAATAGCAACTTCACAAATTGTTTCAACAATTAAAACAGCAAAAAGTACTATTGAAATTGATACATTAGGAAGAGTTGCTCAAGTTACACTTGTTGAGGAAAAATATAGAGATGATAAGCTAAACCAAATTAAATTATTTGAAGCAAATCAATTAAGACCATTAGAGGTTAGATTTGCAGATACAAATATAAATACAGAAGCATTTAAAGTTAATGTAGTTGCAAGTTCAACAAATTTAGATGCAACAACTTCGGCTCAAGAATTAACTTTAACTCAAAATTTAAATGGAACAGTTTTAACAAAAAAATTAACTTTTTATCCTGATGGACATTATGATTTAAAAGTAAGCACAACAAATGATAAACAGTTTTTTATAACTAATGGATTTAGACCAAATGTTTTAGCTGATATGTATGCTGTTCATGGATTTATTTCAAAATTAAATGATAATACATTAAAAACTATTCAAGATGGTAAATTAGATAAAAATGAAAATATTGTTGGAGCAAAATTTATATCAAGTTTTGATAGATATTACACAACAGTAATTTATAATTTTGAAAAATCACTTAATATATCTTTAATGCCTGATTCTTCTTCAAATCCACAAGGATTTATTCATGGAGGAAGTGATGTATCTTTTTCAGGGTTTATTGGACCAAAAAATCATAGAGATTTAGCAGCTTTAAATCCAGAGTTAATTGATGTAATTGATTATGGTTGGTTTACATTTATTGCAAAACCAATGTTTTTATTATTACAGTTTATTCAAGGTTATGTTGGAAACTGGGGTTGGACAATTGTTATTTTAACTATTTTAATTAAATTAGTGCTTTTCCCTTTATCATTCAAAGGAATGGTATCTATGCAAAAGTTAAAAGATTTAGCACCTAAAATGAAAGAGATTCAAGTTAAGTATAAAGATGATAAACAAAAACAATCTATGCATATGATGGAGCTTTATAAAAAACATGGTGCTAACCCAATGGGTGGATGTTTACCATTAATTTTACAAATTCCAGTATTCTTTGCAATTTATAGGGTTTTATTAAATGCTATTGAATTAAAAGGTGCTCCTTGGATGTTCTGGGTACATGACTTAGCTGAAATGGATCCATATTTTGTTTTACCTATTTTAATGGGTGCAACAATGTATTTACAACAAAAAATTACACCAAATACAATGCAAGATGAAATGCAAAAGAAAATATTCCAGTTTTTACCAGTTATTTTCACATTCTTCTTCTTATGGTTCCCAGCAGGACTTACGTTATACTGGTTTATAAATAACTTATTTACAATCGGTCAACAATACTATATAAATAGTGTATTTGCAAAAAAAAGAGCTGAAAAAAATTAGGAACTTAAAATGAAAAAGTTTGAAGCGAATTGTCTAGAAAAAGTATACGAATTAGCCACAGCAGAATTTAATTGCTCAATTACTGAGTTAGAAATAGATGTTATCCAACAACCAAGTAAGGGATTTCTTGGTTTTGGTAAAAAAAATGCCATTATACAAGTTTGTTTTAAAGATAATTGTAAGACATATGTTCAAGAGACTAAGATTTTTAAAAATAAAGATATAAAAATTCAAGAAGTTTCAGAACGAATTGAATATTCAAATCAAAAAGAAGAGAATAATAATTTTCAAAAAGAAGAAAAAAAAGAACCTTCTTGTAATGTTCCAAAAGTTGAATCAAAAGATAAAATTTTTGATAAATTTTATCATGAAGATGGATCTCAAAGTGAAATTTCAAAAATAGTTATCAAAAAAGATAAAGATAAAATATTAAAAGAAGTTGAAGAAGGGATACATTTACTTTTTGATAATACTTGTTATAAATTAGATAAAGTTAATGTTGATTTTTATGATGAAGAGACTTTATATATAGAATTCTTAGGTGAAGATTCAGCTTTATTGATTGGAAAAGAAGGTTATAGATATAAGGCTTTATCTTATATTTTATTTAACTGGATTAATGAGAAATATGGTTTAATGTTAAGACTTGAGGTTGCACAATTTTTGAAAAATCAAGAGGAAGCAATTTATACATATCTTGACCCAATAATAGAAATTATTAAAGAAAAAGGTACTTTCAAAACTAAACCTTTAGATGGTATTTTAGTTCATATTGCATTAAAAAAATTAAGAGAAGAGTTCCCTGATAAATATGTTGCTGTTAAAACAAATGTTAGAGGTGACAAATATGTACTTGTTAATGAGTATAGAGCAAGAGAAATTTAATCTTGTTTGATGATGCTACAATTGTTGCAATTGCAACAGCCAATGGGATTGGCTCTATTTCAATAGTTAGAATTTCGGGAGTTAATGCTCTTGAAATTGCTACAAAAATTTCAAAAAAAACTACTTTTCAACCAAGATTTGCAACATTAACTTCCTTATATGATACAAATGATGAAGTAATTGATGAAGCATTAGTTTTATATTTTAAAGCACCTTTTTCTTTTACGGGTGAAGATGTAATTGAATTTCAGTGTCATGGTGGAATTGCAATTGCAAATATGCTTATAAATGAAGCACTAAAATATGGTGCAAGAATTGCAAATCCTGGTGAATTCTCTAAACGAGCTTTTTTTAATAATAAAATAGATTTAACAAAAGCAGAAGCAATTTCAAAAATAATTGAAGCTAGAAGTGAAGATGCAGTAAAACTGTTAGCTAGACAATTAAAAGGTGAACTTACAAATTTTGTAAATGAAATTAGAGAAGATTTACTTTTTATGTTAGCTTACACAGAAGTTTCTATTGATTATGCTGAAGATGATTTACCAAGTGATATTTTTGAACAAATCAAAAACAAAATGGAAAAAATTATTGTAAAACTTTCTAATACTTTGGATGCAAGTAGAAGAAGAGAAGGAATGATTGAAGGTTTTAAAGTTGCAATCATTGGAAAACCAAATGTTGGTAAATCTTCACTTTTAAACAAACTTCTAAATTATGATAGAGCAATTATTTCAGACATTGCAGGAACAACAAGAGATACAATTGAAGAATCAGTTAGAATAGGTACTCATATTATAAAAATTGTTGATACAGCTGGAATTAGAAATGCGAGTGATGTTATAGAAAAAATAGGAATTGAGAAATCTATTCAAGCAATATCAGAAGCTGATATTGTGATTGCTTTATTTGATAATAGTAAAATTTGTGATGATGAAGATAAAAAAATTATTGAGTTAATAGAAGAGAATTCAAATAAACAAATATTAAAAGTTTTAAATAAGTCAGATTTACGAAATCAGTTTGATAAAACAAAAATAGAAAATTTTATTGAATTATCAACAAAAGATGATATAAATCCATTGATAAAAAAAATAGAGATGATTTTAGATTCAAATACTCATAGTGATGAAATGACACTTATTTCAAAAAGACAAATTCTATCTGTTGAGAATACACTTTACAATATTGAATTATCTAAAAATCCACTTGAATCAGGTGAACTGGAATTTTTTGCTCATTTTATAACTGAAGCATTAGAACAAATTTCATCAATTACTAGACCTTATGAAAATGACCAAATGTTGGATGTAATGTTTGGTGAATTTTGTTTAGGTAAATAGAATTTAATTAGGAAAAAAAATGAAAAAATATTTTGTGTTGATTTTATTATTTATAAGTTTTGGAATTACAAATTTATTAGCTGATCAATGGGATGGATTTTTTAAAGCAACTGGTTTCCCAAGAAAAGTAATTGATAATGGTTCAGTTGTAAAAGGTAAATTATATGATGCAACAGTTACATATCAGATTTCAAATAATGATGGAATAAAAGGAAATTTTGAAAATAATGATAGTGCAAAAGTTACTGTTATAAGTAAAAAAGGAAAAATTCTTTCAACAAATGAATTTATGACTGCGCCTGAACTTAGAACTTGGGCAAGACAAAATTTTAGTGAAATTTTTAGTTCAATAATTGGTGAAAATCCACAAATTACAAAAGAAAATATAAAAGAACTAACTCAATTAGCTTCATTGGTTCTTTTAAATCAAAATTTAGATAAATAATAAAATTTAAAAAATTTTATTATTTACTGATTGGTGAATCATAACAAACTAATTTTGCATTTTCCTTACAAATATCAATCCAAGAATCACAATCAAAATCTATTTCCATAATCGCACCCATTTGGAACTTTTCTTTGAATCCAACAAGTGTTATAGCGAGTGCTGTTAAAGATGGATTATGACCAACTAAAAGCATTGAATCAACTGTATCAAAAGTATATGTTATTGTTTCAATTAACTCATTAACAAAAGCCATATATAAAACTTCATTTAGCATTATGGTTTTTTTATATTTTAATGCTTCTGCAAATATTTCAGCAGTTTTTTTTGTTCTAGATGCAGGGCTTGAAACTATTAAATCAATAGGTAGATTTTTAGAAGCAAAATTTTGTGCCATTATTTTTGCACTTTCAATACCCTCAGGACTTAATTCTCTATCATAGTCATCTTGTCCTAATTGTTCATCCTCTTTTTGTGCATGTCTTACGATATAAAGTTTTTTCATTTTCTCTCTTGGTTAAAAAATAATATTCTATTTTAAGTTATTTTTGCTTTTTTTAATATAAAACACAAAACTTTATCTATATATTATTTTTAATAGGTACAATTTATTCTAATTGTTACAAATAAGAGGTAAAACTTTGGGATATGATTTAAATAAAAAATTAGTTATTGCTATTTCTTCGCGAGCTTTATTTAATCTTGAAGATGAAAATAAGATTTTTGAAGAAAAAGGACTTGATGAATATTATAAATATCAAATTGAAAATGAAGATTTATTACCAAAAAAAGGTACAGGTTTTAGACTTGTAAAAAATCTTTTAAGAATAAATGATGATTTTCCAAATGATAAACAAGTTGAAGTAATAGTCATGTCAAGAAATAATTCAGCAACAAGTTTAAGAATCACAAAATCAATAGAAAAATATAAACTAGATATTCAACGTTCAGCTTGGAGTGGAGGGAATGATATATCAAAATATTTAAAACCATTTAAAGTTGATCTATTTTTATCTGCAAATGAACAAGATGTTCAAAATGCGATAAATGAGGGAATAGCAGCTGCAAGAATTTTGCCCTATGAAGAGAGTGAAGATGAATATTCAAATCAAGTAAAAATTGCCTTTGATGGTGATGCAGTTTTATTCTCAGAAGAATCAGAAATAATTTATAAAACTCAAGGATTAGAAGCCTTTTTGGAATATGAAAAACAAAATGCTTTAAATGCCATGAAAACTGGGCCTTTTGCTCAACTTTTGAAATTAATTTCAAATATTCAATCAAAATATCCACATGAACAAACGCCAATTAGAACTGCTTTGATAACAGCAAGAAATTCGCCAGCCCATGAAAGGGTGATTAGAACACTTTCACAATGGAATGTTAGACTCGATGAAGCCTTTTTTTTAGGTGGTGTTGATAAATATGAAGTTGTAAAAGCATTTGGTGCAGATATATTTTTTGATGATCAAGATGTACATTTGGAAAGTACATCAAAAGTTGCCCCAAGTGCAAAAGTTCCATATAAAAAAGAATCAATTTTAAATAATATATAGTTAAATTTTTATTAACTATTGTTTGTTAGAATACGAAAAAATTTAGGAGAATAAAATGGAACAAATTAAAACAGTTTTTTTGCTTACTTTCCTTACGGTTTTATTTGTATTTATAGGTTACTCTTTTGGTGGAACAAATGGAATGTTAATAGCATTTTTAGCAGCTGGTGGAATGAATTTTTATGCCTATTATTATTCAGACCAACAAGTGTTAAAACACTATGATGCAACACTTCTTGAAGATTCAAAACACCCAGTTTATAAAATTACTCAAAAATTAACACTTAAAGCTGGACTTCCAATGCCAAAAGTTTATTTAATCCCAGATCATACTCCAAATGCTTTTGCAACTGGAAGAAATTATGAGCACGCTGCAGTTGCAGTTACTATGGGTTTATATGAAATGTTAAATGAAAAAGAACTCGAGGGTGTAATTGCCCATGAGTTATCTCATATTAAACATTATGATATTTTAATAGGAACAATTGCAGCTGTTTTTGCCGGAGCAATTGCAATGATTGCAAATATGATGCAATTTGGTGCGATGTTTAATAATAGCAATGATAGACAAAATTCTAATCCAATTATGATGATTGCAATGGCAATATTATTGCCATTAGCTGCTTCAATTATCCAAATGACAGTTAGTCGAAGTAGAGAATTTATGGCTGATGAAGGAGCTGCTAGAATGACTGGTAATCCAGCAGGTTTACAAAGTGCATTAGCAAAGCTTGAAAATTATGCAAGAAGTGGACATCAAATTCATAATGCAACTGAGCAAACAGCTCATATGTTTATTATAAATCCATTTTCAGGATTAAAATCAACTCTTGGTTCTTTATTTAGAACTCATCCTACAACTGAAGATAGAATTGCAAGACTTGAGGAATTAAAAAGAGAAATTTGACCAAATATTGAGTGTTTAAGTAATGAAACATTTGATATAATTCGCAAAAAAATAAATTGATACAAAATAAAAAGGAAAATAGATATGTTTAAAATTATTTCAGTAGTAGCTGTAAGTTTTTTAATTGTTGGATGTGCTTCAAAGCAAGTAGATACAGGACCAAAATATAATATTGAGATAATCAAAAAAAATAGTGAGTATATTATCAAACCTTTACAATATACATCTGCAAAATTAATTTCAGGTATTAAAAGTTTAAATAATGATTCAACACCAATTATTTTATCTACTGATAATTGTAGAATTTTAGGTGAGGCGAAATCAACAGATAAATATGTTGCTAATACAAAAATCTTAAAAGTTAATTGTACTATTGAAGGTGAAGAGTATGAATCAAGAGATATAAAAGCTTGGTTAATGAAAGATAATTATGTTGGAATAGATTTATCTAAAAAAGAAGTAGATAAAAGAGATGACCAAAAAATAAGTGAAACTGACAATAAACAAAGTTTATATGGATTAAATCCTGGACAAGAAGTAAAAATCTTTATTGAAGAAGGTTCTTTAACTAAACTTTAATTTAGATAACTAATTATAATAAATATTATTATTTAAACTTTTATTTAGTATTAGTTATCTTATTGTATAATTCGCGACTTTAGTTATTTAGAGCTTTTTTATTAAATGTAATTTTCAAACAAGGTGTATTATGAGATTTTTATTTATGGTTTTATGTTTTATGTTTATTCCTACTTTAGGATTTTCAAATAGTTCAGATGTTTTTCACAAAATTGAAAAAGATTTAGATTCCGTTATAATAAAAGATTTGACAAATAAAAAATTAATATTTAGTAAAGATGAAAATCAAATATTAGCACCTGCAAGTTTGACAAAAATTATGACAGCTACTCTAGCAATTGAGAGTGGAAAAATGAATAGTGTTGTTACAATTACAGCAGAAATGAAAAAAGTTGAGCCTACAATCGCAAATTTCCAAGTTGGAGAGACATTTTATTTAAGAGATTTGGTTCATGCTGCATTAATTAAATCAGCAAATGATGCTGCTAATGCAATTGCAATATATCTTGGAAAAGGTAATAAGCAATTATTTGTAAATATGATGAATATTAAAGCCAAAAGTTTAGGTATGCGAAATACTAATTTCACTAATCCTTGTGGTTTTGATATGGGAAATCATAAAACAACTGCAAAAGATTTATTAACACTTGCAGAATATGCAATAAAAAATCCAACATTTAATTCTATTGTGAAATTGGATAAATATTCTTTCTCAGCTATAAATACAAATAGAAAATATTTTGTTTCTTCAAGTAATAAATTGTTAAGATACGATCCTTATGTTGTAGGTATTAAAACAGGTTATACAAATAAAGCAGGAGCTTGTTTAATAGCTAGGGCAAAAAAAGGTAATCAAGATATTCTAATGGTTATGTTGAATGCAAATAATAGATGGCCAAATGCTAAAAAAGCATTAGATACAATTTTAAATTAAAATAATTATAAATAAAAAAAGCAACCCTTGACCAAAGAGTTGCTTTTGAATTGAAAGTATATATAAAAAACTTTAAATGAATCTTTATTTAGAGTAAACCTTCTTAACATTTTCTATTTTAGATGACATATTTAGTAAAGCCATGTCAGCAAGAACCAAAGCCATCATTGATTCAGCAACAACACTTCCTCTAACTGCAACACAAGGGTCATGTCTGCCTTTTAATTGACAATTTACTTCTTGATTATTAATATCTACTGTTTCTTGTTCTATAAAAATAGATGGAGTTGCTTTGAAATAAACTTTTACATTTATATCATCACCATTTGAAATTCCACCTAAAATTCCACCACTGTGATTTGTTTTAAAACCATTTTTTCTTATTTGGTCATTATTTTCATAACCTAAAACTCTTGAAGCTAGAATTCCATCACCAATCTCTACAGCTTTTACAGCATTTATACTCATCATTGCATTTGCAATTTGAGAATCAAGTTTAAAATATAGTGGTTCACCAAGTCCAATGGGAGCATTTTTTACATTTATAAGAGCAACACCACCAACACTATTATGTGAATTTTTAGCTTCTAATATTGCATCTTTTTGAGCTTGTTCAACTTCAAAATCAAGTGCAAAAATTTCTGATTCACTAACAGTTGAGAAATTGTAATTATTAGCTTTTATTCCATCAATTTCACAAATACCACTTTGAACAGTAATTCCTAATTCCTTTAACATAAGTTTCGCAATTGCACCAGCTGCAACTCTTGCTGCTGTTTCTCTAGCACTACTTCTTCCTCCACCTCTATAGTCTCTGATTCCATATTTATTAAAATATGTAAAATCAGCATGACCTGGTCTGAATAAATCTTTTACGTTTGAATAATCGCTACTTTTTTGATTCTCATTAAAAATAACCATTGAAATTGAAGTTCCAGTAGTAACACCTTCAAAAACTCCTGAAAGAATCTCTACAACATCACCTTCTTTTCTAGCTGTTGCATATTTATTTTGTCCAGGTTTTCTTCTATTCATCTCATTTTGAATGAATTCTTCATCAATTTTTATACCAGCTGGAACTCCATCAACAATACATCCAAGTGCTTTTCCATGTGATTCACCAAAAGTCGTAAATCTAAATCTATGTCCAAAAGTATTCATTAAATCATACCTCTTTTAATTTTTCTATAGCTATTTTTGCTACAGCTTGTTGAGCTAGTTTTTTACTTTTCCCATTTGCACTTCCATAATTAACACCATCAATCCATATTGAAACTTCAAACTCTTTTTTATGGTCAGGTCCATAAGAACCTTCAATTTTATATTCAGGAATAGAAGCAAATTTCGCTTGAGTAATTTCTTGTAAAGCTGTTTTATAATCACTAAATAAAACATCAAGATTTATTTTGTCATAAGATCTTTCTAGTAAGTCTAAAATAATTGGTTTTAATGTTTCAAGCCCAGATTCTAAATAAATAGCACCCATAATAGCTTCAAAAGCATCTGATAAAATTGAGGCTTTTGTTCTTCCTTTATTTCTCTCTTCTGCTGTTGAAATATAAATAAAATCACCAAGTTTTATCTCATTTGCAAGTTTTGTGAAACCTGTTTCATTTACAAGAGATGCTCTGATTTTTGATAGTTCACCTTCATTTGATTTAGGGAATTTTTGAAAAAGATACTCTCCAACGATTAAGTTTAAAACAGCATCTCCCAAAAATTCTAATCTTTCATTATTGTAAGGTTTTTTAAAACTTTTATGTGTAAGTGCTTCGATTATCAGGTCTTTATTTTTAAACTGATAATCCAAACACTTTTCTAATTTTGAATAATCACTCATATATTTCCTTTTTTATTTTTAAAGTTTCGCAAGTATATCACATCTTTTATTATGAAAGTGTTGTATTAGCACTATTGTAAAGATTGATTACTTGAATAAAATGACTTTGTAAGTCTATGTTTCACATCAAAAGTTAAAATATTATGACAATGTGGACATCTTGTATCAAAAATTGGATGTGAGTGTTTACATGATGAACAAATAAACTCAAAATCCAATGAAGCATTTATTTTATGTTCATGTTGATTTAATAAGATTAAAATATCAAAGTCAAAATCACCACTATGACTTAGGGTATTTAAGTACCCTTTTGCATTATAAATTTCAACTAAAAATTGATTTTCAGTAACCTTGTCAAAATTAATATCATTAGGATTTAGATACCACATAATATCAATATATTTAGAACAATCAAACTCTTTTACATGTTCCCAAAAAAATGTTTTATTGAATTGAATTAAAAATGAAATAAATATTCTTTCTATTATTTTATTTTCTTTAAAAATTTCATATAAAAGTTCAGTTCTTTTTTCATAAGATAATACAGAATCATTTAAAATAATCAATGAATCCAAATAGATTTTATCTACACTCATATCTTTATCAAGCTCTTCTAAAGAAGTTGTTATCTCTTTGGCTTTTTTAAAATCTTTTAATTTTTCATAAACTAATAGAAGATGAGATAATGCATTTTTATTTCTTGATGAAAATTTTAAGATTCTTAAAAATATCTCTTTTGATCTTTGTAAAAAACCACCTTTAAAATATGTAGTTCCTAAAAGTTCAAGAAGTTCCTCTTTTTTTACCCTATCATTTACATGTTCAAGTAGTGTTAAATAAACTGAGATTGCTTTGTTATAGTCACCTTTATGTAAAAAAGATGAAGCTAAAAGTAAAATGGAGTCAAATGGAAGATTATAAGTTTTGTATAAATGAACATAATCTTCTTCTTTTAATTTACCTAATTCAAATCGTAAAGATAGTTCTCGATAATCTTTTCTGGCATTTCTTTCTTTGTAAATGCTAAATGAATAAGTAACAAAAGATATTAAAAAAACCAGTGCTACAAGTAATATAATTCCAAATAATGGATCTCTATATTCTAATATTATATTATCCAAGTAAAAACCTCAATTGTGTTGTATTGTTGGGTTTGCATACTAACATAAAAGTTCATATAAAATAATAAAAGGATATAATCCTTTTATGATAAAAAAAGAATCAATTGAAAATCTCAAAAACCATCTTGATGTTGTAGATGTAATCTCTCAATTTTTGGAGCTTAAAAAAACAGGAGCTAATTTTAAGGCTTGCTGTCCTTTTCATGGAGAAACAACTCCATCATTTGTAGTAAGTCCAGCTAAACAGATATATCACTGTTTTGGATGCGGAGTAGGTGGGGATTCTATAAAATTTGTTATGGAATATGAAAAACTATCATATCCAGAAACAATAGAAAAATTAGCTTCAATGTATAATTTTAATTTAGATTATGAGAATAGTGAAGAGAAAAAACAAGATACAAAAATCCTAGAAGAAGTTAATAAATATTATCAAAAACTTTTTGTAAATAATGATAATGTAAAAGAGTATATTCATAAAAGAGGAATTTCAGAATTTTCAGTTGAAAAATTTGAAATAGGTTATGCTCCAGTTTCTATAGATACTATAAATTTTTTAAAATCAAATCATTATAATTTAAATGATGCTATTGAATTAGGTGTAATTGATAATGGAACAAATGGATTATATTCAAGGTTTATTGAAAGAATTACTTTTCCAATTTATTCAATAACAGGAAGACTTGTAGGTTTTGGTGGTAGAACCATAACCGGACACAATGCAAAATATGTAAATTCTCCACAAACAAAACTATTTAATAAATCAAGACTTTTATATGGTTACCATTTAGCAAAAGAACAAATATATAAAAAAAATCAAATTATTGTTTGTGAAGGTTACTTAGATGTAATAATGCTTCATCAAGCTGGTTTTAATACAGCAGTTGCAACTTTAGGAACCGCATTAACTCAAGAACATTTACCACTTTTAAGAAGAGGTGAACCAAAAGTAATATTAGCATACGATGGAGATAAAGCTGGACTTGCAGCTGCTTTTAAAGCTTCAGTAATGTTAAGTCAAAGTGAATTTGAAGGTGGTGTTATTATTTTTGCTGGAGGATTGGATCCAGCAGATATGGTAAATGATGGAAGAATAAATGAATTAAATGAAATTTTTTCAAATCCAATTCCATTTATACCATATACAATTGATTATATTATTTCTAAATATGATATAAATGACCCAAATCAAAAACAAAAAGCTTTAACTGAAGCTAATGAATATTTAAAATCCTTGAGTTTATTAAATCAAGACGAATATAAAAGATATTTAGCTCAAAAATTAAATATTAGAGAAAATCTAATAAAAATGAGTTCAAATAAACAAAGAAATTATGAGCCAAATCTTACAAAAATCGATATTGCAGAGCTTTGTATAATAAAATCAATTTTAGATAAACCAAAAAGATTAGATTCTGTTTTAGATATTGTTGATTCATCAATGTTTGAAGTTCATAAAAATGAGTTTGAATTGCTATTAACAGATATTGGGAATATCTCATTAAACTCAATAGTTTTAAATGAGAAACTTGAAAATTATGATGATGAAAGATTAAATCAAGAATTATTAACTTTAGTTTATAAATTTTATACAAATAAATTAACAGCCATCTCTTATGATAATAGTTTGGATTTCAAACAAAAAGCAAATTTGATTAGAAAAATAAAAGATAATATATATCAATTAAAATTAGGTAAATTAGTTAGTTATAATTTGTAATTAATTTTTAGAATTTATTTAATTAGCAGTTAATTTTTTGTAGAATTCTCAAAATTAACTAAAACTCTAAGGATAATAAATGAAATTTATTGCAAGTGACAATTTACCTCTAGCAATAGGCTCTTACTCTCCAGCTGTAAAAGTACATGGAATTATATATACATCAGCGCAAGTTCCTATTACTTTAGATGGTACAATGGTAGAAAGAGATATAAAAGTACAAACAAGACAAGTTTTATCTAATCTAAGAACATTACTTGAAGATGCAGAAAGTGGAATGGATAGAGTTGTAAAAGTATCTGTATATTTAGAAAATATAGAAGATTTTGGTATTGTTAATGTTTTATTTGCAGAAGCTTTTGGTGAACATAAGCCTGCACGTAGTACAATTGCGGCAAAAGCTTTACCAAAAAATTCATTGATTATGATTGATGCAGTTGCATTAGCAAATGATTATCATTAAAAACCTTTGGCTTAAAGAAAGTTTAAACTAAAATAAGATACTATTCCGGTTCGAAAAATAGAGTTAGTATGACAAAATATGAACTTAGCATATAGAATTGAATTAGAGGAAGAAAGATGTACGCAATTATCAAGTGTGGTGGAAAACAGTATAAAGTTTCTGAGGGTGATATCTTAGATGTAGATTATACTGGACTAACTGCAAAAGAAACTTTAGAGATTACTGATGTTTTAGCTGTAAACAACGGTGAATTAAAAACTGGTGATGCTGTTGCAAATGCAAAAGTTGAAGCTGTTGTAGTATTAGATGGTACAGGTGTAAATAGAGCTAAAAAAGTAATCATTTACAAAAAAAGAAGAAGAAAAGATTCTAAATTAAAAAGAGGTTTCAGAAAAAGCTTCACAAAAATTAGAATCACTAAAATTGCTGCATAAGCAAATAGCATAATATAAGTTAAGGAGAAGAACTATGGCTCACAAAAAAGGTCAGGGAAGTACGCAGAATAATAGAGATTCAGCTGGTAGAAGACTTGGTGTTAAAAAATATGGTGGTGAAGTTGTAAGAGCTGGTAATATCATTATTAGACAAAGAGGTACAAAAGTACATTTAGGTCAAAATGTTGGTATGGGTAAAGATCATACAATTTATTCTTTAATTGACGGTGTTGTTAAATTTGAAATTAAAGATAAAAAGAGAAAAAAAGTTTCAGTTTACGCTTCGTAATTCTGGATAAAATTGATTTCTTTAAAGGGTGTATGGCTTTTGCCTACACCCTTTTTTTATTTAAAAATTAACATAACTAATTAAAAGTTAACAGTAGAAGATGAAATTTTGCTTTTAGTTTTTAATTATTTATTAAAAGGAAAGTTATATGTTTATAGATAGCGCTAGATTTTCAGTTACATCTGGAAAAGGTGGACAGGGATGTGCAGCATTTAGACGAGAAAAATTTGTTGTTAAAGGTGGACCAGATGGTGGAGATGGTGGAAAAGGTGGAGATGTTTACTTTTTAGTAGACAATAATACTGATACATTATCAAACTATAAAGGTAGAAAATTCTTTAAAGCAGATAATGGTAATCAAGGTTTAGGTGGAAGAATGACTGGAAAGTCAGGTGAAGCATTAGTTTTAGTTGTGCCTCCAGGAACTCAAGTTATTGATGATGAAACAAATGAAGTTATTTTTGACTTGATAGAACTAGGTGAGAAAGTTTTATTTTTAGAAGGTGGTAAAGGTGGACTTGGAAATGTTCACTTTAAAAACTCTAGAAATCAAAGACCAACATATTTCCAACCAGGATTACCAGGACAAATGAGAAATATTAGATTAGAATTAAAACTTATTGCTGATGTTGGACTTGTAGGTTATCCAAATGTTGGTAAATCAACTTTAATTTCAGTTACTTCAAATGCAACTCCTGAAATTGCAAATTATGAGTTTACAACTTTAACGCCAAAACTTGGTGTTGTTGAAGTTGGAAATTATAACTCTTTTGTAATGGCTGATATTCCAGGAATTATTGATGGTGCTAGTGAAGGAAGAGGTTTAGGTTTAGAGTTTTTAAAACATATAGAAAGAACAAAAACTCTTTTATTTGTAATTGATGTTGCAAATTATAGAACAATGATAGATCAATATAGAGTATTAAAAGAAGAAGTTGCAAAATTCTCAGGTGAATTAGCAAAAAGAAATTATGCAATAGTTCTAAGTAAAATTGATGGATATTTAGGTGAAACTTTAGAAGAAGATATAGAAAAATTTATCAAAGATATAGGACTAGAAGTTACAAAATCAAATGAGTTCAAATTTGAAGGTGAACTTCCATACTTTATTCAAGATTTAATTTATTCAAGATTTGATAATAGTAAACCATATTTTGTTTTACCAATTTCATCTTTAACAAAATTAAATTTAAAACCACTTGGATTTGCTTTATATAATTTATTAGAACAGGGTAAAGATGAAAAGATTAGTAATTAAAGTTGGAACTGCCGTTCTAACTCAAGATGGACAATTAGCACTTGAGAGAATGGATAATTTAGTTAATCTAATTGCTAGATTAAAAAATGAAAAAAATCTTGAAGTAATATTAGTTTCTTCAGGAGCTGTTGGTGCTGGATATACTTCTTTAAAACTTGATAAAAAAATAGTTGCAAACAAACAAGCCCTTGCAGCTATTGGACAACCGCTATTATTGAAAAATTATAAAAAAAGATTTAAAGAACATAATATTACTTGTGCACAAATGCTTTTTATTGCAGATGATTTTGATTCAAGAAAAAGAACAAAAAATGCACAAAATGTTATGGAAATTTTATTAGAGAACAAAATTCTGCCAATTATAAATGAAAATGATGTAATTGCAACTGATGAATTAGTTTTTGGAGATAATGACCAATTAGCAGCGCATGTTGCTTACTATTTCAATGCTGATATGTTAGCAATATTATCTGATATTGATGGATATTATAATAAAAATCCAAGAGAATTTGATGATGCTATTTTACAGAAAAATGTTTTTGAAATAAGTGCTGATGAACTTGAAATGAAACACTCTGCAAATTCAGAGTTTGCAACTGGTGGAATAGTAACAAAACTAAAAGCAGCAGATTTTTTAATGAAAAGAGATATTCCAATGTATTTATCTTCTGGTTTTGATTTAACAAATGCTTATGATTTCTTAGTTGATGGAAATCATAAAAGTGGAACAATTTTTCAAGCGAAAAAATAAAAGGAAAAAAATTGAGCAAAAAAATTCTATTTATGGGAACACCAGATTATGCAACAACTATTTTTAAAGAGCTAATAAATAGTAAGTATGAAATAGTAGGATTATTTACTCAACCTGATAAGCCAGTTGGAAGAAAACAAATTTTAACTGCTCCTCATATTAAACAATATTGTATTGATGAAAATATAAATATACCAATTTTTCAACCTTTAAAATTAAGAGGAAATGCGGAATCTACGGAACAAATAAAAAGCTTAAAACCTGATTTTATAATTGTTGCGGCTTATGGTCAAATTTTACCTAAAGATATTTTAGATATTGCTCCGTGTATAAATTTGCATGCATCACTACTTCCAAAATATAGAGGAGCAAGTCCAATTCAAGAATCACTTTTAAATGATGATATTTACACAGGAGTTACTTCTATGCTTATGGAAGAAGGACTTGATAGTGGAGATATTTTAGGATTACAATATTTAAAAATTACTCCAACTATGGAAGTTTCTGAGACTTTTGAAAAATTATCTTTAATTGCAGCAAAACTTACAATTACAACTTTAGACAATTTTGAAAATATTAAACCAATAAAACAAAATGAATCAGAAGTTAGTTTTTGTAAAAAAATTAAAAAAGAAGATGGATTAGTGAATTTTATTAATGCTAAAATCTTGTATCAAAAATATAAAGCTTACTCTTTTTGGCCAGGTGTATTTTTGGAATCAGAATTAAAATTAAAAGATATTGAATTAAATGAAGAAAATTCTATTAATAATGAAGGTCAAATTTTAGAGATTAATGAGGATTTTATTATTGTTGGATGTAAGAAAGGAAGTTTAAAAATACGAACTTTACAAGCACCATCAAAAAAAGCGATGAATGCAATTGATTATATCCGAGGTCAAAGATTAGAATTAGGAAAAATAATAGTTTAAATGATAGAATAAACCAGTAAATTTAATAAAAAGCATGTAATATGAAAGATTTAGTTTTAAGACAAATATATGATATGAAATTATTTAATATTAGTGATTTAGATGTTCTTTTACATGAGATATTAAAATGTACCAGAGAAATGTTAAATGCTGATGCTGGTACTATTTATATAAAAGAGGATGATTATCTTAAATTTCATATTTTTCAAAATGATAGTTTATCATATGAAGAAGTTTACAAATCTTATTATATTTTAAAGGATTATAAACTGCCTTTATTTATTAAAAATAAATATATTGCAGTTGATGCTTTTTTAACTAAAAAGATTATAGTTGTTGATGATATTTATAATACAAACGAATATGAATTATCAGGTACAAAAGAGTTTGATGAAAGATTTAATTATAAAACTCGTTCAATAATAACAGTTCCTTTAATACATCCAATAAAAAATGAAATCTTAGGTGTTGTTCAATTAGTGAATAAAAAAGTTGATGGTGAATTATCATCTTTTGGTGAAAAAGATAAAGAATTTTTGTCAATGTTTAGTTCATTTATCTCTTTGTCAGTTTCAAAAGCACAAACAGATGTTATTAAACTTGAAAAACTAAATGAAGAGCTAGAAAAAGCTAATAAAGAGTTAGAAAAGAAAGTTGAAAAGGAAATTTTAGATAATAAAAATAAATCTACAATTATATTTCACCAATCTAAACTTTCATCTATGGGTGAACTAATTGGAAATATTGCTCATCAATGGAAAGAACCTTTGGGAATAATTTCCGCACTTGCAAGTGGATTAAAAACTAATATTGAATATGATAATATTAATAAAAATGATTCAATAACAAAATTAATACAAATCGTAGATACAACACAAAAATTATCTACAAATATTGATAGTTTTAAAGATTTTTATAAAGTCGAAAGTGCAAAAGAAAATTTTAATATTGCAAATGAAATCCATAAGTGCTTAGAATTTGCAGAAATAGCATTAATAAAAAATAAAATCGAAGTTATTTTTGAATTAGATGAAAGCTTAAAAATTTATGGTCTTAAAAATGAATTTATACAAGCTGTATTAAATATTATAAACAGTGTTATAGATACTTTTATTGAAAAAACAAATATTGATGAAAAAAGATATATTTTTATTAAATTACATTTAAAAAATGAAAGAATATATTTGATTATAAAAGACAATAGTGGCGAAAAAACAATTAATAGAAATAAGATTTTGGATGATGACAAAGGATTATTTATGAGTAAATTAATTATAGAAAAATATCATAATGGAACTATTTCTTTTGAAGATGTAACTTATAATTATAAAGAGATTGATTACAAAGGAATTAAATATACAATCACATTAGCATAAAATTATGCTAAATATGATGTGTATAAAGTGATTGTTATAAGACTTAATAATACACCTAAAACTAAAGAGTTTATAGCTACTTTTTCATCTAAGCCGCCTTTTATTGCTAAAACTGTTGCCATTGTCATTGGGGGCATGGCAACTTCTATTATTGTTACCTTTACCCAAGTTTCATGGATTCCATAAAATTGTTGAAATCCAATTAATACAATTACTGGAACTATGACCATTTTTAAAAGCATTGCCATTGATACAATATGAAATCTTGCAAAGATATGTTTTAGTTCTAATTTCATTCCAATAGCAATCATCGCAATTGGAACTAAAGTTGAACCTAATGTTTGAGTTGTTAATAATAGGAAATTTGGAATCTCAAAATTCTTTACAAGAACAGTTATAAAAAACATTAATGATGGTGGGAATAAAAATATACTTTTAAAAATAGATTTAATACTATTTTTTTTACCACTTCCCCAAGTGATAATAAACATACCAATAGAAACAAGAAGTAAAAATGATCCAAATAAATCATAAATTAATCCATAAACAATATAGTCTTCACCATAAAAAGCGTTAATATACGAAAATCCAATAAATGAGGTATTTCCAAAAGTCGCCATAATCATAAATGTTGCTAATAAAATTCTACTTAATTTCATCATTTTACCAATAAAATAGGCAAGTAAAAGATTAAAAAGAATAAAACAAATGAACATTAAAATTAATCCAAGTATTTTTTCATCAAGAATTAAAGGATAAATTTTTGAGAATACAATAGCTGGAAGTGAGAAATAAATTATAAATTCAATTAATTGTTTTGAATTATCTTGATGGATAACTTTGAAGGTATAACCTAAGAGTAAATATATTGCAATTGGTAAAACAGGATCTAACATAATAGCCTTTTTTATTTAGATTATATTTAATAAAATCTTCTATTTTTATTATGTATAATAGGAATATGAAAATAATAAAATTAAAAGAAATTGATTCTACTCATAGATATATTAAGGATTACATAATTGAGAATGGTTATTCAGAACCTTTGTGTGTTTTGTGTAATTATCAAACACAAGGAATTGGAAGTCGTGGAAATCAATGGTTAGGGAAAGAAGGAAATTTATTTTTCTCTTTTGTTGTAGACAGCCATTTTTTACCAGAAGATTTACCTTTACAAAGTAGTTCAATATACTTTTCATATATTTTGAAAGATATTTTAAAAGATTTGGGTTCAAAAGTTTGGTTAAAATGGCCAAATGATTTTTATATTGAAAATAAAAAAATTGGTGGAACTATAACTACAGTTTCAAAAGAATTACTTTATTGTGGAATAGGAATAAATTTAAAAGAAGTAAGTGATGATTTTGGAAAATTAGATATAAATATCGATATAAATCATGTACTAGAAAGTTATTTTTTTAAATTAGAAAAAAAGATTTTTTGGAAGCAAATATTTAGTGAGTTTAAGGTAGAATTCCAGCATAGTAAAAAGTTCCAAACAACCATCGATAATCAAAAAGTTTCTCTCGAAAATGTATCGCTAAATGACGATGGTTCAATACAAGTAAACAATAAAAAGGTATTTAGTTTAAGATGACAGAAATTATTTCAATAGCTAATCAAAAAGGTGGTGTGGGTAAAACCACGACTGCTGTGAATTTAAGTGCAGCCCTTGCACTTGAAGGTAAGAGAGTATTATTAATTGATGCAGATCCACAAGCAAATGCTACAACTTCATTAGGTTTTCATAGGGATACTTATGAATACAATATCTATCATGTAATGTTAGGTACAAAAGAGTTGAGTGAAATCATTTTAGATTCTGAAATAGAGAATTTAAAAGTAGCTCCTTCAAATATTGGACTTGTTGGAATTGAAAAAGAGTTTTACAAAAATACAAAAGAGAGAGAATTAGTATTAAAAAGAAAAATCGATCCAGTTAAGAAAGATTTTGATTATATTATTATTGATTCACCTCCAGCATTAGGTCCAATTACAATTAATACATTAAGTGCATCTACATCAGTTTTGATTCCAATTCAATGTGAGTTTTTTGCATTAGAAGGTTTAGCACAGTTATTAAATACAATTAAATTAGTTAAACAAACAATAAACCAATCTTTACAAATTAGAGGTTTTTTACCAACAATGTATAGCTCTCAAAATAATTTGTCAAAACAAGTGTTTGCAGATTTAGCACAACATTTTGAAAATAAATTATTTAAAATAGATGAAAATTCATATGTTGTAATTCCACGAAATGTAAAATTAGCAGAGAGTCCAAGTTTTGGTAAACCAATCATGTTATATGATACAAATTCAAGTGGTACAAAAGCATATACACATTTAGCAAGAGCAATAGCAGGTTGATTTTTAATAGTAGGAAATATTATGGCATTAGGTAGAGGATTAGGAGAATTATTAGGAGAAGTTGAATCAGCTTATGAGAATTCAACAAGAAGTAGCAAATCTGGCGTTTTGAAAATTGATGTTAGTACAATAAAAGCTAATCCTAACCAGCCGAGAAAAATATTTGATGAAGAAAAACTAAATGATTTAAGTGAATCAATTAAAGAGCATGGTTTATTACAACCAATAGTTGTAATTGAAAATGGGAATAATAGTTACACTTTAGTTGCAGGTGAGAGAAGACTAAGAGCTCATAAACTTGCAAAAATTGATAAAATAAAAGCAATTATAATTGATGCGGATGAATTTAAATTAAGAGAACTTGCATTAATTGAAAATATTCAAAGAGATGATTTAAATATTATTGAACTTGCATACTGTTACGCACAGTTACTAAATGAACACAGTATTACCCATGAAGAATTATCAAAGAAAGTATTCAAAAGTAGAACATCAATTACAAATACATTAAGATTGTTACAATTAAACTCATATGTACAACAATTTTTAGCAAGTGACAAAATTAGTGCAGGACATGCAAAAGTCATGATTGGACTAAGTTCTGATGAGCAAAAATTGGTTTGTGATTCAATTATCGGACAAAAACTTTCTGTTAGAGAGACAGAAAAATTAGTTAAAGAGTTAAAAGAAAGAGGTCTAGAAAAACCAAAAAAAGATAAGCCAAAAGACCTATATAACTTCATTCCTCTTAATAATATAGTTGAAAGATTAAAAGAAAATAATCTTAAAGTGAAAGTAGAAAAAAACTATTTTAAAATTGAATTTAACTCACAAGAAGAAGTAGATAAAATAATTAGCTACTTTAATATCCAATCGTAACACTATCCAAAAATTTGTAACCTAATTTTTTCTTTTAATATAATTTTATAGTTAGTTTTGCTAAAATAATAGAGTTTTAGTTAAACTAAACTGTAAAAAATATGGAGGAATGAATGTTAGACATAAGTCCTGTATTATTGCTTAGCTCTGGTATCATCTTTCTTTTAGTTGTTGCTAGACTAAACAGTTGTCTTTTCAAGCCATTATTAAAGCATATGGATGATAGAACGGCTTCTATAAAAAAAGATTTAGAAGACGCAAAATCAAACGCTGCTGACGTGGATGGTTTATTAGCAGAAGCAAATGATATCATTGCTAAAGCGAAAAAAGAGGCGGCTGCAATTAGAGAACAAGCTTATAAGGAAGCAAAGGATAGTGCTGATGCAAAACTTGCAAGTGCTAAATCTAATTTAGAAGTAAAATCTGCGGAATTTGCTAAAAACTTACAAGACGAGACTAAAGCTTTAAAAGATTCTTTAGTATCTTCTATGCCTCAATTTAATGAGAGCCTAAAAGCTAAGCTTAGCTCAATTTAAGGGGAAGAGAATATGAAAAGAATGTTATTACTTGGGTTGGCTTTAGCTCCTGTTGCATTACTTGCAAACGAAGGCGCGGTTGAAACTGATATAGTTCAAAGAACCGTTAACTTTATAATATTTGCTGGAATTTTATGGTATTTACTTGCTGATAAAATTAAAGCATTTTTTGCTGAAAGATCTTTATCTATTCAAGCAGAACTTGACAAAGTACAAGATACTTTAAAAGCTTCTCAAGATAAAGTGAAAAATGCGCAAAAGAAATTAGAAGAAGCTAAAAAAATTGCTACTGATATTATCGAAGGTGCAAAAGCTGATATAGATTCAGTTAAACAAAAAGTTGCAACTGCTGTTGATTCAGACATTGCTAATCTAAATAAAAATTTAGATGAAATGATGAAAGTAGAAACATCAAAAGCTAAAAAAGAGGTTGTTACTCAAGTTCTTGAAGAGCTATTAAGTTCAGAAAATATTAAATTAACTCAAAATGAGTTAGCAAATATTGTTCTTAAAAAGGTAGCATAATGAATGATTTAGTAGCAAAAAGATACGTTAAAGCTTTGATTGACGGTAGAGATAATCAAGTTATAAGCAACATTAGTAGTGATTTAAATACTATTTCATCTGCATTTACTGATGAAAAATTTATTTCAATCATAACTTCTCCAGAAATAGCTGATAAATCAAAAGTAGATTTAATTATCTCTTTAGTTGATGCAGCAAATAATGAAACATTAAAAAATTTCATTAAATTACTTGGTGAAAAAAGAAGACTGTCATTATTGCCATTTATTGCAAATGAATTAAACACTCAACTTGCAAAAATGAATAATAGTTATGTTGGAGTTGTTTACACAAATCTTGAGTTATCAAGTGACTATGTATCTTCAATTGAAGATCAATTTAGTAAAAAATTTGATGTTAAATTATCATTATCACAAAAAGTTTGTGATTATGATGGAATTAAAGTAGATATCGATGGATTGGGAGTTGAAATTTCTTTTTCAAAAGAGAGATTAAAATCACAATTAATAGATCATATTTTAAAAGCAGTTTAGAACTTACAAAGGAGAAATTGAATGGGTGCAAAAATTCAAGCTGATGAAATCAGTTCTATAATTAAAGAAAGAATTGATAACTTTGAATTAAATGTAGATGTAAATGAAACAGGTAAAATTATCTCTTATGCAGATGGTATTGCTCAAGTTTACGGTCTAAAAAATGTTATGGCTGGGGAAATTGTTGAATTTGAAAATGGTGAGAGAGGTCTTGCTTCAAATTTAGAAGAGTCTTCAGTTGGTATTGTTGTTCTTGGAAAAGGTGAAGGTCTAAGAGAAGGTACTTCTTGTAAAAGACTTGGAAAACTTTTATCAACTCCAGTTGGTGATGCTATGGTTGGAAGAGTTGTTAATGCTCTTGGTGAACCAATTGATGGTAAAGGTGCAATTGCTTCAACTGAATCAAGATTAGTTGAAGAAAAAGCTCCTGGTATTATGGCAAGAAAATCTGTTCATGAACCATTAACTACAGGTATTAAAGCTATTGATGCATTAGTTCCAATCGGAAGAGGACAAAGAGAGCTTATTATTGGTGATAGACAAACTGGTAAAACAACAGTTGCAATTGATACAATTCTTAACCAAAAAGGTGAGAATGTAATTTGTATTTATGTTGCTATTGGTCAAAAATCATCTTCAGTTGCTTCTGTTGTTAGAACATTAGAAGAAGCTGGTGCAATGGAATACTCAATTGTTGTTAATGCATCAGCTGCTGATTCATCTGCATTACAATTCTTAGCTCCTTATACAGGTGTTACAATTGGTGAATTCTTTAGAGATAATGGTAAACACGCATTAATTATTTATGATGATTTATCTAAACATGCAGTTGCATATAGAGAAATGTCATTAATTTTAAGAAGACCTCCAGGAAGAGAAGCATATCCAGGGGACGTATTCTATCTACACTCAAGATTATTAGAAAGAGCTGCTAAAATGTGTGATGAAAGAGGTGCTGGTTCTATGACTGCGTTACCAATTATCGAAACACAAGCTGGAGATGTTGCTGCATATATTCCAACAAATGTTATTTCTATTACTGATGGACAAATTTTCTTAGAAACTAACTTATTTAACTCAGGTATCAGACCTGCAATTAACGTTGGTTTATCAGTATCAAGAGTTGGTGGAGCTGCTCAAATTAAAGCTACTAAACAAGTTGCTGGTACTTTAAAATTATCTCTTGCTCAATATAGAGAATTAGAAGCATTTGCTCAATTCGCATCTGACTTAGATGAAGCTACTAGAAGAGAATTAGAACTTGGTCAAAGAATGGTTGAAGTATTAAAACAAGGTGTAAATAAACCATTAGTTATTGAAAAACAAATTGTTATTATTTATGCTGGTACAAAAGGATACTTAAATGATGTTGCTGTTGGTGATGTTGTAAGATTTGAAGCTGAATTACATGCGTTCTTTGAACAAAAATATTCAAATATTTTAGATGCAATCAAATCATCTCAAAAAATTGATGATAATACAGAAGCAGAATTAAAAGCTGCATTAGAAGAGTTTAAAACTGTATTTAGTGCAAACTAAGGATTAGTCAATGGCTAACTTAAAAGAGATAAAATTAAAAATAGGTAGTGTTAAAAATACTCAGAAGACAACAAAAGCTATGAAGCTTGTATCTTCTGCAAAACTTACTAGAACTAGACAGTTATCTGAACAAGCTAGAAGTTATGCAATTAAGATTAATGATGTACTTTCTGATATTGCTGCTAGAGTTAGCAAAGTTCAAGACGAAGGAAATATTAGTAGAGCATTTGTTCAAAATGCTACTCCAAAAACAGTTGATATTGTTTTTGTTACTGCTGATAAAGGACTTTGCGGTGGTTTTAATATGGCAACAATTAAAACTGTTAGTAGATTAATTGCTGAATATGAAGCAAAAGGTGCAAAAGTTAGATTAAGAGCTGCTGGTAGAAAAGGTGTTGATTTCTTTTCTTTCCAAGGTGTTGCTTTAGAGCAAAGAGTTTCTGATTTATCTTCTGCTCCAGAGTATGATAGAGCTGCAGAGTTCATTCATGCTGTTGTTGAAGATTTTAAAAATGAAGTTACTGACAAAGTAGTTTTAGTTTATAATGGTTTTTTAAATATGTTAACTCAAGAAATTAGAGTTAAAACATTATTACCAATTAGCTTAGTTAATATAGAAGCAAAAATTAGTGATTCTATGTTAGATATTGAGCCAGATGATGATCAAGAAGTATTAGACGAATTAACTGATAAATATATTGATTTCAATATGTATTATGCATTAATTGACTCTTTAGCTGCTGAGCATTCTGCAAGAATGCAAGCAATGGAAGCTGCAACTAAAAATGCAAAAGAAAAAGTTAATAGTTTAACAGTTGAATATAATAAAGCTAGACAAGCTGCAATTACAACAGAGCTGATAGAAATTATCAGTGGTGTTGAAGCATTAAAATAATTTAAAGGAGCTGCCCGTATGAAAGGTAAAATTATTCAGGTAATGGGTCCGGTTGTTGACGTAGAGTTCGACGGATACTTACCAGAAATTAATGAAGCTATTGATGTACTATTAGCAGATGCTAATAAAGACAGATTAGTATTAGAAGTTGCTGCGCATATTGGTGATAGTAGAGTTAGAACTATTGCTATGGATATGACAGAAGGTTTAACTAGAGGTCAAGAGTGTGTTGCTACTGGTGGACCAATTAAAGTTCCAGTTGGTGAAGCAGTATTAGGAAGAATCTTTAATGTTATTGGTGATCCAGTTGATGAAGGTGATGCAATTCCTGCTGATGTTGAAAGATGGTCAATTCATAGATCTGCTCCTTCGTTTGAAGAGCAATCAACAAAAACAGAGATGTTTGAAACTGGTATTAAAGTTGTTGACCTTTTAGCACCATATTCAAAAGGTGGAAAAGTTGGATTATTCGGTGGTGCTGGTGTTGGTAAAACAGTTATCATCATGGAGTTAATCCATAACGTTGCATTTAAACACTCTGGATACTCAGTATTTGCTGGTGTTGGTGAAAGAACAAGAGAAGGTAATGACCTTTATCACGAAATGAAAGACTCAAACGTACTTGATAAAGTTGCATTGTGCTATGGTCAAATGAGTGAACCACCAGGTGCTAGAAATAGAATTGCATTAACTGGTCTTACAATGGCAGAATACTTTAGAGATGAAAAAGGTCTTGACGTATTAATGTTCGTTGATAATATCTTCAGATTTGCACAATCAGGTTCAGAAATGTCAGCATTATTAGGAAGAATTCCTTCAGCTGTTGGATACCAACCTACACTTGCATCAGAAATGGGAAAATTACAAGAAAGAATTACTTCTACTTCTAAAGGTTCTATTACTTCTGTTCAAGCAGTTTACGTTCCAGCGGATGACTTAACGGATCCAGCTCCAGCTTCTGTATTTGCTCACTTAGATGCAACAACAGTTCTTAACAGAAAAATTGCTGAAAAA
Organism: uncultured Aliarcobacter sp.; assembly: GCA_963677205.2. GTDB lineage: Bacteria > Campylobacterota > Campylobacteria > Campylobacterales > Arcobacteraceae > Aliarcobacter. Next base: position 1,582,857 of record OY781916.2, on the reverse strand, counting down.
GGTATTTATCCTGCAGTTGATCCATTAGATTCAACTTCAAGAATATTAAATGCAGACATAATTGGATTAGAGCATTATAATACAGCTAGAGGTGTTCAATCTGTATTACAAAAATATAAAGATTTACAAGATATTATTGCAATTCTTGGTATGGATGAGTTATCAGAGTCTGATAAACTTGTTGTTTCAAGAGCAAGAAAAATTGAAAGATTTTTATCTCAACCATTCTTCGTTGCAGAAGTATTTACAGGTAGCCCAGGTAAATATGTTGAATTAAAAGATACAATTGCTGGATTCCAAGGAATTTTAGCTGGTAAATATGACAACATTCCTGAAATGGCATTCTATATGGTTGGTGGAATCGACGAGGTTCTTGCTAAAGCTGAGAAAATGAAATAACAAAAAAACCATTAAGGCATAACATGGATACAATTAGATTATCAATCGTTACACCTAATGGAGAAATTTTTAATGATGATGTTAAAACAGTAACTCTCCCTGGAAAAGAGGGAGAGTTTGGTGTTCTACCAGGACACTCATCATTAATTTCTTCATTAACTGTTGGTGTGATTGTTATTGAAAAAGCAAACTCTACAGAAGCTGTCGCTATTAACTGGGGGCATGTAAAAGTAGATGAGAAATCAGTTGATGTATTAGCAGATGGTGCTATTTCATTAACTGCAGGAAAAGACTCTGAAATTGCTAAAAATATTGAAGCAGCAAAAGAGTTAGTGAAATCTGTTAAAGATTCAAATGTTTCAGTTGCTGCAGTTGAAGCAAAAATTAATTCATTCGCATAGAAGCTCATGATAACTACAATACTAAATTATTTGGCAAATAGTGGTGCTATAACTTATATAGTTTTAGCACTATTGTCAATCTACCTAATCGTTACAATTTGGATTTTCTTATATAGATACTTTGCAGTGACAGCACTTATTAAAAATGAAGTGAGATCACTTGAAGGATTAACATCAAGAGAAGCTAGATTTTCGTCATTGTCTGCACTAAATAAGTGTACAAATAACCTTGCCTCTAAAGAATTATTATATGCTTGTGAAATCAATATAATAAAGGATGCAAGTTCTGGAATTTCATGGTTAGCAATAATTTCTTCAACATCACCTTTCATAGGTCTTTTTGGAACAGTTATTGGTATATTAGAGTCTTTTGCAAAATTCGCAAATCAATCAAAAGTTGCTTTTTCTATTATTGCACCAGCAATTAGTGAAGCATTAGTAGCAACGGCTTGTGGTATTTTTGTTGCAATATTCGCTTATACTTTCCATCAAATACTTTCACGAAAGATATATGAGTTAAATATTTATCTTAAGGCACAATCGCAAATTTTAATTGCTAAGGGTTAATCTAGTGTATGATTTTAATGATAAACCAGAATTAAATATTACACCCTTAGTTGATATTATGCTAGTTTTACTAGCTATATTAATGGTTACTGCTCCCGTTATAGAATTCGAAGAGCAAATCAATCTTCCAACTGGAAGTAAATCACAACAAGTTCAAGATGTTCAAAAAATAGATATTATTATTACTAAAGATAGAATAGTTACACTTAATAAAAACAAAGTAGAGATTGCAAATTTCCCAGATAGTTTTCTTTTATTTGCAAATGGAAAAGATCAAAATACTCCTATACATATTAGAGCTGATAAAGAATTAAAATATGATGATATAATTTTTGTTTTAAAATCAGTTAAAGAAGCTGGTTTTTTCAAAGTTGCTTTAGTGACAGATGGATAATAAATGAAAAATAATTTTTCATTTATACTTTCAGGTATAATAGCATTTTCATTTTATGCTTTTGTATGTTTTTTGTTATTTGCTTACATTGCAAGTCCAATTCCAAAAACTTATGATCTTAAATCTACATCAACAACTATTGAGCTTGATATGATTACAGAAAAAGCTGAAAAGAAAATGGTCGAAAAGAAGACAGAAAAAATAATAGAAAAAGAAGCAGTTAAAGAAGAAAAGGTTGCATCAGCTTCAAATGAAAAGAAACCTGATCTTAAATCTTTATTTGCAAATGTGAAAGAGACTGCTAAAACAGTTACAAAAGAAGAAGTTAATAACATTGAGAAATCTATTGATCCAAAAAGATTTAAATCAAAGTTTGAAAAAGAAAAAAGAACAAATAACATAAAAATTGATAAAATACTTGAAGATGAAAAAACTGCAACTAATGTGAAAGCTACTAATGCAAATAAAGGTCAAGAGACTGATGAATATTTTTCTCAAGTGCAAGAATTGTTATCAGCATGGGTACCAGTTGGTTCTGGTCTTAAGTCTGTAGTTTTAATTATGATTGATACGGATGGACGATTTGATTATCGTGTGGTTACAAATTCTGGAGATGAAGCTTTTGATTCATCTTTGAAAGCTTTTTTAGAGGAACAAAAGAATGTTGCTTATCCAAAGCCTACAAAGGGTAAAGATATAAAAGTTAATGTTGATTTTAGATCAGAAGGATAAAATGTATGTATAAAATATTATTATTGTTATCATTGGTGTTTAGTTCAGTTTTTGCAGAAGTGGATGCAAATTTAGAAGTTGTAAAGAAAACTAATGCTTTACCAAAAATTTTAGTTTCAGTTGCAACTGATACTTCAGAAATTGAAACATTAAATAAGATAAAAAAGAGTTTAGCAGATGATTTATCTGTAAGTGGTCATTTTGATGTTGCATCAGCAAATAGTGTTACATCTTATGAAAATATGCCTGATATTCTTGCTTTATCAAATCAAGGAATTAATTTGTATCTGAATATATCTGCTAAAAAAGATGCAGGTTCTTATACTTTGATGACAAAATTGTATGATATAAATTCAAGAACATTAATTTTAGAAAAGAATTTTGCAACTACGCAAGAGGATAGATTCGTATTTTTAGCTCATAAAGCAGCTATATCTGTAAATGGTTTTTTTAAAGCACCAGGTATTGATTGGATGGAAAAATTTGTTGTATTTTCAACATATGCAGAATCTGGAAAAGCTGATATTATGATTGGAGATTATACTTTAACATATAAGAAAACAGTTGTAACTGGTGGATTAAATATTTTCCCTAAATGGGCGGATGCTGATCAGAAAACTATTTATTATACTACTTATAATTTTGGAAAGCCAACATTAGTTAAACTAAATATATATAATAGAACTAAAGAGACAATTATGCAATCAGATGGTATGTTGGCTTGTTCTGATGTAAGTGCTGATGGTAACAAGTTATTAGTTACAGCGTCTCCTACAGGTCAACCTGATATTTTTATTTATGATATAAGAACAAAAAAACAGACTCAAATTACAAAATATGGTGGAATTGATGTTGGTGGTCATTTTATTGAAAATGATTCAAGAATTGTATTTGTTTCAGATAGATTAGGAAATCCTAATATTTTTGCTCAGGGTATTAATTCAAGTTCAGTTGAGAGATTAGTATATCATAGTAATAATAACTCTTCTGCTACTGCATTTGGTAATAACATTGTTTATAGTAGTAAAGATTCTTCTAATGAATTAGGAGATAAAAGTTTTAATTTATATTTAATTTCAACAAAAACTGATAGTTTAAAAAGATTAACTACAAGTGGTATTAATCAATTTCCAAAATTTTCTACTGATGGTGAAACACTATTATTTATTAAAACTTTTGGTGGCTCAAGTTCAATTGGTATAATTAGATTAGAGTATAGTAAATCATTTTTATTCCCACTTAAAGGAAAAAGAATACAATCAATCGATTGGTAAATTTTCTTAATATAAAAGCTTTATAGATTTTCTATAAAGCTTTTTTTTTCAATAAATAAAATATAAGACTCATAATTTTTATTGTTTCATAGACAAACTTTCCTTTAATAAATAATTTGTTTATTCAAATTATCTAAACAAACTTAAAAAATATAAAAACTTAACTTAATCAATTAGTTATAAGCTAATTGTCATATAATAAAAAAAGTGTGATTTTTTATAAATAAAGAAATAAATTTTATATAATTGAGTAGCTTTTTAATGATTGTATTTATAATGTAACTTTCTATTAAAGCCGATTATATAGGCTTTTGTTAGATGTAAATAAAAAAATATTACTTTGTTTTTATTGAATTAATTTTTATAAACAATAATTAAGGTTCACTCTTGTATTATTTCAGCAAATTTTTATTTCAAGGACAAAAATATGAAAAAATTAGGTGTTTATTCTTTACTAGTTGCGGCAATGTTATTCTCTACTGGTTGTAGTGAAAAAAATGCTGACATGAACGTTGACAATGGTGCTGCTTCTGCTGAGTCTGCAAATACTGCTGATTCTTCAATGACTGATGGAAGCTTCTCTGCTTTAGAAAAAGCTGCAAATGGTAACTACTACATGATTAATGGTCAAAAAGTTTTAATTGAGCATGTATACTTTGCATTTGACAAATATAACTTAACTGCTGAAAATAAAGATAAAGCTGTTTCTAATGCTTCTAAATTATCAGCTTTAAAATCTGACACAACTGTAACAGTATCTGGTAACACAGATGAGTGGGGATCAGATGAGTATAACTACGCATTAGGTTTAAAAAGAGCTAACTCTGTTAAAGATGTTTTAGTTGCTAATGGTGTAACTGCTAATGTTGCATTAGTTTCTTTAGGTGAAAGTTCTCCAGTTTGTACTGAGAAAACTAAAGATTGTTGGGCGAAAAACAGAAGAGTTGAACACGAATTAAGTAAATAATTCTGATGACTAAGTATCTTCTATCTTTTTTAGTAGCAAGTTCATTAACCGTAGCCCAAGAGGTTTCGGTTTATGGATCTAGTGATTCTAGTGGAAGTGGTTCTTACGGACTAACTTCTTCTGAAAAACATATCTTGAAAAATCAAGAGAGTATTAATAGTCTTACATCAAAAATGGGAGACATTAATTCTTTGCTTGAATCTATTAAAACAAGATTAGAAGGCTTAGAATCTACATATGAAGGCGATTCTGCAAAGTTAAATTCAACTTCTAGAAAAGTTGATGATTTAATGCAGAAAGTTGGTTCTTCTTCAGATTTAGGTTCTAATAAAACAAATTCTTCATCAACAGGTGGAGATGCTCAATTAGCTGATACAGTTAATGGATTAAAAGCCGCACTTACAAAATTATCTACTTTAGTTAATAAAATTAATTCTGAATATGTTTCTTCAAATGAATTAGAAAAAAATATGGGTCAATTTATTACAAGAGAAGAATTTGAAGCATTAAAGAAAGCTATGGGAGTTAAAACTTCTCAAGTTTCTCCTACTACAAAATTAGATTCAAATAAACCCGGGGTTGATACTGAGTCTAGTAGCATTGATGTTTCTTCTAAAAAATTAACGACTTCTGAAGACAAAGCTAATTTATTAAAAGAAGCGAAAAGTGATTTTGATTCAAAAAAATATGATTCTTCAACTCCAAAATATGAAAGACTTTTAGAAGCAAACTATAAGCCTGCAGAAGTAAATTTTTATTTAGCACAAAATTGGTATATGAGAAAAAAATATGACGTTGCAATAAGTTATTATAAAAAATCTGCAATGTTGAATGACAAAGCAGCTTATATGCCAACATTATTATTGCACAGCGCTATTTCATTTGAAAAAACAAAAGACAAAGAGAATGCTAAAAGTTTTTATAGCACTTTAATTGATCTTTATCCAAATTCAAGTGAAGCAAAAGAAGCAAATCAAAATTTATCGAAATTAAAATAAATATTAAATAAGGAAAAACAATGTCAAAAGTAATAGGTATTGAATATACATTAAAAGATGCAAAAACTGGTGAGCAATTAGATACAAATGTTGGTCAAGCTCCTTTAGAATTTATTTCAGGAAAAGGTCAAATTATTCCAGGTCTTGAGTCTAAATTAGTTGAAATGTCAGCAAATGAAGAAGCAGATGTTTTAGTTCAACCAGTTGATGCTTATGGTGAATATAATGATGAAGCAGTTCAAACTTTACCAAAAGAGCAATTTGCTGGAATTGAATTAGTTGAAGGTATGTCTTTATATGGTACTGGTGAACATGGTGAAACAGTACAAGTTGTAGTTAAATCTTTTTCTGATTCAGATGTTACAATTGATTACAATCATCCAATGGCTGGAAGAACTTTAATGTTCACAGTTTCAATTTTATCTTTAAGAGATGCAACTGAAGAAGAGATTCAAACAGGTGTTGTTGGTGGTATGGCTGCTATGGGTGGTGGTTGTTGTGGTGGCGGAGGTCACTCTCATTCTCATGGTGGTGGTTCTTGTGGAACTGAAGATAAAGGTCATGGACACTCTCACGGTGGATGTGGTTGTCACTAAGCCTTTTTTTATACTAAAAAATATAGATTTTGCCCGAGTGTATTTTTACATTTGGGCAAAACTATTTTTTAGGGTTATGATTTTTAACTTTAAAAAATAGTTTTATTAAAAATTAATTAATTTATAAAGAGGTATTTACAATGAAAAAAGTTGCTTTTATTTTTCCTGGTCAAGGAAGTCAAACTATAGGTATGGGAAAAGATTTTTTTGATAATAGTAATATAGCAAAAGAGATGATAACAAATGCTAGTTCTAGATTAGGAATTGATTTTGAGAAACTTTTATTTGAAGAGAATGATAATATTGGTAAAACAGAGTTTACTCAACCTGCAATATTATTGGTAAGTTCTATTGCAAATGCAATTTTTAAAGAAAAATATAATATTACTCCTGAATTTGTTTTAGGACACTCATTAGGTGAATTTTCAGCATTAGTTGCTGCTGGTGCACTTGATTATTTAGATGCAATTGAATTAGTTCATAAAAGAGGTTTATTTATGACTGAAGCTTGTGCTGGTGGAAATGCAGGAATGATGGCATTAGTTGGAATTGATGATGCAACAGTTGAAAAAGTTTGTCTAGAGCAAAGAGAACTTGGAAAACAGGTTTGGCCAGCAAATTACAATATGGATGGTCAATTAGTTCTTGCTGGTATTAAAGCTGATTTAGAATCACTTGTTGATACATTTAAAGCTACTGGTGCAAAAAGAGCTATAGTTTTAGATATGTCAGTTGCAAGTCACTGTGAATTATTAAAAAGTGCTGTTGAGAGTTTAGCTCCTTATTTAGAAAAATTCTTAAAAGATGAATTTTCACCAGTTATTTCAAATGTAACGACTGAAGCATATACAACAAAGGCTGAGGCTATTAGATTGTTATCAGCTCAACTTACAAGTCCAGTTAAATACAAACAATCAATTAGTTCACATGAAAATGAAGTTGATTTATTTATTGAATTTGGAAATGGAATTGTTTTAAAAGGTTTAAATAAAAAAATTACAAAAGTTCCAACAATTAATGTTTCAGATATGAATACATTAGAAGCAATTGCAGGTGAACTAAATGACTAAATTAGCAATTATGGGGGCAATGGAAGAAGAGATTGAACCTCTTTTAGCCTATTTTGAAAAAGTAAATATTGTAGAGTTTGCAAATAATAAATATTATGAAGTTTCATACAATGGATTGGACATTGTTATTGCTTATTCAAAAATTGGAAAAGTATTTGCAAGTTTAACAGCTGGAACTATGATTGAAAAATTTGGTTGTGATACTCTTTTATTTTCAGGAGTTGCTGGTGGTATTAATCCAGAGCTTAAAATTGGTGATTTAATTATAGCTGATAAACTTTGCCAACATGATTTAGATATTACTGCATTTGGACATCCTTATGGATATGTTCCTGGTGGAAAAGTATTTGTTGAAACATCAAAAGAGTTAAGAGAAGTTGCTATTAAAGTTGCAAATGAGAATGATTTAAAAGTAATCGTTGGAACTATTGCAACTGGTGATCAATTTGTTCATTCAAGTGATAGAAAAGATTTTATTCAAAGTACTTTTAGTGCAGATGCTCTAGAGATGGAAGGAGCAAGTGTTGCTGTTGTTTGTGATGCTTTAAATGTTCCATTTTTTATATTAAGAGCTATTTCTGATAGTGCTGATATGGATGCTGGATTTGATTTTGATGAATTTTTAAAATCAAGTGCTAAAAATTCTGCTGATTATTTAATCAAAATTTTAAAAGAGTTAAAAAAATAAACTTTTTAAATCTCAATAAAACTGAAACTATTTATTGTTTCAGTTTTCCTTTTACTCAAATATCTTTTATATAATTTTTGTTTTTTACCTTTTAAAAGACACTTTTAACACTCTAAGAGATGTTAAAGTTTTCTATACATAAATTAAGGAGATAAAATGTTTGCAGAAATTAACACATTTCTAAATGATCTTATCTGGGGAAATATTTTAATATATTTACTACCAGCTCTTGGAGTTTTTTTTACTATTAGTTCTAGATTTGTTCAATTTAGATATTTTTTTAAAATGTTCAATATCTTAAGAGATACTGTACATGACAAAGATGGACATATTAGTTCATTTCAAGCTTTAATGCTAAGCGTTGCTGGACGTGTTGGTGGTGGAAATATTGTTGGAGTTGCAGTTGCAATTACTCTTGGTGGAGCTGGTGCTGTATTTTGGATGTGGGTTATTGCTTTAATAGGAATGGCTACAAGTTTCTTTGAATGTTCACTAGCACAATTATATAAAGAGAAAGATGGATTAGATTCTTGTGTTTATAGAGGTGGGCCTGCTTATTATGCTACTAAAGGTTTAGGGCAAAGATGGTTAGGTGTTGTAATTTCTGTTTTACTTTTAATTACATTTGGATTTGCATTTAATGCAACTCAATCATTTATTATTACTACTTCTTTTGAATCTTCATTCAATTTACCAACTTGGGTAAGTGGAATGGCTTTAACTATTGTTTTTGGTGTTACAATTTTTGGTGGTGTAAGAAGAATCGCTAGAATGTCAGAAGTTATTGTTCCAATTATGGCTTTAGGATATTTATTAATTGCACTTGTTGTTATTGTTTTAAATATAAATGAAATTCCATCTTTAATTGCAATGATTATTAATGAAGCGTTCAATCCAAGTTCTGCAATTGGTGGAGGAATAGGGGCAGTTATTTTACAAGGTGCAAAAAGAGGTATGTTCTCAAATGAAGCTGGATTAGGAAGTGCACCAAATGTTGCAGCTGTTGCTTATGTTGCTCATCCTGTTCAACAAGGAATAGTTCAATCATTCTCTGTGTTTATTGATACAATTATTTTATGTTCTTGTACAGCATTTATTATTCTTTTATCTGGTGCTTATACACCTGGACTTGCTGGTGTTCAAGGTCTTTTATTAACACAAAATGCATTAATTGAACATATTGGACCATTAGGTGGAATATTTGTAACAATTGCACTATTCTTATTTGGATTCTCTTCTATGATTTATAACTATTATTTAGCTGAAAATAGTTTAAATTTCTTTAGTAAGGGAAATGCTACAGTATTTAATATTTTTAGAGTACTTTGTATTTTACTTGTTATTTGGGGTTCTTTCCAAGATTTAAGTTCTATTTTTGCCTTTGCAGACTTAAGTATGGGTTTATTAGCAATTCTTAACATGGTTACAATTGCTTTATTATATAAGCCAGTTTTAAAACTAATCAGAGGTTATGAAAGACAAGTAAAAGAGGGTAAAACACCAGTTCTTAGATATAATGATTACGTAGAGTTTAATTTTGAAAAAGATATGTGGAAAGAGATTGTTGATAATATCAATGATAAAAAATTAAAAGATTAAATTTAAGTTTTATTTTAGGGGAAATATTTAGAATTTCCCCTAATACTTTTAAGTAATATTTAGACATCATAAATTTACAATTATTTTAGAAGGTTTTTTTATGTTTAATAAAGAGGGAATTCCTTTTTTTACTGTTATTATTCCTTTCCTTTGTATCATATTTACGTCTTTTCTTGCAGTCTCATACAATCTAAAAATTTCACACAGTTATTTCGAATTAGAATTAAAAGAGGATAAAGAGCTTTATATTAAAACAAATGTAGATAGTAAAACAATGGATTTGTTAATTAAAAATAAAATAGTAGAGCATGAAAAACAAGATAAAGCATTTTCAGATTTTATGCTAGTTGTTTCATTGGTTGTTCTTCTTTTTATGACTTTTTTCTCTTTTCTAATGATTTCAATTATAAAAGAAGTTATTAGAAAATATAAAAAAGAAGTGCAATATAGAGAAGATGAACTTAAAGCTTTAAACGAGAATTTATTTATGAAAGTTCAATGTGGAATTCAAGAAGCAAAACAAAAAGATAAAAAAATTTTAGAGCAAGCAAAACTCGCAAGAATTGGTTCAATGATTAGTATGATTGCCCATCAATGGAGACAACCACTTAGTCAATTATCAGGTATTTTAATGGAATTAGAAACAGCAACTAGATTTAAAAAAGTTGACGAAAACCATATTTATAAAGCCATTGAAAAAAGTGATAAGATGATTGAATTTATGTCAAATACAATTGATGATTTTAGAAATTTTTATAAGTCAGATAAAATAAAAGAGGAGTTTTTAGTATCTGTTGCTTGTTCAAAAGCTATAAATATAATAGATGCAACTTTGAAAAACTTTGGAATAGAGCTAAATATTGATATAAAAAATGATAAAAGAGTTTATGGTTATCCAACTGAGTTTGCGCAAGTTATTTTAAATTTGCTTAGTAATGCAAAAGATGTATTGGTTGAAAAAGAGATTAAAAATCCACGAATTGATATAACTATTGATTCAAAAGGAGTTTTATCAACAATCACTATAAAAGATAATGCAGGTGGAATACATGAAAAAAATCAAGAATTAATATTTGACCCTTATTATAGTACAAAGGATTCATCAAAAGGAACAGGACTTGGGCTTTATATTTCAAAACTAATAATTGAGCGAAATATGGGTGGAGAACTTAGTGTTCATAATGATGAAGAGGGTGCAGTTTTTAAAATCATAATCGCAGGATAAATTATGCAAGAAGAATTAATAAAAGAGTTAAAAGATATTTCAATATTATGTGTTGAAGATGAAGATGGTATTCGAGAAATGATTGTGAGTACCTTAAAATACTATTTTAATGAAGTTTATGAAGCAAGTAATGGCCAAGAGGGTTATGAATTATATGATTATTACAAACCTAAAATTGTATTAACTGATATTCAAATGAAAAATGGTAATGGTTTGGATTTAGTAAAAAAGATTAGGGAAACAGATAATGAAGTTATGATTATAATGTTAACAGCTCATTCAAATGAGGAGTATTTAATAGAATTAATAAATTTAAATATTAACCATTTTATTTTAAAACCTTTAAATACAAAAAAACTAAATGAAGCTTTTGAAAAATATTTAATAAAAGCAAAAAAACCAATTTTATTAGGTGAAGATTTAATTTTAGATTTACAAAAAAGAGAATTGATTTATAAAGATAATGAAATTATTCCTTTAAGAAAAAGAGAGAAAGATTTTTTAGAGCTTTTATGCAAAAAAAAAGGTGCACTTTTAAAATATGAAGAGATAGAGTTTCATCTTTGGAATGATAAAGAGATGACAACTCATGCTTTAAAATCTTTTATAAAAGAGTTAAGACATAAAATACCAATAAATGTAATCAAAAATATACCACAAGAGGGATATACTTTACAACAATAAAACTACTTTTTATACACTTTACTTGTATATTATTTTAAATAAATTATTAATTGAGAGGATTATAATGGAAAAATTACACAGAATTGAAAAAGATTTTTTAGGTGAAAAAGAGATTGAAACAAATAAATATTATGGAATTCAAACTTTAAGAGCAAAAGAGAATTTTAACATTACAAAAACAGATATATCATTGTTTCCAAATTTTATTAAATCACTTGCAAAAGTAAAAAAAGCTTGTGCTTTAACAAACTATGAGTTAGGTGATTTATCTGATATGCAAAAAGATGCAATTGTTCAAGCTTGTAATGAAATAATTGATGGAAAATTTCATGACCAATTTATTGTTGATCCAATCCAAGGTGGAGCTGGAACTTCTACAAATATGAATGCAAATGAAGTTATCGCAAATCGTGCTTTAGAGATTTTAGGAAAACCAAAAAGTTCATATGACATTATTCACCCAAATAATCATATAAACATGAGCCAATCAACAAATGACGTTTATCCAACTGCAATTAAACTAACACTTCATGAATTAATATATAAATTAAAAGAGTCATTAAGATTTTTAAGGGATTGTTTTGAAGAAAAATCTGTTGAGTTTAAAGATGTTTTAAAAATGGGAAGAACACAGCTTCAAGATGCTGTTCCTATGACTTTAGGTCAAGAGTTTAAAACATTTGCAGTTATGATTGATGCAGATATTTATAGATTAAGAGACGTTCAAGCTCATTTAAGAGAGGTAAATTTAGGTGCAACTGCAATTGGTACTGGAATTAACTCAAAAGCTGCATATCAAAGAAAAGTTATTTCAAATTTAAGAGAAGTTACTGGTGTTGATTATGTTGCTGCTGGAGATTTAATTGAAGCTACACAAGATACAGGTTCATTTGTACATATTTCTGGAATGTTAAAAAGTGTTGCAATTAAAATTTCAAAAATTTGTAATGACTTAAGACTTTTAAGTTCTGGACCACGTGCTGGATTTAATGAGATTAATCTTCCTCCATTACAACCAGGATCTTCAATTATGCCTGGAAAAGTAAATCCAGTAATTCCTGAAGTTGTTAATCAAGTTGCTTTTGAAGTAATTGGAGCTGATATGACTATTGCAATGGCAAGTGAAGGTGGACAATTACAATTAAATGTATTTGAACCATTAATTGCTTATAAATTATTTACTTCAATTAATATGATGAGAAGAGCATTTTATTCTTTAGGTGAAAAATGTGTTAAAGGTATTACGGCAAATGAAGAAGTTTGTATGGAAAATATCTTAAATTCAGTAACACTTGTAACTTGTTTAAATCCAATTTTAGGGTATGAAAAAAGTTCAGCACTTGCTAAAGAAGCATTAAAAACAAACAAAAGAGTTTATGACATCATTTTAGAGCAAGAACTATTTACAAAAGAAGAACTTGATGAATTATTAAGACCTGAAAATATGGTAACTAATCTTTCTAAGGATGCAAAATGAAAATAACTGTATTAAATACTGGTGGAACATTTAACAAAAGATATAATCCAATCAAAGGACAATTAGAAGTTCCAACTGATAATATCGCATTAGACAAGATTGTAAAATCTTGCCATAATGTTCAATTTGACATTAAAAATATTGTTTCTAAAGATAGTTTAGATTTTACTCAAGAAGATAGAGAAACTATTTTAAAAGAGATACAAAATAGTGCAAGTGATAAAATTATCATCATTCATGGAACAGATACAGTTGATTTAACTTCAAAATTTATTGAAGATAAAATTGAAGGTAAAAAAATAGTTTTCACAGGTGCAATGGTTCCTATGAGTATTGATGAAGTTGAAGCAACTATGAATTTTTCTCAAGCTATTGGATTTTTAAATGCACCAATAGAAAATGGAATTTATTTATCAATGCATGGGGTTGTAGTTGAGCATTCAAAATTAGTAAAAGATAGAAGTGTAGGGCAGTTTTTAGTTAAGAATTAAGTATTATAATTGAATAATATGACAATTTAAAATAATAGGACTATTATCATGGAAAAATTAATTAATAGCTTTAAAGATTGTGGTTATGACGCACATTTTGTAAAAACTAAAATAGAAGCTCTTGAGTTAGCAAAAACATATATAAAATCTGGAATGAGTGTAGGACTTGGTGGAAGCGAAAGCGTAAAAGAGATTGGATTATTAGATTATTTATTAAATAATAAAGATATTACAGTTTTTAATCAATATGAAGATGGTATCTCTATGGATGAAAATATTCATAGAAGAAGACAAGGTTTGGTTTCTGATATTTTTGTTACAAGTACAAATGCAATTACAAAAGATGGAAAACTGGTAAATGCTGATGGAAGTGGAAACCGAGTTGCTGCTTTTTCTTATGGACCTAAAAATGTTTTAGTAATTGTAGGAATCAACAAAATTGTTGAAGATGTTGAAGCTGGATTCAAAAGAGTTATGGAAGTAGCTGCCGTTAAAAATATAGCTAGAATAAACAACAAAGCAATAGAAATGGGAAAAGAGCCAAAATATAATCTTGATAATATTGCAAATAAATTCTCATGGGTAAAAGCTGATGATAAAGATAGAATTATCATTATTTTAGTTGATGAAGAGCTAGGTTACTAAAATATATTAAAGTCGCCTTTTATTTTTTAAAGCTATTATTCCATAATACAAGAATATGGAATAATAATGATAAAAAATCTTTTTAAATCTAGAATTGCATTACTTTATATAATGTCAATTTCTATGGTATTCTCGTTTTCAGCGTGGATGAGTTTACTAAATAATTATGTAATAGAAGTAGCTTCTTTTAATGGTAGTCAAATTGGTATTTTACAAAGTTTACGTGAAATACCAGGCTTTTTAGCTTTTACTGTTGTATTGGTTATTTTATTTATCGCTCAACAAAGATTAGCTTATATTTCAATGATAACCCTTGGATTAGGAGTTTTCCTAACGGGGTTTTATCCAAGTGCTACTGGACTTTATCTTACAACAGTAATTATGTCTATTGGATTTCACTATTTAGAAACATTAAATCAATCCTTATCTCTTCAGTGGCTTGATAAAAAAAATGCTCCTATAATTTTAGGAAAAATAAGTGCAGCCAAATCATTTGCTTCTCTCATAGCTTTTATTGTTATTTTTATAATGATGAAGTTTTATAGTGTTGAATACAAATATGTTTATGCTTTTTTTGGTCTTATTACTTCTATTGTTGGAATAATAGCTTGGATAGGTTTTGAGCATTTCAAAGATGATGTGGTTCAAGAAAAAAAATTAGTACTCAAAAAAGAGTATTGGCTTTTTTATATTCTGACTTTTTTTGCAGGAGCAAGACGACAAATATTTGTGGTGTTTGCAGGATTCTTACTTGTTGAAAAGTTTGGTGTAGATATTCATAATATGGTAATATTACTTTTTGTAAATGCAAGTTTAAATATCTATTTTGCTCCAAAAATTGGAAGATTTATTGCAAAAGTTGGAGAATCAATTACTTTAAAAATTGAGTATATTGGACTTGTTATTGTATTTATTTCTTATGCATTTGTTGAAAATATATATTTTGCTTTTTTCTTATATATTGTTGATCATCTTTTATTTTCTATGGCCATTGCTCTTAATACATATTTTCAAAAGATTGCTAATCCAAAGGATATATCAACTGCAAATGCTGTTAGTTTTACTATAAATCATATAGCAGCAGTATTTTTACCATTTTTATTAGGTATGGTTTGGTTATATTCTAGTTCATTAGTTTTTATAATTGGAGCAGCTATTGGATTTTTATCATTTATGTTATCTTTTTTAGTTCCATATAAACCAGAACAAGGTTTTGAAACTACACTAAAAGTAAGAAAATAGTTAAGAGTTAGAAAAATCTAACTCTTAAGGCTTAGTTGTTGGGTCAACAAAAACTCTTGTAGCTAACTCTTGGTCAATTACATAAAGACCATAACCATTATCTCCAATAAGTTTTATTTTGTCTATAATTGTGTTTAACGTTGCTTCTTCTTCAACTTGTTCTGTCACATACCATTGAAGCATATTGTATGTTGCATGGTCTTTTGCTTTCATTGTTAAATCACTAAGTTCATTTAGACTTGCACTCATTGATATTTCATGGGCTAAAGCTTTTTTGAAAGTATCTAAAATAGTTTTAAATTCGCTATTAGATTTTTTAATTTCAGGTAAAGAGATACTTACTTGATGACTTTCTAGATATTTAAATAGTTTCATCGCATGGGCAAGCTCTTCTTGGTATTGTACTAAAAACCAATTTGCACAACCTGCTAAACCTTTTTTTGAGGCATAAGCAGACATTCCTAAATATATATAAGAAGATTGGAATTCTTTATTCAACTGTACTATTAATGCATTTGCAACTTCATCTTTCAACATAGTAACTCCTTAATTTAAATTGTGTTTAGTATACAAGAATTAATCTTTAAAATAAAAATAACCTAACTTTAGATAAAATGAATAAAATTTAAATTAGGACTTAATAAAATGGCTTTATATACATGTGGACATATTATTCCAGATTCTGACTCAATTTGTTCAGCAATCTCATTATCATATTTACTAAATAAAATAGGAAGACCAGCAACTCCGGCACGTCAAGGTGAACCAAATCCAGAAACAAAATTTATCCTAGAAAAATTTGGATTTGAATTACCAGTTTTAAAAACTTCTTTTGCTGGTGATGAGTTATTTATCACAGATTATTCAGATGTTGCACAAGCTCCTCAAGAACTTGATAAAACTACAATTGTTGGAATTGTTGACCACCATAAATTAGGTGATATTACAACTTCAGCTCCATTAGAGTGTTGGATTAGACCAGTTGGTTGTACAAATACAATCGTAAAAGAGATGTATGATTTTCACAAAGTTGAAATTCCTGCAAACATAGCTGGAATTATGATGTGTGCGATTTTATCAGATACAGTTATTTTTAAATCACCAACATGTACAGATATAGACATCAAAGCTGTAAGAGAATTATCAAAAATCTGTGGAATTGAAGATTTTGGTGCTCTTGGTATGGAAATGTTCAAAGTTAAATCACAAGTTATTGGAACTCCTGTTAGAGATCTTGTAATGAGAGATTACAAAAACTTTGATATGCATGGAACAAAAGTAGGTGTTGGACAACTTGAAGTTGTTGATGGAAGCGTTTTTGATGACATCAAAGATGATTTAATAGCTGATATTAAAAAAGTAAAAGAAGAAAATAATCTTCACACAGTTGCTCTTTTATTAACTGACATTATCAAAGAAGGTTCAGAAGTTCTTGTTGTATCTGATGATTCATCTATTTTTGAAAAAGCATTTAACTGTAAACTTGTAGATGGAAAAGTTTGGTTAGATGGTTGTTTATCAAGAAAAAAACAAATTATTCCTTTCTTAGAACCTGCATTCGCATAATTCTAATATTCAAACTACCAAGTTTTCTCTTGGATAGTTTGAACTTTTTTTATTTAATTCACTCAAATTTCTCAAAAGAACAATATTTGCAATATTAAAATCATATAGTGATGATTTTAAAAGAGACGCAAATGAAAACAATAGAAAGAAAAACTGAATCAACTGAAAACTTTGAAATTTCAATAAAAAAAGTTTTAGATGATATTACATCAGATGATGACCGTGAAGAATTAATCTATACTATTATTGATGCTTGTCCTTATGACTTTGAGTTAATCCCTACAATCGCTTCTTTTAAATACCTCTCTTTTTTTGACCACATAACCCAATATGATGGTATACGTTATTTTTCAAAAATGTATGAACTTATTGATATGTTGTGTCAGTACAAAAAACTTATCCAAAAATTAGAAACTATTCAACAAACAAAAACTGAAAATGTTTCAACTCCTTCTAACTCAAAACAATTAGAAATCAGAACTATCCTAAATGAAAATGACCTTTTTACAAGCTGTCAAATCAACGCAATTGCTATCTATAAAACATATTTGTTTGGAGTGCAAAATCTAAAAATCGATGATAATGTTTTAGCTTATTGTCTAAATCATATAATAAATGAATTTTTTGAAGAATCTTTTACTTCAAAATTAAAAGAGAAAGATATGACCAAAACAACAAAAGTAAAAACACGATTTATGGGTGTTGAGGTTTTTGAGTTTGAAGAAATATAATAAAAAATTAAAGATTCCAATTTGGAAATAAACTTCTTCTCACTAAGTTAAACAAAATAAAAAAAAGAGTATCTTTGGTAGTTGAAAAAATATTATTAAAGGATATAAAATGAAACACGAATTAATGACTTTACCGTACGCTTTAGATGCCTTAGCACCACTTATGTCAAAAGAAACTTTAGAATTCCATTATGGAAAACATCACCAAACTTATGTAAATAACTTAAACAATTTAATTGCTGGTACAAAATTTGAAAATTCAACTTTAGTTGAAATTATTTTAGAATCAGATGGTGGACTTTTTAACAATGCCGCTCAGGTTTATAATCATGACTTTTTTTGGAATGGTTTAACTCCAACTCAAGGTGCAATTCCAGCAAAAGTTGAAGCTGCTTTAGTTAAAACTTTTGGTTCAGTTGATGAGTTCAAAAAAGAGTTTACAACAAAAGCTATTGGACAATTTGGTTCTGGTTGGGCTTGGTTAGTTCAAGATGAAAATCAAAACTTAAAAATCGTAACTACATCAAATGCAGCAAATCCACTAACAGACAATCTAAAACCTATTTTAGTATGTGACGTGTGGGAACATGCCTATTATATTGATGTTAGAAATGCAAGACCTGCATATTTAGAAAATTTCTGGAAACTTGTTAACTGGAATTTTGTAGAGCAAAATCTAGCGTAAGAAGATAAAAAGTATGGAGTTTTCCATACTTTTTCCTATATGAAATCAGATATTTTTAAAAATCCAAAATTAAACTTCCTAGAGTTACGATATGTTCAAGATATTCCTGAATGTACAAAAATGCATATTCATGAAGAGTTAACTATCACAGCCATAAAAAAAGGTTCATTAAATTTGATATTTAATGACACTACTTTTGAATTATTACCAAATGAAATAGCAATCATAAATAGTGATATTCCTCACTGTGCCACAACAAATAAAATATCAAAAGATGGATATGTTTTGTATTTAAAAAAAGAGTACTTAAAAAATATAAATCTAAATTTCACCTCATTTTATGAGATAATCAAACAAAAAAATATCTATAAAAGTTTTATAAAATTGTGCGATAGTTTGTTGGATAAAAAAGTATCTTTAATTGAAAAAGAGGAAATATTTTACTCTTTTTGTTTAACTTTCTTTTCATTTGAACAAAAACAAACAAATGAACAAACAGAATCAATTTTGGCAACAAATATAAAAAAATATTTAGATGAAAAGTATCTTGAAGAGTTTATCTTAGATGATTTAGCAAAGAGTTTTGATTTAAGTGTTGTTCATTTAATTCGAGTGTTTAAAAAAGAGTTTGGACTTCCAATTCACTCATATATTTTAAATAAAAAAGTGCATTTGGCAAAAGAGTTATTATCTTTAAATTTGCCCATTATTGAAGTTGCACAAAACAGCGGTTTTTTTGACCAAAGCCATCTAAATAGAAGTTTTAAAAGAATCTTTCAAATCACCCCAAAAGAGTATCAAAACAATATTTTTCCTAAATGTTAATTTTGTACAAGATTTAATTTTTTTTTATTGTTATACTTTGCAAAATTAAAAAAAGGAGTCTTGTATGAGTATAAATATTTCAAAACAATTTATCTCTTTTTCTTTCCTCTTCCTCTTAAATTTCTAATCATTCAATCAAATACAATCTAAAAAATAAAAATAAATAATCGGAGCAAAACCATGAGTTTTAAAAAATATAAACAATATCCTATTGTTCAAAAAATCGCAAGAAAATGGCCAAATAAACAAATCACACAAGCCCCAATATATTGTAGTGTGGACTTAAGAGATGGAAATCAAGCTTTGATAAATCCTTTGACAGTTGAGCAAAAATTGGAGTATTTTAATACTTTAGTAAAAATGGGATTTAAACAAATAGAGGTTAGTTATCCAAGTGCTAGTGATACAGATTTTAATTTCACAAGAAAATTAATCGAAGAAAATTTAGTGCCAGATGATGTAGCTATTCAGATTTTAATTCCTGCAAAAAAAGAGTGGATTAAAAAAAGTGTAGAAGCAATGAGTGGAGTTAAAAATGGAATTTTTCATTTATACAACCCAACAAATGAGTTTCAAAGAAGAGTTGTTTTTCAAAAAAGTGATGAAGAGATAATATCTATGGCAGTTGAAGCCATGCAATATTTAGTTGAATTAACAAAAGATTTCAAAGGAAAAGTAACTTATCAGTATTCACCTGAGAGTTTTTCTCAAACGGATTTAGAGTTCGCTGTAAAGATTTGTAATGAAGTTATAAATGTAGTAAAACCAACTATTGATAAGAAGATGATAATAAACTTACCAAATACCCTAGAAGCTTGTACTGCAAATATTTATGCCGATAGAATAGAGTGGATGTGTGAAAATTTACATCATCGTGAAGCTTTGATAATAAGTGTTCATCCACACAATGATAGAGGAACTTCAGTAGCAAGTGCAGAATTAGCAGTGCTTGCAGGGGCAGATAAAGTTGAGGGAACATTATTTGGAAATGGTGAAAGGGCAGGGAATTTGGACTTAGTGAATTTTGCTTTTAACATCTATTCACAAGGGATTGACCCAAAACTTGATTTATCAATTATTGATGAAATAAAAGATATGTATGAGGAAAAAACTGGACTTTTTGTGCCTCCAAGACATCCCTTTGTTGGTGATATGATATTTACAGCTTTTTCTGGCGGTCATCAAGATGCTATCAAAAAAGGAATGGATTTTTATAGAACTCAAAACTCACAAGAGTGGAATGTACCATATTTGCCAATAGACCCAAAAGATATAAAAAGAGGTTATGAAAAAGTTATACGTGTAAATTCTCAATCAGGAAAAGGCGGAGCAAGTTTTATAATAAGTGAATTTTTAGGAGTAGAAATGAATAAAGATGAAGCTATAAAATTTGGTTTAATTATAAAAGAAGAATCGGATAAATTAAAAAGAGAATTAGATAAAAATGAAATAATCGAACTATATAAAAAGTTAAATAGTTAAAAGTAAGTTTTAAAACTTACTTTTAATTTTATTTATATTCGATTTTTCCTTGACTTGCTAATAATGCACCACAAAGTTGGTATAAAACACGTGAGCCAACATTCGCATCCCAACCATCAGCACTATCTCCAACTTCACAAAGGTCAAAACCTATAATATTTCTTCCACTTTTTACAACCATAAATATTAAGTGTTCTAACTCACCATATCTCAAACCTGATGGAACTGGAGTTCCAGTATTTGGGCAATTTAATGGCTCTAATCCATCAATATCAATTGATAAATAAACATTTTTTGGTAGTTGTTCGATATATGGTGCAAAAACATCTTCTAAAGATTTACCACTAGCTAATTGTGCTTGCATATCTGTATCGTATAAACACGCACCTTTTAGACCGTATTCTTTCATTCTATTTGCTTCTTCACTACTGTAATCTCTAATTCCAAATTGAACTAAATTTGAAACTTTGTCACACTCATTCATAGTATTATAAAAAATTGAAGCGTGAGAGTAAGTAAAACCTTCATAAGCCTTTCTTAGGTCATGGTGAGCATCTACGTGTAAGATTCCAAAAGGTTCAGCTTGTGTATCATTTAAAGCTTTGATAAGTCCAAGAGGTGATGAATGGTCACCACCAACAACTGCTACAAATTTACCTTTTTTTATTTGCTCAAAAGATTTTTGATATACAGAATTATTTAAAATAGCCGATGCTTCATTTACAAATTTTAAAGCTTTTTTATTTGTTTCCCCCTCTTCAAGTGCCTCAATAACTTTTAAAGCTTTTTTTCTAGCTTGGTGGCTTAATTTTAATAAATGCTTATCAGTTTCAAGCATAGCAATACCTGCAACATAAGGTTTAATATAGTGAAAAGTCTCAACATCAAGTTGGTGACTTGAGATTCTTATAGCATCAGGAGCATTTGCTGTTCCTTGCCCAAATGAAACAGTAGCTTCCCAAGGAACTGGAACTAAAATTAAACTAGCTTCTTTTGGGTTTAATCTTCCCCCAATAAAACCATCGCCTTCCATTGGAGGTAATCCTTGTTCTAATACTTTTATTTCTTCTTCTAAAGTTCTGTAAGACATCTGTTTTTCCTAATATATTGTATTTTCTTTGATTTTGAATTATAGGATAAATATGGAAATAGTTATGTTAAATTTAAATCTTATACTCTTGTAATTAAACTTTTAATCCAACTCATACTATTTTCAATTGCCCAAGTAATTTGTTCATGATTAAATTGTGCTGGATTTTGTGAACCTGAGCCATGTGCAAATGGGTTTCTAGTTTCTGAAAAATATTTTTTTAAGAAATCAGATTCCCATACATCGATAAATTTTCCATTCTTTTTACTTACCAAATTATCAATAAAATTTGCAACACCTTTTTCATTTCCTATTGTCCAACCTTTTTCATCACTAATTATTTTTATAGTACTTTCAAGTGCTCTTGCAGCATATAATGAAGAATCTTTTCCATTTGTATCTCGTCTATCAATAGCTTCTTTTATATCCATATCAACATTTTTCCATTTAATATCTTTTAATAGTTCCCAAAAGGGTGTATGTATTTGTTGAGTACTTAATTCATCATGTTGTTTTTGTATGTATCCATTATGATAATGAAATGGAAAATTTGCAAGTTTCATTCTTTGATTAAATTCTTCAATACATATTTGAAAATGTTTTTGTTTTTTCTTTTGTAAAATGATTTCTTCGGAGTTATTTGACTTAATTAAACCAAAAAACTTTTTTTTTCTATGAGTTCAAATGGTTCAAATATTTGAATATCAATTTCTCTTAGTAAAAGTTCAATTAGACTGATACGAAATTTAATAAAATAATCAGAATTACCATGTCTATTATTAAATAAATCATATTGTTCAAATAAGAAATAGGCACAAATATTAGAATATGTATTAGAATCAAATAATCTACCTATTCCAAATTCTCTACATAATTTATCATGAGCAGATTTAAAAGTATTTTCACTAATAGGTATTTCTTTTTGAATATCTTCATAAATTATTTGAGTTGCTTGTCTTATTAAATTAGCAAGTTTTGGTTTTGGATTTCCTTCATAAGTTTGTAGTGATGATAAATTTTGATATCTGTTAATAAACACATCTGTTAGCATGAAGAATTTCCTTGAAGTTTGTAATTATTTAAATACATTTTATATAAAATACTCTTAAAATAATTAAAATATAACAATCTGCAATATTTTAAACCCAAAATTATCTTTTACGATATAGTTCAAAATCAATTAAATTAAAAAGGTATCTTTATGAATAATATATCTAATATTGTAGTTTATAATGATGGTGAATTGGAACTAAAAGTTTCAGTAAATACTGAAACTGTATGGCTAAATAGAACTCAACTATCTGAACTTTTTGGCAGAGACGTAAAAACTATTGGTAAACATATAAATAATATATTTGAAGAAAAAGAGTTAGAGAAGATTTCAGTTGTCGCAAATTTTGCGACAACTGCATTGGATGGTAAAATATACAATGTCGAATACTATAATTTAGATGTTATTATCTCAGTAGGATATAGAGTGAAATCTCAAAAAGGTGTTAAGTTTAGGCAATGGGCAACTACGATTCTAAAAAATTATATTCAAAATGGTTATGTAATAAATAGTGATAAAATTACAAATGAAAGATTTGTTTCTTTAGAAAAAGATGTGAATATCTTAAAAAATAAAATTGATAATATCTCAGCTAAATTTGAAGATAATAGTTTGAAAATCAAACAAGGTATTTTCTATGATGGGCAAGTTTATGATGCTTATAGTTTTGTATCAGATTTAATAAAAAAAGCAAAAAATGAGATAATACTTATTGATAATTACATTGATGATACGACATTAACACTTTTTTCAAAAACTCCACATATAAAAGTAACTATCTATACAAATACAATTTCAAAGCAATTAAAACTTGATTTTGAAAAGTATTCAAAACAGTATGATAATATTACTTTAAAAACTTTTCAAAATTCACATGACAGATTTTTGATAATTGATAAAAAAGAGATTTTTCATATAGGTGCAAGTATCAAAGACCTTGGTAAAAGATGGTTTGCTTTTTCAAAGATAAACCTTGATATTGATGAATTAATAAAAAAATTAAATTAGGAAAAATATGGCTGAACAACTAAAAAATTTATATTCAAAAGAGTTTATTTTAAAACTTGCAAATAAACTCTTTTTGACTTACTCAAACTTTGAAAAAGAAAATTTTATAAACTCTATTTTTGATAACTCATGGCAAGATTTAGAATTAAAGATGCGAATGCGACATATTGCTCTTACTTTAAATAAATATTTACCTTTTGCATACAAAAAACAAGTTGAGATTTTAAAAGAGGTAAAAAAAGATTTTGGTGGCCTTGAAGCTATGGTTTTTCAAGATTTTGTTGAGGTTTTTGGGCTTGATGATTTAGAAGAGTCTTTAAATGCTTTGGAAGTTTTTACCATTGATTCTAGTAGTGAGTTTGCTATTAGGCAGTTTATTTTAAAGTATGAAGATGAAACTATGGAGCAAATGAAAATTTGGGCAAAAACACCAAATGAACATTTGCGAAGACTTGCTAGCGAAGGTTGTCGTCCAAGACTTCCTTGGGCTGTAGCACTTCCTTTATTTAAAAGAGACCCAACAAAAGTTTTAGAAATAATAGAACTTCTAAAAAATGATAAAAGTTTGTATGTGAGAAAATCTGTTGCAAACAATCTAAATGATATTTCAAAAGACAATCCAGAACTTGTAATAGAGTTTGTAAAAGCAAATCTTGGAAGTACAAAAGAGCTGGATTGGATTTGTAAACATGCATCTCGAACACTTCTAAAAAAAGGCAATAAGCAGATTTTGGACTTGTTTGATTTTTCTAAGTCAAATCATATTAATCTCATAGATTTTTGTTATGATAAAAGTGTAAATGTAGATGAAAATTTGACTTTTTCATTTGAGATAAATTCAAGTGAAAGTATTGGAAATATCAGAGTTGAATACGCTATTGATTATCTAAAATCAAACAAAACTCACAATAGAAAAATCTTTATGATAAGCCAAAATGAGATAAAATCATCTTCAAAAAAGTTTACGAAAAAACAGAGTTTTAAAAATATGACAACTCGAAAACACTATTTAGGAAAGCATTTTATTGCAATTTTGATAAATGGTGAAGAGATTTTAAAAGAGGAATTTTACTTAAATGACACCAGCAATTGATTTACTTAAAAAAAACAAATGTGATTTTAAAATACACAAATATGACCACGACCCAGCTTGTACAAATTTTGGTGATGAAGCTGTTGAAAAGCTTGGCCTTGATGCTGCTCAGGTTTATAAAACTTTACTTGTGGAACTAACTCCCAAAGAGTTAGCAGTTTGCGTTTTACCTGTTTCAAATCAGTTAAGTCTAAAAGATGTGGCAGCTGCTTTTGGAGTTAAAAAAGCTGCAATGGCAAATAAAGACGAAGCTCAAAAAGTAACTGGTTATTTACTTGGTGGAATCTCACCTTTGGGACAAAAAAAGAGATTAAAAACTGTTCTTGACCAAAGTGTTAAAAACTTTGATACTATCTTTATTAGTGGTGGTAAACGAGGACTTGATATTGAGGTTAAACCCCAAGATTTAGAAAAATTATTAAGTGCAAAAATATTTAAAGTTACAGTTTGATAATAATAAATTTTACTAGGAAAATCAGAAGATTTTTTTAACTGAAAATTTAAGACATAAAAGGTAGTATATAACTAAAGACTATTTTCAAAGGATTTAGAATATGGCTACTCAAGATATTAATGCAATATGTTCACAAATTTTAACAAGTGATGATTTGATAGTTAGTGAAGAACTATTTAAACAAGTGTTAGATGAAGGTGTTGTTACAAAAATTTTAGATAATAAAAATACAAAATATATCAAAATTTTTTCAAAAGAACAACTCTTTTTATCTTGTATAACACCACTTTTACATACTTTAGGTTTTGAAATAATAGATGAAGTAACTTACAATGTAATGAATAAAAAAGATTTAATTTATATCTCTAGATTTAATCTAAACATTACAGATTTTGAGAAACTAGATCTTGCAAAACAAAATATTGAAGATATTATTACTCACTCTTTAAAAGATAGAACAATCAAACCCTCAAAAACTTTCTCTTTAGTTTATCAAGAGAATTTTGACCTTAGAAAAATATATATTTTAAGAGCATTTATTTCGTATATTGGACAAGCTGTTTTAAGTGTTAATTCAACTGCAATTTTAAATACGTTAACAACTCATCACTCTATTACGGCTCTGTTTGTAGAGTATTTCTTAACAAAATTTGACCCTAAAATAGAACAAAAAGAGAAGTTGTTAGAAAAAATTGAAGAAAAGATAAAAGAGAAAATAAAACTTGTTCCTCAAATTTTAGATGACAAAATCCTAAATATCATGGTGTTATTTTTAAAATCTCTTTTAAGAACAAACTATTTCTTAGAAAAAGAGACGCTATCTTTTAAAATTGATACAAAAACATTTGGAAAAGATTTAAAAGGATTACAACCAAATATTGAAAACTTTATTTACCATAGGGATTTTTATGGGATTCATTTAAGAATGACAAAGGTTTCAAGAGGAGGGCTACGATGGTCTGATAGACATGATGACTATCGACAAGAGATAAAATCTTTGATGATTACACAAGAGGGGAAAAACTCTATTATTATTCCAAGTGGTGCAAAGGGTGGATTTGTAATAAATAAAGATTCAAGTGAAGTTTCAAAAGAGTATTTCAAAGAGATTTATACATTATTTATCAATGCTAACCTTGATTTAGTTGATAATATGATAGATGGAAAAATCGTAAAAAATCCTGATGTGGTTTGTTATGATGGGGATGATGCATATTTTGTAGTTGCTGCTGATAAGGGAACTGCTGCCATGAGTGATGTTGCAAATGCAATTGCTATTGGAAGAAATTATTGGTTAGGTGATGCTTTTGCTAGTGGTGGAAGTAATGGTTTTGGACATAAAGATTTAGGAATTACAGCCAAAGGTGCAATGATTTCAACACAAAGATTTTTTATAGAAGAGGGTATTGATATTCATAAACAAGAGATTTCAGTTGTTGGGATTGGTTCTATGAGTGGAGATGTTTTTGGAAATGGAATGATGGAATCTGAGAAGTTCAAACTTCTTGGGGCAATTTCACAAAAAGAGATTTTTATTGACCCAAATCCTGATTTAGAAAAATCATATTTAGAAAGAAAAAGACTTTTTGAATCAAAAGATGGTGGTTGGGCAAATTATGATGTATCTTTAATTTCTGAAGGTGGTGGAGTTTTTAAAAGAAGTGATAAACAAATAGAATTAAGCCCACAAATACAAGAACTTATAAAATGTACTAAAAAAACAATTTCAGGGGAAGAGCTTTGTAGAAAACTTCTAACATTAGATGTGGATTTATTATTTAATGGTGGAGTTGGAACTTATGTAAAAGCAAGTGATGAAAATAGTCTTGATTTAGGTGATAAACAAAATGAAGCAGTAAGAGTTGATGCAAGTGATTTAAAAGCAAAAATCGTTTGTGAGGGTGGGAATTTAGGTTTTACACAAAAAGCAAGAATTGAATTTGCTCTAAATGGTGGAAGAATAAATCTTGATGCTATTGATAATGCAGCGGGAGTTAATACATCTGACCATGAAGTAAACTTAAAAATTTTATTGAATATTATTAAAAATCAAGGTATTTTAAATGAAAAACAAACAAATGAGACTCTTCATTCTCTAACACAAGCAGTTGTTCAATTAGTTTTAAGAAGTAACTATGACCAAGCTTGTATGATTTCAATTGATGAACAATTTTCAAGAAAATATCCAAATGATTATTTAAAATCTATTGAAGTTTTAGAAAATGAAGTTGAAGCATTTAATAGAAGAGATTTTTACATTCCTAAAAATGAAAATATAAATGAAATTATTGATATTAATGGCTCAATTGTGCGACCTGTTTTAGGTTCACTGTTATCATATTGTAAAATATTTATCAAAAAAATATTATTAGAATCAGCTCTTATTGATGAAGCTTTTTGCCAACAATATCTATTTAGATACTTTCCAAAAACATTTGTTGGAGCTTATGAGCAACAAATTGCAAATCATCCACTAAAAAGAGAGATAATTGCAACAATGATGGCTGATATTGTAATAAATCATCAAGGAATTACTTTTATTTCTGATTATGCAAAACTTGGAAATGATAAATTTTTACTAAAAATTAAATCATATTTAGTTTTAAAATTATTGTTTGGTTCAAAAGAAATTAGAGAAAAAATCTATGCTCAAGATGCAATTATGCCAATAGATGAGCAGTATAAATTAATAAACAAACTTGAATATGTTTTATATGCTAGTACAAAATGGATGGTTAAATATCTTCAAAAAAATCAGTTAGATTCTGTTCATATACTTGACCATAAAGCAGAACTATTTGCACTTTTATCAGAAGTTCATAATGAAAAAGTTGAAGTTATCATTGAAGGTGATGAAGAGTTTAATAAATTTTATAGTGTAATTGATTATTTAAGATTTGCAATTGCTGCAATTATTATTAAAGAGAATACTACACACTCATTTAAAGATGTTATTGTGTTGTTTTATTCATTAATCCATGAGTTTAATATTCTAGATATTATTGTAGCTTTAAACAAAGTAAAAATAACAAGCTCAACTGATATGGCTTTAAGAAATCAAGTTTTACAATTTGTTGAGTATATTGTAGTTCACTATACGAAAAAAATATTAGATTTCCAAAGGGTAAATGAAGCTCCTGATGTTGCATTTGCTAATTTTATTGCCAATGAAAAACAAGTTTTCTTTAAAATAAGAGACCATTTAGATACATTTATGGTAAAAGAGAACAAAGATATTAGAGATATTACGGTAACTGTTAATCAGTTAATGGTATCATTAATATAAGTTTTGTATAGTCACAAAAATAAAAAGGATTTTTTATGAATAAATTAAATAAGGGTGAACCTAGTTTAGAAAAAATTGATGATTACAATGGAAATGAATCTAAACAAAAAAGAAATACAGTTAGACTTGTGGTGATTTTTTGTTTAATTGTTGGTGGAATTTTCGCCTATTTAAAAACAACTTCTGTTCCAAATGATTATGTTGGAACACAAGAACAAACAGATATTAAGAAATAAAAAGGGAAATGTGTATGAAAAAAAGTTTGGTAGTAATTTCATTAGTAGCAGGTTTAACATCAGTATTAACTGCAAATGAATTTGATACAAAAATATCAGTTGGTGCAACTGCTGCAAAAATGGATGGAGATAGTTACACACAATATGGTATTGGTTATACATCAAATACAAGAATGGATAATGGAATTATTTTAGGTTTTGGAAACAGTTTATCTTATGGTAGTGCAAAAAATGGCGTTGAAGTAATTAGTGCTGATATGGATTTAAGAGCTGGTTATGAAATCGTTGAGAATTTAACTGGTTTCGCACTTGGAACTGGTGTAGCTCAAAGTGTTGATAGTGGCTCAGCATTAGGTCTTGGATATGGTGCTTCTTTAGAGTATAGACTTACTTCAAATGTATCACTTGAGGGAAGTTATAAAACTGTAGATATGTATGATTCTCCAAGAGATTATACTTATGACACATCAAAACTTGCAATAAAGTTCAACTACTAAAAGTTGAACTTTATGTTAATACCCTTAAACAGCTATCATCAAAACACAAAACACTCATATAACTCAATACGAACAAATCCAAATAGAGTAGATTGGAATAATCCTCCAAATAAATTTAAATTTTATTCAAAAGATTATAAAAGAGTTCATTTAAACTCAGAAAATAAAAACTATAATTTTTTGTATTTAATTAGTGGAATTAGTGCTAAAAAAACTTATCCAGGAGTTGAATATTACCTAAGAGTAAATCCAAGTGCTGGAGCTTTATATCCAAATGAAGTATATTTTCAAGCGCGAAATGTTGATGGTTTTGAAGATGGGATTTATCATTTAGAAGTTGGAAGTTCAAGTGCTGTGTTACTTTGTAAACTTGAATCTAATGAAGGAATAGAAAATCTTTTAAACCTTTCGTATAGTGTAGATGGTTTTATATTTTTTATTTCATCAATATATTTTAGGTCTTCTTGGAAATATAAAAATAGGGCGTTTAGATATTGTTTATTGGATGCTGGACATTTAATTGGAACAATGGAAGCTAGTTCTTATTTATTTGATAAAAATTTTGAGATTTTGTATGATTTTTCAAAAGAGAAGTTAAATGAGTTTTTTTCTTTTGATGAGAAAGAGTTTTTTACTTCAGTAGTGATTGTTGGAGATAAAAAAGAGTCTAAGAAAGAGAGTTTTTTATTAAAACTTCCAACTTTAGATGGAGCTAGTTATGTTGATGAAAATATCTGTTTTTTTGAAAAAAATGAGATAGTTGAAATCGCTTACAAAGAGAGTTTAAAAATCTATGATAAAAAAGCTCAAGAAAAAAGAGCCATTTTTAATTTTCAAAAACAAAGACTTCAAGATACTATTTTTAAAAGAAGATCAATTCGAGAGTTTACAAAACAAAGTATCTCTAAACTTCAATTTGAATCAATAATGAGTGTTGTAAATCAAGCAATAAAAAGTGATTGTGACGAAGAAGTTGATATTTATTACACGATAAATAGAGTTGAGGGAATGATTTTAGGTCTTTATAAAAATGGTGAACTTATTAGAACTGGGGATTTTTCTTCTAAGGCTGGATATTTGTGTTTAGAACAAGATTTAGGAAAAAGTAGTGCAGTTACCTTTTTCTTAACATCAAAAGCTAAAAACTATCAAGAGCTTTATCAAAAAGCTGGACTTCTTGGACATAGGCTTTATATTGCTTCAAACTATTTGGATATTGGTTGTAGTGGAATTGGCGCTTATTATGATGATGAAGTTAGTGAGTTTATAGAAGAAAATACAATGGTATTGTATGCTTTAGCTATTGGAAACTAAAGTTTATCTCTTATTCAAAAGAGATAAACTTGTCACTTGGTTTTCCAATGTGATAACCCTGATAATAATCGATTTCTAACTCATCTAAAATCTCAACTATCTCTTGATTTTCTACAAACTCTGCAATAGTATGTATTTTTAACTCTTTTGCTAAAGTTACAATACTATTTACAAAAGCTCTATCTTTTTCGTCTTTATTAATATTTATAATAAAATCACCATCGATTTTTACATAATCAATTGGGAATTTTTTAATATAGTGAAACGAAGAGAATCCAGAACCAAAGTCATCTATTGCAAATTTATAACCATCAGATTTTAAATTATGTACAAATTTTTCCAATAAAGAGAAGTTTTTAACTGTTTCTCTCTCTGTTATTTCAAATACAATTTTTTCCCTTTGAATGTTATATTTATTTACAAAACTATTTATTTTATTGATAAAATCTCCAACAATTAGTGATTTTGGAGACAAGTTAATAAATAAAATCCCCTCATATTGTGTTCGTTGAATCTCTTTAAAGGCTTTTTCTATAACCATTAAATCCATAGTATTAATAAGTCCTCTTGCTTCTGCAATTTCAATAAATTCAAAAGCTGAAACAACTCTTCCATCTTGATTTATTCTCATTAGTAGTTCGTGGATTACTAAATTATTTTTTGAATTAGCTGGTTTTATTGGTTGAAAATATGGATGAATTTCATCATTTTCAATTGCTTTTATTAATAAAGAAGATTTCTCTTGATTTGTTTTTAAAATATTTGAAATATCTCTTTCATTTGGAATTTTGATAGAGTTTTTACCTTCTTCTTTTGCTTGATACATCATAGAATCTGCAATAACAAACATATCTTTTTGCGATAAAGTGTGAGTTGGATAAACACAAATTCCTACAGAAATAGTAATACCCACCCTTGAACCATCTGGAGCTATAAGTTTTTCACTCTCAATTCTTTTTGAGATTCTATTAGCAACTGTTAACGCTCCATTTTCATCACATTCAGGAAGAATAATTGTAAATTCATCTCCACCATATCTTGCAACAATATCCTCATCTCTTTTTTCTTCTTCAAGAATATTTGCAACTGTTTGTAAGAATTTATCCCCAAATGCATGACCAAAGTTATCATTAATAGGTTTGAAGTTATCACAATCAATAACCATTAAAGCAAATGGGTATTCATGTTTCGCAGCTCTTTTTATTTCATAAGCCATCATGTCATTAAATACTCTTTGATTAAATAAATCAGTTAATGGGTCACGAGCAGCGTAATATTCTAAATCTTGAGTATATTTATGAATGGCTTTTACTGAACCTACAAGATTTGCCATAGTTGTTAAAATTGAGTCAATTACAATATATCTTACTGGATCACTTGCAAAAACAGATTGTAAACCAATTCCTACAATTCCTCCAATTTTTGGAGTATCTAAAAATAAAGATTTAGTTCTATATTCTATCTCTTCTTCAATTAAGTCATTTAAGCAATTGTTTCTATCTGCTACTACGTGTTTTATTGTAAAATCAGTCATCTCTTTGAAATATTCTGACTCTTTTATTGTTTTGTTTATATAAGCATCAAAAACCTCTTTTTGATGCTCTTTTGGCATTCCTAACCAGAAAATATCAACTTCAAATTGGTCTTCACCAACTCTAAAAATTGTCATTAAAGTATAAGTTTCCATGATTTTATTTATTTCTATTAATAAATCACAAATATACTCTCGCCAATCTTTTACCACATCAGAAGTAATAATAAATTTATCCAAAAGTCTAATTTCAAACTCTAATAACTCTTTATCAACAGCTACAATTTTTAATTTTTCAGCCATTAAATCCACATTTTGAACTATTTCATTAAACTCTTTGAAATATAAATCAATATTTTTTGAGTCAAAGGCTTTAAAATCTTGTACAGAGTTTATATTTCTTACTTTATCATTAAAAAGAGATAGACTATCAAGTATTTGTTTTGTAGTGTATCTTGTTGATAAAAATGCCAAAATGTAAAATATAGGAACAATAATTAGGAAAAATGCAATATATTGATATTTAGATTCTGTAAAAATTGAATTTAAATCTTGTTTTACTTCTAATGCTCCAAGAACTTCACCAACTTGAACATT
The DNA here is from genome assembly GCA_963677205.2 of uncultured Aliarcobacter sp. Lineage (GTDB taxonomy): Bacteria > Campylobacterota > Campylobacteria > Campylobacterales > Arcobacteraceae > Aliarcobacter. The sequence goes on along the minus strand of OY781916.2, from coordinate 1,549,962 downwards.
TACGTGACAAGCTTTACAATCATTTGTAGCTTTTAGAGGCATAATATTTCTTACAATATTATTTTGAAAATCATCGTGTTTATCAATTTTCCCATTTAAAATATCAACAAGAGTTGAATCTTTTGCTTTTTCATCAATATCACCAAAAAGTTGTCTTACTTTATCTCCTCGGTAAATATTAATTTCATAATTACTACTTTCAAAGTTTTTTTCTAAAGATTTAGTAAATAGTTTTACATCATCTTTGCTCCAACCTTTTCTCATTACTTGATACATTGAAGAAAAAACTTGCTTTGATATTGCATCTGAATGTTTTAAAGCTTCCTGTTTTGTGAGGGTTGTATGTAGATAAGTACTAAAAATAAAGCAGATTAAGAAAATTAACGTAACTAATACTATTTGTCTAGAATAGATATAGTTTTTGAAAGTCTTTTTCATATTATGAATCCTAAAAAAGTGAATGTTTGTATATTAGCGAAAAAAAGTTTGATTATGTATATAAATTGTAGAGAAATGTTATTAATTTACAAAAAAGCTTGAAAGACTGAGGAAACAATAATTATTAATTAATAAAGAATGGGAGTTTATCCCATTTTTATTAATTTTGATGAGTTAGATAACAATTATTATAAATATTGAATTTATGGAAAGAAAAGCATAGTTGAATCTATGCTTTTTTAATTATTCATCTTCATCATGCCAAAATCTATGGTTTTCATCTAAAAATACTATGTAAAAAGTATTTATATCCCATCTCATTTTAGTAGTTTCATGTTCTCTATCATGATATGTTTCAGGAATAATAAATCCTACTAATCTAATTTTAGCTCCGAGTCTAAATCTTGCCCATCTTGCTTCAAGTGGAACATTTCTAGGTTCTTTAAAATCTGTTTTTGCCGGAATAGGAAAATTATCATATATCACAAGTGTTGGTTTTTGATTTTCCCAATAAGTTAATGAATTTTCACTAAAAAGTATTAATTTTTCTAATAATGTTATTAACTTCTCATTACTCCATTCTTTGAAATCTTGCCCTGCACAGTTTTTATTAAAATAATGAAAGTTAAATTTACATCTTTTAGTTAATATATCAGTCTTATTATCTAAACTAGTTGTTTGTAATATTAGTGAAAGATTTTTATCTCTTTTATTATTTTTACTATATTTACTCATAATCTAACTCAATCTTAGGTTTACCACCTAATTTTCCAGAATTATATACTTTACTAATGGACCTATCATTTCTTAAAATTTCACCAGTTTCATCTAGTTTATATAGATAACTTTCGTTATCTTCTTTATTTACAAGTACAATTCTAGATTTTTTTAATCTATCCATTATTTCATTGTTATGAGTAGTAAATATTAACTGTGCATTTTCTGGATTTAATTTTTTTGATTCAAAAAGGTTTAATAGTATTGGGATTAAATCAGGGTGAAGATTTATATCTAATTCATCTAATAATAATATTCCACCTATTTGTAATATTCTTTTATATAGAAAAAGATGTGTATATAAAGTTTTTGTTCCACTTGATTGGTTATAGTATGTAAGATAATTTATTTCTTCATCAACTTTATATACGAAAATTGGGTAATAAGTAACTTTCTTTGTTTCTGGATTTATCTTTTCATGTATTTCAATATCTGAAATACCTGTATCTGTTTTTATAAGAATTTCTTTCAAAAAATCAAGTAATTTTTTATCTTTAAAATAAGACTTTGAAATACTTTCATGATTTAGAAATTTATCAGCAAGTCCATATGCATGAACATTTCCATTTATTTTAAAGAATAAATGATAAATTGTTTCTATTGATTTTGTACCATATTGTTTTGCTGTACTTATTAGAGAAACATTATCTCTCAAAATCATTGTTTTCAAATCTTTAAATTCTTCAATTGTATTTTCTGTTAGTTTATCATCAATTCTTTCAATAATTAATTTATCTTTTCTATAAATAGACTCTTTTATAACTTTAGCTCTTGTTAAATCAATTTCATATTTGTATTCAATGCCATTTTCTGAAAAAATTGCATAAATACTTGTTTCTCTATTATTATTAAAAAATGAAGAGAAAATAATATCTTCATCAACTTCTGAATTAAAAGAATTTGTGCAAAAATCTGATAGAAAAGCAGGAACTTTTAGTACATTTGTTTTTCCAGATGCATTTGCACCCTTTATTCCCATTAAAGTATAAGCTTCAAGACTATTCTTTTTTTCTCTTAAGTTAATTTCAAAACCTTCTTTAAAAGAAGCAAAATTGTATGCTCCAAATTCTAATAACATTTATAATCCTTTTATATTTTAAAAGTGTAGTTTAGTATAATATATGTTAAATATTGTCAAAAAAAAGTTTAAATTACGGTAAATATTAGTAAATAAAGTAGAATTTTGTCAAAAACTGACAAAAATAAATATTTTAAATTTCTTACAAAATACTTTTTATTGATATTTTGTAAGAATATTTAAAACTTATTCAGGACTGTTTACCATCCAAATTGAAAAGATATCTAAATAGTTCCAAAATGATTGTTTTAAATCATCAGGCATCTCAATTGGTTCTAGAACTTTAGTATAAGATTCTAACCAAATTAATCTAGCTTCTGGAGTAATTTTAAAAGCTGCATGTCGTCCAGCCATCATTGGAGCACCTCTACTTTGATTAAAATAATCAGGTCCTCCGCAAATTTGAATGAAGAAATCTGCAGAGTGTTTTTTTGCCATTTCAAAACCTTCGTCAGTTGGAGGAAATAGTCCTTTGATATTACTAACTCTTAATAAATCATAGTGGTCAGAGATTAGTTTTCTCATTTTTTCTTCACCTAAAAATTTTAAAACTTCAGGTACTGGTTTTACAACAGGAGGTCTTTCACCTATTTGTGCTTGAGTTATAGTAAATTGCATTTTTATTAACCTTTAAAAAATAGTAGTTTATTGCATAATTGCATTTGTATAATACAATATATTTAATTTTAAAGAGTTTTTAGAATGAAAAAAAGTTTACTATGTTAGAATGCCAAAACTAAAAGGGTAGAATTTTATGGACAAAAATATTGATGATATTGTAGAGTGTTATAATTGTGGTTTATTTATAAAAAAACAACAAGAAATAACTGCTACTCAAAGATGTCCTAGATGTAATAGTAAAATTGAAGCTGAAAAAAAACACAGCAATGACTCTTTATATTATTCTATTTCTGCACTTTTGTTATTTGGACTTTTAAATATTTATCCAATCATTTCACTAAATATAAATGAGAATGAATTAAGAGCTACTTTAATTGGTACAGTTTTAATTTTATTTGAAGAAAATTTCTTTTTTGTGGCACTCATAGTTTTTTTTACGATTATCCTAGCTCCTGTTTTGAACTCTTTAGTAATAATATTTGCTTTTATTCAAGATAAAACTAATATAAGACTTTTTACAGATACTTTACTTCATGATAGTTTTCATTTTTTTAGACATTGGGGATTTATTGAAGTATTTATTATAAGTGTGATTGTTACATATATAAAACTAATTGGAATGGTTAGTTCAACAAAATTTGATATTGGTTTTTATGTTATGTTGGCTTATATCTTTTGTTTTTATATGTCAAACAGAAAATTTGTGGGTAAAAGTGTATTTGATGAGGAATAAATGGTTTTAATATCTTGTAAAAACTGCCACAAAATGTATGAAAGAGAAAACTTTGATAATTTTGTATGTACAAGATGTAATCATCTTGTGAGAAAAAGAATAAAAGACTCTTTACAAGTTTCACTAGCTCTTACTATTTGTGCAATTTTACTTTATATTCCAGCTATGATTTATCCAATAATGGAAGTTACAAGACTTGGGGTAAAAATTGAAAGTACTATTTTAGAAGGTGTTATTAGTTTTTTAGGACAAGGAAGTTATTTTATTGCAATTGTAGTATTTACAGCAAGTGTGATAATTCCAATGATAAAGTTGGTTGGTTTACTTTTTATTTTTATTTCTTTAAAAGTAAATGTAAAAATGCATAATAATAGAAAAATATTAATATTTAAGTTCATTGAAGCTATTGGAAAATGGTCGATGATTGATATTTATGTGGTTGCACTTTTGGCTTCAATAGTTCAACTTGATGAGATTTTTAATATAAAAGGGGGAATTGCTGCAACCTCTTTTGCTTTAATGGTAATATTAACAATGATAGCAGCAAATAGATTTGATACAAGGATTATTTGGGATGAGTAAAGAATTAATAGAACAAGAAGTTTATGAACCTAAAATAGAAGATAAAAAATCAATTTCATTTATTTGGGTTTTACCTTTAATAATATTAGGAATTTTAGGTTGGATTGCTTATGAATCTTATATGAAAAAAGGTACAAATATTACAGTTGTATTTAAAAGTGCCGAAGGATTAAAAGAGGGCGTTACACCTTTGGAATACAAAGGTTTACAACTTGGAAAAGTTACAAAAATCTCTATCCATGAAGATTTAAAAAGTGTAAAAGTGAATATTTTAGTGGATAATGAAGTTGCAAAATATGTAGCAAGTGAAAGTTCTCAATTTTGGATAAAAAAACCAACAGTTTCATTAACAAAAATTTCAGGATTAAATACTCTAATTAGTGGATATAAAATTGAATTATCACCAAAATTTAAAACACAAGAAGAGTATAACACTGGAAAATATAAAGATTATTTTAGTGGTTTAGATACACAACCAAATGATGAGTTTGAAAATGATGGATATTATGTCTCTTTAATTGCAAATGACAAAGATAATGTGGAAATAGGAACTCCTATTTTTTATAATAACTTCCAAATTGGTGAGGTTATTGCAAAAGAGTTTGTATATGAAAAAGTTTATTTTACAGCCTATATTTATGATAAATTTAACTATTTAGTAAATAAAAGTTCTAAATTTTTTATGAATGAAGCTTTAAAAGTTACTTATGGAGCAAGTGGATTAAATATTGAGTTAGGTTCTTTATATTCTGCAATTGTTGGGGGAATTACAGTTATTACTCCAAATAAAGAGGATGAAAAAATCATAAAAGATGAGCCATATATTTTATATGGAAAAAAAGATGATTTAAAAAATAAAGAGTTCTTTACTATAAACTTTAATGATGTAAATGGAATAGAAGAGAATACTCCTATTATTTATAAAGGTATCGAAATAGGAAAAATCACAGAAGTAAAACTAAATAAAGATGGTTTAAATACAAAAGCATTTATGTATGAAGAGTACAAATATTTATTAACAAATAAGACTAAGTTTTTTGTTGAAGAGCCAGTTATTTCATTTGATGGAGTTAAAAATCTAGGAAATATTGTAAAAGGAAATTTTGTATCTTTAGAGTATAAAAAAGGTGATTTCAAAACTGATTTTATTGCAATAAATAAAAAAGATATTAATAAAAGTAATTTGAGTATAAAAATAGACCTTCTAAGTGAAAATTTAAACTCAATTAGTACAAAATCAAAGGTTTATTTTAAAAATATTGAGATAGGAAAAGTTGATAGTTATGCTTTAACTCCTGATTTAAAAAATGTAAAAATATCTCTTTTAATAGATGAAAAATATAAAGATTTAATAAATGACAATAACCTTTATTATGATATGAGTTCAAAACTAATAGAGATGAAAAATCTAAATCTAAATATTAATTATTCAGGAGTTGAGCCACTGTTAAATGGTGCAATTGCACTTATTGCTGAGAAAAAAGAGGGTGCAAAACTTTCAGATAAAGAGTTTAAACTTTATAGTTCATTTAAAGATGTAGAAAAACTAAAAAGAGCTTCAAACAATGGTTTTACAATAGAAGCTGAATTTAATAATGACTTTGAAATAAAACCTGATATGGCAATAATGTATAAAAATCAAGAGATAGGTTTTGTAAAAGATATAAAATTTGATGATAAAAAATCAAAAATATCTTTATTTATTTATAGTGATTTTAAAAAATATATCACAAATAAAAGTAGATTCTATAAAAAAGGTGTTGTAAATTTAAAAGCTAGTCTTAGTGGAGTTTTATTTGAAGTTGATAACTTCTCTTCTCTTTTAAATGGTTCAATAATACTTGATACAGATTCAAATATAGAGTATGATAAACCTAAAATCTTTGCTTCTGAAGATGAGATGAAAAACTCAACAAATAGCATTACAATTGTTTTTAATGATGTGGAAGGTTTACAAGAAAACTTCTCTCAAATTACTTACAAAGGTGTAAATATTGGGAAAGTAACAAAGGTTAGATTAAATGAGAAACAACAAGTTGAAGTAAAAGCTTTAATTTATAGTGATTTTGCTTCAATTGCTAAAGAGGGAACTTTGTTTTATCTAAAAAAACCTAGAATTTCACTTCAAGAAATAGCAAATGCTGGTTCAACTGTAATGGCTGTAAATATTGGAGTTATTAAAAGTGATAACCCAATGCCTCAAACAAGATTTGAAGGTTCAGAAAATCAACCCTCAGTTGAAAGCTCACATTTTGGAACAGTATTTAAAGTAGAAGATCCAACAGCTTCAAGTGTAAATGTGGATTCACCTGTTTATTATAAAAATGTACAAATAGGAAAAGTAAGTAAAATTGATTTAAGTGAAGATGGCTCAAAAGTTGTTGTTGATTGTTTGATTTATGATAAATATAGAAAATTAATTAGAAAAAATTCAGAGTTTTATGACATAAGTGGATTTGAAATGAAATTCTCTATTTTCTCTGGTTCAAAAGTTGAATCAAACACTTTTACAAGTCTATTAAAAGGTGGATTAGTAGTTGTTACTCCTTATGAATATGGAGAGATTGCAAATCCAAAGGATAAATTTACTTTAGTAAAAACATTAAGAGATGATTGGAAGAGTATAAGTCCTAGTATAAAATAAGGAAAAGATATGTTAAACAATAATTTTCTAAGAATTTTAGTTTCAGGTGGAGTTGCGACGATTTTGCAAAGAAGTTTAGAGTTAAATCCTATCTCTTTGCAAGGTTTTCTTTTTTTTCTGGTAGTTTTTATGACCATTAGTTTTTCTTGGTTCTACATTTTTCCTAATAAAAAAGCAGATGTAAGTGATGAAGAAAAAGAGCTTTTAAAAAAACAAAAAGAGTTAAATAGAAGAATATATTTGGATTATGCAAAGAAATTTCTTTTAGTTATTTTTTCTTTAATGATTTTAAATAATGCAATAAATTTTATCTCTTTTAAACTAGGATTATTTGATGATAGTTTTAAATATCGATTTGATACAAAAAAAGCAATAGCTTTAAATCTACAAAATGAAAAACTAATAAAAGAGTTTCAAATTTATGAGCAATTTTACTCTTTATATGAAAAAGAGGGTAAATACTTTTTAGTTGAACAAAAAGATAGTAATAAACACATAGTTACTCTTTATTCAAATTTCTTTATTTCTGATATTTTTGATGAGTTAAAAGATAATGAAAACTTCTTGGATATATTAAATAATATCTCACCAACTCTTTATAAAGAACTAACAATTTATGATTTTATTTTAAAACCTTTATGGTTCTCAAATAGTATAAATAATATCTATTGGTTAAGCCAAGATATTGAGTTTTATAAAGATGAATATGAAAAATATATAAATGAAAAAAAAGCAAAAGAAAAAGAGGAAAAATATAAATCTTTATTAAACAAAGATTTAGAAAACACAAGTGAAATTGAGTTATTTGATACTCTAAAAAGTTTATATTCATTAGATGCTTTTACACAAAATTTAAATTATGTGATAGACATATTTAATGAACTTGATAAAAGAGATTCTTCAAAAACTAAAGATTTAAATATAGAAGCATATAGATTTGCTTTTATGACATATATTCAAGTTTACAAAGAAAAAGAGGTTGTAAATCAAATTTTACAAGAGTATGAAAAAGGTGTGGTTTATAGTTTTAACTTTTGGGATTTACAACCTGATGTAAATATAAAATATTCCCATGCTAGATTTGTAAATCTAAAAAATGATGAGGTAACTGTTTTTTGGTATCAAAATATAGAAAATATTGAGATAGTAAATAATGAGCTAATAGTAAATCAAAAAGATGGCAAAAAAGTAAACCTAGGAACTTTCCAAAAACAAGATGCAGAAAAAATAAAAGCTGGACTGTTAACTTTATTAAAAGATATTTATCTTGTTGAAGATATTTATACAAAGTTAAAATAAGGATTTGTTAAATGACTTATATAATAGGTGATGTTCATGGAGAGTTTGATAGTTTACGAATTTTAGTAGATAAACTTCCAAAGGATTCAAAACTTATTTTTGTTGGAGATTTAGTTGATAGGGGAAGAAAATCAAAGGAAGTTATAGATTTTGTAAAAAGTAATAATCACTTATGTGTTCTTGGAAATCATGAAAAAATGATGATAGAGTATGTTACAGAATTTAAACAAACTTACCCAAATCTTCCCTCAATGGTTTATTATCATAGATGGATAAACAACGGTGGAAAACAAACTCTTTTATCTTATGAAGTTATTTATGTGGATAAAAGTGATGGAAAGTTAGTTTGCTTTGAAGATAAAGAAAAATTCCAAAAACTTTTAGATGATATTTTATGGCTTGAAACTTTACCTTTGTATTTAGAATTAAAAGCTTCTAAAAATGATAAACCAATAGTTGTATCCCACGCTTCAATGGCAAATGTTTGGCATCTAAAAGATGAAAAAGAAGATGTTTTTGAAGAGTATGCTTTATGGAATAGAAAAGAGCCAAAAGAGGATGTTCCAATTTTTAATATTTTTGGACATACAATCCAAAAAGAGGTTGATTTAACAAAACACTTTATAGATGTTGATACTGGATGTTGTTATGCAAAAGAGGGATATGGAAAACTTAGTGCTTATTGTGTGGAATTAAATGAGGTTATTTCTACATAAAATAAGAGAAAATCTCTTATTTTAATATATTTAATTCTGTGATAAATTTTTCTTTATCTTCTTTAAAAGCCAAAACACAATTTTGACAAATACAAGCTTTCATTTGTAGCTCTTGTGGAATTAAAGCCCTTAAATCTTTTGGAACTGCAACATGATTACACCAACAATTATTATTAGGAATATGCGCTTCACATAAGTTCTCTTTTTTACAAAAAGGACAAACTTTTGGGTTTATTAAAGATGCACATTTACTCATTTTATATAATTACTTTTTTTATCAACTGTATCTAACTCTTGCCCAACATCTTGGTATCTTTTGAAATAATATTTTACAAATGAGTTTATATTTTCATCATTTGGCATAAAATATTTTTCTGTTTTTGTAGCATAGTTATTTAAAAATGCAGTTGCATCTTTTTTATCAAGATAATGTTTTGCTAAAGCTGTGTAATTTTTTATGTACCAAGCTTTTAACGCTTCATATTTTTCATCACTTAAATCAATTGATAAGTTTTTATTTTCATTATCCCAAGTTAAAACAGCTGTATCAAATAGTCCATTTAAATGAATTAATCCCTCACAGTAATATGGTTGAACTTCATCAACTTCCATCCATCCAATTAATCCAACACTTCTTTTTACAAGGTCAATTAAAACTTGTGATTTTAAGTGAAGTTCATCTGTATCTTGGTCTAAAAAATATGAAATTAATCCACCTGTTGTTGCTTTGAACTCTTCAATATTTTTAAAGTTACCAGTTTTATTCATTACTGATTCTGTTTCATCATCACACCATAAAATATGTCCATATTCATGTCCAATAGTGCTAATATCATAAACTTGATGCCAAGAAGCTGTTTCATTAAAAAGGAAAGTTCTATCACGTGTAAGTAACTCTTGCCCAAAAATCTCTCGACTTAATTTTAAAAATGGTTTTGCTCGGCTTGTTTGTAAAATCTCATCTGAAAATGCAAAGATTTTTTTACCTTCTTCTAAAGATACGATTTCATCATTTGGAACAACTTGAGCTGAAAACATTCCATTAAACTCAGCTCCAAAAAATAGCGCTGGTCGTCCAACATAAAGTTGCACTTTATCTAGTGATTTTAAAGAGAAATCATAAGTCTTTTTGTATGTTTCATTTGCTTCAAAACTATTAAAGATTTTGGCAAATGCCGATTTGATTTTATTTACCCTATGGTCATTTTGCGCAAATTTTGGATTTGTAAGTCTAATATCCCATTCAAGTGCAACGGCTTTTCTAAAGTGGTCTTCATAATATTCTAGTGGATGTCCAATTTGAATTGGAGTTTTTATTTTCATCCAAGCTCTATCTACATCTGCCCATTTTGAAACTAATTCATTAGTTCTATCTTCACTAAATGCTTTGATAAGAGCTTGAATATATAAAACATAATCCCATTTTTGGTTATAGATTTCATCTTCAAGTTCGATTAGTTTATCAGCAAACTCTTCCAGTGCATCAACAACTTCAGTTGTCTCTTTTTTGAAAGCTTTGATATATGCTTTTGAAGTATATTTATTTCCATCTTTTACTAGCGCAGAGTAACATCTATCAGCTATTTGAGCATTATGTCCAAGATCTAGAAGTTTTTCATCTTCTAAATATTTCATAACTTTCTCTTCTTTTCCATCAAACTTAGCCATTAAATCTTTATTAATACCATTTATAATGTGTGCTGTCCAAGAAGTTTGCCATGCTGTCATTTGAAGACCAACATTATAAACACCTATAAAAATTTCTTGATAAAAAGGAGTTAAAAGATTGTTTTGTACTATTAAATCTATTAATTTTGTATGTTTTTCATGCCAATACTCTTTTACAAAATCATAGGCTTTTTCTTGAAGTTCAATAATTTCAAGCTCAGTTTTTTCAAGTTTTTTTAGAACTTGAACTAAAGAATCATCCCTTAAATTCACAAGTCTTGTAACAAGTGCAAATCTTAAATCACTACTCATTTCAAGGTTTAGAGATTTCGCAAAATCATCTATGAGTCCTAGTTTATCAAACTCTTCATTTTCAAGAAAAGCTATTAATTTATTAGTTTGCGTTTTTTCATCATTTAAGAAGTCATATATTTTTTGTAAGTCGTTTAAAAAATTCTCTTTTGTCATTTTTTTAATCCTTAATTTTAAAAGCAGAGTTTATCTTTTTTGAACTTTTTTTTAGTTAAATTAGCACTCAATGCAAAAAAGTGCTAGTTTTAATAAAAACTTTAGCTTACTTTTATAAAGTTGCGATAAAATTCTCTTCTAAAATTAAATAAATTATAGGAGAAATGACATGGCAAAACATCAATTTCAGACAGAAGTAGGACAATTATTACATTTAATGACACACTCTTTATACTCAAATAAAGAGATTTTTATAAGAGAACTTGTATCAAATTCAAGTGATGCAATCGATAAATTAAACTATTTAAGATTAACAGATGAAAATCTAAAAGACAAATTTGCAGATTGGAAAGGTGAAATTAACGTTTCTTTTGACGAAGCTGATAAATCTTTAACTATTTCAGATAATGGTATTGGTATGAATGAAGCTGATTTAATAGCTTCAATTGGAACAATTGCAAAATCAGGTACAAAATCATTTGTTGAAAATTTAACTGGTGATGCAAAAAAAGATTCAAACTTAATCGGTCAATTTGGGGTTGGTTTTTATTCAGTATTTATGGTAGCAAACAAAGTAGATGTTATCACTAAAAAAGCTGGTGAAGAAACTGCTTATAAATGGACAAGTGATGGAACAGGTGAGTTTGATTTAACAACTGCAATTAAAGAATCAAATGGAACTGTTATTTATATCAAATTAAAAGATGAAGAAGCAAGTGAGTTCGCATCTAAACATAGAATCAAAAATATCGTTGGAAAATATTCAAACCATATTGCATATCCAATTTTCTTAAATTACAGTGAAGAAGTAACAGAAACTTTAAGTGAAGAAGATAAAAAAGCAGGAAAAGAACCAGCAAAAACTCTAGAGAGAAAACACGAAAAAATCAATGAAGCAACAGCTTTATGGATGCAACCAAAAGCAAAATTAAAAGAAGAAGATTATAATCAATTTTATAAATCAATTTCTCATGACTCATCAGAGCCAATGCTTACGATTCACACTAAAACAGAGGGTGTAAACGAATATACAACACTTTTCTACATCCCAAAAACTGCACCTATGGATATGTATAGAGCAGATTTCCAGAGTGGTGTTAAACTGTATGTTAAAAGAGTATTTATCACAGATGATGAAAAAGAGTTATTACCAACTTACTTAAGATTTGTAAGAGGAATTATTGATTCTGAAGATTTACCTTTAAATGTTTCAAGAGAAATTTTACAAGAAAATAGAATCTTAGCAAACATCAAACAAGGAAGCGTGAAAAAAATCCTTGCTGAAATCAAAAAATTATCTAAAGATGAAGAAAAATATGCTGAGTTTGTAGCTCAATATATCAGACCTTTAAAAGAGGGTGTATATCAAGATTATACAAATAAAGAGGCTATTTTAGAGTTATTAAGATATAAATCATCAAAAACTGAAGCTGGAAAAATGACTTCATTAGAAGCATATAAAGAAAGAGCTGATAGTGAACAAAAAGCAATTTTCTATATCGTTGGTGATAATGAAAAAATATTAAGAAGTTCTCCATTATTAGAGTCTTATAATAAAAATAACATTGAAGTTTTAATCTTAGATGATAAAGAAATCGATGAAATTATCACTCCTGCAATTGGTGCATATAAAGAGTGGGAATTCAAAGACATCACAGCTTGTGAACCTCCAAAAGTTGAGCAAAGTGAAGAAGAGAAAAAAGAAGTTGAAACAAAATTTGAATCAATAACTAAGAAAATTAAAGATAAATTAGGTGATGCAGTTAAAGATGTAAAAGTTACAAATAGACTTTCTGAATCACCATCTTGCGTTGTAAAAGATGCAGCAGATGCACAAATGGCAGCAATGGCTCATATGTTCAGACAAATGGGACAGGCTATGCCAGAATCAGCTCCAATCTTAGAAATCAACCCAGAGCATGAAATCGTAAAAAAACTAAACGGTTGCCCTGATGAATCAACAATCGAAGATGTTTCTTGGATTTTATTAGACCAAGCAAAATTAAGTGAAGGTATGGAAATTACTGATACAGTTGCGTTTGCGAAAAGACTTTCAAGAATTACTGCTAAAGCTTTATAAAATAAAAGAACTATTTGCACGCATCTTCTGCGTTGCAAATAGTTTTTTTCTCAATCATGTACTTTATGTACGCTCAATCAAAAAAAACTCTTTGCGCCTTGAATCTACATACAACTAGCTCTTTTAAATATTAAGAGGGCTAGTTTTTTATTTCAAGAATATTACTCTGATAATTAATAGATATAAAAAGTTTAAGTAATTTTTTTTCAATTTCACTTAAATCAAAATTTTCTAAAGCATATTGGTGTATTACTTTTATTATTCCATTTGTTAATTCTTGTTTTGAAGTTGATATAAGTTCAGTTCTAGAAATATTAGGTTGTAAATAATTACTCTTTATATTTAAATTTATACTTTTGATATTAATAATATTGCTAGATTTATAATTATCATATTTGTGATTGATTTTTATATTTTTAATAAACGTATTTCCAAACGTATTTTGGTATTTATTTTTTTCAAATGGAAAAAGAAAATTTTCATTATATAATATTTCTTTTCTTATATAAATTGCTCCTAATGATATATAAGATTTTATTTTTAGGTACATCAATATATCTTCAATATAAATGGAACTTTCTTCTTCTGTATTATAAAATAGAGAATCATCATTCCCATAGTAGTGATAATAATTTACATCTTCAAAACATGTAGTGTTTTTATTTATAAATAGGTATATGTTTTTTTTATCTTTTTGTTTGTTGTATATAGTATTTAAAGCATCGCTACCATCTATGTATCCTGAATCTTTCAATACATCAAATTCATTTTCATAATTTTCATGAATTAAAGGTATTCTTATATATTCTAGTTCAAATCCTGATAAAATATTTTTAATATCTAAATCATTATAATTTTTTATTTCGATAAATTTTTTACCATCAAAATAAATTAAATATTCAATATCTACTAGCTCATCTAAAATATTATTATTATATTTTTGCTGAATAATTTTAATGTCACCTTCAATATTCTTTAAATATTTTGAAATATCAATTTTATGACTATTTTCATTTACTATAAAAACTTTATTTTTATTTTTTAGGTCTTTATTATTTAATTTAATTGAAAAATCTTTTATAAAAATATTTTCCTCTAGAAAGGTTTTTATTTGTAATTCTAATTCATCATGAGCATTAAAAACTCTTTTTATATCTTCTAAATCTAAAATAATTTCACTTCCCGATTCAAAGCTATTATCTTCTTCCTCTTTAAAAGCTATATATTCACTATTTTTTTCTAAATCAATAATATATTTTTTATTACTATTAAAATGTTTTGTGATTACTTGTACTTCATCGGATAACATAAAACATGATAGAAAACCTATTCCAAAATTTCCAATAGGGTTATAGTTATGTTTATAGTTTAGAAAATCTTTTGATTTATAGTATGATTTTCCTACATTCAAAAAATAGTTTTTTATTATGTATTCATTCATTCCCATACCATTATCTTTTATAATAAATTTATTATTTTCTTCATCAATGTTTATTTCAATCATTGGTGTATATGTATCTTTTTGAGAAAGATTTTTGATTTCAAACATATCTTTTTTTACCATAATTGCATCAATAGAATTTTGAAGTAATTCTCTAAGTCCTAAATTTTTATTTCCGTATATTGCTTCACCCATAAGAAGGTTTGTTATAGCATGATAATCCATATTTAGTTTTAAATCAGGAATAGTGTATCCAATGGGTTCAATTTTATTTTTAACTTCAGTATTTAATAAAATATGATATTTTTTTTCCATATTTGAGGTTAAATCTACTGCAAGTCTAAGTTCATTTTCTATCCATTTTATATAACCTAAAAGCTTTCTATGAATTTTTATATCTTTGCATGAACCTTCTAATCTTATTTCTTTTAAATCATTTACTGTAAATATCTTTTTCACATTATCAATATTAAAGTTTTTTTGCCATTCAGATTTACTAAAATCATTTAAATTTAGAGATTCAAAAAGTGCTATTGGTGTTCTTGTGCTATCAATATCAAGAATGTCAGATAGTCTTAAAAGTATTGCTAAAAACTGAGTATTGTATTCATTCTCACCTTTTGTAGTATTTGTTTTTAAATTTTCAACATAAGATTTGTCTGTAGTATGACTTAGACATATTTGAGCCAAAGATTCTGCAAAAGATATACTTTCATGACTTGGCAATCTAAATTCTTTTTCATATTTTGTAGTAATTAAATCATAGGCTATTTTCCCATGAGCATTTCTAATTACTTCTTGTAGGGCTAAATCTTCGTTATTAAAATTGTTTTCTTTTATTAATTCAAAATTTTGATTATCCAAATATTTTGAATTATTATTTTTGATATTTTCTATTTCTTCATCAGATATTGCCATCCCTAAATCATGAAATAATGCAGAATAAATCATAAGAGCAATTTCTAAGGCATTGAAATCTTTTTTGTTATCTTTGATTAATTCATGCATTGTATTCATTAGTTTAAAAGAGTGATTCATATCATGGTTGGTATAATTTGGAAAATTAATAGTTGTTTTTTTATTTATTAATTCTTTAATTTCAAGTACAGTTTTTTTTAGCTTAGAAGCAAAATCTTTATCAAGTTTTTCTAATCTTTTATATAAATCTATATTTTCTAATTCTTTCATTTAAAAGCCTATTTGAGAGTTGCTAAATTATAGCTTGAAAGAATTAAAATTGTTTTATAAAATATGTTATAATCAAGAATCAAAGGCAAAAAAATGGAAAAAGAACTACTAAATAAAATCAAAATAGAAAAAGAAAAACTTTTAGAAGATGGTTTCAAAATCATTGGTGTATTTGGTTCTTATGCTAAAAACACTCAAACAAAAGATAGTGATATTGATTTACTTTATGATATAGAACCGACTTTTATTCAAAAATATTCAGGGTTTGAAGCCTTTTCAAAACTTAGTGAAATAAAAGAATCTTTACAAAAAGCACTTAATACAAAGGTTGATATTGCTTCTATTGATAATAACAGTAAAACTTTTCAAAAATATGCTTTAAAAGATGTTATTTATGTCTAGTTCTTTTGAAAAACTTGATTTTATAGTAGAAAAGATAGAAGATATAGAATCTTTTAAAGCAAGATACAAATCTATTGAAGATTTATTAAATGATGTTATGGGATATGACGCAACACTTATGTCTTTACTTCAGATTGGCGAAACTTTAAATAAATTAAGAGATGAGCCATTTGCTGAAAAACTACCTATAAAAGGAACTTATGATGTACGAAATTTTATTGCACATGATTATGAAGGTGTAAATAAAATGATTATAGAAGATATTATCAGAACTCAACTACCAAAATTAAAACAGATTATTTTAAATATAAAGAATTAATGTAATTAAAATTTATCTAGGAATAAAAATGCCCCTAAAAATAAGAAACGCAACCCCAAAAGACTCACAAACAATCTTCAATTTTATAATGGAACTAGCCATTTATGAAAAAGCACCAAATGAAGTAAAAACAACAGTAAATGAAATAGAAAAATCACTATTTTCTCCAAATGCAACTGCAAAAGCTTTAATTTGTGAAGAAGATGGAATGGCTATTGGTTTTGCTGTTTATTTTTACAACTACTCAACTTGGCTTGGGAAAAAAGGGATTTATCTTGAGGATTTATATGTTAGTGAATCAAAAAGAAAAAGAGGTGCTGGAAAAGCTCTTTTAAAATATCTTGCACTTAAAGCACTTGAAGAAGATTGTGGGAGATTTGAGTGGTCTTGTTTGGATTGGAATACTCCATCAAGAGAGTTTTATGAAAGCTTTGGTGCAGTGGCTAAACATGAGTGGATTGGATATAGACTTGAGGGTGAGGCATTAGAAAAATTTGCCTGTAATTAAATAACAAAAATTACATAATTATTTTACAATTACTCACTAAACTATAGTATACTAAGATAAAAGGTTCCAAAATGGGTATGATTATTGATGCTTTTGATTCATTTTTTAAAACAATAAAAAAACTATCAAGACCTTATTTTAGTCTTGAAGAAAACGAGTTAAAATTCAAAATCGATTCTGATACTTTTTACATATTTCCCATTACAAATATTGAAACTAAAACAAGATTTGATTCTTATGTTTTAGATGCTTATACTTTAAAAGCTGACAATTTACATTTGGAGTATATTCATACTGCTGATGATATTTCTTGGAATGGACAAGCTTTATCTTTTTTCAAAGATTTACTAAAAGAGAGTATAAAAGCAAAATCTATGGAGTTATTAGAGCAAAAAGAGTTCAGTCATTATGAATTTTTAGTTTACAAAATAAATAACAATTTTATTTTGAATATCATTTATATTTATGAAGTAAATAAAGAAGTTTTTATAGTAGATACAAAAGGTGAGCTTTATGAAAATTTATTGAAGAATTTTGATAAAACTTACGAATATAACTTTGAGAAAAAAGCAATCAATTCAATAGATTTAAATCTTAGTTTAGTAAAAAACAATACTATGAAAAGTTACTTTGCCCTACAAAGTGGGGATTAAGAAAAACTTCTTATTTCCCAAACACTTGTTTTAATAATGAACTTGTTTGCGCAACAGGGTTCGTTCTAATCTCTGCTTCTTTTTGTGCAATCATTGTAAATAATCCTTCAATTGCTTTTGATGTTACAAACTCATCTAAACTCTCATTTGAATTTCCAGGAATATATGAATCAACTCCAAAACTTTTTGCCATTCCCATTACATTACTATTTTGAGTTAGTCCACCTGTAGTTGATTTAAATATATTATTAACAGAGTCATAATAAGTAGCAACTTGATTCTCTTTCATACTCTCTTGAATAATTGGGTTTATTGACTTTTTTAGTGATTCAGTTGTATTTGCTTTGAAATATTCAGTTGCTGCATTGTTTCCACCTGCTAGGATTTTTTGCGCATCAGTAAGTGACATTTTATCAATAGCAGCCATAAAAATTTCAGCTGTTTTTGGAGCTGCTTTTGAGGCTGCTGTATTCATTGAGTTTATTAAATCATCTGCCATTTTATCTCCACCAGCTTTTCTAATTAAAGATTCTGCACTAGATAGATTATTTGGAAGAGGAATTTTTACGGCTTTATTATTTAAATAACCATCATTTGCACCCAATTGTTTAACTGCAAATCCAACACCAGTTTTTAAGGCTTCTTTTAATCCACTAGAAACTGTAGAATTATCAAGATTTTTATTTGTAGTTGTTGGTGTTGATGTATTTGTTATTTGTTGTGTAGTATCAAGTACACTTTTTGTAATACTTCCTAAGTCTAAAGCAAATGTAAGTGTTGCACTAAATAGTAATGATGAAACGATAAGTGATTTTTTCATGAATTTTCCTAATATTTTTTGTAATTTTTAGATTTACATTATATAATAGAGTTAATGCAATAATTGTGAAAAAGGATTTAAGATAGAACTAATTAACGAAATCTCTAATTTTATTTATAGTTTCAAAAATAAAATAATAGAAGCACCACAAATCGCTACAAAATATGATAAACAAATATCTTCTTTTGCAAATGAATTAAGAAAGTTAGATTTTGATAAAGAGTTTGAAGAGAATTTTTTAGTAATTCTTGGATATTCATATAGACTTAAAGATGTTTCTCAACGACTATTTTTTACTTTTTCAGAAGCTGTTTATGCGATTGATTTAGATAAATTAATGAGAAATGAAGACTCTTTAAAATTAAACTCTATAGTTTATATTTTAGTTTTAGAAACAATCATTAAAGAGTATAAAACAAAAGAAGTAAATATTGAGCAAAAACAAAAAGCTCTTGAAGTTTATAAAAAAATAGAAGAGAGAAAAGCAGCAGAAAACAAAAAGTATCATATGTATCAATACTAAATAGGAATAAGCTATGAAAATAAAATTAAATTGTGATATGGGTGAGAGTTTCGGTATTTGGAAAATGGGAAACGATGAAGAGATTATGCCTTATATTGATATGGCAAATTTAGCTTGTGGTTTTCATGCAAGTGACCCAGTTAATATGAGTAGAAGCGTAATCCTAGCAAAAAAATATAGTGTCTCTATAGGAGCTCATCCTTCATATAACGATTTATTAGGTTTTGGAAGAAGAACAATGTTATGTTCACTAGAAGAGATAAAATCTATTATTTTATACCAATTAGGAGCTTTAAATGCCTTTTGTAGAGCAAATGGTATGGTTATCTCTTATGTAAAACCTCATGGTGCTTTATACAATGATATGATGAGAGATGAAAATATTTTCAAAGCAATATTAAATGCAATCTCATCTTTTAATAAAAACATTAAACTTATGGTTTTATCAGGTCCAAAAAATGAAGAGTATGAATACACAGCAAGACTTTATGATATAAAACTTATTTTTGAAGTATTTGCAGATAGAAACTATAATGATGATGGAACTTTAGTTTCAAGAATGGAAGATAATGCCATTATTCACGAGGATTTAGATGTAATTACAAGGGTTATGAATCTAAAAGAAAGAAGTTTTGTTACAAGCGTAAATGGACACAAAATCTTTCTAAAAAGTGATTCTATTTGTGTTCATGGAGATAGTGAAAAAGCTCTTGATTTTATAAAATTAGTGAGAAAAACTCTTATTTAATGAGGTTTAGCATTGCAAGTGTTGATTCCTTAATTATATATTTTGGTGAAACAATAAGTGAAGAAAATTCTTCAAAAGTAAAAAAAGCCTACAAATCTCTAAAAGCTCTAAATATTGAAGGTTTAATTGAAATTATTCCTTCTTATACTTCTATTTTTATCTCTTTCGATATTTTTAAATATGATTATGAAAGCTTGAAAAGCTTACTTAAAAACTCTATAAATCTAAATGTAAAAGATGATTCTGATGAGAAGATTATTTCTATTGATGTTTATTATGGTTTGGAAGTTGCCTTGGATTTAGAAAAAATTAGTTTTGAAAAGAAACTAAGTATTGAAGAGATTATACAAATTCACTCTTCTAAAATATATGATGTTTATGCAATAGGATTTTTACCAGCTTTTGCATATCTCGCAAGTGTAGATGAAAGAATTGCTTCAGCAAGACTTAAAACTCCAAGAAATCAAATAGCAAAAGGAAGTGTTGCAATTGCTGATACTCAAACAGCTGTTTATCCTCAAAATTCACCTGGTGGTTGGAATATTATTGGGAAAACTGCTTTGGAATTATTTGATAAAAAGCTAGAAAATTTATCAATTTTTGAAGTTGGAAATAGAGTAAAATTTAATCCAATTTCAAAAGAAGAGTTTTTATCTCAAGGTGGAATTTTATGAGTTTAGAATTAATAAATAATCCTTTTTTTGTGACTCTTCAAGATCTTGGTAGATTTTCTTACGCAAATATTGGAGTTTCAAACTCAGGTGTTATGGATGAATATGCTTATTTTATTGCAAATAAATTATTAGGTAATCCTCTTGATACAAATATTCTAGAAATAGGGTGTTCAAATGTTATTTTTAAAGTAAATAAAAATACAAAAATCTCAATAACTGGTGCGTTTTGTGAATTTTTTATTAATGATGAATTAAAACAAACATGGCAAAGTTTTGAAGTTAAAAAAAATGATATTATAAAAATTGGAAAAGTTTTAAGTGGAAATTGGCTTTATCTTGCTGTAAGTGGTGGATTTTTAATTCAAAAAGAGTTTGGAAGTAATAGCACAACCACAAAAGAGAATTTAGGTGGAATAAATGGAACTAGATTAAAAAAAGCAGATATTTTACCTTTTAGGAAAAGTAAAAAATCAAATAAAACATTTTTAAAAAAAGAGTTTATTCCCAAATATGAAGAGGAAATAATTTTAAGGGTTCTTCTTTCTTATCAATATGAAAACTTCTCAAAACAGGAGTTGGAAAAGTTTTTTTCTTCAACTTATATGGTTACTAAAGATTTTAATAGAATGGGTTTTAAGTTAAAAGGAAATCCAATAAAATGTGATGTAAATGGTATTATATCAGAAGGAATAGCCTTTGGTTCTATTCAAATTCCCTCAGATGGACAAGCAATAATTTTATTAAAAGAGAGACAAACACTTGGTGGTTACCCAAAAATTGGAATGGTTTTAAATATTGATTGTTTTAAACTTTCTCAAGCTAAAGAAAATACAAAAATAAGATTTCAAGAGATTTCATATATTGAAGCTCTTGAGAAAACAAGAAAATTTTACTCTTCTTGTTCTTTAGTTAATAATCTTTCAAAAATCTCTTTAGATTCTTGATTTGTTTTGTATGAAGAGATATTAAATTTATATTTAGCTTTTATAAAAAGTCCTGAATTACTTTTTAGTGTTGTACTTGATAAAAGATGTTCTAAATTTAAAATAGCATTAATAATATCTTTTTTATTTTTATCTGAATTTAGTATAAAAACTAAAAATTTATTTTCATAGTATCTTACTATTTTAAAATCTAAATTTTCATCGTTTAGTTTTTGATTAATAAATTTTGTAGCAAAAATAAGTAGATTATTAGCAAGAAGTTCACCATACTCTTTTTGAATATAAGTGTAATCAACAACATCAATTAAGATACAAATACCATTTTGTTGAAATAAAGCTTCAGTGTTTAAAAACTTATTATAAACCCATTTTTTATTAAAAGTGTTTGTAATATCATCTAAAAAAAGTTTGTTGTTTAAACATTTTATTTCGTTTTCCAAATCAAGCATTTTTTTATAAATATCACCCAAAGTATCTACATCTTTGTTGAGTATAGCAGTTGTAGCATTTTTTGTATTTTCTTGTAATGCAGAAGCACTTGATAATACAATATTCATATAGTTTTCTATTGTTTGTAAATCTTCTAAAATTACACTATTTAACTCTTTTTTAAAATCTTCATCATCTAAATTTATTTCTAGCTCTTTTGCGTGATAATTAAACTTATTAAAATAAGTAGAAGGAAGAATTATCTCATTATTTAAAAGTTCATTTATAGTTAAATTTGTTATTTTTTTAAGTTCTTGTCTCAATTCTTTTCTCCAAAAAGTTCTTCAATACTCATAGGTTTTGCAATATGATAACCTTGAGAATAGTCAATCTCTACATTTTTTACATACCTTAAAGTTTTTAAGTTACTAACAAATTCAGCAACAACCTTTATATTTTGTTGTTTTGAAAACAAAACAATACTTTTTATTAGATTTAGATAAATATCCTCATCTATTTTTTTTATTAATGAACCATCAATTTTTATATAGTCGATATTTAGATTTAAAATATTTTCATAGTTAGAAAATCCAGTTCCAAAGTCATCAATTGCAATTTTTACACCAAATGATTTTATTCTATTTATAAAATCATTTACAAGATCATAATTAGAAACTTTTTCACTCTCTAATATTTCAAGAGTAAGATATTGTCCAACATTATTATTTTTTATTTTATCTATTAAAATTTTTTTAATATGAGGGTTCAAAATATCAGTATAATCAAGATTTATACTTATATGAATTTTATGTTTTAAAATATAAACAATAATTTTATCAATCATAATTTCCATAAGTTTGTTGTAAAGTCTACATTTTTTTGCTTTATGAATAAAAACATTTGGCATTAAAATTTGACCATTTTTATCAAAAATCCTCATTAATGCTTCGTATTTAACGACTTCATCAGTTTTATTATCCATAATTGCTTGGAAATAGGGTTCTACCAAATTATTATCAACATTGTAATTTAAAACATCAAGAAGATTTTCATTTACAGATTCATTTTTAAATAAAAATGAATCATAATACATATAATGCAAGAAATTTATTTTGGCATTATATAAAGCTTTTTCTGCATAAATTTTTAAATATTTATCATCACTTTTAGCACAACCAATTGTAACGTCAATATTAATTGTAGAGTGATTTTTTATTAGTCTAAAATTTTTTGATACTATATTTTCATAAATAAGATTTTTTATATTTTTAATCTCTTCAATGTTCAGATTATCATATATCAAAACTTCAAAAACATCTGCATGGGTATTTTTGATTTTTACATGTACATTTCGTTGAAGTTCTTTTTTTATTAGCTCTTTAGTTTTATTTTTTAGAATATGTTTAAGTTGTTTTATTATGAAGTCACCATTTTTGAAATCATAAATAGCATTCAAGTCTTTCATATATAAAATATCTATTAAAAAGAGAGTTTTAATATTATTTTTCCTGAAAAATGTGTTTAAAATTTTTTGAATTAACACAACCGAAGCCTTTATATAACTTAAATACGGGATTAATTATATATTATTTATCTTAAATATATATGAAAAAAATTTAATTTAACTTAAATATTATATTTTGGTAACAGAATAATTAGTAATACTTTAGATTTAATATAACTTTGGATAAAATCGGCGCATTTTATAAATAGGATTATATAAAAATGAAAAAAATAAATATAAAAGATTTAGAACTAGATATTGATATTACATATATTTTAAATTTATACGCTTCAAAAACTCCAATTATTATTGATGTGGATGGAAATGTTTATACAAAACTTGAAGAAGTGAAAAAAAAAGCAGTAATTTATAAAAATATGAATGTATCACAATTATCTTCAATGTTGGATGCAAAAGCAATAGCTTCACAACTTTTTGCAGATTATAAACCAAATATTGTAGGAACAATTTGTAAAATCAAACCTCTTTCAAATTGGCAAAATATAATTGATTTAAATAAAGAGAATATGCTTTATTTTGATCACCAAAGTGATGGTGTAGAGATGTTTGAAGATAAAGAACTTGAAGATTATGGTTGGAATGCAAGTGCTTTAGAGATAAATTATAGAGAGATTAGTGAATTTATTGAAGAGTCTTGTGATGGAGTTTTACTTTGTTATGATAATGAAATTCAATTTAGTGGTTTTGTAATTGTAGATAATGTTAATGATGTTAAACAAAAAGTAAAAGAGTACATCATAAATAAAGCAAAAGAGAATATAAAAGAGCAATTAATTGATATTGAAGATGATGATGTAATTGAGGCTTTAGAATTTTTTGGAATGAAGGCGTAAATATATGGAAGACATAATCAGAGATTGGGGTTATTTAGCTCTATTTTTATACTCTTTTGGTGGTGGATTTGTAGGTCTTGTAGTTGCAGGAGTTTTATCATATTCAGGGGATTTAAATATTTATATCTCAATTTTAGTTGCAGGTGTTTCAAATTTTTTAGGTGACCAGTTTTTGTTTTTTATAGCCAGAAAAAATAAAAATTATGCAAAAGATATGATGAAAAAATATGGTAGAAAAATAGCACTTGCTCATATTATGATGAGAAAATATGGTTCTTTTGTAGTTTTTGTACAAAAATATATTTACGGAATAAAAACATTAGTTCCTCTTGCAATGGGACTTACAAAATATTCTGCCATGAAATTTAGTGTATATAATGCATTTGCCACACTGATTTGGGCTTGTATAATTGGATATGCAAGTTTTACAGCTGGAGAATATGTATTAAGTTTAGGGGATGATTTTAAATATATTGGATTAGCAATTATTGTAGTAATTTTGCTGTCAATCTCATATGTATTTAAGAAAATAGAAAAAAAATAGTTCTTATTTAATAGTACTTTATAGTTTTAGATATAATATATAAAAAACTATAAAGGCCTTCCCATTTTAATCGAAAAATTTTCACAATTAAATCTTCCAAAAGATTTTTTAACAAACTTAGACTCTTTAGGTTATACAAAATTAACATCTATTCAGCAAAAAAGTTTGCCACTAAGTTTAGATAATAAAGATTTAATAGCTCAAGCAAAAACAGGTTCTGGAAAAACTGTAGCATTTTGTATTCCAATAATAAATAAATTAAATATCAAAAACTTTAGAATCCAATCTTTAATCTTAGCTCCAACAAGAGAGTTAGCAAATCAAATAGCTTTGGAAATTAGAAAACTATCACGTCATATTCATAATTTAAAAGTTCTTACTCTTTGTGGTGGAATGCCTTTTAAACCTCAAGCTTTATCTTTATCACATGGAGCACATATAATCGTAGCAACTCCTGGACGTGTATTAAAACATATAAAAGAAGAGAATATTGATTTACAAAATATTAATACTTTAGTTTTAGATGAAGCAGATAAAATGCTTGATATGGGATTTTATGATGATATTATGGAAATTATTAATACTTTACCAAAACAAAGACAAACACTACTTTTTTCTGCAACTTATGAAAAGAATATTGAAAAATTAGCTTCAAATGTTTTATCAAATCCTTTAGTTGTAAAAGTTGAAAATGAAGAAAAAGTTCATATAAAACAAAAATTTTATAATGTTGAAGAATCAAATAAAACTACTTTAATTCCAGCACTTATTTCATCAAACAAAGCAAAATCAATTTTGATTTTTTGTAATATGAAAATAACTTGTGATAAATTAGCAGATGACTTATATGATTTAGGACTTGATGTTTTAACTCTGCACTCAGATTTAGAGCAAAAACAAAGAGATGAAACAATTATTTTATTTTCAAATAAATCATACCCAATTTTAATTGCAACAGATGTTGCTTCAAGAGGGCTTCATATTGATGATGTGGATTTAGTTATAAATTATGATTTATCTTTAGATGAAAAAATCCATACTCATAGAATTGGAAGAACTGCTCGAGCTGGAAAAGGCGGACTTGCAATATCTTTATACACTCATAATGATTTTGATAGAGTTGAACTTATAAAAGATACTTTTAGTGATATTGAAGATGAAAGTATTGATAAAATTGAAGATGATTTAAGCTATAAAATAGACTCAGAGTTACGAACAATTTTTATAAATGGTGGGAAAAAACAAAAATTAAGAGCTGGAGATATTTTAGGAGCTATGACTGCTGGAATTGGTTTACATAAAGACGATATTGGGAAAATCGATATTTTAGATTTTGCTTCATATGTAGCAATTAGTAAAGAGAAAATTTCTTTTGTTTTAGAAAAATTATCAAAAGAGAAAATTAAAGGTAAATACTATAGAATCTATGAAAAGTAAAAAATAAAGGAAAGAGATATTGTTTAGAAATGCATTATTCCTAAAAATAATTTTAATATTCACCTTACCTGCATTAGGGATTTTATACTTTAGTTCAGTTTTAGTTTTTGAAAAAATACAATCATTTAATGAAGTTGATGCAATTAATAGCAGTTTAGTATATTTAAAAAATACAGAAAAATTAATAGACTCTTTACAAAAAGAGAGAGAATCAAGTGTAATACAATTTTTGCAAAAAAATGATGAAACAAATTTAAGTAGAACTAGAACTCTTTCGAATAAAAGTTTTAAAGAGTTAATTGAACCTCTAGAAAATTCTGATTTAAATAATAAATTTAACAAATTAGAAGAATTTAGAACTAGAATCGATAAATCAGATGTAACACTTGATGAAATTTTTGAACAATATAATGATTTTAATAAAACATTATTGGAATCATTGTCAATGCTTAAACCTATAAAATTAGCTTTTGATTTCAATAATGAGTTTAGAAATATTTCATATTTTTTAAATTTTAAAGAAGCAACTTACATAGAAAGAACAATTTTTATATCATATTTTATAAATGGAAAAATTAACGATAAAATTTACAATATGCTAATGAAAGATTACTCATTAGAAGAGATTAATAGGGACTTGTTTTTAAATAATACAAATTTAGAAATGGTTCAAAAATATAACTCTAAACTTAATGAAGAGTATTTTAATAAGATATTTATTCTAAGAAATAATATAAAAAATAAGAATTTTTCACATTTTGAATTAAATCTTGATGAGTGGAATAAAGTATCAAGTGAGAATTTAGAATCATTAACAAATATTTATAAAAATCTGCTATATTCTGTGGAAAAACATGTAGTAAAATTTGAAAATGATGCACAGCTTGAGAAGCAAAAAAGTCTAATATTTTTATTCGTATCATTTGCTACTTTAATTAGTTTATTATTTGTTCTAAAAAATATTATTTTTAATGAGCAAAAAAGTTTTTGTAAAGTACAAAAACATAAAGAAGTGTATGAATTATTAAATAAAGCCAATAAATTCTTATTAAAAATTGGTGATAGGAAAAAATTATTTGCAAATATTTGTGAGTTACTTTCTGAGAGTAATAAAATTCAATTTTCTTTTATTTATGATTTGACAAGCAAAGAAATAATAGCCCAAGATGGAGAATTAAAACAAAAATTATTAACTCAAAGTCATTTTTATAATGACAAAAATAAAGATAATATAATTTCTAAAACAATAAAGTGGGAAACCAATATTATTACTAATAATTTTTTAGAAAAGAATATTTCTGTTTTTTATGATGATGCAAAAGAGTTAAGAATAAATTCAATGGCTTCTTTCCCAATTAAAAAATTTAACAAGGTAGTAGCTACTTTAGCTATTTATTCAAATGAATTGGGATTTTTCGATCAAGAGGTTGAAATTTTATTTGATAAGTTAATTAGTGATGTTACCCATTGTTTAGAAAAAATTGATTATGAAGAGACTAGATTAAAACAAGAAGATGAATTAAGACTCTCTTCGTATGCCTTTGAATCAAGTGAGCCTATGATTATTACAAATGATGTGGGTGATATTGTAAAAGTTAATCAAGCTTTTTGTAATGTTATGGGATACGCAAGGGATGAAATTTTAGGTAAAAATCCAAGAATCTTTAAATCAGGTCATCAAGATAGCAAATTTGGTGATGAATTATGGAACAGCCTAAGAGTTCAAGGGTTTTGGAGTGGAGAAGTTTATAATAGAAAAGCAAATGATGAAATAATTCCACTTAGAAGTACTATAACTGCTATTAAAGATAAAAATGGAAAAATAACACATTTCCTAGGGCAATATATAGATATTGGTGAACAAAAAGATAAAGAGAAAGTTTTAGAGTATCAAGCAACCCACGATAATTTAACAGGATTACCAAATAGATTATTACTTCTTGATAGAATTGAACGGGCAATTACAAAAGTTGTAAGACATAAAATGGTTGGTGGATTAATTTTTATTGATTTGGATAATTTCAAAGAAGTAAATGATACTTTAGGACATGATATAGGTGATGCTTTACTTATTATGGTGGCTAAAAAGATTAAAGAAGTAATACGAGAAGAAGATACAATTGCTAGAATTGGTGGAGATGAATTCATCGTTTTACTTGATAATGTTGGAAATAATAAAGTTGATGCAAGGGTAAATATTAATAATCTAGCAGAAAAAATAAAAGAAGTGTTAAATGCTATAACTCACATTGAGGGACATATTAATGTTTCAACTCCTAGTATTGGAATTACACTATTTAGTGATTCAAGTGTAAGTGTAAAAGATATTATTAAACAAGCCGATACAGCTATGTATGTAGCAAAAAAACAAGGTAAAAATGCAATTGAATTCTTTGATTAAGCCATTGATTAATTGTTTATGCTAGAATTGCGCCCTTATAAAATTATTAAGGAATTATTATGAAAAGTGCAACTGCAAGACATTTATTAGTTGATAGTGAAGCGTTATGTTTAGAATTAAAAGAAAGAATTGCAAATGGTGAAAAATTTGAAGACATTGCAAAAGAGTACTCTTCTTGTCCATCTGGTTCAAATGGTGGAGATTTAGGTACATTTTTTCAAGGACAAATGGTTCCAGAATTTGATGCAGTAGTATTTAACGAAGCTATAAATGTAGTTCATGGTCCAGTTAAAACTGATTTTGGTTACCATTTATTAGAAACAACTTCAAGAAGAGATTAATTAAATCTCCTCTTTGAGTAGTTCTTTTGAATTTTCAACAACCTCTTCATCCCATAAAATAGAAACTCCGTACTCTTTATCAGTTATTACATATTTAAAATATTCACTCGTTCCTGCTCTTCCATGAAGTCTTACTACTACTTGTTCATCTTCTAATAGTTTTTTCATTTCATATTTTGAAAAACTTCTTTTGTTCCATCTTAGAAATACATTTGAATATACTCTAAAAGTACAAGTTGAATCAGATGTAAAAACAAACTGTTCACTATCATCATATGTTTTTTTAGCATTTTCGCAAGAATAAAGATTTACTTTTTTTCCATTTGCTGTGCTTTTTATAGCGTGAACATTACCTTTACAATATGGACATTTTCCTAATATCATATTTTAAACTCCAAATAATTATTAAGTGTATTTTACTTAAAATTTAAAAGGAGATTAAAAAATATTACATATTGAAATATTTATTTTATGGTGCAAGTCTTGAAATAATCCATGAATTATCATCTTGTAATTCATAAACAAATCTATCATGAAGTCTATCTTGTCCACCTTGCCAGAACTCAATTTTTGTAGGTTTTATAATATATCCACCCCAAAAATCAGGGAAAGGAACTTCACCTTTTACAAATTTTCTTCTTATTTCATCAAATTTTTGTTCCAGCAAACTTCTTGAACTTATTACTTGACTTTGATGTGAAACCCAAGCACCTATTTGGCTTCCTTTTGGGCGTGAGAGAAAATATTTCAAAGATTCAGTTGTGGAGATTTTTTCAATATTTCCTTCAATTTTTACTTGTCTTTCTAAATCAAGCCAAGCAAAAAGTGCAGCAGCTTTTGGATTTTGTTCAATTTGTTTTGCTTTATTACTTTTATAATTTGTAAAAAATACAAAACCTTTTTCATCAAAGATTTTTAATAATACAGTTCTAATACTTGGCATCATATCAGTTCCAACGGTTGCAAGTGAAAAAGCATTTGGTTCAGTTAATTTTGCTTCCATTGCTTGATTAAACCATTTCTCAAACTCTAAAAAAGGGTTTGGATTTAAATCTTTTATATCTAACCCTCTTGTTGTATATTTAGCTCTTAGGTTTGTTAAATCCAAAATTTCTCCTTTAAATTTATTATGGTTTTATTCTTCAAAAATATCAAATAATATATTTCTAAGTTCAGTTTTCATTTCAGAAGTTAAATATTTTTTAGTCGAATACAAATAGAATGGAACTGTATTTCTCATTGAATGTTTTAATCTTTTTCTCAAAGTTGAAATTTCATCAATATTTATAAGTTCTTCCCCATCGTATAAATAAAAATCTTTAGCAATTCCCAGTTTAAATGAAACTATTTGGTATGAGAAAAATAGTTCATCTTCTGTTCCTTCATATTTTTGTATAAATTTATCCAAAGCAGTTTGAAGTTTCTTTAGGTTTGCAACTGTTATATATCCAAAACTTTCTCTAAATTTGTATCTTTCAACTGTTGTAAAATCAAGAACTTTATAGAATTCATTTAAATTTTTCCATGGGCTTCTAAATCTTCTTTTTCCAAATAAAACCTCTTCAAAACAGTACATATATTTTATATCTTCTGGAGTTTGAATCTCTTTATCTTTTATTTCAAAATATTTAGTTTTAAACAATGAAATTAACCAATTTTCATCGAGCATTGAGATAATATCAAGCTCTTTTTGTTTATCTTGGCTATTTTTGAAATTCCATAACATAGAGATATTATTTGAGATTTTTTCATTTATATCGCCAGTTTCAAAATATTTATCGGATAAATATTGAACTACATTTTCAAGTAAAGTATCAGTTTTTGCAATACCATGATTGAAAATTACTTTTTTATAAAGATTAAATCTCATTTCTAACATGTGTTCTAAATCAATTAAACTCATATCAAAAAAACTAAGATAAAATTTTTCATCTTTTTCAACTAATACAGCTTGTTTTGTGATTCTTATATGGTCATTAGGACCTGTTATATATCCACTTGCTAACATATCACGATTTATATAATCAAGCCTATCAGCATCAACTGTACTATCTATAAAGTTATGTAAAACTTTAAAATCGAAACCTTCAAAAACTTGCTCTTCTAAAATCAAAATTGATAATCTTTTGATTAGTTTTAAATACTCTTTTTCATAGGATTTTACAAGCAACTCTTCAAGTTCATAATCAAATAAAAGTTTTAAAAGATTTTCACCAATTGCTTCATGTAAGACATCTTTACTATTATTTGTTATCTCTTCATAATTATTTTTAAATCGAATCTCTTTTTCACAAAGAGCTTCTAAATTTTGTTCTTTTTCTTTTATTTTGTCATAAACTTTTTTTAGGGCATATTCAACTTGATGAGAAAATGGTAAATGACCAACATCATGAAGTAGGGCAACTATTCGAAGTGTTTGTAAAAAAATAGTATAGGTTGCTCTTTGAGCTTTTGATTTAGTTGGAATCGTAAATTGATACAATGCTTTATTATCAAAATATTCCATATCATCGATACTAACTTGTAAATTTTCTTCTTTTATAATAGAAACTATCACTTTTTTTAAAGATGATAAGAAGTCATTTTTTGTTCTTTTATCTGCATTTAAAAGAGCATTTTTAAACATAAAAGAGGCTAAATGCATTGTTCCTAAAGAGTGGATAAATCTTTTAGTTGTAATTGATGGATAAGAAAAATATGCTAAAGCATTTTGAGTTATAAATTGTAATCTATTTACTATTTTTGTTTGAAGAATTTTATCTTCAAGTTTTGTATACTCTATATGATTGTATATAGTGTCATTAATTAATCGATTTTGTATGATATATTCCTTAATTGTATTGTTACATATTATAAATCTCTTCATTTGTATTATTGCTTAATTTAAAAAGAATATATGGATTAATTCTATTTTAATTATAACTACTATAACATACTAATAATTATTATCAAAAAGGATAATTGTGGAAGATTATGTAATATATGCAATTGTTTTAGTAGCTTTATTTTTTATTTATAAAAAAACTTTTGGAAAAAATGCTGGATGTGGTTGTTCTGGTGAAAGTAAATGTAATAAAAAATAGAACGTTAAGCTCTATTTTTTATTTACAATCATTTTATAATTAATCTTTTCTATTTTCAAAGATTCTTTCAGTAAACTGGGCAAATTTACCTCGAACTGCTTTTTCAAGTTCTATTGCAAACATTTTAAGTTCAGGATGAAGTTCATTTGTTTGTTTTAGAAGAGTTGTTAAACCGTTGTTATATTTATTTAAATATAAATTATCTATTTGTCTGTTTGATCCAATTACAATTGCCATACAACTTTCATCAAGTCTTGAAAGTATTAATTGTGTTGTTTTTTCACTTGAATTTTGCCATTCATCCATTATTACAATAGAAGCTGATAAGGTTCTTCCCCTTGCTTCTCCTGGCCAAAGGGTTTCTATACAATATTTTGATTTAAGTTCATCAATTTTTGACTCAATTGATTCTTGATTTTCTCTATTTTCACTCTTTTTTAGATGTTTTTTTGCGATGAATTCTAAAGTATCACTCAAAGCCATATTATAGATTCTAAATTTTTCATCATTTCCTGATAAATATCCAATATCTGCACCTTTATCCAGTGATTCAATAGAGTTTCTAACATAAACTATTTTGTCATATAAACCTAAATCAATTAGTCTCATGGCACTAACAACTGACATCAGAGTTTTTCCACTTCCAGCTTTTGCATCAATTACAAGTAAATCATACATATTTGATAAAATTGCTTTTGTGAATAATTTTTGTTTTAGATTTACCGGTTTTACATTTAAAGCTTTAAAATCATTCTCTTTTAAAACATCGATTCTTTTATCGTGGATAATTGCATATTCTACATTTCCATCATTGCTTTCAAAACTATAAGCAAAGTTTTCAGGTTCGTAATTTTCATCTATTAAAGTAATATCTTTATTTTCTAAACTATTAAATAAGGAAGAATCAAACTCTATTGATTTTACAAAATTAAATTTTGGAACAGTTGATTTATCATCATGTAAAGTCTCTGTTTTTAGGCCTTTAAAAAGGGCGAAAGTTCTAGCATATACATCTAAAGATAAAAAGATTGTTTGACAACCTTTGTAGTATTCTTGAGCAATTGAGGCTACTTCAATAATTCTTTTATCATTTGATTCAGAAATGTGAATTTGCTCAATTACCGTATCGTATTTGTCTTTTGAAATAATATCAAGATTTAGTTCATCATTAAAAAGTTTCACAACTTTAAAGCCAAGTTTATAATCAACCTCTTTTATTTTCATCTTTGCTAATAATCTTGCAAACTCTCTTGAATAATACCCAAGTTCATTAACTAACTTCTTTTTATCCTCTAATTCAAGAAGTACAGTTTCAGGTACTACGATGTGGTTAGTTTTATTGTCGGAAATTTTGTAGAGATTTTGAAGGTTTTGTAAGATGATGTTTGTGTCTAGGACATATACTTTTTCTTTCATAAGAAATTCTAACATAGATTAATGACAAAAAAGTTACATTCTTGTGTATTTAATATAAATTTAATACATAGTTATTTTCTTATTTCTTAATTTTACATAAAAATTGTATAATTGCAATTAAATTGATTAATGTAGGAATAGCTTTGATTTTAACAGTTGAATATGGTTTATTATTTTTATCTATCTTAATTATTATTTATTTATTATCTAAGTTGAAAATAGATAGGTACCTAAGAAGAAAAAATCATATACTTAGACAATATAAAGAAGCAGTAGAAGATAGTAATATTGTTTCTAAATCTGATTTAAAAGGTAATATTACTTATGTAAATGATAAATTTTGTGAAGTTACTATGTATGATAGAGAAGAGATTATAAATAAACCACACAGTTTATTAAAGGGTGAAAACTCAAAAGAGGTTTTTAAAGAGTTATGGGAAACGATAAAAAATAAAAAAACATGGCATGGTGTTTTAAAAAATAAAAGAAAAGATGGTGAATTCTACTACGTTAATATTACTATCAAACCTATTTTAGATGAGAATAATGAAATTATAGAGTACATTGCAATTAGACATGAAATAACAGATTTAATTCATAAATCAGTAGAGCTAGAAAAAAATTTAAGGGAAGATTTTCTTACAAAAGAGGGTAATAGATTTAAACTATTTGAAGATATTAAAAAATCAAAAAAACCTTCTTTAGCTCTTTTAGATATAAATCGTTTTGGAGACATAAACGATTTTTATGGATATGAAATTGGAGATGAAGTTTTAAAAATCGTTGCTGAGTCATTTAGAAAATATATAGGTAATAAATACTCTTTATATAGGATTTATTCTGATGAATTTGCAATTTTAGCTGATAATGAAGATAGAGAACATTTTATCAGATTTATAAAATTTGTATCGGATTCTATCTCTTCTACTCCTTTATTAATAAAAGGCAAAGAGATATATATTCAAATGAGGTTTAGTTTATCTTTTGAAGAGAAAGATAATTTGAAAAAAACTGCAAATATAATCAAACGATATTCAAAAGTAAATAAAGATGTGCATATTTATGATAAAAAATTAGAGATTGAAAAGATTTATGAAAAAAATATCATGTGGACAAATAAATTAAAAAAGGCTTTTGATAGTAATTGTATAATTCCTTATTATCAGGCAATATTTAATATAAAAACAAATAAAATTGAGAAATATGAAGCATTAGTGAGATTAATAGATGAGCAAGGAATCGCTATTTCTCCATATTATTTTTTAGATATTGCAAAAAAATCAAAACAATATTTAAAACTTACAAAAGAAGTTATAAAAAAATCATTTGAATATTTTAAAGATAAAGATTATGAATTTTCTATAAATTTAACACTAGAAGATATAAAAAGTAAAAATATTTCTTCTTATGTGATAGAGATGTTAAAAGAGTATAACATTGCTTCAAAAGTTGTATTTGAAATAGTAGAATCAGAAGGCATCGAAGATTTTTCACAAGTTAATAGTTTTATTGATACAGTAAGAGCCTTAGGCTGTAAAATTGCAATTGATGATTTTGGGAGTGGATATTCAAATTTTGAGTATTTGATAAAATTAAATGCAGATTATATAAAAATAGATGGTTCTTTAATTAAAGACATTTTGCTAAACAAAAATAATCAAGAAATAGTAATAACAATAGTTGATTTTGCTAAAAGACAAGGATTTAAAACTATTGCTGAGTTTGTTTCATCAAAAGAGATATTTGATAGGGTTAAAGAGTTAGAAATCGATTATGCTCAAGGGTATTATATCTCTGAGCCAAAACCTGAAATTATAATAGAAGCTTAAGAGTCTTTCTCTTAAGCTTTTGATAGTTTTACTAGATTATTAATCATAGAAATTGCAGTTTCTTCATTTAAAGGTTTTTCATAAGTTGTTAAAATTTCCCTTGCAAGAATATTTGAACCTAAATGTTGAAACATTATTCTCATAGCTTGAAGACCTTTTGCTCCACCTCCACCACTGTGAGTTGCCAATGCAACAATTTTCTCATTAAAAGCATCTCTCCAATCTTTTGTAGCTCTAGAAGTCCATGCCATTGCATTATTTAGAACAGGAGGCATTACTCCATTATACTCAGGAGCTACAATAATAAATGCATTTAATGCTAATATTTTTGAAGCAAGTGTCAAAGCATTTTCAGGTATTCCATTTTCTTGCTCTTCAATCGTGCTATAAAGTGGTAATCTTAAATCAACTAAATTTATCAATTCTGCTTCATGGTTTTGACTTTTAGCTAATTCTTGTAATTTTAATCCTAATTTTAAGTTGTTATTAGAACTAGCTACTAATATTCCTATTTTTGACATATTTATCCTTATTTATATTTTTTGAAAGATTGATTATATCCTAGGAATACTTTTATACAATATAAGATAAAAAATATCTTATATATCAAAATAATTTTAAATGACAAACTTGGTACACTTTTTGTATATTAGAAAATAAACACAAAGGAATCCTATGGTTTGTAAATTTCAAGAGATAAGCGATTTTTTTCATAAATACTCACAACTTTTAGAAAGTAATGAAGAACAAGAGTTAAAAGAGTTATTAGATACATTTCCACATGCATGTAAATTTGTAAAATCACTTGATGAAGATATGGTTAATTGCGATGATTTAGAAAAAGTATCTCAAAAAACTTTAGAATTACTTGATAATGCATTTGAACATGAATATACGAAAGATGATATTTTAAACTTTGCAGTTGTGACATGTAAAATGTTTGATATTGTTAGTGCTCCTAAATATCATGTTCCATTTATTTTAGTTATGCTATCAAAGCTCTAATATTTTATTTAGAATGGTATAAGAGTGTTTTATAATACAAAAATTAAATTAGGACAAGTACAATTTTATCACAGTTAGATGAATCTTTGTATTAGAAAGCTATTGTATCAGGGCTTAAAGTTACAGTGGTGCGAATGGTGAGAATCGAACTCACTAAAGTATTATTTCTAATAAACCTTAAACAACATAATAAACACAAACGCCTATATAATAGGCTCTTTTTAATCTTGACAAAAATTAAATAAGCCTATAAAATCCAATAAACATTTTCTAGGGTTGGAAATAAGTTGGAAAAAATATCAAGCAATAAAAGAATAAAAACAAATTTAACAGGTGTTTACTATAGAGAAACTATTACTAACAATAAATCTGATAAAGTCTATTATATCACATTCAAAAATGAACAAAATAAAATGGTTGAACTTAAAATTGGAAAGTTTACTGAGGGTATAAGAGAAGCTTATTGTAATGAAAAAAGAAATGAAATAATTACCAAACAAAGAAATGGTGAAGAACCTCCATTGATGGCTAAAAAGAAAAAAAGACAAATATTATATATAGATGCTGTTGCTGATGGTTATTTTTTTCAAAAAACAGATAGAGCAATAAAATCTTATTATTCTAATCATATTTTACCTTTTTTTAAAAATTATGATTTTGAAACAATTACAAATAATGATATTGTAAAATTTATGACAACTTTAAAAGAAAAGAATGGAATTATAACAAATGAGCCTATCGCTCCAAAAACAATAAATACAATATTAAATATTTTAAAGTCTATTATCAAATATGCTTTAAAAAATGATTTAATTAAAAATGATTTTTCAAAATATATAACTTTGAATAATATTGATAATGCAAGAGAAAGATTTTTAACTAAAGAAGAAATAGAACTTTTATATAATGAAGCAAAATATGATGAAATTATTCACCTATATTTTAAATTAGCTCTTAATACTGGAGCGAGATTATCAACCTTACAAAATATAAGTAAAAAGGATATTGACTTTACTCATAACCTTATAACTCTAAAAGATTTTAAAAATAACACTACTTATAAAACTTTTTTAAATTCACAATTAAAAGAACTTCTTCAAAATAGAGTAGAAAACATAAATATAAATGATAAAGTTTTAACCTCATATCCTGCAAAAAGAATGAAAAAGATTATAGATGATTTATTTAATCAAGATATAGATGCAAATGATAGAAAGAATAGAGTAGTTTTTCATACTTTAAGACATACTTTTGCATCTCATTTAGCAATTAATGGAACTCCAATTTTCACTATTCAAAAGCTTATGAATCATAAGGATATAACTATGACTATGAGATATGCAAAACTTGCTCCTGATAGTGGAAGAGAAGCTATTGAAAATTTATTTTGATTTTTATCAATACTTATTTCAAAGTAACTATTTTAGGACTACAAATAGCAGTCTTAAAATAAATACCATAAAATACATCAACGTGACATCATAAAATCAAGTTCTTCTTCAATTTCAACATTTTTTTCTTCTGGTTTCTTGCTTAATACTTCTTTTTCATCTTCATTTTTTTTATTTAAATTTGTGCTTTTTATACGTTTTTTTTCTTCGATGCATTGCTTAGGATTACTTTTTGTTAGGCAATTTCTTATTTCTTCACAAGATAATCCATATTGATTTGCAAGTTGTTCAACTTTTGCATAAGATAAATAAGGTGTTAATTCAATTGTTGGTTCATTCATAATTTTTCTCCTTTTTTAATTTTGCTCCATAGCAAACTGCATAAAAAAACAAATACAATTATCATTCCACCAAATTCATAAAAACTTATATTATGCTTATTAACTGAGAATAAAGGTAATAAGAAAGCTGCTACAGATAATACAACCAATATCATTCTAGAAAAAAATAAAAATAAAAATTGTTTTAAATTTAAATTTTCATTTTTAAATTTCTCAAAAATCCAATCAAATTGGAAACTAAGAAAGTAGTTTTTTTGATTTTCAATATTTGCACCTTTAAAATATTGTGGAGTTTCATTTTTAGAATTTTGAAAATTATTAGTTTGATTATGGATTAACATATTGTTTTGATTTTCAATATATATTTGATTTCCATGGACATTTTGTGTATTTTGTCCACCTGAAATAGTATTTATTTTTTGGATATCATCACTCATCACTATATTCCATTAAATAGAGTCTTAAGCCCTTAATATCATTCGTTTCTTTAGCTTTTTTATATGCCTCAATAAATAAACCCATAGTAACATCATCATCTATATCTGGAAATTTATTATTTAAATCTCGCATTTGATTTCCATGGACATTTTGTGCATTTTGCCCACCTGAAATAGTAGTTATTTGTTGAATATCTGCATTCAAATCTCCAAAAATTTCATTATAGATGCCTAACTCACGGCATTTCTTTTTTAATCCAGTGATAGAACTTCTTTGTTTAATACTTGATATGGTTGAAATAGGTATGTTAGTTATTTCACTTAAATCTTTTAAACTATTAACATTATAAAAATTAAGTAATTTATCGTAAAAATATGTAAAATTATTCAATTATATTCCTTATATTGTATTATATGCATAAATTTAAGCGTAATTTTATGATTATATACGTATAATTACGTATATTTAGTAAATTAATGCATTTATGTGTAATTATACATAAATATGTATTAAATTTACGATTATAAAAGTTCTTTAAAATCACAATGTCCAAGAGTAATCCCTAATAAGTGGGTAAGGTAAAGGTGAGCCACCGAGTTGTAAGAGCTTTAAATTTTAGTCCTAAAGATTAGGGCTAATTAAAATTAAATAAAAGGAAGAAAAATGAAAAGAGAATTAATAATAAATGGTAAAGAATTAAAAGAGTTAGTTTCTAATGCACTAGAAACCAAATATGAAAATATAAGCTTTGAATTCAATAATGAAGAGGATTTTGCAATAGAAATTAAGCATGGTCATTTTAAAGAATATATATCTTTCTGTGATGAAAGAGTTATGAAAGAATTGAATTTAGGAGAATTAAATTTTGAGTTAGACTATGTTTTAATTCATGAAAATGAGTATGCATATAGAGTAGATGCAAAAGATGAAGAATTGGAATATATATTTTATTGTAAAGATTTAGAGGTGAAAAATGAATCAACAATTGATAGATAAATATTTAAGTGATATTAATGAGTTAGGGTTTGAAAAAACCTTAACCCTTGATAGTCATGATGTTGCAAAAATATTGAAAGTTAAGACGAGGACAATTGTAAATTGGGCAAAAGAAAATATTGGACCAAGATGCAAAAAAATGGGTAAGTCTTATATTTATACGAAAAGAGATGTGGCTGAATTCTTGGCTAGTAATTAAAGTTAAGGGAGAGAAAATGAACATAAAAGAAGAAACAGAAATAATAAAAAGAGAGTTGGATGAATTATTTCCTAGAATCCCAAATTTAAATGCGAAACAAGTTGCAACTTATTTAAATGTGTCTGTTCAACTGCTTGATAACTGGCGA
The DNA here is from genome assembly GCA_963677205.2 of uncultured Aliarcobacter sp. GTDB lineage: Bacteria > Campylobacterota > Campylobacteria > Campylobacterales > Arcobacteraceae > Aliarcobacter. The sequence continues at coordinate 1,510,282 of OY781916.2, read as the reverse complement.
AAAAAATCTATTGGACCTGCTTTTAGACAAAATCCCGAACTAAAAAAAAGTCGGGTGACTTATGCCAAAAGAGATGTGGCTGAATATTATGCTTTATCAAGAGTTCAGACGTTATAAAACTCCCTCTCTAAAGACTTTGGCGAGACAGATAAAGAGAGAGTTAATTAAATCCCATCAAAAGGTTTTAATCGGCTAATTATACCGATTATTTAATTTTTTATAAATCAAGGTATAAAAAATGGAAAAGAAAAAAGATGCTTTTTATTTTTCACACGATTCAAATGCAAAAGATGATTTCAAATGTATGTTACTTATCGAAGAGCTTGGACTTGAAGGATATGGCATATTTTGGATTCTAGTTGAAACTCTTAGAGAACAAGATTGTTTTAAATATCCAATTAGGTTATTACCATCTCTTTCTCGAAAATATAACACTACTTTGACGAAAATGGAAGTTGTTATTAGAAATTACAATTTATTTCAAATTGATGAGGAAAATTTCTTTTTTTCTCAAAGTTTAAATAGACGAATGTCGTTGATGGATAAAGCAAGAGAACAACGAAAATTAGCAGGAATTGCAAGTGGAAAAGCAAGAAAAAAGAACGAAATTGAACGACCGTTAAACGAATGTTCAACGGATGATGAACAAATAAAAGAAAAGAAAGTAAAAGAAACTAAACAAAAAGAAATTAATTTTTATCAAGAAGATGAAAATGAGAAGTATCAAAAAATAAATGAGATATTAATCAATAAACAACATGCAAAAGATAGAAAACTTGAAAAACTTGAGAATCTTGCTTCTTCATCAAAAGAAAATGAGATTTTGATTTAAAAAAATATAGTTGCCAAATGAGTATTAAATTATTCGTATAAGGGACAACTGGAGAGAGTGACGTAGGAGCGAACGAAAGGCGTCAGCCACTGGAACAGAGCAATTACAACACAAGAGTAGTTACAAGTTTCAGTCAAGACTAAATTAACACTCACGTGAGTGTATTAAAGAAGGATTAAAAAATGAAAAAAGAAGAAATTAAAAAATCAATAATTGTTGTCCCACAAACCAAGGGCGGTGTAGGTAAAACGACAATTTCAATGACACTTGCTACATTGATACATCAACAGAATCAGAATCAAAAAATAAATCTTTTTGAAATTGATGATAATAATGTAACTAAAGTCAATTCTAATTATATAAATCATCAAAGCTTGAAATTAAAAAATAGTGAAGTTGTAATTGATGATATACAGTTTAGCAGTTTGTCTGATAACAATGTTGTTAATATCGTGGATGCAGGTGGAGGTAATGATACAAAAATAGTACTGCAAAAATTAAAAGAAATAGACTTAACAGGATTAAATTATTATATTCCTGTAAACGACGATTTGGAACAAGTTGATAATGTACTCGACACTATTATATTAATTCGAGATTTTGATAAATCCGCGACAATAAACTTAATGCTTAATAGGTGTTTCAGTTTAGAAAAAGAAGAAATTAAAGACCAATTCATCAATATTTTTGGAGATGATGAACTTGATATTCCCAATAGATTAACTGATTTAAAAGTCGACAATATCTTTTTTGTTCCAAACTCAAAAATTTTTTCAATATTAAAATCTCACTATAAGGTAAGTCTCCTTGATAGCTATATATCCTCTGTTGATTTGGTTCAAAATATTGATACTTACAGACAAGAGTGGATTAAAGAGGGGCAAGAGATATTTAAAGCAAATAACAAGAGATACCGGTTTGCAAAAATGGTTGTTGAGTTGATTAATCAACTAGAACCTATTCGAAAAGCACTGTAAGGTTTTTTCATGAGTAAAATAGTTTTAGATGAAAAAGAAGTTAATGAGTTGATGGACACTTTTGATTTTAACAAAAGTATTTATCTTCAAGAGCTTCAAAAAATAACAGGGCTTGTAACCAAGCTTGATGAGATTCAAAAAACTCAAAAAGAGATAACAGATAAATTGGAAAGTTATATATCTATTTTGAATAAGTTTAATTTTAAGAGTGAAGTAGAAATGACAGTTAATTACGGTTCATATTTAGCTTTCTTATCAAAAAAAATAGATGAGTTATCAAAAAACTCAAATTTAAAAAAATTGGAAAATATTGTTTCAAACTCAAACAATATCGTTAATTTTTCAATTGCAAAACTAGTTGCTTCTATCACTATGTGTATAGGAGCTTTTTATATTCTTACATTAATTAAAGGATAAAAAATGAAAACAAATAAAATTGAATTAAGTATAAATCAAAGAAATAAAGCCACGAATTATCTATTTATTGAACTTGAAAAGATTTGTAATGAAAATAAGATTAATCAAAAAGAATATGACATTACATTTCAAGATGACCTTGATAAGGATGCTGATGCTATATATGTAATGCTTAGAAAAAACAATTTAATTGATAATACTTTAATAGAACAATTGAAAAGTTTAGATGCATTAGCATATTTTGAGAATTTAAAACTTGAGGATTTCACAAAATGAACAAAAATAAAGAATCATTAAATAGAGCTAATCAGAATCAAATCCGATTAACTATATTGGAAAAACAAGCTCAAAAATACAGAGATTTCTTACTTTCAATTAGAGCTTCAAGAAAAGAAGTTAAAAAAGAATCAGAGATTAAATTAAATCCTGATTTTTTAAAAGTTCAAGAGAAAGTAAAAGAAGAAATTGAATCGAAAACAAATGAAGAGAAGCCACTCTTTATTTCAAAAAAGATTGAACAATTAAAAGATGTAGGTTTAAAAATCAAAGATAAGGTCACAGATTTTCAAACTAGCAAACTTCCAAAAGATGAATTATTCAAAGAGTTAGAATCTCAAATAAAAGAATTTGAGGTGATGATTGAGCAACTTAAAATATCAAATCGAGCTTTAAAACGAGAACTTGAATTGTTAATTGAAAAAGAACAAAAATCAACTCAAAAGAATTCACTTGAAAAAGATAATTTATCATTAAAAGAGAAAATTGAAGTTTTTCAAAATAAAGATAAAACTCCTTTTGATGAAGAGATAAAAGAAAAGAAACCTTTAAAGGTAAACAAAATTACATATTCTAACTCGCAAGAACAGGAGAGATAAAATGCAAAATTATGATAAAGATTTAATAATCACTGGTGCAATAATACTTGCAACATTTTATTTGTTTTATAGGTCACTTTTTAAGTTCAAAAAGCTTACAAATTATCAACAACATAATAGATGGCAAATAATCAATAAGCAAGGATTTATCCTTGCTTTTGTATTAGCTTTTGCATATGGATTTGACTATGTTTCAAAGAACTATCTATATCACTTCTTTATAGATACAACTCAAAAACAGATTACTTTAGATATGTTTGTAGGTTATGGATTCGGATTTATAACATTAGTTCTATTGGTAATTAATTCAAAAATCAATTCATACATTAATTCAAAAGATGAAAGAGAAGTTTCTATTACTCAAGAAGCTACATTCGCAAATTTTATCCCAAAACCAAGAGAAGTAAAGCCTATTAGATTTTATTCTCACTTTTCAATGGGATATCCGTAGAGCGTTCGGCAAAAGATTTTACGATTCAAAGCGTTAAATTAAATATAGATTTAAAAGATATACAAAAGTATAAAATAGAGCAAGAAGAAAAAGCTGTAAAAATTAATAACTTTTATAAAAGATTAATTGCTTATATCAACTCAAAAGCATCAGTTTTTAATTATTCAGAAATAGAACAGTCTGAAATACAAGAGTGCAATAATATGCTAGATTTAAAAATTCTAATTTTTAAAAGATTTCAAAATTTAACATATAAACAATACTTTGCTTCTATTTCACAACTATTTCAAATTGCTAACAATGATGAAACAGAATTTTTATCATTTCTTAGAGATTCTCAACACAATAAATTCTCTTCAACTGCAATTAAACACGCATCTTTATTTTTACAAATGGGAGTTCTAAAATGAATAGCAATGTAATAGACAATAACAAGTTCAGAGTTGAAAATCAAACTCAAATAGATTTGGATGAAATTAAATTAATAAATATGATTGCATCAAACTCTTTCTTTATATATATCTTTATAGGGGTTGCAATGTTCAATCACTTATATTATTTAGCTTTTACATTATTTACTTTTACATTAACTTTTAACATTCAAAAACAACAAGCAAAAGTTAAAGTAAAGAATGAGCTTATTAGTGATTTAAATCTTGTTTCAAATGATAATTTAAAAAATAAATATTCTGTTAAATTAGGTACTTTAGTAAAAGAGCATTTAAAAGATGTGGAGGTTTTAAGTTTTTTTAATAGCATTAAAAAAATGTTTGGTATGAAATATGAGCCAATTAAAAGTATAGAGTCTCAAATTTTAACAAGTTCTAAACATAATGCAATAACTCCTGTTTTATTTACAGATAAAATGTTAAAAGATCATACTTGTCTTATGGCTACGAGTGGTGGTGGGAAAAGTGAACTATTATGTAATAGCTATATCGAATCTACATCATCACGTGGTGGTGGAGTATTTTGTGTATTTGGTAAGAGTGATAACATTTTTTTGCAAAAAGTTCAAAGTATCGCCGCTAAATATAATAGATTGCAAGATTTACTTATATATGACTTTGTGGAAGAAAAATCAGGGAAAACTAATAGTAATACAATCAATGTATTTGAACTAGGTAATGCAAAAAATATTATTACTACTCTTGTTAATATTGCTGACTTTGAAAGTGATACATGGGGAAAAGGTGCAAAAGCATATTTAACAAGTTTTTTGAAATTTGTATTAGCTTTAAGAGATGCTGATTTTTTTATTGATGTGTCAAAAATTGATACTGTTTATAATTCAAATGATAAATTTCAAGAATACAAAAAAAGTATAAAAACTCTTGATTATTTTTCATTTCAAAAACTTATTAGTGATAATGAGCTTTTACTTAAAATTTTAATTATATTTGATGAACTTTATGTCGGTCATAAAACAGAAATTAATGATGTTTTGTATAGGAAATTTAAAGAAATAATACTAGAAGATGAAGACAATAATACTGTATTAGCACATCTTACAAATGAAGAAAAGAATCAATTCCACATAGAACTAAAACAACTTGTTGTTAATCAATCTAGAGTGGAGAATTGGGAAAAATTAAAAACAATTTTTCAAATAGGTGTAGAGACAGAGAATGGAATAATTAAAGGCTTAGAAGCATTAACAACAGTATATCCAAGTAATAATGGAGTATTTTATACTCTTTCTGTGTCAATTGATAATTTAAAAAATTTAATAGAATTTTTTGATGCATTTCCATCAATTTTAAAAAATCAATCAAATGATATATCTCTCCTTGATGCAATAGATAGTAATAAGATAGTAATTTTTAATATAGCAGGTCAAAACCCTGTATATGCTTCTGTACTTGCCCAACTAGTAAAAACATTATTAGATGTATTACTAGAAAGAAGAGGTAAAGATTATAAATCTGATACTACATCTCTTGTAGTACTTGATGAAATTAACTCGTTGTTGAAAACTAAAGACAATAAAAGCTATGGTATTGGAGATACACTATCTGTAATTCGTAGTTTAAATATGGCAGCTGTGTTATCTTTCCAATCATCACTTAAAGAAACATTAGGTTCAGTTGATACATCACAAGTATTTGCTAATACTAAAACAATTATTTCTCTTCAATTGGAGGATAAAGATTTAATTGAGGATTTAAATAAAAAAGTTGCAAAAGTTAAAAAATTAGAGTTAGAAGAAAATGCTCATCGTGAATATAATCATAAAAATAAAAACCAACCAAATACAGATGAATCAAAATACACTAAATCTGAAGAGGATTATTTCAAGTCTACAACACTTTCAGATATAAAAAATGGTGAAGGCTTTATCATTAGAAAAGGGAATGTGGCTAAATTTATGGCTAATTATATTGAGCAAACTCCTATGTATAAAACAGAAAAAGACGAGGTTATGCTAAATAGATATATTTCACTTGAAGATATGAAAAGAGAACTTAAGTGTTAAAAGAGTTAATTCAAAGATTCTCTGGCATGGGAAGTGGACTTTTTAGAAGTCCTAAAAAAGCAACTGAACTTATTGATGAGCAAATATTTTTAACAATGAAATCAATTGGTGGAACATTTAAACAAGATTCACTTTTAAAAGAGATTGAAGAAGAGAGATTAAAAATTTCTCTTGAGCAAGAGGAGTTCATCAAAAAATATGAAAATGGTGAAATCAATGATGATATAGCTAATTTAACTATAAATAAATTAACTCAAAAATATAAAGAATTAGAGATTAAGGTTGATGAGTTAAAAGGTGTTAGAGAAGATATAAAAGCTTTTGATTCTAGAAATAAAGACAAAGAACAAGAGTTTAATGAGGAAATGCAAAAGCATAAAGTTAGGTCAGTTTATGAATTAGAAAAAGGACATTACTAAAATGACAAAGGCAAATAAAATAATAATCAAGGATAAAATCCTTGATTTAAGAGAAAAGATACAAAAACAATCAATGGATTTACATGAACAAGTTAAAAAAAAGAAAGATAGATTTCACGATATATTTGAAGAATCAAATGATAAAAATGATACTAATCCAATTGCTGCAATGTCAGGATTATTAGCTTTGTCAAAAGTTGTTGATGCTATAAGAAAAGGAAAAGCATTATTTCAATTAAGAGAGTCCTTAGAAGCTCAAAATCTACTTCGTAATAAAGATAATCTTGTAGATAAACTATATCATCACGTAAATGATAGATTAGACATTATAGAAAAAGCAGAAACTAACGATTTAAAAGATTTTTTGAAAGATAATGATGTTTATTCAGTATTTGAAGATGGAAAATTAGAAAAGTTCTTGGATAATGATAAATCAGAAGATAATTTGTTATCAAAAGAAAATGATAAGAAAAAAGATATTGATAAGGAGGTATCTCATGATAGATAGTCAAATAACAAATAGACAAGAAAATCTAGAGTTAATTGCAACTGCTTTACAAACTCAATTAGCAAAAGAATTCATTGATAAAACAGTTTTATACGATGAAAAGTTCATAGAAATATTTGATAATTTATCTGAAATCCAAGAATTACTTTTATTAAGTTTTGAAGAGAATAAAAAAGCTTCTTTGAATTTATCTCAAATTGAAATAGATGCTCGTATATCAAAAAGTTTATATGATTTTGGTATTTCTAAAAATGAGAATGAAGATAAAAAAAGTGGAAGTCTTTTTTCTTATATTTTAATTGCTATTGTGTTTTTAGGTGTAGGTTATTTTATTAAGTTTTAGCATATTGACACAGTTTTTTATCTGTGTTATAATTCTTCCATGTTTTAGATACAAACTTACTCTTTCAGGAGTGATGACCTGATAGATGAATTAGAAAAGGTAGAGCTTTTTAGCTTTACCTTTTTTTTTGCTGGGTGGATTAAGCAGAAACACAAGTTTTGGGCGGGGAATTCATCAAAAGGTGTAGCATGTATCTAAGACTAGCAGTAACACTTTTAATACTCATGGTTCTTGTAACAAAGATGTATTAATTGAAAAAAATGGGGGAATTCATCACTCCCCTGTTACTGCTACTTATTATTATCTTTCTCAAACTCATCTCTAATCTTCTTAATAAACTCTTTACTAGAATCATTGAAATTAACTTTACTAAAATCATTCCATCCTTTTTTCTTCATTAGTTGAATAATCAATTTAGCTTCATCTTCTGTGATTTTACCTTTTGATAAAATTTCTTCTATAGAATCAGTGATTTCAATATTTTTTGATTTTTCTGTAATTTTTACAATGTCATTATCTTTTGAAATATAGTATTTAGATAAATCAATATCACTTTCAAAATCGTATATATCTTTAAATATTTTGTTTTGGTAAGAGTTAAAGAATTTTAGTTGTTGGATATTTGATTTATAGTTTATATCTAGTTCATTTGATATTTCATTTTTTGAATTATTTTGCAAGTGGAATAAAATAGTACTTTCATCTAGTCCAATTTGATTAAAATATACAGAGTAATTTTTATCTTCATAGCTAAATTTTAATCCAGTTTTTTTTCTTTTTCCTTGAATATTTTGATTTCTAAATCCTAAATCTTTATATCCAAGTTTTAAAAGTATCTCTTTTAGTTCAACTTCATTTTTTGCATATTTTAAAGCTTCTAAAATATCATTTTTAACAGCATTGTTAAAAGATAAAAATTTATCACTACTTCTAAACTCTGTTTTACTTTTGCCTTTCATATTTTCTAGTATTAAATCATTTGAAGATATTATTGGAAATATATAATCTCTTTGTTTTAACTCATCAATTATTGTAGATTGAAAACCATTTGTATATTTTATGTAATCTCTAGCTAAAAAGTTATCTCTAGTCATTAGCTCTTTTAATTTTTCTTTATCTTTATTTGCAATTGCAATTAAAGTTTCATTTGTAATTTCATCAATGGGAATAGGGTAGATATGTCTTATATTATTACTTCTAAATTCAAAATCTAAATCTAATCTAGTTAATCTTTTTTTGATATTGTTCATAGCTTTAATATAAAATTGTAAATTACCAGTTGCAGTTGCATAATCATATAAAAGCTCTAAGTTCTTAGTTAAATCATCAGCTTTTGAATTAACATAGTTTATTACTTGTTTATCAGTCATCTTTTGCGTGAACCAAGAGAATCGTGAACACTTTTCCATAAGTCCTTGAAATTTATTTACACTTCTTTCTTTTTCTTCATCAAAATGAAATACTAAATTATATTTACTTGCGATAGTTTGTAAATGTTTTTTTAAATGGTAATAGTTTAAACCAGTTTGTTTTGAAGAGTCTAATAAGAAATGAAAATGTGGTTCGATATTATCAAAATCAATTTCACTACTAAAAGCTCTATTGTGATATGCACTTAATGTATCACTTGCTAAATCAAAACTCTTATTTGAGAAATACTCTTTTTTATTTCCATTTCTATCAATGTATTCTCTAGTTTTTACTCTAAATGTGTATTTGGTATTGATTATTTCATCTAACATTAATTTCATTACATTGTTTATTTTATCTTTTGAATTAAATCCATTTGCAATTAATTGGCTTGTATCAATAGAGCATTTAAAATGAGCTTTGTGTTTTAAAGGATTGTATTGCCCAAGAGTATTATAAATAGTTTCTGCATGGTCTAATATATGTAAATCAACCCTATATGATGATTCATTCTTGCTCATAGAAATCCTTTATAAAAAAGCTTGACGATAGTTAAGCATATAGCTTAGTCATTGAAAATATTTTAGCAATTTATTGCTTAATATTTTTTATGACATTACCTGATTATATATTTTTGTTTTATATTAGACTTATGTTTTATATTTATTGATTTAATTTTGATAATACTATATAATATTTTAATATATTTTATATAAGCTAGATTATATATGATAATAATTGATTAAAGGCAAATTAATGAATATTGATGATTTTATATCAAGTAATAAACCTAGAAGTAAAAAATCTATATTTGATGAACATTTAGAAGATATAAATAAACTTCTTGAGCTAAATTACTCTCAAAAACAAGTGATTGAGTTTTTAAAAGCTAAATGTAAAAATAAAACTGGATTGAGTGAACAGAATCTTTCTTTTTATTTAAAAAAATCAAAAAATAAAATAACTCAAGAAGTGAAAAATATTGATAAAGATAAATCAAATAAGGTGGAAAAAGAAAATATTGAGAAAAAGCCTATTGATATTTTTGCTAATTTAAAAAGAAAAGATTCAAAAACTTCTTTGGAGCAAGATATGTTAAATTTTGTGAAAGAATTAAAGTAATAGTCTGAAAATTTCTAGAATATTCTTAAAAAATAAAAAAGGAGTCATAAAAGAGTCATTCTATTGTTATAATAAAACAAACTAATAGAAAATAAAAGGTATTTTTAATGAAAAAAATTTTATCACTGGACTTAGGAATAACATCAATAGGCTATTCAATTTTAAATGAATTTGAAGATGATAAATATTCTTTGGTAGATTATGGTGTTAATATGTTTGATACTCCTTATGATAAAGATGGAAATTCAAAAAAATCAATACATAGTCAAAATACATCTACATCAAAATTATATAATTTAAGAAAACAAAGAAAGAAAAATTTAGCTAAATTATTTGAAGAATTCAGTTTTGGAAAAAAAGAGGAATTTTTATTACAAGAAAAGAAAAATCTATTTATAAATAAATGGGAGATAAGAGCAAAAAAAGCTTTTGAAGAAAAATTAACATTCAACGAATTTTTCTCAATTTTATATTTAATCACAAAACATAGAGGTTATAAATCTCTTGATACAGATGATTTACTTGAAGAATTTTGTGAAAAACTAGGATTAAATCAAGAAAAAAAGAAAGATAAAAAAGATGATGAAAAAGGTAAAATAAAACAGGCTTTAAAAACTATTGAAACCTTAAAACTGCAATTCCCTCAAAAAACAATTCCTCAAATAATTTATGAAGTTGAAATACAAAAAGAAAATCCAACATTTAGAAATCATGATAATTATAATTATATGATAAGAAGAGAATATATCAACGAAGAGATAAAAGCATTAGTTTTATCTCAAGAAAAGTTTGGTTTATTTGATAAAAATTTTGATTCGAAAGCTTTTATTGAAAAACTTATAGAAACTATTGATGACCAAAAAGAATCATCAAATGATTTATCATTATTTGGAAATTGTGAATATTTTAGAAATGAAAAGGTAGCACATCAATATTCATTATTAGGTGATATTTATAAAATGTATCAATCTATGGCAAATATAACATTTAATTCAAATCCATCTATAAAAATTTCAAAAGAACAAATTAAATTAATTGTGAATGATTTTTTTGACAAATTAAAAGCTGGGAAAAGTATTAATGATATAAAATATAAAGAGATTAGAAAAATTTTAAAATTAAGTGATGATTTTAAAATTTTTAATAAAGAAGATTGTTATAAATCTAAAGACAAAACGCAAGAAAACACTATTACTAAATTTCATTTTACAAATAATCTTTCAAAATTCGATAAAAGTTTCATTAAAAATATTTTAGAAAAATCAAATAAATATGATATTTTAAAAGAGATTTTTGATGTTTTAAGAGATGAAAAACAGCCAAAACCAATTTATGATAAATTGAATTTAATATTTAATAACTATGATTTAATAAATGATGAATCTATCAAAAATAATACTATTTTAGAACTAATTAAAAACAAAACTGGAAATAGTTTAAGTATTTCTCATCAATCTATGATAAATATTATTCCATATTTTGAAGATGGTTTTACAATTGATGAAATCAAACAAAAACTAAATCTAAATAGAGAAGAAGATTATTTATCATTTAAAAAAGGAGTTAAATATTTAAGTGTTGCACAATTTGAAAATGATACTAACTTACCTATTAATAATCATCCTGTTAAATATGTAGTAAGTGCAGTATTAAGACTTATAAAACATCTTCATGTTACTTACGGAGCTTTTGATGAAATAAGAGTTGAGAGTACAAGAGAATTAAGTCTTAATGATGAATCAAAAAGAAATATTGACAAAGTAAATAGAGAGAATGAAGCAAAAATTACAGCTATTTTAGAAAATATAGAATATCAACAAATAGCTCAAACCTATGGGAAAAAGCTTGAAAAATATGCAAGAAAGATTTTGATATGGGAAGAACAAGAGAGATTTGATATATATAATGGAAAATCAATAGGCTTTGGAGATATTTTTTCAAATAGTGTTGATATAGACCATATAGTACCACAAAGTCTAGGTGGACTTAGTGTAAAACATAATTTAGTTTTAGTACATAGAGATACAAACTTACAAAAATTAAATCAATTACCATTAAATTTTATAGCTGATAAACAAGGATTTATAGATAGGATTGAATATCTATTTAAAGAACATAAAATCTCATGGAAAAAAAGAAAAAATCTATTAGCAACGAATCTTGATGATACATATAAAGATACTTTTGAAAGTAAAAGTTTAAGAGCTACAAGTTATATTGAAGCCCTAACTGCTCAAATTTTAAAAAGATATTATCCATTTCCTAATCAAACAAAAAACTCAATGGAAGTAAGACATATTCAAGGAAGAGCTACTTCAAATATTAGAAAACTTTTAAAAGTTAAAATAAAAGTAAGAGATACAAATATTCATCATGCAATAGATGCCATTTTAATAGGACTTACAAATAAATCTTGGCTTCAAAAACTATCGAATACTTTTAGGCAAAATATGGGAGAAATAGATGATATTGCAAGAAAAAATATTAAAAAGGCAATTCCACTTATTGAAGGAATTGAACCAAAAGAATTAATAGAAATGATAGAAGATAATTATAACTTTTATGGAGAAGATTCTATTTTTTATAAAGATATTTTTGGAAAAACAAAGGCTGTAAACTTTTGGGTATCTAAAAAACCTATGGTTTCAAAAATTCATAAAGATACAATCTATGGTAAAAAAACAAATGATTTTTATACAGAAAGAAAGAGTATTTTAAATCAATTTATAGATTTAAAAATTACAAATATAACAAAAGCAGATAAATTTTATGAAGATTTTGAGAAAAATATATTGCAAAGAATGTATGTTTACAAAACAAATCCAAATGATGTAATTTGCAAAATTATACAAAATAGAGCTTATGAAATAAAAGAATTATTAACTTTTTTTGAAACAATAGACAAAAAAGATAAAGAAGCATTAAGTGAAGCAAAACAAAAACTTGATGCTTTTATTCATAATCCATTATTGGATAACAATAATAAACCAATAAGAAAAGTGAAGTTTTACCAAACTAACTTAACTGGATTTAATATAAGAGGTGGATTAGCTACAAAAGAGAAAACATTTATAGGATTAAAAGCTTCATTAAATAATGATAAGTTATCTTATGAAAGAATTGATATAGCAAACTATCAAAAAATAAAAGTGCAAAATGATAATAGTTTCAAAGCATTTAAAAATGATATTGTGTTTTTTATTTTTGAAGATAGTTATAAAGGTGGAAAAATAGTAAGCTTTTTAGAAGATAAAAAAATGGCTTCATTTTCAAATCCAAGATTTCCAGCAAATATAGGAAATCAGCCATATTCATTTCTGACAATTTTCAATGGTAAACCAAATAGTCATAAACAACATTCAATTGGTAAATCCATTGGGATAATCAAACTAAATCTTGATATTTTAGGAAATATTAATTCAATGCAAACAATAGGAAATGTACAAAGTGAACTATATAGCTTTTTAAAGGAGCTTAAAAATGGCTTGGAAAGTAATACATCTAACAAAACCTTGTAAAATCAAAGTAAAAGATGAAAATCTTTTACTTACTTTTTTAGATGGAGAAAAAGAAGAGAGTATAAAAGTAACTATAAGTGATATAGATTTTATACTTTTTGACAATACACAATTCTCTATTACGGGAAAAGCCATAGAGTTATTATCAAAAAATGGCATTGCTACTCTTTTTGTAGATGAAGAGTTTCAACCTTCATCTATACTTGTTCCATATCATACACATACGCTTTTAACTGAAATGGCAAATATTCAAATATCAATAACTCAAGAATTCAAAGCCAAAGCGTGGCAAAATATAATAAAATCCAAAATATTAAATCAAGCAATAACTCTAAAATATTGGAATAAAAAAGAGTTTGAAGAGCTAAATAATTTAAGTCAAAATGTTCAATTATTTGATTCCAATAACGATGAAGCACAAAGTGCAAGAATTTATTGGAAATCACTTTTTACAAATAAAACTTTTAGAAGAGAACAAGGAAGTGAAGATATTATAAATAGTATGCTTAATTATTCTTATGCAATTTTAAGAGCAACAATGGCAAGAAGTTTAAGCACATCTGGATTTTTACCTGTTTTTGGTATTTGGCATCAAAATAGATACAATGCCTTTAATCTAGTTGATGATTTAATTGAGCCATTTAGAGCTTTTTGTGATTTGTATGTAAAACTTCTTTTAAATACTAAATACTCACAAAGTTTATATTTAACAATTCCAATAAAAAGAGATTTAGTTAAACTTCTAACTTTTGAATGTGTTAATATAAACAAAGGAAGTTCAAACTTAAGTAAAGCAATAGAAGTATTTGTAAAACACTATAAAAGAGCAGTGATGGCTGATGATTTATCATTAATTGTTTATCCAAGTATAAACGAGGAATTCTTTAAAAATGAGTGCTTTTAATATTATGTGGTTAATGTTAATGTTTGACTTACCAACTAAAACAGATAAAGATAAAAAACGCTATCATTGGTTTCATGATGAACTTGAAAAAGAGGGATTTATGATGTTGCAATATTCTGTATATGGAAAGATTTTTAGTTCTCCTGAATCCGCAAGTTATGGTAGAAAAAGGATAAAAGAATTCATAAACAAAAATATCAAAAAAGGTAATATAAGAATGCTTATGTTTACAGACAAACAATTTGCAAATATGGAAATAATAATTGGAGAGAAATCAACAGAAGAAAAAAATGAACCTGTACAGCTATTGTTATTTTAATAAAAAAAGGGGTAATGAAAAATCATTACCCTAAAGTCAGTTACGAAAAAATCGTAACCTTAGTTTAATACCCCTATTAAACGACTATACCTTACAACTTGTAAGAAGCAAATTCTATAATCTATAGACTTAAAATTATATTATTTTGATTCAAAAGATAGAGAAATATACAAATTCAAAAATTTCTTTAATTTTTTATCGGTTTTAATACCCCTATAAACGACTATGCGTTACAATTTTTACAAAAAAATTAGTTATAATCATAGAGTTTTAATACCCCTATAAACGACTATGCGTTACAATGCAGATGTTAATTTCAATGTTATTGTGGCTGTTTTAATACCCCTATAAACGACTATGCGTTACAATTAATTGCTTCACAACCATTAAGAAAAACTGGTTTTAATACCCCTATAAACGACTATGCGTTACAATAAAATGGAGCACCAAAAAACTATCACATTCGTTTTAATACCCCTATAAACGACTATGCGTTACAATAATTATGAAAAAGTCAAAAAGATATGGATAGTTTTAATACCCCTATAAACGACTATGCGTTACAATTAGTGGTAAGTGTTGAAGTATTCCAACTATGTTTTAATACCCCTATAAACGACTATGCGTTACAATGTTACAAGTCAAGACTTAAGCGAAGAAACAGTTTTAATACCCCTATAAACGACTATGCGTTACAATTGGAGCTATTATCTCATCTAGTTGGGATAAGTTTTAATACCCCTATAAACGACTATGCGTTACAATTAAGTTTGAAGATTCTATCAATGAAAAGAAGTTTTAATACCCCTATAAACGACTATGCGTTACAATGGCTGTAACTAAAGCAAATGAGAGCAATGCGTTTTAATACCCCTATAAACGACTATGCGTTACAATCAAGGCAATCCACTTTGGGACACTGAAAAAGTTTTAATACCCCTATAAACGACTATGCGTTACAATTTTATGTGAAAAATAGATTTAAATTTACTAGTTTTAATACCCCTATAAACGACTATGCGTTACAATTATCTTTATCCATATAAATTACTACATAGTGTTTTAATACCCCTATAAACGACTATGCGTTACAATGAACTCATTATTCTCTATCTTATTGTTATTGTTTTAATACCACTATAAACGACTATGCGTTACAATTTTTTTCAACAAGCTCAACATTTAAATTCGGTTTTAATACCCCTATAAACGACTATGCGTTACAATCATCTATATACCTACCAACTTCTTCTATTTGTTTTAATACCCCTATAAACGACTATGCGTTACAATAAACGTGAAATGTATCAGGATGCTTTAACTGTTTTAATACCCCTATAAACGACTATGCGTTACAATAGGCAATGATTTAACAGTCGTTCAACTTACGTTTTAATACCCCTATAAACGACTATGCGTTACAATACCAAATCAATACGCAAAATAGTGCAATGAGTTTTAATACCCCTATAAACGACTATGCGTTACAATTTTTTTGAAAAGTTCAACTGCGCCACGAACGTTTTAATACCCCTATAAACGACTATGCGTTACAATCATTAAATTAAAATACAAGAGTAACACTTTGTTTTAATACCCCTATAAACGACTATGCGTTACAATAGAAATGTTTAGGAACTATAATCATCTTCAGTTTTAATACCCCTATAAACGACTATGCGTTACAATTAGACCTATTTCTACAAAGTGACAGAATATGTTTTAATACCCCTATAAACGACTATGCGTTACAATAAATGCCAAAAATAATAACAGTAGCACACAGTTTTAATACCCCTATAAACGACTATGCGTTACAATATATTCTTAGTAATATTCAAAATGTACCTTGTTTTAATACCCCTATAAACGACTATGCGTTACAATTGATATTGATAACACAAATATTGAAGTAGTGTTTTAATACCCCTATAAACGACTATGCGTTACAATGTAACTTCATTTTTCACATAAACTTACTACGTTTTAATACCCCTATAAACGACTATGCGTTATAACAATTACAAATTGAAATCGTGTACATATTATTTTTACATTTAAGATTTGAAGTAAGTAGATAGAAAGGAATATATATTTATTTTTAAGAATATAGTGTATACTGATTATTTAAATAGTATTTTTTAAGTTGGAAATAGGTTGGAATATATTTCTTATTGTAAATCTTAAAAAGTATTGTACAACTTATAATATGGGAATTTTAAAAGATTTTATAGTGGTGCGAATGGTGAGAATCGAACTCACACTCCGAAACCGGAACGGGATTTTAAGTCCCGCGCGTCTACCTATTCCGCCACACTCGCACATGTGTATAATAAAATTCAAAAGTGGTGGTTCGAGACAGAATCGAACTGTCGACACAAGGATTTTCAATCCTTTGCTCTACCGACTGAGCTATCGAACCATGGTAACTTTTGAATATAAAAAAGTGGTGGTGAGAGAAGGATTCGAACCTTCGAAGCCGTAGGCGGCGGATTTACAGTCCGCAGGATTTGACCACTCTCCAACCTCACCGTTGAAATATTACCTAAATTAATGGATGGGGTAGAAGGATTCGAACCTTCGAGTGACGGTACCAAAAACCGTTGCCTTACCGCTTGGCGATACCCCATTAATTTAAGTGGACGGAATTATATACTTTAAATAATTAAAGTTAGCTAAATCTTAATAATATTTTTTAAAATATCTAAAGTTCTTTACTAAGAATCTGATTTATGGTATTATTTTTTTGATTTAAAAGTTATTTTAATCATTATAAAGGTGCAATATGTTTATGGAACATTTGGCATTGACATATAAATGTCATAGCTCAATTGGTAATAGCTTAGATTTAAATAGTATGATAAAAGAAGTACTTACTACATTTGTTGAAGAGACAAATGCTGTAAATGGATTTTTTTATCTTATAGATGAAAATAATACATTATATAAGTATTTGTCATATGATAATAGTTCTGAATGTAATAAAGATATTTTAAATGAACAAATAAAAGATTTATCTTGTGTTAGAGTTTTTGATTTTGAAGAAAAAAAAGTTTTACTTTTACCTTTAAAAAAAGGGATTTTTTTTATTGTATTTCAAAATAGTGATATGAATTTTGAATTTATGATTTCAATGTTTCAAGATTTGATAGTGAAGTTAAACATTAGTATTGATGCATGTTTAAATGTTCAAAAAATGAAAAATAAGAATAAAATATTAAATCATTTAACAAATGAGTTAAAAGAACAACAAAATAAGTTAGTTGAATCAGATAAATATAAAAGTAATTTTTTAGCAAATATGTCCCATGAATTAAAAACTCCTTTAAATTCTATCCTTGTAATATCTTCAATAATGGCAAAAAATAAGAATCAAAAATTAGATGAAGAGCAAGTTAGAAATATGAAAATCATTAATAGTTGTGGAAATGATTTATTAATTCTTATTAATGATATTTTAGATATTTCTAAAATAGAAGCAGGGGAAATATCTCTTCATTTATCAAAAACAAATATATTTGAATTAATAGAAGATTTAGTTTCAGAAATGTTGCCACTAGCTACTGAAAAAGGTTTAAATTTAAATTATAGTTCTATCTCAAAAGAGCTGTTTTTATTATCAGATAGTCATAGAATTAAACAAATTATAAAAAATTTGATGAGTAATGCTATTAAATTCACTGAAAAAGGCACAATAGAAATAGTTCTTGAAGAAAATGCCAATGATATTACTATAAAGGTAATAGATGAAGGCATTGGAATAGCAAAAGAAAAAATAATTTATGTATTTGAAAGATTTAAACAAGCGGATGGAAGTACTACAAGAAAATATGGTGGAACAGGTCTTGGTTTGGCTATTTCTAAAGAGTTAGCAATTCTATTAGGTGGAGATATAAAAGCTTTTAGTGATTTGGGAGTTGGAAGTACTTTTGAGTTAATTTTACCTAAAAAGACAAATATTAAAAATATATCAGATGATAAGGTTTCAATCTCTTCTAGGGATGAAAATATTGTTATTGAAGATATCGTTTTATTTGATATGGGAGAGACTGATATAAAAGTTGAAACAGTGGTTAAAGATGAAAAAATATTAGTTATTAATAGTGATTATGTAACTTTTTTCCCAATTGCTGTAGCCTTGAAAAAACAAAATGTTAATTTAACTTATATTAAATCATTTCAAGAAGCTTATAATCTATTGGAAAATGAGTATGATTTAATAATAATTGATGAAGATAATTCTGATGTTGATGTATTTGAGTTTTTAGATTATTGCAAGGAAAAAAATTTAAAGAAAATTGTTCTTAGTTCTAAAAAAATCGATGATGTTGATTATTTAGAAAAAGAGTTAGTAAAAAGTGAATTATTGAATAAAATTTTGAATTATTTAGGAAGATAAAATGGAAAAATTTAATATCTTATTAGTAGATGACGTATCAGAAAATATATACTCTTTAAAAATGATGATTGAAGATAGTTTTGATGTAAATATTTTTTCAGCACTTAGTGCTCAAGAGGGTATTGAAATTTTAATGAAAGAGAATATTGATTTAATATTAACAGATGTTCAAATGCCTGAAATTGATGGCTTTGAATTTGTTGAGTATTTAAAGAATATAGAAAAAACAAAAGATATTCCAGTAATTTTTATTACAGGTATTTATGATAAAGATGAATATAAAACTAAAGGATATAATTTAGGCGCTATTGAATATATTACAAAACCTATTCATGATATTTTATTAAATTCAAAATTAAAAGTTTATATTGATATTTTTGAAAAAAGAAAAATTGCTCAAGATCAAATTGATGCAAAAGATAAAGTATTGATTCATCAATCAAAAATGGCAACAATGGGAGAAATGATAGGTGTAATTGCACACCAGCTAAAACAACCTTTAAATATTTTATCTTTGTATTGTAATGATGTAAGCGATTCTTTTTCTTTGGGTGAAATAGATGATAAATTTATTGCTGATTTTTCAAAAAATACTAAAGAACAGATTAAATTTTTAAGTGGAACAATAGATGATTTTAGAGATTTTTTTAATCCAAATAAACAAAAAAGTGTATTTGAAATAAAACATGTAATTGATAAAACATTAAAATTAATGGGAAATCAATTTGAGGTTAATAAAGTAAAATTAAATTTAGAAGTTGAGGACGAAAAGTTTTTTGGGATAGAAACAGAGTTAGAACAAGTTCTTCTTAATATTATAAATAACTCAATGGATGCGTTTAAAGAGAGAAATATTGAAAATAGAGAGATAAACATAAAGATTTTATCAAAACAATCTTATACAATTTTAATTATTGAAGATAATGCAGGTGGAGTTAAAGAAGAGAGTTTAGAAAAAATCTTTGATCCTTATTATACAACAAAATCAACGGGAACAGGAACAGGTCTTTATATGGTGAAACTTGTGATAAAAAACAGTTTACAGGGAGATTTAAAGATAAATAATAGTGATAAAGGTTTGAGATATATTATTGCATTACCACAAAAAGAAGAGAATTAATTCTCTTCTTTTATTTCTACTTTTTTCTCAGGACTTAATCTTGAGATTAAAATATAAAACAGTGGAATAAAAATAATTGCAATAAATGTTGCAGCCAACATTCCTCCAATTACTCCTGTACCAATTGCATGTCTACTTGCAGCTCCAGCACCATTACTAATTGCTAGTGGAATAGTTCCAAGTGTAAATGCTAATGATGTCATAATAATTGGTCTTAATCTTATTTTTGCAGCTTCAAATGCAGCATCTAATAAAGAAAAACCTTCTTTTTGTTTTTGTAGAGCAAATTCTACAATTAAGATGGCATTTTTTGCAGCAAGTCCAGCAAGAACTAGAAGTCCAATTTGGAAGTAAATATCATTTTCTAAACCTCTTAGAAGTGTTGCTAAAATTGCTCCAAACATTGCAAATGGAACTGCTAAAACAACTGAAATTGGTAATAACCATCTTCCATATAAAGCTGCTAAAATTAAGAATAATAAAACAATACCAAAAATAAATGCTACACTAGAACTACTTGAAATTTGTTTTTCTTGATATGCAGTCCCAACCCAACTAATAGTATAACCAGCTGGTAAAACTTGGTTTGAAACTTCTTCAATAGCTTTTAAAGCGTCACCTGAACTATATCCAAGAGCTGGTTGTCCTGAAACTTTTGCAGCTTGGAAAAGGTTAAATCTCTCAATTAAATCAGCCCCAACAACTTTTTTAATGTCAACAAAAGAGCTAATTGGTAAAAGTTCACCATTGTTACCTTTAACAAAAACAAATTTTAAATCATCAGCTGTTTTTCTATATTGGCTATCTGCTTGTAGATTTACTTTATAAGTTCTTCCATATAAAGAGAAATCATTTACATAATAACTTCCAAAAGTTGCATTTAATGTACTGTAAATATCAGCTACATTTACACCTTTTGCTTTTGCTTTTGGAACATTTACATCCATTTTATATTGAGGAATATTTGCAGAAAGTGAACTTCTTACTCCCATTAATTCTGGTCTTTCTTTTGCTTTTGCAAGAATTTGATTTACAATTTTTTCTAAATCTTGAATTTTTCCACCCGTTCTATCTTGAACATACATTTCAAATCCACCAGCAATACTCATACCCATAATAGGTGGTGGTAAAACTCCAAAAGAGAATCCATCTGAAGTTCCTAATATTTGACCACTTAATCTTTTTAAAATTGCATCTGCATGTTGGTCAGCATTTGGTCTATCATCCCAAGGTTTAAGTTTTACAATAGTTGCAGCTGCATGTGTTCTTTGTGAAGATGATGTTAAATCATATCCAGCAAGTGTAATAATATCTTTTACATTTGGGTCTTTTTTTATAATTGTATTTAATTCATTTGTAAAATCATCAGTTCTTGAAACAGATGCTCCACCTGGATTAAAACTGAATACGAAAATTGTTCCTTGATCTTCATTTGGAACAAGACCTGTTTTCATTGCTTTAAACATATCATAAGATACAAAAATCAATCCACCAAAAAGTAAAATAGAAATTAGTGAAAATCTGATAGTTTTTTTAACTAAAAATGAATAACCTTTTGTTGCTTTTTCAAAAAAGTTATTAAACCATACAAAAAAGAAAAATGTTGGTTTTTCATGACCATCTTTCAATAATGATGCACAAAGTGATGGAGTTAATGTTAATGCAACAAATCCTGATATTACAATTGAAATAACAATTGTAATAGCAAATTGTCTATACATTTCCCCTGTTAATCCACCCATAAAAGCAACTGGAATAAATACTGAAGAAAGAACTAAAACAATTGCAACAATTGCTCCTGATACCTCTTTCATAGCTTTAAATGCAGCTTCTCTTGGGTGCATACCTTCACTCATGTGTCTTTCAACATTTTCAATAACTATAATGGCATCATCAACAACGATACCAATTGCTAAAACTAAACCAAATAAAGTAAGTAAGTTGATACTAAATCCTAAAGCGTACATTCCAGCAAATGCACCAACAATTGATACAGGAACTGCCAAAATTGGAATTAATGTTGCTCTCCAGTTTTGTAAGAATAAGAAAATAATTAGAATAACTAAGATGATAGCTTCAACAAATGTTTTAGCAACTTCTTTAATTGAAATTTCTACGAATTGTGTACTATCATAAGGAACACTATACTCTATACCATCAGGGAAATTCTTTTTAGCTTCTTCTAAAGATTTTTTTACTGCTTTTGCTGTTTCAAGAGCATTTGAACCACTTTGTAAGAAGATTCCTATTGGAATTGCTGGAGCATTATTCAGTTTTGTAATCATGTCATAACTTGAACTTCCTAACTCTATAGTTGCCACATCTTTTAACATTAAAGAACTACCATCTTCATTTGATCTAATTACAATATTACTAAATTGCTCAGGCGTACTTAATCTTTCAGGAGTTTGAATAGTATAAGTAAACATCTGTTTATCTTTTATTGGTTCTGCTGCAATTTTACCAGCTGAGTATTGATTGTTTTGCTCTTTAATAACATTTATAATATCAGTTGTAGTAAGCGAATATTTTGATAATTTTAAAGGGTCAATCCATACTTTGATAGCATAATCTTTTGCTCCAAAAATCATCGCATCACCAACACCACTTATTCTTTTTAAATCATCAACTATATTCATTAAAGCATAGTTAGATAAATAAGTTGTATTATATGTATTTGATGGAGAGTTAAGCATAATAAATTGTAAGATACTTGGACTTCTTTCTCTTACATTTACACCTTGTCTTTGAACTTGTTCTGGAAGTTTTGATAGAGCTGCTTGAACTCTATTATTTACATCAATTTTTGCAGAATCAGCATCTGTTCCAACTTCAAAAAATACATTTATACTAACTCGTCCACTATCTTCAGCAACTGAATTCATATAAAGCATATTTTTTGCACCATTAATTTGTTCCTCAATAGGAGCAGCAACTGTTTTTGCTAAAGTATCAGCACTTGCCCCTGGATAATTTGTACTTACAATAATTTGAGGAGGAATTACCCTTGGGTATTGCTCTATTGGTAAATTTATCATAGAAGCAAGCCCTGCTAGAACTATGATAATAGATACAACCGCTGCAAATACTGGGTTTTTTATAAAAAATGAAGAAAACATCTTATTTCTCTTTATTTAAAATTTGTATTTTTGTATCAGGTCTTAGTTTTGCCATATTACTAATAACAATTTGGTCATTTTCATTTAGACCGCTTTCTATAGTAATTCCTTCTTTAACTAAAATACCAGTTGTTACAGGTCTTAATTTTGCGATTGAATCAGTAACCACATAAACAAAACTACCTTGTGAAGTTTTTAAAATTGCATTTTCAGGAATAATATAAACTTTTCCTAAATCAAGGTTTGTCACTTCGATTTTTCCAAATTCACCAATTAAAATTTCATTATTTTCATTTTTAAATTTAGCTCTTAATAAAAGTGTATCTGTGTTTGAATCAATTTTTGAAGAGATAAAATCAACAGTTCCATTTTCATAAGTTTTATTACTTGTAACAAGGTTTACTTTTGCACTTTTATCTTTTATTTGAGAAAGGTATCTTGTTACATCATCTTTTGAAAGGGCAAATTCTGCATAAACTGGATTTGTATTTGTAATAGTTACAAGTAAAGAATCTGAATCATTAGAACCAACTAAATTACCAATATCTTTTTTCTTAAGACCTACAACTCCATCAATTGGTGCATAGATTTTTGTATAATCAAATTGAATTTGTGCATTTTGTAAAGCTGCTTTTGCACTATCTAATAAAGCTGTTGCATTTTCATATTGGTAGTTATATTCATCAGCTTGTTGAACACTTATTGATTTTGTTTTTATTAAAGAGTTTGATCTTTCAAAATCTTTTTGTGCTTTTTTATAGTTTGCTTGAGCAGTTTTTACATTTGCTTTTGCTACATTTAAATTTGCTAAATAAGTATCTTGTTCTATTTTATATAATAGAGTTCCTTTTTTAACAAAATCTCCTTCATTAAAATATTTTTCAACTAAAATACCTTTTACCCTTGCCATAACATTTACTTCTTCAAAAGTTTTTATTATTGATGGATAAGTTTTTACAGTTGTTGATGGTTTATTTATTATCTTGTAAGTTTCCACAGGTAATGGTGGAAGTTGTGGTTTATCTTCTGCATTTAATGCATTAAACCCTAAAAAAATAAATGCTATTGCTACTATTGATTTCTTCATTTTATATATTCCTCTAATTTTTTACCACTATAGTAAATTATTTTTGCTTTTTTAATTTCTAAATCATTTTGTGATGTTTTCAATTGACTAAGTGCTGTATATTTTTCACTTAAACTAGTTAAAAATGAAACATTATCAACCAATCCACTTTCGTATTTTGATTTAATTACATCATATGCTGTTGTTGCAGCTTTTAAATTTGCCTCTGAAGATTTTATTTTAGCTTTTGAAATATCATAGGCTTTAATTGCTAATTGTAAATCAACATTTGCTTTGTTTTTTTCATACTCATATTTTGATTTTGAACTTAAGTAATCTTTATATTTTGATTCATATTTATATTTTGTTTCACCAAAAGAAAAAATATTCCATTTTAAATTTGCTGATAAAATATTTTGATGATCTAAAGCATTATTTTCATAAGCACTATTATCATAATTTGAATCATAATATGTATATGTATTATCAAGAGTTATTGTTGGTAAATAACCACTTTTTACACTTCTTGCATTTGCAAGTTTTGATTGTAAGTTAAATTCTGTAGATTTTAAATCAAATCTTAAATCACTTTGTGCAGAACTCTCAAGCTCTTTTACATTTGAACCAGTATCAATAGTAACAGCTTGACCTGTAATATATTCTAAATTATGAGTTATAGTTATCATCTCAAGTTCTATCTCTTGTAAAGTTACTTTTGAATTTTCTAATCTTGAAATAATTTTTTGAACTTCATCTTCTGTTGTAGTTCCTGCATCTAAAAATCTTGATAATCTTGTTAATTGAGATTCAAGTTGTTCTATCTCTTTTAATTTTGCTTCTTTTTGAGAAATATAAGATAGATAAGTATAATAATAATTTATTACATTTAATGAAATATCATTTTTTAAAGCTTCAACAGATTGTTCATTACTTTTTATAGATTGTTCATAACTATCATAAGTATCTGATTTTTTCCCACCATCATAAAGCTCATAACTTAGACTTCCATAAACTTTTGATGAGTTTTTAGGAACACTTGCCGTTTCTTTATCTGTTATACCATGATTTGCACCAATGTCCAAACTTGGCATATAACCACTTTTTACACTTTCATATTCGTCTTTTATTGAATCTAAACTCTTTTGAGAAGAATCAACTAGTTTATTTTGTATTGATAAATTAATTAACTCTTCTAAATTTTGAGCTGATAAAAAAAGAGGAACTAAAAAAATAAAATATAATTTCTTCAAAATAACTCCTTATAATTTTTGATTTCTGATTTTAGAATAAATGAACTTAAATTTATCTTTCTAGAAAGATAAATTTATCTTAATAATAATTTGGATAGAATTCCAGCATGAAAAGAAAACACATAGATAAATTTTATAATACAACAATTAAGTCAAAAGAGTATGAAGTTTTTGCTCTATCTTTACCAATAACTTTAATTCATAAAAATATGTTTAATGATACAGAGTGTTATTTAAAGACACAATATGACTTACTTCATTCTCACGTGGATGTTTTAGCATCTTTATATTTTGATGGAAATTCATTATCACCTACTGATTTATATGATGCTACGGTATTTTCTTCAGGTGGTATGACAAAAGTTTTAAAGAAACTTGAAGAAAGAAATCTAATAAAAAGAGAAGCTTCTTCAAACGATAAAAGAAGTATGTTAATAAGTTTGACTAAAGAAGGTAAAGATTTAATAGAAAACTGCATGATAGAAGTTGCTAAACAAAAAGAGGAGAAATTTAGTATTTTAACTCAAAAAGAGAAAGATGATTTGAAAAATATTCTTTCAAAACTTACTTACTCTCTAATTTAATTAAACTCTATTTTTGCATTAGAAATATTTTTAAATATTTTTAGTTTTTTTCTTAAAGGTAACCATTTTATTAAAATGGTTGCCAATGCTTCCCAAAGTGAAACCCAACCTGCAACCATTGCACCTTCTGAAATAAGTTTATAAATAAAAACTCCATTTTCACTAAAATTTAAAGATATAGATACAAAAATAAAACCAATAATAATAAAAATAAAAGAGTTTTGTAATTGTTCTTTCATCTTTTTTTGTTCCCAGTATTGTAAATAATCAAAATAATCTTTAATACTATTTCGCACTTTTTGATTTGATTCTTTATCAGATATTTCATCAAAATAAAACTTTATAATAAAGGGATGAACACCAATTTCTTCAACACTTTCTATAAGATATTTTTCTAAAGACTCTTTTAAATCTTTTTTAATAAAAGTAGATTTTTTATCATACTCTTCAAATAAATCTTCAACTTTTGATGCTGAAATATTTAATATTAACTCTTCATCTTGGTTTTTATCATATCGATTTGTAATACTGTTTTTCATGGATAAGTCTTATTTTTTATAAATTGCAAAAAAATGAGGAACACTAGGAGTTTGTTCATCATCATAGGCTAAAAAACTAATCTCTTTTAATTTATCAATAGTTGTAAATTCATCCATTTCAGATTTTGAAAGTGGAAAAGGAATTTCATCCTCTTTTTCACCTTCATTTCTACTTCTACATGAAACTAAAATATAACCATCGTTTGCAATTAATGAACTCATAGCAATTCTTGCTTTTTTTCTGTAACCATCAGGTAAAACTTGTATGGTATTACACTCATAAACCACATCAAATTTCTCAAACCACTCTTTTGGATAATCAAATAAATCAGCAACCACATAATTTACTTTTGTATTTTTATATCTATTTTTGCATAATTCAATTGCACTTGGAGATATATCAAAAGCAGTAACATCAAAACCAAACTCACTTAAAGCTTGAGCATCATCACCAACTCCACAACCAATCACACAAGCAGTTTTATTCTCTTTTTTAATATGATTTTCTTTTAGCCAATCCACTAAATAAGGACTTGGTTCTAAATCAGCCCAAAAAACTTTTCTAAAATCACCCTGAGCATTTTTATAAATAGAGTCAAACCAACCCGTTGGGTCATTGTTTTCTTGATAAGTTTTTACCATTTTTTTGTATGCTATGAAGTCGAAGTTTTCCATTCTTAACCTTTTGCACTTGGCTCTTGAATAATTTGTTTTAATAAATCTAATTCTTTTTTAGACAAGTCATCTTTTTTGCTTTCATATTAATTCTATCCTATTTTAAATACTAAGTCGATGATATACTATTTATGTGATTTTATTATAATAACTAAAAAATGATTTTAGCTTTAAAATATTGCAATTTGTTAAGTTTTTTAATAAAAATAAATTTGTATGTTATTGTTATAATACAATTTTACAAGGTGATTTTATGGAAAATACTTCAAATATTGTACTTTACAATGACGGTGAATTAGAATTAAAAGTTTCATTAAACGGAGAGACTATTTGGCTTAGGCAAGATGAAATCTCATTACTTTTTAATGTGGATAGAACTAGTGTAACAAGACATATCAATAAAATTTTAAAAGATAATGAAGTTCAAGAAAATAGCAATGTGCAAAAAATGCACTTTGCAAATTCTGATAAACCTGTAAAAATTTACAGCTTAGATATAATATTAGCAGTTGGCTATCGAACAAATTCATCAAAAGCAATAAAATTTAGACAATGGGCAAACTCTATAATTAAAAATTATATTCAAAATGGTTATGCTATTAATACTCATAAAATTACAGAACAAAGATTAAGTATTCTTGAAAATGATATGCAGATTATCAAATCACATATCAAAAATAATACATTAGAAATGAAACATGGAATATTTTTCAACGGACAAATATTTGATGCTTATGTGCTTTTATCAGATTTAATAAAAAGTGCAAAAAGTTCAATCATTTTGATTGATAACTATGTAGATGAATCAATATTGAATTTATTTTCAAAAAATCAAAATGTAAAATTTACTATTTATACTCAAAATATATCTAAACAATTAAAACTTGATATTGAAAAATATAATAAACAATATGGCAATCTTGAAGTAAAAATCACTAAAAACTTTCATGATAGGTTCTTGATTTGTGATGAAACCGTATATCATTTTGGAGCTAGTTTCAAAGATTTGGGCAACAAAATATTTGCAGTTAATAAGATGAATATTTTGGTCAATGATTTGTTCAAGAATACATAAAAAAGGTAAGATTTCAAATATATGGGTAGATTAAATTTCTTTATTTTTCTAATTTGTTGATAAAATCAATAATACTTCTTTTATCAACAGCCCAATTTTTAATATCAGAAAAATTAAAAATTATATTGTTTTTAAATTTCTCAATAAAAATATTTTCTTCAATATTATCTCTTAATTTAAATAAAACTAGAAACATATCCAAATAAATAATTTGTTCATTAAAATATTCTTTAAAATGTGAAATAATTTTTTCTGTTAAAATATCATTACATATAAGCTTATATTCAAAAATTGAAAGATGAATTTCATAATTTTCTGTATTTTTTTCGGATAAAGTATTAAATATTTTATTTGCTTCTTCAAATTTATCTTGTTTAAAAAATGCATAAGATAGATTAGCTAATAAATAAATATCATTTTCAAAATATTTTAATGCATATAAATGTAATTCTTGAGCTTCTTTATAAAGATTTAATTTAAGTAGTCCTATTCCTAAACTTTGTAAATATATTAAATTTTTAGAATTGTTTTTAGAATAATTTACAGTTTGCACTAAAATTTCTTCTTCTAATTCGGTTAGAATATTTATAGTTGCTCTTATATTATGATTGGCTTCTTTATGATTTTTATCTAAAAGTAATATTTTTTGGTATAAATCAATTGTTAAGTCATATCGTTTCATTTTTTCATATCTAATTGATAAGTTAAATAAAGCATCAATATATTTATCATTTAAAGCTATAGCTTTTTTATAATATTCAATTGCTTCATCTATTTCTTCAAATTCAACTAGACAATTTGCAATATTATTGTAAGCTATTCCACAATTATTTGAGTTAATTTCAACGGCAAGTTTGTATGATTCAATAGCTTTATAGAATTTTTTTTCTGAATAAAATGTATCACCATCAATCATATATTCTCTATATGATTTATAAATTTTCATAGGTTCAAAAGATAAATTATTATTCATAAATATTTCTTTACTATGTAAAACTTCATAAGCAAATTGTCTAAGCAATATATAGTGATGATTAGTTAAATCATTAGTGATTTGGTGATTATATTCACTAATTGTAAAAGTGCCAAATTTATTTTTTAAAGGTTTTAATTTTTCATCATCAATTTCGACATGTGAACCACCATCTTTATTAGCACTAATTAGCATAATATCATGCCTAGAATAAGATTTATCTTCTATTACTAATACATTTTCTTCTAACCACTTTTTTATAGAAATAAATTCATTTTTATTTGATTTATCTAAATAAGCTCTTTGTCCATCACCTGTCATCATTATTGGAATAAAAGTGATGTTTCTCATATTTTTAAACATGGGATCTTCTGTTCTATCAGATAAAGTAGATAAAAGTTTTATATCATCTTTTTGATTTAATTGTTTAAATAATGATTTGCTATTTTTAGTGTCATGAAATAAAGTTCTTAAAGTTTTAGCAATATCTAAAGCTTCTTCAATTCTACCTTTATCATATAATTCAGATGAATTTTTTAAAAGTTTTAATTGTTCTTCTAGTTTTTTTCTTAACATAATTTTTAACCTTTTAGAATTCCATCATTTACTATAATAGATTAAGAATTAAATTTCTCAAAATATTAAAACTCCATTTCCAAAGCAATAGGACAGTGGTCACTACCAAAAATGTCACTCATAATATAAGCATCTTTAACATAATCTTTTAAATCTTCGCTCACATAAAAGTAGTCGATTCTCCAGCCAACGTTATTTTCTCTTGCATTTGCTCTGTAACTCCACCAACTATAAAGGTCAGTTTTATCACCAACAACATGTCTTAGAGTATCGATATATCCATGACTTAAAAACTTTGTAATCCAATCTCTCTCCATTGGCAAAAATCCAGATGTTTGTTCATTTGCTTTTGGTCGTGCTAGGTCAATTTCTTTGTGAGCTGTGTTTACATCTCCGCAAACTATGATTGATTTTCCTTGTTTTTTCAAGTTTTCACAATGTTCTAAAAATCTATCGTAAAACTCCATTTTATAAACAAGTCTTTCTTCTTTACTTTGTCCATTTGGAAAATATACATTAAAAAATGCTATATCTTTATCTCCTAAAGTGAAATGAACTTCGTTTATTCTTCCTTCATCTAAAATATCAACAGTAGGGCAGTTACATTCAAAAGTGGTTTCTAAATCTGTAAATAGTGCAGTTCCACTTCTTCCTTTTATTGCAGAAGCACTTGCTGTCATTGTTTTAAATTGTTTGTTAAAAATTGTTTTTGGGATTTGTTCTTTCATTGATTTTGTTTCTTGAACTCCAAGAAGATGAATATCATGTTCATCTACCCATTTTAAAGCCTCTTTTTTATCAACAGCTCGGATTCCATTTACATTCCATGAAATAAATTTATAAATTGCCATTATTTAGTGATTTCCTTTTTTTCTGTAATTTTCTCTTCTAATTTTTTTTCTTCTTTTTCAATCAATTGTTTAGGAGCAATTGGAGCGATTGGTTTTTGAATATTCATATTTCCAAAATTTGAAGGTACAAGTGAGTCACTTTTCCCTCCATGCATATCAATTTTCCCTGAACTTTCATCTGAATAATTATAATTTGCAAATAAAATGCCTGTAAAGAATATAGTAACTAATAGTAATCTTTTCATTGTTTCTTCCTTTTAAAAGAAAATATTATAACCCCTTTTTTGATAAATAAGCCTTAATAGGGTATTTTACGCTAATTTATTTCGAGGATGATTTTTATGAATGAGTTGATTTTAGGACTGATTACATTTTTTACTTCTACAGTTGCTGGAATTGTTGGAGTTGGTGGAGGAATGATGTTAATTGTTATTTTGCCTTCATTTTTACCTTTGAATGCTTTAATCCCTATTCATGGATTAACTCAAGTTTCAAGTAATTTGAGTCGAGCAATATTTGGATACAAAGATGTTCAATATGAAGTAATTCCAAAGTTTTTATTAGGTTCAGCAATTGGAATTGGAATGTTTGCAGCAGTTTTAAATCTAATTTCTCTTCAATATGTTCCTTTATTTATTGGGGTTTATATTTTACTTTCTTTATGGTCAGAAAAGTTTAATGAAAAAATCAAAAGATATGAGAGTTATTTCCTTGCTGGTTTCTTTCAAACAGGTCTTTCAATGGTTGTTGGAGCTACTGGACCTCTTACTATGACACTTCTATTCAAAGATTACAAAGATAAAAATAAAGTTGTAGCAACTGGAGCTGCACTTATGAGTATTACACATATTTTAAAAGTGTTTGTATTTATGTATTTTGGTTTTGTATTTTTTGATTATATTGGAGTTATTGTTGCCATGATTATTGGAGCAGTTAGTGGAAGTTGGGTTGCTACAAAACTAAGAGATAAAATTGATGGTAAAAAATTTACTATGATTCTAAAAGTGTTACTTTCAGCATTAGCTATTCAAGTGATTGTGAAAGTATTCTTATAATCTAGTTTAGGGGAATTTCAATTATTATTGAGATTCCTTTTTCTTTTTTTCCTTCATTTTCAAATGTGATATTTCTTGCATAAACACTACCTTTTAAGTGATAAACAACAATTTGATAAACCATATAAAGACCAATTCCAGTTCCAATTGCTTTGTGTTTAGTTGTAAAATATAATTCAAACATCTTATTTACAATATTAGAACTTGTTCCTCCTGCATTATCATTTATCTCTATTCTTAGGAGTTTTTCTTCAACTTTTGTATTGATTTTTATAAGTTTATTTTGAATATTTTTTGCATTAAAAGCATCTAGTGAGTTATTTAAAATATTCATAAAAACTTGAATAAATTCACTCTCTTTACCTTCCAATATACAATTTACATCCTTTTCAAATTCAACTTTTATCTCATTTAAATCAAGTTTTATATTAAATAGATTAATAGCTTTTTCTATTGTTGTTCCAACTTCGAAGGCAACAATATCTTCATTTTTGTCAAAGAAGTTTCTTAAATCATCAATAGTATTTGAAAGTTTTTGAGTAGTTTCAAATATCATCTCAAATGATGAATTCAACTCCTCTTTAGAGGGTTCTGTATATTTAAATTGAAGTAACATACTAGAAGATAGTGAACTAATAATTGATAAAGGTTGTCTCCATTGGTGAGCAATATTTTCTAAAAGTTCACCCATTGATACCATTTTTGATTGTTGAGTTAAAATATTTTGATACTCTTTCTCTTTTGTAATATCAAGTTTAATTGCCATAAATTCTACAATTTTATTATTTTGATCTCGTATTGGTGTAATAGTACTTTTTTCATAGGTAATTTTCCCAAATTTATTTCTATTTATGAATTCGCCATTCCATATTTCACCATTGTTTATAGTACTTTTTAAATCCTCAAAAAATCTTTTATCTTTTAATCCTGAGTTTAACATAGATGGATTTTTCCCAATTGCTTCTTCTTTTGTATATCCTGTTGTTTTTTCAAATCCATGATTTACATATTTAATTAGATGTTTTTCATCGGTTACAATAATAATATTATCACTAATATCAAGAGCATTTTTAAATTTCTCTAATTCCATTTTATTTTTTAAAACAGTATAAGCATAATAGATAAATAAGAGAATTGAAATAATCAAAAGAAGGATAAAAATAATTATAGAATTTTTGATATTTTTAATAATATCTTGCATATAAGATTCAAAGATATTACGTAAAGAGCTAATTTCATTAAATAAATCTAGACTATTTATTTCACTTTGCAGACTCTCTTTTTTAATGAAATATTCAAATATAATATTTATATTTGAAATAAAAACTTCTTCTATATTATTAGTAGATTTTATGTTGTTTAATTCTTCTTTAATACTAATAAGATTATTAACATTATTCTCTTTTTCATAGTTAAAAGTTAACGCAATATTATAAAATTTGTCGAATTTATGATGTTCAATTTCTGATTTTAGAATTTGTATATTTTTTATTGAATCATTAAATTGCATATTATAAGATTTTAATTTTTCTATAATCTCAATCTCTTTTTCAATAAGAGTTTTTATTGATAATATTTTTTTATAAAATTTTGTATTTCTTAAAGATAAATCTTTTTTTGTATTATTAGAAATGGTTGAAAAAATGGCTTGAATTGTATAAACATTTATTTGAATTTCATCATAAACTTCTATATCCAAATGATTCTTACTAAATTGTTCTAATTGAGTATTTAACCTTGAAATCGCAATTATTTGATTATTTAATTCAAAATAATTATCAATTTTTTTATTTGCATTTGATAAGTTATAAACCAATGAAGAAATTATTATAAAAAAAATAAGAACAATTAAAGAGAGATTTTTCATAATATTCCTTATATATTTGGTATAAAAATTAACCTATGTAATGAAGATTATACAAAAAGTAACTTTCAGTATATATAATAAAACTATTTTATTTCTTTAAATAATACTTTTTTTTGTATAAAATATATACTATTTTAATGTTCAATATCTTTTCTTTGATTATATAATTTCTTTATAAATTACATAATAGTTATTAAATAATTATGTAATTATTTTTATCAAAAATAGAAGGAATGTATATGAAATTAAATAATATACAAATTAAAATATGAAAACATCTTATCGTCATATACTTGGAAATCGAACTTATACTTTTAAAAATTTAGCTGATTTAATGGCAAAAGCGACGCCAAAACGTTCTGGGGATTTATTAGCAGGAGTTTCAGCACTTTCTTCTCAAGAAAGAGTTGTAGCTCAAATGCGATTAGCAGAAGTTCCTCTTAAAACTTTTTTAAATGAAATGTTAATACCTTATGAAGATGATGAAATCACAAGATTAATAATTGATGACCATGATGCTGAAGCTTTTAAATTAATTTCACATTTAACAGTTGGAGATTTTAGAAATTGGTTATTGAGTGATTCAACAACTGTTGATTTGATTAAAAAAGTAAGACCTGCAATTACGCCAGAAATGGCAGCTGCTGTTAGTAAAATAATGAGAAATCAAGATTTAATAATGGTAGCAAAAAAATGTCCAGTTGTTACATCTTTTAGAAATACTATTGGTTTACCAAATCAACTATCAACAAGACTTCAACCAAACCATCCAACAGATGATGTTATGGGAATAGCTGCAAGTATTTTAGATGGATTATTATATGGAAATGGTGATGCGGTTATTGGTATAAATCCAGCGACTGATAATGTGGAACAAACTATAAAACTTCTAAAACTAATGGATGATGTAATTCAAAAATATGAAATTCCAACACAATCTTGTGTTTTAACTCATGTTACAAATACTATTGAAGCTATTGAAAAAGGTGCTCCTGTTGATTTAGTATTTCAATCAATTGGAGGAACACAAGCAACAAATTCAAGTTTTGGTGTAGATTTAAAAATCTTAAAAGAAGCCCATGAAGCTGGACTTTCACTAAATCGTGGAACTGTTGGAAATAATGTTATGTATTTTGAAACAGGACAAGGAAGTTCGCTTTCAGCAAATGCAAATTTTGGAGTTGATCAACAAACTTGTGAGGCAAGAGCTTATGCAGTTGCAAAAAAATTCGATCCACTTTTAGTAAATACAGTTGTGGGATTTATTGGGCCTGAATATTTGTTTGATGGAAAAGAGATTACAAGAGCAGGATTAGAAGATCACTTTTGTGGAAAATTATTAGGACTTCCAATGGGTTGCGATATTTGTTATACAAATCATGCTGATGCTGATCAAAATGATATGGATAATTTATTGACTCTACTTGGAGTTGCTGGATGTAATTTTATTATGGGAATTCCTGGAAGTGACGATATTATGCTTAATTATCAAACTACATCTTTTCATGATGCTTTGTATGCAAGACGAGTTTTAAATCTAAAACCAGCTCCTGAGTTTTGTGCTTGGCTTGAAAAAATGGAGATATTTAAAAATATGGATAAATTCATTTTAAATGAAAAGATGCCACAAACATTTTTTAAATCTTTATCAAATGTAATAGGAAATAGATAATGAAAAATTTAGAGAATATAGATTCAAACTCAAATATTATTGAAAATCCTTGGGCGTTATTAAGAGATTACACAGATGCTAGAATTGGATTGGGAAGAAGTGGTGTTAGTATTCCAACATCTCACTCTTTAGAGTTTCAATTAGCCCATGCACAAGCACAAGATGCTGTTCATTTACCCCTTGATGTTGAGCATATTCTTGAACAAATAAATAATAATAACTTAAATCCAGAAACATACCTACCAATTTTATTACATTCTCAAGCAATAAATAGAACAGTATATTTACAACGACCAGATTTGGGGCGTAAGTTAAATAATGATTCGGCTGAAACATTAAAAAAGATAATTGTAAATAAAGATGAACCTTTTGATTTATCTATTGTAATTGTTGATGGTTTGTCATCACTTGCAATAAAAGAAAATGCTGTTAATTTTATAGAAAGATTATTAAGTGCATTAACAAATGATACTCAAAAATGGAAAATTGCACCTTTTACAATTGTTCAACAAGGAAGAGTGGCTGTTGGAGATGAAGTAGGGGAATTATTAAAGGCAAAAATTTCACTTGTATTAATAGGTGAGAGACCAGGACTTAGTTCACCTGATAGTTTAGGTTTATATTTAACTTGGAATCCAAAAAGTGGATTAACAGATGCTAGTAGAAATTGTATATCAAATATTAGAAGTGAAGGATTATCTTATGAGGAGGCTGTAAAAAAAACAATGTATTTATTAAAAGAATCACGAAGATTAGAATTATCAGGTGTGAATTTAAAAGATAGAACAACAAATGATGTAATTGAAAATAATATTAATGAAGAAAATTTTTTAATCAAATAAAGGAAAAAAATGAAAAAGGTTCATATAGACGAAGAATATCTTGCTAAAAGACAATTAAAAAGAGGAACTGCTGGTTGGGTATTATTAGCAGGATTAGGTATTTCATATGTAATTTCTGGAGATTTTGCAGGATGGAATTTTGGTATTGCACATGCAGGTTGGGGTGGATTTGCAATTGCTGCTGGGTTAATGGCAATAATGTATTTTTGTTTAGTTTTATCTTTAGCAGAAATGTCAGCTTCAATTCCAGCAGCTGGTGGTGGATATAGTTTTGCAAGACAAGTAATGGGACCTGCTGGTGGTTATTTAACAGGACTTGCAATTTTGATTGAGTATGCACTTGCACCTGCTGCGATTGTTATATTTATAGGTTCGGCAGTTGAAGCTTTAATTGGAATTAATGGACCTTTAGTTTACTTATTATTTTATGCTGTTTTTATTGCTATTCACCTAATTGGCGCTGGTGAAGCCTTAAAAACAATGATGGTAATTAGTGGTTTAGCAATATTTGCAATTATTGCAACAGCTGTTGCATTAATTGGAAACTTTGATGCAACAAAACTATTTGATATTGCAGCAACTGCTGAAGCATCAGGAGCAACTGAGTTTTTACCTTTTGGATGGTATGGTGTTTGGGCTGCACTTCCTTTTGGTATGTGGTTATTTTTAGCAGTTGAGGGTGTTCCATTAGCTGCTGAAGAAGCTAAAAATCCAGCTAAAGACGTTCCAAAAGGGATTATTGCCGCAATGATTTTTTTACTTTTCTCTGCTGTTTTAGTAGTATTTTTACTTCCAGGTATTACAGGTGCTGAAGTAATGGGAAAAAGTACTGTTCCATTGATAGATGCATTAAATGCTAATGGAAATACAACTTTAGCAACAACAGTAAATGTATTGGGATTAGCAGGATTAATTGCCTCATTTTTCTCTATTATTTATGGATATAGTAGATTAGTATTCGCACTTTCAAGAGCTGGATATTTACCAAGATTTTTATCTTTAACAAGCAAAAAGAAAACTCCAACTTGGGCATTAATTGTTCCTGGTGTTTTAGGTTTTTTAGCATCTTTAACAGGTGAGGGTGATTTAATGTTAGCAATGGCAGTTGTTGGTGCTACAATTTCTTATGCTTTAATGGCTTTGAGTCATATTTTATTAAGAGTTAAAAATCCAAATATGCCAAGACCATATAAAACTCCAGGTGGTGTTATTACATCTGGAATTGCTTTTGTATTATCTTTAATTGCATTAACAGGAGTTTACGCTTTTGATCCAAGAGCTTTTAACTATACAATTATTTTATATGTAATTGGTGCTTTATATTTCTTCTTGTATAGTAAAAATCATTTGGTTGCTAAAACAGCAGATGAAGAGTTTGCAATGTTAGAAAAAGCAGAATCAGATTTAGTACATGAATTAGGTTAAGATAAAATCTTAGCCTAAATAAAAAACTTCAATACAAGTATTATAAACAGTGCAGATATAAGTGTTTGCACTGTAATAATACTTGACATTAATCCAATATCACCACCAAGCTGACGTGCTAATATAAAAGAGCTAGGTGCTGTTGGAAGTACTGCAAATAAAACTAAAATAGAAATCATCATATTATCTAAAGCAAAATATTTCCCAAAAGCATAAATAAAAATAGGCATAACTAAATGTTTTGCAACGCTTGAAATAATTAATTCACTTTTTGAAGATTTTATCTCTTTAATTACAAGTCCAAATCCAACAGATAAAAGCCCCATTGGAAGTGCAGCTTTACTTAAAATTTCTAAAGTATTATTTATTACAAGTGGAAAATGAATTCCTAAAAAATTAATGCTACCACCAATTACACAGGCAATTATTAAAGGATTTGTAATAATTGATTTTAATAAATATAAAAAATTTAATTTTTCATTACTTATGTATAAAGCAAAAATAGTAATACATAAAATATTTATAAATGGAATTGCAAAAGTCAAAATTATTGCTGATAAAACTAAACCATCATTTCCAAAAATTGCTCCTGCAAGTGCCAAAAATACGTAAGTGTTAAATCTAATTCCACCTTGAACAACTGATGTGAAAGCAGAAGCATTTGTAGGTTTTATTTTATTCACAATAATAAGAATAATCATTGTAAAAAATATTGCTAAAAGTGCAGATAAAATAAAACCTAAACTATTTGAAGAACTCAAAGAAGCATTTGAAAGTTTATAGATTAATAAA
This sequence comes from uncultured Aliarcobacter sp., assembly GCA_963677205.2. Classification (GTDB taxonomy): domain Bacteria; phylum Campylobacterota; class Campylobacteria; order Campylobacterales; family Arcobacteraceae; genus Aliarcobacter. The sequence goes on along the minus strand of OY781916.2, from coordinate 1,471,831 downwards.
GAAGGCATTAAAACATAATAAGTTAATTTATCAGCTTGTGGCCAAAATTCATGGGATGGAAATTTTATTCTTTTGAAGAAATATCCAATTAAAATAAGTCCAAAAACAGGAATTAAAGCTGAAAATATATGTTCCATAATATTCTCAACTATTTACTAATATTTTGAAAACAGCTTTTATGATTTTTTTATTTTCATCTATTTTAATACAAGGCATATGTGCATCATTTGGATAAAAAATAGCAAGTTCATTTTCTCTAATTTTTAAAATTGAACTATTAAGAGTTTGAGCATATTTTGCATAATCTAAATCAGGGTTATATTCAGTTGTAACAATAAGATTATTTACATTTTCAACTTCCATTATTTCATCACCTTCAAACATATATTGAATGTCAATATATGTTTTATGTGATTCATAAAGACAATCTTCTTTATCTTTTGTTATGTAGGCTTGTTCCAAAACAAAACAGTTTTCATCTAACACTATTTTATTACACTCTCCAACTTTTGTATTCAAAAGAGTTTTGTGTTCATTTGAATTTTTATCTTGCAATTTTTCAATATAAGCAAAAGCTTTTTCAAACTTAGAACTACAAACTTGTGATTTTAAAGTTTGTAATGTACCAAATAGTGCCATTTTAATTCCTATTTATTTTTTAACATCTCTTTTAAAATAATCTTACCACCTTCAACACCTGGTTGGTCATAAGTATTAATTCTTAAGAATTTTCCAACAATTGAAGTTAATAATTCATAATAGAAAAGTAGTTTTCCAATTTCATATTCACTAATCTCTTCAATTTCAATTAAATCTATTGGAATATCTTTTTTATACTCTTTAACTGAAGCAATTGTAGCATCAGCTTGAAGATTGATTAATTCTTTAAAATCAAGATTATTGATATAATCTAAATCTTCTAAACCTTGAAGTGTAGTTGGAGCAATTTTTGTATTATCTTTAAAATCTTTGATTTTTATAAATGTTACAGTTTTATCTCTTTTTCCTTCAACAATAAGTTGTAAGAAAGAGTGTTGATCCACTGGTCCTAAAAGTCCAATTGGAGTTAAACCTTGATTTGTATGATTTACATCAATTTTCCCAAGACTTTCTCCCCAAAGTTGAATATACCATTTATTAAAACCTTCAAGTAATTGAGAATATGAAAAAATTGCATTTACATTGTAAACATCTTTAAACTCATAAAAAGTTCTTGCTTTTTTTATTAAATGATCATATAAATCATTTTGCTCAAAAAAAGATGTTGATATTTTTTTTGCACCTTTTAATAGTTCATCAATATTAAATCCTGCAAGATATAAAGGAACTAATCCAACATTAGATAATACAGAAAATCTTCCTCCAACATTTTTAGGAATATCAAAAGAGTTAATATCATTTGCTTTTGCAAAAGTATTTAATTTACTGTCATCCTCTGTAATTATTAATAAATTAGATTTATCAATTTTTGTAATTGACATTAAATATTTAAAAATAGAAATAGTTTCTATTGTAGTTCCAGATTTTGAAATTACGATAAACAGAGTATCTTCTAAATTAATTTGACTTAATGTTCCATTTAAGTTAACAGGGTCTGTACTTTCAAAGAAAAAAAGCTCTTTTTTTAGAGTTTTATTGTGTTGCTTGTTGTACTTCATGAAATTGTAAATTGCATAAGTTCCTAAAGTACTTCCTCCAATTCCAATGATAGCAATTTGTTTTTGTGTAAAATTAAAACTATCTAATTTAGCTTTTAAAAAAGTTGTATCTTCATAAGGAAGAGAGTAATAACCTATATTCTCTCTTTCTTTTTTTATTTCTGCAAAGATTTCATCATCACTTAGTGATACTTGAGGATAATACAGATTATTTTTCACTTATTTAGCTCCAACTTCTTTTTTTTCTTTTTTTTCTTTATCTGTAGACTTTGCATAAAAATAGTTTGTTGCTTTTACAAATCCATCAATACTTCCACAGTCAAATCTTTGTCCATCAAATTTGAAAGCTAAAACCATTCCTTTTTTTGCTTGAGTTAAAAGAGCATCTGTAATTTGAATTTCTCCACCTTTACCAGGTTTTGTTTCTCTAATAATTTCAAAAATATCAGGAGTTAAAATATATCTTCCAATAATTGCTAAATTTGAAGGAGCAACTTCAGGTTCAGGTTTTTCTACCATGTCTTTTACCATATAAATACCAGGTTCAATCTCATTTCCAGCAATTACACCATATTTGTTTGTATCTTCTTTAGGGATTTCTTCAATAGCAACAATTGAACAACCATATTTTTTATACAAATCAACCATTTGTGCTAATACACCTTTTCCTGGAGCATCACATAAGTCATCTGCAAGTAAAACAGCAAATGGTTGATCACCAATTAGTGTTTCACCACATAAAATAGCATGACCTAAACCTTTCATTTCAATTTGTCTAGTATAAGAGAAAGTACATTTAGTAATTACTGATCTGATTTCTGTTAAATAATGTTCTTTACTTGTACCTTTAATTTGATTCTCAAGTTCATAAGAAATATCAAAATGATCTTCTATCGCTCTTTTACCTCTACCTGTAACTATTGCCATTGTATCCATACCTGCAGCAAGTGCTTCTTCTACACCATATTGAATAAGTGGTTTAGTTAAAACAGGTAACATTTCTTTAGGTGTTGCTTTAGTAGCAGGTAAGAATCTTGTACCGTATCCAGCAGCAGGGAATAAGCACTTTTTAATAGGTGTATTTTTATTTGTCATTTTTATTTTCCTTTTAATATTTTTATTAAAACATTTTCGTATATTTTAGCATTTTCTTTTTTATTTGCTTCAAATATTATTCTATATGATGTTTTAACAAATTTGAGTCTGTTATTATATGGCATTTTTCATAAAAATTGTGAAAAAATAGTAAAAAGTAAACAAAAAAGCAAAAACAGATAAAAAACCCAATAAAAAGAAAGTAAAAAGGCTGGAAAAAGATAAATTCAAAAATTTAAGCCAAATTTCAGCTGTAAGGTCTTGACAAAGGCAAAAAAACCTATTATAATTCCCGTCCAATTTGACTGAAGCGCATCAAACGAAAGAATGATGAGAAGCGTTACTATCGAAGCTGGATGATCTTTAAAAATAATTATAACGTTTGTAAAGTAATCTTTATAAACCGAATATAGAACTCTTAAAAATAATCTGTGTTTATTCAGATTAAAAATAAGAATAAATGTTAAAAAATATAAAAACAAGAAATGGTAAAACAAATCTTGTCTATACTATGAGTGATAATTTTGTGTTAGTAAAATAATACAGAAATGTCAGTTTCAAAGTTCTTCAATTTATGGAGAGTTTGATCCTGGCTCAGAGTGAACGCTGGCGGCGTGCTTAACACATGCAAGTCGAACGAGAACGGATTATAGCTTGCTATAATTGTCAGCTAAGTGGCGCACGGGTGAGTAATATATAGTTAACCTGCCCTCAAGAAAGGAATAACAGTTGGAAACGACTGCTAATGCCCTATATGCCTTTAATACATAAGTATGCAAGGGAAACGCTTTAGTGCTTGAGGATGGGACTGTATGGTATCAGCTTGTTGGTGAGGTAATGGCTCACCAAGGCTATGACGCCTAACTGGTTTGAGAGGATGATCAGTCACACTGGAACTGAGACACGGTCCAGACTCCTACGGGAGGCAGCAGTGGGGAATATTGCACAATGGACGAAAGTCTGATGCAGCAACGCCGCGTGGAGGACGACACATTTCGGTGCGTAAACTCCTTTTATATAGGAAGATAATGACGGTACTATATGAATAAGCACCGGCTAACTCCGTGCCAGCAGCCGCGGTAATACGGAGGGTGCAAGCGTTACTCGGAATCACTGGGCGTAAAGAGCGTGTAGGCGGGTATATAAGTCAGAAGTGAAATCCAATAGCTTAACTATTGAACTGCTTTTGAAACTGTATACCTAGAATGTGGGAGAGGTAGATGGAATTTCTGGTGTAGGGGTAAAATCCGTAGAGATCAGAAGGAATACCGATTGCGAAGGCGATCTACTGGAACATTATTGACGCTGAGACGCGAAAGCGTGGGGAGCAAACAGGATTAGATACCCTGGTAGTCCACGCCCTAAACGATGCACACTAGTTGTTGTGAGGCTAGACCTTGCAGTAATGCAGTTAACACATTAAGTGTGCCGCCTGGGGAGTACGGTCGCAAGATTAAAACTCAAAGGAATAGACGGGGACCCGCACAAGCGGTGGAGCATGTGGTTTAATTCGACGATACACGAAGAACCTTACCTGGACTTGACATAGTAAGAACTTTCTAGAGATAGATTGGTGTCTGCTTGCAGAAACTTATATACAGGTGCTGCACGGCTGTCGTCAGCTCGTGTCGTGAGATGTTGGGTTAAGTCCCGCAACGAGCGCAACCCTCGTCATTAGTTGCTAACAGTTCGGCTGAGAACTCTAATGAGACTGCCTACGCAAGTAGGAGGAAGGTGAGGACGACGTCAAGTCATCATGGCCCTTACGTCCAGGGCTACACACGTGCTACAATGGGGTATACAAAGAGCAGCAATACGGTGACGTGGAGCAAATCTCAAAAATATCTCCCAGTTCGGATTGTAGTCTGCAACTCGACTACATGAAGTTGGAATCGCTAGTAATCGTAGATCAGCTATGCTACGGTGAATACGTTCCCGGGTCTTGTACTCACCGCCCGTCACACCATGGGAGTTGAACTCATTCGAAGCGGGGATGCTAAAATAGCTACCTTCCACAGTGGATTCAGCGACTGGGGTGAAGTCGTAACAAGGTAACCGTAGGAGAACCTGCGGTTGGATCACCTCCTTTCAGAGAATAGATTAAGATTCATTTCTTAATCTGTCAGAGTTTTTATATTCGGTTTATAAAGATTATTTAAAATAGGTAATAAGGGCCTATAGCTCAGCTGGCTAGAGCGCTCGACTGATAATCGTGAGGTCTCAGGTTCAAGTCCTGATAGGCCCACCATTAAATAATCTTAAAAGATTAGTTAAATAGATTCAATAAGAGTTTGTTTATCAGTGTGGGGAATTAGCTCAGCTGGGAGAGCGCCTGCTTTGCACGCAGGAGGTCAGCGGTTCGATCCCGCTATTCTCCACCACCTATTAGATAAACTAAGAGTTATAATTAAAAAGTTAGAAAATTTAATATAAGAACTTAAAAAAAGTTTTTATATTAGGTTTACCTAAATGATATTTAAAAATATAATGTTAAAGTCTTTAATTTTTTCGTTTAATTAGATTTCGTATGAATTTAATTAAAAACAAAAATTTTATTATCTAGAAATAGATAGAACACAACTTATTTTATTGGATATATTTTAAATAATATGTTTAATAAGATAGTAGCCAAAGAATATTATCAAAAATGCGACAGAATTTAATTCTGTTTATTAATAAGCTATTAAGGGCTAATGGTGGATGCCTAGACTGTAAGAGGCGATGAAAGACGTATTAGGCTGCGATAAGCCTCGGGGAGCTGCCAAAGAGCTTTGATCCGGGGATTTCTGAATGGGGCAACCCAGCATAGTGAGAACTATGTTACCCTACGGGGAGCTAACCTGGTGAAGTGAAACATCTCAGTAGCCAGAGGAAGAGAAATCAAACGAGATTCCGTCAGTAGCGGCGAGCGAAAGCGGATTAGGACAAACCCAATGCTTGCATTGGGGGTTGTAGGACCATAACGTGAGACTAAAGAAGATAGATGAAATACTTGGAAAAGTGTAGCATAGAAGGTGAAACTCCTGTAATTTAAATTTTCAATAGCTCTATTGGTATCCTGAGTAGGTCGGAACACGTGATATTTTGACTGAAACTGGGGGGACCACCCTCCAATCCTAAATACTACTTACAGATCGATAGTGAACAAGTACCGTGAGGGAAAGGTGAAAAGTACTCCAGCGAGGAGAGTGAAATAGAACCTGAAACCATTAGCTTACAATCATTCAGAGCCCTATGATTTATCAGGGTGATGGACTGCCTTTTGCATAATGAGCCTGCGAGTTGTGGTGTCTGGCAAGGTTAAGTCAAGTACGAAGCCGTAGCGAAAGCGAGTCTTAATAGGGCGAATTAGTCAGATGCTGCAGACCCGAAACGAAGTGATCTATCCATGAGCAGGTTGAAGCTGGTGTAAGAGCCAGTGGAGGACCGAACCGATAGGCGTTGAAAAGTCTCCGGATGACTTGTGGATAGGGGTGAAAGGCCAATCAAACTTCGTGATAGCTGGTTCTCTCCGAAATATATTTAGGTATAGCCTTGTGTTGTAGCATATAGGGGTAGAGCACTGAATGGGCTAGGGCTGCTTACCGCGGTACCAAACCCTATCAAACTATGAATACTATATGTGGAATCACAGGAGTCAGGCGATGGGTGATAAAATCCACCGTCGAGAGGGGAACAACCCAGACTAACAGCTAAGGTCCCTAAGTCACATCTAAGTGGAAAACGATGTGGAGTTACTGTGACAACCAGGAGGTTGGCTTAGAAGCAGCCATCCTTTAAAGAAAGCGTAACAGCTCACTGGTCTAGTGATTCTGCGCGGAAAATATAACGGGGCTAAGATGTGCACCGAAGCTTTAGATTCGAATTTATTCGAGTGGTAGGAGAGCGTTCTATTCAGCGTTGAAGATGTACCGGCAAGGAGCGTTGGAGCGGATAGAAGTGAGCATGCAGGCATGAGTAGCGATAATTGAGGTGAGAATCCTCAACGCCGAAAACCCAAGGTTTCCTACGCGATGCTCGTCATCGTAGGGTTAGTCGGGTCCTAAGTCGAGTCCGAAAGGGGTAGACGATGGCAAATTGATTAATATTTCAATACCAACATACAAGCGCGATGTGGGGACGCATAGAGTTAATCGAGCTCACTGATGGAATAGTGGGTCGAAGGACGTAGGCTGTAACTTAGGCAAATCCGGGTTGCAATAGGCCGAGATCTTACAGGCTCTTGACACTCTTCGGAGGAGATGGAGAATCGATGATACTGTCGTGCCAAGAAAAGCCACTAAGTATATTGTATGTTGCCCGTACCGTAAACCGACACAGGTGGGTGGGATGAGTATTCTAAGGCGCGTGGAAGAACCCTGGTTAAGGAACTCTGCAAACTAGCACCGTATCTTCGGTATAAGGTGTGCCTACTTTGGTATATGGACTTGCTCCAAAAAGCTAGAGAGGTTGCAACAAAGAGTCCCTCCCGACTGTTTACCAAAAACACAGCACTTTGCTAACACGTAAGTGGATGTATAAGGTGTGACGCCTGCCCGGTGCTCGAAGGTTAACTGATGATGTCAGCGCAAGCGAAGCATTTGATTGAAGCCCGAGTAAACGGCGGCCGTAACTATAACGGTCCTAAGGTAGCGAAATTCCTTGTCGGTTAAATACCGACCTGCATGAATGGCGTAACGAGATGGGAGCTGTCTCAACCAGGGATCCAGTGAAATTGTAGTGGAGGTGAAAATTCCTCCTACCCGCGGAAAGACGGAAAGACCCCGTGCACCTTTACTACAGCTTGACACTGTAGCTTGGATATTCATGTGCAGGATAGGTGGGAGGCTATGATGACTAGACGCAAGTAGAGTCGGAGCCATCCTTGAGATACCACCCTTGAATATTTGAGTTACTAACTGCGTACAATTATCTTGTATCAGGACAATGTCTGGTGGGTAGTTTGACTGGGGCGGTCGCCTCCTAAAAAGTAACGGAGGCTTACAAAGGTTAGTTCATGGCGGATGGAAATCGCCAGTTGAGTATAATGGCATAAACTAGCTTGACTGTGAGACATACAAGTCGAACAGAGACGAAAGTCGGTCATAGTGATCCGGTGGTTCTGTGTGGAAGGGCCATCGCTCAAAGGATAAAAGGTACGCCGGGGATAACAGGCTGATCTCCCCCAAGAGCTCACATCGACGGGGAGGTTTGGCACCTCGATGTCGGCTCATCGCATCCTGGGGCTGAAGTAGGTCCCAAGGGTATGGCTGTTCGCCATTTAAAGCGGTACGCGAGCTGGGTTCAGAACGTCGTGAGACAGTTCGGTCCCTATCTTCCGTGGGCGTAGGAAAGTTGAAGAGATTTGTCCCTAGTACGAGAGGACCGGGATGAACGTACCACTGGTGTACCAATTGTTCTGCCAAGAGCATCGTTGGGTAGCTACGTACGGATGTGATAAGAGCTGAAAGCATCTAAGCTCGAAGCCAACTCTAAGATTAACTTTCCCTGAAGTTCCCAGCAAGACTAGCTGGTTGATAGGCTGGATGTGTAAGCGTTGTAAGGCGTTTAGCTGACCAGTACTAATAGAACGTTTGGCTTATTTAACAAATTCTTTGGTTTACTATCTTATTAAATGTATATCTTATATATTTGATAGACAAAAATTGTGAAAGACTTTAACATTATTTTTTTCTTAACTCTGGTTAGAGTTGAGTATTAAGTTTACACTCTATGACTTATTTCATAGTTTTAGATTTAATACTCAACTTTGCTGGTGGCTATAGAGAAGTGGAAATACCCAGTCCCATTCCGAACCTGGAAGTCAAGCACTTCATCGCCGATAATACTGCCGGGTCCCCTGGTGGAAACGTAGGCCGCTGCCAGCTCTTGAGTTTTTTTCAAAGCTTAGCTTTTTATACTTTACACAAGTATTCAATGCTAAGCTTTTTTTTTAGCCTGTTTTTTTAGCAATCTATTTTTTACTTATTTGATTATCCTATTTTTTCTGGCTAAAATTGATTTGCATTATTTACTTAGCTTTTATTTATCTTTTTACATTAACTATCTCTTAGTTACCTATATATTTATTCTTTATGCTTACATAGCTCCAACGGCAGAGCAATTCCATGGTAAGGAAGAGGTTACAGGTTCAAATCCTGTTGTGAGCAGTCCAGCTTTCTTTGCTTTGCTTCCCTTTTTTTGGCTTTTCTTGTATAATCAAAACTTAATTTTTACAAAGGATTTTAGTTGGAAAAACTATATTATAGTTATGATTTATTCAAAAAAGATGCTCAAATATTAGTAGATAAATGTAGAGGTTTTGAACCGGAAATTTTACTTGCTGTTGCTCGCGGAGGATTAACACTTTCTCACTTAATGGCTCAAGCATTAGATATGAGAAATTTATATACATTAAATTCTATTCATTATGAGGGTGAATTAAAACTTGAAACTTTTAACATATTTAATATTCCTGATGTTTCTAGTGCTAAAAAGGTTTTAATTGTTGATGACATTGTTGATTCAGGAGAAACAATGAGAGAAATTTTAAAAGTTTTAAAAGAAAGATTTCCAAAGGTAGAGTTTAAATTAGCTACATTATTTTATAAAAATACAGCTCTAATAAAACCAGATTTTAGTGTTAGAGAAGCAAATGAATGGATTGATTTCTTTTGGGAAGTAGATGTTAAATAAGAAATTACATTTATTTATGTATAATGAAGAAAACTAACATTAGGCTGTATTATGACTTTTATTGATTTTAAAAAATTACTTTTAGATGCAGAACTTACTATTCCTAAGTTTACAGAACTTATAAAAGTTAGTGAAAAGAATATTCAAGCATATAAAAAGAAAAAAGAAGTACCTAATACAATAGCTTCACTAGCTGCATGTTTTGCTAAAATGAATAAAGATGGAGTTGATTTTAGAACACTTATTACAACTTTGGAATTAGAAAAAAAAGAAAAAAAAGGTGCGGGTTTTTCTAAGAAAAAATCTTCAAAGGAAAAATCAAAGAAATAAAGTTTAATTTGATATACTTTCCAAAATTTAAAATTTGGAAATTATATGATATTAAATAACAAAACAAAAATGTTTCTTGCAATCTCTTCTTTTATGATGGCTTTAGGTATTGCATTTGGTGCATTTGGTGCTCATGCTTTAAAAGCAATTATAGATGAATATATGTTGAAAATTTACAACACAGGCGTTCAATACCATTTTTATAACTCATTAGGACTTTTTGCTGCTTCATTTATCTATGCTTTAAAACCAGAATCAAAGAAAATATATATTTCTTTATGGCTCATAGTTATAGGTATGTGTATATTCTCTTTTTCATTATATTTTTTAGCTATCTTATCAATGCCAATTTTAGGAGCAATTACTCCTATTGGTGGAACAATGCTTATTGTTGCTTGGCTTTTATTAACTTATGGAATATTAAAAGATTAAATGAAAACTTTCACTATTTTGGGTACGGGTTGGCTAGGTTTAGAACTTGCTAATCAATTAAAAGATGAATTTAAAATAAAAGTTTCTGCTAGGAGTGAAGAAAAATCTAAATTATTCGATAGCTTAGGTTTTTCTTCTTTTATTTTAAATGAAAATGATTTTTCATTTTTAGATGAATTATTAGATACTAACTATTTATTTATTAATTATCCACCTTCAAAATTTGATGATTATATAGGTTTCCTAGATAAAATTTATAAACATGAAAAAATTAAAAATATAGAAAAAATTATATTTATTAGTTCAACTTCAATTTATCCAAATATTGAGGGTAATTTTGATGAAAATTATGCAATTAATGATTCAAATTCAAGAATTGTATTTGAAGCTGAAAAGCTTGTAGAAAATAGAAGTGATGTTATATTTAGAGTTTCAGGACTTGTTGGTGGAAATAGATACTTTGGTAAAAGATCTTCAAATAAAGTAGTTGAATTTCCAAAAAGTATAATAAATTTTGTTCATAGAAAAGATGTAATTAATGCTACAAAATTTATTATTGAAAAAAATTTAAATGGAATATTTAATCTTTGTTCAAAAGAACATCCAACAAAAGAAGAGATTTATACTTTTAATTCAAAAAAATATGATTTTGAAATACCAATATTTCTTGATAATAAATCCTTTTTAAATAGAGTAATTGATGGTTCTAAAATTGAAAAATTAGGCTTTGTGTATAAATATAATAATGTATTTAAATTTTAAAGATTAGTTTACTCATAAAAATCATCAAAATTATTTTAAACTCTGTTTTACCGAAAGCTTTATAAAAAAATGTTAAAATCTAAGAAATCAATAAAATAATTAATTATTAAAAGGATAAAAAATGGCAGCAAAAGAACATCAATTTGATATTTCAGCAAAATTAGATATGCAAGAGATGAAAAATGCAGTTATACAAGCTCAAAAAGAGATTGATACAAGATATGATTTTAAAGGTATTTCTAAAGAATTAGATTTAAATGTTGGAGCTAAAACTTTAACATTAATTTCTTCAAGTGATAATAAAATTGATGCAATGAGAGATATTTTAATTTCTAAAATGAATAAAAGAGGAATATCAATAAACTCACTTGAAGAGTTAAAAAAAGAGGATTCAAGTGGTGGAAATAGAAAATATTCATACAAAATTATTGATAGTATTGAAAAAGATGAAGCAAAAAGAATTCAAACAGAAATAAAAAATCTAAAATTAAAAGTAAGTGCTGCAAATCAAGGAGACGAGATTAGAGTGACAGGAAAAAACATAGATGATTTACAAGCAATCATGAAACATTTAAAATCATTAGATTTTAAAGCACCTTTGGTATTTGATAATTTTAAATAAAAATCTAAATAAATTTATGTAATTTATATGTAATTTTTATATAATTCATTCTTTAGATAAAGGATGAATTATAGAACTCTTAATTATAAAATCTATTACAGTTGTATCACTTGTTTTACTACTCAGTTTTATTGCTGAGAAACTTAGTCCAAAAGTTTCAGGAATATTATCAGGTCTTCCAATAGGAAGTGCAGTTACACTTTTATTTTTTGCAATAGAAAATGGAGTTGATTATGTAACAAAAGTTGCTTTATATAATATTCATGGACTTTTTGCAGCTCTTGCTTTTTCAATAGGTTATTATATTAGTACTTTTTATAAAGGAAAATTTGAGATCTTTTTGAGTCTTTTAATCTCTTTTATCTCATATTTAATTATTGCATTTATTTTAGCTTATGTTCCTCCTCATGTAATTTTAACACCAGTTATTGTAATAACACTAATGATAATTGCAACAATTTATTTTGCAAAAAAAGAGAATTTTTCAATTGATAAAAAAATAAAAACATCAATTTCTGATATTTTTTTTAGATCACTTTTAACAATATCAATTTTTTTAATAATTACAAGTTTACCCAAATATGTTCCCTCAAATATTGCTGGAATTTTTTCTTCATTTCCAACTGTTTTATTACCATTAATGTTGATTATTCATTTTAGACATAGTAGATTTCAAGCAAGAACAATAATTAAAAATACTCCTTATGGCTTAAGCTCAGTTGTTGTTTATTCTTTGGTTGTTTATTTTGCTTATGCAAAAATTGGTATAGTTTTTGGAACAATTATTGCTTTTATTTGTTCAGTTTTATATGTAATAATTCAAGGCAAGGTTTTAAGATATTTTAAATTGATTAAATAAATATATACACAGTAAGTAAACGAAATTTGAATATAATCAAAATTATACATTAGGATTTTATATGAGAGTTTTATTACTAGAAGATGATGTAGCTTTGAGTGATTTATTGAATGAGCATTTAATAGACAAAGGTTTTGATGTAACTTTATGTACAAATGGACAAGATGCTTTAGAGGCTTTGATAGAGCAAAAATTTGATATTGCACTACTTGATATTAACACACCACAAATCAGCGGAATTGATGTCTTAAAAACAATTAGAAAAGAGTATAAGAATAATACTCCAACAATAATTTTAACAGCTTATCAAGATACAAAACATTTAAAAGAGTCTTTTGAAAGTGGAGTTGATGATTACATAAAAAAGCCTTTTGATTTAGAAGAACTTGATCAAAGAATTTTAAAACTTTGCAGACAATTTTTTATTGAACAAGAGGATAAAATAAAAATTGATGAATCTCTATTTTTTGAGCCACAAACTTGCCAAATTTTTAAATCAAATGAAATTATTAGCATTGCTCAAAAAGAGAGAGATATTTTAAAATATTTTTGTACACATAAAAATAGGGTAATTTCAAGTGATGAGTTATTACAAAATATTTGGGCTTATGATGAGATGCCAACTGATGCAACGATTAGAGTTTATATTAAAAATCTTAGAGAAATAATAGGGAAAGAAAAAATTACAACAATACGATCAATAGGATACAAATTTGAATAGTGATGAAAAAAAAGCTCTTAGAAATTTTTTATTTATATATGTAACTTCAACACTATTTTTGGTTAGTGTTATTTTATATATTTATTATGGAAATGAGCTAAAAATGGCTCGTGAAACTTGTAATATGGAGTTAAAAAATGCTTCAATGCAAATAAAAGCTGATATTTTAGATAAATATATGAAAAAGAAAGAGTTTATTGCTCAAAAATTACAAAAAGATAATATCAGATATGCACTTTTGGATAAAGATAAAAAAGTAATTTTCTCAAATATAAATGACAATTATGAAATAGATTTTTCAAAAAATCTCTATGAAAATAGCGCTTATAACTATTTTATTACAACAATTGATGAAGAAAATATTGCAATTAAATATATAGTAATGGAAAGTTGTCAAGTTGCAAGTGACAAAAATAATATAAAAGTTTTAATTATAATTAAATTGATAATAAGTTCACTTTTTATAGCTTGTATTGGATATTTATTATCGAAGATTTTATTGAATCCAGCAAGAAAAAGAGTTGAATCAATGGATAAATTTATTAAAGATTCAGCCCATGAATTAAATACACCAATCTCTGTTTTGATGACTTCTGTTTCTATGTTAAAAAGTGGGAAAAATCCAGAAAAAATGATGAAATATATATTAAGTAGTTCTAAACAAATCTCTCAAATATATAATGATATTCATTTTTCTGCATTTAATGAAATAAATGAAGATGTTTTTGAAGAGTTTGATTTAAAAGATTTAGTGGGTGAAAGTGTGGATTATTTTAATGATATTTCCATTACAAAAAATATTAAAATAAATTCAAATCTTTCTAGTTGTTTTATAAAAATGGATAGAACAAAAACTCAAAAATTGGTAAATAATCTAATCTCAAATGCAATTAAATATAGTTATAAAGATTCAAATATAGAAGTTACTTTAGAAAAAAATATTTTATCTGTAAAAGATTTTGGAATAGGAATAAGTAAAGAAGAACAAAAAGAAATTTTTAAAAGATATAAAAGAGGAAATAATAATGAAGGTGGTTTTGGAATAGGTTTAGATATAGTAAAAAGAATTTGTAATGAGTATAATTTACAGTTAAATTTAAAATCACAAACTGCCAAAGAGACAATATTCAGTGTGGATTTTTCTTCAATAGTAAATAAAAAGTAAATTGAATTAATTTTTTGTTAGAATATGAAAAAATTTATAAAGATATTAAATGATAAATATTATTGAAGATTTAGAGATTAGCGAATTAAAAGATACAAAATTTATTCATCCTGTAAAAGTAACTTATAATCAAAATGGCAAAAGCAGAACATGGGAAGCAGTTCAAAGCCATAATAGCGTTGCAATACTTTTATATCATACACAAAAAAATGCCTTTTTACTGGTAAAACAATTTCGTATGCCAGTTTTTTTAAATGATAGCTCTAAAACTTTTACATATGAATTGTGTGCTGGTTTAGTTGATAAAGATAAATCATTAGAAGAGATAGCCCAAGAAGAGATTGATGAAGAGTGTGGGTATTTTGTTGAGTTAAATGATATTCTAAAAATAACTTCATTTTATACAAATGTTGGAATTAGTGGTGGTTGTCAACATCTATTTTTTGCAAAAATAGATGAATCAATGAAAATTCATGATGGTGGTGGAATTAATGATGAACAAATTGAACTTTTATTTTTACCAATTGAACAAAGTGATGAATTTATTTTTGATGAGTCAAAGGCAAAAACACCAGGATTAATGTTTAGTTTTTATTGGTTTTTTAAAAATAGTGATAAATTAGGGTTTAAATGAGAAATATATTATTAATTTTTTTGTTTTTATATTCATTTTCATATGGTGTAAATAGTGAAGAAAATCAGCAACCAGAATTAAGAGAGTTAGAACAAAAAGCAATAGAGCCAAAACCGCAGCAACAAGATCAATTGGATATAAATAACTCTTTTATTACAAAATATGAATATGGGAAAATGCTTTATAATAATCCAAGGGGAATAGGGTGTAACTCTTGTCATGGAAATGATGCAAGAGGTAGAAAAATGGTTGATTTTAAACAACGAGTTTCTGACACAAAAATTTATAATTGTAGTTTAGTTATTCCAGATATTAAAAATATTGATTATGAAACTTTTTCTGCTAAAGTAAATTCTAAAAAGAACCCAAATTTAAAATTTGAAAAAGAGCAAGTTTGTGAAAAACTTATATATTACGCAAATGTGATGCCTACATACTTTTTGGTTGAAGAAGAAATTGAGGCAATTTTTTATTATATACAAAACATAAAATAGCCAAGGCTATTTTATCTAGAAAAAGCAACTCCTAAACCTACTTTATTTATTTCTCTATCATAATCAATTAAGCTATTTCCATAACCTGAAAATATTTGAAATATTCCATATGAATTATTTGTAGATAAAAATTCAGGTAATGGAAAAGTCCAGTTTAATTCTGCTGAACCTTTATTGGCATTTTCAAGTTTAAGATTATTTCTTAAAGCTAATTCAAAGGTGTGTTTTTTATAAGCGTATAAAAAAGTTAAATCACCATTTCCATAATAATCTTCAATATCTGGATTATCATCATCTGTTCCATTTTCAGGAATTCTATACCAAACTTTTGGAATTATAAAAAGATTTGATAATTGAAAATATCCTTCTAAATATACTCTATTCCATGATCTTGATAATTCATCATTTTTCCCATTTGAAACATGATTAAGTGCAACTTTATATCCTTTTAAACTGCTTGTACTTTTATATGGAAATTGAATAAACACTTCAGGTTCATAATTTGTTTCCCTAAAGGGTGAAGAGTGTTCAGCTGTTTGCCAAAATGATCTTTGTGTATATGCAGCACTTATAGATTCATTTAATCCAAAGAAATTATAAGCAATAGGTTTTTCAACACTAATTTGAAATGCAGTTTCAAAAGAATTTCTATCGTCAGTTTGATGAAAATCATAAGTTGCAGGTAATAGATAATTTTTTTTATAAGGGTAAAGACTAAAATCACCTGTAATTATTTGTTTTAAATTTTCATCTGTTTCTTTGTCGTTTACTTTGTCAATTTGGTTTTGATAAAAGGCTTTTTTCATATTTGTAAAAGATTCAACTTTATGATCATCATTTTTTGATAAATCAAGTAGATATTTATCTTCCTTTGAAATATTTAAATCTGCTGCTTTTTTATATAAAAGCATTGCTTCTTTATAATTTCCTTGATTTTCTAAATCCTGAGCTTCTTTATATAGCTTATCTATACTTTCACCGAAACATAAACTACACAAAAGTAAGGGTAAAATTTTTTTCATGATTTGCCAATTTATTTTTTTCGTTATTCTACATCAAAAAATATTATATGCTTATTTTTATACTTTATAAAAGAGTTTAAATGATATAATCGACCAAAATTTAGAAAAAAAGGTTAGAAAAAGATGCTAGTAGCACCTTCTATATTATCAGCTGATTTTGGAAATCTTGCAAGTGAAATAAAAGCAATTTGTGATGGTGGATGTGATTTAATTCATGTGGATGTAATGGATGGACATTTTGTTCCTAATATGACAATTGGACCAGTTGTTGTAAATCCTGTTGCAAAAGTTGCAACAAAACCCCTTGATATTCACCTTATGGTTGAAGATAATACATTTTTTGTAGAGTTATTTGCACCATGTAAACCTGAATATATATCTTTTCATATAGAAAGCGAAAAACATCCCCATAGAGTTATCCAAAAGATTAGAGATTATGGAATCAAACCTGCAATTGTTTTAAATCCTCACTCAACTCCTGAATCAATAGAGTATTTACTTGAAGATTTAGATATGGTTTTATTAATGTCTGTAAATCCAGGTTTTGGAGGACAAAAATTTATTCCTTCAGTTATTGAAAAAGCTAAAAAATTAAAAGAGTTAATAAATAAAAGAAATCCAAATTGTCTAATTGAAGTAGATGGTGGAGTAAATGATAAAAATATTCACGAATTAAAAGATGCAGGCGTTGATGTTGTTGTTGCTGGATCTTATGTATTTGGGAATTCTGATTATTCAAAAGCTATAAAAAGTTTACAGGTTTAAAATATGAGAGTAAAAATTTGTGGAATTACTAACTTACAAGATGCACTTGATGCTGTAAATGCTGGAGCAAGTGCTTTAGGTTTTGTTTTTTATGCTAATTCTCCAAGATATATTACACCTTTAAAGGCAAAAGAAATAGTTGAAAAACTGCCTCCTTTTATTCAAGCAGTTGGACTTTTTGTTAATGAAAATGAGAATTTTATAAATGAAGTTTGTAATGAATCAAAAATGCAATTAGCACAAATAATTGATGATAATGAGATATTGAATTATGAATTACTTAGCACGAAATATATAAAAGTAATAAGAGTAAAATCACAAAAAGATTTGAAAAACTTAAATAAGGATTATTATTTAGTAGATGCTTTTGTAGATGGTTTTGGTGGAGAGGGGAAAAGAGTAGCCCTAGAATGGTTTGAAGATATGGATTGTTCTAAATTTATTCTTGCTGGTGGTTTAACTTCTAATAATTTAAAAGAGATAAATGGATATGGTTTTTTTGGTGTTGATGTCAGTTCAGGAGTTGAAGAGAGTAAAGGAAAAAAATCTAAACAAAAAATGATAGATTTTGTAAAAGAGGCGAATGAAATCAAATAAAAGGATAATTCCTAAACCACAGTTTAAATTCCAAAATATTTTACAAAGATTATTAAAAGAACCAATTTTATATACAGAATTTTTAGAATTATTAAATGAGGCATCTGATACTTTTTATGAAACTCCTGAACTTGAATTTGAATTACTTTTATCAAATGGTTTACCTTTAGAATTTGATGGTGATTTTGTTTATTTAAAAACTACAAAAACTCCAATTAATGAACAAACTTTTTGTATTGTTGATATTGAAACAAATGGTGGAAGTGCAAAAAAAGGTTATCAAATTATTGAGTTAGGTGCTGTTAAATATAAAAATGGACAAATAATTGATAAATTTGAATCTTTAGTTTATGCAAAAGAGATACCTCAATATGTTCAAGAAGTTACAAAAATAAATCTTAAGATGCTTGAAAATGCTCCAAGACTTGAAAAAGTATTACAAGAGTTTAAATTGTTTTTAGAAGATGATGTTTTTGTGGCTCATGATATAAAATTTGATTACACATTTATTTCAGATTCCTTTGAGAAGTTTCATTTAGGGAAACTATTAAATAGAAAAATTTGTTCAATTGATTTAGCAAAAAGAACAATAGAATCTGAAAAATATGGTTTGAGTTTTTTAAAAGAACAACTTAATATTAATGTTGATAATCACCATAGAGCCTATTATGATGCTTTAACAACAGCAATTGTTTTTGAAAAAAGCTTATCAAATATTGATAGTTCAAAAATTAAAATGGTAGAGGATTTAATATCATTTTCAAAAAGTGATAACATCATTAACAATCAAAAAAAAGATAATAAAAATGTTTAGTCAAGAAAATTATATTGAAGTTCTTACTTTTGCTGCACTTGCTCATGGTGAACAAAAAACTCCAAAGGGATTGCCATATCTTGCACATATAACTTGTGTAGCAATGGAAGTAATAAATGCCTGTGAAAAGTCTTCTTTAGATGAAGAAAAAGCTAATTTAGCAATATCTTGTGCACTATTACATGATGTAATTGAAGATGCTAATATTACTTATGATGAGTTATATACTAAATTTGGAGAAAATGTTGCTAATGGAGTTGAAGCTTTAACAAAAGATAAAACTTTGCCTTCAAAACAAGAACAAATGAGAGATAGTATAGAAAGATTATTAACTCAATCATATGAAGTTCAAATGGTTAAATTAGCTGATAGAATTACAAATTTAGGAACTCCTCCAAAACATTGGGATATTGAAAAAATGAAAAAATATCAAAAAGAGGCAAGTCTTATTTTATCATGTTTAGGAAATTCAAATATTTATTTATCAAATAGATTAAAAGAGAAGATAGAAAACTACAATAAGTATATTGATTAAAAATTAGAAAGTAAAAACTCAAAAGGTCAAGTGAAGACCTTTTGATATTTTATTAAGCGTTTGCTGCCTCTTGTGCGTATTTAAGACCTAAATCAAATGCTTTATTATTGATTGCATGTACTTTTTCAGGTACTTTAGAAAGCATTGTATTTCTTAAAACATCATTTGGAACAGTTTCACCAGTAAAGTAGTTAGCCATTGCTAATGCTAAAACAGATTGAGTAATAACATTTCCTACTTCTTCTTTTGCAATAGTAATAATTGGAATCTCATAGATTTTCCATTTTTTTCTATCTGCTTCACTTGGAGTAACAAGATTTGGTTCAACAACGATAACCCCACCTTCTTTTACACCATTTTTGAATTGGTCATAAGAAACTTGTGCAACTGAAAGCATGAAATCAATTTCACCATCATTTGCATAAGGATATAAAATTTCATCATCTTGTAAAGTAATATCAACAACAGTTGGTCCACCTCTAACTTGAGATGTATAAGTTGCAGTTTTTAAACCGTAACCCCCATCTTTAATTTTTGCAGCTGCGAAAATCGAACCTGCAAGAAGTACACCTTGTCCACCAACACCTGTAAATCTCATTAATGTTTTATTTGTTGCCATGTGTATCTCCTTATAATTGAACCATAGTTTTATTTTTATGAGCTTCTTTTACTTTTTCATAAGCTTCACAATATTCCATTGCTTCAGTATCTTGTTTTAAGATACCAGTAGGGAAAATACCTTTTTGTTCTTCTGGTTCTAATTTATCAAATTTAGCTTTTGCCATAGAAATAGAATCAATCCACTCTAAGTTTGCCATAGCAGTAGCCATTTTATTTTTTCTTCCTAAGTTAACATGACAGTTAGAGAATACTTCAATAAATGAGAAACCTTTATGTTCAAAAGCTTTAACTAAAACTCTTTCAAGTTTTTTAGGATCAAGCATAGTTTCTCTTGCAACAAAAGAAGCTCCAGCTGCTTCAACTAATTTACAAGCATCAAAAGTAGGGTCAATATTTCCTCTACTCATTGTAACTGTCCACATACCTTGAGGAGTAGTAGGAGAAGTTTGAGAGTTTGTTAATCCATAAATAAAGTTATTGATAATAATATAGTTTAAGTCAATATTTCTTCTTGAAGCATGAATTGTATGATTTCCACCAATTGCAAGACCATCACCATCTCCACCAACAACAATAACTTTTTTATCTGGGTTTGCTAATTTAATACCAGTTGCATAAGCTAAAGTTCTTCCGTGAGTTGTGTGAACAGTGTTACAGTTGATATATGAAGAAAATCTTCCAGAACATCCGATTCCTGAAACAACACAAACATCATCCATATTCCAACCAAGTTTTTCTATGGCTCTAATTACAGATTTTAAAATAACTCCATCACCACATCCCCAACACCATAGTGTTGGCATTTTGTCTGTTCTTAAATATTCATCATAATTAAAAGCCATAATTACATTCCTTTCACTTTTTCAATAATTTCTAGTGGAGATAATGGTCTTCCATTTGCTTTGAATAATGTATCAAAATTAGATCTTCCAGATACTCTTTGTACTTCTTCAACAAATTGACCCATATTTAACTCAGCAACTAATACTTTGTCAAATCTATCCATTAACTCTTTAATTCTTTTTGCTGGACTTGGCCAAATTGTTAATGGTCTAAACATTCCAACTTTGATACCTTCATTTCTTAATCTATTGATAGCTTCAGTTACACCTAATGAAACAGAACCATAAGCAATAATCATAATATCAGCATCTTCTAACATATATTCTTCATTTAATTCTAATTCATCTAAGTGTGCATCAACTTTATTAAATAATCTTTTCATTAGAGCATCACACATTTCAGCATCTTCAGTTGGGTGACCTGTTGGTCCATGGTGAAGACCTGTAAAGTGGTATCTATAACCTTCAAACATTGGATTTAATACAGCAGGCTCATCAGCACCAACACCATAAGGTTTATAATCTTTTTTATCTCCATCAAATCTTTTTCTAGAGATTTTTTCTGCTTGAACTTGCTCTAAATCAGGAAGTATAGCTTTTCCACTCATGTGACCAATTGTTTCATCTAATAAAACAAATACTGGTTGCATAAATCTATCTGCTAAGTTAAATGCTCTTACTGTTTCAGTATAACATTCAGTTAAGTTTCCAGGAACTAATGTAATTGATTTAACATCACCATGAGTTGGGTTTTTAGCTTGTAAAACATCCCCTTGAGCAACTCTTGTTGGAAGACCAGTTGATGGACCACCTCTCATTACATTTACTACTACTAAAGGAACTTCAGAAATATATCCAACACCTAAGTTTTCTGCTTTTAAAGAGATACCAGGTCCTGAAGTAGCTGTCATTGATCTTTTTCCAGACATTGCAGCACCTAATGCTGTACAAATACCTGCAATTTCATCTTCCATTTGAATACATGCATGTCCTCTAGCTGGTAATGCAGAAGAAAGTACGTGCATTATTTCACTTGAAGGAGTAATAGGGTATCCACCAAAAAACTCAACATCAGCATCAATCGCAGCTTTTGCTGCTAGTTCATTACCAGTTGAAATTACTTCTCTTGCCATTAATTCTCCTTACGCCTCTAGTTCTCTATAATTATTTTTTATAACCGCTTCTCTTCTCTCTTTTGCTTCTTCTGTAAGTTTTGCAAATTTGAACTCTTTTTTATCAGCAACATAAATTGCGAAATCTGGACATGCCAATTCACAATCTGTACAACCAATACATGATTCTGGGTGAACAACTTTAATCATTGAACCTAAAGTAGAATGAACTTCTTGTCTCATAGCAAGTACGCCAGCTGGACAAACTGAAACACACTTATCACATGCTTTACATCTAGCTTCGTCAACCCAAACTGGAGTATTTGCAGGAGCTTCCATATTAGACATAATTTCTCCTTAAATTATTTTAATATCAATACTTGAATAAACTCAATATATTATCGTCAAATAATAGCCTATAATAGTATTATTGGTTATTTAATCTTTACAATTTATAAGTTGAATTTTACTCTTGTTACATTTTGCTACAAGATAATAAGTTATTTTAAATGGATATATAAACTAATTTTTAGCTTAGGATTATAAACTAATTTTTATATAAAAGTATAAAGTAATATTTTGATTAAAACTCAGATTTATTTAACTTAGATATAATTGTATTAAATTAAAGAAGGATTGTTTTTGGTTTTATATCAGCCAACAAATGGCTATTGTTATAATAGTGATACACATTTTTTATATAACTTTATCGCAGAGAATTTTAAAAAATATAAGAATATTAAAGGTGAGTTATTAGATATTGGAAGTGGTAGTGGAATATTAGGTTTATTAGTTGCAAAAGAGTTTGAAAAATTAAAACTTAATCAATGTGAAATACAAAAAATGTTTCAATTTTTCTCAAAAAAAAATTCTATTACTAATAAAATTAATTCAAATTTATATGAAGGTTCATTTACTAATATTGAATTTGACAAGAGGTTTGATATTTGTGTTTCAAATCCACCTTTTTATCATAGTGATGTAATAAAAAGTGATAATGAAAGTTTAAAAATTGCTAGATATAATGATTCTTTGCCCCTTGAAGTGTTTATAAAAAAAACAGCATCTATTTTAAATAGTGAAGGTAAATTTTTTTTCTGTTATGATGTAAAACAGATTAATCAAATATTGTTGTTGTTAAATAAATATAAATTTAATTTAGAAGCTTTACAGTTTGTTCATCCAAAAGTTTCAAAAGATGCAACTTTGATTTTAGTTTATGCAAAAAGAAACTCTAAATCTTTAACAAAAGTATTAAAACCTTTAATAGTTTTTGATGAAAATAATGAGTTCACTTTTGAAGTTCAAGAGATATATAAAAAATCTTCAACACATAGTATAAAGGTTGATATTGAGTAGTTTAATAAAAAAAGATGGCTTTAATTTTGCTTTTGAGCCAAGCGGTTGTGATAGTTGTAAAGGTAATTGTTGTATAGGAGAAAGTGGATATATTTGGATAAATTCACAAGAAATAGAGGCATTAGCTTTATATAAAAAAATTTCTAGTGAAGATTTAAAAAATAGATATTTAAATAAAATCGCATATAAATACAGTATAAAAGAGATACAATTAGCTCCAAATAACTATGCTTGTTGTTTTTTTGATTTGGATAAACGACAATGTTCTATTTATGAAGCAAGACCAAATCAATGTAGAACTTTCCCTTTTTGGGATTATTTTAAAGAAAATGAAGAAGAGGTTTACAAAGAGTGCCCAGCTATAAGAAATCTTTAGTCCTTTGTTGCTTATTATTACTTTTTAATGGGTGTAGTAATAAAACATTAGATTTAGAAAATAAAGAACCAGAAAAAACAGAATTTGTTAAAGTAAAAACAAAAAATTTTGAATCAGAGAATCAATATATAATTTTAGCATTAGAATCAGAAAATCAAAGAATGTATTATGATGCAAGGGATTTATATTTTAAATTATTTGAAGAAACAAATAATTATGAATATTTTGTAAAATATTTAGCAATATCAACTAATTTAAAAGATTACGAATTAGTAAAAGTAAATGCTATGAAATATTATATAAGTAATATTAAACAAGAAGAGATTATTTTAAGATTATATACTTTTTCATTGTTTAAATTAGGAGAATCTACTGAAGCTTTAAAAAGTGGTGAAAAGTTAGTAACTTTATTTAAAAATGATGTTAATTATGAAGTTTTAGGAACAATTTATTTACAACAAAAAAATTATTTAAAAGCTTATGAATTTTTTGATAAAGCATATGCTATAAATAAATCATCAAATACTTTTCTTAATTTAACAAATATTCAATATTATAACCTTGAACAAAAAAATGAAGCAATAACTAAACTTGAAGAGTACATTAAATCAAATGGATATGATTTTAATCTATCAATTCAACTTTTGACTTTTTATGAAAAAGAGCAAAAAACTGAAAAATTAGTTCCTTTTCTAAAAGAGATGTATTTTGATTATAAAAAAAATAATGAATTATTAATGTTGGGAAAAACAAAACTTTTATTAGTAAAATATATTGCAAAAGATAGTGTTGGAAGTGCAATTGAGTTTTTAGAACAAAATAATGAAGATGATGATATTTTATTAAACTTATATAAGATAACAAACCAACCACAAAAAGCTTATGATTTATTAGATAGATTATATAAAAAATCTAATAATTTAGATTATCTTGCACAACAAGCGATTCTTGAGTTTGAAATGGCAGAAGATAAAACTAAAGTGTTAAATGACGTTGTTATAAAATTTGAAAAAGTTTTAGAAACTGAAAGTAATCATGTTTATGAAAATTATTTAGCTTATATATTAATAGACTTTAATATAAGTGCACAAAGAGGTGTAACTCTTGTAACAAAAGCTTTGATAGAGGAGCCGAATAATATGGCTTATATTGATACTTTAGCATGGGGTCAATATAAACTAAAAAATTGTAAAGAAGCTTATAAACAAATGAAAAGAGTTGTTGATGAAATTGGTTTAAATGACGAAGAGATAAAATTACATTGGGAAAAAATTAAGGAGTGTAAAAAGTGATTTTAGATGAGATTATAGAAAAGACGAAACAAGATTTAGAGATTAGAAAAAAAGAGATAACATTGGATTTATTAGGAAGAACATTATCTTCAAATCCATATACACCAAGGGATGTAAAACCTTTTTTAAGATCAACAAAAGAAGAGCCAATTAGAATTATTGCTGAGGTTAAGAAAGCAAGTCCTAGTAAAGGAATTATAAAAGAGGATTTTGATCCGATTTTAATAGCACAAGCTTATAGTAATAATGGAGCTAATGCAATTTCAGTATTAACAGAACCTCACTATTTTCAAGGTAATTTGGAGTATTTAACTCAAATTAGAAGATTTGTTCCAACACCACTTTTAAGAAAAGATTTTATAGTTGATAAATATCAAATTGTTGAAGCTTTAGTTTATGGTGCTGATTTTATTTTACTTATTGCAAAAGCTTTAGGAACAAAAGAGTTAAAAGAACTTTATGATTATGCAATTCATTTAGGACTTGAAGTTTTAGTTGAAATTCATGATAAGGAAGATTTAACAAAAGCTATAAAATGTGGAGCTACAATTATTGGAATAAATCATAGAAATCTTGATACTTTTGAAATGGATATGACTTTATGTGATAAATTAATTCCATTAATTCCAAATGGAAAAATTATTGTTGCTGAATCAGGTGTTTCTGATATTGAAGTAATAAAAAGATTAAATTCAATTGGAGCTGATGCTTTTTTAATTGGTGAGCATTTTATGAGAGTTCCAAGTATTGAAGATGAATTAAAAAAATTTAAAAATGCTCTTTTATAAAAACATTTTTTCTTTCAACTTTTACAATAAAAATATAAAGGTTATATAAATGTCCAAAAGTGTTAAAGCTGCATTACTTGCAAATGCTCTTATTGCATGTGCCAAGGGTGTAGTAGCATTTTTTACGGGATCTGCATCTATGATGGCAGAAGCTATTCATAGTACAGCAGATTGTGGAAATCAGATTTTAGTTTTAGTTGGGCAAAGTCAAGCTAAACGAGGAAAATCTGAAGCCCATGCTTTTGGCCAAGGAAAAGCTAACTTTTTCTGGTCTTTTGTTGTTGCTGTGGTTCTATTTTTACTTGGAGGTTTGTTCTCTATTTATGAGGGAATTCATAAAATAATGGACCCAAAAGAGATTGAAAATCCTTGGCTTATCGTATCAATTATTATTTTTGCTGTTGCTTTGGAGGGTAGTGCTTTAAGCGTTGCCTTAAAAGAGAGTAATTCTAAATTAAAAGATATATTTAAAACTATAGAAAAAAGTTCTTCATCTCATATTTTAGTTGTTCTAATAGAAGATTCAGGGGCTTTATTAGGATTGTTGATTTTAGGTATTGGATTAGGACTTTCTTTATTTGTAGATCCTATTTTTGATGGAATTGCTGCACTTATGATAGGAATATTACTTCTTTCTTTATCTACAATTTTATTTATTGAATTAAAAAAACTAATTGTTGGTGAGAGTTTAGATAGAGAAACTATAAAACAGATTAAAAATTTAGTAAAAGAAGAATCACATGTATTAGTGCATATAAATTCTGTTAGAAGTATGTTTATAGGTTCTGATGAGGTTTTATTAATAATTTCAATGAATGTAAAAGACGATAAAACTGGGTATGAAATAGAACAAGATATAAAAGAGTTAAAAAATAAAATTCAAAAAACTTTTAATCAACATAAACTTGAAATTTATATTGATGTATTTGAATTTTAATATATTTAATTTTTAGAAATTGTATTCTTTTAAATAATTTTTTATTTTAGGTATATTATCTTTTCTACAAACTAAACAAGTTGGTATATTTGCCAGCTGTTTTGGTAGATTTATTATTTTTAAATCATCTTCATATTTTAGTTTTTTTACTATACTTAAGGGTAAGAAGCTTTTTCCCATTCCTGCTTTTACACAACCTAAAATAGTTTCATAATTTCCAAACTCTAAATTTTTAAAATCTTCATCTGAAAACTCTTTTAGATAATTCTGACCAAATTCATTATAAGCACAACCATTTTTAAAAGATAAAAAAACATTTGGCGTATTTTCATTTTTTGCTTCTACTAAAACAATCTCTTCATCAATTTTATTTAAAACAACTAAATCCTCATGTTTTGGCTCACCACTCATAAATGCAATATCCACTTTATAATCAAGTAACTCTTTTGTGATTTCTCTTGTTGTATTTGTAATTAACTCTAAACTCATATTTGGAAAGTCACTATGAAGTTGAAGTAAAAAAGGAATAATTCTTGTTGAGGCATTTGATTCCGTTGAGCCAACAATTAGATGTTCCTGATTATCAATATTTTTCATATCATAGGTAGCTTGTTTAACTTTTTTTACAATTTCAACAGCATAAGGATAGAGTTTTTCTCCCTCTTTACTTAATATAACACCTTTTGGAACTCTATGAAATAGGGCAAATCCTAAAGACTTTTCTAGTTGTTTTATCCTTGAAGTTACATTTGATTGGGCGAATTCTAGATTATTCGCTGCTTTTGTAATACTCTTTTCACGGGCAACTTCAACAAAAACTTTTAGTAAATTTGAATCCATATCTCTTTTCCTTATATCATTAATCATGATTTAGTATTTGACTTAATATCATTAATAGTGATATTATACTGAAATACTAAGGAGAGAGAGTATGCAAAAAATAAATTTATTAGACAAAAATTCAAATGTAGCTATTTTACTTGCAGGAATTATTGCACTAATTATTGGTGTAGGAGTTGCAAGATTCGTTTTTACATCATTATTACCACCAATGTTAGAAGATTATTTAACTATTAGTTTTGCAGGGGTTTTAGCATCTATTAATTATGTTGGATATTTGGCAGGTTCAATTTTTGCTGTTTTTATAAAAGATATAAATGCAAAAGTAAAATTTTTTAGATTAGGTATGTTTTTAGCTGTTTTAACAACCCTTATGCTGGGCGTTACAACTTCAGAGACAATGTGGATAATATCAAGAGTTCTTGCAGGATTTGGGGCAGCTATGGCTTTGGTTGTGGGTTCTGCAATTGTAATGAATAAACTTAATATTCAAAATAAAACAAAAGCAATGGGAATACATTTTTCTGGAATTGGATTTTCAATTTTAGTAAGTGACCTAATAGTTAGAATTGTATTTCATTTTAATGGAACATGGCAGTTTGCTTGGGTTGTTTTAGCACTTTTTGCTTTTGTGTTGTCATTTTATTCTATGTACATTTTGTCATATGATAAAGAGGTAAAACAAAATAGTGTAAAACATCATATTGATAAATCTTTGTTTTCACCTTTTGTGATTATCTTGATTATGGCATATTTTTGTGAAGGTGTTGGAATGGTTGTTCAAGGAACATTTTTGCCAGATATTATTAATTCCCTAAAAGGGCTTGAGGGATTTGGAAGTTTTACTTGGACTTTAGTTGGGCTTGCTGGAATTCCATCTTGCATAGTTTGGATGATGTTAGCCCACAAATATGGAAGTGTTAATATTATAATTCTAGCGATGTTTTTGCAAGTTATAGGAATTATGATTTCAGCTTTAACAAATAATGTATATCTAAATCTATTTTCAGGGGTTTTATATGGTGGAACTTTTGTGGGACTTGTAGCATTATTTATGAATCTAGGTGGAAAACTTGCAGGAAATAATCCTGTAATGTTAATGGGAGCATTAACAACTGCATATGGAATAGGACAAGTTAGTGCACCACTTTATAGTGTAGCTTTAATTGAACACTTTAAAACCTATGATTATGCTTTATATTTAACAGCATTTATAGTTTTTGGTGGAATTGTATTATTACTATTAACAAAAATATTTAAATTAAAAGGAGAATAAAATGCCAGTTATAAATGTAAAAATGACAAAGGAAGATGGAGGAGCAACTAAAGAGCAAAAAGAAGAGTTAGCAAAAGGTATAACTGAACTATTTGCAAAAGTTTTTAATGGTCGAGGGGCTTCTAGTGCTGTTGTGATTATTGAAGAAGTGAATACAGATAATTACTCAATTGGTGGAAAAACAATAACTCAAATTAGAAATGAAAATAAGTAAAATAGTTTTTCGTTTATGGATAAAAGTCGGTTTTTTTATATACAAAAAGTAAAATATAACCGATTAAAATGATTATAACATTGTTGGTATTAAAAAAATAAATAGAACCTACAATAAATGGTAATGAAACAATTACTCTTTTGTAAAAAGGAGTTGCATAAAAACCATTACTACCATTATTGTAGGCAGAAAATAAAATTATTAATCCAACTAAAGACGAAGATATTAAAAGTAAAACAAAACCTATGCTATTTGTAATATCCATAATAATTTCCTTATTTAAATAAACTTGAACCAACCCTAATCATATTTGATCCACAGGCAATTGCTAATTCAAAATCACTACTCATTCCCATAGAACAATATTTTGCCCCAAAAGGAACTAATTCATCATATATTTTTTTTGTAGTTTTAAAAGATTCTTTGATAATTTTTTCATCTTCCACATGAGCACCAATACTCATTACACCTTTTAAAACTATATTTGGACAAAGTGCAATTATCTGTTTATAAACTTCAACAGCAACTTCTGGCATTACACCTGATTTTGTCTCTTCATAAGCTGAATTTATTTGAAGTAGGGCAGATAGTTTTTTATTTTTAGCTTCAAGTTTTTTATTTAATTCAAGTGCTAAATCTAAAGAGTCTAAAGATTGAATTAAAGCAGGATTTAAATCAATTAGATTATTTATTTTGTTTTTTTGTAAAGTTCCTATAAAATGCCACTCTATTGGTAAATCATCTAAAGCTTCAGATTTTTCTTTTAAGTCTTGAACTTTATTTTCTCCAAAAGCTCTTTGTCCTGCTTCATATAAAGTTTTTACATCATCTGCTGTTGAGTATTTTGAAACACCAATTATTTTTACAATATGGTGCTCAGAAATTCTAAGTCTTGCACCTTCAACTTTTGTGATTAATTCATCTAAATTTTTTGTTGCTGATAATTTATTCATTTGATTTACCTAATTATTTAAAAATATTCTATTAATGTCATTATAAATTCCAAGAAGCATTAAACTTCCTAAAATTACCCAACCCATAATTGTTAAAAACATAAAAACCTGATCACTTGGTTTTCTTCTTGTAATTAACTCATATAAGTTGAACATAATATGTCCACCATCAAGTGCTGGAATTGGAAGAAGATTTAAAACTCCAAGATTTACAGAAATTAGTGCTGTTATTGCAAATAATGCAATAATTGAACTCTCACTTGCATCTGAAATTACTTTTCCAATAGAGATAACTCCACCCACTTCACTACTTGGAATTGCACCTTGAATTAATTTTTGAACACCTTGAAAAATCATGCTAGAAGATAAAAGAGTTTTTTCATAGGCATAAAGTAAAGATTCTGTAAAAGATAAATCAAGTTTAATTACTTTTCCTGATGGTGAAATACCTATCATTCTTTTTTTAATTTTTTCTCTAAACATATTTTCACTATCTGAAATATGTGGATTTATTGTTTTAGCAATAATTAAACCATCTCTTTTTATGAAGAATTTTAAAGCTCCATCTGAATTTACAATAGTTTTTCCTATTTCATCCCAAGATTTTATCTCTGTATCATTTATTTTTATAATTTCATCATTTGGTAAAATTCCTGCATGAAATGCTGGTGAATTTTCTTGAACTTGGCCAACTTGAGCTGCCCAAGTAGTAGCTCCCATCATTGCAATGCTAAAGTATAAAATAGCTGCTAAAATAAAGTTTGCAAAAGGTCCTGCAAATAATATTATTATTCTTTGCCAAGGTTTTTTAGTATTGTATGAGTCATTACCCTCTTCAACTAAAGAGGGTTTTGAATCATCTTGACCTTTCATTTTTACATATCCACCAAGTGGTACTAATGCAAATTGCCAAGTTGTACCTTTCCACTCTTTTGCATATAATTGTTTACCAAAACCAATTGAGAATACATAAACTTTTACACCAAAATAACGAGCTGCTAAAAAGTGTCCAAGTTCATGGAAAAAAACTAAAAATGATAAAACAAGTAAAAAAGTAATAGTACCCAAGAAAAGCCTTTAATTTTTGAAATAATCTCTTGTATATTCATATCCTGAATATATTGTTAGAATAACAGCTAACCATAAAATCTCTGTTGCAAATGGCCAATTCATTGTTAAAAAACCAATAGCTATCATTTGTATAACAGTTTTTATTTTTCCAGCCATTGTAGAGGCTACATCTTTTCCTTCACTAACAGCTACAACTCTTAGTCCAGTTATGAAAAATTCTCTAGAAAGTATTAAAAATACAGCCCAAGCTGAAGCTCTATCTATTACAATTAGACCAATGAAACCAGCAAGTACTAACATTTTATCTGCAAGAGGATCTAATATTCCACCTAATTTTGTCATTTGATTCCAGTTTCTAGCAATAAAACCATCAAAAAAATCTGTAACAGAAGCTACAACAAAAATAAGTCCAGCAAAATAGTCAAACCAAGAGGGATGCCAAGAAGAGAAAATAGGGTTATTTCTATCTACGAAAAACCATAGCATTAGCGGAGCTAATGCTATTCTAAAAAGTGCCAAAATATTTGGAAGATTTAGTGCTTTTGATGACATTATCTAAAAGTTGTCCCACCATCAACAATTAATGTATGTCCTGTAATCCATGATGCATCAGTTGTACATAAAAAATAACAAGATTGTGCTAAATCTTGAGGTTGACCAATTCTATTTAATGGAGAGTATTCAGCAGTTTTTGCTTTTACTTCTTCATAGTTTGTAAATGCCTTAAGTGCATCTGTATCAATTGGACCACCAGAAACTGCATTTACTCTAATTCCAAATTCACCTAATTCATTTGCAGCATATCTAACCATTGCTTCAACAGCTGCTTTATTTGTTCCATGACCTGCATAGTTTTCAATGTAAACTAAGTTTCCAGTAGATGATAAGGAAACAATTGCTCCTCCACCAATTTTTTGCATTCTTTTTGCAGCTTGTTGTGCTCCACAAACAAAGGCATTTACAGTTGCAGTATAAATATTATTTAAACCTCTTGGTTTTAATTTCATAAATTTACCATAACCACCAACAACTGCTCTTCCATAAATCATAGCATTTGAAATAAAGAAATCAACTCTATCAAAATCTTTGTCAATCTCATCAAATAACTCTTTATATTTTTCTGGCTCTAAAATATTAAATGGATATGCTTTACATTTTACATTATATTTTTCTTCAACATCTTTACAAATATCTTCTGCAAATTGTTGATTTGAATTATATGTAAATGCAACATTTACACCATTACTTGCAAATTTATAAACACACTCTTTACCAATACCTTTTGTACCACCAGAAATTACTAAAGTTTTACCTTTCATATATTCATTCATTATTTTATTACCTCATATTTTTCTAAAGTTTTTTCTAATTTTTTCATTGTTTCAGCACTTGGTGCAGTTAATGGAAGTCTATATTCTAATGTGTCAAGTAAACCAGCTAAATACATAGCAGCTTTAATTGGAATAGGGTTACTTTCACAGAATAATACAGAATTTAAAGCATATAAATCTTCATTTATTTGTCTAGCTTTTTCTAAATCACCTTTAAATACGCAATCAACTAATAAAGATTTTAAATTTGGTAGTAAATTTGCAGTTACAGAAATAATACCTTTTGCACCATTTGCTAACATTGGGAAATCAATTGCATCATCACCTGAAACTACAATGAAATCTTTTCTTTGTGATAAAAGACAAATAGCACGTTCTAGTGAACCAGTTGCTTCTTTTACCCCATAGATATTTTTAACATCATCAAAAAGTCTAATCGTAGTAGTGGCATCCATATCAACACCAGTTCTTCCTGGTACGTTATAAAGCATAAATGGAATTTCTACAGAGTTTGCAATTGCTTTAAAATGTTGATATAAACCCTCTTGAGTTGGTTTATTGTAATATGGAGTAATAGATAAAATTCCATCAGCTCCAACATCTTGTGCATGTTTTGCTAATTCACAAGCTTCATGTGTAGCGTTTGAACCAGCACCAGCCATTACTTTTGTGTTAGTTCCTTTACAAGCAGCAACTGCAACTTCAATACACTCTTTATGCTCATTAAATGAAAGTGTAGCACTCTCTCCTGTAGTTCCTACAGGTACAACAGCATTTATACCTTGTGCAATTTGTCTTTTAATTAAAGACTCATATTTAACTAAATCAACTTTTCCATTTCTAAATGGTGTTACAAGTGCGGTCATTGAACCGGTAATAATTTCCATATCTCTTTCTATCCTTTACTTACTACTAAATCTTCTAATTCTAATCTCTCATCAACATTTACTGTATGCTTTGAAAAAGTTTCTAGAAAGTTCCAAAAACTTTGTTTTGCCTCTTGTGAAATATTAACTTTTTTTAAAACTTCTTCCATACATCCAAGCCATTCACGTCTAGCTTTATCTGTGATTGAAAATCTTTCATGTGTTTTTAACATGTCAAAATGCCCAACAGCATTTGAATAATGTTTTTCTCCACCACAAGCTTCAATAAAAAACTTTACATTATGAGCTTTTATTTTTTCTAACTCTTCTTCATCTTGTGGAAAAAAGTTTCCAATATCACTATCTACAACTAAATCATAAAAATCACTAAATAATTTTTTTAGTCTATCTTCACCCATCTCTTCTAAAAAAAGAGGGATAGGATATTCAAAATCTGGTTTTTCACCAAATTTTGTTTTACTAATCGAGCAATCCATTATTTTTCTTCCTGTTTTAAAATAACTGTAGTAGAGTTATTTTTATTCAAGTATTTATTTGCAACTTCTATTAAATTTTCTTTAGTTAGTTTCTCTACATTTTTTTCATAATCTAGAAGAGGTTTTATATTATCTCTTACAAAGTATGAACCATATAAAGAAGCCACTTCTGTTGAACTTTCTAGTGAAAAAATAAAATCAGCTTTAGTATTTATTTTAATCTTATCAATATCTTTTTGAGATATATCACCTTTTTTGATTTGCGCAATTGTATCTAAAATTTCTTTTTCTATTTCTTTAGCATCAACACCTTCATTAGCAACAGCCATAAACATGAAGATTCCAGGGTCTTTCAATTCCATATTATAGGCATAAATTGTATTTACTAATCTTTTTTCATCAACAAGTTTTTTTTGTAAAATTGAACTTTTTCCTGAACTCAAAAGTTCACTAAGTGCTGAAAGTGCAACTTGATCTTCATGTTCAAAGTTTGGAATATGATAAGTAATTGCAATCATTTGAACTGCAGATTCTTTATTTATTACAACTCTTTTTTCTCCATCTTGAACAGGTTCCACCGTATGGAGTTGTGAAGGAATCTCTTTTGTGTTTTTAATATTTTTAAAATGTTTTTCAACAGATGCAAAAACATCTTTTTCATCAATATCACCTGCAACTACAACTATTGCATTTTTGGGTTGATAATAAGTGCTATGAAAATCTCTAATATCAGTAATTGACCAATTTTGAATATCACTCATAAATCCAATTGGAGTCCAGTGATAAGGATGATAAATAAAGGCATTATTAAAAAGTCTAAATTGTAAATATCCCATTGGGTTATTGTCTGTTCTCCATCTTCTTTCTTCTGCAACAACATCTCGTTCAGGTTGGAATTCTTCATCTTTTAACGTTAGGTTTTCCATTAAATCTGCAAATAATTCTAAAGATTTATCCATATTTTTTGAAGCAGATTTTATGTAATAATGAGTATAGTCAAATGAAGTTGAAGCATTATTCATACCACCAAATCCTTTTACTATTTCATCAAATTCACCAGCTTTTAGATTTTTTGTAGATTTGAAATTTAAATGTTCTAACATATGAGCAATACCACTTTTACCCATTTTCTCATTTCTACTTCCAACTTTATAAAAAACATCAGTTGATATTACACCTGAACCATTTTTCATTGGAATTGCAACTATTTCTAAGCCATTTTCTAAAGTTTTTGTATAATATTTTGGTAAACTGCTACTCATTAATTCTCCCGAAATTGTAATTAATAAAAAAAATTGAATAATGAATATTTTAATTAAATTATTGTTTTTTTTGCTATTCATTATTTGTTCCTTTTATTTTAAATTAGCTCCAATAGCTTGTGAAATATTTTCATATCCATCTTTTGCCATTAGTTCTAGTATCTCTTCATTTATTTTTCGAACCATTGAAGGTCCTTCAAAAATCATTCCTGAATACGCTTGTACAAGTGTTGCACCATTTTTGATTCTCTCATAGGCTTGTGCACCATTTGAAATTCCACCAACTGAAATTAAAATAGTTTTTCCAAATAGTGCCTTTGCAAGTTCTTTAAAGAGATTTCCAGATTTTTGTGTTAAACAAGCACCAGAAAGACCTCCAAAATTTTGGCAGTTTGGAACTAAAGTATAATCAATAGTTGTATTAGTTGCAATTATTCCTGCAGCTCCTGCATTTATTGCACTATTACATAAATCAATAGCCATAGCAACTTCCATATCAGGTGCAATTTTTAATAAAATTGGTTTAGATGTAAGTTCTTTTGCCATTGTAAAAAGTTCAGTAATAAACTTTTCATTTTGTAAATCTCTTAAATTTGGAGTATTTGGACTTGAAATATTTATTACTAAATAATCACTATTAGCTTCAAATTTTTTAATTAAACTTTTATAATCACTTAGTGCAAACTCTTCAGGAGT
Organism: uncultured Aliarcobacter sp.; assembly: GCA_963677205.2. GTDB lineage: Bacteria > Campylobacterota > Campylobacteria > Campylobacterales > Arcobacteraceae > Aliarcobacter. The sequence continues at coordinate 1,436,318 of OY781916.2, read as the reverse complement.
TGTTTTATTTTTTCCAATATTTGCACCAACTGGGATTGAAAAAGGGTAAACTTTTTTTAAGTTTTTTAAAACCTCATGGGCACCTTTATTATTAAATCCCATTGCATTTTGAACAGACTTAAATTCAGGATATCTAAACATTCTAGGTTTTGGATTTCCATCTTGAGGTTTTGGTGTCATTGTTCCAATCTCTGTAAATCCAAATCCCATAGACTTCATAGCTTTTATCATAGTTGCATTTTTATCAAAACCAGCAGCAAGTCCTACTGGATTTTCAAATTTAACACCAAAAACTTCTTGAGTTAATTTAGGATTTGCTATATAGTTTTTTTTCTCCATATACGCTTTTGCAATTCTACATTTACCTAAAACTCTTAAACCAATTTCTGCTAAATTATGAGCAGTTTCTGGTTCAAATTTAAATAAGATTTTTTTCAGTGTTTCATAGCTAATCAAAGTTTATCCCTTTTTTAAAATTGTTGCATTTTATCTAAAAATCATTAAATATAGGTTTTAATGTTTTTTAGAAGATTTAATTATCACATATTTGCAAGATTATATAATCTTTGATACTCTTTACAAGAATCTAAAAGCTCTTTTTCGCTACCTATTCCAATTATTTCACCATCTTTAAAAACAGCAATTTTGTTTGCATTTTTTATGGTACTTAATCTATGCGCAATAATAAAAGTTATTTTATCGGTACTTACTTCTTGAATTACTTCACTAATAATTGATTCACTCTCATTATCTAAAGCAGATGTCGCTTCATCTAAAATTAATATTTGAGGATTTTTATATAAAGCCCTTGCTATTGCAATTCTTTGTCTTTGTCCTCCACTTAAATTTGTTCCAAACTCATCTAAAATTGTATTTACACCTTTTTTCATTTTCATAACAAAATCATAGGCGTGAGCTTGTTTTAAAACTTCAATAACTCTTATTTCATCTATTTCATAACCATAAGCAACATTTGCTGCTATTGTGTCATTAAAAATATAAACCCTTTGAGTTACGATTGAGATGTTTTCTCTAAGTGATTTTATATCAAAATCTTTAATTGAACTATTATTTAATAAAATATTTCCACTTGTTGTGTCATAAAATCTGATTATTAGATTTATTAAAGAAGATTTTCCACCACCACTATCTCCAACAAGCGCGATAGTTTCACCTTTTTTAGCTTCTAAATTTATACCTTTTAAAGCTACAAAATCATCATATTTTAAGAAAACATCTTTGAAATTTATAGTTTGAATATTTGATGGGAAAATTAATTCGCCCGATGTAATTATTGCTTTTTGTGCAAACATATCATTTATTCTCTCATTTGCTGCTAGTGCATCTTGCATATTATTATAAAGAGAAGATAATTTTTTAATTGGAGTATATAACATAAATAGTGCTGCAATAAATGAACTAAAAGTTCCTGTTGAAAGCTCTCCTGAAATTACTTTTGAACCACCAACAACTATAACTGCTGCAAAAGCAAGAGAACCTATAACTTCCATTAATGGTGAAGTTAGACCATTTGTTTTTAAAGCTTTCATATTGTATTTGAAAAAAATCATATTATGAACTGAAAATTTTGTTGCTTCTATTTTTTCACTTGAATTTGCTTTTATTATTTCAATGTTGTTAAATGATTCACTAAGACTTGTAGTAATATTTGAGTTACTCTCTTGTGATTTAAAAGATAACTTTTTCATTCTTTTTGCAAGTTTTGATAATGGTAAAATTGCAAGTGGTAATACAATTAATCCATAAAATGCAAGTTCAGGAGAGTGATAAATTACTAAACCAACTAATCCAACAATTGTCAAGGATTCTCTAATAAATTCAGCAACACTATTTGAAATAGCTCTTTGAATTCTATTTATATCATTTGTAATTCTACTTACAAGTTCTCCACCATGTTTTTTTTGAAAGAAATCCATATCAAGTGTTAAAATATGAGAAAAAAGTTTATCTCTTACAATTCTTGTAATATCTTGACCTATATATGAGATGTAGTAAGCTTGGATATATCCCCCAAAACCTTTTGCTGCATAAAGTGCAATTATTATAAAAGGCATTATATGAAGCATTTTTTCATCTTTGTTAATAAAAATATCATCAAGTAAAGGTTGAATTGCATAGGCAGTTCCAGATGTTGATGCTGAAACTAATATAATTCCTATAAATGAGTAAAAAAAGTATAAATAGTAGTTTTTGTAATAGGGTACATATTGTTTAAAAAAGTCTCTCATTAATAATCCTGAATATTTAAATAAAGCCTAGATTATATCTAAATCTTACTAAATTCAAACTAGAACTATTAAATGAAGAGAAATACTTATGATTTTTTGAACATAATTATAAATTTTTTAAATCCAAAAGCTTTAATTGTTAGGAAAAATAGCACAAATCCACCAATTGTCCCAGCAAATGCAAGTCCTGCTGCTCCAAATGGTTTTATTAGTATTAATGAAAATACAATATTGCAACTTAAGCTATACATAGATATTTTTGCAGTTAAAAATTGTTGTTCTTTTGCATAAAGCCAAAGAGAAAAAATCTTTGAAAGTCCAAATGGCAATAATCCAATTAAATACATTGCCAAAATAAAAGCTGTATTTTGTGTATCATTACTTGTAAATTGTCCCCTTTCAAAAAGAAGTTTTATTATAAAATCATTAAAAACTATTCCTATAAATGTAGAAATTGATAGAAGTCCAAATAAAATTAAGGCAGATTTTTTCATTAATCTTAGAGCTTTATCTTCATCATTGTTTTTAATTGCCTTTGCAACCATTGGAAATAGGGCTATTGAAGTTGCAATTGCAAATATTGCAAGTGGAAGTTGAAAAATTCTATTTGCATAATATAAATAAGAGATTGAACCACTTATTAAAAAAGAGGCCAACCAAGTATCAATAAATGCTGAAATATGAAGTGTTGATGAACCAAAAGTTGCTGAAAAGAAGTTTTTATAAAATTTACTCTCCTCTTTTTTCTCATGTTTTTTAAAGTGAAATATTTTGCATAAGCCATGTTTTTTAATAGAGTATAAATGCGCTATTATTTGTAATATTCCTCCTGCAATTACCCCATAAGATAGATAAAATGTAATCTCATATTTATCGAAATTTTTTGAGATTAAAAGGGAAATAATCATAGCAATATTTAAAAGTGCAGTTGAATATGCACTTGTTGCAAAGTGATGTTTATATTGTAAAAGTGCAGCCATAAAAGTAACTGCAAAAATAATAGGTAAATAATAAAAGTTTATTGCAAATAGTGGAGCTGCTAAATCTATAGTTTTTTCATCAAATCCAATGGCAATTGCTTTTGCAACAAAATGTGAAAATGTCATTACTAATAAAGATAAAATAATTAAAAATCCAAATAGTTGCAAAAATATCATAGATGAAAATCTGATTTTATGTCTTGATTTTGCATAAGAAGGAATAAAAGCCTGTGTAAATGCTCCATCTGCAAAAATACTTCTAAATAAATTTGGTAGTTTAAAAGCTACGAAAAATATATCTGAATAGATATTTGCACCCAAAATTGATGCAGTTAAAAGGTCTCTTATAAAACCTAAAACTCTAGAAACTAAAATTCCAGAACTATTTGTAAAGATTGATTTGAGTAACATTAAAATCCTATTTTAAAATCTGATGGGGAATAAATAACTATTTGTTTATTGCCCTTAAATGAGGCTAAGTGTCCAGTTGTAATAGTAATTGTTTCTCCATTTTTTGGTAATAAATTTCTTTTATTTGAATAAATTTTTATATATTTATTTTCATCTAAATATAATTTAGAGTATTTCACAATGCCTGTTAGGTTTGTGATAACTTCATTTTCATATTTAAAATCAAAAATATCAATATTTTTAGCATCTAAATATAGTGATTTAAAATTTTCTACTTTTTCTAATTCATCTAAAATAACAAACTCTTTTATCTCTTTTAATCCATTAAAATTGAAAATTTGATTTATTTGAAGATTGTAAGAATAGCCTAATTTTAACTCTTTTGCATTTGAATAGATAAATATAGCTCTATCATTTGGTTTTTTGATAATTGCTTTTTCATCATCTTTGTAAATTACAGTTGCTTTTTCTAAAACAATAGGATGTGTTAATTTTTCTTTTGCATATAAATCAGAAATAGTTGTTAGTTTATTACTTTGATTCTCTTCTAAGGATTTAAGTGGACTTGTGTCACTTTTATCAACAGAAAATTTTGCATATATTGGAAGATGATCAGAAAAACCCTCACCCTTATGTATTTTAAAAAATTTATCATTACTCATTTGCCATCTTTTAACTTCATTATTCTCATATAGATAATTAGGTTTAAAAACAGTAAAAGAGTTTGGAATATAAGATACTTTTTTTGAATCAAATAGAGCAGGTGGAATTAAAATATTATCAGGTGTACTACTTTGTCCCATATATTTACTTGAAAATCTTTCATTATTTGATAGTTCAAGCCATAAATTATAGTGAACTCTTTTTTCATTTTTCAAAATATCATCACATGTTACAAACACATTATTATTAATAACGGTATTTAAAATTTGATTTATTCCTGTAATTCCTCTTGTATTATTTAGTTTTTGATTTGATTTAAAAGTTTGCATTTCATTATAATCTGAATTAAAATCACCTATTAAAATATAGTCATAATCTTTTGGAAGTAGGTTTATTCTATCTTGCAAATTTTTTGCATATTTTATTCTATAACTTTCTCCCACTGCTTTTGATGGCCAATGGTTATTAAAAACTTTAAATTCTGTATTTTCATATACAAAAGTCGTTTCAAGTATTGGTCTAAATTGTTTTGTTCTAAATTTTACATCTAAATTTGTATTATCTTTAATTTTTATTTTTGACAAAAAACCAATACCAATTGCTGAATCAGGATATTTAATAAATGAATAGTATTTGTATTCAGGGAGTTTTTTTAAAAGTAGTTGCATTAATTCTCTATTTTCAATCTCTTGAAGAGCTAAAATATCAACATTCATATCTTTTATAACTTTTATCAAATTATTTATTTTGATATTAAAATTTGTTTCATTCCAGTTTGAAGGAGTATTTGGTATGAATTCACTATATTCATCATCATCTTTATTTAAATCAAAAAGATTTTCTACATTATATGTGGCAACAGAAAAAGTTTTAGCATTTAGGATTATTGTAAATAAAAATAAGAATAAAATTTTTAACAAAAAATATCTCCGACAATTTTTTTGTAATATTATCGAAGATATTATGTTTTAGAGGTAAAATTAAAAAGTAATTTTAATATTATCCAATAGTAGCATCTTTAGATTTTTTTTTGAAATACTCTTTTTCAACTCTACATAATGGGCACTCTTTTGGTGGTTTTTTACCTCTATGAACGTGTCCACAAACTTCACAAACCCACTCTTCTTCCTCTTCAGACTCTAAGAAACCTTCTGCAATTAGAGCTTCTTTTAACTCTAAATACTCTTTTTCATGTTCAACTTCAACTTTCCCAATTGCTTTAAACATTCTTGCAATCTCTTTTAATCCTTCTTCTTTAGCAATTGCTTCAAAATTTGGATACATCTCTTCATGTTCATATTTTTCACCATCAGCTGCATATTGTAAATTCTTTTTAGTTGTATTTAATTCAACATCATGAACTAATTTATTATATGCTTTAAATTCTGCAATTGCATGATATTTTTCATTATCAGCAGCCTCTTGGAAAAATCTTGCAATTTTGTGGTAACCTTCATCAAAAGCAATTTTCGCGAAAAATTCATATTTATTTCTAGCTTGAGATTCACCAGCAAAGGCTTTCATTAAATTTACTGCTGTTAAATTTGTAGTAACCATTTCCATCTCTTCTCCACAGCAGTGTAATTTCCCACCACCAACATTTTGTACTTCAACTTCGTTTCCACATTTGTTACATTTATAAGTTTCATATTGTCTCATTTTTAACTCCTACATTAAATTGTTTTATTATAACATTTTATAAAAATCATTCCAGTCTAAATATTAGATATATTTTATTAAAGGATAATAATTATTATTTGAAAGTATAAAATATTTAAACTTAAAAGAAAATTATTATCCTTTGAGAAATTTTTATGTTATAATTCTTTATGTCAATTTAAAATTGAAATATATTTTAAACTACTGATAATTTATGTGGAAATAAATATTAAAATAGTATCATTCCGCAAAAGGGAGAGTTATATGACAAATTATACAAATTTATTAAAAGAATATGATTTAAAAGTTACTCCTCAAAGAGTAGCAATTGTTGAAGAACTTTACAAAAATGGACATATGAATATTGATGATTTATATAAAAAATTATTAGCTAAATTTCCATCAGTATCATTAGCAACAATTTATAAAAATATAAATGCAATGGTTGAAAAAGTTTTTCTTTCAGAGGTAAAAATCCCAAATACTAAATCTGTTTATGAGTTAGTTAAAACTGAACATGCTCACTTGGTTTGTTCTTCTTGTGGTTATATTGAAGATGTTATGTTAGATGCTTCTTCTATTTTAAATGAAGCTTCAAAATTAACTCCATTTAAAATTGATTCTACAAATATAGTTTTAAACGGTCTTTGTCCTCATTGTTCAAAATAGTCTAGTTGTAACTAGACTATTTGATTTAAGAGTTTCTAACTATCAAACTATCTGGTAGATTAAACTCTTTTATCAATTCTTCTTCTTTAGCTCTATGTTCTCCATTATCAACTTCATGGTCAAATCCTAAAAGATGCAAAATCCCATGTATAAATAAAAGAGAAAACTCTTCATTAAAGCTATGTCCATACTCTTTTGATTTTTCTTCTACGAAATCAGTTGAAATAACTATAGAACCCAATGGCATATTATCAAAATCAAAATCCATAGGAAAACTTAAAACATCAGTTGCTTTATCTATATTTCTATGTTCTTTGTTTAAAACTTGAATTTCATCATTTTTTACTACAAGAAGTTCAATATCTTTTTTTGTAAGTGAGTTTGCTATTTTTTCTAAAATTGAAATATCAATTTCAAAATCTGTATTATTTTCTAAATCTATCATTAGCTTCCTTTTAAAAACGCGATTGTATCTAACTCTTAATTAAAAAAGTTCTATCATTTTAGATACACACAAATTCTAAAATAATTCTATCATTTTAGAGACTTCATCCACAGCAAATGTTTTAATATCAAGTTTTAAATTTGTTTTTTGTGCAATTACAGCTTTTTTCATTCCTTGAGCTTGGGCTTCTTTAAGTCTTAAATCAATTGAATAAACATCTTTTATTTCACCAGTTAATGAAACTTCTCCAATAAATGCTGACTCTTTTGAAATAGGCCTATCTCTATATGAAGAGATAATTGCTGCAATTACGGCTAAATCAGCAGAACTCTCTTTAATCTTTATTCCACCACTTATATTTATAAAAACATCATAAGTATTTAGTGGTAAATCAATTTTTTTCTCAAGAAGTGCAAGAAGCATTGTAAGTCTATTTGCGTCAAATCCTGTTGCGCTTCTTTTTGGATTTGGATAAGTGCTTTCCGTTACTAGTGCTTGAACTTCTAAAATTATAGCTCTGCTTCCTTCCATTACTACAGTTAAGGCTGAACCACTTTGAGCTTTTGATTTATCAAAAAACTTTGAAGCTATATCTTTAGCACTTATTAGTCCTTCTGCTGTCATTTCAAAAATACCAATTTCAGAAGTTGAACCAAATCTATTTTTAAAACCTCTAAGCATTCTTAGTTCTCTACTTGCTTCTCCTTCAAAATATAAAACTGTATCAACCATATGTTCAAGAACCCTTGGCCCTGCAATACTTCCATCTTTTGTGATATGTCCAATTATAAACATAGCAATATTTGATTCTTTTGCTTTACGCATAAGCTCAAATGTGATTTCTCTCACTTGGCTTACGCTTCCAGGAGCTGAAGTTAAATTAGAGGAGTAAATAGTTTGAATTGAGTCAATAATAACTACTTCATAATTTTGTCTTAAAAGTTCATCTTGAATCTCTTCAAGCTTAATTTCACTCAATAAAAATAGGTCATCATGGTTAGAATCAAGTCTATTTGCTCTTAGCTTTATTTGTCCTGCACTCTCTTCACCTGAAACATATAGAACTTTTTTTCCAGATTTTGAGATACTTCCTGCAACTTTTAGTAAAAGTGTAGATTTTCCAACTCCTGGGCTTCCTCCAATTAAAGTTAAGCTTCCAGGAACTATTCCTCCTCCTAAAACTAAGTCAAATTCATCATTAAAAGAAGAAAATCTTGTTACATCATCTTGTTCAATTTCCGTAATCGGTCTAGCTTTTGAAGATGTATTTATAATTTTTGAGCTGTTTTTTAAAACTTCTTGTTGCTCTTGATTTAATTCTATGAATGAATCCCATGAACCACAGTTTGGACATTTTCCTAGCCATTTTGTAGATTGTTCTCCACAATGTTGACATTCAAAAAGTGATATTTTCTTTTTTGCCATAATAAAGCCTTATGAATTTTATAGCCCAATTATAATCAAATTTTTTATAGCCTATCTAAAATATGTCACTTTGTAATATAAAATACAATACAATTATTTATGAAAAAAATAAAACTATTTACGGACTCAAGTGTAAATCCGCAAGAAAAAATTGGATTTGGTGCATATTTATTGATTTTAGATAAAAACAAATCTGTTGAAAATTTAAAAAAAGATATAAAAATAAAAAGATTTGAAAATACTTCTTCTACGAAACTAGAGCTTCAAACACTTCTTTGGTCATTAAATGAAATAATTGATAAAAATATGATTATTGAAATTTATACTGACTGCCAAAATATTATAGGTTTGGAAGATAGAAGAGAAAAGTTAGAGAAAAATAATTTTTATACATCTGCTGGAAAAATTATGAATAATCACGAGTTATACAAAGATTTTTTTGAAAAAATGGATAAATTAAATATAATTCTGATAAAAGTTAAAGGGCATAAAAAAAATAGTTTAAAAAATGAGATTGATACAATTTTTAATCTTGTTGATAAAGCCTCACGAAATGCCTTAAGAAATGAAATTGAAAAATAGGAAAAAATAAAATGATAATATATATTCACGGGTTTGCAAGTTCAGGTTTTGGTTCAAAACCACAAAAATTTAAAGAGTATTTTGAAGATGAAATTATTACTATTTCACTTCCAACAATTCCAAATTTAGCTATTGATACCTTAGAACAAATAATTGAATTTTCTTTAAATAAAGATGAACCTGTATATCTAGTAGGTTCATCTTTAGGTGGATTTTACGCATTATTTTTAGCAAATAAGTATGATTTAAAAGCAGTTTTAATTAATCCAGCAGTTAATCCTTGGGGAACTTTAGATAGATATGAAGGTGTTGATTTTGTAACAAACTATTATGATAATTCAAGATTTGAATTTAATCAAAATCATATAAAATCGCTAAAAAATTATGAAGTTGATTATATAAAAAATCCTTCAAATTTTATTACACTTTTACAAGAAGAAGATGAGGTTTTAGATTTTAGTGAAGCTGCTTTAAAACTTGAAGAAACAGAGCTTATTATTGAAGAGGGTGGAACACATTCCTTTGATGGAATAGAGAGATATTTTAGGAAAATTAATAGCTTTTTTTACAACTAAAAAAAAATTCTAACGCCTGATATTTCAGTATTAATTAGATATAATAAGTACAATTATGATGTTTTGAAAAACTAAGGAGAACTCTAGGAATGAATTCATTCAGAGTTATAGATACGAGATTTCGTATCTTAAAGGGTGGAAAAATAGGTTTATCGCTGTCTATTGCTTTGATGGCAGGAATGTTAACATTTGGTAATACAGATGCTAGTGCCGTTACTACAAATTATTTTACAGATGTAGATGCCACTTTATCAACAAATAACTATAGCTCGGGTTCAATTTCTTTAGATTTACAAACAGCAACTAATAATGGAACTACAAGTGTTATTAGAACAGAAACTACTTCAGATAATGTAGTTTTTAATCCTACTTCATGGGCAAATAGTTATTATTCTGCACCTACTTTTAGTTCAAATTATTATGGAGTAGTTCCTCCAGCAACGGCAACAGAGGCTTATTCTCTTAATAAAGTTACAGCTGGAAGTTTAGCATTAGATATTACTTTATCAACTGGAGCAAATGCAGGAAATATTTCTAAAAATAGTACAACAGTTTATAATACTGATGCTACAAATACTGTATTTTTTTCTACAACAAAAAATTTACTTTCTTCGTCATCAACTGCCTATAAAGCTAATTTAATTTTTCAAGGAAATAATACTGTTTCAGGTACTACGAATATTAATGATGGAAATATTCAATTAGATGGGAGTGCAACTTTCTCAGGAGCTGTAACAGCAGGTTCTGTAGATGTAAATACACCAAATACAGTAACTTTTAATTCAGCTGTTGATTTATCTGCTGGAACTAATACTATTAGTTTTAATACCGCAGGAAATGTAATTTTAAATTCTGATTTAAATGGAAATGTGACAACAACTGCTAATAATCAAGGAACTTTAACAACTACAGGTTTAACACAAACAATAACTGGAAATATTGGTGGTTCAGTTTCCTCTGATTTAAATACTTTAAACATAGGGAGTAGTACAAATCCAACAAATTATTCTGCTACAACAATCATTGGAGATGTATATGCAAATAGCACGGTTTTAAATAATAATGGGACGACTAATAGTTCAGAGTTAATATTATCAAGTGGAAAAAATATCACTTCTTCTATTTCAACAGCTGATTCTAATATGGGTATATTAACTCTTTCTGGTGGAACGCAAACAGTAACTGGACAAGTTGGAACAAGTAGTGAAAAATTAGCACAAATAAATTCTGGTGCAAATGGTGCAAATTCAACATTTGTAAATGACGTGTATGCAGTAAATGTAACAAATACGGGAACAGGAACAACAACTTTCCAAAATGATGTTGTTGCAACTAATGTAAATGTAAATGCTGGAACAACGACTTTTCAAGATAATTTAACAGCAACTACTACAATAATTACAACGGGAACAGCTGATTTTAATACTGTTTCTGGGACAACAATCTCTGATATAAAGTTTAATAATACGGGAACTGCAAATTTATATGCTGATTTAACTGGAAATGTAACAACAACTGCTAATAATCAAGGAACTTTAACAATTATTGGAAGTTCAAGTGGTAAAGCTCAAACAATTAATGGGAATATTGGAACTTCTAGTTCTTTAGACTTAGCTACATTAAATATTGGTGAAGCAGGAGTTTCTATAAATTATACAGTTACAACAATTACTGGGAATGTGTATGCAAATAATACAGTCTTAAATAATGGAACAACAGTTAGTTCAGAGTTGATATTAGCAAGTAGCAAAAATATCACATCGAATATATCAACAGCCGATAATGGAAAAGGTATATTAACTCTTGAAGGTGGAACACAAACCGTTACAGGAAGTGTAGGAGGAGTAGGCGCATTACTAAAAACAGTAAATGCAGGAGCGAATGGAGCTGTTTCAACGTTTAGCTCAGATGTGTATGCAACAAACCTGAATGTAACAGGAACAGGTGAAGTAGATTTAAATGGTAATTATACAGGGACAGCAATAACATATAACGCAGATGGAACAGTAAAATTAGCGAATAATAAAAATATAACATCAGCAGTAATAACAAATACAACAAATACTGGAACATTGACATTGTTGGGGACATCAACAGTAAGTGGAAGTGTAGGAGGAGTAGGAGCATTACTAAAAACAGTAAATGCAGGAGCGAATGGAGCTGTTTCAACGTTTAGCTCAGATGTGTATGCAACAAACCTGAATGTAACAGGAACAGGTGAAGTAGATTTAAATGGTAATTATACAGGGACAGCAATAACATATAACGCAGATGGAACAGTAAAATTAGCGAATAATAAAAATATAACATCAGCAGTAATAACAAATACAACAAATACTGGAACATTGACATTGTTGGGGACATCAACAGTAAGTGGAAGTGTAGGAGGAGTAGGCGCATTACTAAAAACAGTAAATGCAGGAGCGAATGGAGCTGTTTCAACGTTTAGCTCAGATGTGTATGCAACAAACCTGAATGTAACAGGAACAGGTGAAGTAGATTTAAATGGTAATTATACAGGGACAGCAATAACATATAACGCAGATGGAACAGTAAAATTAGCGAATAATAAAAATATAACATCAGCAGTAATAACAAATACAACAAATACTGGAACATTGACATTGTTGGGGACATCAACAGTAAGTGGAAGTGTAGGAGGAGTAGGCGCATTACTAAAAACAGTAAATGCAGGAGCGAATGGAGCTGTTTCAACGTTTAGCTCAGATGTGTATGCAACAAACCTGAATGTAACAGGAACAGGTGAAGTAGATTTAAATGGTAATTATACAGGGACAGCAATAACATATAACGCAGATGGAACAGTAAAATTAGCGAATAATAAAAATATAACATCAGCAGTAATAACAAATACAACAAATACTGGAACATTGACATTGTTGGGGACATCAACAGTAAGTGGAAGTGTAGGAGGAGTAGGCGCATTACTAAAAACAGTAAATGCAGGAGCGAATGGAGCTGTTTCAACGTTTAGCTCAGATGTGTATGCAACAAACCTGAATGTAACAGGAACAGGTGAAGTAGATTTAAATGGTAATTATACAGGGACAGCAATAACATATAACGCAGATGGAACAGTAAAATTAGCGAATAATAAAAATATAACATCAGCAGTAATAACAAATACAACAAATACTGGAACATTGACATTGTTGGGGACATCAACAGTAAGTGGAAGTGTAGGAGGAGTAGGCGCATTACTAAAAACAGTAAATGCAGGAGCGAATGGAGCTGTTTCAACGTTTAGCTCAGATGTGTATGCAACAAACCTGAATGTAACAGGAACAGGTGAAGTAGATTTAAATGGTAATTATACAGGGACAGCAATAACATATAACGCAGATGGAACAGTAAAATTAGCGAATAATAAAAATATAACATCAGCAGTAATAACAAATACAACAAATACTGGAACATTGACATTGTTGGGGACATCAACAGTAAGTGGAAGTGTAGGAGGAGTAGGAGCATTACTAAAAACAGTAAATGCAGGAGCGAATGGAGCTGTTTCAACGTTTAGCTCAGATGTGTATGCAACAAACCTGAATGTAACAGGAACAGGTGAAGTAGATTTAAATGGTAATTATACAGGGACAGCAATAACATATAACGCAGATGGAACAGTAAAATTAGCGAATAATAAAAATATAACATCAGCAGTAATAACAAATACAACAAATACTGGAACATTGACATTGTTGGGGACATCAACAGTAAGTGGAAGTGTAGGAGGAGTAGGCGCATTACTAAAAACAGTAAATGCAGGAGCGAATGGAGCTGTTTCAACGTTTAGCTCAGATGTGTATGCAACAACTACAAATATTGCTTCTGGAGAAATAAAATTTGAAGGGGATTTAACAAGTAATATTGTAGCTTCATCTTCTACTAATGGTACTGTAACTTTTGTTGGTACACTTTTAGGTAATACTCAGAATGTTTCTGGAAATATTGGAAGTTCAAGTAATTTAATTAATACATTAAATATTGGTGAAAGTGGAGGAACAGGTAAATACTCTACTACAATAATAGCTGGGAATGTATATTCAACAAGTACAATTTTAAATAATGGTACGTCAAATAATTCTATATTAGAATTAACAGATGGCTCAAATATAACTTCAACAATAACAACTTCAAATGATTCTCAAGGTGTTTTAACTTTCTTAGGTAATTCAACTGCAACTGGAACAATAGGAACAAGTACAGAAAAATTAGCACAAATAAATGCAGGAGCTGCTGGAAAAACAGTTACTTTTAATTCATCTGTAAATTCTGATAATTTAAATCTATTAGGTGATGGAACAGTAGTTTTAGCTGATAATGCAAATATAAATGCTCCAATAACAACTACTACTGGTAATCAAGGAACATTAACTCTTAATGGAACTTCAACTGTAAGTGGAGATGTAGGAACAAGTGGTGCAAAATTAAAAGAGATAAATGCGGGAGTTACAGGAGAAAATGTAACCTTTGAAAAAAGTGTAAATGCAGGAAATATAAATGTTACAGGTACTGGGACACTAAATTTAAATACACTATCAGGAAGTACAATCTCAGATATTACATTTAATAGTACTGGAACAGCAAATTTAAATGGTGATTTAACTGGAGATATTAATTTCTCAGGAAATGATGCAACTGTAAATGTTTCAGATGGAAAAGGTATTTTAGGTTCAGTTCAAACTCTTGCTAATAATACGGGAATTCTAAATTATAACGGAGATGGAACAATCTCTGGTAATATTGGAAGTTCTGGTTTAGGAATTAAAGAACTTAATATTAATACAGGTAATAATCAAAATAGTACAGATGGGGTATTAGTAACTTTTGATGCTTTAGGTAGAGAAATATATGCAGATGTAGTTGGGCTTAGAAATAATGCTACTTTAACACTATCTGATAATGCAAATATGACAAATACAGGCCTTGATAATATTCTTGTTACTACAGATACTACAAATACAGGAACATTAACTTTCCAAGGTAGTTCTAATATTGAAGGCGAAGTTGGAGAAAGTAATAAAGTTTTAAATACTATTAATGCAGGAGTAAGTGGGAAAACAGTTACTTTTGATGATATGGTATATGTTACAACTTTAAAATATTCTGATAATGGTACAGTTATATTAAATGGTGATACAACAAATAATTCTTCAGAAGCAATTGTTGGAACAGTAGATTTTGATAGTAAAGCTGGTACTTTAGGAATAGGTGATAATGTAAACTTAACTACTGGTACATCAGGGATTCAATTCGCAAATGCAAATAGTGCTACTTTAACATTTAATGGAAATTCAACTATAACTGGAATATTGGGTGGAAATACTGCTGGAAATTCAACTTTTGAGAGAATTTATGCGGGTGCTAATAATTCAACTGTAACATTTAAAAATGATGTTTATGTTAAAGAGAGTAATGATACAACACTTCATGTAAGTGGAACAGGTACTGTTAATTTTGAGGGAGATTTAATAGGAGATTTAATTTATGATGCTGATGGTATTGTAAACGTTAGTAATGATAAATCAATTATTGTTTCAACTGTTCCTACGGCTGTAAGAACACAAACTGATAATACTGGTACTTTAAACTTCTTAGGAAAAACTACACTTTATTCAGATATTGGTACTGAAACTAAGAAACTTAAAAACGTAACTTTTGCTTCAGATGGTACAAGTGCTGATAATTTTGATATGAATTTAAATAAAAATATTTATGCTCAAAATAGTTACATAGGAAATGGTTCAAATAATACAACTATAAATGTTACAGATAATATTGTATTTGGTGGAAATTTAAATTTAAGAAAAAATTCTACTTTAAATGTTAGTGATTATGATGTAACTGTTGCAGATAATTTAGATATAGCTACAAACTCAACTCTTAAATTTAAAGTATATACAACAGATATTAGTGCAGGTGAAGCTGTTGAAAATGCAAAATCAGGAAGTATAACGGCAAATAGTATTACATTAGCAAGTGATACAAAAATTAATATAAATTATGATGGAAGCTGGTATGGAGCTGGAAAATATAATTTAATTACTGCAAATAGTCTAACTGGTACTTATTATGGTACAGAATCAAATGGTTTAGTAAGTGATAATAGTATTATCGATTCAATTGTAAAAAGTGATGGTACAAATTTAACATTATATGCTGATAGAACAGGTGGTGGTTCTTATGAAGCTGATAATTTATATATTGTAAAATCTGAAATTGGAGATCACTATTCAAATGGAGCTTCACAAGCACTTGCTGGATATGCAAATGAAGCACAAAGAGAAGGGGCTTTAGCAGATACAATTAGAAGATTAGAAGAGTTAGAAGGTGGAACAGTTTTAACTGATGATAAAAAAGCAGAAATGGTTAGAACACAAAAACTATTAGCTCCAGTTGCAAATAATTCAACAATCAAATCTTCATTAGTTGCTTCTAATACAGTTCTATCGACTATTAGTGATAGAATATCTGATATAAGAGGCACTTCAAGTATGGATTTTATTCCTTGGGGTGGTGGTTACTCTGGGTTATCATCTGGTGATTATATGCAAGATTACGCTTTATGGATAAAAGTAATGGGTTCAAAAGCTACTCAAAGTAAAGTAGAAGATTATGATGGATATAAAACTTCTACTTATGGTTTAGTTGCGGGTGTTGATAAAACTTTAAGAGATGGAACAACGATAGGTGTTGCTTTATCTACTGCTGATACAAAAATTGACCAAACAGATTTTAGAACAGGGGATAGCTCAAGTACTAAAAGTATCCAATTATCAACATATGCATCAAGTGAGTTAGGTGATGGATATATTGATGGTGTAATTTCTTATGCAAAACACTCTACAGATGGAACAAGAACTGCCAATTCAGGTAAATTAACATCTTCTGTAGATGCGGATCAATTAGCTGCGAAAGTTGAAACTGGATATAGAATATATTTAGAAGATGCAGCAGTTTTCACTCCATTTGCTTCATTTGAATTTGGAACTTTAAATCAAAAAGCTTATACTGAAAAAGGTACAGCATATCAAAATGATGCTTTAAAAGTTGGTAATACAAAAATTACTAAAGGAAATGTTGGTCTTGGGACAAAAATTTCTACAAACTTAAATCTTGGCAATGTTGTAATTGTTCCAGAAGTTAAATTTGGAGTTTATAATGCAATTGGTGATAAAAATGCTGATATTAAAGCTCAATATGTAGGTGGAGGAAATGAATTTGTTACTCCAACACAAGATTTAACTGATACAATGTATAAAGCTGGAATTGGTGTTAAAACAAATTTATCTCACTCAACAAGTTTAATGTTGGGTGTTGATTATGATAGAAGTAAAGATGGTAGTTTCCAAGGATATTCAGGAAATGCATCTTTTAGACTTAGTTTCTAGTATTTATATAAAGAAGGAAGAAAATGAAGAAAATTTTAGCTTTGTCATTATGTAGCTTAATATTTAATGTTAATTTATTCTCAGATCAAAATGAAGTTGCTTCATATACTGCCCAAAAACATAAAGTAGATTTTTATAAACAAGAAGCAAATGTAAAAGAGGTTTTATCAAAAGAGTATGGGAAAGTTGAGAAATTAGCTCAAATCCTAGAAAAAGATAAAATGAAAAATGATATAAATTTAAAAACTGCAAAAAATATCATGACAGTTGATATTTGGAGTGAAAAGTTTTTGAGAAGTTATGTTCCTACCGATTCAGAGTTAAAAGAGTTATATAAAGTAGAAAAACCAAGGGTTGTTGCCAAATATGAATTGAGAAATATTTTAGTTACTTATGAAGAAAACGCTGACAAAATTATTAGTGCTTTAAATAAATCTAAAACTAAAAAAGAGAGACAAGACTCTTTTATTAAATATGTTAAGTCTGTTTCAAATGATTTAGCATCAAAACAAAAAGATGGATTAAGTGATTTAGTCGATGCAAATAAATTAAATTTAGAAATCAGTACAGCCTTAAAAGGTAAAAATGAAGGTGATATTGTAAAAGTAAATTTAAAAGATTTAGGTACTCAAATTATTTTAATAGAGAAGTTTATTCCTGAAAAGGATGCTAGTTTTGAAGAATCAAAAGAGGCTTTGATTAATCTTGCAAAAAGAAAAGCTTTGGCTAAAGAAATAGATTTATTGTTAAAATAATGAATATTAGTTCGTATCTTTTTCCATTATCTATTGCATTTATTGTTTCAGGATGTTTAAGTTCAATTCCAACTCCACAAGAAAGAAAAGATTCTTTATTACTATTAAAAAATCAAGAATTTTCAGAAGTTGATATTCAAACTTCATCTTTTAATCTTTTATCTTTACAAAAAAATCAGAAAAATTGTAAAGATAAAGATTTAAGAGTTTATATAGAAGGAGATGGCTTAGCTTGGATTACAAGAAATGCAATATCAAGTGACCCAACACCTGTAAATCCAACAGCTTTAAAACTTATGAATCAAGATAAATACGAGTGTAAAATCTATCTTGCAAGACCCTGTCAATATATAACTTCATCTGAATGCAATAGTAGTTATTGGACAAGTAATAGATTTGATAACAGAGTTATAAAAAGTTATGATGAATCTTTAAATAAACTCAAAAATAGCTATAAAAATAGAAGCTTTACATTAATTGGATATTCAGGTGGTGGAGCAGTTGCTAGTTTAGTTTCAGCACAAAGAAAAGACGTAAGTAAGTTAATAACAGTTGCTGGAAATTTAGATATAAATAAATGGACAACAATGCATAATATATCAAAGTTAGATAAATCTTTAAATCCAGCAGATTACTCAAAAAACCTCGAAAATATTGAACAATATCATTTAATTGGGAATCAAGATGATATTATTCCTAAGGATATATTTTTATCTTATTATTCTAAATTTAAGAAAAAAGATAAGATAAATTATTTTTATTTTGATGCAAGTCATAATTGTTGTTGGGAAGAACCATATAAAAAGTTTTTGTTGGATAAATTAAAATAGAGTAATTAGCTTGTGAAAATAGAATTAAAATTCTATTTTCATTCTAAAGTATCTTGGAAAGTTACTCTTTAAAGAGTTATCAATTTTCACAGGATAAGCTTCTTTAATTGAAGATCTAAAAAGTTCAAAATACTCTTTATTTCCTTCTATGAAAGTTAATTGTTCATAACTTCCATCTTTTAAAACCGTAAGTCTAATATTTACGAACTCACCATTTTTTATTAAAGATTTATCTACATTTTTATTTATATTTGCATAGATTTTTTCTCTAATTGTTGAATAAAAAGCCTCTATTTTAGCTTTATCTTCAAGTTCTTGAGATGTTTGTACGTTTATTGCCTCTGTTGTATCTTTTTCAACTTTTAGTGGTTCAACTTTTTCAGTTTCTATCTTCTCTTCGATTTTCTTTTCAGCTGGTAAAGTTTCATTATTTTTATTTACATCTTCAATTTGTTCTTTTTGAACAGGTTCCGCTTTTGGTAATTCTGAAACTTGTTCTTCCATTTTTTGAGGGATATTATTCTCTTCTTTTATTCCATTAAGAATTTTTATTTCATTAGTAATAGGCTCTTTAGAGTTATTGATTTCAGCTTTTTTTTCAATGGTTGTTTTTTGTTCTTCAACTTTTACTTCTTCATTTGAAGAGAAGAAAAAGCTATAAATTAAGTATATTAAGACAGCAACAAAAATAAGTATAAATGTGTCTTCAATAAAAGATTTAGTTTTCCCTCTCAATTTTATCTCCTTTAATTATTTTCAGGTGTATAAATTTCATCAAGTAGACTATCAACAAACTCATCCGGTGAGAATTTGATTAAATCATCTTGTTTTTCCCCAATTCCTACATAAAAAATTGGAAGTTCAAGTTGATTTGAAATTGAAAATAGTGCTCCACCTTTTGCTGTTCCATCTAGTTTTGTTACAATAATTCCATCAATTCCAACCATTTCATTAAATGCTTTTGCCTGTGCAATTGCTGTATTTCCTTGTGTTCCATCTAAAATCATAAGTTTTTGATGTGGAGCATCAGGCATTGCTTTTGTACAAACTTTTACTATTTTTTTAAGCTCATTATTTAGGTTTGTTTGAGTTTGAAGTCGTCCAGCTGTATCAATTATAACATTGTCCATATTTCTTGCAATTGCTGCACTTATTGTATCATATGCAACTGCAGAAGCGTCATGACCTTGTTTTGTTTTAATAATTGGAACATCAAGTTTTGCTGCCCAAGTTGAAAGTTGTTCAATTGCTGCTGCTCTAAATGTATCTCCTGCTCCTAAAATAACAGATTTTCCCTCTTTTTTAGAAATATTTGCTAATTTTGCAATAGTTGTAGTTTTTCCAGCACCATTAACACCAATAATAAGTCTTACAAACGGTTTTGGTAAATTTGATAAATCAACTTCAGGGGCATGTTCAAAAAGCATTACAAGTCTATGTCTTAATTGTTTTCTCGTAATTTCAGCCGGAAGTCCATCCATTGCTTTTTCAATGATTTCATATTCCATATCAGCTTCAATTAGAAGTTCTTGAATATCATCAAAAGATATTTTTTCTTGTTTTTGTGGAACTACCGTTTTAATTGTTGCAAAAGTTTTTTCTAATGCTCTTGAAAAAAATCCTTTTGATTCTTCATCTTTTTTCTTTTCAATTTCTACTTTTTCACTAATTTCTTCAACTTTTATATCTACAGGATTTGCATGGGTTTGATTTTCATCAAATTGCTCTTGTGAAAGTTCTTTCTTTTCTAAATTCTCTTCTTCTTTTTTCTTTTTAAAAAAACTGAACATTAATTAACCTTTATTTTTCTAGTACTTTTTTTATATCAACTTCCATCATCTCTGTTGGAACTAAACCAACGTATTTTTGGAATACATCATTATTTCTATCAATTAAAAACATAGTTGGAATAGATTTAATTCCTCCTAAACTTCTTGCAAGTTCAATGCATTCAGGTGCATTTGCTACTTCATAATTTATATTAGATTCTTTTATGAAATTTTTTATTTGTTCATTTGTTTTCATCTCTTCAAGTACAATTGAGATAATTACAAAGTCATTTTTATAACTATTTTGTAATTGAATTAAATTTGGAATTTCTGCTTTACAAGCTGGACACCATGTTGTAAAAAAATTTAATAAAACAATTTTATTTGGATAATCTTTTAGTATTATTTTTTCATTTTCTAGTCTTATATTTATTATACCATCATTTGTAGTTTTTAGTTGGAATTCTGTTGTTCTTTCAACTTTTTGAACAGGTGCAGGTTGTTGGGATTCTTTGTTTTCTTCTTTAGAATCGCACCCTGTAAACAATAAAATAGATAAAATAGTTAAAAATGTGAAAGTTTTAAACTGCATTTTAATTCCTTTGGGTAAAATTATTTGTTGGGTAGAAATTTTACCCAAGTGAGGCTTAAATATGAAAAACGATCACAAAAGTGATTTTAGAAAATCGAGTATCAAAAGATTAGAGTTTGCAAGCCTTTTTTTAAAGTATTACAAAAATAAAATAATTGTTAAAAAATTAGAAGACTTTATAAAACGAAGTGATTCAAAAAATATTTTGTTGTATATACCTTTGGGTATAGAAGTTGATGTAAAGCCATTAATAAAAAGTTTAAGAAAAACAAAAAAAAGAAATGTATATGTACCATTTATGCAAGGGGAGAGTTTTAAAATTGTTAAATATAGATTACCCTTACATAAAAAGAGATTTGGAATAAAAGAACCAAATAACTCTTTTTTTAAAGCTAGAAAAATAGATTTAGCCATTATTCCAGTTGTAGGAATTGATAAACTAGAAAAAAGAATAGGTTTTGGAAAAGGTATGTATGATAGATTTTTTGGTAATTTAAACTATAAACCAACGATGGTTTTTACCCAGTTAATACTTTGTAAAAGCGAAAAAATTCTATCTGATAATTACGATATTCGAGCTGATTATATAATAACAAATTAAGGTTTTGAATATGGAATACATAATAGTAAGTGCGGTTGTAGGAGTTCTAAGTTCTGCAATGAGCATATTTATTGTAAAAAAGCTAGATAAAGCAAAATTTCAAGTTTTTATTGAGCAAGCAAAAGCAAAAGCAAAAGTCATCGAGCATGAAGCAGAAGTGGCTTTAAAAGATGCTCAACTAAAAGCTAAGTTTGAATGTGATAGAGAGTTTAAATCTGCTAGAAGAGAGTATGATATTATGCTTTCTAAAATAGAAAAAAAAGAGCGAGAGTTAAACGACCATCTAGAATCAGAATTAAGAATCATCAAACAAGAAAAAGATGAGATAGTTGAAAAAAATAGAAAAATTACAACTCTTAAAGAGGGAATAGAACAACAAAAGAAAACTTATGAAGAGAAGACTTTAGAAGCTATTAAGATTCTTGAAAATGCTTCAGGTTTAACATTAAGTGAAGCAAAAGAGTTAATGCTAAAAAAAGTTAAAGAGGATTCAAGGGCTGAAATTTCTTCAATTTTTAGAAAAAAATATAAAATTGCAGAACAAAATTCTAAAAATGAAATCAATAATATGCTTTCTCATGCGGTTACAAGATACGCAGGTGAATTTGCAGCTGAAAGACTTATCAATAATGTTCCTATTAATGATGAAGAGACAAAAGGGAAAATTATAGGAAAAGAGGGGCGAAATATTAAAGCTCTTGAAATGTTATTAGGTGTTGATATTATTATTGATGATACTCCAAATACTATTACTATCTCTTCTTTTAACTTATATAGACGTGCAGTTGCTACTAAAACTATACAAGAACTTCTTGAAGATGGAAGAATTCAACCAGCTAGAATTGAAGAGATTTATAAAAAAGTTAAATCGGAATTTGATAAAAACATCCAAAAAGAGGGTGAAGATGTTGTTTTAGAATTGGGAATTAAAACAATGCATCCAGAACTTATTAAACTTGTTGGAAGATTGAGATATAGAGCAAGTTATGGTCAAAATGCTTTAGCACATACTTTAGAAGTTGCTCATTTAGCTGGTTTATTGGCAGCTCAAATGGGTGGAGATGCAATTTTAGCAAGACGTGCTGGACTTTTACATGATATTGGAAAAGCATTAACTCATGAAATGCCAGGTTCACATGTACATTTAGGTGCAGATATTTGTAAAAGATATGATGAATGTGATACAGTTATAAATGCAATTTATGCCCACCATGGACATGAAGAACCAATAAATGTTGAATCAGCTTCTGTATGTGCAGCTGATGCTTTAAGTGCAGCAAGACCAGGTGCTAGAAGAGAAGTATTAGAGAGTTTCCTAAAAAGAGTTGAAGAAGTTGAAAATATTTCTACAAGTAAATTGGGTGTTATTAATGCTTATGCAATTAATGCAGGTAGAGAAGTTAGAGTTATAGTAAAAGCTGAACTTGTAAATGATGATGAAGCAGTATTATTAGCAACTGAAATTGCGAAAGAGATTGAGCAAAAAGTTCAATATCCAGGTGAAATTAAAGTTAATGTTATTAGAGAAGTAAGAGCTGAAAGTTACGCTAGATAAATAAATCTTAATAAAGGTGCAAATTGTGAAAACTGATAAACCAACAACAAAGATAATTGCAGGTAAATACAAAGGAAAAATTTTAGAACTTCCATCTTTAGATGTAACAAGAAGTTCAAAAGCAAGACTAAAAGAGTCTTTGTTTAATGTTTTACAGTTTGATATAATCGACAAAATTTTTATAGAATCCTTTGCAGGAAGCGGTTCTATTGGACTTGAAGCGATTAGTCGAGGTGCAAAAAGAGCATATTTTGTTGAACTTGATAGAAATTCATATCAGATTTTACTAAAAAACTGTAAAGCTATTGACATGGAAAAATGTCAAACAGTCCAAGGAAATACTTTTGTACAAACTCCATTATTTATTGATTTTCTAAGAAATTCAAAGGATGAAATTATTTTATATGTTGATCCTCCTTTTGATTATAGAGATGGAATGGATGACATTTATGAAAAATCATTTGCAATGATTAAAAATATAGATGTTGATAATATTTATATGATTATAGTTGAACACGTTTCAACTTTAGAGATGCCAGAAGTTTTAGGTAGATTTTCTCTAAATAAAACTAAACAATTTGGTAAAAGTTCTCTTTCTTACTATTTTTATACACAAGAGTAGAAGTAAAAAATATGTTTAAAGTAGCTTTATATTTATTAATAACAGTTATTTTAGCAATTTTTTTATTGCCTTTTTTATATACAGTTTCACCTTATACTTTAGACCCTTCAAGAATTTTACAAGCTCCATCTTTAGAACATCTATTTGGAACAGACCGACTTGGTCGAGATGTTTTAGCAAGGGTTTTAAATGGTGGTCAAACTTCTTTGATTATTGGATTTTTAGCAGCTTCTATCTCTTCAATAGTTGGACTTTTTATTGGAATAAATGCAGGGTATTTTAAAGGTAATATTGATAAATCAATCACAATTACTATTGATTTATTTTTAACATTTCCTACTTTTTTCCTGCTTTTAGCTTTGGTTTCTTATATTCAAGCTTCAGCTGTTATTTTAATTATAGTTATTTCAATTACTGGTTGGATGGGAATGGCTAGAATGATTAGAAGTGAAAGTTTTGCTATTGGAAATAAACCCTTTATTAAAATTTTAAAGGTTGCAAATGTTTCAACTTTTAAAATCATTTTTAAATATTTTGCTCCACTTTTAGCACCAATTTTTTTAGTATCTTTTACTTTTGGAGTAGGTGGTTCAATTTTAGCTGAGTCTGGACTTTCATTTTTAGGACTTGGAATAAATCCACCTCAAATGTCATGGGGAAGTCTTTTAAGTGATGGGAAATCCGTTATTGATATTGCTTGGTGGGTTAGTTTTTTCCCAGGTTTTTTAATATTTTTAATTACATTTTCTTTAATACAAATTAGTGATTATTTACAAAGTCTTGCAAATTCTAAAGAGATAATTGCATAAATAAAATTAAAATCAAAAATTAGATTTTATTTAGCAATTTATCCATTAAAGATGTACTTAGAACTCTTTTTAAAAATCCTAAAATATGAGTTGCAGTTGTTACATAATATCTAGGTTTAGGTTTTTGTGTTTGCATGATTTTTAAGACAGTATTTGCCACACTTGAAGCTGGAAGATTAAAAGGTGCTTTGTCTTCAGTTGTTTCAAGTCTTGCTTTTAACTCTTTTTTGTAAATATCTTCAAAAAAACTTCCTTTGATTGTGATGTTCTTATTAAACTTTTTAAGAGCATTTTCTCTAAATTTTGAAGTAACTGGACCTGTATTTATTGTACTAATATAAATATTACTTCCCATAACTTCTTGTCTTAAGGTATCAGCTATTCCTTCAATTGCATATTTACTTGCATTATATGCACCTCTATATTTTAAAGAGATGATTCCTAAAACTGAGCTGTGTTGGATAATTTTTCCAAAACCTTGAGCTCTAAATATTTTCATGGCTTGAATAGTTACTTCATGAAGCCCAAAGAAGTTTGTATTAAACTGTTTTTTTAAAACTTCAACACTCAAATCTTCAACAGCTCCTGGCTGTCCAAAACCAGCATTGTTAAAAACAGCATCAAGTTTTAAATCATTTTCTAAGATTTTATTTAGGGCAAAACTTATTTCATCTTTATTTCTAACATCAATTTTGAAAGCTTCAAAACCTAAATCTTTTAACATATCAACATCTTTTTGTTTTCTAGCACTTGCGTAAACTTTATAATTGTTTTCTTTTAATGTAAGGGCAGTTTGTAGTCCAATTCCAGAAGAGCAACCAGTTATTAATATATTTTTCATTATTTTAATCCGTATAAATTTTTGAAATGGTATTATAATCAAAAAAAATATAGATAAGATTTAGGTAATAAAGCAATGGATGAAAAAATTGTAATATTAAGTGGAGCAGGACTTAGTGCTAGTAGTGGGATTTCTACTTTTAGGGATGAAAATGGTCTTTGGGAAAGACACAATGTAAAAGAGATTTGTAATGCTGGGTGTTTGGATTGGAATTATGATGCAACAATAAACTTTTATAATCTAAGACGAGAAGACATAAAAGATAAACTTCCAAATAATGCCCATAAAATGATAGCGAGCCTAAAGGATAAGTATCCACAAAAAGTGGAAGTTATCACACAAAATATAGATGATTTACTTGAAAAAGCAAATTGTAAAGATGTTTTGCATTTACATGGATTTTTAAAAGAACTTCGATGTATGAAGTGTGAGGAAATTGTTGATATTTCTTATTCACTTCAAAATGAAACAAACTCTACTTGTAAAAAATGTAATGGCAAAATGAGACCAAATATAGTCTTTTTTGGTGAACTTGCTCCAAAATATGAAACAATGCATAAGATTTTAAAAGATTGTGGTTTATTGGTTGTTATTGGAACAAGTGGGCGAGTGATTGATGTGAGTTTTTTAACCCAATATGCCGATTATGCGATTTTGAATAATCTAGAGCCAAGTGATGCTATTTATGATGAGTGTTTTATAAAAGTTTATTATGAAGATGCTAACACAGCTTATGAAAAAATAGAGCAAGATATAGAAAATTTTATTAAAAATAGGAAATTATGACAACAAAAGATAAAAAAATAAAAGAACTTTTAGATAATGAAGCAAATCAAAGAAATAATAACACAGAACTAAATTACGACAAACCAGATCCATTAATGGTAGCAAGTAGATATGATGATGAGTTTATTATTCTTTTATGCGCTTTATTTGCCTATGGAAATGCAAAATTGATAGTGAAGTTTTTAGATAGTTTGGATTTCTCTTTACTTGAAAAAAGCGATGAGATAATAGATAAAGAACTAAATAATCACTATTATAGATTTCAAAATGCCCAAGATATAAAAACAGTATTTAAAACCTTTAAACGATTAAAAAATGAAGATAGTTTAAACTCAATATTTGTAGATGCCTACAAAAAAGAGAACAATATTTTAGAGGGAATTGATGCTTTAATTCAAAAAATTCACAATACAGCAAATCATACTTCTCAAGGTTTTACATTTTTAATTTCAAGCCCATTTAAAAGGGATAAACTTGGACTCATAAAAGAGTTAGGAAATGCTCCATATAAAAGATGGAATATGTTTTTGCGTTGGATGGTGCGAGATGATAATCTTGATTTAGGACTTTGGAATGGCATAAATAAAAAAGATTTGATTTTACCACTTGATACTCATACCTTTAAAGTATCACAAAAATTGGGTTTATTGGATAGACAAAGTTATGATTTAAAATCTGCATTATTGATAACAGAGAAATTAAAAGAGTTTGATGAGTTTGATCCTATAAAGTATGATTTTTCGCTTTATAGAATTGGGCAGGAAAAAATGGAATTTTGATTAGCTTTTATTCTTGATTAAAACTAAAATAATTAAAATATGTAATTATTTATTTTCACTAAAATATTTAAAAAATTACAATTGTCTTTAAATAGCCTTAAAAATGGCTATTTTATAAAATACTATTATTAATAATCACTTATAAAAAAATTATTTTAAATAATTGTAATTAAAATGTAACCTTTTGTTTTGTATTATTTTATAAATATTATCCGGAGATATAAATATGTATTTAATAAATATGATTGAACAAGAGCAAATAATTTTAGCAAAAATGACAAATGATGAAAATATTTTAAAACAATTAGCTGAATCATCACATATTTCTGTAAGAAGAAGTGTTGCAAAAAATTCTTCAGTATCAAAAAGAGTTTTAGAAAGATTATGCACAGACCCATCCTTGAATGTAACATATGTTGCAAATAAATTTTGTGATGATAGTAAAATAAAAAGAAATATTTTTAGTGATAATCCATGTGTTATATGTACTATTGATGAAAAAGAGTATATAAATGTTTGTAATAATTGTGAAGTAGTAATAAAAAGATAAAATAGATAAAATAGATAGTTATTTGTTACTTTCAAGTTATATAGAATTGTTATAGTTTTCCCAATTAAATAGTAGGGGGAAATTATTTATGAAAAAGATTATCGCTGCAGTTACTTTATCTGCTTTATGTGTTAGTTCTTCATTTGCATTTGATGCAAAAGTTTTAAAAGAACATTCTGACAATGGATATAAATCCGATGCAAAGCTAGAGTATAAAATTCCAGATGAAAATAACATTCCAAATAATGAATTTGGAGATTTAGTAAAATATGGAAAAGAACTTGTTGTTCATACTTCAAAATACATAGGTCCTGAAGTTAAGGACACAAAAATGAGATATGCTGGAAACAATTTAAATTGTCAAAGTTGTCACTTAGATGCTGGAACAAAAGCTTATGCTTCACCATATATTGGAATTTTTGCTGCATTTCCACAATATGGAGCAAGGGGAAATAGTGTAGGTACACTTGCTGATAGAATTAATGGTTGTATGCAAAGAAGTATGAATGGTAAAAAATTACCACTTGATAGTAAAGAAATTAATGCAATTCAAACTTATATGTATTGGTTAAGCCAAGGGTATCCAGTTGCAGGAGTTGATAAACTAGAAGGTAGAGGTTTAAGTCCAATTGATAGAAAAATGATTAAGACTCAAGCTGCTGATCCAGTAAAAGGTAAAGTTGTTTATGAACAACAATGTGCTTCATGTCATGGTGCAAACGGTGAGGGTGTAAAAAATGATGGTCGTGCAAATGGATATTTATATCCACCATTATGGGGTAAAGATTCATACAATAAAGGTGCAGGAATGTATAGAGTTCTAAAAGCTGCTGACTTTATAAAAAGTAATATGCCTTTAGGTGCAACAAAAGAAGCTCCAGTTTTAACAGATGAAGAGGCTTATAATGTAGCTGCATTTATTAATACGGATTCAAATTTCAGACCTGATAAAGTTGATAGAGTAAAAGATTTCCCATTTGAGGAAGTTAAAGCTCCTGATGTTTATAGACCAAAAATGGAAACAAAAGAGAACCAAGTTGGTCCTTTTGGAAAATTCATAAAATAAAGTAAAAAAAGAGAATACCTTATGCGTATTCTCTTTTTATTAGTTAAAATTACTTATGAATAAAACTTACAAAAAATTTATCTTAGCTTTTATTATCATTTTTATCACACTATTATATTTTTTATATAAATACAACAATAAAGTAGAACAAAATCAAGTTGATATTTTGGTTTCAAATAGAGTTGAAATTGTACAAAATGAGTTAACAAATCAAAAAAATCATGCTTTATCTTTGGCTATATTATTTTCTAAGAACCAAAATGTTATTAGTTTTTTAGAAAAAAATAACCCAAATGAGTTGAAAAAAGAGCTTTTGAAATCCCTTGAAAACATTAAAAACTACACAAATATAAATAATATTCAAATTCAAGTACATACAAAAGATTTAAAAGTTTTTGTAAGAAGTTGGGAAGATAAAGATACGGGATTGAGTTTGGAGAGTTTTAGAAAAGGAATTGTAAAAGTAAAAGAGACACAAGAACCTTTTGTATCAAATGAACTTGGGAAAAGATTTAATATAAAAGCAATTTCACCTATTTTTAATGAAAAAGATGAATATATTGGAAGTATTGAAGTTATAGTTGATTATAGTGATTTGAAAAATAGGCTAAAATATATGGGAATAGATATTATTCCACTTTTGAAAAAAGAGTATTTGCCAATTGCAACTTACTACCAAGAGTACAATATGTTAGATGATTTTGTGGTTATTCAAAATGATTATGACAAAAAGTTTTATGATTATCTTGCTTTTAATAAAAGGTATTTGTCAAATGAACAGTTTTATTATAAAGATAAGAATAAAATCATTACTCAAATTCCTTTAGGTGATATTGATTCAAAAAGTGTGGGAGTTTTAATGATTTCTTTTGATAAAAATGAACAGAACTTTAATTATCTGCCAAAATATGAATATATTGGTGAAATAAATGCAAAAGATACAAATTTTAAAAACCATCTTTTAAAAGAGAAAAAAGAGATTATTATAAAGTGAAAAAATGAAAATTCTACTACTTGAAGATGATTATTTATATAAAGTATCAATAAAAGAGTTTTTACAGGAACTTGATTTTATTGTAGATGATTTTGAAAATGGTGATGATGCTTTAGATGCTGTTTTTACAAATAGTTATGATTTACTTCTTTTAGATATTAGAGTTCCAGGAATGGATGGTTTCTCTTTAGTGGAAACTGTTAGAAAAGAGGGTTTAAATACACCAATTATAATTCTTACTTCTTTGACAGATATAGCAAATCTTAGTCGTGGATATGATTTGGGTTGTAATGATTATATTAGAAAACCATTTGATTTGATTGAACTAAAATTTAGAATAGAACAGCTGATTAAAAATAGCTGTTTTAAAACTTTGGATGATAATATAGATATTCCACCAAACTACAAATTTGATGTAAAAAAGAATATTTTATATAAAGAAAAAGAGCAAATAGATTTGAGTTTTAAAGAGAGTGAACTTGTCTCTTATTTAGTACAAAATAGAGGTTTTTTTGTTTCAATTGAGACTTTACATGAAAGAATTTGGGAAAACAAAGATATTTCATACTCTGATATTAGAATGTGCATAAAAAGAATTAGAGAAAAAACCTGTAAAGATTTTATAAAAACTAAACGATTTGTGGGATACAAAATTGATAAGTAATAAATATGAGATTAAATTTATTGTTATACAAGTAATATTAACCTTATTAATTGCCTTTATTCCAATATATTTTTATCTTGATGCTTCCTTTGAAAATCAAAATATAAAAGATAAAATGGATTTAAAAAATTATGCTTTTTCAGTTATTTCAAAAATAAACTCTTTTGAAAAAGAGAATAGTCCTACTTTTTATTATCCCCGTTCTAATATCTATTTTTCTGGAATTTTTGATAAAAATAATCAAGTAATTTTTTCTTTACTAAAGAGAAATGATTTAGATTTTTTGGATGAATTTTTGATAAGTAAAAATGAGATTTGTTATAAAAATTATTTAGAACAAAATATCCTAGATGCTAAGTTTTTAGTGGTTTGTAAAGATGTTGATAATTCGCAAGTAATTTATAATGCAATCATTTTAATTTTATTGATTAGCTCTTTTATATTTTTATCCTCTTTTTTTATTATCAAACAAAGTATCGAACCATATAAAAGATTAAATCAATATTTAGATGATTTTCTAAAAGATGCAATGCATGAGCTAAAAACTCCAATTGGAGTTGCTCGAATTAATGTTGATATGTTACAAATGCGACTAAAAAATGATAAATATATCTTACGAATAAAATCAGCATTAAAAAATATGACAGTTATTTATGAGGATTTAGAGTATTACATGCAACAAAATATAGTAAAAGATGAAAAAAAAGATATTGATTTTTCACTATTTTTAGAAAGAAGAATTGAGTTTTTTAACGACTTGGTAATCTCAAAAAATATCAACTTTTTAATAAATATTCAAAAAGAGATTCATATAAATTTTAATGAATTAGAACTTTATAGAATCATTGATAATAACATCTCAAATGCAATAAAATACTCAAAAGATAGCTCAAATATTGAAATATCTTTGCAAATAGAAGAGAATAAAATAAAACTCATGTTTAAAGATGAGGGAATTGGAATAAAAGATAAATCAAAAATCTTTGAGCGGTATTATAGGGGTGACAAAATAACTGGTGGTTTTGGAATAGGGCTTAGTATTGTAAAAAATATCTGTGTAAAAAATAGAGTTGATATTGAGGTAGAATCACAAGTAAATAAAGGAAGTTGTTTTATTTACTTGTTTCCAATTTAATTTAGATTAAATTTCCATTCCATTTTCAAGAATAATTTTATTTCGTCCATTTTCTTTAGCTTGATATAGAAGCATATCAGCTTTTTGTAATGTATTTTCGTAAGTAGGATAACTGCTTCTAATTGCTACTCCTGCTGAAAAAGTAACTTTAATTTTTTTATCTTTGTATAAAAAACTATTTTCAGTAACAATTGTTTTTATTCTTTTTAAGAATTGTAATAATTCTCTATTAAGATTGAAGTGAATGATTGCAACAAATTCTTCTCCTCCATATCTTCCAACAAGATCATGATCTCTTACACTTTTATTTAGGATTTTCCCAAAAGTTGAAAGTACAACATCTCCACACTCATGACCATAAGTATCATTTAGTTTTTTAAAGTGATCTAAATCGAAGAAAATAACTGCATATTGAGTTTTGATTCTTTCATAAGCACTTTCAATTTTCGTAATTTCATCACTAAAAGCTCTTCTTGTTAATAATCCAGTTAAGTGGTCTCTCATATTCTCAGTTTTTGTTCTAGTAAGTTCATCTTCAAGTGTTTTAACTTTTTCTTCAAGTTCTTGAACTTTTGATTTACCAGTTTCAAGTTTGTTAGTTACTGTAATCATCTCTTTTTCGATAGAAGATGCTGCGTTAATAAGTTCATTTTGTAGTTTAGTTAAAGCTTCTAAACCATCTTCACTCACATTGATTGATTCAATCTTTTCTTTTATATTAAGAACATTTTTTGAGCTTGAGCCATTACTTGAGATAGCTTCATTTAAATACTCTTCCATTAATAAAACAAGTTTAGAAATATCAGAAGTTCTCTCAATTACGACTTTTTTATCTCTTTCAAATCTTTTATTTATAAAATCTTCAATTCTGTCTTGAATCTCTTGAATAAATAAAAGATTAGGTTCATTGTCAATTTTTGAAAATAATTTATCTATTTCTTCATCTGTTTTTGGACAAATAGATGGTAAAACAGATTGTTTAATCAAAGCCGCTAATTGAAGAACATTCTTTGGATGAACTCTTTTTAATAAAAGAGGGATTAATTTTTCTGCTGAGTCAAAATTATTTGACTTCACTTCACTTCTTTCTTCTTCACTTAATAGATTTAAAATATTTTCAAACTCTTTGCTCATTCACTATTTCCTAAATATGATTTTTTTAAATTATCCTAAAAGCTTTTTAACCATTTCATTAATTCTTTTTCCATCAGCAACACCAGCAAATCTTTTTGTAGCATTCCCCATAACTTTTCCAATATCTTTCATAGAAGTTGCTCCAACTTCTGCTATTATCTCTTTCATTCCAGCTTCTAATTCTTCATCGCTTGCTTGTGTTGGAAGATATAACATAAATACATCAACTTGAGCTTGTTCTTGCTCAACTAAATCATCCCTTGAAGCTGCTTTATATTGAGAAATTGACTCTTCTCTTTGTTTGATACCTTTTTGAATTAATTTAATAACATCTTCGTCATTTAAATCTTTTCTTTCATCAACTTCAATTTGTTTAATCATAGTATTAATTGCTCTAATAGAGTCTCTTTTAACTACATCTTTATCTCTCATTGCAGTTTTTAAATCTTCTTTTAATTGTTCTTTTAAACTCATACAAATCCTTATATTTATTATTATTTTATTAAATTATATCTTTTTAAGAATTAAAGCTTTCTATTAATTCTTCTAGTTCTAAAAATCTTTCTACTTTTTGGTCATATATTTCTTTTGTTTTTTCAAGCTCTTGAGACATTGCAACAATTCCCTTTTGTTCATAACATTTTGGATTCATTAAACAAGCATTTATCTCTTCAAGTTTCAGCTCTAAATCTTCAAGTTCTTTTGGTAACATATCATATTCTCTTTGGTCTTTATATGATAGTTTAGTCTGTTTTTTAACTGTTGGTACAACTTTTTCAGCTGTTGCTTCTTTTGCTATTTCACTTTCAAGAGTTTCTAATTCTCTTAACTCTTTTTCAATTTCTAAATATTCACTATATGGTTGGAAACTCTCCATAATATGACCATTTCCTTGAAATACAAAAAGTTTTTTAGCAATCTTATCAACAAAATATCTATCGTGAGATACAAAAATTAAAGCACCTTGAAAGTTTTGTAAATACTCTTCTAAAATATTAATTGTTGGAATATCTAAGTCATTTGTAGGCTCATCTAGGATTAAACAATCAACTTTTTTTGTGAAAAGTAGGGCAAGTGCAACTCTATTTTTTTCTCCACCACTTAAAACACCAACTTTTTTATCAAGATATTCTCTTGGGAATAAGAAGTTTTTTAAATATCCAAAAACGTGCATGTTTCTTCCATCTTGGAGAACAACTCTATCTCCTCCATTTGGACAGAAAGTCTCTAAAAGATTTTTTTCATCATCTAAAGATTCCCTTTGTTGGTCAAAATATCCTATTGCAAAATCACCTTTTTTAAATGTTCCACTATCAATTTTCATTTTTTCCATAAAAATTTTTAGAAGTGTAGATTTTCCACTTCCATTTGGACCTACAATTGCAATAGTATCTTTTTGTAAAATTCTAGTTGTAAAATCTGTAATCAATTTTTTATCACCTAAACTTTTACATACATCATCTAATTCATAAAGCATTTTTCTTTTATTTTGTTGTTTTTCTTCAGTGTTAAAAGACTTTTGTTCCCTTTGAAGTTCTAGTGACATTTTTCTAATGGCTGCTGGATTAGACCTTGCTTTTTGTTTTAAATCAAAATATTCTGATTTTCTTCTTTCATTTCTTTTTCTTCTCGCAGTTACTCCATGTTGCATCCAATGGGCTTCTCTTTTTACAAGTCTGATTAGATTTTCATGCTCTTTTTGCATATTTTCTAAAAGTTGTTCTTTTTGCTCTAAATATGAAGAGTAACCACCATTAAACTTTCTTAAAACTCCACCATCAACTTCAACAACAGTTGTTGCAATATTGTCAATAAAATATCTATCATGAGAGATGAAAAGTAGGGTGAAGTTATTTTTCAAAAGAAGTTGTTCTAAAAATTCAACCATATAAACATCAAGGTGATTTGTAGGCTCATCTAAAAGTAAAACATCTGGTTTTTTAAGTAATAATCCAGCAAGACTTACTCTTCTTTGTTCCCCTCCACTTAGAAGATTTACATCTTTAAATTCATACTGCTTTAATTGAAATTCAATTAAAACTCTCTCAATCATATTGTCCAAATCCCAAGCATTATGAAAATCAATAAAGGTTGCAAGTTCACTTTGTCTTCTAATTAAATCTTCATTTTCATAATCAGTTGTTAGTCGATTTGTTAGCTCTTCATACTCATTTCTTGCTTGTTTTAATTCTGCAAGTTGATCTTCAATTGCATCTCTTACATTTAGATTTGCTTTGAATTTTGGTTGTTGGTCAAGCATTTCAATTTTTAGAGATTTATCAATAGCCATTTCACCGCTATCAGGCTCCGTTTGTTTCATAATTATTTTAAAAAGTGTAGATTTTCCTTGTCCATTTTGACCAATAACTGCGATTCTTTGACCATGGTTTAGAGTAAAGTTCACATCTTTTAAAATAACTTTTGTGTCATATTGTTTTGAAATGTTTTGTAGGTCGATTAAAGCCATTTATGTTTCTTCTTCTTTATAAATTAATATTTATTTTTGTTAGTTTAAGTATTAATATACCTAAAAATCGGTTAAGATTTACTTTTAGAGTAAATTTGAATAGTTTTATAAATATATAATATTAAATTAATTTTAAGAAATGTATAATTTAAAAAAACAAGGAGTCTCTTATGCAAATTCAAAATAATACAAATGCAGCGGTAAGTGCTTTTAAACAAAATTCAAATGTGACAGTTGATAAGTCAAATAAACAAGATAAGGTAGAAGAAAAATCTTTAGAAGAAACAATTAATAGTTCAGCTGTTAGTGTTGCAATTTCAATGAATGCTCAATATATACTAATAGCTATGAATGCTTCATCTTTAACTAAAGATAATACCTTAACACAGGCTAATTTAACTACTAATCAACAAGATGTTTTGGATTTTCTAAGTGGTAAAGAGACGCAAAGTGGAATGAGTCTTAAAAACATAGGTTATGAAGGAAAACCAATTACAGAACTTACTCAAGATGAAGCGAAAGATTTAGTAAGTGAAGATGGTTTTTTTGGAGTAACTCAAACATCAGATAGGGTATCAAATTTTGTATTTAGTTTTGCGGGTGATAATCTTGATTTATTACAAAAAGGAAGAGATGGAATTGTTCAAGGTTTTGAGGAAGCAAAAAAACTCTTTGGAGGAGAACTTCCTGAAATCTCATATAAGACTCAAGAGAGAACCTTAGCCTTGATTGATGAAAAGATTAATAGTTTAAAAGGGGAGTAAAAAAACTCCACTTTTATTGTTTTTTTGCACTAAATTCTGATTTTATTCCAGTATTATCTGATGATTTAAAATCAACATCACCTTTCATATATGTAGCTGTATCTCCATATAATCGTGCTGAACCAGTGCTTCCACTTGTATCTCCTCTTGGGTATAAAGATAGATTTCCTGAATTACCATTTAAATCTCCTTCAAATGTAAAAACTTTTTTTGAACCATTCCCAATATCATTAACTGTAATTTTCCCATTTGAAATTTGATTATTGGCTTTACCAAAATCTATATTCATCGATATTCTTGTATCACTAGGAATGGCAATTTTTTGTCCAGATAGATTTACTAAATAGTTAGATGATGATTGTTCCGTTGGAAAACTTCCAATATATTTAGCTGTTGAACTGTTTTCACGAAGAAAACTAGCTGGTGTTCTAATTTGAAAGTTTGATTCATTATTTAAACCAGATAAATCTTCAGTTGAAGAATTTGATGAGTTGTTTGATGAAGAACTACTCGATGATGAATTATTTGTTGTTTGTTCTTTTACAGGAATGTTAATTACAGCTTTTTCTACTTTTACTACAGTTGATGTTTCATTAGAAGTTGTTTTATTTGAAATAGTACTTGGGCTTTGATTTGAAGTTATTTTCTCATCTTCAGAATTAATTGAAACATTATCTATGGGTAAATTTTCTTTAATTGCTATACTTTTATTTATATCTTGCAAATCACTTTGTTTGATTTTTTGTACATTAAATTTATCTTTATTACCCTCTTTAAAAGAGACAAATTCTCCCTTGTTTACAATAACACTATCTTTTGTTTCATTGTTTTTTATCTCAATTTGACCTTCTGTACAAAATATTTTTTCATTATTATCTTCAATAGCTGTAACAATTTGAGTTCCTCTTATTCCAATTGAAGCACTTTTTGTCTCTAATTTAAAATTTTTAGGAGCAATTTTTCCAATTTTTCCTGTAATTGTTCTAAAAACACCTTTTGCCATTGTAAATTCAGCTTTTGAATCTTTTTCTTCAAATAAATAATCATTTATTTTTAAAGTAGAATTTTGTCCTACTGAAATAATTGTATCATCTAAAAAAAGAATTTGTAATTTAGTATTCTCTTTTGTATTTAATGTGTCATTTTTTTGAAAAACAGAATTTTTATCAACTAAAATAGTTTGGTTTTCTCTTAAAATAGAAGCTTCTCCATTAAAAGAAACAATTTTCCCAACATTATTTGCAAGTAAAAAATTACTAATAAATAGTAATATGAATATAATTTTTCTCATTTTAAAATCCTCTACCAATTAAATGATTTAATATAATTAATTTTACCATCAACTTCTTTGTACGTATATGCATCTTGATTTGAAAGATTTTTTGTGTAAGATGAAGAGATTATTATTTGATTTTCTTTATTGATTTTTGTTATGTAAGCTAATTCTACAAAATGATTATCATCTTCTCTTTTTGATTTAAAATAACTATTTTCATATTTAAAATTATCTTTTAAATATTCATAATCAAATTTGATTAGATTGTTACCATTTATTTCATAGATATACTCTAATCCACCTGTTATACTATTTTTATCTAAGTCAATTCTTTCAGTGGTTATTCTTACACTTTTACCTAATTTTGAATAAATATTAAGATTTGTTAATAAATTATATTTTAATAGAAATTCATATTTATTAAAATCTTTCTCTTCATCTACTTGATGAATATATGAAATTCTTTGATAATTTAAAGAGCTTGTAATCAAAGCGTTTGAAAAAGTTGGAGTTATATTAAAAACATTAAAATTTTCATTATCTCTTTTTTCTATTTTTGTAAATCCAAAATTCAAAGCATAAAGACTTTTATTTGTTTGATCTAAATAAAAAATAGTTGGTTTATATGAATAAGCTGTTAAATTTTCATTTTCTTCATTGAAGTAATTTTTATTATAAACAAGTAGTGCATTTTTTATTACATAAGGTGAGTTTTTAAAACTATTCAAAAAATTTATTCCTATCATCTCATTATGATAGTTATCTGCAATTGGTTTTTTTCCATTTACAAGTACATCATTTAATCCAGGTAATCTATAATCAGGTGAAATTAAACCTGTGTTTACATTTGTACTTCTACCCATACCAAATAAAATATTTGCATTTGTAGAAAAATATTTTGTCTCTTTATTTAATATATCCAAATAATTAGATACTGATTTTTTAGTTTCATCATTAATTTGTGAATTACTTAAAATTATAAACTCTTTTTTCGCTTCTTCTTTTAAATTTAATTTAAATAAAAGTTTTGCATATTCATATCTTGCTTGATTAAAATCTGGTTTTTGGGTTAATATTCTTTCAAAAGCAGAAGTTGCTTCATCATATTTTTCTATTTCAATTGCACTTAATGCTAAAAAATAGTTAACATTTACATTGTATGAATTTTTTGAAAATAGCTTGAAAAATAGTTCATAAGATTTTTGATAATCTTTGATATTGTACATAGTTGAAGCAAGAATATAATCATTTGAATCTTCAATTGCTTGTGAATACTCTTCCTCATTTTGAATAGAATTTTTATCATCGGTAATAATTTTATTATCATTTGCCTCTAATAAAAGAGTTAATGAAAGAAGTAGAATATATTTTAAATACATAAGTTGCCAACCAAATTAATTTTTTTATGATTATATCCAATCTTTATGTTATTTAAAATCATGTCTAAAAATAGTATTAAATTCCTTATTTTTAATGAAATTCTCACATCGTTGAATATAAATATCATAAATTTTTCTAGTTTGATATTTAGAATTTAAATCTTTAAATAGAGTTAATGCTTCATCCAATTTTTTTTCTTCATATAATTTAATGGCATTTTCATATATTTTTAATTCATCAATATTTTCTTTAAAATCTTTTTCCAAGCAGATAACTTCCCATAATTTTATAGGTTCTTCTTTACCTTTTACTTGAACAAAATCTAAATATCTAAAAATATATTTTTCTTTTAATTTATCTTTATTATTTTGAGAAATAATTAATTTACTTCCATAGAATTTACATAAAGATTCAATTCTTGAACCTAAATTTATTGTGTCTCCAATAACTGTATAGTCACTTCTTCCTATACTTCCAATTTCACCAACTGTTGCAATTCCAGTTGTTATTCCTATTCCAATTTCAATAATTGGCAGATTATTTTTAATTAATTCTTTATTTAAAATCTCCAAATAACTCAATTGCTCTAAGCCACTTAATACAGCTTTATCTGCATGATTTTCTATTTCAAAAGGTGCATTCCAATAAGCCATTATAGAATCGCCAATATATTTATCTATAGTTCCACTATTTTTTATGATTATTTCACTCATTGGTGTCATATATTGATTTAGATATTTAATTAAAAGTTCTGGTTTATTGATTTTTTCAGAGATATTTGTGAATTTTCTTATGTCACTAAAGAATATAGTTATCTCTTTATTTTGGGCTTCTAATTGGTTTGAATCTAGATTTTTAATTAACTCTTCCATAACATTTTTAGAAACTTTTGAAGCAAATTTCTTTTTAATATCTTCTCTTTTTCTTATTTCATAAAAATATCCAATAACCAAACTTATGATTCCAGATAAAATTATTGTAATAATTGGGAAAAAAGTATTTATTACAATTCCCACATTAAATAGAATGTAATAATTAATATAAAATAGTGCAAATAACAAACTTCCCATAAAAAATGGTGTTAGCCAAATAGGGATTTTTCTTATTATAAAAAATGTAAAAAATGTTAATAGTAAAATTAATACGATATTTAAACCATCAACCCATGAAGCTTTATATAAAAAATCTTGAGAGATAATATTATCAATGGCATTTGCATGTACTTCAACTCCTGGAAATATTGCCTCAAAAGGTGTAGCTCGTAAATCCATAAGTGCAGCAGCAGATGTTCCAATTAAGGCAATTTTGTTTTCTACATCTTCTTGTTTGAAGTTATTATTATAAATATCAACAGCAGATAAATATTTAAATGTTTTCTCTTTTCCTCTAAAGTTTATTAATAATCTTCCATATCTATCTGTAGGAATTATTAGTTCATCTAATTTAATAGTATTAACACCATTTTCATGATAATTTATAAAGATTTTTTTAACGCCAAGGGCAATTCTAAGTGTTTCTAGGGCAAGTGATGGATAAATTTGTTCATTGTAAGAGATAATCAAAGGAACACTTCTAATAATTCCTGAATCATCTGGAATATTATTGAAAAATCCACTTGAATAAGAAGTATCTTGTAAAATTGGAATATTTAGAATAGAGCCTTTTGCTTCTAATAGATAACTTTTGCCCATTTGTTTATTTTTTTCTATAAAAATAGTTTGAATAGAAGGAGCTTTTTTATTAATATAATCACTATTTGAAAATTCAAATTGATAACCAAGAATTGTAGGAGTATTTGCTATTGTTTGGGCGAATTCTAAATCATAATTTGGAATAACATCTTTTTTTATATTAAACTTTTTAAATATATTATGTGGTGAACTTCTATCTTCTTCTGCAAATACAATATCCAGTCCAACTATTGCAATGTTTTTATCATTTAAGTTTTTCAAAATTTTTGAAAGAATATCTCTTGGCCATGGCCATTGACCTAATTGTTGTAAAGATTTTTCATCAATATCTATGATAATTACACTATCACTTTTAGGTACAATTTCTCCTCTTATTGCAAACATTGAATCTCTTAATCTATCATCTAATGATTGAAGAATTGAGGGAGGAAAAATATATACAAAAACTATAAAAGTTGCAATTAAAAAAGCTATGAATAAATTGATGTTTTTAATCATTTTCCAAATCTAATTGTTCAGGATTTAATGATTCTTTTGAGTATTGTTTAAATACATCATGCTTAAAGAAGAATTGAGTTAAATTCTTATCTAATTCGCCTTTATCAGACATATTTTGTAAAATATTTTTAACAGTTGATAATTTCATAGCAGCTTTATATGGTCTACTTGATGCGGTTAATGCTTCAAAAATATCTGATAAAATCATAATTCTATCTTCTAAAGTAATATCTTTTTCACTTAATCCCCTAGGATGTCCTGTACCATTTAATTTTTCATGGTGGTTACAAGCTATATTTAATACATCTTTATATTTTTTAGGAAAAGGTAATTCTGAAATCATATCTAGTGAAAGTTGTGCATGATTTTTTATAATATCTATCTCCTCTTTTGTTAGAGTTCCTTTTCTAATAGAAAGATTATAATATTCATCAGGGCTAATCAAAGGAGTATCAATATTCTCTTTTTTATAGGTTAATTTAGATATTTTTTCTAGTTTTAGAATATCTTCATCTTTCATAAACTCTCCACCTAAATTTACTCTTTTTATAAATGATGAATAATCGTTTAACTCTTCTATATTTTTGTCAAATTCCTCTTTTGAAATTTGTTTTTTTAGATATTCAATCTCTTTGTCTTTTTTTATTAGTTCAAATCTTTGTTCAACTAAGTGGATTCTATCATAGATTTTTTCAAGTTTTGTTGCTTTATCAAGTACATGATCTGGCATAGAAATTTTCCCAATATCATGCATCCAAGCTGCAAGTGCAATTTGCTTATAATCATTTTCACTATATTTTACATCTTTATAAATTGTTTCATCTTTATCAATTGCATTTGCAATTAGTAGTGCAATTTTTTCAACTTTTAATATATGATCTTTTGTGTATGGCGATTTTGCATCAATCGCTTTTGCAATGGTAGCAACAAATGCATTTACAAACTCCTCTAAACTAGCAATTAGTTGCATATTTGTAAGTGCCATTGCTGCTTGCGATGCTAAAGAGACTATAACTTTTTCATCAAATTTATCAAAAGTTATAATGTCACCATTTTTCATTTTATTAATTAATTGTAAAACACCTATAACATCGTTTTCATGGTTTATTAAGGGAATAACTAACATAGATTTTGAGCGATATTTTGTTGTGTTATCAAATTTCTTTGTACCATCAAATTTATATTTTCTAGTTTTATAAACATCTAAAATATTAATAATTCTTTTTTCATTTGCACAAACTACCGCAAC
This sequence comes from uncultured Aliarcobacter sp., assembly GCA_963677205.2. GTDB lineage: Bacteria > Campylobacterota > Campylobacteria > Campylobacterales > Arcobacteraceae > Aliarcobacter. The sequence goes on along the minus strand of OY781916.2, from coordinate 1,394,441 downwards.
CATTTTATTATTTAATGTTCCATCTTCTAAATATATTGGTAAACTAGGCCAAATTGAACTATCTTTTGTGTCATTTAGTTTTATATTTAAAGTTGAGTTTTGTACTACTTTAAAATCAAGAGATTTTTCATCTTTAGATTTAATATATAAAGTTCCAGCATCTGCATTTGTTAGTTTTCTAGTTAGTGTTAAAATATCCTCTAATAATTTCTCCTTATTATGTTCTGAAGTAAGTGCTAAATTTATTTTCATAATCTCTTCAAATTTATGTTCACTTAATATATTGTTTTCAATATTTCCAGTATCAATATGAATTACATCACCTTCTTTTAATATTTTTCCATGATAGTTTAATAGTTTATGTTTTTTAATGTCATTTAATAACTCTTTTTTATAGCTAGGTTTTAAATGATAAAAGAAGATAGAAATATCTTTTCTTTTTAAATTTTGTAGTTGTTTTGCTATTAATGATGGTGTTAGATGTTTTGTTAACTCTGCTAAATCTTCTAATTTATTTGGAAATGAACACTCAATTATTAAGGACTTGATATTTTTGTTACTATTTATTTCATCCCAAAGTGTAGGATTAATATATGTATCACCACTAATTATAAAACTTTGATTATTTTTTGTAATCATATATCCACATGAGCCAGCAATATGTTCAGCGTGAATGGCTTTTATTGAATAATTATGTATATTTACAGTTTCATCTATTTTAATTGGTTTTAAAATTAGTGAAAAGCTATCACTTTTAGCTAATCTTATTCTTGTAAAATCAGGCCAAATTTCATCATTAAAAGAGTGTTTCTTTAGTATATTAATAGTATCTTCTAAGGCATAAATTGTAAGTGGTGTAGTTCTTTCTTCAAAAAAGGTTTCAATTATAAAAGGTAAATCAGCAATATGATCTGCATGGGAATGGGTTAAAAATATATGATTTATCTCTTTTGCTTCATTTCCTAAGGCATTTAAGATGTTTCCAGCATCTATAACAATATCTTTAAATATTTGAAAAGAAGTGGTATTTTGATTTTTTGCTTTACTTCCACTTGCCCCTAAAACTTTTATATAATTCATGAAAAACCTTTGCTTTAATCACGAATTATATCAAAAAGAGCTTATTTTTTAGTGTTTAATATCATTAGCTTTAGAATCATCATATGGATCCATATGAATATTTATAATCCAATCTCTATTTGTATCTAATTTTTCTATTTTATGTTCAATAGAATCACTAGCCTTGTGTGCTTCCATAAGGGTAATTAGGCAGTTGAAAACTAAATGAACTTCAACAAAAGTTTGATTTGCTGCTTCTCTTGTTTTTAATAAATGGTAAGTATTTACTTTATCATTTTGTTCAATAATTGTTTTTATTTTAGAAACTATTTCTTCATCAACAGATCTATCTAATAAAACTAAAATACCATCATGTATAAGTTCATAAGCAGAATAGATAATATATAAAGCAATTCCACCCCCAACAAATACATCAATAATTTCATAACCTGTAAGACTTACAAGTATTAAAGAAACTAAAACTGCACCATTACTAAATACGTCAGTTTTATAATGAAGAGCATCAGCTTTAATAACCATTGAATTAGTTTTTTTTGCAATGTAACTTAGATAAAGTACCAATGAAATTGTAATAACCAAAGATATAAGCATAACAATTATTGAAGTTTCTAGTAATTGAGAGACTTCATTACTCAGTGCTTTTTTAACAGCTTGATAAAGTAAAAAAAGTCCAGAAATAGTAATAATTGTACCTTCAATTACTGAAGCTAAAGCTTCAATTTTTCCTCTTCCATAATTAAAAGTTTTATCAGCTGGTTTTTCTGAGTTTGAAATTGCAAAGTAGTTAAAAATAGATACGAACATATCTAGCACAGAGTCAATGGCAGATGCAAGAACTGCAACTGAACCACTGGCAAATCCAATAACGAGTTTTATTAGTGTAAGTACCGCTGCAACACTAGATGAAACAACGGTAGCTTTTTTTTGAGGAGTCATTATTTGTTTTCTACAAACTCTTTAATTCTTTTGATTCCCTCTTGAATTGTTGCTAAATCTGTAGCAAAAGAGAATCTAACATAACCTTCAGTTCCAAAAGCAAGTCCAGGAACTAAAGCAACACCTTTTTGCTCTAATAAATCAGCACAGAATTTCATAGAATCATTTGTAACTTCTTGAATATTTACAAAAAGATAAAATGCACCATCTGGGTCGATTGTAGATAAACCTTTTATTTCATTAAATGATTTAACTGCAATATTTTTTCTTTTTTCAAATTCAACTCTCATCATTTCAATAGTTTCATCAGCATCACCTTCTAAAGCAGGAATAGCTGCATATTGAGTCATAGTGTTAATATTTGAAGTAACTTGACCTTGAAGTTTTGTTAAAGCTTTTGCAAGTGCAGCATTTGGAGTTGCAATGTATCCAAATCTCCAACCTGTCATTGCTACAGCTTTACTTAAACCGTTGATTGTAACTGTTCTTTTGAACATATCTTCGCTAACTTGAGCAGCAGCTGTAAATTTTTTACCGTTATACATAATTTTTTCATACATTTCATCAGAAAATACAATAATATCTGTACCTTTTAAAACTTCTCCAAGTGCAAGTAACTCTTCTTTAGAATAAACAGAACCAGTTGGATTTGATGGAGTATTTAAAAGTAATACTTTTGTTTTTGGTGTAATTGCAGCTTTTAATTGAGCTGGTGTAATTTTGAAATCTGTTGAATCATCAGTTTCAATAAATACTGGAACACCATCTGAAAATTTTACTTGTTCAGGATATGTAACCCAATAAGGTGCTGGAATAATAACTTCATCACCATTTTCAATTAATACTTGAAATAGATTGAATAATGAATGTTTTGCACCATTACTTATAACAATACCATCTAATTTATATTCTAAACCATGGTCTTTTTTTAGTTTGTTAATAATTGCTTGCTTGGTAGCGATAATACCTTCAACTGCTGTATATTTAGTATGTCCTTCATTAATAGCTTTAATAGCAGCTTGTTTAATAATTTCTGGAGTATCAAAGTCAGGTTCACCTGCACTAAAACTTAGTATATCTTTACCTTGAGCTTTAAGCTCTCTACCTAAGGCAGTAATTGCCATAGTAACCGATGGAGACAGAGTTTCCATTCTGTTTGCAATTTTCATTAGCATTTCCCTCAATAAAATTAACATTATATTTTTGATATAATAGTGCGGGATTTTACCAAATAATTACTTAAGGAAAAGTTTGAGTTTTCAAATTGAAATAAATCAAAGATTAGTAACCGTTCAGTTAGAGAAAAAAAGAAACATTAAACATGTATATCTTAGAGTTTTAAGTCCAAATCTAATTCAAATAAAAACAAATATTTATTATACATTATATGATGCAAAAAATTTAATTGACAAAAAAATGGATTGGATAGAAAGTTCAATTATTAGGCTTGAAACAAAATATGTGAATGATGATGAATTTTTATATTTAGGTGTTAGAAAAAAATTAGAAGATTTTAAAATTAAAAATTTAGATAATTTTTACAAAAAAGAGATTTTAAAATATTTACCAAATTTAGTAGAAACATATGCAAAAAAAATGAACCTAATTCCCACTTCAATAAAATATAGAAAAAATAAAAGAACATGGGGCTCTTGTAACTATAAAAATGGTTTAAATTTTAATATTTTGTTAATGAAATTTCCTATAGAACTTATGGAATATGTAGTTATTCATGAATTAGCTCATATACAACATAAAAATCATTCAAAAAAGTTTTGGGATTTAGTAGAAAAATTTTGTCCAGATTATAAACAAAGGGAAAAAATATTTAAGAATTTTTTATAATTTCTCTTATTTTTTCAAATTTTCTGAATATATATTCATCTTTTGCTTTATTTTCAAAAATACCATAAGCTCTCTCAGTATATAAGGGAACAGGCTCTTTTGGGGATTCCTTTTTTTCAATTACATTTGTAATGAAAAATCCTATATCTTCAACATTAGCAATCTTGAAATTTTTTAATAATGATTTTATATCTGCTTTGTTATACTCAAATTCCATTTTATAAACAGGATGGGTTAATACAAAATATAAAGTTTGATTTTTTACATAAGCAAACTTCACTCCTTTTTTTAATTTCAAAGGAAGAACTTCTATAAACTTTTTTATTAAAAAAGATGTATTAATCTTACTGAATTCAGGATTATTTTTAAGATGACTAAGTATTTCATTAATTTTTTTCATGGGCTAATTATAGCAGGTTTTATATTATCATTTAGTGGTTGTGGTTACAAAGATGATCCAAAATATATTAAACATGATTCTTCAACAGAACAAAATAGTAATAATATCTCAAAACAATGATTTACGATTACATAATAATAGGTACGGGAGTTGCCGGGCTTAATGCCGCTAGATTAATTCCTAAAGATAAAAAAGTATTAATTTTATGCAAAATGTCAACATGGAATTGTAATACTTTTTGGGCTCAAGGTGGAATTGCAAGTGCAGTTAATGAAGATGATATTCCAGCTCACATAAAAGATACCCTAACAGCAGGTGTAAATTATAATGACAAAGAAGCAGTTGAACTTTTAAGTAGAAAATCAGTTTTGGCAATTAAAAATTTAATAGCTGACGGAATGAAATTTGACTTAAATGATAATGGTGAATTAGCATATACAAAAGAAGCTGCTCATAGTAGAAATAGAATTCTTCATGCTGATGGTGATGCAACTGGAAGAATGATGCACATTTTTCTACTTGAACATTGTGAACATGCAATAATAACTCAAGCAGTTGTTTGTGATTTATTAATAAAAGATGATATTTGTTATGGGGTTCAGTATTTTACAGATGAAACAACACAAAAAGTAGCTTTTGCACATACTACAATTATCGCAAGTGGTGGAGTGGGTTCAATTTATAGATACCATACAAACTCAACTGCAAATGCAGGTGAAATTCAAGGAATTATCGCAGAAAAGGGACTTCCACTAAAAGATATGGAGATGATGCAATTTCATCCAACAGTTATAAGAGGAACTTCATTTGCACGAAAACCTTTATTATCAGAAGCACTAAGAGGTGAGGGTGCTTATATTGTTGATGATAATGGATATAGATTTTTATTTGATTATCACAAAGATGGAGAGTTAGCACCAAGGGATGTTGTTAGTCGTTCAATTTTTGATTACAATAAAAAAACAGGATTAAATGTATATCTATCTTTTGAAACATTTGAAAAAAAAGCATTTAAAAAGAGATTCCCAAATATTTATTCAAACCTAAAAGAGTTAGGTTACGATTTACCATTTGAAAGAGTTCCAATTAGTCCAGCTTTTCATTACTCTATGGGAGGAATTGAGACAACTTTAGATGCAAAAGTAAAAGGGATGAAAAATCTTTATGCAATTGGAGAAGCTGCATGTACTGGTGTTCATGGAGCAAATAGATTAGCTTCAAACTCTTTACTTGAAGGTTTGGTTTTTTCAGAAATTGCAGTTGAAGATTCTTTAAAAAATGATTTTAAAATTAAAAAAGAAAATTACGATAAACCAATTATCAATTATGTAAGAAATCAACCAATAGATAAAGATTTAAAAGACAATTTAAGGGAGATGATGTGGACTCATGCTTCAATAGTAAGAGACCCAAAAACTCTTCAAACTACATTGGATACAATAGAGAGTTACCTGAAATTGAATGTTGGTAGATTACTTTATTTAAGGCTACTTACGGCAAAATCTATTTTAAAATCTGCGTTAGAGCGAAAAAAATCTCTTGGCGCACACTATATTAAGGAGAATTAATGTTTAAAGTTTTAATGACTTTACTGTTAGGTTCATTATCATTATTCGCATCAACAACAAGTCCAGAAGCGATTCCAGATATAACTATGACTTGGGTAGGATTTGCCTCACTATTAATATTTTTAGTTGGATATTATTTAGTAGCTGCAGAAGAAAAATATGGAATTGATAAGGCAAAACCTGCTTTATTTATTGGTACATTTATGTTTATTTTGATTGCTATATATTATAGTTTAAATGACTTAGATATGAACCTTGTTCATGTTCAAGCACAACATTTAATTTTAGAAATTGCTGAAATTTTCTTCTTCTTATTTGTGGCAATGACATATATAGAATCTCTATTACATATGGGAGTTTTTGATAGATTAAAATACAATCTAATCTCAAAAGGTTATACATATAGAAAACTGTTTTGGGTAACTGGATTTTTAGCATTCTTTATCTCACCTGTTGCTGATAACTTAACTACAGCTCTTATTTTATCAACTGTTTTAATTACAATTGAAAAATCAAGAAAAGACTTTTTAGTTCCAGGTGCTATTAATATCGTAGTTGCTGCAAATGCAGGTGGTGCTTGGTCTCCATTTGGTGATATTACAACTCTTATGTCTTGGGCAGCTGGAAAAGGTCAATTTTCAGATTTCTTATATTTATTCCCAGCAGCAGTTCTTGGATATTTTGTAACAGCATTTTTATTATCTAGATTTGTACCAAAAGTTGTTCCAGTTTTTGATCCTTCAAAAGAGAAAGAACCAAAAATGGCTGAGGGTGCAAAAGTAGTTATGGTACTTGGAGTTTTAACTATTGTTTGTGCTGTATTATCTCATCAAGTTTTACATTTACCTGCAATGTGGGGAATGATGTTTGGTTTATCATTACTTAAAGTTTATGCTTACGGATTAGGAAAAAAATATGGTAAAGACCATTTTAATATTTTCCATTCAATGGCAAAAATTGAAAACAACACTTTAATGTTCTTCTTTGGTATTTTAGCGGCTGTTGGTGCATTATATTTCATTGGATGGTTAGCTTTAGCATCAGTTGTTTATGATCCTTCAGTTTTAGGACCTACATGGTCAAATATTGGAGTTGGATTCTTATCTGCAATTGTAGATAATGTTCCTGTAATGAGTGCTATTTTAAAAGCAAATCCTGATATGGGTGTTGACCAATGGATGCTTGTAACTATGACAGCTGGAATTGGAGGTTCTTTAATCTCTTTTGGTTCGGCAGCTGGTGTTGGTGTTATGGGAAAAATGCATGGTATTTATACATTTGGTTCTCATATGAAATACTCTTGGACAATTTTACTTGGATATATTGTATCTGTAAGTGTTTGGTATTTCCAATATCATATATTAGGTATTACTCATTAATAGCTAATATATTCAGAATAAAAAGGGCTGTTAGGATTTTTCCTAATGGCCCTTTTTTTATTTAACCATTTTTTTACAAGTTTTTAGATAAAATATTAGATTAAAATTTGTAATATTCAAGCACAATAGTGTGAAATATGAAGGAAAACAATATATGAAACATGTCCCAATAGTAGTATTAGATTTTGGTAGTCAATATACACAAATCATTGCTAGAAAACTAAGAGAAGCTGGTGTTTATTCTGAAATAGTACCTTATAGTGAGAGTATTGAAGATATCATGGCTAGAACTCCAAAAGGTATTATTCTTTCTGGTGGTCCTGCTTCTGTTTATGCTAAAGATGCTTATCATCCTGATACTACAATCTTTGATTTAGGTCTTCCAATTTTAGGTATTTGTTATGGAATGCAGTTAATTTCTCAACATTTTGGTGGAAGTGTAATTCCAGCAGATCACCATGAATATGGAAAAGCTAGATTAAAATTTGAAGTTGAAAATCCAATTTTCAAAGACACAACAGATGGTCAAATTGTTTGGATGTCTCATGGTGATAGAGTAGAAAATATTCCTGCTGGATTCGAAAGAATTGCAACAAGTGAAAACTCACCATTTGCAGCTATTGCAGATACGGAAAGAAATATTTATGCATTCCAATTTCATCCAGAAGTTTATCACTCAGATGAAGGAAGTAAACTATTAAAAAACTTCGCAAAACATATTTGTGAATGTGAATCAACTTGGAATATGGGTTCTTTTGCAAAAGAACAAATAAAAAATATTAGAGAAAAAGTTGGAAATAAAAAAGTTCTTTGTGGAGTTTCAGGAGGAGTTGATAGCTCAGTAGTTGCTACACTTTTAGCTGAAGCAATTGGTTCACAAGTAATTCCAGTATTTGTTGATAATGGGTTATTAAGAGCAAATGAGAGAGAACAAGTTGAAGCTATGTTCAAAGCTAGAGGTGTAAAATTAATCACTGTTGATGCAAGTGAAGAGTTTTTAACAAAACTAGCAGGTGTAACAGATCCTGAAACAAAAAGAAAAATCATTGGTGAAACATTTATCGAAGTATTTGATAAAGAAGCAAAAAAACACGATGGTATTGAGTTCTTAGCACAAGGTACACTTTATACAGATGTTATTGAATCAGTTTCAGTAAAAGGTCCTTCAAAAACTATCAAATCTCACCACAATGTTGGTGGACTTCCTGATTGGATGAAATTTGAATTAGTTGAGCCTTTAAGAGAAATCTTCAAAGATGAGGTTAGAGCTTTAGGATTAGAATTAGGACTACCAGCATCAATGATTGGAAGACATCCATTCCCAGGACCTGGACTTGCTATTAGAATCATGGGAGATGTAAATAAACCTGATTTAGCAATTCTTAGAAAAGCTGATACTATTATGTTAGACGTATTACATGCAACTGGTTACTATGATAAAACATGGCAAGCATTTACGGTATTATTAAACGTAAAATCTGTTGGAGTTATGGGTGATAACAGAACTTATGACAACACAGTTTGTGTAAGAATCGTTGAAGCAACAGATGGTATGACAGCTACATTTGCACATATTCCACATGATATTTTAGAAACCATCTCAAGAAGAATTATCAATGAAGTTGATGGAATCAACAGAGTAGTTTATGATATATCATCAAAACCACCAGCAACTATCGAGTGGGAATAATTTCTAACAATTTTCACGCATCTTTCCGCGAATATGAACTTCGATGTACTTATAGTATGTCTTTGTTCATATTCACAAAATCTACACTAAACTTTTGAAAAAATTGGATTATTAATGTTTTTATTAAAAAAGTTTTTCACAAAATTATTTTTAATTGTTGTATGTTTAATAATATTTTTAGCTGCTTTTATACAAGTAAAAATAAGTTACAAGGAAGTTGAAAAATTAAATAGTTGGAAATTAATAAATGCCATTATCATTTCATCAAATATTCATTCTGAATATAGAAGTAAAGGAATGTCATACTGTCCAAAAATAGAAGTTAAATATTTTTTTAATGATGAATTGATTTCTTCAAATTTAGAACTTGAAGTTGCTTCATGCAGACCTTTTAAATATTTAGTTAAAAAAACATTAGAAGAATATACAATAGGAAAAGATATTCAAGTTTTCGTTAATCCTCAAAATAATTTAGAAATAAGAGCAAATGATTATTCTTTTGGTTTTATTTTCTATTTAATGTCTTTTTTATCTATAATTACATTATATGGATTATTTTATGTTATTTTTACTCCTTACAATAAGTTAGACAGAACAGAAATAATAGATGAAAATAATACGAGTATAAAATAGGAAAAAGGTTACAAGCACCTTTTTATCATATTACCATTTTCTTCATCCCCAAGCTCCAGCCTGAGAACGCATAAGTTAAATCCTCCCTACGACGAACAACTAACATGTGATATACCAGCAATTCCAAAAAAATCTGAAGGTTTTTTTATATAATATTTTTCTTCAATTTCTTTTGTTTGTTCCTCATATGGTTTTGTCATTATCTTTTGTAACTCTTGCACTGGTTCATAGTTTCCATTTTCAGCTTCTTGATATGCCCAAACTAGATGCCATTCTCTTAAAGTGTATTTTGGATTAGTTAGTTTCATTTGCTTTGATAGTTTTTCTTTAGATTCTTCATCATTTACATTTAGAAGTGATTTCCAACTTTCAAGCCAACTGTTCCATCTTAATTTGATATTTTCATTTTGTGTTTTTCCATAAAAACTTTTTTCAAGTCTATTCATATCATTTGGGATATTTGATAATTCTCTGAAAAATATTGTATAGTCAACTTTTGTATCTATCATGAGATTGATTAGTTCTTCAAACAACTCAACATTAAACTTTTCAAGTCCAAGTTTTTTAACCCACATATTTTCCATTTTTTCTTGCATAAATTTGCTAAAGTTATTCTCAATTTTTTCTAGTTCTTCTAAAGACTCTTTATTTGAATTTAGTAATGGTTTTAACGCACTACAAAACGATTTAAAGTTTTTAAAAGCAGCCGTTGGTTGGTTAAAAAATGAAAAGTGATTTCCTCCTCCAGTCCAAGATTGATATTTTGGGTCAAACATCTCTATAAAGCCAAAAGGACCATAATCAAGAGTAAAACCACCAGCTGCACAGTTATCACTGTTGAAATTACCTTGGCAGTATCCAACTCTTAACCAGTTGGTTACTAGCGATGTAAGACGATTTTGAAACTCATTTGCTAGTTGTATTATCTTTTCTTCTAAACCCAAATCTTCTTTGATTACTTCGCGGTACTCTCTATCAATGAAATGTAAAACAATCATTTCCAACTCTTTTAAAGCATTTTCATGTTCATTTTTTCTTGCACGTCTTCCAAAAAGTTCTATTTGACCGACTCTTAAAAAAGAAGTTGCAACTCTAGTGGTAATTGCAACATCTTCTTCTATCATAACTTCTGGGTCTTTTGAATATGAATTATCCCTAAACCAAGGTCTTGTTACTTGCTCTTTTGTTGAAGTAAAAAGGGTTAAAGACCTAGAAGTTGGAATTCCAAGAGCGTGCATATGTTCTTGAGCTAAAAACTCCCTAACACTTGACCTTAAAACTGCACGTCCATCTGCACCTCTACAATATGGCGTTCTTCCTGCACCTTTTAGTTGAAATTCCCATCTTTTACCATTTATCAAGGCTTCTAAAACAGAGATTGCTCTACCATCTCCATATCCATTTCCAGTTTGAAAAGGACATTGTGCATAATATTCAGTTCCATAAATAGATAAAGCGTATCCCGTTGCCCAACCTTTATTTTGTTCAAGGTTAGAAATATTAGACATATCTCCTGAAAATAGTTTGATAAAATCATCTGATTTTAGTAAGTTCTCACTAAAGCCTAACTCTTTAAAAAAATTCTCACTATGAGAAATATATATCGGGTCTTTGATAGCAGTTGGACTTACAGGCACATAATGTCCACTAAAAACCTCTCTTGGAAATTTATTATCTCCACTATATTTTGCATCAGGGTCAGCATTTAGTTTATTTGTGTAAGAGTAATCACTTAGATTCATTAGTTCTTCAAAAGTTTCTATATTTTTGTTAGTATTTTTCATTATTATATTTTCCATTAATTTTATTTAGATTTTAATATAACTTTATACAAATAAAAATTTAATATTAAAAAGATTACAATATTTACAATAGATGTTTGTATATTCTTTGATTGCACTTGATATTAGCTACTTTATTATTTAGTATGCTGAAATAATCACAAAGGTTTAACATGAAAATATTTGAATTAGAAGAAGATGTAATATGTGAATGTTCAAAAGCAATTTTATTGGCTTTAGGTCAAAAAGATGAATATACTCAATTACACTCCCACAGGGTTGTGTCAATTTCTGAAGAAATTGGTCTTTGCATTGGATTAAACAAAACTCAAATAAAGATTTTACGAATTGCAGCTGCATTTCATGATATAGGTAAAATTGGTATACCTGATAGTGTTTTATTAAAACCTATTGATTTTAATGATGAAGAATGGGAAATTATGAGAAGTCACTCTTTAAAAAGTGAAGAATTAGTAAATAGTATGCATTTTGAAGATAGTGATATAATTGCACGTGCTGTTAAACATCATCATGAATACTACAATGGAGAAGGTTATCCAGATAAGCTTAAAGCTGAAGAGATTCCAATTTTTTCTCGTATAATTTCACTTGCTGACAGTTATGATGCAATGGCATCACCAAGACCTTATCACAATAGTAGAAATCATAATGAAGTTATGTCAATTTTAGAATCAGAAAATGGTATAAAACATGACCCAAAACTATTTGAGATATTTAAAGAAATTATTGAAAAAAGTAAATATAAAGTAGATTAAAAAATAAATTAAAGCGATAATTATGGCAATAACAAGACAAATAATATTTTTAGCAAAAAGAGATTGTATAGAAGAACTAAAAGCATTACTAAAATCAACTATAGAAGATACAAAAAAAGAAGAGGGTTGTTTGATGTATGAAGTTTTCCAAACAAAAACAAATCCTGTAGAATTTATTGTGATTGATTCATGGGCGAGTGAAGAAGCTTTAAACAAACACTATGAAACTGCTCATTACTCACACTTTATAAATAACTTTAAACAATACAATGCGCATATTGAGCCTTTTGAATTAGAAATTTTATAGGAAATATAAATGCAAGAAAATGAACTAAAAGCTTATATAAAAGAAAATGCAAGCTTAATATTTGAGTATATCAATAAAGAAATATTAAAAGATATTGGTGTTATGTCACCTAATTTTTTTCTTAGACTTCTTGATGAATTTTTCAATAAACAAAAAAGAGTTTATGATGAAAAGATTACAGCAAATACACTTGGATATTATCTTATTGCGGAAGTTTTAGGAGATGCAAAACAAGCTTTTCCTTTTTTTAGAAAAGATACTTTGAGTTTAGATGAAATTTTTAAAGAAGCAAAGGTTTATTTTAATCATGTGAAATTTACTATAAAAGATGATATTTTTACTATCTCTTTAGTCCAAACAAAAGCAGGGGTTTCTACACTTGATGAAGAGATTATAAAGTTCTCAAAACAATTTGCAATTAAAACTTCAGGTTTAGAAGAATTTATATCAAAAAACTCTAATATCACTTTAGATGAAAGCTTGCAAAAACTAAATGAAGATATAAAAAATATTTTTTAGTAGTTAGATTATGAATGATAAAATATACTCAAAAGTTTTAGTAGCATTTCAATTTATTTTAATTGCAGTGTTATTATTTATCAATGATTCTATTTTTAATCATTTAATTTCTTTATTTATTTCTATGACAGGATTTTTATTTGGACTTTATACTTTATATTTTAATCGAATTGGAAATTTCAATATAACACCTGAAATAAAAGAAAACTCAAAGTTGATAGAAAATGGAGCATATAAATATATTCGTCATCCTATGTATTTTAGTGTTTTTTTGATGATGGGTGGCGTTGTTCTAACAAAAATTGATGTTATAAATATTTTTTGTTATATGGTTTTAGTTGTTATTTTATATTTAAAAGCAAGTAAAGAAGAAAAACTTTGGAGTGAAAAACTAGAAGAGTATAAACAATACAAAAAAAATACAAAGATGTTTATACCTTTTGTACTATAATCTTATTTAAAACCAATTTTATCTTTTTTAACTACAATTGCACCAATCATACACTAGGAATACAATAATGAAAATTCATAGAATAAATCCAAATAAAAGATGGTCAGATGTGACAGTTTTTAATGGAATTGCAACTTTTACAGAGGTTGCAGATAGTGATACAAGTGCAGATATAAAAGGACAAGTTCAACAAATATTTGACCAAGCAGAAGCTAGTTTAGCTTTGATTGATAGTGATAAATCAAGAATTTTAGCAGTAACTATTTACATCACAGATTTTGCAAATTTTGATGGCTTAAATGAGATTTGGGATTCTTGGTTTCCTGAAAATTGTGCGCCAAGTAGGGCTTGTGTAAAAGCTGAATTAGTTGACCCAAATTTATTGGTTGAAATGACATTTACAGCAGCAGCTGGTGAGAAGTTTCAATAATATAAAACCCTTATATGTGAAATTGAGAAGAGCTTACAAGTCGTCTAAGCTCTTTATGTTACAATACTTTTTTAAAAAATGGTTGTATTAAATAGGAGTTGAAAATTAAAATAATAAATGTGATTTCTAATCAAGATAGATTAAATCTAATTCGAACTTTTTGTGATGATGATTTAGAAAATGAAGTTGAAAATGTTTTGAAAAATATTTTAGAAAATGGCTCTTATGAATTAAAATCAATGATAAAACTTTTTGATTTAATGGATAATTCACTTGATAGTGATTTACAAACTCCTTATACAATTGGCAATCGAACAATCGAAGTTATTAACACTTGCGAACAACTGCAAGAGGCAATGAACACAATCCAGTTAGCTCCTTTTATAGGTTTTGATAGCGAACAAAAGCCAACCTTTAAAAAAGGTCAAGCAGATAATGGTGTTTGCCTTATTCAATTAGCTACAAAAGATAAGTGTTATCTTATTCAAACTAAACAAATCAAAAATCTAAAACCACTTATAAACTTTTTAGAAGATGATAAAATAATAAAAATAGGCACAGGTCTAAAAGGCGATAATGTAGCACTTTTTAGACAATTTAATCTAAGATTAAAATCAACAATCGACCTTGAAGATATATTCAAAAAACTATCATCAAAAAATCAAATAGGAGCTAAAAAAGCAGCTTCAATAATTTTAAATGAAAAATTACAAAAATCAAAAAATATGTCAAGATCAAATTGGGAAAATGAAGAACTAACTTCAGGACAAATAAAATACGCTTCCGAAGACGCAACTGTCGTATATGATGTAATGAATAAAATTTTAGAGGAATACCCATTTGTAATGAAAATGATGCCGATGTTTTTTCAAGAGAGGTATTTGGAAGAATAGAAAATTTGATATAAAAGAACATTTATTAAGTTATATATTCTAATAATTTAAGAGTGATTTATATAGAATGTAGTATAGATAAATATATTATACAAAGGGTTAATATGGCAGAAAATATTGATATATCAATTATTGAAGAAAATGAAGTAGATATATTAACAACAAGTTTCAAAGGTTCTGCTGGTATGATTCCTATACTAGGACCATATTTTGCTGAAATAATTGGTAGTTTAGTTCCAAATCAGCGAATTGATAGAATAACTACTTTTTTAAAATTATTTTATAAAAAGTTTGAAGAACAAAATTTACAAATAGAAATATTAAAAGAAAAAATGAAGAATGAAGATTTTATAAATTTATTTGATGATATTTCATGGCTAGCTGCAAAATCAATTTCAAATGATAGAAAAGAATATTTAGCATCAATTTTAATTAATGGTTTAACTGATGATAAATTAGATGAAATACAAAAAAATGTATTTTTAAATTTAATGTCAGAATTAAATGATATTGAAATTTTAATACTTTATAGTCACACAATGGCTTCAAGAATAGATAAAGAGTTTAATAAAAAACATCAGGAAACATTAACTCCTCCCGTTGCTTATATTGGAGCTTCTGAAGATGATATAAATAAAAGGATTCTTTTTGAAACATATAAAGAAAAATTAGTTCGACTAAATTTATTAAATAAAAATTTTAAAAAACTTAAAAAAGGTGAATTGCCAGAATTTGATGATAAAACGGGGATGATTAAATCTAATGGTTTTGAAATAACTTCAATAGGAAGATTATTTTTAAAATATATTGGATTATTAAAAAATGGTGAATTTTAAAAAATATAATAAAATAAAGAAGTATAAATTTAATTTGTTAACTTTCCATCATAAAAATTAAGCTATCCCATTAACACCAAATTAAATCTAAATTTAGTACAATATCTTATCCTAATTAAAAAGGTAAATTCATGCATTTAAGTCAAGATATAAAACCAATTAGTTACCTAAAAGCTAGAACAGCTGAGGTGATAAACAGTGTAAATGAAAATCAAAGAACGATAATCATCACACAAAATGGTGAAGCAAAAGCGGTTGTTCAAGATATTAAAAGCTATGAAAATTTACAAAATTCTTTGAATTTATTAAAATTGATTGTTCAAAGTGAAAATGATATTGAAAATAATGAAGTAGTAGAACAAGAAAAAATGTTTGAAAATCTTGAACAAAAACTATTTGGATAAATTTAAATGAAGCAATTTGAAGTTGTCTGGACAAAAAATGCTCAATTTGATTTAGAATCGATTATCGAATATATCAAAATTGATAGTTTAGATATAGCTAAAAAGATATTTTTTGAAATTAAAAAAGAGTGTTCTAATTTATATTATTTCCCACAAAGAAAAAGAGTAGTACCTGAGTTACAACAGATTGGTATTTCAAAATATAGAGAAATTATCCATGAAAGATGGAGAATTATCTTTAAAATTGACAATACAAAAGTTTATGTTTTGTTAGTAGTTGATGCTCGTAGAAACCTAGAAGATATATTATTCCAAAGATTAATTGACAAGAAATAAAGGATTCAAATGAATGAAAAATTTGATAAGTTTAAACAGTGGCTTACACACAACTATAGTGATGGTTTATTAGATTTAAATCCACCTGCAAGTGATGCTGAAATAGAAGAACTTACAAAGGTTATAGGTGTTGATTTGCCAGATGATTTTATCAGTGTTTTAAAAATACATAATGGTCAAAAAGGTGAGGCTGCTTGGCTTTTTGATTCTCAAGAGTTTTTATCAACGCATCGTATTATTGAAGAGTTTAATACTTGGAAAAATTTACACAAAACTGAACTTCATAACAAAGTTTCAACTCCTGATGAGGGAGTTAAAAGTGATTGGTGGAATATAAAATGGATACCATTTACAAGTGATGGTTGTGGAGATCATTATTGTATTGATTTAAGTCCAACTGCAAGTGGCACGAAAGGTCAAATTATTACTTTATGGTTTGAATTACCTGAGCGAGAAATCGTGTCACAAAGTTTCTCTTTATGGTTTGAAGAGTATGTAAATCAACTATATTCAGGTGAACTTGTTTACTCTAAAGAGTATAACTCTATTGTTCATAAAGATGAATTAGAATAAGGAAAAATTTTTGAATGACAATTTAATTTATCTATTTATTGCCTTAGCAATTTTTATTGCTTTTAAAAAATATACTCAACACAAAGTATTAAAACTTGTTCCAACTTTATTGAAACAGGGTGCTCAAATTGTTGATGTTAGAAGTGAAGCAGAGTTTGCATATGAGCATAAAGATGGAAGTATTAACATACCATTAGATTTACTTAAAAATAGAATGAATGAGTTGGATAACACAAAGCCTATAATTCTATGTTGTGCAAGCGGTAGTAGAAGTGCAATAGCAAAAAGTACTTTAATGGCAAATGGCTTTAAAAATGTTCACAATGCAGGGAATTGGAGTTCCCTTATAAAATAAAAAAGAAGAAAAATGTTTAAAACGAATGATTATTGGGAAGAAGAGTTTATTGAGAATAATGATAAAAACTTAGATTCTATCTATTTTGATGATTGTACTTTTACAAAATGTGATTTTTCAAAAAGTATTATACAAAACTGCAAGTTTACAGAGTGTAAATTTGTAAATTGTGATTTATCTTTATGTGTACTAAAAAATTCTGTTTTTAATGATGTTGTATTTGAAAATTGTAAACTTATTGGTATCTCTTGGAGTTCTTGTCAAGAGCCTTTTGAAGTTAAGTTTGAATCTTGTAATATTTCTCAAAACTCTTTTCATCTTATGGATTTAAGACAAATGAAGTTTGTAGATACTTTAATTCAAGATTGTGGTTTTGAAGAGTGTAACTTAGAAAAGGCACTTTTTGATAATTGCAATTTAGAACAAACAGTTTTTATAAAAAACAATCTAAAAAAAGCAAATTTTGAAACCTCAAAAAATTATCTAATTGACCCAAAACAAAATGATATACAAAATGCTTTTTTTTCACTTCCAGAAGCTTTAAGTTTTTTGAGTCTACTTCCTATTAAAATAAAATAACTACAAAATAGTCATAGATGATTTTAACGCGATTGTAAATAGCTATGTGTTATCATTGCGCGACCATTTTATGTTATAAAATATTTTAAATTTAGGAGCGATATGCGTTTTTTTATACTTTTTTTTCCAATGATTTTTCTTTTTGCCTCAAATACACCTTTTGATATATATAAAAAAGAGACAAATCCAGAGCAACATACACTTTTAATTATTGGCGGAATTCATGGTGATGAACCAGGTGGATATTTTGCACCAGCTGTTTTAGAAAAATATTACAAAATTAAATCAGGTAATTTATGGATTATTCCAAATCTAAATGTTGATAGTATTTTGGCTAATAATCGTGGAATTTATGGAGATATGAATAGAAAATTTAATGTAATTGATAAAAATGATAATGACCTTTTAACAATAAATAGAATCAAAGAGATTATTCTAGAAAAAAGAGTTGATTTGATTTTAAATTTACATGATGGTTTTGGATTTTATAGGGATATTTATGAAGATTCAGTTTTTAATCCAAACTCTTGGGGACAAGCAACAATTATTGACCAAGAAAAAATAGATGAAAAATTTGGGAATTTAGGTGAAATTGCAAATCAAGTAAATAAAAATGTAAATAATGAAGGTTTATATAAAGACTTCCATACTTTTGGCGTAAAAAATACCCAAACAAAAGAGAAAGATGAACAAATGCAACAATCTTTGACTTTTTTTGCAGTTACCCATAATAAACCAGCTTTTGCCATTGAAACAAGTAAAAATATTACAGAGTTAACACATAAAGTAATTTATCAATTAAAAGCTATTGAAGAGTTTATGAAGATAATGAATATTGAATTTGAAAGAGATTTTGATATAAATAATTATGCTGAGGTAGAAAAAAGAGTTAATGATTTCGGGAAAATTACTATAAATGATAATATCTCTTTTGATTTAACAGATATAAAAAATAATCTTAGATTTGTTCCTTTGAAAAAAGAAAATAATAAGTTTGATTTAACTCATACTCTAGCTCGGGTTAAATTTGATGATAATAAATATGAAATTCATATAGGAAATATTAAAGTATGTGATTTATATCCTCAAATTTTTGATGTAGTTAATACTCAAGAAAAAATCAAAATTTTAGTTGATGGAAAAGAGATTGAAACAACTTTTGGAAATCAAATAGATATAAAAAATGATTTTAAAATAGAAAAATCTGATTTTAGGGTAAATATTATTGGATTTAGTAAAGATAAAATAGATAGTGAAGATGATATTTTAATCAAAAAAGGTGATATTCAAGATAATTATTCAATAGATAATAACAAATCAAAATATAGGGTTGAGTTCTATAAAGATGGTAAGTTTTATGGGATGATTATATTAAACTTTTTAAATAATTAAAAGAAGAGAGTTTTAATCTCTCTTCTTTTTTATCTTGTTTTTGGTGTACACTTTTTACTAACAATACACACAGGACAGAAATCTACAATTCCCACAATAAGTGGGATTACTCCTAAATAGAACCAATAATTATCTGTAAAGAATCCAATTGCAATTAAAATCAATCCTATAACTATTCTAAATGGTCTACAAAAAGCTCTAATTTTATCAAACATGTTCATTTATAATTCCTTAGATATTTTATTAATTATGAATTATTATATAAGTAAACTTAATGCTTTATAAATAAGTAAAACTTATTTATCTAGAAAATTAGGCATAAGAAACTGTAGATGAAATTTAATTTATTAAAGATTTTTTTGTGATAGATTAGAGGGGAATGTAGAAAAAACAGTTTAAATATTAAACTGTTTTTTGTATAGTTCTTCAAGTGGAGATTTATCTTTATAATCGATAATATCACCAATTTCAATTTGGATTTTTAGATTTTTTGTTCTTTGTTCTATCGCTTCTTTTAGAACTTGATTTGCATTTGTTTTTATAAAAACTGGCAGAATATTAATTCTATTTTTGAGTGCCATTAATTTTGCACCTTCTTTAAAAGTGCTTATTGGCTCATCAGTTTTATTTCTTGTTCCTTCTGGAAAAACAAAAATTGAATAACCTTTTTTTACTACATTTTTTGTATCAATAAAAAAAGAGGTCATATTTGCAGATTCTCTATCTAATAAAATCGTATCTGCATTTTTTGTAAAAGTACCAAAGAAGAAAGAGTTAAAAAGTTCTTTTTTAGATACCCAAAAACCATGAATAAAAGAGTCTTGTAATGCAAGTTCAATAATAAGAGGATCAATTATACTTCTATGATTAGATACAAGTAAATAGTTTCCATCTTTTGGAAGTTTCTCTTTATTTAAAACTTCAACACTGATATTTAACTTTGTTAATAGAGTTTTTGAATACTCAATCCTTAATGCTTTTTTCTCTTCAGAAGTTTTTACTTTTTTTAATTTAAAGCCATATTTATTCGTTAAGTAAGTCGCATATATTGCAATGCTTATTTGTTTTAAGTTCAATATTGTCCTAGATAAATTTTTTTTGCAATTGTATCAAAATGAATGCATTATTGATACTTTTTTTAAGTAAATCTCTTCTAAATTTATATGTGATTGATAAACTAAGACTTCAACGCCATTTTTTGTAACTTCATTAAAGGCTTCACAATACTTTTTATCTATCTGGCAAGCTAGTTTAAATGGTAAATCATCTGTTCTTTGGATAACATATAACATTACTGCACGGTGACCATCTTTTGCCATTTGTGCTAATTCATTTAGATGTTTTGTTCCCCTTGAAGTTACAGCATCAGGAAAAGCTAAATAATCATCTATTTTTAGACTTACGCTTTTTACTTCCACATAACATTTTTGTTTTTCATTTTCAAGTAAAATATCAATTCTACTATTTTCTCCATACTTTTGTTCGGGTTTTAAATTTTCATAACCTTGAAGCTCTTTTATCACACCATTTTTAATAGCTTCTATTGCAATTTTATTTGCAACTCCTGTATTTGTACAAATCAAGTTTTCACCCATTTTTGTAAGTTCCAAAGTATATTTTAGTTTTCTTTTATCATTATCATGAAAAGTAACCCAAACATCACAGTTCTCTTCAATACATGAAGTCATTGCACCGCTATTTGGCACATGAGCTGTAATTTCTTCACCATTTTCTAAAATAATATCAGCTAAAAATCTTTTATATCTTTTTACTAATTTTCCCTTAATTAGTTTTTCAAATTGCATTTACAAATCCTTTTTGGAATATATTAAGTAATATCTATTATACTATATCAATTTTTACTTTTTAAAAAGGGAATAAATGGATTCTATTCACAGAAAAAGGGACAAATCACTTGGTATATTAGAACTCATTGCTATTGCTTTAGGTGGAATGGTTGGTGGAGGTATTTTTACAATACTTGGAATTTCTGTTTCTATGATAGGTGCTTATACTCCAATTGCAATTATTTTAGGTGGAATTGTTGCTTCATTTGCTGCTTATTCTTATATAAAATTGGGTGTTTATTATCAAGATGAGGGTGCGACGTACTCTTTTTTTAAAAGAACTTATCCAAATTCAAATTTTGCAATTTCTTTGATTGGTTGGTGGGTGATTTTTGGATATATAAGTACTTTAGCTTTATACTCTTATACTTTTTCTTCTTATGCACTCAGCAGTTTTTCTTTTGCAAATGATGATTTTATTAGAAAAATATTAGCAGGTTTTGTGATTCTTATTTTCACAATGATTAATATTTGGAGTGTAAAAGGAATGGGGAAAATTGAAGATTTAATGGTTTATACAAAATTAGTGATATTAGTTGTTATCTCTTTTGTTTTGATAAATAATAGTAATACAACAATTCCAATACTTTTAGAAAATAGCAAAAATGTAGAATTTTCAGCAATTTTGATAGTTGCATCAATTACTTTTGTTGCTTATGAGGGATTTCAACTTGTAATAAATGCAGTTAATGAGATGGACAATCCAAAAAGAAATATTCCTCTTGCAATTTATAGTGCCATTGCTTTAGCAATTTTGATA
The DNA here is from genome assembly GCA_963677205.2 of uncultured Aliarcobacter sp. Classification (GTDB taxonomy): domain Bacteria; phylum Campylobacterota; class Campylobacteria; order Campylobacterales; family Arcobacteraceae; genus Aliarcobacter. The sequence continues at coordinate 1,372,671 of OY781916.2, read as the reverse complement.
TATGTTGTAATTTCACTTGGTGCAATTTTAGCTATCTCTTTTGATGATATTATTGCAAATAAAGAGTATGCCCTTGCAGCTGGTGCAAATAAGGTTTTAGGACATTGGGGAAATGATTTAGTGATTATTGGAGCGTTATTAGCAACAAGTAGTGCAATTAGTGGAACTTTGTTTGGTGCTTCAAGACAAATGTCAGTTATTGCAAATGATGGCTTTTTCCCATCTTTTCTAGCTAAAAGAAATACTTATAATATTCCAACAAATGCCATAATAATGATGTCTTTTTTAGCTTTTTGTCTAATTCTTAGTGGTTCGTTAAAGTTAATACTTGAGTTTGGAAGTGTTACGTTTTTAATCGTTTCTTTACTTATGGCAATTGCAAACTTTAAAATAAGAGATAAAACAGATTCATCTATTTACCCAACGATTCTTGCAATAATTTTATTATCAGGAAGTACAATTTTAATTATCTATTATGAATTTAAAGTTGAATTTGAACAAATGTTATTTATTATATTATTGTACGTTGTTTTGACGATTTTTTCTTGGATTTATTCAAAAAAAAGAGTTATTAATAATTTTTCTTAATGGAATACTAATTGCAATGATAATTACTAAATCATTGGAGTTAATAATGAAAAAAGTAAAATTATTTGAGCAAGATAAACATTCGCTAAATTATGAAAAAATGGATGTATTACATAGAGAGTTTTTAGATATCTATAATAGTGTAGATTTAAATTCTAAAGATAGTATTAATTCAAAAGCAATGGAATTGCTTGAACATACAAAAAAGCATTTTAATGAAGAAGAAAAACTAATGGATAGATATGATTATCCAAGAAGTAGAGAACACAAAGAGGAACATAATAAGGTTTTATCAGAACTAAAATTTTTTATTGATAAATCTTATAGTATTTTTGGAATGAATATTCTAAAATCATATTTTGCAGAAAAATTACCATATTGGTTTGATTATCATTTAGCAAGTATGGATAGTGACTTAGCTGCATATTTAAAAAATGTTAATCTAAAAAGCAATAAAAAACAACAAGAAGTAAACTAAAAGTTATTATTCCAATATGGGATTAGCCTAATTTATGTATTAAATTATTTTTAGCTATAATAGCTACATATACTTAAAATAGGTTCATATGAAAAAAAATCCCATACAATGTAATGTCTTTAAAATATTTTTTATAATATTAGTTTTCACTATTACTCTAAATGCTACAGTACAACATCCAAAAGAAAAAATAAATTTACAACTAAAATGGTTTAGCTCTTTCCAATTTGCTGGTTATTATATGGCTTTGGAAAAAGGGTATTACTCAGAAGCTGGACTTGATGTAAATATTCTTGAACGAGATCCAAAAAAGAACAATATCTTACAAGTTATAAATGGAGAATCTCAATATGGAGTTGCTGATTCAACCTTGTTACTATATAGAGCGCAAGGAAATCCTGTTCAAATTATGGGTTCATTTTTTCAGCATAGTCCATTAGTTTTTATTTCAAAAAAAAGTTCAGGAATAGTTAGTCCTTTTGAGATGAAAGGTAAAACTATCTCTTTTCAACAAAGCATAGATGATGCACCACTACTTGCTATGCTTTTAGAAGCAAAAATCACTCCAGAAGATTATATATACAAACCTTTAGATTTTACAAATAATGCATTTATACGTGGTGAAATTGATGTAATGAGTGCATACATTAGCGATCAGCCTGATATTATGAAATCTAAAGGAATAGAAGTTAATATTATTAATCCTTTAAATTATGGAATTGACCTTTATGGTGATAATCTATTTTCAACAGAAGCAAATCTTGAAAAAAATCCAGAACAAGCAAAAAAATTTCTTGATGCTTCAATTCGAGGTTGGAAATATGCTTTAGAAAATAAAGAGGAGAGTGCCAGAATATTAATAGAAAAATATGGTGCAAGATTTAGTTATGAACATCTTTTATTTGAAGCTAATTCAATTGAAAAAATGATGATACCTTCTATGATACAAATAGGTTATATAAGTATTGATCGTTTTTATCGTATTTCAGAAATATATGAAAATATAAATAAAGCTAGTAAAAATTCACTTCATGAAGCTTTAGAAAATCTTATTTGGGATTCAAATATTCAAAAAGATAGATATGCTTATTATTATAATATTTTGTTAGTTATAGTATTTGTATTCTTAATTGTAATTGCTATTTTATTTTTAATTGCCCAAAGACTTAAAAAAATTATTGAAGATAAAACTTCAAAACTTCAAGAAGAACACTCTATGATTGATAAATATGTAATCATCGCAACAACTGACTTTGTAGGAAATATTACAAGTGCTAGTGATGCATTTTGCAAAATTTCAGGATATAAACGAAAAGAGCTTATAGGAAAAAGATTTAAAAATATTAGTCATAGTAATATGCCAACATCTTTATTTAATGAGTTATGGGAAACAATAACTCAAGGAAAAATTTGGACAGGTGAAATCCGAAATAGCAAAAAAAATGGTGAACACTATTGGGTTGATGTTATTATTGAACCAATATTAGATAGCTCTAAAAAGCATTTAGGTTATCGTGCAATTTATCAAGATATAACAGATAAAAAATTAGCTCAAGAATTAGCTATAACAGATAATCTTACTAAACTTTATAATAGAGGTTATATAGAAAGTGTTTTAAGTTCACAACTGGCTATTGCAAATAGATACAATAGATATTTATGCGTAGTTTTATTGGATATAGATTATTTTAAAAAAATAAATGATACTTATGGACATCAAGTTGGAGATACAGTGCTTAAGGAAGTTGCAAAAATACTTCAAAATAATATTCGAAAAACTGATATTCTTGGACGATGGGGTGGTGAAGAATTTTTAATAGTAACTCCTGATATAAATGCAAGACAATGTTTTTTATTGTGTGAGAAATTAAGAAAAGCAGTAGAAAAACAGATTTTTGAAGGAATGGATAGTTCAGTTACTATTAGTATTGGAATTGCTGAATTTATTTTAAATGAAAATATGGATAAATTTATTGAACGTGCAGATAAAGCAATGTACTTTTCAAAAGAACAAGGTCGAAACTCTACAAATATTGCTTAAGTAGAATTTCCTATTGAAGTGGAATTTTGATAGTAAATTCTGCTCCAATATATGACGAATTTTCATGGGTAAATTCATCATTTTTAACTGTAATCTCACCTTTTAAATGTCTTACTATAATCTCTTCAGTCATATATAATCCAATTCCTGTACCTTGAGATTTATGTTTTGTAGTAAAGTATGGTTCAAATATTTTATTTATGTGCTCTTTTGAAATACCACCTGCATTATCTTTTATTTTTATGATTACTTCATTTTCATTTTTTGAAGTAGAAATAAAAATTAATTTATCATCTAACTCTTTATCTTTTAATTCATCCCTTGCATTATTTAAAATATTTATTAAACCTTGAATTAGTTCATTTTCATAACTATTTATTTCAATATTTTCAATATTTTTTATAATTTTTATATTTTGAGAGCTGAATTGCGAAGAAACTAATTCTAGAGCTGTTTCAAAAGCATTTGATAAGAAGAAATAATTTTTAACTTTTTCAGGATTAAAAAAGTTCCTAAAATCATCAATTGTTTTAGATAAATATTGTGCTGATTTATTTATTTTTTGTAGATACTCTTTTAGTGTTTGATCTTGTAGTATTCCCATATCTTTTTCTAATAAAATACCAGTTGAAGCTGTTGTAATTGTTGATAGTGGTTGTCTCCATTGGTGAGCGATATTTCCTATCATCTCTCCCATTGAAGCCATCTTTGATTGTTGATATAAAATATTTTGTTGTTTTTCCAACTCTTGTTTATATTCATTAAATTTATTTGTAAAGAAATTTGATATGTATTTAGAAATAAATAGTAAAATAAAAGTTAAAAATATTGATAAAATAAAGATATTTCTAATATAAGTATCAAATTTCTCATCAAGCTCTTGTTCTCTTTTTTTGATAGTTTCACTTATTTCATCTTCATAAAAGCCAGTTCCAATCATCCATCCCCAATCGTTTAATCCTTTTACAAAACTTATTTTATGAGTAGGTAAGTCTGTATCTGGTTTTTTGTTTTGGGTATAAGATAGATAACCTTCACCATTTTTTGAAATGATTATCAAATTTTCAATAACTTTTTTAGTGTCTACAAGCGTATTTTCTTCAAAAGCATTTTTACCTATATATTCAGGTCTTATATGACTTAAATATATACCATCATAATTTATTATAAAGATATAACCATTTTTACCATAATGAATTAAATTAATATATTCAAGTGCTTCTTTTTGTATATGTTTTTCAAACTCTTCAACATATTCTCCACTTCCTATTGCTACATTATATGGTTCAAAATATTTGTAAAATGAAATTTTTCTTGAAGAAGGTTCTTTACTGTTTGGATTTTTCCAATAATATTGGTCAAATCTCTCTGTTTTATCATTTATGGTTTTTACAATACTTTGCATAAACTGATAGCCATTAGAATCTTTATAATCTAATAAACTTTTACCTTCTAGTTCTTTATTTGGTGGTTGTAATACTTTTTCTCCAAGACTATTATCAATGAAAAAATAACCTCTTCCCTTGTTGTATCTAAAATCATTTAGAGTAGTTTTTATAATCTCTAATATCTCTTCTTTTGATTTTTTGTCTTTGTATTTGTTGTAAATAGATGTTGCAATAGCATGAGCTTCATAAACTCTATTTTTTATTGATTCTTTTAGTTCTGTTTCAGTCGTTTTTTGTAAGTGTTTTATAAAGTCATAAACTCTATTAACTTCATCTCTAGCAATTGCCTTATTTTCTAGGACATAATTTTTTTCAAGGTTTTCTTTCTCTTTTAAAAAAGTTTTTTTATTTTCAATATAGAAAAAAAGTGTAACTATAATAGATGAAATTATAATAAAAGCAGAGGGGATATATTTGATAATTTTTAATATTTGTTGTTCTTTACTACTCACTAAAATCCCTAAAATATAAAATACTTGGTTATTATACTCCTAAATTTCTTTAAAAAAGTTCCTTTGATTTAAATTTATATATATTTTCTAAAAATTCAAACTCCAAATAATCGGCTTGAAGCATTAGTCTTTCTCTTTTAATAATTTTTATTCTCTCTTCTTGTAAAATGTTATTTCTTAAAAAACTATCAGCAAACTTTTCATCTACTCCATAAAGTGGGTCACCAATGATTTTATGTCCAATAGAATCTAAATGTACTCTTATTTGATGTTGTCTACCTGTTAATGGGATAGCTTCCACCAATGTTTGATTATTTATTTCATCATAAGAGATAGGTTTTATTATTGTTGTTGACTCTTTTCCATTTGCATCTGTTTTCATTTTTAGTTTTATTAAACCATTATCATTTGTGATTGGAGTGTTTATAGTAAGTTCTTCTTTAATTTGACCATTTACTAAAGCTTTGTATTTTTTAGTATAGAGTTTTTCTTCAAACATATTTTTTAAAATCATCTCACTAAAGGCATTTTTAGACACAAGAACTAATCCAGAAGTTTCAGTATCGATTCTGTGAACTAATGAGCTTTTTTCACCAAAATGATATTTTATTTCATCTAAAAGAGTATAAACATTTAGTTGGTGAGAAGATGGATGAACCATTATTCCACTTGGTTTATCAAAAATAGCAAAATGAAAAGAATCAAAGATTGGTTTTAAACCTTTTGTTTGGGGCTCAAATATGATTATGTAAATAAAATCTGATTTTATAATTTGATTTTTTTGTAGACGATGATTATTTTCATCGGTAATTTTGCCTTTTTCAAGTAGAGATAAACTAAGTTTTAAATCAAGGGACAGAGTTTCTAAAAACTCTTCAATTTTTTTTCCTTTTGTAGTTTTAAACTCTTTTTTTATATACGGCAAATTAATTTCCTAAATTTTTGCGCAAGTATACAATATGAAAGCTATAGGTGTAAAGGCATAAGAATTGCATATACTTTAATAAAAAATAGGTTATAAAATGGTAACTCCTTCAATTGGAACAATAGAACTATACAAACAACTTCAAATATTACTAAAAAGTGATATGCCAGTTTTTATTCATGGAAGTCCTGGAATTGGAAAATCTTATATTGTAAATGATATTGCAAAAAAGAATAATTTAGAGTTAGTGGATGTAAGACTCTCTCAACTTGATGCGGTTGATTTAAGAGGAATTCCCACAATTACAAATAATCAAACTGTTTGGATGCCACCAGTTTTTTTGCCACTTGACCAAAACTCAGCGGGAATTCTTTTTTTAGATGAGTTAAACTCAGCTTCACTATCAGTTCAAGCAGCTATTTATCAACTTGTGCTTGATAGAAAAATAGGGGAGTATTCACTTCCAAAAAATTGGAAAATTGTATGTGCTGGAAATAAGATAAATGATAAGGGAATTGTTTTTAAACTTCCAAGTCCTCTTGTAAATAGAATGGTGCATTTACTTTTAGAAGCAAAATATGACGACTTTAAAAATTGGGCTATATTAAATGGTATTCATTCATATATCTTAGGTTTTTTAGGATTTAGACCTGATTTATTAAGTAGTGAAGTTCCAAATGCAACTGAAACAAATCCAGCTTTTTGCACACCACGTGCTTGGAGTATGATGTCAAATATTTTAAAAACAGAGAATAATATTAATCTTATTTCTCCAATTATTTATGGAACAGTAGGATATGCAGCTGCTGTTGAATTTATTTCTTTTATAAAAGTTTATAAGACATTGCCAAATATTGATGACATTTTAAATGGTACTTGTGAAATAGTTCCAACGGAACCTAGTGCTTTATATGCTTTATGTTCAGCGGTAATTGAAAAATATGAAAATTGTAATCAAGCTGTAAATATCTTTGCTTATAGTAAAAGTTTACCAGTTGAGTTTGCTGTTATGCTTATAAAAGATTTAATAGTAAAAGATGAAAACATTGCACTCTTAGATGAGTTTGATAAATGGATGGAGAAGTATGGAGACTACATATTATAAAGATATTTTTGAGAAAATTAGAATAAGTTTTTTATTTAACCATCCTTTTTTATCAGTTTTAGCTTTAAGTATAAATAGTGAGTTTAAAGAAAACATCAATAGTGCTTTTTTAACTGATGGTTTTAAAATCACAATAGATACAGAAAAATTAGCAAAATATTCTAGAGATGAGATTACATATTTATATGCTCATACTTTACTTCATATTGTTTTAAAACATCCATATAGACAAAAAACAAGAGATAAACATATTTGGAATCAATCTTGTGATGTGGTAATAAACAATATTTTAACTACATTTGAAAATGTAGGAATTAGACCAGCAGATGAAGTAATTGATTTAGAATTTAAAGATAAATGTGTAGAAGAAGTATATGAGATTTTATATAAAAAGAAAAAAGAGGAGTTAAGTAAAACAACTCCTGATAAAAATGGAAAGATAGAATCATATACTTACGATAAATCAAAGCTAGATTTAGATGAGGTTTTAACAAAAAGCGAAAAAACAAACCAAGAAAAACTAGATGGAATAATAGTCCAAGCTTTAAGTCTTGCAAAAAAATCATCAAATTTATATGAGGGAATGAGTATAGAAATAGATACTTTAATAAAACCTGAAATTGATTTACATGATGTGTTAAAAGAGTATTTAATAAGTTCATTTTTTGAAAAACAAATCTCTTATGAAAGACCAAATAAAAGATTTATTGATAGAGGCATTTATATGCCTGGAACTAAAAAATTAAATGACAACCTAAATATCTTTGTGGCACTTGATAGTTCATCTAGTGTTAGCCTTGATGAATATAAAAAGTTTTTGGGAATCATAAGTGAAATAGCTGAGAGTTTTTATGAGTATAAAATAGATATTTTACCCTTTGACTTAAAAGTTAGAAATGAATATATCATTAGCTTTGATAGCTTTAATCCTTTGAGTAATAAAGAGTTATTAATTCCAAAGTCAAATGGTGGAACAAATTTTGATGAACTATTAAATTATTTAAAAAAATCAAGTGAAGTAAGAAATGATAGTTTACTTATTGCTCTAACAGATGGAGAGTTTGATATAAGTGAGTCACTATTGTGTAATACACTTTTTATAATAAGCAATAAAAAAAATCTAAGAAAGTTTGAGCAACATGGAAGAGTTATTCAATTTAACATATAAAGAAGAAGTTGAAGAGTTAAAAGAGGAAGATGATTTTGAAGCTTTAGGGGATGAAAAGTATCTAAATCATCCGGATATGGAAGCTAGACTTTATTGGGCTTTTTGTAGACCAAATGGCTCATGTGAAGCTCAAATAGAAGATAGTGAACCATTAGTTTCAATAATGGCTTTTAATCATTCAAAACTAAATGCTTTCAAAAGATTTTCTTTGCTTCATAGAGATGTTGTAGATAAAGCACATTTACGAGTAAAAATAAAAAATAGAACTAGAATGCTTTTTAGGTCTTTAATAGATGATGATTTCAAAGAGTTAAATAAGGTTTTAGATATTGTTCCAGTTTTTTTAGATGTGGCGGTTGATCAGTTAAAAAATGGAAGAAAATGGAATGATATATTTGCAGATGAAATAGAAGCTACAATATTTTTAAAAAGAGCACATGAGTATATAGATGAAGATTTTAAAGAGGCTCTGTTTTATAAACTAAAAGATGTTAGTGAATTAAGTCAGGATGAACTAAAAGAACATTTAGAGTATTTAATACAAAAGAAAGAGCAAATAAATATTTTAATACTAGAACACTACAAAAAAGAAGTAGAAAAGTGGAGCAATAAAAGCTCTCTTCATCTCTTACAAAAAATGGCTATAAAAAAGCTTGTAAATGAGTTATTTTAAATAAGGTATAGAATTTGCATATAAGTCTATAAAAAAGAGAGATTATGAGCAATTTCACATTCTATAATTTTACGTTTTATGAAAAAACTGGTTGTAGCGGTAATGCTAAACAAAAAGAGTTACTAAAAAGTCACAATATCTCTTTTAGTGTAAAAAGTTTACTTGATACTTCATGGTCAAAAGAGAGTTTAGGCGAGTTTTTCAAAGGTTTAGACACAAAAGATATATTTAATCATTTTGCTCCACAAATAAGAGATAAAGAGATTGATATAAGTAAACTATCAAAAGATGAAGCAATAGAGCTTATGATAAAAAATCCAATATTAATTAAAAGACCATTGTTAGATATAAATGGAGTTAAAGTTTGTGGATTTGATATTGAAAAAATCAATGAACTTTTAAATGTAAATATTGATACAAATAAAAAATTAAATACCTGTTCAAGTAGTGACTCATGCACAAATGTTTAATTGAAATTTGCCAAGAGTTTGAAACTGTAAAAGATTTTCTAACTGATACTACAAAAGAGAAAGAAGAGATAATAAATGCTCTTTTTTTAGATTTTATGGAGTGTTTTCCATCAATAAAAGAGGAAAAACTAAAATACCCAAAAGAGTTTATACATGATGTAACTTTGTTCAATGAAGGAAATTTTATGCTTGTTCAAAAATTCCAAGATGTACAAATGAGATATTTGATGTTAAGTGACTTTTACGATTATGCAAGATTAACAAAGAAATATATAAAAACTTAATATAATTGCGCCATGCAAAAAGATTTAATTACAAAACATGGTTACGAAAAAATAGTTGAAGAATTCAAAAGATTACTAAAAGAGAAATCTTATTGGGTAAAAGAGAAAGAAATCGCCGCTCAACTTGGCGATAGAAGTGAAAATGCTGAATATATAGCTGCAAAAGAACAAATAAGAAATACAGATAAAAGATTAAGATTCCTTGATAAAATCATAAATAATAGTGAAGTTATTGATATATCTTTGATTCCACATATAAAAGTAAATTTTGGTTCACAGGTTGTTATAAAAGATTTAGATACAAATGAAGAGAAAACTTTTATAATTCTAGGAACTCACGAAACAAATCCAAATGAAAATAAAATATCAAATAAATCTCCTTTTGGAAGAGCTTTATTAAATAAAAGTTTAGATGAAGAGTTTGAATTTTCTATAAATGATAGTTTCTTTGAATATCAAATAATTTCAATAAAAGAGTATAAATTTGAATAATATAAATATAGAAAAACTAAAAGAGATTATTTTAGAAAATCTAAAAAACAAAAGTGTAGATTTAAAAAGAGTTTTCCATGGTCGTGGAAATTTTTATGAAGGTTTTCATTATCTAATAGTCGATAGTATAAACGATATTTTAATGGCAACTTTTTTTGAAGAAGTTGATGTTGATATTCAAAAAGAGATAATCAAAATGCTTGATGAGGTTTATGCCACAAAAGGTTTTAAAACTTTAATAATTCAAAGAAGATATAAAAAAGATAATCTTTATGAAATAGTTAGAGGAAAAATCTCAGATAATGCAATTGCCTATGAAAATGGTTTAAAATATTCACTAAATTTTTCAAATCAAAACATAGGAATTTTTCCAGATATGAAAAATGGAAGAAGTTTTATAAAAGAGATTTCAAAAGATAAAAAAGTGCTAAATTTATTCTCTTATACTTGCGCTTTTTCAGTTTGTGCCATAAGTGGTGGAGCTTCAAAAGTTGTAAATGTAGATATGGCAAAAAATGCACTAACTACTGGAAGAACAAATCATCATCTAAATAATCTTGATACAAAAAAAGTAAAATTTTTACCCTACGATATTTTAAAATCATGGAATAGAATCAAAAAAGAAGGACCTTATGAGATTATTGTAATTGACCCACCATCATTTCAAAAGGGAAGTTTTGAAGCTAGCAAAGATTATGAAAAAATAATTAGAAGATTAAATGAATTGGCAGCCCCAAACTGTACAATTTTATCATGTCTGAATGCTCCTGAACTTGATTCTGATTTTATAAAAAATAAATTTTCAGAGTTTGCACCAACGTTTAAATTTGTAAAAAGACTCGAAAATGTGGAAGAATTTGTGACAAACAATGAAGAAAAAAGTTTAAAAAATCTAATTTTTTTAAACTAAAGAAGACAAATTTTATCTTCTTTAAGCTAAAATCCCGCCTTAAAAATTGTTTTATTAAGAAGGGTTATATAATGGTAGAAAAAAACCGTTGGCTAATGGCATTAAGTGCCATTGGTGTTCATATATGTATTGGTTCAGTTTATGCTTGGAGTGTTTATGTAAAACCTATCCAAGCTCAAATGAACTGGGATTTAACAGATGTTACTATTGCTTTTAGTGTTGCTATATTTTTCTTAGGTTTAAGTGCTGCGTTAATGGGAAAATTTGTTGAAAAAAATGGTCCAAGAGTTTCTGCAATAATTGCAGCTTCTTTATTTGGTCTTGGAACTATGGGTTCTGGACTAGCAATTATGATGGAATCAAAATTACTTTTATACTTTTTCTATGGAGTATTAGGTGGATGTGGTTTAGGAATTGGATATATTTCACCAGTTTCAACGCTTGTAAAATGGTTCCCTGATAAAAGAGGAATGGCAACTGGGCTTGCAATCATGGGATTTGGTTTTGCCTCTGCTGTTTGGGGACCAACAATTAAGATTTTAATTGAAGCAGTTGGAATTTCAGGAACATTCTTTATTTTAGGTGCAACTTATTTTGTAATAATGTTTTCATCAGCTTTATATTTAGAAAAACCACATGATGAGTATTTACCAAAAAGATTTGAGCAAAAAATCAAAGAGGGTAAAAAGAAAATCAAAGAAGATTTAGCTTTTATTGGTTTAAGTGAAGCTATTAAAACTCCTAGATTTTATGGTCTTTGGATAATGTTATTTATAAATATCACTTGTGGTATTGCTATTATTGGAGTTGCTTCTCCACTTTTACAAGAAGTTTTAGGAATGACGGCAATTGCAGCTGCGGCAGCTGTTGGTTTAATGGGAATTTTTAATGGAGCAGGGCGACTTTTATGGGCATCGTTAAGTGATTATTTAACAAGACCTATTGTATATGTAATATTTTTTGCAACTCAAATTGTGGCATTTTATATGTTGCCATCAATTAAAGAGATAGTTGTATTTCAAGTGGTTTTATACTTTATTATGACTTGTTATGGTGGGGGATTTGCTTCAATTCCTGCATATATAGGTGATATTTTTGGAACAAAAGAACTTGGTGCAATTCATGGATATATTTTAACAGCTTGGGCAGCAGCTGGGCTTGTTGGACCACTGATTATTTCTATGGTAAAAGATGCAACTGGTTCATACTCTCAAACACTTTATGTTTTTGCAGGATTTTTTATCATCGCATTTATAGTATCGATTGCTATGATAATAAACATCAAATCAATTCAAAAGAAAAAATTAAAACATCATAATCACTAATAAAAAAAGCAGGGTAACTCCTACTTTTTTTATTAAATTAGTTTGAAAGCTTTAAACCAACTATTCCTACGATAATCAAAAAAATCGAACCTATTTTTTGTAAATTCAAATCTGTATTTGAATAAAAATATTCAATCACAACTAATGAAATAATACCAATAGCACACCAAACGGCATAAGCTACACTAACAGGAAGAACTTTCATAGATTTTGAAAGAAGAAAAAAACTACATATTACTAAAATCAAAGTAATAATTGTAGGTATGGGTTTAGTAAAACCATCACTAAACTTTAATCCCATTGCCCACAGTGCTTCAAGTAATCCAGCAATAACTAGATAACTCCAAGCAAGAGCTGTTATTGACATAAAAAAGCTCTCCAGCTTTTTAATTCACTTATCTCTTTTGCATCTTTTAGATAATCACTTTCACATAAAAATCCATAAACACTAGAGTCATCTTCTAAAAATACAGTTCCAATTCCTAAAGGTGATTGGATTTGTTTCATAAACTTTCCAAAGTTTTGCACAGGCATTGACCAAACTTCAAGATCTATTTGAGTGTTACTTGAACTATCGTATATCATTCCTGGTCGGATTGGATTTTTGTTCTCTAGTAAAAAAAGTCTATAACCTTTTTTTGTTTGAGTTTGTTTTACAAAAGTAGCATCTAAATTTGTGAGTTGCCAATTTAGTGGTAATCCACTCATGTGAGCTCCACAAACTCCTACTAATATCTCATTTTCATTCATGTTAAACCTTTAAATATTTTTTTGAATAATCAAATAAAATTTTTTCATCAAAAGCATCTGCAACAATAGTCACCCCAAAAGGAAGACCATTTTTTCTAAATCCAGCAGGAACAGCCATTGCTGATAAATCTAAAAGATTCATAAAGTTTGTGTAGTATCCAAGATTTGTATTTAACTGAATTGGATCGGCATTTACTTCATCTATTTTATAAATAGTTCCAGTTGTTGGTGTTAGCATAAAATCAAACTTGGCAAAAATATTATCTGCAATTTTTCTATTTGTTTTTAAAATATATTCCGATTCAAAGTAGTTAATTGCATCTTTATTTTCTCCACTTGAAATAATTATTCTTACTGTTTCATTTACAACTTGGGGTGTTTTTGTAATAACATCTTTGATTGCAATAAATCTTTCACTCACCCATGGTCCACTATAAAGTAGATTTGCACTTTGATTAAAGGGTTCATAATCTATCTCGTAAGCCTTTCCACCAAGGGATTCAAACTTTTTAACAGCTTGAAAAAATAGTTTTTCAGCTTCATCATCTCCAAAAAATTTCAACTGAGATTTTTGTGGAATTGCAAAGCTAAATTGTTCTTTTGACTCTTTTTTTGAAGAAGTATAAACTCTGCTATAAATATCATTTTCATCATAGTTATTTATTATTTCAAAAACAGTTTTTATAGAATTTAACTCTTTTGCAAAAACAGTTACACAATCCAAACTTCTACAAGCTGGAACTACTCCACTTGTACTAACAACTCCTTTTGTGGCTTTTAGTCCAATTAGATTATTAAAAGCAGCAGGAACTCTTCCACTTCCTGCTGTATCAGTTCCTAGGGAAAAACTAGCCATCTCAAGAGCTACACTTACTGCACTTCCTGAGCTTGAACCTCCTGAAATATATTCTTGATTTATTGAGTTTTTACACTCTCCATAAGGGCTTCTAGTTCCCACAAGTCCAGTTGCAAACTGGTCTAGGTTTGTTTTTCCTATTGGAATTGCACCTGCATTTATTAGTTTTTCTACAACAAAAGCTGAATTTGTTGGAGTATATGAGAACTCAGGACATCCAGCAGTTGTAGGAATATTCGCTAAATCAATATTATCTTTTATGGCAAAAGGAATTCCATAAAGGGGAAAATCTTTTGGATTTTTTTCTTCAAGGTTTTTGATATATGGTTCTAACTCATTTTCATTTAAAGTATAAATCCAAATATTGTGATTTTTTGTTTCTTCTATTTTTGTTTGAATAAACGAGATAACCTCTCTTATTGAAGTTTTATTTTTTAGATAATTTTCTCTTAGAGTACTTATATTTAGATTCATTTTTCATCCTTTTTTATTACAACTAAAACATCACCTGATTGGATATTATCACCTTCTTTATATAAAATTTGAGATACAGTTCCACTAATTTCAGCTTCAATGTCTACTTCCATTTTCATAGATTCTAAGATTACTAAAACTTCTCCAGCTTTTACTTCGTCACCTACTTGAACCTCTATTTTCCAAATATTTCCAGACATAATTGATTCAACTGCTTCTTCATCGTCGGCTAAAATAAGAGTATCTTTATCTTCACTTGCTTCTATTTTTGTATCAAAACTATCAAGACCTTTTTCTTTCCACATCAATCTTTCATCTTCAAAAGCTTGTCCTCTTTTTGTTTGAAAAGAGTTTGATTGCTCTTCATTTGCTTTTAAAAATGCTTTGTACTCTTTTAATTTAAATGTTTTATCTTCTATTGTTAAAGGAAATTTTCCATATAGGAATTTTTCTCTAATTTCATGTAACTCTTGTGTTGTTACAGGATAAAACTTGATTTGGTCAAAAAATCTTAAAAGCCAAGGTTTAGAAAACTCTTTAGTCTGTCTATATGTATTCCACATTTGTAAAGTTCGTCCAAATAGTTGATAACCACCAGGTCCTTCCATTCCATAAACACACATATAAGCTCCACCGATTCCAACAGAGTTTTGAGCTGTCCATGTCCTTGCTGGATTATATTTTGTTGTTACCAATCTTTGAGCTGGATTTAAAGGAGTTGCAACAGGAGCTCCTAAATAAACATCTCCTAAACCCATAACCAAATAATCAGCAGTAAAAATAATATCTTTTACTTCATCTGTATTTTTTAAGCCATTTATTCTTCTAATAAAATCAATATTTGAGGGACACCAAGGGGCATTTGGTCGAACTCCTTGTTGATATTTATCAATTGCAATTTGAATACTTGGGTTATTCCATGAAAGTGGAAGCCAAACAGTTCTTGAATCTACCTCTAAATCTTCAATATTTTTAAGATCTAAAATCGCTTCTTTTACAAGTGCTAAAATGTTATTTCTACTTACAATTTGAGTATTAAAATGAATTTGTAAACTTCTAATTCCAGGTGTTAAATCAATAATTCCTGATAAGTTTTTTTCCTCAATATAAGTCATTAAAGCATGGATAAAAAATCTCAGTTCAATATCTAGTTTTAACTCACCAGCTTCAACTAAAATAAACTCATTTCCAGCACATCTAATTGTAATATCAATATTAAGTTCATTATATTTTAAAACTTCAATAATTGGAGTTGCATTTTTTTCATCAAAATCAATCACATAATCAGCTAATTTAGGTAATAAACTATTTGATTCAATGGCATTTTCATAAGCTTTTGTCATTAAATCTGCATTTTCTAAACTCACTGCTTTGAATTTGATTTTATCTCCAGCTTTTAGCTGTCCAACTTTATAAAGTTCACATGAAATAATAGTTGCAGGACAAACAAATCCTCCAAGACTTGGCCCATCAGGTCCAAGAATTACTGGCATATCTCCTGTAAAATCTATAGTCCCAAAAGCATAAGCATTATCATGAATATTAGAAGGGTGAAGTCCAGCTTCACCTCCATCATTTCTTGCCCACGATGGAGCAGGACCTATAAGTCTAACACCAGTTCTGCTTGAATTAAAGTGAACTTCCCATGAAGCTTCAAAAAACTCTTTTATATCAGAATTTGTGAAAAAATCTGGACTTCCATGTGGGCCATACACAACACCAATTTCCCACTCATTTGATAAAGTTGGCGTTTCTTTTAAAGGAGTATAACTCTCTTTTTTTAGTGCATTAAAACTTAAAACATCACCAGCTTTTAAAGCTCTTCCACCATGTCCTCCAAACTCTCCAAGGGTAAATGTTGAAGCACTTCCAAGATAAGTAGCTGTATCAAAACCACCTGCAATTGCTAAATAAGTTCTATTTCCATCACCAATTACTTTTTTAAACTCTAAAATATCCCCACATTTTACTTCTAGGGCTTTAAACATTTCAACTTTTTTACCATTAATACAAGTTTGCATATCTGCTCCACCAAAAGCAATAATGGCATCTTGTCTAAATTTAAAACTTGCACCTATAAATGTCATTTCTATAAAAGGAGCATTTTTTTCATTGTTTAAAAGTTTATTTAAAAGTCTTGGAGTTAAACTATCCATTGCACCAGATGGTGGAATTCCAACTGCCCAAAAACCTTGTCGTGCAGGGAAATCTTGAATAGTTGTCATTGTCCCTGATTTTAAAATATCTACTTTAAAAGGAGCATATTCAAAATTATCAAGAACTTTTGTGTAAAAAGTTGCATCTTTGAAAAACTTTTGTTTAGAGATGCTTTCAAGATATGAAAGATTTGATTCAATTCCATAAACTCGGCTTTTTTCTAAAACATTTTGAAGTTTTAGAATATTTTCTTCTCTTGTATTACTAACTGTAATGATTTTTGCTAAAAGTGGGTCATAAAATGGGCTTACTTCACAGCCATCTTCAATCCAAGTATCAACTCTTATGTCGCTTGGAAATTCTACTTTTGTAATTAGTCCAGTGCTTGGTTGGAAATTTTTTCCTCCATCTTCTGCATAAACTCTCACCTCAATTGCATGACCTTTGGGATTGTGTTTATAGTTTAAAAGTGGAGTATTATCACCAGCTGCAATTTTTATCATCCATTCAACTAAATCAACTCCACAAACTTCTTCTGTGATTCCATGTTCAACTTGTAATCTTGTATTTACTTCAAGGAAATAAAATTTATCTGCTGATGTGTCATAAATATATTCAACAGTTCCAGCACTTTTATAGTTAACAGCCTTTGCCAATTTCTCAGATGCAATAAAAAGTTGTTCTCTTAATTCATCACTAAGATTTGGAGCTGGAGTCTCTTCAATAACTTTTTGGTTTCTTCTTTGAATTGAACAATCTCTCTCACCTAAAGTTTTAACATTTCCAAGACCATCTCCAAAGATTTGAACTTCGATATGTCGCGCTATTTGGATATATTTCTCTAAAAAAACACCACTATTGCTAAAGTTTGCACCAGCTAATTTTATAACACCTTCATAAGCATCTATTAACTCTTGTTCACTAAAACATAGTTTCATTCCAATACCACCGCCACCAGCTGTACTTTTTAACATAACTGGGTAAGTGATATTTCTTGCAGTTATTATTGCATCATCTAAATCTTTTAGTAATTCACTTCCCTCAAGTAATGGAACACCATTATCTTTTGCTATTTGACGTGCTGTATGTTTTAATCCAAAATCTTCTATATGTTTAGAGTTTGGGCCAATAAAAACAATACCATTCTCTTCACATTTTTTTACAAAATTTACATTTTCACTTAAAAAACCATATCCTGGATGAATTGCATCAACACCATTTTCTTTTGCAATAGAGATGATTTTTTCAATATCTAAATAAGATTCACTTAAAACATTTGAACCCAATGGAACACTAATATCTGCATTCATTACATAAGAGGCATTTTTATCAACTTCACTAAAAATAGCAAGGGATTGTATATCCATTTTTTTTAGTGTTTTAATTATTCTATTTGCAATCTCGCCACGATTGGCAATTAATACTTTTGTAAACATTTTTACATCCTTAGAATTAATCTTGTGGGCCGTCCCGATTGATTATATTTTGTAAGTCGTCTTACAAAAAAGAGAAAGAGGCTCTCTTAAACCTTTTATTTATCCCAAATAATAAGTTGTATTGGAGTTGGGTTATAACCATTACAAGGGTTGTTTAATTGAGGGCAATTTGAAATTAATACTAAAGTATCCATAAGTGCCACCATTTCAACATAATCACCTTTTTTTGATATTCCATCTTCAATAGCTAAATGTCCATTTTCTTCAACTGGTACATTCATAAAAAAGTTGATATTGTTTGTAATATCTTTTGGACTCATTTCAAGTTCACCAACTAATGTTAGATAATTATCTCTACAAGAGTGCATATATCTTTTATCTAAACCAAATCTAACTGAGTTACTTTCAGCACTACAATGTCCACCTAAAGTATCGTGATTTCCACAAGTATCTTCAACAATTTCCATCATTACATTATCATCACTTGAAATTAATTTTGTTCCAGTTGTAATAAATATACTTCCTTGTTCTCTAATAGTGTCCGTTGGACTATATCTTTCATCATAATTGTTTGCATTGTAAAAAAGTGTATCAACAGCTTGGCAACCCTCTAAATCTACTATTCTAAAAGTTTGACCTTTTTTTATTACTTTTCCCCAAGGAAGTCCTGATAAAATCTTTTCGTTATAAACTGCATTTTCAATATTTTTTGACATCATTCACTCCTTACACAAAGTATCTATTTGTATTTTGAAAGCCTCTTTTAGCTTCATCTGAAAAATCTGCATAATCTTCATCTTTAAAAGCTACACTTTCAAAAATTGAGATTTCTATATCACTTGGATTATAAACACCTGTTTTATCCATAACATGTGGAGTATTTGATAAAACTAATAACACATCCATATGAGCTGTTAGTTCAATAACATCACCTTCTTTTGCACATCTTGGATTTAATTCTAAGTTTGAACCATTTTTTACATCTACTTTTCTAAATAGATTAAGAGCAGGAATCATATCTTTTTTACCCATTCCATATTTTCCAAGTTCTATTAAGAAGTTTTCTCTATCACTTTTATAATAAGCATTTCTGCAAGAGTCATAAGTTGCTTCTTCTTTGAAGTTTTCTTTTATAATTCGGGGATTTGAAATTCCACCTAAAGTATCAAATAAACCATCTGTTGAATCATCTGTAATTGCAAATAAAACTCTTCCCATTTCTGAAAAAAGAACATCATTTTTTTTCAAAAATGCATTCCATTGTATTTTTACAGTATCAGCACTGTTAAATCGCTCGAAGGCATTTGAAGCATTGTAAAACATTGCAGATAAACTAGCATTATTTCCTTTTGCTTTTAGCTGAATAGTTTGTCCTCTTTTTATGATTTTTGACCATTTTACACTTGAGGGTAATATTTCATTTAATACTACATTTTCACTTTTTATCATGTTTTTATTCCTTTAAAATGTCCCATTTGAAAGGGAACCTTTTCATTTAATACTACTTTTATTGCAGTGGATAAACCACAGCTAAAGTAGCAAACTCTAAAGAGAGGTACGAGTACCTCTTTTCTTACTCGAATCTATATCATTTACAATTGTTGACCCATATCTATTTGGGAAATCTTTATCTGTTTTTATTTTGTCAAAAACTAAAACTCTAGTTCCCAGTTTAAAAGCTTCGCTTATATCGTGAGTTACCATAACTACACCAAAATTTAATTTACTGTGAATATCCAAAAGTAATTCATGCATATCCATACTAATCCCTGGATCCAAAGCTCCAAATGGTTCATCTAGCAAAAGTAACTTTGGCTTTTTAACCAATGATTGAGCTATTGATAATCTTTGTTTCATTCCACCACTTAACTCGTGTGGATATTTATTTTTTGAATCTTCTAATCCAACTGCTTTTAAAATCTCATTTGCTTTTTCATAAGCCTCTTTTTTCTCTTTTCCAAAAAGTTTTCCAAAAAACTTTGATTTTTCAAACTCTAAACCAATAATTACATTATCTATTACATTTAAGTGACTCAAAGTTGAATATCTTTGAAAAACAATTCCTCTTTCATCGCTTGGTTCTTTTGGATACTCTTTATTTTCAAAAAGCAGTTTTCCCCTTGTTGGTTCATCAATACCTAAAAGCATTTTTAAAAAAGTTGTTTTTCCACAACCAGATGGTCCAACTAAAGCACAAAATTCTCCATCATTCATAGAAAAATTTAGATTTTCTAAAATAACATCGTTCCCATATATTTTCCAGATATTTTTCGCATTAACTAAACTCATAATTACTCCTTACCAAACCAAGGAAATAGTTTTTGATTAAATTTTCTTAATATAAAATCAATCAAAAATGCTAAAAGTGTAATCCATAAAACATAAGGTAAAATCACATCCATTGCTAAATATCTTCTTACTAAAAATATTCTATATCCTAAACCTTCCGTTGAAGCTATTGCTTCTGCTGAGATTAGAAAAATCCAAGCAGTTCCAAGGGTTAATCTAATCGCATCTATTAATCGTGGTAATATTTGAGGAGTTATTACCCTTGTAATAATCTGCCAAGTATTTGCACCTAATGTTTGAACTTTTATAATTTGTTCGCCGGGAATTTCTCTTACTCTTTGATAAA
Source organism: uncultured Aliarcobacter sp. (assembly GCA_963677205.2). Lineage (GTDB taxonomy): Bacteria > Campylobacterota > Campylobacteria > Campylobacterales > Arcobacteraceae > Aliarcobacter. The sequence continues at coordinate 1,352,004 of OY781916.2, read as the reverse complement.
TTTCCCTTGTCATAATAGGAGCAACTCCTAAAATAATAAGAACAACTTTTGAAACTTCACCTAATCCAAAAACAATAAACAAAATGGGAAGCATCGCCATGGTTGGTATTAATGAAAAAAACCATATCAAAGGAGATAAAGTTGATGTCACATAAGGAATAACTCCAATAGAAATACCAATAACAAGGGCAAATATTGCACTAACTGAAATACCAATTGCTAATCTTTGTAAACTAAAAATCGTATCATTTAGTAAAATATACTCACCAGTTCGTTTATCCTCTTCAAATGCCAATTTACCCATTGAATCCATACACTTTTCAATTGATGGTAAAAGTTTATCATTAGGGTTTTCTGTAAGTCTTACAGCAGAAGCACTAATATAAACTATTACAATCAATAAAAAAGGTAAAAGCCCCAAAAACAAATTTGTTGTTTTTGATGGGACTTGATTTATTAACCTTTTCATTTGGTTTCCTAACTACAGCGAACCGTCCGCTGCCATTTTCATATATGTATCATCAAATCTTAATTTGATATTTCCTTTGTCACCTATAACTTTTCCATTTGGAAATTCAATTCCAACAAAACCATAATCACTTGCACCTTCACCATATAATCCATGGTTAAATGAGAATTTAGCAACAAATTCCATAGTTTTCATAATCTCATCACTGTTATTAAATTTAACAGCATCTTTTGGATTGTAAAATAGATTTGTAGTTTTAATTTGGTCAGCAAAACCAGCTAAATCAGTCCCTGAAGCTTTTGCCATAATTGCTTTTACATCAGTTGAAGCTTTTGTATTTGATTGCATTAATGTCATCATTTCATACCAAGCACCAACAAGAGCTTTTCCAAAATTTGGATTATCTTTTAAAGTTTGAGAGTTTACTACCATTAAGTCAATAATTTCACCTGGAATTTTTGAGCTATCAAAGATTGTATTCGCTTTTGGCATTTTAAGAATTTCACTAACTTGTGGTTTCCAAGTAACTACATTTGTAACATCAGCAGTTGAATAAGCTGAAACCATATCTGCATCACTTGTGTTAACAACAGTTATATCTTTTTCAGATAAACCATTTAGTTCTAAACCACGAGCAAGTAAATAGTGAGAAATAGATAATTCAACTAAATTTACATTTTTACCTTTTAAATCTTTGATTGTTTTTGCATCTTTAGAAATTACAGCATCATTTCCATTTGAAAAATCTCCAATGATTAAAGAAGTTGAATCAACTCCACCAGCTGCTGGAATTCCAAGAGCATCAGTATTTGCCATTGTACAACCATCAAATTCACCTGAAGTGTATTGATTAATTGATTCAATATAATCATTGATTTGAACGATTTTTATATTGATGTCATATTTTTTAGCCCATTTGTCCATGATTTTTTGTGAATTTATTACATCCCATGGCATCCAACCAACATAGATTGTCCATGCGATTTTAAAATCTTTTTTAGTTTGGGCATACATTGAGCTTGTTGTTAATCCTAATACTAGAACAGACATTGACAGTACTTTAAAAAGTTTTGTGAAAGTTGATGATTTCATCTTGTTTTCTCCTACATAGAATTTGAAACACATTAAGAGGTATTAACCTCCCGGGCTTTTATCCCTCCGTGTAACTCTATATAAGAGTCGGTTGCTCTCGGACCAGTCACTTTAAAAAAGTCGGAACCCTAGCTGCCTTAGTAGTTTTCTTAAATGAGGTAAATACCTCTAATATGATTTCGTTAAGACAAGTATAAAATAAAATTGAATTTATTAAAACAGTTTTATTGTATAAAATATAGACAATAATTAAATATTTCTAATATCCACATATGAACCCGATTCAAATTCATCTATTTTATTAACTAAATTATCTAGCTTAATTGCCGTTTCTTCAGGGCTTTGAACAAGACCTTCATTTAATTTTTTTACAGATGGAAAAATATTTTCATCTAATTCAAATCTTATATAATCTGTCATAGGTGTTTTTATGACTCCAGGAGCAACAGCTAAAAGCTTACTATTAGGCATCTCATTTGAATAAAGATTTATTAGCATATTAACTCCTGCTTTTGATAAAGAGTATGCTCCCCAACCTTTGTAGCCATTTTTTGAAGCGCCAGAAGAGGTAGCTAAAATATTTTTAACTTTTATATTTTTTAAAATATCAAGAAGTTCTTTGTTTGCATAAACATTCAAAGAATAAACTTCATTTAATTCTTGGATTGATAGTTCAGATAAAATCTTGATTTTTCCCAACATTCCAGCATTTAAAAAAACAGTATCTATCTCTTTTATATTTAAAATAAAAGTTGATAATTCCTCTTTTATTTTTGAAATATTTGATAAATCAAAACTTTTATGGATAAAGTTTGTATTTGTAATATCAGGTTTTTTTCTGCTAATTCCAAAAACTTTATAGTTTTTTTGTAAATAGTAGTCTGTTAAAGCCAAACCTAAACCCGAACTACAACCAGTTATTAAAATATTTTTTTGCAATTTGTGCCTTTTTGATTTTTTTTATTTTAGTAAAGCTTATATTTTAGACAGTTTATAAATTCCAAAAATTTCAAAAATAAATATAATTTTTCTTTTGAACAAGGAATAAAATGAAAAAATTATATATTATAAAATGTGGCTCAACTTTTGATTCTATAAAAAATGATTTTAAAGATTTTGAACATTGGATTATTGATAAATTTGAAAATAAAGATAAAAATATTGTTATTATAAATGCTCAAGAAAATGAAAAATTGCCAACTTTAACAAAAAATGATGCTGTAATATTAACAGGTTCTCATAATATGGTTACACATGAAGAACTTTGGAGTTTAGAAGTTGAAAAATGGCTTCCAAAATTAATAGAAAATGAAATACCTGTTTTAGCTATTTGTTATGGACATCAACTTTTAGCTAAAAGTTTAGGTGGAATTTCAGGATACCATGAAAATGGAATTGAAATAGGAAGTGTAGATATAAATTTGGAAGAAAATGCAAAAGATGATGAGATTTTTTCAAAACTACAAAATAGTTTCAAAGCTCATACAATTCACTCTCAAACAGTAATAGAACTTCCAAAAAATGCAACAAGATTAGCTTTTAATAATCATGATAAAAATCACGCTTTTAGAGTTGGAAATTGTGCATGGGGAGTTCAGTTTCATCCTGAATTTGACGAAAATATTATGAATTTATATATAAACGAAGTAGCAAAAAAGAAAGATTTGGATGTAAAAGAATTAACTTCAAAAAGTGAAAATACTCATGTTTCAACTTCCATATTAAGAGAGTTTGAAAGATTATTTTTATAGTAAAAAATAAAAAGATAAACTAATTTTAGTTTATCTTTTAGGCAATTTTTCTAAATATTACATACAAAATATATAAAAAAACAATCGGTAAAAGTATAGTTTGAAATATAAAAACAATGATTAAATCAATTATATATTCGCTTGAATTATCAACTGCATTTTTATAATCATCCACTTTCTTTTCATAAAAATTTATATCAAATTTTTCTGTGATTTTGTCAAAAAATGAACTTTCATTTTGCTTTTGTTTTATGGTCTCTTGGTTAATTTTACTCACGTCATTTGTAACTTTTGAAATATTTTCATTTAAAGTTTCTATGTTGTATTGGGGTTTTACAAAATAATTATAAGAAATCTCATTTACATAAGCAATCATAGGAATCGAAAATCTCAAAAATAGAAGAATAAAAGTTGTTCTAAAAAAGATATTTCTTATTTTTTCATCATTTGTAAAGCGTTTAAAAAGCCAAATATTAAAGATGATAATAAAAGCAAATAAAATATAGTTAAATATATCATTTGTTACAAAGCCTAGTAAAATCTTTTGAATACCAAGAGAGACTAAACTTGCAAGCATTATAAGTGAAAATTGTTCAACTAAATCATTTATTGGGTCAAGAATTTGCCCAATTGCAACTGTAATAAAAGGCAAATCAAGCTCAGTTCCTTGAGCTAGTGAAATCACACCATTTAGTGCTTTTGCACTTCCAAATACAATAACAGATTGTTTAAATGAGTCATCAATAAGTTTTTTTGCATTATCATCAATAGTAAAAGTCAAAGCAAAACAAAGGGCGAAGAGCATAAAGGCAACTAATAAAAGTTTGTTCCAATTTTGTATAATAAATGTTTTCATACATTGATTATAGCAGATTATTTTTGATAGGTTTTTTACTTAGATTTGAAATTAAGTTATACTAAACAAAAAGGATTTATTATGGATATAGTGACTTTTTTAATTTATATTGTGATGTTTGTAATAGCATTTATTTTAAGTTTCGTAAGTGTCAAATATTTCATAACTATGTGGAAATTTAAAAACAGAAAAAAAGATGAAAGTGAAGATGATGATTTTAAGAGGTTTGATTAGATAAAAATATTACTAAATTTTTTTAAATCATCTTTAGATATATTGGCATAATATTCATTCATCCTTTTCATACAATTTTCACTTTTAAAATATCGCTAGCTAAAAAGTTTGTTGTTCCTAATACTAAAGAATCATATAAGTCATTGATATTAATAACTTTTAGATCTGTGTTTGAGTTTGTAATTGTTTTTTCAAGTATTTCTAAATTTTCATTACCCCATGTATAAGCAATTACAGATGAATTTTTATTTTTAGAACTAGGAGTTAATGTATGAATAATTGCGCATCTTGCAGAATATAAATCAATAGCATTTACATTTAATCTTTTTTCTTTAAACATGTATTCTTCAATCCATTTTATATATCTTGTTTCTACTGGAATATCACCATAAGCAATCCATGCAAAATTATCAATAACAGTATATATTAATGATAATGTTGGAACTTGTAAATTTTGTTTTAAGCACAATTTTATTCCCATAAACATTTGCATATTGTTTTTTTCAAAATTATTCATCTTTAAATACCTTATAATATTATTTATAAGCAATTTTATCTAAATAACATAAAAACAACTTAATGGTATGATTATTCCATGAAAACAAAAAGAATCCTAAAAAAAGAGTTTTTCATAACTCTATTTATCAAACAAAACAAATGGCATAGATTTGGTGTTTTATTTCACACTTTAGCTGTTGTTTTTCACGTCTTTAAAGCCAAAGAGTATAAGATGCTTCCGGCTGCATTTTTACATGATATTGGAAAACCTTATGTTGCTTTTCAAGATGAAAAGGACAAATTTACAAAAGAGTATTCATTTCATAATCATGAAGAGATGAGTTATCATATTATTAAAAATTGGAAAGTTTCAGAATATACAAAAAAGTTAGTACGTTATCACTATTTAATTCGCGGTATACAAAAAGCACAAGAGAAAAATCATATTCAAAGATATAGTCGTATGAAAAGAGCTTTTGATAAATTGGATGAAAATTTTATTGAAGAGCTGAAATTATTTATGAAATTTGATGATATGGGGAAAATAAGTTTTTTTAAAACTAAAGATAATATTTAAGCGATTTAAAATTTTTTTAGCTATAATCAAATCACTTAAGAATTAGAAGAGAAACTTTGCACGAATTTACAATAACAGATAAAATAAAACAATTAGATATAGAAGATATAAAAGAGAATCTTTTTCACTACTCATACGATAATAAGAGCTTAAAAGCCTTAGTAAAAAATAATACTTCAAAGGAAGATTTATCATATATTTCAGCATATAGTAGTTTTAAAGGTGAAATTTATGAGAATATTATTTATGAACTTTTACTTGAATATGCACTTACACAAGATGAAATAAAACGATTTGTATTAAAAGGTCCTTATCAAGATAAAGAAAACCTTTATATTAAAAGTGGACTTTTGATTGATAGAAGCTCTCAAATAGTTTATAAATCAGCTTACAAAGATATTAGTGAGTTTGATGCTCTGTTTTTTACAAAAGATAGTGTTTATTTCGTTGAAATGAGTACATCTAAAAAAACTTCTAGTTTAAATAAAAGACTTACGAAAAAATATGCTCTTTTGAAGATGATTTTCCCAACATTAACTATAAAAGCTCTAATAGTTGTAACTGTTGGTTCAACTGGTTTAAAAAATTTCCCACCATATGCTACTATTTGGCTTACAAATGATTTAAATGATGAAGAGTTGATTGAAAAAATCATTTTTGCTAAAAAAGTTAAAAATGATGTTCAAACTCTAAAAGCTCCTAAAAATCCTAAATATATTGAAGCATTAAAAGTAAAATATACAAAATTTCAATATTTTCCTACTTTAGAATGGATTTTAAATAAATCAAGAGAAAATCCAAAATTTGCAGTTGACTTGAAGTTTTTTTCTTCTCCAAAATTAGGCCTTTATTTTGATATTTATACAAAACTATATATTGGTTTTATAAATACTCAGGAGTTTTTAACTCTTTATCCAGAATTTGATTTAAAAATTAAATCAGATAGAATAATTGTAACAATAGAAAAAGTAAATCAAACTCAACTTGATATTGTTTATTATGCAAAAGAGACAAATGGAAAACTTAAACGTGTAAGACTTGAAGAGAATAATATCTCTATAAAAGATAAAGAACTTGATGGTTTTACAAATGCAGAAGTTAGATTTTTTATGAAAATACTTGAAGACAAACATCATTTAAGTGTAGAAAATATATACCATATTTTAAATAACATATCTTTGATTAAGTGAAAACTTTATCAAGACTTATGCTATAATATCGCTCAAAATTTAAAAAGGACTAAAAAACATGAATTCAAATGACTCCCAAAGGCGTTACTTAAATTTTTCTTACATGGGGTGTAAAAAATGACCCTTCTACTTACTTATCTACTTATTGCGTTATCTGTATCTTTTTTATGTTCAGTTTTAGAAGCTGTATTACTTTCAAGTACTTCATCTTATATTGAAACTCTGTCAAAGGGTGAAAATTTAAAAGCTGTTAGATTATTAAAAGAGTTAAAATCAAATATTGATAAACCAATATCTTCAATTTTAACATTAAATACTTTTGCTCATACAATGGGAGCAGCAGGTGTTGGTGCACAAGCACAAATTTTATTTGGTACTGAATGGCAAGCACTTATTGCATTTTTATTAACTTTATTAATTCTTTATGCATCAGAGATTATTCCAAAAACTATTGGAGCAATTTACTGGAAGAGTTTATTAGTTCCATCAGCATATATGATTTCATTTATGATTAAAATAACTTTTCCTTTAGTATGGTTTTCAAGTTTTATTACAAACTATATTTCAAAGGGTAAAAAAGATGAGATTAATTTCTCTAGAGATGAAATTATGGCTGTTGTTACAATGGGTGAAAAAGAGGGGTCAATTCACTCAAAAGAGAGTGTTTTAATTGAAAATCTATTTAAGTTAAAAAACATTAAAACAAAAGAGATAATGACGCCAAGAAGTGTTGTTTTTGCTCTACAAGCTGATGTTACAGTTGAAGAAGCTATCGAAGATGATAAAATGTATATTCACTCTAGAATACCAATTTATAACGAATCAATAGATGATATTATAGGAATAGTTTTTAATCAAACTATTTTAGAAGAGAGTGTAGAAGAAAGAGATAGTACTTTATTGAGAAATATTACCTTTCCAGTTCATAAGATTTCAGAAAATGTTCCTGTTTCTGTACTTATAGATTTATTTGTAAAAAGAAAAACGCATCTATTTATAGTTCATGATAATTATGGACAAACAAGTGGTGTTGTAACTTTAGAAGATGCAATTGAGACACTTTTAGGTGTTGAGATTGTAGATGAAATGGATGAAGTTGAAGATATGCAAGCATTTGCAAAAGATAAAAGTAAACAATTCCAAGATAAATTATTAATAGAAAAGAAAAGACTAAAAAAGTTAGATTTATCAAATAAATCTAAATAAAACTTCAATCAAAAAGAGTTAAAACAATAACTCTTTTTGCATTTTGTCAAAATTATAAATATCATCCCTAAATTGTAAAACTCCATTTTCATCAACCCAAGAAGTTATATAAACTATATGAATTGGAATCTTTTTCTCTAGACCAATTGATTTATCAGTAATAGCGTCATTTGATAATATTTCATTAGCTTTTTCAATATTTAAATTTTTATCTTCACTTGCAATTGTTGAAAGTAAATCTTCTGGTTTTGAAAGCCTAATACATCCATGTGAGAACGCTCTTCTTGCATAAGAGAATAGACTTTTACCTGGAGTATCATGAAGATAAACAGAGTGTTTATTTGGGAACATAAACTTCATTTTTCCAAGTGGATTATCTTTGTTTGAATTTTGAGAAAATCTAAATGTTTGAAGATTATTTTCATCTTGAAGTATTGCACTATCTAAAACTTCTTTTGAATCTACTTTTTCAATAGAACCATTCCATCCTGCATAAATATCAATTCCATTATCAGCTAGGTAATTTGGATTTTTTAAAAGTTTAGGAATAAGCTCTTTTTTTGCAATACTACTTGGAATATTCCAATTAGGATTTAATACTACATAAGACATTTTATCTGAGAAAATAGGTGTTGGAAACTTTGTATCTCCTACAATTACAGACATATTTAGTTTAATATCATTATTCTCGTATAATCTTAATTTATATTCAGGAATATTTACAACTAAATATTTTTCACCTAAATTTCTTGGCAACCATCTCATTCTTTCAAGATTTAATCTAATAATTGCAATTTTTCTTTTTGCTGTAACATTTAAAAATCTTAAAGTTTGCCCACCAACAATTCCATCAGGAAATAATCCATGTTTCTTTTGAAAAGAAATAACAGCATTTTTTAAGTCTTCATCAAAAATATTTTCACAATTTTTGCTTAAGTCTTCAATTTTTTTATTTTCTTCTTCAGTTGAGTTTGGATTTGCATTTATTGTATTTGTTACTAAATCCTGAGCATTAATATTGTTTTGACATGTTATATTTAAATCATTACTTTCAGATAATCTTTTTCTTAAAAATGGCGTAAATTCAGATATTTCTCCCATTCTTAAAGATTTGAATTCAGGAATTTTTGTATATCCACCATTTGCAACAATTTTTTCTAGCTCATCAATTGCTGATACTAATTTATCAGCTTGTGGAAAATTAAAATCTATTTCTTGAAAAACAGTTGAAATATCATTTTCATCGATCACTCTTTTTATTAAAAGTTTAGGATTTTTGTTTAAAGTATATTTATCCCAAGAGGCTTTTATCTCTTTATCTTTTTCAAGTTCAGATAATTTCATTTCAAAAGCATCCCAGTTTATTGAGCCTTTTGTCACATAAGTTACGTATCTATCAAATAATTCTGTAAGCATTAAATCTATTTTTACTAAATTTTCAAGGTAATTACTATCAGATTTATTTAATGAATTTAAAGCAGTATCAACTTCATCTAATCTAAATAATTTATTAGCATGAGGTTTTAATACGGGGTCATTTTTTATTCTATTTAAAAGTGAAATAGCAATATTTTTCATACCATTTTCATTTACCCAATATGGTTTGTAGTTGTCATTAAGATAATATTCTTCTAGATTTGCTTTATTTATTAACAAACTTTCATAATTTGTACTAAGAAGATATTTTATATTTTTTTTACTCTCTAATTCAAAAGAATTGTTAGTTTTTGCGAATAAAGAGCAGTTAAGTAATAGGATAAAAACTATAAGTTTTAATTTTAGCATTGTTGATAATCTCCAAAATGATTATATGTATTTAAAGATTTTAAAATACCCAAATTCCTATTAAAAGAATGGGTAAATAATATTTTGATAAATGAATTTTTTAAAAAAGTATCTTAAATACACTAAATTGATTTTTTATATGGAATTTTATATCTAATATCATTTTCATCAAAAGCACATTTCACTTGATACTCAACCATTTTTTCAAATGGTGTCAAAAAGTTTTCTAAAGAATTAGTTGAAATATTCTCAATATTTTGTAGGTTTAATAGTTCAAGTAGACATAATGTTGATTCAATTGTAGATAAACAATATTGATTTGGTTGAGTCTTGATTTTAAATTGTGATGACTTATCATGTTCAAAACTAACTTTTTTTAGATTGTGTAGATTTTTACTCAATCTTAACATCTTTTTTGAACAAGGCCAAGTTGAATCTATTATAAAAACCAATGCTTTTTTTTCATTTGGAAGTTTTTGAGTATTTAATTTTATGCTGTTTACATCTGGATATAAAATATAAGCTTCATAAGTTTTATCATTTAAAAGTTCATTTACCCTTGAATGATTTGTAAAATCAATTCCCACATATAACTCACAATTTTCTAAAGAGTTATTTGTCATGTGACCTGTTCCATTTTTTGTTTTTCTATACTCTTTAGGATGCATCAAAATAACAAACTTTGTATTTGTATTTATTGGATTTATCGTGTATTGGCAAACACATGAACTTTTTGGTCTATAACACGTATAACATACTTCTCTTTGGTCTTCGTTTTGCAATATACTACTTTCTTTAGGCTTTTTTCTTATTAATTTGATATTATATTATTAAAATTTTTAAAGGTTGATTTTTGGAAGAATTACAAAAAGATACAAATTTTGCAAAAGCATTCTATTTTTTTGCTTTTATGTTTTTATTTGTTTATGCATTAAATAGTTTAAGTGATATTTTGACACCAATCGCAATAGCAATTTTGATTTGGTTTTTAATAAATGCCCTTGCAAATCAAATTAAGAAATTACCTTTTTTAAATCCAAAAGTAGGGGATATAATCGCTATTCCTTTATCTTTGATTTTTATAGTTTATTCAATGATAGAAATAGGAAGTTTTATAGCTTCAAGTATGATGGAGTTGGGTTCAACAATATCACAACTTGATGGCAAAGTAAATCAATTGGTAGAAAAATTATCTACAGTTACTTCATTTGATTTGACAACTCCTTTAGAAAAGTTTTTTCAAGAGTTTAGTATTTCAAGTGTTATAAATAAAGTGATGGCAGCTTTTAGTGCCATATTTGGAAATCTTATTCAGATTTTTTTATATGTACTTTTTTTATTAATTGATCAGCAGTTTTTTTCTGCAAAATTAAATGCACTTTTCCCTAAAAAAGAGAATAGAAATAGAGTTGAACATATCTTAACATCAATTTCAAAAGGTATTAGAACTTATATCTCAATTACTACAATTATTAGTTTATTAACTGGAGTTTTAACTTATCTTATTTGTGAAATGTTTTCACTTCAAGGTGCAGTTTTATGGGGATTTATTGCTTTTGTTCTGAATTTTATTCCAACTATTGGAAGTATTATTGCTGTTTTAATTCCAACAATTTTTGCACTTATTCAGTTTCCTTTGATTTCAGATGTTTTAATTTTATTTACACTTTTGATAATCATTCAATTTGTTTTAGGAAATATTATCCAACCAAGAATGATGGGAAATAAACTAAATATTTCTCAATTTATAGTTATCTTATCATTAGTTGTTTGGGGTGCGATGTGGGGAACAATTGGAATGTTTTTATCAGTTCCATTGATGATGATTTTATTGATTGTTTTAGCTCAGTTTGAAAGTACAAAAAAGTTAGCGATTTTAATATCTGGTGATGGAAATATTTTGGGAGTTACTAAAACTTCCAAATAATTATGGAAGTTTTAGTTTTTAATTAGAAGTTATTATCTATAGTGTTTACTAACTCTTTAATTGATGCAATTGATTTTGCAAATTGAGCTTTTTGTTCTTCATTTAGTTCAAGTTCAACAATTTTCTCAAATCCATCTTTTCCTAAAACTACTGGAACACCAGCTACGATATTTTCATATCCATATTCACCATTTAACATAACAGCACAAGGATAAGTCTCTTTTGAATCAGTTAAAATAGCTTCAACCATTAAAGCTGTAGAGTGTCCAGGTGCATAATATGCAGAACCTGTTTCAAGTAATTTTACGATTTGAGCTCCACCATTTCTAGTTTTTACAATAATTTCTTCAATCTCTTCATCTGTTAAAAATTCATTTAAAGCTTTCCCATCTACAGAAGAGTAGTTTGCAAGTGGAACCATCTCATCACCATGTCCACCCATAACAGCAGCTTTTATCTCTTTTGGAGTAAACGTTAATTTTTCTTGTATAAAGTGAGCCATTCTTGAACTATCAAGAACTCCTGCCATTCCTATAATTCTATTTCTTGGTAAAGATGTAGCTTTTAAAGCAGTATAAACCATAGCATCTAATGGATTTGAAACAATAATATAAATTGCATCTTTATTAAATGGAGCAATCTCATTTATAACTGAAGTCATGATTTTTGCATTTGTAAGTAATAAATCATCTCTACTCATACCAGGTTTTCTAGGAATCCCAGCAGTTATTACAATTACATCACAATTGCTAAATTCTTCTGCATTGCTTGCAAAACTAACTTTTGTTGATGATTTTGCAGCTCTTGCAGCTTGTGAAATATCTAAAGCCATAGCTTCAACAACGTTCATTCTTAAATCTTTTAATACAAGCTCAGCACAAATATTTTTATTTGCTAAACTAAAAGCTAAAGTAGCTCCAACATTTCCTGCACCGATTATTCCAACTTTTTTATTATTCAAAAATTATCCTTTTATTAAATTATTATCATTATTACTTAAATACTCATGGGCTAAATAAGAACTTCTAGCATAAGGAGTACTATGTACAAACTCAAAACCTAACTCTAAAGCTAAAGTTTTATATCTTTCAAACTGTTCAGGTTTAACAAACTCAATTACTTTTTCATAGTCACCTGAGGGTGCTAGATATTGTCCAATACTTAAAAATTTGCAACCAACGGCAACTAAATCTTTAAATACTTGAACCATTTCATCTTCTGTTTCACCAAGTCCAACCATTAAAGCACTTTTTGTTTTAACAGCATCTCCACCAAGTTCTTTTATTTTTTTAAGAACCTCTAAAGATCTTTCATAGGTTGCATTTCTTCTTACTCTATATAATCTAGGAACTGTTTCAACATTGTGACCAATGATAACAGCTCCTGAATCTACAACTTTTTGAATAGATTCAATATTCCCTTTAAAATCAGGAATTAATAGTTCAACTTGTGTATTTTCTGTATTTTCTAAAATATTTTTTGTTACTTTATAGAACTGTAAAGCTCCACCATCATCTAAATCATCCCTTGCTGGACTTGTGATTACTACGAATTTAAGACCAAGTTTTTGAACAGCAATTGTTACTTCATTAATCTCATTTTCATTTACACCATCTGGTTTTCCAGTTTTTACATTACAATATGTACATCTTCTTGTGCAAGTATCTCCTAATATTAAAAATGTTGCATTCTTTTTAGAGAAACATTCGCTAATATTTGGACATTTTGCCTCTTGACAAATAGTGTGTAATCCACCATCTTTAAGAAGTTGTTCCATATCTTTTTGGGCAGTATTAGATAGCTTTTTTCTTAACCAAACAGGTTTATTAAAATCTATTTTTTGTGGTACTGTCATTTTCACTTACCTTCTAATATTTTTTTTAAATTTTCATTTTCAATTGGCGATAATTGTGATAATATTAATTTTGCATCAAAAGACTCATTGAAAGATTCAATTAGTTTATTTTGTGCTTCTTCAAAACTTAGATGTATATCTAAATCTTCAAGAGATATTCCCATTCTTTTATCTTCTTTTGTTTTTAGTATAGGAATTGAGCCATGTTGAAATATTAATTTTTTATTTCTTTTTTGGGCATTTCCACCTATTTTATTTCCATTAACGATAATATCATAAGCTTCAAATCCAACTTGACAAAACTCATTTTTTTTCAATTTTATGTATTCTGAATCTTTTACGAAAGTAGGGTTTAATCCTAGTTTTCTATAAAATTCTAATAGAAATTGGCATATTTTTTCATAAGACTGTTTAACACTTAAAGTTCCAAATTCAGTATTTGATGACACTAAACTATAAGATATATCATGACCATGGAATAAAACTCCACCACCAGTTATTCTTTTTGAACAATTATTATTATAGATTTTTCTTAAGTCATCATAATGTTCTAAATCCTGTCCTAATCCAATAGTAAAAGAATCTTCCCACGTATAAAATCTTAAGATTGGCATATCATCTTTTTCGTAAGAAATAGTCAATGCTTTATCTATAGCCATATTCATTTTCGCGCTATTATTATTTGTTAAAATTAATCTATATTTTTTTTTGTCAACCATTTTATTTATTCCTATGAGTGTAATTCTACACAAATTAAGATAAAATACTTATAAAAATCTTAAGATTTAAAATTAATATAAGTTTATAATTGTATCATAATAAATGTTAATTTTCTAAACTCTAGAAAATAATAATAATTTTAATAAATACAATAAGGATATCAATGCAAAATGAATATTTAAAAGACATTAATCCAGAAGAAACAAATGAATGGCTTGAAGCCTTAGACAATATTATAGAAGAAGGTGGCCCTAAAAGAGCTCACTATATTTTAGAAAAATTAATTGATAAGGCAAGAAGAAAAGGTACGTATCTACCGTTTAGAGCAACAACAGCATACCTAAATAGTATTGATGTTGAAGATGAACCTAAGATGCCAGGTGATAGAGATATCGAAAGAAGAATCAGATCTGCAATTAGATGGAATGCAACAATGATGGTATTAAGAGCATCTAAAAAGAATTTAGAGCTTGGTGGACATATTGCATCATTTCAATCTTCTGCAACATTATATGATGTAGGATTTAATCACTTTTTTAGAGCTCCTAATGAAAAAGATGGTGGAGATTTAATTTTCTTCCAAGGGCATATTGCACCTGGTATTTATGCTAGATCTTTCTTAGAAGGAAGAATTACAAAAGAGCAAATGGATAACTTTAGACAAGAAGTTGATGGACAAGGTTTATCATCTTATCCTCACCCAAAATTAATGCCAGATTATTGGCAATTCCCAACAGTTTCAATGGGACTTGGACCAATTCAAGCAATTTACCAAGCAAGATTCTTAAAATACTTAACAAATAGAGGTATTAAAGATTGTAGCGAGCAAAAAGTATATTGTTTTATGGGTGATGGTGAGTGTGATGAACCAGAATCTTTAGGAGCAATTTCTTTAGCAGGTAGAGAAGGTTTAGATAACTTAGTATTTGTTATCAATTGTAACTTACAAAGATTAGATGGACCAGTTAGAGGTAATGGAAAAATCATTCAAGAACTAGAAGGAAACTTTAGAGGAAATGGGTGGAGAGTAGTTAAAGTAATCTGGGGAAGACACTGGGATGCTTTATTACAAAAAGACAAATCTGGTAAGCTTTTACAATTAATGGAAGAGACAGTTGATGGTGAGTACCAAAACTTTAAACAAAAAGGTGGAGCTTACACAAGAGAACACTTCTTTAATAAATACCCTGAAACTGCAAAATTAGTTGAAAATATGTCTGATGAAGATATTTTTGCTTTAAACAGAGGTGGACATGACCCATTAAAAGTTTATGCAGCATATAAAGCAGCAGAAAAAACAAAAGATAGACCAACAGTTATTTTAGCTAAAACTGTAAAAGGTTACGGAATGGGTGAAGCAGCTGAAGGTAAAAATATTGCTCACGGTGTTAAAAAAGTTGATATAGATTCATTAAGACAATTTAGAGATAGATTTAGAATTCCTTTCTCAGATGTAGAGTTAGAAAAATTACCATACTATACTTTTGATGAAGATTCTGTTGAAATGAAATATATGAAAGCAAGAAGAGCTGAACTTCATGGTTTTGTTCCTCAAAGATTAGAGAAATTTACTAATAAATTAGAAATTCCTTCTTTAGCTGAATTTGAATCTATTACAAAAGGAAGTGGTGATAGAGAAATCTCTACTACTATGGCTTTTGTAAGAATCTTAAATATATTAGTAAAAGATAAAAATATCGGTAAACAAATTGTTCCTATTGTTCCTGATGAAGCTAGAACTTTTGGTATGGAAGGTATGTTTAGACAAATTGGTATTTATTCAAATGAGGGTCAAAAATATGTTCCTCAAGATAGAGATCAAGTTGCATATTATAAGGAAGATAAAGAAGGTCAAGTACTTCAAGAAGGTATTAATGAACTTGGAGCAATGGGTTCATGGGCAGCAGCAGCTACTTCATACTCTGTAAATGATGTTCCTATGATTCCATTTTACATCTATTACTCAATGTTCGGATTCCAAAGAACAGGTGATATGGCATGGGCAGCAGGTGATTTAAGAGCTAGAGGATTCTTAGTTGGTGGAACTGCAGGTAGAACTACATTAAATGGTGAAGGTTTACAACACGAAGATGGACATTCTCATATTTTAGCTAATACAATTCCAAGTTGTATCTCTTATGACCCAACTTATGGTTATGAGTTAGCAGTGATTGTTCAAGATGGTATTAATAGAATGTATGGTGAAAAACAAGAAGATGTATTCTATTATTTAACAACTATGAATGAAAACTATAAACAACCTGCAATGCCTGAAGGTGTTGAAGAAGGAATTTTAAAAGGTATTTATAAATTAGATACTGTTGATGCAGCTAATAATTATAAAGTTAAATTATTAGGTTCAGGTACAATTTTAGAGCAAGTTAGACAAGCTGCTGATATTTTAGCATCAGAATATGGTGTAAAATCAGATGTTTATTCTGTTACTTCATTCAATGAATTAGCAAGAGAAGCACAAGATGTAGAAAGATACAACTTATTACATCCAGATGAAAAGGATAAAACTCCTTATGTAACAACTGTATTAGGTGAAGATGAAGATAATATCATTGTTTCAGCAACTGATTATATGAAAATTTATTCTGAACAAATTAGAGCTTATGTAAAAGGTTCATTTAAAACTTTAGGAACAGATGGTTTTGGTAGATCTGATTCAAGAGCAAATTTAAGAGAACACTTTGAAGTTGATGCTAACTTTATTGTTTACACTACTCTATATTTATTAGTAGAAAATGGTAAATTAGATAAAAAAGTATTAAATGAAGCTATTGCTAAATTTAAAATCAATCCAAATAAAATTAATCCATTATATGCATAAGGTGTGTCTATGAGTATTGAACAAATAAAACTACCAGACGTTGGTGGAGAAGAAGTAGAAATTATTGAAATCAGTGTTAAAGTTGGCGATAGTATTAGTGAAGACGATACTATCATTGTAGTAGAAACAGAAAAAGCTTCTATGGATATTCCTGCACCATTTGCTGGAACTATTGAATCTTTAGTTGTTAAAGCTGGAGATAAAATTAAAGAGGGTGATTTAATCGCTACTTTAGCTACATCTGCATCAGCTTCTAGTGAAACTGTAAAAGAAGAAGTTGTAACTGCAGCACCTGCTAAAATAGTTGAAAAAGTTAAAACTGAAGAAAAAACTGTAGAAGTAAGTACAGTTTCACAAGAGACAACTTTAGTAATTGAAGATATTTTCGTTCCAGATGTAGGTGGAGATGAATCAGTTGATGTAATTGAAATTATTGCATCAGTAGGGGATTTTTTAAATGAAGAAGATGGAATAATTACTTTAGAAACTGAAAAAGCTACTATGGATGTTCCAACACCAATTTCTGGTAAATTAGTTGAAATTCTTGTAAATGCTGGAGATAAAGTAAAAACTGGTTCTTTAATTGCAAGAATTGAAAAAACTGTAGTTGCTTCAACACCAAAAGAGGTTGCTAAAGAAGAAGTTATTGTAAAAGATGAGACGCCTGCTAAAGTAGAATCAAAAGTAGAAACTGTAAGTGTTGAATCTCATGTTACAAAAACAACTGGTAAAGCTTACGCATCGCCAAGTATTAGAAGATTAGCTAGAGAGTATGGTGTAAATTTAACGTTAGTAAATGGTACAGGTCCTAAAAATAGAATTTTAAAAGATGATATTAGATTATATATAAAATCTGTATTATCAAATCCAAGTTGTTCAAATTTAACTGCTTCAAGTAATGCAGCAGGTGGTTTAGGATTAGAGTTAGCACCATTAAAAGAGATAGATTTCTCTAAATTTGGAGAAATTGAAGTTGTAGAATTATCAAAAATTCAAAAAATTTCAGGTCCATCACTTCAAAGAAATGCAATCATTATGCCTCACGTGACGCAATTTGATGAGGCAGATATTACTGATCTTGAAGAGTTTAGAAAAGAACAAAATACTATTTATTCAAAAATGAATTCAGATGTTAAAATATCTCCATTAGTATTTGCTGTTAAAGCTGTTGCAAAAGCATTAAGATTACATCCAAACTTTAATGCGTCATTATCTGCTGATGGTCAATCAATGATTTTCAAAAAATATGTAAACGTTGCAGTTGCTGTTGACACACCAAATGGTTTAGTAGTTCCTGTAATTAAAGATGCTGATAAAAAAGGTTTTGAAGAAATTGCACTTGAATTAAAAGAGCTTTCTCTAAAAGCAAGAGCTGGAAAATTAACGGCAAATGATATGCAAGGTGCTTGTTTCACAATTTCATCACTAGGTGGAATTGGTGGTACTGCATTTACTCCAATTATTAATGCACCTGAAGTTGCAATTTTAGGATTATCAAAATCAGAATTTAAACCTAAATACAATGGAAAAGAGTTTGTACCAAGATTAATGTTACCATTATCATTATCTTATGACCACAGAGCAATTGATGGTGCTGATGGTGCAAGATTTGTAACAACATTATCGTCATTATTAGGCGATATTAGAAAAATACTTCTATAATAAAGGACTTTAGAATGAGTAAAGAAATTAAAGCCCAAGTTTTAGTAATAGGTTCTGGACCAGCTGGTTATTCAGCTGCGTTTAGAAGTGCAGATTTAGGAATGAATGTTGTTTTAGTAGAAAAATTTCCAACTTTAGGTGGAGTTTGTTTAAATGTTGGATGTATTCCATCAAAAGCACTACTTCATGTTGCAAAAGTAAAAGAAGAAGCTGAGCATATTTCAGCTCATGGATTAACATTTTCAGAACCAACTATTGATATAGCAAAAATTGCTGCTTATAAAAACGGTGTTGTAAAAAAATTAACTGATGGTTTAAGTGCCATGAGTAAAATGAGAAATGTAACTGTTGTTCAGGGAACTGCTTTATTTGTAGATAAAAACACAGTTCAAGTAAGTGGAAAAGAAGATGTAACAATCACTTTTGAAAATGCAATTATTGCAGCTGGTTCAAGACCAATTAAATTACCATTTATTCCACATGAAGACCCAAGAATTTGGGATTCAACTGATGCACTTGATTTAAAAGAGATTCCTAAAAAACTTTTAATTATGGGTGGAGGAATTATCGGTCTTGAAATGGGAACAGTTTATCAAAAACTAGGGTCTTCTATTGATGTTGTAGAGATGCAAGACCAATTAGTTCCAGTTGCTGATAAAGATGTTATTAAAATGTACACAAAAGCAAATAGCAAAAGATTTAACATTATGTTAAAAACAAAAGTTGCTAAAGTTGAAGCAAAAGCTGATGGTATTCATGTATCAATGGAAGGTGAGGGTGTTCAAACTGAACCTTTTGTTTATGATGCTGTTTTAGTTGCTATTGGAAGAGCTGCAAATGGTAAACTTCTTAACCTTGAAAATGCTGGTGTAAAAGTAAATGATTGGGGAATTATCGAAGTTGATAAACAAATGAGAACAAATGTAGAACACATTTTTGCAGTTGGAGATATTGTTGGTCAACCAATGCTAGCACATAAAGGTGTACATGAAGCTCATGTTGCAGCTGAAGTTATTGCTGGTAAAAAACACTATTTTGAACCAAAAGTTATCCCATCAATCGCATATACTTTCCCAGAAATTGCTTGGGTTGGTATGACTGAAAAAGAAGCAATTGCTGCTGGAATTGATTATGAAGTTTCAACTTTCCCATGGACTGCATCAGGAAGAGCATTAGCAAGTGATGTTAGTCAAAATGGTATGACAAAACTTATCTTTGATAAAAAAGACCATACTTTAATAGGTGGAGCTTTAGTTGGAGATAATGCAGGAGAGTTATTAGGTGAAATTACACTAGCTCTTGAAATGGATTGTGATGCAGAAGATATTGCACTTACAATTCATGCACACCCAACACTACACGAATCAGTTGGAATGGCAGCTGAGATTTATGAAGGAAGTATCACAGACCTTCCAAATGCTAAGGCGAAAAAGAGTAAATAACTTACTCTTTTTTACTTCTAAAATCTGAAGAGTTGTTTTAGAATAACTCTTCTTTTTATAACAGAAAACTTTTACAAATGTAAATATATCTCAACTATTTTTTAAACTTTAACATCAAAAAATTATGAATTTATAAACAATATTGTAATCTTCTACATTAGAATTAACAAAGGAATATTATGGAATTTAATGTTTGGTTAACTATGTTTTTAGCAGCAATTGCAATATCAGTTTCACCTGGAGCTGGAGCTGTTGTTTCTATGAATTATGGTTTAAAATATGGTCTTAAAAAATCTTATCCTGCAATTTTTGGTTTACAAGTTGGATATTTAATTCAAACATTTATTGTGGTAATTGGTTTGGGAGCTATTATTGCTAAATCTGTTTTGATTTTTACTATTATAAAATGGATTGGTGTTGCTTATTTAGTATATCTTGGACTTGGTAAGATTTTTGAAAAGGTACAATTTGTTGATGAAGAAGAACATTTAAATTCGTACAGCGCAAAAAAAGCTTTTTTAAATTCTAGTTTGATAAATCTAACAAATATCAAAGCAACAGTTTTTTTAGTAGCATTTATTCCTCAATTTATAAATCCAAATGAATCAATATTTTTACAATTTATAATCATAGGTGCAACTTTAAGTATTGTTGATATATTTGTAATGACAGGATATTCTTCGATGGCTTCAAAATTGAAGTTTTTATTAAAAAACGTAAAAGCAATAAAAATACAAAACAGAATCACTGGTATTTTACTTATTTTAGCTGCAATTTTTATGTCAAATGCAAAAAGAGTTTAGATAAATATTTGAAAAGAAAAGAGAGTTTAAACTCTTTTCTTTTTTAGTTAGTTATTTTTTCCATGTCCATGACCTAAAGAGTTTCCTCTTTGCACAAATTCTTCAAAGTTATCTCCACCTAGATTATAAGCTTTCCCAAATCCAAAAACTGCTTCACCATAAAAAGGTGTAAATTCAAAAAGATAAAAATCGCCCATTTTATGAAGTGTATTTACCATTTCTGAGTCAAACTTATTTCTAAATTCATTTAAAATTAGTTTTTCATTTTCTGTATTTTGTTCTAATCTTTTAGTTTTACATTGGATTGATACTCTTTTTTTACCAAAGATATTTTTACAATCTTGTTCATCTTCACAAAAGAAAATTGAAGCCATTTCGTTGTTTGTTAAATTTGATGAGTGTTTTGCCATCAAAGATAGATATACATAATATTTGTGATTGTGTTTTACAAAAGGTGCATAAGATGAAAATGGATTTTTATTTTCATCAAGTGAACTAATTGTCAGACTCTTAAGAGTTTCTAAAAACTCATTTAAATTTTTTGCCATTTATTCTTCTTTCCATAATAGTTCTAATTTTACATTAAAAATATCTGTTCTTTTTGGTTTTATATAAAGTTCTTCTATTTCAAAATTTGAGATTTTATTCTCTTCATTTATTTTTTCTATTTCATCTTCAAGGGTTTTTTGAAGTTCATCTTTTTCTATTTGTAGTTGTTGAATCTCATTTTCAACATATTTTACATCATTTCTCTCTTTTAATACTCTGGTCGCTCCTCTAGCACTAGAAGCCACTTTACCTAAAGTTGAGCTAGTAGTTGATTTTCCAAAGAAAGCGCCTAAAAGTGATGTTCCTATTGCAATAATCGTATCAGTTGTAGTTGAATTTGCTTGAAGTTCCTCTTTTTCTTTTTTATCAAAGAGTTTATCTAGTTTATCTTCGATTGAATCATTTGTTTTTTTGAATTTTATTTGTAAGTTTTCAACTTGTTCATCTATTCTTTCATTTAATCTATCTTGGATTCTGATTTTAAAATCAGCTAAACTCTCATTTTGTTTTGAGATGATTTTTAAAGCCTCATTTTTAAATAGAGTCAGTTTTGAATTTCTATAAACATAATCCGTAAAATCTTTTTGAATCTGTTTTAACTCTTTTTCATTTTGAATAAAAATAGGAGTTTCATAATAGTTTGAGTTTAGTCTCTCTTTTGTCTCAAAAGATGAAATATTAAGTTCTTCAAACTCTTCATAATTAATATTTGAAGCCTCTTTTTGTAAATAAAATCCATAATTTAACTCAGATTTTAAATCAATATTTTTTGCAGTATCACTAAAATGAACTGAACATTTACAAAGTAAATATGCTTGTAAATAATAACTATCACTTTGTGATGAGTATAAATATTTTTGCTCTAAAATATTTGGAATTAGAGGTTTTACACTATTTTGTTTATTTGTTGTTTCAATTTTTTGTTTAGGAGTAAAACTTTCTTCTTTAGTGGTTAGTGTGGTTACCTTTTTATTGCTCATTAAAAATTTAATTTGTTCTTTTGTAATTGGCCCTTTTAAATATGATAAAGCCCATCTTGTTTGAAAAACTTTTATTCCATCTTCATTTATATTTTTTAAAATAAAAGTTCTTTTTTCAAGATTTGATAAAAGATTTTCCATCTCATTTTTATCAATTTTTCCCTCAACTGCACTACTTAAACCATCAATAACTTTTTCTTTATCTTGTTTTGTTTGAAGTCGTCCAATAAACCAAGTTCCAATATTTGCTAAACCTTTGTAATCAATATCAACAGGATTTTGAGTAGATAAAATAATTCCAACTCCAAAAGATCTAGCTTGTTTTAAAAGTGTAAGCATTGGTTGTTTTGATGGTGGATTTGCATTTGGTGGAAAATATCCAAAAATTTCATCCATGTAAAGTAGGGCTTTAAGTGAAGTTGTTCCCTCTTGTCTTCTCATCCATGAAACCATTTGGTTTAATAAAAGCGAAACAAAAAACATTCTTTGAGAATCGTTTAGGTGAGCAATTGAAAATATAGAAACTTTTGCTTTTCCCTTTTCATCATACATTAGATTTGAAATATCTAAAGGTTCACCTTCAATCCAAGATTTAAAAGAAGGATTTGCAATAATTGTATTTAGTTTAAGTGCTAATTTTAATCTCTCATTTTGAGGGAAAAATGTCTCTAAATCAAAAATTCCTACTTTTGAAAAAGGTGGAGTTACGATAAATGAGATTAACTCTTCTATACTTAAATCTTTTTGTAAAGAGTAAGAGTTCATAAAAATAGATGAGATTAAAATAGACTCTTTAGATGAACTATCATCTTTTTCATCAATTAGTGATAATAACGAGCTAACCGTTGAACTAATTAATGAAACTAATAACTCACTATCTTCTAAAACTTCAATACTTGGAGCTTTAAAAGATGAAAGAATTGATATTTGAACACCAGAGCTACTTCCTGGAGTATAAATAGTAAAATCAGCAGAATCTTTTAATTTTTGGATTCTTTCTTGATTTTGAAAATCTCCTTCAAGTCCATTTTTCCAAGTTTGTGCGGTTTTTGAAGCAAATTCTGAAATACTCAAACCATTATTTACTGCATCTTGTTCTTCAATCCAAGGTTCAAAATCACTTCCTTGTAAATTGGGAAACGTAAGAAGTAAATTTCCCATGTCACCTTTTGGGTCAATTATAATTGAGGGAATATTATCAATTGCTGCTTCTTCTAAAAGAGAAATTCCAAGACCAGTTTTTCCACTTCCTGTCATTCCAATAATTGCAGCATGGGTTGTCAAATCTTTGTTTTTATAAACTAAAGGAGCAAAATTTGATTCATCTATTTTTTCTTTTCCAATATAGAAAAGTTTTAATTTTTCATAATCAAATGTAGTACTCATAATATCTCCTTTGTTTCTTCTTTTCTTCTTGCTTTCATTTTATTTAAAGCTAGTTTTCTCATATCAGCTGTTGTATCAGATTCATCCATAATCTCAAGTCCCAAGATAGTTTCGATACAATCTTCTAAAGTTACAATTCCCTCAGTTTGATTATATGAATCGTGAACTATAAACATATGCTCTTTTTTTTGTATAAATAATTTCAAAGCTTTTATAACATGAATATTTTCATGTAATGAAAATACTGGTTTCATAATATTTTCCAAAGTTATATCTTTCTCTTTTATTGCATGTTTGAATAACTTTTTAGTCAAAATAATCCCTACAATATTATCAACAGTTCCTTCATACACAGGAATTCTTGAGAATTTCATTGCTCTTTTATCTTCAATTATATCTTTGATTGCACTATTTTTTTCAACTGCATACATAACTGACCTAGGTGTTAAAATATCTTTTAATTTTTTATTATATAAAGCAAGAGTATTTTCTATAACTTGTGATTCTAAGTTACCAATTACTCCCTCTTCTTCACTTAAAAGTGTAGATTGAAGTAGTTCTTCCCTTGAAATTTTATCGTGTGTTTCTTTACCAATTTTATTAGTTACAAATTGTGTAATAACAATTAGTGGATAAGTTAAAAATATAAATAAGTTTATAATTCTTGGAGTATAAACTGCTAATTGTCTCCAATAAACTGCACCAATTGTTTTTGGAATTATTTCAGAAAAAAACAGAATAAAAAAAGTTAGAACAATTGAAATAATTAAAATTTCAATACTTTCACCACCAAAAACATTTTTGGCTTGTATTCCAATTGCTGTTGCTCCTAAAGTGTTAGCAGTTGTATTTAAAATAAGAATAGAAGCAATAGATTTATCTATATCAATTTTTAGTTTTTTAAGAAGTTTTCCAGCTTTTGGATGTTCTTTTTCTAATACTGAGATATAAGTGATATTTGTAGATAATAAAATAGATTCTAAAATAGAACATAGAAAAGACGTAATAATAACAGCAATAAATAGTAATACTAGAAGTTCCATTTATTTTTTCTCTTGTAAAAATTTTGCACTCGGGAATTATATTCCAAGTTTTTCTCCTTCAAATAATTAAGAATTTTGAACAAATAATATCAGAATAAACTTAATAATATAATTTTTGACAAAAATTAAAAAAAAGTAGTATAATAAAGCAATAAAAACTTTAAAAAAAGGAGCTTATTATGGAATACGGAATGATACCAAAAATTGACCAGTTCTCTGATAATAAGGCTTTAGAAATTCAGAAAGTTCAACCCTCAGTTAAGTCGTCACAAATTACGACCGAAGATGCGATACAGCAAGTACAACAAGAAGCTATATCAAAGCAGAAAGAAGTTGCTGATGCTAAAAAAGTTGAGAATACAACAACTACTTCTAATAAATTTGAAGTAGTTTTATCTAATACGAACTTTGGATACAATGATTCTTCTAAAGACTTTTATGTAAAGGTAGAGAGGGGTAATACAGAAAATCAATATCCTACTCAAGAGATGATGAGAATGAAAGCTTATATGTTAAGTTTGGATTCTGCTTCTTAATTATTTATGCCAAGTTATAAGTTTTTATAACTTGGCTTCTACTTCTTTACTCAACGCTATTAATAAATCTTTCACTTTATAATATTTTTCTTTTTCTTCAAAATCCACAGTATCCAAAAGTGGAACATATTTTTCAAAAGCAGGCCAAACTTTTTTGTAACTTAGAGGTCTTTTTTTTATATGATAAAGCGCAAGGGCAGTTGCACCATTTATTAAACCTTTTAAAACAAGAGCTTTGTTTAATTCTCCTTGTTTTTTATAAAAATTCCAATCATCTTCAAGTAACTCATGAGCTTCTACATAATAGCCATTTTCAACAGCAAAAATAAATCTATCTATTGCTGTTTTTTGATTGAAGATGTTGTAATCTATTTTCATTAACTATTTATCTCTTTATCTAAATAATATCCAGTATAAGAACCAGAGATTTTATGATTTGAAGCTAAAAATTCAGGTGTTCCTTCATCAACAATCATTCCACCTTTATTTCCACCCTCAGGTCCCATATCAATAACCCAATCAGAGTTTTTAATAACATCAAGATTATGTTCAATTACAAGAACAGAATTTCCTAAATCAACTAGGTGATGTAATACTTTTGTAAGTCTGTCAACATCAGCAAAATGAAGTCCAGTTGTTGGCTCATCAAGTACGTATAAAGTATTTCCAGTATCTTTTTTACTTAACTCTTTTGATAGTTTAATTCTTTGAGCTTCACCACCTGAAAGTGTAACTGCATTTTGTCCTAAAGTAATATATCCAAGACCAACGTCACTAAGAGTTTGAAGTTTTGAACTTAGTTTTGGTACTTTTGCAAAAAACTCTAAAGCTTCATCAACACTCATATTTAAAACATCAGAGATATTTTTACCTTTGTATAAAATCTCTAAAGTTTGAGAGTTATATCTTCTTCCATGACAATCATCACATTTCACCATAATATCAGGCAAGAAGTGCATTTCTATTTTTATTTCACCTTCACCTTGGCATTTTTCACATCTTCCACCTTTAACATTAAAAGAGAATCTTCCAATTTTATAACCTCTTAGACTTGCTTCTTTTGTTTTTGCAAATAGTTCTCTTATTTCATCCATAAGTCCAGTATAAGTTGCAGGATTTGATCGTGGAGTTCTTCCAATTGGGCTTTGGTCAAGATATATAACTTTGTCAAGTCTTTCAAGACCATCAATTTCAACACCATCAACTTTTTTTACTTTCCTTGCTCGATTTAAAAGCTCTTTTGCAACTGGAAGTAGGGTTTGTAAAATAAGTGATGATTTTCCACTTCCTGAAACTCCTGTGATTGCACAAAGATTTTTTAAAGGGATTTTTACATTTAGGTCTTTGATATTATTAATAGTTACATTTTTTATTTCAATAAACTCTTCTTGTGGTCTATTGTGAACATAATCTATTTTTTTAGCACCTGTAACATATTTTGCAGTTAGAGTTTTTGCTTTGTTCATCTCTTTTAAAGTTCCAGCAAATACAATCTCTCCACCATATTTTCCTGCATTTGGACCAATATCTACAATATAATCTGCTGCTTGAATAGTCTCTTTATCATGTTCCACAACAATTACTGTATTTCCTTTTTCTTGTAAAGCTCGTAAAGTTTTGATAAGTTTAT
Source organism: uncultured Aliarcobacter sp. (assembly GCA_963677205.2). GTDB lineage: Bacteria > Campylobacterota > Campylobacteria > Campylobacterales > Arcobacteraceae > Aliarcobacter. Next base: position 1,324,977 of record OY781916.2, on the reverse strand, counting down.
TTGTATCTCTTTCATGAAGTCCAATAGATGGTTCATCAAGAACATACATAACTCCTGTTAGACCTGAACCTATTTGAGAAGCTACTCTAATTCTTTGAGCTTCTCCACCTGAAATAGTTCTTGCATCTCTTCCTAATGTAATATATCCTAAACCAACATCGTGTAAAAAGAAGATTCTTTCTCGTATCTCTTTTAAAATAGGTTTTGAAATCATTTTAAATTGTTCATTTAAATAATCAAAATTTGAATCATCTTGGAAAAAAGCGTGTGCATCTTCAATTGGAATATTTAAAATATCGCTTATTGTTTTATTTGCCACAAATACACTTTGAGAAGAGGGTTTTAATCTATTTCCATTACAAGCGTCACACTTCTTTTCAGTCATGTATTCACTCATCTCTTTTTCTTCTTTTATCATGTCGTAAGCAAGTTTTACAACACCTTCCCATTTTCGTGTAAGTTTGTGTCTTTTCCAAAAAAATGTAGCTTCATCAACACTTCCATGTAAAATAGCTTTTCTTTGATGTTCTGGTAAATCTCTAAAAGGAACATTTACAGGTATATCAGTTCCTTCACAAAAAGCTAAAAGCATTTTGAAATAAAAACCTTTATTAAAACCATATATAACTCTAATAGCTCCATCTTCAATTGATAAATCTTCATTTATAACTTTTTTCATATCAAGGGCATATCTAATTCCTAAACCATCACAAGATGAACAGGCACCTTTTGGAGAGTTAAAAGAAAAAGATAAAGGTTCAAGTGGTTCAAAAGAGATTTTACAAGAGAAACAAGCCATGTGTTCAGAGTAGTGAATATGTCTTTCAGTTCCAACTTCTTCATGGTTTATTACTTCAATTTCAAGTTCTCCAAAACTCTCTTTTAGACCTTTTTCTATATCTTGAGCAATTCTGTCTCTATTTTCTTCTTTTATTGTAACCCTATCGATTACCACTTTGATTGTATGCATTTGAGTTTTAGCAAGTTCGATTTCTTCATCAAGTCTAACCATTACACCATCAATCATAGCTCTTACATAACCTTTGCTTCTTAAGCTTTCTAATAAATCAGCAAAACTTCCTTTTTTTCTATTGATTAGTGGAGCTAAGATTACAACTTTTGAGTCGTTTGGCAAAGTTAAAACTTGATTGATTACATCACTTGCACTCATTTGTGAGATTGGTTCTCCACATTGGTGGCAATGTTGTTTTCCAATTCTGGCGTATAAAAGTCTAAAGTAATCATAAACTTCTGTAATAGTTCCAACAGTTGAACGTGGATTTTTAGATGTTGTTTTTTGGTCAATTGCAATTGCAGGAGTTAATCCTTCAATTCTTTCAACATTTGGTTTACCAACTTTGTCTAAGAATTGTCTAGCATATGCAGATAAAGATTCGATATATCTTCTTTGACCTTCAGCATAAAGTGTATCAAATGCTAATGTAGATTTTCCAGAACCAGATAGTCCTGTAAATACGATAAGTTTATTTTTTGGTATTTCTAGGTTTATATTTTTTAAGTTATTTTCACAAGCGTTAAATATTTTGATTGAATCTGTCATTTTGTGCCTTTAAAATTTGAAGCTAATATTATATGATAGATTTTATAATAAGAGATTAAATTAGATTTTCATTGGTTTCATATTGACACTTATAACTTAATAGTATATTTATAAACTAAGTTAAAAATGTTAGAATACGGCCTTGAAAATCTGAAGAACATAAAATAAGAGCAAAAAATGAATTTTAAAATAGCACAAATAGAAGATATAGAAAAAGTATTAGGGTTACATTTTAAATATCAAATAGATAGTATAAATGAAGAAGATAAAAAAGATGGTTTTATTACAACTGCTTTTACAAAAGAGCAAATGATAGATTTGATTACAATAGAGCAAGGTTTATTCATTGCCGTTGAGAATGAAAAAGTTGTTGCCTATGTGATGAGTGCTTCATGGAATTTTTGGTCAAGATGGCCGATGTTTGCTTTTATGGTGGAAGATTTACCAAACTTAGAATATTTAGGACAAAAACTAAGTGTAAAAAACTCTTATCAATATGGACCTGTTTGTGTGGATAAAGAGTACAGAGGAAGTGGAGTATTAGAAAAGATATTTGAATTTGCACGGCAAAATATGGTAAAAAGATTTCCTATTTTGGTAACATTCATAAATAAAATAAATCAAAGGTCTTTTGAAGCCCATACAAAAAAACTAAAACTAGAAGTAATAAAAGAGTTTTCATATAACAACAATAACTATTATGAGTTAGTATATGATACTTCAAAAAGCTTATTTAAATAAAAAGGAAATATAAAATGAAATACAAAATCTTTGTAGATGGTCAGTTTGGAACAACAGGATTAAAAATCCATGAAATGCTAAAAGATAGAAAAGAACTTGAAATTTTAACAATAAATGAAGAAGATAAAAAAGATTTAGAGATTAAAAAGAAGTTTTTAAATGAAGCTGATTTAGTTTTTTTATGTCTACCTGATGCTGCTTCAAAAGAATCTGTAAGCTTAATAACTAATAATACAACAAAAGTAATAGATGCAAGTACAGCTCACAGAACAAACCCTGATTGGACTTATGGAATTGCAGAATTAAATCCAACACAAAGAGAAAAAATTAAAAATTCTACAAGAGTTTGTGTTCCTGGTTGTCATGCTAGTGGATTTATAATGGCAATGAAACCTTTAATTGAAAATAACATAGTTTCAAAAAAACAAAAAATAGTTTGCCACTCAATCACAGGTTATAGTGGTGGTGGAAAAGGTTTAATAGATATTTATGAAGCGCCTGAAAATAAAGACAAATATAGAAGTCAAAGACCTTATGCTTTAGGTTTAAGCCATAAACATTTACCTGAAATGAAATATATTTTAGGTTTAGATTCAGCTCCATTTTTTACTCCAAGTGTTGGAAACTTCGCCCAAGGTATGTTAGTAATGTCATATCTAATAAAAGATGAATTAGAAAAAAACATATCAAAAGAAGAAGTATTGTCTTTATACAAAGATTATTATAAAAATGAAGAGTTTGTAAAAATTATTGAAGATGATGTTGCATATTTAGATGAAGGTTTCTTAGATGCAATGAAATGTAATAATACAAATAGAATCGAAATCTCTGTTTATGAATCGGATGATTATATGCTTGTAATTTCAAGACTTGATAATCTTGGAAAAGGAGCTTCAGGAGCTGCTGTTCAAAATATGAATATCATGTTAGGACTAGAAGAAAAAGCAGGTCTGAAATCTTAATTTAAAAATTTGATTATTTTTGTTACTAAAAAATTATTTATATTATTTTTTAGTAACAATTTTCAGTATATATGCTAGTATTCCACCTTATTTACTAAAGAATAAGGGTTTTGATGGAACAAGTTATTTTGATGATGTTAGCAACAGGAGTTGTTGCAGTTATCTTAGGGATTATTTTAAAACGTTTTGATGTTCCACCAATTGTTGGATATATACTATCAGGAATTATTCTTGTAAATATCATTGGTTCTAATGTAGAAGATTCTCATACTTTAGACCAAATTGCTGAGTTTGGTATTGTATTCTTAATGTTTACAATAGGACTTGAAATGAGGCTTGAAAACTTAATACAAATGCGAAAGCAAGTATTTGTTTATGGTGGACTTCAAGTTGCTTTGTCAGTTCTTTTTTTTACTTTAATCTCTTATTTTTTATTTAGTTTAGATATTAAAACTTCAATGGTTATTGGAGCTGCATTATCACTTTCATCTACTGCAATCGTACTAAAAATATTAAATGATACAAACAAAATAACAAATTATTATGGACAAAACTCTTTAGGAATATTGATTTTCCAAGATTTAGCTGTTATCCCATTTTTATTGGTTTTAACAATTTTATCAAGTAGTGGAAGTTCAGTTAGTAGTTTACTTGTTAATATCTTTTTTTCAGGTATTGTTCTGTTAATAGTAATGGTGATTTTTGGTAAATACTTTTTAAATCATATTTTAAAACTTGTAAGTAAAACAGATACCCATGAACTTTTTATCATGATAGTTTTGATTATTGCAATTGGTGCTAGTTTTTTAGCACACTATTTAGGTTTTACATATTCAATGGGAGCTTTTATTGGTGGTATGTTAATTGCAGAAACTCACTATAAACACCAAGTAGAAGCTGACCTTATTCCTTTTCGAGATCTATTTTTAGCACTTTTTTTTGTAACGGTTGGGATGCAAATAGATATACAATTTTTTATCTCAAATATCATGGAAGTTTTTGGATTAACCCTAATTATTATGGTGTTTAAAGGTTTGCTAATATTTGGAATTATGAACTTTTTTGTTGGCAAAAGGGTAGCTTTTGAAACATCACTTACTATTTCTCAAGTTGGAGAGTTTTCATTTGTTGTATTTACTCTAGCAACACAAAATACTCTTTTGGATGCAAATATAGGACAATTACTTACTCTTTCTGTAATAATTTCAATGGTTTTAACTCCATTTGTTCTTAAGAATATTGGATTTATTACAAATACTATTTTAATGAAAAAGAATGCTAATAGTGAAATAATAAATAGTTCTAAAGAGTCTTTAAAAGAACATATAATTGTTTGTGGATATGGAAGTTTTGGTAAACAGATACTTTTAAATTTAAAAAATGATAACATTGAGCATATTGCGATTATTGATAATTATGAGTTTTTTGAAAATGCTTTGGATCATGGCGAAAAAGTAATATTTGGAAATCCTGCTCAAAAACATATACTTGAAGAAGCAGGTATTTTAAAAGCAAAAGCTGTAATTATCGCTTTACATGATATTGATAGTATCATTCTTTTATCTCATACAATAAAAGATATTAATAGTAAAGTGAAAATTCTTGCAAAAGTAACTAAAAAGAGTGTTCTTCCTGATAATATCGATAGTGAAGATTTTGTTGATATATATGATTGTACAGCTGAAATGTTAGTTGAAAGATCAATGAAATAAAAAATAATTTTTTAATAAGAATTTACAATACAGTTTTTTTTCAAAAAACTTGATCAATATATACTTTAATACTAGATTAATAAAAAGATAATAAAATATACAACAATAGAAAAATTTGGAAGTGTAAATGCAAAGTAACTTTATAATGGGTAATGATAAAAAATATAACTTTAATGAATTAGTTGATGTTATAGAATTTGAAGAACTATTAAAAAGTTTTTACAAAGCTACAGGTATTCCAAATGCCCTTGTAGGAATTGATGGTAAAATTATTTGTCAAGTAGGATGGATTGATGCTTGCGCATTATTTCATCGAGTTAATAAAGAGAGTAATTTACAATGCCAAGAGAGTAATAATGTTTTAATAAAAAGTGTTTCTAATGGCAAAATCTCTCATTCCTTATGTAAAAATGGATTAATTGATTATGCAACTCCAATAGTTATTGAAGGGCAAATATTAGCAACTCTATTTTTAGGCCAAGTTTTAAATGAAGCTCCAAATATAGAATTCTTTAAGAAACAAGCTAAAAAATTTAATTATGATGAAGATAAATATATTGAAGCAATAAATTCTGTACCTATTATTACTAAAGAAGCTATGGAATCGACGATGGATTGTGTTGTAAAAATGGCACAAATGTTGGCAAAAACTGGTTTATCAAAAATGCGTGAAATTGCACTTGAACATGACCTTCATAAAACTAATCAACAAAAAATACAATTAAATGATATATTAGATTTTTCTCCAGTTGCAATTTCTTGGGCAGATATAAATGGCAATATTGAGTATGTTAATCACAAATTTACAGAATTATTTGGATATACACTTGAAGATATTCCAACTATTGAAACTTGGTATAAAAAAGCTTATTCTGATTTAAAATATCAAGAAGATGATATAAAATCTTGGCATGAAGATATTTTATTATCAGGTAAAAGAAATAAACCCATAAATATTTCTCAAAGAGAAGTTACTATTTTATGTAAAGATGGAAGCGAACGGCAAGTACTTGTATATATCTCTTGGTTAGGGGATAAATGTTTAGCAAATTTTAACGATATTACAGCCCATTGGAAAAGTGAATTACGAAATCGTGCCCATGACTCTATGTTAGAAATGGTTGCAAAAGATTCTTCTTTATCTGAGATATTAAATACAATCGTAACAAATATCGAATTGGAAGATTCAACTTCTTTATGTAGTGTGTTATTACTTGATAAAGAAGGAAAACATTTATTGATTGGTTCATCACCAAGTTTACCTGATTTTTATAATAAAGCTATTAATGGTACACAAATAGGTTTAGGTGTCGGTTCTTGTGGATCGGCTGCTTTTTTAGGTGAACGAGTTATTGCTGAGGATATTGTTAATCATGAATATTGGCAACCATATAAAGGTTTAGCACAAAAAGCTGGATTAGCTGCTTGTTGGTCTGAACCAATAATTTCATCAACGGGAAAAGTTTTAGGTACTTTTGCAATTTATCATAAAAAACCAGCAAGTCCAAATGCAAGTGATATTGAAAGAATAACTTTTGCTGCAAATTTAGCTGCTATTGCTATAGAAAATAGAAATGCTCGTAATGAATTAGAACATCGAGCATATTCAGATTATTTAACAGGTTTAGCAAATAGACGATATTTTATTGAACAAGCTGAATTAGAATTATCAAGACACAATAGATATGAAAATAAACTATCTTTAATAATGTTGGATATTGATTTCTTTAAAAAGATTAATGACACTTATGGACATAATGTTGGAGATTTAGTTCTTCAAAAAATTGCAGAAGTAAGCCGTTCAATTTTACGAGATATAGATATAATTGGACGAATAGGTGGAGAAGAATTTGCTATTTTATTACCTGAAACTAGCCTTGAAGATTCGATAAAAGTTGCAGAGCGTTTACGTGTTGAAATTTCAAATGCATCGGTAATTTTAGAAAATAGTGAAGTTACTTTTACTTCTTCTTTTGGGGTTGTAGCTGCAAATAAATCAAATATTGATGAGTTATTGATAAAAGCAGATAAAGCACTATACAAAGCAAAAGAGAGTGGAAGAAATAGGGTATGTACTTTTAGTGAATAAAAAAGTACATACTAGAATTTTTATATAGATTTATTAATAGTTGTTTTATACTCTTCAGTTCTAATTCGTCTTTCAATTTCTCTTTTTATAGCATTTATTGCGTATTTTTTATTTCCACCATGAATAGTTGTTACAAGCTGTGAGTTGCAGTTTTCACAAATAAAATCAGTTTTTGCAACATCTGTATATCTTGTGTGACAAGAACTCTCATCATAAACTAATACTGAATCACATTTTGGACAATAACACTCAATATTAACAATCTCATTTTTTGTCCATTTCCATCTCCATTTTGCACCATAGATAGAATCTTCTACATATTTTGTAAACTCTTCTTTTGAACTATTTGTAAGTAAGAGTAAAAGTTTTATTATAGTAACAAGTGCCAAAACTGAAATAACTATCAAGACCCAAATAGGAAGAGAGTATGAAGTTAACAACTTATAATAAAGCCAAATTGCACTATCAAATGACAAAGTTAAGAAATTAGTTACATATTCATGTGTTTGAGGAATAAAGAATAAAGCAACGCCCGCAATAATAAGTGATGTAATTAGTAAAAGAGCTATTTTCATGATTGAGTTTTTTATTGGAATACCTTTTTTAGGTTAAATTTTTCGGAATTATATAGTATGCAGACTAAATTTAAAATTTTTGAATCTATGAAATTTGCAATTTTTTATTAAAAAGAGATTTATAAAAATCAAAGAGATGATAAAATAAAAAAAAAGGAAAATAACAAATGAAAAGAACCTCTTATGAAAAAGATAGCAATGGCGAATATGCAGAACTTTTTTTAAATGTAAGAGATTTTATAAAAATCTGTATAGGAAATGATGCAAAAGAAAAACATAGTGAAAATATAACAACACTTTATTCAAAAGAGGGTGGATTTTGTTATATAAAAGTAAAAGATAATTATGTACATATTGGTTGGTTTAGAGGTCGATATATAAGTGATAAATACAACTCTCTTTTGGGAAAAGGAAAAAGTATTCGAGGACAAAAAGTATATAAACTTGATAAAATTACAAGAGATTCTATAAAATATTATGTAAATGAAACTTTAATGTTTTTGTTTGAACATAATGGGTTGAAGAAATTGAAAATTAGTTTATAAAAGAATAATATGAAATTTAACAAAAAGGTTATAAATGGATGTATATAAATTATTTCAAATAAAACTAAATGAACATTTCAAAAAGATTTCTAATAAAAAAAGAGAATGTTCTCATCCAAATTGTAGTAGAAAGGCAGTAGGTTCTCATACTATATCGAAAGCTAGTAATCTTTTCAAAATATCTTTTCAAAATCATGTTTATCAAATTGAAAATCCTATTTTTAATATAAATAATAATAGTTTAATAAATTTTAAACCTATTGGTATAAAAGAAGCTTCAGTTTATCCATTATTTTGTGCAAAACATGATACAGATTTATTTGAACCATTTGAAAACAAAAATATTTTAAAAATAACTCAAAAACACAGTTTTTTGTTACATTATAGAATACTTAATAAAGCATTATATTTAAAAGAAATTCTTCATGAAGTCTATACAAAAGTAATTCAAGAATTGAAAGAAAATGAGCAATTTATAAAAATAGAAGATTTACAAAATTATAAAAACTTTATAGATGAGTTAACAAAAATAGCAAATATTATTGGTATAGAGCCTAAAATGCTAATTCATCAAAAAGAAAATTTAGACAAACTACTTATGAAGTCTAATTATAAAAATCAAAGTTATTATGCAATAATTATTGATAAAATTCCTGAAATACAATGTTCCACAACTTGGATTCCTACTTTAGATTTTGATAATAATGAATTATTTGATTTGGATGATTGTAATTTGCATGTACCATCAATATCGATAGATATATTGGCATTTGAAGAAAAAGGGATTATACTATTTTCTTGGAATAGTGCTAATGAATATACACACAGTGATTCTAATATTAGATTTATTAAATCATTGGATAGCATTTTAAACATTGAAAAACCTATAGTAATATTACATTTAATATTAAGTTTTAGTGAAGATATATTTATTTCTCCTATTTGGTTGGATTCATTAGCGGATAATAAAAAAGAGATAATAAAAGGAATACAACTTAAAGCTATTGAGAAAATGAATATTCTAGGAGATTATAAAATTTTAGAAGATTTTGTTGATTGGAATGTAGTTGATATAAAAACAAATATAGAATTCTAAAAATAAAAAATTAAGCAAACAAAAGTTAAACTTTTACCAAACAATCGTTTGGATAAAATTATGGCAATCAAAAAAACATCAAGGGAAGAGATTTTAAAAGAGTCTATTAAACTTTTTAAAATACGAGGATATTCAAATACTTCCATGGCAAATATAGCTGAGGCTTGTGGGCTTATCAAAGGAAGTATTTATCATCACTTTAAAAGTAAAGAAGAGATAGGTTTGGAGTCTTTAAAGTATATTCATAATTATTTTGTGGAGTATATTTTTTCTATTGCTTATAGAGGTGATTTGAGTGATAAACAAAAAATCGAGCTAATAGTCAAAAAAACTGATGATTATTTTTTACATAGTGAGGGTGGTTGTTTGCTTGGAAATCTTGCTTTAGAAGCTAGTTCTTTAAACTTGGATTTTAAAGAGGAAATAAAAGCATATTTTACAGCTTGGGAAAATGCTTTGATAAAAATCTTTGAAAATAAATACTCAAAAACTGAAGCTTCAAATTTTGCAAAAGAGTTTGTAGCTTTAACTCAAGGTGCCATAATGATGATGAATTTATATGATTCATCACAAAATTATCTAAAAGTTGGTGAAAAAATCATTAGTTTAATCTAGTGGTTTTTTTTTATCTTATTTAAACAAACAATCGTTTGGTTGTTTAAATTTATTAAAAAGGACAAATATGAATTATTTTAAAAAATTCAAAGGGCAGGGCGAAGCTCTTCCAACAAAATCGTCAATTAGTGAAATAGCCTTTACTTGGTTTGGGGGATTTATTTCAATATTTATTATTGGTTATCTTACAAAATCTTATGATAATCTTTTAGTTATGGGTTCTTTTGGAGCCTCATGTGTATTGTTATTTGGATTTCCTAAAAGTCCATTTTCACAACCAAGAAATGTCATCTTAGGGCATTTTTTATCTACATTTATTGGATTAGCTTTTTTACATATTTTAGGAAATGAATATTGGAGTATGGCATTATCTTTGGCAACAGCAATTGCAGTTATGATAGCTACAAGAACAGTTCATCCACCAGCTGGATCAAATCCTTTGATAGTGTTTTTATTGGGTGCAAATTGGGATTATTTGATATTTCCAAGTTTGATAGGCTCAATTATTTTAGTTATAGTGGCTCTTTTTTATAATAATTTACATAAGAATAGAGCTTATCCACAATATTGGATGTAGTTTTAGGAGTATTGAGATTTTTAAATCTCAATACCCCTAAATAATCTGTTTTAAATATTAATCTTCTTCTTTTGGCGAAGATAATGCAGCATTTGTAATTCTTAAAATCATCTCATCATAACTTAGATTTTCATTTATTTGAAATGCTTTATAAAAATAACCATCATCAAAACTTGGCATAAAATCAGCTTCTAAGAAATGTAAAATACCATTAAAACTCATTTTAATAGATATTTTTCCTATAGTTTTTCCACCCAATGCTCTAAAAGAGTTTATGGCAACTAAACAGAGTTCTTTTTTGATTTTTTTATCAATTACTTCTGTAACTTCTTCTAATATACTTTTTCTAGCATCAAAATCTAAAATCTTATGTCCATTTTTATTTTTAACCGCAATAATTTCAACGGGTAAAATCACTAAAATATTTTTTGATTTATTTTCTAAAATAGAAACACTATACTCTTTCCCTGAGAGATAATTTTCCACTAAAGTACGAGATTTTTGATTATTATAAATATCTAAAACTTTTGCTTGGTATTTTTTAAAATCAAATACCACTGATTGGGCATTTATATCTTCTGGATTATTTTTTTCAACAGGTTTTAAAAATAGAGGAAATGTAATTGGGAGTGAACTCTCAGTTTCATGTTCATCTGGTTGAGTTGTGAAAAATTTTGCAGTGTTAATATTCTCTTTTTGTACAATCTCTTTTGCAAGATTTTTATCATATTCATTTTCAAAAGCATTTTTATTTGATGAAATATAATCAATATTATGATTTTTTAGATAATCTGAAAGCCAAATTTTCTCTTTTTTAAATTCAAAATATTTGATACCTGAAAATACTAAATCAGGTTTTTTATCCACCAAAGCTTTTAAATCATCTTCATTTTTTATAATGGTAATGCAAACTTTTTCATAGTTTTTTGACAAAATTTCTAAGATTAATTCAGCATTTAAATCAATCCCTACACCTATTTTTTTTGTTGAAGTTGGAATTGTTACAATTTCTATATATTTATTAGTTTTTTCAAAAGGTTTATTCACAATAATCTCTGGAATTTCTTGAATATTAATTTGTTGTCTTATCATTTTTGTCCTTATTAGGTAGTTTTTTCAGTATTAGGCAGTTTATTTTTATTGAAAGAACTACATAAAGCTATTCAGGGTATCGTAAATTGTATTAATTGCATATTTTTATTTTTTATGGCTTTGATAAAGGCAAATAATCTTAAAATACGCAATCAATCAAGCAATCAAAGGATATTTATGGGATTTTCAACTTTAGGTCTTTGTGAGAGTATAAATAAAGCACTTGATGAGAATGCTTATAAAGAACCCACAATAATTCAAACAAGAGTAATTCCTCTTGTTCTACAAAATAGAGATATTATGGCAAAAGCACAAACTGGTAGTGGAAAAACTGCAAGTTTTGTTTTACCAATTTTGCAATTATTTTCAAATAAAGAAGATAAAGTACATAAAGGAAAAGCAAAAATTTCAACTTTAGTTCTTACTCCAACAAGAGAATTAGCTCTTCAAGTATCAAAGGCTTTTATTGATTTTTCAAAGAATTTAACAAAAAAACCTATAATTGTAAGTGTGATAGGTGGAGAAAGTCTTACACAACAGCTTTTAGATATTCAAAAAGGTTGTGATATTGTTGTTGCAACTACTGGAAGATTACTTGATATATTAAATAAAAAACAGATGAATTTATCAAATCTTGAATTTCTTGTTTTAGATGAAGCAGATAAAATGCTTGATTTTGGTTTTGAAGAAGAATTGGAATTACTGTTAAAAGAGATTCCACAAAAAAGACAAAATCTTCTTTTTTCTGCAACATATCCTCAAAAGATGTTGAACATTGCTTCAAAAATTACAACCCAAGCTGTTGAAGTTTTTATAGAAGATGAAACACCAACTGTTCAAACTATAAATCAAAGGGCAATAGAAGTAAATAAAGAGAACAGAAGCCCACTTTTACGAAATCTAATACAAAACCATTCATGGGAGCAAATACTTGTTTTTATGGCAAATAAACGCTCTTGTGACAATATTGCAGCAAAGTTTAGAAAATATGGATTAAATGCTGAGTCTTTTCATGCTGATTTAACTCAAGATGAAAGAAATGATACTTTACAAGATTTTAAAGATAAAAGAATCAAAATCTTATTTGCTACAGATATTGCAGCTCGAGGTTTACACATAGATGATATTTCTTGTGTTATAAATTTTGATTTACCAAGGGCAACTGCTGATTATATTCATAGAATCGGACGAACAGGGCGTGCTGGTAAAAGTGGAGATGCAATATCTTTTATAGGATTAGAAGATTTTGAACATTTTTCTTTGATAGAAAAAAGATGCAATATAAAACTAAAAAAAGAGCAAATTGAAGGTTTTGAATTAACTGGAACACCTGTAAAAAAAGAAAAGGGTAAAGAGCCGGTAAAAGGTAAAAGAAAAAGTAAAAAAGATAAGTTAAGAGAACAATCTTTATAAGACTAGATAGTCTTATAAAGCATGATAAATAATACAACGATATTTAAAAGCAACACATAATTTTTGTAAGATGTTGCTTTTACAATATCTTTAACTTTTATTCCAAAATATACTCCAATAAGAGAACCTATACCAACTGTTGCACCTTCAGCAAATAACATTTGCCCATGATATGAAGTTGATATAAAACCTGCAATTGAAGAAAAAATTACAAAAAATAATCCCAAAGCAGTAGCTGCTTTTAAATCATATTTTAAATAACCAACTAATATTGGAGTTAATAAAATAGAACCACCAACACCAATACTCATGGCAAGAATACCAATACCAGCACCAATTAGAAGTAGAATAAATGTATTTTTTGTCTCTTTTTTATCTGCATGAATAGCAGGAGAATAAAAAATTTTGATTATTGAAAAGATTAAAATAGCAATAAAAAGATATTGTAAAAATTCATTTGAAACATTTGGAACAATATATCCACTTATTATTCCACCAAAAGAACCACCAACTCCTAAAATTACACCATCTTTTACAACATCTTTAGCTTTTTTTGCATTTAAAAAAGAGCCGTAAATGGAAGAAAAAACCATTTGCATAATAGATATAGCAACAGCTTCTTTCATTACAAAACCAAGCATTAAAAGCATAGGAACTAATATAGTTCCTCCTCCAATACCGAAAAAACCAGAAGAAAACCCTGTAATTATTCCAAATATTGCAAGTTCTAAACTCAAGAATCTTTCCTTTTAATTGAGTTCATAGCTTCAATGAAATTATTATAATCATTTTCTAGTTTTTCATCTTTTTGTGTTAAATCAATACCATCTTCTTCTTTTAACGCAGTTTCTACTAGATGGATTCTATCAAGAAGATATTTGAACATCTCTTTGTTAATATCTGGTAAATCACCATGTTCCATTTTGCAGTTTTTATTATCTCTTTTGATAATTTTTGCAGGAACTCCAACAGCAGTAGAGTTATCAGGAACATCACAAACTACAACAGAATTTGCTCCAACTTTAGAGTTTCTTCCAATTGTTATGTTTCCTAGAACCTTAGCTCCACTTCCAATAACTGTATTTGATCTAACAGTTGGGTGACGTTTCCCTTTATTTAAACTAACTCCACCAAGAGTTACTCCTTGATAAATTAAAACATCATCTTCAACAATAGCAGTTGCTCCAATAACAACTCCAATAGCATGGTCAATAAAAACTCTTCTTCCTATTGTACAAGCTGGATGAATATCTGTTTTTGTTAAAAAACTAGATATTCCACTAATAACTCTAGATAGTTTTTTCCAACCTTTGTAATAAAGTTTATTTGCAATTCTATAGTTTATAATTGCCCAAACACCTGGATAATTAAAAAATAGTTCTAGATTTGTATCTAGAGCTGGGTCATTATTTCTTGGCACATAGAAATCTTCTTTTAATTGTGCCCAAAATGAAATCTTCTCTTGATTTTCTACTTCTTCATTACTCATGATAACTCCAAATAGTCTTTAAATAACTATTTTCATTTAGATATTTTTCTATATCTTTATAATTATGGTCATTTAAACTTTTTCTTAAAATTGCTCTTATATCATCAGTGTTGTAATCAATATCTTCTAAAATATCAATGATTTTTTGTGATTCTAAAACTTTTTCAAGAACAACTTCACCATCTTTAAATACAATATTTACCTCTGTTGGATGTGAAAATAGATTGTGTTTCATTCCTAAAGTATCTTGATATGCCCCAACATTAAAGAATCCTATAAAATAGTCCTCTTTATTTAAATTTACATCGTGTAAATATAAAGGTTTTTTCATATCAAATGGTAATTCTCCATCACTATCGCAAGTAATATCCCATAAAGATGCACTTCTTGTTGGTTTTTTATCAAGATGTGTTATTGGCATAATTGGAAACTCTTGGTCAATTCCCCAATAATCAGGAAGTGATTGGAATAAAGAGAAATTCAATAAATATTTCTCTTGAATATTTTCATCAAGTTTTTTTAATTCTTCATAATCATCAATTTCAAGTAAAGAAATAGCTTTTTTAATAACTTGGTGAGTTAAAATCTCAGCATTTGATCTATCTTGTAAATCAATATAACCTAAATCAAATAGTGTTAATAAAGATTCCATATGGTCAATACTATCATGCATATATTCGTAGGCAGTTCTTTTAGACATATCTCTATATAAATCATGTAATTCTTGAATTAATGGAGGATTTACATCTTTTAGTTTTAAATGGTCAAAGTCATATTCTGCAGAGAAAAGTTCTAGTACAGGTGCAACTAAAACAGTTGAAGCAGCTGAAATAAATCTTCCTGATTCTGTGAAGATATTTGGTTCATCAACACCTTTTTGTTTTGCTATATCTTTTAATGTAAAGATAACATCATTTGAAAACTCACTTAAAGAGTAGAATCTTGTTCTTTCATAAGCATTATATTCAACCGCAAGTCCACCACCAATGTTAATAGAATTTAAGTTTGTTGCACCTAGATTTTTTAGCTCAGCATAAATATGTCCAGATTCCCTTAAAGCTTTTTTCAAAGGTTTAATAGAATTCATAGCAGAACCAATATGAAAGTGAATCATTGTTAAATGCTTAACAAGGTTATTATCTTCCATTAATTCATATGCTTCAAGAATCTCTGTTGAAGTTAATCCAAATTTAGAATTAATACCTCCACTTTTCGCCCATAAGCCACTTCCACCACTATGTAGTCTAACTCTTAAACCTATATTTGGACACTCCATTTTGGTTTCATTTAAAACCTCTATAATTATTTCCAGTTCATTTAATCCTTCAATAATTATAGTAATATTATGACCCATACTTTTTGCAATGAAACCTAGGTGAATCATCTCTTTATCTTTAAATCCATTTACAGTTATTGGAGAACCAATGTTGTTGTACGTCATTGCAATAACAAGCTCAGCTTTACTTCCTGCTTCAAGTCCATAATTAAATTTTTTACCCTCAGCAATAAGTGGATGAATAAAGTTAGGAAGTTGATTTACTTTTAAAGGGAAAACTGCATTAAAAGTTCCCTTATAATCGTACTCTTTAATACTTGAATTAAATGTATTGTATAACGTATTTATCTGTTTTTCTGTTATATGGGGAAATCTTAAAAGTAAAGGCCCTTTAAAATCTTGTTTTCTTATATCTTTAACTATCGATATTAACGAAGGTTTGCAATTATAGTTTATTTTTGCAAGCCCATCTTCAATTATAAAATTATCATCACTCCAGATGTCTATACCGTAATTACCCACTTTTAAAAATCCTCTAATTTTAAATTTTTTTCTTCTTTTGTTTTTAAATCTTTAATATAAATAGTTCCATTTTTTAATTCATTTTCACCAATAAGTGCAACAATATTTGCACCTAGTTTTTCAGCGATTCCAAAATGTTTTCCGAAACTTCTCGGCGCGTATTCTACTAAAGTTTTTGTTGTTTTTCTCTTTTGATTTGCAACTTTTAGTGTAGTATTTAAAGAAGCTTCATCTAGAGCACCAATGTATACAATATCTTGATTACATTGTGGCATCTTAATTAATTCTAATAATCTTTCGATTCCAATTGCAAATCCGATACCGCTTGTTGATTTTCCACCTAAGAATTCAACTAATCTATCATATCTTCCACCACCAGCTATTGCACTTTGAGCACCAATTTCATTACTTACAAATTCAAATGCTGTTTTGTTGTAGTAATCTAAACCTCTAACTAAATTTGAATCAACTTCATATTTGATGTCATTAAAATCTAAAATCTCTTTTAATTTTTCAAAATCAGTATCACAAGATTCACATAAACTTGTTGTAATTTTAGGAGCATTGTATAATAATAATTGACATTTTTCATTTTTACAATCTAAAACTCTAATTGGATTTGTTAGAATCCTTCTATTACAATCTTCACAAAGGTTTTCTTTAAAATTTGTTAAATGCTTAACTAGATTTTCTTTATACGGAGGCATACACTCTTTACAACCTAAAGAGTTAAGTTTTAAAGTAAAGCCAATTCCAAAAAATTCAAGAATTTCTTTTATCATAATGATAATATTTGAATCTTCGTAAACTGAATCTATACCAAATACTTCACAACCAAATTGGTGAAATTCTCTAAGTCTTCCTTTTTGAGGTCTTTCATATCTAAACATTGGACCATAATAATACCATTTATAGTTTCCACCAGCACGATCAAGTTTCTTTTCAACAAAATGTCTTACAACACCAGCAGTGCCTTCTGGTCGTAAACAAACATCATTTTCACCTTTATCAATAAATTGATACATCTCTTTATTTACAATATCGCTACTTTCTCCAACTGATCTTTTAAATAAAGCAGTCTCTTCTAATAAAGGAGTTTCAATATATGAAAATCCATAGTTCTTAGCAATTTTAGAGGCATTCTCAACAAAATAAGTAAATAAAGTGCTCTCTTCATTTACAATATCTTTCATTCCTCTCAAACTTTGTATAGTCTTATTACTCATTTATAAAATCCTCAATTCTTTTTTCTATTTCTTTTATATCTAAACCAGCATCAATAAAGATATGATTTATATTTAATCTTTTGATAGTCTCTTTCATTCTATTTTGAATATTTATTAAGTAGTCAATTCCCCTTGATTCTATAGAATCATTCTCTTTTTGAGATAATCTATATTTTAACTCTGCAGGGGTCAATTCAAGTAAAACTACATGGCTTGGTAAAGTATTATTTGTAGCAATTAGATTTAAATTAATCAATTCATCAATACTTAAAGCAGATGCATAAGCAATACCCGAAATCATCGATCTGTCAGAGATTATTGTATTATTCTTATACTTCTTTATAACTTCTTCAATATGTTCAGCTCTATCGGCCATAAAAAGAAACATTTCAGCTGTTTTTGATTTTGCTTCACCATTAAGTGCTATACTTCTTAATTTTATTCCAAGAGGAGTTCCACCTGGTTCTTTTGTAAAAATTGCATTTGGTAATTTCTTTTTTAAAAGCTCTAATTGAGTTGATTTTCCAGCTGTATCTATTCCTTCAATAACTACATACATTCTACAACTCTTTGGGGAACTAAATGTTCAAATTTTCCATTAAATCTTATTATTTCTCTTACAATTGTTGAACTTACAAAGGCATTTTGTAGTGTGGGCATAAGGTATAAAGTCTCTATTTTTTTATTTATTGAAGAGTTTGCATATCCCATTTGTAATTCAAATTCAAAATCAGATACAGCTCTAAGACCTCTAATAATTGTATTTATTTTTAAATCAACTGCTAAATCAACAAGAAGAGTATCAAAGCCTAAAACAGTTACTCCTTCAATATCTTCTGTTGCTGCTCTTGCAAATTCTACTCTTTGTTCATGGCTGAACATGGGTTTTTTTAATTCACTTTTTGCAACAGCAATTACAACTTCATCAAAAATATTTGCTGCACGTTTTATAATATCTAAATGACCATTTGTAATAGGATCAAAAGTTCCGCTATAAATGGCTTTTCTATATGAATTAATATCAGTATTTGGCATATTTATTCCCATCTTTTATATAAATTATTGTCTATTTTTAGTAAATCAAACCATTTACCAATTAAAAAATTTTCCATATCTTCTAAACTTTGTTGAGCACTATAAAAGCCTAAAATTGGAGGTGCAATTACAACTCCTAGTTTTGATAATGTCAGCATATTTTTTAGAACTATGCTATTTAGTGGCATTTCTCTTGGAGCTAAGATAATATCTCTTTTCTCTTTTAACATCACTGTAAAAGCTCTTGTTATTAGTGAATCAGAAATTCCTACAGCACATTTAGCTAAAGTATTCATTGAACAAGGAAGAATAATCATTTTATCGACCTTAAATGATCCTGATGCAATACTTGCACCTATGTTAGAATCTTTAAAAATTGTTACATTTGGATAATCTTTGAATATTTCTTTTGTAGAGGTTTGAGTTTCAAGTTTTAAAGCAGTTTTTGCACTTTTTGAGAATACAACAAAAACTTCAATATCTTTTGGTAATTTTTTTACAAAATTAACACCAAGATTTGAGCCGCTAGCTCCTGAAATTGCAACAGTTATTTTCAAGAAAAACCTTTAGTTTTAATATATGTAAAATGATAATAGCAAAAAAAAACTTTTAATTCAATTACCTGATAATAAGGGCTTTTTATAGTCAATTATAAGTTTCAATTAATGTTTAAAATGATAACATATTGTATAAATAATATGTATAATAAATTAAACATTATGTTTATTTTAATATTATTTAATATACTTAATGTAAAAGGATTTAAATATGTCAAAAATTTTTACTTATATTAGAAATAATGAAAATAATCAGAAATATACATTAGAACAAAAAGCTTCAGTTGAGAATTATTTAAAGAAAAATAATATCACAAATTTTAAAAATATAGAAATAAATATAAACACACCAAGTGAAGAAAAAAACATATTAGAACTTTTGAAAAATTGTGAAATGAACTCAACGATAATTGTTTCAAATTTAAATGTTTTTGGTCGAACAATAGAAACTATTTTAGAGAT
The DNA here is from genome assembly GCA_963677205.2 of uncultured Aliarcobacter sp. Classification (GTDB taxonomy): domain Bacteria; phylum Campylobacterota; class Campylobacteria; order Campylobacterales; family Arcobacteraceae; genus Aliarcobacter. Next base: position 1,305,432 of record OY781916.2, on the reverse strand, counting down.
AGTAAAATTTTTATTATCAAATAAAATTAGAATTATTGTTATTGAAGAAAATTTAGATTTAATAGATGATAAAGATATGTTAACTCAAATGATTTTGGGTGTTATTTCAATGACTATTGGTTTAGAAAAAGAGTTAATGAGTTTAAGAACAAAAGAGGCATTAACTGCAAAAAAATTAAATGGTATGTCTTTAGGTAAACCAAAAGGTACTATTCAAAAATCTAAGTTTGATTTACAAAGAGATAAAATTGAGGAACTTTTAGGTGTTGGATTAAGTGTTCGAAAAATTTCAAAACTTTTAGGTTACAATAATCACATAGGATTAAACAACTATGTTAAAAAAAGAAAGATAAAAATAAATCTAAAACAAGCATAAAATATTTGATTTTTCTCTTTATAAGGGTTTAAAAAAAATATAGTAAAATAAAATTAATTAAATAGAATGGAGTTATTGTGAAAGTATTATTAATTAAAGATGTAAAAACTTTAGGAAAAGCAGGTGAATTAAAAGAAGTAGCTGATGGATATGGAAAAAACTTTTTAATTGGTAAAGGTTTAGCTTTACATGCAACTACTGAAGTATTAAATAGATACAAAGCAGAACAAAAAAAATTAGCAGAAACTGAAGCAAAAGAGATAGCTGAAGCAAAGGTATTAGCAGAAAAATTAAATGCAACTAAACTTACTATAAAACATAAAATTGGTGCTAACGGACATTTAATTGGTTCTGTTACAAACAAAGAAATTGCTGAATCATTAGAACAACAATTCTCAATTATTATTGATAAAAAAAATATATCTGTAGATAAAAAATTTAAATCAGTTGGAATTTACGAAGTTGATTGTAAATTAGGTCATTCAATTCATGCAACTTTAAAAGTTGACATAATCGGAGAATAATTAAATGTTTGATGCTACAACTATACTTGCATATAGAGGCGAGAATAAAGCAGTAATTGGGGGTGACGGTCAAGTTACTTTTGGAAATACTGTTTTAAAAGGAAATGCAACAAAAATAAGAACACTTTATAAAGACCAAATTCTTGCAGGATTTGCAGGAAGTACAGCGGATGCTTTTAACCTTTTTGATATGTTTGAAGAACATTTAAATGCTTGTAAGGGTGATTTACTAAAATCTGTAATTGCCTTTTCAAAAGAGTGGAGAAAAGATAAAGTTTTAAGAAGATTAGAAGCTATGATGATAGTTTTAAATAAAGAGAAAATTTTTATATTAAGTGGTACAGGAGATGTTGTTGAACCAGAAGACGGAGCAATTGCATCTATTGGAAGTGGTGGAAATTTTGCCATTTCAGCAGCACGAGCCTTAGCAAAACATTCAACTTTAGATGAAGAGCAAATTGTTCGAGAATCATTAATGATTGCAGGTGAGCTTTGTATTTATACTAATCAAAACATTAAAATATTAAAAATAGAGGATTAACCCAACTATGGATATGACACCAAAACAGATAGTTGCCTATTTAGATGATTATATTATAGGACAGGGTAATGCAAAAAAAACTATTGCCTTAGCTCTTAGAAATAGATATAGAAGAATGAAAGTAGATCCAGCTTTTCAAGAAGAAATAATGCCAAAAAATATTTTGATGATTGGTAATACAGGAGTTGGTAAAACTGAGATTGCAAGAAGACTTGCAAAAATGATGGGATTACCATTTGTAAAAGTTGAAGCTAGTAAATACACAGAAGTTGGATTTGTAGGTCGAGATGTTGAATCTATGATTAGAGATTTAGTTTATGAGGGTATAACTTTAGTTACACGTGAGTTTGAAGAGAAAATTAAAGATAAAATAGATGATGAAGTAAATAGAAGAATAATTGAAAAATTAGTTCCACCTTTACCTGAAACTGCTAGTGAAAGTGCAAAAGAGTCATTTATTAAAACATATAATACTATGGAGAAAAAACTTCTTGATGGTTCTTTGGATGATAAGAAAATTGAAATTGATATTCCTAAAAGAACACATATTGAAATTTTAGATTCATCTATGCCTTTTGATATGAGTTCAATGCAAGAAAGCCTAAATAAAATGTTAGGCGGTCTAAATAAAGAGACAATTAAAAAAGAAGTATTTATTAAAGATGCAAAAGTTTTATTAAGAGGATTGGCAAGTGAAGGTTTATTAGACCAAGAAGCTATAAAAATTGAGGCTCTTAAAAGATGTGAAAATGGTGGAATTATTTTCTTAGATGAAATTGATAAAATTGCTTCAGGGAAAAAAGCTCAAGGTCAAGATCCATCAAAAGAGGGAGTTCAAAGAGATTTACTTCCAATAGTTGAAGGAAGTTCAGTTCAAACAAAATTTGGACAGATAAAAACTGACCATATTTTATTTATAGCAGCTGGTGCATTTCATGTCTCAAAACCAAGTGATTTAATACCTGAACTTCAAGGAAGATTTCCTTTAAGAGTAGAATTAGAATCATTAGATGAAGAAGCTTTATATAAAATTCTAACAAATACAAAAAATTCTTTGTTAAGACAATACAAAGCACTTTTAGCTGTTGAAGATGTTGAATTAGAGTTTGATGATGAAGCAATAAGAGCATTTGCAAAATATTCTGTTACAGCAAATGAAAAAACAGAAGATATAGGTGCACGAAGACTTCATACAGTGATTGAAAAAGTGATTGAAGATATATCTTTTGAAGCAGATGAAAAAAAAGGTGAAAAAATAATAGTAACTAAAGAATTAGTTGCTTCGAAGCTAGATGATATTGTTGATAATATTGATACAGCAAGGTATATATTGTAAGTTATATAAATTAATAACTTTTTAGCTAGAATAATTTTATTAAAAAACACGGAGTAATAGTATGAATATTGTAACATTTTGTCAAGTAGATGAGTCTTTATTTAATCCAGAGTTTAAAGTTGAGTATTTTCATACAACAGGTGAAGCTACAGATGCAGATATTGTAATTATTGATATAGATTCAATTTTTGAATTTGAAGAAAATAAAACAAAAGTTTGTAAAGAAAAATTTGTTTCAATTGCAATTATTGATGATGATAGTGATTATGAAGCTTTTAAAAATTTTGGTATAGATGCATGGATTAGACATTCAGATATTTCTCAAATAAACAACATTATAAATTTAGTAAATAAAAGGTTATTATCATAATTATTGATACTCATTGTCACTTAGACAACAAACAATACTACAAAGACATTGATAACGTAATTCAAAATGCATTAAATCATAATGTAAAAGGATTTTTAATCCCTGGTGCAGATTTTGATGATTTACCTCAAGCTGTAAAATTGGCTGAAAAATATAATGAAGTATATTTTGCAGTTGGAATTCATCCTTATGATATAGATAAGTTCAATGAAACAACTATGGAAAAATATGTAAATCATCCGAAATGTATTGCCATTGGTGAATGTGGATTAGATTATTTTAGACTTCCTGAAGATGAAATTGAAAAACAAGAGAATATAAAAAAACAAAAAGAGGTTTTTATAGCTCAAATTGAGTTTGCAAAAAAAGTTAAAAAACCTTTAATTGTTCATATCCGAGAAGCTTCAAATGATTCAAGACAAATTTTAGTAGACTATAATGCTAAAGAAGTAGGTGGAGTTTTGCATTGTTTTAATGCAAGTGAACATTTACTTCCTTTAGCTGAACATAATTTTTATTTTGGAATAGGAGGAGTGTTAACCTTTAAAAATGCAAAAAAATTAGTTGATATACTTCCAAAAATTCCAAAAGAAAAATTATTAATTGAAACAGATGCTCCTTATTTAACACCACATCCTCATAGAGGTGAAAGAAATGAACCTTACTATACAGTTTTTGTAGCCCAAAAAATGGCAGAACTTCTTCAAATGGATGAAGATGAAATACAAAGATTAACTACAAATAATTCTAAAAAATTGTTTAAAGAGTTTTCTAGTCTTTCTTAGATATAATCTAGTATATATCAAGAAGATGGAGATTTTTTGAATAAATTTTTTATAGCAATACTTTTTTTAGTAAGTACTCTTTTTGCAAATACTACAAATGATATTGATTTAAAAATACTAAAAGATTTAGGTATTGAGTCTTCATTTATTTATAATAAGTCTTTACAAAGTACATTTGATGAGTATTCTTCAAGTGAAAATATAAGTTATTATAATAATTTATTGAGAAAATCTTCTTTGAATGCACAAATAGTAAGAAGTGAAATTGAGAGTGAAAATATTCCTGATTCTGCTTTTTTTATTCCAATGTTGGAATCAAGCTTTGTAAATCAAACTAATGGTAAAAATTCACCAGGTGGATTATGGCAATTTATACCAGGAACTGCTACAAATTTAGGATTAAGAAATGATGAATTCATTGATGAAAGATTAGATTTACATAAATCAACAGATGCTGCTAGTTCTTATTTAAAAAAATATTATAAAAAATTCAATAAATGGTATCTAGCACTTTTAGCATATAATTGTGGAGAAGGTACTGTTGCAGAGGGAGTTGCTAGAGCTTCTCTTGATAGATATTTAGAATTAAACCCTGAAATGAGTGATAACGAAAGTATAAAAAGTTATAAAAGAATGCTTAGTGATTATAGGGCTAGTAAAAAAGGTTTTAGTGATTTATATATTGTACTAAATAAATTTAAATCATCTTATAGTTTTGACTATTTAGTTGAAAATAATAGTAAAAATAAATATATATCGGAAGCAAGCCTTACTTATTTGAAAAAAATAATTGTATTTTCAATGATTGCAGAAAGGGATTTATTTAAAAGTATTGATAAAAAAGCTAAATATAAATTAGTAAAAGTTAAAGCACATAAAGGTTTGCAATTAAAATCATTAGCAAATATTATTGATATGAATTATAATGAATTTAGAACTATAAATAAGCATATAAAAAAAGATGTACTTCCTATTGATTCAAAAGTATATAATATTTATATTCCCCAAGAAAAATTAGATGTATATAATCAAAAAATAATTATGATTAAACCTGTTAATGAAGTTAAAGTTGTAGATAGCAAGGTAATAAAAAAAGTACAAGATGATAAAAAGAGTATTAAAACAAAAGATAATAAAAAAGATAATACTTCAACAGATAAAAAAGTAATTGAAAATAAGAAAAACACTAAGGTAGTAGATAAAAAAACGGTAGATAAAAAACAAATTGATAATAATAAGCAAACTATTTACTATATTAAAAAAGGTGATTCTTTAGAATCAATTGCAAAAAAATATAATGTAAGTTTAAAAAAATTAAAAAGCGATAATAATAAAAAATCCAATTCATTAAAAATAGGAGAGAAAATTGAAATTAATAGGTAATTATTTTAGAAATAGTATATTATTAGGCTTAATATTAGCTGTTTTCCTTTTTACTGGATGTTCTCAAAAATCTTATGATTCTGATATTGATAAATTTTATAAAGATACTAAAAATTCTAAAATTAATAATTCAAGAGAAATGCATAAATACACAATGAGACCATATAGTGTATTTGGTATAAAATATTATCCTTTTATTGCAAATATTGGAGATAAATTTGATGGTATTGCCTCTTGGTATGGACCGGATTTTCACTCTAAGAAAACTTCTAATGGTGAAATTTATGATATGTATGACATGACAGCTGCCCATAAAACTCTACCTATGAACACGGTTGTTAGAGTTGACAATTTAGATAATGGTAAATCGATAATAGTAAGAATTAATGATAGGGGTCCTTTTGTTAGGGGAAGAATTATTGATTTATCAAATAAAGCAGCACGTGAAATTGAAATGGTTGGAAAAGGAACTGCTAACGTAAAACTTACTGTTTTAGGATATAATGGCGAAATTGAAAATAAAGATGCACCTTATTCTGAATTACCTAAAAATGAACCATCAAATTTAGTAAAAAATGAAAAAATTGATGTTCTAGAGCCTTTAGAAATAAAAGAAAAAGCTATTTCATCTACAAAAGTACCAGTAGCACCTGTTAGTAAGCCTGTGATTAATAATAAGGCAATAACAAAACCTGTTACTGCTAATGTAAATAATAGTAGTAATATTTTATCAGCTGGTAAATATAGTGTTCAAGTTGGTGCTTTTGGTCAAGAAAGTGGAGCTAATAAAATTAAACAAGATTTACAAAGAAAATTTGCAAATAATAAAGTTGATGTAAAAAAAGTTTTATCTAATGGAAAAACTCTCTTTAAAGTATTTATTGGAGGATTTGACTCTTATGAAAAAGCTCAAGGTTTTAAAAGTTCAAATGGTTTAGGAAATGCCATGGTAATTAGTAATTAGGAAATAAAAATGGTAGAAATTAATAGAAAAACAAAAGAGACAGATATTAACTGTAAAATTGATATAAATGGTTCTGGAAAATCAAACATAAAAACTGGTGTTGGATTTTTTGATCATATGCTTGAAGCTTTGTCAAAACATAGTGGAATAGATATTGATTTAACTTGTGATGGTGATTTACACATTGATGCTCACCATACGGTTGAAGATTGTGGAATAGTTCTAGGACAGGCTTTAAAAAAAGCAATTTTTCCTATTCAAGCAGTTGAAAGATATGGAAATGCAACAGTTGTTATGGATGAAGCAGCAACTACTTGTGCTTTAGATTTATCAAATAGACCTTATTTAGTTTATGAAGTAAATATAAGTGGAAAAGTTGGAGAATTTGATGTTGAATTAGTTGAAGAGTTTTTCCATGCAGTTGCAGGAAATGCTGGATTAACAGTACATATTATAAGTGACAGAGGAAGAAATAAACATCATATTTTAGAAGCTTCATTTAAAGCATTTGCTGTTGCACTTAGACGAGCATTAGTAAAAAATGAGAGATTAGGTATTCCAAGTACAAAAGGTGTTTTATGATTGAACTAATTGTTCTAGATGTTGATGGCACTTTAACAGATGGTAAAATTACTTATTCAAATAGTGGAGAAGAGACTAAATCTTTTGATGTTGCAGATGGTTTAGCAATAGCTGTTTGGACAAAAAAATTTGGTAAAAAAGCAGCAATTATAACAGGTAGAAATTCTTTTGTAGTTGAAAAAAGAGCAAAAGAGTTAAATATTACTTATCTTCATCAAGGTGTAAAAAATAAACAAGAAGTTTTAGAAGAGATTTTAAAGAAAGAAAATTTATCTTGGAATCAAGTAGCTGCTATTGGTGATGATTTAAATGATTACAATATGTTAAAGAAAGTTGGTCTTTCATTCACTCCTGCAAATGGGTCACACTATTTAAAAGATTTTGTAAATATTGTTTGTCAAAATAGAGGTGGAGATGGAGCTGTAAGAGAAATGCTTGAATATATTTTTAAAGAAGATGGATTAGAAGAGGAATTTTTAAACGCATGGGTATAAAACTTTTTACTTTTATTCTTTTGATTTTATCTTTAGGTGCTTATTTAATGCCTGTAGAAAATTTGAAAAAAAATCTTGTTGATAAAGATATTCCTTTAGTTATATTTGAAGATGCTTTTATGTATACAATAGATGAAAATAGTATAAATAGAACAGTGTTTGCAACACATGCTATAAAATATAAAAATAGAGATGAAATGTACAATGCTGATGTTGTTTTAAAGAATATGGATAGTACAAAAAATTTTATTAATGAAAAACTAAAAGCAGATTTGATTGTTAAAAAAGGTGATAATTACGAATTAACAAATAATGTAAAATATACTAGAGATGATTTTATAAAATTAAATACTAATGAGCTTTTTTATGATGATATAAAAAAAATAGCCCAAAATACAAAACCATTTGATGCCATTTATAATAATCATTTTGTTAAAGGTGATACAGTTTATTTAGAAATAAATAGTGACTTTATAAAAGCTAAAAATACACATTTTGAAATAGATGTAACTAAAAAAAATTAAAAGGAAAAAAATGAAATATTTAATTGGTACTTTAATCTGTTCTACTTTTTTATTTGCTCAAAGTGAAACTTTGATAATTGATGCGCAAAACTTTCAAGCTGATGATAAAAAAGGAATTTCTACATTTACAGGAAATGTAAAAATAAAAATGGGTGAAGATAGATTAAATGCAGATAAGGTAGATGTTTATTTTGCTACAAATAAAGATAATAGCAAAATTCCTTTAAAATATGAAGCTACAGGAAAAGCAAATTTCGAGATAGTAACTACAGATAAACACTATATTGGAAATGGAGATAAAGTAATTTATTCTCCTCAAAAAGAGGAGTATACAATCATTGGGAATGGTTTTTTACAAGAGAAAAATGATGATAGAAAAGTTTATGGTGATACTATTTATGTTAATCAATTAAGTGGGGAAGCAAGAGTAAAAGGAAATGAGCAAAAACCAGTTAGATTTATAATTAATGTTGACCGTTCGCAAGATAAAGGAAAAGAACAATGAGAATAACTGAAGCTAAATTTTTACAATCTGCACAAGGAATTATGGATTCTCCAAGTCCAGATAGAGCTGAAGTTGCATTTTTAGGGAGATCAAATGTAGGAAAGTCATCATTACTTAATACTTTGACTAATAGAAAAGGTTTAGCAAAATCTTCTTCAACTCCAGGTAAAACGCAACTTATAAACTATTTTGAAATTAATTTCAAAACAGATAATGAAGAGTTACCATATTTATATGCAAGATTTGTAGATTTACCAGGATTTGGTTATGCAAAAGTTGCAAAAAGTATTAAAGCTGAATGGAATAGAAATTTAACGGCTTATTTAGAACAAAGACAATGTTTACAAATATTTGTACATTTAATTGATTCAAGACATCCACTACTAGATATTGATAAAAATGTTGATGAGTTTTTAAAAAGTATAAAAAGAGGCGATCAAATTATCATTCAAGCTTTTACAAAAATAGATAAATTAAAAATGAATGATTTAGCAAAATTAAAAAGAGAGTACCCTGAAGGAATTTTTATTTCCAACTTGAAAAAAAAGGGTATGTTAGATTTACAAAATAAAATTACAGGATACTTATTTGGACATTAGATTTTATAAGCCAACAGTGGCTGATATTACAAAAATGCAAGATATTGTAAAAGAAGAAGTTCTTAGTGGGAAAATTCTTTTAAGAACAGAAGATGAAATGGCAACTACAATTCGTTCATATACTGTTGTTGAAGTGGATGGAAAAATGGCAGGATTCACGGCAACTCATATTCACTCTCCAAGACTAGCAGAAGTTAGAAGTTTAGTTGTAGCAAAAGAGTTTAGAGGTCTAAAATTAGGTCGACAACTTGTTGATGCTTGTATAAAAGAAGCAAAAGAGTATGGAATACAACAACTTTTATCTTTAACTTATGAACAAGGTTTCTTTGAAAGTTGTGGCTTTAGAGTAATCTCTAAAGAAGAAATTCCTGAGCATAAAATCTGGGCAGATTGTATTAGATGTAAGCATTTCCCTATTTGTGATGAAATAGCGATGGTTATTGATTTATAATTAATTACTTTTTATAACAATCTATTTAGTTAAATAGATTTAATTAGTGTACAATGTATGAATATCATCCCAAAGGATTAATTCATGTGGTTGTACACAAGTTGCACTTTTAAATTTGATATTTCAGAATTTACTCCATTTTTATTTATATTAAGACCCCAAAATAATTTAAATCAGTTTATAGCCTTAGAAGAGTTTCAAATAAAACCAAATGTTGAAGTTAATCAATTTCAAGATATTTATGGTAACTTTTATCAAAGATTAATCGCACCTCCTGGAAAATTTAAAATACGATGTGATACAAAAGTCAGAATAAAAGATAATTCTAATAATGCTTTTGGCAAAGAGTTTGTTGAGATTCATAATTTGCCCCATGATGTTCTTTTATATCTGCTTCCTAGTCGTTATTGTGAATCTGACTGCTTTAATCAAATGGCAACGCAAATTACTCAAGGCTTATCTTTAGGATATGAACAAGTATTGGCAATAACTAATTGGATACGAACTAACATTAGTTTTGAAAATAATAGTAGTGATACTCAAGTAACAGCAATTGAAGTAAATAACAGAAAATATGGCGTATGTAGAGATTTAGCCCATCTAGCAATTGCTTTATGTAGAAGTATAAGTATTCCCTCACGAATAGTTGTTGGTTATTTATATGAATTAGAACCTATGGATTTACATGCTTGGTTTGAAGTTTATATTGGTGATGGTTGGTATAGATTTGATGCAACACAAGATATAAATAAAGAGGGTTATGTTGTTATTGCACAAGGTAGAGACGCAGCTGATGTAGCTATTTATACTCAATTTGGTTCAGCACTATTTCCAAATTCTCAAAAAGTAAAAGTTAAAAAATTAAATGACCATTAAGGATAAATTATGGAACGCTTTAAAATAGTTCATAGAACTTATTATAATTATTTAGAAAATGTAACTTTAGGGACACATAATTTGCTTTTAAGACCAAGGGAAAATCATGAACTTCGTATAGAGTCTTTTATATTAAATATTATTCCAAAAGCAAAAGTTTTATGGCATTTAGATGTTGAAGATAATTCAGTGGCAGTTGCAACTTTTGACACACCTACACAACAACTTTTTATTGAAAATGAAGTAATTATTCAGCAATATAATGAATCACCACTTAATTTTATAGTTGCTGATTATGCAATTAATTATCCTTTTAAATATTTGCCAAATGACAACTTTATTCTTTCATCTTATATGGTTTTACCAAATGAAGAGACAAGAATTCTTCTAAATAACTGGATATATAATGTTTATAAATATAATGAGAAAATTCAAACTTATACACTTTTACAAAAACTAACCACATATATATTTGAAAATTTTACATATAAAGTGAGGGAAGAAGCTGGTGTTCAAAGTGCAAAACAGACTTTAACTCTTGGTTCTGGTTCATGTAGGGATTTCGCTTTTTTATTTATGGAAGCTGTTAAATGTTTAGGCTTAGCAACAAGATTTGTAAGTGGTTACCTTTATGCTCCTTTGATGTCTAACCAAGTTGGTTCAACCCATGCTTGGGCTGAAGTTTATGTTCCTGGTGGTGGCTGGATTGGTTTTGATCCAACTACTGGGAATATTGTAGGAACTGACCACATTTCAGTTGCAGTTTCAAGATTACCAGATAATGTTCCTCCCATTGCAGGTTCATTTGTAGGAATTTCTGATTCAACTTTAAGTGTTGGAGTTTGGGTAACAAAAGTTTAAAGAAATTATCTTTATACGACATAAATTCTTTATTCTAATTTTTCTAACTCTTTACTATATCACTACGATTCTATTATCTATTTCAAATAGAATTACTATTTAAATCACAAAGAATAATGATATTTCTTTTAAATCTACTCATTACTATTTACATATAATTTTCATAAATATTATTAAGTAATAATTTTTAAATATTTTATCTAAAAAGATTTATTTTAGATAAATAACTAAGAAACTATTTAGTAAATTTTTTATAAAATTAACATAATTATAATATAATCTTAATAAATTATATAATTATAAGGAGGTATAAGAATGAGCAGAATTGAAAGACCATTTCCTATATATACTTCATCTAGAAGAGGTGGATATAATTGGGAAAAAATATTGGAGCCTAAAACTTTAGCAAGAAATAAATGGTTAGGTAAAACATGGGCAGATCTATATTTTCAGAATTCAGATGATAAATTTTTGAGATATTTATCAACTGATGATATTATGAAAACTAGATGGTTTGAAAAATATGGAATTAAAGAGCCACAATTTTAATATTTATATAAATCTTATATAATAATTACATAATTATAATAGATTTAATTTTTTAAGTATTAAAATTAAACAAGGAATAAAATGGCAAAAAGTCAAGCAGAGATTTTCGAAACAAAATTATTGAAAATAATTAATAACCAAAATAATATATATGATTTTATTGTTGAATATGTTAATGAAAAATCTTATGGAACATTTAGAATTTTTTCAAAAAGATTAAAAGAGTTAAATCAAAAACTATTTAATGAGAATTCTATTAGTGAAGAAGAGTACAAAAAAATTAATAATGCAATAAAAAATAAAGTTAAAACAAGAAATCCAGAAGTTATATTTGATATGGATGCTTTTTTTAAAAAGTATATAGAGTATTTTGAAATTAACAAAAATGATAATAAAAATTTGTTAAATATTCTTTTTTTGATGTTGCCATTCTTATTTGTTAAAACCTTTAAAGAGTTACAAAATATAAAAATAGAAGATATTGAAATTCATGAATTTAATAAATGTATTGTTATCAAACATACAAATTCATTAACAGGAATAAATCACACAGTTAAAATGGAAAAGTTCTATAAAGAGTGGTTATATCTTTTTAATTTTATGAAAACAAACACAAAAGAGAAGTATTTGTTTGCAAATGCATCTTCAAATTACACAGTTTTTAATCAAAAACTAGATTTTTATCTTTCTAATTTTACCAATAAAGCAACAAGTGATACAAAATATATCACCTTAATTAAAAACTCTTTGAAATACTCTAAAAAATCTATTTTTGAGATTTTATAATCTATATTAAAATTTAGATTTGAGCCAAACTTCACTAAATTTTTTTATAGCATCATTAATTTCAGACTCTTCAAAACCACCAAATCCAAGAGCAATAACTCTTTCCAAATCAAAAAACTCTTTGAAATAGATTTTTATTCCTTTTTGTTTACATAATTCATCTAATTTATCTAAATCCATATTTACAAGAGGTTTTATTAAAAGATTTAATCCACTTCCTTCTCTTAAAATTTCTATCTCATTTTTCAAAAACTCTTTTAAGGCTTCTTTCATTAAATCATGTTTTTTTCTATTTGTATTTCTTATTTTTCTTAAGTGTTTTTCCCAATGACCCTCTTTTAAAAATAGAGTTAATGTTTTTTGAATATCAATGGGAACACCTGAAAATCTAAAGTCAAAAGTTTGATGATAAAGGTTGAGTAATTGATTTGGTAAAACAATATAAGAAATTCTCAAAGCTGGCGATAAAGTTTTAGAAAAAGTTCCAAGATAGATAATTCTGTTGTTATTATTTTCTAAACCTTGAATTGATGGAATAGGGCGATTATGATAACTTAGTTCACTATCATAATCATCTTCAATTATAAAAGCATCACTATTTTTTGCCCAATTTAGTAGTTTTATTCTCTTTGAAATGGGCATTGTAATCCCTGTTGGAAACTGATGGGATGGTGTAATATATAGAGCTTTACAAGCTGTTTTTTCTAAGAGATTTAAATTTAAACCATCATAATTTATTGGAATATCGTTTATTTTAAAATCAGAAATTTCAAAAACTTTTCTTGCAACATTATAAGAAGGAGATTCAATAGCAATATTATTTGAGAACTTTTTTAAAATTGATGAAATTATAAATAGACTATCACTAAATCCACTTGTAATAATAATTTGTTCACTATTTGATAAAACAGCTCTAGAAGATAAAAGATATTTTGAAATTTCAATTCTAAGTTCTAAATCTCCTTGTTTATCAAAATAAGCACCATAATTAATATCACTTTTTATTACTTTATTATATAGCTTTAACCACGTTTGTTTTGGAAAAGAACTTTTTGCTAAATGAGCAGGAAAAAAATCTATTTTATAATCAATTTTTTCTATTTCTTCATTTTTTTGATTATTTAAATTTATTTGAAAATCTTGAATAATATCTTCACATATAAAGTAGCCACTATTTTTCTTACTCTCAATAAATCCTTCCGCATAGAGTTGATTATATGCTGTTTGTACAGTGGTTTTACTAAGATTATATTCAGTTGAAAGTTTTCTAATTGAAGATAATTTTGTTCCAGCTTTTAGTTTAGTTTTTATTTCATTTTTAATTTGTTCATAAAGTTGAATATAAAGTGGTGTGGAGTTTTGTTCAAATTTATACAAAAGTGTCCTTCTTAAATAAATAAAAAATGTATCTTTTATAAAGTACAGTTCTTTGATATTATACGAATGAATTACTTAAAATATAGGAAAAAAAATGAGAAGAGCTGAATTTGATGTGAAAGATGAAAATAGCATAAATGAACTGTTAGAATCTTGTGAATATGGAAGTTTAAGTTTAATAAGTGAAGGAAAACCTTATGTAGTTGCTTTGAATTTTGTATTTTTTGAAAACTCAATTTTTTTTCACGGTGCAAAAGAAGGACGAAAAATCGAAGCTATAAAATCCAATCCAAATGCTTCTTTTTTGGTGGTAAAACCTTATTCTTTTATTCCTTCATATTTTAGTGATACCATGGCTGCTTGTCCTGCTACTCAATTTTTTGCTTCAGTGTTATTTGAAGGAAAAGTTAGTTTTATAGAAAATGGAAATATTAAAGCAAAAGTTTTAAATGCTTTAATGAAAAAATTTCAAAGTGAAGATAGTTTTGAAGAAATAACTTATGAAAAAGCCATGTATACAAAAATGTTAGATAAAACTGCTATTTTTGAGTTAAAACCTGAACATATAAGTTGCAAAATCAAAGTAGGGCAAAATTTAAATGAAGAGAAAAAGAATAGATTAATAGAAAAACTAAAAAATAGAGATTCAAAAATAGATGAAGAGACTATAAAACAGATGAATTTACACAGTTAAAAAAGATTATAAAATCTTTTTTAACTGGTTTTTAATAATAACAGGCACAAAAAACATAGAAACCACATAGGAGATTAAAGTTCCTCCAATTAGTGCAACTCCAAGACCTCCAAATACTGCATCATTTGCTATTAATGCACTTGCGAATACCATTGTTAGAACCATTGTTAGAACAGTTAAAATTATTGGTTTAGAACGTGTTGCAGTGGCTTTTGCAATGGCTTCATTAATACTTAGATTCTTTTCATGAACCAACTGTTTTGAAAAATCTATAATCAAAGTAGAATTTCTTGAGTTTATTCCAATAAGTCCAATAAATCCTATAAGTGAAGTTGCAGTTAGATAAAAAGTATCCGTTGTTATCAAATCCATAATTACATGGGCAAAAATAACTCCAATTATAGAGATAAAACTAGCAAGCACAATTCCACCTGCAATTGCAAAACTTTTATAATACATAACCATTAAAAAGAAGATTAATACAAGAGCAATTATAAATGCTCCACCTAAATCAATAAAAGTATCAATGGTTACTTTTAATTCTCCATCAAATACTAAATCAAATTTCTCTTTTGTTTTTTTATCTACAAATGATAGATTTAATAGATTTGTTTTTGTAACTTCATAATCTTTTGATAAAGAGTTTAACATCTCATCTCTTGCATTTAAAAGAGGATAAATTTGACTATCTTTGTTTGTTTCTGCAATTACATTTATCATTAAGTTTAGATTTTTTGATGTAATTGTTGGCTCTTTTATAATCTCTTTTATTTTTACAAATTCAGAAATACTAACTGTATTTCCCTGTTTATTTATGATTTTTAGAGTTTGAAGTTTTGCTTTTAAATCATCTGCTGTTGAGTTTTGTAATAATCTCGAATCATCCAATCTTAAGAAAATTGGAATTTGATTTTGTGCATTACTTTGATTTATTACTGATACTTTCATTCCCTCAAAAGCTAAAAAAAGTATATTTTTTATTTGCTCTAAATCCACACTGCTCATAATAGCTTTTGAGTTATCAAGTTCAAGTTCATACATCATAAAATCTTTGTCAGCTAATATATCAATATCAACTAAAGTTGTTTGATTTTTAAGTATTTGAGCTATTTTTAAAGCAAAATCTCTTCTACTTTGAAAACTCTCTCCACCATAAATTTCAGTTACAATTGAAGCTAAAACAGGAGGACCCGCAGGAAGTTCAATAAACTTAATATTTGCATCATATAAAGTAGAACAGTTTTTTTGAACCTCGTCTCTTAATTGGCTTACAAGATTGTAACTGGTAATTTCTCTATCTTCTTGTTTTAAAATATTAACTATCATTTCAGCTTGTGATTCTTTATCTTTTAGAGCACTTTGTTTAACAAGTGCTGCAAAATCAAGTGGTTGACCTTCTCCTAAAAAAGCAGAAATATTTGTAATATTTTTATTCTTTTGAAGATGTTGTGATATACATTGGGTAACTTCTTTTGTTTGATTTATACTTGAACCATCTTTTAAATCAACATAAATTGAAAAAGTATTTGAGTCCTTACTTGGAAGCATTTTTGCTTTTACAATTTGTGTTGGAAAAGTAGCAAGGCTTAATATAAACAGAGCTAAAGTAATAAAATAAACCATATAAGATTTAAATGGAGTTTCTAAAATACTATAAATAAATTTTTCTAATCTCATCTAATATCCTATAAAAATTTTTTAACTAAATAAGGTGTAAAGGCATAAGCCACAAAAAGTGACATAGCTAAAGAAATAGGTACAAAAACAGGAAGAGGGTGCATAAATTGTCCCATCATTCCACCTACGAAAAACATAGGGATAAAAGTCATAATAATGGCAATCGTTGCTATATTTGTAGCATTTCCAATCTCATTTGTGGCATTTATTGAAACGATTGAAATGTCTAAATGAGGTGATTCAAGTTTGTGTCGGTGAATATTTTCAATTACAATAATTGCCGCATCAACTAACATTCCTAAAGATACAATTAAAGCAAAAAGTGTGATTCTATTTATTGATTCATCAAGAATTAATCCAGTAAACAGTGTTAAAGATAAAATCATTGGAACCATTAAAGATACAATCATTGCCTCTTTTAATCCAAGTGTAAAAATAAGTAAAATAGCAATAATAACAATAGAAATTAGAAGATTTGAAACAAGTTCATTTACTGCATTATTTGCAGTATAACCATCATCTCTTGTGATAGTATATTTTATATGTTTTGCCAATAATTCATCTTTTATTGAATCCATATATGCAAAAATTTCTTTATTTATCGTAACTGAGTTTCCACCTTTTAATTTTGAAGCTGTAAGTGTAATTTGGTTTGTTTCTTCAAAATCTTCTATTACATCTCTCAAATAAATCAAAGCCTCTTTTTTATTTTGAATATCATAAGACTTTTCAATTTTAGCAATATCTTTTAGATAAATAGGTGTTTGAAAGTTATAAGAGATAATTAGATTTTCTAAATCTTTTACATTTTCAACGGCTTGTTTTATTCCAAAAACAACTATTGAAGAGTTTTGAGTATTTGTTGTAATATTTGGAGTTTTATATGAAAGTCCTTGGATTTGTTTCATAACTTGCCCCAATGAAAGATTATATGATGATAATTTATTTGCATCAACCATTACATTAAATTGCTCTTTTTTTTCACCTTTTAAATCCACTAATGCTACATCTTTAATCTTATTTAGCTCTTTAGTGATTTTATTTATTTCATTGTAAAGTTCAGTTTGAGAAATCAAATCTTTTTCATTTTCTTTATCACTATAAAATGCAATTGTAGCAATAGGAATATCTGTGTCTATATCCATAGTTTTAATTATTGGCTGCATTGCATTTTGTGGCATTAAATCCATATTTCTCATAACTTGATCATAAAGTTTTAGATTTGAAGCCTCTTTATCTTGACCTATAAAGTATTGAACTTGCACAATTCCCACTGAATCTTTGGCATAAGAGTAGATATTTTCAACACCTTTTATCTCTTTTATTTTCTTTTCAAGAGGTTCAATTATTACCTTTTGAATTTCACTTGGCTTTGCTCCTGGAAGTGCCACGATTACCACACCACCACTTACTTTTATTTGTGGATTTTCTTCCCTTGGCATTATTAAAAGTGAGATATATCCTAAGGCTAAAATAAAAACGCCAAAGATGAATGTTAGTGGATGATTTATAAAAACAAGTGACAATCTTCCAGCTATATTTAAATCTTTATTCAAATTATTATTCATTTCTTGTCCTATTTTATATCCATTGAGATTTTTGAATACATTCCTGGATAGATATTATAATTTTCCTTATCAAAAGAGATTTTAAGCACAAAAGAGTGAGTCATTCCAGCCATATTTGGAATAATTGCTTCTATTTTTCCTTTTGTTTTAAAATTTTGTGAAGGGATTTCAATATTTACTTCTTGATTTATTTTTACGTCATTTAAATTTGTTTCTGAAATATCAGCTTTTATTAAAAGAGATGATAAATCAGTAAGCACAAAAGCTGGAAAACTAGGCATTGCCATTTCACCTGCTTTTATTGATTTTTTAATAATTAAACCATCATTTGGAGCTTTAACTTTTAGATAATCATATTGAGCATTTATCTCTTTTTGTTTTGTTTTTGTAATAGCTATCATATTTTTTGTATTCATTACATTTAACTCAATTTGTTCCAAATCATATTTTGAAACCAAATCTTGCTCTTGTAATCTTTTGTATCTACTTTGATTTAATTCTAAATTTTGTAATTGATTTTGTAAAATTTGAAGATTTAATTCTAATTCTTTTTTATTTGAATCAATAGAAGAAGAGTCAATTTCATATAAAATATCGCCTTTTTTTACAGTTGAACCTTCATTTACATAAACTTCTTTTATGAAACCCATATTTCTGCTTGAGATTATTTTTTCATTGTCAGAAACCACAGTTCCTGAAAGTTCAAGTTGTGATGCAAATAGATTTACGCAAAAAATAGTTGTTAATAGTATTTTTATCATTGTTTATTTTCCTTATTTATATTTTTTCCTAAAGCAAGATTTATTTTAGCTAGGGCTAAAGATTTTTCGTATCTTGCATCAATTAATAAAGCCTCATTTTTTCTAAAATTTGCTTCTTGAGAAAGTAGGGTTGTCATAGAAATTAGATGATTTTGATATAAAAGTTTTGATTGTTCTAAAACATCACCTGCTAAATTTTTAGCTTCAATTTTTTCCTTTAAAATTTTCTCTTTTGTTTCAAGATTTAAAGTAGTTTTTTCAAGTTCTAGTTTTATGGCATCTTTTAATTTTTCACTATTTAGTGAAGCTCTTGCATATTCGATTTTACTTTTTTCTTTTTCTATATCTCTTGTATTATCAAATAAAGTCAGATTTATTCCCACAAGTGCCATATAATAATCTTTTTCATCGTCTAAAGTTAAAGTATTATCATTAAATCCATATTCTAAATGGGAATAAACAGTAGGATAATAAGCTGAGTTTGCTATATCTATATTTTTTTTTGTAGCATTGATTTGAATATCTTGCATTTTAATCTCATCTCTATTTTCTAAAGCTTGAGTATAAAGCAGATTTTTTTCAGATATTTCAGAATTTATATTTTCAAGAGCTTCAACATCACTGATTGAATCATCAGATGATAAAAATCTTAAATATGCCAATGCTAATTGAAAGTTATTGCTAGCTTCTATTAGTTGAGAATTTATATTTAATTCATAAACCTTTGCTTCATTTACATCAATTTTTGTTACAAGTCCTTCTTTGTGGAAAGCCTCAGCAGATTTTACTATTTGTGAAATTGCAATTTTTGCCTTTTCTAAAGCACTTACAAACTCTTTTGCCACAACTGCACTATTGTAAGCTTTTAGAACTTCAATAGTTAACTCTTTTTTATCAAGATTATATTTTATCTCATTTGCTTTTTCTTGAAGTTCTAAAATATCTTTTTGATTAGAAAGTTTAAATCCAGTAAACAAAGGGATTTCATAAATTAGTTTTGTGTTGTAATTGTTTCTTGCATCTGGATAGTTTAAATCTTTAGGTTGAACATCCATTCCTTCATTTTGTTGTGCAAATCCAAAATCTCTAAATGTAGCTTCCCTTGAAGATAGTTTTGAATTAAAAACATAACCAGAATGATTAGTTCTACTTAACTCTTCAGTAATAGAAAGTTTCCCTAAACTTACCGCATCAATAGTTTTTGTATTTAGTTTCGCTAAATCTAGATTTAGCTGTTGATTCTTTAAATCTTTGTTATTTTCTAAAGTTAAATTCAATATTCTATCAAAATTAACACTTTGGGCATAAACTGTAGAAACTAACAATAATGATAAATAAATCTTATGCATATTAAATTTCCCTATAATTATTTAAGAATAATATTATATCTAAAAAATAGTGCTTTATTGGCTTTAATTATAAAGAAATATTATAAAAATATTCTTTTTTTAAATCTAATATAGAGATTCTAACAAAACAATTTAAATAAAATATTTAAGGATATGAATTATAATCTTAAATAATGATTTAATGGTGTTTCTGATAGAATAAAAACATCCTATTATATAAGAGTTTATATTTGAAAACAAAATTTAAATTTTTTTTGACTCTATTATTATTTATTTTGTTTACTGGCTGTGATAAATCTGAAAATAATGTATATAAACCACAATATTCATCAAATTCTGTTATATCTAAAAAGACATATATTTTTGGAATACATCCATTACATAATCCAACAAAGCTTTTTGAAGTATATCAACCATTAATAGATTATTTAAATGAAAATTTAAAAGATATAACTATAACCTTAGAGGCTTCAACAAATTATGATGAATATGATAAAAAGCTTTTTTCTGGTCATTTTGATTTTTCTCTTCCAAATCCATATCAAACAGTAGAATCTACCAAATATGGTTATACAATATTTGGGAAAATGGCTGATGATGAAAATTTTAGAGGAATTATTCTCGTTAGGAAAGATTCTACTATAAAAGAAATATCTGATTTAAAAGGCAAAAATATAAGTTATCCAGCTCCAACTGCATTGGCTGCAACTATGATGCCTCAAAGATTTTTACATGATAATGGTCTTGATATAAATAAGGATGTTAAAAATTTATATGTTGGTTCTCAAGAGTCATCAATAATGAATCTGTTTTTAAATGAATCAAGTGCTGCTGCGACTTGGCCTCCACCTTGGATTACATTTCAAAAAGAACGACCAGAAATAGCAAAAGAATTGGAAGTTAAATGGGAAACTACATCTTTACCAAATAATGGTTTAGTTGCTAAAAATAATATAGATTCTAAATTAGTAGAAAAAGTTGCTTCTTTAATATTTAATCTTAATAATACACAAAAAGGAAAAGAGATTTTAAATTCTATGGAATTAAGTAAATTTGAAAAAGCAGATTATAAAACATATGAATCTGTTAGAACTTTTTTAGATAAATTTGAGAAAGAAATCCGTCCAATTAGGTTGAATAATGATAAATAAAATTTTAAATTTTTGGAATTATAGTATTAAAAGACAACTAATTTTAGGAATAACTTTTTTAACTTTTAGTATGTTTTTATCTCTTTCTTTTTTTATTTTAGAAAAACAAAAAGAATTTTTGAAAGAATCAAATATAAATCAATCAAAAAATCGTACAAATTCTTTAGCTGTTAACAGTTCATCTTGGCTGATGTCAAATGATTATATTGGTTTACAAGAGGTAGTTGATTCTATTAGTATTTATAAAGACGAAGTTCATATTATGATTGTTGATTTAAAAGGGAAAATTCTTGCACATTCTGATAAAAGTAAAGTAGGACTATATTTAGTTGATGATGTGAGTGTAAAGCATCTAAATAGTTTGACAAAAGAGTTTGAAGTTTTGAAATTATATTCAACTAAAGATAATCACTTTATAGAAGTTGCATCACCAATATTTTATAAAAATCAATTACTTGGATATGTTAGAAATAAAATGGACAATAAATATTGGATAAATTCATTTGAAGCAATTAAAAATGAGTTCATTTTATTTACTTTAATTGCAACTATTTTTGCAATGTTATTTGCTTATACTATTGCTAATATTCTTACGAAAAATTTTTATAATTTAATTGATGTTACAAAAAAAATCAAAGCAGGTGAAAAAAATATTAAAGCTAATGAAAATGTTGTAAAAGAGATACAACTATTATCAAAAGAGTTTAATAGTATGATTGAAGTAAAAGAAAAAAATGAACAAGTTATCCTAGAACTTAATCAAAATCTTGAAAAAATAGTACAAGAAAGAACTAAAGAGTTAAATTTTTTAAATGAAAATCTTGAACAAAAAATAGCAGATGAAGTTGAAAAAAATAGACAAAAAGATGTTTTTATTCAACAACAAGCAAGACTTGCAGCGCTTGGAGAAATGATAGGTAATATTGCTCATCAATGGCGACAACCATTAAGTGTAATTACAACTTCAGTTAGTGCACTTTCATTAAAAGAAGAGTTTGGAATTTTAGAAGCAAATGATATAAAACATACTAATGATACTGTTAAAAAAATGGCTGAGTTTTTAAATAATACAATAGAAAATTTTAGAAATTTTTTTCAAAAAGACCAGCCTAAAAAAAATTTTATAATCGCTCAAACAATAGACAATACTTTAGAAATTATCAAAGCATCTTATGATAACCATTTTATAACACTTAATAAAGATTTGGATAATACAATTAAGTATTTTGGAAGTGAAAACTTTTTGGCACAGGTTTTATTAAATATTTTATCAAATGCAAAAGATGCATTTATTGAAAATCAAATAGAAAATAAAAAAGTAAATGTAAAATTATTTAAAGAGAAAGACATTATTAAAATCCTTATACAAGATAATGCAGGTGGTATTAAAGAAGAGAATATCGATAAAATATTTGACCCATATTTTACAACTAAACATAAGTCTCAAGGTACTGGTCTTGGATTATATATGAGTACACAAATTATTAATAAACATTTTAATGGAACTCTTAGTGTGTCAAATGTAATAAATGAAGATGAAAAAGGGGCTTGTTTTCTTATTGAAATACCAACTGAAATTTAAATTTCAGTTAGAGTGAATTGTGTCACTTAAAGGACTGCGCGAGATTTCCAATAATTAACTGCCAACCATCTATTATGATAAAAAAGATGATTTTAATTGGGAGCGAAATCATTACTGGTGGTAACATCATCATCCCTAAACTCATTAAAATGGAAGCAACAATTATATCTATTACTAGAAATGGTAAAAATATTAGAAATCCTATTTCAAAAGCAGTTCTTAATTCACTTACTATAAATGCTGGCATTAGAAGTGTTAGCGAAACATCATCTATATTTTTTGGATTTGGTTCTTTTTTGATTCTATAAAATAGACCTAAATCAGACTCTCTAGTATTTTTTATCATAAATTCTTTAAATGGTTTCATTCCTTTAGTGAATGCTTCTTCATAACCAATTTTTTCATCCATGTAAGGTTTAATACCTTCTTCCCAAGATTTTTTACCATACGGTTCCATTACAAATATAGTTAATATTAAAGACAGAGATACAATTACTTGAGATGGTGGAGTTTGTTGTAAACCCATTGCTTGTTTCAAAAGAGAGAAAACAATTATAATTCTTGTAAATGATGTAACCATAAGTATTAGCGTTGGTGCTAATGCCATTAAGGTTAAAATAATAGCTATGTTGATTGTTTTTACAAATTGTGCAGGTTCATTTATTCCTGAAACCGAAAGATTAACTATTGGTGGAGTATCTGCTCCAAAGGCAAAAATAGAGAATAATAAAAGTGCAATAATAAATTTCAAAAAAAATCCTACTTAAAAATTAAAATGATGTTATCTAAAAAATGATTAAAAGGTGATAACCATGATTATTTTACATCTTTGTTAGTTATATAACCTAATTCATCTAATTTATCATAAATTTTACTTACAATCTCACCGGCTGCTTCTCCACCATGTCCACCATGTTCTTCAATCACTGTTACTACATATTGAGGATTTTCAAATGGTCCATAAGTAGTAATCCAAGCATGAGATCTTTCATAATATTGTAAATCTCCTTCTTTCATCCTAACTTTTTCAGATTGAGGAATAGATACAACTTGCGCTGTTCCTGTTTTTGAAGCGATTGTAATTTTTGAGTTAATATGTTTACTTGCCGTTCCTTTTGGTGAATAAGAAACATCATACATACCTTTTCTTATAACATCTAAATATTCATCCGGAATATCAAGTTTTTTTGGTTCTTCATAATTTGCTTTATAAAAATGAGGTTTTGGTAATTTTCCAGTTGCAAGATAACTTGTATATCTAGCAACTTGCAGAGGAGTTACTAGCATATTTCCTTGTCCAATTGAAGTAATTACAGTTTCTCCAACATACCAAGGTTCATTATATTTACTCTCTTTCCATTCTTTGTTTGGATTTACCCCTAAAAACTCATTTATTTGATCAACTCCTGTTTGTTGCCCAAATCCTAATTTATCTAGGGTTTCAGAAATTTTGTTTATTCCAATTCTAAGACTTCCTTTATAGAAGAAATCATCACAACTTTCAGCAATTGCTTTTCTAAAATTAACACTTCCATGCCCAGTTGATTTCCAACATCTAAAATTTCTATTACCAATAGTTAAAGAACCTGAACAATTCACTGTAAAATTATCTTTTATTCCATTATTTAAAAACGAAAGTGCAACTCCCATTTTTATAACAGAACCAGGAGGATAAAGACCGTTTATAATTTTATTTGTAAATGGATGATTAAAATCATTTCTCATATCATTCCACTCTTTTACAGAAATTCCACGTGCAAAAATATTATTATCAAATTCAGGGAATGAGGCACTTGCTAATAATTCTCCATTATTTGCATTCATAATAACAACAGCTCCACTTTTACCTGTAAATATCTCTTGAATATATCTTTGAAGTCTTAAATCTAAAGTAATTTTAATGTTATTATCAATAGAAGCATCTTTTTCATCCAATATTTCTATCTCTTTGTTTAAAGCATTTACTTTAACATCCTTATAACCCATCTCACCTTGTAATTTTGTGTTGTAATACTTTTCTAAACCATTTTTTCCAATTATTCCATTATAAGTTGAAAGTTCATTGTTTAATATATCTAGTTTTGAAGCTTTACCAACATATCCAATAATATGAGAAGCTAACTCTTTTTGTGGATATGCTCTTTTTGTTGTAGATTCTACTTTTATATCTTCTTTAGATGATAAAATTGTATATTTTGGAAAAAATTCTTCATAAGGAATATAATCAATAACCTTTATAAAATCGTGATTATATGAAGAATCCTCTCTTTTATACTCTTTTATTAATTTATCCCTTTCAAATTGAGGAAAATGTTTTACTATTGAATCCATTATCTCTTCAAGTTTTTCTTTATTTTTATATGAACTTAAATGTGGTTTTACTAAAACAGCAAATCCCATTTCATTTATTGCTAGTTTTTCACCATTTCTATCTTCAATCATTCCACGGATTGGTATTTTATTAACTCTTTTTATATAATTATTTTTTGATAACTCTTCATAATAGGTATTTGATTTAATACTTAAAAAATATACTCTTGATAATAATGTTATAAAAATTCCTAATATTA
The DNA here is from genome assembly GCA_963677205.2 of uncultured Aliarcobacter sp. Lineage (GTDB taxonomy): Bacteria > Campylobacterota > Campylobacteria > Campylobacterales > Arcobacteraceae > Aliarcobacter. Next base: position 1,280,197 of record OY781916.2, on the reverse strand, counting down.
TTAAAAAAATTAGTGTTAATCTTAAATTCAAAGAAATGCTCCAAAGAATAGTAAATCTATTATCACATTTATAAATAGTGTAAATAGTATTGTTGTGTTTAATTCAAAAATAATTGACCATAAAATTAGTAAACCTAGATAAAAAAATATAATATAAATATAACTACTTGATAAGTTGTAAGAGGTGTGGTTTTCATCTTTTGGCAAAATAAATACATAAATAAAAAGTGATAAAAGTGTTAAAGTGAAAGGTTTTAAACCAGTGTTTATTTCTATAAATAAAAATGCTATTACTACAAAAGTTAAAGAGTATAAATATCTTTTTCTAAGACATCTATAAAATGCTGTAAATAAAATACCCGCAAAGGTAATTAATAAAAAATGTATTGATGAAATTATGTTAACTGTAATGGCCATAATTAATACAATAAATAAAAAAATTGGATTATCTAGATTGTTTCTTGTCATATAAATTTGATGCTTTAATTTTGATTATTTAAGATTATAGTATAAAAAATCTTACAGCAATATCAAACTTTATTTGAGCTTTTTTCTTTTAGTTTTTGATCCAAGTTATTTTGATTATTTGATAATTCATAAATGAAAGAAAATATCTCAGCAACAGCTTTATACATTGAAGCTGGAATCTCTTTATCAATATCAATTTGTGATAAAAGTTCTATTAAATCTTCATCTTTTTTTATAGGAATATTATTTTCTTTTGCTATTTTTATAATATTTGAAGCAGTTTCAGATTTTCCTTTTGCAATAATTTTAGGAGCATTATCTTTATCAATATCATATTTTAATGCAACAGCTTTTTGAATGAAATTTTTATTTTCTTGCATTTTATACTCTTATATCTACGCTAGATGAATTTAAATTTTGACCATAACTATTATTTATATAAGCTTGAGTTGGTTTATCTGTTGATTCATTCTCTTCTTTTAAATCTAAGAGTTTTATATTAACAGGAATTAAATCAACATTATTTAATGCAATTTTTAGTTGTTGCATATTATCTCTAAGAGCTGTTTTAAAATGATCTCTTTGGGCATAAACAGTTAAATCAAGTTTATTCTTATCATACAAAGCCAACATTAAATCTACTTTTCCAAAATCTTTTAAAGTTAGATTTATTTGACAATAGAACTTCTCTTCTTCAGTTTTTTTCATTGAAATATTTCCATCTTCTAACATATCCCAAAGAAATGGAAGATAAAGACTATTTGAGTTAGAACTAAGTGTTAGAAGTTGCTGATAATCTATTTGAGTTATAAGTTTATCAACTTGTTTACTTAATTCCTGAGACTTTGCATCTGTTTTGGAACTTAATTCATCTTGCATTTTTAATAAAACAGATTTCATATCATCTTTAAGATTTGTAGTTTCATTTTTTTGTAAAGTTGGATCTGAAAGCTCTTTTATTATGGTTTCAATTTTTTCTACAAGTTTCATAACATGGTTTTGTAAATTATGATCATTTGGATTTAAACTCTCTAAATCTTGCTTTAATTGAGTCAGAAGTGGATTTAAATTTGATGCAAAATTACTTGTAAAAGTTGTTACATTGTTTTGTGTAAGTAAAGTAGATAAATTCTCATTTTTTGCAAATAAATTATCAGCTTTTAGCAGATTTTCTAAAAGAGGCATAATATTCTTATTTTGTAAAATTGGATTTTGAATAATCTCATTTTTAAGTTGGCTTAATAACTCTTTTGTTTGTAAATTTATATTCTCTTTTGTTTGTAAAGGTGTTTGAGCGGTAAGATTTTCTTTTAATGGTTCTGTTAAATTCTCTTTTACTAAAGGATTTGTTGCATTCTCTTTATTTTGCAAATTCTGAGGGTTTGCACCATTTTCTATTTTTGACTCAACAAGTGTTCCCTTATCTACAAAATTTTGTAACTGATTTACTAAATTTGATAGATTTTGTGTTTGAGGAGTTGAAAGGGAATTACTAAGATTTTGTAAAGCACTGGTTAGAGTTTTTAAATTTGCTAAATTAGTAGGATTATTGCTACTATTATCGGGATTTTGCAAAAGTTTAGAGATTAATTCATTTACTTGTTTTGCTTGGGGTGTATTTAAATCTTTTATTAAATTTTGAATTTGATTTAAAATATTATCTATTTTCATATTTGGATTTGAACTTTGAGCCATTTTTGACTCTAAAAATACACCAGAATTTTTTAACTGTTCTTTTAGTGTATTTGCATCCATGTCTTTTATATTTTTTAAAAAGTTTTCTAAAATTGGTTTGAATTTTTCAAGGGTTGGATTTTTGTCACCGCTTGCAAGATTTTCAAGCATAGATGAAAGAGAGTTTGAAAAATTACCTATTTCCTTGAATACGGTAGAGTTTTTTAAAATATTTTCTATAGTTGAATTTGATTTTGTACCATTTTTTAGATTATCAAATAAGTCTTTTAAAACATCATTAACTGAACCACTATTATTTTTAACTAATTGTTCCAATGTTTTTGAGTCAGCTTCTTTTAAAGCCTCTTTCAAAACTTTGTTATCGTTTGGTACTAGGATGTTTAATAGGGTATTATTTGTTACTAACATACAAAAGTATAACATAATCTACATAACTACTACACACATTTTTGGTTATACTTTTTAGATGAAAAGAAGAAATTTTATAAAATTTACAGCAATTACAGCCATTTTATTTTCAAATAATATTGCAATTGCCAAAAATATACCAACACAGAGTTTGATAATTTTAGATGAAGTTTTAGAAATTATATTTCCAAAAACTTCTTTGATGCCAAGTGCAAAAGAGTTTAAAGCACTTGAATATTTAGTTAAAAATATTTCCCATAAAACCTTTGATAATGAAGATAAAACTCTGATTTTGCAAGGTGCAAAAGATTTTATTAGTGCATTTCCTGATTTTTTAAATTTAAAGCAAGAAGAGAGAAAAACTCTTATTTTTAATGTTATAAAAAATAATGAATATGCAAAATCATGGATTTCAAAACTCTCATATTATGGAATTGAAGCCATGTTTAGTGATCCAATTTATGGTGGAAATTTTGATCAAATAGCTTGGAATAGGGTACATCATCCAATAGGAATTCCAAGACCTTTAAAAACTTATGGACAAAAAATATGATTTATGATGTATGTGTTATTGGAAGTGGAGCTGGAGCTGGTCCTATTATTTATGAACTTTCAAAAAAAGGTTTGAAAATTTGTGTTTTAGAAAAAGGAGATATTTATAATGAAAAAGATTTTTCAAAGGATGAGTTGGTTGTAAGACGCTCTATTTATACTCCAAATCTAAAAGATGAATATCACACAATTGAAGAAAAAAGAGGAGATGAGTGGGTGAAATTTCCAACTTATGAAAGTGGTTGGAGTTTTTGGAATGGTAACCTTTTAGGTGGTTCTTCAAATTTTATGAGTGGATATTTTCACAGACTTAAACCAAATGATTTTAAATTAGCTTCAATTTATGGTGTACCAGAAGATTCAAATGTAGTAGATTGGCCAATTTCCTATGATGAAATGGAAGCTTATTATTCAAAGGTTGAAGAAGTTATTGGAGTTTCAGGAAAAGTTCAAGAGTATGAATTTTTAGAACCAAGAAGTACAAAAGATTTTCCCTATGAAGCATTGCAAGAGAATAAAATAGTAAATCTAATAGATAAAGCTTGTGATGAATTAAATTATAAAAGCATAAAAACTCCAAGAGCAATAATTTCTAAACAAAAAGCTCAAAGAAATCCTTGTTATTATTCAAATTATTGTGGCTCATATCCATGTTCAAGTGGAGCTAAAGGAAGTTCAAGAGCAGCTCTTTTAAAAGATGCACTTTTAACTAACAATGTAACAATAATTCCAAATGCTTTTGTAATTAAATTAAACACAAATAAAAATAAAAAAATAACTAGTGCAACATATTTAACAAAAGAGGGAACAAAAAAAGAGATTAATGCAAAACTTTTTGTAGTGGCTGCTCAGGCTGTGGAGACTTCAAGACTTTTATTAAATTCAAAAGATGAAAATTTCCCAAATGGACTTGCAAATAATAGTGGAAATGTGGGCAAAAATTTTCTTTCAAGTAGTGGTGGAACCGTAAGTGCCACTTTTGACGAAACAAATATGAATTTAAAAGATTTACAAGAAGCTGGATTATTTGTAAATAGGTCTTTAGTTGATTGGTATTATACAAAAGAGTTTAAAGGTGGAGTTATTGATATACTTTTTGAACATGCAAATCCTATTAGAAGAGCTTCAATTTTAAGATGGGATAAAGAGGAGTTAGTAATTGGTGAAGAGTTGCAAAATAAGATATTTCAAACATTCACTAAAACTAGAACTTTAAATATGGAGATATTTTTGGATTGGACACCAAATGATAACTCTTTTATAAGCGTTGACGAAAAATATAAAGATAAATATGGAATTCCAGTTGCAAATATAAGAATTGGTAGCCATGAACAAGATATGAAAATTTCAAAATTTATGGAAGAAAAAGCAATAAAATTATTTGAAAAAATGGGTGGAAAAAATATAGTATCAGATATTTCATCACTTCCATCATCAAATTTATTAGCAGGTGGTTGTAGATTTGGAAATGATGCAAAAACTTCAGTTTTAAATAAATATTGTCAAGCCCATGAAGTATCAAATCTTTTTGTTACAGATGCCAGTTTTATGCCAACAGGTGGAAGTGTACCTTTTACTTGGACTATCTATGCAAACTCTTTTAGAGTTGCTGATTATATAAAAAACAATTGGGAAAATTTGATAATTTAGATAATTTTTTAAGATATTTTTACAAAAGCTTTGATATTATCGGACTTTAATAATTATTGGAGATTTTATGAAAAAATTTGTAACCTTATCTTATTTAGCTATTTCTTTATTTGCAGATGGTGATTATATACCTTTGAGTAAATTATCAGATGCTAAAAAAATAGAGTACAACTTTATGGATGCTAAAAAAAGTCCTAAAGAGATAATTAAAAAAGAAGAAGAGTTTCAACCTGTTAAACAAATAGAAAATAGCGAAATAAAAACAGAAATAGCTCAAGAAAAAACAGAAAAAACAGAAATAGCTCAAGAAAAAACAGAAATAGTCCAAGAGAATAACACTCCTGTAAATAAAGATTTTGTAAAAGAGTATAAAAAAGATAATATTTTACAAGATGAGAAAAAATATTCTCAAAACTCTTTTATCAAAGATTTTTCAATTACACCAAAAATCACAGATACCTTTCTTACAAGTGATATTCATGAAACAGAAAAAGTACATCCTGAAGATAAAGAAAATGTTCTTGTACCAGAAATTTCAGTTAAATACAAAGAACATACTATAAAGGCAGAAATTTTAGATTCAGAATCTAGATATTCAAATGTTTTAGTTGTTGGTTCTGATTTGGTAACAAAAGTAAAATGGTTTAAGTTGTACTATTTATATAATTATGAAAATATTAATTTAGGTCTTGCTTATAATAATTATAAAGCAGATTTTATAGTTGTTGATTATGATGTTAATTACAAAACCCATGAAGAGTTCCCAACTTTAGAATTTAGTGGGAAAAATGAAGAAAATAAATTTGAAGTTAATTATGGTGCATCTTATGGTCAAAACAATTATATTGATTATGCTTATGAATATTATGTAAATTTAGGATATAAAATTTTCCGAAATGATATTTTTAATATTAATGCAGGATATAGAAATAGAACAATTGATTATAACGACCGTAAATATCAATATGCTGGACCAACTCTAAGTCTTAGCAGTACATTCTAAAAAATAAAACATTACACTTTGTAATGTTTTATCTTCTATAAAAAAGTTTTGGATATAATAAGTCTATAATATATTATTTAAGGTTATTAATGCAAAACATTCAAATCTGGCATAATCCTAAATGTTCAAAATCAAGAGCAGCGATAGAATTATTAGAAAACAAAAATATAAATGCAAATGTTGTTAAATATTTAGAACAAACTCCATCAAAAGAGCAAATAAAAGATGTTTTGAAAAAACTTAACATGAAAGCAAAAGAACTTCTTAGATCTGGTGAAGATATATATAAAGAGCTAAAATTAAAAGAGATAGATGATGAAGATAAGCTAATTGATTTTATGGTTGAACACCCAATTTTGATTGAGCGACCAATTATCATAAAAGGGGATATTGCTGTTATTGCAAGACCTATTGAGAATCTAGAAGAATTACTTAAATGATTTATGAAGTAAATGAAAAACAGCAAAGAATCAAATATATAAGAGTTTTAGAAAAATTCTTTACACGTACTATTTCATTATTAAAACTTGATAATTTTGATAAAGATTTATTCAAACAAAGAACTAAAAAAAATTATGAAGAGATGATAAAAACTAAAGAAATAGAGTTGTATTCTGAATATTATGAGGGAATAAAAGTTTTTATAAACAAAACGATGTTTTATTTAGAAGAGCATTCTAAATCTTTTGAAGATGAAAGAGCAATTCTATTAAAAGATGCAAATCTTATTCAAAAAGAGAAAAATAGTACTACTTACAAAAAAGATAAACACAAAAATCAAAAATTCAATGATGGATATTAATGAGTCAAGAAGAGTATAAAAGCTTTAAATTATCAGGAGTTATAAAAAAAGTTTTATACAAAAATGATGAAACAAAATACATAATTGCAGTTTTAGAAAATAACCAAAAAATTTGTGGTGCGTATTTTGATACAGATATTGAAAAAATCGTTGGTGAAGAAGTTATTTTAAAAGGGAATTGGATTACCCATAAAAAATATGGTGTTCAATTTGAATTTGATACTTTACAACTAAAAGAGGCTGAAATCTTCTTTTTTCTTACAAAAATAGTAAAAGGTGTTGGTAAAAAATTTGCCCATGAATTACTAGAAAAATATGATGAAGAAGAGTTGGTTGATATTTTAAGTAATAGACCACAAGAACTTCTTGATTTCAAAGGAATCAAAGAAAAAAAACTTCAAATGATTGTTAGCTCTTGGCAAAAATTCCAACACTTAAGAGAACTAGGTTCATTTTTGGCAAAATTTGGAGTAACTTCAAATCTTATTACAAAAATATATTCAAGTTTAGGTGAAGTTGAAAACCTAATAGAAAAAATAAAAGAAAATCCATATATTTTAATAAACATAAAAGGAATTGGTTTTAAAAGAGCCGATGAAATAGCAAAATCACTTGGAATTGACCCAAAATCAGAGTTTAGAATAATGGCATGTTTGAATTATACTCTAAGAGAATATTGCGATAATAATGGAAACTCTTCAATAGAGAAATTTCATTTATATAAACTTTTAGATGATAGTTTACGATTCTTTAATGAAGAGGCTTTATACGAATCAGCTATTTCAAAAATGTTAGTTGATGAAGATCTTTTTGTAACAAGCGAAAATAGATATGCTTTATCAATGCTTTATTATGCAGAAAAACGAATTTTAGAGTTTTTTACAAGAAGAAAAGATGAAAAAAATAGAAAAATTATTGCAACTTTTGACGAATATTTACAAAAAAAACAAGAGACTTTAGGATTTGAATTAAGTAGTGAGCAAAAAAAAGCAGTTGAGCTGATAAACAATGGTGATAAGACATTATTTTTAATAGGTTATGCAGGAACTGGAAAATCAACTTCAAGTAGGGCAATTTTAGAACTTCTTGAAGAGACAATGTCTTATGATGATATTATGACTATTGCTTTAAGTGGAATTGCTTCACAGCGTATTTCAGATACAACAGGTTACAACTCTTCTACAATTCAATCACTTTTGATGAAACATAAAGAGAAAGACTTTTTCCCCTATAAAGCTATACTTTTAGATGAAGCTTCGATGGTAAATTCTGTTACTTTTTATCAAATTGTTTCAAAAATTGATGATGATACTATTTTTATAATTGTAGGAGATGATGGACAATTACCAGCAATTGGTGCTGGAAATGTTTTAGCAGATGCTATAAAATATGAGCTGGCACCTATTTGTAAACTTACAAAAATTTATAGACAAAATGAAAATCAGGCAATTGCAGTAATTGCAAATGATATTAGACGTGGTGAAGTTCCTGCTTACAAAGAAGAGTATGAGGATTTTAAATTTATAGATGTTTCTATTTCAAATTATTATGCATTAAAAAACTCAGCTTCATCAAATGAATTTGCAGACTTAAGAGGTGAAAATAGTGAATATATTTTAAATAATATTTTAAATATTTCAGCTGGTTATATCGAACAATATTATGATTTTATAAAGAAAAAGAAAATTTCAAAAGCTTTAACACTTTTTCAGGTAATTACTCCTATGAAAGCTGGAACTTTAGGTGTTGATAATTTAAATATACAATTACAAAAACTTTTTAATCATACAAAAGGAAAAGCTTTCGTCTCAAAAGTTTATGAATATAAACTAACAGATAAAGTAATTCATATAAAAAATGAGAATATGAAAGCACAAACTATGAGTATGTATAAAAGTGGTTCAACTGATTTTCTTGAAAGAAGAGTTTATAATGGTCAATTAGGACTTATTATAAAGCTTGATTTTGAAGAAGAAAAATGTATTGTTTTATATCCAAATGACGATATGGTCGTATTTTACGATTTTGAAAATGTTTATTCTTTATTATCTTTGGCTTATTGCTTAACTATTCACAAAACCCAAGGAATGGAGTATGAAAATGCTTTAATTCCTATGAGTTTTTCCCATTACATTATGCATAATACAAAACTTTTATACACAGCAATTACTAGAGCAAAAAGAATGTGTTTTATAGTTGGTGAAGAAGAAGCTTTTAAAAGTGCTTGTAAAAAATTAGAAATAACAATTAGAGAATCTGTTATAAATGATTTACTTAGTAAAAAAGAGTTACAAAATCGAGAATTAATAATAGTTTAACGAACTTAAAAGCAACTCTTTTGTATTATATAGAAAATTTTTAAGAGGATAATATTTTATGATTACATGGATGCAAAGACATAAAAAATGGCTTGTGATTACTATTTGGATTAGTACGATTGCATTTGTCGGCGCTGGCTTTGTTGGTTGGGGTTCTTATGAATATGGAAAACAAGGTGGAGTTGTAGCAGTTGTAGGTGATAGAGAAATATCGGTTGAAGAGTACAACCAAGAGTATTCAAACCTTTATGCACAATATTCAAAAATGTTTGGATCTATGTTTAACAAAGAGTTAGCAGAACAATTAAAGTTAAAAGATGTGGCTTATAGACAAGTTTTACAAAAAAATTTAGTTTTATCATATGCAGACTCTTTAGGACTTGATGTTACAAATGAAGATATTGCAAAAGAATTAGTAAAATATGATGCTTTCTTAAAAGATGGAAAATTTGATAAAGAGACTTATATAAAAGTTTTATCTCAAAATAAAATGACTCCAAAGATTTTTGAAGATTCATTAAAAAGAAATATTTTATTACAAAAAGTTCAAGGACTATTTGAAATTAACCCAAATGCTGTAGAAGTAGAAAATTTAAGTAAATTACTTTTTATTGAAGATGATATTTCATTTAAAATTTTAAATTCAAGTGATGTTAAAATTGAAGTTAAAGATGATGAGTTAAAGAAATATTGGGAAGAAAATAAAAATTCTTATATGTCTGAAGTTTCTTATGACTTAGAAGTTAAAGAGATTCCTCTACTAACAGCAAATTCAACTGAAGATGATATTAAAGCTCATTATGAGAAATTTAAAATTGATTATAAACACGAAGATGGAAAAATCAAATCATTAGATGAAGCAAGAGAACAAATAAAAAAAGATTTAGATGAAAAGTTCACTAAAACTGAGTCTTTAAAAATTTTCTTAAAAATTAAAAATAAAGAAGAAAATTTTGACTCTAAAGTAACTTACAAAGAGTCAACTTTACCTTATTCAAATGAAAATAAAACAAAAGTATTAGAAATAAAAGAGGGTGATATTGCTAAACCATTTTTAGAAAATAATAAATATGTGATTGTAAAATTATCTAAGAAAAATTTATCTCAACCTTTAACATTTGAACAAGCACTTCCTTTAGTTACAAAAGATTTTGAAAATGTTATGAAATCAAAAAAACTTGATGAATTAGCTGCTACACAATTAAAAGATTTTAAAGGTAACGATATTTTAGGAGTTAGTAGAGAATTTGTAAATAAAATAACTGGCTTAGAAAAAAATGAAGCTTCTAAATTCTTAAGTGAATTATTCTCTTCTGTTTCAAAAGAAGGAATTGTTAAATTAGATGATAAAGTAGTATTATATAGAATAAATAACTCTAAATTTGGTGAATATAATAAAGCTAAAGATGCTTCAGTTAAACAAACTATAATACAATTACAAGAGGAAGAGTTAATGACAAATTTAATGAAAAAATTAGAAAACAGTTTTGATATAAAATCTTCAGTTAAAGAAAAGGAGTAATAATTGAATAATACTTTTTTAGCAATCGATATTGGCTCATCTACTATTACAGCAGTTATCGCGAAACATGATTTAGAAAATAATATAAATATATTAGGTACAGGTATCCAAAAAAGTGGTGGAATTAATAAAGGTCTTATAATAAATATTGAAGAAGCATCAAAAGCTATAAAAGATGCAGTTTCTATTGCAAAAAGAACAACAACTGAACTTATTGATACAACTGTAGTATCTGTATCAGGAAGTTATTCTAAAAGTATTAGAAGTAGTGGTTCAGTTAATGTTCCAAATGGTCTTATTACGGAAACAGAAATTAATCAAGTTATGCAAATGGCATTATATAATGCAACAATAGTTCCTGAATATGAAGTTGTTCATGTTGTACCAATTTTCTTTAAAGTTGATGATTCAGTTGAAGTTGATAATCCTTTAAACATGAATGGGAGCAGACTTGAAGTTTCTGTTTATATAGTTACTGCAAAAAGAACTGCATTAACAAATATTAAATCTGCACTTAAAACATCAGGTATTGAAATTGTAAAATTTGTTTTAGATTCTTATGCTTCTGCACTTGCTGTATTAGATGAACAACAAAAAAAGTTTGGTGCTGTTGTTATAAATTTAGGTTCAACAACTACTGAATTTGTTTATTTCAAAGGTAACTCTATTATTTTTAATGGATTTATTCCAGTTGGTTCAAATCATATTACAAATGACTTATCTGTAATGTTACACACACCTCCAACAGCTGCAGAAAAAATAAAATTAGAATATGGTTCACTATTAAGAAACTACTCTCCTAATAATGAATTAGGTGTTACAAAAGTTAAAATTCCTAGAATTGGTGATGAAGAGAGTATCTCAGAAGTTGCCCTTGATTATATTCAAACAATTATTCACGCAAGAGTTGAAGAAGTTTTAATTTTAGTAAAAAATAAACTTAAAAAAAGTGGTCATTTAGATAACACAGGTTCTGGAATTGTAATTACAGGAGGAATGAGTTCTCTTGATGGTATCAAAAAACTTGCAGAAAAAATCTATGAGGGAATTCCAATTAGTGTTTCAAATCCTAAAAACATTAAAAATGGTTTTATGAGTTTTGATGAAGCTAATATGGCTACAATTGTTGGATTATTATTATATTCTTTAGGTTCAAATAAAAGTTATCAATTAGATTCAAGTAAAAAACTACTTAAACCATTGAAAAAAGATAGAATAGTTGAACCAAAAATTTCAGTTGTAGAAAATGTTTCTGAAAAACCAGCAGCACAACAACAATATGTAAAAGAAGAGATTCAAATAAAAAGCAATTCTGCGATTTTAACACCTTTAATTAGAGATAAGAAAAAGGGTGTTTCTAAATTCTGGAATAAAGTATCGGAGTGGTTTTAATGGAAAATTTATTTAGAGTTGATGATATAAAAGTGGATATGCCAAGTAAAGTTTTATCTGATAATGTAGCAAAAATTGCAGTTATTGGAGTTGGTGGTGGTGGTTGTAATATGATTAACCACATGATAAATGAAGGTTCTCATAAAATTGATTTAATTGCTGCTAATACAGATTTACAAGTTTTACATATCTCTAAAGCTCCAAAGAAAATCCAATTAGGACTTAAACTAACAAAAGGTTTAGGTGCTGGTATGAAACCAGAAGTAGGTCGAGATTCTGCTGTTGAGAGTTACGAAGAGATTAAAGCAACTCTAAAAGGTGCTGATATTATCTTTATTGCTGCTGGTCTTGGTGGTGGAACTGGAACTGGAGCTGCTGCTATTATTGCAAAAGCTGCAAAAGAGATTGGAGCGTTAACTGTTTCTGTTGTTACAAAACCATTTACTTGGGAAGGTAAAAAAAGAGCAGGCTTAGCAAATCTTGGACTTGAAGAACTTAAAAAAGTAAGTGATTCAATTATCATCGTTCCAAATGATAGATTATTAGAAATTATTGATGAAAATGTTGGGATGAAAGATGCCTTCAAAATTATTGATAATATTTTATATCAAGCTGTAAATGGAATGTCTGAAGTGATTTTAAATCCAGGTAATTCTGATATTAATACTGACTTTGCCGATGTTAAAACTATTATGCAACATAAAGGTATGGCATTAATGGGAATAGGTCGAGCAAAAGGTGAAAATGCTGCTCAAAGAGCATTAGAAGATGCTATTGATTCTCCTTTACTTGATAAAGTTTCATTAAATGGTGCAAAAGGTATTTTAATTCACTTTAATATTCACCCACAAGTTTCATTATTTGCTATTAATGATGTAATGGGAACTATTAATGATAGAATGGATTCAAATGCAGAAATTATTTTTGGTACAACTTCTGATAGTACGCTAGAAAAAGATGAAGTAAAAATCACTATTGTAGCAACTGGATTTGAGTCAAGAAATGAAGAACATGATGAAACAACAGAAAGTAGTGAAGAGACAAATAATGAAAATAATGCTATTTTAGCTGATAGCAATGAAAATTATTATGACACTCCACCTTTTATGAGGGATTATTTAATTCAATACCAATTGAATTAATAAACTCTTTTAACAAATAAAAAAGGCTTTAAACGAAAGTTTAAAGCCTTTTTTTATGTCTATTAAATTTGGAAATCAATAGGTTTATTTTTCTTTTCATCTTCCCATTCAAAGATAAAACACATTGGTAATTTATCATATTTATTTAAAATCTTTGCAGTTATAACTCCAGATATAAAAATAGAGATAATAGCAAGTGCTGAAGAGAATGCTAACGTTGAAAGACCAGATAAACCTTGCCCAACAGTACATCCAATTGCTAAAATCCCACCAGTTCCCATTAATGCTCCACCAATCATATTGTATTTTACTTTATTAAATGTTTGAGTTGATGTACATCCAAAACTATATTTTTTATTGAAAAATGACATAAGAAATGTTCCAATTAAAACACCACAAACAGTTGTAATTCCAAAAGATACTTCATTTACTTCATAATATGTAAATAGTTCTAAAGTTTTAGCTGTTGGATAAACAAAAGTTATACTAGATAGTGCGATTTCTCGCTCCATGCTATCTTGCCCAATAAAACCAGTTACAAACCAAGCGACACTAACTAATAATCCTATTAAAACACCATCAAATAAAGAAAAAATTCTTTTTACTTTTTTTATTAAATATAATAAAATTGCAACTAAAATTGCCAATACAACATAAATATTCATTTGAACATTTTGGATTTTTGATGAAACTTCCACTAAAAAAGAGTTATTAATAAATGGATTTAAAATTCCAAATAACAATCCTTTTGTTGTTGCATAAGCAAAAATTGCAATAAATATCAAAGTAATCAAGGCATTTGTATCACCTTGTCCATATTTAACCAAACTTCTACTACTACATCCATCTGCTATCATCATTCCAGTTCCAAAAAGTAATCCACCAAGAATTATTGCAAAATAGTTTATATTACTTTTAAAATATGCTGATTTTGTTAAATCTATTTCAAAATGTGTTGCTATTATTGTTGTGCAGATTATGGCAACAATCATTGCCATAATAACAGATGCACCTCTTTTTGTAGATTTTGTAAGAATATAATCTTTTATTGAACCACTAAAACAGAACTGATTTTTTTGAGCTATTATCCCAAAAGCAATTCCTATAAATAAACCTAAGATATTTACTATCTCATAAGTTTCTAAATCAAACATTTCTAAATATCATCCTCATCTTCTCTCATATCTTCTAAATCTTGAAGAATTTTAACAGCATCTTCTTCACTTAGAATTTTTTTCTCAATATGTGCTATTACTTGATCATAATACTTTTTTACATCAAGCATATAATCTAACTCAATTTTTAAATCTTCACTATCTTTTTGTTTAGCTAAAAATTTTTTTACAGTTGCAATCTCTTCCTCAACTTGGATTAAAACTTCTGTTCTTAATAACTTTTCTAATTGATCTACTACATTCATAATTATTTCCCTTTATTTTGTGTGATTGTTTACTGTATTTGGAATAACTGTTCCGCTTGCTTGATATTTTAGTGCATCAGCATTATTTTTATAGTGATTTCTTACAACTTGTGCCAATTTCTCTTTTATTTGGGTATTTATTACTCCATTATTCTCAATATTATTAATAATATTTTCCAATAACTCATTTTGTGGAGCTTGCATTAATTCACACCAAGATTGTAATAAAGTCTTATTTACAAATTTGGGAAGTGAACCCATAATTCCCACATCATTTTCATTGTGGATTAAAAGTCCAGAAGTTGTTCCTCTATCAAGGGTTAAAACTTGGAAAAGGTACAAGGTGTGATAATCTAACTGTTTTTTAATATCTAAAACACTAAAAGTTTTTCTTGTCTCAAAAGCGTTTGAAATAATATCAATATATGTATCAATAACAGCTTTTCCAAATTCAAGTGCAAAATCAAAATCTTTTTGTTTATCAGAAGTCTTATAGTTTTCCAAATAGAAGTGAGAAACACCTCTATGTCTATTTAAAGTTGGAATAAAAAAGTATTTTTCCCCTTGTTTTGTTCCTTCTTCATAGTTCTCTTTTGCAATTTTTTTTAAACATTCATCAAATATTTTTTTATCTTCACTATTTTCAAGACTTGGATTTAAATCAGCCATAATTCGCCAATATGAATTCCCATCCCTTAGACTTGTTAGACTAATATGAATATGAATTGAGGGAACATTTGGATTTTTTGGATGAATAATAGTTGAAATTGCCGTTGCACTTTGCAAACTTTTATTTGGATTATTGTCATAGTGAACTTGAGAAACATTTACACTTGCAGTGTTAAACAAAACTTCATCTCTAGCTTCAAATCTATCTCCACCACCACAAAGTCCATTTTCTCTTAACCAAAGCACATTTTCAAATTTTTTATTTTCTCCAAATTTTGCACTTAAAATATCAAGTTTATCAACAAATCTTTTTTGTAAAGTTTTTACTAATTTATATGCTTCTATTGCATCTGTTGATTTTGCCATAATCATACTCATTTACAAATCTCCTTTAAACAATCTTCAAATTCCCCAAATATAATATTTTCAACACTACAAGCTATCATTAGATTTATAGGATAATCAAAATCTTCAATAACTCTATTATCTAAATCTACAGTAGTATTATTTATGATTTTTATTTCATCTTTTGAAAAGGTATCAATATAATTGAGTTCATTTTTCATATAACCATAAACTTTTTTACCCAAAGCTGTAGCAAATCCACATTCCCAAATAGTTCCACTATCTGCTTCTTTACCTCTAAAAGAGTTTAGATTTGCAATTACAATATCACATTGATTTATTAAGTTTACATTTGCTTTATAAATATCTTGTGCAATTTTTCTTTTTTCTTGGTTAAAATCAACCACATTATCAAGGGGATACAAACCCTTAAACCCATACTTTTTACAAAGCTCCATATACTTTTTGCCAATTTCAATAGAATTGGGTTCAAAAACATCAAATCCTGCTATATATATCTTTTTCATGGGCTAATTATATATAAATTTACTTATGAATAAGAAAGAAAATCATACAATGGTACAAAATACAAGGAGCAAAGTATGAAAGATATTTTAAATTACATCAAAATAAATGAGCTTATCTCAACATCAGGTCAGCCAAAAGCGGAACAATTTGAGCTCATCAAAAATGAGGGTTTTGAAGTAGTAATAAATCTAGCTTTATACAATGCTTCAAATGCAATTGAAAATGAGAATAAAGTGGTTACTGAGTTAGGAATGAGTTATTTTCATATTCCTGTAAATTTTGAAAATCCAAAACTTAGTGATTTAAAACTATTTTTAAACACTTTACAAGCTCTTGGAGCAAATAAAGTTTGGGTACATTGTGCTAAAAACTACAGAGTTAGTGCATTTATGTATGTTTATCACAAATATATTTTAAGAACTCCATTTGAGCACATAGATTTATCGATATTTGATATTTGGTCACCAAGTTTGGCATGGCAGCAAATAATGAAAGTTGATATAGAAGAGTTATACAAAGTATAATAAATCATAGTCTTATGATAGTTTTGATACCATACGAACCTTAATTTAACAAAAAAAGATTGGAAAAAGTTTGAAGATAGAGACAAAAGTAGAAAAATTCAATGAACATTTATACCTAGAAAGTGGAAGACTTTTAGAGGGATTTGAAATAATTTATGAAACTTATGGTGAATTAAATGAAGATAAATCAAATGTAATTGTAATTTGTCATGCACTTTCAGGAAGTCATCATGCAGCTGGACGATACGCAAGTGAAGCAAAAGCTGGTTGGTGGGATAAATTCATAGGTGATGGAAAAGCTATTGATACTACAAAATATTTTGTAATTTGTTCAAATAACATAGGTTCTTCTTATGGTTCAACAAATCCTATGAGTATCGACCCTTCAACTAAAAAAGAGTATAGATTAAAATTTCCAGTTTTAACAATTTCTGATATTGTAAAAGCTCAAATGAAACTTTATAAAAGATTAGGAATTACAAAAGCAAAAGCTGTAATTGGTGGAAGTATGGGTGGAATGCAAGCTCTTTGTTATGCAATCGAACAACCAACTTTTGCCGATGAAATCATAGCTCTTGCAACAACAGCATACACAAGACCTTGGGCAATAGCTTTTAATAAAATTGGAATTGAAGCAATAAGACATGACCCAGTTTTTAATAATGGAAACTACAAAAAAGATGACCCAAAAGCTTTAGGTTTAGTTGGACTTTCTTTAGGAAGAATGGCAGGATTAATCTGCTATTTAAGTCCAAGTTTATTTAATAGTAAATTTGGAAGAGATTATTCTGAAACAGATGGTTTATATGAACTTTTTGGTGAATTTGAAGTTGAAAAATATTTAAAATATAACGCATATAGTTTTCCAAAAGTTTTTGACCCACTTTCTTATTTGTATATTTGTAAAACAATGAATATTTTCGATGCAGGACGAAACAAAGACAAACTTGAAGACTCTTTTGATAAAGTTCAATCAAATCTGCATTTAATCGCATTTAGTGATGATATGTTATTTTTCCCACAAGAGATGGAAGAAATCCGAGATATTATGATTAAACTTGGTAAAAAAGATAAGGTTACTTATAAGTTGGTAGAGAGTCAATCAGGACATGATTCATTTTTGGTTGAAGTTGAGAAGTTCGAAAATCACGTGAGAGAAATTTTAAAGGACAAATAAATGGCAGATACAAAAGAGATAGAACAAGTAAATTTTGAAGAAAAAATCATAAAAGCAAAAGAGCTTTTAGAAAAACTATCAAACCCACAAATTACACTAAGTGATTCAATAAAAGTATATAAAACTGGTGTAAAAGAGTTAGAAGATGCTCAAAAACTTCTAGATGATGCAAAACTAATTTTTACTACGGCTAACAAAGAATAAATATAACAAATTGAGATATTTTTTTAACTACTAAAAAATATTTGATAAACTTCTTCAACAAACAAGGAGAAGTTTATGAAATCTATCAAACAACTACAATTAAACCCAATAGTTAAATTATAAAGTAGAACCTATGGATAATCTTTTTGACCAATGGAACGAACTAAAAAAAGATACTTCAAAAGATGATTTTTTAGTAGGTTTTAAAACAAGAGAGATATTTAATATCAAAATGGGACAAAATATAGGCTTTGAACAAAATGGAAAAGGTAAAGAGTTTATAAGACCAGTGTTAATATATAAAAAATTGACAAAAGATATGTTTATTGGAATACCTTTAACAACGACAAATAGACAAGGTAGTTTTTTCTTTGATTTTGAATTTTTAGAAAATAAAATAAGTACGGCAATTTTAATACAAACTAGACTTTTTAGTAGTAAAAGATTATTAAACAAAATAGGAGTTATAAATATAAATGATTTTGAGAAACTCAAAGAAAAATATTTAAAATTATTGCAGTGATTTTACCCCGTCTGAAAGACGGGTCGTCCCGAAGGATAATTGTAAAACGATTATACTAAAGTCTATCTTTTTTGTCAATTAGAAAATAAAATATAACAAATTGAGATATTTTTTTAAGCACTAAGAAATATTTGATAAACTTCTTCAACAAACAAGGAGAAGTTTATGAAATCTATCAAACAACTAGAAAACATAGATAAACCAAGAGAAAAACTTATCAAAAAAGGTGCAAATGCATTAAAAGATTATGAACTTTTAGCCGTTCTTTTAGGAAGTGGAGTTCAAGGCAAAGATGTAATAAAACTATCTCAAGAAATCATAAAACTTTTTGAAGAGGATTTTGAAAATCTAAGCTTAGAAAAATTATCTTCAATTCATGGTTTAGGTTTAGCCAAAGCCTCACAAATATTAAGTTCCATAGAATTATCAAAAAGATACTTAATAAAACAAAACAAAAAAATAAGCTGCTCAAATGATGTATATAATGAACTAAAAGAGTATCACAACAAACAACAAGAGTATTTCCTAGCTTTATATCTTGATGGAGCAAATCACTTAATTCAAACAAAAGTAATAACAATAGGAATCCTAAATCAAAGCCTAGTTCACCCAAGAGAAGTATTTTCTTGCGCAATCGAAAAAAGATGTGCCAGCATAATCGTAGCTCACAATCATCCAAGTGGAATTTTAGAAGCTAGCAATGAAGATATAAATGTGACAAAAAGATTAAAAGAGAGTGGAAAAATACTAGGAATCGAACTGCTTGACCATTTGATAATCACAAGTGATGGATATTTGAGTTTGAAAGAAGAGGATGTTTTGTGATGTTTTTAGATAATGAAGAAGAAATATTCAATCAATGGAATGAACTAAAAAAAGATATTCATAAAAGTAAAAGAAAATTAGGTATAAAACCAAGAGAAATATTTTGGGCAAGAATTGGCCAAAATATAGGAAGTGAAGAGTATGGAAAAGACAAAAATTTTGCAAGACCAATACTTATTATAAGAAAAATAACAAATGATTTATTTATAGGTATTCCTCTCACGAGTACAATAAAAAATGATGATTATTTTCACACTTTTACTTATGATAATAAGCAAAATGGATTGACTCAAAACAGTGCTATGATTTTGCAGTTAAAAGTTCTTAGTATAAAAAGATTGATGAACAAAATAGGAATCGTAAATAAAGAAGATTTTGAAACAATTATTGAAAAATCTAAGAATTTGATTAGCCCCACTTAAAATAAGTGGGTGTGCCCAAAGGCGAATTATGAATGTATTTTATCAGAGATTGTTATTTTTGTCAAATTAAAATCTTACCTTAGCCCTTTGACTACTTAGTTTTAGTAAAATAATTTTTTATAAATTTATATACACTTTAGGATTACAAAATATATGTTTGAACAAACTTTTAAAAATATAGACGATATTTTATTCAAAGACTCAGGAGCTGATAGTGAACTTGACTATATCGGTCAAACTTCATGGATAATGTTTTTACGATACTTAGATGAACTTGAAAATGAAAAAGCTGAAATAGCAGAACTTGAGGGCAAAGATTATACTTATATTTTAGAGCAAGAGTATAGATGGAACTCTTGGGCAATGCCAAAAGATGAAAATGGAAAACTTGACCATCACAAAGCAATGACTGGAATTGATTTAGTTCAATTTGTGGATGGCAAACTTTTTCCATATCTTGCAAAATTCAAACAAACAGCCGACCATGCACAAACTATTGAGTATAAAATCGGTGAGATATTTTCTGAGCTTAAAAACAAAATCCAAAGTGGATATGGTTTAAGAGAGATATTAGAACTAGCTGATTCTTTGCCATTTAAATCAAGCAAAGACAAACATGAATTAAGCCACTTATACGAAACCAAAATCAAAAATATGGGAAATGCTGGAAGAAATGGTGGTCAATACTACACTCCAAGACCACTTATTCGAGCTATGATTGATATTATCAATCCTCAAATTGGCGAAAAAGTTTATGATGGAGCTGTGGGAAGTGCTGGGTTTTTATGTGAAGCTTATGATTATATGTACCAAAGAATGGAAAAAAATGTTGATAATCTAAAGACTTTACAAGAGAATACTTTTTTTGGAAAAGAGAAGAAAAACTTAGCTTATGTAATAGGTATTATGAACATGATTCTTCATGGAATTGAAGCTCCAAATATCAAACACACAAATACTTTAGGTGAACCAATTCGTGATATTCAAGAAAAAGATAGATACCATGTAATCCTAGCAAATCCTCCTTTTGGTGGAAAAGAGCGACCAGAAGTACAACAAAATTTCGATATAAAAACAGGTGAAACAGCCTTTTTATTTATGCAACACTTTATTAAATCTCTTAAAGCTGGTGGTCGAGCTGCAATCGTAATCAAAAACACGATTTTAAGTAACTCAGATAATGCCTCAGTAGCTTTGCGAAAACATATTTTAGAGAGTTGTAATCTTCACACTATCTTAGATATGCCAGCGGGTACTTTTACGGGAGCTGGTGTAAAAACTGTTGTATTATTTTTCACAAAAGGTGAACCAACCAAAAAAATCTGGTATTACTCACTCAATGCTGGGCGAAATATGGGGAAAACAAATCCTTTAAATGATAGAGATATGGAAGAGTTCAAAACTCTACAAAAAACAAAAAAAGATAGTTTGAACTCTTGGAGTTTAAATATTTCAGATATTGATGAAACTACTTATGATTTATCTGTAAAAAATCCTTTTACTCCTGATGAAGCAGAACTAAGAACTCCTAAAAAGATATTAGAAGATATGATAAATTTGGATAAAGAGACAAATGAGATTTTAGCTTCTATTAAAGAGTTGGTATGAATAGAAATTGGGAGTTAAAAACTTTAAAAGATGTTTGTGATAATATTTTTGCAGGTGGTGACGTACCTAAAAATAATTTTTCAAAATTCAAAACAAATATTTATAACATTCCAATTTTTGCAAATGGAGCTAAAGATAAAGGTTTATATGGATTTACCGATATTAAAAAAGTAATTCAGCCTAGTATCACAGTTTCTGCAAGAGGAACAATTGGATATTCAGAAATAAGAAATGAACCATTTTTCCCAATTGTAAGATTAATTGTTCTTATTCCAAATACAAATATAATAAGTTTAGAATTTTTAAAATATATTATAGATAATATGGAATTTAAAAATACTGGTACTTCAATACCTCAGTTAACAATTCCCATGATTACTAAGTATGAAGCTTTTATACCATTAATTGAAGAACAAAAAAGAATTGTAAAGATTTTAGATAAAGCTTTTGAATTAATAGAACAAGCAAAAGCAAATATTGAAAAAAATATTGAAAATACAAAAGAGCTTTTTCAAAGTAGATTAAATGAAATATTTTCTCAAAAAGGTGATGGTTGGGAAGAAATAACTTTAGGTGATATTGGTAAAGTTTCAATGTGTAAACGAATTTTAAAAAAACAAACCAACAGTATAAGTGGAATTCCATTTTATAAAATTGGAACATTTGGTAAAAAAGCAAATTCTTTTATACCTGAAGAAATTTATAATGAATTTAAAGAAAAATATTCTTTTCCTAAAAAAGGAGATATTCTTTTATCTGCTTCTGGAACTATTGGAAGAAGAGTAATTTATGATGGAAAACCAGCTTATTTTCAGGATTCAAATATTGTATGGATTGACAATGATGAAAAGAAAGTATTAAATGAATACTTGTATAAATTTTATGGATATTGTAATTGGAATCCTTCACTAGGTGCAACAATTTCAAGACTTTATAATGATGATTTACGAAGAATTATAATCCCAATTCCAGTGTTTTCTAAACAAAAAGAAATTGTAGAAGAATTAGATAAATTAAATGAACAAACAAAACAACTAGAACAACATTACAAACAAAAACTAAAAAACCTAGAAGAACTAAAAAAATCAATCTTGCAAAAAGCATTTAGTGGAGAACTTTTAAATGATAGTTAAAAATCCAGTTATCAGGAATTACCAGATAACTTGAAAAACTTGAAGAAGATATAAAAACTAAAGTAATATATTAGGAATTAGTCAATGAATGAATCAGAAACAAGAGCCGAACTTATTGACCCAAAGCTTTTAAAAGCTGGTTGGGGAGTTGTTGAAAATAGTCGTATCAGAAGAGAATTTCCTATTTCAAAAGGAAGACTTCTTGGAAATGGAAGACGAGCACAACCTTTAAGTGCTGACTATGTTCTTAGTTTTAGAAATAGAAATCTAGCTGTAATAGAAGCAAAAAAAAGAGAATTACATTATAGTGATGGTGTGAGCCAAGCTAAAGATTATGCACAACGTTTAAAAATACGATTTACTTACTCTACAAATGGAGTTGGAATTTATCAAATTGATATGGATGAAAGCCTTGAATGTGATGTAACACATTTTCCAACACCAGAAGAGTTATGGAATATGACTTTTCCTAAAGAAGATACTTTACAAGATAAGTTTTATGATATACCATTAAATGATAAAGGTGGAACTTGGTATCCAAGATATTATCAAAACAATGCCATAAACAAAACCCTTGAAGCTGTAGCAAATGATAAAAAAAGAATTTTACTTACTCTTGCAACTGGTACTGGAAAAACTGATATTGCTTTTCAAATAGTATGGAAACTATTTAATGCCAAATGGAATATTCAAAAAGATTTTTCAAGAAGCCCAAGAATTTTATTTTTAGCAGATAGAAATATATTGGCCAATCAAGCTTTTAATAAATTCAATTTTTTTGATGATGAAGAAACTTTAGTTAGAATTGACCCAAGTGAAATACGAAAAAAACAAAAAGTTCCAACAAATGGAAATGTATTTTTTACCATATTTCAAACTTTTATGAGTGGAGCTAATGATACACCAAACTTTGGACAATATCCAAAAGATTTTTTTGACTTTATTATTATTGATGAGTGTCACAGAGGTGGAGCAAATGATGAAAGTTCTTGGCGAGCTATTTTAGAGTATTTTAGTCCAGCCTATCAATTAGGACTAACTGCCACTCCAAAAAGAGATGTCAATGTAAATACTTATGAATATTTTGGAAAAGCAGTGTATGAATACTCTTTAAAAGAGGGAATAAATGATGGTTTTTTAACTCCTTTTAAAGTAAAAAACATCTCAACAACAGGAGATAATTATATCTATACAAAAGATGATGAAGTTCTTGAGGGTGAGATAGAAGAAGGACGAGAATATACCCTTGCAGAGCAAAATAAAATTATAGAAATAATGGGAATAGAAAAATATAGAGTAAAACTTTTTATGGAAATGATGAATCAAAATCAAAAGACTTTAGTATTTTGTGAAAGTCAACCACATGCTTCTGCTATTAGAAATCTTATTAATCAAGAAGCAAAGAATAGAAATAAAGATTATTGTCATAGAGTCACAGCAGATGAAGGAAGTCGTGGAGAAAAGTTTTTATTAGATTTTCAAGATAATGAAAAAACAATACCAACTGTACTTACAACATCAAGAAAACTCAGCACTGGAGTGGATGCTCCTGAGATTAAAAATATAGTTTTAATGCGAGAAATAAAATCAATGGTTGAATTTAAACAAATCATTGGTCGAGGAACAAGACTTTTTGATGGAAAAGATTTTTTCACTATTTTTGATTTTTATAAAAACCATACACATTTTCATGACCCTGATTGGGATGGTGAACAAATTGACCCAGAAGAACCAGAAGAGCCAAAACCTCCAAAAGAGCCTTGTGAAATATGTGGACAATTAATTTGTATTTGTCCTAAAATTAAACCTGAACCAGTACCTTGTCCTGTGTGTAATAATTTACCTTGTGTTTGTGATAATCAAAAAAAAATGATAAGAATAAAACTTTCAAATGGAAAAGAGAGAGAGTTGGATTCAATGGTGCAAACACTTTTTTATTCACCAGAGGGAAAACCTATCTCTTCTTCTGAGTTTGTGAGTAAACTTTTTGACAAAATACCTGAGTTTTTTGGAAATGAAGAAGAGCTTAGAAGAATTTGGAGTTTACCTGATACAAGAAAAAGATTAATAGAAGAGTTGAGTGAAGCTGGATACAGTGTAGAACAGCTTGAAAATTTAAAAGATGTTGTTCATGGAAAAGATTGCGACCTTTTTGATGTATTATCTTATATTGCATATCATAAAGAATTAGTTCCAAGATTACAGAGAGCAAGAAAAGCAAAACTAAAAATAAGTCATTATGATACAGGGAAACAAGAGTTTTTAGATTTTGTATTAAGTCAATATGTTGAAAAAGGTGTAACAGAACTTGATGATGCTAGGTTAAAAGATTTATTGATTGTAAAATATAATGCTCTTGATGATGCTAAAAAAAGTATTGGGGATATTAAAACAATTCGAGAAACTTTTATAGGGTTTCAAAAGTACTTATATGAAGATATAATAAATAATACTTTTGAAAGTGAACTTTTAGTTGCACAACCAAAACCAGAATATAGTTGATTCCAGTCAAAGAATTTTAATTTTAATTTGCTATTATTATAAAACAATATAAAAATAATAATCTTTACTAATAAACTAAGGAATAAATATGAACGAAGAATTTAACGAATATTTTAATAGACAAATCAAACTTTGGGGACAAGAAACACAAGATTCTCTACAAAACAAAAAAGTAGCAATCATTGGAAGTGGTGGACTTGGATGTACTTTAGGAATTGCTTTGGGAGCTAGCGGAATAGGGGAGTTTACTTTTGTGGATTTTGACACTGTTGGAGTTCATAATATTCATAGACAAATAGGTTTCAAAGTTGGTGATGATGGAAAATACAAAGCAGAAGTTCTAAAAGAACTTATGGAGTCAAGATGTCCTTATGTAAAAGTAAATGCTTTTACGCAAAGTTTTGATGAGTTTGCAAAAAAAGATTTAACTTTTGATTTAATCATTGATGCAACAGACAATCTTCCAACACGAGCAGCAATAAATGAATATTGTATGAGACATAATCAACCTTGGATTTATGGCAGCGTTGAAGAGTTTCATGGTCAAGTTTGTTTCTTTGAAAAAGCCTCTTATGAAGCAGTTTTTCAAATAAATGATAGAAAACCAAATGGAATTGCTTGTCCGATTGTTATGCATATTGGTTCACTTCAAGCAAATCTTGCACTTAGATATTTAGCTGGACTTAGTGTTAAAAAAGATGTTTTATATTATCTATCATTTGATAATGAAGGTGTAATTAGCACTAAAAAATTCAATCTTCCAACGGCATAAAAAACTAAAAAATGCTATCTTTTGAAACTATAATAACTTTTTTTTCTGCTTCACTTTTATTGGCTCTGGTTCCAGGGCCTGATAATATTTTTGTTTTAACACAATCAATATTTCAAGGAAAAAAATCAGGTTTAATGATAGTTTTTGGTTTATGTACTGGACTTATTTTTCACACAATGGCTGTGAGTTTAGGAGTTGCAGTTATTTTCCAAACTTCTGTGATAGCTTTTACAGTTCTTAAAATCATAGGAGCTGTTTATTTACTCTATTTAGCTTGGCAGATTTTTAATGCTTCAAGTGAAAAAATCGATACAAAAAATAATAAATTGATTGATTACAAAAAACTATATTTTCGTGGAATAATTATGAACATAACAAATCCAAAAGTATCAATTTTTTTCTTGGCTTTTTTACCTCAATTTACAAATCCAACTTTGGGTTCGGTTCCATTTCAAATGATATTTTTAGGAGCACTTTTTATCCTTGCAACTATTTTAGTATTTTGCTCAATTGCACTTCTATCAGGCACTTTAGCAACTATTTTTAATAAATCAACAAACTCTCAAAAGATATTAAATAAGCTAGCTAGTTTTGTTTTTGTATCATTAGCACTAAAACTAGCTATGACAAAGCAATAGCCACGTAACCCAATTTTAAGCCCTTTTTAGATACACTATCCAAATTTTATAAAATAAATATGGGGAATTTTTATGCCAAAAAGAGAAGATATAAAATCTATTTTACTTATCGGTTCTGGACCAATTGTAATTGGTCAAGCATGTGAGTTTGATTACTCAGGTACTCAAGCTACAAAAACGCTTAAAGAGCTAGGGTATAGAGTTGTTTTAATTAATTCAAATCCAGCTACGATTATGACTGATCCTGAATTTGCTGATAAAACTTATATCGAACCAATTACAGAAGCTGTAGTTGCTAAGATTATTGAAAAAGAAAAAATTGATGCTATTTTACCTACTATGGGTGGACAAACTGCACTAAATGTTGCAACTTCAATGTACGACAAAGGTATGTTAGAAGGAGTTCATTTTTTAGGAGCTCATCCAGATGCTATTAAAAAAGGTGAAGATAGACATCTTTTTAATGAAGCTATGATAAAAATTGGTATGGATTTGCCAAGAAGTGCAAACGCTTATAGCGTTGAAGAAGCTATGAAAGTAGCAAAAGAGATAGGTTTTCCAGTAATCTCTAGAGCATCATTTACTCTTGCTGGTGGTGGGAGCGGTGTTGCTTATAATATGGAAGAGTTTAAAAAACTTGCAGAAGCAGGAATTGAAGCATCTCCAATTAATGAAATTGAAATTATGGAATCTATGCTTGGATGGAAAGAATATGAAATGGAAGTTATCAGAGATAAAAATGATAACTGTATTATCGTATGTTCTATAGAAAATTTAGACCCAATGGGTGTACATACAGGAGATAGTGTAACTATTGCCCCAGCACTAACTCTTACAGATAAAGAATATCAAGATATGAGAAATGCATCTTTTGCAATTTTAAGAGAAATTGGAGTTGATACAGGTGGTTCAAATGTTCAATTCTCAATCTGTCCAAATACTGGAAGAATGATTGTAATTGAAATGAATCCAAGGGTTTCAAGATCTTCTGCACTTGCTTCAAAAGCAACAGGTTATCCTATTGCAAAAGTAGCAACTTTACTTGCTGTTGGATTTACACTTGATGAAATTCAAAATGATATTACAGGTACAACTGCATCGTTTGAACCAGTAATTGATTATGTTGTTACAAAAATTCCAAGATTTACTTTTGAAAAATTCCCTAAAGCAGAATCAACACTTACAACTTCAATGAAATCAGTTGGTGAAGTTATGGCAATTGGAAGAACATTTAATGAATCTATTCAAAAAGCTCTTTGTTCATTAGAGACTGGACTTGTTGGATTTGATAGAATCGCTGGAGATTTAGATTTCATTAAAAAAGAGATTAGAAGACCAAATGATAAAAGACTTTTATATCTAATGGAAGGTATGAGACAAGGTTTATCAAATGAAGATATTTTTGAATTATCAAAAATTGACCCTTGGTTCTTAAGCAAATTTAGACAAATTCATGATTTAGAAGTTTCAATAAATGAATCAATTTTAACAGATGCTGATTTCATGAGAAAAATCAAAACAAATGGATTTAGTGATAAAATGATAGCAAGTCTAATTGGAAAAACTGAAGAAGATGTATACAAAGCAAGAAAAACTTTAGATGTTGATTTTGAGTACAACGAAGTTGATACTTGTGCAGCTGAATTTAAAGCTTTAACTCCATATTTATACTCTACAACAAATATAACAAAATTACCAAAAGTTGCTAAAGCTGAATCATCAGAGAAAAAAGTAATGATTATTGGTGGTGGACCAAATAGAATTGGACAAGGTATTGAGTTTGACTATTGTTGTGTACACGCATCATTTGCTTTAAATGAAATGGGTGTAAAAACAATTATGTATAACTGCAACCCTGAAACTGTATCAACAGATTATGATACTTCAGATGTATTATATTTTGAACCAATTGATTTTGAACACGTAAGAAGTGTAGTTGAAAAAGAGAATCCAGATGGTGTTATCGTACACTTTGGTGGACAAACTCCTTTAAAACTTGCAAACGCTTTAACAAAAGCAGGAGCAAAAATCATAGGAACAACTGCTGAAGTTATTGATTTAGCAGAAGATAGAAAAAAATTCTCAGCATTTGTTGAAAATATTGGATTATTACAACCTGAAAATGGAACAGCTGTTGAAGTAACAGAAGCTATTGAAATTGCTGAAAAAATTGGTTATCCAGTATTAGTAAGACCTTCTTTCGTACTTGGTGGAAGAGGAATGAGAATTGTTTATTCAACTGAAGAGTTAAAACAATATATGGATGAAGCAGTTTCTGTTTCAAATGATGCACCAGTTTTAATTGATAAATTCTTAGATAGAGCAATCGAACTTGATGTTGATTGTATTTGTGATGGAAAAGAAGTTTATATCGGTGGAATTATGCAACATATCGAAGAAGCTGGGATTCACTCAGGGGATTCAGCTTGTTCATTACCTCCAATTTCAATTAGTGAAGATTTAATTAAACAATTAGAAACAAAAACTAAAGAGATGGCTTTAGGTCTTGGTGTTGTAGGACTTATGAATACTCAATATGCAATTCATAAAGGTGAAATTTATTTAATTGAAGTAAATCCAAGAGCTTCTAGAACAGTTCCATTTGTATCAAAAGCTACTGGTATGCCACTTGCAAAAGTTGCAACTAGAGTTATGTGGGGTGAAACTTTAAGAGCTGCACTTGCAGTATACGATAAAGATATTGTAACTGAGGGTAATGGTGTATTAAAACCAAAATTAAAAGGTCACGTGTCTGTTAAAGAAGCTGTATTCCCATTTAATAAACTTTCAGGAGCTGATTTATTATTAAGTCCTGAAATGAAATCAACTGGAGAAGTTATGGGTATTTCTGATAGCTTCGGAATGGCATTTGCTAAATCACAAACTGCTGCAAAAAATGACCTTCCAAAAGGTGGAAAAGTATTTATTTCATTATGTGATTTAGATAAAGAATTTGCTCCAAGTATTGCAAAAGGTTTAACTGAAAATGGCTTTACAATCGTAGCAACTGGTGGAACTTATACTACTATAAATGAGGCTGGAGTTGAGTGTGAAAAAGTATTAAAAGTTAGTGAAGGAAGACCAAATATCATAGATTTACTTACAAATGGTGATATTTCAATGGCTATTAATACAAGTGAAGCAAAAGAGTCATCAAAAGATGATGGTAAAAATATAAGAAGATCAGTTCTTAGAATGAATGTTCCATATTTTACAACAGTTGCAGCTGCAAATGCAGCAGTTGAAGCAATCAAAGTTTTAAAAACTAATGATGTTTCAACTCCTAAATCAATCCAAGAATTCTTAAACGATTAAGAACTCATGGATTCTTCTTTAGTTTATCTGGTTCAAACAGATACAACAGTTGGTTTCTCATCTTTAAATGATGAGAAACTCTCTTTGATAAAACAAAGACCCACATCAAAAAAAATACTTCATACAGTTGATTCTTTTAAGACTTTAACACAAAATACTAGAGTTCCAAAGAACTTTAGAAAAAGAGTAAGAAATAGTAAAAGAACAACTTTTATTTATCCAAATACAAAGTCATTTAGAGTTGTGCCTAAAGATTCTGATTTTTATGATTTTATTCATAAATTCAATATTTTGTATTCAACATCAGCAAATAAAACAGGTGAAAGTTTTGATAAAGATTTCGCAATAATTGGAGCTAATATAGTTGTAGAAGATAAAAGAAGTTTTTATGAGACAAAAGCATCAACAATAATAAAACTTTCAAAAAAAACAATGAAGATAGTGCGATAATCAATAGTTTTAAGCAAAAATAAACTCAAACTAAAATATAATCCTACTCTTCAAAAAATTGACCCTGTCGTCTAGTGGCCAAGGACGTCTGGATTTCCTCCAGAACACGCATGTTCGAATCATGCTGGGGTCGCCAATAGCTTTAAAACTTATATTAATTTATTATAATCAATAAAAATATTTAATTCTTTCTCTTTTACATTATTTTCATTATTCTTAAAAACAACAATCCAATTAGAATTAGAATTGTTTTTTTCAACTGAAATAATAGAAGCATTAATCCAACTATTTTCTATTTCATGATTTGCAATTTTTCCAAGA
This sequence comes from uncultured Aliarcobacter sp., assembly GCA_963677205.2. GTDB lineage: Bacteria > Campylobacterota > Campylobacteria > Campylobacterales > Arcobacteraceae > Aliarcobacter. The sequence continues at coordinate 1,249,869 of OY781916.2, read as the reverse complement.
AGCTCTTCTGAAGCAAGATGTTTTATCTCTAATTGCTCCATTTTAACATCACTATTTTTGTAACTATTTATTTCTTTTTTTTCAAAACCTGATAGGGAATAAAATGCTACAATTGATACAATAGGAATAAGTTTAAATATTTTATTTTTCATATTTTACTTCACTTAATTTACTTTTTAGAATTGTATCCTATTTTAAAGAAAAAAAGTGTAAAAGATTTTAAAGTTATTTCCTATATTTCAATTATATAGCCATATCCTGATTTATTTTTTATAATGCTTTTATATGTTTTATTTCTTATTTTATTTACAAAGTTTCGCATTGTAAAAATACTCATATCTTTTGTTTTCCAAATATTATCTTTTACTACATCATAAGTTACGATACTATTTTTATTTTCAATTAATAGTTTCAGAAATTTTGTTTCAATTTTTGTTAAATCAATTGTTGATATAGAACCTTTATTTTCTTTTAATAGTTTAGAAGTTGCAACTACCCAGCTAAATCCTTCTTCTAATTGAATATTAGTAGATACAATAAATGGTACTTCATTTTGTAACATATTTTCTATAAACTTTGGATTTAAATTTTCAAACTCTTTTGGAGTGAAATATTGTGTTTTTAATAATTTATTCATTTTATATAATTCTCTTTTTTTTATTATTTTTAAATTTTAGGAATTATAATTAATAATTTTTTTGGAGAGAATGACCTAAGTCAAGAATTGTTTTATAAATAGTCTGTAAGACTATTTATTAGATTTTTCTATAATTACCATATCAAAAGATGTTTTTTGAACAACTAAAGCTTTTGTATCAGGAACTACAGAGAGATTATTTATACTTTTAATTTTTGTTTTATAAATATGAATATCATTTTCTAAAATTTCAATTTTTTGATTGAGTTGCAGAATAATATCAACTCCTGCTAAATTTACCCCAAGATCTCTTGTAAGTGTTAACACATATTTTATATGGTCAATATCTTTTTGAGAGTAGAGTCTTATTTTTCCATTTGTTCTAGAGGGCTTAATCAAGCCCTCTCTTTCATATTGTCTAAGAGTTTGAGGATGAATACTTAAAATTTCTGCAACTGCTGAAATTAGGTATACAGGTTCAATATAACTATTTGTTTCCATAATTAATATCCATTAGTTTGAAGGAAGTTTTTCTTCTAAGATTTTTACTAAATCTTCATCTAAATCTTCAATTTTTGGTAAAACAATATTTGCTTTTAAATATAAATCACCTTTAATTCCAGCTTTTCTATTTAAAACACCAAGTTCTTTTACTCTAAATCTTTGATTTTGTTTTGTATTTTGAGGAACTTTTAGTGTAATATCTTTATGAATTGTTTTAACTTCTACTTTCCCACCAAATAGGGCAGTTTTTAAAGGTAAATCAAAAGATTTAATTAGCGTATCACCATTTCTTTCATAATCAGGACTTTTTGCAACATTGATTTTTAAAATTAAATCACCTCTTTGTCCTTGATATGATTTTCCTTTTCCTTTTGCTCTTATTTTTTGTCCATCTTCAATTCCTTCTGGAATTTTTACATCAAAAGAATCATTGTTTAAATTAATAAATTGTTTTCCACCAAGAATAGCAACATCAAAAGGAATAGTGATTTGTGCATTTGTATCTAAGTCAGGTTCACTAAACCCTCCAAATCCACCTTGTGAAAAGCCAGATCTACCAAATCCACCTCCACCACCAAACATTTGTCTTAAAATTTCATCTAAATCAACATTTGAACCTTGTCCTCGTGCAAAGTCATGGAAATTTTGTCCACCAAACATTGAGTCACCATGTTGATCATATTGTTGTTTTTTTTCTGGATTACTTAAAACTTCGTATGCTGCGTTAATTTCTTTGAATTTATCTTCTGCTTGTGGGTCTTTATTAACATCAGGATGATATTTTCTAGCTAACTTTCTGTAGGCTTTTTTTATCTCATCTGCTGATGCATTTTCATTTATTTCTAGTGTTTCATATAAACTTTTTGCCATTTTTAATCCTATTATTTGAATAAAATATTTTAATATTTAAAAGTTTATTATATCAAAAGGTTGAGTCAATGTCAATCAAGTATTGTTTCGTAATGTTATTTTGAAAAGTGCACCAACACACTCTTTATTTTCAAAAATAAATTGTTTGTTAGAAACAGTTATTTTACCTTTCATGCTTGATTGGATTATTTTATGGGTCATATACAATCCTAAACCAGTACCTTGGTATTTATGTTTTGTTGTAAAATATGGTTCGAAAATTTTATCTATTATCTCTTCATCTATTCCACCTGCATTATCAATTATTTCAATAACTACAGAATCTTTAATTTGTTTAGTTGAAATCTTTATAACCCTTAATTCACTCTTTTTTCTTTTTAAACTAATTGCATCACTTGCATTATGTATAATATTTATAAAAGCTTGACTAAACTCATTTGCAAAGTTATATAGATAAATATCATTATCTAAGTTTAAATCAATAGTTATATGATTCTCTTTTAAAATACTCTCTATTAAGTAAATATTATTATTAATATTTTGACTTAAATTAAATAATGATTTTTCCTTATCTTCTTTTAGGAAATCTTTAAAGACATCAATTGTATTTGATAAATGTTCTGTTGTCTCTGAGATTGATTTTAGAGCATCATCTAACATTTCATCAGTTAATAAATTCATCTCTTTTTTTAGTCTTGAACCAGAAGCTGTAATAGAGATTATGTTTAACGGTTGTCTCCATTGATGGGCAATATTTCCTATCATTTCACCCATTGCTGCTAGTTTTGTTTGTTCTGCTAAAAGATTTTCTTTTCTTTTTATATCTGAAATATCAATTATTGTTAATATTTTATAGTTTTGAGATTTTATATTTGTATTTTTGATATTTACAAGAGCTTTAAATGAACTTTTATCTTCTCTTGTAATGGTTACTTCAACAGGTTTTGTATGTACTTTTCTAAGGATATTTCTGTCTAAATCCAAATCGTGAATATCTTTTTTTAAGAAAAATTCTTTTGATTTATGATTACACAAGTCAAGTGCAATTTGATTACAATCTACGATTTTATCATCTTTAAAAACAATAATAGCTTCCATTGTTGTATCAAATAAAAGTTCTAATTCCTCATTTTTTTCTTCAACTTCTTCTTTTACTTCTTTTAATTTATAATTAATCTCAGATAAAATAGTTGTGTCATAAATATAAATTATTGCCAACTCTTTTTCAATATCATAAGGTGTTATGGTGATACTTTGTTGCATTTCATTAAAAACTCTATCTGCAACTTTTGATAATTCAATTGGTATTAAAAATTTATTAAATTGGGGAGTATAAAATGTTGAAGAGTTTAGTTTTAAAGCAGTGATTATTTTTCTAGTTAATTTTTTATCATCAATTTGAGGATAAAAATCTTTTATATTTTTACCAATAATCTCTTTTGAATTAATACCTGTTCTAATTTCAAGCCAACGATTCCAAAATTTTACTTCTAAATTTTTATTTATTAGAATTATTCCATTGTCAACCGTATTACAGATTACATCAAATTTATTTGCATTCACAATTAAAGCTCATCTAATATTTTATTTAGTTTTTCTTTTATATATAAAATAGAATTATCAGTTGTTAAAATGAATAGTTCTGCATTTATATTTAAATCTTCAAATTTCAGCTGAGTTGATATTATAATAACTTTATGATATTTCGAGATAAAAAGATTTTTTAGTTGATCCATTGATGTTATTGTTCTTATTGTTGGTGCAGAAAAAGATACATTTGTATCAATATCTTCGGCTAATTTACTAATTGTTGATGAAGATAAAATATTTGTTATTTCTAAAACGACATCAGCAACTTCTTCATCATTTACTTCATGATCTTCAAGACCAAATTTATATGCTATGTTTTTTGCTGATTCTTTATCTATAACAAACATATTTTCGCCACAAAGAGTTCCATTTATTTGTTGTAAAGATACTAAATGTTCAACATCTAAATTTAATTCGTTAGCTAAATAAGGTTTTAATTCATCAGCATCGATGATTTGAATTTTTGGAATTGATAGTTGAGCAAACGCATCAAGAATTTCTGTTATTGCAGCAGTTGCACTTCCATAAGCTACATTCATTAGCTCTTGTAAACAATCTCTTTCATCTTCAGTTAAAGTTATAGATTTCATTATTTAGCCAATTCATTTATTTTATTAAGTATTTGTTCCATTTTTGCTAAGTCAATAGGTTTTTTTATGAAGTTAAATGCACCAAGTTGTGAAGCTTTATCTATAGATAATTTTTGTATATCAGCTGAAATAATTACAACTTTTGCATTTTCATCAAATTCTTTTATTTTTTCAAGAGCTTGGAAACCATCCATAGTAGGCATTGTTAAATCCATGAAAACGATTTTTGGTAATATTTGTTTGTATAAATCTAAAGCTTCTTGTCCATTTTGAGCTTCATAGATTTCAACATTATCTTTGAGTATGTCAGTTAAAACTTTTATAACCATTTTTCTTGCCATTTTAGAATCATCTGTAACTAAAACTTTCATTAATTATCCTATTATTCAATTGAACAATAATTTTATCTAAAATTTTATAATAATAACTTTTTTTTAATAGGGAATATACTAATATTAGCCTTTAATGAAAGGAAATTATTATTTATGTTTTCTAAAGATGAATGGACTCAACTAGAGTTTTTAAAAAATAAGAGAGAATTGGAAAAAGATGGTGTTAAAGTTGTTCTAATTGATACAATTTTAAAACCCATTGAAAATGTTGAAACAATGGTTTATAATCCACCTTTAATGGAACAATTCCCTATAAATTCAGTTTTTGTGTTTTATTGTGATACAGGAAAAACTACTAAAGAGAGATTAGAATATTATAAAAAGAAATTTCCAAACCATAGATGTATCAGTTTAAAAGGAGGACGAGGTTATTTTAGACCAAATCTTCAAATTTTTGAAAAAACGGATAAAAATGAATAAACAAGAGTTTGATTATGTAATTGTTGGTGCTGGAATTGCTGGGTGTTCTTTATCTCATTTTTTATCAAAGTATTCAAAATCGGTTTTGTTAATTGACAAAAATGAAGATGTGGCTTTTGGTGCAAGTGGAGCAGCAGGAGCATTTTTGTCTCCACTGTTGGGAAAGCCAAATAAATTTAAAGATTTAATAACTAAATCTTTAAATTTTTCAATAGCTTTTTATAGGGAAAATTTTTCTAAAGAAATAACAAATTGTGGAACATGTAGAATTCCAAAAAATACTGAAGATGAAGAAAAATTTCAGAGTTATATTCCATATATGGATTTTGATTATGAGAAGTATGAAGATGGTTATTTATTTAAAATAGGAAGTGTAGTAAAATCCTATGAAATTTGTAAAAAGCTCTCAAGTAATATAGAAAAACTTTTTAATTATGAAGTAAACAAGATTGAAAAAATTGAGGATATTTGGGTTTTAAACAGTGAAATAAAAGCTAAAAATCTCTTTTTGACAACTGGTGCTGATATTTCACTAATAAAAGAGAAATATGTTGATATTAGAGCTGTTTGGGGTCAAAAAATAGATATTAGTACAACTACTTCTGTTGATATAAATTATCATAAAGAGTGCTCATTATCGGTTTCTTCTGAGAATGGAATAGTTTCTATTGGTGCGACACATAATAGATTTGATGATGACAAAATAGAGAGTAGTTATAATCTAAAATTAAAAAATATCAATAAACTAAAACATAATGAATACACAAATAAAATTATACAAAATGATATATCTATTCTTTTAAAAAAAGCTAATGATATAAAAACTTTAAATGATGTAAAAGTTTTAGATGTAAAAATAGGAGCAAGAGCTTCAAGTGTTGATTATTTTCCAATGGTTGGAAAGTTAGTAGATTCAGAAAAAAGTTTTGAAAAATATCCACATTTAAAAAATGGGTTTCAAATAAAAAATGAAAATCTAGAGATGATAAATAATCTTTATATTTTAACAGGAGTAGGTGGACGAGGTTTTGTTTTATCTCCATATTTGGCTTATGTTTTGGTTGAAAGTATTTTTAATAATAAAGAATTAGAAGAAGAGATAACAAATTATAGACTGTTTAAAAGATGGGCTAAAAAACAAAAAAATTAGGGAAAAAATGATAAAAAATAGTTTAAAAATAGTTATATTAGGAATTATTGGATTTGCACTTTTAGTATATTTAACAGCTCCAAAAAATCCAAATAGTGTTGAAGTAAATCAAAATAGTAAAAATGTTTTAAATATAGATTATATTCCAAGATATTTTGAAGTTGCAGGAAAAAGTTCTTATGTACAATTTGAAACTTTTTTCCAAAAAGGTGTTGAAAAATATATTATTGTTTTAAATCATGATAGTTTGGCTTTATTTAAAGATTTATATAAATATACAAATAAAAATATTGTTTTAGTTGCAAATATTTCAAATACTCCTTGGTTGATAAAAAAGTTTGCAGTAAATGGGAAGTTAGATGAAATGTATAAAAGTTCAACAATTCCTTTGATAAATGATTCAAATGGTAGTTTTATAAATAGTTTAGCTCTAAATGATAATACACAAAATAAATATTTTATATACAAAATAAATATAGATGGAACTATTGTAAAAGTTAATGAAGGATTAGTTGAATTAAATATTCTTGAAAAAGGAATTTCAGAAGAATATTCTAAAAATAGTTTAGAACAAATAGCAAAGATATTTTAATTATTAGATGAAGAAAATTTTTCTTTTTATATTATTTTCTCAGTTATTACTTAATTGTGCCGATATTAAAACACATTCAAATGAGAAAAATTTAGAATTTTTTAATAATAAAGATAAAAACTCAAGGGCTGAAAAAGAAATAGCACTTGGAATGAAATTTTTAGATGAATTAAAGATTTTTGATTTTCTTAAAAATGGTGAAAAGAAAAGGGCTTCAGACAATATTCTAAGAAATGACCCAACTCGTAATATTACTATGTATGATGAGTTAATAATTGAAGTTGACTCTTCAAAAAATTCTATGGTTTTAAAGGGAAAACTTAATAAAAAAATAAAAAATATTCAAACATATATTGTTTCAACGGGGAAAAAAGAGATTAAAAAACCTACAGGTGAGGGGAATGTAACTTCTATAACTTTAAATCCTTTTTGGTATCCAACGCAAGATACGATAGAAGCTTTTAAAAAAAGAGGAATTAATTTACCCTCAGTTGTTCCTCCTGGAGATAAATTTAATTATATGGGGACTGCAAAAATCAATCTTAGTCATATTGTTGATGGAAAAAATACTTTTAGAATACATGGAACACTAAGCGAAAGCACAATTGGAACAAATGAATCAAGTGGTTGTATAAGAATGAGAAATATTGAAGTAAATCAATTAGCTTCATTATTGAAAAAGTTTGGTGACTCAAAAGGTATAAATAATATTAAAGTATTTTTAAAATAATTATTCTCATTTAGTATAAAATCTCACAAAAAAAATATTTTTGTTTATTTAATTTTTAATTTCAATTATAAGTAGTATAATTTTGCCCAAGAATTTATTGTAAATTTCATCTAATTAATTTGCAATAAAGCTATCTAAAATCTGGGAGGTGTATATGCCTATAACTTTAACTGACGATATTTACGGAACAAATCTTATTGTGATTGCTATTTTAATAGCAGTAGTTCTTTTTACTTTTAAAAAGTCAAAACATACTGACTTGTTTCCAATTTCTGTGACACAAGAGCTTAAGGGTTTAGGGATTTTAACAGTTGTTTTTGCACATTTTGCTTATATGTTAGTGACAAATGCAGATTTTCTTTTTCCTCTTTCTATAATTGCAGGAGTTGGTGTTGATTTATTCCTTTTTATGTCAGGATATGGTTTAACTGTAGGAATGTTAAAAAGACCTCTTCCTTTCATGGAATTCTATAAAAGAAGAGCGATAAAGATATTTATTCCTTTTTGGGTTGTAACAATTATTATATTTGCTTCAAATGCAATATTTTTAGGTATTACTTATCCTGTACCTTATATGATTCAATCATTATTAGGATGGTTTCCAACTGCAAGAGGTTTTGATGATGTTAACTCACCATTTTGGTATATTACTTGGATGATGATGTTTTATGCACTTTTCCCAATAGTATTTAGTGTAAAAAGACCATGGTTAAGTGCAATAATTTTAGCCGTAGTTGCAACATTGATTGGTGTATATAATCCTTTAGATATGGGTGATAACTGGCTTCATAGATTACATACAGTTGCATTTTCTTTAGGGATTGTTTTTGCGTGGTTATTATTTGAAACAAAAGATAAAGAGAATAAATTTGTTACAGCTTTCAAAAAATTCAGAAGTCAAACTAAAGATTCTTATTTAGTAATAGCTTTAATGCTTGTAGTTGTAGTTTATATGTCTTTACATACAACATCTGGTCATTGGCCTAAATTAACTGCGATTTTAGGGCAAGGATATTTTGTTGATCAGTTAACTTCTATTATTATTATGTTTGCATTTATTGTCATATTTATACTTAAAAAATTTGATAATAAATTTTTATCAATTTATGGACTTTATTCATTTGAAGTATATTTGATTCACTGGCCATTAATTGGAAGATATGATATTTACTTTGATATATTACCTGCTTGGGCTGCAGTTGTAGCTTGGATAGTTACATTTATTGTTGTAAGTTGGTTATTACAAAAAATCACAACACCTATTGGTGCTTGGGTAGATAGCCGTTTAGCAAAATAAGAACTCTTTTATAAATTTTTAAGTGTGGATTTCCACGCTTAAAAAGCTTTTAAAACTCAAATTTTATACTTAAAATAATCTGAAAAATAAAGAAAAATAGTAAAATTTTATAAAGTGTTACATTTAGAAATAGTAGGTTAAATTTTAAAATCTACTATTATATTTTGTATTGACAGTATGGCCTTTGCTATGGCACTATTCTCAACTTTATCTGATAGAATTTATAACAGAAAATTATAACTAGAAAAGAATAATAAAAATATGGTAAACTGTCGAATTATTATTCAATTTAGAAATTTATAGATAATTGTAAATATATTAAAAAAATAGGAAAAAATTAATGACATTAGTAGAGAGAATAAAGCCTTTAGTAGAAGAAATTGCATTTAAAGTAGTAAATATTGATGAACCATTATATACTTCAAATCTAATTGATAGTATGGGAACTGTGGATCTTGCAATGATGTTAGAAGAAGAGTTTTCTATTAAAATTGATACAAGAGATATTATTGAAAGTAATTTTGATAGTGTGAATAAATTAGCAAGTTATATAGAAAGTAGGTTAAGTGAATAAATTTTTTACGCATCTTTTCTCTTTTTCAATTGCATTAACTTCTGTAGTATCTGTTATTTATTTTGGAAAAGATGTTATTTTAAATTATTATGCAAAACCTTTACAAGATTCTTTACAAAGAACTATTAGTTTACAAAATGATTTAGAAAGTGGGAAAATTGTTTTATTTGGTTCTTCAGAGTTAGTTTTATATCCAAATCAAAAATTCTTGCCACAAAATTATTTTAATAATGATTTAAAATTACCTTTAAGAGCTCAGGGAAATGAAGGACAACAAACATTTGTAATAATGGCTCAGTTAGCAGCATGTGATAATGATATTGTAAGAGAAAATGCAAGAGTTATAGTTCTTTTATCTCCTAGTTGGTTTACAGGTTCAAGTGATAATGGACTTACTATGCCAAAATTTTTAGAGTACATGTATTCAGGAATGATGAATAAACTCTATTTCCAAAGTGAAACAGAGGATAAATATAAAATTTTAGTTAGTAATTATGTTAAAGAAAATATCTCTCTTATAAAAGAGCCTAATTTTATATATAAATATTCTTTAGATACTTTAGAAGATGATTATTTAGATAATGAGATTAAAAAGAATTTAATTCAAGCTTTTGATAACAAAGATATAAATCCACAAATGATAAGTTATACTACTCCAAACTTTGATTATGATAGTTTAAAAATTGAAGCAAAAAAAGTAGAAATACCAGCTTCAAATAATGAATATGGAATCAATAATGAATATTATACAAAATATATTCTTCCAGAGATAGAAAAGGGAAATTTTCCTTTTTCTATCACTGTGCCACCTTCACTGGAAGAGAATCAAGAGTATGAAGATTTTTTAGTTTTGCTTGATTTCTTAAAAAGTTATAAGATTAAGCCACTTTTTGTAATGCAGGATTTAAATCCATATGTTTTTATGAAAAATAGAGAAACTGCAAATAAACTTATGTTAAATATAAAATCAAAAGTTTTAGAGCATGGTTATGAATATTTAGACACTTGGTCATATAAAAAAGAAGACTTCCAAATCGGTAGTATGACAGATATAGTCCATGTAGGTGAATTAGGATGGCTAAAAATTGACCAAAAAATTATTGAATATTTTATGAAAAAAGAGGAAAAGAAATGAAATATTTTTTTAAAACTTTTTTATTATATTTATTATTAATTATTGGATTTTCATTTATTTTAATTGATAGGAATATTGATGATTTAGGTGGAGATGATGTTGAAGCAACAGTTGAATTTGTTTATGAGGCCTTTTAATGGAAAATATTTTACCTTTTTCTGGAATTGATTTTTTTATTATATTTTTTGGATTCGTTCTATTTTTATATATATTTAAAAACATTTTAATTAAGTTTGTCTCTTATTCTACGGTTTTATTTATTGCAATTGTTTTATACATTGGGTTTTTTGTGCCACATGCGGATAAAATTTTAATTTTCCTTTTATATGTTTATGGAATATATTGGATATTTGTTTCAAATAAATATCAAGAAACACTTTTCCCTATGATGCTTGTTGCAATGCCTATGATAATACATAAAATGGATATAGACCCAATATTTAAAGTTGTTGGTATTTCTTATATTACATTTAGAACAATTCAAGCAATTGTTGATAGTCAAAATTATGGGAAGTTATCTTTTATTGAGTTTACTTCATTTTTATTATTTCCAACAACTCTATTAGCAGGTCCAATTGATAGATCATATAGATTCCAAGAAGATTTAAAAAAAGGTTATGAAAATTTAACTTTTACTAATATTGGAAAAGGTTGGGACATTTTATTAGTAGGTATTTTATTTAAATTTGTTTTTGCAGAGTGTGTAAATAAATTTTGGCTTATACCTATTGATGAAAATAGTGTGGCTCTTCTTGATATGATAAATAGTGCATATTCATATACTGTGTATCTTTTCTTTGATTTTGCAGGTTATAGTGCAATGGCCGTTGGTTTAAGTATTATGATTGGAATTAATGTTCCTATGAACTTTAATCATCCATATTTAGCTCCAAATCCACAAGATTTTTGGAGAAGATTTCATATTACTTTAGGTTCTTGGTTAACAGATTATTTCTTTAAACCTTTATATAAATATTTACATAATTTTAATGTTTTAAAAGGAAGAAGATTATTAATCCAAAATCTAGCAATCATTGCTACATTTTTACTTATGGGAATGTGGAATGGTTTTACTTGGTATTTTATTTTTAGTGGTTTTTTATTTGGGATTTATTCAGCTATTCATAACATATATGTTGTTTATGTTAAAAAAGGTGGATTTGATTATTTTACAATATTTCCGGATATTATAGCTTTAAATTTAAAACGATTTTTAATGATAAATGGTGCTGTAATAGCGCTTTACTTTTTTAGTGGGAGAGTTCCTATATGAGATTTGATTTAAAATTATTAGACTTTGTTGATTGTGACAAAGATTTAGAAAAATTAGCAGTATGTGCTAGTGATAAAGATTTAACTTGGGCTGAATTTAAAGATGAAGTTGAAAAACTTAAAATAGAGATTTTAAACTATAATTTACCAAAAGGTCATCCAGTTGTTATTTATGGACATAAAGAAGCGAAGTTTATCGTAACTATGACGGCTTGTATGAGTTTAGGTTTACCATATATTCCTGTTGATACTATTTATCCAAAAGAGAGACTTCAAAAAATTGTAAATATAGTAAGTTCTGCACTTATAATAAATACTATTGATGATACTTTAGATTTCAATAAGGATAATGTAAATACTTCATATGATTTAGCTGATCCAATCATATATATTATATTTACTTCAGGAAGTACGGGTGAGCCAAAAGGTGTTCAAATAACACAAAATTCAATATTAGATTTTAATAATTGGTTAGAATCTGATTTTAAATTCTCAAAAGATAGTGTATTTATGAATCAAGCACCTTTTAGTTTTGATTTATCTGTATATGAAGTTGTTGGATTTTTATCATTTGGTGGAACAATTATTTTAAATAGTAGAGAACTACTTGAAAATCATATTGAGTATTTTGAACGATTAAAAAAATATAACTGTAATACTTGGGTATCAACACCATCATTTATTAGTAAATACTTACTTTCATCTGAGTTTACAACTAATGAAATTAAAAGTTTACAAACTTTCTTATTTTGTGGAGAAGTATTGCCTGCTATGACTGCAAAAAGAATTTTGAATAGTTTCCCTAATTCAAAAGTTCTTAATACATATGGGCCAACAGAAGCAACAGTTGCCACAACTTTAGTTGATATTACACCACAAATTATTGAAAAGTATTCAAAGAGTTTACCAGTTGGCTATGTAAAAGCAAACACAATTATAAATCTATTAGATATAGATAGTGAAAATGTTGGAGAAATAGAAATTGTTGGTGATAATGTTTCTATTGGATATTTTAAAAATGAAGAGTTAAACTCTCAAAAATTTGAAGCAAAATATGAGAAAAGAAGTTTTAGAACAGGGGATTTTGGATATTTTGAAGATAATATGCTTTTCTTTGCAAATAGAAAGGATGAACTAATTAAACTTCATGGTTTCAGAATAGAAATAGGGGAGATTGATAAAGAGTTTACAAATAATAAAAATATAAATGAATCAATCACAATTCCTTTGAAAAGAGGAACAGAAGTGGTGAAACTAATTACTTTTATCATCACAGATACTCAAATTGAAATAGAAGAGCTAAAAAAAGAGATTTCAGAAGTACTACCATATTATATGATTCCTTCAGATATAGTTGTTCTAGATAAATTCCCATATAATACAAATCATAAAATTGACAAAAATCAATTAATTAATATTTATAGAGGATTATAATTTAACTATTTAGAAGTTATTCACATCTTTGTGGATAATTTCTAATTTGATTTATTTAGAGTTTATATCATAGATTTTGATAGTAGATGGTACCGCTAGTCGGACTTGAACCGACATACCCGAAGGCGAGGGATTTTGAATCCCTTGTGTCTACCATTTCACCATAGCGGCATTTTATAAAATAAAAAAAGGAATTCACTATTAATGAATTCCTTTAAAAAATGAGATTATTTAGCTGATACAGCTTCTTTTAAAGCTTTTCCAACTTTAAATTTAGCAACAGTTGTAGCTGCAACATTAACAGTTTTGTCAGTTCCTGGAACTTTAGCTGTTCTTGCTGCTCTTTCAGCAGTTGCAAATGTTCCGAATCCAATAAAGCTTACAGATTCTTTTTTTACTAAAGATTCTGTAATTGTATCTAATACAGCATCAACTGCACCTTTTGCATCTTTTTTAGATAAACCAGCTTTTGCAGCTACTGCGTCAATAAATTCTGCTTTGTTCATGGATGAACTCCTTGTATAAAATTAAATTGTGAAAACTTTATAGTATTTAAGCTTTGAAATAGCTAAAATTAGGGCATTTCATAAATATTTATAGTGAAAAATAATCAAAAATTAGATTTTACTATTCAAAAGAGCTTTTTATACTCAAAAGCCGACAAGAATTTTCTAAAATAGCTATTTTTTTTACAAGTTCATGTACATCTCTATCATAGACATAAGTGCCAATTCCTTTGATTACCATAATATTATTTTCAGACTCTTTTAAGTATTTTGTAATCTCTAATGCATTTCTTTTATACCAAGTTGAGAAATCTCCTGGATCATATATTTTTATTTCTCCAAAAGTTACTTTTCCAAAAAAATCTTCAAAGGCAATTTTATCGTGTTCAAAAGTGTAAGCTGTTGTATAAATTGGCATTCCAAAAGCTATATATTTTGCTTCATGGATATTTGCATAAATTGTTGCATGTATGTGAGATTCAATACTTGCAATATTCCATCTATAATCTTGTTTATTGATATTTAACGTACAAAGTGATTTTTCATCCATTTTATCAAAAATAGCATCACTTGTATTGATTGTAAAATTGTGTTGATCAAGTTTTGCAGAAATTGCACCATGATAAATACCAAAAAAGTTTTTACTAAACATTGTTAATGACAAATCTGAAAGTAATTTTACAATATCTTTATCAATCATTTTAAAAGCCTTAAATCTATTTTTAGGTATTATACTGCAATTTAAATAAGGACCGTTTTAATGAATATTCCACACATACCTGTTTTGTACAATGAGACATTAGAGGCTTTCGTAAATATAAATAGTGGTTATATTATTGATTGCACAACAGGATTTGCAGGTCATAGTAGTGGATTGTTATCTTCAAATGAAAATATTAAACTAATTTGTAATGATCAAGATGATGAGGCTTTAGCATTCAGTAAAAATAGATTAGCTCCTTTTGAAAATAGGGTAATTTTCAATAAAGGAAATTTTGAACATGTTATTGATACTTTTAAAGATTATGAAATAAGAGGTGTTTTGGCTGATATTGGAGTTTCTTCTTTACAACTTGACAAACTTGAAAGAGGTTTTGGATTTGAAAGTGATACATTAGATATGAGAATGGATCAAACCAAAGCTTTAGATGCAGCGACAGTTGTAAATACATATTCTACAAGTGAACTTGAAAGAGTTTTTAAAGAGTGTGGAGAAGTGAGAGAATATAAAAAAGTTGCTTCGTTAATTGTAAATAATAGACCTTTTACAAGTGCAAAAGAGATTTCAGAACTTTTATCAAAAAAAATGCCAAAGGGAAAAATTCATCCTGCAACTTTACCTTTTCAAGGAATTAGAATTGAGGTAAATGATGAATTAGGAGTTTTAGAGAGACTTTTTGATTCATTAGAAAAAGCAAAATTCAAAAATTGTATAGTTGCAATTATTTCATTTCACTCTTTAGAGGATAGAATTGTAAAAAACTATTTTAAAAAATGGAGTAAATCATGTATTTGTCCAGAGGGTATTTTTAGATGTGAATGTGGAAATAATCATGCTTTAGGGAAAATTATTACAAAAAAACCTATAATTCCAACAGCACTTGAAATTAAACAAAACCCAAGAAGTAGAAGCTCAAAATTAAGGATTTTTAAATTTGACTAGGTTAAATGCAAGTAACTCACTATTTATGGTGATTGTACTATTAATTGTTGCACTATTTTTATATTTTCCAAAAATTTATTTAAGAAGTAATATTTACTATACAAGTAAAGATATTAATAAATTATATGCTCACTATATTTCACTTCAAGAAGAGAATACTTTTTTATCTCAGCAACTTGAAGATATGAAATTTAAAAACCAAATTATTGATTCATTATTATTTAATCCAATGGAACAGAAGAAATGATAAAAGCTCTTATTGAATTTTCATTAAGAAAGCCTCTTTTAAATCATTTTATTCTGTTTTTTATCTGTTTACTTGCTTTTTTCTCATATTTTAAAATTCCAAAGGAGATTTTTCCTCCTTCTGCTTTAGATGCTGTTTCAATTAGTGGACAATATATTGGTGCTAGCTCTGAATTACTTGATAAAATTGCTGTTTCTGAAATAGAAGATGAATTACTTAGTTTAAGTAGTGCAGACAAAATTTCTTCAACAATTAAAAATGGAAGTTTTTCTATAAATGTAGATTTAAAAGATGGATATAAAGCAAAAGATATTTTGGATGATGTAAAAGATATTATTACAAAAATCAAAACAAATCTTCCCTCGGATATGGATGAACCAACCGTAAAAGCAGTTGAACATGCTTTTCCTTTAATTACAGTTGCAGTTTATTCAAAAAATAATGATTCAAAAGAGTATTTAATTGAAGTAGCAAAAGAGGTAAAATCTAGAGTTATGCAATTAAAGGATTTATCACAAGTTTCTGTTTTAGGAGATAGTGATAAAGAGTTATTAATGAGTTTTGATGATGAAAAAATAAATGCTTATGGTTTAAGTAAGACTTCTGTGATTAAAGCTATTTCAACTTTGAGTTCAATTTTTCCAATAGGAATGATAAAAGATAGTACAAGACACTATTATCTTTCTACTTATAATGGTGAAAAAGATATAGAAAAAATCAAAAATATGTTAATAAAAATTGATGGTAAATCAATATATTTAAAAGATATTGCAGATGTAAAATATAGTCTGTCTGATGCCTCAACTATCTCTCATTTTAATTCAAATACAAATATTGCAGTAGGAATTAATAAAGGATTAAGTGGTGATGCAATTGAACTTGTAAAACAGATAAAACAAATTACAAAAGAGTTTGAAGCAAAATACACAAATCTTGAATTTGATACCTATATTGATACCTCTATTTGGATTAAAAATAGGCTAAATACAGTTGTTTCAAATATATTATTTGGATTGATATTACTTTTTATTGCACTTTTTTTGTTTATAAATATAAGAGTTGCAATTGTTGTTGCTATGGGAATTCCAACATCTTTTATGATTGGACTAATTAGTGCTGAATATTTAGGATATAGCTTAAATATGCTTTCTCTATTAGGAGCATTAATTGCTTTAGGGATGTTAGTTGATGAAGCTATTGTTGTAGGTGAGAATATTTACAGACATCTTGAAATGGGAAAAGATAGATATACAGCAGCGCGAGATGGAGCTATTGAGATGTATCCAGCAGTTTTAACTGCAACTGCCACAACAATATTTGCTTTTTTACCAATTCTTCTAATGACAGGAGAAGTAGGGAAGTTTATGCAAATACTTCCAATAATGATTAGTATTTTACTTTTAAGTTCACTATTTGAAGCTTTTTTCTTTTTACCATTACATTCAAAAGAGATTTTAAGAGTAAGCAAAGATGAAAGAAAATCTCACAAAATTTGGGAGTTTAATTATAATCTTTATGGAAATATTTTATCTTTTTTATTAAAAGGTAAATATCTTACTATTTTTTTAATGGTTGCACTTATTGCAGTTTTTTCTGTAGTTATTTTTAAAACACAAAAATTTAAATTTATGCCTGCTTTTGACTCAACACAGGTTTATATAACAGGTTCTGTTGGTGTTGGTAAAAAAATTGAACAAACAGAAGAGTTAGTATTAGAGTTAGAAAAGAAGATGCTAAATTCTTTAGATTTTAAAAATAGTATAAATTCAATTAGTTCAGTAACTGGTATGAAACTAGATGGTAAAAATCAGCCCCACTATGAAGAGTTTTATTTTCATATTTTTGTAAATTTACATGAAAGTGCAGCTGATAATATATTTGATAAGTATGTAAATCCATATTTATCGCCAAAATATGATGATTCAAATATGATTAGAACAGTTAGTTCTCAAGATATAGAAGCAGAATTAAAAAAGGTTTTAGAACCATATATAAACTCAAATAAGTTTGAAGAGTTAAAAGTATTTGTTCCCCAAGCTGGAATTGTAAAAAATGATGTAGAAATTGCAATTTCTGGAAAAAAAGAGGAAGTTTCAACTGCTGTTAAAGAGTTAGAAACTAGCCTTTCAAAAGTAAAAGGAGTTTCAAATATATCTGATGATTCTATTATTGGGAATTATGAATTAAAATTCAAAGTAAACTCTTATGGAAATAGTTTAGGTGTTAGTGAAGAGACAATTTTAAATCAATTAAGACCTTATTATTTTAAAGGAACTTACTCAAAAATGTTTGATAATAAGGGAATAATTGATATTGTTTTTGAAAGTAGTCATAAGGATATTTTAGAAAGTCTTGATACTTTTTCTATTATCACAACTTCAAATCAAAAAGTTTTATTAAAAGATGTGGTTGAGTTTATAAAAGTTCCAGCCTATTCACAAATTTTTAAAGAGAATAATGAACAAATTATTAGTGTAACAGCTTCTTTAAACAAAATTACTTCTGCTGAGTTATATCAAACGATTAGCGAAGATATAACTCAATTAAGAAAAAGAGTAAATCTTGATATTAAAGGTGAACAAAAAGAGAATGAAAAAGTTCAAAGGGAGATGGCACAAGCTGCACTTATTGCTATTATTTTAATTTTTATGGCACTTATTTGGATGTTTGATTCAATAATTAAGCCTTTAATCATTTTAAGTACTATTCCATTATCGATTCTTGGTGTTTTAATAGGTCATATGGTTATGGGAATTAATATTTCTATGCCAAGTCTAATTGGAATGATTGGGCTTGCAGGAGTTATTGTAAATGATGGAATTATTATGATGGATTTTATAAAAAAAGCAAAAAATATAAAAGAGTTACTAGAATTTGCAAAAATGAGATTAAGACCAATAGTTTTAACTTCAATTACAACGATATTAGGATTGTTTACTTTGATATTTTTTGCTTCAGGTCAAGCATTGATACTTCAACCAATGGCAATTTCTTTAGGATTTGGAATTTTGTGGGCAACAGTTTTAAATCTATATTTTGTACCTCTTGTTTATAGGGTTATTTATCTAAGAAAAGCAGTAGATTAATAATATAAGCTTTAGAGTTTTCTAAAGCTTATAAAACAACAATTCCTAAAACTCTATTTAAAATATTGTTATCTTTATCAAAATCTTTCATACCAACTCCAGGTTCTAAAGTTGTGATAGAAGTTTTACCAACTATATGTCTATAATTTACGCCATTACTATCTTTTAATCTCACACTCCACATGTCATGTAAAACTAATGGCTCTTTTTCTTTAACCCCAATATAAAGCATAATATGACCTTTTAAATATACTAAAGTTGAGAAAGGAACACCATTTTTTCTAATAAACTCTTTTTTTTCATCATTTGATAAATTTGACATATCAAGATATTTTCCATTAGATAACTGTGCTTTTGAGTTTCTATGTAGATATTTTCCAAATGTTGCAAAATAATCTTGGGTAAAACTAGAACAATCTCTATTATTTAATAATCCACCCCAACCATAAGGTTCATCAAGTAATTGTTTTGCTATTTTGATTCTATTTTGTGTATTAAAAGCTAATGGCATTGCTTCAACTTCATCTACATTTAAATCAATATATGAAATAAGAGCATTTTGATTATCATCTCTTTTTGCAATTATATATTTATTGTTTTTTTTAGGAAAGATTGTCGCTACTTTTACATATTCTCTAAATATTGGGTCATAAATTGGGAATTTCTCTTTTACAGATACAAAATAGTTTGAAGTTTTAAACTCTTGAATAAATTTTTCATCTACAAAAGCCAAACTTCCAATCTCTACCCAACCACCAACATTACTTGATTCCATGTAGGCCCAAGCTTTATCTTTAGATAAGTGTGAAACCATTATTGGAGTATTTATTTTGATTGCAGAGTTTTGGTTGTAATCAAAAGGGAAACCTTCTCCTGGTTTTGTTGGGTCATAAAACATAGGTGAATTTGTAGGAAGAACTCTTACATTTGTATTTTTTAGAATAATAGCTTTTTTCGCTAAAGTATTATAAGCATCAAAATTTGAGTTTTCTATTTGTTTATCAAACCATTCAGGTGTAGCTAATAAATGGTTTTCTAAATAAACTTTTTTTAATTTATATGATTGTCCCCACATTGCTTCAACTTTTGGAAAAGAGACTTTTGTTGAATTCCATGGTTTAAAGTATTTTTCAAAGAAATCTTTTGAAGCTGTTGAGGAATCAATTGCATTATCATTTGCAGTACTTGCTAGAACATCAATATCACTATTTTTAATTGGAATTGGAGCGGGTTGTTTTACAGAACAAGCTGTAAATAGTAAAGTTGAGGCTAATATAAGTAGTATTTGTTGATATTTTTTTAACATTTTTATCCTAGAGATTATTTTTTTTGTGATTGTATCATTTTATGATTGATATTATAGAATCTTTTTTTTAGTAATTTATAGTTATAGTAATCAAATAATTTAGAGGAAAATCATGTATAAACTTTCAATTAACAAAGATTTATTTGAAAATATTTTATTAAAAAAAACTCTTATTTTAGAAAAAGAGAATACAAATTATTGGAAAAAAGAACTTTTGGAACCTGTAATTTTAAATGATAAATTAACTTATCAAATTAGACAATTTGAAAAAATTATCTTAACTAATGGCTTGGGAAACGATAAACCACAAATGACAGTAGAATGTAAAAAAGTTGATTATTCTATTGAAAATGGGTGTTTTGAATTTTATTTAGGAAAAATATTAGAACAAAAAAATATAAATAATGAAGAAGATGAAAAAGATAAAATTATAAAACAACTATTGGAAGAGAAGAGAGAACTCGAAAATAAATTAAAAGAAAAAATTAAAATGACACAACAAAAAATAGAGTTTAAATAGCTAGAAGAATCTAGCTATTTAAAATGGATTATTTAATGATTAAATCCGCAATTTCGTTCATTGTAGCTTCAGACATATCTTTTACTTGAGCAGCCATTAAACCTTTTGTAGCTCCACCGTAAGTTCCAGCTTGATAACCTTTTAATGCAGCAACGAAGTCAGCTTTTGTTAAATCTTTGATAACTTTTGATTTTCCCATAGCAGCTTTTTCTCCATTAGCACCATGACAAGCAACACATTTATCATAAGACCCAGCAAACGCAGCAGAAGCAACTAATAATGAAGCAGCAATAACAATTTTTTTCATAGACAATCCTTTATGTTTTATTGTCTCTATTATAATCAAAAATAGATTAGATTTTATTGACTTCTATCAATGTATTTGAAAGTTTAAAAGAAAATAACCTTTTGGTTACTTTCTTATTATTTTGAAGTAAGCTCTTTTTTTAGCTCTTCTTTATTAATTTTATTTTTATCTGAAGGAATTAAAGGTAAAGATTTTTTATAAATAATTTTTGCAGGTATCATATATGATGCTAAATGATTTTTTAATTCAAATAAGATTTCACTTGAATTTAACTCATTTTTCCCACTATATACTAAAACTATCTCTTCTTCAATTTCATCATTTTCTATTGAAAAAACTGCACATCTTTCAATATTTTTTATTTCTCGCTCAACAACTGATTCTATTTCAAAAGGATTAACTCTAAATCCTCTAGTTTTAATCATATCATCGTGTCTTGATACAAAATAGAAGTATCCTTCTTCATCTTTATAAACATAATCACCTGTTTTTACAACAATTTCATCTGTTAGTTGACCTTCAAGATTAATTACATTTTTTAAAATATCAATAGATTTAAATCTTTGTTCTGTTACAAGTGGAGCATTCCAAAAACCTTTATAAATATAACCACCTCTGTGGATTAATTCACCTACAACTCTTGGAGCACACTCATTTCCATTTTCATCAATTACATATAATTCAACATCTGGAATTGCTTTTCCAATAGATTCAGGTCTTATTTTTAATTGACTTGGATCTAAATAAGTTGATCTAAAAGCTTCTGTTAATCCATGCATTGAGAAAAATTTAGCATTTGTAAAATATTTTTCAATATCAGCTATCATTTTAGAAGTTACATTTCCACCAGATGAAGTGATAATTCTTACATTTTTTAATAACTCAGCACTTGGAAGTCTATCTTCATCAAACATTTCTGTTATGTTAATTGGCATTAAAGGAAGAACCGTAACTTTGTCATTAATAATATGATTAAAAAAATCATTTGGTAAAACAAATCTATGAAGCGCGATAGTAGCTCTTTTATAAAGTGAACAGAAAATTTGATTTAATCCATAATCAAGATTAAATACTAAAAGTCCTGAAAGTACATCACTCTCTTCTAATTTTAAATATTGAGATACAACACGTGCTGAATCTATTAAGTTTCTATGTGAAATAACAATACCATTTGGTTTCCCAGAAAGTCCAAAAGAGTATGTAATAACTGCATTATCATGTCCATTTACATCACAAGAGTATGGTTTATTATAATATTTATAAATCTCTTCAAATGATGGTAACTCTTTATGAGTTGTTTCATAAGAGATAATATGTCCATCAAATTTAATCTCTTCGATTGATTCAATTTTGATTTTATCAGTAATTATACATTTTATATCACAATCACCAATTATATATTCAACTTGTTCTGGTTTAAGTAATTTTGTTAATGGAACTAATACATATTGTGTTGATAAAATTGCTAAAATAGCTACAACTTGGTCTATTCCTTTATTTGAATAAACACCAATTCGACTACCTTTTGGTAAATCTAATTCACTTAAATAATAAGCAATTTGATTTACTTTAGTAAAAAGTTCGCTATAAGTTAATTTTTCATTTCCAAAAACTATTGCATTTTTGTTTGGGTTTGAGATATTTGCATCTTCTATTAATGTTCTAATACAGTTTATTGACATTGTTTTCCCCTTATTGTTGTGTAATACCAAGTGTCCAAATATCGTAATTTGAATCCAAGATAATAGATGGATGAATATCTGAAGTTAAAATCTTTTTATAGAAAAATGAAATAATATCTTCAGCCTCTTCAAAACTTAATACTTTTGTAATACCACCTGTTAATACAATAGATTTTAGTAGATTTAACTTTAATTTAATATATAAAGGATGAGCATCTGAAACTTTGTATAAAACTAAGAAAATTGCTAACTGCATTAAAATTCTCAAACTTTTAGGTGAATCTTCATTAAAAATATTTTCTGTCACTTTTAAATGAGCTAATAATTCATAAACAAATTCATTGTTTTTAGCTGCAAAAATTAAAGACTCTTTAGATTTATAAACACCAAGTTTTTTGAATACTAATCTATCGTACTCATTTTCAGTAACCATGTTATCCATTGATAAATCTTTAGAGTAGTGAATATCAGTTGTAGCTCCACCAATATCTATTAGAATAAATGGATTTACAGCTGCAAATTTACTATCTATAAAAGGTAGAGTTTTATTTACAATATATGGAGTTGAAAATATTTGATTTGAAGTTAAATCATATAGATGTTTTATATCTTCTTTCCCTTCAATATCAGCTTGATAAAGATTTGTTAAATAGTTTTTTAAAGGCTCTTCAACAACATGAAGTTTATTATTTATAATATTTTCTACAACTACTAAATTTTGAATATTTCCACTTAAATATTCAGCATCTTTAGTTGTTCCAGCAAATACAATATTTGAAAATCTTAAATTTCCTAAATAGTTAAATAATTTATCATCAAATACATTATCAACACTATTAATTCCACCAACAACAATTACCACATCAATTAGATCGCTAGGAATTGAAGTAGTTTCAATATCTTGGTATAAAACTGTATTAATAATATTTATTCCAGAATTATAAGCAATATTTGTAGCAAATTTTAGTGAAAAAGAGTTTGTAATTCCAATAATTAAAGTTGTTAATCCACCATTTGCAGATGAACAAATAAATACTTCATCTTTTTTAAATTTTGAGATAGTATCAGAACATTTTGATAATAAATCATCATAAATATCTTTATTAAAATCCCTAAAATATTGTTCAACTTGATTATTTGCACAAACTTTAAAATATGTACTTCCAACATCTATTAATAATTTATTTTGGCTCATTGCATAATTCCTATATCGTGGATAATATCATTTACTATTGATGAAGCATCTTTGTTTAAATCACATTGTGCTTTTTCATATTCAAAACATCTGTCAGAAATTGGAAGATTTCCTTTTTTTATGATTCTAATATTTTTATTTTTATCTCTTACAGTTACAACTTCATTGTGATTAATAATATGTGGAGAGTATGGAACATCAATGATTCCTGATTTTATTGAGTTAAATACTTTTCTCCATAAAGTGTCAGCTTTGTCATTAAATACAGCTTCCATAATAGACATTACTTCACTTGTTACTATCTCTTCTTCTTGTTCATCTGAAATATTTGGAATACCTTGTAACATTCTTAGTGTATATTGTGTGTTTGCAACTGTTTTTGCATTTGATTCTCGTGTTGGAATACCAAAAGCTTCATCTCTTGTTTTTGTAATGATTTTGTCAGCTCTAACCATTGAAGCAATTACAGTTGAAGTATTAATTAATGATTCTGAATAATCTTTATTTGATGGAAATGCTCCCATCCATTGATGGTAAACTAAATTTATCATAGCATCACCACAACCAATTTTTTCTGCATAATGTTTCGCCATTTTTCTTAAAACATTTGCAGTTACAATATCTTGAATCATTGAACCTGTTTGTGAAAATGAAACAGAGAATGATTTTACTCCCTCTTCAAGTGATAAAAGCATTTCACAAATCTGAATTACAATAGTAATACAAGGAGGCACTAAAGTTGCTGTTAATGGACCAAAAGATTCTCTATTAATAGGCTCATTTAATTTTGAATAGTTTGCACAAATTCTTTCTACATATTTCCAATACATAAATGCTTTATCTAATGGGAAGTTTTTAGAGTAGGGTAAAAGGTAAGTAATTGGACCACCTTCAATTTCAAAAATACCAGAAGCTAATGCTGTTTCAATTAAAAGTCTAGCATCTGGTGTTCCATGTCTTAATGAAATTGGTTTATCAAAATGAGTCATCATTTTTCTAGATGTTCTATATCCATGATTTACAAGAGGGTAACCATTTAACATATCAACTTCATTTTCTTCTGAAAGTTTTAACATTTTTGCACTTGTTGCATAATCATTTAATCTTGTATTTGAATCAATTGTACATGGTAAAACATCAACATTTGCATCAACAAAAAACTCATAAAGCGAAAACATTTTTTTATAAGTTGGAAATCCACCACGTGGCTGAACTAACATCTTTTTTTTGTTTTTAAAATGATGTGAAATAAATAGATTTTTTGAAGCGCCTTTTATAAATTCTTCAATTTCTGCAAAATCAAAGTTATCTGCGTATTTATTTTGAACGATTATGTTTCTTTCTTCTTGAAGTAAACTCATTTTTTCTCTCTTAAATATTTTTCTAATTCGTCAAGACCAGTATTTAAGTCAACTTGGTGGAATACTAAATCAAAACCGTAGTTTTTGAATTTTGGAACAAGAACACTTGCGTCTCCTTCTCCAACAGCTAAGTTTCCACCTATCATAAATACAACATCTTTTAAATTTTTATATTTTGATTTTAAAACGGCAAGTTCTCTACACCAACCTTCAGCTTCACCATTTAGTGAAGATATAAGTAATACATCAGCATTTGTTTCAATTACTGCATCAATAAACTCTTCAAGGTATGTATTAACACCTAGATTAAATACTTCAAATCCTCTTGCTTGTAGCGATATATCAATAAGTCTATTTGCAACCACATGTATATCGTTACCAACTACTCCTGTAACTACTTTCATATTTTCAACCTAAATTTATTAGTTTTTTCTGTTTTCATAAAGGGCAGTATTTTATCTAAAGAAGGGTTATAAATCGTTTAGAGTTAATATATTATATTTTTTTTATTTTTTTGTAGCCACATCAAATTTTCCAATGGCACAAGAAACAAAACTTTTTGCAGTTGTAGTAGCTTTTTCAAAACCAGTTAATTCATCTGTTGTAAGGGGATAACCTAAACTTCTTAATTTAGTTTTTAAAGCATCGATTTTTTCATCTTCAATATCTAGAGTTATTTTTCGTGGAGTTACTTCTAAATCTACAATAACTTCTCCAAATTCATCCTTTAATGATTTTGTTAAAGTACTTGCACAACCACCACATTTTACATTTAAAACCTCAAATGTTTGTTTCATTTTCAATCCTTTTATTTTTACTATTTATGTTTTGTAAAGACAATATATTGAAATATTATAACGGTTTATCTCTTAGTATAAAGAAGAAGATGAGTATAAAAAATAAGTTTTTAGAGGAAAAAGAGAAGAATAAAATCTTCTCTTTTAAAAAGTGGAAATATTATCCAATAATTGCGTTTAATGTAGCAGATGGTCTCATTGCAGCAGATGTTTTAGCATCGTCTGGTAAGTAGTATCCACCCATATCAACAGGTTTACCTTGAGCGTCAGCTAATTCTTTTACGATTTTTGCTTCGTTTTCAGTCATAGCTTTTGCAATTGGAGTAAATTCAGCTTTTAATTCAGCATCTTCATTTTGAGCTGCTAATTCTTGTGCCCAGTACATAGCTAAGAAGAAGTGAGAACCTCTATTATCAATATCACCAATTTTTCTAGCTGGAGATTTGTCATTAATTAAGAAAGTTCCAGTTGCTCTATCTAAAGTATCAGCTAAAACTTTTGCTTTTTTGTTACCTTGAGTATTTGCTAAGTGTTCAAATGAAGCAGCTAATGCCATAAATTCACCTAATGAATCCCATCTTAAATAAGCTTCTTCTTGGAATTGTTGAACGTGTTTAGGTGCACTTCCTCCCGCACCAGTTTCAAATAATCCTCCACCTTGCATTAATGGAACAATCGATAACATTTTTGCAGATGTTCCTAATTCTAAAATTGGGAATAAGTCAGTGTTATAATCTCTTAAAATATTTCCAGTTACAGAAATAGTATCAAGACCAGCTCTCATTCTTTCTAAAGATTTTTTAGTTGCATCAACCGGAGACATAATTGTAATATCTAAACCAGTTGTATCATGAGTTGGTAAATATTTTTCAACTTTTTTAATCATTTGAGCATCGTGAGCTCTGTTTTTGTCTAACCAGAAAATTGCAGGAGTATTTGATAATCTTGATCTTGAAACTGCTAATTTAATCCAGTCTTGGATTGGAGCATCTTTAGTTTGACACATTCTAAAAATATCACCATTTTCTACATCAAATGAGAATACAGTGTTTCCATCTTTGTCAATAACTTTGATTTGACCATCTGCTTTTGCTTGGAAAGTTTTGTCATGTGAACCATATTCTTCAGCTTTTTGAGCCATTAATCCAACATTTGGAACAGTTCCAATTGTTTTAACATCTAATGCTCCATGTTCTTTACAATCGTCAATAACAGCTTTGAAACTTCCAGCGTATGCTCTATCTGGAATCATAGCGATTGTATCTTCTTCTTTATCATCAGCATTCCACATTTTCCCACCACCTTTAATCATAGCAGGCATAGAAGCATCAATAATAACATCTGAAGGAACATGTAAGTTTGTAATTCCTTTTGCAGAGTTTACCATTGCAAGTCTTGGTTGTTTTGCGTATACTGCTGCAATATCAGCTTCAATTTCAGCTTTTTTAGCTGCATCTAAAGTTTCTAATTTTGCGTATAAATCACCTAAACCATTGTTGAAGTTAACACCAATTTCATCAAATAATGCAGCATGTTTAGCAATTAAGTCTTTGAAATATACTTTAACTGCGAATCCGAACATAATTGGATCAGAGTTTTTCATCATTGTAGCTTTTAAGTGTAAAGATAATAATACATCTTCTTTTTTAGCTCTTTCAATTGCTTTTGCATAGAAATCTTGTAATGCTTTTGCACTTAATACAGTAGCATCAATAATTTCACCAGCAAGAACTTTTGTAGATGCTTTTAATACAGTTTCAGCACCATTTTTATCAAAGAAAGAGATTTTTAAATCATTTGCTTCATCAAAAGTTTTAGATACTTCAGAACCATAGAAGTCACCTGAATCCATACAAGCTACGTCAGTTTTAGAATCTTTTGTCCATTTACCCATTCTGTGAGGATTAGCTTTTGCGTAGTTTTTAACTGCACCTGGAGCTCTTCTGTCTGAATTTCCTTCTCTTAATACTGGGTTAACAGCAGAACCTGTAATTTTTGAATATCTAGCTGTAATTTCTTCACTAGCATCATAATTTGGGATGTTGTAACCTTTTGCTTGTAATTCAGCAATTGCTGCTTTTAATTGAGGAACAGAAGCTGATACGTTTGGTAATTTAATAATATTAGCTGCAGGATCTTGAGTTAAAGCTCCTAATTCAGCTAAATCATCACTGATTTTTTGATCAGCAGTTAAGTTTTCAGGGAAGTTAGCAAGAATTCTTCCAGCAAGTGAAATATCTTTTGTAACCATTTCAATTCCTGAGCTTTTTGTGAAAGCTTTAATGATTGGTAAAAAAGAGTATGTTGCTAAAGCTGGAGCTTCGTCAACTTTTGTGTAAATGATTTTTGACATATTGTTTCCTAAATTTGAATTTTAATGTTAGCAGTACGATAGCCAAATTTGAGTTTAAGGAAATTGAAAGTTCGATATATTTGGGATGTGAAAATTTGATTGTTTCAAATTTTCACAAGTTTATTAATTTATATTATTAAATAAATCTTTTATAGATACAGGTTTTTGTTTTGTTACATCTGTTTTCATGATATTTTCAGCTTCAGCATCAATTTGTGTCTCATCAGTTTTAACTTTAGTATAAGTTTTCGCAACTCCTACATTAGCATTAATATTAGCTTGATGTTGTTCAAAAGTACTTGCAAATTTATGAAGACCAGTTCTATTATCTCTTACAAAGTAGATGTAATCACTTTTTACAGGAAAAATTCCAGCTTTAATCGCATCTAAACTTACTGCACAAACAGGATCTGATGGAAGACTTGGATTTTTATAAGTATTATATGTTGTATTATCATCTCTAATTCTATCAGCAGTTACAACTGTATTTGAATACTCTCCATAATTTAAAGTTCCATCCATTTGAAGTTTCATACCTTTTTTTAATCTATTATGAATAACACTTGCAACAATTGGCATTTCATTTGTTGTTGCTGCTTCTTTTTGTATAACAGATGCTAAACTTAGGTAATTAAACCACTTTCTTTTATCATAATATCCAAATATTTTTTTTGAAAACTCTTCATATTTTTTATTTGTTTGTGAAAATAGATAAAAAATCATATAGTCTTCTTTCATTCCAATTGGTAACATATATGTATCAGCTAAAATATTTCCATCAGCTTTATATGCATATTGTTTATATAACTCAGTTAATTTTTCTTCAGATAGATTAAACTCTGTTGCTAATTTTTTAAGGAAAATATATGAAGTTTCCCCTGGAATTAAAGTAATACTTTTAAGTGCTGCTTTTGATGTAATTAATTTATAAATAAAATCAAGTCTTGTTAATTTATTTTCATTTATATCTATCCAACCACTTTGAACATAACCCATAGATTTAATCATTAATTCATCTACAACGCCCATTTCAAAACCATTTGTATTTAAGTATGATATAATATAACTAGTACTACCTTTAGGAATATACAATACTTTTGTAGAAGTAATTGACGTTGTTCCATAAAACAATACGGCAATAAAACAAACAAGGATAAATTCTATAATGTTGAAGACAATTAAATTTGCTTTTCTTTTTCTTTTTTTAACAACAATATCACTTCTTTCATTTCTGTATTCTGGCATAAAAATAGACTCTTTTTCTTTTTCAAATATTTTAGTTTCGCAATTCTATATTAAAATCGATAAAAAACTTATTTTGAATATTGAAAATATCGAATATAAATCAAAAAAGACACAATCAACTAACTCTTTTGAAGATTTAAAAAAGAATATAGAATTACTTCCTAAAGTTCTAAAATTATTCCAAGAGATAAGAATAAATAAGTTAAAAATAGATGATAATGAGTTTGAGATAGTTTTAAATGATGAAATTTTATATTTAGATAATAAATATATTAATCTCTCTTCAAAAATTGATGTAATCTCGAATCAAGTGGTCTTTGAGCTTTATTCTTTATATTTAAAAGATATGGATTTATTACTTGATGGGAAAGTTAAAATTGATTATTTTAATGAAAAGTTAAATTATTATGGAAAATTTTATTATCAAGATATTCAAAGTAATATTAATCTTGAAATGACTAAGGATCTTGCTAAATTTTATTTAGTAAGTGAGCCTTTTAAAAGTTTAAAATTTCTGAAAAAATTTCTAAAATTAGATGAAGTTGCTGAAGCTTGGATGTATGATAATGTTGAAGGTGACATAAAACTTCAAGAACTTTATGGAGAATATGATTTAAAAAACAATCATATTATTGAAAGTTCATTAGAGGGTAAAGCTCAAATAAAAGAAGCAAAAATTAGATTTCATAAAGATGTAGATGTTGTAAATACAAAAAGTTTAGATATTTCATTTAAAAATGACAAACTAGATTTTAATTTAATTGAGCCAACTTTTAAAAATAAAAGTTTAGCTGGAAGTTATGTAACAATTCATAATTTAACAAGCGAAGAAAAAGGTCAAGTTGATGTATTTATAAAAGCAGATAGTAAATTAGATAAAGATATTTTAGATATTTTAAAAGCATATAAAATCAATCTTCCATTAATCCAAAAAAGTGGAAATACGCAAGCTTCTTTACTTATGAAATTTCCATATGATAGTAAAAAACATATGTCAACTTATGGCGAATTTTTTCTAAATGATGCACAAATATCTATAAATAATTTTACTTTTGATAGTAAAAAAGGTGAAGTTATTTTAAATGATTCAATGATAGAGATAAAAAATAGTGATTTTAAATACAAAAATATGATTGATGCTGTAGTAAATATAAATCTTGATACTAAAACTTTGAAATCTTCAGGAAATGCAAATATAAAATCTTTTTTAATTAAAAAAGATAATAATGAGAGCATTGTAGATATTAAAAATAAATCGACAAATTTAGAAATGGATTTTAATAAACAAGTAACTATTTTATTAAAAGATTTAGGAACTAAAATTGAAGTTGCAGATTTAATTAATGTAAATATTGATGATTTATCAAAAATTTATCCCTATTCAAAACTTTTAAAAGATAATTCAATAAAAGAAGGAAATATTGCTTTACAAATAAAAGATGAAAAAAATATGAATTTTGATGCCTTTATAAAAGGCCTTGATTTACCAATTCAAAGGGATAATAAAAATGTTGATTCCCTTGATATAAATGGGAAAATTGAAGATGGTAGAACTTTTGTTTCATCAAAAGATGAAGATTTAAAGATAGAAATAGCAGATAAATTAAATATATATTTACGAAATTTAGATGTTTTAGTAGATTCAAAACTTCAAAATAGTGGTTTACAACAAGATATGAATATAAGTTTGTTAAATAGTAAATTGAAAGTTGGAAGTGATATTTATCATCTAGAAAAAGGAAAAATTTCTATATTAAATAAAGCAGTAAATTTTGAAGTAGATGTGAAAGATCTTAATTTACCAATTAGAAAAAATGATGATAAAATCAATAGTTTAAGTTTAATTGGAAGTATAAAAAATGGTTTAACGTCAATAGAAACAAAAAATAAAGATTTGGTTTTAGAATTAAAAAAAGATGCAGTTTCTTTATATGTTGATGGATATAACTTATATTACTCGAGTTCAGATAGTGAAAAATTGGATGAAAATAAATATAAAGAGATAAGTATAAAAGGTAATAACTCAAATATTATTATAAATGAAAAATATAAACTTTTAAGTGATAATTTTGAAGTTAGAGTAAGAGATGATAGTAAATTTATTAGTTTAGATCATAAACTTACAAATATTACTTTTAAAGAGTCAAAAGATAAAAAGATTGATATTTTTTCAAATAATTTAAGTGATGAGTTTATTAATGCAATTTTCGATAAACATGTATTTGAAGGTGGGAATATATTATTACATGCTAATGGTACTATCGATAATTTAAATGGGAAAATAATAATTGAAAATAGTAATATTAAAGATTTAGCTATATTAAATAACCTTTTAATATTTATTCAAACTTCTCCAGGATTAATTAATCCATTTTTGGCTATTCCTTCTGTTGTTGGAATGGCTACTAACTCAGGATTTAATCTTACTGCGTATAAAATTGTTAATGGTAATATAGAGTTTAATTATAGTAAAGAGAAAAATTTATTAGATATTAAAAAGTTACTTACTATTGGAAATGGTATAGATTTTGATGGAAGAGGAAAAATTGATTTAAATACAATGGTATTAAACTCAACTATTAAACTTATATTTTTAAAAGATTATTCAAAAATAGTGGGAATGATTCCTGTTGTAAATTATGTTTTATTAGGTGATAATAACAGAGTTGAAACAGAAGTTAATCTCAATGGAAGTTTAGATAATCCAGAACTTTCAACTAATCTTACAAAAGATACTATAACTGCACCTGTGAATATAGGTAAAAGAATATTAAATTCACCTGTAAAACTTTTTGATTTTATTATGGGTAAAGATCCAGAAGAAGAGATAAAAAATAAAGAGGGTCAAATAGTAAATAAGCCTTTAAAATAAAGGCTTATTTTATTCGTTTCGTAAAACGTCAATTACGTCAATTTTTGTAGCTTTAGAAGCTGGATAATAAGATGAAACAAGTACAATTATAATTGCACCAAAAACAATAGATAAAAAGTCACTCATTGCTAAATCAAGAGGCAGTTTTGCACTTCCATAAACATCTGCTGGAAGAGTAACAATATCAAAATTATTTAATAACCAATATCCAAAAAATCCTAAAACAATTCCTGTTAAAATTCCTGAAAATCCTATAATTGTTCCAACTCTTAAGAATATTGATTTTATCTCTTTACTTGTTGCTCCCATTGATAAAAGTAGGGCAATCTCTTTTCTTCTACTCATTACAGTCATTAAAAGTGAAGAGATAATATTTAATGAAGCAACTAAAATAATAAGCATTAAAACTACAAATAGAGCTGTTTTTTCCATTTTCATTGCAGCAAAGAAGTTACCATTTTGTTGCCACCATCCAACAATAGAAGCTCTATTTCCTAGATATTTTTTTAATTTTTCAATATCAGCAAAAGCATCTTCAGAATAAATATGAATTCCATCAAATGAACCCACTTCTTTATTTAATAAAGTTTGTAAAGCTTCAATTGAAGTATACATATAAGCTTTATCATAGGCATTAAGTCCAGAGGTAAAAGAGTTGATATAAGTAAATCTTTTCATTTTTGGCATCATTGAAAAACCAGTTGGATTTAATTCTGTAAAATATAGAGTTGTTTTAGCTCCAGGATTTAAAAGTAGTTTATCAGATATTCCAGAACCTGTAATTACATCAAACTTATCAGGATTTAAATTACCTAATGCTTCTTTATAAATAGGATTTATTGCCGCTTCACTTTGTGGATTTATTCCAAAAAGCATACCACCACTCATACTATCACCACTTTGGATAATAGCTTGTGATGAAACAAAAGGAGAAAATTTTAAATAAGGGAAATCTTTTTGAAGTTTATTTAACAAACTTTCATCTAAAGAAGTACTACTACCCCTTGGATAGATTGTTAAAGGATAATTCATAGTAAAAAGTTTTCGTTCAAACTCTTTTGCAGTTCCATTCATAATAGCCATAGAAAGAATTAAAACCATTACACCAATTGAAACACCTATAAATGCTAAAATAGCACTTATAGATATAAAAGGATTTTTTTTGTCAAATCTTAAATATTTTTTTACAATAAAATTTACTAATTTTTTATTCAAATTAATTTCCTGCAGCTAAACCAATTTTTGGACCACTTTTTCCACAACAATGTTTATATTTTAGACCACTTCCACAAGGACAATCTTCATTTCTTGCAATTTTTCTATCGCTATTTCTAACTGCTTCTTGAGCAACATTTGTTGTGATATGTTCCGTTGCTTCTTCCATTTGTTCTTTCATTCTAGCGATTGCTTCTTGTTCTTTTTGTCTATCTTCATGGCTTTGAAGTTGAATTGTATATAATATTTTGATAATTTCATGTTTAATGTTTGCAATTAATTCAATAAACATATTGTAAGACTCTTTTTTGTATTCAACTAAAGGGTCTTTTTGGTTGTAACCTCTAAGACCAATTCCAGCTTTTAAAGTATCCATTGAATATAAATGTTCTCTCCAAGCATTATCTAAAATTTGAAGATATAAAATTCTTTCAATTTCATTTTTTTGCTCAGTTGCTGCCATTTCCATTTTTTTAGTATAAACATTTTTTAAAAATGTATTTAAATTTGTTTCAAACTCTTCATAAGAATCACATTTCATATCTTCAATATCAACAAGTAGTCTTAACTCTTCTTCAAGTTTAATTTTTACAAAATCATAATCAAAATCTTCACTTGGCATTCCATTTATGATATTTGCATTTGATAATAGATTTTGTACATATTCAAGTCTATTTTCATCAAGTTTTGAATCAATATCAAAATCAGGTTTTAATAAATCATTTCTAAATGAGTAGATTACTTTTCTTTGTTGATTTGCAACATCATCATATTCAAGTAGATGTTTTCTTGATTCAAAGTGCATTGATTCCACTTTTTTCTGAGCATTTTCAACGGCACGTGTAACCATTCTTGATTCAATATGTTCACCTTCTTCAATACCAAGTCTTTCCATAATACCTTTGATTTTATCACTTCCAAAGATTCTTAAAAGATTATCTTCTAATGATAGATAAAATTGAGATTCTCCAACATCACCTTGACGTCCAGATCTTCCTCTTAATTGGTTATCAATTCTTCTACTTTCATGTCTTTCTGTTCCAATAATAGCTAATCCACCAAGGTCAAGAATTTCTTGAGAAAGTTTAATATCAACTCCACGCCCAGCCATATTTGTTGCAATTGTAACTGCACCTTTTTGACCAGCATCTGCAATAATTTTTCCTTCTTTTTCATGTTGTTTTGCATTTAAAACTGTATGAGGAATTTTCTTTTGAACTAAAATTTCATGTAATTTTTCAGATTTTTCAATAGAAGCAGTTCCAACAAGAACAGGTTGTCCTTTTTCATGGAATTGTTTGATTTTATTACAAACAGCTTCAAATTTCTCTTTTTCACTTTTATAAATTAAGTCGTTTTTATCTATTCTTTGAACAGGTACATTTGTTGGAATTGAAACAACATCTAATCTATAAATTTCAGCAAATTCAGTAGCTTCTGTTTGAGCAGTTCCTGTCATACCAGCTAATTTTTTGTACATTCTAAAATAATTTTGGAAAGTAATATCTGCTAATGTTTGTGATTCATCTTGAATTGCAACACCTTCTTTTGCTTCTAAAGCTTGGTGTAAACCTTCACTGAATCTTCTTCCTTCACTTAGTCTTCCTGTAAATTCATCAACAATAATTACAGTGTTATCTTTTACAACATAATCAACATCTTTTTCAAAAATATAGTTTGCTTTTAATGCTTGATCTAAACTATGTGAAAGCATTGCATTTTCGATTGAATAAAGGTTATCAACTTTAAATAATTTTTCTGCGTGCTCATGACCTTGCTCTGTTAAAACTACAGCTCTATTTTTTTCATCAACTGTAAAATCACCTGTAGTTGTAGGTTTCTCGCTAGCATTTTTAGGTTCAATTATTTCACCTTTTACAAGCTTTAATGCAATTTCATTTGCTCTTACATAATTTGAATTTTTATGATTTGTTGGTCCTGAAATAATTAAAGGAGTTCTAGCTTCATCAATTAAGATTGAGTCAACTTCATCAACGATTACAAAGTTATGACCTCTTTGAACTTTTTCATTAATATCATAATTCATATTATCTCTTAAAAAGTCAAAACCAAATTCATTGTTTGTACCATAAGTGATGTCACAAGCATATTGTGCTCGTCTTTCTTCATCATTTCTTAATCCACCAATAACTGCACCAACGCTAAATCCTAAGAAGTTATATAAAGGTTTTAATTCATTTGCATCTCTGCTTGCAAGATAATCATTTACAGTTACGACATGAACACCTTCACCACTCAAAGCATTTAAAGCAACAGCTAATGAACCTACAAGTGTTTTCCCTTCACCTGTTTTCATCTCTGCGATTCTTCCCTCATGTAAAACCATTGCACCAATAAGTTGTACATCATAAGGTCTCATGTTTAAAACTCTACGACTAGCTTCTCTAGTAATTGCAAAAGACTCAAATAATACATCATTTAATGATTTTTCTTTTTTTTGTACAAGTTCTTTTAACTTGTTAAATTCATTTTGTAACTCTTCATCACTCAAATCTTTATATCTACTTTCAAGAGCTGTAATCTCTTGAGCTTTTTTTCTATATTGTTTTACTTCTCTATCGTTTCTTGTACCAAAAATTTTTGAAAAAACATTTAACATAAAATTAGTTCCTTTTCGTTATAATCCTAATGATTATATAAAAAAAAAGGTTAAAATATGTTTTATAAATTGATAATTGCTTCAACTCTATTTTGTCTATCTTGTATTGCTTCAAACGATATTAGAGATTTGGATAGTTTTAAAGCAAGTTTTTCGCAAGTAATTACTTCAAATTCGCAAAATAAGATTGAATATACAGGTGAAGTTTTTATTAAAAAAAGTGGTAAAATCCTATGGAAATACAAAACTCCAGTGGTTAAAAATGTGTATATAAATAATGATTTTGCAATTGTTGATGAACCTGAACTTGAACAAGCAATCTATACTCAACTAGAGAGTGAAATAAATATTATTAAACTTTTAAATAGTTCAAAAAAAGTAAATGATAATAGTTATACTACAAATATTGAAGATGTAGATTATCTAATAAAAACTTCAAAAGATGATGATAAAATTAGTTACATAAAATATAAAGATAAGCTTGAAAATAATGTTGAAATCAAATTTTCAAATGTAGTTCAAAATGGTGATATTTCAGATGCAATATTTAAATTTACAGTACCTGATAACTATGACGTTATAAGAAAATAGATTTTAAGAATTAAAAGATATAATACGCTTCAGGTAAACCAGACAATAGCTTGAGTAAAATCAAGAGGAAAGTCCGGGCTGCTGTGAAGTGTGGTTCCATTTAAATAATGGCTAGGGTAACCTAAGGGATAGTGCAACAGAGAATAGACAGCCGATTTTTCGGTGATGGTGAAACGGTGGGGTAAGAGCCTACCAGACTTTTGAGTAATCTTAAGTGCTTTGTAAACCCAACCTGCAGCAAGAAGACTAGGTAATTACTTCACAATTTTGGTCTTCGCAAGACTACTAAAGTAATTTAGTAGCTAGATAAATTATTGTCCTCGACAAAACGCGGCTTACGGTTTACCTACTTATTTAACTTTTCGTCGTAATTCTTCTAAAAGATCAATTTGAATCTCTTGAATTTGAGCTAATCTTTCCCATTGATGAGAAAGAAGATGATCCATTTTTTCATGAAGTTGTCTTATTTCAAGTTCAGCTTTTAAATTAACTTGATAATCATATTGTGATCTTAATCTATCTTTTGCTTCTTGTCTATTTTGACTCATCATAATAATTGGAGCTTGAATAGCAGCTAAACAAGAGAGTAATAAATTTAATAAAATAAATGGATAAGGATCTATTGGTTTCCAAAATACAACTGCAGAATTGATTATAATCCAAACAACTAAAAAACCAGCAAAAAATCCCATAAATGTCCAACTTCCACCAAAAGTTGCAATTCTATCTGCAATACGTTCACCTCTTGTCCATTCATGGTCTGATGTTGTATCTGAAGTCATTGAAATAAGCTCATGTTGTTTCATCGTATCTAATACTTGATTTTCAAGGCTTGTTAATTCACCTTTTTCCGATTCGAGTATCATATGAACATATTTATTTTGATAAAAATGTAAATCATTTCTACAAATTTCTGATGATTTATTCCAATCAGGAACATCTTTTTGTATTAGTTTAGAAATTTCTTCACGAACAACACCTGAATGAACAATTTGAGAATTTTTAAAATCCTTATGACATATTGAACATGTATGCAATTTTTCCAAATTCACCCTTTATTTTATAATGTGTCCCACAAATTTTGACATATTATTTAAAATTTTTCCACCTCGTCTAAATCCTAAACCACAAGCTTCATAGGCAAAAAATACACCAGCTTGATAAGAGTTTCCATTAGAATCTTTTGGAAATTCCACATACTCTTGGTAAATAGCTTTATGACCTGCGTATTCTCCACTTGTTTGTTCATCAATAGAACCATCTGAATTTATAATTTTTGTATTTGCACCTTCTCGTCCAAAACATCTTTTTTCTACTTGTTTTTTCCCTACAAGTGGTTCAAATGAAGTTTCAAGTAATAATGGATGATTTGGGTATAAATCCCATAAAATTTTCATAAATCCTTTTGATTGGAACATCAAAGTATATGCTGGATTAAAAATAATTGCTTTTTTCTCTTTTATAATTTCTGTTAAAATTAAAGCTAATTCACTCTCTTCAATTGCAATATTTTCCCATGGAATTAGTTTAAACCAAAACTCAAAAAGTTCATCATCTTTGAAAATACCATCATCACTAAATTGTACTTTTTCTATAAACTCAAAATCTGTGTTAAATCCAGCTTCAGTTGCAATATGTTGTAAAAGTTTTGTTGTATTTATATCTTCACTTGAACTTGAAATTGAAGAAAAAAGTATTTTCCAACCAAGTTCTGAATAATATTCATCAAATTTTTCTATATCAGAATCAAGGGTAATTATTCTTTTGAAATTATCTTTTAATGCTTCATAAAGATTATTAAATTGACTTGCTTCATCTAAGTTATTTGCTTTTAACATTGCCCATTGGATAATTGCTGTTTCAAAAAGTGAAGTTGGAGTATCAGCGTTAAATTCAATTAGTTTTATTGGTTTACCATCAATTCCACCAGCTAAATCAAATCTTGAATATAGGTGCCAGTGAACCTCATTTTCCCAAGACTCTTTAATGATTTCAACTAAATTAAAAGGAATATTTAATTCATGAAATAGATTGTTATCAATAACGTATTGTCCCGTTTGCGCAAACATATCATATAATTCATTTGTAGCTTCATAATAAGCATTTGCTTCATCTTCATTTATTATTACAATTTCATCGCTCACATAAGAAGAATTATCGCTATCTGTATGCCAAACAAAACCAATTGATTCTAAATATTCATCTGTTAAAGGTTTTAATTTTTCTAATTTCATAATTAACTCCCAAAACTTGAAGATGAACTTGAAGATGATGACGAAGTAGAAGTTGGACTTGTACTACTTCCTCCACCAAAGAAGCCAGTTTTTTTAGTTGCTGTATTATTCGTACCTGTTGTAGTTGCTGGAGTTTTAGAAAATGAACTTTGAGATTTACTATATGTCTGTGGTGATTTATATTGTGTTTGTCTTTGATTTTGAAAATTTTGATTATTAAATAATTTATTACCTAGCCATGAACCAATCATTGCACCTGCAATTGAAGATAATAATACTCCACCAAGCCCCATTCCTCCATCACTTACTTGTGCATTTGGATTTGTAAGAGGTGAAGTTCCTGCATCAATCTTTTTTTCTTCTTCTTTTACTAATTTATCTATCTCTTCTTGAGTTAAGATTCTTTCACTTCCATCTGGTTTTCTAAGAACAATTGTTGTTTTTGCAGCTGGGAATTCATCTGCGATTTTATATTTACCATCCGCTGATTCTTCAACAATTACAAAAGCACCTTCTTTTTGACTAGCATTTGTAAAAGCATCGTTTTGAGCTTGATTTTGTTGATTATTTTTTGATTTATCATCACATCCAACCAACCCAGTTATTAGTAATGCACCTAATCCACCAACCATTGCATAATCTGATATTTTTTTAATATGATTCTTTTTTCTCAATTTTATTTCCCTTTCTCTTTGATTTAAATTTTTATAATAGTTATTTTAGAAATTGCAATATTATAGCAAATAGGTTAACAATAATCAAAAAAAAGTAATTTTTATAATATGTGACACCAGATGTGACACGAAATCGATAAAATATTTATTATTAAAATCAAGATATAAAAGGAATAATGTAATGAATGAAAATTTCTCAAATCAGGTTGGTTTTTTTACTGCTTATAAAGAGATAATTAATAACTCTTTTAGTTTACTGGTAAAAAAAAGAGATGTTTTAGCAAAAGCTTTGTTAATTCCTTTTTTTTTATTATTGATAATTCATTATATTACTAAGATTTATCCTAGTATAAATAGTTCTCCATCATTAATAATAAGTATAGCCGTTGCAATTGCAACCCATAGAATTCTTTTAAATGAGGAAGAATTTCCTATAAAATGGAGATATGTTGAATTTGGTTCACGGGAGTTTAAATATATTCGTTATACATTATTTATTGGCTTATTGTGTTTACCGTCACTTCTTTGTTTATTCATCCCAATAATCGGTATTTTTCTTACAGTAATTATATGTTTAATTTTAATTTCAAGAATGTCTTTGGTTTTTCCAGCTATTGCTCTAGATGAAGAGATGAGTGTTTGGGATTCTTGGAATAATACTAAAAACTATAAATTAATAACTTTCTTTTCTATAATTGTTTTTCCTACAATTATTACTTTAGCTGTAGGAGTTGTTTATGGTTTAGTTATAAATTATTTAGTTAAAGTGGTATCTTCTCAATTGGATATTTTATATGTAATTTTGGATTTATTTATTACTGTATTAGTTGTTAGTACACTCTCTTCAACTTATAAATTTATAGGAAAATATGGTTTTGTAAAGACTATAAAAGAAGAAAAATTAGATGAAGAAATTTTTGTTGATGAAAAAGATGGAAATTATAAAATTTCGATTCCATTTATTTTGAACAAAACTTTTGAAGATATAAAAGAAGAGATATTATCTCAGTATGGAGAATTAGGTTTTTCAAATATAGTAATAGATAAAGAAAATTTATTAATGATAAAAAATCCTCAAAAAGATGATTCTTATGTGAGTTTATCTGTAGAGACAAATAATTTTCAGTTGGAAATTTTTAATACAAATAAACCAGAATTAACTTTTTTAACTCAATCGTACTAAAATAAGCAGTCAAATTATGACTTGCTTATAATCTATCTTGTATAATAACTTAAATAATTAGTGGATTTAACCAATGATATATATAAAAATAATTTTTTTACTGCTGATTTCTTCTACTGCTTATTCTAATCCTATAAACATTTATGAAGAGACAAAATCCATATCAATACTTCAAAATGCTCAAATCTATATAGATAAAAATAGAAACAAAACAATAGAAGATATAAAAAAGATGGATAATTTATTTGAAAAAAATGAAAAAAATATTTTATCTTTTGGATATTCACCTAATTTTGATGTTTGGGTTAAATTTACTATTTTAAATAATAGTGATAAAACTCTAAATAAAATCATAGAATATAATAATCCACTTTCAACAAATGTGGAATTTTTTGATCCAAATAAAAATTATCAAACCCAAAATGATGGACTTTTATTTGATAAACTTGATAAAAAGACCATTAATCCAATTTTTAATATAAATATTGAAGCAAACCAAAGCACTACATATTATTTAAAAGCATCTTCATACATAACTACATTAATTATTGATTTAAAATTGTGGGATGAAGACTCTTTTTATAAAAAAGAGATTAAACATCAAGTTATCCTTGCTTTATTTTTTGGAGCAATGCTGATTTTAGGTATTTATAATCTATTTATCTACTTTTTTACAAGAGATATTAGTTATTTATATTATGTAATTTATATAGTTGGATTGATAATACATCATTTAATGTATACAGGTATTGCAAATACATATTTTTTAGATTATAAAAGTATGATAACAATAGTTAGTTTTGCTTCATTAATAGTTGCAATTCCTGTTTATGCTTTAGGATTGTTTACAAAAAGTTTTTTACAAACACAAAAATATCCAAAATTTCATAGGGTATTAAATACTTTTTTAATACTTATTCCTATATCTATAATATTTTTTCTTCTCACTGATGAATATGATAAATACAGAAATACTTTAACTATGATGTTTTTAGTTTTTTTAATGATAATAACTGTTTATGCAGCAATAAAAAAGAATAAACAGGCATATTTTATTTTATTTGGTTGGTTCATATTTTTATCTTCTGGAATGTTAATGTATCTATCAAGTGTTGGTATATTTGATATTTCTCGATATTTTCCATATTTAATAGAAGCCTCTTTTGTAATTGAAGCCATTATCTTTTCAATAGCTTTAGCAAATAGAATTACAAATTTACAAAGAGAAAAAAATGAAGCAAATCAAAGATTAATTATTCAACAAAAAAATGAAACAAAAAGATTATCAAAAGAGGTTGCATTAAGAACAAATGATTTAAAAACTGCATTAGATGAAAAAGAGTTATTATTAAAAGAGTTAAATCATAGGGTTAAAAACAATATGCAAACTATTGTTTCATTGATTAGATTACAAAGTGATGAGATAAAAGATGAAAGGTTAAAAGATATTTTACTTACTATTCAAAATAGAATAAATGCTATGAGTCACTTACATGAATTATTATACAAACAAGAAAATATAGCTTATGTGGATGTTTATGAATATTTAGAGAACCTAATTGAAGAGGTAAAAGATAGTT
This sequence comes from uncultured Aliarcobacter sp., assembly GCA_963677205.2. GTDB lineage: Bacteria > Campylobacterota > Campylobacteria > Campylobacterales > Arcobacteraceae > Aliarcobacter. The sequence continues at coordinate 1,207,445 of OY781916.2, read as the reverse complement.
ATGACACTTACATAGATATTCATCTAAATATAAAAACAAAGCTTAAGATGGAGCAATCAATTTATTGTGGTTTAATAATAAATGAACTTGTTACAAACTCTTTTAAATACGCTTTTCCAAATAAAGAAGGAAATATTTTTATAAGTTTGGAAAAAGAGAATGAGATAATAAAATTAATAGTTAAAGATGATGGAATTGGTTATGATGAAAAAAATGCAAATGTCTCTTTGGGTTTAACTTTAGTAAATACATTAGCTGTAAATCAATTAAAAGGTAATATGAATATTGACTCAAAAGAGGGTGTAGTAACTACGATTTTATGGGAAGAAAATGCCTAATATAAAAATATTAATAGTTGAAGATGAGAGTATTGTAGCTTTAGATATAAAAAGAATTCTTACAAATCTTCAATATGAAGTTACAGATATGGCAAGTGATTATTTTAGTGCAATAAAGAGTGTTCAAAAAAATAGACCAGATATTATTTTGATGGATGTAAATTTAGGTAAAGGAAAAGATGGAATTCAAACAGTAGAAGAGATTCAGTTAAATTACAATATTCCAGTAATCTATATTACTGCATATGGTGATGAAAATACTATTAATCGAGCTGTTGCAACTAATCCTATGGGCTATTTGTTAAAACCTTTTAAAAAAGATGAAATAAAATCTATTATTTTATTAACCCTTTATAAATTAAATCAAATCAACGATTTTAATAAAAATATAAATCATCATAACTTAGGTTCAAATTATTATTATGACTTAAATAATGAGATACTTTTTTATAAAAACAACCCTCTAAAACTTAGTATTAAAGAAAGGAAATTATTAACAATATTAGTGGAAGCAAAAGGTCAAATTGTCTCTTTTAGAGAATTAGAATATATGTTATGGCCAGATGCTCCCATATCTGACAGCACACTAAGAACTTTGATATATAGACTAAGAACAAAATTAGAATACAAAATCGTAGAAACCATCTCATCAATAGGGTGTAAAATAATCTCCTCTTAAGTTAATTTTTAGCAAAACTGTGACGCAAAGTGTGACGCAGTTCCTATAAAGTTTGTCCTAAAAAAGGATAAACAATGGCTAACTTAAACAAAAATCTCTCATTAAATCAGCTTCAAGAATTCGTTCAAATAAATATCCAAAAAAGGTTGGATTATCTTCCTGAAAATTTTTATGCTCAACAAAAATCTGCTTTAGAAATATTCCAAAAAAGAATATTTTTAGAAAGCATAATTGAAGAAACAATCTCTTTTAATAAAAAGTTATCTTGGGATGAAAGTAATAAAAACCTAAGACTTACAAAAACAGCAGAAGAGTTAATTGAAGTTTTTAAATTAAGAAGTGATGTATTTACTCAAATAAATTATCAGAATGAGTTTCCAGATACTATTGAAGGATTAAATTTTGATGTTTTTGATAAAACATCTGCAGTAATTTATTATAAAAATAATAAAGAAGTGTCAGGAACAATAAGACTTATTTTTGACTCAGAGAATAAATTACCCTCAGAAAATAAATCTTCTTTTGATGATATGAGAAAAAAATATAACTGCATTGGTGAAATATCAAGAAATATTGTTAAAACAAGAGGTCAAGGTTTAAATCTTGAGTTTAAATATCTAATGTGTGGAATTTATAATGTTTTTACAAATAATGATATTGATATTGCTTTATCTGGAATAAGAAAAGAGCATTTAAAACTATTTGAAAAATTAGGTGGAGTTGAAATTTATAAAGAACTAGATTCTTATGGAACTTTAGAAACTCCATGTTTAATCATATCTTACAATCCGAATTTAGCTTCAAAATTTTTCAAAAAAGTTTTTTTAGAATTGTGACTTTTGTGACAAAACTGTGACAAAAACTGTGACGGTAAAATGTTATTATCAAAATTAAGAGAGGATAAAAAAGATGAATATGGATATGCATAAAACAAAAATATTAATAGTTGAAGATGAGAGTATCGTAGCTCTTGATATGAAAAACACATTAACAAATTTTGGTTATGAAGTTACAAATTGTGTGACAAATTATAATGATGCAGTAAATAGTGTGCACGCAAATAAACCTGAACTTATATTAATGGATATTAATTTAGGAAATGGAAAAGATGGAATTAATGTAGCTGAAGAAATACAAATATCCCAAGATATTCCAATTATTTACATAACTGCTTTTGCTGATGAAAAGACTATAAATAGGGCAATTAAAACAAATCCAGTGAGTTATTTGATAAAACCCTTTAAAAGAGAAGAGTTAAAATCAAATATCATGTTGGGTTTATATAAAAGTAAAACTATATCTAATTTAAGTATGGAAAAAACTTTTATTCCATTGGGGCAAGATTACTATTTTGAAGAGAGAAAAAATAGACTTTATTATAAAGCTTTACCAATAAATTTGGGTTCTAAAGAGAAAGAATTATTAAAAATATTAGTTGAATCAAAGGGAAAAGTAGTTGCTTTTGCAGATATTGAATACAAAATTTGGGGAAATAATATAGTTTCAAATAGTACTTTGCGAACATTAATTTATAGACTAAGAGCTAAACTTGAACATAAATTAATAGAGACAATTCCAAATGTGGGATGTATGATTAGTTAAAAATAATAAAACTGTGACACCAGATGTGACACGTTTTTGTTATGATGAATGTAATTAGAAATGAAAGGATTTTATTATGTTAAATTTTGCAAATGAAGCTTTTGGTTCAATACAAATTTTTACAAAGGAAAAGTCTTTAAATCATAAAATTTATCAAAAGAAAAAAGAACTTAAAAAAATATTAGCACAATTGAGTCAATTAAAAGAGATATATAATGATTGTAACATGAAATATGAAAATATTGAAGAGTTAACTATTATTGATAGAAAATCTGAGCCTATATTTATACATGAATTAAAAAATATAGAGAATAATTTGACAAAATTAAATGAAGAAAAATCTGCATATAAAGAAAGTGAATTAGATTTAAGAGAAAAACTTGAAATTATAAATCAAAATGTAAATGAAATTATGAATAGACGAGATGAAAAGAATCGTTTAATTATTTTAAAGAAAAGTGCTTTTGAAAATTTAAAAGAAAAAGAGAAAGAATTAAATATTTGTGAAAAACAATTGGCAATACTTATGTTAGAAAAACAACAAAATATTTCAATTGATTCTAAAATAAATTTGGTGTAAAAAATTATAAAATGGATGGTAAATGAATAAAAAGATTGTTTTATGGGAAGTGTATTTTTGGTTTATATTTATTTGTTTTCTTAGTGTATTGGGATTTCTTATCTTTGATGAAGAGGATATTTTTTTAACAAACAATTATTCAAGGATGTTTGATATTTTTTTTCTTATGGTTATTATTGTATCTTCTTTTGGAATTAGAGGTTATACATACAAAAAAAAGTATTTTTCAAAGGAGATATGGATTTTCTTCTTTTTTCTAATTTTAGTTGATTCAATAAATTATTTGTTCTTTGAGTATAACTATGTTTTTCTTAAAAACACGAGTTATCTATTTTTTAGTATAGTGCTTTTCCCATGGTATTTTGCACTTTATAAATATACTTTCAAAATGAATGAATTATGGGGAACTTACCATAACTACTGATTTAAATCTTTTCATCTTTAGGTTTAGGAGAACATAGAAGAAATTTTTCTTTAGATTCTCTTTTACATTTAGTACAAAAATAGATTTGATTTGGTGTTGCTTTTTCATCTTGAGGTAAGATTATACAACTTTTTTTAGTTCCACAGAGTTTTGTTATTTTTTTCATTTTTGACTTCTATTAAGTAGAAATTTATATGACAAATTATACCACAAGAGATGAAAAACTATGTTTATTTAATATTAAAGGACAAATAATTTATGTGGTTTTCATTTGGATTTATCTCATTATTTTTATTTTCAATATATTTTTTATTTAAAAGATTTGAAAAAAATTGGGAAGCTTATACTCATAATTTTCAAGGTCGTAATTATATACAAGGTAGTAGAATATTTGAAAATGGTTTTTATATTGGTTGCGAAGGAAAATCAGATCTAAATATTGATTTATCAATAAAAAAAGAGAATTTTATTGATAAACTATTTAAATTTTTGGGTGTCTCTGTTGAGTGTCAAATAAATAATATAGAGTTTGATAATAAATTTTATTTGGTGACAGATAATAAAAATATTTGTAATTATCTTAAAAATAAGAAAAATTTTCAAGAAGAATTGTCAAAACTTTTAGAAATATGTGAAGAAGATTCTTTAAAATTTAATGGTTTTCATTTTAAAGGAAATAGATTATGGGTTCATATTTTAAAAAATAAAGAAGAATCTGTAAAAAAACTTATTCCAATATTATTTAATATAACAGATATATTTAATAATGACTCAGAAGAAATTAAAAAAACAATTATTAAAACCGAATCTACTTTTAAAATTTCTATTCTTTTATCTATAAGTAGTGCAATTGTAATTACAGCTACTTGTCTTTTTATTTATACATCTTATTCTTTTAAAGTTTATGAAGTAAATGTGTGGGATTTGATAAAGTTAAGTTTTATTCCTGCTACTACAATTTTATTAATTTTAATATTTGTCATAATAAGAATTTTGGGAAAATCATCAAGAACTCATCTTGTATTAATTGAATTTCTAATTATTGGATATATAGGTTTAATAACTATTTTTTATGAAATTTTAAAAGAGATAAATATTAATTTTGATACATCTTTACCTCATACTTTTATTACTAAAATAGTTAATAAAGAGATAAATCATTCAAGAAAAGGACCTACAACTTATTATTTAAATCTAAGTGAATGGGAAAATTTAAAAATAAAAAAGAAAATTAAAATTAGTAGTTCAACATATAAAAAGTATGAAAATGATGATATTGTAAAAATTTATATTAAAAAAGGTAGATTAAATGTTAAGTGGATTTTAGATATTGAAAAAGCTTCAACGCAGGAGTCTTCAAAATTTGTTAATGAAAAAATTATTAAAGAAATAAAAAATCCCAAAAATGTATATGTACCTAAACTAGATGAGGAGGAGATTAAAGAAAGAAATAAAAGAGATGCAAAATTAAAAGTTTTAGATGATTTATATCAAAATGGAATGACATACTTTAAAAATAATGATTATCCAAAAGCTTTGAGTTATTTTGAAGAGGCAGCATCTCAAGAAGATGCCAAATCAGTACAAATGATAGGAATGATGTATCTTCATGGTAAAGGTGTAGAAAAGAGTCAAGATAAAGCATTAGTTTATTTTAAAAGAGCAAATGAAATTTCGAATAAAATTAATTCATTAAAAAGTATCAAATAATATTAAAGTCTAAAATAAGAATATATTAAAAAGAAGAATATTTATTCTCCTTTTAAACCTTTTCTCATGGCTTCGATTAAACTTTCATTGGCTTTTGTATTAGTAAAATACTCAAATGCTAAAACACCTTGAAAAAGTAGCATATCTTCACCGTCTTTTATTTCAAGTCCATTTTCACTTGCAAGTGCCAAAAATGGTGTGATTTTTCCATACACACAATCAAAGGCAAAAGAGGCATTTTTGAAAACTGTTTCTAGGATTTTTTTATCACAAGGTAAATATTCATCTTTTAATCCAGCACTTGTTGAATTTACGATTAAATCATAAGTTTCTGGTTCAAAATTTTCCCATGAAAAACATGGAATATCATGTTGTTTAAAGAAGTCTAATTTTCCCTCACTTCTATTTAATACAGTTACTTTTATATCTTTTGATTTTAAGGCTAGGGCGATTGCTTTTGCAGTTCCACCTGCTCCTAAAAGAAGTACGTTTTTAATAGTTCCAAAACTCTCTATTGCTTTTAAAAATCCTGGTGCATCTGTGTTGTAAGCTACTACTTTTCCATCTTCTAAAATATATGTATTTACAGCTTTTATCTCTTTTGCTAATCCTCTGATTTCATCAGCGTTTTCATAGGCAAACTCTTTGTGTGGAACTGTTATATTTGCGCCTTTGTAGTTTGACTCTAAAAAAGCTTTTTTGATTTCATTTCCATTTTCTAAATGATGTTTTTCATAATTTCCATCAAAATTTATATGTTTTAACCCTGCATTTTGCATTTGTGGTGATTTTGAGTGGGCAACTGGATTGCCAAATATTGCAAATTTTTCTGACATTTTTTTCCTTTTATTTTTGTGCTATTAGATTAAAAAGTGGATACTCTTTCTCATTTCTTTCATGTATATAAACAGTATCGCAAGAGATGATTTTGAAACCTACATTTTTAAAGATTTTTTTTACATCATCTATTTCATATCCAAAATGCTCAACTCCATCATTTTTATGTTTTTCATGGAAAGTTCCATCCTCTTTTTCTAAGTCATTAATACAAACATATCCACCATTTACTAAAGAGTCATAAGCTTTTTGTGCAAACATATTCGTATCTTTGATATGGTGCATAGTCATAGATGAAATAAATAAATCATAGGTATTTTTTGAGATTTCATCTTCATTCATATTGTGTTTTATAGCTTTGATATTGTCAAAGTTTAGCTCTTTTGCTTTCTCATTAAATCTATTTACCATACCATCAGAATAATCCATTCCTAATACACTATTTTTATCTGTGCTTAATGCAAAGGCTATAAATCCAGTTCCACAACCATAATCTAGAATATTTGCATTCTCTTTTACAACTATATGTTTTTGTAAATTTTCAACACAAGCATTTGAGCTATCAATACTTGTTTGTTTATTATCCCAAGTTTTAGCTGCTTCATCAAATCTGTTCATATCTATCCTTAAACAATTAATCATTAATATTTCGGTAAATTATATCAAAAGCAAATAAAAGAGCAATTATGAATCAAATTAAATACTATTTTACAACAACCGAAGATGGAAATTTAGCTTATCATGTAAATGATATAAAAGAAAATGTAGATAAAAATCGAGAAGCTGTAGCTTTAAAAATGGATTATAAGAATGAAGATTTGGTTTATATGAACCAAGTTCATGGAAATAGTGTTCAAATTGTGGATGAGAACTCACCAAAATTTATTGATAATTGTGATGGATTAATCACAAAAGCAAAAGGTTTACCACTTATGGTTATGGTGGCTGATTGTATTCCAATTCTATTTTTTGATGAGATACAAGGTGTAATTGCAGCAGTTCATGCAGGAAGAAACTCAACTTTTTTAAAAATTGCACAAATTACAGCAAATAAAATGATGAATGAATTAGGATGTAGTGCAAATAATATAAAAGTAGTTATGGGGCCAAGTATTCATAAGTGTTGTTATGAAGTGAGTGAGGAGTTAGTTCAAATTGTTAAAACCTCTTTTGGAGAAAAATTTTGTAAAGGCAGAAACATAGATTTACATGGAATTAATATAAAACTTTTAGAAGAGGTGGGAATTAGACATATTCAAGTTTCAGAGATTTGTACAAAATGTTCAAATGAGCCATTTTTCTCTTTTAGAAAAGATAAATATACAGGCAGGTTTGCTGGAATTATTACACTATAAAGAGGAAAAACCTCTTTATAATTAAGAAATTGTTACTGGTTCTGGTTTTAGTTCACCATAATATTCTTCATATTCTTTGTGTCCATTGTAAATATCTTCATCTAGTTCATTTTCACTTTTTGCTATTAGAACAGAAGTCATTGCATCACCTGTAATATTTACTGTTGTTCTTGCCATATCAAGGATTCTATCAATTCCTGCGATGATTGCAACACCTTCAATAGGTAATCCAACTGATGTTAAAACTAAAGTAAGCATGATAAGTCCAGCACCAGGAACTCCAGCTGTTCCAATTGATGCTAATGTTGCTGTTAAAATAATCATCATATACTCTTGCATTCCTAAATGAATTCCAAATGCTTGAGCAACAAACATTGCACATAATCCTTGATAAATAGCAGTTCCATCCATATTAATTGTTGCACCTAATGGTAAAACAAAACTTGCAATTGGTTTTGAAACACCTAAATTTTCTATTGCATTTTGTGTTGTAACTGGTAATGTACCTGAGCTACTTGTTGTTGTAAATGCAACTGTTTGAGCTGGAATAATCCCTTTGAAAAATTTGATTGGATTTAATTTTGCAAAAAAGTAAATTCCTCCTCCTAGAACAAATACCATATGAATAAGTGAAGCGATATATACTCCAATAATTACTTTTCCAAGGCTTAATAATACATCCATTCCATACGATGAAGAAACCCATGCCATTAATCCAAATACTCCAAGAGGAGCATATTCCATTACAATTTCAGTCATTTTATACATAGCTTCAGACATAGAATTGAAAAAATCTTTTGCAGGTTTACCTTTTTCTCCAGCTAAATTAATAGATATTCCTAAAATGATTGCAAAAAAGATAATTTGTAATATATCACCACTTGCAAAACTAGAAAAAGGATTTTTAGTAATTATATTTAATAGTGTATCAATTAAAGCAGGTGCTTCTTTTACACTTGTTTTTGCTGCAGTTGCAAGTGAAACTCCAACACCTGGTTCTAAAACAATACCAACTACCAAACCAATTGTAATTGCAATTGCAGTAGTTAATAGATAAATGAAGAATGTTTTTAATCCAACTCTTCTCATCTTTTTTAAATCTTCCATTGCAATAATACCAGTTACTAAAGTAACAAATACCAATGGTACAATCAACATTTTAATTAGATTAAGAAATAGTGTTCCAATAGGTTTTAACACTTGTGCACTTTCTCCAAAAATAATTCCAGTTAAAAGTCCTAAAATTAATGCTCCCACAATCTTTTGCCAAAGTGGGATTCCTTTCCAAATAGTTTTCATCTTATTCTCCTTTTATTTAAAAACATTTTAAGAAGCTAAAATGACCTAAAAGGGATGTTTTATATGTTTTTTGAAGAAATTTTGCTAAATTTTAGATATTTAACTTATATCCTATACCTTTTACTATAGTTATTGCATTTGTTGGAATTTTTTTTCGTAGTCGTTTTATTAGAGCTCTAATATTTATTAAAGTAGTATCTTCACCTTCCCAAACATAATTTTCAATCTCTTCAAAAGAGAATATTCTTGAAGGATTTTTACAAAGTAGTTCTAGAAAAAGAATCTCTTTTTTTGCTAATTTTATATCTCCTTTTGGACCTATTAAATTTCTATTTTTATAATCATAAAAAAATCCATTTGTAAAATCAAACATTTTTTCTTTTATTTCACAAAGCTTTTTTACTTTTTGTATTAGTTCATACATTAAAAAAGGTTTTTTTAGATAATCATCACAACCTAACTCATAAGAAGCTTGGATTTTTTCTAGTTCATGGTTTGCACTCATTATGATTACAGGAATTTCTTTATTATAAATACGAATAGTTTCTAAAATAGATATTCCATCAATTGAAGGTACATTTACATCTAAAATAAAACAAGCATAACCATTATTTAGAACTTCTAAACACTTTTCTCCATCAATAAAGGTATCAACGGCATAACCTTCTTTAATTAATGAATTTTTTATAAAAGTGTATAAGTTTTCATTATCTTCAAGAACTAGAATTTTCATCTTTTAACTCCAATTTTATTATAAAGTTTGCACCATTAGTTTTATTAAAAACGCTAATTGAGCCTCCCATTTTATCTTCTATTATTACTTTTGTCATATAAAGACCAATACCATGACCTTTATCTTTTGTTGTGTAATATGGGTCAAAAATCTTTTTCATATTTTTTTCATCAATTCCACCACCATTATCACTTATTTCTATTTGGGCATAATTCAGATAATTTGAAATATTTATATCTATTTTCCCTTTAAATTTCTTATCTGATTCTCTTTTTTTCAAAATAGAATCTTTGGCATTATTTACAATATTTAAAAGACTTTGCATTAATTCATTATGGTAACCAGAAATTATTAATTTTGTTTTATCTTCAATATTTATGTTTATATCAATATAGTTATATTTCATATTATGTTCAATAATATTCATCATTTTTACGATGGCATCTTTAATATTAAAAGAGGTTTTTTGAGTTGAGGGTTTTATGAAATCTTGGAAATCATTTATTGTATCGGTCATGTAGTAGATTTGTGACATAATATTTTTTACATATTTTTCATCTTCATCTTTTGTTCTTTTATTAGAAAATATATACTCTTGAACTAAGGTTGAAATTTCAATTAAAGGTTCTTTCCATTGATGGGCAATTGAAGATATGATTTCTCCAATTTCAGCTAGTTTTGATTGTTGAATTAAAAATTCTTGATTTTTCGCATTTTTTATTTGTAGTTGCAAATTATAAACTAGAATAATAATCAATAAAAGTGAAAGTGGTGAAAAAATAAATATGATATTTACAAAATCACGATTTTTATCAAAAAAAGATTCAGGTGTATTTACATAATTTATTCTTTTTTTTAAAGCTTCTGGATTTAGGTTGAATTTTTTTACTTTTTCATAATCAAATATATAAGAATAACTATTATGTGTTTCAATTATTGGTTCTGAATTTTCATCTTTTAGTAGTCTTAAAAGTAATGAACCTGTATTTTTTCCTAAATCTTCAATTTGTATTAATTTTCCTCCTAAAGATCCTTTTTTTATAAAAAGTGAATCAGTACTAAAAGTAGGTAATTCAAATGAGTTAATCATTTGAGCAATTTCATAATTTTGATGTAATTCTTTATATTTATTATTATAAAAACGTATAAAAAATATTGCTTCATCTTCTTTAAAAATAGAGAACTTTTGAGTTAATTCATCTATTGTAGAGTATCTTATGTAATCCACATCAAATTTATTACCAATTTTATTTATTGCACTTTGTATAAATAAATCTGTATCATCTCCATTTACACTAAAGTCATTTATTATGTGAAGTTTTTTAAGTTTTGGCATCATTCTATTTATAATATCGATTGTATCACCAATAGCTCGTTTTTCTAAAATCCCAGATATTTTCCCAGTTAGTCCATATTTTTCAACCAAAGAAGCATCATATTGTTCAATTCCTGAAAAAACTAATCGTTCATTAGTAAAAAGGTCTTTGTAGTTTTTTAAAGCAAATTCGTAAGCAAATTTATCCACTAATAAAACTAAATCATATTTTCTTTTTTCCAACTGCAGTTTATATAAATCTTTTAATTTTTCGTAATATTCAGGGGAAGCAATTCTTTTAGAATCCATGTATAAAACAGTTGTTTCGACATTATTTTTATCTCCCAAAGATTTCTCAACTCCACTTATGAGTTCATCACTCCATTGAAAACCTTTGTGATATGAATTAATAATTAAAATTTGGGATTTAGTTTCTAAATTCTTTGAAAAAGAATAATTAAAAATAAATAGAAGGGTTAATAAAACTTTTAAATACATATAAATTCCTAGTTATTACAATCTATCATATTAATATATTATTCTTTTAAAACAGATATTTTAATTAATACTCTCGTGCTCGTATCATATTTTTAGGAAGAATTATTTCATCCAATTGTTCTTTTGATAATAAGTTTTTTTCTAAAACTAATTCATAAACTGATTTATTACCACTTAAAGCCTCTTTTGCAACCATTGTTGAATTTTCATAACCAATAAAAGGATTAAGTGCCGTTACTAAACCAATACTATTTAATACAAGTTCTTCGCATCTTTGTTCATTTGCAGTGATACCATCTACACATTTGTAAGCTAGACTTTCAAAAGCTTTTTTCATCATGTTTATAGAATTAAATAAATTGTATGCAATAATTGGTTCAAATACATTTAGTTGTAATTGCCCACCTTCACTCGCCATTGTAATAGTTACATCTGTTCCAATTACTTGATAAGCTACTTGATTTACCATTTCAGGAATAACTGGATTTACTTTTCCTGGCATTATTGAGCTTCCAGGTTGCATTGCTGGAAGATTAATTTCATTAAAACCTGTTCTTGGCCCTGAACTTAATAATCTTAAATCATTACAAATCTTTGATATTTTTGCTGAAACTCTTTTTAAAACTCCAGAAATTTGAACAAATGAACCTGTATCTTGCGTAGCTTCAACTAAATCTCTTGCCGTCACAAATGGTCTATTTGTAACTTCTTGTAATTTCTTTTCTACTGTTTTTATATATTTTGGATGAGAATTAATTCCTGTACCAATTGCAGTTGCACCAAGATTCATCTCTCTTATTAGTTGTTGAGATTCAATTAATCTTTGAATATCTTCTTCAATCATAATTGCATAAGTATTAAATTCTTGTCCCAAAGTCATAGGAACTGCATCTTGAAGTTGTGTTCTTCCCATTTTTATAACATCTTTAAATTCAATTGCTTTTTTTGCCATAGATTTTTCAAGTATTTTCATTGAATCAACAAGTTCAAATATTTTCTCATATAAAGTAATTTTAATTGCAGTTGGATAAACATCATTTGTTGATTGTGATAAATTAACATCATTATTTGGATGAAGATATTTATATTCACCTTTTTTATGACCTAATATTTCTAAAGCTCTATTTGCAATAACTTCATTTGCATTCATATTTGTTGAAGTTCCAGCTCCTCCTTGAATCATATCAACAATAAATTCATCATGGAATTTCCCATCAATAATTTCATCACAAGCTTGACATATTGCTTTTTTCTTATTTTCTTCTAGTTCATTTAATTCAAAATTGGCTAAAGCAGTAGCTTTTTTTACTTTTGCCAACGAGATAATAAATGTAGTAAAATTTGATAAAGCTATTCCTGAAGCATCAAAATTTTCTTTTGCTCTTGCTGTTTGAATTCCATAATAAGCCTCTTTTGGAATCTCTTTATCGCCAATTAAATCATGTTCTATTCTCATTAATTTTTCCTTTTGCTTTTTCTTGGCAAATGTTAATATCATAGAATGACCTTAAAGTGATTTTATTTTAGCTTTTTGTATATAAGCTAAAATTATCTATTAATCAATAAAATGATATTATTCTGCCTTTAAAAAATTAAGCTTGAATAATAAATAGGATAAAAATGGAAGAGTATATACTTTTAATTGACACAGAAGACTCAAAGGGACTTGTTTATAACATCTCAAAAGTTCTTTTTGCAAATAACTTAAACATTGAACAAAATGCTGAATATGTTGATCCAGATACAAAAAAGTTTTTTATGAGAAGTATTATTTCTGGAAAAGTCTCTAAAAATATCTTACTAAAAGAGTTAAATGAAGTTTTACCTACTGGAGCTTCAATAAAACTAAACAAAAAAGAGAAAAAAGATGTTGTTATTTTAGCAACAAAAGAGTTCCATGTTTTAGGTGATTTACTAATTAGATATATTGCTGGTGAATTAAATGCAAATATTAAAGCTGTTATTGCAAACCATGACCACTTAAAAGATTTAGTTGAGAAGTTTAATATTCCTTTTACTTGTATTAGTGCAGATGGAATTAGCAGAGAAGAACATGAAGATAAAATGATTGCAAAAATCAATGAATATGAACCTGAATTAATTGTTCTTGCAAAATATATGAGAATTTTAACTCCAAAATTTGTAGATGCTTTCCCTAAAAAAGTTTTAAATATTCATCACTCATTTTTACCAGCATTCATTGGAGCAAATCCATATAAACAAGCACATGAAAGAGGTGTTAAAATTATTGGAGCAACTGCTCATTATGTTACAAGTGATTTGGATGAAGGTCCAATTATATTCCAAGATGTGGTAAGAGTTGACCATTCATACTCTTGGGAAGATATGAGAAATGCAGGAAGAAATGTAGAAAAAATTGTACTTTCAAATGCTTTTGAAATGTTATTACATGATAGAGTTTTTGTTCATGGAAATAAAACGGTAATTTTATAATGTTTAATATAGTTTTATTAGAACCAAGAATACCTGGAAATGTAGGAACTATTGGAAGACTTGCATTTGCTTTAAATTGTACACTTCATCTAATCAAACCTTATGGTTTTGGTGAAATTACAGAAAAAGAAGTAAGACGTGCTGGACTTGACTATTGGTTTGATTTAGATGTTCGAGAGTATGAAAATATCGAAGATTTTTGGGCAAAAAATCCATTTAATGATAGACACTTTTTAGCAACAACAAAAACAAAACAAGTTTATTTTGATGCAAGTTATGAAGTAGGGGATTATTTTTATTTTGGAAGAGAAGATGCTGGACTTCCTCAAGCTATTTTAGATAAAAGTCCAAAAACTTGTATTACGATTCCTATGACAAATGAAGCAAGAAGTTTAAATATTGCAAACTCTGTTTCAATTGTAGCTTACGAAGCTTTAAGACAAAACTTTAAAGATTTTAAGTAGTTTTAACTACTTAAAATCTTTAGCTTTTACACTATTTTTTCCTTCAAACTCTTTTTCATCACTATTTTTTACAATTTCAATTGCTATTGCATTTGTTTGTTCTGCAATTTGTTGCGTTGTAGCTGAAATCATAGCTATTTGTTGAGTTTGTTGGTCTAGTTGATTTACAGAATCGTTTATTTGTTGAATTCCAGCTTGTTGTTCTCTTGAAGCTGTTGAAACGCTATTAATCAAAGTTACTGTATTTTGGATATTTTCATTTAATGTACCATAACCATTAATCATTGTGTCTGCTATATCTTTACCATCATTTGCTTTTTTTGTTGCATTTTCAACAAGAGTTTTAATCTCTTTTGCAACTTCAGCACTTCTTGAAGCTAGATTTCGCACTTCTGCTGCAACAACAGCAAATCCTTTTCCTGCTTCTCCTGCCGTTGCTGCTTCAACTGCTGCATTTAAAGAAAGAATATTTGTTTGGAAAGCTATTTGGTCAATTAAAACAATAGACTCATTTATAGAGATAACTTGAGTACTTAATTCATCCATTGCAGTTGTTGTTTTATTTGCAAGCTCTTGACCTTTTTTAACTGCATCCATAACATTTACAGAATATTTTGACATTTCACTAATATTTTCACTATTTTTTACTACAGTTGCTGTTATTTCTTCAATTGCTGCGGCTGTTTCTTCAAGTGAAGCCGCAGTTGTATTTGCATTTTTTGTTAAAGTTTTAACATTATCAACTAAAATATCAGCACTATTTTGTAATCCCAAACCAATACTTTTACTATCCATTAGCATTTTAGTTATTGTATTACCTACAATATTTATGTTTTTACATAACTCTAAAATCTCTCCTTTTACAGAAGATTCATCTACTTTTTTTGTATAGTTGTAGTTTGCAAAGTTTTTTAATACAAGTAAAATATTATTAATATTTGAGTTTAGATTTTCAAGCATTTGGTTAATAACATTTTTTAATTCATTTAACTCTTTTGAATTAGATTCTTTAGAAATTCTACTTGTTAAATGTCCATTTTTTATATCATTAGATACATGTGTTGCATCATCAATTAGGGCTTTATCTTTTTTTATACTATCCTGAGTTTTTAGAATATTTGCATTTATTGTTTTTGCCATATTTCCAAATTCATCACTATTTTTGTCATCTAATAGATTTATATTTGTAGTTTCATTATTTAAAAAAGAGAAGAATTGATCTAATCCAAATTTAAAATTTGTTAATGATTTATTGATAACTCTACTTATGTATAACAATGATAATATTATGAATATTGCTATTGAAATAATGAATATTAGAGATAATAGTTCAATTTCATTGTGTAATTTTTCAATTTCATCATTTATAGATTTTGTTAAATTTTCTAAAGAGTTATTTGATTTATGAACAACATCTCTCATTTCTTTCAATAATCCAGAATTTTCATTTAAACCTTTCTCTTTTTCCGATTGAACTAGGTTTAAAAAGTTAGTTCTATAATCAACAATAATTTTATTTAAATCCCTGTATTTCTCATCATTTTCTAGTTTTGTAACTATTTTATTAAACTTTTCAACATATTGTTCATCAAGTCTTAACATAAAATCTTTTTCTTGTTTTCTTAAATCATAAACGGTTGCCAGTAAATAGTTGTCATTTGATTTTTTTGCAAACTCTTGAACTAAATGAACACTATCTCTTAATGCACCATAAAGACCACTATCGGGATTTAAACCAATTTTTTCTTGTAGATTTACAATATTTGTAAAAATTTTTGAGTATTCATCAATTATTTTTTTATAATTATTTAATTCAGTTGAATCTAAATTCAAGTTTGAAAATTCATTATCTAAAGCATTTTTTATATTTTCAATATTTTTTATATTTTTTTGAAAATTATCTAAATATTTTAAATCTTTTCTTGCAAGAAAATCTTTTTCGTTTTTTCTTAATTCTAATAATTGAATCTGTAAATTTTCAATTTTATTGCTAATAGTTGAAATTTTATCTATTTTGTTTATTGAAATAAGTTCGATTGCAAGTATTATCAGAAATGATAATGAAACAATTATTGACAGCGCAATTAATTTTGCTTTTATTGAGAGATTGTTTAGCATCTTAAACTCTTTATTTTGAAATTATTTATTAATTCTAGCACAATTGGAATATCTTTGTAATAGTAATCAGACTAAATTATCAATTATTTAACTAAAAGTAAATATAATAAATATAGTTGTTATGTAAGGATTACTTTTGTACAAAATTTTAGTTTTAGAAGATGATGAACTTTTTGCCTCTACTGTTGAGGATTTTTTGAGTGATGAGGGATTTGAAGTTGATATAGCAATTGATGGTGAAGAGTGTTTAGATTTAAATTTTAAAAAAAATTATGATTTATATCTTTTTGATATAAATGTTCCAAAAATAAATGGTTTGGAACTTTTGGAGCAATTACGAACTTCAGGAGATAATACTCCATCTATTTTTTTAACATCTTATAAAGATAAAGATACTTTACAAACTGCATTTCTAAATGGTTGCGATGATTATTTAAAAAAACCAGCCGATTTGGATGAACTACTTTTACGAATAAAAGCACTTCTTAAAAGAAATAAAAAACAGTTTGATGTTATAAAACTTTCTGAAACGGTTACTTTTAATCCAGCTAATAAAAGAGTTTATGAAAATGAAGAAGATTTAAATCTTCCTGTAAAAGTTTTAGAATTATTAGAACTTTTTATTGAAAATCGAGGAGAGATTGTAACTAAAGAGATGATTATTTCTAAACTTTGGGCAACTAGCCAAGAGTATAGTGAGGGTTCAATTCGAGTTTATATTAATCAAATTAAAAAGCTTTTAGATAAAGATACAATCTTAAATATCAAAGGTGTAGGATATAAAATTGAATTCTAAAAAAAGAGATTTTTTAATCTCTATTTCTATTGTTTTTGTTTTTTCACTGATAATTATTTTGTATTTAAACTACTTTTTTATCTCAAGATTTGGACTAAATCCTGATAATTTTGTATTTATTATTATTCCTTTGATAGTTGTTGGTTTAGGAATATTTTTAAGTTTTTCAATCTCTATTTTAAAACCTTTATTTAAAAGTGATGAGAAGTTAGAACTTAGTATCAAAGAGACAATTCACGAGCTTAATATTCCAGTTTCAACAATAAAGATGAATACTCAACTTTTGGAAAAAACAATTACCGATGAAAAGAGTTTAAAACGATTAGATAGAATCAAACAAGCTTCTAATAATCTTCTAAAAGTATATGAAAACATGGAATATAACATCAAAAAAGAGATAGACAAAATAGAAAAACAAGAGTTCTATTTAGATGAGTTAGTAACAAATTGTGTTGAAAAATTTGATGATATAAAAAAAGATGTAAAGATTTTAGTAGATATTCCTAATATTAGGCTTTTTACAGATTTAAATGGTTTTGAAAAAACTATTGATAATCTTATTTCAAATGCAATAAAATATAATATAAAAGAAGACCCAATAGTAAAAATATCTTTTAAAGAGAATATTTTTTCTATTTATAATAGTGGTGAGCAAATAGATACGAAAAATCTTTTTATTGTTTTTGATAAATATTTTCAAGAAGATTCAAAAAAAGATGGTTTTGGTTTAGGTCTTGCTTTGGTAAAAGAGTTTTGTGATAAAAACAAAATAGCAATAAATATTGATACTACAGATAATGGAAATCAATTTAACTTAAATCTAAAGAATATAATTAAATGACAAAAGAAACAAAAACATTACACCCAAGAAATCTTCACAATAATAGATATGATTTTCCAACTCTTATAAAAACAAAACCCCAATTACAAGAGTTTGTAAAACCAAATAAATATGGGGATTTATCAATAGATTTTGCAAATCCTCAAGCTGTTATTGCTTTAAATCAGGCTTTATTGGCTCATTTTTATGAAATAGAAAATTACGCTATTCCAAACGGGTATTTATGTCCACCAATTCCTGGCCGTGCTGATTATATTCATCATATTGCTGATTTACTTGCAAGTTGTAATAATGGAGTTATTCCAAAAGGAAAAGCGATAATTGGTTTGGATGTTGGAATTGGAGCAAATGGTATTTATGCAATTATTGGCGCTAGTGTTTATGATTGGGATTTTATGGGAAGTGATATTGAAGTTGAGGCTATAAAATCTGTTGAAAATATTGTAAATTCAAATGACTCTTTAAAAGAAAAAATAGAGTGTAAACTCCAATCAAAACCTGAAAATATTTTCACTAATATCATAAACAAAGAAGATATTTACGATTTTACTCTTTGTAATCCGCCTTTTCATAAATCTTTAAAAGATGCTACTGAAGGAAATAAAAGAAAAGTTCAAAATCTAACAAAACAAAAAACTGCAAAAAGTGCTCTAAATTTTGGTGGAAAAAATAATGAACTTTGGTGCAAAGGTGGAGAAATTACTTTCATAAAAAACATGATAAAAGAGAGTTTAGAGTTTAAAAATAATTCCCTTTGGTTCACAACTTTAGTTTCAAAAAAAGAGAATTTACCACTTATTTATAAAGCCTTAGAAGAGATAAAAGCCGTTGAAATAAAAACAATAGAAATGTCACAAGGGCAAAAAATCACAAGAATTGTGGCTTGGACTTTTTTTGATAAACAAGAGCAAAATAGTTGGTTTAAAAATAAATAGACTCTTCATATAAAAATCTGTGACATGAAATGTGACAAGTTTCTGATAGAATAACTTGATTAAAATAAAAGGAATTTCATGGAAACAAGTATTGTATTTGCTGTAGCAATTATATTTTTTGCTTTAATTATTATTTCAAAAGGTGTAAAGATTGTTCCTCAATCTGATGTGTATGTAATCGAACGATTAGGAAAGTTTAATAAAGAACTTCATGGTGGTTTTCACCTTATTATTCCTATTATTGATGTTGTTCGAGCAATTTTGACTTCTAGAGAGCAGTTGGTTGATATTACAAAACAATCTGTAATTACAAGAGATAATGTAAATATTTCTATTGATGGAATTGTTTTTTGTAAAGTTGATGATGCGGTAGAAGCTACTTATAATGTAGTAGATTTTAAAAATGCTATTGCAAATCTTGCAATGACAACTTTAAGAGCTGAAATTGGTGGTATGGATTTAGATGATACTTTATCAAATAGAGAAACATTAAATGCAAAACTACAAAATGAGCTAGGAAGTGCAGCTGCTAACTGGGGAATCAAAGTTACAAGAGTTGAGATTTCTGATATTTCAGTTCCTGCTGAAATTGAACGAGCTATGAATATGCAAATGGAAGCAGAAAGAGAAAAAAGAGCAATCGAAACAAAAGCTCGAGCTGATAAAGAAGCAGTTATTAGAAAAGCTGAAGGTTTTAAACAAGAAGAGATTTTAAAAGCAGAAGCAATTGAGCGAATGGCAGATGCAAAAAGATATGAACAAGAACAAATGGCGGCAGGTCAACAAGAAGCTATGAGACTTATAAATATTTCTATGATGGAAAATGAAAAAGCAGCAGAATTCTTACTTGCAAAAGATAGAATTGCAGCATTTAGAGCACTAGCTGAAAGTGGTTCAACAGACAAAATGATTTTACCTTATGATGTGGCTCAAATGGTTGGAGCAACTTCTGTTTTAGGTGATGCATTTTTTAAAGGTGTAAGCAATGCTAACTCAAATAATTCTTGATGTATTAGATCCTTATATCCTTTTAGCAATAGGAGTTGCATTAATAGCTTTTGAAGCTGTTATTGCATCTTTTGTTCTTATTTGGTTTGGATTAGGATTTATTTTAACTGCTTTGATTAGTTATATTTATATTTTCTCAGATGGACTTTGGCAAATTGCAATAGCTTCAATATTTTCTTTGATTTTATTATTACTTTTTAGAAAAAAAGCGTTGGAATCTTTTTTGAAATCAAAAAAAGATATTTCAGATAATTTTTTAGATGAAAAAGGAATTGGTGAAATAAAAAACTCAAAAGTTCTATATAAGGCAACTTATTGGGATATTGACTCAGAACTTGATGAAAAAGAGTTTGTTGAGGGCGAAAAAGTTGTTGTTCTAAAAACTTTTAAAAATCAAGCTACAATAGAAAAAAGATAGAAAGTAAAATTTCTATCTTTTTATTTACAGGTTTAAATTAAAAAAGCGTTGATATTGCAATCATTTTATCTCCTTTGTTGCATTTTTATATGAAATTTTATATCCAAGATATATAACAACCGGCCATAAACTTAACCAAATTAATTCACTTAAATATTCCATTTTTTTAACCTTTTAATAATTATGTGAATCTTTAGATTCAATCTCTTCTTTTGTAATTTTTACTCTATCCATACTGTACCAAGCATAAGTTATATATGCTAATACAAATGGAACCATCAATGAAACATAACTCATAACCATAAGAGTATAGTGACTTCCTGAACTATTTGTAATAGTTAAACTGCTCTGTAAATCAGTAGTTGAAGGATAATAAGCTGTATTATTTAATCCCACATTTAATAAAATCGCCATTACAGTTAACACAATTCCTACTCCACCTGTTTTAATACAACAAGTTTTTTTAAATATTATAGTTACAAATACAGCTATAATAACCATCAAGACACCAATTAAAAACATAGATAAAACAATTGGCATATCAATAAAGTTTTGTAAATATTTAAATCTTTCAATAACAATCAAACCACTCTTTTCAACAGCATATCCATCTTTTGTAAGAATCCATAACATAAATCCTAAAAAGAAAAATAAAAAGAAAATCATATTTATTTTGATTGAATTAACTGCTTTGATTCTTATTTTTTCATAATCAATATTATTTATAAAATATAAAGCTCCACTTATTTTTGCTAAAAATACAAGTGCAAATCCTAATAAATAGTTATATGGATTAAAAAGTGCCTCAAGTCCTCTTAAAGAGTTTTTCCAATCTACAAAATTATTACTATCAACTATAAATTCACTTCCACTAAAAAAGGTACTAATCGCAACTCCTAATAAAAATGTTCCAATATTTCCATTTATTTTTAAAAACATTTCATAAGTTTTTTGTCCTAAAAAATTGTTTGGTTTAGTTCTGTATTCATAAGAAACAGCTTGAATAATAAAACAAAATAGAATACTTAACCAAACCCAATAAGCTCCTCCAAAACTTGTAGCATAAAATAGTGGAAATGCTGCAAATAAAGCTCCACCAAATAAAACTAAAGTTGTAAAACCTAATTCCCATTTTCTTCCTATACTATTTATTAGCATAGTTTTTTCAGTCTCATTTTCACTTAATTTATCTATTAAAGTTTGTCCACCTTGAACAAACATAATAAATACAAAAAGTCCACCTAATAAAGATATTATTATCCACCAATATTGTTGAAGTGTTTTAAGTTCTAAGTTTTCAAATCCCATATTAGTGACCTCCATTAGAACCAATTTTTATCTGTTTGGTCATAATTTTTATTTCTGCTATTAATAAAACAGTAAAAAGTATGGCAAAAATAAAAAAGCTAATCATTACATTTGTTGTTGCTATTTTTGTGGCTGCAATTCCAACAGGCATTAAGTCTTGAATAGCCCAAGGTTGACGTCCTACTTCAGCAACTATCCATCCAGCTTCACTTGCAATATATCCTAAAGGAATACTAAAAAGTGCTGATTTTAAAACAATTGGATAGTTTAAAATCTCTTTTTTTGTTAGTAAAAATAAAACTAAAGCAAACAGTATTGTAAACCAAGTTCCAAGTCCTACCATAATATGGAACGAATAAAATGTAATAGAAACAGGAGGAATAACATCTTCCTTATTTTTAATATGTCCATAACCAAAATATTTCATATTTTCATCAAGTAAAATTTTTGAATTATTTAATAATGATTCATTTGAAGTTTTTTTAGCCTCTTTATAAGACTCCAAAGCTTTAATAGCAACTTTACCCTTTTTCATTTTTTCTTCTACACTTAAAATTGCTTTTTCTTCATTCCCATAAACTAAATCTTTTATTCCAGGAACATAAGCATTTATATCGTGGAAACTTAAAAATGATAAAGCATAAGGAATTGTAAAATCAAATAAAAAAGTATTTTCATTATTTGTTATTGTTTTTTCTGGATTCAATAAACCAAAAGCTACAATTCCAACTTTTTCTTCTCCTTCATATAAACCTTCCATGGCTGCTAGTTTCATTGGTTGTTTAAGAGCAACTTGATGAGCTGATTCATCTCCACTTAAAATCAAAAATATTGAAGTTATAAGTCCAAATGTAGCCCCAATAATCATAGATTTTTTAGCAAATAAAATCTCTCTTTTTTTCAGTAAATACCAAGCACTAACTCCTATAACAAAAAGTGAAGCTAAAACATAACCACTTCCAATAGTGTGTAAAAATTTACTAATAGCAACGGGAGAGAGTAAAACATCCCAAAAATTATTCATCTCATTTCTTACAGTATCTGGATTAAATGTCATTCCAGTTGGATATTGCATCCAACCATTTGCAACTAAAATCCATAAAGCAGATAGATTTGAACCAATTGCAACTAACCAAGTTGATAATAAATGAAATCCTTTACTAACTTTTTCCCAACCAAAAAACATAACAGCAAAAAAAGTACTCTCCATAAAAAAGGCTAAAATTCCCTCAACTGCAAGTGGAGCTCCAAAAATATCTCCAACAAACCAAGAATAGTTTGCCCAGTTTGTACCAAATTCAAACTCCATTATTATTCCAGTTGCAACTCCTATTGCAAAGTTTATTGCAAATAGACCCATCCAAAATTTTGTAGTTTTTTCCCAAAATTCATCATTTGTTTTTACATAAATAGTTTCCATAATAGCAACAATAAATCCAAGTCCCAAAGTTAATGGAACGAAAATCCAATGATACATTGCTGTTAGTGCAAACTGAGCTCTGGACCAATCAACTAAATGCTCTTCCATTTCTCTTCCTTTTAATTTTCTTTTGTTAGATTTTTATATACAAAATCAACTTTCTCTTCATATGTCTTATATTCAGTTTTGATAGATTTGTCATGGATAAAATAGTTAAGAAAAACTAATATAACTAATAATTTTATTAATATGATTTTCCATAATGTTTTGCCAATAGTCATATTTTTAAAACCATTAATATAAAAATTATAAATAGTACTTATGATTTTCATATAACCTCTTCTTATTATATTTATAAGAAGATGATAACACTTTAAGGAAGATATGTCAATAAAAAATGCAAGATAAAAATTAACAAGAGCAAAAGAATGACTGAAAGAGTTGAAATTTAAAAGGTTAAAAAAAGTATATAAATTTATTTTTTATTATGAAGAAAAGATAGAATAGAAATTTAAAAAAATTTCTATTCTACAAACTTAAAAATGAAATTCACCAGCTATTTTATTAGAATTAATGTTTTTTTTGAAAGAGTGACTCTTAAAAATAATTTGAAAAAGATCGTGATCTAAAATAGGTAACTCTCCATCTGCATATTGTAATAATATTTTATTTATATCTATTTTTTTATCTCTTGCAAAATATGTTTTTATGTTATGATTTAGAAGGCTTTCAAAGGGTTTTTCTCTTAAGTGAGAAGTGATAAGTATATTTACATTTTTACTTTTTAACCAATCCGCTACTGCTTTTCCACTTGTTTGTTCATTTTTAACTATTTCTACATTGTTGTTGTTTATTAAAGCAAAATATTTAGCTTTTCCAAATAGTGTGGATAAAAAACAAGTCTCTTTTTTGATTTTTATTGGTATTGCAATCATTTTATTCCTTTTGTTGCATTTTTTGTATAAAGTTTATATCTAATAGATATAACAATGGGCTAAAGACTTAACCATATTAATTCACTAACATATTTCACAAAACTTCCTTATCTAATAATTAGGATAATCAGAAAATTCAATCTCTTTTGTAATTTTATTTGTCTATATAGCCGGTATATAGTAATTACAATATGAACCAATTAGTGATAACTTCATGGTCTAAGAGCATAATGACTTCCCGAACTATTCATATAAGTAGTGTTGTTATTGAATTCAATATAAAAAAATTGACATCACGATAAAAACGATAAATTTGAAGATAGTTATACTCTTGTGATAAAATTGTAGCATTATCTTATTATATAACACAAGCTTTTAGAAGCATTGTTAGTGTAAATTTGTATAAATTGAGTCATTTGAGAGTCATTTGTCTGTTATAATATTTATTAACAAAATAAAACAAAAAGACTCAAATTTGAAAATAGTACATTTTAGCGATACACATCTAGGTTTTAATGACCTTGATATAATAAACAATGAAAATATAAACCAAAGAGAAGCAGATTTTTACGATGCTTTTTCCCAAATAGTTGAACAAATCAAAACAATCAAACCAAATTATATAATCCACACAGGCGATTTATTTCATCGAAGTAGTCCAAGTAACAGAGCAATTACCTTTGCCCTTGAAAAGTTCAAAGAAATAGAGTCTTTGGATATTCCATTTATTTTAATAGCTGGAAATCACTCAACTCCACGAACTAACCTCAGCTCACCAATTTTAAAGATTTTTGAGAACTTTAAAAATATCTATGTTTCATATAATCAAGAGTATAAAAAAATAGAGTTTGCTGATGTAATCTTTCATACTCTACCTCATTTAAATGATGACTCAAAAGCTTTATCACAAATAGAATCATGTGAAGCAAATATAAGTGAATCTAAAAAAAATATTATGATGATGCATTGTAGTGTTGGAGCTTGGTATTTGATGCAAGAGTTTGGAGAGTGGGTTTATCCCTCAGACAAAGAGTATATTTTTTCTAAAATGGATTATGTAGCTCTTGGACATTGGCATGGATTTAGCTCTGTTGGTAAATATGATAATGTTTATTATAGTGGCAGTAGTGAGAGAACAAGTCTAAATGATAAACGTAACTCAAAGGGTTTTATACTTGCAACTTTAGAAGAGAGTTTAACTATAGAGTATAAAGAGATAAACATAAGAGCTATACGACAAAAAGAGATAGATTGTGAGGATTATGAAACTTCTATACAAAATCTTGATGTTAGTGATTGTCTTGATGCTATAGTAGAAGTAAAACTAAAAAATCTTACGCCACTAAGTTCCATAGATATACAAAATAAACAAATCAAAGATATATTTCCAAGTGCCATGAGTGTAAGTATAAAAAGAGAGTTTAAAAAAAGTGATTCAAACTCAGATATACAAAACCTAGAAGCCATATCACTAGAAGAGTATTTCCTAGAGCATATAAAAGAAGAGAGTGAAGATAAAGAGTATGAAAGATTAAAATCAAAGGTACAAGAACTATTTTCTAAATATGAGGAGCTAAGTTATGATACTAACTAATCTAAAACTAGAAAACTTCAAAAAGTACACAAATTTTGAAATAGCCTTTGAATCAGGACTTATAGGAATCATAGGAAAAAATGGCGCTGGAAAATCTACTATCTTTGAAGCTATTTTATTTGCTCTATATGGAGAACTAAAAAGCAAAGGTGATAAAGAAGTAGTAAGAAACTCAAATGCCTCTTCTAAAGATGCAGTTATAGTAGAACTTGATTTTGAGTTTGACACTATAGAGTATAAAGTAATAAGAGAGTTTAGAGGAAAAACACTAACTGCCAATGCAAAACTATATAAAAACACTGAACTTATTACAACAGGAGCAAAAGAAGTAACTACAAGTATAGTAAACTTAACTAAAATGAGTAAAGATGCTTTTGTACATACACTTTTTGCTAGTCAAAAGGAACTAACAAGTTTAAGTAATAGTAAACCAGAAGAGCGAAAGAAGATGATAAGAAAACTTCTAGGTCTTGAAAAGATAGATTTTGTAGAAAAAGAGCTAATAGAAAAAATCAGAGAACTAAAACGAGAAATAGGGGCATTTGCAGAAGTATTATTAAGTGCTGAAGATATAAGTATTAAAAAAGAGTATATAGTAGAGTATACAAAACAAAGCCAAGAGATACAAAAAGATATAAGTACAAGAACAATACTTTTGGATAATACAAAAATAGAAGAACAAACTATAAAACAAGAGTTAGAACTATATACAAAAACAAAAGAGCAAAAACAAAACCTACATGCAAGATGTGAACTTCTAAAAAATAGTATTAAATCTCACCAAGTAAATCAAGATAAGCTCTCAAATGAGCTAAATAACCTAAGAACTAAACAAGAAGAGCTTCGAGGATTACAAAGTGTTAAAGAAGAGTATATAAGCTTACATGAGAGTATAAAAGAGCAAGAGAAACTAAAAGAGTTTCACATAAGAAAAGAGGGTTTAATCCTAGAGCAAAATGAACTAAGAGAACAATACAAAAAAGCAAAAGAAACAATAAGCCTTTTAGAGTTTGAAACAAAAGAACATAAAGAGCTAGTAGAAAAAGAAAAAGCCTTTGAGCAAAAACTAGAGAGTATAAAACAAACACTTCTACAAATACAAACAAAAGAAAAAACACTGCTTCAAGAAATAGCAGGTGAGCAAAAACTAATATCAGATATTTCAAGAAAAATAGAAAACATCACAAATCTTGGTCGTGAGTCAAATTGTCCAACATGTACAAGACCACTTCTTGATGAGTATGATAATGTAATACTATCACTTGAACATATAGTAAAAACAACACAAAAAGAGAAAATAGACAAAGCCACTATAAACCTAGAAGAGATACAAAAAAACAAAGAGCAAATAGAAGAGTTTCAAAAAGCATATATTAAAGAACACTTTGAACTATCAAAAGCTATAAATCTAATAGAGAGTAAAAACAAAGACTTAACAATCCAAAAAGAGCATTTTGAAAAAGTGACACAAAAAGGTGTTAAAAACAAAGCCGAACTAGCAAAACTAGAAATCTACTCATACGATAACACTATACATGAACAACTACTTCTAAAACAAAAAGAGCTAAAAACAAAATACGAATATGTACTTAGTCTTGAAACTATGCTAAAAAGAGTAGATAGTATAAAAGAAGAACTACAAACTTCAATCCAAAACCAAGACAAATACAACCTAGAACTTCTACAAAAAGACCTAGAATTCCAAGCCATAAACTACGATGAGGTAAAACACCAAGAAAAAATAAAACAATACGATGAGATACAAGCCCAAAAAGATAGCTTAACGGCTGTTATAAATGAACTAAAAGTAAAAATAGCCACAATCCAAGGGCAAATCAAAACAATCCAAGAAAGCCTAAATAACAACGAAATACAACTAGCCAAAGTACAAACAAAAAAAGATGACCTAAACGACTATGAAAAAATCAAAATAAGCCTAGCTGAATTCAAAACAAAACTAAACTCAAAAGTAGCTCCAAGAATTTCAGACATAGCCTCAACTATGTACGCCCAAATCACAAAAGGTAAATACCAACACATAGAAGTATCAAATGACTTTGACTTTTATATCTACGATGAAGGCAAAAAATATCCAATAGAAAGATTTTCTGGTGGTGAAATCGACCTAGCAAACTTGGTTTTAAGAATCGCCATATCAAAAACTTTGAGTGAACTAAGTGGTGCAAGTAGCGTAGAGTTTCTAGCCTTCGACGAAATTTTCGGAAGTCAAGATGAAGCAAGACGAATGGAAATACTAGAAGCCTTCCATACTATCAAAGAACAATATAGACAAATATTTTTGATAAGCCATGAAATGGAGATTAAAGAGATGTTTGAGCGGGTTGTAGAAGTTTAGAAATTTAATAAAAGAGGAAATAATGAGTGATGAATTAAATAAAATTATGTTGCAAGCACAAAAATATATTGAAAATACACCTGTAATTGTACTGGGAAGTGGTGCATCTGTTTCATATGGATTGCCAACAATGTGGACTTTATCAGAATATTTAAAGGATAATATTAAAGTTGAATCAAATGAAGAATGGGATAAATTTGTTCATTTATTAGATAATAATGTAGACTTAGAAACTGCATTACAAAAGGTAAACCTTGATGAAATGATTACAAATGAAATAATTACTAAGACTTGGCAATTAATTAATCCAAAAGATGTTGAAGTTTTTTTTAATAGTTTATCTAATCAAGAGTATTTTCCATTATCAAAGTTAATTAATAAATTATTTTGTAGTACGGCAACAGAATTAAATATAATTACTACTAACTATGATAGATTAGCTGAATATGCTTGTGAAAAAAATAATTTGTATCATTATACTGGATTCTCAACTGGATTTTATAGAACAAAAGTTCCAAATGGTTTAATCAAAGTGAAAAGAAAAGTAAATATATGGAAAGTCCATGGTTCTCTTGATTGGTTTAGAAATAATGATAATTTACTTATAGGCTTATCTAATATTCAAGAGATTCCAAATAATTTTTTACCAGAAATTGTAACACCAGGTATCTCAAAATATAAAAAAACACATGCTGAACCATATCGTACAATAATTCAAGAAGCAGATAATGCCTTAGAAAATAGTAATAATTACATATGTATTGGCTATGGATTTAATGATGAGCATATTCAAGTAAAACTTGTAAATAAATGTATCCAAAATAATTCTAAGCTTTTAATTTTAACAAGAACATTAACAGAAGCAACAAAAAAATTTATCACAGAGCAGGGGTGTAAAAATTATTTAGCATTTGAATGTGATAATAAAATTAACACAAAAGTTTATTCGTCAGAATTTGATGAAATAGTTATTCCTAATGAAAATTACTGGTCATTAGATGGTTTTTTAAAATTAATATAAAGGAAATAATAATGAGTATTTTTAATTATGGAGATGAAGAGGCTTTAGGAAAAGTAATATCTGTTGACACTTGTGTAGTTATTGTTGAAGTTACAGATATTGATAAGCTAAAAAGATTACAAGTAAATAGATTAGTTGTGTTACAAAGTTCAAAACCTGAACAATTTTTAATTGGATTAATTGAAAAATTAGTAAGAAAAAAGATTATAGATAAAGAATTAGAAGAAGAAAATTTTGTAGAAGAAAATTTATGTAAGATAACATTAATTGGAACATTTAAAAATAAAGAAGGTGTCTTAAGTAATGTTTTTAGAAGAACATTAGAGACCGTTCCAGAAATAGATGCAAATTGTTTTGCTCTTGAAAATGATAAATTAACAAACTTTATGAAAGTTATTTCACAATTAAGTGACGGAGAAAATTCATTATCTCTTGGTACTTATACTTTAGATGATAATGCGAAAGCATATATGAATGGAAATAAATTGTTTCAAAGACATGCTTTTATAGGAGGTAGTACTGGTTCTGGTAAATCTTGGACTACTGCTAAAATTATAGAACAAATGGCAATATTAAGTACTGTTAATTCTATTGTCTTTGATTTACATGGTGAATATAAACCTTTAAAAGCAATTGATAATATTGAATACTACAAAATTGCTGGACCATCTGATATTGAACAAAATAAAGGACTTGCAGATAATGTATTACACATACCATATTGGCTATTGACTTATGAAGCATTAGTTTCTATGTTTGTTGACAGAAGTGACCAAAATGCACCAAATCAGTCAATGATAATATCTAGAGAAATAAAAAATGTTAAAAAAGAATATTTAGAAGAAAAAGGTGAGACTGATGTTTTAGCTAATTTTACAATTGATAGTCCTGTACCATTTTCTTTGGAAAATTTATTAGAAAAATTAAATGCTATCAATTCTGAAATGGTGCCAGGAGCAAGAGCTGGTGCAGAAAAAGCAGGTGATTTTAATGGTAAATTAAGTCGTATGATTTCAAGATTAGAAAATAAAATATCAGATAGAAGAATGGGTTTTTTATTTGCAGGTGGAAATATTGTAATGGAATTTGATTGGCTTAATAAGTTAGTAGAAACTCTTATTGGAGTTAATAGTGAGAATAGTAAGGCTGGTATAAAAATAGTTGATTTCTCAGAAGTACCATCTGATATTTTACCTTTAATAGTTAGTTTAATAGCGAGATTATCTTTTTCAGTTCAGCAATGGACTAAATCAGAAGAAAGACATCCCATAGCACTTTTATGTGATGAAGCTCATTTGTATATACCAAATAAAAGTAGTTCAAGTACAAGCGATGAAATATCATTAAGTATTTTTGAAAGAATTGCAAAAGAGGGACGAAAATATGGCTTGAGTTTAGTTGTAATTAGTCAGCGACCATCTGAAGTAAATAGAACAGTATTAAGTCAATGTAGTAATTTTATAGCTATGAGACTTACTAATACAGAAGATCAAATGGTTATTAAAAAATTACTTCCTGATAATTTAGGTGGGTTTGGAGATATTCTACCCATTCTTGACACAGGTGAAGCTTTAGTTGTTGGTGATGCAAGTCTATTACCAAGTAGAATTAGAGTAGATAAACCAACAATAAGTCCTAATAGTGGTACCGTTGAATTTTGGGATGAATGGCAAATAGAAGTTAGTGCTGATAGAATTAATAATGCAGTTAATAATTGGCGAAAACAAAATATAAGTGTATAGAAATTTTTGTAAATAAACATTTTTATTTCATTCTGTGATATTTTTAATCCTAATTTTAAATTTCTTATATAATTTATAAAATTATTTAAAATGGAGGATAACATGATTAAATTGACAAAAGTTAACATATATGTTAACATATCATGAAAGAGATTTTATTTTATAAAAATAACTTGAATAGAAATACTATTGAAGAATTTTTAAATACTTTAAATGATAAAGAAGTAGAAAAAGTTCTTTGGGTATTTAAGTTAATAAGAGAAGATGAATCTGTATCTTCAAAATTTTACAAAAAGCTTGTAAATACTGATGATATAATAGAAATTCGTGTACAACACGCTAATAACAATTTTAGATTTCTTGGTTTTGAACATGAGGGTAAGTTAATTATTTTAACAAATGCTTTTAAGAAAAAAGACCAAAAAACACCTAAAAAAGAGATTGAATTAGCCCAAAATAGAAAAAAGGAGTACATTTATGGATGATTTAGATAAATACATTCTAAAAAGAAAAGAATTAAGTGAAGATTTCGCAAAAAACTTTGATAAAGGTTATGAAGAGTTTAAAATAGGTGAAATATTAAAACAAGCAAGAAAAGATATTGGTCTTTCACAAGAAGATGTAGCTATAAAACTTCATACAAAAAAATCAGCAATTTCAAGAATAGAAAATCATGCTCAAGATATAAAGTTATCTACACTTCAAAATTTTGCAAATATTTTAGGAAAAGAACTAAAAATACAATTAGTTTGATTTTAATTAAAAAACTAATATATCGTTTTCTTAGCTTTGGGAAAACGATATTTATATCCAAGAAAGTAACCAAAACTTGAAACAAAAACTAACCCTTTACTACGACAAACAATGTCCATTTTGCTCAAAATATGCAAACTTTCTAAAACTAAAAGAGAACTTTGAAATCACTCTAAAAGATGCAA
The DNA here is from genome assembly GCA_963677205.2 of uncultured Aliarcobacter sp. Lineage (GTDB taxonomy): Bacteria > Campylobacterota > Campylobacteria > Campylobacterales > Arcobacteraceae > Aliarcobacter. The sequence goes on along the minus strand of OY781916.2, from coordinate 1,175,727 downwards.
GAGAAAATCTTGGTGAAATATCTCTTCTTTGTGGAAACATAGACATAAATGATGGTTTTATTGTGCTTTATAAAAACGACTGTTTTCAAGGTGCGAAGGCTTTGGCTTTTTTAGATAGTGCAGTTGATAAAACTACTCTTTTGGGAAAACTTCATTTTTTCTTTCACTACGACAATCTTTTTTCTCATTTTCTTTATAAACTTTTTTTCATTTTGCGAAAAATTATACTTTTTATTTTAGGCAAAAACAGCAAGATTTGATATTATCTAAAATCTAAAAATCAAGAAGTAAAATGAATATCTACGCTTATATAGTTCCAGTTGATGATGGTGCTGCGCCAAATCCTTATGGTGGAGTTTGCACCCTTGCTATTTGTAAACCAAATCTTAGAAAAATCGCAAAGCAGGGCGATTGGCTTGTTGGTTTAGATTCTAAGTTTCAATTAATTTACACTATGAAAATTACAACTGTTATGACTATAAAGGAGTATGATACTTATACAAAAGAGAAACTTCCCCTAAAAATCCCAAATAAAACCAGCAAAAATATAGAAGAGCAAATGGGCGATAGTGTTTATGATTTTTCAAATGATGAAATAAAACTAAGACCAAGTGTTCATAGTCGTTGTACAAAAGAGATGGATTTAGCTGGTGAAAATGTTTTACTTTCAACTCATTTTTATTATTTTGGAAAAGAAACAAAAACTTTGCCAAAAGAGTTTGAAAATATTGTAAATCTTGATATGGATTTTGTAAAGTTAACAAAAGAGTTAGAAATAACTTTTTTAACTTGGTTAGAAAATCAAAATTTTGAAAAAAATAAAATATATTCAACTCCTCATATTATGGGAATAATAAGCCCAAGTGATAGGGAAAATCAAATGAGTTGCTGTATTAGAAAGAAAATTGAAAAGAAATTTTACATTTCATAAACAACAAACAAATAATTAACAAATAATTAATAGAACTATTTTATTATCTCGGAAATTATTTTCCAAGGAATGAAATGAAACTTAAATACTCAATTTTTGCCATATTAGCTATAAATGCTAACTTACTAGCAAGTGATGTTGTTAATCTAGACCAAATGTCTGTGACAGCTACAAAAATTGCAACACCTACAAAAGAGATAAGCGAAAGTATTGCTGTTGTTGATGAAAAAACTATTGAAGATAAAAATATCTTAAATGTACAAGATGCTATTCAAAATATTCCAGGGGTAATAGCAGCTTCATCTACAAACTCACCAAGTCCAAAATTGGTTATTAGAGGTGCTGGTTTAAAAGCATCATATGGTGTTAGGGAAATCATGGTAATGAAAGATGGTGTTCCTATGACGGATCCTGATTCATTTACAAGATTTGACTTTATTGATATGCAAGATGTTTCGAGTATTGAAGTTCAAAAAGGGCCTGGTTCAATTAATGCAGTTAATTCAACTGGTGGAGTTATTCAACTAATTACAAAATCTGTTTTTGATGAGGATAAAAATAGAATAAAACTAGGAATTGGTGATGATGGACAAAAAAATCTAAATGCAAAAGTTAGAGGTAAAATTTCTGATAATGATTTTGCTTCTGCTACTTTTTCTACAAGAACTATAGATAACTCTTGGAGAGATAATAATGAGTTTGATACAACTCAACTTAGTTTAAAATATGGACATATTTTTAAAGATGATTCTACAATTGAAAATGAGTTAGCTTATACAGAATCAAATCTAAATTTACCAGCTTCAATGACAAAAGCAGAGTTTGAAGAGTTCAAAAAAAGTGGTGAACAACACAATACTTCAAATGCATGGCAAGATAGTGCAAGAAACTCAAAAATAGCATCATTCAACTCAAAATATGAAAAAGAATCTGGAAGTGTGACTTATAAACCAAGGGTTTATTTTACCCATTGGGAACATTATCATCCAGTAACTGGAATGATAAATGATGCAAGTGATAACAATATTTTTGGAACAGATTTAGAGTTTGATTATGCCCATAAAATGTTTGCTCAAGATGCAAATTTAGTTGGAGGAGTTACGTTAAAACTAGATAAATCAGATGATTCAAAAAAATATGAATACAAAGATGTTCAAACAAGTAATACTGGAAGAATTTTAAAAACTCTTTCAAATAATAAAGGGGCTTTAGCAGCAACTGAAGATAGTTCTACTTTTCTTTATGGTACATATGTAAAAGAGAGTTTTAAAATGACTGATAAATGGGGATTTGATGTAGGTACAAGGGTTGATAAATTAAATTTTGATATTACGGGAAATGAATTAAGAGCTTATAACTATAGCACTGGAAAATATGGAGTTGGTAAAGGTAATTATTCATTAGATAATTCATTTACTCTATTTTCTGCAAAAATTGGAACATCTTATGCTTTAACTGATACTACAAATGTTTATGCTTCTATTGCTGGAGCAAATCAAGCACCAACAACAAGTGAATTGGGAACAAATAATGATTTAGATAAATCACAAAGTATAAATTATGAAGTTGGTTTAAAAACAAGAACTGAGAAAAGTGATACAGATATAGCTATTTTTGAAAATATTGTAAAAGATGAGATTATTCAAACTCAACAAATCGGAAGTAATGCAGTTTATGATAATGCAGGACAAACAGATAAACAAGGTTTAGAATTTAACACAAGTTATAATTTGACTAACAATATTCAAATTGGTGGTGCTTATACTTATAGTAAATTTAAATTTGATACTTTCAATGAATCTGTAAGAAATGGTGCAACAACTACTTTAGTTTCAAGAGATGGAAACTATTTACCTTTTATTCCTGAAAACCAATACTCAGTATATGCAGCTTATCATCTAGCAAGTGGATTTAAAACAAGAGTAACAGCTAGAACATATGGAAGTTATTATATGGACAATGCAAATACTCAAAAATATGAAGGTTATGATTTAGTAACAGATTTTATGATTGGATATGAGATGAAAGCACATAATATTCAATTAAATGTAAATAACTTATTTGATAAATATTATGCAATGGAAGCTTCAAAAGATACATCAGGTAATGAAACTTACAAAGCAGCAAGTCCAAGAAGTACAATGCTTACATACACATATAAATTTTAGGATTTAAGATGACAAATTTCGTAAAAAGAGATAAAAATGACATCTTTGGAATGCCTATATTAAATATCATATTTAAAAATAGAGTTTTTTTAAGAACTATACAAACAATAGTTTTTGCCCTATTTATTTATGCTATTTATTTTGGAATAATAAATCCAAGTTTAGAAGAAAATTTATTTACAACTGGGCTTTTTTGGGGATTGTTTTGGCCATTTTTTATGGTTACTACACTTGCTACTTTTGGAAGAATTTTCTGTGGGGTTTGTCCCCATGGATTTATTGGAAAATTTATTACTAAATTTGGTTTAAAAAAGAAATTACCAAAAAGTTTGGCAAATCCATTTATTGGTGTATTTTTGCTTTTTGTTGGATGGTGGTGTACTTACTATTTATATCCAGAATTTTTCAAAACTCCTTATGCAACAGCGATGTTATTTACTGTTATGACTTTGTTAGCTGTAGTTTTTTATTATATCTATGATGAAATGGCTTATTGTAAATATATTTGTCCTATAGGAACTATGACAAAGGTTTTTTCAAAGGTTAGTTTTACAAAACTAGAAACTTACAAAGAACATTGTTCATCTTGTAAAACTTTTGATTGTGCAAGTGCTTGTTCGTATAATCTAAAACCTTTTACTTTTGATAAAAAGAATTCAATGGAAGATTGTACTTTATGTATGGATTGTTCAAGTGCTTGTGAAAGCGTAGCTTTTAAATTTAAAAAACCATCAAGTAGATTGTTTAATAAATTTAAAACTTCTAAAGCAGAAGTTTGGGCGTTGATATTTATTACAGCAGCTATTAGTATTACAATGGGATTTCACCATGCTTTAGGGCGAAGTGCTATTGTTGAAGAGTTCTTTTGGGTTAAAACTGCAAGATATTTCCAGTCATTTATAGATTTTGGCTCAATAGATGTAGTTGGATTATTTGCTTTTTCTTATGCTGTTTTAATCTCTGTTTTATTAAGTGTAATGGGAATGTTTATAGCTTCAAAAATTATGAATGTAGATTATGAAAAAACATTTTACACTCTTGGATATGCTTTCGCACCTTTATTTATAATTGGTGGATTATCACATATTGGAGAGTTTTTCTTTTACTCTTATGCTTCAAATATTGTAAATGGTTTTAATCAAGCTTTCTCTTTAGGATTTGAAACTATGTTACCACTTGCAGGTAGAAAAGATGATTGGGTTCATGTTTTTAAAGTTTTTAATCATATTGGATATATTTGGGCATTTATTTTAATGGCTATGAGATTTAGACTTCTTGATGTAAAATTAAATCTAAAAATTATAGCTTTCCCTTTTGCATCGGCTTTAATTATATTTTATATGGGGCTTAATTTTTATACGGGATATGTATTTAAAACTTATGGAGCAAATATGGGCGGGCATAATCACGCTGCACATCAAATGAAAATGGAAAACAAATGAATATAGAAGTTCTAAAAAATCTAGTTGATTATGGTGTTATTGCATTACTTATTTTTATGAGTTTTATCTCTTTTTGGTTTTTTATTGAAAGGGTAATATTTTATAAAAACATGGATGTATCAAGTTATAAAAATAAAAAAGCTTTAGATATTGCTTTGACAAAACATCTTACAATTATTGGAACAATTGCTTCAAACTCTCCATATATTGGACTGCTTGGAACTGTATTGGCAATTATGCTTACTTTTATGACTATGGGAAATGGTGATATAGAAGCTGGAAAAATTATGAGTTCATTGGCACTTGCTTTAAAAGCAACTGCTGCTGGACTTGTGGTTGCTATTGCTTCACAGATTTTTTATAATATTTTAGGCAGATATGCAGAAGTTTTAGAGAGCAAATATGAAACTGAAGAAGTATGATTCTATAAATGTAATACCTTTTATTGACGTATTACTTGTACTTTTAACTATTGTTTTAATGACTTCAACTTTTATATCAAAAGGGATAATTCCAATATCCCTGCCAACTGCAATAAATGCAAATAATTTAAAAGTAGATAAAGAGATAATTATAGTAATTAAAGAGGATGGAACTTTTTATTGTAATAACTTTATAGAGGGTTTAGATAATATCAAAGAACATATTTTACAATTTCCAAAAGATACGCCAATTAATATAAATAGTGATAAAAATGCTAAATTTGAGATTTTTGTATCTATCTTAGATATGTTAAAAAGCTACGAATACTCAAATATCTCAATAGTGACAAAAAAATGAAAAGATATTTTAACTCTTTTTTTATAGCTTTGTGTTTTTATATATTTTTTGCAATAGGAATTTTTTATATTTTTGCAAATGATAAAATAATTATCAATAAAACAGAAGTTCCTAAAACAATATCTTTAAATTATGTAGAACTAAAACAAGAGTTAAAACCACTACAAGAAGAGATAAAAAAAGAAGAACCTAAAGTTGAAGAGAAAAAAGAAGAAGTAAAAAAAGAGCTAATAGAAAAAGTAGTAGAAACTCCAAAACCATCAATCAAAAAAAAGATAGAAAAAAAAGTAGTTGAGAAAAAAGAAGAGGTAAAAAAAGAGACTGAAACTACAAAAAAAGTTGAAGAACTTCCAAGTAAAACTACAGAAAAAATCATAACTACTGAAAAAGAGATTTTAACAAAACCTATTGTAGATGAAAAAAAAGATTATTTGGATAAACATTTAGCACAAATTAGAAATCTAATAAATCAAAATGTAAAGTATCCTATGAAAGCTAGAAAACTTTCAATTGAGGGAATAGTGGTTGTACGATTTAAGATTTTAGAAGATGGAAGTGTAGAGAATATTGAGATAATTGATGGTCATAAATTCTTACAAAATGCAACTATTGAAGCAATACAAGAGGCCTCAAAAGAGTTCCCAAAAACAAATAAAAGTATTGAAATCCAAATTCCTATAGAATATAAATTAATTTGATTACAAAATGACCACAATATTTTCAATTTTATAATTATAAATTAACAAATATTTAATTACAATGAGCGAAAAATACTCCATTAGGCAGATATGAAATTAGTAATTTTATTATTTATTATATTTTACACATCATTATTCTCAAGCGATTTAGATAATTTATTACAAGAATACAATACAACTAGCGAAAAATCATTACAAACTCTAGATGAAAAACTTGGACATGTTTTTATCTATTCTCAAAAAGATATACAACTTATGCAATATCATAAATTAAATGATATTTTAGAAGAACTTCCACTTTTTAATTTAAATAAAAATAGATATGGTATTTTGACTCCCTCTTTATCTGCTACAAAAGCTATGGTAAGTGGATTTTTTAGAGTTTTTATAAATGACCATGAAGTTAGCTCTATTTACAATCAAAGTGCAGCTTTAGCTTGGGGAGAGTTACCTTTAGATTTTATTGATCATTTGGAGATATATTATGGTGAAAGTTCATTTTCTTATGGTAGTGAAACGGGGATTTATTTCATACGACTTTATACAAAAAAAGGTATAAAAGAAAATGGAAGTGAAATAAATTTAAAGGGTTCAACAACAGGAACTTTTTCAGAGAGTCTTACAAATTCAAAAGCTTTTGAAAATGGATGGTCGCATTTAGTTAATTTTAGTAATGAAAGAGTGAATGAAACTACTAATTATAAAAGTCATGAATTAAAAAACAGTGCAAATAGAAGATATTTATATTTAAATGTTAATAATGAAAATACAGATATAAATATGGCTTATACTGATTTAAAAAAAGATAATTATCAAGGAATGTCTATAGATGCAGTTTCTGATGATGGAGAACTTATTTCAAAAGATTTTTTTATTGATATTACAAAATATTTTTTAGATGATAATTCATTAAAAACAAATATTTCATTTGATGTTGAAGATTTAAAAAATGAAGAACAAAATCAAGAGGGTTTATCTACAATATTTTATAAAAATTACAAAGAAGTAGATACTAATTCACAATTAACAAAAATAAAAGCAAATATTTCAAAATCTTTTGAGTATAAAAATAATAATTTTTTAACTGGAATAGCTATTTCAGAAAAAAGATATGACACTAAAAGTATAAAAACTGTTAATTTTGCAAATCAAGTAAATAATAAAGAGCAATTTTCAAATTTTGATCAGGAACAAATAGCTTCTTTGATGTTTGAAGATGATTATAAACTTTTTGAAAATTTAGTTTTAATTGGAAATCTAAAATTTGACAGATATAAAAGAACAGGTTCTTTAGATGATATTTCAGAAGAGCTTTATAGAGTAGGGGCTATTTATACACCTTTTGAGAATTTTGGTATAAAAACTTTTTATACAAATACATATCTACCTCCATCTTTTTATAATATGGATTACACACTATCAAAAAACTTGGATGTACAAAAATATAAATTGTACACAATAGAGGGTGTTTATACAACTGAAAAACAAAAGTTTAGAGTAACTCATCACAATGTAGATATAGATGATTTTATCTATTTTCATCCAACCTATGGTTTTACAAATATAGACCATAAAATTAAAACAGAAGGTTTTATCTATAGTTATGAATATTTACTTTCAGATACAGATAAGTTAGAGTTAAATTACTTTGAAACAAAATTAACAGAAAGTATAAATAATTCAAATAAGGGTGTAAATCTAAAATATATGGGAGAGTATGAAAACTTTGAATATTTTACTTCAGTAATATATCGAAATGCTTATACTTATCTAGATATTGATGTAGATGCCTCATATGATTTTTCACTTGGAACTTCATATAATGTAAATAAAAACTTAAAAATTAGTTTAAAAGGTGAAAATCTTTTTGATAGTGCAAGTCAATCTGTATTTAAAGATTCTACAAATAATTTTATTCTTGATGATTATGAAAGAAGTGTTACTCTTTCTATGAAATGGATATTTTAATGAAGTTTATTATATTTCTATTCATAATTAGTTCATTTTTAAATGCAGAACAATACACTTTTTTAGTTAATAAATATGATAAAGAGGTAGAACTTGAAGCAAAAATAATATCAAATATTGCAACTTCTTCTATCAAAGAGAATATAAAACTATATATACCTGAAATATCAAATATGGAAAAAGACGTATATTCAAAAGTTTTTACTTTAACAGATAGTTGTGACGATGCAAACTTTATTTTTATAAAACGAAATGTTGATATAAATAGTTTATGTAAAAATGAAGATAAAAAGGTATTCTTTACAAATAATTACGAAAAACTTTTAGAAGACAATAGATATTTAGGTGCATTTTTTTGGAATAAAAGTAGACCAAATATTACATTTATAAAAAGTAGATTAGAAAAACAGAAAATAAAATTACCAACTGATTATGATAAATTTGTGGAAGATTTTTAATGAGAAGAGTTTTATTTATTAAAAATCCAATATATCTAATTTTTTTAGCTATTTTTGTCTCTATTATTTTTACATTATTACTTTATAGTACTATTAGATTAGAAGGTAATATCACAAAAAAAATGATGGATATATCTACTGCTGATGTTATTTCAATTGCAAATAACAATGCTTTATCTATAGAAAAATCATTTAAATCTACGTCTTTAAGTTATGTTAAAGAGCTAATAAATAAACAAGATTTACGAGAAAAAATAGAAAAAAATCTAAGTTTATTATTAACTTCAAATATCAAATATGCATATTTACTTTATAGGGATGATAGAGGAATTTTTAGATTTTTAGCTGATGGTGCAATTGATTCTGAAAAAGCTTTTATAAATCAAAAATTTGACATTGATAATCCAAGATGGTTAGAGATTTTTGATACTAAAAAACCTTTGATTATTGAACATGGATATTTACAACAAATTTCAATTACTTATTTAGTTCCAATTATACGAAATAATGAAGTTGAACTTATCTTGGCAGTTGATTTTTCTATTAAAAAAATTGAAGATATAAATAAAATTCTTAATTGGATGAAATATACAATTGTTGCAATTATTTTTATAGTAATTATTTTCTTGATAATTTTTCTAATTCAAACTTTTAAATATTTAGCTATTAAGAAAAGTGCATTTACAGATAAATTAACTGGTGTTTATAATAGAAATTATTTACAAGAGTCTGAAAATTTTATAAATTTAAATGATTATATTTTAGCAACTTTAGATATTGATTATTTTAAAGCAGTAAATGATACATATGGACATGATGTTGGAGATAAAATATTAACAAAAACAGCACAAATAATTACTTCAACAGTTCGAGCTAAAGAAGATATAGTTATTAGATATGGTGGTGAAGAGTTTATAGTTTTGGCAAAAATTAATAGAAACGATAACTTAAGCGCTATAAATGTAATAGAGCGAATTTTTAAAAATATTCAAGAAGCAGAGTTTTATATAAGCCATAGTGAGTTTATAAAAATTACAGTATCAATTGGTGTAAACCTTGTCCCATATAAATCAAGAAGTTTTAGTGATGCCTTTAAATTAGCAGATTTAGCCCTGTATAACGCAAAAAATAAAGGTAGAAATAATATAGAAATTTATGATGAAAGGGAAAACAAACATACTGATTTATCCCTTTCTATAAATGAAATAAAAGATGCTATTGAAAAAAAACAAATTACTTGTTTTTATCAAAAAATCTTAGATGCTAAAACCCAAGAAGTTTCACATTACGAAGCACTTCTTAGAATTATTGATAAAAATGGAAACATAATTTTGCCAGAAAATATATTACCTATTATAAAAGGTACTTTTATTTTAAGAAATATTACAAAAGCTATTTTGAAAATTTGTTATAAACAGTTACAAGAAAATAGAGATATAAAAATAAATGTGAATTTGAATCCTAAGGATATTATTGATGATTCAATTCTGCAAATTTTAAAAAAATTTGCTTTAGAAGATAATATTTCAAATAGACTAGGTTTAGAAATTGTTGAAAGCGAAGATTTAATAACTTGTAATGAGGCAAAAGATAATTTATTAATGCTAAAAAATTTAGGATATAAATTATTTATAGATGATTTTGGTTCAGGTTATTCAAATTTTATATATTTAACAGAGATAAAAACAGATTATATAAAAATTGATGAAAGTATTATAGGCAAAATGCTTGAAGATAAAATATGTTTTCTTTTAGTGAAAAGTATTATTGATTTTGCAAAAGAAGCAAATATTAAAGTAGTTGCAGAATATGTAATCAATAAAGAGATTTATGAAATGGTAAAATTATTGGGTGTAGATTATGTTCAAGGATATTACTTCTCAATTCCACAAGAGATGGATAAATCGATAATATAGAGTTATATTATCAAATTAATTAAATCATCAAACCGAACTTTAATTATTGTTTTAGTAAAATAAAGACTTATTTTTAGAAAAACGGAGAATTATTATGAAGATGACTGGCGCAAAAATGGTTGTAGAATCATTACATCAAGAAGGGGTTGAAGTAGTATTTGGATACCCTGGAGGCGCTATTATGAACGTCTATGATGAAATATATAAACAAAACTATTTTCAACACATTCTAAATAGACATGAACAAGCTTCGATAATTGCAGCTGAGGGATATGCAAGAGCTACAGGGAAAGTTGGAGTTTCAATTGTAACTTCAGGACCTGGATTTACAAATGCCGTAACTGGACTTGCTGATGCATATATGGATTCTATTCCTTTAGTTGTGATTTCAGGACAAGTTCCAACTACAATTATTGGTTCTGATGGATTCCAAGAAATTGATGCAGTTGGAATTTCAAGACCTTGTACAAAACATAATTATTTAGTTAATAGAATTGAAGATTTACCAAGAATTATTAAAGAGGCGTTTCATATAGCAAGTACTGGAAGACCAGGACCTGTACATGTGGATATTCCAAAAGATATTACTGCTCAAGTTGCAGATTTTATTTATCCAAGTGAAATAAATTTACCAACTTATAAACCTACTGTTAATTACAATAAAAAACAGTTAAAAAGAGCTATGGAAGCAATTTCAAATGCAAAAAAACCACTTTTATATGTTGGTGGTGGAGCAATTTTATCAAATTGTGCATTTGAGATTAGAGAATTAGCTAAAAAATTAAATATTCCTGCTGTTGAAACTCTAATGGCAAGAGGTGTAATGGGTGATGAAAATCCATTATTCTTTGGAATGTTAGGAATGCATGGAGAGTTTGCAGCAAATATGGCAGCCCATGAGACAGATTTATTAATCTCTTTAGGTGCTAGATTTGATGATAGGGTAACAGGAAGACTTGATGAGTTTGCTTCAAAAGCAAAAGTTATTCATGTTGATATTGACCCAACTTCAATTGCAAAACTTGTAGTTCCAGATTATCCAATCGTTGGAGATTTAAAAATTACTGTAAAAGCAATGATTGAAGCTTTTGATAATGGTGAAAATGAATTTAATGATTATACAAATTGGGTTGAATTATTAAAAGATTATAGAGAAAAAGAGCCTTTAAGATATATTGATTCAAATGAAGTTATTAAACCTCAGTGGCCAATTCAAAGGGTTGGACATCTTTTAGGACAAAAAGCTGTTATCTCTACAGATGTTGGACAACATCAAATGTGGACAGCACAATTTTATCCATTCTCATATCCAAGACAATGGATTACATCTGGTGGTTTAGGGACTATGGGATTTGGATTACCAGCTGCTATGGGAGTAGCACGTGCTTTAAAAGGAACAGATAAAGTTTCTATTAACTTCACAGGTGATGGTTCAATATTGATGAATATTCAAGAACTTATGACTTGTGTTGAATATGAATTACCAGTTATAAATATTGTTTTAAATAACAACTATTTAGGAATGGTTAGACAATGGCAAACAATGTTCTACGAAAATAGACTATCTCAAACTGACTTATCAGCTCAACCAAACTTTAAAATGCTTGTTGAAGCTTTTGGAGGATTAGGTTATAGAGTTACAACAAAAGAAGAGTTTGACATAGCTTTAAAAGATGCAGTAGAGAAAAAAAGACCAGCAATGATAGAAGTTGTTGTTGCTAGACATGAAGAGGTATTACCAATGGTTCCAAATGGTCATGCATTAAATGAAATGACATTAATCGAAGGAGGAAAATAATGAACAATTTTAACCATTATTACGATTCAGAAATATCAAGACAAGTAATTTCAGTTATTGTCTTGAATGAACATAATGTTTTATCAAGAATTGTTGGATTATTTTCAGCAAGAGGTTACAATATTGACTCATTAACTGTTGCTCCAATTACAGATAGTCAATATTCAAGAATGACGATTGTTACAACTGGTGATAAAAGAGTGATAGATCAAATTGTTAAACAATTAAATAAATTAATTCCAGTATTAAGAGTAAATGAGCATAAAAATGTTATTGAAAAGGATACAGTTTTAATGAAATTCTCGATTGATAATAATCTTTCAGACATTGATGTAATTGCCCGAGCATATCATGGAAGTATCCAAAATGTAACTGATGATTCTATTATAGTATCTGCTACGGATTCAAGTGCTAGAATTATGAACTTCATTAAAGTTATGCAAAAATTCAATCCACTTGAAGTTGTAAGAAGTGGTATAGTAGCAATGGAAAGATAAGAGTACAAACTCTTATCTTATTCTTAATATAAGGATAAAAAATGACTCTTCAAGAGATTGCAGAATTTATTGGTATAGATTGCCAAGAAGAAAAAGAGATTACAGGTTTAAACACTTTACTAGATTCAAATGAAAATCAACTTACTTTTTTAGAAAACAAAAAATATTTATCAGATTTAAAAAATACAAAAGCAGCAGCTGTGTTAGTAACACGTGAGAATGCTAATGAAGTTCCATCGACAGCAATTGCTTTAGTTTGTGATGAACCATATTTAAATTTAGCAAAAATTTCTAAACTTTTTGCTCCAAATGTTATTGAATTAGATGGTGAAAAACCACTTGTTGGTGGTGGAACAAAAGTTATGCCAAATGTTTATATTGGAAAAGATTCAGTTATAGGAAGTGATTGCACTATTATGGCTGGAGCATATATTGGGGATAATGTAAAAATAGGAAATAACACTATTATCTATCCAAATGTTACAGTTTATAGGGATTGTACAATTGGAAATGATTGTATTATTCATGCAGGAACCGTAATTGGTAGTGATGGTTTTGGTTTTGCTAATACTAAAGATGGTAAATATATTAAAATCTATCAAAATGGAAATGTAACTATTGGAAATGATGTTGAAATTGGTGCAAATAGTGCAATTGATAGAGCAGTATTTAACTCAACAATTATTGAAGATGGAGTTAGAATTGATAATCTTGTACATATTGCACATAACTGTAAAATAGGTCGAGGTTCAATTTTAGTTGGACAAGTAGGACTTGCAGGTTCAACAATTTTAAATGCTTATGTTGTAATGGGTGGACAAAGTGCAACTGCTGGACATCTAGAAATTGCACCATTTACTACAATTGCAGCTCGAGGTGGAGTTACAAAAAGTATTACAGAACCTAAAAAATCGTGGGCTGGTTTTCCTTTATTTGAGCATCGAGAATGGCTTAAATTACAAGGAAAAATATCAAATTTATTAAAAAAGTAAAGGCTTTATCATAGCAAAGAGAATCATATCACTAATTTTTTTATTTATTATTATTTATTTCCAATTTTCAACTTTTGAGAGTGGTCAAGATGTTGTTGGAAATGTTGGATATGTTTTTTCAGATTATTCACATAAATATTTTGGTTATTTATCATATGTGAGTTTATTATTATTTATTTATGTACTTTATATCATAAATTTTAGAAATATAAAACAAAGAGATTTAGTTTTAAATATTTTAGTAATTTTTTTACTACTTTTTGTTTCTTTAATTTTCCAAGCACTAATTATAGAAAACCCATATGAACGGGGAGAAATAGGAAATATTTTAGTTGATGGTTTAAGTCCAATTATTGGACAAGCTGGGCTATATTTCTTTGTTTTAGTTGGATTTATAATTTCTGTTATTGTTTTATTTGAGAATTCAGAATTTGACATGAGTGATTTACATAGATTAAAAAATAAAATAAAATTAAGAAATAGTTTAGATATAAAAAAAATTGAGAATAAAAAAAGAGAAAAAAGAGCTGAAGATATTAATCAAACAGTTTATAAAAATATAGAAAAAAAGTTAGATAAAAATATTTCAGAAATAAAAACAATTGAAAATAATTCAAAAAAGAATATTCCAGAAGTTTATGAAAAAATGGAAGAGATAAAAGAACAAGAGTTTTTTGAGAATTCATTATTTGATGAAGAAATTTTAGAAAAAACTATTGAAACAAGTTTTGAAACTCATAATATAATAGTTGAAGAGTTAGAAGAGAATAAAAAATTATTAGACCAAATTGAATTAGGTAAAACTGAAAAACCAAAAAATTTCAAATTACCCCCAAGTTCATTTTTTCAAGATCCACCAAAAGATAATAAATCAAAAGTTTCTGAAGCTTTTATTGATCAAAAAATTGCAGATTTACTTGATAAATTAGCAATGTTTAAAATTGATGGTGATGTTGTGCGAACTTATACAGGTCCAGTTGTAACAACTTTTGAGTTTAAGCCAGCTCCAAATGTAAAAGTATCGAAGATTTTAGGTCTTCAAGATGACTTAGCAATGGCATTGAAAGCTCAAACTATCAGGATTCAAGCTCCAATTCCTGGAAAAGATGTTGTTGGAATTGAAGTTCCAAATGAAGATACACAAACTATTTATTTAAAAGAGATGATTGACAGTGAGATTTTTCAAAATTCAAAATCTCCATTAACAATGATTTTAGGAAAAGATATAGTTGGTAAACCATTTATTACAGACCTTAAAAAACTTCCTCACTTGTTAATAGCAGGAACTACAGGAAGTGGAAAATCTGTGGGAATTAATTCAATGATTTTATCATTGCTTTATAAAAATTCACCAGACAATTTAAGACTTGTAATGATTGACCCAAAAATGCTTGAATTTTCAATGTATAATGATATTCCACATCTTTTAACACCAGTTATTACAAAAGCTGCTGATGCTATAAATGCATTAGCAAATATGGTTTCAGAGATGGAGCGAAGATATACATTAATGTCAAAAACTAAAACAAAAAATATTGAAAACTACAATGAAAAAGCACAAAAAGAGGGTTATGATACCATGCCTTATATTGTTGTAGTTATTGATGAGTTAGCTGACTTAATGATGACAAGTGGAAAAGATGTTGAGTATTCAATTGCAAGACTTGCTCAAATGGCAAGAGCTAGTGGAATTCACTTAATAGTTGCCACTCAAAGACCATCTGTTGATGTTGTAACGGGACTTATTAAAGCAAATTTACCAAGTAGATTATCTTATAAAGTAGGGCAAAAAATAGATTCTAAAATTATCTTAGATTCTATGGGAGCAGAATCACTTCTTGGACGTGGAGATATGTTATTTACACCTCCTGGAATGTCTGGATTAGTTCGAATCCATGCACCTTGGTCAACTGAATCTGAAATTGAGAAAGTTGTAGAGTTTTTAAAAGACCAACGGGAAGTTGTTTATGATATGAATTTTATCAAAGATAGAGCTTCAGGGGTTTCTTCAAGTGGTGGAAGTTCAAATAATTCTGATAACATAGAGCTTGATGAATTATATGAAGATGCAAAAGAGGTTGTATTAACTGAGAAAAAGACTTCAATATCGTATATTCAAAGAAGACTTAGAATTGGATATAACAGAGCTGCAACAATTGTAGAACAACTTGAACAAACAGGTGTTTTATCTGAAGTAAACGCAAAAGGAAATAGAGAAATCCTTGTTTAAATAAATGTTACTTTTTATTTACATTAAAATATTATAATTATAATTGTAAATAAGGAGTAACTTTGATAAATATTTTAATGATAGAAGATGATGCTGAATTAGCTTCTATTTTAACCAATTACTTAAACCAATATAATATAAAAATCACAAATTATGAAACTCCCGAACTTGGTATTTCTGCTTTAAACTTAAAAAAATATGACTTAATAATTTTAGATTTATCTTTACCAAATATTGATGGTATTGAAGTTTGTAAAATGATTAGACAAAAACATCAAATTCCCATAATTATCTCATCGGCTAGGTCATATTTAGGTGATAAAATAGCTTGTTTTTCCTATGGTGCTGATGATTTTATGGCAAAACCTTATGATACGCAAGAGTTGATTTTAAGAATAAAATCAATTCTAAAAAGATGTAATCACCAAATTATAGAGAATAATACTGAACTAAATAAAAAAGAGATTTTTAGATTTGATGACTCTAAAATGGAAATATATAAAGATGATGAATTGTTGGATTTAACAAATGCAGAGTACTACATTCTACAATATTTGATACAAAAAAACGGTTTTGTCGTTTCAAGACAAGAGTTACTTACAAATGTCGAATCGATTAAATATGAGAGTTCATATAAGAGTATTGATGTTTTAATAGGGCGAGTTAGAAGTAAGATTGAAGAGAATACTAAAAAACCTAAATATATTTTATCTATTCGAGGAGTTGGTTATAAATTGGTTAATCAGTAAAAAAGATTCTATTCTTTTTCAGATAAATTTATTTTTTTTAGTTATATTAATTATTATAAATTTAATAATTGGAATACAGTTTATTCTTGAATATGATTCATATAATACATTACAAATAAAAAGATATATGTCCTCAATAAAAATTATTTTAGATTCTAAAATAGAAGAATTATCTAATGAAAAGATTAATGATAAATTATCATCAATTGATCTTCAATTATCTGATGTAGAATTAAAAACTTTGATTGAAAAGAGTAATAAAAGAGTTAGTAAAGAAGATGAACCAATTGAATTTTTTTATTACAATAATAAAAAATATATACATTTTAAAGAACATCATAATGGTCCTTTTGAAAATAAAAAACCTCCTATAGATATATTTAGATTTGAAAATAGACCACCACCTCTACCATTTCCAAACTTTAGACCTGAAGATATTATTATAATCGATAATTTTGATGAAAATAAATTCAGAAGTTTTTGGTTAGTTATATTAGTTGTTATAGATATTTTATTGATTTGGTTTTTGGTATTTTTAAGAAAGAAATTAAAACCTCTTTTAATTTTAAAAGAAAATATGATTAAGTTATCAACTGGGGATTTATCAATTTCTATGAAAGCAAATGGAAAAGATGAAATTTCACAAGTTTCAAATGAGTTTGAAAATGCTGTAAAACAATTAAGACAATTAAGAGAATCAAGAAACTTATTTTTACGAAATATAATGCATGAGTTAAAAACTCCTATTACAAAAGGAAGACTTGTAACTGATATGTATGATGATTGTGAAAGAAAATATATTTTAATTAGAGTTTTTCAAAGATTAGAGTATTTATTAAGTGAATTTGCAAAAATTGAAGAGTTAACTTCAGGAAAAATTTCTTTAAAGAAAAGCGATTTTTACGCAATAGATTTACTTGAACAGGCTTTTGATATTTTATTATTAGATAGTAATAAAATAAATATTGAAGATAATTTTGAACTGTTTTTAAATGTTGATTTTGAACTATTTTCAATTGCATTAAAGAATCTAATTGATAATGCAATTACATATAAAACAGATGGTAAAGTAAACATTGTTATTGAAAAGAATATGATTAAGATAATAAACAAAGGGGAAAAACTACAAAAAGATATAGAAGATTATTATAAACCTTTTAATCATGAATATGAAGATTCAAGTAGTGGATTGGGGCTTGGTCTTTATATCTCAAATAATATTATTAAAATTCACAATTTAAAATTAGATTATGAATATTTAGATGGCTATCATAATTTTGTAATTAAGTTAAATTAGCATTTACATTTTATTTACTCTTTAATACCCTATATTTACTCCAAATAGTTAAAATTTTTTTAATTTAGACTATAAGGAGTACTTTATGTCAACTACAAGTTCGGTTACAACAAGTTCAGCAACAGATGCATATGGAAATTCATATACAACTGCTGTTAGTAATGACCAGTTACAAAGTTCAGATTTTATTACATTAATGTTAACAGAATTAAAACTGCAAGATCCAACAAAAGCTGTAGATTCCTCTTCAATGTTAGATACTCAACTTCAATTATCTAATCTTGAAGCAAATACCGCAACAACAGCAGCAATGGAATCTTTGCAATCTAGTTTTGAACAATCTGCATTATCAAATTCTGCTGCAATTATTGGAAATATTGTTGAAAATGGTGACACAGATGATAGTGGAAATCCCAAACAATATAAGGTTGCCTCAGTTGCTATGAATGATGGAGAAATATCTTTAACCGCTTATGAATTAAGCAATTATTATGATGTATATTCATTTGGAGAAGTTTCAAGTGGTTCTGATATTGTAGATTCTTCAAATGAAGATAGTTCTTTAACTCTTACAAATAGTGATGGAAATACTTATAGTTTTTCAACATATAATAAAACATATTCAGATTTAGCAAGTGAAATTTCTAAAACTTCAGGAATTACAGCTTCAGTGGCACAAAATAGTAATGGAAATTATCAAATGGTAGTTTCTGTTAGTGGTGGAAGCTCATCTGTTTCTCAAAATGATTTAGCTTTATCTTATTCCCAAGATTCAGCAACTGCATATTCAAATGAAGCAAAAACAATTGCTTATAACACTATTACGAAAATTTACTAACTGTTACAAATGGTTTGTTAACTATTAAAAGTGTTTATTTTAGCGATACCACATATTTACATTAAAACTTTATGATTAAAAGAGTGAAAAACACTATTTAATCATAAAGGATTTAAAATGATTAGTGCATTATGGACTGGAATTGCAGGTTTAGCTTCTCAACAAACTGCATTGGATAATGAGTCAAATAATATAGCAAATGTTAATACTGTTGGATACAAAGCTTCAAGGGTTTCATTTGCAGATTTAATGTATCAAGATAGTATTGGAAAAGGTTCATCTGTAACAAATGCAGAAAAACAATATACTCAAGGAAGTTTAAATCTTACTGGGTCTTCTTATGATGTGGCATTAGATGGTGATGGTTTTTTTGTAGTTGCAAATAAGAATTTTTCAGGAACTTCTGAAAATTATTATACAAGAGCTGGGAATTTTAGGATGGGTACGAATGGTACATTACAAGATTCTTCAGGAAATGAAGTTCAAGGATGGGCAGTTAGCAGTGCTTTAAATGTAACTTCTACAAATTCAAATCTTAGTTCATTTACAGATGCATTTACTGAAATTGCTGGAAATCAAATAGTTCAGTTTTCAAATAAGATAGAAACATATGCTGCAAAAATGTCTGATTATACAACTACTGCAAAAAGTGATTCTACAGTATTAAGTGGTTCAGGAATAAAAACGCAATCAGCTAAAATTTCTGATATAGAAGCATTAATTACAAACTATAATAATGCACTCGAAAGTTATGCACAAAATCCTGACCAAATTAGCAGTCTTTCTACTTCTCAAAGTAATTTAATTGATTATCCAAATACTGGTGCTAGTTTACTAGATAGTGAAAGTGATCAAATTTATGCATACATAAATGGAAATAAAATTACACAAAATTATGTAACAACAACAGCAACTACTGCATTTAAAGCAGAAATGGATGCTGCTGGTATTACAACATCTGGTACAACAACAGATGAAGAATACAATGCTCTAGCAAGCAGAGTTGCAACTTATAAGGCTTTAGCTGATGAAATTTCTAGTATTACAGGTCTTAAAGCTTATACGGTTGACTCTTCAAATAATGCAAGTACATCAAATGTAGATGTTTTAAATGGAACTATAAAAATTGATTCAATAATTCCAGGAACTTCATTTTCAATTGGTGATGTTGCTGAAGTTTCAGGAACAACTGAACAAGCTGGAACAAAAACTACATTAAGTGAAGCCATTGTTGGAAGTGGTGAAGCAGGTGTAAAAAGTGCTATGGAAGCTTTAAGAGATGCCGTTGCAGGAAATCAGCAAGATGTATATCAATCATCAGATATTTTAACTGATGATAATGGAAATGCTTTAAGTTTTGATACGGCAGATACAATCTCATTCACACTAAATGGAGTTACAGTAACAAGTGATTCAACTCTTACTGATTATAGTTCAGCTGTTCAAGATTTAGTTACAAAAATTAATTCAGATGCGACTTTACAAACTCAAGTTGAAGCAAAAGTTATAAATGGAAAATTAGTAATTGAGTCAAAAAATGCAGGTGAAGAGTTTTCTGGAGTTATTTCATTTAATGATGCTGGAACAACTTATACAAAAGAAAGAAATGCTGATTTAAGTGGAAATTCTGGTGCAGGGGCAGAATTTATGCAAATTATTTCAACTCTTGATCAAACATCATCTTTATCATCTTTACAATTAAAATTAAATACTTTAGGTTTAACAGATTCATCTTTTGGAGAATTTTCAGTTGATGATAGTGGAGTAATTACTATGACTCAAGATGGAGTTGATTTTGTTGTTGGACAACTTGCTATTGCACAATTTACAAATAATATTGGATTAGAAGCAGTAGGAAATAATTTATTAGCAGCAACAAAAGATAGTGGAAATCCGATGTATTCAATAAATAATAATAATGGTGTAGCTGTTAATAGCCAAACATTAGAGTTAAGTACCGCAGATTTAAGTGAAAGTTTAGTTAATTTGATGGTATTCCAAAGGGCATTTGAGGCTAATGCTAAATCAATTACAACAGCAGATGAAATCTTACAAACCTTAATTGGTCTAAAAAGATAGTTAGGAGTTTATTATGGTTAGTTCAATAAGCACAATTATGTATAACTTAGAGTTATTAAATAAACGAAATTCAAAAGTTACATATCAAATGAGTAGTGGTGATGCTTTACAAAATGGAAGTGATAATTCAAAGCAATATAATCAAATATTATCTGTTAATAACAATGTTAAATCATATAGTTCAATTTTAGAAAGAATCCAACAATCAAACTCTTATAATACAACAAGTGATACTGCTGTTTCAGGTATGAAAACACAAATGGAATCAGCGCAATCTTTATTAATAAGAGCACTTAATGGAACAGTAAGTAGTAGTGATAAATCAACAATAGCTGATGAAATAGAGTCTATAAAAGATAGTATGTACTCTTTGGCTAATAGTAGTGTCAATGGTCAATATCTATTTTCAGGGAAAAGCTCAACAGTTCAATCATTTCAAAAAGATGAAACAACAGGACAAATATCTTATGTTGCATCAAATGATAATAAAACAGTAAATGTTGAAACTAATAATTATGCTACACAAGGTTTAAATGGGATTGAACTTTTATATTACACAAATCAAACTGCTCAATCTGGTGAAGATTTAACTTTTGATGAAAATGAAATCATTTTAGATAAGGATGGAAATCAATACAAATTATTAGATACAAACAATGATGGTTCTTTTGATGGTTTATACTTAAATGGTGATAGTACAAATTCACCATTATCTATTACAGATAATGGTGATGGAACTTTTACTACTACAAATAGTGGAACAAGTCCATTAGAGTCAAAACACTCTATATTTGATGATTTAGATCAAATTATAAATGCTTTAAAACAACAAGATTCAAATGGTAATTCAATCACAGAAGATGAAGAAAATACAATTTTATCTAACTCTTTAGACAAAATAAAAACAGGCTATGACACTATGAATGTAAGTCATGCAAAATTAGGAACAAGAACGGCCTCAATTGAAAACTATGAATCTATAGTTACAGCAAAACTTACAAACTTTAATATCTTACAAGAAAACTATTCAGGTGCGGATTTAACAGCCTTGGCAGTTGAATCTCAATCTTTAGAAAGCACTTACACTGCTTTATATTCAACCATTAACAAGATAAATAATTTATCACTTGTTAAATATTTAAGCTAATAAAGGATTATACATGAAAACTAATTTAGAGATGAAAACTTTAGAATCACAAGTAATTGAGTGTTACAGTTATTTTATGAATAACTATCAAAGTACTAATTTTGATGCTTTAGAATCAATGGTTTTACAACTACAAAAATCTATGAATTTATTAACAATGACAAACATTGTAAATATGATTGATAGGGTAATTGAAGATGGTAGATTAAAAGATGGAAAATATTTTAGACAATATAATGTAAATTCAATCCAATCAACAAAAGATAATAAAATTTATTTAGTATGTCATGAAATTTTAGGAATAGATGCAGTTGATAATAAATTTATATTAGATGATGTTTTATCTTATGTAGATTTTGTTGATGTTAAAAAAATATATTAAGAATCTATCATGATGGATTCATTATATATAGCCCAAAGTGGACTAAATACATCAAGATATGCAGTTGATGTTACATCAAATAATATTGCAAATGAGAATACAGATGGTTATATAAAAAGAGTTGTTAATACTTCTGAATTGCCTGGACTTGAAAGTGATGTAGGAAATGGTGTCTCTTTTGATGGAGTAACAAGAAGTTCAAGTGTTTATTTATATGACAAATTAGTTTCACAAAGTAGTATGGCATCTTATTATGACCAAGAAAATTCAATTCTTAGTAATGTTGAAATTATGTTTAGTGAAACTGAAACTAGTGGCTTATCAACAACTTTAAGTAACTATTTTGATTCAATTGAATCTTTAAAAAGTGACTCAACTAATCTGATTTATCAAAGTGATTTATCAACGCAAGCTTCATCTTTAGTTGATGGTTTACAATCAATTAATGATGAATTAAATGATACTTTAGATACGACAACCCAACAATTGAATGACCAAGTTGATAGTGTGAATAATATATTAGAACAAATTGTTTATTTAAATAAGCAAATGCTTCAAAGTAATTCAGCATCAAATGATTTATTAGATAAAAGAGACTCTTTAGAAAAAGAGTTATCAAATTATGTTGATATTGAAGTTGATAGAGATAGTTCTACTTATAATTTAAAAATAGGTGGAGTTAGTGTAATTTTTAATAATACAAATCTTCATGAAGTAAGTGTTAGTGAAAATAATATTGCCCAAAAAGATATTTATAATTCAAGTGATTTGGATGATAGTAATTTTAGTGATGGGGATGAAATATCAATAACACTAAATAATACTACAACATTAACTTTGAGTGCAAATGTGAGTGGAAGTAATGAAAATGAGTTAAAACAACAAATAGTTGATGCAATTAATTCTAATTCTGACTTTTCAAATTACACTGCTTATTTAGATACTACTAATAATTTAATTATTAAGTCAAATCAAGAGGGTGAAGAGGGAAAATTTGATATTTCTATTTCTGTAGGTGGAAATGATATATTAAAAAATAGCAGTTCAGTTGAGGCTGAAAATAATGTTTCTTTAGCAGTTTATAATAATAAATTATCATTAACTGGTGGTTCATTAAAAGCTATAACACAAGAACTTACATCCTCAACCTCAAACATTTATTCATATAAAAATAGTTTAGATGAATTCGCAAAAGCATTGGTTCAAACTGTTAATTCAAGCAGTCAAACACCTTTATTTAAGGGTTCAAATGTAGATAGTTTGAGTTTTATAGAAGATAATGTATCTTCACTTACAAGTGATGATTTAGAAAATCTAGCAAAAATTCAATGGGATAAAAGTTTAACAATTGGTGGTACAACAAATACGTCATTTAGCGAGTTTTATCAAAACTTATTAGTAACTGTTTCTTCTAATGTTGAAAATAATAGTTTTAAACTTGAATCTCAAAATGCAATAGTAAATTCTCTACAAAGTACATACGAAAATATTACAAAAGTAGACCCAGATCAAGAGATGATAAATCTTCTTCAATATCAATCAGCATATGAAGCAAATGCAAAAGTTATAACAGCTGTAGATGAAATGCTACAAACTCTATTAGCAATGTAAAAGGAGAAAAAATGGCAAGTGGAATATTAGGATTAGGAAGTTCTGGAAGTCTTGATTTAAATTCAGAATTACTAACAAAACTTAAAACAGCAGAAAGTACAGATGTTTTAGATCCAATTACAGCAGAAGAAGAAGATACACAAGCTGAAATTGATGCTTTAGACGAAGTACAAACTATGGTTACAGATCTTTTGGATTTAGTAAAAGATTTTGACTTATTTACAAGTGGTACAAATATTTTTGATGAAATTAGTGCATCAACTACAGGTTCATCTGCATCTTTTGATGCAACTGATACAAGTAATCTTGAACCAGGAACAATAAGCGTAACTGTTACACAATTAGCTCAAAAAGATGTTTATCAATCGAATAAAATTTCAGATAAAACTTCTACTATGGATAGTGGAACAATAAGTATATCTATTGGAGATAATTCTTATGATTTCTCAACAGATGGTAAAACATATGAAGCATTAGTGAATGAAATGAATAATTATCCTGATTTAAGTGCTGCATTGGAACAAGTAGGAGATAGTAGTTATAGATTGGTAATTAAGAGTGCTGAAAGTGGACTTTCTAATGCTTTAAGTATAACTCAAACAGGAATTGATTTAGGCTTAGAAGATTCAGACAACCATGTTTTAACAGCTCAAAATATGAATGCTTCAATAGATGGAATAGATTATGATTTATCTTCAAATAAAGTAACTATGCAAAATGGTTTAATAATTAAAATGGTTGAAGAGGGAACTTCAAGTATCACAATGGAAAGAGATGATTCTTCTATTACAGATGCAATAAATAATGTAGCAGATAAATATAATGATTTAGTAGATTTAGTAAATTCATATATTTTAGGTGATGAAGATAATCCAGCTGTAATATCAGATTCTAGTACATTAAAAACAATGATGAGCACTATTAAAAATATATTATTTGACAGTTATGGTTTAGATAATGAAGAGAATATGTTTAAATATGGTATGTCATTTGATAGTAGTGGATATTTTCAAATTGATGATACAGCATTATCAAAAGCATTAACTAATAATTATGATGATTTAAAAGAGTTATTTGTTGGATATGCTGAAAAAGAAGGAATTGGAACTAGATTAAAAACTTACTTAGATTCCCTTGATAGTTTAGATGGAGGTCTATTATCAACTTATGCTGATAAGTTAAGTTCAAGATTAAGTACATTAACCAGTGATTATGATGATGCCTCAACTAAATTAGATGATAAATATAGTCAAATGGCAGATCAATTTGCATCATATACAGTATTAATTACTCAAATGGAAAATGATTTTGCTTCTCTAAAATCAGTAATTGATGGATCAAGTAGCAGTTCTTAAAATTGTTACCCATTGTTTACCTTAAAAGAATAGGATTCTAAAAATAAGTAAAGGAGTTATTATGACAATTTCTTCATATAGTTCTATAGGTATGATGTCACCTGTAAATAATATTTCAAAAGACATCATTAGTAAAAGTGATACAAATTCTGATTCATCTTTAAGTATAGATGAATTAGGAATAAATCAAGAACAATTTTCTGCTTTAGATTCAAATGGTGATAGTTTAGTTACTCAAGATGAGATAGCAAGTGCAATAGATAATAAATTAGCTTCATATAATGGTGAAATGCCATCAAAAGAAGATTTTGCAAGTATGCTTTCAGATTTAGGACTTGAAATGCCTAAACCACCAACAAAAAATGAGAATAGTTCATCAGCTGGATCTGATTTTAGTTCACTAATTATGTCTCAATATGATTCAAATGGAGATTCATCACTTAGTTCAGATGAAGTTTCAACATTAACAGATAATGAATTTTCTGCACTTGATACAAATGGTGATGGAACTATTTCAGCAGAAGAGTTAAGTAGTGCCTTTGAACAAGTTACAAGTAGTAGTGGTAGTAGTGCTACACAATCTGCACCGCCACCTCCACCAAGTGGTGGAAGTAGCGGTGCAAGTGTTACTTCATCAACTGAATATGATGAGGATGACACGAATAAGGATGGAGTAGTTTCTCAAGAAGAGAAAAATGCTGCACTTGGAATTTCAACAGATAGTGCAAGTGCATCAACTTTAGTTGCTTCAAATCAAGATACAAAAGATAGCATAAAATTATTATTAGATACCATCAAACTTAATAGCCAAAGTAGTTCTGAAGAGCTAGATTTAAGTAACTTTAAAAATATTATGAAAATGATGAATAATCAAAATAATAATAGTGATTTAAATACTTATGTATCAAACTTATCAACATCAACATCTTCTAAATTCAGTTATGCATAATGCATAACTGAATTTTTGTAAAATTAAATAATTCTTCCAAACTAAATACTTTTTCAATCTAAAAATGACGTACAATACTAGATATTCTTAAATCACTATGTTTTATAAGTATTATTTTTTTTCTATATGTATAGTATTTAACGATTTTTATGATAGAATAAATAAATTATATATAAGGAGTATGTTATGAATACAGGAATTGTAGGAAGACACATAGATTTAACAGATTCAATAAAAGATTACATTAATAGCTCAGTAGAAGTATTTAAAAAATATAACTTAGACATTATTTCTGTGAATGCAATTATTTCTCAAGAAGAAAAACATGGTAAAAAAGCTTTCTCTTTTGAGTTTACTTTAAATATTGCACATTTAGATACAATTGTTGTAAAACAAAAAGATAAAGACTTATATGCTGCAATTGATATTGCTGTTGATAGAGTATCTAAAGTATTAAGAAGACATCATGATAAAATTGCAGCTCATAAAGCTACAAAATTAACTGAAGTTGAATCTTCTGAAATTCAAGATGGAATTGCTCTTGAATTAGAAAAATTTGAAGATGAAATCACTCCTGTAAGATTAACATCTTATAAACCAATAGATATTGAAGAAGCATTAGAAGAGTTAAAAGCATCTGATGCACAATTCAGAGTATTCTATGACAAAGATGATGTTATGAGAGTTCTTTACAAAAGTTCAATCCCAGGTAAATTTGGGTTATATTAAAAAAAGCTTTTGATAGTGAAAAGGTATTAGCATAAATGGCTAATACCTTTTTTAGTTTATGATAAAAAATAGGATTAAAAAAATTTATGGATAAAACATTAAAAAAAATTGCTCTAATTGGGCAACCAAATGTAGGAAAATCTTCATTATTTAATAGAATTGCAAATAAAAGAATTGCGATTGTATCTGATATGGCAGGAACTACAAGAGATATTAGAAAACACGAAATAGAAATATTAGATAGAAAAGCATTGATGTTAGATACAGGTGGTATTGATGAAACAAATGATGCTATATTTTCAAATGTAAAAAGAAAAGCTATTGAGACGGCAAAAGAGGCTGATATAATACTTTTTATGGTTGATGGTAAAAACATACCTGATGATAAGGATAAAGAATTATTTTATGAGCTTCAAAGATTAGGAAAAGAGTTAGCCTTAGTTGTAAATAAGATTGATAATGATAAAGAATTAGAAAGATTATGGGAATTTTTTGAGTTTGGAATAGGGGAGGAGAATCTTTTTGGAGTTTCTGTTTCACATAATAGGGGAACAAAAAACTTATTTGAATGGATTTATCAACATCTTCCAGTTAATCTTGAAACTGTAGCTTTAGAAGAAGCTGAAGCTTTAAAAAAACAAAGAGAAGAAAATTTTGATTTTGATGATGAAGATTTCTCAAGTGAAGAAGATGGTGATTTTGAATCAGTTTTAGAAGATTCTCTTGAAAATGAAGAGATAGATAATAATATTAGAGTGGCAATAATTGGAAAAGTTAATGTTGGAAAATCTTCTATTCTTAATGCAATTGTTGGTGCAGAAAGATCAGTAGTTTCACCAATAGCAGGTACAACAATTGACCCAGTTGATGAATCTTTTGAATATCAAGATAAAAATGTAACATTTGTTGATACAGCTGGTTTAAGAAGAAGAGGAAGTATTGAAGGAATTGAAAAATTTGCTTTAATGAGAACAAAAGAGATGTTAGAAAAAGCTAACATGGCTTTAGTTGTTTTAGATGCTTCAAAAGAACTTTCTGATTTAGATGAAAAAATTGCTGGACTTGTTGATGAATATGGACTTGCAACTATTATTGTTTTAAATAAATGGGATGAGAATATGGATACATTCCAAAAAATGGAAGAAGAAATAAGAAGAAGATTTAGATTTTTATCTTATGCTCCAATTATTGCAGTTTCAGCAAAAACAGGAAGAAGTATAGAAAGATTAAAAGATAAAATTATTGAAATTTTCAATAATTATACTCAAAGAATACCAACTTCAAAATTACATAGGGTAATAGAAGAAGCTACTATTAGACATTCTCTTCCTAGTCCAAATGGTGCATATTTGAGAATTTATTATACAACTCAATTTGCAACAAAACCACCAAGAATTGCATTAGTTATGAATAAACCAAATCTTTTACACTTCACATATAAAAGATATTTAATAAATTATTTAAGAGATAATTTCAATTTTGAGGGAACACCAATTCACGTAATTGCCAGAGGTAAACATGATAAAATGGGTGATGAAGAATATTTAGAAAGAGATACTAAATAACCTTAAATTTAGGAGTTTTCCTTGCATAAAATAAAAAATGACATATTTGCAGGAGTAACAGCTGCTGTTGTTGCTCTTCCTTTGGCTTTAGCTTTTGGAGTTGCGAGTGGAGCTGGTGCAATTGCTGGTTTATATGGTGCAATCATATTAGGTTTTTTTGCAGCTCTTTTTGGAGGAACTCCTACTCAAATTTCAGGACCAACTGGTCCTATGACAGTTGTTGTTGCAGCAACAGTTGCTACTTTCCCAAATGATTTATCGACTGTAATGACAGTAATTTTTTTAGCAGGTTTAATGCAAATCTCTTTTGGAATTATAGGTATTGGAAAATGGATAAAATATATTCCCTATCCAGTAATTTCAGGTTTTATGTGTGGTATTGGTGTAATTATCATCATTTTACAAATAAATCCATTTTTAGGTGTAAAAACTTATGGTTCAATAATTTATACTCTTACTCATTTATTAGATACTTTTCAAAAAGTTAATTATGAAGCTTTGATAATTGCAACAATTACATTGGCTATTATGTTTTTAACACCTAAAAAAATCTCAAAAATAGTTCCGCCAGCTTTAATAGCTTTAGTTAGTGTAACTTATTTTTCTATTTTTATGGGATTTCAAATAGATACTATTGGAGAAATTCCAATGGGTTTACCACCTTTTGTTCTACCAATCTCTTTTGATATATTAAAATTAAATACGATGTTAACTTTAGCTATTACATTAGCCTTGTTAGCCTCAATAGATTCATTATTAACTTCTATTGTTGCAGATTCAATGACTAAAACAAAACATGATTCAAAAAAAGAGTTAATAGGTCAAGGAATAGGAAATACAGTTTGTTCTTTTTTTGGTGCAATTCCAGGAGCAGGGGCAACTATGAGAACTGTAATAAATATTAATAGTGGTGCAACGACAAGATTATCAGGTATGACTCACTCTATTACTTTATTAGTGATTGTTTTATTTTTAGCTCCACTTGCATCAAAAATTCCACTAGCAGTTTTATCAGGAATTTTAATAAAAGTTGGTTTTGATATATTAGATTATAAGTTTTTAAAAATTTTAAATAAAGTATCAAGACAAGATTTACTTATTATGGTTACAGTGTTTTTATTAACAATTTTTGTAGATTTAATTATGGCAGTTGGAGTTGGAATTACTATTTCTTCAATAATGGCTGTTTATCAAATATCTAGAAATACTCAAATGAAAACAACAAAATCAAAAGTCTCTTTTGATATAGATATAGAAAACCATGATGTTGAGATTATTAAAATAAATGGTTCTTTATTTTTTGGAACAGCATCTGCTTTAGATACGAGATTAGAGAAAGTAAAAAGTAGTAAAAAAATAATCCTTGATTGTAGAAATGTCTCATTTTTAGATATTTCAGCAATTTTTACTATTGAAGAGATAATAGAAAAATTTAGAAGTAAAGAGTTAGAGATAATTTTAGTTTTAAAATATAGACATAAAAGAAAATTTTTAGATGTTGACACAACAAATTTATTTAAAAGTATCAAAATTTATGCCACATTAGATGATGCAATAAATTATACTCAAAAATATGAATTGGTAACAAATGGCTAAAATCTATCTTTTAAGTAATCAAAAATATCAAGATGTAGAAAATTTAGAAGTTTTTCAAATTGAATATATTAAATCAAATATAGATTTATCAAATTATAATGCTTTGATTTTTACTTCAAAAAATGCAGTTTATTCTTTGGATTCTTTTAATAAAGATTGGAAAAAAATTGATTCTTATGTAATAGCTCCTAAAACTTCTCAAGTGATTGAAAAGTTAGGTGGAAAAGTTGTTTTTACAGGTATTACTTCCCATGGAAATGAGTTTGCTACAGAATTAATTGATTTATTAAAAGATAAAAAAGTACTTTATATAAAAGCTTTAAAAACGGTTTCTAATTTAGTTGAGATTTTAAAAGAGAATAAAATTTTAGTTGATGAATTAGTGGCGTATAAAACTTCATGTAAAGAATCAAATATGTCTTTAGAAGATAATTCAGTATTTATTTTTACCTCACCTTCAAGTGTAGAGTGCTTTTTTAAACAATATTCATGGGAAAGTTCTTATAAAGCAATTGTTATTGGAAAAACTACAGCTTTATATTTACCAAAAGAGGTAAATTATACACTAAGTTCAGAAACCTCAATTGATGAGTGTATAAAACTTGCAAGGCAAACTTTATTTTAAACTCAATTTTAAACATCTTTAGATAAAATAAGACAATCTAAGTAGTTCGGGATTTCCATTGTTGTGGGTCCGATAATTTATTTTTGTACATGACGGCAGTTGTATGGTGTGCAGCTTTTCATTACGTTTTAGCTCCTAAAATATACGCTCATGTGCGATTCTTGGCTTTTAGGGCCATTTTGATGGTTAACGGCTACTCGGATTTTTTAAATTTTATACAAGGAATTATCGTGAATATATTGATACTTGGTAATGGTGGTAGAGAATATTCTATTGGATTAGCAATATACAAAGAAAATGCTCATAATCTGTTTTTTATGCCAGGAAATGGTGCAACTGATAAATTGGGAACAAATATAAATATTAAAGATTATAAACAATTAGCAGTTTGGGCAAAAGATAATTCTATTGATTTAACAATTGTAGGACCAGAAGCTCCATTAGTAGATGGTGTTGTTGATATATTTAAAGAAAATGGATTAACAATCTTTGGACCAAGTGCAGCAGCTGCTCAACTTGAAGGTTCAAAAGTTTATATGAAAAATATATTAAAAAAATATAAAATACCAACAGCAGCGTTTATAGAGACTTCAAATGAAAAAGAAGCACATGAATTTATAGATACAATGGATTTACCAATAGTTGTAAAAGCAGATGGTTTATGTGCAGGAAAAGGTGTAATTATTGCACAATCAAAAGAAGAAGCGAAAACAGCTGCTTCAGATATGCTTTCAGGAGCTTCATTCGGAGATGCTGGAACTTCTATTGTAGTTGAAGAGTATTTAGATGGGTATGAATTATCAGTTTTTGCTATTTGTGATGGTGAAAATTATAAAGTATTACCAGCAGCTCAAGATCACAAAAGAATAGGTGATGGAGATACAGGACCAAATACAGGAGGAATGGGTGCTTATGCTCCCACTCCTTTAGTAAATGATGATATTTATAAAAAAATTGAAGAGAGAGTAATAATTCCAACACTTGCAGGAATGAAACAAGAAGGTGCTCCATTTGAGGGTGTTCTTTTTATTGGTGTAATGGTTGTTAAAGGTGAGCCAATTATTTTAGAATATAATGTAAGATTTGGTGATCCTGAGTGTGAAATTTTAATGCCTTTATTAGAAACTCCAGTTTCTGAATTGTTTTATAAGGGTGCAACAAAACAACTTGATAAATTAGATATTAAAATCAAAAAAGAGTTTGGTGTTGGTGTTGTAATGGCAAGTGGAAATTATCCTTATGGTTCAAGTGCACCTGCTGAAATAATTGTTGATAAAATTGTTGATGAAGATTTATTGAATAATTCGCATATTTCTTATGCTGGTGTTGAAAAAATTGATGGTAAATTAATGGCAACTGGTGGAAGAGTTTTAGTTTGTGTAGGATTCGGGAAAAGTATAAAAGAAGCAAGAGATAGAGCTTATTTATTATGTGGACAAGTACATTTTGCTGGTAAAAAATGTAGATCTGATATTGCATATCAAGCATTAAAGTAATAATTAATGCAAAACAATAGTACAGATCTTCAATTAGCATCTATGCGTTCACGTGCATTTGCTTATGTTATTGATGATTTATTAGTTACTCTAATTATTATGATGATATTTTGGGAAAGTATTCTAGCTGTTAGCCAAGATATGGATGCTATGATGTATTTAATGAAAACAGAGTTAGCTTTACCTTTAATAATGTTAAAAGTAATCTATCATACTTTTTTTGTTTGGTATTATGGTGCAACTATTGGTAAAATTGTTGCAAAAATAAGAGTTATCGATGTAAATCATTGGGGAAGAGTTTCTATGTTATCATCTTTTTTAAGATCTGTTGGAAGAATTTTTTCTGAAATGTTTTTTTATTTTGGATTTTTAGTTGGATTTTTTAATGATGGAAGAAAAACTTTTCATGATATTGTTGGTAAAACGTTGGTTGTAAATGCGTAAAAAAATTATAGCTTCACTGTTAATAACTTCTTGTTTAATTCATGCACAAGAATTAAAGAATGAGAAATTTCAATTAGTTGCAAAAAATGTTGATGCAGTTGAAAATATTGTTACTGCAAGCGGTAATGTTGTTATTTATTCTCCCACTTATTATTTAAGTGCCAATAAAGTTATTTATAATAAAGAGAATGAAACCTTTGAACTTTTTGATAATGTTTTAGTAATTAAAGATAATAATATTCAAACACAGAGTAATTATGCTTTTATTGATTTGAAAAAAGACTCATCTAATCAATATCCAATGTTCTTGAGAGAACAAAATAACAAGATTTGGATAAATTCTAAAACTTCAAATAAAGAAAAAGAGGAAATTGAACTTGATAGTTCTATTATCTCTTCTTGTGATTGTTTAGATCCAGTTTGGAGTATTAGAGCATCAAGTGCAGATTATGATACAGAAGCTAAGTGGATAAATGCATATAATCCAAGACTATATTTAAAAGATGTTCCAGTTTTTTATAGTCCTTATATTGGTTTCCCAACAGATACAACAAGAAGAACAGGTCTTTTACTCCCAACTATTGGATATTCAAGTGGTGAAGGTTTATTTTATTCTCAACCTGTATTTATTGCCCCAGCTGATAATTATGATATAGAATTAGTACCACAAACTAGGACTAAAAGAGGAAGTGGTGGATATGCATATTATAGATATGCTGATTCTCCTGATTCAGTAGTTAAAATTAAAACTGGTATTTTTAGGGAGAATGAAGATTATTTTTTAAAAAATGGATTACAAAATCAAGAACATTATGGTTTTGATTTAAATTATGAAAGAAGAGATATTTTTTCAAAAAGTAATTCACATGATGGTTTATTTACATCAATTAAATATTTAAATGATATAGAATATTTTACTTTAGAAGATGATACAGAATTAACTTCAACTGATAAAAAAGTTGAATCAAAAGTTAATTATTTCTATGATACTCCTGAGTATTATGGTGGTGCGTATGGTAGATATTATATTGATGGTTCTAAAACATCGAATAAAGAGACTTTACAAGAGTTACCACAAGTTCAATTTCATTCTTACAATAAAGAAACATTTATTGATAACTTAATATATTCAGCTGACACAAAAGTTATTAATTATACAAGACCAGAGGGATTATCTGCTCGTATTTATGAAGTAAGTGTACCAGTAAGTTATAGTGAATATTTTATTGATGATTATTTCTATGCATTTGCAGAAAATAAAACAGTAATTAGTAAATATGATTATAATAACTTTAATACTATAAAATATGAGGATGGGACTTTAGTTCAAAATATTACTTCAGTTGGAGTTGGAAGTAATTTAATTAAACCTTATGAAGAGTATTTACATACGTTGAATTTAAAAGCAGAATATATTATTCCTAAAAATTTAAGAGAAGATGGTGATTTATATAATATTACAACAGAAAAGAATTCTCTAAAAGAGAATGAGTTAAGAGCTTTCCCGATTTCTCAAGAACAAAAAAATATTAAATTATCAGCAAACCAATCGTTATATGATAATGATACTTTAAAACAATTAATTAATCATAAAATTTCACAATCAATTTTATATGATGAAGTAGATAATCCTAAATTAGAAGATTTAGAAAACTATCTAAAAATAAATCATGACTATGGAAGTATTAGTGGAAAAAATATTTATAACCTTGAAGATGAAAAAAGTGTAGAAAATAGTGCAACTTCATTTCTTACATATAAAGATTTATCATTAACAGTTGGTTATTATCAATCTAAAAAAACAGATAATATATTCAATTCAAGAGAAAATTTAGAATCGTATAGATTTGATATTGGTTATAAAGTGGCAAAAGATTATAGAGTTTCATATTATGAAAATTATGATTTACTTGAAAATATGAGAAATAGACAAGGTGTAGGGCTAAATATAAATGATAGTTGTTGGAATTTAGATTTAAAATTTGAAGATCAAATTAAACCAACTTCTAGTACAAATTCAACTGGAATAGAACAAAAAATTGTATATGCAACTATTTTATTAAAACCATTAGGTGGAATTAAACAAAAATATAAAATGCAAGATAATAATTAATGAATACAGATAGAATATATTTTAAAAATAGAGAAGTTGCTGCATATAGACTTTTAGATGTATTACCAATTGATAGTATGAAATTAGAAGATTGGAGTGTAATTTCAAGCTCATATGGAGGATTTGAAATTGCAAGAATTATAGCAAATGAACTTAATAGTAAATATGATATGATGTTTTCTGAAAAAATTTATGCTCCAAACAATGAAGATTGTGAAATAGCGGTTGTAACAGAGCATGAAGAGGTATTAATTCATGAAGAATTAATAAAAGCATTTGAAATTAGTTTAGATTATGTTTATTCTAAATCTAAACAAGTATATGAAGAATCTATTGTCAAAAAAGTTAATAGGTTTAGGCATGGTGAGAAAATTCAAAAGTTTGAAAATAAAAATGTATTAATTGTTGATGAGGGAATTAATACAGGTTTAACAATGATGGCTTGTATAAAAACGGCTATTAATTTAAAAGCTAAGTCTATTTCAGTAGCAACTCCAATTTTACCAACAGCTAGTATTCCTACAATAGAATCTATTGCAGATGATCTATATTTTATAAAAAAATTAGATCATTTTGTAGAAATTGATTTTTATTATGATAGTTTAGATGATGTTAGTTTTGAAGATTTAGAGAAAATAATTAAAGGATAAAAAGTATGTCAACAGTTTGTGAATTTGAATTAAATGGAAAACAAGAGGTTTTTGAATTTGGAAAAGTAGCTAAACAAGCTAATGGTTCAGTATTAGCAAAAATAGGAAATGCAGTTGTATTAGCTACGGTTGTAAGTGAATTTGATAATCCTGTAAGTGAAGATTTCACTCCATTAACAGTTCAATATATAGAAAAAACTTATGCAGCAGCAAAATTACCAGGTGGATTTATTAAAAGAGAAGGAAAACCAAGTGATTTTGAAACATTAACATCAAGGGTAATTGATAGAAGTTTAAGACCACTTTTCCCAAAAGGTTATGTTTATCCTACAACAATTACAGTTATGGTTTTAAGTGCTGATAAAGATGTTGATTTACAAGCTTTATCTTTAAATGCTGCAAATGCTGCTTTATATACTTCAAATCTTCCTATTAAAAAATCTGTTTGTGGAGTAAGAGTTGGAAGAATTGATAATAATTATATTATTAATCCTACACCTGATGAAATGGCAAATTCTACATTAGATTTATATGTAGCTGGTTCAAAAGATGAATTATTAATGATTGAAATGAAAACAATTTCTTCAAGTGAAATGGTTGAAGTTGATATTGAAGCATTTACAAAAATTCATAATTCAAATGAAATGAATGAAGATACTTTAGTTGAAGCTATTGCATTTGCTCAAAATGCTTTAAAAGAAGCAAATTTGACTTATGAAAAAGGTTTTGAAACTTCTTGTAAAGAAAAAGTTGAAGTTGAATTAGTTCAATTTACGATTGAAGAATCAGTTATCCATTATGTAAGAGATAATTTTTCAAATGAAATCAGAGAAGCTATAAAAAAATTAGCAAAAAGTGAAAGAGCAACTCAATTAAAAGATGTTGCAAAAATGATTTCTAAAAATGATTATTGCATTACAAATGAGTTGGAATTTTCAACAATTTATGAAGCAGTTTCA
The DNA here is from genome assembly GCA_963677205.2 of uncultured Aliarcobacter sp. Lineage (GTDB taxonomy): Bacteria > Campylobacterota > Campylobacteria > Campylobacterales > Arcobacteraceae > Aliarcobacter. Next base: position 1,139,265 of record OY781916.2, on the reverse strand, counting down.
GTTGTAAAAAGAGAAATTGTAAGAAATATGATTGTAAATGACAAAATAAGAGCTGATGGTAGAGGTCTTAAAGATGTAAGACCAATTACTATTGAAACAAATATTTTACCATCTGCACACTCTTCTTGTCTATTTACAAGAGGTGAAACACAAGCTTTAGTTGTTGGAACAATTGCTGGTGCAAAAGATGGCCAAATGTACGAAGTTTTAACTGATAAATCAACTTCAGTTGATAGATTTTTAGTTCATTATAATTTCCCAGGTTTCTCAGTTGGAGAAGCAAAACCAATGTTTGGAGTAGGAAGACGTGAATTAGGTCATGGAAATTTAGCTAAAAAAGCACTTGAACCAACTATTGATGATGATTATAATGAAACAGTAAGAATTGTTTCTGAGATTTTAGAATCAAATGGTTCTTCTTCAATGGCAACAGTTTGTGGTGGTTCATTAGCATTAAAAGCAGCAGGTGTTCCAATTTCTGATTTAGTTGCTGGTGTTGCAATGGGTATGGTTGTAGAAGGCGATAATTATTCAGTTTTAACAGATATTATGGGATTAGAAGACCATGATGGAGATATGGATTTTAAAGTAGCTGGTACAACAAAAGGAATTACTGCTTTACAAATGGATATAAAACTTGGTGGTATTGAATTAAATGTTTTAAAAGAAGCATTATTACAAGCAAAAGAGGGTAGAGTTCATATTTTAGCATTAATGGAAGAATCAGCAACTGAAATTGTTCCAAGTGGTGCATTACCTTTAGTTGAGCAATTTGCAATTGATCCAAGTAAAATTATGGTAATAATTGGAAAAGCAGGAGCAACTATTAAAGAAATTATTGAAAAATTCACAGTTTCTATAGATTTAGATAGAGATAGTGGAACAGTAAAAGTAAGTGGTGGAAATAAACAGAATGTTTTAGATGCTTGTGAACATATTAAAACTATTTCAAATAATGCACCTGCAAGAAAAGATTCTCCAAAAAATATAGATTTTGAAAAATTATATGCAATTGATGAAGTTGTTCTTGGAAAAGTTGAAAGAGTTGTTGATTTCGGTGCATTTATCTTATTACCAAAAGGCGGAGAAGGTCTATTACATATTTCAAAAATCTCAAAAGAGAGAGTAAATAATGTTTCAGATATTTTATCTGTTGGACAAGAAATCGAAGTTAAAGTATTAAAAGTTAAAAAAGATAGAATAGAATTATCTTCTAATTAAAAAATAAATTTCTTCATTTAAGCAAGGGTTTTCCCCCTTTCTTAATCTCCAAAAAATAGATTTTCATCTATAATTTTCCTAATAATCAATAAACTTCCATTTTTTTTGTTCAATATAACCCTAAATTAATATTTCTTTCGTTAGTATAGTAAAAATAATTTTTTTAAGTAAACTTAAGGGGTTTTAATATGGCTAAGCTTTTGATAGTAGATGATTCTACAATGCTAAGAGATATGCTAAACTATGCACTAAACGAGGGTGGTTATACAGATGTAACTGAAGCTGTTGATGGTGTTGATGGTTTAGCAAAAGCTAAGGCTGCTGATTTTGATTTAATAATTACAGATGTTAATATGCCAAATATGGATGGATTAACACTTATTGGTGAATTAAGAAAAATATCACAATATTCTAAAAAACCAATTTTAGTTCTTACAACTGAAAGAAGTGATGAAATGAAAGCGAAAGGTAAAGCTGCAGGGGCTACTGGTTGGATTGTTAAACCATTTGTACCAGACCAATTGTTAAAAGCAGTTAATATAGTTTTAAGTAGATAAAAAAGGAGTTCTCATGTCGTTTGATATTTCTAAATATAGAGAAATGTTTCTTGAAGAGGCTGAAGAGCTTTTTGAATCAGCAGATAATGTTTTATTGGCAGCTGAAAATAATGGTTCATTAACAGATGAAGAGATGGGTCAACTTTTTAGGGATGTTCATACTCTAAAAGGTAGTGGAGCATCTGTTGAATTAGCATTATTTGCTGAATTCACTCATGATGTTGAAAATTTGATGGATAAGTTAAGAAATCATAAAATTGAGTTTATTCCAGAAATGGCAGAAACTTTAATTGATGGGTTAGATGTTATGAAAGAGATTTTAGATCTTGAAGTATCAGATAACTTAGACAGAGAAACATTTACAAAAATGACAAGTGCTTTATTAGACGAACTTAGAGCATATTCAAATGGATCAGGAACTGTTGCAAAAAAAGTAGAAGTTGAAGTTGTAAAACCAATTGAAACACCAAAAGCAGTAGAAATAAAAAAAGAGATACCAGTAGTTTTAGACAGCGATAATTTTGGTTTTTTTGATGATGATTTAAATGATCAAAGAGATAGTAAAAATAAAGCATATGGTATATTTGCTGATGATGATATTGATGAAGTACATCAAAATTTCGGTTTTTATGATGATGAATTAGAAACTATTTCTAACAATACAAAAGATATAGATAATAAAATTTCTGAAGAAGATAAAGAAAATTTTGGTTTCTTTGACGAAATGCCTGAACTTACTTCAAATTCAGTTATGGAAACGAATGAGATAAAAGAAGAAATTACTCCTATATCTAAAAAAGAATCAATAGAAGAAACTGTTTTAGAAAATGCACCACAAAGAAAACAAAGAGTAAAAGAAGATGAAGATGATGCTTCTTCTAAAAAAGCTGCTGTTCCAAATAATAATAACAGTATTAGGGTAAATCTTGATAAAATCGATTTATTGATGAATAATGTAGGTGATTTAGTTATTACAAATGCAATGCTTACACAATTTTCTTCAACTATTGAAGAAACGAAAACAAGAAATTCTGTATTAGAAAGATTAGAATTACTTGAAAGACATATTAGAGATATGCAAGATTCTATTATGAGTATTAGAATGGTTCCAATGGAATCAATTTATTCTAAATTTCCAAAGGTTGTTAGAGATATTTCTAAAAAACTTGGTAAAAAAGTGGAATTCAAACATTATGGGGATAATGTTGAAATTGATAAAGCAATGATTGAAGGATTAACTGATCCTTTAATGCATATTATTAGAAATTCATTAGATCATGGTATTGAAACACCTACTGAGAGAGAAAAAACTGGTAAACCTGAAGTTGGATCTATTAGTATAACTGCTGAACAAGCAAATGGACAAATGATAATTACTATTGAAGATGATGGTAAAGGTATTAATTCTGAAAAAGTAGCACAAAAAGCACTTGAACAAGGTCAAATTGATGAAAATCAGTTCAATACTATGAGTGAAAATGAAAAAGCATTATTAATTTTTGGAGCAGGAGTTTCAACAGCTGATCAAATTACTGACATCTCTGGACGTGGTGTTGGAATGGATGTTGTTAAAACGAATATCCATAAGCTTGGTGGTGCTATTAAGTTAGATACACATATAGGTGAAGGTACAGTAATTACAATTATGTTACCTTTAACACTTGCAATTTTAGATGGTTTAGATATTAGAGTTGGAAGTCAAAAATATATTCTACCATTAAGCTCTATAGTAGAATCATTACAACCTACTGCTGATATGATTAAAAAAATTGGTGATGGAACACAAGATTTATTAATGTTAAGAGAAGAGTTTATTCCTGTTGTTAAATTACATCAATTATTTGGTCTTGAAAAAAGTTTTGAAAAACTTGAAGAGGGTATGTTAATAGTTGTAAAATCTGGTAATACTAAAGTTGCAATATCTATTGATGAATTTTTAAATCAACACCAAGTTGTTGTTAAACCTTTAGATAAAAATTTTAGAAGTGTTCAAGGAATAGGTGCAGCAACAGTTAGAGGTGATGGAAGTATTGGTCTAATTTTAGATGTTGTTGGAATAATCAATGCTCAAATAAAAGTTGAGAGAGATATGAGTGTAGCTAAAAAAGCGTCTTAACATATGAAATATACGACTCAAGATGTACACAATAAGGTAAAAAAACTTCTTTATTCTCTGACAGGAATTACTCTCTCTGAGAATAAAGATATCATGATTTCAAATAGAATTGATAAATTAAAAAGAAATTGTGGTTTTTCTGGCGATATTATGGAGCTTTTAAACTCTATTGAACAAGGAAATAATGTAACAGAATTTATCAATTCATTTACAACAAATAAAACACATTTTTTTAGAGAAGATTTTCACTTTATTGATTTAAAAGATAGAGTATTACCAATGTTTGCTGCTAGTGGAGAAAAAATAAATATGTATTGTTCTGCCTCTTCAACTGGTGAAGAACCATACTCTATGGCTATGACTGTAATGAAAGCTAAAGAAGAGTTAAACAAAAATATAACTGCCTCTATTATAGCTACGGATATAGATACTAATGTTTTACAATATGCAGCGAATGGTATTTATAGATATTCTAAATCTTCAAAAGAATTTCCTGATTGGATTAGACCTCAAAATTTTTTTAAAAGAAGAGTTCAAAAGAATCTTGCTGGTGAAGAGATTTTAATAAAAGTAAATGATGATTTAAAGAAAATGATTACTTTTCAGGTAATGAATTTAAATGATAGTTCATATCCATTTTCTAAAAATCAATTTGATGTAATTTTTTGTAGAAATGTTTTAATATATTTTTCAGTTGAAGATCAAAATGAAATTCTAAAAAAACTATTTAAACATCTTAAAATTGGTGGAACATTATATTTAGGTCACTCTGAAAACCCTCAAGATTTAGTACATTATGTTAAGAGAGTAGGTCAAAATATTTTTCTAAAAGAAAAGGAAATCCTATGATTGTTATTGGTCATAAAGATGGAAGTATTGAAAAAACTTCAGCGGTTAGATTCACACAAAAAACTAAAGGTTTTCCAACCCATACGGTTATTGGTGGAGAGTTTGCAGTTGGAAGTGATGTGGAACAAATTGCTTTTAAAACACTTTTAGGCTCATGTGTAGCTATTATGTTTTATGATAAGGTAACAAAAATAAAAGGAATGAATCATTTTTTATTGCCAAAAACAAACAATACAAATGATGATATGAAATATGGTCTTTATTCTGTTGAGGCAATGCTTAATGAAATGTATAAATTAGGTTGTAGTAAAGGAAATATGGTTGCTAAAATATCAGGTGGTGCTGATATTATGCAAATAAATTTGTCTACACAATCAATTGGATTTAGAAATGTTGAGTTTGCTAAAGATTTTTGTAAATCTGAAGGATTTAAGTTAATTAGCGAACACACTCGAGGTGAACACGGAAGATTAATTTTATTAGCTAATGATTTTGAAACATTTATTAAAGTTACTCAAAAATCAGAGACAGACAGTAAAATCTTATCTGAAGAAAAATCTCTACAACAAGAGATTACAAAAGCACCAGTTATCAAAGAATATGTTGGAGCTGTGGAATTATTTGGTATTGATAACAAAGCTGCTGAACCAGAGATGGAAATAGAACTTTTCTAAAAATAAAGTAGGGTGGAAAATAAGTGTATACTGTTTTAGTAATTGATGATTCTCCTTCAATGAGAAGAATTATCAAGGATATGATTAATTCTATTGATGAATTTGAAGTAGTTTGTGTGGCAACTGATGCATATGATGCAAGAGAAAAAATTAAAGAGTATGAACCAGACCTTGTAACTATTGATATAAATATGCCTAAAATGGATGGAGTTACTTTTTTAAGAAATTTAATGAGACTTCATCCTATGCCTGCAGTTGTAATTTCAGGTGAGGGTGTAAGAGGAAATGATATTTTTGATGATGGTGCAGTGGGATTTATTCCAAAGCCTGAAACTGGTGAATCAATGCAATCATTTCAAGAAAGAATAAAAGATACACTATTGAATTTAACATTCCTTTTAAAAAGATATACGTTAAAAAAACCTGCTGCAACAAAAAAAGATTTAAAATTAAATTCTCCAATAGAATATAAAGTGCATCCAGATGAAGTAATTCCATTAAGAGCAGCTAAATTTGCTGGAATGAAATTAATAGCCATTGGTTCTTCAACAGGTGGGGTTGAATCTTTACTTAGAGTTTTTAAAAGATTACCTGGGGATTTACCTCCAATTTTAATTACACAACATATTCCCTATGGATTTTCAAACTCATTTGCTCATAGATTAAATGATAATTCAGAAGTTGAAGTTTGTGAAGCAAAAGATGGTATGATTTTAGAAAAGGGGCATGGTTATTTAGCTCCAGGAAATATGCATTTAACTATTGAAAAATATGGAAATGAGTATAGAACAAAACTTTTAGATACAAAAAAGGTAAGCCAACACAAGCCAAGTGTTGATGTATTATTTAGATCTGTTAATAATACAGTTGGAGGTGGAGCTATGGCTGTCATGATGACAGGTATGGGAGATGATGGTACTATTGCAATGAAAGAGTTGTTTGATAATGGAGCATATACAGTGGCTCAAAATGAAGAAAGTTGTGTAGTTTTTGGAATGCCAATGAAAGCAATACAAGCAGGAGCTGTAAAAGATATTGTTCATTTAGATGAAATAGCTGATTATATAATTGAATTTTCAAGAGGAAGAAAAAGATAGCTACTTTTTCTTTTTTATATTATCTAGTATTGAAAACTATAATTTTCAAACTAAAACAAATATATCATATGATACAATACTTTTAATAATATTTTATTAGATAGGAATAAATATGAGATATGAACTAGATTTTATGAATAGCTTTGATAAAACTTTTCTTTTTTGGATTGAAAGATTTGTTCGTAATAAACTTACAACTCTTTCAAATAGACAAGTTAATGATAAACAAAAACTAGCTTTAATTATTCAACAATTAGTAAAGGGAACAAAATCTATTGATGAGTTAGCAATAATTGTAAAAGAGGCTAGAAATATAGGTTTAGCTGGTGTTAATACATATTTTAATCCCCTATTTAAACTATACAATTTTACACTTAATTTAGGTCTTGCTTCTATGAAAGAAATTGATGAAGAATTATTGAGTGATTTTTTAGCTAGTGAAACTAGTGCTTTATCTGATGCTACTAAAAAAAACCATAGAATTGCCCTATTATCTTTGTTTTCATATATAGACAAACAAAATCAAAATGAAGATGGAAGTTCATATTTATTTAAAATTGAACTAAAAAACTGGGGTGGATTAAGTGGCAAAAGTGGTACAAAACTGCCCTCTTTTATGAATAAAGATGAAATTGATAGATTTTTAAGTGCCATTGATTCTTCTGAATTTACAGATAATACAGGTTTTAGAAATAGACTTATTATTAAAATTATCATTTATACTGGTATTAGGGTTAGTGAAATTCTAAATTTGAGAATCAAAGATATTTTCAAAGAAGATAATGTTTATATGCTTCAAATAAGAGGAAAAGGAAATAAACCTAGAGTTGTGATGATAAAAAGTTCAATTATTGAAAAAGAGTTACAAAATTGGTTGGATATGAGAGTTTGTAATAGTGATTTGCTAGTTTGTAATCAAAAAGGTGAAAGATTAACTCAAGCTTATGTTAGCAGAATTGTTGAAAATATTTTAATTAGTGCAGGAATTAGAAAAGAGAAAAATGGAGCTCATATGTTAAGGCATAGCTTTGCAACACTTTTATATCAAAAACACCATGATTTGATACTTGTTCAAGAAGCATTAGGACATGCTGATATTAATACAAGTAGAATTTATACTCACTTTGATAAAGAAAGACTCAAAAAAACTACGGAGATTTTCTAAAGTTCTAAAAAAAGCTCTTTATTTTGAGCTTTTTCTTTATTTTCTAAAAGATATAAAAGATGATTTATTACTAAGTCTTTTTCATCTATAACATACTCATTATTTAGCTCTTTTTGATTTTTATATTGAATTTCTAATATTTTTTTATCTTGATAAAATGCAAGTTCTAAAAATGGTCTAAGAATAAAAAACTTTAAAAAAGAGGGAATAAATGTTTTTAAAAAACTTACATTTACAACCATTTGAACTTCACCTTTTTTTATTGGCACAAAAAAGATAGATACACAAAAAAGAAGTTTATTTTGTTTGAAATACTCTATTTTTGCAAAACCTGGATTTATAAAAGTTGCTATATTTTTATCTATTCCAGAATCAAAAAGTTTGTTTATTAAACCATTTTGTTTATCAACTAAATCATAAATAGTTTTAAAAGAAAACTCATTTGATTCTTGAGTTATATTCATTCTTTGTTTACTACTGCTTCTTAATAATCCTTTGTGAATATAAGGTGTATGAAGTGGGTCAAGAAAATTTTCTATTGTATGAATAAAGTCTGATTTTAAAGATTTTATCTGAATTTTATTTGAGTAGTTTTTATCTGTTTTAAAATAGTTTGTTAGCTTTTTATTACTATTTAGGTTTATCCAAATTAGATTTTCTTCAACTTTTACATTAAATTTTTTTATTTTTATCTCTTTGTTACAACTATAATTTCCATCTTTTGTAAAACACCAACCATGGTAATTACATCTGATTTTTTCATCTATAATTTCGCCATTTGATAAGGGAACATTTCTATGTGAGCATCTATCTTCAAAACATAAAATTTCATTTTTAACTCTAAAAATCACTAATTTTTGACCCAACAAAATCTTTGAAATTGGTCTATTTTTTAGCTCTTTTTCAAAAAGAAGTGGAAACCACTCATTTTTTAATTTTTCTATATTCATAACTTTAACCTTTGAAGTAAAACAGCATAAAAATTGTTTGATATAAAACTAAGTGTTTTCCAAATAAATCTTCTAAAAAATGGTAAATGTTTACTATATACAAACATATATTCCAAGTTTGCTTTCGCTCCCCTATTTAGTTTAAAAGAACTAGCACCTGAACTCAAATTTAATCCATAATTATTTGTTTTAGCATACTCTAAAATATACGCAATAACTCTTCTGTACAAAGCCTCTTTTATATCATAACTTAAATCATAGCCAACAATTGGAGCAGTTATTAGAGCATCTTCACCAATTATTCCAACAACAGCTACATATTTATTTTCTTGATTATCATGTAAAAGTCTTAGGTGTAAAAGTCCTTTTTTTACTAACTCTTGTAAATAAATAGCTTTGAATTGTACATTATGTTTTGAGTATTTTTCTAAATAGAGTTTATTATATAATTGCTCAGCCTTTTCAAAAAGTGAAAAATCATCTAAATCTAACTCTCTAAATTCATATCTTTTATCACTTAAAAGTTTTTTATCCCATTTATAATTTTGATGTTTCTCACATCTTTTAAAATCATCAAAAATATAAACTTGCCTTGAAACCAAAGCTATCCAACCATCTTTTTTCAGCTCTTCAAAAAGTTTTGGATTTTGAGTTTTGTTTACACTTCTAATCAATAAAGTGTGTTGTGAATAATCCTTTAAGGCTATATCTCTTAACTTTTTTAAATCTATATTTTCAAAATCTAAAGAAAAAAAGTTTGTAGATAACATATAGTTATTTAAAGTTTGAAGTTTATCTATCTGAGCAATTTTTAAAATATTTTCAAATATTTTTATTAACATATATGAAATAGTTCTTACTATTTTAGAATCCAATTTTGTTAATTCATCCTTTGAATACTCTATTAACATACTATTTGCAGATACAACATAACAGTTTGGTTTTATCTCATCTACTATCGTTGAAAACACTTCTTGATTATTTACTTTGTATTTTATAATTTTTGCATCAAGATTTGCGATTAAATTTTTTGAAGAATCTACATTACTAAAAATCTCAAATAGTTTTGATGATAGATTTTGCACTATTTATTTTCCCCATCATACTCAATATCAAAAGTACTTGCATTTGTTAGAGGTTTTTTATGAATAAAAATTCTTTTTATCATCTCATAAAAAGAGATAAATTGAGCATAAAAAGGAAGTCCAACTAAAACATCTCTTGCTTTTTTATGATCATTTAAAAGTGTTTTAAACTCTCCTTTTAATAAAGCTTGAATCCCAAATAAAATAAATAGACTATAACCCACTCTATATGAAATTTTTGGTATTTTGGCAACTTGTTTAAAATCCCTATTTTTATCTATTTTAATAGTCGTTGAAATAAGATGTAAACCACTTGTTGCCCTTGGGTTACACTCTAAAATATAAATATCTTTTCCATCATCTATAAAATCAAAAGCAACCTGCCCTGTATAGTTTGTATCTTTGGCAAACTCTTTTATAAAATTATCCAATCTTTTATCTTCATAATATTCAAAATAAGTAGATGCAGCTTGATTTAGAAGATATTTTGGTTTGTATATTACATGGGAAATCACAACTCCATTTTGACAAATTGCATAGTTACACAATGCAGTTCCATTTATATACTCTTGTTGTACCCAAGGATAATTTTCACTTATATCAATATCTTTGATTTTTTCTTTTGTAACACCTCTTATTACACTTCTTCCAAATCTTGAAAAAACTGGTTTTAATATAGTGTTTAAATCCTCTTTTATCTCTTCTCTTTTTGAAACAACTCTTGTTTCTGGGATTTTTATATGAGAATTTAGATATTTGTGAAAAACAGATTTATTATGCAACTCAAAAAGTAGTTCATTTGGTGGCATAAAAAATAGAGCTTTTGAGTTTGTTTCATCTTTGATTTTTGATAAAAAGAAAATATCTTCACAATTTGGTATTACAATATCAACCTCTAAAAGTAGTTTTTCCATCTCTTTTTTGTAAGATTCAAAATCAAGTCTTGGAGAAGCAACTTTTACATAAGGAATTTTTCTATCATAAAATATACTAATTGGATAATCTAAAGAATCCACCAATATAACTTCACAAGCTGATTGTTTTGCTATTTTTATCCACTCTATACTAATTGGAGCTCGTGGGCATGTTATTAAAATTTTCATATTTCTTGGACTCTTCTTCTTTTTTTATCTAATTTTTGGGCTATGTATTCAAAATAGTTGTGTTTTAAAGGTTTTAACTTATGTATTTTGTATAGATTTAAAAGTATTTTATCTATTTCATCTTTGGCTTCTTTTGGTTTTATATATATATTTAACTCATCTTTTTCTTTTATTACTAAATACTCTTCCAAAGATGTATTTGCTGAAATTATGGCATTTCTTACAAAATCAGGAAACAATAAATAGTCTTGATTTTCTACTGTTTGCATCTTTAGTATATCATCACAACGACCCTCTATTTTTTTGATTCTAGTAAAAATGCAACCACAAGGACAACTCTCTTTTTCAAGTATTAAAATATCATCAAGTTTATATCTAATTATTGGTTGAGACTTTCTATTAAAATCTGTAATTATGGGTGAAAATCTTCCACTTTTTTCATTTATCCAATCTTTTTCTATATAAACAATATCTTCATTTAAGTGTAAATTCCCCTCTTTACAAGTGTGAGCTAAAAAACCTTCTGTACATTGATAAACTTGATGAACTTTTAAAGAAAATCTTTTTTCAACTATTTGTTTATCATCTTCTTCTAAAACCTCTGCAACTGAGATTATTTTAATAGGATTGATATTTAAATCTTTATTTAAAGCAAGTAGTTTTAGAACTTGTGCAGGAGCTATTAAAATAGTTGGTTTTGTATCATTTAATTTTTTTATATGATTTTCAAGGGGAATTATCAAATCATAAAAAGAAAATGAGATTAAAGAGCTATTTACACTTTCATATAAGTTGCTATTTGATCTTAAGAAAAAAGCAATTTTATGTTTTTGTAAAAGTGGTTTTGGAAGCATTCTTTTTAAAATATATCCAGCCCACAAAGCACTTTCATCTTCACTAACCAAAAAGATTCCCCTATTTCCAGTTGTTCCAGAAGATAAACCAACTGTAATATTTTTTAGTTTTGAAGAAAAATCTCTACTTTTTTCAGCATTCAAAGCTATTTCAAAAGCCTCTTCTTGAGTTATTTGTAAACTATTTATACTATTAAAGTTTTCCATAAATGTCTTTTTATTTATAATTGGATAATTTTTTAACTCTAAAGAGTTTGGATAAAAGTTGCTATCTAGATTTTTAAATAGTTTTAAAAGGGCTTTTTTTTGATGATTTTCCAACTCTTTTTTATCATAAAAATTTTTAGTTTTTAAATACTGTTTTATTATTTTTAGTTTTTTAAACATATTAATCTTTTATATATTGTTTTAAAGTAGTAGAACAATGGGTTGGAATGATTTTTATAAAAGGAGATTCTTTATGTAACTCTTGAAGTTTATCTATGGTTTGATTATAAACTTTCCAATCTTCCATAATAAAAGCAGTCAAAATATTTGGTCTTTTATTTTGAGTGATTGTTTTCATATCCCAAACCGCATCAGAGATAAAAAAATAGTTATCATAAAACATACCATATTGACCTTTTGCATGACCCTCAAGTCTTATTATATAAATATCATCAAAAAGCAAATATCCCTTTTCAAAGGGTTTTAAAATATCTGGTAAATTTACCTCTTTTAAATCCTCTATAAAAGTAACTCGTTTTTCAAAATCTTTTCCTAAAAGAGCTGGTAAAACACCTTTTTTCGTTTTTTTAAATCTTGAAAGATTTTTATTCATTGCAAGTAAATATGCCTCTTTTGAACAAAATATCAAAGCTTGTGGAAAGTCTTTGATTCCTGCAATATGGTCAGCATGAAAATGAGAAATAAATATATAATCTATTTTTTTAGAAATTCTTTTTATCAAAGGTTTATCCAAATAAACAGGTGTAGTTAAAGCATATAGTTTTTCAGGAAATTTTTTTGTTGCTTCAAAAAAGTGTTGTGAATATCCAGTATCAAAAAGTAGATTTCCTTTTTGATGTTCTATTAAGGCAACCATTGCTGGAAATTTTATAGTTTTAAAACTTCCACCTTTTAAAACCATAAATTCAGGATGAACACAATATCCAACTTCAAAGATTTCTATATTTTGCATATCTTTGTAATCCCTCTTTTATAGTATATATTGGTTTATATCCTAAAATCTCTTTTGCTTTTGAAATATCTAAAGTTTGACTTTTACTGATAACTCCAACTCCATATTTTGTTAAAATTGGCTCTTTTATAAAACCCAATTTTGAAATTATCTCCAAAATAGTCGCAATTGAGAAAAGAACAAAATATGAAATATATTTGAATTTTGTTTTTATCTTAATAGCTTCCATAACTAAAGAAAAAACATCTTTAATATTCATTGCTTCATCATTTGTGATATTAAAAATAGATTTTGATGGAATATCTTTGATTGAAGCCAAATACAAAGCATTTACAACATTTCCAACATAAGTTACATCAACAATAGTTTTTTTATTTTTAATCAGTGGTAAAAAACCTTTTAATGCAACCTTTTCAAGTCGTGGAACTAAAACATTATCATACTCTCCAAATATTGCTCTAGGACGAATAATCACTGAAAAAACCGAACTATTCAATACCAACTGTTCAGCTTCATATTTTGTTTTAGCATAATTATTTACAAACTTTTGAGGAATAAACTCCTCTTTTATTTCAAATTGGTCTTGAAAATTAAAATAGATACTTGGAGTTGAAACATGAATTATTTTTTTTATATCAAAAAGCTCCATAGCTTTTAAAACATTTTTTGTTGCAAGTATATTTGCTTTATAAAACTTTTCATATTTTCCCCAAGGAGATGATAATGCAGCACAATGAAAAACAACATCAGCTTTTTGGAAATATTTTTTAGTTTGTTCAAAATCACTTAAATCAAAAGCATAAAATTCAACTCCTAAACTTTTTCCTATTTTTTTATCTCTTCCAAAAGCTATAACTTCCCAATTCTGAGAAACTAAAAACTCCAAAAGATTTCTTCCTAAACCTCCCGTTGCTCCTGTTATAATTGCTTTCATTATGGAACCTGCCAAACAACTAACCCTAAACCAACTCCAGCACTTGTTCCCACTAACATTACCTTTTGTCCACTTTTTATATCTTTTGTATGTAAAAGTGTATGTAAAGCTGAAGGAATTGACGAAGCTACTTGATTTCCATGAGTTTTGAAAATATTTATTAATTTTGATTTATCTATATTCAAAATTTTTATTATATGATCAAGTGAAGATTGACTTGCTTGATGCGGCACTATCCAATCCATATCATCTAAGGTAAGATTTTTTGAAGCTAAACTATTTTTTATAAAAGGTGGTAGAATGAAAGAACTTAGCTTATAAAGTTTTTTCCCATTCATTTCAAAATAACTCATGTTTTTATAATCGCCATCATAGTTATTTGGATTTATTTTATATCCACCACCTCTTATCATACAATATTCATAACCACTTGAATGAGTTTCAAAGTTTGATAAAATTATTCCTCCACTTAAACTAGAACTTACAATCATAGCACTTGCACCATCACCAAATATTCCAGCAGTTCTTATATTTGACCAATCAAGTCCAATAGATGCAATATCACAAGATACAATCAGTATCTTTTCATAACTATCAAAAAGTTTTGAAGCTATATCAAAAGCTCTTAAAACACTCAAACAAGTCATATTAATATCAAATGAAGGAATTGGTTTTTTAGGATTTAAAAGTTTGTGAGTCGAAGCTGCATTAAAAGGAATTGCTTGTTGATTTGTAGCACTTGCATTTATGATACAATCAATATCATCAATATTTAATTTTGCATGATTTAAAGCTTCAATTATAGCTTCATTTAAAAGTTCACTAGCACTTTGGTTTTCACTTAAAAAATATCTTTTTTCTAAACCAGTTATTTTTTGAGTTGTTCCATTCTTTAAGTTTTGTAACTTATCAATAGTAGAAGATAAAAGCTCTTTTTTGGGTTTCGCTTTTCCTATTCCTAAAATATTTATTGGAAAAATCATAGATAACTACAAAAAAAATTTTTTAATTTAAAAAACAAAGCATTTCCTTTTATAATTATTTAAATATCAGTTTTAATTGTATAATATATTGAAATTAAGTGTCAAATATAATTAAAAAATAAAAGGATATAAAAAGTGGAAGCTTTAATAGTTGTAGCTCATGGAAGTAAAGTTAAGAGTTCGAATGATGAGATTATAGATATTGTTTCAAAAATAAAAAACAATGTTAATGAAAATATATTAGTTTTCCATGCTTTCTTAGAACTTTCAGAACCATCTATTTTTATGGCAATAAATAAAGCAATTGCAGAAAATTGTAAAGTAATAAAAATATTCCCTTATTTTCTAGCAGCAGGAAAACATGTTTTAGAAGATATTCCTTGTGAAATCAAAAAATTCAAAAAACAATATCCTCAAATAGAGTTTGTTATTCTACCTCATATTGGGAAATGCACTGGTATTGAGAATATGATAATTTCTAACTTATAAAGTACTCAATTACCAAAATGATTGAGTACTTTCCTCAATAGAACTATTTAATTCTAAATATATGTTTTCACTATAATCCATATATAAACTATAATCACCAATTGATATAGTCTCTTCAATATCTCTCTTGTTAAAGTATGAATCATCACTATCTGCAAAACTTGATAGATAATATTCAACTAAAGAAGGTGCCATATTATCTAAGGCACTTCCTAAGTGATTAAAGTCTTTGACTCCAAACATATGATATAAGGAGTCTTTATTTATTTGAGTAATCATAATTAATTACTATTTTTAGTGGTTAAATCCATTTAATAAAGAAGCCATTCTATTTAAGTCGATTTTGTTGCTGTTACTCTCTTCTTTTGGTTCTTCTTTTTTATTATCATACAAACTATTTGTAGTTGTTGGATTTACGCTTGCACTAAAAATGTCATCTTTTTTATCTTCGGTCTTTTCTTTAGAAGCTTCAGGAGTTGTAGTTGCAGTTGTATTTGATGATACAGTATTTGCACTTGGTGTAGAAGTTGAAGATTTTCTATTTAAAATACTTTCAATTTTACCTAACATTGTACTAATATTTGATTTGTCTTTTTCTGTATGATCTTTAAATTCATCAACATTTTTCTCTAAATCTTCTTTTGCTGACTCTAGTTCAAGCACTTCATCTTCTAATTCATTGATTCTAGCTTTTAAACCAGTATTTTCTTCTTGAAGTTCTTCATATGCTTTAATTAAAGTGCTTAAAGCTTCATTTAGTTTTAAAATTGTTTCTGCATTAGTCATGGTTATTAAATCCTTGTTGGTATAGTTATTAAGTTTGTTATTATTGCAAAATTTAGCTAATAATTCCATCAATTTTTAATAAAGAATCTACACTTGGTTCTCTTTGCGTAAAATTGAAAAACAATTTATCCATATCATATGAACCACCTTGGCTTAAAATCGTATCTCTGTATTTTATTCCAAGTTCTTTATTAAATATATTTCCAGAATCTATAAACATATAAAATGCATCTGCACTTAATACTTCAGCCCATTTATATGAGTAATATCCTGCTGCATATCCACCTGAGAAGATATGAGAAAAACCATTTTGGAATTTATTGTATCTTGGAGGAATCATTGCTGCAAATTCATCTCTTATTGTATCTAGTAAATCTTGTATTTCATCTTCAGTTTTGTATAGCTTTTGATATACTTTAAAATCAAACAAAGCAAATTCAACTTGTCTAATAGTGGCAAGTGATGATTGGAAATTTTTAGCTTTTATAATTTTATCAATAGCCTCATCATCTAACACTTCTTGCGTTTTATAATGTTTTGCAAAAAGTTTTAAAACATCTTTATCATAAGAAAAATATTCTAAAAATTGAGATGGAAATTCAACAGTATCCCAAGCAACACCTGAAATTCCACTAACAAATGGTTCTTCAATTTTACTTAATAAATGATGTAATGCATGACCCATTTCATGAAATAAAGTTACAACATCAGAGTGTCTTAACAATGATGGGGTTTCACTTGTAGATTGAGGAAAGTTTCCTACAATATATGCAGTTGGAAGTTTTATTTCACCTTCTGAATTTCTATAATATGAGTGCCAATTATTCATCCATGCGCCACCACGTTTATCTTTTCTTGATTCTAAATCTATATAAATTCTAGCAATAATTTTTCCATCTTCACTTAAATCATAAACTTTTACTTTTTCATCCCAAGCAGGAGTATTTGCTTTTGTGAATTTAACATTAAACATTTGATATAAGAAATCAAAAAAACCATTTAAAACAGATTGTTGTTCAAAGTAAGGTCTATAATACTCTTCATCCAAATCATATTGAGCTTTTTTTAGTTTTTCAGAATAATATGACATATCACTTGATCTAAAATCAGCAATTCCATCTTTTAAAGCTATTGCTTTTATCTCTTCTAACTCTTCTTTCGCTCTTTTTTTAGCTTTATGACCTAACTCTTCTAAAAATGAGATAACTTCTTCTTCTTTTGAAGCCATTTTTGTTGCAAGTGAATACTGTGCATAAGAGTTAAATCCAAGAATTTTAACTTTTTCATTTTTTAAAGCCAAAATTTCCTCAATAATTTTTCCATTTTCAGGAGCTCTTGTGCAATAACCTTTGTATAACTCTTCTCTTTTTTCTCTATTTGTACCATATGTAATATATGCTAAATATGATGGCATTTGAAGTGTAAATTTATATTTTGTAACACCCTCTTCTTCAAATTTTGCTAATTCTAAATCTGAACTTGGAACTTCTTTTACATCTTCAAAATTATCAATAATCATTTCAAAACTATTTGTTGCATTTAAAAGATTTTGTGAAAACTTATGAGATAGCTCACTAAGTCTTAAACTTATCTCTTCTAATCTTTTCTTTTTATCATTTTCAAGATGACAACCTGATAATTTAAAATCTCTAATTTCATTTTCTAAAACTTTATTTTGTATATTATTTAAAGTACTTTTTTCTTTAGACTGTATATTTATTAAAGAGTTATAAATATTTTCATTTTGAGAAATCTCAGTTTCGTACTTTGAGATTACTGGAATACACTCTTCATAAACTTTTGTCGTAATTTCAGAATTTTTAACTGAATCAATATGAAAGATTGGAGTTAAAAAATCATTAATACTCTCCCCTATTTCTTGAAATGGTAAAACGAAATTTTTGTAAGTTTTATTTTCCAATTTTAATAAATCATCAATTTTTTTTCTATTTTCGTCTAATAAATTTTCTAATAACTCTTTTGAGTTCTCTAAATTTTCTAAATTAAATTCTTTAAACATTTTATTTCCTTCTTTTTATATTTTAAATTTAAGAGTAAATCCTCTATCAAAACTTTCATAATCTTTATAAAAACTAAATGTGTCCACATTAAACTCTTTGAAATAGTTTTCCAAAGGAGCTTTTTGGTCAAATCCCATTTCACAAAGTAAATATGGCATTTTTCTTTCACTAGTTTGTTTTATAATATCTTTTAAAAGTTCATCTCCAATATCTCCACCAAACAAAGCATTTGATGGTTCATATTTTACATTAGTTGGAAGTTTATAATTATTTGCAATATATGGAGGGTTTGAAATGGTCATAAAAATATCATTTTCATTTATATTTTCATATAAATTACTCAATCTAAACTCTATTTTATCTTCAACACCATGTTTTATAGCATTTTGTTTTGCCAATTCCAAAGCTTTTTCATTTATATCTACAGCAATAATTTTTATATTTTCAATCAACATCGCAAGCATTACAGATATTATTCCACTGCCAGTTCCTATTTCTAAAACTTTTACAGTCTCTTTTTTATTTTTTAGAATCTCAACAGCATTTTCAACTAAAATCTCTGTTTCTGGTCGAGGAATTAAAACACCCTCTTTTACAATAAACATTTCTCCGTAAAATGAAGCTTTATTTATAATGTATTCCAAAGGATAGTTTGTAGCTCTTTTTTTTACTAAAAGAGCTAATTCTTTCTCTTTTTCAAACTCAATATTGTAGTTTAAATGTAGCCAGATAGTATTTTTCTCTAAAAGATGTAACATCAATATCTCAACTTCTTTTGCTGGAATATGAGTTACAAGTTTTAGTTCATTTGTATATTTTCTTATTGTGTCTTTTATTGTCATTTAATTTTTGCCTTTTAAAAGTTTGGATTATAATATAAGTTTGATTAATAGATTAATCCAAAATATATAAGGCTAATTCATCTGAAAGTAAAAAATTTTTATTAAAAACTCTATTTTGTTCAATATAAACTTTGTCATAAGTAATTAAATCATCAATTTTTTTCATTTCTTTTTCATTAAAAAGCGAAATTTCGACTCCATTTAAAGACCTGAAACCAAGTAAGATTTTTTCTGTTTTTACATCATCTAAATCAATTTTTTCTATCTCATAATCTAATGGATTTTGAATATATTCTTCTATACTTTTAGAAGGATAATGTCTCTCTTGATTTATATATCCAACAGCTCCTGCTCCTACTCCTAAATACTCTTTATGTTGCCAATATCCATAGTTGTGTTTTGATTCAGATTCTTTATTTTTTGCAAAATTTGAAATCTCATATTGATGAAAACCATTTTTATTTATGTAATCAAAAATTTCATAAGATAACTCTTCATCATCAATTTTTACACTGCTTCTATCAAAGAATTTTGTTCCTTCTTCTATTGTTAAAGAATAAGCACTTAAATGTGTAATTGGTAAAGAAAAAGCAGTGTCAAAATCCTTTTTTAAACTTTCCATTGTATCATTTTGAACACCATAAATAATATCGCAATTAATCCCTTTAAATCCTATTTCTTTGGCATTTTGTATAGCTTTTATAGCACTATTACTATTATGAGCTCGACCTAAGAATTTTAGTTTATCATTGTCAAAACTTTGTACTCCAAAACTAACACGATTTACACCCAAATTTTTCATACTTTCAAGCCATTCATAAGAGGCAGAATTAGGATTTGCTTCAGTGGTAATTTCTGCAAATTCTTCTAAATGAGGCTTAATCATTTCAAAAATTTCTTCATATTCAAAAGCTTTAATTGTTGATGGAGTTCCACCACCTATGAACACTGTTTCTATCTTTTTGTTATCTTTAATAACATAATTATCAAGATTATTTCTTAGTTGTTTTTTTAATGCATTCATATATTCATGTTTTAAGTGAAATCTATCTGTGTATGAATTAAAAGCGCAGTAAAAACATTTACTGTCGCAAAAGGGAATATGTATATATAAAAGCAATTTTTAATCCTAGTTTTTGTAAAATATCTGGCTAATTATAAGGGAAAATATATTTATGACTGATAAAAATGAAAACACAATTAACAACGAGACAAAAAAATTCAGACCTAATGTAGCAGCAATTGTACTATCAGCAAAATATCCTCATAAATGTGAAATATTTATAGCCTCAAGAACTGACGTGGAGAATGCTTGGCAATTTCCTCAAGGTGGTATTGACGATGGTGAAACATCAAAAGAGGCACTATTTAGGGAATTAGAAGAAGAGATTGGAACTAGAGATGTTGAAATCATAGCTGAGTATCCAACTTGGGTTTCTTATGAATTTCCTGCGGCCATTGCAAAAAGGATGTATCCTTACGATGGTCAAAGACAAAAATATTATTTAGTTAAACTCAAAAAAGGCGCTAAAATAAATATAAACACAGAGATTCCTGAATTTAGCGAATATAAATTTGTGCCTACTAAAAATATTTATGATTATATAACTTTTTTTAAAAGAACTGTTTATAAACAAGTTCTAAAATATTTTAAAACTGAGGGTTATATTTAAAAAGGATAAAAAATTAGATGTTAAAAGTACTTAAGTTTGGTGGAACAAGTGTTGGTACACTTGATAGAATACAAAATGTTGCAAATATCATTAAAAAAATAAAAGACGAAGGTCATGATGTTATTGCTGTAGTTTCTGCGATGAGTGGTGAGACAAATAAATTAATTGAATATGCTGAATATTACTCACAAACTCCAAAAGCAGATGAAATTGATATGCTTTTAAGTTCAGGTGAAAGAGTTACTTCTGCACTTTTATCAATTGCTTTGAATGAAATGGGATACAAAGCTATGTCTATGAGTGGTAGACAAGCTGGAATTATGACCGACAATGCTCATACAAAAGCTAGAATTGAACATATTGATACAACAGAAATGAAAAATGCAATTAAAGATGGAAATATAATTATAGTTGCTGGTTTTCAAGGTGTTGCACAAGATACATTAAGAGTTTCAACTCTTGGTCGAGGTGGTTCAGATTTAACTGCTGTGGCAATTGCAGGAGCTATTGAAGCAGATGTTTGTGAAATTTATACAGATGTTGATGGTATTTATACAACAGATCCTAGAATTGTAAGTAAAGCTAAAAAATTAGAAAAAATATCTTATGATGAAATGTTAGAGTTAGCATCTTTAGGTGCAAAAGTTTTACAAAATAGATCTGTTGAAATGGCAAAAAAATTAAATGTAAATTTAGTATCAAGAAGCAGCTTTACGCCAGAAGTTGAAGGTACGTTAATAACAAAGGAAGAAAATATTATGGAAAAACCAATTGTAAGTGGAATTGCTTTAGATAAAAATCAAATTAGAGTTGGAATGTATGGAGTTACTGATAGACCAGGAATTGCAGCAGCAATCTTTACTTCACTTGCAGATGCAAACATAAATGTTGATATGATTGTTCAAACAAGAGGATTAGATGGAACAACTGATTTAGATTTTACAATTCCAACAACAGATTTAATAATTTGTAAAGAAGTAATGTCAAAATTTAAAGAACAAGCTAAAGATATAGATTATAATGAAGAAATTTGTAAAGTTTCAGTTGTTGGTGTTGGTATGAAATCTCATACAGGAGTTGCTTCAAAAGCATTCTCAGCATTAGCAAATGAAAATATTAATATTAGAATTATTTCAACAAGTGAAATTAAAATTTCAATGATTGTTGATTTAAAATACGCAGAATTAGCAGTTAGAGCTTTACACGACGTTTATAACTTGGATAAATAGTAGTGCAAGAATTTTTAAATTGGACAGTTGATACAATCAGGGAAGATAGATTAATATCTCCTTGGTTAGAAGAAAAAAAATATGAATGGACGCCATTAGTATCTAAAAATATTTTCAATCTATTAGAAAGAGGTTTTTCTATAATTGTAATTACGGATAAAGAGAGAGAGTGGTTTTTAGAGTATATTTTAGCAAATATTAATTCTCCAAAACTTAATAGACCTTTTTTACCATATTATGATTTTAAATCATTCTATAGATATATGGATAATGTAAAATCAGATGAAGATATTTCATATATAAAAGATATGTTAAGCATCTCTTTTCCTAATGGGTACTGTTTTTGGTACATAGGAAGAAGTCAAGATGTAAGAGCAACTATTCCAAAAGTTTTAAAGCACTCTTTCTTATGGATTTTTGACGAAGAAAAACAAGATGCTTTTAATTTAAAATCAAATGATGAAGCTTTAGATATGAAACTTTTACAGATGTTTAGATTGTATAATAAATCAGTAAGTGCTTCTTTATTTGCTGAAATAAATGTAGAAAATTAATAGATGAATTTTATAGATTATTCATCTATTTTGATAGTTAATGATATAGATGCAACTTTAAGTGAGTTATTACCAAACTATCCTATTCATTCAACAAGAGTTATTAAAAATGAAGAGAAAGAAGAGTTTTTATTAATTCAAGCAACTTTAGCAATAAAAGAGGCTTATATTGCAACAAGTGAAAAAAAATATATTTTTTTATGTGGAAGTACATTTAGAAAAGAGGCTCAAAACTCTTTATTAAAGATTTTAGAAGAACCACCTAAAAATGTTGTTTTTATAATCATTACAAATTCAAAATCATCATTATTACCAACTATTTATTCAAGATTACCTTATAAGTATTTAAAAAAATCTATTTTAAAATCTGAATCTTTATTGGATATAAATAAATTAGATTTAAAAGATATTTATAATTTTTTAAAAGATAATCAAAAGATTTCAAAAAACGAAGCAAAAGATATTGTTGAGACAATTTTAATAAAAGTTAATAACCAAAAAATTAAGCTTTCAAGAAATCAACTGGAGTTTTTTTCCAAAGCTATAAAATTATTAGAATTAAATTCTCGACCAATAAATGTGTTAACTACCCTACTTTTATCTTTGGCTAATCAAAAAAATAAACATTAAGAAGGTTTTATATGCAAACATATAAAATATCAATCAGTGACACTAAAAATTTTTATAAAAATTTGGGTTGTGACAGCGGTGGAATTTCAATTCTTTCAAAAAAATCAAAACTTCATACTTTATATATAAAAGATTTACATGTAGGTGCTGCAAATATTTTAAAACAAGATGCTTTATCAATTGGAGCTGATTTAGCAGTTCCAAGTGGTGTGATAATTGCAAAAGATAAATATGTTGATGCTGTTTTAATAGGAACTACAAAACATTTTGAAACGCTATCAAGAAAAGAGTTAGCTCAACCTTTTGGTTTAAAAGAGTTAGCAAAATCTTTAAAAGATTATGTTAGAGAAAATGATTTTAAAACTAAAATAATGGGTGTTTTAAATGCAAATGAAGATTCATTTTTTAAAAATAGTAGATTTGATAATTCTCAAGCAAGTTTAAGAATTGAAAAAATGATTGAAGATGGTGCTAATATTATTGATATTGGCGCAGTTTCAAGTAGACCTGGAAGTATTACAGTTGAAGAAAATGTTGAATTGATGAGAATTAAAGATATAGTTGATACGATTTATAAAAATAAATATTATGAAAAAGTTGATTTTTCAATTGATTCTTATGCTCCAAAAGTAATAGATTATGTTCTAAATCATGGATTTAAAATAGTAAATGATATTACAGGATTAGAAAATGATGAAGTTTGTAAGATTGCTTCAAAATATGATGCTCAAGTTGTTATTATGCACATGCAAAATGACCCTACTTCAATGCAAAAAGAACCTTTTTATGAAAATGTGATTTTAGAAATAGATTCTTATTTAAAAAATCAAATAGAAAAAGCCCAAAGTTTTGGAATAAAAGATATTGTTTTAGATGTGGGAATTGGATTTGGAAAAACATTAGAACATAATTTATTATTACTAAAAAATTTAGAACATTTTTCTCATTTTGGATATGAACTTTTAATTGGTGCAAGTAGGAAATCTATGATAAATATGATAACTCCAGCTTCTATTGAAGATAGACTTGCAGGAACTTTAGCTATTCATTTAGAATCAATTAAAAATGGAGCTTCAATTATTAGATGCCATGATGTAAAAGAGCATTTTCAAGCTATTAAGGTATACGAAGCAATAAATAATATAAATTAAAAAGAGATACTATATTTATAGTATCTCATGTAGAGTATTGGCTTTTTTCATCCATTTTTCTAAATCTTCATAATTTTCTTCTTCAACCATTTTTCTAGCATTTTGTAGTTGGCTTTCAAATAAATCAATTGAAGCTAAAAGATTTTTTCTATTTTGTTTAAAAATATCTCCCCACATTCTAGGACTTGATTTTGCAATTCTACTCATATCTTTAAATCCACCCGCTGCAAGTGCAATAATTGATTTTGGATCTTCATGACTCATAACTGTATTTGCTAAAGAAAAAGACAAAATATGCGGTAAATGGGACATATAACAAGCATGAACGTCATGTTGATTACTATCCATTACAACTATTCTCATTCCTATTGCTTGAAAGATTTTAAAAGCCTTATTTACATGTAAATTACCATTATCTTCTAAATCACAAAAAACAACCGTCTTACCTTCATATAAATCATCAATCGCAGCTTTTGGACCTGATTTCTCAGTTCCTGTCATTGGATGAGCTGCAATAAAATTTTTTCTAATTTTTGATGGAATATTTTTTACAATATACTCTTTTGTAGAACCCATATCAATAATAGTTGTATTTTCATCTATATCTAAAAAATCTGGAAACATTCCAATTATTGCATCAACTGGAATTGCTAAAATTATAACATCTGAAACTTTTTTTAATGTTTCTAAATCAACTAATTCATCAACTAAATTTAAATCTAAAATATCTTTTTTATTTTTTTCACTGTTTGTAAAACCATAGACTTTTTTCGCAATACCATATCTTTTTACAGCTTTTGCCAAAGAACCACCCATTAGTCCTAAACCAATAATTCCTATATTCAAAATATAACCCTTCTAATAATTTGAATTGGGATTATATCTTAATAATTATATAAAGAATATTTAGCTATATTATTGACCTATAATGAAATTAAGGATAGTTGTGAAAAATAAAGTCGTACTATTTTCTTTAGCTTGTGCAGCGGCACTAAGCGCAGATACAATAAAATCTATAGAATACAAAGATGTTAATAAGTTATCTCCAGAAATTTTAAATGAAACATTAGCAATGAAAGTTGGTGATGAACTTAATAAAGATAAGCTAAATGCAGCATTACTTAAGTATTATAAATTTGGTTATTTTGATGATATTAAAATAGAAAACAATAATGGAATTTTAAAATTTATTTTTAAAGAAAAACCTTCAATATCAAGTGTTGATATAAAAGGTTACAAATCAAGAGCAGAAGATCTTGATACAGTAAGAACTGCAATAAACCTGAAAAAAGGTGCAATGTATACAGAGAAAAGAGTTAAAGAAGCAAAAGAAAAACTTTTAAATATGTTACAAAGTGAAGGTTTTATAAATTCTGTTGTTGAAACAGAAATAGAAAAAATTAATGATCAATCTTTAAAAGTTACATTTAATGTAAATAAAGGGGATGAAATCATCATTAGAAAAGCAAATTATCATGGTTCAAATAAATTAGAGCAAGATGATTTTGATACAGTTACTGCTAATAAAGAGGTTGAATTTGCTTCTTGGTGGTTTGGACAAAATGATGGTGAAGTAAAAATTGACCAATTAAAATATGATGCAAGAAGAATTAATGAATTATATTTTGAAAAAGGTTATTTAGATGCACAAGTTAAAGAACCATTTTTAGATATTGACTTTGCTTCAAGTCAAGCTAAATTAGACTTTTTTATAACTGAAGGTGAAAAATATACAACTAATAGTATAAAAATTTATTTAGATTCTTCTATAGTTGATCCAGAAACAATTTATCCTGAACTAAAATTAATTATTGGTAATACATTTAATATTAAAAAATTAAGAGCTGACCAAGAGTATATTAGAACAAAAGTTGCTGATAAAGGTTACGCTTTTGTTGATGTTAAATTTGATTTAGTAAAAGATGAAAAAAATCAAAAAGTTGATGTTGTTTATAATGTAGTTCCAGGTAAAAAAGTTTATATCAATGATGTAAAAATATCTGGAAATGCAAAAACATTAGATAGAGTTATAAGAAGAGATGTTTATTTAGCTCCAGGTGATTTATATAACTTAACTGACTTCAAAAGTTCGACAAATAAATTAAAAAGATCAAGATTCTTTGAAGATGTAAAAATTGAAGAAAAAAGAGTTAGCGATGAAAAACTTGACATTATTGTAAAAGTAACAGAAGCTCCAACTGGTTCATTAATGCTAGGTGGAGGATATGGTTCTTATGATAAAATGATGGTTAATGGATCTATTAGTGAAGTTAATATGTTTGGTTCAGGGTTAGCATTAGGACTTAGTGCTGATTTATCTGCAAGAAGTAGTAGATTTGAAGTAAGTTTAAAAAATCCAGCAATTAATGATAGTGATTACAATGGTGAAGTTGAAGCTCACAATAGTAAAGCAGAAATTAATAGAGATAAATATGATTCAACTATAGATACGAAAGGTTTCTCAGTTGCAGCTGGAAAACAAATTGTTAGAGACTTATATGCTGGTGCTAGATATAAATTAGATTTTGTAAGTGAAAATTATGATTATTCTTCAGCTTTTTTAGCAACAAGAGATACGTCTAAAGAAATTTATGAATCACAAGATTATATTTCAAGCTCTATAACTCCTTATTTAAATTTTGATAATACTGATGACTTTTATTTTCCAAGAGAAGGTATAAAAGCTGGAACATCTCTTGAATATGCAGGGGTTGGTGGAGATTCAAAATATTTAAAATCAACAACTTATGGTAAATATTTCTATTCACTTGAGGATTTAGCTGAACTAGATTGGGTTTTAAGATTAAAAACTCAAATGAAAATTTTAGTTGATAATGGTCAAATAAATCAAGGTGATTCTTTATATCTTGGTGGAGCAAAAACATTAAGAGGATATAAATCTTATGCATTCCCTTCAAATCAATCAGGATATAAAACAGACCCTTATAAAAATCTTTGGGCAAACTCTGTAGAAATGAGTTTCCCTCTAGTTCCTAGTGCTAAAATGAGATGGGGATTATTCTATGATTATGGGATGATTGGTCAAGATACATTTAGTGATGTTAAAAGATCAGGAACAGGAGCATTACTTGAATGGATTTCTCCAATGGGACCATTACAGTTAATATTTGCTCATGCACTTGATGCAGAACCAGGTGATGATACTTCATCATTTGAGTTCTCTTTAGGTTCAAGTTTTTAATGGTTAAAAAATGAACATAGATATAAGTAAAAGATTAACAAATAAAGATGCTCTTGAGTTAATAAAAAATGCATCTTTATTAGAATTAGGACAATTAGCAACAAGAAGAAAAGATGAATTACATCCTAGTAAAACAACATCATTTATAGTTGATAGAAATATTAATTATACAAATGTTTGCTGGGTTGATTGTAAATTTTGTGCTTTTTATAGACATGGACGAGATGAAGATTCATATGTTTTAAAATTTGACGAAATTGATCAAAAGATTGATGAATTATTAGAAATTGGTGGAACTCAAATCCTTTTTCAAGGTGGAGTTCATCCAAAATTAAAAATTGACTATTATGAAGAGTTAGTTGATCATATTCATACAAAATATCCTCAAATTACTATTCATGGTTTTTCTGCAATTGAAATAAAATATATAGCAAAAGTTTCAAAAATCTCTATTTTAGAAGTTTTAAAAAGACTTCAAGCAAAAGGTTTAAGTTCAATTCCAGGAGCTGGAGCTGAAATTTTAAGTGATAGAGTAAGAGATATAATCGCTCCAAATAAAATGGATAGTCTTGAATGGATTGAAGTTCATGAATTAGCTCATTCTATTGGTATGAAAACAACAGCTACTATGATGTTTGGAACAGTTGAAACAGATGAAGAGATTATTGAACATTGGGAATTACTAAGAAATCTACAAGATAAAACAGGTGGATTTAGAGCATTTATTATGTGGTCTTTTCAAGGGGCTAATACTCAACTAAAAGCTGAAATTCCAGATATTAAACCTCAATCTTCTAATAGATATTTAAGATTATTAGCAGTTGCAAGACTTTATTTAGATAATTTTAAAAATATGCAAAGCTCTTGGGTAACACAAGGTTCATATGTAGGTCAATTAGCTTTAAAATTTGGAGCAAATGACCTTGGTAGTACTATGATGGAAGAAAATGTTGTAAAAGCAGCAGGTGCAGCAAATAGAATGAATCAAGAAGAGATGATTAGACTTATTAAAGATATAGGTGAAAATCCAGCAAAAAGAAATACAGCTTATGAGATTTTAGAAAGGTTCTAATTTTGAAAAAAATAGGATTTTATTTTTTATTCATAATAGCAATATTACAAGGAAGTTTAATGGGTGCTACAATAAAGCATATTGATATAAAAGGTGTACAAATACCTGTTATTTTTGAAGAACAAAAAGCTTTACCAATATTAAATCTGCAATTAGTTTTTCAAAACTCAGGATATATTCAAGATAAAGATAAAAGTGGTTTAGCATCTTTATCTTCAAAACTTTTAAATGAAGGAACTAAAGAGTTAGGTGCTACAAAGTTTGCTGAAGAATTAGAAAAAAATGCTATTTCATTAACAACTTCAAATGGTTTTGAAACATTTGTTATTGAGTTGTCAAATTTAAAAGAAGAGTCAAAAAAAGGTATTGAACTTTTAACTTCATTAGTAAAATCACCAAATTTTACTCAAGACACTTTAAATAAATTAAAAACTATACAAACAGGTTCTTTGAAAAGAAAAGAGAATGATTTTGATTATATTTCAGAAAAACAGTTAAAATCAATGCTTTTTAAAGGAACTGCTCTTGAAAATCCAGCTTCTGGTACAATTGAATCTATTTCTAAAATAGAATTAAAAGATATAGAAAGTTTCATAAATCAAACAGTATGTTTAGAAAATCTTATTATAGTTGCTGGTGGGGATTTTGATTTAAAAGAGTTTGAAAAATTAATAACTCCATTTTTAGAGACATTAAATATTGGTAAAAAACTTGGATTAGAAAAAATTGAATTAGTTTCTAAAAAAGAGGAAAAAACATTAATAAAAGATACTCAACAAGCATATATATATTTTGGTAGTTCTTTTAATATTGATTCTAAAGATGAAGAGAATTATAAAGCAAAAGTTGCCTCATTTATTTTAGGTGGTTCAGGTTTTGGTTCTAGACTTATGGAAGAGATAAGAGTTAAAAGAGGACTTGCGTATAGTGCTTATGGTTCAATTGCTATAAATAAATCCCATTCATATTTTAATGGTTATTTACAAACAAAAAATGAGAGTGCTGCTGAAGCTCAAAAATTAGTTAGTGAAATTACTGCTGAATTTGTTAAAAATGGTGTTACTTTAGATGAATTAACTGCAGCAAAAAACTTTTTAACAGGAAGTGAACCTTTAAGAAGTGAAACTTTATCTCAACGATTAAATAGAGCTTTTACCCTATATTATAGAGGTTTAGAGCCTGATTATTCAAAAAAAGAGTTAGAAAAAATTCAAAATTTAAAACTTGAAGATTTAAATAGTTATATTAAATCTCATGATGAAATAAATAATTTAACATTCTCAATAGTAAGGAAATAATTTTGTTAAGATTTGCCCCAAGTCCAACAGAAGATATGAATATTAGCAGCTTAAGAGTTGCTATATTTAACTATATCGTATCAAAACAATTAAATGAAGATTTAATAATAAGAATTGAAGATATAGATGTTGAACGAAATATTGAAGGAAAAGATAAAGAAATTTTAGAGATTTTAAATCTATTTTCTATTGAATACAAAAGTATTTTTCATCAAAGTGATTCTTTAAAATATCATCAAAAAATGGCCTTACAATTAATGACACAAAAAAAAGCTTATGCATGTTTTTGTTCAGATTCAAAATTAGATGAATTAAAAGAACAAGCTATCAAAGATGGGAAAACATTTGTATATGATGGTTTTTGTGAAACTTTATCTGATGAAACAGTTTTAAATACAAATGCACCTTTTACGGTTAGAATTAAAAAGCCAGAAGAAAATATTAAATTTACAGATTTATTAAAAGGTGATTTTGATTGTACGCCTATTGATGTAGATTCGTTTATTATTTTAAAACAAGATAAAACGCCAACTTATAATTATGCTTGTGCAGTTGATGATATGATTATGGATATTTCTATGATAATAAGAGATGAAAAATATCTTTTTGATACTCCAAAACAAATTCATATTAGAAATTCTTTAGGTTATACAAAAGAGATAAAATATCTTCATTTACCAGTTATTGAAAATGCAATTACTGGTGAAAAGTTGAGTGAAAAAGATAATATGAATTCTGTAAAATGGCTAATAGAAGAAGGTTTTTTACCAAGTGCTATTGCTAATTATTTAGTTTTAATTGGAAATGAAACTCCACAAGAAGTATTTACACTTGAAGAGGCAATATCTTGGTTCAAGATTGAAAATATTTCAAAAAATCCTGCAAAATTTCATATTGATGAATTAAGATTTATTAATAGAAAACATCTTGAAACAATTGATGATATGAGACTTTCTAAGATTTTAGGATTTGCTGATACAGACATTGGGAAACTTGGAAAACTTTTATTAGAAGAAACAAGCACAATAAAAGAGATAAAAGAAAAAATAGATTTAATTTTTGCTCCCAAAACATCTTGTAAAGATTTTGAGAAAGAGTTTAATCAATTAAAAGATTGTTTATTAAAAGCACCTTTTTTTAATAATTTTGAAGATTTAAAAAAATATTTAATTGAACAATCAAATTTAAAAGATGAAAAATTATTTACTCCATTAAGATACCTTTTAACAGGTACAGATACTGGACCAAATATCTCAGATATTTATCCCTTAATTAAAAATTATTTAGGAGAAGTTATAAAATGATAGATGCATTATTAAATTCTATATTCACAGTTGTATTAAGTATTATATTTTTATATAAATGGGTTATTATTATTTCTGCTATTTTATCTTGGGTAAGACCAGATCCTTATAATCCAATAGTACAAATGCTTTATAGGTTAACTGAACCTGCTTATGCATTTATTAGAAGATATATTCCTACAGTTGTTGGTGGAATGGATTTAGCTCCAATAATTTTAATTTTTGCATTGATTTTTCTTGAAAC
Source organism: uncultured Aliarcobacter sp. (assembly GCA_963677205.2). Taxonomy (GTDB): domain Bacteria; phylum Campylobacterota; class Campylobacteria; order Campylobacterales; family Arcobacteraceae; genus Aliarcobacter. Next base: position 1,108,002 of record OY781916.2, on the reverse strand, counting down.
TTTTTTAAAAAGTATACTTTTCTAATATATGAAAAAAATCTTATTATCAATTAGTGCCGCATTTTTACTTAATATCTCTGTAACTTTTGCAAGTGAAGAGATATTACAAAAAGATTTTAAAGTAACTTTAGAGTGGTTAGAACAAAAACCAAAATCATATGCAAAAGATTTTTTTATTCTTCAATATTTAGCACAAGATGATATATCTTTTGAAGATGCTAGAGTTGCATATAGTATGGCAAATGAAGCTAATTCAAATGTTAAAAAACTTTATAATAAAAAATATAAAAAAATACCTCCAGAAGAACTAAGATGTTATAATGCTTCAATTCCACAACTTAAAAATGAAGATTCAAAATGTATAGCATTAGGCTTATCTCTAAATGAAGCAACAGAAATTTCAAAAAGTGATTTGAATTTTTTTATAAGTAAATTAGATGCCTACCCTACTTTAAAGAAAGATTTACAAATAATTGTAACTGATAATCCTTTTTATGCTTTAATTAATTCAGATATGGATAGATTTTTTAGATTATTTTTTGAATTTAAGAAAGATTATAGGAGTAAGTTTTTTAATAAGCCTCTAAATCCAGAGTTTATAAATAAAATCTCAAAAGATAAAAATTTTGAGAGATTTCTTCGATATGTTGTATATGAAAATGATTTAAAAAATCTTCAAAAATCACTATTATCATTAAATAATTATCAAGATATAGATGCTGATAATTTATTTTCATTGGGAATAAATGCAATAAATAACAATAATAGTAATCTTGCATTACAAATTTTTAACGATGCAAATAATAAAGCATACTCAAAAAATCTTAAAGATAAAACTCTATTTTGGATCTATTTATTAACACAAAATCAATCATTTCTTCAAGAATTAGCCCAAAGTTGGGATAATAATATTTATTCTTTATATGCAAAAGAGTTATTGGATTTAGAGATTGATAATATTGAGTATAAAATTCCACTTTCAAATAAAAAATCTTCATTTGATATTTATGACCAATTTGAATGGATGAAAGTTTTAGAAGATACAAAAAAGAATTTTGATGAGCAAAAGTTAGTAAAATATGAAAATTTATTCAGTGATGAAAATACTTTAGCACAACATGCTTTTATTTTAGAAAGATATACAAAATATAAAAAACAATATTTTATTACTCCATATAGAGATACGATAAAAAATTATGACATTGATAAACAAGTATTGATTTACTCAATTGCAAGACAAGAGAGTCGATTTATTCCTTCATCTATTTCATCTTCATCTGCACAAGGTGTAATGCAAATAATGCCTTTTTTATCATTTGATATTTCAAAAGAGTTAAATGAAGATTATAATATTTATGAGCAATTTATTCCTGATACTAATATTAGATATGGAAGTTATCATTTAGATAGTTTAATGAAACAGTTTAATAATAATCCTTTATTTATCGCTTATGCTTATAATGGTGGAGCAGGATATACAAGAAGTCAATTTAACAAAGGTTTATTTAGTAAAAAAGGGAAATATGAACCTTTTTTAAGCATGGAATTAATATCTTTTGCAGAGACTAGGGATTATGGAAAAAAAGTTTTAGCTAATTATTATATTTATAATAATTATTTAAATAGTAGAAATAAAATAAATCTTTCTACTATTTTTCAAAGTTTAGTTGCGCCGAACTAACACTTTCATTTTTTAATTTTAGTGCTAAATTACTATTATTTTGGGCAGTAAATTTTACTAAATAGTAATTTCCCCAATTGTTTTTTAGCATTAAACTATTGAAGTTTTCATTATCTTTTTCAACTTTTTGCGTTGAAATAGGTTCTATTCCATTTAATAAGAATGAATAACCGTTCTCAAAAATATCTTGTGATTCTTTATCTGCAAAATATAAAGATACTAAAAATAAATCTTCATTTGACTTAGATATTTCTTTATCAATTTTGTTTAAATATGTAGCCCAAAAGATAACTTCTACTTCTTTATTTTTTAATATATCTGTCTTTTTTGTATATTGAACACCTTTTGTTGCAATTTCATCTTTTTCAAAATATTTAAATGCATTATTTTTAGAACTGCAAGAAATAAAAAAAAATGGAATAATCAAAAGAAATAATATTTTATACATAAACTCTCCAAAGCTTTAAATGGGGCATATTGTACATTAACATAACTTTAAGACAACATAACGATAATATGAATCTATATATAAAAAATTTAATTATCTTAAAAAATATTGAAATTTCAATAAAATTAATGTATCCTACATAAAAAATAATTATTTATACAAATTACTCTCGGTAATAAAAAATAAGTTAAAAAGAGCTATAAATTATGAGATTAAAACTATCTGAAAAAGAGTATGAAAACCTATTAAAGAAAAAGAATATCAAGATTAATGGGACATTAAAAAGTAGTTTAAGAAAAAAATCTCCTGAAATAAGTTATAAAAATTTTATTAAATCTGATTATATGTTAGATTCAGATTATATGTACTCTGAATATATAAAAATGAAAAAAGGAACAAAATATCGACCAAAAGTAATAATTTTTCAAATATTGTTAAATTTATTATTAATTACAGTTGGTTTTTATTTTTTTAAAAAAGATTTGTTATTTGAAATATTTTTTATTAGTATGATTATGTTTATAAATTGGTTTATAGTTTGGTTTTACTCTTTGATTTCTATTTTAAAAAATAGCTTTATAAAAAAAGGGAATAAGCTTGTATGGTTATTATTACTCATTTTTATACCATTTACTGCATTTTTTTATCCTGATTTCAAAAAAATTCAGATTTTAAAAGATTAAAAAAGTTAATTTTAACTATTTAAAATTTGACCTAAAACAATTTTTAACAATCATTTAGATAAAATCCACCTCATGAATAAAAAAAGATTAGTAGTAGCCTTTTCAGGCCCTTCAAATAGTGGAAAAACAACAGCTATTGTAAAAGTTGCAAGTATTCTTAATGATAGTGGTTTTAAAGTCTGTATTATTAAGCATGATCCAAAAGACAAAGCTATTTTTGATAGAGAAGGAAAAGATTCTTTTAAATTCTCACAAACAGGTGCTGATGTTGCAGTTGTAAGTCCAAATAAAACAACTTTATTTAAAAAACAAACATCTAGTATTGATGAGATGATTGAACTATTTCAAGATTTTGATTATTTATTAGTTGAGGGCTTAAAAAGTCTTGACTTACCAAGAATTTCTATTTTTAGAAATAGATTGGATGAGAGTTATTTTAGTGTTTCAAATGCAATTGCTTGTGATGAAACAATAAATAATAATGAAATTCCTAGTGACTTAGATATATTAGATTTGAATAATCCAGAAGAGTTAATCTTATGGATCAATAAAAATGCAAAGAGAGTGTAAAATGCAAGAAATTATAAAAGCAATCGAAGAATCAGCAATTAAAATTAGAGATTTAATTCAAACTGGTGATACAGGTAAAAGTGAACATGAAAATTCAACTGGTGATACTCAGTTAAAACTTGATATTGCAAGTGATGAAATTATTGAAGACATTTTTAAAAAAATCCCATCAATAAAAGCAATAGTTAGTGAAGAACAAGAATCAATTGTAAATTTAAATGAAAATGGTAAATATTTAATTGCTTATGATCCTTTAGATGGTTCATCTTTAGTTGATGTAAATTTATCGGTTGGTTCTATTTTTGGTATCTATGAAAATGAATTTAATGCTGCTAATATTGTAGCTTCTGTTTATGTTGTATTTGGTCCAAGAGTTGAAATGGTTGTTACAATTGATGATGTAAAAATGTATAGACTTTTAAATAATGAATTTAAATTTATTCAAAATATTAAACTAAACGAAAAAGGTAAATTAAATGCACCAGGTTCAACTCAAAATTGTTGGACACCTTTTCATAAACAATTAATTGATGATATTTTTAATGATGGTTATAGATTAAGATATTCAGGTGGAATGGTTCCTGATTTACATCAAATTTTACTTAAAGGTGGTGGATTATTCTCATATCCTGGAACTACAGATAGACCAAAAGGAAAATTAAGACAATTATTTGAAGTATTCCCTTTTGCTTTAGCTTATGAAAAAGCTGGTGGTGGTGCAGTTGATGGATTTAAAAGAGTTTTAGAAGTACAAACTACTCATATTCATGATACAACACCATGTTTTTTTGGTTCTAATAATGAAATAAAAAGAGTTTTAGAAGTTTACAAAAAAAATGTCTAATCACGAAGATATAGTTATTGATGAATGGGATATAAAACTAGATAATATGCTAGTTGAATTAAAAACTTGTCAAGAATCAAACAGTTTAAAAACTTGTTCTGATTGTGATAAATTTTTTGAATGTGAATTAAGAAAAAGATATGTAATAGCCGTTTATGAATCAATGAATAAAGGTGCTGGCGGTGGATTTGAATTTTAAAAAAGAAAAAGAGGTAACAATGGAAGAATCTTGTAAAAATGTTTATATAACAACACCAATTTATTATGTAAATGATGTAGCTCATATCGGTCATGCATATACTACAATTATAGCTGATATGCTTGCTAGATATTCAAGATTAACAGGATTAAATACTTTCCTTTTAACAGGAACTGATGAACATGGACAAAAAATTTCTCAAAGTGCAGAACTAAGAGGAAAAACACCAAAAGAGTATGCAGATGAAATATCTGGTAAATTTAAAACATTATGGGATGATTTTGATATTACTTATGATAAATTTATTAGAACAACTGATGTTGAACATAAACTAGGTGTTCAAAAAGCTTTTGAAACAATGTACAACAAAGGCGACATTTATAAAGGTGAATACGAAGGTTTCTATTGTGTATCTTGTGAGACATTTTTTACAGAAAAACAGTTAGTTGATGAACAATTTTGTCCTGATTGTGGAAGACCAACTTCTATTGTAAAAGAAGAGAGTTATTTCTTTAAATTATCAAAATATGAAGATAAATTAATTAAATGGTATGAAGAAAATGAAGATTGTATTTTACCTCGAGCTAAAAAAAATGAAATTTCAAACTTTGTAAAAAGTGGATTAAGAGATTTATCAATTTCAAGAACATCATTTGATTGGGGTATTAAGTTACCAGAATCAATGGATGAACCAAAACATGTTATGTATGTTTGGCTTGATGCTTTAATGAACTATATAACAGCACTTGGATATGGAACTGATGAGAAAAATATGAAATTCTGGCCTGCAAATGTACAACTTGTTGGAAAAGACATTTTAAGATTTCATGCTATTTATTGGCCTGCTTTTTTAATGTCACTAGAATTACCTCTTCCAAAACACATCGCTGCACACGGATGGTGGACAAGAGATGGTGAGAAAATGTCTAAATCAAAAGGAAATGTTGTAGACCCAAAACAAGTAGCAGATGCTTATGGTCTCGATGCATTTAGATATTTTATGTTGAGAGAAGTTCCATTTGGTCAAGATGGAGATTTTTCTCAAAAAGCTTTAATCGATAGAATTAATTCAGATTTAGGAAATGACTTAGGAAATCTATTAAATAGAATTTCTGGAATGAGTGGAAAATATTTTGATTATAAAGTAAGCTCAGTTGATGTTGAAAAATTCCATGCAAAAGAACTTTCTGAAGTTAATGCAATTTTAGAAAATGTTGAAGCTTATATTTTTAATATGCAAATTAATAGATATTTAGAAGATTTATGGAAAGTATTAACAATTGCAAATAAAGCAATTAATGATTATGAACCATGGAATTTAATGAAAGATGGAAAAGCTGATGAAGCAATGGCTTTAGTTGCATTAATTACAAATATTATGGCAAAAGTTGCCCTACTTTTAGATGCTGTTATGCCTGAAAAAATTGCAAAAATTGCAGAATCTTTAGGAATGAAAATTGATACTGCAACTTATAGCTCTTTGATTAAAAATAAAGGTTTATTAGAAGATACAGTTATTACAAAAGTTGATCAATTATTCCCAAGAATTGAAGAAGTTTTATTAGAACAACCAAAAAGTTCAGATATTACAAAATCAGAGTGTGAAATAAAAAGTGAAAAAACTACTGAAGCTTTAATTGAAGATGATAATTTAATCACAATTGATCAATTTTTTCAAACAACATTAAAAATTGGAACTATTGTTGAAGCTGTTGAAGTTCCAAAATCAGCAAAACTTCTAAAACTTCAAGTTGATTTAGGAGAAGGTAGAAATAGACAAATTCTTGCTGGAATTAAAGAGTATTATTCTGCTGAAGAACTTGTAGGAACTCAAGCTTGTGTTGTTGCAAACTTAAAGCCAGCAAAATTAATGGGAATGCTAAGTGAAGGAATGTTAATGGCTGCCAAAGATGAAAATGGTTTATCATTATTAAGACCAGAAGCACCTAAAAAATCTGGAACGAAAATAAGCTAGTGCAAATCTCATCTATTTTAGATATTGTTGATGGAGAATTATTAAATTCTCCGTCAATCTCTTTTATTTATTCAATCAAAACAAATGCAAATAAAGTTAAAGAAGGCGATTTATTTATAGCCAAAGATTTAAACAGTGTTGAAATAGCCGTAAAAAATGGTGCATTTGCAATTATTTCTGAGATAAATTTTCCAATAATTGATAATGAAATTGCTTGGATAAAAGTAAAAAATATTGAAATAAGTATAATTAAACTTGTTAGATATAAATTATCTATTTTAAACTTAGATGCTTATTTTTGTGATAAAGTTGCTTTTCAATTATTAAAACTTTATTCTGTAAATTTTTCAAAAATCATCAAATTAATACCAAATAAGCTTGAAAATATATTTAAAAATATTGATGAAATAGAAAATCACAATATTATAATCTCTTCTAATCAAGATACTTTAAATAAAATCTATCCAAATAATAGAAATTTTAATGATATTTCAACTAATTTAGTAATAGAAAATTTAATTGAACACTCTTTATTTGAAACTTCTTTTTCATATAAAGGTGTTTATTTTTCAAAACTAAAGATTTCCAGTTTGTATTTAGCTCAATTTCTAAGGGTTTACAATTTTCTAGATGGAAATCTAGATTTAGGAAAATTAAAATCTTTTTATAATTTAAAACCTCTTTTTATAGATAGAAACTTAAATTTAATCGAATTTGGGAAAAGTGATAAATTTATTATTTGCCAAGACATAAAAAATTTATATGATAATGAAATTTTATACATAAAAATAAAATATAAATATGCAAAAACTATTTTTATCACATCTGAATATATTGAATATCTAAAAAAAGATGAACAAATTCTTATAAAAGAGCTTGATGAATTAAAACCAATTTTAAGAAAATCAAAATTTAATGCGGTCTATTTAATAGGTTTTAATTATAATCAAGTTCAAGAGTATTTTTTACAAAGTGAAAAAACTTTAACTCTGTTTTAAATTAGTAAACCATACCAAAAGAGCTTATAACTTTTCCCAATATTTCTAATTCATTTTTATTTAAAATTTGAGATGGATAATCCTTATTATCAGAGATAATATCTAATTTTCCATCAACTCTTCTTTGAATTCTTTTTACAAATAATCCATGGGTTGTTGTAAAAGCATAAATTCCATCTCTACTAACATCACTTTTTGTTTTATCGATAAATATTATATTATCACTATTTAAAGTAGGTTCCATTGAATCTCCTACTACATTAATAGCATCAATATTTTTTAAATTTTCTTTTCCACCTAACATATTTACAAAATACGTTGGAAGTTGTAACGATTCATAATTATCTTTTGCTTCATAGGCACCTCCTCCTGCACTAACTGCAACAGCTGGATAATATTTAATCCAATATTTATCTGTTGTGTCAATTAATGAACCTGGATTTTGGTCATATAAAAGCCAATTAATTGATATTTTCTTTTTTGCACAAAAGTTTAAAATGTTTGAGAAAGGAATTTTTCCTCTATTTTTCATTGTCGCAAAGTTTGCTTGACTTAAATCTAATGAATTTGCAACATCTTTATCAAAAACTTTGCCATTTTTACCATCAGCACTTAAAATATCTTTTAACTTTTCAATAATATCATCAACAATCAACATAATATCTTCCTTTTCTAAAAATCTAAACAATTATATTACAAAATGAAATATTTTTCAACTATTTTAATAAAATTATATAGAATTTGAAATATTTTATAAATAAGGATTCAATATGACAACTAAATTGATGAAAACAAAGGCAGATATAATAAAAATATTAACTAAACTTGACAATTTTATTTATGAATTTGGAGAAAAAATATTATAATTATTTAATCTTAGTAAAATTTATAAATTTTATTAAATCAAATGAAAATATAAATATTACTAAAGCAATTTTTATATATTATTACGTTGACAATTACAGATAGTAACCATGGGGAGTATTATGGAAATAAACTTAGTAGCAGAGTCAATAAAATTCATGTTTTTAGGGATGGGAGTAGTATTTGCATTTCTAATAATAATGATATTTGTACTAAAAGCACAAGGGGCAATACTAACAAAATTTTTTCCTCAAAAAGAGAAGATTGTAAATGTAGTAGTTTCAAAATGTGAAAATACAAATAAAGTAGAAGCTGCAAAAATAGCTGCAATAGTTGCTGCGGTGCAACATCATAAAAATCTAAAGGGTTAAAATATATGTCTAAGAAATATATAGATATCATGGACACAACTTTTAGAGATGGATTCCAATCTGTCTTTGGAGGAAGAGTTCTAATGAATGATTTCTTTCCAGCAGTAGCTGCTGCAAAAGAAGCCGGAATAACTCACTTTGAGTTTGGTGGAGGGGCTAGATTCCAATCTTTATTCTTCTATCTACAAGAAAATGCATTTGAAATGATGGATAAATTCAGAGAAATCGTTGGACCAGATGCAAACTTACAAACTTTGGCTCGTGGTATAAACACAGTTATGCTAGATACGGGTTCAAGAGAATTAATCGACTTACATGCAAAAATGTTCGCAAAACATGGAACAACAACAATCAGAAACTTTGATGCTTTAAATGATGTTCAAAATCTTGAATATAGTGCTGAATGTATTAAAAGATATGGTCTTAACCATGAAGTTGTTGTAACTTTAATGGATTTACCTCCAGGATGTACTGGCGCACATGATGTACCTTTCTATGAAAAAACTTTAAGAAATATTCTTGATAGTGGTTTGCCATTTGATTCAATTTGTTTTAAAGATGCATCTGGAACTTCATCTCCTCAAAAAATCTATGAAACAATCCAAATGGCTAGAAATCTAGTTGGATATAATACTCATATTAGACTTCATACTCATGAAACAGCTGGTGTATCAGTTGCATGTTACTTAGCTGCTTTAGATGCAGGTGCTGATGGTATCGATTTAGCTGCAAGCCCTGTAAGTGGTGGAACAAGTCAACCTGATATTTTAACTATGCTTCACGCTGTAAAAGGTAAAAACTATGATTTAGGTGGTTTAGAAATTGAGAAAATTCTAAAATACCAAGAAACATTAAATTATTGTTTAAAAGATTACTTTATTCCACCAGAAGCTACACAAGTTTCTCCTTTAATTCCTTTCTCTCCAATGCCAGGTGGTGCATTAACTGCTAATACTCAAATGATGAGAGATAATGGAACTTTACATAAATTCCCAGAAGTTATTAAAGCTATGAGAGAAGTTGTTGAAAGAGGTGGATATGGTACATCTGTAACTCCTGTTTCTCAATTTTATTGGCAACAAGCATACGCAAATGTAATGTTTGGACCATGGAAACAAATTGCTCCTGGTTATGGAAAAATGGTTTTAGGATACTTTGGTAAAACTCCAGTTCCTGCTGATCCTGAAATTATTGCACTTGCTGCTGAAAAATTAAAACTTCAACCAACAATTGAAAATCCTTTGGATATTGCAGATAGAGATGAAAAGAAAAAAATCTCTGTTTGGAAACAAAGATTAGAAATTGAAGGTATTGAAGCAACAGAAGAGAATATTTTTATCGCAGCTGCTTGTGATGAAAAAGGTATTGCTTTCTTAAAAGGTGAATCACCTTTAAATGTAAGAAAAAATAGTGTTTGTGAAGATGATAAAGAATGTAATTTAGGAGAGAATAAAATGGCTAATTCAAGTGGTAATTATACAGTAGTAGTTGATGGACAAAAATTTAATGTAACGATAGCTGAAGGTAATGCAGATATTCAAGTAACACCAGTTGCAAGCGCACCTGTAGCAGCTGCACCAGTTGCAGCTCCAGTAGTAACACCAGCACCAGTTGCAGCTTCTACAAATGGAACACCAGTTCCAGCAGCTGTTAATGGAGCAGTATGGAAAATTCTTGTAAAAGAAGGTGATAGAGTTGAAGCTGATCAACAAATCATGATTTTAGAAGCTATGAAAATGGAAATAGATGTAACTGCTCCAGTTGCAGGTGTTATTACTAAAATTTTAGTTAATAATACTCAAGCTGTAGATGAAGGAGAAACATTAGCCATTATTGGTTAATGTTGTAAAGTAGTTTATGAAAAAAAATATATTAGTAGGTTTTTTTCTTTTATTTGCATTTTTTACAACAGCTAGTTTTGCAAATGCAGGAACAGATGTAGTAAGTACTCAAGAAAAACAACCTTACCATTCAAAAACAATGGGTGAATTAGTAGAATCGTTTTATGCAACAACAGGGATTAAAGCACTGCTTCAACCTCAAGAGGGAGTAAAAGATTCACATGGAAAAGATATGACTCTATTTGCACAAGGTGCAGGAAGAGTTATTATGATTTTAATCTGTTTTTTACTCTTTTATTTAGCGATTAAAAAAGGATTTGAACCATTATTATTACTTCCAATTGGATTTGGTGGATTATTAGCAAATATTCCAATTGCTAATATGGCAGGTCATGATGGAATGTTAGGAATTATCTATAGTATGGGTATTACTAATCAATTCTTTCCATTACTAATATTTATGGGTGTTGGAGCTATGACAGACTTTGGTCCATTATTAGCTAATCCAAAAACTGCACTTCTTGGAGGTGCTGCACAATTTGGTATCTTTGGATCATTAGTTGGAGCAGTAATGCTTTCACAATATGTTCCAGGAATTAATTTTACACTAGAACAAGCAGCTGCTATTTCAATTATTGGAGGAGCTGATGGACCAACATCAATATTTGTTGCTTCAAAATTAGCACCTGAATTATTGGGAGCAATTGCAGTTGCTGCATATTCATATATGGCATTAGTACCACTAATTCAACCTCCAATTATGAGAGCATTAACAAATGATAGTGAAAAAAGAATTAAGATGTCTACACTTAGAAAAGTATCTAAGTTAGAGAAAATTGTATTTCCTTTAGTTGTTTTAACATTAACAATTTTAATACTGCCAGATGCTGCACCACTTATTGGAGCATTGTGTCTTGGAAATTTTGCAAGGGAATCAGGAGTTGTTGATAGACTTTCTGATACAATGCAAAATTCATTAATAAATATTGTAACAATATTTTTAGGATTAGGTGTAGGTTCAAAACTAGCATCTGAGCAATTTTTAGTAGCAGAGACAATAGGTATTATGATAATTGGATTGTTAGCATTTTCAGCAGGAACAGCTGGAGGGGTAATAATGGCGAAAATCATGAATAAGTTTTCTTCAAAAGATAATCAGATCAATCCGTTGATTGGAGCAGCTGGAGTATCAGCAGTACCAATGGCAGCAAGGGTTGTAAGTAAAGAAGGTCAGTTATATGACAAATCGAACATTTTATTAATGCATGCGATGGGTCCTAATGTAGCTGGTGTTATTGGTTCAGCAGTTGCGGCTGGTGTACTTTTATCGATATTTAAATAAAAATTAACAAGTAGGAAAGTTAAATTATGTCTGGAATTAAAGACTCATTAGGTTTAGAAAATGTTGGAATTATCAAAAGAAATTTAGATGTAGACACACTAATAAAAGATGCTGTTGAAAAAGAAGGTGCGAAGATATCTTCAACTGGTGCATTGATGATTGATACAGGTATTTTTACAGGAAGAAGTCCTAAAGATAAATTTTTTGTAAATCAAGATCCATCAAATAAGTATATTGCTTGGGGTGATATTAATCATAAAGTATCAAAAGAAGTTTATGAAGATTTATTTAAGACTTCTAAAAAACAGTTAAGTAATAAAGATCTTTATGTAACTGATGTATATTGTGGTGCTTCACTTGATTCAAGAAAATCTGTTAGATTTATCACAGAAGTTGCATGGCAAGCACATTTTATTCAAAATATGTTTATTATGCCTCAAACACAAGAAGAATTAGATAACTTTAAACCTGATTTTACAATATATAATTCATGTAAAACAGTAGATATGGCATATGCTAGTCATGGTTTACATTCCGAAGTTTATGTAATCTTTAATGTAGAAGAAAATATAGCAATTATTGGTGGAACTTGGTATGCTGGAGAAATGAAAAAAGGTGTATTCTCTATGATGAACTACTGGCTTCCATTAGAAGGTAAGTTATCAATGCATTGTTCTGCAAATATTGGGAAAGATGGTGATACTGCTCTATTCTTTGGTCTTTCAGGAACAGGAAAAACTACTCTTTCTACAGATCCAAATAGAGCTTTAATAGGTGATGATGAGCATGGTTGGGATGATGAAGGAATTTTTAACTTTGAAGGTGGATGTTACGCAAAAGTAATTAACCTTGATGGAAGTTCTGAGCCAGAGATTTTTAATGCTATTAAAAAAGGTGCTATTTTAGAAAATGTAGTTGCTGATGAAAATGGAGTTGTTGATTATACGGATGGCTCAAAAACTGAAAATACTAGGGTTTCATATCCTTTATGTCATATAGAAAATCATACTCCTGATATGAGAGGTGGTCACCCTACTAATATTATTTTCTTATGTGCAGATGCTTTTGGAGTTTTACCTCCAGTAGCAAAACTTGATAAACAACAAGCAATGTATTACTTTTTAAGTGGATATACTGCAAAAGTTGCAGGAACAGAAAGAGGTATAACTGAACCAGTTGCAACATTCTCTTCATGTTTTGGTGAAGCATTTTTACCTTTAAATCCTACTGTTTATGCAGAATTATTGGGTAGAAAAATTGATCAACATAAGGTAAATGTATATCTTGTTAATACAGGATGGACTGGTGGTCCTTATGGTGTTGGAAAAAGAATGAGTATCAAAAATACAAGAGCTTGTATTAATGGTATTTTAGATGGTTCAATAAATGAATCAGAATTTGAAAATTTACCAGTATTTAATTTAAAAATACCAAAAACATTAAAAGGTGTTGATACAGAAGTATTAAATCCTAGAAATACATGGAAAGATAAAGAATCTTATGATGAAACAAAAAGAAAATTAGCTTCTATGTATATTAAAAACTTTAAAAAATACTTAACTTTAGAAAGTGAATTTGATTTCACAGCTGCAGGACCATCTTTATAAGATACAATTTCCTATAAATTTAATTATAAAAAGAGATCTATTTCTCTTTTTATAATATATATAGGAGATTAAATATGAAATTATCAGAATTTTTAGAAAACATTAAAAGTACTCAAGAAGAAGTTGTTTATTATTGTTGTAATCATTTATTATCAAAAAAATATAATATAACTGAAGATTCAGTTGATAATGAAGTATTAAAAGAATTATTTGTGAATTATGAAAACTTTACAAAAGCATTGAATGATAGTGCAGGAGTAATTTACAAAAAATATGAAGCAGAATTGAATGATGTTTACAAATCAATATGTAAAACATTTAATGAAGATTCAGACAATGTCTATTTATTTAACTATAGATTAGCAAGGGTTCAAAACCAAGAACCAAGACAGTTTTTAGATATTGAAGATAAAGATACACAAGAAACTGTAATACAAAAATTTGAAGATAAGATTAATGCTATTTTAGAATCGAAATATTATAAAGAAAATGAAGATAAATTATCTCAAAATCTTATAATTCCACAAAGAACTTTAGAATTAATAAAATCTGCAGCAGGACTTTATTAATTTAAATAGAGTGTTTTAACACTCTATTTGTATCTCTTCTACTATTTCTAACCCAAAACCTTGTAAGCCAACAAAAGAGTGCTTACCACCACTTGTCATTAGTTTTATTTGTTTTATATTTAAACAATTCAGAATTTGAGCCCCTATTCCATAATCTTTTTGAGACTCTTTATTTCTCATTTCATCACTTAAAAATATCAATATTCCACCTTTTGATTGTAAAAAATTAATAGTTTTTAACATAGAATGTAATTTTTCATCATTTAAAAATAAATTAATATCTGGATTAATTGTATGAAATTTAACATGTGTAATTTGTTTTGTTTCTCCAAATATAATAGCTGTATGAATATTTCCTAAATGATCTTTAAACTCTTTTTGTATTACATCAGAAGAAAAGAATTTTTTATTTACACTCGAAATTTCTTCTACTAGTTTTTCATGAGATAATCTGTATTCTACTAAATCTGAAATATATATTTGTTTCATATTATGTTTGTCAGCAAAAATATCTAAATCATCACGTCTAGCCATTGTTCCATCTTCTTTCATAATTTCACAAATTACAGCTTCACCATTAAGACCTGCTAATTTACATAAATCAACACTTCCCTCCGTATGTCCTGTTCTTACTAATACTCCACCATCTTTTGCTATTAATGGAAATATATGACCTGGACGTACAAGTTCTAATGAATTAGAAATAGGATTTGAAAGAATTTTTATTGTATCATCTCTCTCTTTTGCACTAATTCCAGTACTTGCATCTGCTGCATCAACTGAAACAGTAAATGCAGTTTCATAAGATGAAGTATTAGAACTAACCATAGGATTTAATTGTAATCTATTTGCTGTCTCTTTTGTAACAGCAACACATATTAGTCCTTTTGCATGTGTTGCCATAAAATTAACTTTTTCAGGACTACTTAAAGGTGCAGCATAAACTAAATCACCTTCATTTTCTCTATCCTCATCATCCAACATTATTACCATATTACCTTTTTGAATTTCTTTTATAGCCTCTTGTACTCTTTGTATTGCATTCATATTAGTTCTTCTTTATAATTGATTATTTTATATTCGATTATTATATCAAAAAATCCAAAAAATAATCTAAAAAGGCTTGACAATAAGGAGGTATTTAACTATAATTCCAGCACTTAAAGACGTGGCTTAGCTGAATAATTTTAAGTGCTGAAATAGGGATTAATCCTTTTTAATTTTTAACGCGGAATAGAGCAGCTAGGTAGCTCGTCGGGCTCATAACCCGAAGGTCATAGGTTCAAATCCTATTTCCGCAACCAAATTGATAGTTATTTGTTTTAAAATGTTGTCTTAGGTCAAGGTAGCTCAGCTGGTTAGAGCGCTGGTCTCATAAGCCGGAGGTCGAGGGTTCGAGTCCCTCTCTTGACACCATTTTAAAGCAAATAACAATGCTTTTCTTAGGCGCTGGTGTAGCTCAGTTGGCTAGAGCAGCTGATTTGTAATCAGCAGGTCGGGGGTTCGACTCCCTTCACCAGCTCCACTAAAATTCAATCTTTTTTTCACAAACAAAATTACATTTTATAAAAATAATGCGTGCGAACATTTGCTTTATTTTTTATTTTTCGGAAAATTTCCGAAAAATAAAAGTTTAATTAAAAAGTAAAGACTTTTATAAATAAATATGTAATACACCTTCTTTAATTTAACACTTTATTTATATTCTATTCTATTTCTTCCTGTGCTTTTTGCCTTATATAATGCATCATCTACATATTTTAAAAAGATTTCTTTCTTTATACTTTGATTATAAACACTTACACCTATACTAACAGTTACTTGAGGAATATATTCAAACTTATGTTCTTCAATAATATTTTTTATTCTTGTTGCAATTGATATTGCTTCATCTTTATTTGTTTTAGGCAGAATCAATAAAAACTCTTCTCCTCCCCATCGTCCAAAGACATCAGTTTCACGTATTAAATTTTCTATAACAGAACAAAGCTCTTTTAATACTAAATCTCCTACATCATGTCCATAAGTGTCATTAACATTTTTAAAATGGTCTATATCTAACATAAGCAAACTAAAAATATCTTCATAACGTGCATATTTTTTTATATTAATATCAATTTCTTTGTTAAGACTATATCTATTATATACCCCTGTCAGAGTATCTCTAGTCGCTAGGAAATGTAACTTCTTTTCTACTTCTATACGCTCTGATATATCATGACCAGTAGATACAAAAGAAAGATTATTCTGCTCATCAAAAACTGGTGTTATAGTTTGTTCTTCATGATATAAAGTTCCATCTTTTCTCTTATTAATAAGCACATTTTTGTAAATATTCCCAGATAAAATAGTATTCCATAAATCTTTATAAAAGCTTTTGTCTTGTTTCCCAGATTTAAAAATAGAACTCTTTTGCCCAATCAGCTCTTCTTTTGTATAATTAGTCTCAGTAACGACAGCATCATTTACATAAGTTATAATTGCATCTTTATCAGTGATTCGAATCATTTCGTTGGTCTGTTCTATTGCTTGAACAATAACTTTCATTTCTGATTGGATCGTTTCAAGTTTTTCTTGTGTATTTTTACGTTCAGTAATATCATAACACGAACCTATATAGCCTAAAAAAGTTCCATCAAGATCATAATAAGGACGACCGATATCCAATATCCAACGATACTCTTGATCTGCATTTTTTAGACGATACTCCATAGAAAATGATTTTCTTTGATCAAAATTAAGATTATATATTTCAACACATCTGTCTAAATCATCAGGATGTACTCCTTCCGCCCAGCCATAACCATATTCTTCTTCCATAGTTCTTCCAGTAAACTGTAACCATGTTGTATTAAAATAATCACAAAGCTTTTCAGTATTTGCTCTCCAAATAAGAGCAGGAAACTCCTCAAGAATTCCTAAATACAACTCTTTAGCTTTTTTAATTTCTATTTGTTGATTTTTTAAATCAATATTCTCATTTTTTAAAAATTGAATTTCGGTTTTTAGTTCTTCTATAAGCATATTTTCTATAACCAACCTCCATATCTTTATTTGTAAATCGTACTCTTTATAAAATAAAATATTTATAAATTTATAGAATAAGATTTAATCCAAATTTTTCAATGAATCTTTATATATTAATAATCATTTTTGTGTTATTTTAACAATTTGTAGTAGATGGAAGTAAATTAACGAAGTTCCAAAGCACCTATAAATAGGGCTTTGAGAATAATTATAGTTAGATTAAATTGTAATTTCTTTAATATCAGCAATTTTTCTAAAACCTTGATATACTAATCCAATTAAATTTTTTCTATTAGTTCTAATTCTTTCATTTTCATGATTTACAAATACATTATCAAAGAATTTGTCTAATTGTAGTTTTAATGCAAATAAAGCTTCAAGTTCTTCATCATAAGTTTCATAAGATTTAAATCTTACTTCATTGTATTTTGAATATAACTCTTTTTCTTCATCATTTTCAAATAAATCTTCATCAATTCCAAGTTTTGTATTTACATCAATATCTTTTATAATATTTGCAACCCTTTTAAAAGTAGCAACATATTCTTTAAAATTATCACTTTGAACTATTGGATTTAGAGCACAAATTTTTTGTGAAATTTTGTAAATATCTGTTTCTCCACTTGCAAGAACAGCTTTTAATACAGTTGGATTTACTTCAAAAATCTTAAATAATCTTTCATTGAAAAATTCTATTAACACTTTTTTATCTAAATTTTTATAATTATGAGATAATTCATCAACTATTTTAGATAAATCAATTGCTAATTTATGTTCCATTGCTATTTTTACAATTCCTGCGGCTGCCCGTCTTAATCCAAATGGATCTTTTGAACCAGTTGGAAT
Source organism: uncultured Aliarcobacter sp. (assembly GCA_963677205.2). Classification (GTDB taxonomy): domain Bacteria; phylum Campylobacterota; class Campylobacteria; order Campylobacterales; family Arcobacteraceae; genus Aliarcobacter. Next base: position 1,090,137 of record OY781916.2, on the reverse strand, counting down.
TTTGCCTGCACTAAATAATCCCATTAGATTATCTAATTTATTTGATAAAGCAACAATAGATGAGAATACATTTGATGGAAGCTCAGAATCTTCACCATCTGGTAAATATTGTTCTTTTAATGCAGTAGTTAAAAGTTTATCTTCCCCTGCAATTTTTGCATAGTAATAACCCATTAAACCTTGAAGTTCAGTAAACTCATAAACCATTTCTGACATTAAGTCAGCTTTAGAAAGCATTACAGCTTTTTGTAAAAGTTCTTTTTCTTTTACATCAAAAATATCCGCTAAATAAGAAGCTATTTTTGCTTCTCTTTCACATTTATCATACATTGAACCTAAACCTTCAACGAATACAAGTTTTTTAAGTCCCTCATTTGATAAACCATTTTTAATGTCATTTTTATAAAAGAACATTGCATCAGCAAGTCTTGGTCTTAATACTTTTTCATTTCCAGCAATTATATAACCAAAATCTTCTGTTTTAGAATTTGAAACAACAATAAAATTATTTGTTAGTTTTCCATCTTTATAAACTGCAAAATATCTTTGGTTTTCTTTCATTGAAGTTACAATTACTTCTTCTGGCAATTCCAAAAAGTCCTCATCAAATTTTCCAATTAAAGCTGTTGGGTACTCAGTAATTGCAACAACTTCTTCTAAAAGTTCAGTATCAATCTCTATTTTAATATTGTGTCTTTGTTCTATATCTTTCATTTGAGAAAAAATTCTTGTTCTTCTTTCGTCTGGATATAAAATCACTCCATTTTTATCAAGTTTACAGAAATAATCTCCTGCAAAAGAGTATGTAAATGGTTCATAAGAAACCATTCTATGAGCAAATGAGAAATTAGATGATTTAACTCCAAAAAGTTCAGCATCAACTATTTCATCACCTAAAAGAATAGATAAACTTCTAATTGGTCTAATAAAACTGTCCGTTCTGCTCGCCCATCTCATTGATTTTCCAAAATTTAATGAATGAACAAATTCATTAACCATTTCATTTAATAAAGTTTTTGAAACACTTCCTTTTACATCTTGTTTGAAATAAAGAACTTCACCTTTTCCTAAATCAATTTTTTCAAGTTTTGAAACATCAACACCACATTTACTAGCAAAACTAATTGCAGCACCAGTTGGAACACCATCTTTATAAGCTATTTTTACTGGAGCACCAAATTGTTCTACAGTTGAATCTTCTTGAGCCACTTGAAACTCTCTGTGCCATAATACTAATCTTCTTGGTGTATAAAAGAAATCAAATTCACAAAGTAATCTATTTTTTTCTAATATATCACTCCATTTTTTTTCAATATTTGGTAATTCATTTAAAAATGGAATCGCTGGTAATTCTTCTACACCAATCTCAATTAATAATGGTTTATTCATCTATTTTATCCTTGTTAGAGTTCTTTTTTTCATTTTCTTCAATTTTGTCTGTATGTTTTTTTATTTGTTGTCTATTAAAGTTGATTATAAACATTGCAACCATAATAACGAACATAATAAGTATTATCGTATCTAATATATCTTTCACATTTATCCTAAGTTTTATCTAATAAAAGGCCATTATTTTAGCTAACAATCACTTATTCTTAAGTAAATCCATTAATGTTGAACTTCCGTTTAAAGAAGATGTATTAAATAAATCTTCTTTATTTATGTGACATCCTTTACAAGATGCTAAATTTTGATGTTCTATTCTATTTGATTCTATAAGTTTATTTTGAGAGTGGCAAGCAAAACAATCTCCTCCACATTGAACCATTGTTGTTGGAGTTTTAGTATGACAAGCGATACAAGTTGTTAAAACTTGATGATGTTTCTCTTTTATAGATTCTTTTAAAACTGGATGGCAAGCCATACAATCTCCGCTACAAGCAAAAGAATAAATACAAAAAGAAAGAATAAGCATAATCTTTTTTATCATAAATATCTACTTATTCTAATTAATTAAATCTCGATAAATTACACCATCTATCTCGTTTTTAGCTACTTCTTCAAACTCTTCATTTGAATCAATTATTGCTAAATTTTTTGAGTCATACATGTAATCATCTGCTATTTTTTGTATTTCATTAGATAATTCTTTTTCTGAAATTATATATTTTACATTTAAACTATTACAGTAAATTGCCTCTTTTATCGATGTAACAATAACTGCGCAAGATAGTTCATTTTTATAACAATATTTCAAAACTAATTCATCATAATTAAATATTATCGTTGAATTTGCTTTAGTATCTTTGATATTTTCAACATTTTGGATATATTGAATATCTTCAAAAGGAACTAATTTATCCCCAATAATTATCATTTTAGTATCCTTATTTATTTTCTAAACACTCTTGTGAGCAATAAAATCTTCCATTACTTACAATTGCTTCTTTTTGAGAAACATAAGTTTTACAAGTTGGGCATTCAACCATTACATCTGTAATTTTTTCATTCTTTTTGGCAAACATTTCTCTTTCTCTATTTCTTTTAAAAAAAAGAACGTAGACCAAAAAAGCCATAATTATTACTGCAACTATTTTTAAAACCATTAATTACCTTTAATATAAAGATAGTTTCTATCTTTTCTATTTACTATTTTATAGTCATTTAATTTTGCTATTTCAATCTCATTTTCTAACATAGAACCCTTATAAAAAAGGTAAGAGCTATTCTCTTTTTTAATGTTTTTTGTTATATCTAAAAGTAAAGAAGTATTTGTAACTGCTCGCGAAGTTATCAAATCAACTTGTAAATCTTTAACCTGCTCTACTCTATTACAAATAACTGTTAAATTATCTAATTTTAAAGTTGCTTTTACAAAATTAAGGAATGAAACTCTTTTGATTCTAGGCTCAATTAGGTACGATTTAACATCCCTTAAAGCCATAGCAAGAATAAGACCTGGATAACCAGCGCCTGTTCCAATATCTGCAAAACTTGTATATTTATTAATAAATATTAAAGGATATACAGAATCTAAAATATTCTCTTCTATATCATTTCTTGTGAGTCTTCCACTAAGATTATGAACCATACCCCATTGTTGAAGTAATTTTACAAAAACTTCACAATCTTCATAGAATTTATCATCAAAATGAAGATTATTTTCTTCTAATAATTGTTTTAAAAACATTAAAGAATATGTCCCATTTGCTCTTTTTTCGTTAGCAAATAACCTTCATTATATTTATTTGATTTTGTAATTGCAGGAATTCTCTCTACAATTTCAACTCCTAAAGATTCAACATACTCAATTTTTTTAGGATTGTTAGTTATTAGTTTTAACTTTTTTACTCCTAAATCTTTAAAAATATGTCCAACTATTGAGTAATCCCTATCATCTTCCCCAAAACCTAATTCTAAATTAGCTTGAATTGTATTTCTTCCTTGGTCTTGAAGTGCATAGGCATTTACTTTATTTACTAAACCTATATTTCTACCCTCTTGTCTATGGTAAATTACTAAACCACCCTGCTCTGCAATAAACTTTAATGATAAATCTAATTGATTTTGGCAATCACACTTTAAACTTCCAAGAGTGTCACCTGTTAAGCATTCTGAGTGTATTCTTACGTAAGGAGCATCAATGTTTTCAAAATCTTGACTCATAATTGCTAAGTGTTCTTGATTGCCGTCTTTGTAAGCTTTTATTTTAAATTTTCCGTATTTTGTAGGTAAATTAGCTATATTTGATTGTATTATATTCATTTGTATTTAAACCTTAAACTGTTAAAATCCTAGGATTATAACCAAAAGAGGTAAATAGAATGTTTAAACGATTTAGAAGACTAAGAATAAATGAAACTTTAAGAAATTTGGTTCAAGAGACTACAATAACTCCTGATGATTTTATATATCCATTATTTGTAAGAGAAGGAAGTGGTATAAAAACTGAAGTTTCTTCAATGCCTGGTGTTTATCAAATGAGTATTGATGAAATATTAAAAGAGTGTGAATATTTAATAAGTATTGATTTAAAAGCAATTATATTATTTGCAATACCTGATGTTAAAGATTCAGTTGGAAGTGAATGTTTATGTGGTGAAAGCATAATTGCTAGAACTATAAAAGCTATAAAAGCAAAATTCCCACAAATGTTTATTGTAACTGATTTATGTTTTTGTGAATATACAGACCATGGACATTGTGGAATACTTGATCCAAAAACTCAAACAGTTGATAATGATAAAACATTAGAAATCTCAGCTCAACAAGCATTAGTTCATGCAAGAGCTGGTGCTGATATGATTGCACCATCTGGAATGATGGATGGAATTATTACAACACTAAGAAATGCTTTAGATGAAAATGGATTTAGAAATCTACCTATTATGGCTTATTCAACTAAATTTGCAAGTGGATATTATGGACCATTTAGAGATGTAGCAGAATCAACTCCATCTTTTGGCGATAGAAGAACTTATCAAATGAATCCAGCAAATAGACTAGAAGCAATCTCTGAATCACTTGAAGATGAAAAAGAAGGTGCAGATATTTTAATGGTAAAACCAGCCCTTGCATTTTTAGATATAGTAAGAGACATAAGGAATGAAACAAATCTTCCTTTATGTGTTTATAATGTGAGTGGAGAATATGCAATGCTTAAACATGCTGGAATTGCTGGATTAATTGATTATGAAAGAGTTATGATGGAAACAATGATTGCATTTAAGAGAGCTGGTGCAAATATTATCATCTCTTACCATGCAAAAGAGGTTTGTGAAATATTAAGAAACAAATAAAAATTACAAATTGGATACTATTTTAACAATAAATTTTAGAGTTTTTAAGAAACTCTAAAGTTAAATTAAATAGAATGTTTGTTTTTATTAATTACAGAGGAAATAAAATGAGACACTTCTTAACATTAGCTGACTATTCTAAAGAAGAGATTTTAGAAATACTTGCTTTAGCTAAACAAATCAAAGATGAAACTAAACGAAGAGAATTTAAAGATTATATGCCTAAAAAAACATTAGGAATGATTTTTGAAAAAAGTTCAACAAGAACTAGAGTATCTTTTGAAACAGGTATTTATCAGTTAGGTGGTATTGGTTTATTTCTTTCATCAAATGATATTCAACTAGGTCGAGGTGAGCCAATGAGCGATACTTCAAGAGTAATTTCAAGAATGGTTGATATGGTGATGATTAGAACTTTTGAACAAGCTAAAATTGAAGAATTTGCCAAATATTCAAAAGTTCCTGTAATAAATGGTTTAACAACTGAATATCATCCTGTTCAACTTATGGCCGATTATATGACTATTCAAGAAGCTGGTTTAGATAAAGATTTAGTTGCTGCCTATGTTGGTGATGGAAATAATATGGCTCATTCATGGCTTAATTTAGCTGCAAAATTAGGTTTTGAACTTAGAATTGCAACTCCAAAAGGTTATGAAGTAGATGCTACTATTCTAGCAAAATCTCTTGAAATGGCAAAATTAAGTAGAGCAAAAATTACTATAACAAATGATCCAAAAGAGGCAGTTCAAGGTGCAACTGTAGTAACAACTGACACTTGGGTTTCTATGGGACAAGAGTCTGAAAAAGAGAAAAGAGTAAAAGATTTTGCTGGTTATATGGTTGATGCTGATATGATGAAATTAGCTCAAGAAAAAGCTATTTTCTTACATTGTTTACCAGCATATAGAGGTTATGAAGTTAGTGATGAAGTAATGGAAAGTAAACAAAGTTTAATTTTTGAAGAAGCAGAAAATAGACTTCATGCTCAAAAAGGTGTTATGGTTTGGCTTGATAGAAAAAGAGACGAAGCATAAATGATAGATTTTAAAAAATTCGAGAAGTATTCACGACCAGGTCCGAGATATACTTCTTATCCAACTGCTCCTGAATTTAGTGAATTATTTACCCAAGAAGATTTAAAAGAATACTACAAAAGTCAAAGTGATGATAGAGCATTATCACTTTATATTCATATGCCATTTTGTAGAAGTGCATGTTATTTTTGTGGATGTAACACTATTTTTACTTCAAAAGAAGATAAAAAAGTTAGATATATTGAATATTTAAAAAAAGAATTAAATATTTTAAAAAATCATTTAAATACTAAAAGAGTTGTAACTCAAATGCATTTTGGTGGAGGAACTCCAACATATTTTACTCCTGAACAATTACAAGAAGTAATTAGTGCTGTAAAAGAGATTTTCCCAAATTTTGCTTCTGATGCAGAAGTTTCATGTGAAGTAGATCCAAGATATTTTACAGTTGAACATATGAATGTTTTAAAAGCTGGTGGTTGTAATCGATTAAGTTTTGGAGTTCAAGATTTAGATGAAACTGTTCAAAAAACAATTCATAGAATTCAACCGTTTGAATTAACTCAAAATGTAATAAATATTGCAAGAGAGGCAGGAATTCACTCAGTTAATACAGATTTAATTTATGGTCTTCCTCATCAAACAAGAGAGAGTTTCAAAAAGACTTTAGAAAAAATGCTTATATTAAATACTGATAGATTTGCAGTATTTAATTATGCACATGTTCCTTGGCTCATGAAAACTATGAGAAAATTTGATGAATCAACTTTTCCAGCACCTCAAGAAAAACTTGAAATGCTAAAAGATACTATAGATTTCTTTACATCAAATGGTTATAAAATGGTTGGAATGGATCACTTTGCAAAACCTGAAGATGAATTGTTTAAAGCAATTGAAAAAGGTGAATTACATAGAAATTTCCAAGGTTATACAACAAAAGGTGGAGCTGATTTAATAGGAATTGGGCTTACATCTATTGGAAATGGTGTTGATTATTATGCACAGAACTTTAAAGATTTAGAACCTTGGGAAAATGCAATTGACAATGGAAACTTACCAGTATTCAAAGGTTATAGACTTAGTGATGATGATCAATTAAGACAATTTGTAATAATGGAATTAATGAGTAATTTCTCTTTAAATATTACTAGAGTTCAACAAGAGTTTAAAATAAACTTTAAAGAATACTTTGCAGATGCCTTAAAAACCCTTAAAGAGTTCCAAGATGCAGAACTAATAGAAATTAGTGATGATAAAATAAAAGTTTCACAAACAGGAACTATGCTTATTAGAAATATTTGTATGCCTTTTGATGCATATTTAAATAAAATTCCCGAAGATAAAAGAAGATTTTCTAAAACAATATAAATATAAAGTAGCATAAAATGCTACTTTATTCTTTGCGACCTTCCAAAAACTAAATACAGAAGTGCACCCAAAATTGGGAAAAATATTAAAACTAGAATCCAAATAATTTTGTTGTAACCTGTAAATTCATGTTTTAAAATATCTATTAAAACATAGATATATAAAATAAAAGTAAAAACCACAAATACCATTAAAAAAGAAGAGACCATTATGCTCATCATTTTTCAACTCCTTTTTCAAAATTTTTTATATACTCATCCATTAAAGAAAAATTTACTTTTTCATCAATTTTTATTTCTAAATCCATTAAATATAAATTTTTTAAATTGAACTTTTTTAATTTTACAAAATCTTTTCCAGTTGTAATAAATGAATAATCTTTATACTCTTCTTGAATTTTATTAATATCTTCTAGTGTAAAATCATAATGATCTGGAAAACTAATCATTTTAATATCTTTTGGTAAAAACTCTAATAATCTTTTTGGTTTTGAAATAGCTGTAATTAATAGAGTTTTAGCAGGAAGTTCACTGACAAACCCATCTTTTTTAATACTAATAACTCTTTTAAAATCACTTCCTTCAAGCAGTTCAATATCTGCTTGAGCGTAAAAACCTTTTGGTTCTCTATATCCACCACTTGGCAGGCAAAAAATATTTGTAGGTTCATCTTTTGGTCGTAAAAGAATATTAAATTTAGCAATTTGATATTTAGAAAAACCATCATCTAAAAATATAATTTTGCATCCTAACTCTTTTGCTTTTAAAATAGCTTTTATTCTATTTTCACTCACAATTATTGTAGCTTTTGGCAAAGAATTTGCTAAAAGCATAGCTTCATCTCCACTTGTTTTTACATCTTCTAAAATTTTGCCATTTGAAGAAACTACATATAAACCTTTTGAGCTTCTTCCATAACCTCTTAAAATTATGCAAGCATTTTCATATTTTAAAGCTAATTTAATTGTAATTGGAGTTTTTCCACTTCCCCCAACAATAATATTTCCAACTGAAATAATTGGAATTCCAAATTCAATAGGTTTTGCCATTGCTCTTTTAATTAAAATAATTAACATATAAATAAAGGTTATAGGAAGAAGTAAAAAAGAGATAAGTTTTTGAAAACTATTTGGAAAGAAGAGATAATCTTCAATCCATAAGTGCAATTTTTGTTTCAAGTTAAATTAAACCCATTGTGATGCAACATCAATAACTTGGTCGCAAACATAATTTACATCTTCATCACTAAGTCCTGCATATATAGGAAGTGATAAAATTTGTTGGTAGTTATTTAATGCATTTGGAAATGCCGTAATCTTTATTGAATATTTTGTTTTGTAATAAGATAAAAGATGTAAAGGAATATAGTTAAGTCCAGTTGATACTCCTCTTTCTTTTAAAGCTCTAGCAAAGGCATCTCTATTTCTAGAAATTTTAATAATAAATTGCGTGAAAATATGTTCATCTTTATGAGGTAAAATTGTGATATGTTTTACATTTGATAATCTAGTTTCATAAAGTTTTGCTATTTCTTTTCTTCTTTTTATAAATTTATCTGTTTTATTTAATTGAGCTAATGAATAAGCTGCATCAAGTTCAGATAAATCATATTTATGTCCAATATCAACAACATCATATACGTAATCTAAGTTTCCATAACTATCATATGCTGTTGTTAGTGCATGTGTTCTTAGAAGTTTTGCTCGATTTGCTATCTCTTCATTATTTGTTACAATTACACCTGAACGGCTAATAGCATATTTTGAAGGTGAAGGATTTGTTGAAAATACAGTCATATCTGCTCTTAAATTTCCAATTTTTTTGCCTTTATAAGTTGCACCTAAAGAAGCTCTACAATCTTCAATTAAAATAATTCCATATTTTTCTACAATATCATAAATTCTATCTAAATCAGGAGCTTGACCACCAATAAATGTAATGATTGCACCTCTTAATTTTTTAGAATCATTAGCAGCAAGAGCTTCTTCAAATTTATCAATATCAATATTCATATCTTCCATATTTATATCAATAAAAATTGGTTCCGCATCAAAATGTCTAACAACTTCAGGTAAATTAATAAAAGAGTTAACAGACATAAGTATCTTATCACCTCTTTTTAATTTTATAGCACTTAGGGCTAAATGAATAGCTGCTGTTGAAGTTGCTGTAGCAATTGCATATTTTGCACCAACATATTTTTTTATTCCATCCTCAAATTCTAAAACTTTTGATAAATCATTTTTTGATTCTAGAACCGATCTAATTTGATTTAATTCGTCATTGTCTATTGATGCTTTGTATATTGCAATATTTTTAGCCATTAATTAATTCCACCTTATTTTTGCTATTGTTGGTAATTTACCTTTAAATGCATTTGCTTTTATTCTATATTCTAATCTATTAATTAAATCTTCTTCAAAACCTAATTTTATTAATTCTTCTTTTGATTTATTTTGATCAACCATTACTTTTAAAACTTCATCCATGTGTTTATATGAATATCCAAGTTCTTCTTCATCACTTTGACCTTCCCATAAATCAGCACTTGGAGCTTTACCTAAGATAGATTCAGGAACACCCAAAAGTTTTGCAAATTCAAACTCATCACTTTTATAGATTTCACCTATTGGATTAATTGCACATGCAATATCACCAAAAATTGTTCCATAACCTAAAAGTAATTCACTTCTATTTGAAGTTCCAACAACTAATGATTTTTCTCTTGAAGATACATCATATAAAACTGACATTCTCATTCTAGCACTAAAGTTTCCAATTCTAAGCTTGTCATCATCCATGTTTTTTATAAAACCACTAACCATAGGTTCAATTGAAATAATTTCATATTTAATATTAAATTTTTCACAAACTTCTATAGCATGTTCAGTTGAACTTTTTGAAGAAAACTGAGATGGCATTAAAACACAATTTAAATTATCTCCAAAAGCTTCTTTACATAAAATTGCAACAACCGCTGAATCAAGGCCACCTGAAAGCCCAACAGTAACTTTTTTTAGACCAGTTTTTTCAACTTCAGTTTTTAAAAACGAAATTAAATCTTCCTTAATTTTTTTCCAATCTGTCACATTTAATCCTTTATTAAGTAATTATATCTCATCTTTTTTTGTTTTTTGATAAATTTCATCCAAATAATTATTAGTTATTTTTATAATGTTCTCTTTTTTAAACTCTAATTGTTTTTTAATATCCAATAATTCCTCTTCATCAAAATACTCTAAATAATTTGGATTTATCTCAATGGTTTCATTTGGATTTATTTTTATAAGTTCTTTTATCTCTTCTATTAATTGTTGTTTCATTATCATTCTTTATTAAATTTATTTAGTATCTCTTCTAAATATAGTTCCATTTTTTCTACACCAATATCACTTTCTTTATTTTTACAAGATTTACAACAAGTTCCTGCATCTGTTAAGTCTGCTAAATTTTCAAGAGTTTTTGCCCCTTTTTCTTTTATAGCATAAATTATTTCACCCAATGTTACATGTTTGCATGTACAAACTTCAAAAGAGTGTGGAAAATTTCTAGCCATTTTCTAATCCTTTTTTTAGTTCATTTAAAATATCTTTACAATAAATCTTCTTTTTCATTTTTCCAAAATCACCCTCAGGAAAAATGCAATGTCTACACTCTGTTCCTGCTGTAGTTAAGTCTTGGATTTCCCTAAGTGTTGAGGCTTTTTGATTTATTATTGCATTTGTAATATCTTGTATTGTAACTTTTTTACAATTACATACTTCATAATTTTCTTCAAAATTTAGCAATTTTATAAACCTCTATCTTTTTTTATAAGTTCATATGCTTCATTTATCTCTTGAAGTTTTTTTGTTGCTTCATCTATAATATTTTGAGCTGCACCCTGCCCTGAAATAATATCTGGATGGTGTTTTTTCACTAAAGTTCTATACTTTTTCTTTAATATATTTGCATCATCTGATGGACTTGATTCTAAAATTTCATAAGCTTTTTCTAAAGTAATTGCTTTATTTAAAGCTTGTTGAGCATAGAAATTTTCAAAAGTTTTGATTAAATTATTAAAATCTTCTATTTTAATTTTTAATGCATTTGAAATATCTTCTGTAATCATTCTTTCAGAATTTGAAAACTCTTTATCAATAAAAGCTAAATTTAATAAATACTCCATAATTTTCATTCGTTTAGAATAATCATTTTTTGTTAAACCATATAATTTATTTGAGATATCAATTAAATTGTTAAAATTTTCTTTTTCGTTTTCATATATTGTTTTAAGTTTTACTCTAATTTCTTCATGATTTTCAAAATGACTTGAAATATCTGTAAAAGTATGTTTTAAAACTTCAGCTTCAAGTTCACTTACTTTTCCATCTGCTTTTGAAACTTTTGCCATAAGCGCTACTAAAAGCCCTGCTTCATGGTGTAATAAATCACCTTCAAATCTATCTTTTCTTTTTAAATTTATATTTACAAACTCTTCTGTTTTATAGTTTTTTCCAATAAAAAACAAAATTGCTATAACTACTAATAAAACAACTATTTCCATATTTAACCTTTATATCACTATTTTTAGATTTTGGTGGATTTTATCAAATTTATAGTTAAAAATCCGATATTATAGGAGATTAATTAACATGTGTGTCGATTTTGTGAAATATCAAACTGTATAACAATTCTCTTTTCTTCAATTCTAGGAATATATTTATAATAAACACTTTGAGTAAGTGACGGATTATCGTGCCTTAACATATAACTAACCCATTCCAAACGCTCACCAAATGAAAGTTTTAAACTTGCGAATGTGTGTCTTGTTTGGTGAACACCTCTATGTCTTAAATTCAATTCTTTTAATAAATTAGTAAAATGATATGAAATAGTACTAAGGCTATTAAATCGCTTTCCATCATTTAAAAAAACATAAGATTTTTTTAATCCAGTTAATTTTAATTGATTTTGAAAATAAATTTTAGATTCAATAGGTAAATCAATTGTGGCCAAAGAACCTTTTGTTTTTGGAGTTTGTTCTATTCCATATTTAATAGTTCTATTAACTGAAATTTTATTATTAACTAAATCTACATCTTCCCATTTTAATCCTATCAATTCACCACCACGCAAACCAGTTGTAAAAAGAACACCTAACATATTTTTTATTTTTGATTCAGTAGATAAAATTAAATTAACTTCATTTAAAGTAAATGGATTTTTCTCATAAGTTGATTTTATTCTAGGATATGAAACTACAAGAGGAGAATATTTTATAAAATCCTCTATTATTGCACGTTCAAAAACTTGTTTTAAAATAACACAAGCAACAGCACGCGAACCTCTATCTTTAAATACTTTATAAAAATTAGATATATCAATTGCTTTAATATCAGTAACATTTTTATTTTTAAAGAAAGGTATTATTTTTGTCTGATAAACAGAATAATAACAAATCATTGTACTTGTTTTTAGATTCTTTTCTTTTTCCAAAAGAATTTGGTCACAATATTCCAAGACAGTTGGAATCCTAGAATTAACATTAAATTTATTAAAGAACTCATCATTTTTACTGTATGATTCTACTAATTTTCTATTTTTAGGAGTATCTTCAAGCTTAGTGGATACTCTTAAACCATTTTTTCGGATATACAATATCCCTTTTCTATTATAAAATGTCATAAGTTCTCACTTTTATATTTTATAATCGCACTTTCTACAAATACAATTTTAACCTTATTTTTTAACATTTGTTTCTTAAAATGTATATTTTCTTTTAATCTTCCATCTTCTAGCATATTATAAATAGTCATTTTTGATACATTTAAAAACTTAGCTACATTTGAAAGAGTTGTTAATTTTGGTTTATTTATATTAGTAATATTAGAAATTTCTTGTTTTAATTCTTTTAATTCTTTCAAGAGCTGTGGAATTAAATCTAAGTTTTTTAAATCTATTATCATTTTAAATCCTTATTTTTGAGCATAAAAAAAAGGCTAGAAATTAATCTAACCTTTTTAAGTTTTCATACTGGAGAGTCACAATTATTTTATTTAGAGCATTTATCACAATCTTTTTTATCTTCTTTTAAATGCTTTATTTCCATATCAAAAACGATTAATCTTTTTTCTAACAAAAAGACATATTTAAATAAAGGAATCAACAAAAGTGTTGTTATAGCTTGTAATAATGTTGAGTAAGTGTTAATATCATTTGGGTTCATATCAAAACCTAACTTGTAAATTGTGAATTTGCAGAGTTAGATTTTACAGTAGAAGTAACAAAAGATAAAGAAAAATCATAAGGATTTTTTAAACGAATATCAATACATAAATCTAAATAAAAAGAATCTGAAAAAGTACTAAGTATAAAACACAAATATCCATCAAAAGAAACATAAGGACTTAGAACAATAGATGAATCAATAGAACCAGATATTTTAAAAAAACGCAAAGAATTAATTGGAAAACTAGGTATAAGTTGAAATGTATTTGAAGAATGATAAACATTTGTAGAAGAAAAATAAGTTACTTGCATATTAGCAAATAAAAAATCTACATATTTAATTCTAGTTTTTAAATGAGTATAAGCACCCTCAGCCATTAACAACCTACCACTAAAAGGAATACAAGCAATATTAGAAAGAGAAGAACCCCCTCCACCTGAAACAGTTACATGACTTGCCAAATCTTCTTTTTGAGCAGTTGTTAAATCATCATAAGTTAATGATTGTCCATCAAGACCATTATCACCTTTTTCACCTTTTTCACCTTTAAAACTTGCTAGCTGTTCAGGTGTAAACATATCATAAGTGAAGTCTTTTCCATCTACACCATTAATTCCATCTTTACCATCTGCACCTTTTAATAATACTAATTGTTCAGGAGTTAAAGACTCAAATGTTACAGTTCCATCTAATCCATTTTGACCATCAGCACCTTTTAATAGTGCTAATTGTTCAGGTGTAAACATATCATAAGTGAAATCTTTTCCATCAATTCCATTTTGACCATCCAAACCATTAACGCCATCTTTACCATCTGCACCTTTTAATAGTTCTAATTGTTCAGGTGTAAACATATCATAAGTGAAGTCTTTTCCATCAATTCCATTTTGACCATCTGCACCACTAGTTCCATCTTGACCTTTTAGTGATTCTAACCATAAAGCTTGTGAACCTACAAAACCATTATTTAAAGCTATTTCATAAGCACTTAATCCATTAGCACCATCGATTCCATCTACTCCATTTTGTCCGTCAGCACCTTTTAATAGTTCTAATTGTTCAGGTGTGAACATATCATAAGTGAAGTCTTTTCCATCAATTCCATTTTGACCATCTAAACCATTAACACCATCTTTACCATCTATTCCATTTGCACCAGTATCACCTTTTACAGTTGTAACATCTATATTATCAAGTGTGGTTTGTAATTCTTGGATTTTTACTTCATATTGAAGCTTTAAAGCTTGAATTTCTGATAAAGTATAAACAGTAGATGAATTAGTCATACTTGTAAGTAATTCAAACATTTGTTTAATTTCAGAATCAAAGTCTTTTCTTTGTTCATGTGTTAAATCTTGATTAACTATAGACTTATACTTATCAGCTTGAATTTTTAACGATTCTAAAAGAATGTCAAAAACATCTTTTGCATTTATTTCTGCCATATTTTTACCTTTTTAATAATTTTTAAATAAAAAAAAAGGCTAGGAGTTTAGTCCTAACCTTTTAAACAAAACAATCAATAATGATTATAAAGTATTTGGATTTCCAGTATCAAATGAAACATCTGAAGGATTTTCAGCAGCCATTGCACCTGCGAAAGGTTTGAAAATTGCTTTTAAAGATTCAGATAAGTTATTTACATTAACTGTACTTTTAAATACAAGAGGTCTTCTATATCCTGAAATATAAACAGTTTCAGCACCTTTTTTTCTACATACAATTTTATCAACAACTACAAGAGAAGTACTTGCAGTAGAAGCAGTTGGATTACCTAAAGTAGCACTCATTTCATACACTTCAACAGCACCATCAAGACCTTCAATAAGTGCAGTTAATTCAGCATCAGAACCACAAGGAACAGTAAAAGTAGCAGTTTTTTCACCTCTTCCTGCATAATCAACAGTTTGCTTAACAATATATTTTTTATCAGCCATATTTTTCTCCTAAATTTGTTTTTTTGTTACTTTGGCTTTGTAACAAGTGATAGAATTATGTAAAAATCAGATTTTTAATTCAATAGTTAAAATCTAAGTGTTAAAGTTCGATTTTATGGGGGTTAAAATTGCATTTTATGAAACGATACAAATTGTATAAGTATATTTTTGTTAAATTTTGCAATTTTAGAAGATTTTTTATTATCTAAAAGTTAATTTTATTGTGTCTAAATCAATATTTTTATTATAGAAATTTAGATTTTGAATGATTAAATCTTTAATTTGAACATCACTCAAAGATTTTTTAATTTTAGGAATAGATGCACTAAATGCATCACCACTAGAAGCAATATAAAAACTCATTCTTTTTCTATAATCTCCATCATCTTTGATAACTGTAGTATCTAGATGAACATATTTTCTAATCTCTATCAATTCGCCATCAATGACATTTTCAAAAAAATCTTTCACTTTATCGGGTGAATCAGAATAAAAATCTTCTGTATAGGTTTTTGAATCTCTTTTATATTGCACCTGATACAACCTATCTATATTTTCAGTTTTTGCAACTTCATTATAAAAAGATATATCAAAGAAACCAGTTATTAACTCATCATTTATGTACATCTTTTTATATTCAGTTTCTAAATACTCCTGAGTGATAGTTTTCTTTACATTGTATAATGTAAATTGTTGAGAATAATTTGCAGAGTAAGCAAATATAACAACTTTATGAAATACAGCAGAGGGAACGAATGGAGGTTTTGAAACATAGTTTATATTATATGTTTTAGAATAGACGACCTCTTTTATATTTCTTACTATTGCAGTAGATACAGCATTCAAAAAATTTAATATTTTACTTTTTGAAGTTGAGTGAAGATAAAAAGTATCTGCACGACCTTGAGAATTTGTTACATGAAAAATACTCATATTATTTTTTCCTTTTTGTTATATATCGGGCTAAAGCCCTTATTTTTACTATCTCACTATTCCACTTTTTGAAAGAGCCATTTTTAAAGCTGTAGCTAAATTCATAACTTCACCATCAACAGTTACAGAGAATTCATTATATTTATTAAGTTCAGAGTAAAGATTAGACCAAGAGCCCTCGCCCACTTCTGAAAGCTTAACACCCGTCGCTTTTTCATAAAGTCTTTTATCAATAGTAGTATTTTTCCAAGTTCCAGTTAATGTTTTATGTGTGAATCTTGTTAAAAAAGAGTTTTCATTTGCATTTTTTAAACTTGAAGCAGAAGCAGACATCTTGTCAAGTCTATTCTCATGAGCTTGATGTTGGTTTTGATAATGGAATTTGTGATTATCAAAAGAATTAACATTATTTTGGATAAGTCCTGCAACTGCTATTCTGTCACTTGTTCTATCAGCTCCTAAAACAACAGAAGCAACTTTCATTAATTTTTTACCTTTAAAATTAGACTTCTTTAATTTGTCTAAAATTCTTTTTTTCATTGTACCTGCAACGATATAAGTCCACATTGTAGCTGTTAATTTTATACCTCTTTCAAAGAAAAAATTCATAATCAAAGAATAAGCATACATTTGCAACCCAATAGAAAGAGTCATAATAAAGCTTTGCATTGCTTGGTCGAACTCAGAATCACCCTCAAAGTCTTTCAAGAAAGGTTTTGTGAGTGATTGCATTCTACGAAAAAGAAAAGAGGATATAAAGTCTTCTACACCATCCTCAACGGCGTTTTTCCCAATATCAGCTAATTTACTAGCCATGTGTTTACCTTTTAATTTTATTCTTGCTACAAAGCCGAGAACAAAATAAAATTAAAAGAAAAATAAATACTGCTGCTAAGTCACAGAATTACAATCCTGTAAAGTCACAGAAATTATTTATCAGGATAATAGTTATCCTTATGTTCTTGAAAATCTTTCATTAAAATTTCATCAATATAAGCAATAGGATTAAAATCAAGGTCGAAACCATCTGTTGAACCTAAAGCTTTATCCACACCTTCCTCGACAATTCCCAAAGCTTCTTTTGCAAAATCGGCTATATCATCAAAAGTTGTTTTATTCAAGTCTTCTTGTTCGATAAGTTTCTCAGCGTTTATTTTTGCCTGAACCTCTTGTGGAATAATTTTATTACCGTTAGTATCTTTCAATGAGTCAGAACCATTTTTTAAGAAGTTATAGTGTTCCTTTTGAACTGTTGCAGACTCAGAGAGTGCGACTGTTGCATCTGCTATTGTTTTTGTTGATTCTGCAATCGCTGTTGTATCTACATGAACACTAGGATTAACATTAATTGTTCCAGTTGTTAAACTTTGATTTTTTATTGCTTCAATTAATCTATCTGTTTGTAAATACTGTTCACCTAGCATTATCAAAGTAGCTTCTTTAGTACGATTACTATCAAGAGTAGCAATCAATTGAGCCTGAGCAATTCTATTAGACTCATTAATAGCTGTAATCTTTAATTTTTCAGTTTCTAATCTAGCTTTTTGATAATCTGAATTAGCTTTAAAAGCTTTAGCAGAATTAGAAACTAAAGAACCATTGACGTTAGTAGAAGTTTCACCAGTTGCTGGGTTTGTAGTTGTAACGGGGTCAACAGTAGATGATGAATCAGAAACAGCATTAAATTTATTAACTATATTTTCAATTTCAGAAGTTGAAAATCCATAAAATGCCAATTCATCTTCTACAGTTTCAGGCTTTTTAAAAGCAGTTATTCCTACTGACCCACTGTAAGAAACATTACCATTTGAATCAGTCGAATATCTTAACTTATCAGCCTCTTCTTCAGTTAATGGCATTATTGACCTCCTAAAGCTTGTTTTATTTGTATTAAGTCAGCAACAATAAACACTTGAGCTTCTTGAACTGCTTCTAAAGCTGTAGCAATTCTTTCTAATAAAGCTTTACATTCATCCATTTTATTTTTTTCCT
Organism: uncultured Aliarcobacter sp.; assembly: GCA_963677205.2. Classification (GTDB taxonomy): domain Bacteria; phylum Campylobacterota; class Campylobacteria; order Campylobacterales; family Arcobacteraceae; genus Aliarcobacter. The sequence goes on along the minus strand of OY781916.2, from coordinate 1,071,921 downwards.
TTTTATTTAATTTTTTATTTAGTTAGTTATGCCAAAACATTGGGCAAGACAACAGAGGGTGGGGTCATATTCTATAGGACGTCTATCTCTATAAACTAATTTATATTGAAGAGTAATCCAAAATTCAGTATCAGTAAACCAAACGACTTTAAAACCACAAGCGTGAGCAGTTCCACTAATTGCAGAGATAGTGGTATTTGGAATAACACCACCACCAACAAACGGTATGACTTTATAATAGTTATCGTAATAACCATACAAAGGATTACAATAATAAATTGTTTTGTTGTAATAAGGCAACATTTCACCAGTTGACGGAGGTGTAATGATAAGGCCATTCGTTTGCATAGCGTAAAACATTTTTATAGTTGAATGAATTACATCGTCTAAATTCTTTGGAGAACCTAAAGAGAAAAGATAATCCCCATAATTTATAGAACCGTCAGCATTATATTTTTCGCGTGGAGCAAAGCCGAAAGCCTTACGTAATTCTGTATCATCAAAACCGTTATCAATTAACTTAATCTTTGCATTAATTGGATAATTTTCTTTTGCCCAATCTGAAGAAGTAGCAGAGGGAAAATAATCATGTTTAGTATAAAATGAACCATTAAACGTGTTACTTCCATCAAGATTTTTTTGAGCAAACGGAGCAAAACCTAAAGAATGAAAATATTTATGAGAACGATTTAACTCATCAATATTTCGCAATTTTCTTTCCATAGTAACAGAACCATAATAATAGAGTTTTGTATTATCCAATGTGAAAACAAAATCAATAGGCAATTGAATAGATGTTTGTTCAACCTCGAGAGGAACATCAAAAGGATAATAAGTAATACTAGAAGACATTTGCACACCCTCAAAATATTCAAGTGGTGTGATTGTAAAACCGTCAATTATCTTATAATTATCATTATAACTCATTGCTTCAATAATTCCATTAACAACCTCAGAAGTCAAAAAAGATTCATATTGAGGTAAATTAACTGGAACTATTCTGTTATTAATATTTTCAAGAGCTTCTACAATATTAGTATTATATATATCCACTTTTAACCCTTTGGCTTTTGAACAAAGGTTTTGTTTGTTTCAGTTGGTGGAGTAGTTGAGAATCCACCTTTTGTATTTTTTGCTTTTTCCCATGAATCAGCGACAACTTTTAAAACTTTTATTCCTATATCAATTTTACTTGCAACATTTGGAGGAAGTAAAAACAGCAATGGAGGATATGCAGATGCTAAAACTAATAAAATGTTTTGATAATTATTTGCTAAAAATTCCATTCGTAAACCCCTTCTTTCATTACCATTGATAAAAATTCACTTCTTAAAAGTTTGTTTGACCTTTTCCCGTCAATCATGTCATACTCAATAAAATCTCTATGCCATTTTGAATCTAGCATTTCAATACTTGCATTGATAAAGTCACCTTTTTCCATAAATTTAAGAGTATTTTTAAACTCTAACAAATGAGGTACACCCATATTATAAGCCATTTCAATAAGAACATTTTGTCTAATATCATCTAATTTATGAAAGAATTTGATTTTATCTTCTAATTCTAGTTTAGTGTCTAATAAATCCCTTTCAAGCATTGCTTTTGCTTCATTTTGAGTGATTCCCCTATCTTCTAAATTTCTACCGTAACCAATAGTTAGTTTTCCTTTTGGGCATGAATAAGGTTTTAATTTTAAACTCTCATGCTTTTCTATTGATATTTTTAATTTGTTTAAATCCATTTTATAAATCCTTTAATGTTTTTAAATATTTTTTTGTAGCGTTATAGCTACGACCTGTAAGCTTAGATATTGAATATGCATTAATAGAAGTTGTTTTATGATTGTTACTTTCCCCCTCTCTTTGTAAGATTAAATCTGATACAGCTTTTATAATATCGTGTTGAATAGGATTAACTTTTAGAACTATTTGATTATGCGACATTGTTTAGCCTTTGTTCTTTTTTTAATTCTGATTGTTTTTCTAATTTCTTTTGAAATTTCATAAAAGCTTCAAAAGTTGTAATATCGTTTTCATAAATAGTGAAAGTATTAAAAATATTATTAAATACATCTCTATTAAAATCTCTAAATCCGTCTACTACTTCACCAGTTGCATTAAAATTAGCAGTTACTAAATTTACATAATCAAGGGTTTTTATTCTTGCTTCATCAACAATTGAATAACCCTTTTTATCAATATTTTCACGATTTAAATTTGAGAAAATTGTTGAAAATTCATCAATATTAAAAGTACCTCGACCATATTTAACCATTGTAGAAACTGCACCTTTCATAGCATTTTGAACATAAGCTATTTCAGGACGAGTTATATTTTTATAAGTTGATATTGAAGAACCCGTATAGTTATGCCATGTGTCTACAAAACTCCATAAAGGATTAATATCAGCTCTTTGAAATGTTTTTTTAACTGCTAATTTTGTGAGAGGTTTTTTAACACCATTTTTTAGAACTCTATATTTTCTAATCATGTCAAAAACATAATAATCATCTATATTTAAATACATAAAAGAATTAATACAATATTGCCAAAGCGATGGAATTGCGTTTAAAACATTTGTAAAACCATCTAAAAGACCGTTTCTATCATTTAAAAGATGTTTTAATTTTTCTCTTCTTAATTGAAATTCAATTCTCCAAACTGTTTTATATTCGTTATAAGTTGGAATTTGTTCCCATTTTAAAGGTTTAATAAATCCTTTATCTTTAAATTTATTTATCTCTCTTGTTTTATCATAGATTCTAAGCATAAAATTTCCTGAACCTAAAACAAGCCCTGAAAATTCCTGACCCTCTAAATGAATAGAGTTTGACGGATCATAATCATTCTCAATTGATTTTTTTCTAGCACGAGTTTTAAATTTATACATATCCAAAGGATTAAAGTCAGCTCCTTGAATATCACAGCATAAATGTATTTCAGATATTTTAATTCTATAAAAATTTAAAAAGTTTCTTTGAATAAAAGAATTAATAAATTTACAGCAATTTACATGACCCTCACGAGCTAAATATTCAGCCCTAATTTCTACTTTAATACATGGATTGTTAAATGTGTTAAATCTTTTCAAAGAAAGAGAAAAGTCACCGTTTTTGATAGTAACTGCAAATCCTCTAATAGTTGAACTCATAAGATGAAATTTAACACCATCAATCATTTTATAAATGAATCTCTCATCTTTATTATCAGATATTAAATTCATAGCTGATAGTTTAAGTTCTTTTAATTCATCTATTAAAGTATTGTAATTGTTTAGGTTAACGGTTGTAATTTGTTGCACTGGATAGTAATGTAGTTTCAATGTGTCTACTGATTGATTTAGTTTTAGAAATTGTGATTTGTCCACTTAAAGCCCCCTTGTTAAACCAGACGGGGGTCAGCCGTCCGATTTTCTTTTTTATCTATAATTGATACGCCGATTGAATTTTAATACCAGTATGTAAGTTTCCAAATGTTGAAACTTCACCTACTCTTCCTACAAATAAATAGTTTTCATTTGGTAATAAAGTATCAAATAATCTTTCATCTATTGGGAAAGTTGCTTCACCACCTTTGTAAGCAATAGTAACTTGATATTTATCTTTATAATATCTTTGATTACCATCATTATCTAATGCAGGAACACCATCTTTAATTACTGGATTACCTTTTATTACTTCAGTTTTAACAACTTCACCACCTAACTTTACTTCATTTGCATTTAGCTTTTTTAGATATGCTTTAAAATCTTGTTGTTGATTAACTTGACCGTCAAAGTCTTTAATCTCTTCATTGTTTGTTGAACCAGTTTGAACTGCTACTGTATTTGCACCTTTTGACATTTGTAAATCCTTGTTTTTTATTTTATTTTTAAGTTTTTAAAAACTTAATAGAGCTTATTAATTAGAATAAGCTCAGTTAAATTTTATGTTTAAATTTTCTTTTTTTTCTAATTTTGAGATATGCAATATATTTTGATTTATAAAAATTTTCAGATATTAAAGGTTCACTTTCAAGAAGTTCATCAATTAAAGAATCTATATCTTTACCTAAAATAAATCCAACGAGTTGAAGAATAGAATGTCCAGTCATTTATATATTTTCCTTTTAATTAAAATTAAAAAAAGATTGATTCTCATTTAATGGGATAATCTTTTCTTTTATGAATTGTTTTGGTGTTTTAGTTCTATTATCTGAATAGATAAAAAATGACATTATTGTATGAGGGAAAATTTCTTGCATTTTTAATTTCATAAACAAATAATCAAAAGCCGTATAAGTTGTAATTTCTTTTGTTTCAATATGTTCTACAAATTGATTTTTATTCATATGTGAAAAATGATTATTGATTTTTTTCAAATCTTTTAAAACTGATTTATCAAGTAAAAAAAGAGGTGATTCAATAAGAGTTTTTTTGAATGCATCATGATAAAAGAATTTAACAAGAATATTGATATTTTCTGCAAACATTCTAGAAGCAGAAAGTTTATTAATTTCTTTAAATCCTGAATGTTGCATTTCAGTTGATTTTAAATCTAATGATTGCCATAGTTTTTGATTTTTCATTTTAAGCCTTTAATCTTTGAAATCTTTTCCTACACGAATAATCGTAAAATCTTCCCTGGTGTGTCACAATTCTTTTACATGGACACTCACATCTTTTAACAGCTGCCGAGTCACAGTTATTTTTATTACCAGGGAGAGTCACATCAAAAACAGATTGAGCCAAAACTCTTCCAATAGATAAAGGCACTCCATTTCCAATTAGTTTCTTTTTTCCTTTAACTGTAAAATCTGGAAAATCTAAATCTAAAGGTAAGCCTTGCAGTTTGAGAAGTTCTTTATAAGTTCTTGAATCAGAAGCTAGTGCTGCCGAGTCACACTTATTTTTATTATCCTGTTGAGTCACACCTCTTTCAAAATGCAAAAACAAAGGATTATCTAATTTAGAATAAAATTGAATATGTCTTAATCTATTTACATCTTCATACCAAGATTGATTAATATCTATTCGTTGATGTGTATAACCCTCAATAATCAAATCAGGTGTTTCAGCTACATTTTCTAACAATGCCCAACTAGGCTGACATTCTAAAACTACCCTTTCATATTCATTAAGCATTTTATAACCATAGCTAGTTAATAAATCAGGTTTATTTCTATTTGCTTTAGAAAAATCTTGACATCTAGGACCACCTATAATTCCATCAAATTTGTTTTTCATACCTGTAAAGTCACAAATATCATGATTAAGAATAATATCCCCAGCACTTACAACGACAAAACCTTTTTCTTTAAAAGCTTTATCAAGTAAACCTGCACCAGTGAAGATTGATAATATTAGTTGCTGCATAGTCAAAGTCCTTTATTCAAGTTTTATTAAATGGGGTTCGCCCCTTTTTTTGCTGTTTAGGTGAGAGGATTTAATTTCCACTTACACGAACTTCCATTCACTCGCTAACTGGGAATTTGCAGAGCCCCATCGTCCGACTATCTGCAATTAAATATCAATTGGACATTTTATAAACGGGTGCACTGTTTAGCTAAACGATACATTTCAAACCCTCGAATATTTGTTCAGCTGTTAGCTTTTAAAATTGAGATTTTCTTTTCTTTTCTTTTTTCTTTCAAAATATCGGGCTAAAGCCCTATATTTTATTTTTTCTTTTTTTCTTGAAGCCTTACGGCTTTTATTAAGCAATCAGTAGAAGAGTAGAAGAACCGTTTGCCTTTTATGTAGATAATGTGGCTAATCATAAAAGACCTTTTTCAAATGCTTTTTTTACTTCTAATAAATCCCCAATAGTAGTAATTAGAATTGTAAATGGAATATCATCGGGGTAACTATCAAGAATAGCAAAAGCCTCTCTATATTCAAGTGTTTCAATGTCTTTAGTCAAAAGACTTGCGAGAAACAAACAAGAAATATGTTTTTCTTCACAATACATTTTAAAAACTTGTTCATCTTCAAAAGATTTTTTTAAATCTTTTATTTTTTCAATGATTATTTCTAATTTCATATTTTTCCTTTTAATTAAAATTTTTATCAAAGCATTCAGAAAGTTAAAATACTTTATTAAAAATTTCACTTACTCCCTTGACTATCCAACAGTCCTACTTAATCAAGGTTAGAATTTTTAGTCCGTCATCGTTTATGTTGGTACGGATTGAGTTGTTAAATATCACAAAGTTAAAAACTTCTATTAATCTAAAGATTGGTTTAGACTAATAGAAACTTTTATTTATTAGTTTCTATGATTCTATTTTCAAAGGTGATTAGGAATTCTCTTAATGAGTAAGCGATTGTTTTTAATTGTTCTTTTTCATCTTGATTTATATTTCCATCTTGCAGAGCTTCAAGGAATGAATTTGCAAGAGTTCCATTTGTTGCTGTGATATGTAGTAATAGATTTTCCAAAGATAAATATTTATTATCCGATTGAGTTGAATCAGCAACACAAACAAAACCTTTTAATTGACAAAGATAATCTAAAATCATTTTAGAGTGGAAAGTATCTAGGTTATTTATTATTGTTTCTAAGTCAGTAACTTTTAAAATTTTTTCAGAATTATTAGGATTTAAAAATTTTAAAGTTTGAACTTCTGAATAACCCAAAAATTTAGAAAAAAAACCTTTTTTAAATCCAAGAGTTGAACAAAAAGAAGTTACAGAATAATCTATTAAATTTAATAATTTTGAATTTTCAGGATTTTTAAAGTATCCTAAAGAATTTTGCGGGGTTTCATTTTTCATTAATTGACCTTTCAAATAAAAACGATTTGTGTAAATATATACAAAATGAAAAGATATGTCAAGAGGTTTTAAACAAAATATGAAAAATTTAAACGATATTTTAAACAGATTAAAAGAAGTTTTAGAGATAAAAACAGATACAGAACTAGCAGAAAAGCTTGATTTATCGGGTGGTGTAATATCAAATTGGAAAGCTAGGAATAAAATACCATATAGTGAAATATTTTCAATTTGTGAAAACTATAATTTTGATATAAATTATGTTTTTTATGGAAAGAAAAATGATAATTTTGAAGAAAATACAAATTTTAAAGAAAAAATTATTGAAAATTTAGACAAATTAAATGATAAAGAATTGAAATATTTTTATCATTGGACTTCTAGCGAAATAGCAAAAAAGGATTTATAAATTATTTCTCAAACGGAACACATTTAAATTTTATAAATTTATGTTTCTCTAAAAATATTTTTGCAGAACCAGTTAAAATATCTTCATGGGAAACTATAAAATGATAAGAAACTTTTTTATCAAGAGGCTTATCTTTTAAATATAAAAAACAATCTCCAACAAAAGCTCTTAAATCTTTTTGAGTGATTTTATAATTATTTGACATAGCCCAGTTTTTACATTGAACTAAAATAATACTATTTTCTTTAACTGCAATAATATCTATTCCACCATCATCAAAAGATTTTTTTATTCCATTAAGTTCTACTTGATAATTTTGCTCTTCATATTTTTTTGAAATAAAAGCTTCATAGGCATTTCCATAATTATTTCTTTTTTTATGGTCTTCAAGTGAAGATGATAAAATAAAACTAATAGTTGAACTAGACATTTTTTTAATCTTATACACAGTATTAAACATAAAGAATTTTTCAAAATCTTGTTGATAGGGTTCTTTCATTGAAAAAAATTCAAAATATTCACTACTATAAGAATCATGAGAAAACACAAAAGTAAGTTTTCTCATTTTATGAAATTCATGTTCATAAATATTAAAATCTAAAACTCCTAATTCTTTTGAAACATCTATTCTACTATTATCTTCTTCATTACAAAGAAAAACCTCTATTTTTCCGAACATGTAGGAAATAAGTTTTTTTAAATGTGTGAAATTACAAGGATTTACAACTTTCAAGGTGTTAGGTTTTAAATGAGGAATAGTTTGTTTAATAATGTAATAGTTAGTTTTTTTATTCATAAAACATTATATAAATAAAAAGATTAAATTAATTTTAGGAAGTGGTAACAGTAACAGGGAGATGATGAGTCTCCCCTTTTATTAATACATTCTAATAGCGAGTATCAGAAGTATTAAAATTATTACTGTTAGTTGGTTCGACACGACAATCCTTTTATAAAATGTCCCCACCCTATAAATTTGCAAATCCACCCGCAAAAAAAAAGGTAAGACCCGAAAGCCTTACCTCTTCTACATTTTATTTTCAGGTCATCACTCCTGAAAGAATCATGTGTCTATCAACTGGGAGAATTATATATAAATAGATTTTATTTGTCAATATATTTTAAGTAAAAAAAAAGGCAAGACCCGAAAGTCCTACCTTTTCTACATTTTATTTTCAGGTCATCACTCCTGAAAGGGATATGTGTCAATAGAAAATTTTTAGGTAATCAATCCAAAAACTAACTATTATTTTATCAAGAAAGTCTATCTTGAAAGGAACCTTTATTGCTTTATAAATCTGTGATACTAATATGTAATAAATTACACGAAAGAATTATATACAAGTAGATTTTATTTGTCAATATTATAAATATTTTTATATTGTATAAGTATTAATGGGGTAGCTTTTTAGTGTGTCGATTTTGTGTCAAATATTTTTAAAAACATTGATATTTTTATGAATATCTTTAAAAATACTTTTTGTAGAAAGTGCGATTTTTTAAGATTCTTTACTTTTTTATATAAAAAATAAATAACAAACAATTAATCAAATTTTAGATAAAATCACTTCCTTTAATTATACAATGGAGTTATAAATGTTTGGAATGGGTTTTATGGAAATTTTATTAATTGCAATAGTTGCAATTATCGCACTGGGACCTGAAAAACTACCTACTGCAATGGTACAAATTGCAAAGTTTATCAACAATTTTAGAAATGCTCTTTCAGATGCTAAATCTACTTTAGATAGTGAACTTAATATTTCTGAAATGAAAGCAGAAGCTAATAAATTTAAATCTCAAATTGAAGAAACAAAAGCTTCTTTATCAATTGATTCAAAAATTGATTTGGGATTAAAAGATATTATGAATGATGATTTAAATGTATCTTCAAAAGAAAATAAAATAGATGAGCCAAAACAAGAAAAAGTATCATTTAAAAAAGAGGATAAATTTAAAGTTAATTTAGATGAAAAAAAAGAGGATAATATTTAATGTTTGAAGATTTAAAACCACATATAGCAGACTTAAGAAAAAGGTTAGTTATATCTGCGATCACTGTTATTGTGATGTTTTTTGTTTGTTTTTCATATTATGAACCAATTTTAAATTGGATGATGGTTCCAGTTGAAGCTGCTCTTCCTAAAAACTCTCAAATGGTTGCAGTTGAAATTCAAGAAACATTTTTTACAGCTTTACAAGTTGCTTTCTTTTCTGCTTTTATTATCTCTTTACCAGTTATATTTTGGCAAATGTGGTTATTTTTTGCACCTGGACTTTATGATCATGAAAAAAAATTAGTTATTCCATTTGTACTTTCTGGAACAATTATGTTTTTAATTGGTGCTGCATTTGCTTATTATGTAGTTGTACCTATTGGTTTTGATTTCTTAATTGCATTTGGTTCAACAGTAGTTACGGTATTACCAAGTATTGGTAAATATGTGGATTTCTTTACTAAACTATTATTTGGATTTGGTATTGCTTTTGAATTACCCGTTATTACTTTTTTACTTGCAAAAGTTGGTTTAGTTAATGATAAAATGTTAAAAGATTTCTTTAGATATGCTATTGTAATTATTTTTATTGTTGCTGCAGTATTAACACCACCAGATGTTTTAAGTCAACTTTTAATGGCTGCGCCATTACTTTTACTTTATGGTTTATCAATTTATGTGGCAAAAGTATTTAATCCTGCTGTCAAAGAAGAAGATGAAGATGAGGAAGAGTAAAATTGCTTGACCCACTAAAAACTTCAAGTTATGACTATAATTTACCAAAAGAGTTAATCGCAACTCATCCCGTAAGTCCAGCAGACTCTGCTAGGCTTTTAGTTTACAATAGAGCTACAAACTCAATAACTCACACTACTTTTAAAAATCTAATGGATTTTTTACCAAATGAATTATCAATTTTTTTAAATGATACAAAAGTTATAAAAGCTAGAATTTTTGGAACAAAAGAAAGTGGTGGAAAAATTGAACTTCTTCTTAATAAACCTCTATTTATGGATAGATACTTAGTAATGATAGGTGGAAAAGTAAGAGTTGGAACTAAACTATTCTTTGATGAAGACCTAAATGCAGAAATTTTAGAAGTAAATGAAGATGGAAGTCGTGTTGTTCAATTTTTCCAAAATGATAAAAAATTAGATTTCTTGGAGCTTGTTGATATTTTAAATAAAATCGGTCATTTACCACTTCCACCTTATATGAATAGAAGTGATGATAAAAAAGATGAACAAGATTATCAAACTTTATTTGCTAAAAATTATGGAGCAGTTGCAGCTCCAACAGCATCACTTCATTTTACACCTGAACTTTTAGAAAAAATAAATACAAAATATAAAGTAAATTATCTGACACTTCATGTTGGAGCCGGAACTTTTAAACCAGTTGATGTGGATGAGATTTTAAATCATCCAATGCATAGTGAATATTTTGAAATAGGAATTGATGCCAAAAAAGCTTTAGATAAAGCCTCAAAAGTTCTAGCAGTTGGGACTACGGTTACAAGAACGGTTGAATACTATGCAAGAACAAATAAAATCCAAGGTGAATGTGATTTGTTTTTAAATCCAGCAAATAAACCAATCAAAGTTGATTATTTACTAACAAACTTTCACTTACCAAAATCTACACTTATTATGCTTGTTGCATCATTTGTGGGACTTGAAAAAACACTTGAAATTTACCATGAAGCCATAAAAGAGAATTACAGATTTTACTCTTATGGTGATGGTATGTTGATTATATAAAAAGGAATAAATTAATATGGCATATTATGTATTATTTGATACAGAAACTACAGGAAATCAAGAAGATGACAAAGTTATCCAATTTGGAGCAATGATTGTTGACCAAAAGGGAAAAGTTGAAGCTTTTGATGAATTATGCTCAAGTGATGTTGCTATAAAACTTGAAGCTATGGAAGTTCATAACATTACTCCTGATTTATTAGTAGGAAAACCAAAAGCAGTTGAAACAAACTTTTATAAAAGATTAGAAGAGTTAAACTCTAATGAAAACTTTTTAATTGCACATAATATCTCTTTTGATATGGGAATGATAAAAAAAGAGGGATTTATCAATCAATATCAATTAATTGATACTTTAAGATGTGCAAAACATCTATTTCCTGAACTTCCATACCATAGACTTCAATATATAAGATATGCCCTTGAACTTTATAAAATAGAAGAAGCTGAAGCTACTAAACATAATATCACTATAAAAGCCCATGATGCAATTGGTGATGTACTTGTAATGAAACTATTTTTAACAAAACTCGTTGGAAAATGTAGAGAAATTTATCCTGATTATAATCCAATTGAAAAACTTGTAGATTTAACAAAAACTCCAGTGTTTATTCAAACTTTCAAATTTGGGAAGTATAAAGGTAAAGATGTAGAAGTTGTAGCAAGGGAAGATGCTGGATACTTAAACTGGATGAGAAGTAATATGGAACTTGATGAAGATTTAAAATATACTCTTGATAAAGTTTTAAAATAACTCAAAAAATAGATAAAAATTAAATACTATCATCATAATATTTAAACCAATAAACGCCTTTTTATAAAAAATTGAAGCTAATGAAAAAATTAGATAAATTACAAAAAAATAAAAAGGTGTAAAAACTTCATAAACAAACATTTTGTACTCTAAAAAACTCTTTATTAATCCATCAAAATAAATGGCAAAATCAAAAATATGCGCAAATATCTCAAAGGGATAAAATAAAGTAAAAAATATTGTAACTATTATTGATAAAAACTGCTCATAAGATGTTTGAGGAAAATAAAAATGTACTATTGGATTAAAAATCAAAAACATCCAAACATTAAAAAATATAAATTGGACATATTTATTTAGATTTGAAAAATATTTTATAAATAAAAAAATATAAAAAACAGCCATTATTGAAAACCAAAATCCTAAAGAAAATAGATATTTTGGAAACAATGAAATCACTATTAAAAATGTAAAAAATAGATTCATAAATGAGACAATTTTTATGTTTGAGCGAAGTAAAAATATTGTTAAAACAAACATTACAAAAGCTCTAAGAAGTGAAGCTACAACACCTGTTAAAATCAAGTAACAAAAAAGAAAAGATATTGAAATTAAAAGTAAATCAAATCTTTTATTTCTATACAAAAAATATTTCTGATGAAAATAAGAGTAAGGATAATATAAAAACCAATAAATTACAAAAGACAATACAAATAGGTGAAAACCTGAAAGGGCTATCAAATGACTTATTCCATAATTTGTGCAAATACTTCTTAACTCTTGGGAAATAGGAGTTGCTAAAAAAAGAGCTTGAAACAACTCATTTAGCATTTTATCTTGGTGATTTAACTCAATCTTTTTTGCTATTTTATCACTAAATTTAGGTGTTTTTTCTAAATAATCAAAATAGATAGTTTGGGTATAAAAACCTTTTAAATAATCCAAAAAAGTGATATTTTGAGAAATAATAGCTATATTTAAAAGGTCAGATCTTTGGATATTTTCATCTTTTTCCAAGTCAGTAAAAAAATCAAAATTTTTAGCTTTTAATCTTAAAATTTGTTTTGTAGGTTTTTTATAAATATTTAAAACTTCTACTTTTGTTTCATAAATCTCTTCATCAATAAATTCTAAATATTTACTATATTCAATTGAAAGATTTATGGTAAAAATAAAAGATATAAAAAGAATCGCAAGAAGTTCTTTATTGTAGTTTTTTATATTAATAATCATAAAAATTATTGTACATAAACTAGAAGTTTAATACAATAATTTTTAATTAATTTTTATGCTTTTTTCTTCCAAATACTCATTTGTGAAATTGTGTGTTGGTATTTTCGTGAAGTCTCTTTTATTACAAAAGGAACATCTACTGTTTCTAAAAGTTCAAAATCTACAAGAGTCTCTTTTAGTGTATCTAAGGTATAAACTTCTTTGTTATCTTTGATGTAACCACCAAGCCAATTCTCTTTTAAAGTATAATCTTCAAGCCAAGTATACGGGCTTAAAAGAACTAATAAACCATTTTCATTTACCCTACTTGGAATATCTTGCAAGAATTTTAAAGGATAATATAATCTATCAATTAAGTTTGAGCAGAAAATCAAATCAAAACCACTATAAATATCTTTTAAATTACAAGCATCACCTTGCATGAATGTTACTTTTTCTTTTTTATCTTCTAAACCTAAACTTTCAAGGGAAACAGTTTTTTCTTCAAAAATCTCACCCTCTTTTTTTACTTTGTAAATCAAAGAGTCATAAGTTTTTAGTTTTACTCCAACATTTATGAAATTTGCAGAAAAATCAATTCCAATTACTTCATCAAAATCTTTTGCCAATTCAAAAGTTGATCGTCCAACTGAACAACCCAAATCCAAAGCTTTTTTAGTTTTTATATCTTTTAAATAAGGTTTTAAAAGTTCAACAGAATTTAAACAGAAATTTTTAACTCCAAAATTTTCACTTCCATAGTGAAATTCACAATATTGAGAAATTAATTCATCCGTTTCATATACATTGTCATTTAATTTTGTTCTATATTCATTTGAAGATTTTACATATCTAAATCCTGCATGTTGAAAAAAATGTTTTCTAAAGGCATATCTTGCCTCTTTTAAAGTTTCATTTCCCAATGAAATAAACGAGCCACCTTTCATGAGTGCATGTCTATCATCAAAAGTTGGTGTTGTAAAATCATCATAAATTGGATGAGTTATAAAATCATCAAAAGGATAAGTTGGGGTTAAACTCCATTGCCAAACATTTCCAATTACATCATAAAAATCATCAAATTTGTATTTGTTTATTGGACTTTGGTTAAACTGAATAAGTCCAATATTTGCCTCTTTTTCTCCTGCTTTTGTATATTCATATAAAGCGTAATATTCATCTTCACTTGGAAGTCTAACTTCAAAACCCAACTTTTGTGATTTATATTTACAAAAAGCTTCTGCTTCATAAACATTTATATCAACAGGATAATTAAGTGGTAATGGAATTTCTCTATTTATTTCTCTTAGGAAAAATTCATTTTCTTTTTTTAGCCAAAAAGTTGGATATTTTGCTTGGGTAAAATCTAACCACTCTTTTCCTTCATCTGAAAATAGTTCAGATTTATTATAACCACCCTCTTTTACAAACTCTAAAAATTCACCATTTGAAACTAAATATTTAGAAGCTTCAAAATCTTTGATTTCTGCTTTATGAAAAGAAAATTCATTATCCCAACCATAATAGATTGGGTTTTGTCTATTTTTCTCTAAAACTACTGTTGAACCTTTTACTTTAAGTAACTCATTTTTTGGATAAGTATTTGTTCCTTCATTTGAATAAGTAAAGATTTCATCATTTTTTAGAAATTGAATATCAAGTTCTCTAAGTAGCACAGATGAAGTTTCTATATGAATATTTTCATGTTCAATTCCCATTAAAATAATCCACATTGGGGAATCCCAATTTATTGGTATAAAGAACTCTAACGTATCAATAAGATTTAAAATAATTTGTTTTACTTCGTCTCTATAAGCTTTTGTTTGCTCATAAGTTGGCCAAGTATAGTGTTTGTGGTTTAAATCATCCCATGACATCTCATCAACACCAATTGCAAAGATTGATTCAAATTCTGGATTTACTCTTTGTTTTAAAATATTTGCTAATATTAATTTATTTATAAAAAAAGTTGCAGTGTGTCCATAATAAAAAATTAATGGATGTCTTAAAGTATTTGGTTGTTCGTATAAATGTTTTTTATCTTTTAATAAGTCAAACAACTTTTCATCTAATTCATAGGTTTGTAAAAACTGTTTTTTTATCTCTTCTCTTTTTTCTTCTAATGTGCCCGTAGTTAAATTTACGCTATCTTTAATATAATTCATTATTTTCCTTTTCTATTCCTATACTTTATAATATTTTTTCTAAAAATTCTAAACTTTTTATTTTATTTGATTTTTTAAACTCTTTGTATATATTTAATAGCTGGTTCAACTCACTTTGCCCAAGAGTTGGCAAATGATTTTCTAATCTTGAAGCTATCTCTTTACTATTTATTTTTAATAAATCTTTTACTATAAGGTTTTCAATTAAAACCATTCCTAACCTTTTTACAGATTTTGTTTTATCTAATATAAGAAGTGCTTCGTTTGTTGTTTCTAAAACTTCATTACATAAAGCTACATCCATTGTATTTGAAATTTTATATAATATATTTAATGCAAAATTATGTAAAACAACGGGCATTTCATCCCTATCACCAACTGATTCTTTTAAAATTTTTCCTAATCTTCCTAATTTTATTGATTTATTTATTGTTTTTAACTCTTTTTGAGTTTGTTGAATATACTTACATCTGTACGTAATTGCCATATTAACAAAAGTTGCTCCATATTCAAAAGCACCTAATGTTGGTATTGATAAACATTTTTTATAATATTTTATTGCTTCATCAAGATTTTCATTCCACTCCTCTAGATTTGCTTTTATATTATAAAAATGCCATAACCACAATGGTTCATTATCTTCATTGTGTGATAATAGTAGCTCTTCTAATTTATTTAAAGACTCTATTCCTTCATCTTTTAACTCTTCATTTCTTTGAGAAATTATAATCCAAGCAGCTTTTCTTTGGTAATATCTAATTTCAATATCAGAAGGTTTTGAATTTTTACCAATATTTAAATTTTTTGGCAAACTATTATATGCAAGTTCAAATTGTCCCATTCTTTCATATAAAGAGCAAATATTTAAAGAGTATTTATTTGGATTTATTTCATATAAATAGTTTGTTAATAAAAGAGCTTGTTCAAAATGTCCATTTCTTTCAAATAAAAATGCCAACTCATCTAAAGCATTTATTGATAATTTTCTATAATATGAGTTATTCGAGCTTTCAAAAGTATTTACATCATTAAAATCAAACATATAACCTGCAATCTCAAACCAATAGAAATTTATCAGTTCATATTGTTGTTTTTGTTTTACTGCATTTATAAATTTTTCTAGAATCCTAATAGTTCTTCTTTGATCTAAAACAATATCTTTTACATAATAGTATAAAATCAAAAGTGAGATTGGATTTTCAAAGTTGGCTACGCACTCTTCTATATGATTTCTCAAATAATAAGAGAGTCTTTTTTCTTCATCACTTAAATCTTTAAAGGTAACATTTGGAGTAAAAAATACTTGCAAAGATTTTTCTTGAGCTAAAAATTTAAAATCATCAAAACTTCTATTTATAAAGTTTTGAAAACCAAAAATTAGTTGATTTTTAGAATCTTGTTCCTCTTTTATAAAATTTTTACCACAATATTCAAAAAGTTCTAAAGATATAAAACTTTTTTTATCCCTTTGTTTTACAATTGATGTAGAACAAAGTTGCATTAATGAATAGAGTTTTTGCTCCTTTGATGATAGTAAAATTTCAACATCACATTTTTTGGGAATTATCTCTTCTTTGATTAATTCAGTTGTTAAAATATTTAATTTTTTTAATCTTTTTGTGACATTTTGTAATTTGTCATTTCTAATATAAAAATGTGTATTTGAGAATCTATTTAAAATTGTACTTGTAAAAATTTTCCAAAGCCAATGATTTGAATCTTCTAAATCAAAATTATAAAGATGAATCTCTGTATTTTTATCAAAATTTGAAAGGGCTAATTCCAATTTTCTCAACTTTCTTGCATCTTTATTAAACCAAGAAAACAACAAACTTTTAAACTCACTTCCCTCACCTTCTAAAACTGAAGGCATCATTAATAAACCTAAGAAAAAGATACATACAAAAATAAATGCTATATAATCATTTAAATCCCAAGAAGAAGGCATTTCAAAAATAATCTTCTTCAAAAAATCTTCATAAATAGAAACAGATAAAATAGCTATTAATATAACAAAAACTGAGATTATTGAGATTAAAATTGTTGAGAATCTTTTTTTAAAGAAATAAAAAAAAGAAGAACTTCCAGCTAATAAATTAACATCTGCCTCAAATTTATCTAAATTATCATTTTCACAATAAGTAATATGAAGTTCGTTATTTCTTTTTACAATACAACTTTCATCAAGGGTTTTTCTTTTTGAATTAAAAAATTTTGAAATGTGGATAAAGCAATTATTTTCTATCATTGTAGTTTTCTATTCCTTCTCTTGCAATACAATTTTGTACGGAATCTGTAAATGTGTAAGAACCATCTTTTAGAGGAAATGGATAATTTGTAAAGGATTTTTCAAATTCCTTTACAAAATCATCGGAGTAATCTTTTAAAGCCTCTTTTACAACTTCAATGTATTTACTTGGAATAAAAGTGTTTAAATCACCTTTTTTTGCAAGTTTGTTTTCATTTGTAGTCATAAAAGCTATTAAATCACTGTCAAATTTTTCACTTAAAACATCTTCTGATTTTATAGTTATACAACTGTAGTTTTTTTCTCTTAATTTTAGAATTTCTAACTCTTCTTGGGAAATTTCAATTATAACTCCATTTAAAGTTGAATCTTCATTTTTTTGAATATTAAAAAAAACTCCATTTACAACTTTGCTCCCAAATTGAATAGATTCAATTGCATTCCAAACTCTTTCATACCCTTTTATTCTTATAGGTATTAAATCATTTTGAGTTAAAACTCTTTTAAAAGATTTTTGAGCAGATGCTAGATTTATTAAAGAACCAAAACCAAAAAGATACATATTAAACTAATTTTTCTTTTGAAATTACGATACCATCAGGATCAACATAAACAAAATCACCTGGATTAATTTCAACATCATCAATTGTAATTGGAACATTAATTTGAGCTTCTTGAACAGGAATATATTTTCTAGGACAAGTTCCTTTTGCAACTAATCCAATATCAAACTCTTTTGTTGTTACAGTATCTCTTACATAACCATTTACAATAATTCCTTCATATTTATTATCACTTGCAAATTTCATTAAATTATCACCAACAACGGCAAAATATCTCATATTTACATCAACAATTACAACTTTTCCAGAACCTTCATTATCTTTTAAAAGTGTTGCTAAATCTTTATTATTTTTATCAAGTTTTACAGTTACAACTTCACCTTTAAATTTTTTGTTTCCTCCATAAGAGTTAAAATCTGGTCCTAAAACTTCTGTTTTATTGCTAAAAATATCACATAAATCTGCTGTAAAAAATCCCATAATCATATTTCCTTTTATTTAAATTCATTAAAATGCATTATTATCTCATTTTACTATTAAATTATTCTTATTTGATTATTTAGCTTTCACATTATTTATACAAATAAGATATAATATTTTTTTTCAAAGGATTAACATGAAGTTTTTTTTAAATATATTTTTAATAGTTTTTATTCTATTTATTAGTGGTTGTAGTTCTAAAAAACTAACTATAAAAGCACTATACCCCTCAAAAATTGAAAATGATAAAATACACACAATAAGAGTAGAAAGATTTTACAGAGATGATGTTAATCAAACAGTAGCCATAGCAAATAAAATAGCAAATAAAATAATTGATAATCAAAGAATATTTGAACTAAGAGATGGTGATTTTGGAACAGATGCAATTTTAAGTGGTGAAGTTTTAAATTCATCTTTAAATACTCAAGTATATTATAGAACTGAAGTTGATTATTCAAGATGTAGATTTTATAGATACGATGAAAGAAATCGTACTAGAGAGTGTATTGAGTATCAAATTAGACAAATTCCTTGTGAAAAAAGAGAATATAACGTTACAACAAATATAAAATTAGTAAAACCAATAACAAACATTGTAATATTCTCAAAAACCTATGATAAATCAAGTTTTGATGATATGTGTTTTGATAGACGTCCATATTATCCTATGTATTCAGATTCAAAGGATGTATTTAGAGTAAACAGTCAAATAGCAGATGATATTGCAAATAATATTTTAGATGATATATCTCCTCATTATGTATATTATGATATTGAAATAATTGAAGAGTTAGATAAAGATACTTTAGTTTTTTCAAAAGAGCAAGAAAAGAGATTTGAAAAAACTGTTGAGTTGATTATGACCAAAAATCTTGATTTAGCAAAAATGGAACTTGAAAAATTAGATAGTGAATTTAATGGGAAAAGTTTTGAAGTCGTTTATAATTTAGCATTAATAAATGAAGCATATAATCAACTTCAAATTGCTAATCAGCTTTATAATGAAGCAAAAACATTAACTTTAAATGTTAAATATTTAGATTTGGCTAATTATGGAATTAATAGAACAAGTAGAAATTTAGAAGAAAAAATAAAGGCTAAATCTCAATTGCCATAGCTTATAAAATCGCTATTTAACAACTTTTAACCATTATTTTTGTATATTAAATTTTTATTATAAATATTAAAATTTTTAAACTTAAAAGGTTAGATAAGGTGTCAATGAATAAATTTAATTATACAGCTATTTCTGATGACTGTGTAAAGTGTGGAAAGTGTAAACCTGTTTGTACAATCTTTAATATCAATCAAGATGAAGCAACAAGTCCTAGAGGATTTATCGATTTATTAGGGGCTTATGAAAGAGATGAATTAGAGCTAGACAAAACTGCAAAAGATATTTTTGAATCATGTTTTTTATGTACAAACTGTGTTGAAGTGTGTCCAAATGACTTGCCAACAGATATGATAATTGAGCAAGTAAGAAGTGATATTGCAAAAAAATTTGGAATAGCTTGGTATAAAAGATTATTTTTCTTTTTGTTAAGACATAGAAGAACTATGGATTTTTTATCAAAACTAGGTTGGGTATTCCAAACTTGTGCTTTAAAAATAGATGATAAAAAACAATCAGCACTACCTAGATTTTCCCTTCCAATTGTAAAAAAAGGAAGAGTTTTACCGTTTGCAGATGCTAGAAGTTTTTTAAATAAATATCCAGCAAATATATTTGCAAAAAATAAGAAAATTGAAGAAACAAAGAAAAATAAAGTTGCTATTTTTATAGGTTGTATGAGTAATTATACTTACACAAATACTGGTGATTCATTAGTTAAAATCCTAAAAAAACTTGAACTTGATATTATGATTCCCAAAAAACAACTTTGTTGTGGTGCACCTGCTTATTTTACAGGAGCTTTTGATACGGTTGATTATCTTGCTAAAAAGAATATTGAGTATTTTGAAACATGGATTGACGAAGTAGATGCTGTTATTATTCCAGAAGCTACTTGTAGTGCAATGATAAAACAAGATTGGGAACATTATTTCCATAATCAACCAGAATGGAAAGAAAGAGCTGTAAAACTATCTAAAAAAATATTTATGGCTACGAAATGGCTAGAGAATAGTACAGATTTAAAAAACTTACTAGCAACTAGCGGTAAAAAATTTGACCAATTAGTAACTTACCATGATCCTTGTCATGCAAAGAAAATGCAAGGTGTTTGGCAAGAGCCTAGATCTCTTTTAAAACAAAACTATGTATTAACTGAGATGAGTGATTCAAATAGATGTTGTGGTTTTGGTGGAGTTACTATGCAAACAGAAAAATATGATTTTGCAAAAGCTGCTGGTGCTCCCAAAGCTGCCATGATAAAAGAGACAAAAGCTCAAATTGTAAGTGCTGAATGTAGTGCATGTAGAATGCAAATTACAAATTCTTTATATTTAGCAAATGTTGATGTTCAATTTAAAAATCCAATTGAATTAATCGCTGAAGCATTGGAGAACTAATGGAATATTGGCAAAATATATATTCACATTTTAATCCTATAGCTTTTAATTTAGGGCCTATTGCTGTTCATTGGTATGGACTTATGTATGCTCTTGCCCTAATTAGTGCAATTTTTGTTGCTAAATGGTTTATTAAACACGATAAATTACCAATTTCAAATGAGTTATTTGATTCATATATTTGGTGGGCAGAAATCGGTGTAATTTTAGGTGCAAGACTTGGTTATGTACTATTTTATGATACACATACAATGTACTATTTAACTCATCCATGGCAAATATTCAATCCATACATAGATGGTATGTATGCAGGAATTTCTGGGATGAGTTATCATGGTGCTTTTTTTGGATTTATAATTGCTTCATATCTATTTTGTAGAAAAAATAAAATATCTTTTTGGTTTATAACTGATATTGCAGTTCTTGGAGTTTCGGCAGCTTATGTATTTGGAAGATTAGGAAACTTCTTTAATCAAGAGCTTGTTGGTCGAATAACAGATGTTCCTTGGGGAATTTATGTTGGACAAGTGTTAAGACATCCATCACAAATTTATGAAGCAATTCTTGAAGGTTTATTGGTTTTTGTAATATTAGTTTACATTAGAAAAAGAAAAACTTTTAATGGTCAATTGGCTTTAACATATGGTATATTATATTCAACAGCTAGAATTATTGCAGAATTTTTCAGACAACCAGATAGTCAATTAGGATTTATTTATAGCACTTGGCTTACAATGGGGATTTTACAATCTTTTATTATATTGGTACTTTGTGGGATTTTGTATATAAAAATAAAAAATAAATAGTTAAATTTTAACTATTTATTTTAAGCTCTTTAGTATAACCAGCATCAACTGCTAGCTCTGCGATTTTGTTTCTTAATAGGTCTAATCTCCAACCATGTCTACCTGCAAAATTTTCTATTTCTGCATCTCTTTGTTCAGGAGTACAAAATACAAAAATTCTCTTCAAAAAAGGTTTTGGTACTTGTATAGCTATTAATTGAAAATAATTTTCTTTACAGCTTCTTGAGCAAAAAGCCTTACTCATAGCAATCTTTTTTTTGCAGAAAGGGCAATGCGACATTATTTATTACCTTTGATTATTAGTTTGTAGAACTTTGCATTAGTAACATCTTGAAGAAATTTTGGTTCTATATCATGTAACGCTATGATATCAACAATTTTACCGTCCATTAACCAACCTCGTCCAGTATCTTCTATTACTTGACTTTCAAATAATTGGATTAATTCTTCTTTAGAAACAAGTAGTTCTTCCATATTATAACTTTTTTATTAAGATTTTGCAAATAGAGATTCCTAATTTGACTTAAGAATATCTATTGTATAGCCCTTGTTAGAGTGGTTTTTGATAATTTCATAATATGTTTTTTGTCTTATTTTATTAACTATATTTCGCATAGTATAAATAGACATATCTTTACCTTTCCAAACTACGTCTCTGATTATATCATAATCTGTTATTTCATTTCGCTTAGCAATTAATAATTTTAGAAAAGATTTTTCTAATCTAGTAAAATCAATTAAAACTCCACCTGATTTAAAAAATTGATCTCTATATTCATCAAAATAGATTCCATTTTCGAATTCTATTTTATCACCTCTTTTTGTTTGATTTAAACACATAATAACTGCAAGTTTTAAATCTTTAGCTCTTAAAGGTTTTGATAAAAATGTATATGCACCAGAATTAATAGCTGTTACTATATTTTCATTATTATCTGATTCTGAGATAATAATTTTTGGTAAACTTGGAGCTAACGCTGATAATTCAGAACATAATTCAGAAAATGAAATGCCAACAATATCAGTATCAATAATTGCCATATCATAATTATTTGAACATGCTAGAGATAAAGCATCTTTTAGATTTGAAGCAATTTTTAATTCTTTAAAATAATCATCAAATTCATTTCCAATTGCTTCATTAATTTTTTCATCACTACTTACAAAAAGTAGTTTTGCATTATATAATTTTCTAATATTTTTTACTGTTTTTAACATAATAATTCTCTTTATAATATTGGTTTAAAACATAATAATAACTAAAATTTATTAATTTGTCAAAATATTATTAATAAAACATAAAATATTTTGTGAATTTTAAGTTTACTTCAATTCTTGCCAAGAATTTCCTATTGATACCGATACTTTTAAAGGTATATTTAATCTATACACATTTTCCATAATAGCTTTTAAATCGTTAGTTATTTCATCTATAAAATCTTCCTTAACTTCGAATATAAGTTCATCATGAATTTGCAATAACATTCTCATATTATTATTATTTTTATATTTTTCATATATTTTAACCATAGATAATTTTATTAAATCTGCTGCACTTCCTTGAAACATTGTATTAACTGCTTCTCTTAAATAAGCAGCTTTAACCATTGCATTTGCAGAATCAAAATCAAATAATCGTTTTCTGTTTAATAATGTTTTAATGTAGCCATTTCTTTGGGCAAAATCTTCTATTGATTTTAGATAATCTTTTACACTTTTAAAAGCTTCAAAATATGAATCAATATAAAGTTTTGCTTCTTTAGAAGGAATTCCTAAAGTATCTCCAAGTTTTTTACTTCCCATTCCATATAATAATCCAAAATTTATAGATTTTGCAATGTTTCTTTTTTCTTTGGCTAACTCTTCACCAAAAATTTTAACAGCAGTTTGGTAGTGAATATCCAAATCATTTTTAAATGCATCAACTAAAGCTTCATCTTCACTAAAATGTGCCAATAATCTTAACTCTATTTGTGAGTAGTCAATTCCCACAAGTTTATAACCATCTTTTGGAATAAAGGCTTCTCTAATTTTTGAACCACTTCCTGCTCTAACTGGTATATTTTGTAAATTAGGATTTTTTGAACTTAATCTTCCTGTTGCAGTTCCTGTATGTAAAAAAGAAGTATGAATTCTATTATCTGGATTTTTTAATCCAAGTTCTAATAATGGTTCAATATAAGTTGATTGAAGTTTATATGCTTCCCTATAGTTTAATAAAAGAGGAATAACATCATGTTCATTTACTAAACCACTTAAAACAGCTTCATCTGTGCTATAACCTGTTTTCGTTTTTTTAGATGTTGCAAGTCCCAATGTTTCAAATAATACAACTCCTAGTTGTTTTGGAGAATTGATATTAAACTCAACACCTGCAACTTCATATATATTTGCAGTAAGCTCTTGAATATATTTATTGTTAGTATTTTTTAATTCTTGTAATAAATTAATATCAACTTTAATTCCATTATTTTCCATATCGGCTAAAACATAAATAAATTCAAACTCCAAGTCAAAGGCAAGTTTTAATAAATCTTCAGCCTCTTTTTCTTTGAAAACTTCTAGTTGTTTATTAAATAGTTTAAGAGTCATTAATGCGTCTTCAGCTGCATATTCACAAGCTTTATATACATCAACATTTGAAAAATTCTCACCTTTTTTTACAACATCTTTAAATGAAATCATTTTATGGTCAAAATATTTATCAACTTGATAATCAAGCCCTACTTTTTCATTTGTATCTAAAAGCCATGATAAAATCATTGTATCAGCATATAGTTTTAATTCTATTCCAAAATTATGTTTTATCACAGCATAATCATATTTAAAATTTTGCAACACTAATTTATGTCTATTTAACTGAGTAATTGCCTGAAATGCTGCATCTTTTGATATTTGTTCTGGCGCTCCCAAATAAAAATGAGAAATTGGAACATAATAAGCTTTATTTTTTTCATAGGCAAAAGAAAAACCAACAATTTGAGCTTTTTGAGTATCAACATCTGTAGTTTCTGTGTCAAATGCAACAATTGCATCTCTTGGAATTGTATTTATAGCTAATGAGAGTTTATTTTCATCATTTAATAAAACATATTCCACATTGTCATTTTTCTCTTTTTCTACTGGAATTTCTGTTTTAAAAGACATTCCATTTTTATTTATTCTATCTAGAATTTTTGCCATATCATATTGGTGTAAAATGTCACTGATTTTTAAAATTGGATTTTCAACTGGTAATAAAAAAGTATCTAAATCATCAATTATATGGCAATCTCTTGATAAAGTTACAAGTTGTTTTGAAATAAATGCCATTTCCTTACTCTCTTCTAAAAGAGTTTTCCATCTTTTTTTCTCAATATTTTCAAGATTTGCATAGATATTTTCTAAAGTTCCAAATTGTTGAATTAAAGCTTCTGCTGTTTTTGCTCCAATCCCTTTTACTCCTGGAATATTATCAGCACTATCACCTAAAAGTGATTGATAATCTGTAAATTGTGAGGGATGAACTCCATATTTTTCTATACATTTTGCTTCATTTATTACAACTCTTTTAGTTGGATCAAATAGATAGATTGTATCATCTTCAATTAATTGGTATAAGTCTTTATCATGAGAAACTATTCGAACTTCTAAGCCTTTTAATTTTGCATCGTGGGCAATTGATGCCACAATATCATCCGCTTCAAAACCTGTTCTAATAGCTGTTTTAAATCCCATTAAATCAATCCAAGAAATTGCTATTGGAAGTTGTTTTAATAAATCTTCTGGAACATCAGGTCTGTGCGCTTTATATCCATCATAAAGTTCATTTCTAAAAGTATTTCCTTTTGCATCAAGTGCAAAAACTATATAATCTGTTTGAAAATCTTTTCCAATATTTGCTATAAAATTTATAAATCCTGTTAATAAACCTGTTGGAAAACCCTCTTTTGATTTTAATGGAGGAAGGGCAAAATAACTTCTAAATAAAAATCCAAATGTATCAATTACTGTAATTGTTTTTTTCATAAATTTCTCTTTCATATACTTGTTTAAAGATTTTATATTATAATAATGTCACTAAAAATAAGGTTTTACAATTATAAAGTGATAAAAGGAACATAAATGATAATTATACCTGCAAGGTTAAATTCAAGTAGATTTGCAAATAAAATAATGGTTGATATTTTAGGATTACCTATGGTAATTAGAACTGCTAAGCAAGTGAGTAGCTTAGATAAAGTTGTAATTGCTACTGATTCACAAGAAGTTATAGATTTAGCTGCACAATATGGTTTTGATGCAGTTCTTACTTCAAGTTCTCACAATAGTGGAACAGATAGAATAAATGAAGCTGTAAATATTTTAAATTTAAGTGAAGATGAGATTATTGTAAATGTTCAAGGCGATGAACCTTTTATAGAAGTTGAAGTTGTAGAAGCTGTAATAAATAGAGTAAAACAAATAAAAGAGAATAATGAAGATATTATGATTACTTCATGTTACAAAGAGATAAGTTCTGAATTAGCTGATGATCCAAATCATGTAAAAGTTGTTTTAGATGAACACTCAAATGCTATTTATTTTTCACGAGCAAAAGTACCATATCATAGAGATCACCATGAAATAACAAATTATAGTGGACATTTGGGAATTTATGGATTTACTAAAAAATCGTTAAATGATTTTTGTAAATTAAATTCTTCAAAATTAGAAAACATAGAAAAATTAGAACAATTAAGAGCTATTGATAATGGTCATAAAATTGCAATGGTAAAAGTTGTTTCTAAATCTTTTGGAATTGATACACAAGCAGATTTAGATAATGCTATAAGAATTTTTGGAAAATAATTTTTTTAATGCTTTATTATCAATATTTATTTAATAAAGTAATTTTAAAGTAATTTTATGGAAAACTTAAGACAACTAAAATACAAACTAAGGTAATTGATGCGTTATGACGTACTGATAGTAACAGATGAGCAAGAACAATTTAAAAATTTCAAGAAATATGCTTCTAAAACAATAAAAAATATAAACATTACACTCTCTTTTGAGTGTGATGATATTTATGATGCCATTGAATATGCAGATTTGCTCATTATTGATATTAATGTACATAGTTACTTTAATCCTTTAGAAGATTATTTAGAAAGAAATATTCATGCAATTTTTTTAGTTGATACAGATTTACATTTGGAAAAGTATTCAATTATAAAACAAGAAGATGTTTTATATAAACCTTTAGATTTAGATAAATTAATTTTAAAAATTAAACATTACACAAATTTAGTTGATACAAATATTGTTTTAAAAAAAGAAGAAGAGTTCTCAAATTCAATAATAAATAATATTGATTATCCTATTTTTTCTGTTGATAATGAAAAAGTAATTTTCTCAAATGACCACTTTTTTAAACTTTTAGATTGTAACTCTTTGGAAGAGATTAATAGTAAATATAAAAATATTACAAATATTTTTCAAGAAGAAGAAGGTTGTTTTACTAGCTTTGATGATAAGTTATTTGAAAAAAATGAAAATAAAAATATCAAAGTTTGTATAAATAGTCATAATGTAAAAAAATATTTTTCTTTACAAAAAATTCTTTTATCTCATAATAATACTTCAATTATTATATTACATGATATAAGTCATGAAATTGAACATAAACATGAATTGTATAAGCTTTTATATACTGATAATTTAACAAAATTCCCAAATAGAGCTAAATTAATTGAAGATTTACATACAAATAATTTAAATTTGGAGGCAGTTTGTCTACTAAATATTAATTCATTTAAAGAAGTAAATGATTTTTTTGGACACAAAGTTGGAGATGCAATATTAATTGATGTTGCTAAATTAATTGAAGAAAAAATAAAACAAGAAGGAAATCATATAAAACTTTATAAATTCCCTTCTGACAATTATTGTATTACAAATACAAAAGATTGCCAAGATAGTTTTATTGAGCTTATTAAAAATATAGTTGAGTCAGTTTATAAAAAAGTATTTGTTTATGAATTATATGAAATTGATATTAGAATAACAGCTGGTATCTCTTTTTCAAATAAAAATAATAAATTAATCACAGCAGACATTGCTCTACAATCTGCAAAAAAAGACCATAAAGATTATCTTGTTTTTTATGATGAACTTGATAAATTTAGGGAATATGAAAATAATATGCTTTGGACAAAAAAATTAAAGTCAGCATTTATTAATGATAATATTGAAGTATATTTTCAGCCACTTGTAAATAATAAAACTCTAAAAGTTGATAAATACGAGTGTTTAGTAAGATTAATTGATGAAGAAGGAAAAGTTGTTGCGCCATATTTTTTCCTTGATATTTCTAAAAAATCTAATCAATATACAAAACTTACAAAAATTGTTTTAGAAAAATCTTTTCAGAAATTTGAACATTTACCCTTTGAATTTTCTGTAAATATTTCATATGAAGATATTGAGAATCCTGATTTTCTTGATTTTATAAAAGAGTTATTAAAAAAATATAATGTAAAAAATAGAGTTGTATTTGAAATACTTGAAGATGAAAGTATAAAAAACTATAATCTTTTAATCTCTTTTGTTGATGAAGTAAAATCTCTTGGTTGTAAAGTTGCTATTGATGATTTTGGAAGTGGATATTCAAATTTTGAACATCTTTTAAAAATGAATATTGATTATTTAAAAATTGATGCATCTTTAATAAAAAATATTGCAATAAATGAAAACTCTTATAAAATTACAAAAACTATTATAGAATTTGCAAAAAATTTAAATCTTAAAACGATTGCTGAATATGTTGAGAATGAAGAAATATTTAATATCGTTAGAAATTTAGGAGCTGATTATTCTCAAGGATACTTTTTCTCAGCTCCAATTTCGGCCCCAAATATAGTTGAATATAATGAAAGTGCGGATAAAAATGATGAATAAAGAGATTTTAAAAACTATTTCAGTTTTATATGTTGAAGATGAAAATGATGTAAGAGAATTTACTTCTAAATTATTATCTTCTTTACTTCAAAATGTTTATGTTGCAGAAAATGGCCTTGAAGGTTTAAAAATATTTGAAGAACATAAAGATAATATTGATTTAATTGTTTCAGATATAAATATGCCTAAAATGGATGGTTTATCAATGTGTGAAGCCATTAAAAAAATCAATCCTGAAATTCCTCTTGTAATTACAAGTGCACACAATGATACTAATTTTCTTAAAAGATCAATAGAAATTGGTGTTACAACATATGCCATGAAACCAATTGACTTGTATCAGTTGATTGAAAGCATTGTTAAAGCGATGGAACCAATTATTTTAAAAAGAAAATTAATTGAAATGAATCTTTCACTAGAGAGTAAAATAGAACAAGAAATTAGTAAAATTAAATCTATTTTAGATGCCCAAGATAATATCATCATTGTTACAAATAAAGAAGAGATTACAAATGTAAATAAAAAATTCCTTGATTTTTTTGGAGTAGATAATTTTGATGAGTTTATATCTACTAAAAAGAATATTTTTGATTTTTTTGAAGAAGAGTTTGGATTTATTACAAAAGAGCAAATTAATAAACAAGAATCATGGATTAAATATATAAAAGAGTTACATGAAATTGATAGAATTGTTAAGATAAAAGGTGCTTCGGAAGAAGAAAAAATCTTTGCAATTAATGTTGATTATTATGATAATAAAGATGACTATTATGTTTTTTCATTAACTGATATAACAAAATTAAAAGAGAAATCAAATCTTTTAGAGTATCAAGCAAGTCATGATAAATTAACAGGTTTATTTAATAGAAATAGATTTGATGAAATTTATGCAAAAGAGATAAAACGAGCAAGAAGATATGAAAATGATTTATCAATTATTATTTTTGATGTTGATGATTTTAAAATAGTAAATGATACGTATGGACATCAAGTTGGTGATGAAGTTTTAAAAGAGATGGCTCAAATTATCTTAAATAATGTTAGAGAACAAGATATAAATGTTAGATGGGGTGGAGAAGAGTTCTTAATACTTTTACCACAAACAAATCTAGAAGGCGCTGTATTAGCTGCAAATAAGATAAGAATTGCTATAAATGAACACTCTTTTACTGATAAATCTTTAACAATAACTGGAAGTTTTGGAGTTGCTCAGCTTTTAAATGAAGATAGTGAAAAAGATTTTATTTCAAGAGCAGATAAACTTTTATATGAAGCTAAAAAAACAGGCAAGAATAAAGTAATCTCTTAAAAGAGTTACTCTATTAAAAACTAGAAATTAAAGTCTTCTCCTAAATAGTGTTCTCTCACTTTTACGTCATTTTTAATCTCTTCGCTTGTTCCACTTGATAATAAAGCTCCTGCTTTCATAACATATGCTCTATCACAAATTTGTAAAGTTTCTCTAACATTGTGGTCTGTTATCAAAACTCCAATATTTATTTTTGTTAACTGATGGATTATTTCTTGAATATCTTTTACAGCTATTGGGTCAACTCCTGCAAATGGCTCATCAAGAAGTAGAAATTTTGGTTGAGATACTAATGCACGAGCAATTTCTGTTCTTCTTCTCTCCCCTCCTGAAAGTGAAACACCCAATCTTTGACGAATCGGTTCGATATTAAAAAGTTCAAGTAATTCTTCTACTCTTTTGTGTTGTTCTTCTTTGTCTTTTGTAACAATTTGGGCTGCTAACATTAAATTATCTTCAACTGATAAATCTTTAAAAATTGAAGACTCTTGTGGTAAATAACCTATTCCTTTTAAAGCTCTTTTATGTAAAGGAAGGCTTGTTATGTCCTTATCATCAAAAAAAACATTCCCAGCTGTTGGTTTTACCAAACCACAAACAGTATAAAATGTAGTTGTTTTTCCAGCCCCGTTTGGCCCCAATAAACCAACGATTTCACCTGAATTTACTTCAAGGGAAATACCATGAAGTATTTGTGTTTTTTTGATAGTTTTTGTTATATCTTTTATATGTAATTTATGCATTTATTTTATATAGCCTTTTATTATCTTTTTTTTCAATTTCAATTAAAATCACTTTATATCCATAATCATTTAAAATCTCTTCAAGTTTTTCATCGCCCCACTCTACAAAGTGAACGCCTTGTTTTTCAAACTCTTCTAGCATACCAAGAGAGATAAATTCACTTAATGTTTTATTGTAAACATCATAATGAAAAATATCATTTGAATAAATAGCTTGTAGTGAAAATGTAGGAGATGTTACTAAATCATTTAAACCCAAAGCTTTTACATAATTTTTAACAAGGGTTGTTTTTCCACTTGCTAAGTCACCTCTTAAAATTACTATACAATCTTCAATAATAATCTCTTTTAAACAATTAGTCAAAACTTCTAATTGATTTAATTCTAATTCAAACTCTTTTTGCAAAAAAATTCCTAACTTAATTGATTAGAAACTTTTATTATTTGTTCTAATTTCTCTTGTGCCGCTCCACTTACAATAGCCCATTTTGCCATATCAATACCATCTTTGAAATCTCTAGCTTTTTCATCAATTATTAAAGCAGCTGCAGTATTTAATAAAACAATATCAAGTTTTGCTCCAACAATTTTTTTAGATAAAATGTCTCTAGTAAGTTTTGCATTAAACTCTGGACCCTCACCAATAATATCATCTTTTGAAGCCATAGGAATGCCATAATCTTCAGGATTTATTTCAATATCTGTAATCTTTCCATTTATTAAAAGTGTTGCATAAGTTATATCTGAAACAGAGATTTCATCCATTCCATCATTTGAAGATAAAATCATTGCTCTTTTTGTATCTAACATATCAAGGGCAGCTGCGATTCTATTAATATAATCTTTATCAAATACTCCAATTACTTGTTTTGTAACACCTGCTGGATTACACAAAGGTCCTAGAATATTCATGATTGTTCTATGTGGAATAGTTTTTCTAACTGGTGTAATATATTTCATTGCAGGATGATGATTAGCTGCAAACATAAAAGCAAATCCTGTTTCTTCAAGCATTTTTGCAGTGCCATCTAAACTTAAATTTAAATTCATACCTAATGCTTCAAGCATATCTGCACTTCCAGATTTACTTGTAACACTTCTATTTCCATGTTTTGCGACATAAGACCCACAAGCTGCTAATAAAATAGAAACTGTACTAGATATATTAAAACTATAACTTTTATCTCCACCTGTTCCTACAACATCAATTGCTTTTGCTCTTAAATCCTCATGAATAGGAAGAGGAATAAGATGGTCTCTCATTGCACTTGCAGCTCCAGCAATTTCAGCTGCTGTTTCGCCTCTTTCATAAAGTTCAAGTAAATATTCTCTAACTTCTTCTTGTGATAATCTATTCTCAAAAATATCATCAAATTTTAATTTAGCTGCATTAAACATTTAGTCGATCCTTTGTACATATTCTTCAATTTTTGATTTTGGAGTTGATTTTGTAGTTGGTATTTGTAATACTTTGAATTTTTCAGTTTTTTCTAAATACCTAATCTCGATTGTATCTCCAACCTTAACCTCTTTTGCTTTTTTTACAGCTTGATCATTTATAAAAACAACCTTGTGTTCAAGCATATCCTCAGCAACTGCTCTTCGTTTTGTAATATTAACGGCATTTAAAAATTTATCTATTCTCATAACTTAGATTATAGCTAAAATTAATTAAATAGGTCTTTTAAGAAAATTCTAGAATTATTCAGATAATAATTTCAATACTTAAAAAATTACATCTTAGTAACCAACAATATTTGCTATTTGATAAATTAAATTTCTTTATAGTAAAAATTCGTTAAAATAATACCCTTAAAAATAATGTAACATAGGATAAATTTATGAGTAAAAAAGATGTTAAAAAAGTAGTTTTAGCGTATAGTGGAGGTCTTGATACTTCTATTATTTTAAAATGGCTTCAAGATGAATATAAAGCTGAAGTTGTTACTTTTACAGCTGATTTAGGACAAGGTGAAGAAGTTGAACCAGCAAGAGTTAAAGCAATTGCTTGTGGTATCAAACCTGAAAATGTTTATATTTTAGATATTAAAGAAGAGTTCGTAAAAGATTATGTATTCCCTATGTTTAGAGCAAATGCAATTTATGAAGGTGAATATTTATTAGGAACTTCAATTGCTAGACCATTAATTGCAAAAAAATTAATTGATATTGCAAATGAAACTGGAGCTGATGCAGTTTCACATGGAGCTACAGGAAAAGGAAATGACCAAGTTAGATTTGAGTTAGGTGCATTAGCTTTAAGACCTGATATTAAAGTTATTGCTCCATGGAGAGAATGGGATTTAAACTCAAGAGAGAGTTTACTTGAATATGCAAGAAAAAATGGAATTGAAATTGCTCAAAAACATGTTGATGAAAATGGTAATCCAAAAATAAGCCCATATTCAATGGATGCTAATCTTTTACATATCTCTTATGAAGGTTTACATTTAGAAAATCCAGCAAACGAGCCAGAAGAATCAATGTGGTTATGGACAACAGCTCCTGAAAAAGCTCCTGATGTTCCTGAATATTTAACTATAACATATAAAAACGGTGACCCAATTGCTATTGATGGTGTTGAAATGTCACCAGCTACATTACTTGCAAAATTAAACGAGTATGGAAATAGAAATGGTATTGGAAGAGCTGATATTGTTGAAAATAGATATGTTGGTATGAAGGCTAGAGGTTGTTATGAAACTCCAGGTGGAACTATCATGCTAAAAGCTCATAGAGCTATTGAATCAATTACACTTGATAGAGAAGCTGCTCACTTAAAAGATGAGTTAATGCCAAGATATGCTAAGTTAATCTACCAAGGTTATTGGTTCTCTCCTGAAAGAGAAATGTTACAAGCTGCTATTGATGCAACTCAAAAACATGTTGAAGGAAATGTAAAAATTAAACTTTATAAAGGAAATGTAACTGTTATTGGTAGAGAATCTAAAAAATCTTTATACAATGATGCTTATTCAACTTTTGAAAAAGATGAAGTTTATAACCAAAAAGATGCAGAAGGATTTATTAGATTAAATGCTTTAAGATTTATCATCGCTGGTAAAAACCAAAACAGAAACTAATATTAAGGTGGATTTTCCACCTTATATTAAAAAACCTTTTTACTTTCCCTTATTTTCACTCTTATTTAATTGTAACTCAACTGTAATTGTCTCTTAAATGTAATCTTTAACAAATAAAATTGTTCACCTTACTAATGGATGAATCATGGATTATTTAAAAGATTTAGAAAAAATAATTAACATCAACTCTTATACAAAAAATAAAAAAGGTGTAGATGAAGTTGGTTCTATAATGTCTAAATGGCTCGAAGAATTAGGCTTTAAATTAACAACTTATAAAAAAGAGCAAATAGGTAATCATCTACTATTCTCCTCCTCTAAAAAATCTGGAAAAAAAATCTTACTCTTAGGTCACAATGATACTGTTTTCCCTCCAAATAGTTTTGAAGGATTTTTCCAAGATGAAAAATGGGTTTATGGACCTGGTGTTTGTGATATGAAAGGTGGAAATATTGTTGCACTTCAATCTCTTCGAAATATTTTCAATCAAAATAAAGAAATTTATAATATAGACTTTTTATTGGTTTCAGATGAAGAAACAGGAAGTGATGATTCAAAAGAAATAACAGCTTTACTTGCACCAAATTATGACTACTGTTTTGTTTTTGAAGCTGCTGGAGCTAATATGGAAGTTGTAACCCAAAGAAAAGGTGTTGGAACTTTTACAATTACAATAGAAGGATTAGCATCACATGCAGGAAATCATTATGACAAAGGTATTGATGCAAACTTGGAAGCTAGTTTCAAACTTCAAGAGTTAGTAAAACTCACAAACCTAGAACTTCAAACAACTGTAAATGTTGGAAAAATAAATGGTGGAATTGGCGCAAATACAATCTCTCCAAAATGTGAACTTCTTTTAGAAATTAGATACACAACAAATGATGAAAAAATAAGAGTTTTAAACGCCTTAAATAAAATCACAAATACTTCTTATGTTAGTGGAACTATCTCAACTCTTAGTGGCTCAATCCAAAGGGATGTAATGCAAGAAAATACAAATCAATTAGAATTTATAACTCTACTTGAAACTATTACAAACTCTAAAATCTTAACTGAAAAAAGAGGTGGTGTTAGTGATGCAAACATAGTTGCAAGTTGTGGAGTAACTACTCTTGATGGCTTTGGACCTTTTGGTGATGGTGATCACACGATAAAAGAAAGAGCTTTAAAAAGTAGTTTTGTGTCAAGAATAGAATTAATGACAAAAATCTTAAATTATTTTCAAACAAATTTATAAAAAGGGGACAAAGTGGCAAAAAGAAATATTGGTATGTGGTTATATCAAAATAGTGGTGGAGAGCAAATCCAAAAAAAAATGATTAAATTGTTAAAAGAAAGAGATATAGATGTTCTTGCAAATGTAAATTTAAAAAATGCTATTGCAAAAAATGGTCATATTATTTATGAAATGAAAGATAAAAATGTAAAACTTGATAAATTAGACCTGTTTTTCTCTTACAACGCAGGAGAACAAACTCCTTATCAAGTCTATTTATACAAAGCCCTAAATAGAATCATTCCAATGATTAACTCTTATGAAGCATTTGAATTAAGTGAAGACAAATTTCAGACTTCATTTTATTTGCGAAAAAATGGAATAAGAACAGCCGATTATAAACTTTGCCACAGTAATGACACTCATAGATTAAATACTATCATGAAAAAATGGGAGAAAATGGTATATAAACCTGTTGATGGTTGGGGAGGAATTGGAGTTACAAAGATTGAGAATGAAGAAGCATTAAATATGTTAATTCCATTTTTAAGCCAAATAAATCTTAAGCATTTTTACGTGGAAAAATATGTTGATTATGATAACACAGATTATAGAGTAGATATTGTAGATGGACAATATGTTGGCTGTTATGGAAGAAAAGCAGCAACTGGGCATTGGAAAACAAATGTTACAAGTGGTGGAAGTGTATTTTTAAGAGAAGCAAATGATGAGATAGTAAATCTTGCAATTAAAGCTAGTAAAACTTTAGGATTGGATATTGCTGGTGTTGATATTATTTTTGATAGAAAAAAAGAGGAATATATAGTTTTAGAAGTAAATGGAATTCCTGCTTTTGCAACTCCAGACCAAGAAAAAATGGGCTTAAATTTTAACGATAAAAAAATAGATTTAATCGTTGATTTAATAGATAGAAAAACTATTAAAAAGGAAAATGAAAAATGAAAAAGTTACCAAAAATTGGATTCTTATATTTAGATTTCGTATTACAATTTTTTAATAAATCAAACTTCAAAGGTTGGCCTGACAAAATTGAATCGGTTACATATCATTGGAAAAATGATAAAAAAAGATTCATTGAAGAGGTAAAAAGAAAAAAAATTGAAATTCTAGTTGGAAATATTCCAGCAACTGCCTACGAAACTTTTGTGGAAATATCAAAAGAGTTGCCAAATGTTAGATTTGTTCCATCAATAGAAACACAATTTTCAAATAAATCTAAAGAAAATGTTACCCTATTTTGTAAAAAATTTGATTTGGCAATTCCTAAAACAAAAATATTTTATGATAAAGAAAAAGGTTACAAATATTTAAAAGAGAAAGCCTCTTATCCTCAAATCATCAAAAGATCTTATGGACCATCAAATTATGGTGGATATTTTGTACATAAAGCTAATAATTTCAAAGAAGCAAAAAAACTTCTAGATGAGAAAAAATATAATCCTATTTATACTCAAAATGCCATAGATTTAAAAGATTCAGGAGATATTAGAGTAATGCTTATTGGTCATAAACCAATTTGTGCTTTTTGGAGATATTCAGGTAAAAACCAATGGATTACAAACACTTCTCAAGGTGGTTCAATGTCTTATGATAATGTTCCTATGAATGCACTAGAACTAGCTGTAAAAGCCTCAAAAGCTGCAAAAGCTGAATATTGGGCTTGTGATATTGCAATTTGTGCAAAAACTGGAAAAGCTTATATTTTAGAGTGTGCAACTGCTTTTGCTGCATTTCCATATATACGAGATTGGATTTGTCAATATTTGATGTGGGATTTTTCAAAAGGAAGATTTAGCAAACCTCATATTCCCCTATTCTCTTGGGAAGAGTTAGGAAAAATTGATTCAAATTTATTAAGAACTTTAAGACATATTGGATTTAGTAAATACACAGCTAGTTATGATGGAGAATATTTTATCAATGATAAAAAAGATACCTATGAAATGGAACTGGCACTTTTATCCAATGAATCAGATGTTCCTCAAAAAACAGAAGATTGTATGCAATTAGAGGCTAATAAAAACTATACAAAAGAGAAAATATTTGAAATAAACAAAATAAATTTCAATAATGCAACTCTAACTGATTTAATGACTCTTTATGGAATGGAAGAGGATTTAGCTTTACAAATTCAAGAGTATTTAAAAGATAACATCATCACAGATAGTTCTGATTTATTAGAACTTGAAGCAATAGATGAACAAATGCTTAAATCTTGGGATAGAAATATTGATGATATGAGAGTAGATATAAATAGAATCGATAAAGAAAACTTGAGAAAAATAAAAGGTATTGGTAAAAAATTAGCAAAAATAATCTCTGATTATAGAGAAGAGCATGGATATTTTAAAAGTATAGATGAATTAAAAAATATAGAAGGAATTGGCAAAAATAAGTTTGCCCAATTAAAATCTCGACTAAAAATAGGAGAATAAGTTCTTGAAAAGATTATATAGGTCATATAGTGAATCAACAAATATTTTCAAAGAATTGGAAGCTAAATATCCTAATTATTTCAAAATTGAATCAATAGGCAATACTTGGGAAAATAGAGAGATAAATTTAATTACCATTTCAAAAGATATTAAAACAGCCAATGCAAGACCAGCTCTATTTTATACAGGAACTATTCATGCAAGAGAGTGGATTGGACATGAATTAGCTATTGAGTTTGCAATATATGTATTAAAAAATCTTGAAACTGACCCTACTTTACAAACTTATTTAAATGAAAGTACAGTTTATATGGTTCCTTGTGCTAATCCTGATGGTTATGAGTATTCAAGAAAACACTTCTCTTTTTGGAGAAAAAACAGAAGACAAAATGCAGATGGAACTTATGGAGTTGATTTAAATAGAAACTTTCCCATAGGTTTTGTAAAATCAACTGCTACAACTTCAAATGTTTATGGAGGACCTGAACCATTTTCTGAACCTGAAACCCAAGCTCTTAGGGATTTTGTTTTAGCTCATTCAAATATTACAATAGCTTTAGATTATCATAGTCAAGGAAATGTATTTTTCCCTGCTCACGATTTTAGACATGAAGATACTATTGATACAACTGATATGAATACTCTATGTGCAAATATGGCTGAAGAGATTAGAAAAATCTCAGGTAAAGAGTATGGAATACATCAAGGAAAACCACCTGCTAAATTAATAGGAGGAAGTGGAAGAGAGTTTTATTATTCAAATGGCATTATTTCAAGCGTTGTTGAGGTTGGAACTAGAAATATAAGTGATTATATGGAAGATATGAATGAGAATATCAGAGAACATATTCCAGCACTTATTTATGCCCTAAAAGAAGTGGATAATTATGCAAAAGACAATATTATGAAAAGGGTTGATTCTTTTAATGCCACAGAAATTGGCTCAAATCATGTAAATCTAAAATGGGATTATGAATTAAACAAAAATATATATTTTGAAATTTTTAGAAGTACAAAAGATAAACAATTTTGCAATAGTTCAAATCTAATTTCTAAAACTCAAAGCTTAGAATTTAATGATATAAATCTAAGTTCAAATAAAGATTATTACTACAATATTAGAGTTGTAAATAAAAAAACAAATCAAAAATCACCCTTTTATCCACAAATAAAAATCCGTACTTTAATAGAATATGATGAATATAGTAGAACCTACTTTGCAAATGCAAAAGGAAGTGGATATGTGGCTGAAAATCTAAATAATAATCCTAGCCACTTTGGAGTAAACTCTTTGTTTGTTGGAGTTGATGATAATAAAGGAATCTCATATGCTGTTATTTCAATAAATGTAAAATCACTTCCAGCAAATGCAATAATAAAACTAGCCTCAATCAACTTATATCCAATAAATAGAGTTTCAACAACTATTGAAAAATATGGGGAATGGAACATAGGACTTGTAAATCAAGAAACCATGGGAGATATTACAAACTTTGATGATGTAGATAATATGCAAATCATAAGATATGTTGGACGACCAACAGAATCACACCAACTAACTCAAGGAATTTGGAGAAATTGGATTTTATCTGGTTTAGAGTGTATAGATTTAAAGAAATCAATTAAAAATGATACTATAGTTTTAAGAGTTGAAGGCCCTAAAAAGTTAACAATTGGAAGAACAAAACAGATGATGCAATGGGATATTGGTTATGGTTCATTTGGTTTTGGATTGGCTTATAGGCCAAGATTAGAATTAACCTATACGATTGAGCCAACAACTACAACACTTTATGCTAAATCAATTAAAACAGTTAGTAAAGCTGAGGTTATAGATGATGTAATTACAGCTGGTTTTGATGAAGATGGAAATAAAATATATTCAACTTTTCAATTTAATCTATCCTCTCTTCCACCATATAATGACACGATGATTACAAAAGCCTATTTTGAGCTAAACTCTACAAAAATCTATATAAAAGATGATATTCGTTTTCACTTGGAGTTTGTAGATGAAAATATCAATAAAAATTTTGAAGATATTACAAATAGAGAAGTTATTCAAAATATTGGTTATGATGTGAGTGCCACAGAGTTAAAAAACAATCAAACACAATATTTTATGTTTGATACCTTTTCTGAAATTATTTTAAATGAAAAACTAAAAAGTAAATCTGATATTTCATTTGTTTTAAAACCAACGTCTGCTTTAAAAACCATCAAAAATAAAACTGTTTCTTGGGAAGTATCTAATAACTCTTTGTGTCCAAAACTTATTCTTGAACATATTCCAAAAAGAAGATTTCCAGTTGAAAAAGTTACAAATGCAAAATTATCCCTAGAAAATGGAAAAATAAAAATCTCTTGGACAAATCCAAAAAATCCAGATTTTGTAGGAGCTAAAGTTATAAAAAATCCATTTAGAAAACCATTATCAGCCCAAGATGGACAAAAACTTTATGCGGGAGTGGATGAGTACACTTTGGATGATTTTGGAGCAACTGATATAGATAAATATTATGCAATATTTACCTATGATGATGTGCCAAATTATTCCCAAGCTGTAATTTTAGAATATAAACAAAATAAGATATAGCAGAAAAACTGCTATATCTTCTATTTTTTCAAATCAAATCTATCTAAATTCATAACTTTTGTCCAAGCTTTTATAAAATCTCGAACAAATTTTTCTTTTGAATCATTTTGTGCATAAACTTCTGCAACTGCTCTTAATTGGGAATTAGAACCAAATACTAAATCAACTCTACTTGCTTTGTATTTTAAATTTCCTGTAATTCTGTCTTTTCCTTCAAACTCATTTTCTTCTTTTGAAGTCTCTTTCCAAACAGTATTCATATCAAGTAGATTTACAAAAAAGTCATTACTTAATACACCTATATTTGAGCTAAAAACTCCTAAATTTGAATTGGCATAGTTTGCTCCAAGAACTCTCATTCCACCAACTAAAACTGTCATTTCAGGAATAGTTAAAGTTAATAATTGAGCTTTGTCAATCAACAACTCTTCAGCACTTAATGTATATGCTGTTTTTTCATAATTTATAAAACCATCAGCCATTGGCTCTAAATAGTTAAATGATTCTATATCAGTTTGTTCCTGAGTTGCATCACATCTTCCTGCACTAAATGGAACTTTTATATCAAAACCTGCATCAAATGCTGCTTTTTCAATAGCAGCACATCCTCCTAAAACTATTAAATCAGCAAGTGAAACTTTTCTGATAAAATTATTAAAATTAAACTCACTTTGAATATCTTTTAAAACTTTTAACATTTCATCCAAATCCAAAAAGCTATTTGATTCCCAATCTTTTTGAGGAGCTAAAGCAATTCTAGCACCATTTGCTCCACCTCTTTTATCAGAATCTCTATATGTACTAGCACTTGCCCATGCAAGAGATACAAGTTTTGAAATATCTAATGATGAAGCCAGAATTTTTTCTTTTAAAGTTTTAATATCTTTTTCATCTATCATTTCATAATTTGCTTGAGGAATTGGGTCTTGCCAAATTAAATCCTCTTTAGGAATCTCAGATCCTATGTATTTTGATTTTGGTCCTAAATCCCTATGTGTTAGTTTAAACCAAGCTCTGGCAAAGGCATCTGCAAATTGCTCTGGATTTTTATGAAATCTTTTAGATATTTCACCATAAATTGGATCCATTTTCATTGCCATATCAGCTGTTGTCATAATAGTTGTAACTCTTTTATTTGGATTATGTGCAGATGGTGCTAAATGCTCTTCTTTTACATTTTTTGGAATCCATTGCCAAGCACCTGCTGGTGATTTTGTAAGCTCCCAATCATATCCAAGTAATAAATCAAAATATCCATTATCCCATTTTGTAGGATTTGGTGTCCAAGAGCCCTCTATTCCACTTGTGATTGTATCATCACCTTTTCCACTTAAAAATTTACTAAGCCAACCAAGACCTTGAGCTATTAAGCCTTCCGCTTCTGGTTCAGCTCCAACATTTGAAGCATCACCTGCACCATGGCATTTTCCAAATGTATGACCACCAGCTGTAAGTGCAACTGTTTCTTCATCATCCATAGCCATTCTTTTAAAAGTTTCTCTAATATCAATTCCTGACTGAATTGGATTTGGTTCTCCATTTGGCCCCTCAGGATTTACATAAATAAGCCCCATTTGAACAGCTGCAAGTGGATTTTCTAAATCTCTATCACCACTATATCTACTATTTGGTTTATCACTGGTTGCAA
Organism: uncultured Aliarcobacter sp.; assembly: GCA_963677205.2. Lineage (GTDB taxonomy): Bacteria > Campylobacterota > Campylobacteria > Campylobacterales > Arcobacteraceae > Aliarcobacter. Next base: position 1,030,282 of record OY781916.2, on the reverse strand, counting down.
GCCATTCACTCTCTTTTCCCCAATAAATATCCTCTTCAGGTTCCCAAACATCAACTCTTCCACCTGCAAAACCAAATGTTTTTAAACCCATAGATTCAATTGCTACATTTCCAGCTAAAATCATTAAATCAGCCCATGAAATTTTATTTCCATATTTTTGTTTAATCGGCCAAAGAAGTCTTCTTGCTTTATCTAAGTTTGCATTATCTGGCCAACTATTAAGTGGTGCTAATCTTTGACTACCAGTTGCAGCTCCACCTCTTCCATCTGCTGTTCTATATGTTCCTGCACTATGCCATGCCATTCTAATAAATAAAGGACCATAATGACCATAATCAGCAGGCCACCAATCTTGTGAGTCAGTCATTAAAAACTCTAAATCAGCTTTTAGTGCATAATAATCGAGTTTTTTAAACTCTTTTTCATAATCAAAATTTTCATTTAATGGATTTACTTTATTTGAGTGTTGAGAAAGAATTTTTAGATTCAATTGATTAGGCCACCAATCTTTATTTGATGTACCACCATTTCTTACTGTTGGATTACTTTTCCCAAAACCAAATGGACATTTACCAGCCATGTTCTCTCCTTTTTATAATTGATTATCTGTCAATTTGATTCTACTCTTAGAAATGTTAATTAATAATTAAAATATTTTATTTGTTGATAATAATTATCCATTATATAATTTATTTAAATATATAAAAATAAAAATTCCTTTGCTATAATAAATAAAATAAAGCTAAGGAGAAAAGCTATGATTTTAAAATTTAAAGAGTTTTACCCAGAGATTCATGCAAGTGCTTGGGTTGCACCAAGTGCTGATTTAATTGGGAATATTAAAATTGGTGAAGATTCATCGGTTTGGTTTGGTTGTGTAATTAGATCAGATGTAAATGAAGTTAGAATTGGTAAAAACACAAATATTCAAGATTTATCATGTATACATACAGATACAAATACAAAAACAATAATTGGTGACAATGTTACAATTGGTCATAAAGTTATGCTTCATGGCTGTAAAATTGAAGATAATTGTCTAATAGGAATGAGTGCAACAATTCTTGATGATGCTGTAATTGGAGAAGGAAGTATAGTTGGAGCAAATTCTCTTGTAACATCTGGAAAAGTATTTCCTCCAAGAAGTATGATTATGGGAAGTCCTGCAAAAGTTGTTAAACAATTAACTCAAGAAGATGTTGATAAATTAATAGCTCACGCAGCTCATTATGTAGAATATAAAAACGATTATAGATAAAATAGATTTAAAATAATAGGTTTAAAACCTATTATTTACATTTGTTATATGCTTCTTGTAATTTAGAATATAAATCATCAAAACTTACATCATCCATTTTTTCAAGTAAACTAACCATTACAACGTTATCTTCATTTCCATTCCAAACTTTGATATAATGACCTTCTTTATAACCATTATCTTGTCTAAATTGATTTAAACAGTTTTTTCCAATATAAAGTTTTTGTAACCACATAAAAGATAATCCTGCAATTTTACAACATCTAAAGAATTGGTCAATAAATCTTTCTATTCCACTAAATGATGGCATATTTCCTGTATCAATTGCTAATGAAATGTAAGATAATTTTTCAGCCTCTTTTACCATTAATTTTACGTCTACATCTTGTGATGCTTCATAAATACAATGTGTATTTACTAATGAAACTGCTTTTGGAACATTTGTTTCTTGTAAAATATAAGACATTAAAAAATGCCAAATATCAACAAGTTCAACATGAATATTATTCATATCTGGGTCTGAATTAATATTTTTCCAATGTTTCCAAGGAGTTGATTCAATTAGCTCAGCAACTTCCATATGTATACATCTTAACCAATTTATCTCTTTACCAAATTTGTTAAGACCTAATTCCCAATTATTACCATTTGTAGAATCATTTAATTTCTTTTGTAATAAAAACATCTCTTCAAGTTTATGAGGAAAAGATGAAACTTCTTCTAATAATGAAGCAAGAGGTAAGCACTCTTCAATAACATTATCTAAAGCTGAATTTGTAATTAATAGCTCTTTCTCACCCTTTAAAAGATGAATAATAAGTGAAACTAAATAAGGAACTTCATTTTTTTCTTCCCAACTTAAAACATCATCAGATGTAACGCCTGCATAATTTATAAAATCTTCAATAGTTCCAAAACCTAATGATTTAATACTCTCTTTAAAATCTTTATATAACAAATTTAACTCCTATTTTAATGGTAATTTTATAACGAATTTTGTTCCAAAATCTGTATTATATACATCAATTTTTCCACCACTATGCTCTTCAATAATGGTTTTACTCATGTATAGACCCAATCCTGTTCCGTTCTTATTATTTTTTGTTGAGAAATATGGATCAAATATTTTACTCAAAACATCACTTTTTATTCCACCTGCATTATCTTCAAACTCTATAAATAAACTTTTATTTTCTTCATAAGTTGTAATAGTTATAACCCTATTTTCAATATTCTTTTCAATCATCGCATCACAAGAATTTTTTGCTAAATTTATAAAAACTTGAACTATTTCATTTAAATATATTTCGACACTTGAGTTGGAATTATTTTGATAGTTTACTTTAATAGAATTTATTTTAAATAAATATGCTAAAAAATCCATAGATTTTTCAATAATTTCTTTTATGTAAACTTCTTCTTTTTTCTTATTTGGTTTAAAATAATCCCTAAAATCATCTATTGTTTTAGACATATAATCAAGTTGTGAAGTCACTTGTTTAACCACATCTTCAAGCATTTCATCTGAAATATCACCATTAACCATTTTTAGTAAAGGTAATTTTTGAATTAAGATAGAAACTGCTTGTAAAGGTTGTCTCCATTGATGAGCTATCATACTTATCATTTCACCCATTGCAGCTGATTTTGATTGTTCTACCAATAGATTTTGTTGATTTTTAAGTTCAACTTGTGAAGTTATATCTTCTCTAATTGCATCAAAACTTATAATATTTCCTGCATGATCGAAATTTGGTTGTATAGTAGTTTTCACCCAATAAATCTCACCATTTTTCTTACGATTTTTAATTTCACCTTGCCACATATTACCTGAATTTATAGTCTCCCACATATTTGTAAAAAACTTTTTTGACATATCTGGATGTCTAATAATATTATGAGATTTTCCAATTAATTCAAAGGATTCATAACCAGAAATTTTACAAAATGCACTTGAAACACTCATGATAATTCCACGAGCATCAGTTCTTGACATAATCACATATTTATCAACAATGTCAATAGATTTATTTAAAGCATTTTCTATCTGGGCAATTGATTTAGAGTATATATCTAAAACAGTAGAAAAATTTTCTTCAAAATAATAAACTATTTGCTCTATTAACTCAACAGATTGAATATTTAATTTAAAAGCATAATCAACTAAAGCACTTTTAAAAGATGAGCATAATAAAAAAAGTTCACTAGATTTTATATTTTGTTTTTTTAAATACTTTATAAAATCCATAATAACAGGACAATTCTCAATTTTTTCTTGTTTTTTAATAACTTGAATATAGTGTTCAATAACACCAAAAGCATATCTTTTAACAAACAAATCTTTATCAATAGAATAATCATTTATTATCTTCATTACTGTTGGTGAACTTATCCAAGTTCTAATAATTGAGATTTTATCTTTTTCTATTTTTTCTATAAAATGATTTATTTGCATTTATCCTACTGTTTTATTTTTTTCTACAAAAAAATTACAAGCTTGACCACTTGTATTTTTTACTACGATTGATGGAAGAAGTCTTGATTTAAATCCATAAGATTTACAACCATGTGGTTGCCCTGCTTCCCATGTTACAAAATAATAAACACACTTTTGACAAACTATTCTTTTTTCCATATTCTTATTCTAATTTTAAATTTCAACTTTACTTTGTATAGCTTTTGAAAGGGATAAAATATCTACATTTTCCAAGCTAACACCTGTAGGTACACCTTGTGCTATTTTTGTAAATTTTATATTATGATTTTTTAATTTATCTTCAATAAACAAAATAAATGCATCATTTGCAATTGATGGAGTTATTGCAAATAAAATATTTTCAACTTCATTGTCATTTATAAATTTATTTAAAGAATCTATTACCTCTTGGTCTAACTCTTCTATTACAAAATATTTTCCATCAAACTGACGTGAGTCTTCAATAACAAAAATATCTTTAGCACTTTGAACAATACAAAGTTTTGAACTATCCCTTGATTCATCCAAACATACTTCGCAAATTTCATGCTCACTCATAGAACCACATCTAGAACATTTCGTAATGTTTTTAAGTGCACTTTCAATACTATGAGCTATTTTAATCCCACAATAGTTGTCATTCATAACAATGTGATAAGCAAGTCTGAGAGCTGATTTTTTTCCAATAGTAGGTAAAGATTCAAATGCTTCAACAAGTTCGTAAAATTTTTCTAATCCTTTATTCATAGGGGGATTATATCTAAGATTTTTAATAAATTATATAAAACTATCTACTTATTAATTCAATCAACATTTATAAAGTTTTGGATAAAATCGCGATTTACATTAATTCAAATATTTTTTAAGGGGATAAAATTGACTGAAATAGATTATTATGAACTGCTAGAAGTTAGTAAGAGTTCAGATAAAAGTACAATCAAAAAAGCTTATAGACAAATGGCTATGAAATATCATCCTGACAAAAATCCAGGTGATAATGAAGCGGAAGAGAGATTCAAAGCTATAAATGAAGCTTATCAAGTATTAAGCGATGAAGAAAAAAGAGCAGTTTATGACAGATATGGAAAAGCTGGACTGGAAGGTCATGGACAAAGAGGTGGTGGATTCTCTGGTGGTTTTGATGATTTAAGTTCTGTTTTTGAAGAGATGTTTGGAAGTGCCTTTGGTGGAAGCTCAAGAGGAAGAAGACAAAGAAAAACTTACAACTATAATCTAGACGTAACAGTTGAAGTAAAATTAGAGTTCAATGAAGCTGTATTTGGTTGCAAAAAAGAGATAAATTATAAATACAAAACAGCTTGTAAATCTTGTTCTGGAACTGGTGCAAAAGATGGAAAACTAGCAACTTGTACTACTTGTAATGGACAAGGTCAAGTTCATGCTAGACAAGGATTTATGACATTTGCTCAAACTTGTCCTAAATGTGGTGGAAGTGGTCAAGCAGCCGCAGCTTCATGTAAATCATGTGGAGGAAGTGGTTATGATGAAGTAAAAGATTCTTTCAAAGTTGATATACCTGAGGGTGTAAATGATGGAATGAGAATCAGAGTTTCACACAAAGGAAATATTGCACCTGATGGCTCAAGAGGTGATTTATATTTACAAGTAAAAGTAAAAGAAGACTCACATTTTGTAAGACATGATGATGATATTTATTATGAAGCTCCAATATTCTTTACACAAATTGCACTTGGTGGAAAAATTACTGTTCCAACACTAAGAGGTGAAGTTGAACTTGAAATTCCTAAAAATGCAAAAGATAAACAACAATTTACATTCAAAGGTGAAGGTGTAAAATCTGTGCAAGGTTATGGAAAAGGTAATTTAGTTGTGCAAATCAAAATCGAATATCCAAAAGAATTAAATAGCGAACAAAAAGAGCTTTTAGAAAAATTTCAAGAGAGTTTCGGAGTTGAAAGCAAACCACATGAATCTAGTTTTGAATCAATGTTTGACAAAGTTAAAAAGTGGTTTTCATAAAAAATTAAAATTAAAGGGAATAGATGAACAAAACATATTTAGAAACAATGCCTGATGCTAATGGTTTTTTTGGTAAATTTGGAGGTTCATTTATTCCTCCTGTTTTAGAAAAACCTTTTGCTGAAATTACAAAAGCTTATTTAGAACTAAAAAACTCTCCTAAGTTTATTGAAGAGTTAAAATATGTAAGAAAACACTATCAAGGTCGACCTACTCCTATCTCTTTTGCAAAAAATCTTACACAATTTTGTGGTGGAGCAAAAATCTATTTAAAAAGAGAAGACTTAAATCACACTGGTGCTCATAAATTAAATCACTGTATGGCTGAAGTAATCTTAGCTAAACATCTAGGAAAGAAAAAAGTAATTGCTGAAACAGGTGCTGGACAACATGGGGTTGCCCTTGCAACTGCAGCTGCGTATTTTGGATTAGAGTGTGAAATTCATATGGGTGAAGTTGATATTGCAAAAGAGCATCCAAATGTAGTTAGGATGAAAATTCTTGGAGCAAAAGTTGTACCTGCAACTCATGGTCTTAAAACTTTAAAAGAAGCTGTTGATTCAGCTTTTGAAGCTTATTTAGCTGACACTGAAAACTCTATTTATTGTATTGGTTCTGTTGTTGGTCCACATCCATTTCCTATGATGGTTAGAGATTTTCAAAGTGTAATTGGATTTGAATCTCGTGAACAATTCTTCGAACATGAAAACAAACTTCCAGATAATGTTGTTGCTTGTGTTGGTGGTGGGAGTAATGCAATGGGATTATTCTCTGGTTTTATTGATGATAAAGAAGTTGAGCTTTATGGTGTTGAACCAATGGGAAAAGGTAATAAAATTGGTGAACATAGTGCATCTTTAACTTATGGTGAAGAAGGAATCATGCATGGATTTAATTCTATTATGCTAAAAGATAAAGATGGAAATCCAGCTCCTGTTTATTCAATTGGAAGTGGAATTGATTATCCATCAGTTGGACCAGAACATGCTTATTTAAAAGAATCTGGAAGAAGTAAAGTTGGACTTTGTGATGATAATGAGGCAGTTGATGCTTTTTATAAACTTTCACAACTTGAGGGAATAATTCCTGCACTTGAATCAGCTCATGCTGTTGGATTTGCGATGAAACTTGCACGAACGCTTCCAAAAGATAAAACTATTTTAGTAAGTCTTAGTGGTCGTGGAGATAAAGATATTGATTTTGTAATAGAGAATTACCCTATTCCAAATGCTAAATTTTAAATACAAATAAGGAATAGAAATGAAATTAGAGTACGCAGGATTAAAACCAGTTATTAGTGAACATGGTGTATCTTTTAAAGATGGAAAAGAAGATAAATTTATTTATCTATCTTTCGCAGTTGATATGTTAAATGCTATTAACCACACTTATGAACAAAAAAAGAAATATTCTCACCAATTAAATGAAACTCCATTGAAACCTAATGAGATTCTTGATGTACTTCTAAAATTTCATCCTGATTTAGAAGATACAATGAATCAGGAAATAGAATCATATGTTAAACATTTAGATAGTGAAGAGGAAGCTGTTCGAAATAGAGTAAATTTATCTGAAATTGAAAAAGATACATTTATTGCAAATTTAAAATTAATGAGAAATTATAAAACTCAAAGAGCAAAAAATAAAATATTTTATTTTCATTGTATTGAAACAATTGTTGAAACAATTATTAAATACAAAATAAAAGAGATTGATACTCCATTTAATGAGAGATTTTGGCATATTCTTCAAACAATTGAAGGAAAGTTATCAACTCATAAAATAAATTCTAATCTTAAAATGATAGAAGAAGATACTATTTTAAAAGCAATGCTTACTATTAGTATTTATTAAAATTGTTTAATCAAAGTTTTGTTTATATTTTCCAACTCTTGGTATTTATAAACTAACTCTTGGTATTTTAAATTATAGTCATTATACAAAAATGAGTAATCATTTTTTTTATCTTTATATTTATCATAACCTTTTTTTGAACTATTAGACAAAGCACTTATAAAATTAAAAGAGTTAACAGCAGTTAATATCTCATCTAACTTATCTTGTGATATTACATCTGTTGACTTGGCATTTGGATTAGCAATTTTTTGAGTTATTGATTCATGTAATAAATCAGCTAAACTACTATTATTTGAAGATAAAAACATACTTTTATCATTATAACTATTTGTTAGATATGAATATCCAATAGTAAATGGTTGCCCTAAAACTGTATTAAATAAAACTTTTGATAAATAATCATCATTTGAAAAAAGTGTAGCAAGTCTTAAATTTTTTGCCATATTTTTATCATCTTCACTTACAAACAAAGTATCTATCTCTTCTAAAGAAATACCTTTTATGTTTTCGTAAGTTAAAGTATTTGTTCTTGTAGTAGATTGAGTAGAATTTGAGCTATCAACTAAAGTACTTAAAAATTGATTTGATGATGTTGCAATAGTTGAATTAGTAGAATTAGAAACTTTTGCCATTATCGAATCAATATTTGAAGTTATCATTTAGTTACACTCCTCTTTTTTTGATAAAATTTTCAACTCATTACAAGAGAAACCAGCCTCTTTTCTTGCTGTAAAATTCAAATCCATTTTTCTTTTTGTACTTCCGGGAAACACTTCTTCAATTATTTGTAAATATGTAGATTCAGGCTCTAAATTCAGTCTTTCACACTCATATTTGAACCAAATATCACCTTTTTTTACATGGTCTACTTCTTCATCTAAAATGATTTGTAAAGCTTTTAAAAACTTATTATTAAACTCATCTCTATTTGAATTTAGTTTTTCCATAATTTTTGGATTTTGATCAAGTCCATTTGCTTCAAGATACCTAGGAACTGCTGCCATTCTTCGCAAAAATGTAGGTGTTGATTCCATTGCTTCAAAAAGATTTTTATGAACTGGAAAATCTCCATAAACTCCTCCAAGTTCACTTAACAACTCTTCAAGCATTAAAAAATGTCTTATCTCATCATCGGCAACTTCAAGCCAATCTTCATAATATTTTTTTGGCATATTTTTAAATCTTAAAGCTGCATCCAAAGCTAAATCAATTGCAGAATACTCAATATGTAAAATAGTATGTACAAGATATTTTTTTCCGTCAATTGATTTGAAATTTTTTATTGGAGGTAAAGCTGTTGGTTTTACAATTTCTAAAAATGTATGATAAGAGGGTTTATCAAAAGTATAAGATTCATAAAATTCATCCATAAAATAATTATCATTCAAAAATTCTTCATAAAAACTTTTGAACTTCTCTATTTTATCTTTTGGTTTACTTGTATTTAAAATATCTTCCAATACAAAAAAATAATCCATAAATAACCTCTTTTTTGATATAATCTTTACAATTTTAGCAAAGTAAGGTTAAAAATGAATATAAATGTTCAGCCAATGGGCGATTATCAAACAAATTGTTATATTGTAACTATAGATGATAAAGATATAATTATTGATCCAGGTGTTAATGCTTATGCTTGGATTAAAGGAAATGTAAAAAATCCAATTGCTATTTTAAATACTCATGGGCATTTTGATCATGTTTGGTCAAACCAAGAAGTAAAAGAAAATTATAATTTAAAACTCTATATTCCAAAAGATGATGAATTTATGTTAACTTTAGATCCTTATGGAATGGGAATGCCACCATCTTATGCAGATGTTTTAGTAAACCCTGATGAAGAGATAGAGATTGAAGGAATTAAAATAAAATTCCATCATTTTCCAGGTCATACACCTGGATGTAGTGCCATTCAAATAGATAAACATCTTTTTACTGGTGATTTTATTTTTAAAGGTACAATTGGAAGATTTGATTTTCCTAATTCAAATGCTACGTTAATGAAACGAAGTTTAAATAAAATATTACAATGGAATGAAGATTTTCATATTTATCCAGGACATGGTGATAAAACAACATTAAAAAGTGAAATACAAACCCTAAAACAATGGGAAAGACATATTTAAATAAAGGCATGAGTTCATGAATTTTTCTTGTGAGACAATTATTAATGAAAATGAAAAGTTAAAATTAACGGATTTAGATAAGAGTTGTTTAAATATTTTTGATTATTTAAAGTTACATCATAATATAAATTTTTTACAAATTGATATAAAGAAAAATGATAATATTCAAAATCTTTTTTTATGTGCAGAAAAAAATGAAGATTATTTAGTTAATACTTTGGAATTCAAACAAAATTGTGACACAGTAATTATCTTTCATTTTTTATCAGAAAATCAAAATGATTTTGAAGCTGTTAAAACTCATTTAGATGCAATCAAAATGTCTTTATTAATATTTTCTCAGTCATTATTTACAAAATTTATGGAAAAGACTCTAAATGAAATGTCTTTAATCGACCATTTGACAGGCTCATATAATAGATGTTATTTGGATAATTATGCTGGTAATTTACTTAGTATTTCAAATAGAGAACAAAAGAAAATTGCTTTTATTAAAGTTGGAATTGATCAATTTAGAGCAGTTATAGATGAATTTGACTATGAAGTTGGAGATAAAGTTTTAAAAGCACTTGCATCTACTTTAAAAGAGACAATTAGAGAATCAGATTTAGTTATAAAAATTTCTGATGATGAATTTTTAGTTATTTTACAGAATATAATTAATGAAAACAATGCTATACTCATATCTCAGAAACTTATTAATAACTTTAGCAAAAAAGAAGTTGTAATAAATGAACAAACAAAACAAACACTTATGAAAACAATTTGTGGTGGTATTTCAATATATCCTGATAATGCAACTACAGTTGATGAAATAATAAAAAAATCTGATATTGCTTTATATGAAGCTAGAAACAGAGGAAGAAGTCAAGTTTTTATGTTTAGTGAAGAAGATACAAATAAAATAGATTTCTTTTAGGTAATAATATATGAAAAATAAGATTTTAGAATTAATTAAATCCTCAGCAACAAATGAAGATGATTATAAATCATTAGTTAGTATTTTTAATCTTCATGAGCAACTACAATATGCTACAAATATCAAACAAATGGCTGAAGATATATCAACTTGGCTAAATAAAGAGTTTAATATTGATAATCTTACATTTTCTTTATTTGATGTAAATAAAAACTCTAGAGAAATAATTCTAAAAAAAGGTGAAGAGTTTTTTTTAGATGACGATTTATCTTATTTTTTTATTATAAATACTCATACAAGTTTAAATGCAACTGTTTCATTTTGTGCTACTTCTAAAGTACATTTTAAAATTTTAGAGACAAAATATGACACAATTGAAGCTGCATTTTTCCAAGTTTCTCCAATAATTCAAAGTGGTATTTTAAAGAAAAATTTTATTGAATCATCATCTTTAGATTCAGTTACAAATGTTTATAACAGAAATTATTTAATTGAAAATTTAACAACACACTTAAGACTTTCAAATAACACTCAAAATGAAATCTATTTTTTAATGATAGGAATTGATCATTTTAAAGCAGTAATTGATGAATTTGATTATGATATTGCAGATAAAGTACTAATAGAACTTGCAAAAGTTATACATTCAAATATAAATGAATTTGATATGGTTGGAAGATTAAATGGGGATGAATTTTTAGTCTCATTAATAAATAATTCAAGTGAATATCAAGCAGAAGAACTTGCTAAAAAAATCATCTCAGATTTTGCAGAAGTTAGTATTTTAGTGAATGAAGAAAAAAATCAGATTTTGAAAAAAACTATCTGTATTGGATTTGAAGTTTATAGACTACATTCAGATATTACAATAACTGAGTGTATTAAAAATGCTGATATCGCACTTTATGAAGCGAAAAATAAAGGAAGAAGTCAAATATTTAAATTTAGTGATTTAAGTGACGAAGATACTATAGATTTATTTTAATCTTTAGTATCTCTTTTATTTTTTATAAAATCTTTCTAGCTTTTACATAAACTCTTTTAGGAGCTGGATAACCTTCAACTGTTTTTGTTTTGTCATTTTCATCTAAAAAATCTTCTAAACTTTGATCAAAAGACCATTCTGTTTTTCTTTGTTCTTCAGATGTTGTAACTGTTGTAGCTAATACTTCAATATTTTCAAACCCTGCCCTTTCAAGCCAGTTTTTAAGAGCTGGAATTGTTGGAATAAAATAGATGTTTGGGATTTTCGAATATCTTTTATTTGGAGTTAAACATAACTCTTCATCTCCATCTATCATAAAAGTATCTATTAAAATCTCACCTTTACTATTTAATCCTCGAGCTAGTGATTTTAAAGTTCCAACGGGATCTGGTCTATGATATAAAACACCAAGCATAAAAATAAAATCAAACTTATGATTATAATACTCTAAATGCTCAACACCTAACATTTCATAAACAATATCTGATTTTACAAAATGATTAATAAACTCAAATTGATGTAAAGTCAAAGGTGATGGATCAAATCCTACCAATCTTTTTGGTTTATCTTCAAGCATTCTAAACATATAATAACCATTGTTACAGCCAATGTCTGCCACTATTTTATCTTTTAGATTAAAATATGGCCGTATTAAATTATATTTAATATTACTTTGCCATTCACTATCTATTTCTAAATCAAAAATTTTAAAAGGACCTTTTCTCCAAGGTATTAATGTTTTTGCTGTTTGTAAAATTATCTCTTGTTCTTCGTTTGTTAAATCCTCTTTATGACCAACACTAAACCAATCACCATAATCTATAGATAAATTATCTTTTTTTATTTTAGAGGCAATTTGTAGTTGTAAATACCAAGGTTCAACATTTTTCCAAGTTCTACATTCACTTTTTTTGTTTTGTAATATTTCTAAATTCATGTTGCAATTATAGATATTTAAGTCAAAATTCCATCTTAAATTAAGCAAAATTAACAAAAAAACAACCATTCATTAACTCAGGATTAACTTCTAATGAATATAATTCCCTGAATAAAAAAAATCAAAGGATATTTATTGAATCTTTCAAACGTCTTATTCTCTTTTAAGACAACATTAATTTTACTTGCTATATTAGCAATGGGTGCTGGGTATGCTACCTTTATAGAAAATGATTTTGGTACATCAACAGCTAGAGTTTTAGTTTATAACAATCTTTGGTATGAAACAGTACTTGTTTTAACTACAATAAATTTAACAGGTATTATTTTCAAATTTAAAATGTGGAAAAACAAACCAAGATTCATTTTTCATACATCGTTTGTTGTTATATTAATAGGTGCAGGAATAACTAGATATGCTGGTTATGAAGGTATCATGCAAATACCTGAGGGTAAAACTGTAAATCAAATGTCTTCTTTGGAACCATATTTACAAATTGATATTAATGACTCATTTCACAAAGAATATCAAGTAGAACTTGCTGCATCTACATTAAGAAAAGGTATGGATGCCAACGATAAATCTGGTATCATAGAACTTATTTCACAAAAATTAAATAAATTTAACTACAGTATAAAATACAATGAAAAAGATCTAAATATTAAATATGTTGACTATACAGTAAGTAAAAAAGGTAAAGCTGAAATGGGTATTTTAACTGCTGAAGTTACATTTAATGGAGAAACACAGTCAGTTAGATTACCTGGTAAAAGAGGTCAAGAAGGTGTTCCAAGAGAGCTTGTTTTCGGTGATACAAAAATTAAACTTGAATATGGTTCAAAAGCTGTTGGGATTCCTTTCGCTATTAGATTAAATGACTTCCAATTAGATAGATATCCAGGAAGTATGTCTCCTTCTTCTTATGCTTCAGAAGTTACTGTAATTAAACAAGATGGTGAAACTTATGATTATAGAATTTTTATGAATAGAACAATGCATGAAGGAAACTTCTTATTTTTCCAAAGTTCATATTTCCCTGATGAAACAGGAACAGTTCTTTCTGTAAATAATGACCCAGGAAAATGGCCAACTTATTTAGGATATTTCCTATTAACTTTAGGATTGATAATGAATTTCTTTGATAAAAAATCAAGATTCTGGAAATTAACTAAATTTGTAAGTTCAAGAAATTTAGCTTCAATTGCAATTATTTGTACATTTTTATTTTCAACAAACTCACTTTTTGCAGCTGAAGATCCTGCTAATTCAACAAATATAAATGAAACAGCTCAAGCTACTCAAATATTAGATTATTTAAATAAATTTAAAGACGAATCAAAGGTAACTGCTGAAGATTTTGCAAAACTTGTAACACAAAGTAGTGGTGGAAGAATGAAACCATTATCTTCACTTAATATGGAAATTATCCAAAAATTAAGTGGAAAATCAACTTTATTTGGAATGAACTCAGACCAATTAGTTTTAGGAATGTTAACTCGTCCTGACATTTGGAGTAATTTAAAAGTAATAAAAATTAAAACTCCAAAATTAAAAAAATTCCTAGGAGTGGATGAGAATGAAAAATATATTGCATTCGCAGAAGTATTCAAAGATGGAAAATATTTACTTTCAGGTGAAGCAGAAGCTGCTCTTCAAGTAAAACCAATGGATAGAGGAACTTATGAAAAAGATATTATTCAATTAGATGAGAGATTAAATATTATCTATTCAGTTTTTAATGGAACTTTATTTAATATCTACCCTAAAGTTTATGATGCAGGGGAAAATGATAATAACAAATGGTATAACCCACTTGATGCAATGCAAATTTTCAAAGGTGCTAATCAATCTGCTGTTGAAAGTATGACAAGAGGATTTATAAATTCAGTTGTTGATAATAATTGGACTGAAGCAGATAAATATTTATCTATGATGACGTTGTATCAACAAAAAGCAGGAAGTGCAGTAATTCCTAGTGAAACTAAAATAAAAAATGAGATTTTCTTTAATAAATTAGATATTTTCTTCAAAGTTACATTAGCTTATTTAACACTTGGATTTATTATGTTAATTGTTGCATTTTTTGTGGTATTTAATCCAAAAATTCAACCTAAAAAAACAACTACAATATTTTTTACAATCTTAGCAATATTATTTGCAGTTCATACTTTTGGAATGGGATTTAGATGGTTTATTTCAGGACATGCTCCATGGTCAGATACATATGAATCACTATTATATATCTCTTGGTCAGCTGTATTTGCAGGTGTTATTTTCTTTAGAAAATCACTTCTTGCTCTAAGTGCTGCTGTTATAGTTGCAAGTATTTTTATGTTTACTGCACACTTAACAGGAATTGATCCACAAATTACAAATCTAGTTCCAGTATTAAAATCATATTGGTTAACAATCCACGTTTCAATTTTAACAGCATCTTATGGATTCTTTGGACTTGGAGCTATTTTAGGATTTATGACTTTAATTATGTTTATTTTTAGAAAAAATAGACCTCATATTGATGAAACAATTAAAACAATTACTGCTATTAATGAAATAGCTTTAATTATTGGATTAGCTGCTGTTACTATAGGAAATTTCCTTGGTGGAGTTTGGGCTAATGAATCATGGGGTAGATATTGGGGATGGGATCCAAAAGAGACTTGGGCTTATGTGTCAATTGTAGTTTATGCAATCGTTGTACACTTAAGATTTGTAAAACCATTATCTACACCTTTTGCTTTTGCAACAGCTTCATTATTAGCTTTCTCTTCAATATTAATGACATATTTTGGAGTTAACTTCTACCTATCAGGAATGCACTCATATGCAACAGGAGATCCTGTTCCAATTCCTATGTGGGTTTATTATGTTGTAGTATTAGTAATCGTTACAATAACATTAGCTTCTAGAAATAGAAATCTAAAAGAAACACTATAAAAAATTGAGGAACTAAGTTATTTAGTTCCTCTTAAAATTATTTTCTTTAAACATCCCTAAAAATAGAACTTCCCTAAATAAATTTAAATTCCTCTAAACTTTTATTAATGTATAATTAACAAACAGTTAATAAATACTCTCAGGAAATAAATGCAAGTTAACAGATTACATGACCTTATAAAACACACAAAAAATTTAAATGTTTTGTATGTGGAAGATAATATAGAAGTTCAAACTCAAACGGTAAAAATGTTAAAATCATTTTTTAATAGTATTTGTATCGCTGATAATGGGAAAATAGGATTAGAACTATATTTAGATAACAATTCATATCATATTATTATAACTGATATAAAAATGCCTATAATTGATGGTTTATCTCTAATTGAAACTATTAGGAAAACAGATAAAAGAATTCCAATAATTGTGCTTTCTGCCCATGATGATAAAGAGTATTTCCTAAAAACAATAAATGCTGGAATTGATGGATATATTTTAAAACCTTACAATTTAGCACAAATAACAGAAACCCTAACTAATATAATTGAGAAATATGATTTTGAAAATATTTTAAAAGAGATAATAGAGCTTGATTTTGGATTTTCTTGGAATAGAAATATTAATCAATTATTAAAAAATAACCAACTAATCAAATTATCAAAAAATGAGACTAAACTCTTTCAACTATTCATTAATAATGGTGATTTAACAAAAAGTTATAGAGAAATAGAAACATTTGTATTTGATTGTTATGAAAATGATATGAAAAAAATAAGAAATTTGATGTCAAGACTTAAACTAAAACTAGATTATGATTTATTTGAAACTATCTATTCTCATGGCTACTCTTTAAAATATAAGCAATAATTGTGAAAATTTTATTTCTCTTTTTTTGTTTTATTTTTATTAATTTAACTTTATTAAATGCAAATGATTTATCAAAAACTTTAACAAAAGAAGAGTTGGAATTTCTTCAAAAAAATCAACCTCTTCGACTTCATAATGAACAATATTGGCCACCATATAATTTTAATGAAGATGGTGTTCCAAAAGGTTTTGTAATAGATTATATGAATTTAATTTCAAGTAAATTAAATATTAAAATAAAATATATTTCAGGACCATCGTGGAATGAATTTATGGAGATGTTAAAAACTGACCAATTAGATGCAATTATAAATATCGCAAAAAATGAAGAAAGAGAAAAATATTTTAATTTTACCAATGTCTATCATTCAGCAGCAAATGCAATTTATGTAAAAAAAGGAAATGAAAATCTTGATTCCCTAGAAAAACTAAAAGGTAAAACAATTATTATGCCAAAAGGTTTTTTTGCTCAACAATATTTAGAACAATATTATCCAGAAATAAAGCAAATACTTGTAAAAGACTCCGTTGAAGCATTAAGATTATTGTCTTTAGGAAAAGCAGATGCTACAATTGATAAAAAAAATGTATTAGATTATGTAATCTCTACTAAAAATATTTCCCTAGTAGTTCCAACAAATTATGTTGATGATGATAGATTAATTAGTCATATAAGAGTTGCAACATCAAAAGATAAACCTTTGTTAAACTCTATTTTAAATAAAGCTCAAAATTCAATCACAGATGAAGAGTTATTAAGTTTAAAAAGAAAATGGTTTGGTTCAAATGAAATAATAGATAAAAAAAAGTTCTTAACATATGATGAAAAAGATTATCTTAAAAATAAATCTACTCTTAAAATGTGTAATATTATAAATTTAAAACCCATAGAGTTTAAAGAGGATAATAAATTACAAGGTATTAATATTGATTTATTAACTCTAATATCAAATAAATTAGATATTAATATTGAGCAAGTTTATTCTAAAAATGAAAAAGAAGCAAAAGAGTATTTAGAAAATGGAACTTGTAATATTTTGCCACTTATTTTAAAAGAAAGTATAAAAAAAGATTTTTCAAATATTACACAGCCTATTCTTAGTTATAAACTAGCAATAATTACCCAAAGTGGCAAACCTGTTGTTCAAGATATAGATGAAATTGTCCATAAAAAAATGGCTAAACAAAAAGATTCTGAATATATAAATATATTAAAAAATTCTTATCCAAACATTAATATTTATGAAACTAAAAATGATTATGAAACATTGGAAGCTGTTAATAGTAATAAAGTTGATTTTGCCATTGAGCCATTGCCTGTTGTTGCTTATTACACAGCAAAGTATGCTTTAAATAATATTTTTATTTCAAGATATACTAATATGCTCTTTGAAACAGTTATTGCCACATCTAAAAATGATGATTTATTAATTAATATTTTAAATAAAACTATTCAAGAAATTAATTCAAATGAGCAAACTATAATCTTCAATAAATGGACAAATATTTCAAAAAAAGAGCCTTTTGATTATATAGTTTTATGGAAAATTTTATCTGTAATTTTGGTTATTATATGTGTTATTGCATATAGACAAATTATTTTATATAAACATAATAAAAAGCTAAAAATAGCCAATAATGAAATTGCAGAAAAAAATAGACAAATTGCAAAACAAAAAGAACTTTTTGAAAAACTATATAGTAAATCAGCTGATGGAGTTTTATTAATAAAAGATAAAAAAATAGTTGATGGTAATGATGCAAGTTTCAGAATATTACAATATTCAAAAGAAGAATTATTGGGAAAATTTCTTTCTAATATTTCACCAAAATTTCAACCCGATAATCAAAGTTCAATTATAAAAGCCACAAATAAGTTTGATGAAGCATTAAATAATGGTATTTCAAGTTTTGAATGGGTTTATATTAATAAGCAAAATAAATCTTTATGGATTGAAGTTGTATTAACATCAATTGAAATTGACAATAATCCTATGATTCATGCTGTAATTCGAGATATAAATAAAAGAAAAGAGATGGAGCAAAAACTTGAAATTTTGACTTTTACTTTAGAAGAGAGAGTAAATGAAGAGATTAAAAAGAATCAAGAAAAAACAAAACAGTTAATCCAACAATCAAGACTTGCTCAAATGGGAGAAATGCTTTCAATGATTGCCCATCAATGGCGTCAACCACTAACAGCAATAAGTGCAACTACAAATAATTTACAGTTAAAAATCTTACTTAATGAAAAGATTGATACAAATGATTTACAAGAAGAGTTAGAACTAATTACAAACTATTCTCAGCATCTTTCCCTAACAATCGATGATTTTAGGAACTTTTTTAAAACTGATAAAATAAAAATGAGCTGTAAAATTGAAGATATTATAGAAAAATCTATTAACATTATAAAAACATCATTTGACTCAAAAAATATAAATATAAAAACAAACTATCATTTTAATAGTGAAATATTCTCTTACACAAGTGAAATTCAACAAGTAATATTAATAATATTAAAAAATGCAGAAGATATTTTAATGGAAAACAATATTGAAAATAAACTAATTAAAATCAACACTTTTAGAAAAAAAGATTTTGCAATCATTCAAATAAAAGATAATGGTGGTGGAATTTCTACAGATATTATAAATAAAATTTTTGACCCTTATTTTTCTACAAAAAAAGCAAAAGATGGCACAGGAATTGGCCTTTATATGAGTAAAATCATAATTGATGAACATTGTGCTGGAAATTTAAGCGTAAAAAACAGTAAAAAAGGTGCAATCTTTCAAATTAGATTACCACTTAATATATAAAGCATTTTTATATATAATACAAAAAATCAAAGGAATTTTATGAGTAATAATATAATAGAAATTTTCAAAACAATAACTGCAATACCAAGATGTTCAGGAACTCACCAACCATTTATTAACTACATGCAAAAAATATCAAAAGAGTTTGGATATTTATGTTTAATAGATGAAACAAACAATATTTTATGTAAAAAAGAGAATTCAACTGCAAAATTAGCTTTTCAATCTCACTATGATATTGTTTGTTTAAGTGATAATTGTGTTCCTCAAATTGTTCAAGATGGGGATTTATTAAAAGCTCTTGATTCAACTTTAGGAAGCGATAATGGAATTGGTTGTTCATATATGATTGCATTAATGTCTGAGGGTTATGATGGTGAGTTTTTATTTACAAGTGATGAAGAGATTGGATTAATTGGAGCAAATAATTTAGCCTTGCCTTTAAATGCCTCTTATATGCTAAATCTTGACAGTGAAGAAGAAGGAAAAATTTGCATCGGTTGCGCTGGTGGAGTTGATATTTTTGCAGCAAACTCAAATAAAAAAATTGTCCCAAATACAGATAATTTAGATTTATACGAAATAACAATAGGAAAACTTCAAGGTGGACACAGTGGTGTTGATATTGATAAAAATATTCCAAATGGTATAAAACTACTAGCAAAAACGATCAAAGAATGTAATGGAAAACTTCTTGATATAAATGGCGGTGAAAGAATCAACTCAATTCCAGTAAATGTAAAAGCAATTATCGCTACAAATAAAATTCCACAAGCTAGTCATGAAAATATGATTATAAATAAAATTGATACAAAATCTGAACATTTAAATATCTATGATGATAAAATCATCGATTTTATTTATGATTTCCAAAATGGTGTAAGAGCTATGAATAAAGAGTTAAATGTAGTTCAAACATCAATAAACTTAGCAATCATTAAAACAGGAATAGATGAGATAAAAATAGAACTAAGTGGTCGTTCTATGGATAATGATGACCTAAAAAATCTAAAGAATGAAACAATAGAAATGCTAAAAAACTACAATTTTGAAGTTTCAACAAATGGAAAATATCCAGCATGGAAACCAGATATTAATGAATTCACATCAAAAGTTTTAGAAATCTATAAAGAGTTTAATTCAAAAGCCTCTCTAGAAGCAATCCATGCAGGACTTGAATGTGCAATTTTTAAAGATAAATACCCTTTAATAAAAGTAGCTTCAATAGGACCAACAATAAACTTTCCCCACTCAAGAAAAGAACAAGTTTCTATAAAATCAGTGGAAAATGTTTATAAAATCGTTAAAAAAATTACCGAAGAATTAAAATAAGAGAAAAATAGATTTTCTATTTTTCTCTAGCTCTTTGAATATCATAAGAATATTTGTAAACCATATAATCAAACATCCTAGCTTCTTGATTCTTTTGGAAGAAAAAAAACATCTCCACTAATCTAAAACTCATTCTAAAAAATGCTGTAAAAGGAACTAAATAACTAAAAATTGTTGAATAAGTTCTATATGGATAATACTTTTCTAACTCATCTTTTAGCTCTTTTAAAACTACACTCTCTTCTTGTAATTTCATTCTGTCTTGTGCTGAAATTGTTCTTACTGCAATTAAAAAATTAACCACAAACATCAACGCATTCAAATTCCAACCCGTGATACAAATATCTAAATAACTCATTTATTCTCTTTGACTTTAATATTAAGGCTAGGATTATAACTTATTTATCTTTTATACTAAATCTATTAAGTATAATTGCGCTTAAAAATATTATTAATGAGAAAAAATGACTAAAAATGAATATGATTTAAATATAGAAAAATTAATCTCTTGGGCACATGAATATTATGTAAATGACAATCCACTAGCAAGTGATGAAGAGTATGATAAATTAGCCAGAATTTGTTTAGCTTATGAGCAAGAAAATCCGACTTTAAGCCATCCAAACTCACCAAATAAACGAGTTGGTGGATTTGTACTTGATGGTTTTGAAAAGGCTTCTCACCTATCTCGTATGTGGTCACAAGAGGATGTTTTTAATACAAGTGAATTAGAAGATTGGATAAAAAGAGCTCACAAAATAAATACAAATCTAGAATTTTTTTGCCAACCAAAATTTGATGGTGCATCTTTAAATCTTATTTATGAAAATGGAATTTTAAAACAAGCAATCACAAGAGGTGATGGAAGTATCGGTGAAGATGTTACAAATAACGTAAAAACAATCCACTCTATTCCATTACAAATAAAAGAGAAATCTTTACTTGAAATACGAGGTGAAATCGTAATCAAAAAAGCAGATTTTGAAAAAATAAATGAAGAGAGAGTTAAAAATAACGAGCAAGTTTTTGCAAATCCAAGAAATGCAGCAGCTGGAAGTTTAAGACAACTTGACCCAAAAATTACTGCAAAAAGAAAACTATTTTTTAATGTTTGGGGAGTTGGTCTTAACTCTTTAGAATTTACAAAATACTCTGAAATGATGGAGTTTATTTACTCTTTAGGTTTTGTAAAACCTCCTATGCAAACTATAACTTCAAGCGTAGAAGGAATTGAAAATTTATATCATGAAATTATAAAAGTAAGAGATGAAATAGAGATGATGCTTGATGGAATGGTTGTAAAAATTGATGACATCGAAACACAAGATGAGTTAGGTTACACAGTAAAATTCCCAAGATGGTCTTGTGCTTATAAATTTCCAGCCTTAGAAAAAACTACAAAAATCAAAGATATTATTTTACAAGTTGGAAGAACTGGTGTTATAACTCCAGTTGCTGTTGTTGAGCCAACAGATATTGAAGGTGTTGTTGTTGAACGAGCTAGTTTACACAACTTTGATGAAATTGCAAGAAAAGATATAAGAATTAATGATGAAGTAATAATCATACGAAGTGGTGATGTAATTCCAAAAATTACAAAGGTTTTTACTGAGCGAAGAGATGGAACTCAACTAGAAATTCCTCGCCCTATTTCGTGTCCAGATTGTTCTAGTGAACTTTTAGATGATGGAGCTTTGATTAAGTGTCAAAATCTTGATTGTCCAAGTCGTGTGGTTAATTCAATAATATATTTTGCAAGCAAAAACTGTATGAATATTGATGGGCTTGGAAATAAGATAGTAGAAACTTTAGTAAATGAAAAAAAGATCTATGATATTTTAGATTTATACTCTTTAAAATATGAAGATTTAGAAAATCTTGAAGGCTTTAAAGAGAAAAAAATAAATAATCTTCTAAATGCAATAGAGAACACAAAAGGAACTGCACTTCATAGAATCATAAATGCTTTAGGAATAGAACATATTGGAGAAGTTGCATCAAAACAAATCTGCTTAGAATTTGGACTAAATGTTGTAAATATTGATTATAATTCACTTATTGCTCTTGATGGTTTAGGTGGACAAATGGCAAACTCTTTTTGTGAATTTATGAGAGTAAATAAAGAATTAGTTTTAAAACTTTTTGAAATAATTAATCCAACTGTTGAAGAAAAAAAAGAGATTGAAGAAAATAATTTTAAAGGTAAAACAATAGTTCTAACAGGAACAATGAGTGTTAGCCGTGGAGATATTAAAAAAATGTTAGAAGACATGGGTGCAAAAATAGCTTCGTCAGTATCTAAAAAGACAGATTTTGTGATTTATGGAGAAGATGCTGGAAGTAAATATGACAAAGCTATAGAATTAAATGTAAAAGTTTTAACAGAAGATGAGATGAATCAATTAATTTAGAAAAATAATTTTATTTTAGAATGAATTTAACAAAATTTAAGTATAATATAAGCAATTATAAAAAGGAGTAAAATATGGATGTTAATAGTATAAATAGTAATATATCTACCCTTAATACCTCGTCTTCTTTAAACCTTGATAAAGTTAGTTCAAGTAAATCTGTAAGTAAAATTAGTGAAGATAGTACAAATCTTTATATAAATGAATATAATAAAAAAAGAGATGAATTATCTTCAAATGTTCAATCATTAAACGATGGAATTGCCGTTACAAAAATAGCACAAGATTCTATTGATAAACAACAATCTTATTTGAAAAACATTCAAACAAAACTTGAAAATGCAAACTCTTATGAAAATAAAAATGATTTAAAACAAAGTATAAATGAAGATTTAAGAAACTTTAATCAAGTTGCTTATGATACTAAATATAAAAGAGAAAATATAATTGCATCTAACTATTATGACGACAAAGCAACTATTGATGTAAATACAAAAGGTGCAAATTTTTCTATTGAAAAACCAAATACACCAACATATGCAAATGATATTTTTGAATTATCAAATAGTAGTGACTTAAATAATCCAGAAGCATTACAAGCACTTTCTTCAAAAGTACAAACTTCATCTAATCAATTACAAAATACATATGATAAATTTACTGAGTTTGGAAATAGACTTGAATATAGTGCAAGAGAAACTATAAAAGAACAAGTTGATTTATATAATGAAAATAAAACAAATAAAGATAGAAATTTTGGGAATGACTCAACAGACTTTTCAAAAACAAATGTTAATGCAAATATGGGATATTTAGCAGCTTCTCAAGCTAATATTGTTCAAGCTCAAAGTGTAAGATTATTATCTTAATCTTTACACTTTGTAAGACAATAATTTATAGCAACACCTTCTCTTAAACCATCATCTAAAACTATCGATTCATTTTTATCTAAAACCTCAAAAATCATTTTATAAATAAAAATACCAACTTCAATAAACTCAACTCTTCCTCGACCTACTAATTTTGCAATATCTTCATTTGAAGAATTTCTAAAAATATTTAAACAATTTTCTATATCTTCTAAATTAACAATTGTTCCATTTACAATATTTCTATCATAAGAAAAAAAGTCTTGACCTAATTTTATAGCAGCAATTGTCGTTGGCGTTCCTGCAGTTGCTACAAAACTATAATCTTTTAAATCTTCTATGTTCAAAGAGTTTAAAAATGCCTTTATTTCTGTTTTTCTGTTTTCTAAATCATAATGTAAATCACCATGATTCAAAAACTTTTGGGTCATAGTAACAATTCCAAAATCAAAACTATGAGCTTCATATTTTTCATTTGTATTTACTATTATTTCAGTAGAACCACCACCAATATCTAATAATACAAATTTTTCAGAATTTATTTTTTCTCTTTTTAATGCATATTTAACCGCTAATAAAGTAAGTCTTGCTTCTTCATTTCCATCAATTATAGAAAAATTTGTTCCTGATTTATCTTTTAAATATTCTAAAACTTCTTTATTATTTGAAGCTTTTCTCATAGCAGCAGTTGTTACACAAACTGCATCAAAAGGATTATAATTAATTACTTCAACTGAGTGAGAAATTGCTTTTATAACTCTTTGTATTGCTTCTTCTGAGATAATCCCAGTGTCAACCAAACCATCAGCCATTCCAACAACTTCATTATATTCTGAAATAATTTTATGATTTTTACAATCATATTTTAAGACACGAAATGAGTTTGAACCCAAATCGATAGTTACAATTTCTTGATTCATCAAAATTCTTATAAATGCGGAATTTTAATTTTTGAATTTAATAAATATCCAATTACAATCATCATTAATAAAACAAATGTTTCTGATATAAATCCTGTTAAAAAAATCAAATAAACAGCCCACAATAAAATTGCACCAAGGGGAGTTGGAATACCTGTAAAGTATTTTTCTACTTTTCCTTCATCTGCATTTATATTAAATTGAATTAATCTTCTAAGTCCTGAAATTACATAATACACAAAAGCAAAAATAATTAAAGGCATACTTAAAAATGGCTCTTTTGTATCAATCACTGCAAAAAAGATAAACATTGATGGAACTATTACAAAAGATAAAAAATCTGCAAAAGAATCAAGTTGTATTCCAAATTGTGTTGATAAATTATATTTTCTAGCAATTTTTCCATCCACTATGTCAAAACCACCCGCAAGCCAAGCAAAAAGTGCAGCTGCAAAAAACTCATGATGAGTTAAAAAATAAATTGCAAAAATTCCCGATGCAATATTAAAAAAAGTTACGATATTAGCTAAATTGAAATGATTATGTTTATTAAACAAAAAACTCATTCTTTCCCTTTATATATATGATATTGATTTCGACCATTTTCTTTTGATTTATATAAGCATTCATCAGCTTGTTTATAAAGTTTGTTCGCTGATATATAAGTGTGTGGCTCATATATAATAGCTCCCATTGAAATTGAAACGATGTCGAGTATTTTACTATTTTTATGCTCAATTTCTAGTTCTAAAATCTTATAATTCATATCTTTTAGACATTTTTCCAAACTATTTTCATCAATATCAAACAAAACCACTCCAAATTCTTCTCCACCCAACCTAAAAACGAATTCATACTTTTTATTGAAATACTCTTTTAGTGTAGAAGCAACTTTTTTTAATGTTTCATCACCCATATCATGACCATAAGTATCATTATATTGTTTAAAATAATCTATATCAACCATAATAAATGCACATTTCCAATTATTTGCATTGGCTATAAAAGGCATATTATCAAAAATAGTATCAAAATATTTTCTATTATATAATTTTGTCATAGAATCAGTAATTGAGTCTATTTTGTATTTTTTATTAAGAACAGTGAGCTGTCTATCTTTTTTTATTACTTGAAATATAATATAAACAATAATCACAAAAGATAACAATAAAATTGTCACGATACTGTAGAACAAATACCTTTTCATATCTTGATAATCTTCTACAAATTTCTTTCTCTCTTTGAAAGCTACTTGTGTTTCATATTGAATTAAGAAATCTATTCTTTTTAAAATATTTTTGTAATTTTCTATTTTATTTCCATCAAGAGAGCTTTTTACTTCATCATTTATTGTATCAACAACAACTCTTTCATCTTTATTTTTAAAAGCTTGATAATAGTAATTCCACTCTTGAGTAATGGTTTTTTCTTCTTCTTGAATTGAACATGGATGTTTACCCGTTTTACAAGAAATTATTTTTTGATAATTATCTAAAATGATTTGAAGTTTTACAATAGGTATTAAATTCCCAAAATAAATATTATCAACCTGCTTTTTTAGGTTATCTATTTGAGTATTAAATAAAAAGCAAGAGTAAATTAAAGTTGCTAAAACTGTACATACTAAAATTATTAATCTAACTGTAATTGATTTTAAAAAATTATTTATCATATTATTATATTATCAAAATATATATTTAAATTACGTAAAAAAGTTAATTTACTTTTTGATTGTTTTTAGTTACAATTTTATATAAATATATACTAGAGAAAATATGCAATTAAATAATTATAATCAAGATTCGAGTACAGTTTATCAGCAGTTTGCTAATAAATCTCTCTTAACTTCCGTTGATAAAAGTAGTAAGTCAACATTTGAAAAGAATGATATGGTTGACGTTTCAAATGAAAAAAATACACAAAGAGATGAAGAATCTAAGAAAGTTGAGAATACTGTTTCTTCTGCTCCAAGTTTAAGTAATGCTAAAGAAGAAATATCAAAAAATGGAAATTTAAATAAACTTTTCCTACAAAATTTAATGTAAGGAGTTAACCGTGACAATAAATAACAATTTAAATTCAATGAATTCATCAGAACTTCAACTAAATCAAATGGCATCAAATATAGCACAAATATCAGATACTATTGCTGACCCACAATTTCAAGAAGTAAGTGCTGATTTAATAGATTCAATTGTGGGACAAATTCCAGAAGTTATATCATATCAAGCAAATGCACAAAGTATTCAAACTCAAAATGCAGTTTCTGATATGCTTTTAAATATCAAAGCTTAAAAATATAATTTATAAAAACTATTTATTAGTTTTTATAAATTTAGACAACTCTTTTAATTGCTCTTCATTAAAAACTTCTATATCATTGTCTTTTAAAAGTCTTGCTGTTAAACCTTTGCCATCAATTAGATTATTAGAAAAAGTTCCATCATATATTTTTATATTTCCACAAGATGGAGAATTTGCTTTTAATAGTGCAACTTTTATATTTTCTTCTTTACAAATATCAAGAGCTTTTTTTGCACCCAATAAAAAATTTATTGTTACATCTAGCCCATCCTCATTTTTTACAATAAAAGGCTTCTCATTATTAACAATCTCAGCTGGAGTTCGAGGAATTCCTAAACCACCTGCAACTTCTGGACAAAAAGAGTAGATTTCATTTTCACAAAGAATATCCATAAATAGTTCTTTTGAAGAAAATGAAAATTTTGGATTAAATGCTATAGATGAATTATTTCCATCATATCTTACATCTTCTCCTAATAAACATGAAGATACTAATATTTTCATATAATATTTTCTTCTTCAGAACTCTCTATATGTTCTACATCATTTTTATAAAAAAATGTAGATAATTGAATATTACTAAAAGCTGCTTTCATAGATACAAATATTTGAGGGTTTTCTGCTTCAAGTTTAGCTAATAACTCTTTTGTTGTTGCCCTTGCATGTGGCATTTTCACATCAAATCTAAGACCTGGACAAGCTTCATCACCAATTACATTTATTTCATTTGTATTTGCAAACGCACGTAACTGTCTCTCTCTACAAAAGATAAGTGGTCTTATTACTTCTAAACCATTTTCTGCTTTGTACTTAGGAGGCATAGAACGCATAGTTCCATTATAAAAGAAGTTCATAAAAAATGATTCCATTGCATCATCTAAATGATGTCCAAGAGCTACTTTATTAAATCCTTGTTCTTGTGCCGTTGAATATAAATACCCTCTTCTCATTCTTGAAAAAAATGAACAAAAAGATGAATTTTTTCTAATTTTTTCCCCTGCAAGTTCAAAAATTTGAGTATCAATAATTTCATGGTCAATTCCATGTTCTTTACAGTGATTACTTAAAAATTCTACTTGTTCACCCATTCCATAAGTTACTGTTACTGCTTTAAATTCAAAATTGTATGGGGCTACTTTTTTAATTCTGTTTAAGGCATGAATCAAAGTTAATGAATCTTTTCCACCTGAAAAACCCACTAATATTCTATCACCCTCTTTTATTAATCCATATTCTGCATTAGTTTTTCCAACTATTGTAGATATTTTTTTACTTAATTCAACCAATATATTATTCCTGTAAATTTTTTTGAGATTATATCAAAAAAGTTCTCAAAGCTTTTTGATATTTTTTGTGTTTATAGTTTTAAACTAAAATGATGAGAGTCTATATTCATATTTTGACTTAAATAAAATTTATGAGCTTCATATCTTGTAACTGAAGAATCAAGATGAATAGAACTACATTTTTGTTGCATCGCATATATTTTTATAAAATCAAAAAGAGCTTTTCCTGCTTCAAAGAATTGAACACTTTTATCTGTAACAAAATCTTCAATATAAAGATATTTTCCTAAAGCTAATTTATGAGATATTGTAAAACCTGCAACACAAATTATTTGATTATTTTCAATAACATAAACAACTTGATAACCATTTTTTATCTGTTCAGAAATTGCTGTTAAAAAATCACTCTTTGATAAATCTTCTCTGATTTGATGCATAACTTCATAACAATACTTTATTTCATCATCTGTTGCAATTTTTATTTCCATAAAAATCCTTTATAATTGTTCTACAATAATATCAAAGCTTTGTTAATCTTGAATTAAAAAGGTATAATCAATATTATTTTTACCCTATTTTTAGATAAAAAATATATAATTTCATAAATAATATACACAAAGATTCAAATATGACATTCGAAGAAGAAAAAGAACTCAGACAAAAAATAACAGATACAATCTTACCACTTGCTATAAATATGACAGAGGATCAAATAAGAAGCATAATTATGTCTGTTGAGAAAGACAACAATGAGATACAACCAGGCTTCGGTGCAATGCTTTTTGAACAAATTATGGTTCAAAAATATAATAGATTAAGAAAAAGTATCTAATCAACTCTCAATTTAAATCCCATAAACTTACAAAAAAGAAAGGTACTTATGAGAAATTTTATAAGTTATGATGAATCAATTAATATATTAAATAATATAAATACTTCAAAAATATCAACTGAAAAACTTTTTATAACAAATGCTATTGGAAGAGTAATAGCTAAAGATATAATTGCAAATCATAATAGTCCTAAATTCCCAACATCAGCAATGGATGGTTATGCAATTAAGTTTGAAGATATAAATAACGAAGAAATAAAAATCATCGCAAGAAATCCTGCTGGAAGCGTACTAGAAGTAGAAGTTACAACAAACTGTTGTATTAAAACTTTTACAGGTTCATTAATGCCAAAAGGAAGTGATACTTTAGTTCCTATTGAAAATGTAAAACTATTTGAAGATAAAATAAAAATAATAAAAGCTGTACCTTTTGGCTTTGCAGTTAGAAGTATTGGTGAAAACTACAAAAAAAATGAAGTTCTAATCAAAAAAGGAACAGTAATTGGCTTTGCAGAAATTGGTGTATTAGCTTCTTTAAATATTTCACAAGTTGAAGTTGTGATAAATCCAACAGTTGCAATTGCTAGTACAGGAAGTGAAATTTTAGATTTAGGAGAGACTCAAACTAATGATTCACAAATTAGAAGTTCAAATCATCTAACTTTAGAGGCTTTATTTAAAAGTAACGGTGCAAATACAATTCAAATGGGTGTTGTAAAAGATGATATGGATTCAATTACAAATCTATTAGAAACTGCTTTATTAAAAGCTGATATCATAGTAACAACTGGCGGTGTTGCAGTTGGTGATTACGATTTTGTTCAAGATGTAATAAAAGACAAATTAAAAGCTGAAGTTTTATTTCATGGAGTTAATATTAAACCTGGAATGCATCTTTTAATAGCACTAAAAGATAATAAAATTATTGTGGCACTTCCAGGATTTGCTTATTCTTCAACAGTTTGTGCAATACTTTATGTTTTACCTTTAATTTATAAATTTAGAAATTCTAATGAAAAACTTCCTATTGTTAAAGCTAGAATAAACAAAGATTTAGCAAAATTCCAAGCAAAAACAATATTTACAGCTTGTAATGTAGAGTATAAAAATGATGAATATCAAATAAATTTTGATGGGAAAAAAGAAGGAACAAGTGCAATACTTACAAATATGCTTGAAAACCCTGCTTTATTAATACAAAAAGAGAATAGTGAAAATATAAAATCTGGTGATTTAGTAGATATTTTACTTTTGAATAATATTAAATAGATGAATAAAAATTTATTTCATATTCTGATGGTTTTTGCCATGATTTTTTGGGGTGCTTCATGGATTAGTACCAAGGTTTTAACAAACTATGTAAATGAATATGAATTAGTATTTTTAAGAATGGGAATTTGTTTTATAACAATGTTTCCTTTAATCTATTTTTTTAAACTTTCATTTAAATTTGATTTAAAATCTTTTTTATTAATTTTAATTGCTTCAGTGATTTTAACCCTTTATAGTATTGTTATGTTTTTAGGTGTTCAACATGGAACTGGAAGTTTTGGTGGAGCTTTAGTAACTACTTTGATTCCCATAATAACTTTTATATTAATAGCTTTATTAAATAAAAAAACAATCAGTTTAAAACACTCTTTTGCTTTAATTCTTGGTGCTTTTGGGGTTTTAAATATGCTTAATATTTGGAATTTTAATCTAAATCAGATATTTTCAAAAGATAATGTATATTTTTTATTAGCTGCTTTTTTATGGTCAATTTTGACAATTATTACATCAAAAGCTACAAAAATAAATGCTTTTGTTTTTACTTTTTATACTTATATAATTTCAAGTTTTACACTTTATTTATTTTTTGTAGATGGAAATATTTTTCATAAAATTGCAGATTTTGATTTTATTTTCTGGTTTAATATGTTTGTTATCACTATTTTAAGTACAACTTTTGCAACTTCTATTTATTTTATTGGAGCTTCAAAACTTGGTGCAAAAGAAGTTTCATCTTATATCTTTTTAGTTCCAGCATCTGCACTTAGTATTGGAGCTATATTTTTAGGTGAAAAAATTACTTTTAACGTAATAATAGGAACAATATTTACAATAATTGCTATTTATATTTTAAATAATCTAAATATTCTTAGATTATTTAAAACTAATAAATAACAACTTTATCCCTTCCTTTTTCTTTCGCTTCATATAATGCATTATCTGCTAATTTATAGATAGTCATTTCATCTAATTTCGCTTCTAAATGAACTATTTTTATTCCCATAGAAATAGTTACTATATTACTAATTTTACTACTTTTATGCTCGATTTTTAAATCTCTTATAGCTTGTAATAATTGTTCAGATAATGATAAAGCTCCTTGAAAATCTATATCTGAAGTAATAATTCCAAACTCTTCTCCACCTAATCTAAAAATAAAATCTGTAGATCTTTTTAGAGATGTTTTTAAAGTTTTTGCAACAGATATTAAAACTTCATCACCTTGATTATGTCCATATGTGTCATTATATTGTTTAAAATAATCAATATCAATCATCATTAAAATAAAATTTTTATTATCTCTTTTTGCCCTATTTAATTCTCTATCAAAAATAGTACTAAAATGTCTTCTATTATATAATTGAGTTAGATAATCTGTTATTGATAGTTCAATTATCCTTTTTTTATCAGTAATGTCATTGTAAACAGAGGTATAACCTATTATTTCCTTTTTATCATCAAAATTTGGAGTAATAGAATTTTCAACCCAAAACTCTGTTCCATCTTTTTTTAGATTTAAATGTTCACCTTTCCAAATATCACCTTTTGTAATTGTGCCCCACAACTCTTCAAAAAAACTATCTTTTGTACTTGGATGTCTAAAAATATTATGATTTTTACCAATTAATTCATCTTTGGTATATTTAGTTAATTTACAATAAGCATTACTAACACTAATAATAATTCCATTTTTGTTTGTAACACTAATTAATACATTTTCATTTATTATATTAAAGTATTGATTTAACTCTTTTTTTGTATTTTGAGCTAAAGTTATATCTGTCAAATAACCGTAATAGTGACTTATTTTTCCATCTTTATCACGAATTATTTTTATTATATGATTTACCCAAATTATTTGATTATTATTAACTAATCGATATGGTTTATAGGTATATTCATCTTTAATAAATTTTGATATTTGTTTTAATTCTGTTCTATATTGATGTAAATCTTCAGCAAATATAAAATCTTCATGTTTATATTTTTTAGATAAAAAATCATTAGCACTATGTCCATATAAATTCACTACATTTGAAGTTACATACTCCAAATCCCAAAAACAATTTTGTTTTTTTAAAATAAAAAAAACTGTTGGACTTTCATTTAAATAGTGTAATAATCTATCTTTCAATAATTTCCTTTTTTCCTAATCTCTCTTTTATTAAATAATATGTCATTAAAACAAGTAGTATTAAGCTTGAAACTTGAGTTAAAATTGAACTCTCTTCAATATTAGAACTAAATTTTAAAATATTTAAGTCTGAAAAAAACATATCATAGAAAAAACCAAAGATTAAAGATAATAACGCAATTGTAGTAATATAAATTATTAAAGAAGTTTTCCCTAGAAGTTTATACACAACACTCATAGTAACAGCACTTGTTGCTGGTCCTGCTGTTAAAAATATAAAAGCTGCTCCTCCACTCATTCCATTTAACATTAAAGCAGCTGCAAGGGGTAAAGAAGCTGTTGCACAAACATATAAAGGCATTGAAAATAAAATAATTACAAGATACGTTAAAAATTGATTTTCAAATAACATAGCACTATACTCTTTTGGTACAAAAGAAGTAAATAAAGCACCTAAAATAAGTCCAATAAATAAAGGTTTTACCATATCTTTAGCTAAATCTACATAAGCATAAGTAAAAGCTTCTTTTATAGAAAAAGATTTTTTTTCTTTTTTAGCTGAACTACAAGAGCAATGGCATCCACAAGAAGATTCTTCTTTTATCTCTTCAATTTTTTTATCATCTTTTTCCATAAAGTTTTGAACTAATCCTACAGTAATTGCAATTATCACAGAAGAAAGAACTCTAAAAATAGTAAAAACTAAACCAAAAAAAGAAAATGTTGCCAAAATAGAATCAACGCCAGTTATTGGAGTTGAAATCAAAAAACTCTGAACAGCTCCTTTACTTGCACCCTCTTTTCTTAAACTTTGAGCTAATGGAATAACTGAACAAGAACAAACAGGAAGTGGAATTCCAAATATTGTTGCTTTGAAAACTGAACCTGTAGAGCTTTTTCCTAAATGTTTTGATATAAAATCATCTGGAACAATTTGTTTTAAAATTCCAGCTAATAATAATCCAACTAACAAATATATTGACATTGCATTTAAAAGTAATAAAAAATTATTTGCTAAAAGTTCAAAATATTCCATTTATTCCTCCATTAAAGTTTTTGTTGTAATTGTTTTTTTAGGTTTTACACCTAGTTCGATAAACTCTTCTGCTCTTTTTATTAAATTTGCATTTCCAGTGCTTAGTTTATTCATAGCACTATCATAAGATTTTTGTGTTCTACCTAAGTTTACTCCAATATCTTCAATATCAGATACAAAACCTGCAAATTTATCATACAAATCAGCTGCTTTTTTAGAAATTAATTGAGCATTTTCATTTTGATGTTCATTTCTCCAAATATTTTCAATAGTTCTTAATGTCACATATAAAGTTGAAGGAGAAACTAACATAATATTGTGTTCAAATGCCATTTTAAATAATGAATCATCATTTGAAGTAGCTAAAATAAAAGCTCCTTCAATCGGAATAAATAATAAAACAAAATCTAAAGTACTAACACCCTCTAAAGCTTCATATTTTTTAGAACTTAAACCTTTAATATGAGAAGTAACAGATTTAATTAAATCCTTACAAGCACTCTCTTTGTGTTGTTTATCATCAGTTTTACAATAAGCTAGATAAGCATTTAATGATACTTTTGAATCAATGATAATATCTTTTTTAGATGGTAAATGAACTATTACATCAGGCTTTAATCGTCTTCCATCTTCATCATTAAATAAACCTTGAACTGTATACTCTTTTCCTTCTCTCAAACCTGTTTGCTCTAAAATAGAAGACAAAATCATTTCACCCCAGTCACCTTGAGTTTTATTTTGTCCTTTTAGAGCTTTTGTTAAATTTATAGCATCAGTTGCTATTTGATTATTTAAATCTTTTAGATTTTTAATTTCAGTTAAAAGAGTTGTTCTTTGTATTGTTTCTTCATTGTAAATCTCATTTACTCTTTTTCCAAATAAATCTAATTGGTCTTTAAATGAAGTTAAAACCTGAGTTAAATTTACATTTGATTTTTTCTGATTTTCTTCAAATAGTTTATTTGCAAGATTTTCAAATTCAATTTTCAACTGCTGTTTTGATTCTTCTAAAAGAATGATTTTTTCATTAAAATTTGACTCTTTTATTTCAAATTCTCTTAAAAGTTGATGTTCTTTATGTTCTGAAAGTTTTGCAAGATTTGATAATTTTAATTCATAAGTATTTACAGTATTATCAATCATTTGTAAAGAGTGTTTTTCAATAACTTTTATCTTATCTTCTAAACTCTCTTTAATTAATTTTTTCTCTTCTTCTAATCTTCTATTTGAACTATTTAAAGTATTAATTTGAGCTTCATAAGAACTATGATTTAACTCTATTTTTTCGTTTAAAGATTTTAATTTTAATAGAGCCTCATCTTGTAAATTTCGTAGTTGATTTTCATATTTTTGTCTTGAAAATTGTAATATTACCAATAATCCAAACAAAATTCCAATTGATGATATTATTATTGTTAAATAATTAACCTCAATAACTCCATCACTCAACGCTATATTCTCCTCTTAATGCACTCTCTAAATCCATTGCATGAACATCATAACCCAACTCTTTAAATCTCTCTACTAAAGGTGGATGAGAATAATAAAAAAAGATATACATAGGATGTGAAAGTGGAAATGATTTATTCTCATTTGCAAGTTTTAATAAAGCACTTACTAAATCCTCTTTTGTTGATAAATTTGAACCAAATTCATCAGCAGCATATTCATTATGTCTTGAAATCATTGAAATTAATGGCATTAGAAAAAACGATAAGATTGGAGAGAAAATCATAAACACAGCAATAATTGCATATGGTTCATTGTTTAAAGATAAGCCTAAAAATAATTCATCTGGTAAATTTCCAAAAATTGCAAAAAATACAAACATTACAACACCCATAATTCCAATATTTTTTATAATATCTCCATTTTTAAAGTGTCCTAATTCATGTCCTAAAACAGCTAATAGTTCATTATGTGATAATTTTTCGACTAAAGTATCAAATAGAACTACCCTTTTAGTACTTCCAAGTCCTCCAAAATAAGCATTTAATCTGTTGTCTCTTTTACTTGCATCAACAGAAAAAACTCCACTACTTTTAAAACCTACACCATCTAAAAGATTTTCTATTTTTGCTTCTAACTCTTTGTCTTTTAATTTCTCAAATTTATCAAACATTTTATCTCTAATTACAGGATAAAGCATGTTTATTAAAATAATTACTGCAAAAATAAAAGCAAATCCCCAAATCCACCAAGCTTGGAAACTGTTTATTATAAATGAAATTCCAGCAATCACAATTGATCCAAAAACTAAAAATAAAACTCCTGTTTTTATAGTATCTTTTATAAATAAAGCTGGTGTCATATTTGAAAAACCATATTTTTTATTTAATTTAAAAGTTGAGTAAAGCTCAAAAGGTAGAGTTAAAAACCAATTTATAACGATAAATAAATCTACAAAAACTACAGCTTTTAGCCAAAAAGAGTCTATTTGAACCAATGAATCTAAAAATGATAAACCAAAACCTATCCAAAAAATAAATAATATAAAATCATAAGATGATGAACAAATAGCCAGCTTCTCTTTTTCAATTGAGTAATCTGCGGCTTCAAGATATTTTGAAGCATCTAAAATAATAGGTTTTAAATTTTTTGCATTTTTTATATAACCAATTTGCATAAATGATGTATAAATATTAAATGCAAAGTATAAACAAAAAGCTATAACGAATATTTCTAGCAAAGTAATAATCCTTTTTTAATGATATTTTCTATCAATATGATACTACTTTTATACTTGATAATATGTAAAATTCTTGCCTTTTATGGGCTAAAGAGATTTAATAAAAGATTTAAGAGTATCAACGATATTTTTATCTTCACTAATATAAATCAACTCATAGTTTTCTTCAAATGACTCTTTTGTCCAATTTGTACTTCCAAAAATAGCAGTTTTTGAATCAATAAGCGCTACTTTTAAATGCATTTTATCTTTTACAAGAACCACTTTTATATTATTTTTTACAAGAAAATCAGAAATTTCAGAATCATCTTTTACTTTTTTACTGTCAAGATAAACAGTAACTTTAACGCCTTTTTTTGAAGCATCAACTAAATCTTTTGCAAATTTCTTATATGAAAAATTATACATTGCAACCAATATTTCAGATTTTGAATTTATGATTGATTCACTTATTTTATCTTTTATCTCTTCACCTTGTTTTGGAAGAATATAAACTTCATTTGAGAATAGATTAAGAACTAAAAAAAGTGTAATAAAAACTATTTTAAACATGATTTCCCTATTTAAATATTTCAAAAAATTCTAAAGGAATTTTTGAAGGTTTGAAATCTTTTAGAAATGCCAATTTAAAGGTAGCTTTAAATAAAATCTCCTCATTTCTAAATATCTCTTGATACATAATAATCGAAGCCGATTTTTTCTCAATTAATTTTGTTTTAACTTCTAAAACATCCCCAAAAACTGCTGATTTAAGATAATCAGCTTGAACACTTTTTACTACAAAAAACTCATTATCTTTATGTGGAGATAAACCCTTTTGAAAAAAAAGCTCCGACCTAGCCCTTTCACAAAATTTTAAATAGTTTGCATAATAAACTACACCACCACAATCTGTGTCTTCATAATAGACTCTTATTATCAATGTAAAACCCCTATTTTATAGACTTTTGGAAATATTTTATTTAATTAATGTCCAAAATAATGTCTAAATCATTTATTTTTTTGATTCTTGTATTATCATCTTCTTTAATAAATTTTGCATAAACTTTTAAAGTTATAGATACATCTTTATGACCTAACATTTTAGAAACCCAAAGAATATCTACGCCATTTTGAATATTAGAAATCATATGACTTGCAAAAGTATGTCTAAGATTATATATGCTTCTTTCTTTAATGCCTATTTCTTTTAATATTTTTTTAAATTTTAGGTTTAATATATCATGAGAATAAAAAGGCTTTTTAGACTGATTTAAAAGCAAATATTCATAATTCCCAGTAATATTTTTTAATTCTTTTAGTTTTATTTCTAATTGAGGTAAAATATCGATATATCTAACACTAGATTGAGTTTTAACATCCCCTACTTTACCATTAACTGTTGTTTTATCAACTGCAGCTCTTTTTTTCTTAAAATCAATATCATTCCATGTAAGTGAAATTAATTCCCCTGGTCTAATTCCAGTATAAAACATTATAAAAATAAAATAGTGAAGATTTCCAGTTGTATAATTTAAAATCTTTAATATTTCATCTTTATTAAATGGATTAACAATATCATCTTCATTATCAACTAATTTTTTAAATTTTTTATTTATAGTTAATGGAGATTTTACACGATTTAAAGGATTATATTTTATTAAATCATTTACAAGAGCCTTATCAAGAATAGAATAAAAAACTGAACGATATTTAACAACACTTCTTGAAGCATATTTTTTTAATAATATATTTTGCCATTCTTCCAGTTCTAGTTGAGAAATTGAATTTAAAGTTTTATTTCCAAAATAAGGTTTTATTTTTAATTCATAATGAGCTTTTCTAGATTTAAAAACATGATTCCTAACTGTATTTTCATAAACATTAAAAAACTTATCGGAAAATTCATTTAATGTTAAATCTTTTTTAAAATACTCTATTTCTTTATTACCAGTTAATGCAGTTACAATTTCAGGAATTACAATAGTTTTTATATGTTTTAAATTTTCATCATTTGCAATTAATAAAGTTGATTTTCTTACTCTTTTGTTATTGTAATAAAAGTCTAACCACCATTTTTTATTAATAGATTTTATATTTATTTTTAAATCACCATAAACAACTTTTATAGATTCACTCATGAAATAAGACCTTTTAAAATTTTAGATGAAGTTTCACTAAGTGTGATTTTTTCTTCTTTTTTAACTTCAATCATTTTGATTTTATGCTTTGGATTCTTTTTAAATTCAACTATTGCAAAAGGTATAAATTCCACTCTGTTATTTTCATTTATAAAATAGTGTTTGTTTTCAATAAATGTATAATTATTAATATAGTTATCAATAGTCTTTTCACTTTTATTTAAAAATCTAGCAACAGCTTTTTTAGTGTTTAATGAACTGATAGAAAGCTGTAAAAGTTCACAAACAGTGTTTAATTGGTTTTGAATATTATCAAATCTTTGTTCTATTGTCATTTTTAATCCTTTAAAATAAATTTTGTTGTGATATAAAAGGCACGTCATAGCAAGGCATATCTATTGCAATGAATGTCATGGGAATGTGTGCTGACGCCTTGCAGTTGTCAAAAGGAAAAGAATCCTTATAATCATTTAGACTCGTAATATTTTCATTCAAGAAACCTCTTTTAATCATTTCATTTTTTACAATTCCATAATGAACTAAATCAAGGTTATCAATATCAGTATTTTCTAAAATATGGTAATAGTTGTTTAATTGGTAATCTTTTAATTTGCTTGGAACTACTGGAAGAAGTACAAATTTATTTAATTTATCACTATGAACATATTTTTCAAAATCATTAACAAATACAGAAAGGGCCTTTTTATACTCTTTTTTCTTGTACTCTAATTTGAAAGTTTCATTTGTTCTTATTCTTGATTGAAGAATTAAATCTGTAGATTTTTGCCATATTGTAATATCTTCAACTTCGCCTAATTCGTGGTTATATCTCATATACGCATAAGTTGTATTATCAAATAATTTATAAATTTGATTGTTTCTTATTAGTTCTGTAACTTTCAAATAATCGTTATCATGCTTTTTAAAAAAGTGTCTTACTTTTCTATAAACTAAAAGAGGTGCTAAAGTTCGAGAGCAAAGAAATCTTCTAATATTATGTTTAATATACCAATAAGAAGCGTATTGAATATCTTTTGAATTTTCATTTTTAAAAGTCTTAGTTACATATTTCATAATATATGCTATTGCACCACCTGCAGAGTTATACCATGTGTATTTAAAATCTATTGATTTTCTATTGTTTCCCCATTTTATCTTATCTGTGAAGTATTGGAAGAATTTTTTCTTAATATCTAAAATGTAATCAGTAGGCAAAAAAAGCATTGCATGTAAATGTGGAACTCCACTTTTATGAGGTTCATAAACTCTAAAATATATAAGCCCATGACCTAACTCTTTTTTCATCTTTTGAAAGATTCTAAGATTAGTAAATTTATTAAATATTTGAGTCAATTCTTTTGCTGTTTCATTTGGATTTATCTTTAAATCGCCATTTACATTCAATTTATGATATTTTGCGGGAGCTGTTAAAGTTACAAATACAGGCTTTAATTTTAATTGCTTTGCATACTCAAAGATAGAATTAATTCTATTATTCATTTCTGCAAAATACTTTTTGGGATTTAAATTTGCTGAATAAGTAAATTCAATAGCTGATTTAGTTTCATCACCAAAATCAAAGAATCTACTTTGAATATATTTTCTTTGTAGTTCTAGTTTTGTGTCTATTGTTTGTATATCATAAGTTGAAATTCCGTACATTTCTTTTATCCTTTTTTGGGTGTAGTAACTTTTTTAAAAGTAATCAAGGAAACTCAATCACTCGCTCACGCTCGCTCAATCGTTTCTCTAAATTCCCCTTAGATTAATTTAAATTGAGGTTTAAATTTATCCATATGCCTTGATACAACCCTAAAAGCTATCATTGGCAGCCTAATATTAGTTCGGGGCTTGTAAGCCCATTTTTACGTCCTAATACACCTATGCTCAACAACTTACATTCTGTAAAAATGTGCCTTATGTTTTAACTCCTGATTGATATGCAGTTAATGTTTTTAATTGAATGTAAATAGTGTTATATTCATCTTTATTGTGTTGAATTTCATTGATTAAAAATTTAAACTTTTTATTACTATCTTCATCTGTTTTTATAGCTATTTTTTGTAAGTTATCAATTAGCATTATGATTATTGTTTCTTTGAGAACTAAGTTAGTGTTTAGTTCATCTATTCTATCTTTGAAGTTCATTATTATCACCATTTTCAAAAATAAAAATATCTTCCATAGCAAGATATAAAGAAGTAGAAGAATCATTCATCTTTTTATAAAGAAAACAATTATAAGAAGATGTAAAAATATTATTATGAAGATTAACAAAGTCTAAAGTATTCTTATAAACTTCATATCTATTTTCATAACGATTTTTCCTAACTTTAGCACCTAAATAAAATTTATATTCTTTTTGACGTTTACCAACATCTTTAAAAATATTAAATAATGACTTAGTCAAACTAATAAACCCAACTGTAGCAGCTACATTGTTAATATCATTATCAGACGCTAAAGCCTGATTATTTATATAATTTAATTTCATTTTTTAGCCCTCTATCTTATTTGGAACTATCACATTAAAGTTTTTTGTATCAAAATCTTTTTCATTTATAATTTCAAAAACTATAGATAAATTATTTCTATTATCTTGTTTTGAATCATATTTAAAAAGCCAACCAAGAAAGGGAATATCTGCAAGAACTGGGATTTCATTTTGTGATGTAATTAATTCTTTTTTATTTATTCCCGTAAGAACCAACAATTTATTAACTGGAAGTTGAAAAGATTGTTTTATATATTTTTTTGATGTAATAGGTAAATTATCTGTATTAGAAAGAATATTTGATACATTTAATTCTAAATCTAAATACACTTCATTATCTTCATAGATATGTGGTGTAACAGTTATTTGTAAACCTATATCTTTATATTCGTAAGAATTAGAAGTTCTTAAAGCTGTATCGTTAATTGTAGTTGTTCCCATTTGATAAGGAACATTAGAAACTACATTAAAGATAGTTTCTTTTTCATCGCTTAACGTTAAAACTGGATTAGATATAAATTCACTTGTACCAGTTGAATTTAAATATTTTAAGAAAGTATAGAAGTTATCTTTTTGACTTGGTAAAACATTATTATTAACTGAAAATGGATAAGAAACTAAATTAAAAAAGAAGTTACCGTCATTTTGTAAATTAATAGAACTTGTGTCAGAACCTAACTCTTTTAATTTATCCAAATTTGTTTCAAGAATTGTAACTTTTAATTTTAATTGTTTTGGTAGCACATCAATAGAATTTATCATATCTCTAATACTAATAAATTCACTCTCTTTTGATTTAATAAGCAGCGTTTTTGAAGTAGAGATAAACTCAAATTTAATTTTATCTTCATAGACTTTTAAAAAGTTAGCTATATCTTCATACTTTACAAAATTAAGCTTTATACTTCTGTATTTATCCTCTTCTAAATATAAATCTTTTTTTCTAACATAATAAAACTCTTCAGTTTTAACCAATTCAAGACCTTTTAAATTAACTGCTTTTCTGAAAGCTTCCAACATATAAGAATCTTTATCATTTATAATAAAGATGATATTTTGATTTTTTAAATCATCATCAATTAGTATATTTATATTATTTGCTTCACTTGTATAAGTAGCAAAAGTAGCCAAATTTATTTCTAATGTTTCTGAGTAAAGATTACTTAGAAATACTAGGAATAAAACTAGGATTTTCATTTTTATTTTTTTCATTTTCATTTCCTCTTTCTTTTATAAAATTAAATTTTGTTTCAGGAGCTAAAACATAAATAGCTAATCTATTGTTTTTTAGTTCAAGAAATTTGTTCTTATCTTCAATATCTAATAAATAAACTTTTAGAATATTTTGAGGAATCTCAAAAGTTGATTTATCATCAAATTGAAAATAACACAATGTATCAAAGCAATTAAATTTAAATAGTTTTAAATTTTGTAATAGTGGATCAACTGAAACAGAAGTATTAGTTTGATTATCCGAATTAATCGAAGTTTGTAAAGTTTGATTTTCTGAAAAAGTTGCGTTTTTTGAATTATTAATAGGTTGAGTAGTTTGAGTTTTATTTTGTGAAACAATATTATCTTTTATTTCTTCATCAACTGGAGCAATAGAAGACATCAAAGAATAAACAGACACGAAACAAGCAATAAGAGCAACTAAAGCCATGAATAAGTATTTATGTAAAATAGATTTTCCATTTGAATCTGAACCACTCACATACAATGAAAATATATTTTTATCTGCTCTTACTGTATCAACACCTATTTTATCTTTTTCATACATTCCAGCTGTAGAATATTGAATATATTTAAAAGTGTTTTT
Organism: uncultured Aliarcobacter sp.; assembly: GCA_963677205.2. Classification (GTDB taxonomy): domain Bacteria; phylum Campylobacterota; class Campylobacteria; order Campylobacterales; family Arcobacteraceae; genus Aliarcobacter. The sequence goes on along the minus strand of OY781916.2, from coordinate 987,579 downwards.
TGACATTCTAAAACGAGAGGGTATAGCACGATAAAAATATTCTGCTACTCTTTTATATTCTGTATTTACTAAAGATAAATCTTGCGTAATTAATATAAGTTCATGGTGTAAATGTGCATGATATGTAAACCACCAAACAAGAACAGCATCTTCTTTTGCTCTTAAAAAATTATGACATTCATCCATCACAAAAAGAGTTCTAAAAATATTTAATTCAATAGCTTTATTAATTAATTCAGAATCAGGCTTTTTTAATAAATATAAATTATGTAAAATTTTTAATTTATTATACAAATCATTAAAATCTAATTGTAATATATTAGGAGATACAGTAAAATCAAATTGATTTATATTTGTATAAGCGTTTACAAAATCAATAGTTTGAATTTTATAAATTTTAAAAAGGAAAAAGGGCTTTTCACTAATAACAACTTCATTATCATTTAAAAAATAATCACGATATTTAATATATGTTTTATATCTAGGTTTAACAAATGTATAATAAAGCAAAACCATAGCTTTATATGTTTTTCCACTTCTTGGAACACCCGTATAATATTTAATAGCCATTACTTAACACCTAAGTTAATTAATACAGCAATTTTAAAGTATTCATCTGAAATTGATTGAACAGAGTTTAAAACATATTTTGAGATAAACAAAACAAGTAAAGAAACTAAAATATAAGAGAAACTAGAAAACATTAAAACAAGAGCATCAATAAAACCAATAGATTGTAAAATAGAAATAGGCAAATATAAAAAAGTATCTGTATATGTAGAATTAATTAATTCAAATAATTCAACAGCTCTATTATATATCCACAAAATAATTGTTACTATAGTAGTTAAATAAGAAATTCTTACTAATACTAAAGCACCAATTACAGTAAATTGTAAAGAAAGAATAGCACCACTTACAAAAAAAGCTTTTCCAAGTCGTGCAATGTGTTCAGCTAAAAAACCAACACCTGAAAAAAACCACAATATAGCCTTAACCATTATAATCCCCTAATAAAAGATAAAGTGAAATATATGATTGATATAAATAAAATTATTAATATAAAAGGGTATAAATAAGGTCTTAATTTAGAAGTTTGCTCACAAAAATCTACATTAATATTGATACTTTCTTGACCCATTGAACTTAAGTCAATAACATAATGTAAAGGACAATTAACCATTTGACTTGAAGTTAAATTAAATGTAAAACCTTGATTTATTGTATCTTTTGCACTATTTGCAAAAGTAGTAAAAGAGTTACCTGAATCTTTTAAATTATTATAAAATGTTGTATATTCACTAAATACACCATTTATCCAAGAACTAGAATCTTTTAAAGAAGTTAAATCAGGTGTAGGTGTCGAATCATCACCTATTATTTTATTCATGCTTTCATTCATAACTTTTGTATAAAGTTCAGTTGCATTTGCAGAATCATTAATTTTTTCTAAAGTTGCATTAGCTTGAGTTTGTTTATTTAATTGATTTTCATTTAAAGCTTTTATATCTTTTAAATTAGTATTCATAGCTGTATTATCTGTTTGATTACTTGTTTTTAAATCTTTTAATAATTGATTTAATGAATTTTGAGGATTACCTTCTGAGTTTTGTTTTTTCATTCCTGCATTAAGTTCACAAAGCATTTTTTCTTGTAGAGTCAAAGTTGAATCTGTACAAGAATTAGAAGCGGGAGTATTATCTATAGGAGTATCTTCTGTAGGAGTTGTGTTATCTTCATTTGTTGTGTTTCCTGATTTTCCACCAGTTCCACCACCTGAAGAACCTGAACCGCCTGAAGTTCCACTACTTCCAGCTTGATAACCTGAACCAACTTGACTAACAGATGAAGAGCCGTCAGGGTAAGTTGTTGTAAGAGTTCCATTTGCAGTTAAATTATATGTATTACCGTCAGGAGAATTCCAAGTTTTAGAGCCGTCAGGATTAGTAGTTACAGTAGGTTCAGAAGTTCCACCAGTTCCCGAAGTATTACCAGTGTCGCCACCATTTGGAGTTGTTGCAGCACAGCCCCAAGTTGTATAACCCCCAGCAGTAGAACCTTGTTGAGGAAAAGAAGCAACTTCAGTTGAATCATAACCATCATTACAATTAGGCTTATCAGTTCCAGTTTCAGGGTCTAACATAGTACCATTTGAGTTAGGAATTGGAGTTGCTTCATTTGAATTTGGATTACAAGTATATGCCACTCCATCTTTTTGGAATAAATCTCTACATTGACCACCGCCTAACGGGTCAGGATTGACATTATAATCAGGGTCTAAATCATTAGCAGATTTACAATATAAAACACCATTTGAATCTACATTATTAACGCATAAAGGCTCATTTGGTTCAGGAGTATGACAAGTAAAATTAATAATAGTAAAGTGTCCGTTATTACCGTCAGAATCACCACGAGTTGAAACACCTTTTGAAAACAATAAACGATTTCCACCGTCATAGCTATATGATGTGCCACTTGTTAAACTCCAAATCGTAGAAGTTTTCAAAGTTGAAGTACAAGCTAAACCACTTTTTCTAGAAATAAAATCTTCATAAGTTGTTGATACAGTAGAAGAAAAAGCAAAGTTATAGATTAGAACTAATAGGAATAATATTTTTTTCATATTAAATCTTTCTAAACAAAGTTAATAAAGCAATAAATGGCAATGTTGAAAACATTGCATATATTGGAAATGAAAAAAAGTAATTAAGAGCCTGATTATCTGTTAAAGCTATTGGTGTGAAATCAATGGCAAAAGAAGAACTATAAATTAATATTAAAAGTAATAATATTTTTTTCATTTTAAACCTTTAAAAATATAATAAATACTAAAAGTATTGAAGTTAAAAGACCAGTTAGAGCAGAAAGAAAATTAAATTGATTTTCTGTTATGCCTAGATTGTTGTAATTTGTTGATAAAGAAATAACAGCTTCACAAACACCATTTTTAAAAACAAATTTATTTGCATTAGTAATTACTGTATTAAATACAGTAGAAGAAACGGGAACGTATGATGCTGAAGTAGAATATAAAATATAATAATTGTTATTTGTGGCATAAGCTGAAAAAACACAATTACCATTATAAAAACTCTCAGCCTTTAAAGACAAAACAAAAAAGAATATTAATAAGATTGTTTTCATGATTTAGACTTTTTAATAATATCAATTGCTTTATCAATAGAAACACTTGAAATTTTATAAATAACTACAATACTAAAGATAGAAGATATGATAAGAGCTGTTTGAGTAGTAAACATATTTTAACCTTAATAAAAGAATTTCTTAATTTTTTTATAAAAGTTAAAAGGGAGCATAACCCCCTAATAACTATTTACCTCTTTTAACAATACTAATTGCTAAACCAACAGCTAAAACTGCACCAATAACAGCAAATGCAATACCTACACCTGAATAAAAAGGACCCATATCAATGCTTCCAGTTAATTTATTTGTTGCATCATCATAAACAACGGCAGCTTTTCCAGCAGTAGCACCAACAGTTGCACCAACACCAACAAATAGAGCTAAAGCTTTATCTTTAACTTCTTTTGCACCTTTTTTTACTGAGTCAAAACCTGACTTAACAATTTTTTTAAATTTGTCAAACATTTTTGTTACCTTGTGTTAAATTTGTAGAATGTAAACGCAGATATACACTCTATCAATTTAACTTATAGGTAGAGGACTTACAAGAGGTACGGACTCTTTGCCTCAAATGATTACTTTATTTCGATAATCTCATTTTCATCTTGGATATTTAAAATATCGCCATCTTTAGAGTTATAATTTATAAATAAATCTTTACCTACTAACTCATTGTATTTTTGAACTAATTGAGGTAATTTATCATCTGTACTTGCTAATTTAACAATTTGAGAAGTTGCTCTTTGAACTGGTATTTTTACACCGTTTAATTCTTTTAAGATTGTAGATTTCATTATAAATTTAAGTCTAATACTTGCACCGTATGGTCTTTTAGTATCTTGCATAATTCCACTAGCTGTGAAGTCTATACCGTCTAATGTTCCGTAAAGGTAGTTACCATGTTCAATTACTTGAATTGGTTTAACTGAGTTATTTGAAGCTGTTGATTTTGTTGATTCTGACATTTTATTTTCCTTATTTTTTTAATCGATTTATACCTTTATGGCTACGACTAATATATTTTTTTACCCCATGAACCAATAACACTAGATTAGGGGTACTAAACTAGCGAGTGAATATGAAAACCCACTAATAAATCCAAGATTGATTTTTGGACTTAATAGAGAGTTATTAAGCGAACTTAATAAGTCTTTCTTTTTCCCAAACTAGAAGATTTAAAACTCTTTGTTTCAAGTCAATTTTATTTCTGATTGAAAGTAATATTTGTCTATATTTATAGAAAGATTTTTTATTTGATTTTTTTTGTAAAAATGTTGCGAAAGAGTTTAATTTATTGAATCTATTAATTTGTGTTTGAGTAACTTGAATTTGATTATCTAAAGTTTGTATTTCATTTTCTGGTGTAACTTTATTTCTGTTTTGAATCTCTGTTTTAATTGCTCTAAGTACTGGTAAAATTTCATCATGTAATTCTAAATCATCATTTTCAATTGCTTCACCTAATGAATCGTAAACAGTTGAATATAAATTATCTAATTCTAAATTAGTTAAATTTTGAATATTTGTTTTATTTTGATAAAATAGTGGGTTAGACTGGTTATTTGATTGCATTTTGTTACCCCCAAGTAATAAATTGCACTAATTATACAGATTATCTGAATATATGTCAATAGGAAATACAGAAATTATGAATAATTTTGAAAAGATTATATTAAACCTTAAAGAAGCACTTAAAATAGGCTCTGATAAAGAATTATCAATAAGATTAAATATGAAAACAAACACATTTAGTGAAAGGAAACGTACTAATTCTATTCCACATAATGAAATATTAGAGTTATGTATTACAGAAAATCTGAATTTAAATGCGATTTATACAGATAATAAAGTTATAAAAAATGAGATAAATTATAAAGAAGAAATTATTAGTAATTTAGAACTATTAGATGAAAATCAAATCAAATATATTTACCATATTGTTGAAGCAGAAAAATTAAAAGGAAAATAAATGCCAATAATTCCTTTTGAAACTTATATAGAAAATCTTTGGTTTGTTCCAGTTGTTATGATAGTAGCTTTAATAATTAGGATTTATTTATTAAAAATCGAGAAAAAGATTAAAGCAAAAAGAAAAGAAAAAGATATTTATCAACATATAAAAATGGTTGATGAACAAAAAGAAAAATATAGAAAAGACAAAGAACAAAAAAAGAAATTTATAAAAAAATAAAAATGAGTCATTTGTGAGTCATTTCGTCGATATAATTTAAAAAACTTAATGGAGATAAAAATGTTAAAAAAGATGGGTATGTTATTAATCTTAAGTATTTTAGCAAATGCTGAAACTGTAAAAAATATTAATATAGAAAGATTTAATCTAAATGATATAAAAGAATGTTCAGAACCTAATAAAGAATTATTATGTAAAGATAAACATGAAGCATTTATATATAAAGATATTTTATATTTTGAAAATGAAAAAACTCCCACTTGTGATAATAAACTAGAAAATATGTACATTTTTAGTGAAAGAACTCATTTTATTGATAGTCCTAAAATAGAAACTACAAAAAATGATAATAAAATCACTACAAAACAAACTTACATTACTAAAGTTATATCAAGCCATAAAATTGGAGCTTGTAAAACAAATATTGAAATTATTATAAAAACTGAAAATAAATAAAAAAGGAATAAAATTGAAAGAATATAATTTGTCATTTATCACTGACGAGAATTTATATGAGCATGTTAAAGATACTATTAGACAATATAAAGAAAAAGTAAATTTGAAAAGTTTTAATACAAATTTAATCGACCCTATAAAATTAACATTTGATTCAAAAGTTTATGGTAAAGAAATTAAACAAATAATTAATGAAGAATGTTATAGACAATTAGATAAGTCAAATAGCAATATTATAGGCTATTTTCATCAAAATATGTTTAATTATTTAGGTGGTAAAGAATGGGAAGTACCAAAAGAAGGTTTTGATATTATAAACAAAGAAAAGAAAATTTATGTTGAAATGAAAAATAAGCATAATACAATGAATTCTTCTTCAACTAAAGCTACATATGAAAAAATGAAAGATATGGTGGAAGATGATGAAGATTGCACTTGTTATTTAGTTGAAGTAATAGCTAAACAAAGTCAAGACATAATTTGGAATGTAACAATTAAAAAAGAAGTAAAATCTGATTCTAAAATTAAAAGAATGTCTATTGAAAATTTTTATGCATTAGTTACAGGAAATGATAATGCATTTAAAGAATTAGTAGAAGCTTTACCAAAAGTAATTGATGATGTTATAGAAGAAGTTGGAAAGAAAAAAATTAATTTTACTGTTTTTGAAGAACTTGAAAGAATTGATAAAAATACATTGAAAAGTTTATATAAATTAGCTTTTAATAAATATGCGGGGTTTGATGATTATTTAAAAATCTAGAAATGTATCCTAAAGGAATTTATCTTTAGGACTATATTTATAATTTATTTAGATATTTTTTTATAGATAATCCTACTTCTTTTGCAAGATTAACTGGCACAGCATTTCCAATTTGTTTATATTGTTCAGCCATTGAGCCTTCAAATTTCCAATCATCTGGGAAAGACTGAATTCTTGCATTTTCTCTTACACTAAAAGGTCTTATTTCATCAGGATGACATCTATCTGTTTGTTTTTGTCCTGGTGTACATAATACAGTTAAACCTGGTTCATCCCAAGATAATCTTCTTGCTATTCCAGTTCTTCCACCACCCATGAAATAAGAAGCTTTCATATAATCTCTAGCAATATCATCAGGTAAATCTCTCCAACAACCACCAGGATTTACATGTGAAAATATATCTATTTTTTTTTGATTATATTTTGCACACTCAGAAGCAGGAACATCTTTTAAAATATCTCTCAATACTAATTGTTTTTTATATGGTTCAGGAAAAGAGTAATTTTCATTTATCTTTTCTTTTATATCTTCCCTGGTCCCTATAATAATTATTCGGTGTCTTTTTTGTGCAACACCATAATTTAAAGAATTTAAAACTTTATAATCAACATGATAACCAACTTCTTTAAAAACATCTAACATTACTTTTAATGTTTGTCCTTTATCATGGGTAGATAAACCTTTTACATTTTCAGCAAAAAACATTTTAGGTTTCAATTCTTTCAGAATTTCTGCAAAATTATAAAATAATGTTCCTCTAACATCTTCTAATCCTAATCTTTTTCCTGCATAGCTAAAAGATTGGCAAGGATAACCACCCGATAATAAATCAATTTCTTCATTATCTTTTAAATAAGATTTAATACCTTCTTCTGAAATCTTTTGAATATCACCCTCAACTACATTCCAATGAGGTCTATTTGTTTTTAATGTACTTACTGCCCATTTATTTATTTCAACGGCTAATTTAGTATTAAATCCTGCTTGTTCTAATCCTAGTGCAAGTCCACCAGCTCCCGCGAATAATTCAACAACATTAAATTTTTTTGAATTTTTTTTATATTGAATAGTCTCTTGTTCATATGGTTTAGTCAAAATACACCTTTTATTTTTATTATATCTATATAAATTTTATACTTTAAATTATATTTCAATTTGTTATATTTTTAAAACAAATTATATTGAAATAAAACTCAATAATAGTTAAATAAACAATCAAATAAATTAAATCTTCTAGCCTATTTAAAAATGACTAAATTAATGACCAAAAATTAATAAAAATCCTTTTTATAATAGAATTTTAAAAGAAATATATAAATTAGTTACCCTACTTTTCCGTAAATAAGAGAAATATAATGTCTTCATAATAGACTCTTATTATCACTTAATAACTCCATATATTTTACATTTAAGTTTATTCTACGCTCTTAAGTATAAAGATGTTGTTAATTTTATTCCAACAAACATATTGATTTTTGGCCATTCTTAGATTTAAAAGTTAATTATGTTAAAATCAAATTTTAAATTACATATATTTCAAGGTGTCTTTTGTGTCTATTTTTGCTTTACAGTCTTTAGTTGGTGGTTTTCTAGATGAGGATCTAGAACATTTTAATAAAAAATTTGATGACTGGTGCATTCAATTTGAGAGTTATGATGATGCTATGGATATAATGCAAACTCTCGAAAATCAAGAATCTATAGATATTGTTGAAATAACACCATTAAGTTATCCAAAGTATTTTTTTACTAACTTACAAGGTACTATTTATGCTACAAGACAAATTGAAGATAAAATCATTTGTATTGTAGAACCTGTTATGGGTTCTAATTTTAGAATTGCAATATGTGATCTTAAAACAAGCAATGTAAGATTAACAAAAACTCACTACAAAAGTATCCCAAGTGCTGAAGGTGCTTTTGCAAATTTTAGTGAATAGAAATATAAACTCTTATTTCTATTACTAACTTATTACAAAACTATTCTAAAATATTAGGTTTTCCAATATAAAAACCTTGAGAGAAGTCTACATCAATATTTTTCACTATTGAAAAAATATTTTCATTACATACAAATTCAGCAATAGTTTTTGAGCCCATTTTTTTGGCAAAGTCTACAATTGTTTCTACTATAATTTGATGTTTTTTATTCTCTTCAATATTTTTTATCAATGAACCATCTATTTTAATATAATCTACATTTAACTTTAAAATATGCTCAAAATTTGAATAGCCCGTTCCAAAATCGTCTATTGCAATTTTTGCTCCCAATGATTTTATCTGAGTAATAAAACCCTCAACTTCATCATAATTTTCAATTCCTTCAGATTCTAATATCTCGAAAACAATTCGTGAAGCTGTATTTGTTTTTATGATTGTATTTATTATCTCTTGGACTGTATTTGCATCTTTTATATCATCTATTGATAAGTTCACAGAAAAGGTCTCAGTTCTGTCTTTAAAAGTATTGCAAGATTGATGAATAACCTCTTTTGTAATGTGAGAATAGAGTTTCATTTTTTTTGCAATTGGTAAAAAACTTAATGGTGGAACTATTTCATTGTTATTATCAATCATCCTAACCAAAGTTTCATATTTATTTATTTCACCTGTTTTTGTATCCATAATAGCTTGATAATGGCAAACTATTCTATTATCAAGTAATGCTTCTCTTATTGATGTTGCCATAGCTATATTTTTTTTGTACTTTTCTTCTATGTTTGCATTTTCTTCATACACTGCAATCTTTATCTTTTGTTCTCTTGCATAATGCACTGCAATATCTGCTTTTGTAAGAAGTCTATTTTTTGCTTTTGCAATTCCAGCAGATAATTGAATATGAATATTTTCATCTTCAATATGGAATAACTCTTCTTCAAATAGAGATAAAAGATTTTCTACATTATGTTTTATCATCTCAACAGAAATATCTTCATAATATAAAATAGCAAATTCATCCCCATCTATTCTATATGTTTCCAAATCTAATTTTAAAAACCAAAGGGCAATATCATGTAAAATTTTATCTCCGTTTTCTGTACCAAAAAAATCATTTACTTCTTTAAACTCATCAATATTAAAAATAACACATGCTGTTGGTGTTTTCATATTTATATCTAAAAGTATTTTTTGTCTATTTGGTAAAGTTGTTAGTTGGTCAAAATATGCGAGTTTTTCATTTTGTTTTTCTAATAAAACCTGAGCCGTAATATCTCGTCCACTTCCAATAGTTCCTATTAAATTTCCTTCTTCATCATGTAAAGGAGCTTTATTTACATCTAAATAAACAAGTTCACCTTTTATATTTCCATACTCTTCAAATCTCATTGGTTTCATATTTTCAAGAACTACATAATCAGAATTGAAACATAACTCTCCAAAAGTGTGCCATTGCTTATTTTGGGGATGTTTATTCCTCTCTCTTGTGGCAAAAAAAACATCAACTTGTCCTATTACTTCATCAGGAGTTGCCATTAAAAGATTTTTACAAATAGAATCATTTGCATATAAATATCTACCTTCTAAATCTTTTGCCCACAACATATCAGGCAAATGTTTAGAAATAAGTTTTAAAAAGTTATCAGTTTGTAAAGTCGAATTCATCGAAGGCACCTTATTTAAATAAATAATAAAATAATAATTTTTTTAGTATGCTTATTATACTCAAATAATAGTCATTTTGGTGATTATACACTAATAAAATATAAATTTATTAATTTTATAACTAAAATTATAATATTTAAAAAGAGGGAAAAAGTTAAGATACGCACCTTTTTAATAGATGTGTATCTTATAGTAGTTATTTATAAAAGTGGATTTTAATTATTTAGAACAGTTTATTTCTCTGATTTTATTTAATAAATCAAATACTATTTCAATATTATCTTCCATCTCTTTTGTTGTTGTAAATATTTGTTCATTCTCAGCTTTATCTGCATATAAATCAACAGTTTTTTGTACATATTCATGTACTTTTTTATGGGCAGCTTTTAAATCTTCCCACTCTTTTGTTTTTGCAAAATGTTTTTCTTCATTTGCATCTATCCATTTTCCTAGATTACATTCATGGGCATTTTTAACTGTAAATTTAAATCCTTCTTTACATTGGGCAAAATTTACATTTTTAAAATTAATATGATCAGATTTTAATCTATTTATATCAATAATCATATTTGTATCACAAACTCTTTTATGTGCATTTCTATCAAAACTTGTTTGATCTATTGTACTTTGTAAGTGTGTTACTAGAGTTGATGTTTTTGTAGCCATATCATTTATTGTAGAAGCTAGCGCTGCATTTTGTTGAGTAGCTTGATCAAGTGAATTAACCGTATCATTTATTTGAGCCATTGCTAATTGTTGCTCTTTTGAAGCATTAGCAACATCTTCAATTAATTTTGTAGTAATTACAATATTTTCATTTAAATCATTATAACCTTCAATCATTTTTGAAGTAATTTCTTTTCCTTCTTTTGCTTTTACAGTTGCATTTGAAACTATTGTTTTTATCTCATTTGCAGCATCAGCACTTCTTGAAGCTAGATTTCGCACTTCTGCAGCAACAACAGCAAATCCTTTTCCTGCTTCTCCAGCAGTTGCCGCTTCAACAGCTGCATTTAAAGAAAGAATATTTGTTTGGAAAGCAATTTGATCAATTACTGAAATGGCTTCATTAATTGCAATTACTTGATTATTTATCTCTTCCATAGAAGTAGCTGTTTTATAAGCTAATTCTTTTCCTGTGTTACTTGATTTTGTAACGTTTGTTGCATATAAAGCCATTTGAACAGCATTTTCACTACTTCTTGAAACAGTTGCAGAAATTTCTTCTATTGCAGCTGCAGTTTCTTCTAGTGATGCTGCTTGAACATTTGATGAGTTACTTAATTTTTTAGATGCATTTTCTAATTCACTAGCACTTGAAGTTAATTCATTATTTGATTTTTCAATTAAACACATTACTTCATTAATTGAAGATTGTGTAACTTTTGCTCCACTTAATAAAGAAGCAACCATTCCTGTTAAATTTCCAATATGTGGTATTTGATAATCATATCTTGCATTTGATAAGGCAACTAATGTTTCACTTAATATTGTAAGATTTTTTTGCATACGCTCAATCATTCCATTAATTTCTTTTACAAGTGAATTAACGCCAACAGAATTACCTTGTCCTTTTATTCTATCATTTAATAATCCAGCATTTACTTTTGCAATAATTTGTCTTGATTCTTCAATTACAATTTGATCTTGAATCAAACCTTTTTCTATTGAATCTAAATAGTTATTGAAACTATAAACTACATCTCCAATTTCATCATTTGATTTAACCTCAATTCTTGAACTTTGAGATGAATTATTTGAACTAATTGCATCTATTGAATTTTTTAGATTAAATATTGGAGTTAAAATATTATTTTTCATATTTACTAAAGAAATAATCATTGTAATTAATAAAGCTACAACCAAAATAATCAATGCAACCCAAATAATATATGAAGCATGATTAATAGCAATTTGAATTGTTTCTTTTGGTTCTGCAGTTAGGGCAATTCCTAATTTTTTACCATTAAAATCAACTATATCAATATAAGTATAAAAATATTTTTCTGACATTAAATATTTATCATTGAATAATTTATTAAAATCTATTTTTTTACTATCTTCTAAAAAATCTTTATTAATAAATTTTTGAGAGATTAGATAATCATTTAGTTTGTTCTCTGCTTTTACTTCAGAAACAGCTAATTTACTATCCATTAAAAGTAAAAAAGCTTTACCTTGTTCATCAAACGAAGTTGCAACCGAATTTATTCCTTGCATAAACTCCATAGACCCTACATGTTTTTGATTTTCATCAAATATTGGAACAACTGAACGAATACTTAATCCTGCATCCCCTACTTCAAAAGTATTAACTGCTGTTTTTTCACTATTCACTTTTACAACACTTGGTCTAAATGAACTTAAATCATCTCCAAACTTTTCAGACTTCCATGATCTTAAAAAAGAGTGGTTATCTTTTGTATGAATATGAATTTGGATATTTTGAAAAGGCGTTGATTTTTTCATATTATCAGATAGAGTTGCAAGTGCATCAATAGCCATTTGTCTATTATTTGTTGCAAGTGCACTTTTAATTGAAGAATCGTTTGAAATAGAAATTGCATTTGAAATACCAACTTCAAACTTACCTTCAATTTTTATTTTTGATAATGTTTCTAACTCTGTTTTCACATCATTATAAACTTCTTTAGTTAAATCATTTTTATATTTGTTTAATATAAAATAACCTATAACTAAAACTAATATTGTCACTATTATATTTATTAATGTGAACTTTTTTCCTATAGTCAAATCTCTCATTCTTATCCTTCTGCAAAAATAACGAATATTCTATTATGTTATTTTTAAATTAAAGATTAAAAGAGCCTAAAAATAGGAAAAAATAACGTTATCCCATAGGATATAATATTTCTTTTTGGATAATTTCTATTTTCGAGAAAAGTTCATCATCTATTTTAAATTTAAATGCTGCTAATGATTCATCCAATTGATTAAGTGTTCTAGCTCCAATAATTGTAGATGCAACAAAATCAAAATGTTTTGAATAAGCAACAGCTAAAGTTACAGGTGATATTCCATATTCCTTTGCCAACTCAATATATTTTGCAGTTGCAGCAATTGTTTTATCATTTACAAATCTTGTAGCTTGAGCTTGAACTCTTGGACTTTCATGTCTCATATAAGCTGTAAATCTTGCATCTTCTGGATAAAAAGCATTATTATATTTTCCACTTAAAACACCTCCTCCAATTGGAGAATATGGAAGTAATGAGATATTCTCTTTTCTACAAACTGTTGAAAGTTCATCTAAAAATCTAGGATTTAAAAGTGAAAAATTATTTTGAATAGATTCAAATCTAGCTAGATTTTTATTTTTTGAAGTTTCATTTGCTTTTGTAAGTCCATAAGCTGTGTCATTTGAACTTCCTATATATCTTACTTTTCCTTCTTTTACTAAAGAATCAAAGGCTTTTAAAGACTCTTCAATTGGCACAATAGTATCTGGCCAATGCATTTGATAAAGATCGATATAATCTGTATCAAGTCTTTTTAAACTTCCCTCAATTGCTTTTTTTATATGAAAAGAATCAATTGCAGTTAAACCATGACGTGTAGGTGGAACAAACCAACCTGAGGCTGCACCACTTACTTTTGTAGCAAGAATAATCGAATCTCTTGGTTTTGTTTTTAGCCACTCACCAACAATTAATTCAGTTGTTCCTTCGTAAGATTTTTTTGGTGGAACTGGATAAATCTCAGCTGTATCATAAAAATTTATTCCACTATCATATGCTTTATCTAAAATTTTAAAAGCTTCTTGTTTTGATGTACTTGAACCAAAAGTCATAGTTCCCATACAAATTGAACTAACTCGAAGTCCACTTCTTCCTATATATCTAAAATCCATAATATTTCCTTCATATTTTTATAAAGATAAATTATAACTACTTAAAAAAAACATTTGTATTAAATATTACTCCATTATGCAAATTTCTTTTTTCTTCATATGAATTACTGTTTGTCTTGCAACTAATAAAACTACAATTGTTGTAACAATCATTAAAAAATAAGCTAAAAATGAGTAAAACCAATAGTTTGTCAATTCATACATTAAAATTGTAGCTAGTGTAATTGCAGCCATTGGAAAAGTAAAGGCCCACCAAGAGATAAAAAACTTGATATTTATAAAATTTTTATACATTACAAAAACTAAAATCGTAAAAAATAGTCCCAAATTAAATAAAATCTGTGCAAAAAAGTCTAAGTTTCCAGTTAGTTTTATATATGAAATAAAACCAATAGCAGGTGGTGCAATAAGTATAAAAAGTGTTGGCATAAATTTTGGCATAAACTGCGCATGGAAAATGATTCTATTTAAAATTATTGCAAATAAAATAATCCAAAAGAAAATACCAATTGAAAAATAAAAATATAATACTGCATCATTTACAAAACCTTTTCCAGCAATTGGAACAATTAAATTTCCAACAATTGGAATAAACCAAGCAGGATTTGAGTGTTGCATTTCAAGATTATTGTTTATCCAAAATTTAATAGTATAAAAAGTAAAAAATATATGTAAAGCTGCTCCAATAAAAAATAAGCTTTGAGACACAACATCAATATTGTGTCTATAAACCATTGATAAAAGAAGTGTAGAAATTGAAGAGGCTGCAAAAAAGTTAATTCTAACAGGATGGGAAAACTCTTTTTTTACTTCATCTTTGTATTTTATTATTTTTGAAATATACAAATATACAATTGTAAAAAATACAATCGTTGTAATTATCATCATAAGTGTTGAAATAAAAGTAGGTATTTGTAAAACTTCGCTACCTCTTCTATAAACCAATGTTAAACCAGCAAGTCCCATAATAGTTGCAAACATCATTATTGGAAAAAATTGAAGTCTGTTTGAAGGAATTGATTTAATTGACTCTTCTTGCATTATTAAATCCTATTAAGAATAATTTATTATAATTAGAAAAAATTTAAAAAGGCAAGTTTTGGCAAAAAGTAAAAATATAACAATTGATTTAAGTAAAGAAAACCTCTTTTTTGAAGAGAGAAATCAAACTATAAAACTATTGTCTTTTAAAACCCAAACTATGAGCTTAGATATTGCAATTTATGAAAAAGATAAATTTATCAAAAACAGCACAATGGTATTTGCCCACTTACCAAAAAAATTAAAAGCCAAATTAAATCCAAATACTTAATCAACTTTTCCAATTATTTTTATAATTATAACTTATGATTTTTAAATTAACTTAAATTATAATTCTTTTGTTAAAAAACTCAAAGAATTTATCAGCTTCACAATTTTACACATTTAATTAATTATAATATTGATAAATTAAGTAATAGGAATATAAATAATAATGAAATTAATAATATTAACTTTGACATTTTGTGTAAGTTTATTTGCTTGGGATTTCAAGTACAACGAACTTTCAGAAAATGAAACAAATTTAACAAAAACACTTATAAAAATTGGTCAACCTTATGGATTAGGACTTGAATTAGCTTCAATTGGGATTGTTGAAACAAGATTAGGGAAATTTAAATCTCGTAATAACTACATTTGTGGAATGCACCAAATCAATACAAATATAGCTATGAAAAGATTAAATAGTAATGGTGATGCAAAACAATTGTGTGAAGAAGTTAGAAAAAATAAGAATCTTAGCTCAATTCTTGCATTAAAAGAGTTGATTTATTGGAAAAAGTACTCAAACAACAATATTTTAAGTATGATTAAAAACTACAATACTGGTTTTAAAAGTTCTAATTATAGTAAAGAGTATGTGCGAAGATTTACTATTGTTTATAATGAATTAAAGAAAAGAAACGATTTAGTAAACAGCTAAAACTTAACTTTAGTGAAAATTCAATACAATAGCAAAAAAATATCAAGGTAAATAATGGGAAGAGCCAACAATTCAAGTGTAGACACTACAAAGGGCGATAGATTAGCCAAAAAAATGAATGAAAAAAGAAATGTTCTAAAAGCTTCATTTGCACCAGATGCAGCGGATAAAAAAGAACAAGTGATTAACGCAAGAAAAGCTGCAAATTTAGATGCACAAAAAGAAAAAAGAAAAAAGAATGCAAAATTAGCAAAAGCTGCAAAGAAAAAAAATAAAAAATAATAATCTAATTTTAACTCAAAGCTACAATTTATGAATTGGTTAGCGCACGTTTTTTTATCAGAACAAAATATAGATTTCCAAATAGGCAATTTCCTAGCTGACCCTTTAAAGGGCAGATTATGGGAAAATGCAACTATTGATATGAAAAAAGGTATGTTTACCCATAAAATCATAGATTCATATACAGATTCCCACGAAATTGTCAGTTGTAGTAAAAAAAGATTAAGAGAAAAAGGTTTGTTAAAACCTGTTATTATTGACCTAACTTATGACTACTTTTTGACAAAAAATTGGGATGATTTTTGTCATATGCCAATAAAAGAGTTTTCAAAAGTTTTTTATCACGAAGCAAATCAAAGAACGCAAAGTTTGCCAAATCATGCAAATATTCCAATTTATAATATGATTGATAGGGATTTACTAAATAAATATCACAATTTAGAACAACTAAAAACTTCCTTTGAAAGAATGGATAGAAGATTATCTCCAAGACTTAAACAAAGAGAAACAGCTCTTAGTTATTTTGATAGTGTTGTAAAAAATATAGATGAGCTTGAAAAAGATTTTTTAGAATTTTTTCCGCAACTAACTACAAAAATAAAAAGTGATTTAAATGAAAATAAAATAAAACATTGGAAATTATAATAGATATTTTTTTATTTTATTAAAATTATTTCTCAACATCGTGTGTAAATATGTTCCAAAAACATTATCATTTTTAAAAGCAGCATAAGTTCCATCACTACTATTTTTTTTGTAAAGTTTATACTCCCCTACTTTTTTTTCATCTATTAATCTTGTATAATGAAAAGCATGCCCAGTTATTCCTAAATCATTTTCGTAATATCCCATTCGATAAAATCTTTTTCCTAAAGTAAAATCTAAAGGCAATAAGCCCATCATTTTCCTATCATCGACTCTATTTGATAAAAATAACAATCCAGCACATTCGCCATATATTGCTTTTTTTTGTTTTGCATGGCTTAATAAAGAGTTTTTAAAATCATTAGAATTCTCTATTTTTTCATAAGCCTCTTTTGTTTCAATATATCCTCCAACAATAAAAACAATATCAGCATCAGATGGAATTTTTTCATTATTAATAGCATTTACGAGTGTAACTTTAGAAAAATATTCTTTTAAAAACTCTAAATTATCATGGTATAAAAAAGAGAAATTATCATCATTAACTAAAGCGATATGTTTATCATAACTTTCCACTTTTTCAAAGGGATAATTTTCTACATTTTGAGCTTGGAAGTTTGATATTGATTCTAATTTTTCTAAATCTATATGTTTTAGAACCTCTTTTGACATGAGTTCAAGTTTTTCTATTTTATTATCTTTTAAATCAAGTCCAAGATGAGTTGAATCCAAAGTATCAAGTCTATTTTGAATCCAACCTAAAACTACAATATCATCAAAATCTTTTTCCACTTGATTTTTGATTAATTCAAAATGGCTAAGAGATGAGATATGATTAAAAACAACAGCTTTTATAGTATTTCCCTCTTGGTAAGTTTTAAGACCTTTTATTATGGCACTTAAAGTAATATATGAGCCACTTCCATCTAAAACTATAATCGTAGGAATATTTAAAAGTTTTGTTACATCATAAGCAGAAGCATTTTTATCCATACCATCATAAAACCCCATAACTCCTTCAAGAATAGAGATATTTTTATCACTATATTTGTTAAAAAGCCATTTTACTTGGGCTTCATTCATAATGCATGTATCAAGATTTATACTAGGAGTTTGACAGATTTTTTGATGAAAAAGTGGATCAATAAAATCAGGTCCTATTTTAAATGGACGAACAGATTTTTTATAATGATACAAAAGTGCTGTTGTTAATGTAGTTTTTCCTTGATTTGATGCAATTGCACTTATACATATAGCTTTTATTTTGAATCCTTTTATGATGTTTTAATTTTGTGATTTTATCGTAGTTTTACTTCTGTAAATATTTTAATTAAGAAGTTCTGTAGTAGAATATTTATCTTACAAGGATATATAAAATGAAAAAACTATTTTTAATAAGACACGCCAAATCTGATTGGAGTAATGCTTTACTTGATGATTTTGAGAGAGGTTTAAATAATAGAGGTTTAAAAGATGCACCTTTTATGGCTAAACTTTTAAAAGATAAAAATATAAGTCCTGATTTGATAATAAGCTCACCAGCTCTTAGAACAAAGCTAACTTTAGAGTTTTTACTTAAAAAACTAGAGTATAAAAATGAAATTATTTATGATAAAAATATCTATGAAGCACCCTATTTAAATTTAAAGAAAGTTATAAATAAGATAGATGAACAATTTGATATTTTATTTTTAGTTGGACACAATCCTGGACTTTGTGATTTAGCCAACTTTTTATGTGTAGAATCATTTGAAAACATTCCAACTTGTGGAATTGTAGAAATAGATTTTAATACTAACTCTTGGAGTGATATTTCAAAAGAAAACTCAAAATTAATCTCTTTTGAGTATCCTAAAAAGTATAAATAATTTATACTTTTTTATTTCTTCTAATCAATAAATAAACAAAAAATGGTGCTCCAATAAAAGCAGTTACCACACCTATTGGTAAACTTGAATCTGTGTTTAAATTTCTTGAGATTAAATCTGAAAACACCAAAAATATTCCCCCAAAGAAAAACACTGGAAAAAATAGTTTATCGGCACTTTGTTTATAAATTAGTTTTATTATGTGAGGAATTATAAGTCCAATAAATCCAATTGGTCCTACAAAACTAATACTAATTCCAACACTCAAAGATACTACAACTAAAAGAAGTAAACTTATTTTATTTACATTTAAACCCTTTAAAAAAGCGGTATCGTTACAAATTAGAAGTAGTTTGATTTTATCTTTATTAAAATGAACAACAAAATAAAAAATAGCACTCACAACCATTATAATTAAGCCATTTGCAAAACCAACAGTATCTAAACTTCCAAGGGTAAATCTAACTATTGAATAATTTTCTTGTAAATTACTCATATAAAAAACCAACATCAACGCTGAGCTATAAAAATATGATAAGGCAATTCCTATTAATAAAATAGAGTTTGTAGAGACTGAAACTGCACTTTTATTTATCTGTTTAGAGATGAAATATAAAATCAAAATAGTAATAATTGAACCAAATACAGATGAAACACTCATATGTAAAAATGGAAAAAATACAATAGAAATAGCTGTAAAAAGTGTAGTTCCACTAGCGATTCCCAAAGTATATGGAGTTATTAGTTGATTTTTAAAAATAATTTGAAAAATCAATCCTCCTAAAGCCAAAATTCCACCAACAAAAAAAGCTAATACAACCCTTGAAACTCTTAAATCCCAAAATATCGTATATGTTGTTGAAGTTGATTCAAAAATATCTTTTAATGAAATTGGAATTTCTCCTAAAAATGGAGCAACACAAACTATAATAAAACTAATTAGATATAAAAATATTTTCATAGATTTACCACCAAATGATTATCTAATTTCATAATTGTATTATTGTAAAATTTTTTAAGATTTTGATTTGAAAAGAACTCATCATGTTCACCAAAAAATTGAATAATTCCATCACTTAAAAATAAAACTTTATATTTCAAAGCATAGGCTAAATCAAGATTGTGAGTAATTACAATCTTTTGATTTAGTAAATTTGAGTTAAAAATATCATAAACCTCTTTTAATCTACTGATATCCAAATTTGCGGTTAATTCATCAAAAATAGTGATTTGTGCATTATGCATAATTGCACTTGCTAGAAGTAAAAGTTGCTTTTCTCCAGAACTAAATGATTTACAATATTTATTTTCTAATTTTCTAAGATTTAAAAGTTTTATTACTTCATCTATTTTTTGATTATTAACACTACCAATAAAAGAGAGTTCCAAAAACTCCCTTAATGTAACATATTCATCAAAAATAGAGAGTTTTGGAGGTATATAATTTATTAGTTGAGTTCTTTTTAAATCACTTATTTTTGATATATTTTCACCCAAAAGTTCAACTTTATCATTTGAAATAAGATTTGATAAGACTTTTGCAAGGGTTGATTTTCCTGCTCCATTTTCACCTAATATTATTAGGTTTTCGTTTTCTTTTAATGAAAATGAGATTTCATGTAAAATAGAACTATTGTAATTTTTTATTTCTAACATTTTCTAATATCTTTTTAAAATCTTTTATAAAAAACTCTACTCTTTGACTTGGAATTCCAGCATAAAGTTTATCTACTGTGTAAATGTTATCATCTTTTGAAGCATTTATTGGTAATTGTTTCCAAGCATTTATAATTTCATCTTGTTCTTGTTTTTTCCCATCTAAAAATGGAGTTAAAAGAATTATAATATCAGGATTCATACCAATAATTTTTTCAGTATTTACAACTGGTTGAGCTGGATTTTCTGAAAAATAAGCATTTTTATTTCCACTTGCTTTTATAATATCTTCAAAATATAAAAAATTTCCTGTCACATAAATCTGATTTGAAAGGGAT
This sequence comes from uncultured Aliarcobacter sp., assembly GCA_963677205.2. Lineage (GTDB taxonomy): Bacteria > Campylobacterota > Campylobacteria > Campylobacterales > Arcobacteraceae > Aliarcobacter. The sequence continues at coordinate 966,792 of OY781916.2, read as the reverse complement.
TTTTTAGGGCTTATTACAATCAAAATCTTTTTATTTTCTACTATTGAATTTACGGATGATAAAGTATTATCTATATTTGATATTAACTCTTTTGCTTTTTCTTTTTTATCAAAAAAGTTTCCAAGTTCATTAATCGTATTTTTTATTGATGAGATTGTATTTGTTTTATAACTCAAAGTTTTTATACCCAAAGCATTTAGATTAGAGTTTAATTTTTCATCATAATCTTGTCCGATTACAACTGTTGGTTTTGCTTCGAGTAATTTTTCTAAAGAGACGTTATTGTATCCACCAATTTTTTGAATAGCCTTTGATTCTTCTGGGAAATCACAATAATTTGTGTTTGCAACAACATTTGAACCTACACCTAAAGCAAATACAATCTCATTTATTGAAGGAGAGAGAGTTACAATTCTCTCTTCCGCCAACAAATTTATACATAAAATTAGTATAAATAAAATTTTTTTCATATTAGAAACTAGCCTTTAATCCAATATAAGCACTTCTTTCTTCAGTTGCATAACCATCAACTGTTTGATAATATTTATCAAATAAATTATTCACTTTTAAATATGCTTTATATGTTTTGTTAATATCATAATTTACAACTGAATTCCAAACTGTATAGTTTCCAGTTTCAGCACCTGTTTTATTAACACCATTATATCTATCTCCAATATATTGTCCATTTACATTAAAATGAAAATCTTTAATTCCATAATAATCAACTCCAAAACCAACTTGTTCTTTTGCTCGTCTTGCTAGTTCTTGTCCATTATTATCTTCAGCACTTAATGCTGTATAATTTAGATTTAAAAAAGTATCTTCTATTACATCTTTTTTGTAAGCTAATTCATAACCTTTTAGAGTCGAAGTTCCATCAATGTTTCCATATTTATATGTATTTGTATCAAAGTCAATCATATCTTCGATTTTTGTATGGAAATAAGTTGCCGAGATACCTTTGTATTCAACTCCTAAATCATAACTTTTACTACTTTCAGGATTTATATCTTTATTCCCATAAGTTGAATATAAATTATATAAAGTTGGAACATTGTAAGCTGTACCATAATTTGAACTAACATTTAATTCATTCCAAATATATTGTTTAATACCTACTTTTCCAGTTGTTTTATTATCAAATTTATCATAGGCATCTTTTCTTAATGATTCAGTTATTATTGTTTTATTATCATTAAATTTATTGCTATTTGTTACAAATACTGCTTTGTTATCATATTTTTCATTAAGTTCATTTTTATGTTCAAAAGTTTTATAATCAGTACCTAATAATACAAATGAGTTTTCATTTTGGTATGGAATATTTGTTTTTAAACCATACTCATTTACAATTCCATCAAAATAAGATGTTGAATTTGTTGCAGGATAATAGTATTCTCTATCAAAATCAGATCTTTTTACTGAAACATCTGTTGTTGCAAAATTATTTTTATTTTCGTATGAAACTGTTGAAAATTGGTCTTTTGTATTTGCTGTATTTAATGAATCACCACTTGTACCATCAAAATTATTATCAGCATCTACTATTGTATGTGATACATCAATTTTATTTGAATCATCAAAATTATAACCCGCTTTTAAATTTGAAGTTAGATTTTTATATCCGTCATCTTCTAGCCCTAATTCATTACCTCTTTTTCCATAATTACGTGAAGATTTTTTTGCAAGAAAAGAAGAATAACCATCAGTGTCAGTTTTATATACAGAACCTTTTAAATAATATTTATCTGTTTTGTGAGATAAATTCATACCATATTTTTTAGTATCAAAAGAACCATATTCAACGCTAGCATCACCATGAGTACCAGTTTTTGCAGTTTTTGTGATAATATTAATTACACCAGCACTTGCATCTGCACCCCAAATACCACTTTGAGCACCTTTTACAACTTCAATTTGTTCAATATCATCAATCATCAAATGTTCAAATGGAGCACCACTTGTACCTGTAATATCGTTATATCTTATTCCATCGATTAAAACTAAAATTCTTTTTGAATCATTTCCTCTAAGATAAACAGATGAAGAAGCACCAAAACTTCCATTACTTGTAAATGAGATACCAGGTATTGTATTTAAAGCATCAACTACACTTGAATAGTGTTTTTCTTCAATATCTTCTTTAGTAATAATATCAATATTAGAAGTAACATCTTTGATTGATTGAGTTGAATTAGTAGCACTTGTAACAGTAATTGTTTCTAAACTTTGGGCTGAAAAAAGGTTTGTTGTTGCTAGAAGTAAGCTTGCAACTAAGCTTGTAGATATTTTTTTTTGCATTATTAATTTTTCCTAATTTTTATGTTTATATGTTGTTTGTTGAATATAGTTTGCTTGGTTTTAATTGCTTTAATAGCATTAATTTAGTAATTTTTGGCATCGTATTTGATAAAATAGCATGAATCATACAGCTAAAAGATTGCAGTTTTCGATTAACTGTTGCAGCTAATATTCCAAAAAAACTAAAGTATTTTCTTGTTTTACTAATCATTATTTCCTCCTTTATAAAATCTAATTTTCATTTTAAATATGACAACTTAAAATTGATCTTGTTGGATCAGTTAAATATTGATAACCTAAATATCCTATATAAAATCCAAAAGCTATTACTAATACTGAAGCTAGTTTTATGAATAAATCCCTAAGATTTGATTGTTTAAATAATCCTACAAAAAATCCTAAAGAAAAAAGTGCTGGTAATGTACTTAAACCAAATATAAGCATTACAAAAGCTCCCCAAAATGCACTTCCCGTACTTGCAGCTGTAATTGCAAAAACATATACAAAACCACAAGGAAGCAGACCATTTAACATTCCAAGTAAATAAAAACTAAATAGCGATTGTGAACCTAAAAGTGCTTTAAATGTACTTTGATAAAGTGGTGATTTTGAACAAGTATGCTCTAAAATAGTTAGAAATTTAATCTTACCAAGAAGTGAAAGTCCAACCAAAATCATTAAAAAACCAGTGATTAATAAAAATATTCCACTTGTCATATTATCAAAAGTCACAACTCCACCAACAAGACCAAATAAAGCCCCTAAAATCATATAAGTTGAGATTCGTCCAAAAGAGTAAAGTAAGTGAGCAAGAGCTTGAACTTTTTTTGTCCAATGACTTTTTATTTTTGTACTTGAATATGCTATTACAATTCCACCACACATTCCAACGCAATGGCCAAATGAACCTAAAAAAGCAATTGAAATAATTGTTATTATGCTAATTGTTTCCATTATTTCCTAACAACTCTTTTTTGATATAAGGATTTCTAAGAGTCTCATTTCTTAACACTTTTAAACCCATCTCTTCAAAACTTATAAAACCATCTTGTTTGTTTTCATAAGCTCCAAATCCATAACCCATTGGAGTTAAGTCAGTTCTTGAATACCAAGCACTTTTTCCATCTATATATTTATTTGTATCTTTGCTCATAACCCAAATTTTTGCACTATTTTTAAAAGATTTATCTTCTAACCAATGTGCCATTCCACCATGATCATGGAAAAACCAAGTTTTTCCATCAGGTGCCACAACTTGTGAAACAAAGTCCATTTTATCAATAATCATTCCACAATCACTATCTTGATATTTACCCAGAATTATTTCAAGTGGTGTTTGATTATTATTTCCTTCTTTTAAAACAACCATCTGTTTTTTATTTGACATTGATAAAAATATTATAATTATTATTGCAATTATTATGATTAATGTGATAAAGGGTAAGATTTTTTTCATTGAAACTCCAAAATAGAATCGGTATTATAGTCATTTGAATATAAATTTTAGTTTATTTAAGGCAAAAAAAAGGCTTCGTACGGGAATTTACGAAGCCGTATTTTAAATCTATTTTAGTGTATAGGATACCAAATAAATGTATTTAGTAGTAGGAGGATTTAATATAAATATCCTATGAGAGTAATTCTAGCAATTCAATTATTAAATTAAGATAAAAGTTATCCTCTTTAGTTACTTTTTTTTATTTTTTTAATCATACTTTAGAATTTAAAGAATATAATACTAACTAATATAATAATTAAGGATTAATATTTATGCGTTTAATCATGTTTGATATGGACGGAACACTCATAGATAGCGGTTATGCTATAACAAATACTATAAATTATGTGAGAGTTAATCTAGGTTTTGAGAAATTAGAAAGAAACTACATTTTAGAAAAAGTAAATGACCCCACAATAAATTCAGCTGAATTTTTTTATGGAACAAAAGAGTTTACAGCTCAACAAACAAAACTTTTTGAAGAGTATTACAATGAACACTGTTTAAGTGATTTAGTTGTTTATGATGGAATTGCAAAATTACTTGAGAGTTTAAAAGATGATTTTATACTAGCAGTTGCTACTAATGCAAATTCACAATATGCTCACAAAATGCTTAATCATGTAGGATTAAGCCACCACTTTAAAACAATTTTAGGTTATGACAGTGTAAAAAATCCAAAACCACATCCAGAAATGGTAAATAAGATTTTAGATATACACAAAGTTTCAAATCAAAATGCTCAATTAATTGGTGATTCACACAAAGATATAATGGCAGCAACAAATGCAGGAGTTGATTCTGTTCTTGTAAATTGGGGCTTTTCTAACCATGAAAAAGATGCTATTGAAACTGTTGAAGAGTTAAAAAAAAGAATATTTGATAAATTCAAATAAGTTTTTCTGGATTAAAAATGTTTGAAAAAATTAAAAAAATATTTAAAAAAGAGACTTTCTCTTGTATTGTTTGGGATGGTAAAATCATGAGATATTTAGATTTAACACAAAAACAAATAGATAGAATGAACAAAGAGGGTTTAAGTGTAACAAAAAAAGAGGAGTGTTAAAGTTCTATGAACTTGTACTCACCCTCTTTTAAATCTTCAACAGTAAATCCACCAAAACTCACCCTATGAAGTGTTAGAACCCTATTTCCAACGGCTGCAAACATTCTTTTTACTTGATGATATTTTCCCTCACAGATTTCTAATCTTACAAGAGTTTCATCTAAAACTTCTAAAGTTGCTGGAAGTAATGGCTTTTTCTCTCCATTTAACATCAACTCTCCGCTTGCAAAAATCTCTTTTTCATCACCTTTTAATGGAACTGCTAAAGTTGCTTCATAAACTTTTGATACATCACTTTTTGGGCTTGATAATTTATGATTTAAAGCTCCATCATCTGTTAAAATAATTGCTCCTGTTGTATCAACATCAAGCCTACCAATAGTTGCAATTTTTGGATTTCTTCTATTCCATCTATTAGGAATTAAAGCATAAATTAAACTTCCAGCATCATTATGTGAGCAGATAAATCCTGAAGGTTTATTTAGTAAAATAGTAATTGTTTCAGGGTCAAGTGGCTCATTATTTACTTTTATATCATTGTGATAAGCTTTTATTGAAGGGTCAAAAACTCTTGTATCTTTTACATAAAGTTCATAAATTCTTAAAAATTTCTTCGCTTCACTTCTTGTGCAATAACCTAAACTTGATAAATGTGCATCAACTCTTTTATAACTATTTCCCATAAATTCCTAACTTTTTCTTTTAAATTGCTCGGATATTAACATTTTTTTCAATAAAATACAAATATGAAACTAATTGACAAAAAATATGCCGTTTATTTATTAGACGATGATAACTTTAATTTTCCTATTCTTGAGATGATGAAAGATGATTTAGTTGCTGTTGGTGGTGATTTTCATCCTCAAAGATTAATTAATGCCTATGAAAATGGGATTTTTCCTTGGTATATAGATGACTACAATTATATTCATTGGTTTAGTCCACAAAAAAGAATGGTTCTAAAACCAAATGAGATGAAAGTATCAAAAAGTCTTAAGAAATCAATACAAAACAGAGGTTTTGTAATAAAATCAAATGAAAACTTTGAAGCTGTTATTCGTGCCTGTTCTGAAATAAAAAGAAAACATGAAAACAGTACTTGGATTAGTGAAGAGTTTATTCAAGCATACACAAACTTACATAATCTAGATATTGCTTTTAGTATTGAGTGTTATTTAAATGATGAATTAGTTGGTGGACTTTATGGACTTTTAATTGGTAATATTTTTTGTGGAGAAAGTATGTTTGCAAAAGTTACTGATGCTTCAAAAGTCGCTTTTTATCATCTTTGCCAACAAGCCCAAGAAAATGGCATAGAACTTATAGATTGCCAAGTTTATAATGACCATTTAGCAAGTTTAGGAGCCTATGAGATAAGTAGAGTTGATTACTTTAATATACTAAATAATAGTTTTTAAGTGTAAAAATGTTACTTTTTTCTATATTTTTGTAAACTATCTACCTATTTTAATCAATTGCTACGTGCATCCTACTATTTTATTTTATAATATCCCATATTTCAATAAGTATAAGGTAAAAAAATGAGTGAAGAAATAAAAAGAGAAAAATCTCTTACAATGACTATGTTAATGACTCCAGATAAAGCAAACTTTTCTGGGAAAAATGTTCACGGTGGTGAAATTTTAAAAATGTTAGATCACGTTGCATATGCTTGTGCAGCAAGATATACAGGTATGTATGCAGTAACATTATCAGTTGACATGGTTTTATTTAAAGATCCAATTAAAATCGGTTCACTTGTTACTTTTCATGCCTCTGTAAATTATACAGGAAGAACATCTATGGAAATTGGTATTAAAGTAATTTCTGAAGATATTAAAGACCACACAATCAAAAATACAAACGTTTGTTATTTTACAATGATTGCTGTTGATGAAGCTGGTAAACCAGCACCAGTTCCTAAATTAGATTTAGTTACTGAAGATGATAAAAGAAGATATAACGATGCTATTCAAAGAAGAGAAATTAGAATGTCTTCAAGACACTCTAAATAATGATTTTTTAGCTATAAAAAAAGGGGAAGATTTTAAAATCTTCCCCTTTTTTATTTCATTAAAATTATGAAATATATTAAGCCTCTTTAGACTCAATATATTCTTCATAAGTTCCTTTGAAATCAACTATCGTTCCACCTGGTTGGATTTCAATAATTCTATTTGCATAAGCATCTAATAGTTCCCTATCATGAGATACACAAATAACAGATCCAGCATAATCATTTAAACCTTCACCTAAAGCAATAATTGCTTCTAAATCTAAGTGGTTTGTAGGTTCATCTAAAACTAAGAAATTCCCTTGTTCTAACATGATTTTAGAAAGCATCATTCTATGTTTTTCTCCCCCAGAACATGAGTTTACTTTTTTCTCTTGCTCTTGACCATTAAACAACATTCTTCCAAGACAATTTCTAATTTCTGAAATATCAGCATCTCTATCACAATTTCTCAACCAATCATAAAGTGTAATATCACCTTCAATTATATCTGTTGCATTTTGTGGGAAATAAGAATTTTGAATAGTTGCACCCCATAAAACTTCTCCACTGTCAGGTTTTGAATTTCCTTCTAAAATTTCACATAAAGTAGTTTTTCCGATACCATTTGTTCCAATAAGAGCAATTTTATCACCTTTTTCTACTGTAAATGAAACATCATTTAAAACAACATGATCACCATAAGATTTAGAGATATTTTTAACTGTTAATAACTCTTTCCCAACTTCTCTTTTTTGTTTAAAAATAATAGAAGGATCACGTCTGCTTGATACTTGAATTGCACCAACATCAAGTTTATCAAGTTGTTTTTGTCTTGAAGTTGCTTGTTTTGCTTTTGAAGCATTTGCACTAAATCTAGCAATGAATTTTTCAAGTTCTTCTTTTTCTTTTAATTTTTTATTAACATCTTTTTCATTTTGTTTTGCAATTAAAGTAGATGCAATATACCAATCATCATAAGTTCCAGTAAACTCTCTAATTTGTTTGAAATCAACATCTAAAATATGAGTACAAACTGCATTTAAAAAGTGTCTATCATGAGAGATAACTACCATTGTTCCATCGTGATGTTGTAATTGATTTTCTAACCAACCAATTGTTGCAATATCTAAGTTATTTGTAGGCTCATCTAAAAATAGAACATCTGGTTTTGGATATAAAACTTGAGCTAATAAAACTTTAAATTTATCTCCACCTGTTAATGTACTCATTAAATCTTGATGAGATGAAGCAGGGAATCCTAAATCTTCTAAAATTCTTGTTATTTTTACATCATATTCATAAGTTGGATCTTCTTCACAGCAAATGATTTCAAGTTCAGCAAGTCTATTATTTACTTCATCAGTAAACTCAGGACTCATATAAAGTTCTTCTTTTTCTTTTACTGCATCATGTAATCTTTTGTTTCCTAAAAGTACAGCATCAAAAATTGTATTGTTTTCATAGGCAAATTGATTTTGAGACAATGTTCCCACTTTTTTACCATTTTGAACTTGTACTTCACCTTCAGTTGCTTCTTCTTGTCCTGATAATATTTTTAAGAATGTAGTTTTTCCAGCACCATTTGCACCGATTAAACCATATCGCTTACCAGTATCTAATTTTAAATTTATGTCTTGAAATAAAACTCTAGCACCGAAAGCTTTTTTAAGATTGACAGTTTGAACCATATTATAATTCTCTCCATTTATTTTATTTATTCATGTATTGATTTCGCGATTATATCTTAAAAAATCTATTTAAGACTTAATTTAAGCTCTTAAATCTCTTTTTCAAATGCTAATCTCATAATTTCATCTTCTGTTAAATGCTTCAATCTTGTATCATCTTCAGGAGGATATTTAACTAATAAAACTTTTTCTTTTAATTCATCTAAACGATATTTTGTTAAATTCTTAATAAGGTTATCATTAATCATCTCTTGTGATAATGTAGATTGTTCAAGCATTTTTGAAATAACATTTTCAAGATTTTTTCTTGTCTCTTCAAAAGCTTTTTCTTCATCAGTTAAAGAAATATATTGTTTTTCTAAATATTTCATAACCAAATCAGCTGGATATTTATATGTTGTAATACCTTTATAAACATACTTTTGACACTTAATATTTGGTACATGAACACCTGTAAAGATATATCCAAGTACAGTATTTATTCCATCTAAATCTTTTAAAGGATTATGAGAACAAATAAAATCTTCTTTTACTAAAGATGGAGAAAACTCTAGTGATGTAATATTATTATGTAAAATAACAAAACTTCCACCAACTTCTTTTGGTCCACCTTTTAATGAGTGTATTTCATTTTTATGTGCCATGAAACTTCCTAAAACTTTTTTAGGACTTCCCTCAAGTGAAGTTAATTCATTATCTCCAATATCAAAATCACCTTCAATAACATTAAAGTTTAATGGCAGTTTTAATAAGTTTGCCAATTTATCAGCTAATTTTACATCACCATGAACGTTTACTGAATTATCTTTTAAAATCGTAAAATTTTTAATCTCATGTTTTCTAAGCCATCTGCTAATATCATCAACATTTGTAAGGGCAACAATAGGTTTATAAATATGTGAAACAACTTCGCTACCTTTATATCTCCATGTTTTTTCTTCTTCATTAAAAGTGCTTGCAACATGATTTAATCTAATATCAGTAATTAAATCCCAACCAATTTCATCTGCAACACCATCTAAATCTGTTAAATTATTTCTGATACAAACATAGTCATTTCCAACAGAAACTGGCCCTCCATTTAATCTTTCAATTTGATTATCTGAACAATCAAACTTTGTTTCTACATATTTTGGTCCACCTTTTAATGTAACTAATTTATTATTTGAGCATTTGAAAAAACCTTTAATTGTTCTTGGCATACCTTTAATAGAATTTATTTCATTGTTAGAACAATCAAAATTTCCCTTAACTTCTTTTGGGGCATAAGATAGATTTTTTAGTTGATTATAAGAACAGTCAAAATCTCCAACATCAGTTGGTCCTTCAAATAATGAAGCTAAATTATTTCTTGAACAGTAGAATCCACCTGTTACTGTTTTTGGACAACCTTCAAGTGATATTAAACCATTATTACTTATATCAAAAAAACCATCTACTGTTTTAAATTTAACTGGTAATTTTTTCACACTTAATTTTTGATTTAAATTAACATTACCTTGAACTGTTACAGTAAAATCTTCTGAAATCAGATAATTATTTATTGAATGGTCTTTAAGCCACTTTTCGATTTCTGCGAGATTATTCATCCTCTACCTTTAATTATTATTATTTCAATTATATATTAGATTTTAACATTTTATATCTTAATTTATTTATATCAAATAACATATAAAACATACAAAGGAACTTTTTATTTCTATATAATTCTTTCAAGTTAGCAATTGTTAGCTTATTTAGAATCTAGGTTATTTTGGTGCTATACATCAAAGTATAGTTAAAAATTATGTGAAATATATAAATTTGATTTTAATGAATAATAATTCAAAAAAAGTAAAATATTTTCCTTTTTCTAAAATTGGAAAAATTTTGCTTTTTTGAATTTAAAAAAACTAATAAAGGATTCTAAAATGCCATGTAAATGTAAAGATATATTTTATATAAGTGAGAAAAAAAGCAAAATTCACTTCATAACTCAAATAACAGAGTTAGTAATAAAATCTTCAAATCTTTTAAAAATTTTAGGATTTGAAACTTCAAAAATAGATGGAATAATTACTATCGAAGGAGAAAATCCAAAACTTTTTTTTGAAGAGAATTTTGACTTTTTTAACACAAATTTTAATGATTTAGAAAAAGATGAAATTAAGATTTTTATAGAAAATGAAGATAATCAACTCTCACTTGGAACTATATTTTTTGCAAAGCCATTAAATAGATATTTACATTTTATAGAAGATAGAAACTTCTTTGATATTATTGAAAATAGTAGTTTAACAGCCCATTTTCAACCAATAGTTGATATACAAACAAATGAAATTTTTGCTTATGAAGCTCTAACTCGTGGTGTTTTGCCAAATGGTGAACTTATGTATCCTGATGTTTTATTTTCAAAATCAACACGAAATGATATGAACTTTACCCTTGATAGAATGTGTAGAGAAGTAGCTCTTAAAACAACAGCAGTAAAAAAAATTGATGCAAAAGTTTTTATAAACTTTATTCCAACTTCTATTTATGACCCAGAATTTTGCCTAGCATCTACTGTAAAGTGGGCAAAACAATTAGACTTTGACCCAAAAAACATAGTTTTTGAAGTGGTTGAAACACAAAATGTGAAAGATAAAGAACATTTAAAAACTATTTTAAATTTTTATAGAGATAAAGGTTTTTTAATTGCTTTAGATGATGTTGGAGAAGGTTATTCATCTTTAAACATGATTATTGATATAAAACCAGACATCATAAAAGTAGATAGAAATATAATAGAAAATATCGATAGAGATAATATGAAACAATCAATTTATAAGGCTTTGAGAACAATATGTATTGAAAATGGTATTAAACTTCTTGCTGAGGGTGTTGAAACTCCTTATGAACTTGAAAAAATCAAAGAGATAGGTGTAGATTACGCACAAGGTTATTATTTTGCTAAACCTAGTGCTGAAATTATTAGGGTTATATAATTTCTTTTCTTCGTTCCCAAGTTCCAACTTGGGAATGCATATTTAACTCTAACCCACGCTAAAACAATCTCTCAACATCTATCAAACCTTTTATATCTTCATAATCCCTTGCACTTGAATATCTCCAATGTTTTGCAACATCAACATATCCTCTTTCTACTGAATTTTGATGAATATAGTTTATAGTTTCTATCATCATTTTTTCATCTTTTATAAGTTTTGGTTGAAATCCTTCTTGCCAAAGTTGATAAGTAGTTTGAGTTTTATGTGATTTTTTATAAAAAGCCAATTGTTCTAGTATAGTTTTTACATTTTTAATTTGAAGAAATTTTAAACTATCAAATATAATATTTGTTGTTTCAGTTCTTGTAAATATTGGTATCCAATGTAAAATAGTGCAAGTTATAAAATGAGGATATGTTGATTCATAGATTTTATATCTACTTCTACCCATTTTTGTTTCTCTTATTTTATTTAGTTTTTATATGCATTCCCAACGTGGACGTTAGGAACGAGGAAAATTCGTTTATTAAATTTTTTAAAGCTTCTGTATCCCCAGTTGCTATACTGCTAAGTCTTGTTTGTGCTTCTTCTAATGTTAATGCCATTTTTTCTCCTTTTATATTTTTTAAAAATTCTCAAGTATAAGTTCTACATTTTTTCTGTCTACCAATGAAGATATCCCACTTTCTCCATAAATATCTAATGCCTCTTTGATAATATCTCTTAACTCTTTATTACTAACACTATCCAAACTTTCAGGTGTTACAGAGAGAAATCTCCAAGTCCTTTTATATGTTTTTTTATCACTTAAAAATCCTTGAAATTCCAAATATGGTGGTTTAAATAATCTAACTTCTAAATTTCTTCCTTTATAATTTAAATACCATATTTCTTCGCCTGTACCTTGTCCAAAATCTAAATCTTGGTCAATAACTCTTCCTGCATAAGAAAACCAAATCTCTCTCTGTCGATTGTCCACTGAGGTATATATCTTTTTTCTGTTTCTTTTTTGACTTGTTCTCTTTCTGGTAAAAATTTGTTCCATATTCCAAAAATATCATACTTCTCAATATCTTCTTTGCTTATATATTCATTTACGAATGCCATCTTTTTTTCCTTTTATATTTTTATCAATTTCATAATTTTTTTTCTAATTTTTTTATTCTACCAATTAGACGTCACATACGGTGTCACAAAAACTCTTTTTTTTATTTTTTCATTATTTTATTTTTAATTCCCATCACCTAACACTCAACCCCTCATCCAAATACTGAATTATTGGATAGATAAAAAACTCTATTACTCTTCTTTTCCCTACTTTTATTTCAGCTGTTACACTCATTCCTGCTTCTAGGTATCTTTCCTTACCTTCTACATTTAAAGTTTTCCCATTTGGTTCTATTTTTACTTCATAAACAGGTCCTAGTTTTTCATCATCTATGGAAAAGTTTCCTACATGGATTAGCCTTCGGCTGTCCTTTGGGACAAAGCCTTTGGTTCCGAATCTACAAAAGTGAAACTGTTCACTTTTATTACGATTCTCACCTTCAAAGAATCCATATTTTTGAAAAGAGAAGGTATCTATTTTAATTTTAGAATTCATATCATTTTTTATAAATCCTATATCTTAATTTAGTACATTTACTTTTACAATTAATGGAGAGTCTTTGGGAAGTATTGAGATTGATTTCTCGTGCGCACTTACAACACCACCAATTGTATTTATCATTAGTTTTGCTACATATCCATCTGTTGGGCTTATGATTGATTGTTTTTGATTTTGGAATTTTATTGCGTTTAGCATATTTATTTAGGATTGAAGGTTTCTTAGTTCTTTTTTTAGGTTTAAGAGTAAAAGCAATCTATATTAGATTGACTTTTACATTTTTAAAAACGATGTTGAACATTCAATCCTACATATTTTCCATCAGTTGAAGAATCTTTTATAACAGGTAGCAAAATATATTTATCAGTAATATAAGCTCCTAAAGCCGAACCAAGAATATGTGATGCAGCATCCATCAACTGACTTTTTGCTTTTCCATTTATGGCAAATTCTATACTTTGTTCTAATATAACTGCAGCACTACTAATTTCAAATCCTAACATTCCTCGTTCAGATTTATATTCAGGATAATATTGATCAATAACTGCTGTAATTCCTCCAGCCATCACAGCACCACCAGTAAAGTGACTTGCTTCACTACTAAAACTATCATTAGCTTGTAATGCTAAAACACTAAAAACACTAATTAGAAATATTTTTATATTCATTTTAAACCTTTTTTTAATAATTATTACAAAATATTCAAGTAAATTAACATACTCTTTAATAATTCATTTTATTGTTATTTTCTTTATTTGACATGTAACATTATAATCTCTTTTGATATAGGAGTTGCTTATAGTGAAAATACATAATTTAATAAATTTTCTCTTTTGGGAAATTTTTTTATTCCTAAGCCCAAAAGATGATGAAGCTTGTGAATACAAAAGATTTTCAATTATTCTCTATGAACAAAAAGCTTATTACTACTATTTTTATATGTAGATTCAAATTTTTCTCTGCACTCTTGTTCTTGAACTTTAACTAAATTTAAATTTGCATTAATCTCATTTATAAAATTATTATCAAGTTTGTATTCTGGTACTAAGAATTCTTCTGTACTATATTTTCCACTGAAATTATTTAACTCTTTTAATGTGAGATTTTCTATAAAATTTTTTGTTTCTCTAAAATCTGAACCCGAACAATTAAAAACCATTCCAGGACAAGTACATTTCAATTTATATTGGTAATTAATATTTAGTTCTTCTGTATTTAAAATAACAGAATTTGAGATATCACCATCAATCGTACTTGGATACCTAGATGCATATATAATTGCAGAGATTTTATTTTTTGAATCATTTATTATATTCCATTTTACACCCTTATAAGATTTTAAAAAAAGAATAATAGGTTTTGAATTCTCTTTTAAATGTACATTAATTTCATTATTTTTGCTTGTACTTTCATAAACAGATACAATAATTGGTTCAAATTCAATATGATTAATTCTTTTAAAAAAACTTATTAATTCATCATAATTAAGATAACTTATTTTTTTATCATCAACAAACATTAAATTAAAACCTGCAGTAGGCCAATAATTTTGATGATAAACTTCTACTTTATGAATTCCTTTTTCTAATTCTATAGTTTGTTCTGTATTATCAGAACCATCAAAAATTATTTCATCATCTATTAAAAGTTTTGTATGAGAATGACCTTGTTCTAAAGAAATTTTTTTAGTTTGTAATTTATCAATTTTAATATAACCAATCCAATATCCAGAGAATAATTCAGGTTTTATGTTATAAAAGTCCTTATCAGTATTATAATTCAAACTAATATTATTAACCTCCTCTGCAAAAACTCCATCATTTGGAGTACCTGACATTGAATAATATGCAATAAATGAATTTATAGGTATTACACTTTCAATCTTCTTATCGAAAGTTTTTTGATATAATTGACTTAAATCTTTACAATCAATTTTAAATCCATCTTCAGTTGGAGCTTTTGAATACTTACACAAATCTAAATAATCTCTAAATTCACTATTTAAGTCTAAAGAGTTTAAATTATCAGGATAAAAAGTATTAATTTTAAAATACTTGTTTATTTCTTTTTGTAAAATGGCTGAGAATATATCCTTTTTCACAATATATGGATTAAATTGTTTATTATAAATATCTTGAAAAATCAACCTTTGTTCGTATGCTTTTTTACTTATTTCAGTTTTATTATATCTAATAAGTAATTTTTCTAAATTATCAATTGCATCTTTGTGCATTCCTTGATTCCATTGATTTATAGCTTCTTGATAAATTAAGTTAGCATCTTTTTCTTTATCTTCACATCCTAATAAAAATAATATGAATAAAATTAATAATATTTTTCTAACTCTTAATATATTGATTTGATTATCTGTTTCATTTAAACTTACTAAACTTATTTTCATTTTATATTTCCCTATTTCATGGCGTATTTCTAATTTTTTTATTCTACAGAAAAGATGTCACATATGGTGTCACAAAACTATTTTTTTTATTTTGTTATTATTATTATTTTAATTTTTTTACTAGCTTCAAGTGTATGAAACTTTATGAATGGACATAAAAGAGATATAAAAAAAATGATTTTTCTTATAAAATAAAACAAAAAGGATTTTTTTCATGAAAAATATTTTTAAACTATTAACACTTATTTTTACTATATTTTTATTTACAGCTTGTTCATCTAAAAATCCACCTCTTCAAACCGTAGAAAAAGTTGATTTAGAAAAATATTTAGGTACTTGGTACGAAATAGCAAGATATGAACATTTTTTTGAAAAAGATTGTAAAAACGTAACTGCTAACTACTCTATGATGAATGAAGAAACAATCAAAGTGATAAATAGATGTACAAAAATACAAACAAATGAAAAAACTGAAGCACAAGGAAGAGCTTATGCCACAGATATTACAAACAGCAAATTAAAAGTTAGTTTTTTTAGACCATTTTATGGGGATTATTGGGTTTTAATTCTTGATAAAGATTATAATTATGTAGTTGTTGGAACTCCAAATAGAGAATATCTATGGATTTTATCAAGAACTTCTAAATTAGATGAAAAAACTAAAAATCAGATTTTAGAAAAACTTCCAACTTTAGGCTTTGAAACTTCAAAATTACTTTGGACTATTCAGGAATAAATTATGTATTTTGAGAAAAATGAGAGTTTAAAACTAGATTTTACAAAAAAATCTAAAAAAGAAAAACAGCCATTAAGTGCTTTTCAAGAGGAAGACTTAAATCGGTTAATCGAAATGGCATGGCAAGATAGAACTACTTTTGATACTATTTTTGAGCTTTATGGACTAACTGAAAATCAAGTGAAAAAGAAGATGAGAACTTTAATGAAAAGAAGCAGTTTTAAGATGTGGAGAAAAAGAGTTCAAGGCAAAGCAACAAAACATAAAAAGAAATTAGCACATAAGGTAATTAGATTCCAAGGTCCTTGGTAATAAATATTTTCATTATAAATTAGGCTATAATTGCCTAATGAAAAAATTCTTATTAATATTTACAATACTCTTTTTTACCACTTTTTTATTATTTTTTATTTATAAACATAATAAAGATTCATTAACATATGAAATTTACAACTCAAAAGTCTCAGAAATAAAAAAAATATTTAATGATGAAGTTTCCAAAAAAAAGGGTAACACATCAACTATGACTTATCTTATAAGTAGAGATCATTCAATAAATGAAGCCCTATTAAAAAAAGATAAAAGCCTCATTGATTTTAAAGAACTTGTAGAAAATATCCAACACTTTAGTGAATATAAACATTTATGGGTTCAAATTATTGATAAAGATGGTTTTAGTTTTTATAGAAGCTGGACAAATGAAGTTGGGGATAATGCCGCAGCTGCAAGACTTGATGTGGTTAAAATGATACAAAATCCAAGGGAAATGACAACAATCAGTACTGGAAGATTTGATATGACTTTTAAAACAATGCTTCCTATTTATGACAAAAACAAAAACTTTATTGGAATAATTGAGATGATTTCAAAATTTAATTCAATAGCCCAAGAGTTTAAAAATAAACAAATTGAACCTCTATTTGTTTTACATGAAGATTATACAAGTCGATTTATAAAACCTTTTACTGGTCTTTTTATAGGAAAAAATTATGTTGCAAATTTAAATGCAAATAAAGAACTTATGAAAAATGTTGAGAATTTTGGAATAGAAAAATTTTTACAAATAAAAGACTATATGATTTTCAAAGATTATTTTGTAGTAAAAGATGAAATAAAAGATATTCATGGTGGAGATATGGCATATTTTTTATTTTTTATAAAGAAAAATGATATTGATACTTCAGCAATTAGTGAAATGGAAGTAAATTATTTATTTATAATAACTACTTTTATAATTATTATAACCCTTGCTATTTTATATCTAATCAACAGAAATTACGTGAAATACTTAAATAGTAAAGTAAAAATGAAAACTATCAAAATACATAAACAAAAAGAGTATTTAAAATCTCTTTTAGAAATTTATGATAAAAATGTAATCTTTTCTAGAACCGATTTAAAAGGAACTATTTTTCATGTAAGTGAAGCTTTTTGTAAAATTAGTGGTTATACAAAAAGAGAACTTATAGGACAAAATCATAATATCATAAGACATCCTGATATGCCAAAAGAGATTTTTAAACATCTTTGGGAGTCTCTACAAAAAGGTGAAAAAGTTAATCTTGAAGTAAAAAACCGTAAAAAAGATGGTAGTTACTATTGGGTTGAAGCTGAATTTGGACCTTATTTTGATTTAAATGGAAATCATGTGGGATATAGTGCTGTAAGAAAAGATATAACAGCAAATAAAGATATTGAAGATATTCAAAGAGAAATTATTTTTACTATGGGTACAATTGGTGAAAGTAGAAGTAAAGAGACTGGAAATCATGTAAGAAGAGTTGCTGAATACTCTTATTTATTGGCAAAATTATCTGGATTAAAAGAGGAAGAGTATGAACTTTTAAAACAAGCAAGTCCAATGCATGATATTGGAAAAGTTGCTATTCCTGATTCAATTTTACATAAAACTGATAAATTAAATAAATTAGAAATAGAACTTATGAAAACCCATGCTATAAAAGGTTATGACTTATTAAAAAGTTCTGATAGACCTTTATTAAAAATGGCTGCAATTATTGCAAAAGAACACCATGAAAAATGGGATGGAACAGGTTATCCAACAGGATTAAAAGAAGAAGAGATTAGTATTTATGGAAGAATAACAGCTATTTGTGATGTTTTTGATGCGTTAGGAAGTGATAGATGTTACAAAAAAGCTTGGAAAGATGATGATATTTTCAGATATTTACAAGATGAAAAAGCAAAACATTTTGATCCAAGATTAATAGATATTCTCTTTGAGAATTTGGATAAATTTCTTGTTATTAGAGAAAAATATAAGGATGTTTTTTAAAGAATAACTTCTATGGTAGTTCCAAAATTAATTTCAGAATTAATTTCTAGTTTTCCATTATGTAAATCAACGCTATTTTTAACTATTGACAAACCTAAACCAAAGCCTTCTATATTCTTATTTCTTGATTCATCAACTCTATAAAATCTATTTGTAATTAAAGGGATTTTATCTTTTGATATACCAACTCCTTGATCTTTTATATAAAAAACTATTTTATTATTTTTATATAATCCAATATTTATTTGAGTATTAAAATTAGAATATTTAATGGCATTATCAATAAGATTTGAAAAAATTGTTTTAAATAACAAAGGATTAACTTCCATATTAACAGACTCAATTTTATCAATAATTAGATTTATATTTTTGTTTTTAAGTTTGGTATCATAAAAATAAATCGTATCTAATAATAAAGAATCTAAGCTACTCATTTCAAAAGTTTTTTTAATATTTTCCTTTGAATATTTTGTAAGTAAAAGTAAATTTTCTATAATACTCTCTATTTGATTTATTTCATAATCAATCGTATTCAAACTTTTTATATAATATTCTGATTCTCTTAACTTATTTAAAGTAATTTCAATTTCACCTTTTATCACGGTTAATGGTGTTTTTAGCTCATGGGAAACATCATTATTAAATCTATCTAAATTTGAAACTCCCTCTTGAAGCCTTAAAATCATAGTATTAAAAGAGTCTATTAACTCAGAAATTTCATCATCATAGTTGTGTTTGGCAATAGTATTTGAAAAATTATTTATTGATATATTCTTTGCAGATTTTGAAATATTATTTATTGGAATTAATATCTTATCTATAACTTTATTTCCTAAAAAAAGTAGTGCTAAGAAAAGTAAAGGCTCAATTACTAACATAATATCAACAATATCTTCTAACTTATCATCAACATTATCTTCATATACGATTATTTTTTGATTATCATTCAATTTTAAAGAGTATATTGCCAAAATTGTTTCACCATTGTCTATTAATGAAAACGATTTTTTATTAATAAAAGAATGAATAAGATTAAAATCAAAATTAACAGTTTTTTTAAGAATGTTATCATCTTTTAATATTGCAATATTTGATGAAATCAACTCATCTTTTTTTATGATATTATCATTGCTATTTAAAAAACTATCTTTTACATAAATAGCTTCTTTATATAATTTTGATTGAAATGAAGTGTAAGTAGTATTTTCAAACATATAATAAAATGAAAAACTAAATATTAGTAAAATAAATAAAGTAATACTTCCAAACCAAAATAGTATACGAGTTTTTAAACTTTTAAATTTCAATTTTATATCCTAGTCCTCTAAAACTTGTTATTAAATCTTTACCTATTTTTTTTCTAAGATTATAAATAGTAACTTGGATTACATTACTATTTGTAAACTCTTCATTGTTCCATAACTGCTCTTCAATCATTCCATTTGAAACCATTGAGTTTTTATTTTTTATTAAAAAGAGTAAAAGTTCATACTCTTTTGAACTTAAAAGAATTTCATTATCTTCTTTTTTTACTACTTTTTTATTTATATCAATATTTAAATCTTTTACAGTAATTATATTTTTGCCATCGAATAAACTTCTACGATAAATTGCATCTATTCTTGCAACAAGTTCTTTAAAAGAAAAAGGTTTAGACAAATAGTCATCAGCACCACTATTTAAACCCAAAACTTTATCATCAATCTCACCTTTTGCTGTTAGCATCAAAACAGATGTTGAAATATTCTTATTTCTTAAATTATTTAATATTTCAATTCCATTTTTATTTGGTAACATCCAATCTAAGATTATTAAGTTATAAGAATTTATAGAAGCTAAATATTCACCCTCTTCTCCATCAAAAGAGGTATCAATAGAATGTCCTTCTTCTAATAATCCTCTTTGTAAAAAAGAGATTATATTTGTATCATCTTCAATTAGTAAAATTTTCACTATTTATCCCTTTTCACTATTAGATTAAATCCTAACATATCTTTACAAAATAAAAGTTTTTAAATCTAAATTATTAATATTAATCTTCTTCGTTTATTACATCTACTTTACTTATAGTTAAATAAGCTACAACAATTAAGATAATAGTAAAAAATGTAATATTTATACTTTCAGCAGAAATTCCCATACCACCATCTGCTGGACTTTGAATAAATAAATCACCTAAAGATGCTCCTATTGGTCGAGTAACAATAAATGCAATCCAAAATGCTGTAATACCATTTAATATTTTTGCATAAAATAAACCGCCAGCAATTAAGAAAATAGCTCCAAATAACATTAAAGAATTAGAATATCCAAAATCTAAATGCTCAGATACGGTATCTCCAACACCAGTTCCTAGGGCAAATGTAATTAAAACAATTAGCCAGTAAAAAATTTCTCTTTTATTATTTGTAATTTCATGAATAGATAAAGTGTTTTCCATTTTATACCATACAAAAAAACTTAAAGCCATAGCTATTGTAAATATAATATCTAAAGTAATAAGACTAATATTAAAACTATCAACTAAAATATCTGTTATTAAAGTTCCTTCTATACTCATCATTACTATTAAAAACCAATATGCTGGTGCAAAATATTTTTTTAATTTAAAATTCCAAATAACAGCACATATTGTAATAAATCCTATTAATAATGTAGTTCCAAGTAATCCTACCTTCATATCTACTGCCACAAAATCAGCTGCCGTTTCACCAACTGTTGTTGATAATATTTTTACTATCCAAAAAAATAGTGTTAAGCCAGCAACTCTATTTAATTTCAAACTTTTTTCAATCATTTATTCTCCTTGTAATTTAATAATGAATTTTTCTTCTATTTTAAATATGAAGTCATTAACTATTTGTAATTTAAACTCAAATTTATTAATTATAAAAAAAGTAATCAAAGATATAAAAATAGAACCTAAAATATCAAAAGGATAATGAATACCCACAAAAACTCTTGATAATCCACCAATTAAAGATAATATTAATAAACTTTCCCCAATTATTTTATTCTCAAGTTTTATATACAAATAAATAGCAATTGAAAACATAAAAGTTGTATGATCAGAAGGAAATGAGTTTTCAGGTACATGACTCAAAATAGTATGACCTAGTCCATCAATAAATGGTCTATTATGAAAATATAACAAACCTACAACTTGGTTTATACCTAAAGCAAGAACCATACTCATAAAAGCAAAAATAGCAATATTTTTCTTTTTTAAGAAAAAAAAGAGATAAATTTCAACTAATATAAATAATATTGGCATATATTCAGCACATAATATTCCAAAGGAATCAATCCAATGATTGATTCCTACAAATGAATTTAATTTTAAAAATAAATTTTGATTTATATCTTCCATAAATATCCTTTTTAATATTTCTTATATTTTAAAATTACCTCTTAAATAGTGTGTTTCTCCACCAATTTGATTGTCAAATTTAACCACATATTTATAATCACCTTTTTGTGAAAATTTAATATTTTCTAAGTTACTGTTATCTACACTTTTAATATGTTTAAATTCAATTGTTTTATTATCTGGTGTATACAATGTTAAATCAAGGTCGCTTACAGATAAAGTTTTCCCCTTTTTATAAACTGAGATTGAAACTGGATTCGGAGTATTTAATTCTATTTTATTTTGTGATGAAAGAGACACTGAATACCCACCTAATGAAGTTGATGAAATTTTGTTTAAATTGTCTTGTGCAAATAAACTTCCAACAAATAACCCTAGTCCTAATAATGTAATTTTTAACATTTTCTTTCTCCTAATTTAATTTATATATTGAAAGTTTAAAAAAGATAAATGAAATGAAAATGAAAATATTTTAAATTTCTATAGTTATTATTACTATATAAAAATACTCCTCTACTATAAACTTCACAAAAAGACAAAAAATAACTACCAAAAAGCCTTCCTAAGTTATATATTAAATTTATAAAACAAAAAGGATATTTCATGCTAAAAGAACTTATTTTTACAGGACTTGGTGGGGCTTTGGTTTTAAAAGAAAAAATCGAAGATGAACTAAAAAAATTAGAAGAAAAAGGAAAACTTGATACTAAAGATGTAAAAAGCTTTTTAGAGTCATTGGAGCAAAAAGGTAAAGAAAGCGATGAGAAGTTCAAAGCAGAGTTAAAATCAACTCTAAAAGAGATTATTGATGAACTAGGACTTGCAACTAAAGAAGATTTAGAAAAACTAAAAGAGGATTTAAAATAAAAACCTTTTTTAAAAACCTATCTTTATACTCTTTTGGAAGAGTATTTAAAGTCTTTTTATTTTTATTGACAGTTTATTTGGTTATCAAGAAAAAACAGAGTTTTCTTGGAATCAAACCACTAAAACCAAAAAAATTAAAAGATACTATTATCACCTTAGGAGCTAGTTTTATAAAACTTGCACAAGTTTTAGCTACTCGTGCTGACTTTTTTTCAGCTGATTATTTGGATGAATTAAGAGAACTTCACGATAAACTTCCAGCTATGAATAAAGATGAATTTGAAGAGATTTTTAATATATCATTTACAGATAAATGTTTTAAAAGTTTTGATAAAACACCAATTGCATGTGCATCTATTGGACAAGTTCATATTGGATTTTTACATGATGATACAAAAGTTGCAGTGAAGCTTAGAAGAAAAGGTATTAAAAAAAGAGTAATTGCTGATATAAAAATTATAAACTTTTTTAACTTTTTATTTAATCCCCTATTTTCACACTACACAAAAAACTCAATTGAAGCTGTAATAAAAGAGTTTTCATCAATGATTTTACAAGAAGTGAGTCTTACTCAAGAACTGCAAAATCTTACAAAATTCTCTCAAACTTACAAAAACAGTGGAGTTAAATTTCCAATTCCATTCCCAACTTTGTGTTGCGATGATGCTTTAGTTATGAGTTTTGAAGAGGGATTTAGATTTGATGATAAAGAGAGTATTTTAAAACAAAATATTGATTTTAATAAAATAATTGGAACGCTTGTTGGATTTTATACAACTCAAATGTTAATAAATGGATATTTTCATGCTGATCCACATCCAGGGAATCTATTAATTACAAAAGAAGGTGAAATTATTTTACTAGATTTTGGAATGATAAAAACTGTTCCAAATTGTTCAAGAATTGCAATTATTGAACTTATAAAAGCAGCAAATGAGCGAGATTATGAGCTTTATATAAGTGCTAGTAAAAGATTAGGAACTATTGCTTATGAAGCACCAACAGCTGAATTAGCAGAGTTTACAAGTAAAATGTTTGATATTTTTTCAAATGATAATCTAAGCAGTGAATCTATGCAAAAACTAGCTTTTGAAGTTTTAGAAGGCACAAGAAATATGCCTTTTAAACTTCCAAGTGATGCAATTTATATTTTAAGAGTTAGTGCAATTATTGAAGGTTTAGGCACAACATATATTGAAAATTTCAATGGAATAAAAGATATTTTGCCAATTTTGCAAGAGAATCTTCCAAAAGCTCTTGGGGCAAAAGAGAGTATTATTGAAACTATTGTTGATGAGATAAAAGATATTCCATTTATCCTAAAAGATTTAAAATCAGTAATAAAAAAAGCAAATACAAATGAACTTCAAATTGAAATATCAAATAATCAACTTGAATTTATTTCTAAAGAGCTTAAAGAATTTATCAGACCAATTATTTTATCATTCGGACTAATTTTTACATCAATTTTTATGATTTTATATGATAAAGAGTTAAAGCAGATGGCTTTAGTTTTATTTATTATTGCAATCATAAGACTACTATATAAATAAGGATTTTTATGAAAATAGCGATTATTGGAGCTGGTTTTTCTGGCTGTAATTTATATAATAATTTAAAAGAAAAATATGAAAATATTACTATTTTTGAGAAATCAAGAGGTGTTGGAGGAAGACTTAGCACTAAATACATTGAAGATAAATTTATAGATTATGGAACTTCAAGTTTAATTCCAATAACCGATGATTTAAAATTCTTCTGTTTAGATTTAGCAAAAAATGGAGTTTTAAAAGCAAAATATGATGAATTTATACCAAAAAATGGGATAAATAAGATTTGCAAGTTTTTAATAGATGAAAAAAATTTACTTACAAATACAAAAATCATAAAAGCAGAAAATAGTGCTAATAAATGGACTTTAGAAGATGAAAATCATAATATTTACGAAGATTTTGATTTACTATTTATCACAATTCCTGCACCTCAAATACTACAAATGAAAATTAAACTTCCAGATAATTTTAAAGAAAAACTCTCTTTTATAAAATATGACTCAATTTTTTCTTTGATTTTACACTCTAATGAAAATTTAAAACTAAATGAAAATAAACTTTACGAAAATCCAGATATTAAAGATATTATAAACAACTCAAAAAAATATTTATATAAAGATTTTAGCTCTTACGTAATTCACTCTTCAAAAGAGTTTGCAAACTGTGTAAATGAAAAATCAAAAGATGAGATTTGTGAAATTTTTTTAGAGAATTTTAATGATGAAACAAAAGAGCTTATTGAAAGATTTACAATCATTCCACATCTGTGGAAATATGCCTTTGCAAAAACTTCTTTAGATATGCCCTACTTTCTAAATGAAGAAAAAAACTTGGGAATTTGTGGAGATTATTTTAGCCATAACAATTTAGAAGCTTCACTTTTAAGCTCTGAATTATTAGGAAATATTGATTATAAATAAACTTTAAAGTTAATGATTGAATTAATAAATTATTAATCTAACATTATTGCAATTTTATAACCAAATCCATAGATATTTTCTATCTTTAAAGAAGGAAGTTTGTTTCTTAATCTTGAAATTAGATTCTTTAAATTTGAAATATCTGGATTATCAAACTCTTTATTCCAAATTTTAGAAATTATCTCTTCATTTACAAAGATTTTTTCTGGAGTTTTTATTAATAACTCTATTAAAAGAAACTCTTTCATTGTAAGTTTAAATAACTCATTATTAAAATACAATTGTTTGAGTTCTTTATTCCAGATCAAATCCTTAGCTAATTTTATATTAATATCTTTTTCATCTGAAACTCTATTTTTTTCTTTATATAACTCTTTTGATATTTTAAATATTATCTCTATAAAGTTATCATAATCCATTGGTTTTAGAATAAATCTATAAATACCTAAATTAACAAGTTCCATTAGATATTCTGATTCGTTATGTGCTGATAATACAATTACTTTTTGTTCTGGATTTTCTTTATAAATGTGTTTTATAAGCTCTATACCATTCATATTTGGCATTTGAACATCAGTGAGTATCAAATCTGGATATTTACCATTTAATCTATAATAATTATGATACTCTTCTAATGCTTCTACTCCATCAAAAGTAACTTTTATATTTGAGAATATTTCACTTAAAAGAAGTTCCATCTCTTTGGAAATTCCTTTATCGTCTTCTACAAATAAGACAGATACATCCTTAGCATATTTTTCTAAAGAAACATAATCTATCATTGTAAATACCCCTTTTTTACTTCAATTATATCAAAGTAAATTGAAATAAAAAATTACTTTAATGTTGAATTATATTCATCTCTTCCAAAAAAGTTTGTTTTATTTGTTTCAACAACCATTGATACGGCCATTTTATCATTTTCATCTGCTATTTGCATCGTATTTTGAGCTTTTGAGGCATTTTCTTGAGTTCCTGTATCTATATGAGAAATTGCTTTATTTATCTGTTCCATTCCTTTTTGTTGCTCTTTTAATGAAACTGAAATCGTATCTATTAAAGATTTTGTTTTATTTATATTTTCATTTAAAACATCGTACTCTGTCATCATTTCTGAAGATGCAATTTTTCCCTTATTTGCTTCATCAGTTGCATTAGAAACTAAACTCTTTATTTCACGAGCTGCTTCTGCACTTCTATTTGCTAAATTTCGCACTTCTGCTGCAACAACTGCAAATCCTTTTCCAGCTTCTCCAGCAGTTGCAGCTTCAACTGCTGCATTTAGAGAAAGAATATTTGTTTGAAAAGCAATTTGATCAATAACTACAATAGCAGCTTCAATTGATTTCGTTTTTTCATTGATTTTATCCATTAAAGAAGCACTATTTTTTGCAGTTTCATAACCATTTTTAACCGATGATGTTAATTCAGCAGAATATCTTATAATCTCTTCCACATTTTGATTATTATTTATAACAATTGAAGTTATCTCTTCAACAGCTGATGCTGTCTCTTCTAAAGTTGCAGCTTCTGTTGTGATATTTCTTGTTAATTCATTTATATTTAGTTTTAAAGAATCAGAGTTTTCTCTTAATTTAACTCCATTTTTTAAACTACTTAATAACATTCTTGAGATTTTAATGTTTAATTTATTTATTGCTTCAATTAAAAGTTTTAACTCTTCTGATTGTTTATTTTCAAGGGAAACTGTAAAGTCATTTTTTTGATATTTTTCTAAATAATTAAGAATCAAAGTTATTGTTGAATGAATATTTTCAAATGTTTTATTTAAATTATTTACTATTTGTTGGTATTTCTCATTTGATGAACTACCTTTAATTTGATTCTTAAAATCACCATTTGCTGAACTATTTGTAACTTCTATTATTTCATCTAAAATATTATCATCTTGTGAAATTTTTAATGGAATAGAAACATCATTTACTTCTGATTTTTCATTAAATGAATACTCTTTTAAATGAAATAATGTATAACCATAATAAACTGAAATTATTACAACTAAACTAATAGTATAAAAAAACAAATTTTTATCTGCGAAAGATAAAAGCATCAAAACTATCAAAGATACTATTGATATAACATACAATATAGACAACTTAGCTTTCATAATACTCATTTTGTTAACCTTTTATTTTTAAAATTAAATTTTTCAACTCACTTTAGAATCTTTATTACTCTGTTCTCTAATCTCTTTTCTTATCTCTATTTCTTTTAATATTGCATCATGGCTCGTTCCATCTAATAAAGGTCTTTCTATTACTTTTACTTTACCTTTTAGTTTTGGATTATGTTCAAAAAAGCTATCAAAATCTATTAAATACATCTCACCTTTATTATGAAATTCTACTCGATTTGGGTACTTTAATATATAACAATTCTTAAAATCTTTGTCTACTGTTCCACCTTGGCTAATCTTTTTAAATATATCATATTTAAAAATTAGATAGCCAATTACAAATACTATCATTGTAAAAAAAAATTCTCTAAAAAAATCCATGCAATTTAAACTCTCTATTTCTTACACGCAACTTTCTTAACGTCATTTAAATTACCAAAGATTTTTAAAGCATCCATTTCAACTTCTTTTGCATTTTTATTTAATGTCTCATTTGATTCTTTATTTGAATTTGCATCTACTAACTTTTGTAAATTATCTGTAAACTTTTTATCCAACGTTTCTATACTCTTCATTATCTCCATATCTACTTTTTTACCTGAGTTAACATGGGTTTGGCACCATTGTTTTAAATTTTGATTATCTTCTATTTTAAATGATTTATAATCACCTAATTTTGAATATACATTATCTTTTTTATTTAACAATTCTACTTTTAGTAATGCTGTATCATAAACTAAATCTACATCACAAACTTTATCCATTGAATCTTGTAAGAACGAAGCTCTTGCTGCTGCTGTTACTAAAGAGTTTGACATTTGTGCTATATTTGAAGCCATAGTTGAAATTTGTTCTGCTACTTGTGCATTTTTTTGAGTAGCTTGATCTAGCATATTAATTGCATCATTAATTTGAACTATCCCTCTTTCTTGTTCTTTTGAAGCAGTTGCTACTTCATTAATAGTTAAAATTGTATTTGAAATATTTTCATTTAACTCTTTATATCCTTCAATCATATCATCAGATATATCTTTACCTTCTTTTGCTTTTTTACTTGCATTTTCAACTATATGTTTAATCTCACGAGCAGCTTCTGCACTTCTATTTGCTAGATTTCTCACTTCAGCAGCAACTACAGCGAATCCTTTTCCAGCTTCTCCAGCAGTTGCAGCTTCAACGGCTGCATTTAGTGAAAGAATATTTGTTTGGAAAGCAATTTGATCAATTACTTCAATAGCTACATTTATAGAGCTTACTTCTTTATTTATATCATCCATAGAAATAGCTGTTTTATTTGCTAAATCTTGTCCATTTTTAGCAGAAACAGTTACATTCTTAGCAAGTTGAGACATTCTTTCAGTTGCATGTGTATTTGCTTGAATTGTTGATGTTATCTCTTCTAGGGCTGCTGCTGTTTCTTCAAGACTTGCTGCTTGTTGATTTGAAGAAGTAGATAGATTATTTGAAGCACCTGAAAGTGTTTGAGTACTTTCATTTAGTGCATTTCCTGTATTCATAACCATTGCTAAAATTTCAGATGTATTATTTCCTACAAGTTTAATTCCAGCAGTTAATGAACCTAAATTTCCATAAATACCATCATCATTTATTTTATAATCATATTTTGATTCTGCATAATATCTTAGAGTTTCATTGATTTTATCTAAAGTCTCTTTTGTGCTTAAAATCATTGCATTTAATCTATTTTTTAAATCTTCAACATGGTGATTTGAAGCTGTTCCATTTACTTTATAAACAAAGA
This sequence comes from uncultured Aliarcobacter sp., assembly GCA_963677205.2. Lineage (GTDB taxonomy): Bacteria > Campylobacterota > Campylobacteria > Campylobacterales > Arcobacteraceae > Aliarcobacter. Next base: position 937,623 of record OY781916.2, on the reverse strand, counting down.
ATCCATTTGCTGTTTTTTCTAAAATATCACTTGCTTCTTCTATTACTTTCTCATCTTGTTTTAATCCAGCTCTTACTTTATCCATATAAGCGTTAAACAATGTTGCTACTTCACCTATTTCATCTTTTGATTCAACAGTTAAAGAGATATTTGTATCATTTGAGTGTAAAAGATTCTCAAATCCATCTTTTAGTTTTTCAATTGGATTTGTAGCTCTTCTTACAATAAAGAAAATTAATCCAATAGTTACAATAGCCAATAAAGCAGAAATTATAGAAATTTGAGTAATTAAACTTTTTATTTTTGAATCTGATTCTTCAAGGGAAAAAGTTAAATCCATAACTCCAATTACATCACCTTCAACTTGATTTGAGTGACACATCAAACACTCTTGTGAAGCAATCATTGGTTTTACCATTCTTATACTATGACCTTTTTCATCATCTGTTTGTAATAGTAAAGGTTGTTTTGAAGCAAAAGTTGAAAGAACATCTTTATCTGTTGTATATGGAACATCAGATGGATATAACTCCATTAATGATTTACCCTTTGCAACAGTTAAGTTTTTAACACCTTTAATTTGTCTAGCATCTTCTTCTGCTTTAGCAATTTGCTCAGGAACACCTGTATTCATTGCATTTCTTAGACTTTGAAACATTGCTGAATTTAACATTTCTAGATTCTCTTTAGTTTTTTCAATTGAATCTTTTGTAACTTCTGACGTTGTAAAATACATAACGGTTATACTACTTAGTGACATCAACACAAACAATGCTACTATTATTTTATTACTTATCTTTTTTGTTATTAATTCAAACATTAATTAAACCCTTACTCTAAAAATTTTCTAAAATACTTTTAACATCAATAATAATTCCAATACTTCCATCTCCTCTAACCATTGCACCTGCAACTGAATCTACTTTTTTAAAGTTTGTTTCAATTGTTTTTAAAACAACCTGCTGTTGTTGTAAAAATTCATCTATAAAAAAGGCTGCTTTTTGTGTACCTGATTTTACAATTATCAATATACCTTGAGTTAACTCTTTTGTTTTTGGAGTAATATTTAAATATTCATATAATCTAATTATTGGAATAAATTCATCCCTTAACATAAGTAAAGATGAACTTCCATCACCTACAAGTTTAATCATATCTTTTGAGGGTTGAACAGATTCAATAATTGATGAAGTTGGTAAAATAAAAATATTATCTCCAATTTTTATATTTAAACCATCTAAAATAGAGTGAGTTAAAGGAACTGTTATTGTGCAAGAAAAGCCCTTTTCCAAATCAGTTTTTATCTCAATATTACCATTTAGCTTTTCAACACTCTCTTTGATTTTATAAAGATCTTTTAATTGATTGTTATCATCCACCCTAGGAAAATCTTCTTCAAAATCTACTTTGTTATTATCAAATCCCTTTCCATCATCTTCAACACAAACTGACATTTGTCCATTTAATTGCTCTGCAATAACTCTTATAATAGCTTCTGGTTCTTTATCATATGCGATTCTTTCATCTTGAGTCTCAATTCCGTATAAAACACTATTCATAATCAATGTTTTAATAGATATATCTAAATGCTCAACTAATGATTTATCAACTTTTGTTTCTCCACCAATTATTTGTAACTTAATTGATTTATTTTGGGGTAAAAATTTTTCAATAACATCATTATAAGTAGTAAATAAACTTTCAAATTTAATCATCCTAATATCTGTTGCATAATCTTGAAGTTCAACAATATGTCTTTGAAAAAGAGTAATTTTTTCAAGTAGATTCTTTTTCTCTTCACTAGCAGGTAAATTATCAACACTTTGTGACATCATTGAGTTTGTAATTACCAAATCACCAACTTTATTTAAAAGTTTTTCTAGCTTTTGTAAATCTACTGTAACATTTGAATTAGTCATTTATTTCCTTTTAGTTTTTTTACGAGTTGTATTTATTTTATATTCTGTCTTTTTTAATTTATCTATCAATTTTGAAGAAATTTTATACATATTCATCATAATATCTCTTTTTTCAGCATCTAAATCTTTTTTTGAATTATCATATCTATTTATTAAATCAATATAATCAATATCTTTTAAATATGGGTAAAAATAAGCAGTTTTTTCTTCTTCTATTATCCACTCACTCAAAAGTGAAATTACAACCAACTCAGGTATCCAAAAACTCCCATTTGGTAAACAAACTTCAATTGTTTTTATTAATGAATCATAATAAGTCATTAACGGTTCTTCTTTTTTTGCAAGTATTTTCAAAGTTGCATTTTTATGGGCATTTTCAATCAAACTTCTTAAATATGTAGAGTTTATAACTGTATCTTGAAGATGTTCCAATAAAACCTTTAATGAAGAATAAACAATATCATTATCTTCATCATTTCCTAACCTGAAGTTATAACCTACAGTCTCTATTTGATGAAAAGATTGTTCTAGTGTAGTTCTAATAAATACTAAAAGAGCTTCTGTTTTTACATCTCTTAATAATTTTGGTTTTACTCTATTTTTACAAGTCATATTCATATTATTTTAAAAGGAAAAGTTAAAAACTTTCCCATTCATCTCCATCATCAGATTTTGCTACTACTGTTTTTTCCACTTTTTTTTCAATTGTAGAAACCATTTTTTTATTAGGTAGATTGTTTGTATTATTTGAAGAGATAAATGATACATTCATATTTTTAGCTTTTACACTATTTTTTCCTTCAAACTCTTTATTATCTACACTTTTTATAACTAATTTTGCTATTTCATCTGTAACTTTTGCAACATCTTGAGTTTGTGTTGCAACAGATGCATTTTGTTGTGTTTGATGATCTAATTGATTAATAGCTATATTTATTTGTTCTATTCCATTTAATTGCTCTTTTGATGCACTCTCAATTTCTGAAATCAAACTAATAGTTTGAGAAATGTTTTGATTTAAACCTTTGTATCCCTCAATCATATTATTTGATATTTGTTTACCTTGATTTGCCTTTGAAGTTGCATTTTCAACTATTGTTTTTATCTCTTTTGCTGCTTCTGCTGAACGAGATGCTAAGTTTCGCACTTCAGCAGCAACTACAGCAAATCCTTTTCCAGCTTCTCCAGCAGTTGCTGCTTCAACAGCTGCATTAAGTGAAAGAATATTTGTTTGGAAAGCAATTTGATCAATTACAGTAATTGCTTCATTAATTGAATTTACTTGAACATTAATTTCATCCATAGCAACTGTTGTTTGGTTCGCTAATTTTTCCCCATCATTTGCAGATTTTGTTACATTATTAGAAAACGAAGCCATTTTTGCTATATTTTGAGTGTTGTTTCTAATGTTACTTGTAATTTGCTCTAAAGCTGCTGCTGTTTGTTCAAGACTTGCAGCTGCTTCATTTGAACTAACATTTAATCTATTTACATTAGCTAATAAAATATTTGAACTCTCATCAAGAGTTAATCCATTTGATTTATTTTCTACTAACATATCATTTATAATTTGAGCTAAATTATTTAATCCTTTTGATACTAAACCTGAATCATTATCAACTCTATCTCTAAAATCAAGTTTTGCAAAACTATCTAAAACTCTTCTTATTTTATTTATATCTTCTGCTACATTTATACTTGTATTTTCAATCATCTCATTAAATGTATTTTTTAACTCTTCTAAACTTTGATTTGAAGTGTGTTTAATAATTCTTTGATTTAATTTACCATGTTTTACTTCATTTACAACTCTTTTTACATCTTCAATTAATTCATGGTCTTGAATAATTAATTTTTGAGTTTTTTCAATATTTTCATTTATTACTTTTGCCATTTTTCCTATTTCATCATTTGAATCAATAGCAATAAATTTAACATTTGTATTTTCTTTATTTAAGAATTTAAAGAAATCAGTTAATCCATTATCTAATAAATTAACTTTTGTAACAATGTCTTTTACAATAAAATATGATGTAATACCTAATATTAAAACAATAAACAATACAACAAATACGATATTCATTAGACTGCTATTAAATTGTTCCTCAATATCATCTATATAAATTCCAGAACCAATAACCCAACCCCATTTGTCAAATTTTTTAACATAAGATAGTTTTTCATATAACTCTTGAGTACTTGTTCCATCTGCTTTTGGTTTAGCCCAAAGGTATCTAACAAATCCACTATTACTTTTATTTACAACTTCAACAAATGATTGGAAAAGATTCTTTTTACCATCAGTTTTTATAGTTTCATTATTTGCATATTCTAACTGAGTAGCACAATTGAATTTTTCAGCATTAAGTACTTTTCCATCTAAAGTTGTAGCTATTGGATGCATAATCATATTTGGGTATGGTAAAACATCATCATTAATCCAAATGTAATTTTTTCCATCATATCTAAGTTTTTTTATTGCATTTAAGGCATTTTCTTTTGCAGTTTTTTCATCTATTTTACCATCTAAAAAAGCTTTATACTCTGATTCTACTAAACTATATGGAAGTTCTACAATATTTACTAATTTTGATTTCTTTTCAGAAATTAAAATATTTTTTTCATCAATTAAAAATATTGTACTAATTACAACAAATGATAATAATGATAAAGCACCTATTACTAACATCTTTTTTAATACATTTAAATTACTAATCACTTTTTCCCTTTTTTATTATTATTTTTTTATTATTTTCCTAATAAAATGATTTTATCTAAGAATAGTATCAAAAAAATAGCATTTTTCCATATATTTTTATTATTTTAATAAATTACAATTGAATTATTTAAATAATTATTTTTTTCTTTTTGACTAATCACTTAATCTATCTTGCAAAATTTGAATTGCTTTTTTTAAAGGTTCTATCTCAAAATTATAAGCTTCTGCTTTTTTTAAAGCTTTTTCTATACTTTTATCACTTAATAACGAGCTTGCATTACATGCTGTTTTAATAACATCTAGATATTGAGCTTTTTGTTTATACTCAGCTTTACAATTTTTAACATCATCAACAAATTCTATCATGTGAACTAATTCATCACTTAATTTCCAATATTTAAAAATTTCAGCTGTTACTTGTGATGTAGTCATTTTTAACAACTCTCTTTCAATATCAACTATATCTTCTGATTGAAGTTTTTGTGTAAACTCTTCAAGTAAACCCCTACTAATTATCAATTCAGATAAAATAAATTTGCCAGTTTCTTGAAGAATTGAAGCTAATAAAATATCATCTTTTATTTCAGTATCAATTTTCCCAACCCACAAATTTACTAAATTTGATGAAGCTGTTGAAGCATTAATAAAATCTTCTGATTTAATATTATAAGGTGTTAAATCAGTAGCCAAAAGATTATTAATCGTTTCACTAATAGTTACATAAACTGTAAAATTAATTCCTAAAAGATTAATAACTCTTCCAACAGATTCAACTTTTGATCTAAATCCAAATAATGAAGAGTTTGCTGTTTTCAGAAGAGTTGTAATAACTAAAGCATCTTTTTCGATAATTTTTGTTAACTCATCAACTTCTTTATCTTTTTTCTTTCTAAAACTCTCTATCTCTTCTATTGTTTGAGGCAATGGTGGCAACGACTCTATTTTATCTAAAATATTCTCTAGCATTTATATTCCTATTTTTTGTTATAACTCTGTTACTAGTAATAATTTCTTTAATTGAATCTTATCAATAAATAGTATCATTCTAATATCATCCCCTTATTTACCTCTAAACTGTTTTGTATTTACTGCACTTACAACATTATTTGCTAAAACTGAAGTTTGTGAAGAAATATCATTTGTTTGATTTGCAATATTAGCATTTATTTGCGTTTGTTTATCTAAACTATTAATTGCATCTGCAATTTGTTCCATTGCAACTTTTTGCTCTTTTGCTCCATTTTCAACCTCTTTAATCAATGAAAGAGTGCTATTAATATTGTTATTTAAATTACCATAACCCTTTATCATTTCTGCTGCAATCTCTTTACCTTGATTAGATTTTAAAGTTGCATTTGAAACTATAGCTTTTATCTCATTTGCAGCTTCAGCACTTCTTGAAGCTAAATTCCTTACTTCCTGTGCAACAACAGCAAATCCCTTTCCAGCTTCTCCAGCAGTTGCTGCTTCAACAGCCGCGTTTAAAGAAAGGATATTTGTTTGAAAAGCAATTTGATCAATAATCGAAATTGCTTCATTAATTGAATTTACTTGAGAATTTATATCATCCATTGAATTTACTGTTTGATTTGCTAATTTTTCACCTTGTGAAGCTGAAATATTTAACTCATTTGCATAATTAGACATTTTTATTACATTTTGAGTGCTATTTATAATATTACTTGTAATTTGCTCAACAGCTGCTGCTGTTTCTTCAAGTCTAGCAGCAGCATCATTTGATGCTCTATTTAATTCATCAACATTTTTTGTTAATTGATTAGAACCTACTAATAATGTTTCTCCATTATTTTTATTTTCAACCAACATAGATGTAATTGCTTCACCTAAAATATTAATACCATCTACAAGTTTTTTTAATTCACCTTCAATATTCTCATTACTAATTGTATTCATATAGTTATAATTTGTATATTCAGCTAATACTCTTAAAATATCGCTATTAATTCGTTGTTGAGTATCTAACATTTTATTTATAGTTTTTGCTAATGTTCCAACTTGAGGATTTGCAGCAACAGAATTTACTCTACAAGAGTAGTAACCTTTTTCAAATTTATCAAGAGTAATTGCAGCTTCACCAACACAAAGTAAATCTTTTTCTAAATCTCCATTTATTCTATCAATGTTATAGTTTACCATACGAGCTAGTTTACCTAACTCACCTCTTGTGTTTAATTCTATATATTCAAGCTCATTTATCTCTCTATTTAGATATTTCATAAATTGTTCAACACCTATATAAATTTTATCAATTCCTCTACTAATACTTGAATTAAAAAATGTCACAAAATAAAGAATTAAAATAACAATAAAGATAGTTGCAAAAATCATAAAATACATAAGAGTTTCTTCTTTTTCTAATTCTTTATCCATATCATTTGCAAGATTTTTAGCTAATTGGTCATCTATTTGTTTTAAAATATCTATTTTTTCTGTCATTTTATTAAACCAAATATTAGGATCAATATCCAAACCTAGCTCTTTATTTTCACCATATGATAAAAGAAGCTCTCTCATTTTTTCAACTTCAGAAATAACTGGATTATTAAACTTTTCATTAAAAACTTTTTGATTATCACCTGCATATAAAAAGAATGTATCAAAAAATATTTTTTGATCATTAACTAAACCAATATATTTTGAATACATACCAGGAGCAAATGATTTTGCTACAAGTGTACTAGCTCCAATTGCTCTTTCAATTCCAACTCTCTCTTTTGCCATTAAAAAGTTATAATAAGCAATAATATTTTTAATTGAATCTTCACTTCCAGCACTTGTTGATGTTAGAGCTATAAAATTTAATAAAATTGTATTAATATTTGTGTAGTATGAAATTGCTTTTTTTGAATCTATTTGTAAATTATCAACTTCAGTTCTTAAACCTTGTATATTTGTTAACTCTTTTAAAACATTATCAATTAGAGTTTTTCCATTTTTAGGATAAATTGAAACGGATATTTGTTCAACATTTTTTTTAAACTCTTCAATACTTTTATTTGTAAGCTCTTTTTGAGCACTTAAAGTATCTTTGAATTTATTTCCTTTACTACTAATAAAACCAGCACTTAAACCTCGTTCTTTTTGTGTTTCATGTAATAATAAAGATATTTTTCCATTCAAATTTGTAATTTCTCTTACATTATTTAATGCTGATTTTTTATTGTATAAATCCATATCAATATAAAGTGACATACAAATAATAAATACTAAAGGAAAAAAGCTTAGTGCTTTTACCTTATTTTTAATTGACATTGTTCTTAAATATTTCATAATTAGTCCCTACTTCATGCTTTTATAGATTTTTTCATATTTTTCTATTTCACTTTGAGCTGCCATTCGTCTACAAGAGATGTATCCTTTTGAGCCATCACATGAAATAAAAGGAAATACCGTTGCAAAAACCCAATAAAAATCACCAGACTTTGTCTTATTTTTTACAAAACCTTTCCATGGCTTACCACTTTTAATAGTATTCCATAAACCTTCAAAGGCAGCTTTTGGCATATCTTCATGTCGTACAATATTATGAGGTTGTCCTAATAATTCTTCTAATTTATAACCAGCAAATTTACAAAACTCTTCATTTGCAAATCTAATAATTCCTTTTTCATCTGTTTCAGATAACAAAAATGAATCTATACCCAATTTCAACTCTTTTGAACTCATTAATTACCCTCTTTCATAAAATAATAAAACAATAAAACAATAAAATATTTTATTTTTAATATTGTGATTCTATCAACACATAATATTAAAGTAGTATCATTTTAACTTTTTAAATATTTTAATAATAACATACAAATGTAAGGAAAATATGAGGAAAACATAAGAAAAATGGGAATTTTTATAAGATTGAAAGGGAGAAAGTTTAAAAACTTTCCCATTCCCCATCATCTGATTTGTTTGTAGATATTTGTGTTTCTTGTTTTTTTACTTTTTGTTCTACTTTTTTATGTACAACAGAATTTGTTTTTACCGTATGTGAAGAGTTTGATTTTACATTTATTTTTTTAGCTCTAACTTCATTTTTACCTATGAACTCTTTTGCATTTGCATCACTTACAACTAATTTTGCAATTTGGTCTGTTATTGTTGCTACATCATGAGTTTGAGATGCTACAGCTGCATTTTGCTGTGTTTGCTGGTCAAGACTATTTATAGCATCATTGATTTGCTCTATTCCACTAAGTTGCTCTTTACTCGAAAGTTCTATATCTTGAATTAAATTTATTGTATTTGTGATATTTTGATTTAATTCTACATATCCTTTTATCATATGATTTGCTATTTCTTTTCCATCATTTGCTTTTTTTGTTGCATTTTCTACTATATTTTTTATTTCTTTGGCAGCTTCTGCACTTCTACTTGCAAGATTTCTAACCTCTTGTGCAACAACTGCAAATCCTTTTCCTGCTTCACCAGCAGTTGCAGCTTCAACTGCTGCATTAAGTGAAAGAATATTTGTTTGAAATGCTATTTGGTCAATTACTGTAATTGCTTCATTTATAGAATTAACTTGAACATTTATCTCTTCCATAGCAACTGTTGTTTGATTTGCTAGTTTTTCTCCATCATTTGCAGACTTTGTTACACTATTTGAGTAGCTTGCCATTTTTTGGATATTCTGCGTATTATTTCTGATATTTGAAGTTATCTCTTCTAAAGCTGCAGCTGTCTCTTCAAGTCTTGCTGCTGCTTCATTTGAGCTTACATTTAATTTATCTACATTTCCAAGTAAGATATTTGAACTCTCATCTAATGTTAATCCATTTGATTTATTTTCTACTAACATTTCATTTACAACATTAGCTAGATTATTTAAACCAACAGAAACTTCACCTAAACTATTTCCTGTTATTCTATGTCTAAAATCTAGTTTTTGAAAAGATACTAAAGCATCTGAAATTTTATTTAAATCACCATCAACTTTTGTAGATACAATTTCAAACAAATCATTAACACCATTTTTAAGCTCTTCTATTCCTTCATTTGAAGTCGATTCTTTAATAGTTTGTTTTAATATACCTGTTTTTGCTAAATTAATAGCTTTTTTAACAGCATCTATTACTTTTTTAGCCTCAGTAATATCTTGTGCAAATTTAACAACACGAATCACTTTTCCACTTTTATTTTTTACAGGAGTATATGAAGCTTGAATCCAAACAGAACTGCCATCTTTTCTTATTCTTTCAAACTCATTTATTTGAGATAATCCTTTAGCTAAATTATTCCAAAAGTCAGTATATGCAGATGTACTTGTATATGCTTTGTTCCAAAACATTCTATGGTGATTACCAACAACTTCATTTAGTTTATAACCTAGCACATTTAAAAAATTATTATTTGCATGTAATATTGTGCCATCTGGTTTAAATGATATAATTGCAAAGTTTTCATCCATTGCACTTAATCGTCCAGCTTCTTCTTCCGTTTTTCCAAAATTAAACATAATAATAATATCCTTTTTTATTTATTAAAATAATGTCTATAATTTTAACACATGAATCTGAGGGAAATCTAAGAGAATTCTCTTTCTCTCAATGAAAAAGAAAGTTTAAAAACTTTCCCATTCATTATCATCAGATTTATTTGATTTATTTGAAACTATTTTTGTTTCAGTTTTTACTTTATCACTTTTCACTTTTTTATGTACTACTTGGTTTGTTTTTATATCAAATGATGAACTTGATTTTAAATTCATAGCTTTTGCTTTAACCTCATTTTTACCTTTAAACTCTTTTGCATTTGCATCTGAAACTATAATTTTTGCAATCTCATCAGTTATTACTGCTACATCGTGAGTTTGTGATGCTACTGCTGCATTTTGTTGTGTTTGTTGGTCAAGTTGATTTACAGCATCATTTATTTGTTCAATTCCAAGTAACTGCTCTTTTGATGCACTTTGAATATCTGAAATCAAATTTATTGTATGCGAAACATTTTGATTTAATTGTTTATAACCCTCAATCATATTTCCAGCTATTTGTTTCCCATAATTTGCTTTTGTTGTTGCTGTTTCTACAATTGTTTTAATCTCTTTAGCTGCTTCTGCACTTCTAGATGCAAGGTTTCTCACTTCTTGTGCAACAACTGCAAATCCTTTTCCTGCTTCACCAGCAGTTGCTGCTTCAACAGCTGCATTTAAAGAAAGAATATTTGTTTGGAAAGCAATTTGATCAATTACTGAAATAGCTTCATTTATTGCATTTACTTGAGTATTAATATCATCCATAGCAACGGTTGTTTGATTTGCTAATTTTTCTCCTTGAGTAACTGAAGCTGTTACTTCATTTGAAAGCATTGCCATTTTTGTAATATTTTCTGTATTATTTCTTACATTACTTGTTACTTCTTCTAATGCAGCAGCTGTTTCTTCTAAAGATGCTGCTGCTTCATTTGAACTTTGATTTAATTTATCAACATTTCTCAATAAAATATCCGAACTTTCATCTAATGTTAATCCATTTGACTTATTTTCTATCAACATTTGAGTGATTGAATCACCTAAATTATTTACTCCATTTGCTAATTTTAAAAGATGCTCTTTTATATTTTTTGTTGGAATTTTATTTAAATAGTTATATTTAGAATACTCTTCTATTATATTAAGTACATTATCTATATTTGACTCTAAATTTCCTGCCATATTATTTAAAACATTTTTCAATTCCATTAATGCTGGATTTGAAACACTAATATTTAATCTTTGGCATAAATCACCTTGTTCAAATTCACTTAATACAGATATTGTTTCATCTATTAATCTTCTATCTTCTTCTATTCCTTTTTGTGTTTTTAATATATTTTGATTTACAATTTTTGACATCTCACCAAATTCATCTTTTGAATCTAAAGAAATTAATTCTACTTTTGCTGATTCTCTATTTAGGTATGCAAAAAAGCTAAATAATCCATCTTGTAGCTCTTTTAATGAAGAAGTGATAGAACGAGTTATAAAATAAGCTATTACTAAACCTAAAACAATACTAATCAAAATAATTGTAATCATCATAGTTTCAGCTTGTGAATAGATTTCATCGCCAGTTGCACTTGCTTTATTACCACCATCAACATTAATTTTTACTAATTGAAGAAGCACTGAAGAATAATTATCAAATAAAGATTTACCTTCACGAAGGATTTTTTTAGATTCTTCCATTTTATTTTGACGAGATACAATAACTAATTGATTATGAATATCCATATATTTTTCAAATTTTTTTGAGAAATCATCATATAATGTCTGTTCTTCAGGCGATGAAATCAATTTTTCATATTCTGCACGATTCTGTTTTATTGCTGATAATGTAACTTCCATATCATCTTCTGCTTTTTTTATATCCTCATCTGATTCAGCTAAAACATGCTTATATTCATAAATACGTAAATTAGAAGTATTTGTATTAATTTCTTCAATTACTCTTATACTTGGCATCCAATTTTCTGCCAAAATAGTTGATTGATCATTTACAACACTCATTTTTTGTATTGAAAATATACCTAATGCTAGTAAAAACACCAACACTATTCCAAAGCCAGAAGCTAATTTTCCTATTACTTTCATATTTTTTAACATATATAAATTCCTTTCCCTTATTTTTATTATTTTAAATCTAAACTATTGAAATCTTAGCAATAAATAATATTATAATAGTATCATTAATATCAAAATAACATCATGTAAAATTTATAGTCTCTTAATTAAAAAATAGAAGAATTATGTTTTAATTTTATATCTTTTGCTTTTGTACTATTTTTCCCTTGAAACTCTTTTTCATTGGCATTTGTAACTGCCAATTTTGCCATTTCATCTATCATTACAGCTACATCATAAGTTTGTGATGCCACTGCAACATTTTGTTGTGTTTGTTGGTCCAACTGACTTACTGCATCATTTATTTGTTCAATTCCATTAAGTTGTTCTTTACTTGATATTTCTATATCAGAAATTAAATTTATTGTATTTGTTATATTTTGATTTAATTCTTTGTAACCTTCAATCATATGATTTGCAATTTCTTTTCCTTGATTTGCTTTAGAGGTTGCATTTTCAACTATATTTTTTATCTCACGTGCAGCTTCTGCACTTCTACTTGCAAGATTTCTAACCTCTTGAGCAACAACAGCAAATCCCTTTCCAGCTTCACCAGCAGTTGCAGCTTCAACTGCTGCATTTAACGAAAGAATATTTGTTTGGAAAGCTATTTGGTCTATTATTGAAATAGCTTCAGTTATTAGATTTACTTGCGTATTTATTTCATCCATAGCAAGAGTTGTTTGATTTGCCAGTTGTTCTCCATCACTTGCTGATTTTGTTACACTATTTGAATAACTTGCCATTTTATGAATATTCTGCGTATTATTTCTAATATTTGAAGTAATTTGTTTTAATGATGCTGCTGTTTCTTCTAAACTTGTAGCTGCTTCATTTGAGCTAATATTTAATTTATCAACATTTGCTAATAAAATATTTGAGCTTTCATCTAGAGTTAAACCATTTGATTTATTTTCTATTAGCATCTGAGTTATTGAATCACCTAGTGTATTTACTCCATTTGCAAGCTTTAAAAGATGTTCTTTTATATTTTTTGTTGGAATTTTTTTAAGATAATTATAATTTGAATACTCTTCTAATATATGAAGTACATTATCAATATTTGATTCTAAATTAATTGCCATATTATTTAATACCTCTTTTAATTGCATTAAAGCTGGATTTGAAACGCTTATATTTAATCTTTGGCATAAATCACCTTGTTCAAATTCCCCTAAAACACTTATAGTTTCATCAATTAATTTTCTATCTTCTTCTATCCCTATTTTTGTTTTTTCTATATTCTCATTTACAACTTCTGCCATTTCACCAAATTCATCTTTTGAAGTAATATCGATTAATTCTACTTTTGAAGATTCTCTATTTAAAAAAGAGAAAAATGATATAAGACCTGATTCAACTTTTCTAATTGATAATGTTATATTTTTAATTATCCATAAAGATATACTTAATGTTATTATTATAAATAAAGCTATGCAAACATAAAAGAAAAACGTACCTGAACTTAATTCCAATGCTGATTTATCTTCAATTGTTTTTGATTCTGATATTGAAGTTGTTACTAATAAATCTACATATTTTCTATGTTTTATATATAAATCTTCTAATTCACCCTCTAATATTTGATTGGCTTTATTTATATCACCATTTTTTATTGCAGGAATAAATTCTGAATTTAAAACTTGGAAATATTTAATTCCACTTTTATATGCATTTATAAACTGTTTAGAAAGTTCTTCATTAGTTAGATTCTCTTTCCAATATTCATTTCTTACACTTAAATCTTTTTCTAATTGTGATAATTTTTTGAATAACTCATCTTTTTGTTCATTTGTTTTTGCATGTAATAATTCAAATGACGATAATCTAGTTTCAATTATATACGCGGGTGGTGGTAAAATGTCAGCTAATAAATCCTTTGAATTTATTATCTTTGTATAATTTTCACTTCCAATTCTTATATTATCTATTAAATTTTGACTTATAGACGATATACTCAATAATGCTATTATTGATATTCCTAATATATAAAATAATTTTATTTTAATTTTTGCATTTGCTATCATTTTTATTCCTTTTGTTACACTTGTTTTTTAATGTTTTTCAATAAAGTATTTATCAGCTATCATTTAATCTTCTTTTTAAAGTCTCTATAGCATCACTTAATAATCCAATATCCATCCCATATTCTTTTGCTTGTATCAGAGCTTTTTTTATACTTTCATCACTTAAAAATGAGTTTATATTACATGCAGTTTTTATTACATTTAATATTTGAGCTTTGTATTTATACTCTTCATCACTTTTTTCAACATCATCTACATACTCAATTGTTTTTATTAAGTCCTCACTTAAATTCCAATACTTAAATATCTCTGCTGTTACTTGGGAAGTTGTAATTCCTAATAACTCTTTTTCAGCTATAGATATTTCAACACCAGAATCAATCTTTTTTTTAAACTCTTCTAAAAATCCTCTACTTAAAATCCATTCTGATAAAATAAATTTTCCTGTTTCTTGTAATAAAGCTGGTAAAAGCATCTCTTCTTTTAATTCTCTATCTATTTTGGATAACCATAAATTAGCTAAAGATAATGCTCCTGTAGAAGCTGTCATAAAATCTTCGCTTTTTATTTCATATGGTTCTAAATCTGTTTTTAATATATTATTTATTGCTTCACTAATTGTTATATAAATTACAAAATTAATTCCTAGTAGATTTATAATTCTACTTATTGTTTCAATTCTATTTTTAAATCCAAATAGTGAAGAGTTAGCAATTTTCAGTAAAGTTGTCACAACTAAAGCATCTTGTTCTAATATATCAACTAAATTTTGAATCTCCGTATCATTTCTTTTTTTAAAATCTTCGATTTTTTCTATGGTCTGAGGAAGAGATGGAAGGGATTCTATTTTTTTTAAAATATTTTCTAACAAAATTTTCTCCAAATTATCTAAATAAATAATATTCTAACTATTATTAAGACTCGAATTCTACATTTAAATAGTATTATAGTAGTAACATTAAATATTAATTCAGAGCTTATCCATTTTTATTAAATATAAAAAAATTTAGTTAAAATACAAAACTATAAATTTAACTATGAGAGATAAATGCAAGATACAAATACAATTTTTATGGATTTAAATGAGATTATTAACAATGCAATTGAAGGTATTTTAATAATCAAAAATGGTTTTATCCAAAATATGAATCAATCCTTACTTGATATTTTAGGATATGATGACAAAAAAGAGTTAATAGGAAACCTTGCAACTGGAATTTTAATACCAACTTCAAAAGAAAAATTTATAAAATACAACAGTAAAATCTTTCAAGAAATATCAATAATAACAAAAAATGGGGATATTATTCCTGTTATTATAAAAATCAAAGATATCACTTTCTCAAATGAAGAATATAAAATGGTTTCTATTTTAGATTTAACTGAATTAAAAGAGAAAGAAAGAATGGTTCTTTTACAATCAAAACACTCTGCAATGGGTGAAATGATTTCAATGATAGCTCACCAATGGAGACAACCATTAGCTTGTGTTTCTAGTATATTAAGTAGAATAAAATTAAAAAATAATATGAATAAAGTTGATAAAGAGTTTTTAAACACTGTTTTAGATGAGATGAATGAATATGTTCAATACATGTCATCTACAATAGATGATTTTAGAAATTTTTTCAGTATTGATACCAAAAAAGAGTTGCTTTCTTTACCTGAAATAGTTTTAGATGTTCAAAAATTAATAAATAAATCTTTTGATTCACAAAATATCAATATTGATATTCAAAATGTTGAATTAACAAAAAGATATTTATATAAAAATGAAATCATTCAAATTATATTAAACATATTAAACAACTCAAGGGATGCTTTTGTAGAAAGAAATATTCAAAATCCTCAAATCAAAATCTCATTTTCTGAAGATGATGAATTTCAACATATTTTTATTGAAGATAATGCAAAAGGAATTGATGACAAAATCATATCAAATATTTTTAACCCTTATTTTTCAACAAAAAGTCAAAAAAATGGTTCTGGTTTAGGACTATATATTTGTAAAACTATCCTAGAAAAAGACAATCAAGGAACCATAAAAGTTGAAAATAAGAATGATGGTGTCATCTTCAATATTATTATTAATAAATTTTAGAATTATTCACATATAACCCTAGGTTCATATTTTCCAGTTCGATAATTTAATATTTCAGCAATGTAAAAATTTTTATTATCTTTTAGACAAATTCGTTTCGACTCTTCTAAAGAGTCAGAATCAAAACATCCTGAAAATAAAACGGCAATACAAAGAATTTGTAAATATTTATACATAGGAACTCCTTTTAAATTAAATTATCTCTTCCCATTAAATAGTATTAATTACATAACCTCTATTTGATGAATTTTTAATAAATAGTTCATCGGTTTTTTCTCGAATATGTTTAACTACGTTTCTTAATGAATAGATTGAGAACTCTTTACCTTTCCAAACAACACTTGCTATATCTTCATAAGTAACCAAATTATTTACATTTGAAGCAAGTAAACTAACTAATCTTCTCTCTGTTCGTGTAAGTTTAATAATTTTTTTATCTTGAAATAAAATCTCTTTATTTATGTCAAAATAAAAACCTTTTTCAAATTGAACTTTTTTATTAGTACTTAAAAAGTTTAGACTTAATTCAATATTATCTAGTAAAACTTTTTCATCAACATTTTTGTTAAAAATTGAATAAACATTAGAAAATTTATACATTGAAAGGTCTTCTGAAATATCATCTTCTAATAAAATCATAGGAACATTTAAACTAGATAATCTTGTAAGTTTAAACCCTTCTATAAATTTTTGTAATAAGTTATTACTATTATCAAAAACTATTAAATCAAAACAATTTATTTCAGCTTTTAATAAATAAAATCTATCATTATTAAAAAACACAACATCATATTTATCACCTAAAACTTTTTTAATTTTATTCAAATACTCAACATCAGTGCTAATAAGTAAAACTGAACTAATATTTTTATTATTTGCGATATCTATAAAAACACTATTCATGTAAATCTCCTCAATTAATATCTCTTAATGAAATTCTATAATTAAATAGTATTACAATAATATCATTCTAAATAATTTTATAAAGAAATTATTAATTTACAAGATATTCTATTTTAAAGGATTTAATTTAGTTTTTTTTGGATTATTTCTTTTTGAAATATTTAATAAGTAATTTTTAGTTTTTGAGATTATTATAGAAGTATCTTTTTTTAATAAATAAAAAAAGATACTATTTGAATGTTATTTTATGTATTCAACAATATTTTCTAGAGGTTCTCTTAGTTGAGTTGATTGTTCGTTTAATCTATATCCAAAAGGTAAAACTAATGCTAATTGATATTTTTTAGTATCAAGACCTAAAATCTCTTCAACTTTTTCTTTATCATATCCTTCGATTGGACAAGAATCAACTCCTTTAACTGCTGCTGCTGTCATCATATTTCCTGCTGCAAATGCTGTTTGTTTTGCAGTCCAAGCATAAATATTTTCATTACTACTTAAAGTATCTTTTAAATGCCCTGCATATAATCCTAAATAAAAATTTAATTTTTCTTGAGGCATTTCTCTTCTTTTGAATTTTCTCTCAACTTCACCAGATTCAGGTCTAACGCAATCAATTCCAGCTAAAATAACAACTAAATGAGAACAAGATGTAACTTGAACTTGATCCCAACAAGCAGGTCTAAGTTTTGCTTTTAACTCTTCATTTGTAATAACTAAAAACTTCCAAGCTTCCATACCAAAAGAAGATGGCGATTTTCTTCCAGCTTCTAAAATATAAGTCATATCCTCATCACTAACTTTTTTTATTTCATCAAAAATTTTACACGCATGTCTAAAATCCATAGCTTCCATAAATGTTTTTTCCATAATTTTTCCTTTTTATTAATTTTAATTTGTAACTATTTTTTTCTTTCTAAAGCTTCTTATATTAAACAATAAAACAGCTAAAAAAGATAATCCACAACCTAATATTGTAGATATCTCTATTTGTTCACCATAAGCAAACATACTTGAAACGATTGCTCCTACTGGAACAATAAACATAAAAACACCCGTATTATGAGCGCCAATTTTACTAGCACTTATAAAAAATATTGCCATTGCAAAAGTTCCTGATAAAAGTCCTACAAATAAAATGTTTAACCAAAATACCATATCAAATGAAGCTATTGCAAAAGGTTCATAAGGCAGTGCAAAAAGCATATTAACTAATGCTGTTATTGCAAATACAACCAAAGTATAAAACATAGGGTCAACCCTGTGTGACACTTTTTGAGTTATAATTGTAACCAAAGACCAAACAAAAGCACAAGCTAAAAAATATGAACTATCAATAGTTAAAAAACCTAATCCTTCAGTAGGAATATGTAAAAGTATAATAGCTCCAATAACACCTATACAAAGTGCTATAATTTGTTTAGTTGATACTTTTGTACCAAATATCATAATAGATAATAAATATGTAATTAGTGGAGAAAGAGATGTCACCATTGTTCCACCATATCCAGCATCTCCATGAGAAAGTCCAGCAAAAAATAGATAACTAAAAGCAGCACTTAATAATCCAGCAATTATCATATAAATATAAGCTACTCTATCGGTTTTTAGGGATTTCTTCATATACCAAATAACAGGAAGCATCCCTATAAAAGATATTGCGTATCTCCAAAATGAAGCAATTTGTGCATTTGAATGCTCAACAGCTGCTTTTCCAGAAGTCCAAGCAACTCCCCAAATTAACATAGCTATAATCATACCAATAACGTATTTTGTTTTATTATTATCCATTTTCTTTCTTTTTATTGTTTAATGAAATGCTCTTTGATAAGAAGCAATAATTTCATCTTTTTCTTTAAACTCATTTGCAGCATAACACGCAAAATTTGGATTTCGTAATAATTCTCGTCCATAAGCTACAAAATCACAATAACCCTCTTCTAAAAGTTTTTCACCCTCATATGCTGTAGTAATTAATCCAACTGCAATAACTGGAATGTTTACATTCTCTTTTATTTGTTTTGCCCAAGAAGCCTGATAAAGTGCTTCAAGTTTTGGCGCTTTATTAGTTTTTTCTTGATTTCCACCACTTGAAACATGAATAGCATCAACACCAATTTTTTCAAGTTCTTTTGATAAATAGATTGAATCATCTATATTCCAGCCCTCATTCATCCACTCATCTGCACTAATTCGTACAATCAAAGGTAAATCAACTTTTTCTTTAATTTCTTGGGCAATTTCTAAAACTAATCTACATCTATTTTCTAAACTTCCACCATAAATATCATTTCGTATATTACTTAAAGGTGATAAGAATTCACATAATAGATAACCATGAGCTGCATGTAATTCAATAGCATCATAATCTGCCTCTTTTGCTCTAATAGCAGTTTTTAGAAATAGTTTTTTTATCTCTTTAATTTCATCTAAAGTTACAGCTTTAGGCATTTTAAAAGGTTCAGTTTCACTAAATGCTATTGCACTTGGAGCTATTGGTTTTTCATCTTTAACTGTATTTTTTCTACCTGCATGAGCTATTTGTATAGCTGTTTTACTTCCTAAAGAGTGTAAATTTTTATTTAACTTTTTATGTTTAGATATTAAAGAATCAGACCATAAACCTAAATCGTTTGCTGAGATTCTTCCCCTTGGTTCAATTGCAGTTGCCTCAACAATAATGAATCCAACTCCACCAATTGCCCTAGCCATATAGTGACCTTTATGAAAAGTTTTTAACTCTCCACTATTATCACTAGCATACATACACATAGGAGGCATTACAATTCTATTTTTTAACTCTAAAGTTCCAATTTTGCCTTTTTTGAATAACAAACTCATGGATTATTCCTTAAATATCTAATTTTTCTAACTTGTTAATAGTTAAACAATCTATTTTACTTTCCACATTTGATACAAAAATTTTAAAGTGCTCTTTTTGTTCATGTAAAGCCAAAAACTCAGCACTTTGCCATGTTTCTACAAATGTAAAACTATTTTCATCAACTAAATCTTTATGTAAATCGTATTGAATACAACCTTCATCAAATTCATGGGTTGCTTTGTGTAGTTTTAAAAGTTCAGAAAAAACTTCATCTTTAAATCCATCTTTTACTTTAATAGTTGCTACTATTACTATATTTTTCATAGTTTTCCTTTATAAAAAATTTTTACTTAAAATATTTTCAAACTTTTCTAATTCAAAATTTAAATCTAAATCACCTTTAAAAATATCATGAACAGAATAAGTCTCCATTGGTTTTAATCCACAAAATTGGAATGTTTTATGAACAGCAACATGAGCTTCATCTAAAGTCATTCCATCAAATAGACTATTTACATTTCCAAAGGCAGATGCTGGACAATTATAAGTCAAAGACAACATATATTTTTTACCTTGTAATAATCCACCACTTCCATATAATTTTGAAGCATCATTTCTACTTCTTCCATCACTCGCATAGTGTCTACCTTGTGTAAATGTTTCATCTATGTATTTTTTTGCAATCCAAGGAAGCCCCATCCAAAATACTGGATATTGGAATAAAATATAATCAGCCCATTCAAATTTTTCTATTTCTTCTTGGATTGTATAACCTTTTTTGATAGTTGTATGTTTTACATCAAAACCATTTTTTATAAAAAACTCATTTGCTTTATCTATATAGTGCTGAGTTAACTCACCCTTTGCCACCACATCATAATATTGATGTCCATTTAAAATTAAAACTTTTTTCATATTTACTCCTTTTAAACTATTTGAAAATTATATATGTAATAAACTTAATTTACTCTTACTTTACTTTAGGTAAGTAAAGGAATTTAATTTATTCTATGTTATAATATTTTTGAGAATTTAAGGAATTTAAAATGTATTACATAAATGATAAAGAATATAAATGTTCAGTAGCTGTAACGCTGGATATATTTAATGATAGATGGAAATTAGCAATTATATGGCACTTACTTGATGGAGAAAAAAGATTTAAAGATTTACATGAAACAATAAGTGAAATTACTCAAAAAACTTTGACTGTAAAATTAAAAGAGTTAGAAGAAAAAAATATTATACACAGAGAAGTTTATGCTGAAGTTCCTCCAAAAGTTGTTTATAGCTTAACTCAAGCTGGAAAAAATTTAAAACCTGTTTTAGAAGAGATGCATAAATGGGGAATAAATTATTCAAAAGAGTTTGGAAGAGTAACAACTGATAACGTTTGTGAAGTAAATATTTGTAACTAATATGGAAAATTTTGTACTAATTTTATTAGCAATTACAATTGGTTATGGGATAAATAGATTAAATATTTTCTCAAAAGATGCACCTGCTATTTTAAACCAATTTGTAATTTATATTTCACTTCCGTCTATGATACTTTTACAAATTCCAAAACTTACCTTTTCAATGGATACATTAATTCCTATAATAATTGCTTGGCTTGTAATGTTTATTAGTGCTATTTTGGTTTTAATATCTTCAAAAATTTTCTCATTTTCAAAGGAAATCACAGGGTCTTTAATGTTAGTAGCTATTTTAACAAATAGTTCATTTATGGGTATTCCTATTTTAAATGCCTATATTGGTGAAAGTGCTCTACCTTATGTTTTAGTTTATGACCAATTAGGAACATTTATAGCTTTAGCAATTTATGGAACTTTTATAGCTTCGTACTATTCAAGCAAAAGCCAAATCACTTTTAAAATAATTACACTTAAAGTTCTTACTTTCCCACCATTTATTTCATTGGTTGCTGCTCTATTTTTAATGGGAGTTGAATTTAATCCAATAATTTCAAAAGTTTTAGCCTCTTTTTCAAGCACAATAGTTCCTATGGCGCTGGTTGCGGTTGGGCTTCAACTTCAATTTAAACTTCCACGTGAAGAGATAAAACCTTTTTCTGTTGCTTTGGGAATTAAACTAATTATTGCTCCAATTATTGCAATAATAATTTGTAAATTGTTTGGTTGGAATAATCAAGCTTCAATAGTATCAATTATGGAAGCAGCAATGGCTCCAATGATAACAGCAGGTGCAATTGCATCAATGGCAGGACTTGCACCAAGGCTAAGTTCTGCAATAGTTGGATATGGAATTTTAATCTCATTTATAACAACTGGTATTTTATTTAAATTGATAGCTTAAAATGCACACAACAGATTTTTATAAAAACTTAAAACAAATAGATGATTTTTCAAAAATCATGGAAAATGAAAACTACTCAAAAATTCCAAATGAGTGGTTTGTGATAGTATCAGACATAAAAAGCTCCACAAAAGCAATTGAAGAGGGGAAATATAAACAAGTAAATTTTATTGCAGCTCTTACAATAATTGGAATCCTAAATATAAATAGAGAACTTGATTTTCCATATATTTTTGGTGGAGATGGAGCTAGTTTGATAATTCCCCCTATTTTATTGGAAAATTCAAAAAAAGTATTAATTGAAGCTTCTAAAAAAGCAAAAGAGACTTTTGGTTTAGAGTTAAGAATTGGTGTTGTTAGTTTAAAAGAGATAGAAAAAAGAGGCTCTTTTATTGAAGTAACAAAATTTCAAGTAAGCAAAGATTACATCCAAGCAATTGTTAGAGGAAATGGTTTAGAACTAGCAGAAGAGTTACTAAAAAAAGAGTATGAAAACTTTAAAATAGAAGATGATTTTACAAATGATTACTCTGCTAATTTTGATGGATTAGAGTGTCGTTGGGAAGATATAAAAACACCAAAAGATGAAACTATTTCTATTTTAATTAAAAGTCTAAATAGTAATTCTAATGAAATTTATCAAAATAGCTTAAAACAAATAGAACAAATTGCAGGTTCTTTTGATGAAAGAAATCCTATAAAATATATAAATCAACTGAATTTATCTTTTAATCCAAGGGTTTTAAATACTGAGGCTTCTATTTTTGCAAAAAACAAAATCTCTAAACTTTTCGTGATTTTAAAACTTATGTTTGAAAACTTTTTAGGTTTGATTTTAATGAAATATTCTATTGGATTATGGGGTGACTATAAAAGTAGAATTATTAGAACAACCGATACTGAGAAGTTTGATGATATGCTTAGAATGGTAATTACAACAACTAAAAAACAATCTTTAGAACTAGAAAAATATCTACAAAAAGAGTACGAAAACAAAAATTTAGTTTATGGAATTCATAAATCAAATTCAGCACTTATGACTTGCTTGATTTTTCAAAGACATGGAAAACATATTCACTTTGTAGATAGTTCAAATGGTGGTTATGCTCTTGCTGCAAAAGAGTTAAAAAATAGATTAAAATTTCTTTAATAACTGACGCAAAATAGCTATAAACTAGATACAATACGCAAAAAATTTATATTAGGGATTTTAATGTTTGATTTTACTAAAAAAGTGATAATCAGTTCTTTACTTTTAAGTGTTAGTTCGTATGCTGACTACAAAGAAATTGCAAAAAATGAAATAGCTCAAATGGAACAATTAGAATTGTTTAAAAGAGCTCAAATAAAAATAACAAAAGCTTATGATACAGGTAGCTTATATGTTTTAAATATCAACGTTCAAGGTAATCCTGACGAAATTTACCTAACAAAAGATAAAAAATTTGTTCTAGCAGGTGATGTTATTGATGTTTCAAATGGAACAAAAGTTACAGCACCAGCAGATTTAACAGGTGTAAGAGGAAAAGAAGCTTTTGTTTATGGACAAGGAAGCGAAGAGTATTTCTTATTTACAGATCCTGAATGCCCTTACTGTAAAAAATTAGAATCGTATTTACCACAAATTGCAAATAAAGTGAAAATTAGAGTATTTTATTTCCCTCTTGAATCTCATGTAAATGCAAAAGATTTATCTTTATATATTTTAAGTCAAAAAACTAATGAGAAAAAAATTGCTGCTATGTTTGATGCTTCTGAAAATATAGAGAAAGCAAAAAGTACAAAATATTCTCAAGGTGAATTAGAAAAACTTGAAAAACAATTAGATGAACAAATTCAAATTGGTATGAAATTAAATGTTCAAGGAACACCAACTATTTTTGACAAAGATGGAAAAAATGTTATTTGGGTTAATCTACTTGAAAAATATGGAATTGAAGTAAAATAAGTATCTTTCAAAGATACTTATTTTAAAAGAAAAATTTAACTAAAAAATATCCCACAACCATCAACCAAATAAATAAAATCAAAGATAAATACAAAGGTTTCATACCTACATTTTTAAACTTATCAAAACTTGTTTCCATTCCTAAAGCTGTCATTGCCATTGTTAAAGAAAAAGTATCTATAAAGTTTATACCTTTAATCATATTTCCAGATAAAAATCCAAAAGAATTAAACCCTACAACTACTATAAACATCACAGCAAACCAAGGAATTACGACTTTTGTTTTCTCATTTTTGCTGTGAAATCCAGTTTTTATCAACCATAAAGATAACAAAATCAAAAAAGGCACTAGAAATATAACTCTTATCATTTTTACTATAATTGCATCTTTAGATACCTCTTCACCTAAAGCAGTTGAAGCTCCAACAACATGAGCCACTTCATGTAGAGTTGCTCCAATATAAACTCCCATTTGAGATGCACTTAAATCATATATTCCTAATTTAAATAAAAATGGATACAAAAACATTGCAATAGTTCCAAAAATCACCACAAAAGATACAGCAATGGCACTTTTATAAGCTTCATTTTTCAAAACACTTTGAGTGGCTAATACAGCTGCTGCTCCACAAATAGAACTTCCAGCACTGCATAAAATTGTAATTTCTCTATCTAGTTTTAAAAATTTTGTTCCAACTACATATCCAAAAATAAAAGTAAAAAAAACTATACAAAAAGCTATAAAAACTCCACTAAACCCTACTTCTTGAAGATTTTGAAAAGTAAGCCTAAATCCATATAAAATAATTCCAAATCTTAAAATATATTTTGTAGAAAATATAATTCCACTTTGCCAAGTAGCTGGAAGTTTATGTTTTAAAGTATTAGCATAAAAAATTCCTAAAACTATCCCAATAATAAGTGGGCTAATTGCTAAGTTTTTAAAAAAATCTGCATCTGCTATTATTGTTGCAATTAATGCAAAAACACCTACAAATAAAACACCATAAAAAGTATTTTTTATATTTAAATTATTAGTTTTCATAATATTATTCCTTTGATTTTGAAAGTATAACCCTATTGATTTAATTTGTAAAATATATTATTTCTAATATAATGATTAATATTTTTAATAAGGAAAGATATGACTCTAAAAGAATTAAGTTTTTTCTATAAACTTTGTGAAAACCCTCAAGTTACCCAAGTATCACAAGAGTTAAATATAAGTCAATCGGCAATTTCTCTTGCTATTAAATCACTTGAAAGTTCTTTAAATGAGCAACTTTTTGACAGAATTGGTAAAAAACTAATCCTAAATGAAAAAGGTAAATATTTCAAAGAAAAAACACTTTCCCACTATTTAGCCCTAAAAGATGCACAAAATATTTTTCAAGAAAATAAACTAGCTGGAAATATAAAAATAGCCGCAAGTAAAACTATTTCAAACTACATAATGCCAAATATCTATTATGATTTTTTATCAAAATATAATGATGTAAAATTAGATATTCTAACCATAAATTCAAGTGAAATCATAGATAAAATCTTGAAATCACAGCTTGATATTGGACTTATTGAAGTTGATACTCAAAATTCAAGTTTGATAAAAGAGAAACTTTGTGATGATGAACTAATAGTTGTTTCAAGTGATGAGAACTATCCAAACGAGGCATTTATTGATACAATCAAAAAAAGATGGATTTTAAGAGAAACTGGTTCAGGAACAAGGGAAATATTTATAAATCATCTTGGAGAAATAGCAAAAGATTTAGATATTTTTATGCAATTACAAGATTTTGAAGAGATTAAAACTATAGTTTTAAATAACCCAAATACAGTGACAGCAATCTCAAAAGTAATTGTTCAAAAAGAACTAGAAGAGAAAAAACTATTTCAAATCAAACTAAAAAATATAGAATTAAAAAGAGAGTTTTATTTGGTTTATCATAAAGAAAAATCAAAAAATCTACTTTTTGAAACCCTAATAGAGTTTCTAAAAAGCAGATTTATATAATTTATCTTACGTAATATTCCTTCGTTCCCAAGCTCCAGCTTGGGAATGCATACTAAAACCCAAACTAAAACAATCTCTCAACATCTATCAAACCTTTTATATCTTCATAATCCCTTGCACTTGAATATCTCCAATGTTTTGCAACATCAACATATCCTCTTTCTACTGGATTTTGATGAATATAGTTTATAGTTTCTATCATCATTTTTTCATCTTTTATAAGTTTTGGTTGAAATCCTTCTTGCCAAAGTTGATAAGTAGTTTGAGTTTTATGTGCTTTTTTATAAAAAGCCAATTGTTCTAGTATAGTTTTTACATTTTTAATTTGAAGATATTTTAGTATCTCTTTTGCGGTAAAGGATTTAAATTTTTTAATTGTTTTTGAAACATCATCACTTGACACAATCATATGAAGATGATTTTCAAGGATTACATAAGCGTATATTTTTAGGTTATCTTCTTTTTGAAGAAATTTTAAACTATCAAATATAATATTGGTTGTTTCAGCTCTTGTAAATATTGGCATCCAGTGTAAAATAGTACAAGTTATAAAATGCGGATATGTTGGTTCATATATTTTATATCTACTTCTACCTATTTTTGTTTCTCTTGTTTTATTTAGTTTTTATATGCATTCCCAACGTGGACGTTGGGAACGAGGAAAAAATTCATCTTTTTCTCCTATATCTTTTTTAATTTTAATACTTGTTGCATAATCTCACTTTTTCTAATACTTTCAATAGAATATGCTGAATCATTTGCACTTTTCCAAAGTAAAATTTTATTTCTAAGTTTACTTTTTGAACCTTTTTTAAAATCTACACTCATATCTTTAGCTAAAATATTTCCTGTTTTATTATCTATTAATAAATATTCATTGACTGTATATAAATCAAATAGATATTCTTCAGATTGTTTCTCTATTTTATATCTTGCATTTCCATTTTCTATATATTCAAATTGAGGTTTAATTTCATCAAATCTTATTCTGACTTTTTTTTCAATATTATCCTCATCAAAAATTTTTGTATCCAAAAAATTTTTGATTCTATCATTAAAATGTAGCCAATTATTAAAACCATCTATTTTAAAGTTTTCTATTTGAACATTATCAAAAATATTATTTCCATAAGTCAAATTCAAATGCCTGATTAATGTACGTAAAGGGAAACCATAAAATCCATCAGTAATATCCAAGCTCTCAATCTTTCCATCTGCATCAAGTTCAGGATAAGCATATATTTCACCTTCCATCTTAAAAGTTTGATAATAAGTTTTAACACTTTTTTGAATAATCAAATCCAAAAAAGGAGCTAATAAAACTACTATAAAAACTATTTTCCCTATATGTCTATATTTATTTTTAAAAAACTTATATGCTAAAT
The DNA here is from genome assembly GCA_963677205.2 of uncultured Aliarcobacter sp. Classification (GTDB taxonomy): domain Bacteria; phylum Campylobacterota; class Campylobacteria; order Campylobacterales; family Arcobacteraceae; genus Aliarcobacter. The sequence continues at coordinate 909,849 of OY781916.2, read as the reverse complement.
ATCCAATTAGCATAGATAGTAGTAAATAAACTAAATTTACTATAATTACAAGTAAGCCCCAACTTAACATCTATTTCCCTTTATTAATTTCATAACTTTTTTTTCTTCGTTCCCAAGCTCTAGCTTGGGAATGCACACTTAACTCAATTCTAAACTAAAATAATCTTTTAATATTAATCAAATCATCTAAATCTTCACAATCATTGAATACAATTTTTATTTTTTTAATAGAAACATAGATAATTTTGATTTATTAAAGAGTAAATTTATAAATATTTAAAAATATTTTCATAATCTTTTATCTTATTTTAGATTCAAGGAGATTATACAAAAAACGTGTCACATGTGGTGTCACAGTTTTAGTTCTGCATTCCCAACGTAAACGTTGGGAACGAGGAAAACGAGAGAAGGAATCAAAAGTGGGAATTAATTTTAAAAGATTTAATTCTTAACTTGATTTCGTCCACTCTCTTTTGCAAGATAAAGCATTTCATCTGCTTTTTTATACATCTCATCAATATCACTTATATCATTTGCATAAGCACTAAATAATCCCATAGAAACCGTAACGTATTTATTTGCTTTACTATTTTTATGTTCTATTTTTAGCTCTTCAATTGTTTTTAGAATCTTATTTGCAAAATTAAAAGCTTTCTCTTTATTTTCTGCCTTAAACAATATTCCAAACTCTTCACCACCTAATCTAAAACAATAATCATCGGATCTTAAAGTTGACTCTTTTAATACCCTTGAAACTTGTTTTAAAACATCATCTCCCATTAAGTGTCCATAGGTGTCATTGTATTGTTTGAAATAATCCACATCAATAACTAAAAAAGATAAATATTGATTTTCTCTTTTTCCACTATTTAAAAACTTAGGTGAAAAATCATTAAAAAATCTTCTATTATAGATATTTGTTAAACTATCTCTAATAGATATTTCTTCGATTGTTTTTTTATCTGTAATATCTTGTCGAATTGAGATATATCCGATTTTTTCATTAAATTCATTAAATTTTGGACTAATTGTTGTATGTACCCAATAATCAGCACCATCTTTTGCAATATTTTTTATTTCACCAACCCAAACTTGATTTTCTGTTATTGTTTTCCATAAATTTTGAAATATCTCTTTTGGCATATCAGGATGTCTTACGATATTTTGATTTTGACCGATTAACTCTTCCCTTGAATATTTACTAATAAAACAAAAAGCACTTGAAACATCTGTAATATAACCTCTTAAGTCAGTTTCTGAAGAGATAATATGTTTATCTATCAACTTATTAAAACTTTTTAATCTTTTCTCTATCTCTTCTCTTTTTTTTATCTCTCTGCTGAGTTTTATATTTGCACTAATAAAAATATAAAGAACTATGCCAAATACAAAAATAGTTCCTAAAACCCACAAAGCAATTTGTTTATAATTTGTTAATTCACCAATATTTACAGGAATCCATTTATTAAAAATTATTTGCTTTTCTTCAAAGGTAATAGTATTAATAGCTTTATTAAGAATATCTGTTAATAAGGGTTCATCAACCCTTGTTCCCATACTTAAATCCCAACTCTCATCTATTTTTCCACTAATTTTTAATTGGGAAACAAATTTATTTTGTATTACATAAGAGACAGTAGTTAAAGTATCTATAAATCCATACAACTCTTTATTTTTAACTTTATTTAATCCATCTTCAACACTTTTTACTTCAGTAATATTTATATTTGGATATTTGTTTTTTAGAAGTTCAATATATGCATAATCTTTTACAATACCTATTTTTTTATTTTTTATATCCGAAATATTAGAAATAAAAATTTCATCATTTCTAGTTACAATAATCAAAGGTGATTGTATATAAGGCTTTGTAAAATTTAAAAACTCTTTTCGTTTTTTGGTTGCTACAAGTAAAGAGATAATGTCACATTTTTTATTTTCTACAAAAGATAAAGATTCACTCCAAGAAGTAGTTGGAACAAATTTAAAAGGAATACCTAACTCTTTTTGGAAAATCTTAAAATACTCTGCTGTAATTCCCATATGTGTTGAATCAATATTCTTCTCAAAAGGCATCCAATTTGGGTCAATACAATAACTTAATTCTTTTTTATTTTTTAGGTAATTTAACTCTTCTTTTGTAAGATTTAGATTATTTTCAAACTCTTCAAAAATAAAATCTTTTATATCCAAACTATTTTGAGCAAAGCCATAATCTTTATATAAATCAGAAATATATTTAAATCGTCCTTTATCCATAGTTCCTAAAGGTACTTTTTTAATATCAGTCATCTCTTCTATAATATCTGCTTCATATCTTAAATGCTCTATTGATTTTTTACTATTATATTTTTTATGAATTAATTCAATTATCTCTTCTTTATGATTTAAGGCATATAACCAACCTTTTAAGGTGGCTTTTTTAAACTGCTCTACACGATTTGGATGATTTAATGCTTCATCTTTATTTGTAAATAACATATCTCCATATAAATCAAAACCATAAAACATTGGATTTATTATATTAATATCTAAATTTTTCTCTTTAAAATAAAAAGTTTCATTGCTTAAATATGCAGAAGTTAAATCAATTTCATTATTAATTAGTTTTAAATAATCATCACTATTTCTTTGGGTGAAAAAATTTGGTTTAACACCAAACTTTTTTAACATCGCTAAAATCGCAAAACTATCTATATTATTTGCATAAATAGAGATATTTTTACCTTCTAAATCATAAGGAGAATTAATTTTATTGCTTTTTAAAGAGATTAAAACATTTGGAGAGTGCTGAAAAATTGGAGCTACTATAACAACTGGTTCATTTTTCATTTTGTACAATAACAAAGCTGAATCGGCAACTCCATATTGAGCTTCATTATTTATAACTTGCTCAATATTATTAAAATTTAAATCTCTTTGTTTGATTTCAACATCTAAACCAACTTCATCATAAAATCCTTTTTCTTTTGCTGCATAATATCCAGCAAACTGAAATTGATGAAACCATTTAAGTTGAAGTCTTACTTTATCTTGAGAATATACAAATGAAAATAATAAAATTATTAATATTATTTTTGTTTTAAATAAGTTTATAATTGTTCTCATATCTCGAACCTTTTATCTAATAATAAAAATTATCTTCAATTATTATATCAGAAGTCGATTACAAATTATTAAAAAATAACTAAACAATTGTCTAAAAAATATACTTGATTAAACTAATAAATTATAAATCTTATTTATTTCTTCCTCTAAAAGTTCAAATTCAGATATTTTTAAATCTTCAATCATATGTTTTGTTGATGTTGTTCCATTTAATGGAGTTATATTTATATGATTTTTCTTCGTTCCAAAGCTCCAGCTTGGGAATGCATATTACTTTATACTACTTTTATCTATTTTTATTTTTCTTGTTTTATTTAGTTTTTATATGCATTCCCAACGTGGACGTTGGGAACGAGGAAAATTTTTGACATTATTCATCCTTTAAATTATATTTTTCATACATTTTTTGTTTAGTTAACCTATGGATAGGCAATTCTTTTCTATTTAACAGCCAAAGCCACGCCCATCCAAAAAATGAGTAGTTTAGCCACCATAGAAGGTTTTGGAAAGCATTTTTATCTCTTTGAACAGACCATTCGTAATCATATTTAAACCTGATTTTATTATTCAAAGTCATATATTTATCATTTACTTTAATTTCATAAAGATATTTATAACTTTCCAAAAACCACATATCTTGATACCAAATATCTACTCTAGTTTGAGTATCTTGAATTTTTTCTTTAAACTCTTCGGCTTCTTCATCATAATAAAAACAACAAAGCCTATAAGTTTCTTCATTGCCACTATCTTCCTTGAGTCTTATGTAGTCATAACTTCCTTTTCCTTTACCTCTATTCACTTTAGTGACAATACCCGATACTTGATGCATCTCTTCTAATGTTTCTGCTACACCATTTATGGCTATACCCAATAATCCCATACAATAAATAAACACCATAATCATAGCAGGAGCTATAAATATCAGCCAAGGAAAAGTTGAAGCTATTGGTCTATATCTTGACCTTCTAAAAAACACTAACCATATATAAGTCTGCTTCCACCAAGGGTCTTTGGGAACAATTTCATATATTCCATCTCTTTTTCGTTTCTTCCAATCTAATATATTCCATATACTTACTATCAATAAACATATTAAACCTATCCAACTAGATATTCCATTAATTGTTAAATCTTCCAATTCTTATCTCTCTTTATTAAATTTTATGTTTTTACTTTTATTACCTCACACTCAGTCCTTCATCCAAATACTGAATTATTGGATAAATAAAAAACTCTATTACTCTTCTTTTCCCTACTTTTATTTCAGCGGTTACACTCATACCTGCTTCGAGGTATCTTTCCTTACCTTTGACATTTAAAGTTTTTCCATTTGGTTCTATTTTTACTTCATAAACTGGTCCTAATTTTTCATCATCTATAGAAAAGTTTCCTACATTGATTAGTTTTTCTGCTGGGCTTACTACACCACCAATTGTATTTATCATTAGTTTTGCTACATATCCATCTGTTGGACTTATGATTGATTGTTTTTGATTTTGGAATTTTATTGCGTTTATTTCTGACTGGAGGTTTCTTAGTTCTTTTTTTAGGTTTAGTAGTTCTTGATATTTTGTGTCTTTAAATTCACTTATAAAACTATTCTTTTCTTGTTCTATTATTCTTTTGTAAATTTTCATAATCTTTTATCTTATTTTAGGCTTGAAAAAGATTATATAAAAAACGTGTCACATATAATGTCACAGTTTTTACTTTTTTGTTTATTTTCTAATTAAAAAATTGCTGATATACTCAAACCTAATAATATTTCTTTCATTTTTTATCCTTAATTTAATAAATTTAAAATTGAATTTATTTCATCATTTGTAAGTTCAAATTCAGATATTTTTAAATCTTCAATCATATGTTTTGTTGATGTTGTTCCATTTAATGGAGTTATATTTATATGATTTAAAAATCTATAAAAAATCTCAGCTACACCTCTTTGATATTTATTTGAAAAAGTTTGTAATACTTCGCTTGCTAGTATATTTGGATTTGCAGTTAGTGACCAAAAACTCTCATATTTAATATTGTTTTCATTACAAAAAGCTCTTATTTCTTTGTCGTAACCACTTTGAGAATAAAATCTATTTTGAACTATACTTGGTTTTACTTTTGCATTATTAAATAAATATTTTAAAACATCTAAATCATAACAGTTGCTAATTCCTAAAGCCCCTACTTCACCAGCATCAACAAACTCTTCCATTTTTTGCCAAACTCTTTGAAGTTTACTTCCTGGGAAAACTGGTGAATGTAAGATATAAGCATTTATAAAATCTGTTTTTAGATTTCTTTTAGAAGTTTCAAAAGATTTTTCCACTTGTACTTCTATTTCATCACTTTGTAAATAAGGCATATTGTTTTGGTCTTGCCCATCAATTGGAGTGAATTTTGTTTGAAGAAAAATATCTTCTCTTTTTACAACTTGATTATCATAAGCTTTTTGTAAACCAAGTCCAACTAAATCTTCCCTATAATGTTTTGGTTGACACGCTGTATCAACACCTCTAAATCCTTGTTTTAAAGCTTCAAAAACTAAATCTGTTGTATTTTCTTTTTTCCAAGCTGTTCCATAAATCATATTTGGTATTTTCATATTAATCTCTTATTTTTGTTTTAATAAAACTATTGTAGCAAATGTAGAGATTATAATTCCTAGTAAAACTCCAAAATTTACAACTTTTCCCTCAAATAAAAACATCAATAAAGCAACTGCAATTGGATTTAAATAAACATAAGCCATTAATTTTTTAGGACCAATTGCAATTGAACCTTGTTGGTATAAATAAAGAGTAAAAAGTGTCGCTCCAATAATCAAATAAATCATATAAAAAATCAAATCACCTTCTATTTTTTGCCATTGTAATGGTATATCTAAAATCTTTAAAGTCAAAAACATCCAAACGCAACCACCAATCAAAGTACAAAATACAAGAACTGTTAGTTCATCATCTTTTTTATGAAGAAGTTTTAAAGTAATAGAATACAAAGCCATAGCAACAATGGCAAATAAAAATATAATATCCCCTTGATTGAGTGAAAAATTTAAAAACAGATTTATATCTGCTTTAAATACAACAATACAAGTTCCAACTATTCCCACAAGATAGATAAATAACTGTTTTAAACTCATCTTTTCTTTTAAGAAAAAAATACACAGAATCCCTGTTAATAAAGGAACTAAAGTAAATAAAGTTCCAGTATTTAATGCTGTTGTTGTTTCCAAAGCTTTAAAAAGTCCAATAAAATATAATGAATAAAAAAGGCTAATTATCATGGCTCGTGGCATTGTAGAAAAAACTTTTTCTCTGTATTTTTTATTAACTAAAATAATTGGTGATAAAAATAAAGAAGCAACAAAAAAACGAAATAAAGTAAGAGAAATAGAATCAATAACACCTGAGAGTTTAGCAGAAGCAATAAACGAACCAGCCACTAAAAAAGTGGCTAATAAAACTAATAAATGAGCTTTTAAAGTTTGAGTCAAAATAATCCTTTATATGTAAATAATAAATACAATCATAATAGAATTAGCTTTTTTAATCATTTACATATGTTGATTTTTTGTAACTCAAACTTATCTAAGTTAGAGTTACAAATTTACTAATTAGCAAGATTTTTTATATATTCCACATAATTTTTTGCAGATTCTTCAAGTTTTTCATCACTAATAACAAATGTTTCATAAGTTACAAAAGGATTTTGATAATTCATTTTTATATAACTTGCAGTTCCAACAAATGGAGTTAAAAACTCTTCAACGGTGTGTTTATTACTTCCTGTTGAACTATATTGTGCTGTCCCACTTCCTGTACTTACAGCAATGGCAAACTTTTTACCTTCTAATTTATAGTTTTCTCCATATGCAAAGTTGTAAGATAAAACAACATCTAACCACTCTTTTAAAAGTGCTGGTGAACTCAACCAATACATTGGAAATTGGAAAATAATTACATCATTTTCTAAAAGTAATTCTTGTTCTTTTTGTGCATCTATTTTAAAATTTGGATATTTTAAATATAAATTATTTATTGTTACATTCTCTTCTTTTTGAGCTGCTTGACTTAAAAATTTATTTACTCTTGATTCATCAATATTTGGATGAACTAGATTTATTAATACTTTTTTCATTTTTTATCCTTTGATATATTTTCAAAATCTTATCCATTTATGACATTTTTGTCAAGTAGTGATAAATATGTCATAATTGATTTTTTAGTCATTATTAGCTAAACTATCACAAAGGATAAATAATGATAAAACTAAATGGAAAACAATACGAATGTCCAAGTAAAATACCTATGGATTTAGTTGATGATAAATGGAAGTTTTTAATACTTTGGAATTTATCTACAAAACCATTAAGAATTAGTGAGTTATCAGAAAAAATCCCTGACACTTCTCAACGAACACTAAGCAGAAAACTAAAAGCTTTAGAAGAAGTATCTCTTATACAAAGAGTTGTTTTTCCAGAAGTTCCACCAAGAGTTGAATATTCACTTACAATTCATGGAGAAAGACTTCTTGAAATCTTTGGAATAATGGCAAAATGGGGAGAACAATATGCTAAAGATATGGATGCTATAATAGAATAGTTTTATTTATTTATTTAACTTTTTTCTAATCCGGCTTAACTGAGTTGAAGTTATTCCTAAATGATTTGCAATATGATGTAAAGCGATTCTATTTTCTATGTTTGGATTATTTTTTATAAAGTTTTCATATCGTATTGTTGCATCATCAAGAATTAGAGATATTTCATTTTTTTCTTTTACTATTACCCAATTTTTTTCTAAATAATTTATATAAAAAGTCTTAAATTCATTATATTTATCTATCAACTCTTTGTACTTTTCAAAATCAATAAAAATAAGCGTACAATCTTCCAAAGCTTCGATATTTAAGTATGAATCCTCTTTTGTAATAAGAGAAACTTTTGAAGCAGAAAAATAGTTCTCACTAAAAAGATTTTTAGTATAAATTTCACCACTTTCACCTAAATAATAAGTTCGTAAAATTCCTTTACAAATAAAATAAATATATTTTGCTTTTGAATAATTATCAAGTAAAATTTCTGCTTTTTTTACCTCTTTTAAAAAAGTGATATTTTTTAATCTTTCAAAATTTTCATCATCAAAATCATAATATTGTTTACACACATTTCTAAATTGTTTATAATACAATTCATTCATAAAATCAATCTTCCATTCCAATTCTTAGAAATCCAGTAAATGCTGCATTATCAGGATGAAGAGATTTATCTACATTTTTTTTCATCTCATTTAATACTTTTTTGTAAGAATCATAAAACTCAAAACTAGGAGTTGGTTTATAAACTAAATCTTTTATTTCAAAATATTTAAGTACATTTTTTGTAGTTGTGGGTTTGATAAAATACTCAACTTGTCTATCGTTATAATATAAAACAACTGAGATTATCGTCCATTTTGCAAGATTATATTGAGATAAAAACTCTACAATTCCCTCAAAACCATTTTTTTGATTTCCATGTAATAATTCATACAACTCAATGCTTAACATATCTTTTTCATAAGAAGTCAGATTTGCTAACATATCTCTAAATTTTAGTTTGTCAAAGAGTGAAACCAAAACAGATTTTTGAATGATTTTGAAAAAAGCCTCAACAACCAAATTTGGGTTTGAAAAATTCTCTTTTTTTAGATTTTCTTTTGTAAACTCTTCAAGTTTTGATGGATTAAACTTTTTCATAGTTGGGAAAAATTTTGCATCTTCAAAACCTGTTGGATAAAAAGTTAAAAACTCTTCTTCCATATCTTTTAGCTTTTGCATATTCATTTTAAACCTTTTTAAATGACAAAATATATGAAGATAAAATATCAACTACATCAACATAATCTTGAACATTTCCAGTAGCTTTTGCAGATAAAATAGCTCCTTCAAGAGTTGAAGCAATATAAAGAGCTAGTTTTTTAGTATCACACTCTTTCATCTCATTTTTTTGTATTGAAATATCTAGAATATCTTTTATATTTTTTCTAAATGTTTGATATATCTCTTCCATCAAAACTTTAAAATCTTCATCAATATTTGACATCTCTTGCACAATATTTGCTATTGGACAACCTTTATTAAAATCCCTTTGAGTTGTATCTTTTAAACCATCTATAAAAGCTTCTAAATAACCTGATTCTAAGGTTAATATTAAAGAATATCGTTGAATAAATCTTTCATAGATTTTCTCTTTTATACAAACCAATGCCATATCTTTTTTACTTTCAAAAAAATGGTACATCGAACCTTTATGTACTTTCGCATTTTTTAAAATAGCTGTAAGTGAAGCACCTTGATAACCCTTTGAGTAAATCTCACTGAACGCTGAATCTATTAAGTTTTTTCTTGTATTATTTTCCATTTTGAATTATAACATTTTATACTTGACAAATTGGTCAAGTTTTATTAAAATTAGACTTGACCAACTTGTCAACAAAAATAAAGGAAATAAAATGCCAATTATAAAAACATATGAAACAAATGAAGCAACTGGTGAATTACTAGAGATTTATAATGAAATTATAAAAGTAAGAGGAAGCGTTGGAAATAATGCAAAACTATTTAGTTCAAGTCCTGAACTTTTAAAACAACAATTAGATTTTATAAAATATTACTCAACTCACCCTACTTTATCAATGCCACTACTTGCAAGTATTAGAATTTGTGTATCAAGTAAAGAAGAGTGTAATTTTTGTATAGATTTTAATACAGCAATGTTAGTAAACTACTCAAAATGGACTCTTGAAGAAGTACAATCTATGAAAAAAGATTTAGATAGTTCAAAACTAACTCAAAAAGAGAATGCTCTTTTAAAATTTGTAATCAACTCTATGAAAAATCCTCACAAAGTAAATGAAAATGATATGAATGAATTAAGAAAATTAGATTGGCAAGACAAAGATATAATTGATGCACTAAATCACGGAGCAAGAATGCTTGCAACTGATATAATATTTAACACTTTTAAAATAGAAGATTATAAGGCTTAATATTTCTAAGAAGTTTTGAAACTCAAAACTTCTTAGTTAATTAAATTAAGATTTTTTAACAAACTCTTGTTTTAACTTGATAGCTCCAACACCTGTAACTTTACAGTCGATATTGTGACCATCATTTCCCTCAACAAGTCTAATACCTTTGATTTTAGTACCAACTTTAATTCCAGATGAACTACCTTTAACTTTTAAATCTTTGATAACAGTTACATCATCTCCATCTTGTAAAATTGTACCATTTGCATCTTTTACAACTAAAGTATCACTACTTTCAGCAGCTGCATCCTGCGACCATTCATTAGCACACTCAGGACAGATGTATAAATTTCCATCTTCGTAAGTATATTCACTTCCACATTTTGGGCAGTTTGGTAATTGACTCATTATTTTCCTTTTGACATTAAATGCCCTATTATACAATAATAATGCTTTCTTATAATTTAGGGGTATTTTATATCTATTTTACTTTATAGAAATATATATTTCTACTTCATCATCTTTTGAATACTTTTCAAAATCAAAATTGTATACTCTTTCATATTCACACTCTTTTGAAGCAAAATAGTTCCAAACTTCATGCCAAGCTTCTATTACAACTTTTGGAAATTCACCTTTTTTTGAAAATACCAAATATCTATCTTTTTCTATAGTTATAGCATTTTTTGGTTTTGTAACTTCAACACCAATTGTATAATCATAATCAGAATTTACATCTTTTTCGTATTTGTTGTAAACTCCATACATAGCCAAATTTCTTGACTTGTTAAATGTTTTACTCTCAATATTTTCATCCACATATCTTTGCCAAAGTTGTGGTATTTGTGCCGTTGATTCATCTAATTCTATTTTGTTGTTTGTTCTTGTTGTGATTCCCGCAACATAAAATTTTTCTAAATATTTTACTTTCATCTTTTCACTTTATTAGTTAATTTTGGAACGTATATTACTATAATATCTTTTTATACTCTTTATCTAGACTATTTTTTACAACTTCATCTGTAAAGTAATCAAGTGAATTATGTTAGAATAATTATAATTTTATTTTAACGGAGTAAATCAATGAAACTAAAACTACAATTAATCTTCTTATTCTTTAGTTTTTTATCTTTAAATGCTGAGGATTTACGCTTACAGCTTGAACAATTATCTAAAGATATTTCAACATACAAAATAATAGATGTAAGACCAACAGTTGAATATGAGAAAGGTCATATCAAAAATGCTTTAACTTTTCCAATTGCACTAACTTACAACGATAAATCAGTAAATGGAAGACTCACTGAACCAAATAAAATGCAAGAAATTTTGAGAAAACAAGGTCTTGATGTAAATGACCAAGTTGTTATTTATGATGATGGTACTTATTTTGATGCTGCAAGATTATTTTGGAGTTTAGAAGTTTATGGATTTAAACATGTAAAACTACTAAATGGTGGTTTTGAAGAGTGGAGTGACCTTGATTTACCTATTTCAAAAGAGAATACAGAAACTAAAGAGAGTGCTTATATTGCTTCAGTTGATAACAAAAAATTAGCAACAAAATTCTCAACTCAAATTGCTACAAAAAGCCCTTTTATGCTTATTATGGATGCTAGAAGTTACAACGCATATATTGGAGAAGAATCAAATGCAAAAAGATTTGGTCATATTCCAGAAGCTATAAGTAGACCTGCAATTCATAATATCTCTTCGAGTAATAATTTTTCTAAATTAAAAGATATAAAAGAGCTTGAAGAGCTATATAAAGATGTGGATAAAAGCAAAAAAATCATCTCTTATTGTGATATAGGTAGAGTTTCATCATCAAATTATTTTGCACTTCGTCAACTAGGATATGATGTTGCAAATTACGATGCTTCTTGGAAAGAATGGGGAAATGATTCTGAACTACCAATTGTTACAATTTCGAAAAAATAACCATGTGGAATAAATTTAATATAAAAATACAATTAACAATCTTTATGGTTGTTATAATTTGTGTGGTTGAATTATCTACTCTTTATTTTGTAAATCAATACCAAAAAAAAGAGAACAAAGAAAATGCTCTTCTTGAAGTTAATACTATTACAAAATCTTTGAACAACGATTTAATCAAAATTATCTTAAACCCAAATGCAGATGTGGTTTCAGATATTACATACAGACTTACAGCATTTAGCAAAGTAAAAGGTCTACTTTTAACAGATGCAAATAAAAATGGCATCTTTAAATATTCAGATATAAACAAAATTCAAAGTGTTCAGGATGTTATATTTTCTGAGAATATCGTATTTTTAAAAGATGATTTATTGGTAAAAGAAAAAATTGTAGCTGAGGGTTATGACTTTGGTTATGCACTTTTTAATATTGATCTTAGTTCTTATCAAAAAAAACAGATGGAAACTACTTATACTATTTTGTCAATTTTCCCTTTTGCTTTAATTTTTGGTTTGATTCTTAGTCTATTTTTAAGTAGAAGTTACACAAAACCTTTTATTAGTCTAATAGATGCTATGAAAAAAAGCGACCCAACAAATGACAAAATCATAAAAGTAGAAACAAGTGCAAACAATGAAATAAAAGAGTTATTTGATGGCTTTAACAACCAAATGAACCAAATATCAACTTCTTCAAAAGAGCTTCATTTTCAAGCTACCCATGACCAATTAACAAATATTTTTAATAGATTTTATATGGAAAATAGTTTAAGAAATTCTTTAAAACAAGAGAATAAAAATGGTTACAATCTATTATATTTAGATATTGACCAATTTAAATTGATAAATGATTCAGCAGGTTATCAAGCAGGTGATGAACTTTTAAAAATGATAGTTGGTTATTTTCAAATATCACTACCTAAAAATGCCTCTTTTGCAAGGGTTGATGGAAATGGATTTATGGTACTTCTTAGTGATTCTACCCAAGAAGAAGGAGAATCATTTTTACAAGAGAGTTTAGAAAAACTAAAAGATTTTAGATTCTCACACCACAATGAAACTTTTAGTGTTTCTGCATCAATTTCCCTTGTTTATTTTAAAGCCTTTGAATATACATTAAAAGAGCTTTTAAAAGCTAGCTCAACTGCACTTTATACAGCAAAAGAAAAAGGTAGAAATAAATCTCATATTTATAATAAAAGTGATGAAACAATAAAAAGATTTTCAAGGGAACAACATAGCGCCCAACTTATAAAAGAAGCCCTAAGAGATGGACCAGCAAGGTTTGAATTATTTGCTCAAGATATTGTTCCACTACAAAAACAAAGTGATAAAATCGGTTATGAGATACTTATTCGTATGTGGGATAAAGATAATAATTTTATTGCACCTGATAGCTTTTTACCAGCAGCTGAGAGATACCAACTTATGAGTGAAATAGATATTTATGTACTTTGGACATATTTAGAAACTGTTACAAAAGATAGAGCTCATATTGAAAAACTACATTCTGCACATATTAATCTTGCAGGTTCTAGTTTAAATAATCCAGATTTCCAAGCAAAAGTAAAAGAAGCAATTGAACACTTTGATTTCCCTTGGGAAAAACTTGAATTAGAAATAACGGAAAGTTCAGCAATTGGAAGTTTTAATATGGCAAATGAGTTTATAACTTGGCTAAAAAACAAAAAAATAGGACTAGCTCTTGATGATTTTGGAACAGGAATGGCCTCTTTTGAATACTTAAAAAGTATGCCTTTTGATGTGGTAAAAATTGATGGAAGTTTTATAAAAGATATGCACAAAGATCCAATTGATAAAGCAGTTATAAAATATATCCAAGAAATTGCAACACTAAAAAATCAAGAAACAGTTGCAGAATATGTTGAAACAAAAGAAGATGTGGAAGAGTTAACAAAAATAGGAATAACTTACGGTCAAGGATATTATCTTGGAAAACCAAGAGCTCTTAGTAGTTGGCTTAGTAACTAAATCTTAAAGAAGAATAGATTTTCATTTATTCTTCTTTATTTATTCTCTTTTGCAAACTCAATAGCATTAAAAACAGCTTTTTTTGCTTGGGGAGAGTTTTTCCAACAAGAACTTCCTAAAATATCTGAAACTATATCTGTTATCTCTTCTACACTACTAAGGGAGAGTTTTTCTAAAGAGTCAATTCCTATTTGTTCAAATCTTTTTATAACAGTTTCACCAACATATTTTACTTTTAAAAGTTCTTCTTTTTCTTCTTTTGAAAATGGCATATCTTATCCATATATATATTTATTTTTTTAGACTATTTTATAACTCATAGGTTGATACTTCAAACCTAAATATTCACTTTGTTCACCAGTAACTTTAAAACCAAAAGATTCATAAGTTTTTATTGCATAAATTGATGAATTTACACTCATAGTTGAAACATCAAAATTCTCTTTGATATAGTTCCAAAGCTCTTTTGCAATTCCTTTTTTATGATATTTTTCATCAACAAAAAGATGAAAAAGTCGAGTTTTATCTTTGATTGCTATAAATCCTACGATTTCATCTTTCATCACATAAACAAAATGCTCATACTCTAAACTAGAAATTCTTTTTTCAAAACTCTCTAGTGAAAGTTCATCTTCAAACCATTTTGGTACTTCTTTTTCAAAAATATATTTTGTTAAATCTTTTGATATTACACTTAATCTCAAAGCATCTAAAGTTTTTGCTTTTCCTATAAAATGTTCAACATCAGGAAAAATATTTATCATTTCATCATAAGTTTTATTTTTTTTCAAAGCTTCAATTACTACATCTAAAGGTTTTGAATAAATCTTTGCTAAATCAAACTCATTTTTTTCTAGTTTGAAAGCGAGTTGTTCAAAAGGTGGAGTAAACTGTGCATTTACGCCTTTTTTATTTCCTCTTGCATCAACTTTATACCAACCAAATTCTTTTAAATAAATCGTATTTAATCCATGTAAACAATAAATATCTTTTTTATATTCACTACAAGATAATCTTTGATAACAAAATCCAGTTGGAATACCATTTGCTCTTAAAAGTGCTGCTAAAAGATGAGATTTTGCATAACACCAACCAGTTTTATATTTTAAAACATCACTTGCTTTATAAGTTGTAATTTCATCTTTAAAATCACCACTATGATGGATATTGTCTCTTACATAAATAAAACAATTCTTCGCTATTTCTTCATCAGTTGTACAATCTTTTGCTAACTCATGTGCAAGAGCTAAAACTTCTTTATTGTTAAAATCAATTATTTGGGTTTCTTCTAAAAATTCTTTCATTTCAAATTTTCAAACTCTTTGTGTTATTTTATAGAAACAAAAATCTCTATCTCATCTTCTTTTGCATATTTTTCAAAATCTACTTCAAAAGCTCTTTCATATTCGCTATTTTTTTCAAAATAATCCCAAATTTCTTCCCATAACTCAACTACAACCATTGGAAGTTCACCTTGTTTTGTGAAAACTAAATATTTTTTATCTTCAATAACTATGGCATTTTTTGGTTTTATAACTTCAACTCCAACTGTTACTTTGTAGTTTCCACTTGCATCTGATTCGTAGTTACTATAAACTCCATACATAAAATCACTATTTGCTTTGTCAAATGTTTTTTTATAAACATCTTTATTAAAATATTCTTCCCAAAGTTGTGCTATTTTGCCATTTTCTTCGCTCATCTCAAACTCATTATTTGTAACAACACTAATACCTGAAATCATTAGTTTTTTTACTCTTGTAACTTTCATTTTTACTCTTTATTTTGTAGATTTTTATTAATTTTAAGGATTATATTAAACATTTGCTAGTAGTATCTTAAAAAACGTAAATGTTAGGAAAAAATATGAATATTATTGACTTTGAAAATATAAATGTAGGATATGATGAAAAAATTGTATTAAAAAATATTACTTTAAAAATAAAAGAAAAAGAACATTGGGCAATACTTGGAGCAAATGGAAGTGGGAAATCAACATTAATGAAACTAATCCAATCAGAAATTCATCCAAGAAAAACAAACCCTTATAAAAAAGAGATTTTAGGAAAAGCAACCTACTCTATTTTTGAACTAAAAAAACAATTGGGAATCATTACAAATGATTTACATAACTATTTTGCAACACATGGAAACTTTTTAACTGGTTATATTACAGTTTTAAGTGGACATTATAGCTCTATTGGTGTTTTTAAACATCAAGATTTTACGGAAGCTCAACATGAAAAAGCAAAAGAAACTATGAAATTTTTAGAAATTGAACATTTAGCAGATAAATATGTTGAAGAGATGTCAACGGGTGAGTTGCGAAAATGTATAGTTGCAAGGGCTTTAATCCATGATCCAAAAGCTTTCATCCTTGATGAACCAACTGTTGGACTTGATATAAAAGCACAAATAAATTTTATTAAAATGATTCAAAAGTTATCTAAAAATTGCTCTATTATTCTTGTAACTCATCACTTAGAAGAAATTTTTGAAGAGATAGAAAATGTAGCTTTGATTTATAATAATACAATTCATAAAAGCGGAAAAAAACAGGATATTTTAACAAGCGAAAATCTATCAGAAATTTTTGATACAAACGTACATATCAACGTAAAAAACAACAGGTATTTTGTGGAAGAGATTTTTTAATCTCTTTCACATACTATTTTAAATCAAAAATAGTTACTTTATTTCCTATCATTTGAGGCATAAAAATCTTTTTTGATTTTTCATCAATCCAAAAATCAGCAGCACCCATAAATAACTCAGCTTCTAAAACTGACTCTTTTTTTGTTTTTAAATCATAAACTCTGATGATTCCAGTTTTTTTATCATTTCCCCAATCACTAACATAAACTTTATTTCCAACTTTATTAACGCCATCTAAAACACCCTCAAAAGTCCCAAGTTGTGTAAGTTTGTTATTATCTTTTAAATCAATTTTATATAATTTTCCTTTTCCATCAAACATATTTTGAGTTGAGCTTCCAAGTTCAGCCGCATACAAAATACCATCTTCATAAAAAAGTCCATTTGCTACAGTAAAATCCATTAGTTTTTTGTAGCTTTTATTTGAAATATTTACTTCATAAATAGTGCTTGTATCACTTGCACCTATAAATAGTGTGTTTGAATCTTTTACTGTAATATCATTTAAAAAATTTACACCTTCAAAAACTACATTAAAAATCTCTTTTTTAGTGCTTAAATCAAAACCTCTTAAAGTATTTATATCAGCCACAAAAAGAGTATTTCCAACTATTCCCATACCTTTTGGTGCGTCTAATCCATCTATAAAATGTAACTCTTTAATTTTTCCATTTATATCTAATTTTGAAATAAATCCATCACCATCTTTTTGAGTTGGTTTTAACTCTTTTCCTACATTTGATACATATAAATCTTTTTTATTTACAATTGTACTTTCAGGCGAAGAAAATCCTTCTACTGTAACAGTGCTTGCAAAACCTAAAATTGCTGTTGTTATTAGAGATAATGCTATTTTTTTCATGTTATTTCCTTTTTAGTTTATAAGAAAAGTATATCAGTTATTTTTATATTTTGTTTATCTGTAAAGTTTAACTATTTATCTATAAAGCTTGGAATTGAATTAAAATGACTTTTATAAACTCTAGAAAAATGAGCATGGGTTTTAAAGCCTACACTCAAAGCTGCCGTTCCAACATCGTATCCTAATTGATGAATAAGAAACTTTCCTTTTTCAACTCTTTTTTTCAAAATCCATTGCATTGGAGTTGCTTCAAAGATCGATTTAAACTCACTTTTAAAACCACTAAGACTTCGTCCACTTAATTTTGCGAACTCTTCAAGGGTTAAGTCTTTTTCAAAATTTGCTTCCATAAAACTTTTTAAATCACTTTTATCAAAAATTAGATTTTGACAAAAGCTAATAAAGTTCTCTTTTGAGTCCGTACCCAAAATCAAAAGTATCAACTCTTTTAGTTTTAAAGAGATTAATTCATCTGTAAATTTTGGTTTATCTTCTAAATAAAGTTTTAATGTATCAGCTGTATTTTGTAAAAAAGCATCAACAGGAAACTTGAATATATTTTTGGTATCAATATTTTTATTAGCATTAAGTTTAAAAGGGAGTTCAGATATGAGCTTTCGAGTTAAATGATGATCAAAAAATATCAATAAACATTTATATTCAGAATCTCCAACAACTTCACTCATCACATATTCACCCTTAGTAATAAAAAAAGCTTCACCAGCTTGAACTTCAATATCGCCATCAACCGTATGCAAAATCTTTGTACCACTATATACCATATTCAAAAGATTACAAGGTATTTCAAAAGAGTGTTTATAATTGTTTTCAAGGGCACAAAACTTGGCTAATACAATATCTTTTGTAATAATCGAGTCTTTACTATGATGTTCTTTTATGTATTCTATTGCGTTCATAAAATGTGCCTTTTATAATTCATCAAGATTTGGCAATCCAAAACCTCGAATAGTTTTAAACTCTATTTCTAAACCCAAACTAGCAAGAATAATATCCAAAGTTTTAACAGAAGTATTTCCCAACTCCCCACGTTCAACTTTTCCAAAAGTAACTCTACTAATTCCACATTTAGAAGCTAATTGTTCTTGAGTTATTTTTTTTGCTTCTCGTAAAGTTTTAATTTGCTGTCCAATTTCGTATAGTTTCAACTAGTATTTCCTTTTGT
Source organism: uncultured Aliarcobacter sp. (assembly GCA_963677205.2). Taxonomy (GTDB): domain Bacteria; phylum Campylobacterota; class Campylobacteria; order Campylobacterales; family Arcobacteraceae; genus Aliarcobacter. Next base: position 891,099 of record OY781916.2, on the reverse strand, counting down.
GTTAAGAGTCTAAAATGATAAAGTTACTTATCATTTATTGAATATTTTATAAAAATGTAAAGTAACTTTATCATTTTACTATTCCTCATATTCAAAAGTAAACTTAACTTCATCATTTAATAAAAAATCTTTTTGTACAATAATATTTAAGAGTTCTAATATATTTTCTTTAGTAACATTAATTTTATTTTCTAAAATATCATTTATAATTTCAAATGATTTTTCTAAACTTTCATCTATTTCATTTTTAATTTTATATGCATAATTTTTCTCTATTTCTTTAAGCCATTTAAACTCAATATCTGAATTCTTATTTAAATATTTTCTATATTCTATAAGTTCCCATATATCAAATAAAATTTTAATCAGCTTATTTGCACTTTTATTAAAATTAACTTCTTTAATATGGATTTCTTCATTTAAATAAAAAAGTAATTCATCTGTTACATTAATAGGATGAGGATTACCAAATTCATCTTCTTCATATTCATCAGTTTCTAAAAAATGTTTAACTTTAAACAAATATGTAATTGGTATTCTAAATGCAAAAGTTACATAACTATCTACTATATTGATTATATTTACAAAACTCAATCCCTCTATTTTATATAAATTAACTAATCCAAATACAACCTTTTCAAAGTCATATTCATTCATATCTTTCATTCCAATTACAATTTCTCTAAGATTAGCATCTTCAATTACTGATTTTGGATAAATAATTTTAAAATTTGATTCTATTTCAAAAGTATCTAAAATATCATAAATATTTCTTAATTCTTTTTTACTTCTGATTTGAGTCCACTCTTCTATTTGATTTTTAATATCACTTGATTTTATATCTTCTGCATATCTATAAAAATCTATAGTTTTTAAAAGTCTATTTATCCAATATTCTTCCTCTTTTTCTATATCTTTAAAATCGAAATAAATACTAGTATTTTTTTTGTATTTGAGCAACACTACTTTGCATCGGTCTTAAATACTTTCCCACATCATTCAGATTAGTTATAACTAAATTACTATCTTTAGAATACTTATCTTTGAATAACGAAGATATTTGATTTAAAACATTTTGAAAAGACCCTATATAATCACTAATATTTTTCATTTCATTTTCAAATGCTCTTTTCTTTTTTTTATTTAAGCTAAAAGGGAAACTCTTTTTTAATTTTAGAATTGATGAAATTTTAAAAAAAATACTATCAATTTCATCAGCTTTATTTCGAGCTAGATTTTTACAAATAACCAATTCAAATACTCTATTTAGTTTTTTGAAATAATCAACACTATTTTTTCTTAATTTAAAAATAAACCTTTGCCACTCATATACTGTTTCATAAGAATATTTATACTCAATTGTATCAATCCATAATCTATTAATATGCGTATCAAAATCATGATATAAGTTTTTATTAGGAATATGTTTTATAGAGTTTTGCACCATACCTTTATATAGCTCTTCATTTGGAAATGGTAAATATAAAGCTTCCGTACAATATCTTTTATAATCTGGAAAGAAATCATAAATAGTATCTATTCTTTCCATACTACACTCATTTAATTTTTCTGATTTTTCATTATCAATCAAATACTCTATTTTTATATCTTCATCAATTTCTTTAATCACTAAACTATTTGTTTTCACTTTTAAAATACTAAAAATATCACTTTTATATTTTTCAATAAAATCATTATATTCATCAGTATTTTCTATATATAAAAAATTAAATAAAGCTCTTGTTTCTTCTAGCTTTTCACTTTGTAGTATATTTAGTAAAGATTTTTCATCAAATTCAAAAGACTGATTGAAACTTATATTAAGTTGCCTAAACCATTTTATTAAAAAATTTACCTTATCATATGTAAAAGATTGATTTGCAAAATTTGTAATGTTACGTGATAATTGTAAAACAAACTTATAAACATTTGAATTGTAAGCAGAATAAATACTGAGTTCATCTAATTTTTTTATCAAATACTCAAATACTGGAGTTTGGACAGTATCATTTAAACTTTTTATTGTATTAAGTTTAGTAAATGGCATAGTATCCCAAATAAATACATTAACAAATCCTTTTTTATAAACTTCATCAAAAATTTCTTTATTTTTTAACCAATAATTATATGCTTCGATATGCATTAAACCATCTATAGCATCAACCATTATAGAAAAACTTTTTTGAGATATTATTTTAGAACTTTCCTCAAAAAAGTCATCTACATCACTATCAATATAATTAGAAATTAATATAAAATAATCATAAATAAATTTATCATCAATTATTTTCAATAGATTTATAGCAGTTTCCTCTATAGAAATAAAATTATGTAATAACTTCAATAAATGCTCTGATCTAACAGGATGTAATCCTTCTATATACTTATTATCAAATTTTATAAAATACTCTTTTTCTAGTAAAGTATATACTCTTTCTCTGTCAGATTTAAAACCAATACTATCTTGGATATATTTTGTTAACTTCTTTGTTTGTATTTTTATATTTAAAATATCAGCTAAAGATATTATCCTCAATATTTCAATCTTTAATGCTGGTTCATCTTTACTTTCCATGAGTGATTTTATTTGAAAGTCTAATCTATCTTTTAACATTGTTCCATGTGTCAAAAGATATATATACTCTATCAATAAAGCTTTTTCTTTAGCTTTTTCCCAAGATGGTTGCCATGTATTTATATCTTTAAAAACTCTATTTTTATTTTTTAGCTCCTCAAATATTTTCTTTGCTTCATTTTCTAAAAGATTTATATTTAATATACTTAAATCATATTTTGATATGTCAGGTTTATATCTATTCCAATCCTCTTCCCGTGCAGTTATTATGACTTTTATTGAAAATCCATAAAGTCTTTCTAAAAGCAAAGCATATTTTTCTAAATTTTTATTTAATCCATCTATTACAATTACTGGTAGTTCTCCAATTTCTAATCTTGTGAGGAAAAAATCGTAAAGTTCTTCAACTTTAGTTTCATCGTCACAATAATTTAGTTCATATATAGTGAAGTTATACTCTTCTTCAAATATCTTTGAACTTTGCCATGCTAAAGTTGATTTTCCTTGTCCACTTGATGCTTTTATTACTACTCCATCATGAGTTGATAGATTTTCTATAATCTTATTTTCCCAAAATTTTCGTCTAATTGGAAGTTCATTTATAATATGTTCAGGTCTTGCAGATTTTCCATCAAAATAGTTATCAAAATTTTTAGAATCTATTTTCTTATTAAAAGATATTTTTGAAATGTAGTTTTTATTTATCGCTTCTAAAGTGGGGGTTTTAGAAGCGGAATCTTTAATCAACTGAATAACTTTTAATACATCAGTATAAGTAACTTCTTTTCTCTCTTTTGACCAAATCAAAATATGATGTAAAAGTGAGAATAAAAAAGTATCTTCCAAGCCAATAGTAAGATTAAACTTTTCAAGAATCAACTTTTTAGATTTAATATATAACTCTTTTTCTGTAGTTTTTTCAAAAGATATCCTACTTAAAAAATCTTTTATATCAATATTTATACTTCTATCTAATTCATTTATCTTTTTAGTCCAATGTTCTAAAGTTTTATTATCAATACTTTTATTTTGTAGTTTTTTTAAGTTTCCATCAGAAATATTTGAATTATGGACTAATTTGAAGTTTGCACTTTTATCATATTGATATAAGTCTAAAAAGTTTTTTAATATATTAGTTTTTATAAAGAAACTAGCATCTAAATCATTTAGTGAAGTTTTTAACTGAATATACTCATTTTTATGAATAATATCTAAATCTTCTAATCTTTCTAAACCAATTTTTTTAGTTAAATCTTCTTCAGTTAATTCCCTTAGAATAGAATAACATGAATATAAAAATTGAAACTCAAAGCCTCTTATAGCAATTGAACCACCCAAACGATTATTAATTAAATTAGATTTTTCTTTTTCTTGCATTAAATTCTTCAATTATAAATTTTTTAGATTATATCAATAAAAAAGATAAAAGAAAAATATCATTGTAAATTGTAATATTTTAAATAAATATCAATTAACTATTCTAATCCAGATTCTTTCCCCAAACTCATCAATATGCTTCTTCAGCTCCAAATTATCAAGGTTATCATAAATCACCACATCAAAAAAATAAGGCAAATTTGTATCTTCTTCAAGGGTGTATTTTAGTTTTGAAAGGGTATTTATATCAACTTTGCCTTTTATGGCAAGGTCAATATCAGAAGCAATTTTGTGAGTACCCAAAGCTCGTGAACCAAAAAGTATTACTTCTTTTATATCATCAAACTTTTTGAATACATTTTTTAAGATTTCCAGTTCTTTTGGTGAAAGTCCTATCATAATTTTTTCTTTAAAATTTCTTTTAAATCATTAAAAAGTGGATAATAAGTATGGATAATTAACTCTTCAAGTTCTTCAAGAATATTATCATCATAAGTGTGAGATGCAAGATTTCTTTTTTCAAGAGCTTCTAGCCATAAAGTTCCATTTTCTATTAATCCATATTCAAAAGCTGTTTTTATACTATCTCTTGGACTTTTTACTTCATATCCCTCAGCAGTTAAAAAATCTTTCATTACTTTCCAAGATAGTTCAAATGTAACTTCAAAAAACTGTATAAGCCCTGCTTTTTCTATGTCATTTAAATCTTCTTTTTCAACAGTAGTTTTTAAATGCCCTAAAGATTTTTCATAGTTAGCAAATCTTTGTCTACATCTTGTTAAGTTATCTTCCATTTTTTAATCCTTTTTTAAAACTTAGCTATCAAATCCTCAAACACCTTCGTCAATCCCTCAACCTCTTTAACAGTAGTTCTCTCTCCGATACTATGAATAGTATCATTTATAACTCCAAACTCGATAGCTTCGATTCCAAATGCTCCGAAATATCTAGCATCACTTGTTCCACCAGCTGTGCTGTGTTTTGTTGTCACTCCTAAAACTTCTTTTATTGACGTTTCCATTGCACGTACAACTTTTGATTCTTTGTTTGTTACAAATGGATATGAACCTTGTGTTGTTCTTAAACTGTAGTTTAAGTGTCCAAAAACTTTTTCTATGTAAGCTTCAACATCTTCTTTTTTTGTATTTGTTGAGTTTCGCACATTAAACATCAAATCAAGTTTATTTGGTGTTACATTTGTTACTTGCATTCCTGCTCTTATATCTGTGATTACCAATTTACTTGGAGCGAAATATTCATCTCCATTGTCTAGGTCAAAGCCAGCAATTTTTTCTAAGATTGGAGCTATTTGGTGAACTGGATTTATTCCTTTTTCTGGATATGCAGCGTGTCCTTGTTTTCCTTGGATTGTTAAGTATCCATTTATACTTCCACGTCGCCCTACTTTTATGGCATCTCCAAATACCTCTTCACAAGTTGGTTCTGCTACAACTGCGTAGTTTGGAATCATATTAATCTCTTTTAAATGTTCAAGCATTTTAATAGTTCCGTAAGTTCCCTCACCCTCTTCATCGCTTGTCATTAAAATTGATAATGTTCCATCAAAATTAACTGCGTGTTTACAAGCATATAAAAAAGCAGCATCACCGCTTTTCATATCTTGAGCACCTCTAGCACTTATTACTCCATTAACTACATCTGCTGCAAATGGGTCAATTGGCCATCCCTCACCAACTGGAACTACATCAATGTGTCCAGCAAAACAAAGATGTTGTGGGTTTTCATTGAATTTTTTATAATAAAATCTATTTTTTACACCTTCCATATCTACTTTTATACAAGTCCAAGTGTCACCTAAATACTCTTCTATAAAATCGAATGCTCCATCATCATTTGGAGTTAATGATTTGAATCTTAATAATTTTTGAAATAATTCTATAATAGTCATTTATATATCCTTTTAATTAGGGGCAATTTTAGCTAACTTAACTTTATTTTGTTATAATAAAACTTATTTAAAAAATTTTAAATTTTATTATTTAATTATATAAAGGGGTTTTCAATGACTAAACTAAAGAAAATACTTTATGGCTTGGTTTTATTAATTATTGTTTATATAGCTGTTGGATTTAAAGTTCTTCCTATTGTTTTAAAAGACCAATTAATAAAAAATCTAGATGAAAATCTCACACAAAAAACTGATATTGGTAAAATAGAGTTTAATCCTCTTACTTTTAAAATGGTAATTCATGATTTTAAAATATTTGATTCAAATAATGTCACAACTGTTTCATTTAAAGAGTTTTTAGTTGATTTCTCATTTTTAAGATCGATTAAACAACAAAATATTAGATTTAAAGAAGTTACTTTAACAGATGCTTTTGTAAATGTGATTCAAGATAAAGATGGAAATTTAAATCTAGCTAATCTTGTAAAACCTTCTTCAAATGAAGAAACTAAACCAAAAGAAGAAGAAAGTTCTTCAATAATTGATTTTTTAGTTTCAAAACTCACATTAGATAATGCAAATGTACAATATTCAAAAGAAGGTGAAATTCCTTACTCTTTAAGTTTAAAAAATATAAATTACACTTTGTATGATTTGGGAACTTACAAAAATAGCCTAACTTCAAATGATTTGACTCTAAAGTTAAATGAATATACAAATGTTTCTATTGGTGGAGCATTTAAACTACAACCATTTAAAGCCTATGGAAAAGTTTCAATTGAAGATTTAAGATTAAAAGAGTTTCTTACATATAAAAAAGATATGTTAAATTTTGATTTAGATGAAAAAACAAATCTAAATCTTATTCTAAATTATAATATCGACACTACAAATGAGCTTGCGTTGACTTTAAGTACAGATAAATTTGAGTTAAATAATCTAAACCTAAAACAAAATAAAAATCCTTTAGTAAATCTTGAGAAACTTGATATAAAAACTTTCATTTTTGATTTACAAAATCAAAATATAGCCCTTGATGATGTTGATTTTAAAACTTTAAAAGCAAATATGGTTTTAGATAAAAATGGAATTAACTTTGCAAATCTTATAAATACTCCATCAACAAAAGAGGAAAAAAGCAAAGAGTTAAAAGTAGAAGTTACAACAGCAAAACCACAAGAAGAGCCAAAACCTTGGACTATAAATCTATCAAATATAAAAGTAAATAATAGTGATTTTGTTTTTAATGATAAGGTAAATAATTCTACCTCTCAAAGTAAAGCTTTTAATGTAAATCTTACTAATTTAGGAATTATTGGCTCTAATATTGATTTGAGTGGTTTACTTTTAGAAAATCCAAATCTAAGTTACGTAGATAATAAAAATAATTTATCTCTAATATCTAAAAATGCAAATATAAATCTTGATAAATTGTCATTTAAAGATGATATTTTAGATATAAATTCTTTGAATTTAAAAACTCCTAGTTTAGATTTTGATGATATAAAATCAAAAATGAAACTACAAACTTCAATAAATCTAAATGTAAACTCATTTTTACTTGATAAAGAAAACATATCAATAAAAGAGATAAAACTTTTAAAATCATCTATAAATATGAGTGACAAAATAAATAATATTGAATTACAAGCAAAAGATATTCAACTAAATGTTAATAACTTGATAAATAAAAAAGATGATTTATCTATAAATTCTATCAAACTTCTTGAACCTAATTTTGAATTTCTAAATACAAGTGATAAAACAAAAATATTAGCTAAGAATTTAGATTTGGAGATTAAAAAGATTTCAAATACAAAAGCTGGTTTTAAAATAGAAAAAACGAATTTAAATAAACCAAATATTTCTGTTGTTTTAGCTAAAAAAGATGCAGTAAAAGAGAATGAAAAACCTATAAAACAAGAAGAAAAAGTTGTTCAAAAAGAGCAAAAAGTTGTTGAAAACAAAAAAGAAACTCCTTCTAAAACAAAAATTAATATTGGACCTGTAAATATCACAAATGGAATTTTCAGCTTTGAAGACAAAAATTTACCACTTCCATTTAAAACAACTGTAACAAAATTAAATGGAAAAATCTCAGAATTTAAAAACACAAGATCAAGTACTACAAATCTTGAAGTAAAGGGTGTTGTTGATGAATATGGAGTTGCTAAAATAACAGGGATTTTACATCCAAATAATATAAAACTATTAACAGATATAAATATGATTTTTAGCAATATAGCAATAAAAAACTTCACCCCATATTCAGGTAAATTTGTGGGAAGAGAAATCAAAGCAGGAAAACTTGATTTAGATTTAAAATATAACATTGAAAAATCAAATCTTGAAGCAAAAAACAATATTGTTATAACTCAATTAGAGTTTGGAGAAAAAGTAGAAAGCCCCGATGCAATCTCTTTACCTTTAGATATTGCAATATCTTTATTAAAAGATTCAAAAGGTGTAATTGATATAAATCTTCCAGTTTCTGGAAATGTAGATGACCCACAATTTGCCATTGGTTCAATTTTATGGAGAGCATTTACAAATCTAATAACAAAAGCTGTAACTGCACCATTTTCACTTCTTGGAGCAATATTTAATTTTAGTGAAGATGAGATTAGTAGTGTTAAATATGGTTTATTAGAAGATGAAGTTGGACCTATACAAAAAGAGACTTTAGACAAAATCTCTCAAATTTTAAAAGCAAGAAGTGAAATAGCTATTGAATTAACGGCTTCTTATGATATGAATACAGAGGGTTATGCTCAACAAAAACAAAACTATCTAGCAAGAAAAGATGATGATAGAAATCTAAAACCAGAACAAATTGAAGCTTTAATTCTAAAAGAAAAAATAAAAGTACCAAATTTAGAAAAAATTGCAAAAAATAGAATAACAAATATTTCTAACTATCTAGTAAAAGAAAAAGGTATTAATCCAAAACAAATAGTTATGACAAATAAAATTGAAAATAATAGTTCTGCAATAAAACTAAATATCTCAAAAAAATAGATTATTATTATATTTACTTATGATTTATAAATAATCTTGACTTATTATTCTTTATTTGATAATATCCTAAAAATCGAATAAAGGATGATAGATGAATAAAATATTACCTCTTGTTGTAATAATTTTATTGAGTGTAATTTTTTATGCGATATTTAAGGAAGCTACAAAAAGTTCAAAAGTAAAAAGATTAGAATGCCAAACAAAAACTACTACATTTGAAAAAATATTTGTAGAAAATTCAATCAAAGATGCTATAGATTCTTTTGAATCAAATAACTATGAAATAAACTCTGATATTAAATATTCAAAATATATGAAAAGTCATTTAATAGATATTTTAACTAAAGAACAAAGTGATGAAAAACTAAAAAGAGTTATTGATAAATTTATCAATAAAAACCTAATCAATAATAAAGATGATAAAAAACTCCTACTTGATTATTATATCTATGAAAATGATAAAGAAGATAGTGGTAAAAAAAACAGTGAAGCCAAAAGATATGCTGGTTATTTAATGTTTGAATTCAAATATAATAATAAATTAGTTTACAAAATACAAACAGATTATATGAATCTTGATGCCAATGATTTGGAAGAGAGAATGGATTGTGTCCTTAATTCATTTATATCAATTTATAAAAAAGGAAAATAATGAAACAAATAATATTTAAAGAAAAATATCCTATATTTGAAATAGAATACAAAAAAGATGAATTAAAATATAAAAGTGTTGATGAAATAATCACAGCACTACAGGTTAAAATTGATGCTCATCCTGTCATTGCATTTATAGCAATTTTTGATCAATATAAACATACTTCTAGTTTAGAATATAGCGTAATAAATCCAAATATTAAAGCTGCTAAAAACATAGTATTTTGTTTTGGTAAAGAATTACCAACACCTGAAGTAATGGCAGTTCGTCCTAGAAGTATTGGTGTTTGTGAAACAGAAGATTCTTTTGTTGTAAATTTTTTAGAAGCACCAAATGATGCTGCAAATAAAACAATGGAAGAGTTTATTAAATCATTAAAATAATTTAGTGCTAAAGTTTAACAACTTTAGCTCCAAAACCACCACTACTTGGATGTGCATCTTCAAAACCTCTAACTTTTGGATGTTTTTTCAAGTACTCTTTAACTGCGAAGGCAAGTTTTCCCGTTCCAATTCCATGATAAACTAAAACTTCTTCAAAACCTGCTAATAAGGCATCAGATAGAAACTTGTCAAGATTTTCAAGGGCTTCATCGGCTCTTTGTCCATGTAAATCTAATTTTATATTTCCAGTTTCAGGTTTTTCAATAGTTACTGTCGCTTTTTTTGCAGGAATTTTTGGAGGTGGATTTCCACTTCTACTTAAATCTACAAGAAGAACTTGAACTTTCATTCCCATATCATTTTCAATAAAGGCTTTTGCACCTTTAATTGAAACAATAGTTCCTTTTGTATTTCTATATTTAACTCTATCCCCTGCTTTAAACTCAACAACTTCTTGAACTTTTTCAGTTTTGATTTCAGTTGCAATTTTGTGGGCAATATTTAGATGTTGGTGTGATTCTTGTACAAGTTTAGCTTTTATAGCTTTTTTTGCTTCATCTCTGGCATTACTATACTCTTTATGAAGTTTTGATTTCTCAGAATAAATGTGCTCATCAAGTTTTTCTTTTTGGTCTTTTAGATTAGAAGTAATTCTTTGCATATTTGCTATCTCTTCATCAAGTTTTGCAATTTTTTGTTTATATTCTCTCTCTAAAGAACTACTTCTTTCAATTAACTCATTTAACTTATCTTTATCATCTCCATAAACCTCTCTAGCTCTTTTTACAACACTTAGAGGAATTCCATATCTTGTAGCTGTTTCGAAGGCATAAGACCTACCAATAGTACCTTGCAAGAACTCATAAGTTGGTCTTTGATTTTCTTCATCATAAAGTGCAGCTATTAATTCAACATTATCATTTGCAGCCATAAGTGCAGCTAATCTTTTATGGTGAGTTGTGATAATTACTTTTATATCTCTTTGGATTAAATCTTCGATTATTACTTTAAATAAACTTGCAGCTTCATCTGAATCAGTTCCAAGTTCAATTTCATCAACTCCAACAATTGCATTTTTTGAAGCAAAAAGTTTTGAGAACTCAACCATACGACCTGCAAAGGTTGAAATATCATTTTTTACACTTTGAGGATCATCTAAAACTGCATTTATTGATTTGAAATTACTAACAACCGTATCGTGATGAGCTTTATATGGAAGTAAATATTTTGAAAGAAAAACAGCTGATAAAATTGATTTTAACATCATTGTTTTTCCCCCTGCATTTACTCCTGTTATCATTACAACTGATTTTGTAAAATCAATTGAGATTGGTTTTGCATTGTGTAAGGCTGGATGGCAAAAATCAACAAGTTTATTAACATCATTTTTAGATGGAAGAATAAAATTTTTATCCCCTATTTTTGCAAAAAACAGTCTTGCTTGATAGTGATCAAACCTATCAAACTCTTTATTTAAAAACTTTAAAAATAGAAGATTTTTTTCAAATAAAGATGAAATCTCTTTACAGATTTTAAATAAAATTTCTTCTTGTTTATTTCTCAAATCACTCTGTTTTTGTTTTAATTCAGAAATACTGTGAGGAATCACATAAAAAAATCCAGAGTTAGAACGATCAATTACAGAACCATTTAACACATGATTAAATCCGCCACGAACCAATAAAGACTCTTCGCCATTTATATAATGAACTTGAGAATCAACTAAATATGTTCTTATTTTCGTAGAGTTTATAATCTTGTAAAGACTTTGTTTTATCATCTCTTTATTTTTAGAAATTGCATATTTGATATTGTCAAAATCTTCGTTTATTCCATCTTTTAAATTTGCTTTTTCATCAAAGTAGTCTGAAATTTTTATAATATCATTTGGAATAACTATTTTATCAAGCCATTCGGAAAGTTTTCCATCAAAATTAAATCTTTTTAAGTATCTAAAATAATTTATCATTTTGATAAATTCAAAAATATCATCAATTTTTAAAACACCCTGTTTTTGGATATGCATCAAAGGTGTATCAAGATTTTCAATTTTATTTGGTGCTTTTATGTCAAATTTTGACAACTCATTTATAAGTTTAAAATGAAGGTTTATATCACCTTCTAAAATAATAGATTTTTCCCTTGCCATAAGCTTTGAGAAACTCTCTATATAATCAATTAAGTCTAGTTTTTTTAGTATATTTTGCATGGTGGGATTATAGCCAAAAGGCTATAATATTTTTATGAAGATAGTTAAATAAAGTATTATCAATAAACTAAAGCAACTATTGTTACAATATTATTCATTCCCAACGTGTACGTTGGGAACGAGGAACTCCGCCAATAATCCCATATCCTCTATAAATTGTTCATTTTGCATCTTCTTCTCCTTTTATTGTTTTTTGTAATAATGCATATCCTATAGTTCCACTACACCCACCTTTTTTAAAAGCATAACTCATATTTGGCAGTTCAATATTGTATTTCTGTACGCCTATTCCCTTACTCCAAGAAATTATTTCATTCGTTTGAGTATCAATTATTTCATATTTACTTATTTTGATAAATTTATTAATGAAAGAAGGAATATTTTCATAATATCGTTTATAGATGTACCTTGCCTCATTTGTAATAGGGACTTCAATAACATTTTTTAAATCCATTGGTTTCGTATGTTGTTTAGCTTTAAACTCATGAATACCATTTTTTGTTTCGAGTTGAATTGCTTGAACATAGTTAAGAAATGAATTGGCACTAGAAAAAGCATATTCATATTTAGAAAAAGGTTCTTCTTGATAAAATACAACTTCTGGTCTTTCTATCTTTTTATTTATTTTTTCCATATCAGTAAACTTACAATAATAAAATTTCAGAGCATTTCCAATAATAATGTCATAAGTAGGAAGTAATACAAAAAATGCTATTACTAACTTAAGAATAATTTTATTATCAGTTATCTTTTTAAAAATTTTATATATAGCTAAAGCTATTAAAACATATATAATTAAAGCTATTAAAACATATATAATTAAAGCTATTAAATATGCTACTCCCATTATTCAAGCTCTCTAAATCTATTCTTCATATCAAATCTTCCTTATAAATTTCATAACTTTTCTTCGTTCCCAAGCTCCAGCTTGGGAATGCATATACAAATCAAAGCTATATCTATTCCTAGCCATTTTTATTTCTCTTATTTTATTCGAGTGGGAATAAGGAAATAAGAAATTGCTTTAAACAAATAAATTTTCTATAATTTCCCATAAAATTCCAACAATTATTATTGTTATAGCCATTTTATTACAAAGTTCAACACCATAACCATCTTCTATCCATGATATTGTTTTTTCTGCAAAACTTGTATCTTCTTTTAAATCTTGTTTATTTCCAAACTTTTGAATAGTCTCTTTCATATAAAGACCTCTATTAAATGTATTTATATACAATTTACTAACATATCCCAAAATAACTACACTTATTGCAATCAAAATAAAAATTATTATGCTTTCTGATATATTTAAAAGTTTTCCTATAGGTTCTATTAAATAACTATTTAAATACAGACCTATTAAATCTGGTAATCTCATTTTGTTATTCCTTTTTCATAATCAAAAAAGTATAACAAAAAGGTGTCACATATGGTGTCACAACTTGTATTTTTATTTAAAAAGAAGAAAAATTCTAGCTTTAAAAGCTAGAATTTGATTTAGTTAGATGAAGTATTGCCAATAAACTAAAGCTACAATTGTTACCATCAAGATAGCTAAAATATTTATAAAAAATCCAAATTTTGCCATCTCTTTTACTTTAACAGCACCACTACTCATGGCTATTGCATTTGGTGGAGTTGCAATTGGAAGCATAAAGGCGTATGAAGCGCAAATTGTTGCAACCATTAAAATTAGAGTCATATTTACATCGGCAACTTGGCCTAAAGAGTAAATAATTGGAAGTGCAATTGAAATAAGAGCTGTATTTGAAGTAATTTCAGTTGTGAATGTTATCATTGTAGCGATGATTAATATTAAAACAATAACAGGCAAATGTGTTAAAGATAACATATAATTTGCGATTACATTTGCAAGTCCCGTTTTTGAAAATGCTGAGGCAATTGCAAAACCTGCACCAAATAAAAAGATTATTTCATAAGGGATATTTTTTGCATCTTCCCATTCAATAAATCCAATTTTAGGAACAAACATTAAAAGTCCAAAACTTAATAATATCGCCGTTTCATTTATACCTAAACCAGAATAATAAGGCTCTATTTTTGAATTTACTAAAAGAGTAACAACTAATCCTAATAAAATAAAAAGTAATCTTTTTTGATTAGGTAACAGTTTTTCTGTCATTTCAAGTTTTTTGTCAAGTTTTATATCAGATAAACCAAGAGATAAGATATATGGAATTATTATTAACATTAGCAAAGCCAAAGGTGCAACTAAAACCATCCATTGAATGAAAGCGATTGGTTCAAGATTATGTTGTTGCATAAATCCTAATAAAATTAAATTTGGTGGAGTTCCAATTGGAGTTATAATTCCACCAATACTACATCCATAAGCTATTGAAAGAGCAAGTCTGGCTTTTAATCTTAAATCGTGAGTTAAAAATATAGCTATTGGTATTAGTAATAATGCAGTAGTTGAATTTGATAAAATTGAACTCAATAGTGCAGATGTTATTGCTAAAGAAAAAATCATTCCCCTTGGAGTATTTGGGAAAATTGTTAATAACTTATTTGAAATATACTTATGCAGATTTATTTTTTGAGTAGCAATTGCAATCATAAATCCACCCATAAATAAAAATATTGTTATATTAGAATAATTTGCCGTTGTAGTTTTTATGTCTAAAATACCAAATGCAGGAAATAAAATTATAGGTAATAATGAAACAACACCAATAGGCAAAGATTCATTTGTCCATAATATTACGAATAATGCTATTAAAGCAATTAATACTGAATGCTGCATACTAAAAATAGTAGTTGCAACAAAAAAGAAAACAACAGATACAAATAATGAAATAATCATATTTTTCAAAATTAGCCTTTATATATTATTTTTTTGGTCTAAATGCTTTTATAACCTCTTCATTACATTCTAAGAAAGGGCCTTCCATTAAATCAATACAATATGGAATTGCTGGGAAAACAGCATCCAAACACTCTTTTATTGATTTTGGTTTTCCAGGAAGATTTACAATAAGAGAAGAACCTCTTAATCCTGCTGTTTGACGTGACAGAATTGCTGTTGGTACAAATTTTAAAGATTCAGCTCTCATTAACTCACCAAAACCTGGCATCATTCTATCGCATACAGATTCTGTGGCTTCTGGTGTAACATCTCTAAGTGCTGGGCCTGTTCCACCAGTTGTTACAACTAAACAACACTTTTCATTATCAACTAAATCTTTTAAAGTATTTTCAATAGTAACTCTATCATCTTCAATACATCTATAAACTGGTTCCCATGGAGTTGTTAAATAGCTATTTATTGTATCAATAATTGCTTGTCCTGATAAATCTTCGTATATTCCACGGCTTGCTCTATCACTTGCGGTTATGATTCCTATTTTTGCTATTTTTTCACTCATAATAAATGTCCCTTCTCTTTTATATAATAAACTGTAGCATAATTTTTAAAAAAATCTTTTGCTTTTGAAGCATCAATTATCTTATCAACTCCACCTAAATATACTTCAATTTTTGTGCCTCTATCTACTAAACTTTGAAGTTTTTCTTCACTCCATTTATAATTTAAAAGTTCTTCTAATTGCTCTATTGTTCCTAATTCAAAATATTTTGAAATATCAGTTTGTAAAGGATAAATTACATTTGCTAAGAAATTTTGACAATAAGCATTTGCATCTTTTTTAAAATACATAAGTTGCATTCTTTTAAATTTATCATCAAAAATTTGGAAAAAAGCAGGAGAAAAGAGTTGAAGTTTATCAACTCTTTTTTTTGTAGAAAAAGCCTCTTCAAAGGCTTTTATAGCTCCATAAGAGAAACCAGAAATTGTAAAATCATTACTTATAAGATATTCATCAAAAAGTTCCGATTCATTTTTAAAACAAAAACCAGAAAAATATCTCTTAAATGTCATCTTTTGTAATCACTTCATTTTTAATCATAATATTTTTTAATCTATTTATCTCTTGAGAATTTTGTGATAATTCACTTCTTAAATCATTTTTAATATCTGTTAATAACTCTTCAACAGAATTTGCCATTTTATATTTATTTACAATGTCATGTGCTGTTTTTGAAGCTGATTCTAAATCTTCATGATTTATTGCATATTTCTCTTTTTCTATAACTTCCACACCAATAAATCCAGCTAAATCTCTTCTAATATTTTCACATAATTCAGCATAAGATGGATATGTTGAGTTAAGCTTTTGAACACTTTCATCAAATAAAGCAACTTTTGTTTTTGAAATAAATGCTTTGCTAGCTTGATAAATAGATAAAATCTCTTTTTGTCTATTGTCTAAAATTTTTAGTTGTTTTTTTCCAAATTCTAGTTTGTTTTTTGCAATTAAAATATCATCATTATTTAATATTCTTTTATTATTTTTAATCATATTTAATAAAGCTTCATTTATAAGTGTTGCAAGTGTTGCTGAACTAAATCCAGCTGTTTCATTTACTAATCTTTCAATATTTATTTCATGATTTTTACCACTTAAATATAACTCTAAAATCTTTTTTCTGTCATTTATATTTGGAAGTCCTACATGAACTCGTCTATCAAATCTTCCTGCACGTAATAGTGCATCATCTAAAACTTCTATTTTATTAGTTGCTGCAATTACAATAACGCCACTATCTCCATCAAATCCATCCATTTGCGTTAGAAGTTCATTTAAAGTTGATTCTCTTTCATCATTTGATTTTCCACTTCTTGCTTTTCCAACAGCATCAATCTCATCTATAAAAATGATTGCGGGCGCACTTTGTTTTGCTTTTGCAAAAAGTTCACGCACTCTTTTAGCACCCATTCCCACATATATTTGAACAAAACTTGCACCACTTTGATAAAAAAATGGAACATCTGCTTCACCAGCAACTGCCCTTGCAATTAAAGTTTTTCCAACACCTGGAGGTCCAACTAATAATACACCTTTAGGAAGTTTTACACCTTGCTCAAGATATTTTTTTGGATTATTTAAAAAATCAACAACCTCTTCAAGTTCCTCTTTTATCTCATTTATTCCTGCAATATCTTTAAAAGTAATATTTGAAGTAACTGCTTGAATATTTGAGTTTAAATCCTCATTTGAATTTATTGCCTTTGATTTTGTAAGTTCATTATCAAAAGCACTTGTTTCTTTACTATTTTTTTTATTTTTATTAAAAAAAGCTCTAACTTTTTCTTGTTTTACTTTTAAATACAAAGCTAAAAAAAGTAAAATAAATAAAAATCCAATTCCTATATAATAAGAATTCCCTGCAATATGAGCACTACTTTTATAAATAGTATATAAAAATAGAATCAGCAAAATAACTGCTGACATGGCCATTAATTTAAAATTTTTCTCTAAATTTTTATTATTTGAATCTTGCGACATTTTTATCAGCCTTTACTTCATAATCATCTATAAAAACCCAATCTCCAACTAAATCAACTGGAGAATCTATCTCAATTTGATTGAAAAATTGATCAAAACCTATATATTTTCCATTTTTTTCTTGTTCAATTAAAACTTCTAATGTTTTGTTATTTGCTTTTCTAAAATCATAATTTTTTTGCTCAATGATTTTTGTTAATTCATTGTATCTAATTTTCGCAATGTCACCTTTTATTTGAGGTTTCATTGTAGCACTTGGCGTTCCATCTCTTTTTGAGTAGGTAAATGCATGAATATGTGTTAATGGAAATTTATGAAGATTTTCCATAGCTTCACGCCATAACTGCTCAGTTTCACCTGGATGTCCAACAATAAAATCTGTTCCTAAAGCATAACCATTTGAACTTAAAAACTCAAAAAGTTCTAAATCTGATAGAACTTTATTTCTTCTATTCATTATTTGTAACATCTCTTTTGAAGTATGTTGAAGTGCGATATGAAGATGTTTTGCCATAAATGGTTCATTTATTAGCTCTTTGAATTCATCATCAATTTGAATAGGTTCAATACTTCCCATTCTTATTCTTCTCACACCTTTGATTAAAGACATTTTTTTAAGAAGTTTTGCAAGACTTGTATGCTGTTTTTTCCCATAACTTCCCACATTTGTTCCAGTTAAAATAAACTCTCCAAAACCATTAGCAGCAAGTGTAGTAACTTGTTCTAAGATTTTATCTTCGCTATAACTTCTTGCATCACCTCTTACATAAGGGATAATACAATATGAACATCTAAAATCGCATCCCTCTTGAATTTTTATAAATGCCCTACTTTTTCCAATAAACTCTTCAACAATTGTTTCATCAATATGTGTTAAATCACCAGCGTGGAAAAATCTACTTTCATTTAATAAAAGCTCATTTATTTTCTCTTTTTCAGAATGCCCAAAAAGTGAATCAACTTTATCTTCTTTGAAAAGTGCTTCACCCTTAGTCCAAACTCCACAGCCTGTAAATACAACTCTTGGATCTTTTGGAAGTTTTTTTAAACCACTTATATAACCACGTGCTGTACTATCAGCACTATTTGTAACTGTACATGAGTTTATAACAACTACATCAGCATCTTTTTCATTTTGTGTTACTTCAAAATCTTTTAAATTACTCATCATTACTTGAGTATCAAATACATTTGTTCTACAACCAAAAGTTTTAAAATAAACTTTTGGTTTGTTTTGTGAAAAATTCATTAATATTTATTTCCTAATTTATCTTTGTATAATTTCATCTTCCAAATCTTTTGGAACTTTTTTACTTTTCATTGCTGGCCCATAGGCATTATCTGTTCTATTAATATTAATTTGTGAAGTAGGATATGCAATATGAATATCATCTTCTTTCATAAAAGCATCAAGAATTTCTGGACTTATTGTACTTCTTAATACAAGTGCAGCATAAGAGTTTGTCAAATACCAAGATGAAATTACAATACCATGAGGCTCAACAAAAGTATAAACTCTAGGTTCAACTCCTGTTGCTCTTAGTTGATATTTATTTCTCATTTTTGACAACTGTTTTCTTGTCATATCTGTATAACCTTTTGAATAGTGTTTCAAAATTTCTCTAGATATTTTTTGGGCTTTTTTATAATTTGAATCATATGTAATTGTAATATCAATTCCATCCCAAACTGTTCTTAAACCTGAGTGCGTATAGTTTGCAATTAACTCAGAAAAAATGTAGTTATTCGGAATAAAAAAGATTCTTCCTGTTCTTCTATTTGTTGTATATGATGTAAGTGTAATATCTTCTCTAATTGTAATTTTAAATAATGAAATATCTAAAACATCCCCAACAGTTTCAACACTTCCTTTGCTAACTTTAATTCTATCTCCCACTTGAATAGATCCAGATGTCACAATAACCATCCAACCAAAAATTGACATAAACCAATCTTTTAAGGCAATTGCAATCCCCGCTGATGCAAATCCTAGAATTGTTACAAGATATGAAACATTATCAATATATGAAAATAAGATAACCATTAAAATCAAAAATACCAATGTAAAATTGATTATTTTATTTACCATATAGTAGTTTTCATTTTGAGAAAAATATCTTTTTAAAGCAAGTTTTACTAAAAATGCAATAAGCGATAAAATAACAATTATTACAAAAATAACAACCATTTTTTGAACTTGTTGAGATATTTGGTTTTTAATCTCTAGAATTACTTGCTCGATTTTTCTAGTATAAACATCTTCTGTTGTTGTAACAATTTCCAAAACCATTGCAAAATCTTTTTTCTCTTTATCTAAAAAAGTGATTTTTTCTTTGTATTCAGGTTTTTGGTCTAAATTAAATAACTCTAAATATAAACGCAACTCTTCATCAAGTTTTGTAGTAACATAATCAATATCAGAATCTAATGTTTTAAAAGTTTTTTTATTTGTCTCTAATTTTTTTATATGAGATAAAGCATTTATTATCCCAAAAGGATTTGTAATATTTTCATATTTTTCAATCTCAGGAGGATTAATAAGTCCACCAATTGGTGAACCTTTATATTCATCAATTAATTCTAATTCATTTTCCTTAACTCTGATTTTATTATGTAATTGATAAGTTAATTCATCAGAAGCATTAGCTTTTCTTTTTAAATTCTCTTTTAAATCAGCCAATTCATTAGAAATTTTACTATATGAGCTATAGTTTGAATATCTTTTTAATAAAATGTTATCTTTTAATTCAACTTCAATCTTAGCAATACGTTCAAGCAAAATATTTATTTCTGCAATATCTTGCATATTTTGTTCTTTACTTTTTAAATCTTGAAGTTCTTGTTTTTTCTTTAATTCTAACTCTTTTTGAGCCTCTTCATATTTTTCAGTTATAATATTTTGTTCAATCTTTTTTACTTCTGCTTTATCTTTTTTATCAACTGTTGCAACAGTCGTATCTGGAGCATTTTCCGCCCATAAAAAGCAACTAATACATAATATAAATGCTAATTTTTTAATCAATTTAAAAGCCTTTTAATATTTCTATAACATCATCTTTTGTAACTTCATTAGTGATTTTACAATCACCAAGACCAACTGGAAGAATAAATTTAATTTTATTATCCAATGACTTTTTATCTAAGAAAAAATGCTCATAAAAATCTTCCACATCTTTGATTTTATAAGTTGTTGGAATTTCATATTTTTCTAATAAATTTTTTACTCTTAACTCTTCATCTTTGCTCATAAGACCTATTTTTACTGCTAGTGCATTTGCCATACACATACCAATTCCCACAGCTTCACCATGTAAATATGTGTCATAATTTGTTTCGTTTTCAATTACATGACCAAAAGTATGTCCATAATTTAGCGCTGCTCTTATTCCTAACTCTTTTTCATCTTGAGAAACTACATCTGCTTTTGTTTGAACAGATTTAGCGATTGCAACTCTTATATTTTCATCATCATTTAAATCATTTTGTTCTAACCACTCAAAAAAATCTTTGTTGAAAGTTACTGCCATTTTTACAATTTCAGCAACTCCTGCTCCAAACTCTCTTTTTGGCAATGTTTTTAAGAAATTTGGGTCAATATAAACAGCAATTGGTTGATGAAATGCACCAACTAAATTTTTACCAAATTTATTATTTATTCCTGTTTTTCCACCAACACTTGCATCAACTTGAGAAAGTAAAGTTGTAGGAATTTGTACAAAATCAATACCTCTTTGATAAATTGAAGCTGCAAATCCAGTCATATCTCCAATAACACCACCACCAAAAGCAATAAGTAGAGATTTTCTATCAAGTCTATGGGTAAAACAGTGAGCTAACATATCTTCAATTGTTTGCATATGTTTGTACTCTTCACCATCAGGAATTGTGCAAACACTTAGTTCTTTAGCTTTTATTTTTGTTTTTAAATACTCCAAATGAAATCCACTAACAGTTGGATTTGTAATAATCACAACTTTTCTATCAAAATATAGTTCGTTTAATTCATCTATAAAAATTTCATAAGAGTTATCATGGGGTAAAGTAATTTTAACAGTCATTTTTTATCTATCCAAATATTTATTTAATAAGGATTTTATAATAGCTAAAAAAAAACTAAAAATAGATTAAAAAGTCCCAATTTATGAGTCGAAAAGTAATTAATACAACATTCTAATCTACTTTTAGATATAATCAATAAAAATTAAGATTAAAAGGAAACATTATTAAAACTTTTACATCAATGAACTTAGATGAAAAAATCATAAGTGCACTAAAAGATTTAGATTATAAAGAAGCTACGGAAATACAAAAAAAAGCTATTCCAATTGCTTTAAAAAAAAGAGATATTCTAGCAGCTGCCCAAAGTGGAACAGGTAAAACTGCTGCTTTTTTATTACCAATATTAACAGAACTATTAGCGAATAAACAAGCAAATAAACCAATTCTTAGAGCTTTAATTTTAGTTCCAACAAGAGAATTAGCAACGCAAATATCAAAAGCAGTTGATGACTTCTCAAAATATATGGAAGTAGAATCACTAGCTATGGTTGGTGGAGTTTCAACAAAAGACCAAGAGAAAAAAATAGCAAAAGGTATTGATATTTTAGTGGCAACATCTGGAAGATTAATGGAACATTTAAAAAATGGAACTGTTGATTTATCAAGTGTTACTACTGTTGTAATTGACGAAGTTGATACTATGCTTGATATGGGATTTTTAGAAGATATTGAAAAAATTCTTCCAAGTGTTGGACCAAAAAGACAAATTATGATGTTTAGTGCTACTATGACTCAAAATGTTAAAAAACTTGCAAAAGAGTTTTTAACAGATCCAGTTGTAATTGAAGTAGCTCAACAAAGATCAGCTGTAAAAATCATCGACCAACAAATTGTTTTAGTTGATGAGGCAAATAAAGCAGCAGCATTATCTTATATCATTGGTTCAAGAAACTATTCTCAAGTTTTAGTTTTTGTAAATATGAAAATTGAAGCTGATACTTTGGTAGAACATTTAGAATTAGACGGTCTTCCAGCTGGTTGTATTCATGGAGATGTTAGACAAACAGCTCGAGCAAAAGTTATGAGAAAATTCAAATCTGGAGAGATTAGAGTTTTAGTTGCAACTGATATTGCAGCTCGTGGAATTGATATTGAACTCTTACCAATAGTTGTAAACTACTCTTTACCTGAAACAGTAACTGATTATACGCACAGAATTGGAAGAACGGGACGAGCTGGAAATCCAGGAATTGCTTTAACGCTTTTAAGTGTTAAAGATTATAAAATGATGATTGATATTGAAAAAGAGTTAATTATCAATATTCCAAGAACAGAAGTTGAAGGTTTTGAAGCAACTGAAAAAAAACCAAGACTATTTAAAGCAAGACCAAAACAGTTAAGTGTAAAAAAAGCTGAAGCTGGAAAAATAGCTAAAAAAACAGGTTTTGCAAAAACAAATGCCCCTGAAAAAAAACCCGCTAAAAAGAAAAAAACTACTAAAAGAGATACAAATAGAAGTTTTGGAAAAAAATAAGAGAAGTTAATAACTTCTCTTAAGCTACTTCATCTCTTCAAAAATCTCTTTTATCGCAGATATAAAATACCTATGATGATTTGGTGTCTTTGCTACTCTATAATCTTTAATTCCTAAATGCTCAGCAACTTCTGCATATTCCATATCAAGTTCATATTCGGTTTCAGAATTATCAACTGTAAATGAGATTGGATAGATTATAACTTTCTCTTTTATCTCTTTTAATTTATCTTCCAAATATGGTCGCAACCACTCCATTGGTCCTAATCTTGATTGATATGCCACATGAATTTTTTTGAAACTTATATTTTGCTCTTCTAGCTCTTTTTTTGCATATTCAACATTTGCTAAAATATGTTTTTGGTATAAATCACCTTTATCTATGATTTTTTGTGTTAAGCCATGAGCAGAAAAAATAAGCTCGAAATCTTCTGACTTATCACCTTTTAAAGCCTCTTTTATTCTTTCAACTATTGCTTTATTATAAAATTTATTGTCATAATAACTATCAATTGTTTTAATTTTTTTATCAAGATTATATTTTTTTGCGACTTTTACAAACTCTTCAATTGATGATTTTGTAGTTGTACTTGAATAGTGTGGATACATTGGAATTGCGTATATTTCATCGTAGTTTTTTAGTTTTGGCATAATATCTTTTGCAAATGGTGGAGTGTATCTCATTTCATAAAAAACATCTGCATCAAGCTCTTTATTTAATCTTCTCACCAATCTTTTAGTATGACCAACTATTGGTGACATTCCACCCAATTTTAGATAATTTTCTTTTGATTCTTTTAATCTTTTTGAAATAATTATTTGCCCAATCATTGCTCTTATTGGTTGAGGAGCTCCAATAATATATTTATCATTAAACATATTTCTTAAAAATACTTTTACTTCATCTAAATTATTTGGTCCACCCATATTCATTAAAACAACTGCTCTTTTCAAATTTTTTCCTTTTCTAAAATCTCTTTTGTGATTTTGTGTCTAAAATCAAACATCTTTTGTAAATCTTTTATTACAAAAAATTCCAATAACTTTCCTATAAAACCAAAGGGCATTTTAAAAGTTACAATATCTTTTAACTCACTCATATTTCCATGTTTTATAAAAATATGTTTATGTTCCCAAAAAGAAAATGGAGATTTTAAAGCCAAATCAACCAATAAATTTGGCTCATCAATTTTTTCTATTTTTACTTCCCAATTCATTGGAATAAAATATTTTGTTGCTTTGATTTTTAATATTTTTGAAACAATTGGTTTAAAATCTTTTGTAAGTAATTCAACTTTTGTATCATTTGGAGTAATTTTTTGAAGATTATTTGTGTCTATATGAAAATCAAAAAGTGATTTTACATCGCAGTTAATATATGAACTTTTAATAAATGTTTGCATTTTTCTCTCCTTGTATAAATCTTTTATACAAGGATAATTTACAAGAAAATAGATAGTTTTAGTAGCTTAATTTTGTAGGTTTATAAACTTCTTCGCTCAATATACTCTCTAAAATCTTTAGCACCCTCTTTTGAACTTGTCACAATTTCAGCAATTCCATCAAAAGATATTTCAAGTTTTGATTGGTCAACACTTCGCATAGATTTTATTTTATCCACATTTACAATATAAGATCTATGAACTCTAAAGAAATTTCTACCACTTAAAAGCGTTTCTAAGTCCCCTATTTTTCTTCGTACATAAGCATCTGCTTCTTTTATTTTAATGATAACTTCATCTAAATCAGCTTTTATGTAATAAATATCATTTATATCTATTAAGTAAAGTTTATCACCTCTTTTTCCAAGGATTTTTTTTGATTCATCTTTTGAGGAAACCGTAAAACTTCTAATTTTATCTAAGATATTTTTTATATCATTTGATTCAATTGGTTTTACTAAATATCCAATTCCACCATTTTTAAAGGCTTCAAGAGCAAACTCTTCATAAGCTGTTTGAAATATGATAAAAGTTTTTGGCTCTATTTGCATAATTGAATCAGCAAGTTCAAGTCCAGAAATATTTGGCATAGAAATATCCAAAAAAACTGCATCAAATTTTGTTTTTGTTATCTCTTTTAGAGCTTCAATTGGATTATCAAAAGCTGTTATATCTTCAATTCCATTTTCATTTAGTAATCTTTTTAATCTACTTAAAGCTAAACTCTCATCATCAACAATCATTACTTTCAACTTTTATCCTTTTATTTCTATAATAAATAACATCTTATCATCCAAAATCTCAAATGATAAATTTCCTACTTTTTGCAGTTCCAATCTTTTTTGAAGATTTGATAAACCAGTTCCAAATTTTACAATCTTATCAATTTTGCCATCATTTTGCACAATTATTTTATCTTTTGAAAATTTAATATCTATATTTAAGACTTTACCCAAATATCCATGTTTTATGGCATTTTCTACCAAAAGTTGAATTGAAAATTTTGGTATTTTTATATTTTTATATTCATTAAAATTCTCAATATCTAAAACTATTTTTCCATCAAATCTTACATTTTCAATATTTACATAGGTTTTTACCATTGAAAGTTCTGTTTCAAGGCTTATTAAACTCTCTTTATTTATTGCATTTCGCAAGAATTTTGATATTTCAATAACTGCACTTTCTGCTTTTTTTTGGTCTTGATATATTAGTTCTGAAACAGAGTTTAAAGCATTAAATAAAAAGTGAGGATTTAACTCATTTTCTAAAGCTTTTAATTTTGTCTCTAAAATCTGATTTTTAATAGACTCATTTTTGTATTTCATAGAGATAAATTGATGTAAAATCAAACCAACTAAAAAGGTTAGAAATCCAATCGTAACAGAGATATAAAACCAAAATGGAGTTATTAATTCAAGTATTTTAAAATCACTTCCTAAAAAAATCCAAAATGAAAATGAAAAACCAAAAAAACCAGAACAAAAAGAAAAAATAAAACTAATTAAATACCAAAACTTTTCATTAACCTTTGGAAGTATAAAATTGTTTGAAACACTTATAAAAAAAGAAGCGAACAAAGAGATAAAAATAGCCGTCATTGTACTAAAAATAATAGTAGAAATATTTTGTAAATCTGCATTTAAAAAATAAAAAAATAGTGAAATAAAAAATCCAAAAAAAGCACCAATTATTATGATGTAAAGCCAATCTTTAGGTGCAATTTTTAGTTCAACTTTCTGCATAACTTCTACTTATTTAATATTATATAAACTATATTTTACAGTTGCTTTTTTATAACATTCTTCCAAATTATTTTTTAGCATTTCCATAATTTGTAAATCAACTTTTCCTTCTTTTGCCATATTATATAAAATATCAAATGATTCATTTATTGTAAGTCCTTCTCGATAAGGTCTATCTTGAATCAAAGCTTGAAAAATATCTGCAATTGCTATTATTCTAGCTTCAAATGGTATTTCTGACTCTTTTAAATTGTAAGGATAACCCTTTGCGTCTAAAGTTTCATGGTGTAAAGAAGCTAAATAAGCTATATTTTTAAAGCCTTTTATTCTTCTCAAGATTACATAAGAGTCGAAACCATGACGATTCATTTTTATTCTTTCTTCTGCACTTAATGCAGATGTTTTATTTAAAATACTATCTTCAACTCTTAATTTTCCAAGGTCATGTAATAATCCAGCAAGTTCTATTATTTCACAAGATTGTTCATTTAAATTAAATAATTCAGCTAAATATCTTGCTAATGAACTAACACCAATTGAATGTTCTGATGTAAATTCACTTTTTGCATCAACAACTGCTGCAAACATTAAAGATATTTCTTTTAAATCGCAAAAATCAAAACTCTCTTCTTCGATTTTTTCTATCCAATCTAAAAAATACCCCTCTAACGCTTCATTTTCTAAATAAAACCAAAATGAATCCTTTGAAGATAAAGAAAGAAATGCGTCAACAAGTTTCGAAGAAAACATATCACCTACGTATTTTTTTAAAATCGTTTGGATTTCTGAAATAGCCTTAATTCCTTCATCTTTCATTTGAGCATTAAGAGCATCTACTCTATCAACTAAATAGATAATATTTGATATATCTTTTTCTAAAGATGTTAAATTGTCTGGTAAATCTTTCCAATGTGTATGATGATATTGAACATATAATGCATATTTTTTATAAATATTTGTTGCTTTTAGAAGTTCAAACCCACGAATAGAATGAACTTGTGAATTATTCCAATCAAGCTCTGTCACTAAATGAGTATGTACATCTGTTGAAGAGACTCCACAATCATGAAGCATTCCTATAAATATTAAATCATCAATAACATTTTTGTCAAAATCCAACTCTTTAGCAAGTTGAGCTGCCATATAAGCCACTCTTTTTCCATGTAAAGTATCATCAATCCCAACTAAATCAAGAGCTCCTGACAATGAATAGGTAACTTCACGAATATTTAAATTGTATTTCATTCTATCCTCTATAAAGGTTAAATTATTATTATCTTACAATAACTATTATTTTTTGAAACTTAATAAAATTATTTTAATTTAATTCCTTATTTAAAACATCAACTCCAACTGCAATTCCAGGCCAGCCTTGCCCTGCAAAAACTGTATCTCCAACATTATATAAACCTTTAAACGGTGTGTTGCAACTTGGAAGACTAAATGCTGATTTTATATTTATTGGTTTTCCACCACAATTTGTTCTATTTATAAAAGAGTAAAAAGTTTTTGAAGTTGCTGCAAAATTTGATGTGATATTCTCTTTTTTTATATCATCAAAATATTTCAAAAATTCTTGAATAATAAACTCTTTTGTTTGCTCTTTTTTTAACTCATATTCATCTTTTGTCAAACCTTCCCAAAAAATTGCTTTTGAGTGAGTTGAGATTGTGAGACTTAGGCCATTTTTTGACATTTTCTCATCATTTACATCACTAAAAGAGACAAAAAAAGAGTTTGAGATGCAGTTTGGAATATTTTGTTTTAAAACTATTTGATAATGGTGTAAAAACTCTTTTTTTATATCTAATTTCACATACACAACAAAAGCACTTTGATCACCAAATTTGAATCCTTGAAAATATGATTTTATATCTTCATCTATAAAAAGTTTTGAACTATCAAAAATAGTCGAATTTAGAACTACTTTATTACATATATATTCATCTTTTGTAGTTTTTAAAAGATATTGTTTTTCATTTTTTTGTATAGAAATTACTTGTTCATTTTTATTTACTTTTACATCTTTTAATAAATCTTCAATTAGTTTTCCCATTCCACCATTTACATAAAATACCTTGTGAAATGGATATGCTAAACCTAAACTCATTGACAAAAGTGTTGCATTTTTTGATGTTGTTTGAAGTGTTATTAAAAGCTGAGAATCTATAAAAGCCTTATATTCATCACTTATATTTGGCAAAGTATCATTTATAAACTTTTGAGCACTTATTAATAAATCTGTTTTAAACTCTTTTAAAAGTTCAGCTATAAAAAGAGATGTTTTAAATAGTGCTTTTAGTGAATATTTTGCGAAATATATATGTTTTAGTTTCCAAAATTTTTCATCAATCTCTTTTATTTTTGTCCAAAAAGCTCTATTATTTTTGTGATAATAAACACTATCTAATTGGCTCAAAAACTCTTCAAAGTTTTGAACTCTATCTACTTTTTTATTTCCTTGAATATTTCTAATAGCAATTTTACTTTGTAAAATATCTGGCTTTAGACCAACTTTATCAAAAATATTTTTTATAATATGCCCATCTTCGTATCCTACAAAAGTTGTTGCTCCTGTATTAAAAAAGTGCCCAAATCTTTTAAAAGTTGAAGCACAACCTCCAAGATTATGGTCTTTTTCAAAAACTACTATATCTTTGTTTTTATTTAATGCAGCTATCATTGCTCCACCAATTCCAGAACCTACAATTGCAATATCAATCTTTTTCATTATTTGCTCTTTTAAACTCTTCAATTGCTCTTTTTCTAGAGAATTCAATACTTACAATCTGTTTTGGATAATCTAAAAATATATTTGATTGAACGCCATTTTCACTATGAATTTGTTTTGCTGGCACATCTTTTAACTCTTTTAAAACTGATTTTATAAAAATAGCATCTTTATCAAATTTTGCTGATTGTAAATATGGATTAAAAATCCTAAAATATGGAACACTGTCAGCTCCTGTACTTGCTGCCCATTGCCAAGAACCAATATTTGAACTTGCTTCATAATCAAGCAATTTTGAAGCAAAATATCTCTCACCTTTTTTCCAATCTATAAGCAAATTTTTTGTTAAATATGAAGAAACAATCATTCTTAAACGATTGTGCATTGTTCCTGTTTGGTTGAAATATCTCATGGCAGCATCAATTATTGGCACACCAGTTTTCCCTTCACACCATTTCTGAAAATCTGTTTCATTTTCATTCCAGTTTACTTTTATTTCATTTAGATTTGATGTTTCACTTTTTGGAAAATGAAATAAAATATAGTTGTAAAATTCTCTCCAAAAAAGCTCTCTTATGAAAAACTCTTTGTTTTCGGTTCGGGCTTTTAACTCTTTGATTTTATTAAAAACTTGTCTTGGTGAAATTAGTCCAAATCGTAAATGAACAGCTAAATTTGAAGTGGCATTTTTATCAAAAAAATCCCTATCAACTTTGTAGTTATCTATTTTTTGTTCAAACTCTTCAAGTAATTTATCTGCACTTTTTTGTAAAAAATCTGGCAAAGTCTGTTTTACAAACCCCATAAATTCAAGTGTTGGAATAGAGTCAAAATTAAATGGGATTAATTTTAAATTTTCATTTCTTTTAAACTCTTCAAGTCTATATGAATCCCAAATAAACTTTAGATTATTATAGTACGGAGTAAAAACTTTATAAGGCGTTTTATCAGCTTTTAGACAATCATTTGGATGTGTTATAAAGGAATCTGTGAAAGTTTGCATTGGGATAAGTTTAGAGATTTCTTCATCTCTTTTTTTAGCATAATCATCAAAATCAACCGAACATAAAATATTTTCAAAACCTTCATCTTTTAACTTTGAAAATACCTCTTTTGGAGTTGAATAAAATATGGCTAAATCTAGCCCTATTTCTTTCAACTCTTGTTTTAGTTTTAAAACGCTTTTATAAATAAATGTTACTCTTTTATCGTCATTTGAAAGTTTATCTAAGATATTTTTATCAAAAATAAAAATAGGCAATACTTCATCTTTTGCAAAATGTAAAATCGCACTATCAGTGATTCTTAAATCTCTTCTAAACCATAAAATTTGTTTCATTATTTATAAGCCTTAATATCACTTCTTAAAGCTAACTCTTTTGGATATGGATTTAAAAATTTTTGTACTTTTAAATACTGAACATCAAATCTATTTACATAAAGATTTATTATTTTCATAACTGCAATTAAAGGAATGATTTTCTCTTTATATTCATTTAAAGCTTGTAAAATCTCCTCTTTTTCCTCTTTTGTTATTAGTTTTTTAAAATATCCAAACATATGAAGTAAAACATTGTAAGTTTTATTTACATTTCCTTTTAGACTTATTGCTTTTAAAAACTCTTCTTTATATTCAAGTAAAATTTCATCTAGCTGTTTTTTATCTTTGTTTGCAACAATTCTGCCAAGTGTTGTATATGATTTTTGAGCTTTTGAATAAATAAGATATTTG
Source organism: uncultured Aliarcobacter sp. (assembly GCA_963677205.2). GTDB lineage: Bacteria > Campylobacterota > Campylobacteria > Campylobacterales > Arcobacteraceae > Aliarcobacter. The sequence continues at coordinate 860,421 of OY781916.2, read as the reverse complement.
TAAGATGTATGAAAAATCACTAAGTCATTAAAACTTGGATTTGATTTTAAGAACTCATGCAAATGGGAATATGCAAAAATTTGCATCAAAAAGTTTTCCCTAAGCCATGGGTCGATTAATCTACCCTCTTCTTCAACTGGCAAATATGGATATTTTTCTTTGATTTGTTGTGCAAAAACTCCAACACCATTTTTTACACTTGGAGCATTAAAAGGTTTATAAACTTTTACTCGCTCCATTCCACATGTTGGTGATGATGATTTTAAAATAAATCCGCACAAATCATCATTTTTGATTCTATTTGCACAATCTATTGATACATTTTGAAGCTCAGCTGTTACATCTTTTGGATTTTTCGTAGAAGTTACAATTCTTAATTCTCCATCTTCATTTAATGTTTGTCTAATAGCTTCCCGTGGACTTCCCCAAATTATAGTTTCAGGACAATATGCAGATGTTTCAAAATATTTGGCTAATACATCAACTATAAATTTATCACTTGCACCAACACCATCATAACGGCATTGTGTACCAATTAAACAAGCTGAAACTCCTAATTTCATGGGAAATCCTTTTTTCTTTTATTTTATACTAAAAAAAGGTCTTCTTGTAGGTAAATATCTGCTGTTTATAGTTTTACATTCATTCTTTTTAATATTTCATAGGTTTTTGTCACATCATAAGTTGCACTATGGTATTTGTCCCCATCAAACTCTATCCCATAATATAAACAAGTTTCATCTAGTTTTGGATTTTTTAATCTTCCATTTTTTCCATAAGCTTTTACAATATCTTTATTTCCAGCCATTGTGCAAATGTGTTTTTTGAACTTTACTTTATTATTTATATGTCTTAATTCAAAAGTTATATTGTGTGCTATTAAAGTATCTGATTGAGAGCAAAACTCTAAAAAGTCTTCATCTTCTGTGAAATATGAACAATATGATTTGTCTTTTCTATAATCAAGTATCAACTCAGGTGTTAATCTATGAACTGCAAATGAATAGTAATTAACTGGATATCTAGATAAATAATATCTATGAAATTTATCTAAAACATTAAAATCTTTATCAATTCTCACAGCTGCTACTTCAATTACATCACCAATATTACTTGTATTTGTTTCAAAATCTATTATTATCATTTTATATATTTTTCTCTTTTTTCATAAATTATCTTTTTGATTTTTTTATAATTTTTACTATTAATTGATTCTATTTCATCTATTAAATACTCATACTTTTTGTAAGTATTCCAAACATTTAAAGAGTGTTCATATCTTTGCATTTTAAAAAGCTCTATTGTAACACTTCCATTCACAAAAGCTTTTAAAATAAATGACTCTTTTCTTGTATTTTCATTATCTTTATATTTACGCCAAAGCTCTTCAAATAAATCGTGTGATTTTATAAAATCATCATTTTCTAGAAATAAAATAATTTTTTCAAGTGATAAGTTTATATCCATATTTAGCCTAATTAAGTTTAGACACTAATAATATATTAATACTTAATAATAGTTTAATATTTAAAAGAATAAAATTTGTTAAATGATAAAAGGAGTATGTTATGCAAGTAAATTATAACTCTGCCATAAACCAAAATGTTTATCTAAATCTTAATCAAAGCCTAAATAGGATTGCAACTGGTGTTGAATTAAATCAATCTAGTGATAATGCTTCTGGTTTATCAATTGCAAATAGTTTAACAACACAAGCTAATGGTTATTCACAAGCTATTGAAAATGCTAATTCTGGAGTTGCTGCAACACAAATAGCTTCAGGTGCAACTAATGAACAATCTAAAATACTAGATAATGTAAGAGAGAAACTTCTTCAAGCTTCAACAGCAACAACAAGTCAAGAAGGAAGAACTGCATTATTAAAAGATATTCAATCGCAATTAGATCAATTTAATAAAATTGCAAGTGGAACAAACTACAATGGTCAATCTTTACTTCAAAAAAGTTCAACTGACAACTCAGCTTCAGATGTTCAACAATATCAAACTGGATTAGATGGTAGCAAAATAGTTGAAACTTCAAGTGTTCAATCAAATACTCAAGGATTAGGTTTAACTGCACTTGTAAATCAAGATTCAACAACTTTTTCTTCAGCCGATGCTAGAAATTTCCTATCAAGTGTTGATAAAGCAATGACTGGATTAAATGATATAAGAAGTCAATTTGGTTCGACTCAAAATCAACTAGAAAGTACAAGTAGAAATTTAGTTTCTCAACAAACAAGTACTTTAAATGCAGCTTCTTTATTTGAGACAAATTATGCAAAAGAGAGTTCTAACTTCTCTAAACAAAATATTCTTTCTCAAATTGGTGCATATGGACAAGCTCAAGCTAACAATATAAACCAACAATCTGTATTAAGACTTCTAAGCTAAAAATACTTACATAAAAAAAGGTTCAAGTTAAACTTGAACCTTTTTTTATCTTCCGTGCCAATCTCTGTGATGGTGATGGTCACGATAGTCATTGTAGTAATATCTACTTGGGTATCTATCATAATTTTGATAAATAATAGTCACTGGTGGTGGAGCTGGTCTTCTTTCATACACAACATATCTATCATAGTCATCATTATAGTAATTATTTACATAAGTTGTTGATCTCTGATAGTTGTTATTATATGCATTATTGTCATAATAACCATTTGAATAAGATGGTGTTCTTGAACTATTTGCAATACCAGCACCTAAAAGTCCACCAGCAACTTTTGCAACGTCCCTTCCATTCCCTTTTCCAACTTGATTACCAATTGCAACCCCAATAGTAGCCCCAACTAATGTATCAAGACCTATTGAGTTATCCATAGCAAAAACTAAAGAACTTGAAATAATAAGTGTTGCTAATATTTTTTTCATTTTATAACTCCTGTTATATTTTATATCGAAAGTATAAATCCCGATTGTGTATGTATTGTGAATATTTATCTATTTTAATTTATTAAATATTTTATATTCATCCCAATAAATATCTAATGCTTCCATAAGTTTATCATCAGATAAATTTGTTTTCTTTTTTATTCCAAATCTTGTGATAAAAGATTCAGCCATAATAGTTTTTTCTACAGTTGGATTTTTCATATAATCAAACATAGCTTTTTTAACATCTTTTTCACTACTGTATTTTAGCAAATATCTATAAAAATATTTATCAATTGTAACGGGTAATCTTGAATGACATTTTACACAATTTGATTCATAAATATTATCTTCATTTTCAGCAGCAAACAAAGATATAACCATTAAAAATGAAATCATAAGAGTTTTTACCATGTTATTTCTACCTTAGTTCCCTCATTAATTTGAGATTTGACATCAATTTTTAAGTTATACTCTTTTGCTATTAAAGAGACAATATTTAAACCAATACCAAATCCACCTACACTTTTATCAAATCTTGAATATCTTTCAAAAAGAGTTTCTAAATTCTCTTTTGCAATCCCTTTTCCACTATCTTCAATACTTAAAATATTTTCATCCAAATTTACTTTTATGAAACCAGCGATTTTATTATATTTTATAGCATTTGATAAAATATTATCTATTAATTTAGTTATCTTTTTCATATCACAAACTATAAAAATATCATCTTTGATATTTAATTCAAAATTTATTTTTTTCATTGTTGCAATACTATTAAAATATTCAATTCTTTGTTTTAAAACATTTGAAAGATTAATCTCTTCATTATTTGAAATAATTTGATTATTTAAAGTTACAAATGTTAAATCTTCATAAATATTTGAAATAGTTTTTGCACCTATTTCTATTCTATTTATTTTTTTCAATAATCTTTCATCTAAAGAACTTTTATCAATCATCTCAATATTTGTAATAATTGCAGTTACAGGCGTATTTAATTCATGGGTTGTATCTTTTATAAATCTATCGAGTAAATGCAAAGCATCTCTCATTGGCTTTAAAAATAGTCTTAAAATAAAATATCCCAAAAACATCATAAATATAAATGCTAATAAAAAATTTATAGCTATTTTATATCTAATTTGTTCAAACCAAACCCCATCATCTGGAACTTCAACAATGATATACTTACTTCCTAAATAGTAAGATTCTGGCTCTTTTATAAAATGTATTTGATTATGACTTAAATAAATAACTTCATCTAAACTCACATCTTTTGATTTAAGAGTTGAAAAAATCTTTTTTTTATCGCTATCAAAAATAGCTGATTCAAATCTATCATCCCTTGGATAAATATTGTTTTTATCAATATTAACATGTAAATCTTTTAATCTAAAAACCAAATCATTTGAATAATTTTGTAAAATTTGCCTTTTTTCTTGCAACATTAAATCTTTTTGAAATTTGTAGTATAAAAAAGACACTACACCTAAAATTACTAAAACAAGAAAGGAATATAGAAAACTAAAACTTAAAAGAGTTCTAGTTTCACTTTTGGTTAAATCTATACCCGAGTTTTTTAAGACTAACAATTTTATCTTTTCCTAATATTTTTCTAAGATTTTTTATATACGTTCTTAAAGAGTTATCACTATACTCTTCATCATAATCCCAAACATAATCATAAATTCTATCGTGAACTAAAAGTTCATTTGGATGTTGTAAAAAGAATTTTAAAAGTTTTGTCTCTTTTAAATTTAATTTTATTATCTCTTCACCATCTCTTAATTCACTAGATATTGAATTAAAAGTTATAGTTTCAGTTATATTTATACTCTCACCTTTTTGTGAGAACTCTCTTTTTAATATTGTTTGAACTCTTATTAAAAGTTCTTTTAACTCAAATGGTTTTCTAATATAATCATCACAACCACTTGAATATCCTTGTTCAAGAGAATCCATAGAGTTTAAAGATGTAATAAAAATTGCAGGAGTATTATTATTCTCACGTCTTACTTCTTTTAATACTTGAAAACCATTTTTATTTGGAACATTCACATCAAGTAACAATAAATCAAAACTATTTTCATAAATTGAAGAAACTGCTTCTTCACCATCATAAACACAAATTACCTCGAAACCTTTCTCTTCAAAATAGTCACAAACAGTTTCACTTAAATTTAAATCATCTTCCAATAATAATATTTTATTTTTCATTTTGTTTTAACTCTTCTATACTTTGTTCAAATTGAGCTTTTTCTTCTTGTGTCATTGTTGGAATTCTAGAATTCAACTCTTTTATGAATTGTGCTTTGTTTTCATCTTTTACATAACCAATAATTGCTATTAGTTCTTGTGTACTCATTTCTGAATAATCTTCTTGTTTTGCCAAAACAAAAGTGAACAATAAAAGAAATACTAGGGTGATTTTTTTCATTTTTAACTCTATTTTTTTATTTTATTGTATCATATTAAATGTATAATAATTGTAGATAAAAGGCCTCTTTAAGCTTTTAGTAAATAATTTTTGACTAAAATCACTCTTCAAACATGTTTTAATTAAAAATATCACGATAAAATAATTATACAAAGATATTATTATCAATATATAAATAATAAAATTAGTTACATAGGATTAAAATGAAAGCGTTAAAATCTTTAAATATTTGTTATGATACAAAAAGTGTCAGTAATGAATTTAGTGATTATATTTCTTCTCATGTTGATAATTTTTTAGAATATGAACACCATGATGAATTAATTGAATTAATAAATACTAATGATGTTCATTTTGTAATAACTCAATATAACTTTGAACTTTTAAAAAAGATTCGAATTTTAAATAAACAAATACAAATTATAGCTCTTCAAGATGAAATAAATCATACTCATTTATTGGATTGTTTAGAACTTAAACATGTAAAATTTGTACAAAATTTAGATTGTGTAAACACATTTATTGATACATTAAAAGAGTGTGTGAAAATTACTGATTCTAATAAATCGAATGTAATTAATTTGGGAAATGACTTTGTTTATGATAAATATAACAAATCATTATTCAAAAATAATAAAGTAATTCCTTTAACAAAAAAAGAGAACTCATTTTTAGACTTTTTATTAAATAACCATGATTGTCCTTTAAGCTATGAAAAAATTAATATGAACATTTGGAATGGTTCTATGACCCATGATTCTTTAAGATCCCTAATAAAAGAGTTAAGAAAAAAAACATATAAAGAACTAATAAAAAATATATCAGGGATGGGATATAGAGTAGATATTCTGACTCAATAATGAATGAAAAAATCTCTTTAAAATATATTTTTAAACTTTTACTTGATAATAAAAAAACACTTATTATTGGGCAAATAATTACTATTATTGCAATAATTGTAAGTGTTCCAATTCCCCTACTTTTGCCCTTATTAGTGGATGAAGTTCTACTAAAAAAACCTGATTTCTTTGTAAATAATATAAATGAATTTATTGGAAGTGGCAATGCCTTTTATTATATTGCTATTGTTACATTTATTGTTTTATTTCTTCGGGTAATTTATTTTGCTTTTGGTGTAATAATTACAAAACTATTTACAAAAATTTCTAAATATGTAACCTTTAAAATAAGAGAAAAACTTTTAAATCATCTTGAACTTGTTAATATGAATGAATATGAGAGTTTGGGTTCTGGTTCAATTAGTGCTAATTTAGTAACTGATGTAAATACATTAGACAATTTTATAGTTTCAATTGCTAGTAAATTTATCTCTTCAATATTAACTTTAATAGCAGTTGCAATTGTGATTATTGCAATTCATCCAATTTTAGGACTTATGATTTTATTTATTCAACCAATTATTATGATTCTTTCAAAAAAGATTTCAAAAAAAACAGGTGAATTAAAAAAAGAAGAAAATAGAGCAATTGAAGAGTTTCAAAATAATATAAATGAAACTTTAGACCTATTTGGACAAATAAAAGCAAGTAATAAAGAGTCTTTCTTTTTTAATGAATCAATTAACAAAGCTATAAATATTCAAAAAACTTCAAATGAATTTAACTATAAAAGTGTAGCTTATGAGAGATTTTCTTTTACTATTTTTTTAATCGCCTTTGAGATTTTTAGAGCAGTTGGACTTTTACTTGTGGTTTATAGTGATTTATCTATTGGTTTAATGTTTGCTATGTTTGGATATATTTGGTTTATTATGACACCTGTTCAAGATATTTTAACTATTCAATACTCATTTGCAAGTGCAAATGCTGCAATTACTAGAATAAACAAAATCTTAGACTTAAAAAAAGAGAAAAATGGAATTTTAACTTTAGACTCTAATTCTAAAAAAGTTGATATTTCTATACAAAATTTGAGTTTTTATTATAATGAAGAAAAAGAGGTTTTAAAAAATATCTCTTTTAATATAAAATCAGGTGAAAAAGTGGCAATTATTGGTGCTAGTGGAAGTGGAAAAACTACAATTGCAAATATAATTTCAGGTTTTTACTCTAAATCTTCTGGAGATATTTTATATAACAATATTAGTATTGATGAATTAAATAGACAAAGTTTAAGGGAAAATATCTTTTTAGTTTTACAAATGCCTATTTTGTTTAATAATAGTTTACGATTTAATATTACAATGGGAAATAAAAATATAAGCGATGAAGAGATTGTCAAAGCTTTAAAAATCGCACAACTTTATGATACAGTTGAAAATATGCCAAATGGCCTTGAAACACTTGTTGGTAAACATGGAATTAGATTAAGTGGCGGTCAAAGACAAAGATTATCAATCGCAAGAATGATTATTGCAAATCCCGCTGTTGTGATATTTGATGAATCAACATCAGCTTTAGATGTACATACAGAAGTAAAACTTTTTAGTGATTTAGAAGAGTTTTTAAAAGAAAAAACTGTTATAACTATAGCTCATAGGTTAAGTACTGTAAAAAATGCAGATATGATATATGTAATAGATGACGGGAAACTTGTTCAAAGTGGAAATCATAAAACATTAGAAGAACAAGAGGGACACTATTTAGAGTTCGTAAAAAAACAGTTAATATAAATCTTCGCTACACTTCATTATTTTCTCACTTTATTAAATATTTTACGAATTAGATTTTAATTAATGCTAATTAGAATCAAAATGTAATTATTTTAGTTTAGAATAATATTTCTTTAATTCTCACAAAAAAAATTATTTAAGTTTATATCAATTAAACAACAAGTAAAATTCAGAAAATTGTTTATTTTTTATCTATAAATCTAAAATATAAACAATTTTTAAACTATAAATTTACTAATAAAGTGATAATAAAAAGATCCTTTTATATTACTTTTAAATGTTAAAAATTTTTATGAAAAATAGTCTTACCAACTTAAGGAAAAAAATGTTAGGAAACTTAAAAACAAAAACAAAATTAACTGTACTATCACTTGTTGCAGTAATAACAATGTTATTAATGGGAATATATTCAGTTGTTGTATTAAAAAAAGTTGATCATGGTTTGGAAACTGTTTATAATGATAGGGTTATTCCTTTAGAGCAGTTAAAAATAATTGCCGATGAATACGCTGTAAATATTGTTGATACAACGCATAAATCAAGAAATGGAAGTTTTAATTTTGATAAGTGTGTTTCAAATATCAATAGTGCAGAAAAAAACATAAAAACTCAGTGGGATGCTTATATGGCAACCACATTAACATCTCAAGAAGAAATCCTTGCAAAAGATGCACAAAGATTAATGACTACAGGAAATGAAGTTGTTACAAAAATTAAAACAGCTTGTATAAATAAAGATTTAAATTTAATCAGTAAAATTTCAATTGATGAAATGTATCCAAAAATTGATCCTATTGGGGATAAAATTTCAGCACTTATATCTTTACAATTAGATGTTGCTAAACAAGAAGCAGAAATAGCTTATGATATTTATGAAACAAGCAAAACTATAATCATTATTACTATACTTATTTCTTTTATTCTTATATCTTTATTATCTTATTTAATCATTTCAGATATTAGTCATAAACTAATTAACTTCAAAGAAGGTTTAATATCGTTTTTCTCATATTTAAATAGAGAATCTTCAAAAGTTGAATTAATAAAATTAAATTCAAAAGATGAGTTTGGAGATATGGCAAAAGTTGTAAATGAGAATATAGAAAAAACTCAAAAAGGTATAGAAGAAGATAGAAGACTAATAGATGAAACAATATCTGTATTAAGTGAATTTGAACAAGGTGATTTATCTCAAAGAGTAAATATTAATGTTTCAAATCTATCTCTAATGGAACTAAAAAATGTTTTAAATAATATGGCAGCTAATTTAGAATCTAATATTAATAATGTACTTTATACACTAGATGAATATTCAAACTATCACTACTTAAATAAGACGCCAACAAATAATATTAAAGAACATCTTTTAAAACTTTCTAATGGTGTTAATATTTTAGGAGATTCAATTACACAAATGTTAATTGATAATAAATCAAATGGCTTAACACTAGATGATAGTTCTAAAATATTATTGTCAAATGTAAATAAATTAAATATAAGTTCAAATGAAGCAGCGGCATCTTTAGAAGAGACAGCAGCAGCATTAGAAGAGATAACTTCAAATATAAGAAATAATACACAAAATATAGCAAAAATGGCTACTTATTCAAATAGTGTAACAAAATCAGCAAATGATGGTGAAAAACTAGCAAATCAAACAACAGTTGCAATGGATGAGATAAATACACAAGTTACTGCAATTAATGAAGCAATTAGTGTAATAGACCAAATCGCATTTCAAACAAATATTCTTTCACTAAATGCAGCTGTTGAAGCGGCAACTGCTGGAGAAGCAGGAAAGGGATTTGCTGTTGTTGCTCAAGAAGTTAGAAATCTAGCTTCAAGAAGTGCAGAAGCTGCTAAAGAGATAAAAGAGATAGTTGAAACAGCAACAAAAAAAGCAAATGATGGAAAGAATATTGCAAATCATATGATTGAAGGATATAAAGAATTAAATCTTAATATTACAAATACAATAAATTTAATCTCTGATATTGAAATGTCAAGTAAAGAACAATTAACAGGAATTGAACAAATAAATGATGCGGTAACTCAACTTGACCAACAAACTCAACAAAATGCTATGTCCGCATCACAAGCACATGATGTAGCTGTAATAACAGATGAAATTGCGAAACTTGTGCTAACAGATGCAAATTCTAAAGAGTTTAATGGAAAAGATAGTGTCAAAGCAAAAAATTTAAATATTTCATCTAATAGTGAACAATTTACTCATGTACATAAAAAATCACAACAAAAAAAAGATGACCATAAAATAAGAGAAATTGAAACAAAAGCTGTTTCAACTAAATCAGATGATAATGAATGGGAAAGTTTCTAAACTTTTCCCTCTCCTCAATTAGTTACAATTAAATCTCAACTTTTAATACAATCCTTATAAATACTTAAAATATGTCAAATAATCTTAGAATAGTAGAAAATTGCTATTTATCATTTATAAAAAATCCATTCATTTAACTTTTTTAACTATAATAATATAAATATAATAAAGGACTATTTTGTTAGATTCAAGCAGTTTAAAAAACTATTTTTTCTATTTTGCAACTTTTGTTGTGATAATAGCTGGTATAAAAATGGCAGGAGAAGTTGTAATCATACTCTTTTTAGCAATATTTATATCTTCAATATTCTCTTCTCTTTTAAATATTTTACAAAAGAAGGGAATTAATAGAATATTCTCATATTTTATTATTTTATTAATTATTTCTATAATAAGTTTTCTATTAGTTTATGTAGTAAATATCTCATTAAATGATTTTATTCTAAATCTTCCCCAATATGAAGAAAAATTTAGAACTATTATTTTAAATTTTATTCAATTTACACAAATATCAGGTTTTGAAATTGATAAACAAAAAATATTAAATGCACTAAATTTTAGTTCATTTTTTGGTTTTTCAACAAATATCATAGGAATAATTAGCGCTTTTTTATCTAAGTTTTTACTTGTTATTATTGGAGTTGCTTTTATCTTAGCAGAATCAAAATCTTTCCAAACAAAATTAAAAATAATTTTTAGATATGATGCAAAAAAATTAGAACGATTCAATTTATTTTCATATAATATTCAAAAATATTTTGTAGTTAAATCATTTACAAGTTTTTTAACTGGTTTTATAATAGCAATAGTTTTATCATTTTTTGGAGTTGATTACCCAATTTTATGGGGAGTTATAGCAATGCTATTTAATTTTATTCCAGTTATTGGATCAATTATTGCGTCTATACCTGCTATTTTATTAGCTCTAATGAGCCTAGATTTAAGTGCAACTATTTGGGTGACTATTTTATATCTTGTAATAAATATCTCAATAAGTAATATTTTAGAGCCAAAACTTATGGGAAAAGAGTTAGGGCTTTCGCCTTTAGTTATCTTTTTCTCACTAATTTTTTGGGGATATATTTTAGGAATTGTTGGAATGTTTTTAGCTGTTCCTATAACAATGACATTAAAAATAGCTTTTGATTCAAATACAAATACCCATTGGATTGGAATATTAATGTCTGATTTATCAAAAAAAAGAGAAAGAAATAAAGAGTCTATAAATTAATAGACTCTTTAAGATTTTTTAGAAGTGGTAATATAATCCAGCGTAAGCACCACTGATTTCAATGTCTGAATAAACATTACTAACATCATCTAATTGTATTTTTTCTGTTCTATAACCAACTGTTGCACCTAATCCAAATGAAGTTAAATAATTTAATCCACCTTTAAAATCATAAGATTTACTTCCAGAATAAGAGATATAACTTAAATCACTCTCTACAGATAAACCACTAAATGGTAAATCAAACTTAACTTTTGCATAAGCCATAGGAACAATATATGTTAAATCTTTTGTAGAAGATGTCGTACTTAATGAATCACTTATATCTATTGAACCATCAAAATATTTTCCATTAAGACCTAAATCCAAATTAACCCAGTTATCTAATAATTCATAATATAAAATAAAATCTGTTTGATTTAATTTTATGCTTGAACTTACTGTTCCACTATAAACTTTATTATTAAAAGTTACACTTGAACTTTTAGATGATGAATCATCTATTTGAGTATGTTGAATTTTTAAATTCGGAATTAATGGAATTGGATGTTCAAAACTTGCCCAAATAAAATTCGTATTTAAGTCTCCATATCCTAAATCTTTTTCTAAATCTATAGAACTTCCTTTATATTCAACATTTCCAGAAGTTTGCGCATTCCAATATGCAGCTCCAACTTCTAAACCTAAAGTGTCAGCATTTGCACTTATTGCTAAACTAGCAATTAGAGATAATAATAAAATATTTTTTTTCACAGTTATTTTTCCTTGATTTTTATTTGAAATAATACATAAAAACTATTAATATTTAGCCATCATCTTATCTATTCTCTCATTTGATTTAATTATTTGCTCTATTGAAATCTCTTTATTAAGAATTTGAGAATAAACAGTATTTACAATCTCTTTTAATGAAATTGGTTTTGCTAATTGATTTGCAAATAAAAGCATATTTACTCCTGAATTAATAGCTAAAGTTAAAGTCTGCTTTAAATCATAATGTTTTGAAATTGCTTGCATTTGTAAATCATCACTAATTAATACACCTTCATATCCTAATTTATTTCTTAATAACTTTGTATTAATTTCATAAGATAGAGTTGCTGGATAATCTTTATCTAAATTTTTATTATAAACATGAGCTGACATTATCATATCAACTCTATTATTTTGAATAAAATATTTATAAGGTTCTAACTCTTTTGGACTCCAAGTATTGGAAATATCAACAAATCCTAAATGAGAATCACCCAAAGATGAACCATGTCCAGGGAAATGTTTTAAAACAGAGATGATTTTCTGTTTTTTTAATTCATCAACAAAAATTGATGAATATTTAATAACATCCTTTGAAGATTCACCAAAAGAACGCCCTCGAGTTACAATTACTTTATTTTCTTTGTTTATAGCCAAATCAACAACTGGAGCAAAATCAGTATTTATACCACTTTGTTTTAAATCTTTTGCTAACAAGGCATATGTTTCTTTTGCAAAATTTTCACCTTTTAAAGCCACATCAATAGCTTTTGGTGTATTTACAAAACCATCAGAACTTTTTAATCTTTGAACAATTCCACCCTCTTGGTCAATAGAAATTAAAAGTTTTTGATTTGAAATAGCTTGTAATTGAGCTGTTAATCTATTTAACTGCTCTTTATTTCTTACATTTTTTACTTTTTGTTTATCATTTGGGTCTTTATCAAATAATATAACACCACCAAGTCCTGCTTTTATATTTTTGTATATTTCATCATTAGAATTTACTGTTTCACCATTAAAACCTAAAACTACCATTTTTGAAATCATTTTTTCTATTTGTTCTTTTGTATACTTCTCATTTGCAAAAAGATTATTAAAACCAATACAAAATAAAAAAAACAGAACTAATAAACTTTTTTGCATATAAACTCTCTTAATTTAAAAATTTATCTTCTATTTTCTCTTTTAGAAGATTTCTTTGTGATGTAATTACAGATAAATATCTAATAAGCATCAAAAACAAAATAACCCCTGATAATATCAAAAGATTAAAATTTATAGGACTTGAAAAAATTGCACTTAAACTACTTAAATCCTCTTTATTTACTTTTACTACATTTACAATAAACTCTCTTAAAGCCAAAATAATAAAAGCATCAACCAGTAAAGTCATAGATACTCTTTGTTCTCTTACATAATTTACTACAGCCCTTACGATTTCCAAGAAAATCACAAAATAAAGCATATAAATAATAAAATCCATAAGTTTATCAAGGAGAAGTGCAATCAAAAATAACACTGATGTTATTGCTAACTCTATATATAATTTATCTGAAAAAAAGTTTAATAATGTTTTTCTCATAAATACTCCTTTATATTTTTGCGTTTATATTCATCCACTCTTTTGGTAATTGCCCTATTTCATGATTTGCCATAAATATAATAGTTGCAATCATTGCTCGGGCACTTGTGTCTCCACCAGCTTTTGAGTTTGAAATTATCATCTCTTTTAAATTATCATATTTTATTAAAAGATGAATAACTCCACTAAAACCATCATTTATACCACATGCTGGTCCAAAATCTCTAATAGCTTTAAAACTGTCCTCATCTTTTGAATTTAGAGCTTTTTCTATCATATCTTGGAAATGTTCATTACACTCATCTTTTAATTTTAAAATAGATTCTTTTATATCATTTTTTTCTAAAACCAAAATCAATAATTTTGCAAAAAAATCAGTACACTCTTTTGCTAATTGGCTATTGTGAGTAATACTTACAAATTTTTCTACATTTTTGAAAAACTCTTCTTTTGTTTTTGAAACTTTTAAAAGTGGAGCAATTCTTCCAACAATTGATAAATCGGTAGAAGTTGAACCTGAAGGCTCAATTTTATTTTTAATATTTTCAATTGTATTTCTTGATGCTCCATCCATATAACCTGTATAAGTTTGCATTTTTTCAAACCAAAAATCTTTAAAAGCCTTTTCATCAAAACTATTTTTATCTTTTAAAAACTCATACAACCATAAAGTTTGGTCTCCATAGTGAGTAAAATCACCTGCCCTTTTTCCCTTGTGCCACATCGCAATTGGTGCATTTAAACTATTCCAATCTATTGAATTATTTATTAATTGTTCTTCATCATAAACCCAATGAGTTCCTAAACAATAAGAGTCTATAACCAATGAACTTTTTACTAAATCTTCTATTTTATCTTCGAACATTTTAATCTCCTATTTATTCCAGTTTTTATAATTTGTAAATGAAGGAAACTGGTGTTTAAACTCATCTTTATCAAATGAAAAATAGTATGAATCCATATATGCACATAATAAATCATAATTTTTTTTCAATTCTAAAAATTTTTCTTCACTTCCTGTTTCCATATCTGGATGGTATATTTTTGATAATTTTAAATACTTCTTTTTTAAATCTTTTTTTGAAACCCTTGTTAATATTCCAAACATATCAACAGCTTTTTCAAACTCTTCATATTCCATAAAAATCCTTTTAATATCTTCTATATTGTACACAAAAATATTTAATATCAATTTAGAAGTATTTTATATCAATAATGTTAGTCTAAATATTAATATACTTTAAAAGGAAATTTATGATTTACAGTTTATATCATGTTCATGACCCAATGTGTTCATGGTGTTATGCCTTTAAACCAACTTTAGATGAACTTAGAAAACATTTAGCAGATAATATAAAATTAGTTCATGTGGTTGGAGGCTTAGCAAAACACAGCGACGAAGTTATGCCCCAAGAGATGCAAGAAAAAATTGAAGCTATTTGGTATGAAATTGAAGATGTTGTTGGAACAAAATTTAACCATGATTTTTGGAAAGATTGCCTTCCAAGACGTTCAACTTATCTTGCTTGTCAAGCTACAATTTTAGC
Source organism: uncultured Aliarcobacter sp. (assembly GCA_963677205.2). Classification (GTDB taxonomy): domain Bacteria; phylum Campylobacterota; class Campylobacteria; order Campylobacterales; family Arcobacteraceae; genus Aliarcobacter. The sequence goes on along the minus strand of OY781916.2, from coordinate 845,016 downwards.
AAGAGCCCAAAATAAAGAAGATGAAATGATAGAAGCTATTCAAGAAGCTTATTATCAAAAAGCCCTAAATCCAAGTGATGCTTCAACACTTATAAAACTTGCAAAAAATATTGGAATGGATGAAAAAAAGTTTGAAGAGGATTTAAAATCACAAAAAATTGAAGAAGATTTACAAAATGAGTTGAATTTTAGACGTTCTTTAAATGTAAGAAGTTTTCCATCATTGATTCTAAAATATAAAAAAGAGTTGTACCCAATAAATATAAAATATAATGATTATGAATCTATGTTAAATCAAATAAATGACATGGTTGAAAATAGCTATTTTTAAAAGAGAAGTTTAAAACTTCTCTTTTTTTATTTCATTAATGGATCTACAAGTCCTAAAACATACATACCAATAAGACCAATGATTCCTGCAACTACACAATAATAAATTGTAGGTATTACAGTTTTTCTTAAAGTCTCACCCTCTTGATCAAGTAATCCAACAGTTGCACTTGCTGCTACCACATTATGAATTGCAATCATATTACCAGCTGCAGCGCCTACTGCTTGAAGAGCAACCATAAATGCTGTAGAAATTCCAAGAGCATCTGCAACACCGAATTGGAATTGAGATAACATCATATTTGAAACAGTATTACTTCCAGCAATAAATGCACCTAAAGCTCCAACCATTGGGGCAAAAAATGGATAAATATCTCCAACTGAATGTGCAACGAAGTTTGCCATAGCAATTGGCATAGAATCAAATCCAGAAGCATTTACACCTGAATTAATTAAAATTCTAACAAGTGGAACTGTAAACATAAGTACAAATCCAGCACCAATCATAACTTTTGAAGATTCACCAACAGCTTCTTTTAACTCTTTAAATTCCATTTTGTGTAAGAAATAAGTAATAAGTACAACAAATACTAAAATTCCACCTGGTAAATATAAAGGTGCCATAGTAAAGTTAAGCCCTTCTCCTAAAATATTTTTGTAAGAGAATGAGAATGAAGATATGAATTTTTTCACATCTGGACTAACTCTTGTTATTACTAAAATAACTGCAACTAAAATATATGGAATCCAAGCTTTTGTTAAAGACATTGGAACTTTTGAAGTCATTGCATCAAATTTCATCTCAAATTTTGACATCCAAGAAGATGGCCATTTTTCTCTTGGAGCAAAATCCCAACTCTTTTTAGGAACTAAGAATCCTTTTTTTGCAGCAGATATAACAACTACAAGACCAACTAAAGATCCAATTAAAGATGGGAATTCAGCACCTAAGAATACACCTGTTAATGCATAAGGAATAGTAAAAGCAATTCCTCCAAAAATAGCAAAAGGAATAATTGCTAAACCTTCGCTCCAAGATTTGTTTTCACCAAAAAATCTAGTAAGCATCATACACATAAATAAAGGAATTAATGTTCCAGTAATTGCGTGAGTAATTGCAACTTCAGAAGTAATTATTTGTAAATAAGTATCCCAAGAACTTCCTAGGTTTTGTAAAGTTGCACTAATACCTGCTGAATCTAGACCTTTATTTACCCCAATTAAAATTGGAGTTCCAACTGCACCAAAAGAAACAGGTGTACTTTGTACCATCATTCCTAACATAACAGCAGCCATAGCTGGAAAACCAATAGCAACAAGTAAAGGAGCTGCAATTGCAGCTGGTGTTCCAAATCCTGAAGCACCTTCAATAAAACATCCAAATAACCAAGCTACGATAATTGCTTGAATTCTTCTATCTGGACTAATATTATTAAATCCTTCTCTAATTACAACAATTGCACCTGAATGTTTAAGTGTATTAAGAAGCAAGATAGCACCAAAAATAATCCATAAAACTGAAACTGTAATTAATACACCCTCAACTGTCGAAGCCATAACTCTACTAAAAGAAACTTCCCAAACTACGTATGCAATAGCAACCGCTGATATATAAACTAATGGCATTGCTTTTTTTGCTGAAACTCTAAGACCTACTAGTAAAATACCAGCAAGAAGAATTGGCAATACAGCAAAAAATGCTTGAAGACCTAAACCCATTTAATTTCCTCCTATAAAAAATTATAGGAAGAATAGTTTGCAGGTATGATATTTTTATGATAAAAAAAGTATAGCAAAGAAATAGCAATAAATTATATAGTTAAGGGGAAGAAAATGTAACAAATTTACACAAAAATTATACTTCTATTTTAAAACAAGCTCCATAATATTCTTTATTTTCATACTGTATTGTCTTATTATAAACATGAATTTTACCATCAAGTTGTTTTGTGACGATCTCCTCACTCATATACAAACCAATTCCTGTTCCTAAAGATTTATGTTTAGTTGTAAAATATGGTTCAAAAATATGCTCAATAATATCTTCACTTACTCCACCACCATTATCAGTTATTTCGATATAAGTATGATTCTCTTTTTCATACATATCAATAAATATACATTTATCTTCTATATTATTTTCGACTAATACATCTTTTGCATTATTTAAAATATTCATCATAACTTGTAAAAACTGATTTTCAACTCCATTTATAAAAAGTCTATTTTCACTTAAATAAATGATTTTAATCTGCTCTTTTATAAAAACTGTTTTTAGTAAACTTATCGTTTTATCTATTGATTTTTTTACATTAAAATCTTTTTTTTCTAAATCATCTTTATAAAAATTTCTAAAATCATCAATGGTATTTGATAAATAATTTGATGAATTTAAAATAGCATCAATAAAATCTTTTGCATCCTCTTCAGAATATAAATCGTCTTCTATCCATAACTTAATTCCACTTGCAGAAACACTAATAACATTTAAAGGTTGACGCCATTGATGGGCAATATTTCCTATCATTTCTCCCATTGCTGCCATTTTTGATTGTTGATAAAGAATTTTTTCTTTCTCTTTTATAAGTTTTTGTTGCTCTTTTTGTAAGGTAATATCAGAAAATAATGCAATATAATTTACAAGTTCTCTATTTTCATTATAAACTGTACTAATTTTTAGGGTTTCAACATAAAAATCACCATCTTTTCTTTTATTTATAATTTCACCTTCCCAATAGTCATTCGAAATTAGGTCTTTCCACATATTTTTATAAAAATCTACATCTTGGAAATCAGATTTTAAAAGTTTTGGATTTTCTCCAATAACTTCTAATAATGTATATCCAGTATTTCTTTCAAATGCTTTATTTACATTTATAATATTTGCATTTTCATCTGTAATAATAATTCCATCATGGGCATTTTCAAAAACTTTATAGGCTTGTTTTAGTTTATGTTCTTTCTCTTTTTTTGATGTAATATCCAATGCAATTGCAACATATTCGATTTTATCATCTACTTCAAAAGATGAAAAAATAAATTCTAAAACTTTTTTTTCATTATTTGAATCTATAATATTTAATTCTTTTTGTATTTTTTGATTTATTGTTATATTTTTAATAATACTTTTTAACCACTCTTTTTCATGTTTTGGCCAACATTCATAATCCCATATTTTTTTATTTGTATTAAAAAATTCATCTTTTGATAATAAAGAAGAAAAAGATTGATTAACTTCTAGAATTTTTCCATCAAAATCAATAATTAGAGCAAAAAAATTGCTTTGTTCAAAAAAGGTTTTAAATTTCTTATGCAATGCAATCTCTTTATTTTGCTTTTTATTATAAATATATAATAATGAGATAACTAAAGAAATTGAAATAACAATAAGTATAAAAATGATAAGTATGAAAATATAAGTTTTATTTTCCCAAGATTGTAAACTTTTTTCATAATTTAATCTTACAATTACTCCAAATGGGGAATTTGTTGTTTTATTAAAAGCTAAAATACTTTTTTCGTGATTAAAATTTACAATATCAGAAAAATAATTCTTCTCATTTATCGTTTTAAATATCTCTTCATCACTAATTACAAGTTTACTTTTTTGACTAAAATCATTTGAAACAAGTACTTTTCCATCTAATCTTATTAAATCAATATAACAATCATCTGTATTTACAAATTCATTATATCTATGAATTAAATAATCCCCATTTATTGCAATTAAAACTTTATAAATTTTATTCTGAAAAGTTATCTCTTTTAGTATTGAAAAGAAATTTATATCAAGTCTATTTGTATCATATTTAATTTTTTTGGCATTATTAAAATCCCTACCTTCAAGTATTTCACCAACTAAAAAAATATCACTTTTAAATTGAAGTTTTGGATAAAAAGAATCAAGATTTATATTTAAATCTTTATTTAGTCTATTTGAACTATTCACAATCTTATTATTTTCATTCAAAATATTTATTGATCTTATTTCTGGATTATTTCTTAATAATTCAACTAATACATCATCGATTTTTGAACTAGCATCTTCAGTAAAAGTTAAAAATGAATTTATATTATCTACTAATAAATCCATTCCTTTTATTGTTTTTGAAAAATTATCCACAAAAATACTTGAATATAATTGCACAAGTTTAACTTGTGTTTTTACAGCTTCATCTTTGAGCATATTAATAGAAAAAAATACACCAGAAATTATTAAAAATATGATAAAAAAGCTAATTGTAAGTAGCTTAGAGACTAATCGAATATTCATTAAATATATTTACTTTAAATTTACAATCGGCTCTAAACTATTTTTTTTAGCTAATTTCAAAAGTCTTCCATCGTTTTTTATATCTTTTAAAAATTGTTCAACTCTGTCATAAAATTCATTATCATCATAATTCATAGCCCATGCATAAGGAGTTTTTTGATAAGTTGTATTTGGTTCAATTAACATTGCCCAAGAAGTACTCGCAAGCATTTTTTTAGCAAATGGATAATCTGTCATAAAAACATCAGCTCTACCAGCTTGAACCTCTTCTTCCCTTTGATGCATTTTATCAACAACTAAAAGCTCTGCATTTTTTAATTTTTCTTTCATAATAGGTTCATGATAAGTACCTTTTGCAACGGCTACTACATTTCCAGTTTTATCTATATCGTCCCATTTTTGAACTCTTCTATTATCTTTTGTTGTAATTGCATAAACATCACTTGATAAATGAGCAGTTGTAAATCTAATTTTTTCTCTTCTTTGTGGAGTATCTCCAATTGCAAACATTGCAATATCACATTTAAAACTTGTTACATCAATTATTAATGTAGCAAATGAACTATTAACAAATTTTAAATTCACTCCTAAATCTTTAGCTAATTCAACTGCCAAATCACTATCAATTCCAGTAAATTGTTGATTTCTTGTATCAAAATAAGAAATACCATAATATTCAGGCCAAATGCACACTTTTAATTCTTTTTCTTTTAAAACTCTTTCTAGGGTATTATTTTGAGCAAAAAGTTGCAGTTGAAGTAAAATAATTGAATAAAATAATATTTTTATAAATGACAAGAAAATCCTTTATTTTTAGTTTGATTCTAAATATATCTATATTATATTAAAATCTATTGATATTTTTTATTAAAAGAAATAAATAATTTGATTTTAATATTATTAATAATTTTTTAATGTAAATAATAACTATAATTTTTTATTTAGCCTTTAATTTACTTATTGACTAAACAATTATATAATATGCGCTTTATTTAAAAAGGATATTTTTTATGCCAAATAACACTGTCGTATATATTTTTAATAGAATAGTTAGATTATCAATTTTATTTTTTATTTTATATCTTATATTTACTAACTTTGGAACTTTTTTAATGATTGTAGGGATTATCTTTGTAATTATTGGTTTTATAGTTTATAACTTTAAAAAGAAAATGAGAACAAGTAGTTACAGCTTTAAATTTGATAGTTCACACTTTCAAAATGGACAAAGTTTTAATTTTAATGAATTTAGAAATTTTAATCAATCAGATTTTCAAGGTTTTGCTAATGCACCACGATTTGACGAAGTTGCAAAAGCAAAAGAGTTCTTTGGATTTACCCACTCTCCAACAAAAGAAGAGATAAAAAAAAGATATAAAGAATTAGCACGAAAATATCATCCAGATATAAATAATGGTGATGATGTAAAAATGAAAGAGTTAAACCATTATCGTGATGTTTTGATGAAAACTGTAGAATAGGATTTTAAGATAACTTATCTATTAAAAGTTTAAAACTTTTCTCATCTAAATTTTTATTTGTTTTTATGTCAATAATTTCATTTGATATTATATTGATTTTAGAAACCTTATCAACAGGGGAAAAGCCATGTATAAGTTCACTATTTTGAACTACTATAATTAAAGCTTCAACATTAGAATTCAAAAGCAAAGCTTTAACTCTACTAGATAAACTTTTCGTCAAAAGATTTACTGTTTTAAAATTCTCATCAATTGTCATATCATAACTTGTCAAATAAGATTTTAAACCTAATTTTATATACTCTTGTTGTTTTAATTGTGCCTTTTCTAAACACTCTTTTGTATTTCCTAAAAATATTTCCATGGGAATTCTTCCATCATCTTTTATGAATCTATTTATAAATGTTGGTATAAAACTTTTAGAAATTTGCGCGCCACCTAAAAGTGGTGCAAAATTTATCTCATTTATAATTGCATCTGTCTCTATCCAAGATTTTGAAATATCAGAAGTAATAATATCAACTCCACAAACATTGAGTCCAAATAAATTCGTAGCTCTAATTGCAATATCTAAATTATCAGGATGTACCAAATTAGTCATATCTTCATCTATTCCACCCCATTTTGTTGATTCAATATCTCTTAGTTCAATCCAAGTATCTTTTTTAGGAATTGAACTCAAACTATATCCAGCCTTTTTTAGAATCTCTAAAGTTAAAGAATCTTTAGGATAAAACTCTTTTTCTAACCAAAAAAATTTATTCGATTCTTTAATATTTTCATTATCAATTAACTCTTCTACTGAACTTTTTCCATCAGCTTTCAAACTAATAGGCAATCTTTTAACGCAATATAATAATTCATTATTTGATATAAATAATCTATAACAAACTCCTTTTATTTGTTTTTCAACAATTACAGCTTTATTTTTAGATAGAGATAAAGCTTCTTCAAAAGCAAAGATAAGTCTATTTTCATCATAAATATTAACAGTTACTCCTTCTCCCCTATCTAAATCAATAGGTTTAACTACAACTGGGTATTTCAACTCTTTTATTGAATTTAATAACTCATCTTTTGTTCTTACAATTATTTGAGTAGAGGTTGGAAATCCTGCCATTTTCAAAAGATTACTTGTGCTAATTTTATTTTGAGCTAAATGTAATCCCATTGCACTGTCACTATCAATTGTACTTCTATCTATTTTTTTACTTTTATTTCCCCAACCTAATTGGTAAATACCTTGTCCTAAATGAATAAAAGGAATATCCTTATTAAAAATCTCTTGCAGTACAGGAATTCTTGATTTTCCAACTGGTAAATTATTTCTTATTGGATTTACCAATTCCGTTATACATTTATTTGAGAAATATTGAATATTTTCTAAAGTTACTTCTTTTTGCATCATCCAAAATATATATCGAAAAGAGAAATCAATTATTTTATAATAAAACTCTTGGGCAATTAAGTCAATATAACTTAGTTCTAGTATAATTATAAATTTGTCATTTTCATCTTTTATTTCACTTATTTTACCCTTATAAAAAATTGGAATTAAAGAGACTTGAGATAACTTTCTATTTAAAATTAGAACATAATTACAAATATCTTCTAGTTCATTTTCAAAAAACTCTTCTTTAGGTAAATTTAAAACTTCGTTAAACCATTTTGATAATAAATTAATATTAATTCTACAGTTTTTAATTATTTCAATTTTATACTCTTTAACGGGTTGTTTTAAATTTTTATTCATTTCATTCCATGTTTATTTAAACTTTTTTCTATTTTATCATAACAAAAACTGCTTTTATCTTTTAATTACCAAAAAATCAGCAATTGAAATAGATAATTTATTTTTTATATTATATACTTCCACAAGATAAAAAAAGGAAAGTTTTTGAACATAGACATGACAAAAGTAGCAAATGTAATTTTATATATGCTACACAAACAAGTAAAACACTTAAATGATAAAAAAGTTACTATTATGCTTTTTTTAATTGATTTTAATCACCTAAAATATTGTGGGAAAAAGATTTTCAATGATGAATATATAAAAGGTTCAAGACATCCTGAACCTGTAGTTGTTGGTGAACTTTTTGATATTGTTGCAAATGAAGAGGACTTAGAGGAAGAAGATGAAAGAATCTTTTTGATGCAAGAATTATTAGATTATCTAGATATTGAAGTTCTTGAAAAAGAGAAATTTATTGAATTAAACTTCATAAAAATGGAAGAAGATTTTGATGAATCAATTTTTGATAAAGATGAAATCAAAACAATTCATAAAATAGTAAGTCAATATCAAGACACAAGTGCTAGAAATATTGCAAATGAGTGTTTTAAAATAGATGAAGTGAGAAATACACCAAAAGGTGAAGTTATTATCTAAAAAGAGAATTTTAAAAATTCTCTTTAAAGTTTAAAATATCTTCAGGAGTTAAAACTAAATTTTCTTCTTGAGACTTATCTAAAATAGGATTCATCAAGGCATTTTTTACTTCAATATGAGGGATTCCAACTAAATGAGCTATTTCGTGAGCTAAAACAGCTTTTAGTTGTTTTAAGTTATCAAATCCATAAATTTCAATTTTATTCATAGTTATAGTAGTGCTTTTTTCTTTTACAAGTTCCCCATCTTTGTAATAACTCTTTATTATTGTATTTTCTTCACCAAAAGTTTTTCCCTTTATTTTTTTAAAACTTCTATTCATTGACTCAATTTCATTATTTAATCTATTTACATCATTTACTAAATTATTAAAAGAAAAAACTTTTTGATTGTAATGATTAAATAATCTAGTTAAATCCATATGATATTTTTTCTGTTTTTTAGACTCTAAATCAATCTGATTTTTTTCATTATTAATATAATTTTGTACTTTTAAATATTCATCTTTTGACAAACTACCCTTTTTATTAACATCTCTAATATACTCGTTCAGAGCTTCTATTTTTTTATTTAAAATAGAAGTTTGTTCATTATAACTATTTTGAGAAATAGTCATTTCCTCTTTTATTTGTGGAAATAATATTTTTAACTCTTGGATTTTTTCTAATTTTGAATTCATATTTTCAATCTTTTTTTGAATCTTTTCTTCCAATTTTGAAGGAGTTTCAAAAAGAATATCAATAGGTTTTCCATTTTGAGAATAAGCAAATATATTCATATTCAATTCAGATTCAAAAGTATATTTTATTTCATCTATAATAGTTCGTAATTGTTGTTCAGTTAATTTGTCTTTGTAAAAATCATCAATTTTACCAATTCTTACTTCTTGAAATGAAGCAAAAGATAAAGTAAAAAGAGTTAATAAAGGGAATATTATTTTATAAATCATAAGGTATTTTAATTAAAAAGAAAAAAAAAGTAAAGCCATATAATTTTTACTTTTTTATCATATATTTTAGTTTTATATAATTTTCTTTTGATATAGTAGAATCAACAAAAGAAGGATTAAAATGGCAATAAAAAATAACCAAATGGTAGAAATGTTTTATGAATTAAAAGTTCAAAATGAAATAATTGATAGCAATTTAAATAAAGAACCAATCAGTTTTTCTTATGGTTCAGGCCAAATAATTTCAGGTTTAGAAAATAGAATTATAGATATGAATGAAGGTGAAACTTTAGATATTAAAGTTCCAGCAATTGAAGCCTATGGTGAATATGATGAAACATTAACACAAATTGTTCCAATTGAAGATTTTGAAGGAATAGATTTAGAAATTGGAATGACAATAGAAGCAGAAGATGAAAATGATGAACTCGTAAGAGCCACAGTAATTGATGTAACAAAAGAGGATGTAACAATTGATTATAATCATCCTTTAGCTGGATGTGATTTAGATTTTAAGGTTATTATTAAAAGTATAAAATAGATAAAAGAAAATTCTTTTATCTATTAAATTACTTATTTATTCTTTTTTGGTGGTGGTAATAATTTATTAAAATCATAAGGAATAATATTTCTCTCAATTTTTTCTGTAAAGTTATATAACTTTATACAAACACCAAATAAAATTGGCCATACAAATATCTGATTTATTATTGGAATATTAAATAATAGACCAATAATTACGCCTAATATACCTATTTGTATTAATAATATATCAATCTTTTTTACTTTTAATAATTTATAATATTCTATTATTTTATCTTTAATCATATAATTTACCTTTATTTTAAATGAATTCAGAGTTAAAAAAGTGTTTCTAGGAATATTATATTTTGAGTTTACTTAAAGTGAAGATTGAATTTTAAGTCTATAGAAATAAACATTAAAATTCAAAATTGTAGAATAGTTAAAAGATGATGTTTTAAACATCATCTTTTTAAATGTGGTAGTTTGGTGCTTCGTTCGTAATCGTTACATCATGTACATGAGACTCTCTAAGTCCAGCACTTGTTATTTCTACAAACTCTGCTCTTTCTTGGAATGTTGGAATATCTTTACTTCCTAAATAACCCATAGAACTTCTTAATCCTCCAACCATTTGATGAATAATATCAGAAATAGTTCCTCTATATGGAACCATACCTTCAATTCCTTCTGGTACTAATTTATCAGCAGCTGTTCCTTCTTGGAAATATCTATCAGTACTTCCTTTTGTCATTGCTCCAATTGAACCCATACCTCTGTATGTTTTAAATTTTCTACCATGAGATAAAACCACTTCACCTGGACTCTCTTCTGTTCCTGCTAATGCACTTCCCATCATAACACAACTAGCCCCAACAGCTAGAGCTTTTGCAACGTCACCAGAATATTTAATTCCACCATCAGCGATGATTGGAGTTCCTGTTTTTGCACCCTCAGCTGCGCACTCATCAATTGCAGAAATTTGTGGAACACCAACACCTGCAACAATTCTTGTAGTACAAATAGATCCAGGTCCAATTCCAACTTTAACAGCATCAGCTCCACAAGCAATTAAATCAGCAGTTGCTTCTGCAGTTGCAACGTTCCCAGCAATAATTTGAACATCCATCTCAGCTTTAATTGCTTTTACAGTATCTAAAATACCTTTTGAGTGACCATGAGCTGAATCTAAAACTAAAACATCAACGCCAACAGCAACTAATGCTCTTGCTCTGTCAAGTTGTCCTACACCAATAGCAGCTCCAACTCTTAATCTACCAAATTCATCTTTATTTGCATTTGGATGTTCTCTTTTTTTATTAATATCTTTAATTGTAATTAAACCGATTAATTTATTATTAGAATCAACAATTGGTAATTTTTCAATTTTATTTGCATGCATAACATCAGCAGCTTCTTCTAAAGTTGTACCCTCTTTAGCAGTAACTAAAGGCATTGTAGTCATTTTATCTTTTGCTTTTTGAGTAAAATCTTTAGTAAATCTCATATCTCTATTTGTTAAGATACCTACTAAAATATTGTTGTCATCAACAACAGGAACACCAGAAATTTTATAAGAAGCCATAATATCTTCAGCATCTTGAAGTGTTTGATCAGGTTTTACTGTAATTGGGTCAATTATCATTCCTGATTCAGATTTTTTAACTTTTTTACATTGTAAAACTTGAGTTTCAATATCCATATTTTTATGAATTATTCCAATTCCTCCAAGTCTTGCCATTGCAATAGCTGCTTCATATTCAGTTACAGTATCCATTGCAGCTGAAACAAAAGGAATATTTAAATCAATTTTTTTTGTAAGTTTTGTTTTAATTGAAACATCTCTTGGTAAAACTTCTGATTTTGCAGGTACTAATAAAACATCTTCAAATGTAAGTGCTCTTTTTCTAATTCTCATTTTTTAATCCTAGTTAATATTTATTTATTATAATTTATTGCTTTTTCTAAAGATAAAGCACCGTCAAATAATGTTTGTTCATCATATGCTTTTGCGATAAATTGAAGACCAACTGGCATCCCATCTTCATCTTTATCAACTGGCAATGAAATTGCTGGTAAACCTGCAAGGTTTATTGAAATTGTGTAAATATCACTTAAATACATCTCTAAAGAAGTTTTAAATGAACCAAACTTTGGTGCAGTTGTTGGTGCAACTGGAGATAAAATTAAATCAGCTTCTGCAAAAATTTCTGCATATTCATCCTTAATTAAATGTCTTACTTTTTGAGCCTTAATATAATATGCATCATAATATCCTGAACTTAATACAAAAGAACCTAACATAATTCTTTTTTGAACTTCTTCTCCAAAACCTTGTGATTTTGTTTGAACATACATATCTTTAAGACCTGCATCACCTTTTCTATTACCAAATCTTACACCATCAAATCTAGCAAGATTTGCAGATGCTTCAGCTGTTGCTACAATATAGTAAGTTGATACAATTTTATCAGTGTCTAACATATTTTTATGAATTATTTTATGTCCAGCTTCTTTTAAAGCATTTACAGCTTTTTCAAAACCTTTTTGAATAGCTGGACTAGCTTGTGAAACAAAGTTATCAATTACTGCTATTGTTAATTTTCTATTTGAATCTAATTTTGGAGTTACTGCTTCATAATCCACATTTGCAGAAGTTGAATCCATTGGATCATATCCTGAAATAATATCATACAAAATAGCTGCATCTTCAACATTTTGTGTTATTGGTCCACATTGATCCAGTGATGAAGAGTAAGCTGTAATTCCATATCTTGAAACTCTTCCATAAGTTGGTTTCATTCCAACACAACCACAATAAGCAGCAGGTTGTCTAATACTTCCACCTGTATCTGTTCCAAGAGCAGCAATGGCAATTCCTGCTGCAACAGCAGCCGCTGAACCTCCACTACTTCCACCTGGAACTTTTTCATTATCAATCGGATTTAAAGTTTTTCCATAACAAGAAGATTCTGTTGAACTTCCCATTGCAAATTCATCCATATTTGTTCTACCAAATGGAGATAAACCAGCTTTTTCTAAATTATTAATTACAGTTGCATTATATGGTGAGATATAACCTTTTAAAATGTTACTAGAACAAGTAATTTCCCAATCTTTAACATTTATATTATCTTTTATTGCAATTGGAATACCCATACCAGATTGTGAAATATTTGTTGAAATTAATTGCTCAACATACGCACCTATATTGTTTTCTTTTATTTTTGAAGTTAAATCATCTCTTAGTTTTTTTATATCATCACTAGCTAAAGTTAGTGCTTCTTTTAGTGTTATCAATCGGTTCTCCTATGATTCTACAGTTGTAGTATTACGCTGGATTTTATCTAAAAAATGATTAAAATTAGGTTATAAAAGAGGTTCTTTGAAAGTTATTTTTTTATATTATAAAAATAAAAAAAGGGATAGAAGAAAATCTTCTATCCCTTAAAAATATAATAGAATATCTATTATACGAATGAAATGAATGCCATTGGTGTAGCATCACCTCTTCTGATTCTTGTTTTAATTATTGAAGTATATCCACCATTTCTACCTTCGTATTTTGGTGCAATTTCGTTAATTAATTTTTTAGTAGCTTCTTTACTTTGTAAAGCTGCAAATACATATCTATGTGTATTTAAATCAGCATCTCTTGCAACAGTTACTAATTTTTCAATATATCTTTTTAATTCTTTTGCTTTAGGTACAGTTGTTTCGATTTTTTCTCTTTCGATAATAGCAATTGCCATATTTTTTAACAATGCTTTTCTATGAGAAGAAGTTCTACTTAACTTTCTATATCCATGCTTATGTCTCATATTAAACCCTTAATTATGCTTTTAGTTGCTCTAATTTTCTTCTTAATGCAGAAGCAACATTTTCTGGAAGTGTATTTTCAACTGGGTAACCTAGAGATTCTAACTTCTCTGCGATTTCATCATAAGATTTTTTCCCAAGATTTTTAATATTTTTTACTTCAACTTCACTCATAAGTACTAATTCACCTAAGAATTTAAGTCCAGCTCTATCTAAAGAGTTGAAACTTCTAGCACTTAAATTTAAATCATCAATTTTAATAACTAATTCTTTAAGCTCTAATGGTTCTTCACCACTTTCACTAACTGTTACTTCTGATAAATCAAAAACTTTATTAAAAACTGACATTTGTGCATACATAACTGATACAGCTTCTTTAAAAGCAGTAATTGGAGAAATTTGTCCATTTGTTTGTATAGTAAATACAGCTTTTTCAAAGTTAGGATTATCTTCAACTAACATTTTTTCAATATCATAAACCACTTTTTTAACTGGTGTAAAGAAAGCATCAATAGGAATATAATCTGAACCAACCATATCTCTAATATCTTCTGAAGGCATATATCCTATACCTCTTTGAATAATAACAGAGAAAGTTAGATTACAATCACTATTAATTGTTGCTAAATGAGCATCTTTTGATACAATTTCAACGTCAGAGTTAATAAGGTCTTCACCTTTAATTTCTCTTGGTCCGTTGAAAGAATACTCAACTACAACTTGTTCTTTATCACCATTTATTTTAAACTTAATATTCTTTAAATTTATAACAAAAATAGCTATATCTTCTAGCATACCTCTTAATGAGTCAAACTCATGCGAAGCACCTTCTATTTTTACTGCAATTGGTGCGTAACCAACTGAAGAACTTAATAAAAGTCTTCTTAAAGGATGTGCTAAAGTAATTGCAAAACCATCTTCAAATGGATATGCTGATATTTTAGCTTCATTATCACTGATAGCCTCTATTTCAACTTCAGTTGGTAAAAACGGTGTTTCTGCAAATTTTTTCATTAACTACCTTTTACTTATTATTTAGAATATAACTCTACGATTAATCTCTCTTCTACAGGTATAACAACTTCTTCTCTAGCTGGTATTCTTGTGAAAATTCCAAATACTTTATCTTTATCTACGTTAACCCAATCAACCATTCCTGTTTGATTTGTTAACTCTAATGCTCTTACAACTTGAGGATTAGTTTTTGATTTTTCTTTGATTTCAATTTTTTGTCCAGGTTTTACTAAGAATGAAGGAATATCAACTTTTTTCCCATCTACTAAAACATGTCCATGAGTTGTAAATTGTCTAGCGTTTGCTCTAGTTGTAGCAAATCCCATTCTAAATACAACATTATCTAATCTTTGTTCAATTAATGTAATAAGGTTAGCCCCTGTATTACCTTCTCTTCTTGCTGCTTCATGGAAGTATTTTCTGAATTGTTTTTCAGAAACACCATACATAAATTTAGCTTTTTGTTTTTCTCTTAATTGTAAACCATACTCAGAAATTTTAGCTCTTCTTTGTCCGTGTTGTCCTGGAGCAAATGGTCTTTTTTCTAAAGCACTTTTACCTGATAATCTTCTCTCACCTTTAAGTCCAAGATCCGCATCAAGTCTTCTTTCGATTTTTTCTACTGGTCCTCTATATCTTGCCATTATTTACTCCTTACACTCTTCTTCTTTTAGGAGGTCTACAACCATTATGTGGTAATGGTGTAACATCTTTTAACCAAGTAACTCTAACTCCGTCCATAGCTCCAACTGCTTTAACAGCTGTATCTCTTCCAGAACCTGGTCCTTGAATTTTAATCCCAACGTTTTTGATTCCGTGTTCCATTGCTTTCGCCATTGCATCTTCAACTGCTGCTTGCGCTGCAAATGGAGTTGATTTTTTAGAACCTTTAAATCCTAAGTTTCCAGCACTTGACCATGCGATTGCGTTTCCTGCATTATCTGTAACTGTAACCATTGTATTGTTAAAACTTGCAGCAATATGTACGATACCGTCAGCAATATTTTTTCTTACAATTTTTTTTCTAGTAACTTTTCTTTTTGCCATCTACAATCCCTTATTTAGTTGCTGCACCAACAGTTTTCTTTTTACCTTTTCTTGTTCTAGCATTAGTTTTAGTCTTTTGCCCTCTACAAGGTAAACCTTTTCTATGTCTTAACCCTCTATATGAACCTAAATCCATTAAAGCTTTAATATCCATAGCAACTTTTTTTCTTAAATCACCCTCAACTAAATAGTTATCTTGGATCTCTTTTCTGATAATTGCTGCTTCGTCTTCTGTTAATTCATATGCTCTTTTATTGTAATCAATTCCAACAGCATCTAAAATTAATCTAGAGTTATGTAATCCGATTCCGAAAATATACGTTAACGCATATTCCATTCTCTTTTTATTTGGTAAATCAACACCTGCGATTCTTGCCATGTGCCTTATCCTTGTCTCTGTTTATGTTTTTTGTTTTCGCAGATTACTCTTACGACACCTCTTCTTTTGATAACCTTACATTTATCACACATTTTCTTTACTGAAGCTCTTACTTTCATAAGTCTGTCTCCTCTTTTTTTGTGTTGTTTCCACTTTCAACAGGAAAAAGCCTTAAAAAATAAATATATTTTATTTTTCAGCTTTTACCAACCCTTTATAAAATAGAAAATATTTTACAAAAACTTCCTCGATGGTTGAAAAAATGGAGTTGGATTATAATTAATTTTTACTTAAAGCTAGTTGAATATAGTATAAATATCTAATTTAATTGTTATTATTGTAATATTTCAAAAATATTAATTAACTAAAGGATTAATTTTGTCTATAATTTATAAAAATGATTTAATAAAAATTGAAATAGAAAGCTCAGAAATTCCATGGCTTAAAATATTTACAATAGAAAATATAAAAGAGTTTTCTCAATGTAATAGTCAAACAAAACAAGAAATATTCAAATATCTTGATATTATTGAAAAAGAGATGTTAGCTTATTTTAATCCTAAAAAAATAAATATTGCATCTTTTGGAAATTACGTTCCTCATGTTCATTTTCATATAATGGCAAGATTTGAAGAAGATTCATATTTTCCAGAACCTATGTGGGGAAAAAAACAAAGAGAAGCAAATTTAGATTTACCTTCTTTTGAAGAATTTTATGAGAATTTAAAGAAGAAGTTATAATTAACTCCTTCTTTATTTAACCATCTTGATTTATTTGTTTAATTAAATCTTCTAATACCGCTTCGGCTTTATCCACATCAATTTGACAACCACCAGCAGCTTTATGTCCACCACCATGGTGTTTAAGCATTAATTCACCAACATTTGTTTTAGATGATTTATTAATTATTGATTTTCCAGTACTATAAACAATATTTTGTTTATCTTTTCCCCAAATTACATGAATTGAAATATTTTGTTCAGGATGCATTGCATATACCATAAATCTATTACCTGGATAGATAATTTCTTCATCTCTATAATCAATTATTAAAAGATTACCTACAACCTTAGTACATCTTATTAATTGTTCTTTAAAATCTTTTTCATATTTAAAGTATAAATCTATTCTCTCTTTAATATCAGGTAATTCTAATATTTCATCAATATTATGTCTAGCACAATACTCTATTAAATCCATCATTAATTGATAATTTGAAATTCTAAAATCTTTAAATCTTCCAAGACCTGTTCTTGAATCCATTAAAAAACTCAGTAATGCCCAACCTCTTGGCTCTAAAATATCTTCTTCACTAAAATCTGCAGAATCTGCTTTATTAGCCCCATTCATCATACCAGTAAAATATCCAGGGAAAACTTCATCTCCACCATAATATTGGTAAACAACTTCTGCCGCACTTGGTGCATCTGGATTTATAATATGGTTATCTTTTTTTTCATTTCTAATTGTTTCAGAAAAATGATGATCAAATGCTAAATACACTCCATCTACATAAGGAAGATTTGTTGTAATATCATTTTGCGTTATTTTTATTTTTCCATCTTGCATATCTTTTGGATGAACAAATGCAATTTCATCAATAATATTTAAATATTTCAATAAAGTACCACAAACTAAACCATCCATATCGCTTCTAGTAACTAATCTATATGTTTTTTTACTCATATGCAATCCCAAAATTAAAATTTAACTATCTCTCATTTATTCTATCATAAAAAATTATTAATAAAAATAAAACTCTTATTTTCGCTTAATTATTAATATATTTCGTAATCAAATCACCCATAGCAGTAGTATTTAAAACTTCCTTAGCATCAAATGAAGCTAAATCTTTTGTTCTATATCCATCTTTTAATGCTGCTTTTATTGCATCTTCTATCATATTGGCTGCTTTTATTTCATTTAAAGAGTATCTTAACATCATTGAAGCACTTAATATTGTTGCTATAGGATTTGCGATTCCCATTCCTGCAATATCAGGAGCTGATCCATGAATTGGTTCATAAATTGCTGTTTTATCTCCTGTTGAAGCTGATGGCAATAATCCAATTGAACCAACTACCATTGAAGCTGTATCTGATAGAATATCTCCAAAAATATTTCCAGTTACAATAACATCAAATTGTTTTGGATTTCTTACAAGTTGCATAGCTGCATTATCTACATACATATGAGAAAGTGTAACTTCTGGATAATCTTTTGATAACTCATTCATAGTATCTCTCCAAAGTTGAGAAACTTCTAAAACATTTGCTTTATCAACAGAACAAACTCTTTTATCTCTTTTCATTGCAAGTTCAAATGCTTGTTTACCAATTCTTATAATTTCAGGTTTTGTATAAACCATTGTATTATAAGCTTTAAATCCATCATTAGCACGTGGCTGACCAAAGTAAATTCCACCAATTAATTCACGTACTACCATAATATCACAACCCTTAATTACTTCAGGTTTTAATGTTGATGCATTAACTAATTCATCATAAACAATAGCAGGTCTAAGATTTGCATAAACACCCATCTCTTCTCTAAACTTTAAAAGTCCAGTTTCAGGTCTTAATTCTCGAGGAAGTGTATCCCATTTTTCTCCACCAATAGAACCAAATAAACAAGCATCAGAATCTAAAACACCTGTCACTGTTTCTTGTGGAAGTGGAACACCAGTAGTATCAATAGCAATACCACCCATTAAATACTCTTTGTAAGATAATTCAAAACCACATTTTTTAGAAACAGCATTTAATACTTTTATTGCTTCATCAACGATTTCTGGACCAATCCCATCACCTTTGATTACTGATATTTTATAGTTGTTCATATATTAATTTCCTTTTCCCATTTCAGCTTTTGCATAATTTATTAATCCACCAGCTGCAATTAATTCTTGCATAAATGGAGGTATTGCAATAAAATCATAAGTTTTATTTGTAGTATTATTAGTAATTTTTCCATTATCTAAATCAATAGAAATTTCTTCACCCTCTTTTATCTCTAAAGATTCTGGTAATTCAAATATTGGTAATCCCATATTAAAAGCATTTCTATAAAAAATTCTTGCAAATGATGGAGCAACAACAGCAGCAACACCAGCAGCTTTTAATGCAATTGGAGCGTGTTCTCTACTTGAACCACATCCAAAGTTTTCACCAGCAACTATAATATCACCTCTTTGTAACTTTTTAGGAAACTCAGGGTCTGCATCTTCCATAACATATTTTGCTAAATGTTCAGGATCTGAACTATTTAAATATCTTGCTGCAATAATAACATCCGTATCAATATTAGCCCCAAAATTCCATACTTTTCCAGTAATTTTATTCATATTATATGTCCTTGAATTTAATAAATTTTAGAATTTATTAAATAAATATTTTCAAAAAGAATGCATTTTAACTAATTTTTTAGTAATATTTGTTTAAATCCCTTATTTTTAATTAAATGTTTAACTAATTTGGGTATAATATCCGACCATCTTAGAAAGAGGATTTCCTAATACCATGAGTGTAAAAGATATAAATAAAACTATCGAACAATTAGTAAAAGAGTACAAAGATTCGGTACTTACTTACGAAAAAATTATTAAAATCTTTCCAAAAGCACCTTCAGGTCCAAACATCAAAAAACTTCTAGCTTTAATACAATTATATAATGTAACTGTAATTAGTTCTCAAGAACAAGCAAAAAGAATGAATGCTGAAGAAGCTAAAAAAAGAAAAGAATTAAGAGAAAAGTTAATAGAGAATGAAGATGATGTTTACGATTTATTAAAAAATAAAGAGTTACTTGAGTGGTCAAGATCAGATTCTCCTGTTAGAATGTATTTAAGAGAAATGGGACAAATTCCATTACTTACTAAAGAAGAAGAGATTGAAATCTCTAAAAAAATTGAAATGGGTGAAGATATTATTCTTGATGCCATTTGTTACGTGCCTTACTTAATTGATTTCATTTTAGAATATAAAGAACCATTAGTAAATAGAGAAAGAAAAGTAAAAGAATTATTTAGAAATTTTGATGATGATGATTCTGAAAATGAAGAAGAAGATGATGAAATCGAAGATGAAATTATTGATGATGAAGATTCTGAAATTATTGATGATGAAGATAGTGAAAAAAATAGTGTAAAAAAATTAAAAAAACTTGATAAAAGAGCACAAACTATTATTGAAGCATTTAAAATACTTGAAAAAGCTAAAAAAGATTGGCTTAAATTTGCTGCAAAAGAGACTGCAAAATCAGATGATGAAACAGATCAAATGACTTTTAATCTTGCTGTTGCATTTAAAAAGAGAATTTTAAAAGAAGCTTTATTAGATTTAGGACCAACTTCTAAACTAATTACTGAAATTGTAAAAGCAATGGAAACAGCTTTAAAATCTGATACAGGTTTTGATGGTGAATTAAAAAGATTAGAGTATAAATTACCTCTATTTAATGAAACATTATTAAAAAATCACAAAAAGATTTTAGATAATATTGTTAATTTATCAAAAGCGCAAATTACAGCAATGGTTCCAGAAGCAACTATGGTTTCAAGTTATATGGAAATCAAAAAACTTTTCCAAACTAAAGAAGCTTCAAAAGGTGGATTTGATTTAGCACCGGAAGAGTTAAAAGATGTTCTTGAACAAATCAAAAGAGGTAAACAAATTACTGATACTTCTAAAACAAGAATGGCAAAATCAAATCTTAGACTTGTTGTATCTATTGCAAAAAGATATACAAATAGAGGTTTACCATTCCTTGACTTAATTCAAGAAGGAAACATCGGTCTTATGAAGGCTGTTGATAAGTTTGAATATAAAAAAGGTTATAAATTCTCTACTTATGCGACATGGTGGATTAGACAAGCAATTTCTAGAGCAATTGCAGATCAAGCAAGAACTATTAGAATTCCAATTCATATGATTGAAACTATTAATAGAATTAATAAAATTATTAGAAAAGGTATTCAAGAAAATGGTAAAGAGCCAGATGTTGAAGAGATTGCAAAAGAAGTTGGATTACCAGTTGACAAAGTAAAACAAGTAATTAAAATTACAAAAGAGCCTGTATCTTTAGAAGCTCCTATTGGAAGTGATGATGATGGTAAATTTGGAGATTTTGTTCCTGATGAAAAAGCTCCAACACCTGTTGATAACATCATGAAAGAAGATTTACAAGGACAAATTGATCAAATTTTAGGTCAATTAAATGAAAGAGAACAAGCTGTTATTAGAATGAGATTTGGTCTTATGGAAGATGCAAGTGATAGAACATTAGAAGAGATTGGGAAAGAACTTTCAGTAACAAGAGAGAGAGTTAGACAAATTGAATCAAGTGCTATTAAAAAATTAAAGCATCCTAAAGTAGGTAAAAACCTTAAAAATTACGTAGAAAGTTAATATTATGAGTTTTTTTGAAGAGTGGGTAGAATTAGATTTAAATCCTGTTTTATCTTTTTCATCTAATGCAAAAATAATTTATTCTAATTCTGAAGCTCAATTTTTGTTAAATAGAATAAAACAAAAAGAACTTTTTGATTTAGCTTTGACATATGCTCCAAAAACTTTTGGAGCACAAACATCTTATATTGATTTAAGTATTAAAAACTATACTTTTTATGCCATTACTGTAATGTATGAAAATGAAGATGAAATTCATATGAAACTTTATAAAAGTGCTATGGTAAAAAAAGAGTCTAGTCTTAATATTAAAAATATAAATACAACAAATATTTTTACTTTAGTTGATTTAGCAATTTCAACGAGTAAAATAAAAAATGATATTAATTTTACAAAAAATTATGACCCATCTATTCCAGAGTTTAAACTAGATGCCAGTACATTTATTAAAACTTTAAATAATATTTTTGATGCATTTAGAGATAAAGAGAATGTAACTTGTTCAATTTTATTAAAAATTGGTGAATATATCAAAATAGATAATAAAAAATACTCTTTAATTAGTGTAGAAATTTCATCAAACAAAAAAAGTGATTTCTCTTCTTTGATTACTAAAGAGAATAACTCATTTATTTTAACAGCAGATGAAACAAAAGTAAATATTGATTTACCTTTGATTCTTTAAATTTTCAAAGCTTTTTTTCAATAAGCTTTGAAAATAAAACTCCAAGAGGAACAATTCCCAATCCTATCATAAAAGCAATTGATAAAAAAATCTTATTGTTATTTAAAGCAAAAAAACCAAATATTAAAATTCCATAACCTAAAACCCTATAAATTGACAAAAATCCACTTGCTGAAAAAAGAGTATTTTTAAAAGAATTTCTTTTTACTTTTGATTTTTCATTATTTAAAATTTCTTTTATCTTTTCAGGTGTTAACTCTGATTCTGGTATTTCTTCATATTCAGTATATAAATCATATGGATCATCAATTTCATCTATCTTATCTCTATCAACCGTTTGGCTATTACTTTTTGATAAATCAAGATTTGATAATCTATTTTGTATATTATTTTTATAAGATAAAAAAGAAGCAATTGTGATAAATAATGAAGAAAAAAATGCAACTTGTGCATTTAAAAACCATAAATTACTTTGAAATACAAATGAATATAAAATAAGACAAAGGTCTAAAATAATAAAAACCTTTGCAAATTTTAGAATTTCTGGATTAATCTTCATCATCATCTTTGTCAAAAGATTTATCTCCATGTTTTGCTCTATAAGCATATCTTGGGTCATTTTCCATACCCTCAAACTCTTTTTGAGCTCTTTTATAAGCTTTATATACATTCATAATTGCAGCTGCAATTCCCCATGCAATCCCAAGCCATAAAGTCCAAGTATATCCAGTTAATTGTTTTAAACCATATCCAATACCAAAACCTATTATAATTGCGGCAACTATTGAAATCCCCAAAGATAAGTTATCTAAAGCGACAACCTTATCTTGGTGTTTTGGTTTAATATTATTTTGATTATCTTCCATTTTAAACCAAAATTATGCGATAAAAGTACAACAATAATCTGTTAATTCTAATACTTTAATTTCAAAACTACAATTAGCTGGAACTTCAAAATATTCTCCACCATTTACAGTTTCCCAGTTGCTATCACCACAAGCAATTAAAACTTCTACTTTTCCTGAAATAATTTCCATATGTTCAGCTTCATTTGTACCAAAAGTATATTCACCAGGCATCATAATTCCTAAAGATTTTTTCACACCATTTTCATCTACAAAACTTCTACTTGTAACTTTTCCATCAAAATAAACATTTGCTTTTTTTGTTAACTCTACATTTTTAATTGTTGGCATATTAATTCCTTTTTTTTTATAAATTTTTCATAACTTCGTTAGCTGCATTAATGCAAGCGTCAATATCTTCATTTGTAATTTTAGTACAAATAAATCCTGCTTCATATTGTGAACAAGCAAAATAAAAACCTTTTTTCAACATTTCATGATGAAAAGTTGCAAATCTTTTAAAATCACAAAGACCTACTTCTTTAAAGTTTTTAGGTTCATTATCACAAAAGAAAAAACCGAACATACTTCCTCTTGTATTTACTTGTAAAGAGATACCATTTTTATTAGCAACATCTTTTAAACCATTTACTAATCTCAAAGCTTTTTCACTCAATTCAGTATATACAGAAGGATTTGCTTTTAATTTTCTAAGACTTACCAATCCAGCAGCCATTGCAACTGGATTTCCACTTAAAGTTCCAGCTTGATAAACAGCTCCATCAGGAGATAAATGTCCCATAATTTTTTTATTTGCTGCAAAAGCACCAACTGGCATTCCAGCACCAATTACTTTTCCAAATGTGATAATATCACCTTGAACTTTTAAAATTCCACTTGCACCTTTTAACGAAGCTCTAAATCCAGTCATAACTTCATCAAAAATTAATAATGCACCATTTGCATCACATAACTCTCTACAAGCCTTTAAAAATTCATCACTGGCAGGAACTAATCCCATATTTCCAGCAATTGGCTCTATTATAATACAAGCAATATCACTACTATCTGCAAAACATTTTTTTAAATTCTCAATATTATTGTATTCACATAAAAGTGTATGTTTTGTTAAATCAGCTGGAACTCCTGGACTACTTGGACTACCAAATGTTGCCATTCCTGAACCTGCTTGCACCAAAAGTGAATCAGAGTGTCCATGATAACAACCCTCAAATTTTACAATATCATTTTTTCCAGTAACTCCTCGTGCTAATCTAATTGCACTCATTACAGCTTCAGTTCCAGAACTTACAAATCTTACTTTATCAATATTGTCAAACATTTCAACAATTTCATTTGCTAATTGTGTTTCAAGAAGTGTAGGTGCACCAAAAGAAAGACCTTTTTTTGCAGTTTCAATAACTGCATCTTCAATATCTTTATCACAATGACCAAAAATAAGTGGTCCCCAACTTTGAACAAAATCCAAATACTTATTTCCATCTATATCAAATAGATAAGCACCTTCTCCTTTTTCAATAAAAGGTGGTGTTCCTCCAACACTTTTAAAAGCTCTAACTGGTGAATCAACTCCTCCGGGAATTACTTCACAAGCTTCTTCATAAGCTTTAATTGATTTATTAAACATTTATATTCCTATTAATCATTTATTAGCGTAATTGTATTATAATCGCGCTATGAGAATTATTATACTTGCCTTTATTATTTCAATATCTTTACATTTCTTTCTATTTAAGATTTATAAAAATGATGAATTTCCAAAAAATAATGATACAGAAGAGAAAACAATTAAAAAATCTGATGTAAAATTTGTAAAAATCAAAAAAGAAGAACCTGTAATAAATAAAACAGTTGAAGAAAAAGTTGAACCTAAACTTGAAAAAAAAATTGAATCTCCTAAAGTAAATAAAGAAGTTGTAAAAAAAGAGATAATACCAAAAGAGATTCAAAAAAAAGCTGATTATGTCAAAAAAGTTGATGTTGAAAAATCAAAAGATTTACAAAAAAGAGTATTAAATGAACAAATCGTAAATGAAAAAGAATCTCTTCAAGATAAAACTTTAGAAAATTTTTTAGCCCAAAAAGAACCTGTAAGTAAAGAAATTTTGAATGAACTTCAAAAATTGTATGGTGAAGAATATGATAAATTCACAAATGTTCAAAAAGCTTATTTAGAAAAAAATCTAAATAACTTTCAAACTATTACTCAAAGGGTTTTAAATAGATTAGGTTATCCACCACTTGCAGCAAAACTAAAAATTGGTGGAGTTAATGTTATAGAATTTATGTTTCATCCTGATGGAAGTATTACAAATTTAAGAGTTATTAGCTCATCTGGATATGCTGTTTTAGATGATTATTCCCTTGAATTAATAGAGATTGCATATAAAGATTATCCAAAACCTCAAACATCAACGAAACTGAGATTTAATGTACAATATAGATTATACTAAGGAAAATGATGACAATAAATGAAAATAAAAACTATTTCAATAGATTACTAAATGGTGAAACTTCCCTTTGGATTGTATTTTGGTTTTGGTTCATATTTATAACATTTTTAATTGAAGTATTTTTTGAAACAATATTTATGGATAGTGTTTATGCTCAAAATAGAGATAGCTATGTTGAGTTAATAATCTATATAATAATTACAATCTATGCAATTACGATATTTTTAACTATTTTTAGAACTGCAAATAAATATAAAGGTTTTAAATTATGGTCATTTTTATCAAAGGTACTTGTGACTGTAAACCTATTCTTTTCAATGAATTTTTTTATAGAAGTTAATAAATTTTATTTTTATGATGATTATGATTTAGAAAAAGAGATAGAAAGTTATAAAGAACAACTGCCAATCCAAGTTGATATGAATGCAACTTTAATTGATATTTACAAAGAAAAACATACTATTTATTATAAATATCAGCTTAGTGAAGTTCATTTAGAAGATGAGAATTTAAAAAATAAATTTAAAAAACAAATTCAAGACTCTTTGTGTGCTGATTCTAGTAACTTAGATTTATTAAAACGAGATTATGTCTTAAATAATAACTATATAGATGAAAAAGAAGAAGAGATTATAAATATAATAACTGATAAAAAAGCATGTGGCGATTCGATTTACGACTTAGAAATTTTAAATCAAGTTTTAGAAAAACAAGGGAAAATTTAAACTTTTCCCTTTTATAATTTTCTTTCATAATTATATAAATTCATATATCTAAATGCCAATAAATTTTCTAAAATAGCAAAGGTAACTATATAATTAATAAAAGAACTTCCACCATAAGAAAATAGTGGTAAAGGAAGTCCAACTACAGGTGCAAAACCAATTACCATCAAAATATTAACACTCATATTAAAGAAAATTAGAAGCCCCAAACCAGAGGCAAATACTCTTATTATATAATCATCTTTAAAATAATAATTCATACTAAGCAAATGTATGACTATAATAGCATATAAAAATATCAACCCAATTGCACCTATAAATCCATATCTTTCTACAAAATATGCAAAAATAAAATCACTTGTTGCAATTGGTAAAAATTTAAGTTGAGTTTGTGTTGCATCTTCACTTTGTTTACCAGTTAGTCCACCTGAACCAATTGCAATAATTGATTGTTGCACATGATAACTTGGTTCTTCAGAAACAAAATCAGTTATTCTTTTTTTCTGATAATCTTTTATTAAATATGTATAAATAAATGGTGAAGAAATACCAATTACAACAATTATAGTTGCCCATATTTTCCAATTTACTCCAACAACAAATAAAATTCCATAACCAACAAGAAGCAAAACCATTGCGGTTCCTAAATCAGGTTCTTTTGCAATTAATATAAATGGCAACAAAATATAAAAAGAGAAATAACAAAAATCTAAAAAATTATAACCATTTTTTGGTGGTGGTTTATGCTGAATTAAAAATCCAAGCATCAAAATAAATACAGGTTTTATTAACTCTGATGGTTGAATAGTAGTACCTAAAATTGGTATATGAATCCATCTTGTTGCACCTAACTTACTAATACCAACAAGCTCTACAGCAAGTAATAATATAATTCCTAACCAATATAAACTAGGTATTATTCTAATCTTTTTTCTAATTGGTAAAATAAAAACCAACATAAATACAAAAATAGAAATAGCATAATATACTAACTGTTTATTAGCTAACCTTTCGTTAGTTTCACCAATTAAATGGTATGATATAAATATCAAAGGTAAAACATATATTATTAACAAATAATCAAAATGGGAAATAATTCTTTTATCAAATAATCGCATAGTGAAAGAGTATCTAAATATGGATAAAAATTTTATTGTTTCTGAAACAAATAGACTAGATAAATTTCTAGCATCAAATATTGACGCTTCAAGAAATCAAATCGAACAACTAATTAAAAAAGAGTATGTAAAAGTAGATGGCAAAATTGTAAGTAAAACTGGCCTTAAATTAAAAGAAAATCAAAGTGTTGATGTTCACTTTCCTGATGCTGAATTAAATCCAGTAAAAGATGAAAATTTTGTAAAAGAGTCTTTAAAAGATAAAAATGTAGAAATCATTTATGAAGATGATGATATTTTGGTTATTAATAAACCATACAACTTAACAGTACATGATGCTCCAAGTGTTAAAGATGCAACTTTAGTCGATTGGTTAAAACTAAATAACATCTCATTATCAACAATTAGTGGAGAAGAAAGACATGGAATTGTTCATAGATTAGATAAAGGAACAAGTGGAGTAATGGTTGTTGCAAAAACAAATCAAGCACATTTAGGACTATCTAAACAACTTGAAGACAAATCAATGGGAAGATATTATCTTGCAATTGTAGATATGCCTTTAAAAGATAATATCATAATTGATAAACCAATAGCTAGAAGTCAAAATAATAGACTTAAAATGGCAATTGATGAAAATGGAAGAAATGCAAAATCTGCATTTCATAAACTTTCATTAAGCAATAAAGAAAATTTTGAATTAATTGTTGCCAAATTATTCACAGGAAGAACTCATCAGATTAGGGTTCACTTAAGTTCGATAAATAGGCATATATTGGGAGATAATTTATATGGTTTTAAGGGCGAATTAAATAAAATAAACAGATTTTATTTACATGCTTATTATCTTTATTTAACACATCCTATTACAAATAAGCAAATGAGATTCAAAGCAAATTTACCAAAAGATATGGATGAATTTTTAAATACTAATTTTCAAGAGGAGAATATAAATGATAAACTTAATGAAAACAACATCATTAGCTACTTTAATACTTTTATTTAGTGGTTGCGCAGATGTAATGGATACTTTAAATCCTGCATCAAAACCAAAATTAGACAACTCTATTGAAATAGTAAACTATAGTTCAATAAAATCTATTCCTGATATGGCAAATATAGGTTTTGAATGGGAAAAAGTAAATGACCCAAGAGTTATTGGTTATAATTTTTATAGAACTGAACTAAACAAAGAATCGACAGAATTAAAACTTGTAAAAGTACTTGATAGTAAATATGCTACTCACTATGTAGATACAGGTCTTGAACCAAAAACAAAATATGCTTATCAAATCTCTTCAAGAATTGAAGGGGGATATGAATCAAAAACTACTGATGCTTATATAGTTGAAACTCTTCCTAGAATTGTACCTGTTGATTTTATGCAAGCAATTTCTAATTTACCACATAGTGTAAAACTATTGTGGAGACCACATCCAGACAAAAGAGTAGGATATTATAGAATTGAAAAATATAATACATTAATTAATGAATGGATTTTATTAAAAACTATAAACGAAAGACTTCAAGCTGAGTATGTTGATACTGGTTTAGATAATAATACAAGTTATAAATATAGAATTAAAGCCTTTAGTTTTGATGATGTAGAAGCAGCTCCAACAAAAGTAGTTATCGGAAAAACAAAAGCACTTCCTGCAAGTCCTACAAATGTTAGAGCTTCAAATAGTGAACCTAAAAAAATTATAGTTTCATGGAATGCTTCTCCAACTGCTGATGTTGTAAAATATGAAATTCACAGAAGTACATTCAGTGCCTTTGGATATTCAAAAATAAAAGAAGTTAATGCAAATACTTTAGAATACATTGATACTACAGAAAATAGTGGAAAAACGTACTATTACAAAGTTATTGCTGTAGATAAAGATGGTTTAGAAAGTAATAGTGATTCAGTTCAGGGAATGAGTTTTAATAATCTATCTAGTCCAACTTCAAATTTAGCAAAACTTGAAAAAAATAAAATTGATTCAACATTAGAAAAAATAAAATTATAATAAGAAGATAAATGCCACATATAGTATTTGAAAAAAAAGAGTTAATAAATATCCCATCACAAAAAGATGGGATAGATTTTGAATTTATTGCAAAGTCTTATAATTTTACAGAAAAAGTAAGAAGAATTGAATATAAAATTGCATTAAAGAATGAAGGTAAAGAGTTTTTATTATCACTAAAACCAAAAGATGATAATTTTATGATCAAAGCAGATAAAGTTACAAGAATTTCACCTGTTACTTTAGTTAAAAATGCTTTAAATGCCTATGTTAATCTAAATAATTCAAATGTTTTATTTTCAAATACAAATAATCTAAAATTTAAAAATGAACCAAAACATCAATATTTAAAAGATATCAACTATTTTGTTGATGAATTTAATACAGATAAAGAGATTCAAATAGAGATTGGTTTTGGAAGTGGAAGACACCTTTTACATCAAGCAAAAACAAATCCTAATATTCAATTTATTGGACTTGAAATTCACTATCCATCAATTGAACAATTATTAAAACAACTTGAAATTCAAAATATAACAAATGTTTTAGTTGTAAATTATGATGCAAGACTTTTTATGGAATTTATTGAATCAAATAAAGTTGGAAAAATATTTGTACACTTTCCTGTTCCTTGGGATAAAAAACCACATAGAAGAATATACTCTAATGAATTTGTAAATGAAGCATTAAGGGTTTTAAAAGTTGGTGGAACTTTGGAGCTTAGAACTGATAGTAGAAAATATTTTGATTTTTGTACAGAAGTTTTAACGAATCTTCCAAAAGGAAGAATTACAATTGATATAAATAAAGATTTAGCAGTATCAAGTAAATATGAAGATAGATGGAAAAAACAAGGGAAAAACATCTATGATGTAGTTTTAGAAGCTCAAAATGAAGATGAAAATATAAATTTAAATTTTGATTTCTCTTTTGATTTTAAAATAGATTTTTATAAAACTTTAAAAACTATTCCTACAAAATCTATAATTGAAAAAAACTATTTTATTCATGTGGAAGAGCTTTATACAATAGAAAATAGTGAAAATTCTGGATTAATAAAAGTAACAATGGGAAATTTTGACAGACCTGTAACAAAATATCTTTATATTAATGAAGGAAGTATCTCTTATTATCAAGGAAATCCACTTCCAACAAGTTCAAATATAAATGCCCATGAAAAATTAAAAGAGATTTTAAGTAAATGATAGAAGCAAAAAATATTTATCTTTCATATGATGACAATAAATATGTTATTAAAAAAGGAAACTTTTCTATTAAACCTAAAGAGTTTATTTTCATAGGTGGAAACTCAGGAAGTGGAAAATCAACACTTTTAAAATCATTTTATGGAGATATTCCTTTAAAACATGGTAGTTTAAAAATAGAAAACCAAGAAGTTTTTGGAATAAGAGGTAAAAAATTAAGAGTTTTAAGAAAAGATATTGGTATTATTTTTCAAGATTATAAACTAATAAATGAATATACTATTGAAGAGAATATCATGATTCCACTTAAAATTAATGGTTATTCAGATGAAATATCAAAAGACCAAGCTAACAAACTATTAGCTCATGTAAGACTTTCTCATAGGGCTGGTTATTATCCAAATGAGTTAAGTGGTGGAGAACAACAAAGGGTAGCAGTTGCACGGGCGCTTGCTCACAATCCAAAAATAATAATCGCAGATGAACCAACAGGAAATCTTGATGATTTTTCAGCTGAAGTTGTATGGAATCTATTAAAAGGTGCAAATGAGCAATTAGGAATTACAATAGTTGTTGTAACACATAGAGTTCCTAAAAATCTAGGAATTAAGTTTAGACAATTATCTATTGAGGATGGAATTATTTATGAAGTTTCTTAAAAATTTGTTTGCTTTTTTAATTCCTTTACTTTCAATGTTAATTACATTTTCTATATTTTTATTAATTGATAACGTAGTTGATAATTATAAATCTAAAATCTCAAGGGATTATTCTATAATTATTGTTACTATCACACCTTTAGAAAAAGATTCTATAAAAGAATTAGCTGGTATTAAAGTAGAAAAAATACAGAATTTACCAAATGATAAAATTATTTCAAGTATTCAATCTAATTTATCAGAGACTTCGGTAGAGTTATTAAAGCAAAAACTTCCAAATTTTTATCAAATTTATTTAGAAATTTTTCCAACAACAAGTGAATTAGATGATATTAAACAGACTTTATTACAAAATAAAAATGTTAAAAAAGTTGAAGTTTTTTATAAAAATCATAATCAAATATATTTACTTTTACTTTTATTAAATAGTGTATCTTTCATACTATTTTTTATTATCACAATTTTTGCAATAATCATTATTGCAAAACAGATAAAACTATGGTTCCATGAACAAAGTGTCAAAATATCAATTTTAAGACTACATGGAGCTTCAATTTTATATAGTGCTTCGTCGATATTAAATTATGCTTTATTGAGTTCATTATTAGCATTTTTAATTTCTTCTGGATTTTTATATTATGTTTCAAATAATATGACTGTATTATTTCCACTAGAACTACATGAAATTGTTGATATTAATATAAATATATTTACAGAATTAGTAAAAATATTTTTATTATCTTTTGGTATATCAACATTCACAATATTTGGTGTATTACTAAAATATAAGATAACTAATGACTAAAAAAATTGTTTTTTTATTTATATTACTTATAAGCACTGTTTTTGCTGCTTCTTCGAATATTGACAAAAAGATACAAACAAATACAGAAAAACTAAACTCAAGTGATGATAAAAAAGAGAGTACTTCATTAAAAATAAAAGAGTTAGCTGATCAAATTGAGAGTCAAAATACAAATATCACGAATATTGAAAAAGATATAAAACAGATAAATTCAGATATTGATGAACATCAAAAACTTTTAGAAGATGCAAAAGGTAAACTAGATGAACTCAAATCTAAATCAACTGAATTAATAAGAGAAAAAACAAGTAGTGAAGAGCAAATTGTTGATACTATTATTGAAGAATTTTCAGTTTCAATTGCTGTGAAATTAGTATCTGAAGATAGTTTACAAGAGTTAATTGATAGTGAAATTTATACTTTATTATCACAACATTCAAAAGATAAAGTTTTAAAGTTAAATACAAGTTATAGTACTTTATCTGCTAATACAAAAAATAATCAAAAAGATATAGAAAAAATCTCTTCATATATTGATGATAGACAAAAAACAAAAGATAAACTAACTCTTTTAAAAGAGAAACATGCAAGTTCTCTTGCTAGTTTAGAACAACAACATAAAGCTTATCAAGAAGAGTTAAATAAAGTTGCAAAAGAGCAAGAATCATTAAAAAATCTTCTTTCTGAATTAAATATTCTAAAACAAGAAGAGACTAAAAAAGCTGAAGCAGCAGCGGCGGCTGCAGAAGATGAAAAAAGAAAAAGATTACAAGCTCTTCTATCACAAAAAAGAACAACTGCAAATAATAACGATGCAGTAAGAGAAGATGTTGTTGATGATTCGTCTCAAGATGAAGTACAAACATCTGATAACAGAAATCAAAGATATGCAAAAAATCTAAATCTTGATGTAAAAAAAATTGGATCTTCAACAGATGGAGTTACGATAATAAAATATAAAGGTGAAAAAACAATTGCACCTTTAAAATCATTTAAAGTAGTTAAAAATTTTGGAACATATTACGACCCTGTTTATAAAATAAAACTATTTAATGAATCTATAGTTCTAAAAAGTGATGAAGATCAGGCAAAAGTTGTTGCTGTTTTAAATGGAAAAGTTGTTTATGCGAAAAAAAATGCAGGGATGCTTGATAATGTTGTAATTATCCAACATGAAAATGGTTTACATACAATTTATTCACACTTAGATGAAATTTCTCCTACATTAGTTGTTGGGAAATGGATAAAACAAGGTTATGTTGTTGGTCGTGTAAATGATACTTTAATGTTTCAAGCAACTAAAGACTCTTCACATATAGACCCAAAAGATTTATTTAAAATATGATACTTTTTATAGATGGTGATGCTTTTCCAAATCTATTAAAACCCATAGTTTTAAGAGCTATTGAAAAACAAAAGTTGGATACAATTGTAATAGCAAATAAAAAAATAAATATAGGTTCTTCTAATTATATAAAATATATAATTGTAGATCTTGGTGCGGATGAAGCTGATAATAAAATTGTTGAAATGTTAAATTCAAATGATTTGGTGATAACAGCTGATATTCCACTTGCGGATAGAACTATTGATAAAGATGCACATGCAATTGATCATAGAGGCTCTATGTATACAAAAGACAATATAAAACAGTATCTTGCTATTAGAAATCTAATGCAAGAGATACGAGATAGTGGAGAAATAACAAAAGGCCCTGCTCCTTTTTCTCAAAAAGATGCTCAACAATTTGCAAACTCATTTAATAATTTTTTGCAAAAATATAATAAAAACTAAGGATTTACCATTATTTTAATAGACCAATCAACAAAAAATCAATTCAGAATTTTCTGTAGTGAAAACAAAATCACTGATATGGAAATAGCTGTTCAATACTTTATAGTATTTGGTGGACTAAATATAAAAATAGATACAACAAAACCTCTACTTGAGTTAATTGAAAAACATATTCTAAATGAATATACAAATCTTAGATATGAAATCAACACTATTAGTGGTGGATATAAAGTTGACCATGCAATTTTAACAGGAATTGCCCAAGGTGATAGAAGAACTAACTCATCTTTCAAAAGAGCCTTTGTAAGCTTTGAAGAGGGAATGAAATGTGTTGAAAAACTTATTGATAGAGGAATAATTGAAATTGAATCTTCTCAACATCATTTAGCAAAAAAAAGAGGTGATGATAAAATTTCTAAAAAACTTCTTTTTACAACTCCATTTTTAAGATTTTGGTTTGCTTTTGTATCTCCAATTTATAAAGGAATCAAAGAAAAAAACTACAAAGAGTTTTATGAACTTTATGAGAATAAACAAGCTGAATTTGGAAACTTTATTTTTGAAGAATTAGCAATGGAATGTCTAAGAGACTCATTTGAAGAAGATCCTGTTAAACAATTTGGAAAATATTGGGATGAAAAAGTTGAGATTGATTTAGTTGCAAAAACAACATCTGGAAAAATCATAGCTGGAAATTGCAAATATGTAAACTCTAAAATCAAAAAGAATGAATTAAATAAATTAAAAGAAGATTGCAAAACTGCAGATTTAAATGTGGATATTTTTGTAATATTTAGTAAAAATGGTTTTTCAAATGAATTAAAATCACAAAAAAGTGAGACTCTTAGACTATTTACACCTAAGAGCTTTAAGCTATTATTAGCTTAAACCTCACTCATTCTTATTTCAAACTCTTTATTCATAACATCAAGTTTAATTTGTAAAGCCTCTAATAAAGAGAATTTTTCTTCTATCTCTTTTTCGATTTTTGGAATATCTCTTGAAAGTTTAACCCTTGCGTCTTCAAGAGCATCTTCTAATTTCTCTATTTGTTCTTCAATCTCTTGCATTTGCTTTTTAATTGGAGTTGTAGCTTTCGATTTTTCTGCAACAATCGCTGCTCTTAATTTTTTACTCTCTTTTTTATTTACTTTTGGTTTTTCAACTTTTTTCTTTTCTACTGTTTCATCTTCTTCCCAACCAATTTTTTCTAAAAACTCATCGTAAGTTCCATTGAAATAATCAGCTCCATCATTTGTAAATACAATTAATCTATCACAAGTAGCTCTTAATAAATCTTCACTATGCGTTACAATAATACAAGAACCTTCAAATGCTTTAATTGCATTTGTAAGTGCATCAATCGAATCCATATCAAGGTGGTTTGTAGGCTCATCTAGGAAAAGTAAGTTTACATCTTTTGCTATGATTTTTCCAAGCATTACCCTACTTTTTTCTCCTCCTGATAGAAGTGAAATTTTCTTTTTAGCATTATCACCACTAAACATCATTAATCCAGCAATTCCTCTAATAGTTGATTCTGGAAGTTTTACATTTGTAGAGTGAATCTCATCCATAATTGTGTTGTTTTTATTTAAATGTGAAATAT
Source organism: uncultured Aliarcobacter sp. (assembly GCA_963677205.2). Lineage (GTDB taxonomy): Bacteria > Campylobacterota > Campylobacteria > Campylobacterales > Arcobacteraceae > Aliarcobacter. The sequence continues at coordinate 809,473 of OY781916.2, read as the reverse complement.
TTGTTTGCCCAAAGTGACCAAAAACTGTACTTGTATGATAATCAACTGTACCAGTTAGTTGTTTTAATTCTCCAGCAATTACGTTTAGTAAAGTTGATTTACCTTTACCATTTTTTCCAATAATTCCTAAAGTTTCACCTTTACTTAATGCAAAACTGATATTTTTAAATAAAATATTTTCAGGTGTATATCCAAAACTTACATCTTTAACTTCAAGTAAAAATTTAGCTGCTGTTTCTTTAAAATTAAAATCAAAATCTAAATTTGAATCATATTGTAAGTCATCCATAACTTCCATTTTTTCTAAAATTTTAACTTTTGATTGAGCTAAATTTGCAGTTGCAGCTCTTGCTTTATTTTTTGCAATAAACTCTTCAAGTTCTTTTATTTTTTTCTCTTGAGCTATTTTTTGTTTTTCATAATGTTCTTCATTTGAAGCTAAAAGTTCATAAAACTTATGAGTGCTACCTTGAATCATAAATGCACTTTTTCTGATAATTCCCATTGTGTGAGTACAAACACTATCCATAAAATCTCTATCGTGAGTGATTAGAATTACTTCTCCCTCAAAAGATTTTAAAAAAGCTTTTAACCATCTAATAGATAAAATATCCAAGTAGTTTGTAGGCTCATCAAGTAATAACATATTTGGTTCAGTCAAAAGTAGTTTTGCTAAATTAATTCTAATTTGATAACCACCTGAAAACTCTTTTGGAGCTTTTTCTAAATCTTCTTGAGAAAATCCAAGTCCAAATAAAATTTTTTCCGCTTTATAGATATTATATTTATCATCTTCACCTAAAGCAAGTGCAGTTTCATCAATTAATGTTTTTTCAGTAAAATCAAAATATTGTTTTAACGCACCAATTTTATAATTTTTAGGAATTGCAATTTCACCACTATCTGGTTGTTCTTCTCCTAAAATCAACTTAAATAGTGTTGATTTTCCACTTCCATTTCTTCCTACTAATCCAATTTTATTTCCAGCATTTAGTCTTAGATTAAGCTCACTATAAAGCTCATTTGTTGGATAACTTTTTGATATATTTACAAGTTCTATCATGATTCTTCTTTTGTTGTATTATTCTGTTTTTTAAGGGTGGGATTATACGATAATGTGGGTTATATGTTGATTAGATAAATAAAAAAGGGCAAGAAGAAAACTTCTTGCCCTAATAAAAACAATTTAAAACTAAAATTAGTGTAAATCAGCGTTTAATTTAACTTCTCTTGTACTTCTCATAGCAATAGTTTGACCATTTGAAGAATTAACTCTAAAGTGAACTCCATTTACTCCTTGGAAATCACTTCCTTTCATAACTGTTGTAATCTCTTTAGTTGGATTAATCTCTTTAAGTGCAGCAACTGCTTTTTCTGATAACGCAATTTTAGTTCCTGGTAAGATTGTTACACCAGCATCTAAAATACAACCATCACCAATTGCTGTTCCTGTACAAGAATTTGCACCTAAAAGTGTATTTTCTCCAATAGAAACTGGTACTCCATCAGTTCCAGATAAAACTCCAAGAATTGAAGCTCCTCCACCAACATCAGATCCAGCTCCTACAACTGCTGAAGAAGAAATTCTTCCCTCAACCATAACAGAACCTAAAGTTCCTGCATTAAAGTTAACATAAGCAGCTCCAGGCATTACAGTTGTTCCAGCAGCTAATTGAGCTCCCATTCTAACTTTTGAAGTCTCTAAAATTCTTGTATTATCAGCAGGGATTATGTGTTGTAAGAATCTTGGGAATTTATCAACCATATCAATAGTTGGGTATTTTCCTGAAAGTTTTAATACGATTTCATTTGCTCTTAACCAGTCAAGTTCAATTGGTTGATTTCCAACCCATGCGCAGTTGTGTAATTTACCAAAAGCACCAGTTAAATTTAAACTTCTAAGAGCTGCTTTTCCTGTTGAAAGCGCATATAGTTTTAAATATACAGCTTCAGTTGACTCAGGTGCAACATCTTCAAAAATAAATACAACTCTATAATCATCAGCTGTTAATCCTGAATCAATTGGAAGTGAAGCTAAAGTTGAAATAACTTGAACATTTTTATGTGCATCACCTTTTGCTTCTGGAATAAATGGTCTAAAAGCTTCAATACAAGAAGTTAAAAACTCATCTGAGATTTTTGCTACTAACTCTGATTTTGAAGTATCTACATCCACTCCTGCTACTTTTAAAGCATTTAATAATACTGCTGCACTTCCAAAATTTTCATTCCAATTTATTACAGGGAAAGTTGCTTGAAGTATTTTATCTTTATTGATTTGTCCTCTATCTACTTTTGCAATACCAAATCCGATTGGATTTTTGTACCAAGATTGTGATTGTATATCATCTACTAATTGTTTGAATTCTTCTTTTGTATAAGCCATTAGTTCTCCTATTAATTTTTGGCTTATTTTACAACAAAGAAGACTAATTTTAGGTTAATTTAGTAAATAGTGTCCATATCTATTGAAGCATTTGGACTTTGAATACTATGAAGTGCATTTAAAAGTGCTTTTATATTACTTGAACGAACAAGGATTTCATAACGATATTTATTTGCCATTTTAAAAATTGGGCTTTGTCCAAATCCTACAACTTCAATATCTTTATTTGCTTTTAAAACATGAACATAAGAATCCATCTCATCTTTTATTTTAAGTCCATTTGCATGGGAAAATGTAATTTTTGCCATTTTTAAAAATGGTGGATAAAGCTCTTGTCGGAACTCTAATTCACTTTCTAAAAACTCTTTATAATTTGAGTCATTTAAATAGTGATTAAAAAACTCTTCGTTTTTTGTTTGAATGATTACTTCACCCTCACCTTTTCTTCCACTTCTTCCTGATATTTGAATAAGTAAAGAAAGAGCTTTTTCTCTTGCTTTATATGAATTCATATTTAAAACAGAATCTATTCCTAGAACAACAGCCAATTTTACATTATGATAATCATGCCCTTTTGAAAGCATTTGAGTTCCTACTAAAATATCAATTTTGCCTTTATTGAACTCATTTAATATGGTTTTTAACTGAGTATTTGTTTTTATTTGGTCTCTGTCGAATCTTTTTATAACTTTTTGAGGAAATAACTCTTTTAATTCCTCTTCAATTTGAGCAGTTCCAACCCTTAAATTGTGAATAATTCCACTATGACAAGAAGGACAAGTCTCAGGAATTTGTTGAGCATATCCACAATAGTGGCATTTTAAAGCCAAATCATTTTTATGTAAACTCATAGAAACGGAACAATAAGGACACTCAACTGATTTTCCACAAGTTGTACAAATTTGATATTTGAAATTTGCCCTTGTTGGTAAAAATACAATTACTTGATTTCCACCAGCTATAGTTTTTGCTATTTTATCTATGATTTTTGGGGATAAATTTGCATCACTATCATCAAAACTATAAGATTTATTTGTATCATGATAAGTTGATTCAAGTCTAAAAAATGGAACTTTATAAAAAGAACTAGCTGAAACTGTTGCACTTCCTAAAACAAGTTGAATATCAAATTTTTTAGCCATATAAATAGCTAAATCTTTAGTATGAAATCTAGGTTTTGAATCGCTTTTATATGATTCATCATGCTCTTCATCAACAACAATTACACCTAAATCACTAAAAGGCAGAAATAAAGCTGACCTTGCACCTGCAATTAGTTTTATATTTCCTTCTTGTAAACCTTGTAAAATCTCTTCTTTTTTCTTTTTTGTAATTTTTGAATGCCAAATAGCTACACTTTTTTTAAAAACCTTTTCAAGTCTTTTTTCCATTTGAGGAGTTAGGGAAATTTCAGGCATTAGTAAAATTGCCTGTTTGTTTTGATTTAGATGCTCTTCTATGATTTTTATATAAACTTCTGTTTTTCCAGCACCAGTATTTGCAAAAAGCAGAGCCTGTTTTTTTTCATCTAAAAATCTTTTTGCTTTTTCTTGCTCTTGTGATAAAACTATTTTACTATCAAATTTTATTCCATCAAAAGTTTTACTAAAATTCTTATCAAAACAGTTATAAACACTCAAAGCTTCACCCAAAGAACAAACATAATATTGAGATACAAAATTAGCAATTAAGAGCATTCTTTCATCATAATATTCATTTGTAACTTCAAAAATATCTGTACATTTAAAAGCTGGTTTTTCAACCTCTTTTATTACAACAGCTTCATCTAGATTTTTCCTCTGTTTTAGTTTTATTAAAACTTTTGCACCAATTTCTAATTTTTCTTCACTTTGGAATGTTAGATTATTTAATGGAGATTTTAAAAGGGCAAGTTCATAATAAAACATTATTCAATCTCACTACATAGTTCAACTGAACTTTTACATATAATTTTTTCATCTTCAAAAGAAAATAAAATTTCTTTATCAGCCAAGAGATAAAAAGTATAAGAATTATTTGATATTTTTGCCCACATTCCAGACTCTTTTTTTGTAGTATTTGTTGAAATAATTGAAAAATCTATTACATTTGTAAAAAGTTTCTCTCCGCTACTATTCAAAGTTGCATCATCTAAAGAGCTTATTTCTTGATTATTTGAAAGTAAAATATTTTTACTTTTTTGATTTATTATTGCATTTTGAATTAATGCAATTTGTGATTTTAAAGTAGTTATGTTTTTATTATAATTTAGGTTTGAAAATTTAGGAATAGCAAAAGAGGCAATAATAGCTATTAAAACTATAGCAATTATCATTTCTAATAATGAAAAACCTTTAATTTTCAAAACCTTGAAAGTTTATTTGTAATATCTTCAACATCTTTCTTAAAGACATGGTACTCTTGTGATAATCGTAAATATGCTATCAATAAATCTTTAGTATCATTGTTTTTATCTAAATCCAAATATTTTGAAAGCTCTAAAAAAATATTTTCATCAATAGTTACAGTATATGCCATATTATTTATATGAAATGTTACTTCTTTATTCACTATTTCGTGCCTTTATTAACGTTAATGTACTATCTATTCTTAGAAACATATCTTGATTATTTCTTATTAGTTCATCATTTTCATTTTTTAAAGAATCTAACTCTTGTTGTAATGCTTGATTTTCTAATCTTAATTTATCATAATCGTGAATTAATTTATCAATTTTAGTATTTAGTGTTTCTATTATTTCCATGTATATATTTTATCTAAAAATTTCTACTATTAGAATTGAAATTACCCTAATTGTTATATTTTTTTCTCATTTATAAATATTTTAGCAACTTCATACAACATTGCAACTGATTTTCCCCATTGAGAGTAATCATTTACATCACTTATATCTATTCCAAAACTCTCAGATATTTTTTGTATTAATTTTTTTTCATTTAAATTAAAAGTGTGGTCAATATGAATTAAAATCATTAACTCTAAAATTACTATTCGTTTACTTGATTCTGATTTAAAATCTTTTAATATTTTATCTAAACTAAAATTCTCAAAATCAAAAGAGTCTAAATTTTCGATTCCCATTTCTGTACAGTATTCTAAAATGATTTCTTCTTCTTGTTTTCCATATTTATTATCTATTCGTGCAAGGTAGTGAGCCAATTGTAAAAAAGAGAATTTCTCTTTTGACTCTAGTTTCATTAATAACATCTTATATTTCCTATTTGTATATATTATTATTTTAATAAAATTTAGTTAACAATCAATAAATGAATATTTACTGTTAACCTCATACAACACGATTTTTCCCCACTCTTTTTGCTTCATATAAAGAATCATCAGCCCTTGCTATTAAATCATCAATACTATTATCTCCTGTTTGATAAAATGAAGTTCCTATACTAATAGAGAAATTATACTCTTTATCTTTATTATATTCATTCACTTTATTCATAATTTTATTTGCAACTAATCTAGCACTTAAAATATTTGTATTTGGTAATAAAATTATAAATTCATCCCCACCAAATCTTACAACCAAATCACTTTCTCTAATACTTTGCTTTGATATTTTCACTAACTCTTTTATAACAATATCACCAATTTCATGACCATAAGTGTCATTTATAATTTTAAAATCATCTAAATCAAGTAATAATAAAGATAAATCCTTATCTTCTCTTTTTACAATTTTTAGATACTCAAATGAAAATTCATTTAAATATCTTCTATTATATGCACCTGTTAGTGGATCTGTATTTGCTAATCTTTCTTGATATATTCTTTTTGTTTCTTCCAAAATTAGCTTATTTGTTCTTCTATCTAATTCCACAATCATATTATTAAAATTACAACTTAATCTATCAATTTCAAAAACACCACAAGGTTCTAGGCTTTTTATATCTTTCTTCATTCCTAAATTTTTAGTAAAATCAATTATTTTTAATAAGGGTTGATTAATTCTATCAGTAAACTCTTTTGCTTTAAAAGATACGTAAAAAAAGAATATTATAAAAAAAATCAATACAGAAAAAGCCAAAATATATGCTAATTTCTCATAATATTTTCCTAAATCTTGTATTCCATCTAAAATCTTATCTTCAGATATAAATGCAACAACATAGGTTGAATTTCTAGGAACTTTTATAGAAAATAGAAGATAATTTTTTTTATTTATCACTATTTTATTTAGATTTCTCTCTTTTAAAATCTCTTTGAAATAATTTACAATTTTTAAATCTTGATGATTAAAAATGTTTATTTTATTTTCTTGTAAATTTAGTACATTTTGAATTTGTTCATCCACAAATAATATTTTTCCAGAACTATCAATTATAAGAATTTTACCATCATAAGGAAGTTTCATTTGAGAGAAGTGATGAATTGAAGAATCTAAAGAATCTTCAGTTATTGATTGTGTTTGATTCTCTACAATTAAGGAGATTGAATTTTCTACATCATTTAATAAAAAGTTTGCACTTTTATCAATCATGTTTTTATTTATTATAAAATAAAAAAATACCAAAAACAACTCTATTAAAAATATTGAAATTAGAGATGTTCTTAAATAATTTTTATAAAGTACTCTTTCTAAAGTTATTTTTTTCATTTTAAAGCCTTTAAATATAGCTTCTAACGGAAATATAATATCATAACTTTGTGAGAAAAGAAACAACTTTATTAATATTTCTTAATAAATAACTTTTATTCTAATTCCAAACTCATTAAATACATATCCTCACCATCAGTTACTTTTATATTTACACTTTGGCATTTTGGACAGCAAAATTCATTTTTTTCTAATGTTGAAGTAGAGTCACAATCAAAACAGTCAATGACAACTTTTTGGTGATTTATCAAAAAAACTGCATCATGACAGACTGTTTGTTCTTTAAATGTATCAAAAGCAGTTTGAAGTAAGTCAGGCTCAACTCCACTTAAAACTCCAATTTTTACAACTACTTTTGTAACTTTTTTTGCGTCATTTGCCCTTGCGTGCTCTTCACAACTTTCTAATAATGATTGAACTATACTATATTCGTGCACTAGCAAATCCTTGGAAGAAGTTCACCAGTTGGTGTATCTAAAAATCTTTTTGTTCCCCATGAACTATTTAAAATAACTTTTTGTGGATATTGTTGAGTTACTTTTCCGATAATACAAGCATTTGAAGCTTCAGGAAATTTATGTAAAACCTCTATTGCACGAGCTGCATCATCTTTTGATATTGCAAGTACGAATGTTCCCTCATTTGCTAAATTTGTAGCTTCAAAACCAAGCATTTCACAAATTCCTTTTACCTCATCGCTAACTGGAATATTTTCTTCTTCTACTTCTATACAAATATTTGATTGTTTTGCCCACTCATTTAATACAGCACTTACTCCACCTCTTGTCGCATCTCTTAAAGCTGTTATTTTAACGCCAGCATCTATCAAAGCTTTTACTTGAGGATATAAAGAGTTACAATCACTTTTTAGGTTTGAGTGCATATCCATACCTTCACGTGCTGTAAAGATTGTGGCACCGTGAGCTCCAATATCCCTGCTTACTAATATCAAGTCATTTTCAGTAATACTATTTGAACTAATTCCACTGTATATTACCTCTCCAATACCCGTTGTGTTTATAAAGATTTTATCAACAGCTCCCTTTGGAACTACCTTTGTATCTCCACTTACAATAATCGCTTCATTTTTAGCTAACTCTTCTTTCATTGAGTTTACTATGATTTCAAGTTGTTCTACTTCAAAACCTTCTTCAATGATTACTGAACAAGTAAGATATTTTGGCTTTGCTCCCATCATAGCTAAGTCATTGCAAGTTCCACAAATAGCAAGTTTTCCTATATTTGCTCCATTAAAAAAAAGTGGTGAAACTGTAAATGAATCTGTACTAAATGCAAGTTTTCCATTTTCTATAACTGCTGCATCTTCACTTTTTTCTAATATCTCATTTTTAAAAGCATTATAAAATACCTTTGTTATAAGTTCATTGTTTTCAGCTCCACCGTTTCCATGTGCTAGTGTTATTGTTTTAGTCATTTATCTATTTTCCCTACTCTTACTATATTTTTTACTTCCACCTTGAGATGTTTCAACTGGATATTTTGCTTCATTTTTTGTCATCTTATTTAATATTGCTTCTTCAAGATTTATATCAAGCTTCATACAAATTCTAAGAAGATAAATAGCAATATCTGCTACCTCTTCTTTTGTATGTTCTTTTACATCATCTGGTAAGTTCATTGATTCTTCAAAGTTTAACCATTGGAAAATCTCGTTTAATTCACCTACTTCTCCATTTAATGCCATAACTAGATTTTTTGGATTATGGAAGCTTTCCCAATTTCTATCATCACTAAACTTTTGTATTCTTTGTTTTATTTGTTCTATGTTCATATTTGCTCTTTTATATCTAAAATCTCTATTACTTTCTTGAAGTTTACCTCATCACCATAAAAATACTCTTCAAGTAGTGGTTTGATTTTATACTCTTTTACAAACTTTAAATCATCTTCATTTTCTATTTTCATAAAGTAGCTATGACCTAATTTATAATCTTCATTTATAGTTTCTTCAATATGCTCATTTAATTTATTCATTAAAACTTTTGCTTTTTCATTTTTAACTAACTCTTCATTTGGTTTCATCTTTAAAAATGTAAATCTTCTTCTTAAAGCTATATCAATAGTTGCAATAGATTTATCAGTTGAATTCATAGTAGCTATAATATATAAGTTAGATGGAATTTTAAACTTCTCTTTTGAATATGGAAGTGTTACTTCATAATCATCTCTTTTATCTTCTTCTATAAGAGTGATAAGTTCTCCAAAGATTTTAGAGATATTTCCTCTGTTTATTTCATCTATTACTATATAGAAGTTTTTTTCTTTTTCTTCTATACTTTTCTTAGTGTTATTAATTATTTCAACTATTTTTTTTCCAATTGGATAATATAATCCACCCAAAGAAATAGTATCTTTCTTAACATCTAAATTTTTTATATCACTTGGTTTTTGAACTTGATTATTAAGTATCGATTGAACAACTGTTTCTAAATCTGATTTTTTAACATATTGAGTATCTTTAGCATTAAAAGATTGAACTTTTATAGTTTTATCTTTAAATTCATGAATAAGTATTTCAACATTAGAAACACTAAATATTTTATCTAATTCGTTTTCTATATATTGGGTTCTTAATATATCAAAAGCTTCATCAAAAGAAATATGTTGATATATTGTTTCTTTGATTTGATTTTTTGCTTTATTACATAATAGTTTAAATATACCATCTTCTAATTCTATATGGCTATTCTCAATAGGTCTAAAACCTTCTATAAAATCTTCATAAGAGTAGCTTTGATGAAAAGTTACAAACTCTATTCGTTTTTCATTTTTTATAGTTTCAAAAGTTGAATTATCAAAATCATTAGTATTTTCATTTTTAGAGATAGTATCAAAAATAGTTTTTTCATTATTAGCATCTTCAATCATAGTAATTAATCTTTTATAATTATGTGTTTTACCAACACCTGGAGCGCCATAGAGCATTATATTTTTTGTTTTAAAATCTATTCTTTCTTCTACCATAATACTTTCCTTATTATCTTTATTTTCTAAAAATTTAATATATTGTTTTAAACCATTACTAGGATCTGTATTTTGATGTCTTGTATTCCACTCTTTTAAATCACCATTTTCTAATCTATCTAATATTATTTTTAATTTTTTTATATCTTCAATAGTAAAAATACTTTGACCTATCTTATTTTCTAATCTTTGTAGTTCTCTAAAATATGATGCTTTCGTATTATCTGCATAATTTGAACCATTGCTCTTTTTTAGATAATTACCATACCACCATTTATTAAATTCATTTTCATAATTCATTTAAATTTTCCACTCTTTCTCTAATTTCATTAATATAGCCTTTATAATTATTCCCATTATAATCCAAATCAATACAAATTATTCTCAAATTTATTTTTTTATATTCTTCTTTTCCTAAAACTAAAGTTTTATTCAAACTATCTAAATATCTAGGATACAAGAGCATTACATTATCAACTCCATAATTTACCCCATAACCAAAAGCTTGGAGTTTATCGCTTTGTTTTATATCTTCAATTGATTTGATTTTTTTATATTTTGTATCTATTATTTGATTTTTAAGTATAATATCTGGCTTTAATATCAAATCATTGAAATTATCTTGATTTTGTATTTTTGCATTACTATCTAACTCTTTTACAATTCTAGCTATAAACTTCTCAAACAATATATTCATATCAAACAAAAAAGCAAATGATTTTTTATCTTGACTAAACAGTGGAATAGATTGTTTCAAAAGTAAAATTGCTACTTCAAAACTTGTTTTAAAACGCTGGTTTAATCTATCGAAATGAATGTTCAATTTATTAATATCTACTGACTTATATTCAACCTCATCAAAGATTAGTTCACACTGTTTTAAAAGTTTTTTATCTTTAACAAACTTTTGAAGATATTTCACAGCATATAAAAAAAATTGATTTAAAGAGTTATTTGGACTAAATTCATCATATTCACAATAGATTTTATTTTTAGTGAAGTTATATTTTAGATTTTCGTTGATTAAATATTTTCCTTTTAAAACACTCAAATTGTCTTGCTCTGTAATATACTTCTTATAGATTCCTTTTTTAAGTTCTTGTAGAAGTCCATTTGCAAACATTTGTACAAAAACTTCTAAGATTGTATGTTTTTGATTTGCACAACTTGCTATTTGTTCATTTGATAGTTTTACATCATAAGCATACATCAACATATAGATAAATATATTTAGATTTTGTTCTGCATCTTTTTCATCATTATGATTTGCAATTTTTGGCAAGATATAAAAATCTTGATTGTCAAAATTTAAAATCCCACAATATTGTCTAGCTTTTAGTGTTTTCCAATCAAGTTTAAAATAGTTATGAAGTGAAGAATTATCTATAATATGTGTTCTTAATTCTTTATAGTCTTTTTCTTTTATCTCTTCATATTCATATATTGTATTTTGCATTTACTATTTTACAACAAATTCCCATATTTATAATAAGCACTACAAGCACCCTCTGAACTCACCATACAAGAACCAACTGGGTTTGTTGGAGTACATACATTTCCAAAGATTTTGCAATCAGTTGGTTTAGCAACTCCCATTAAAATCTCAGGACATTTACAAGCTTTGTTCTCTTTTACTTCTTGTGTTGGTAATATATCTTTATAAACTATTTTTGCATTATATTTACTATATTCATCTTTTAGTTCATAACCACTTTCTTCTACCTCACCCACTCCTCTAAATTTAAAAGGAACTTTTTTAAAGTATTTATTTATAAGTTCTTGAGCTTTTAGATTTCCCTCATAAGAAACAAGTCTTTTATATTCTACTTCTAAATCGGCTCTTTTTTCTTTGAACTGTTTTACTATCATAGAGATACTTTGCATCACATCAACTGGTTCAAATCCACTTACAACAACTGGTTTATTATAATCTCTTGGAAACTCTTCATATATTTTACTTCCACTTATAACACTCACATGTGATGGTCCTAAAAAAGCATTTATTTTACAATCACTATTTTGTACTAATACACGCATTACTTCAGGTACTGTTATATGATTTATATGAAACAGAATATTTTTTATATCTTGTTTTATAACTTGTTCTAGTAAAGCGCAAGTCATTGGAGTTGTTGTTTCAAAACCTATTGCAAAAAAGACTACTGTCTTATCTTTGTTTTCATCTGCAATTTTTAAACAATCCATAGGAGAATAAACAAATCTTACATCAGCACCTTCACTTCTTGCCTTTTGTAAACTTCCCTTACTTCCTGGAACTTTTATCATATCTCCAAGTGTTACAAGTATTACATCTTTTTGTAAACTTAACTCATAAGCACTATCTATTCTATCCTTTGGCATAACACAAACAGGACAACCAGGACCATGAATAAAGTTTATTTTTTTGTTTAAAAGTTGTGGTATTCCATACTTCATAATAGTATGAGTGTGTCCTCCACAAACTTCCATGATATTTATAGTTCCATCATAATCTTTTAGGTCTTCATCAATGATTTGTTTAAATGCTTTTATAGTTTTAGCATCTCTAAAACCATCGTATAAATCTTTTAGTTGTAATTCTTTTTCCATGATATTATCTATTTGGGCAATTTTCAGCTTCTTCAATAGCTGCAAGTCGGTCATTTTCTTCCATCTTATCTATGATTTCTTGATAAACTTTCAATGACTCTAAAGCATCCTCTTCATCTATTTTATTCATTGCAAAACCTATATGAATTAAAACATAATCCCCAATTTTTACATCTTGGTCTATTAAATCTAAACTAGCACTTCTTTCAACTCCCATAGTATCAACTACGCAAGTATTCATTTCAGTGTCTATACTTTTAATTTTTGAAGGTATTGATAAACACATCCCTTTATTCTCCTTTTATTTGTAAAACAATTTTATGAATGATTCTGCAACGGAAGGGTAAAAATCTTTGATTTTTGGGTACCCACCGTGAAGCCTAAATGAATGAAATTGATTTTACAAATATCATCTCATCTTTCTTTTAAAATTAATCCAATCAATTACATTTTGAAGTGATTGCTTATCTTTGATATTTACTTCTAAAATATCTACATTTGGTTTTAGTTTTCTTGCTTCCATCTTCTCTTTTTCAATATCATAATCAAAATATGGAAGTAAATCTGTTTTTGTGATAAGTATTAAATCAGCACATCTAAACATAACTGGATATTTTGCAATTTTATCTTCACCTTCAGGAACTGAAACAAGAACAATATTTAAGTGAGTTCCCACATCATAAGATGCTGGACATACTAGATTTCCTACATTTTCCACAAAACAAACATCTATTCCATCTAAAGAAATATCATGAAGTCCTTTATGAACCATAAATGCATCTAAGTGACAAGCACTTCCTGTTTGTATTTGAACAGCATTTATTCCTTTTGCTTTAAGTCTATCTGCATCTCTTGAAGTTTCTAAATCACCCTCAACAACTGCAAATTTAAAATCTACCATATCAGCAATATTTTCTAAAAGTGTAGTTTTTCCACTTCCAGGACTTGACATCAGATTTATTCCTAAAACTTTGTGTTGGTCAAAATGAGCTCTATTATGTGTTGCTTCATGGTCATTTTTATCTAAAATTTTTTGAATAACTGAGATTGTTTTTGCATCATTTAGTTGAGGATTATGATGAAGTGTTTCGTGTGCTGCTTGATGTGTAGCACTCCAAGTTGTATTATCATGTGGATGGTCATGGTCATGAACAATTCCATGTTCATGGTCATCATGGTGATGGTGGTGATGATGTTCACTTCCTGCTATTGTACAACCGCAATCTTTACACATATATTTTCCTTTTTGTTTTAAACTATTTATAGTGAATATTTATTCATTTTAAATAGTTTAACTCAAAAAGTCTAAATGTCCTATAATTTTAATTTGCAGTTAGGTGTTTTTAGAACAAAGAAATTGTTTATTTAAACGAAGCCGATGTCTCTTTTAAAATTGCGTTTACATCTAATGCTTCACCATTATATTTTACAAGTTTTATACCTTGAGAAGTAAAAGAGTTTGCTGTATTTTTACAAGCTTTTTTAACTACAATGTAACTGCATTCACTTAAAGCTACACCCATTTTATTGTGCTCTGCGATATGTTCTTCATCATCATGTCCATGGTCACAAACGTGATCTTCTTCTGCATGGTCATGGTCTATATCTGTTCTTGGATTTCTTATTACTGAATCTAATTTAAATGATTTGAACATTCCCGAACCTGTTAAATCATAGATTGCAAAATTTGGAGTATGTCCTGCATTACTAAAGAATGTTAAATTCTCATCTTTTACTGGAATTGCTATTTTCATTATATGCCTTTTATTAGTTTATTGTAGAGTATACTCTCTTAACTGCCTTTATATGCAATTATTACTCCTTTAACTTATAAAATGATAAAATACACCAATGATTTGTCAAAACTGCAACAACACTACTTTTTATACTTTAGCTAATGATTACATCAAATGTAAAACTTGTGCAAAAAAGTACTCTTTAAAAAAACTACAAAAAGAAGATTTAATTCTCATCAAATTTTGTGAAAATAAAAATGCCCTTGAAGTTTCAAAGGAATTAGAATTAAATTATAAAACTGTAAAAGAGAGATTTGATATATTTAGAAAAAAAATTGCTTTGTTTTTAGAGCATGAATACAATAACTCAATCAAAGATTACAATGAATATGAAGAGTTTTATTATATAAAAGAGCGAGAAAAAAAGAAAAAGAAAAAATCTCTAAGTGAAGCTATAAACATAATGGGATTTTATTCAAATGAAAAAGTTTACACACTTTTGATGCCCAAAATTGGCAAACGAGCCTTTGATATTGAAGATGGATTTATACAATATCTAAACTGGAACAAAATTCACTCTTTAAACTCTCACAAAACTAAACTTAATGAATTTTGGATTTTTTTAGAAAACAATCTCAAAAAATACAAAGGTGTAGAAGAAGATAACTTTTTTTACTATTTAAAAGAGTCTGAGTTTAGATTTAATTACTCACAAAATGAGCAAATAGAGATTTTAAGAGAGCTTTAATTAGCTATATTTAATCCCTCTTTATCCAATCTATAAACCGTTGTTGCTAAACTATCAATAAAACTTCTATGGTGAGAGACTATTATCATAGATTTTTTAATTGTATTTAAAATATCAATAATCTTTTGTTGAGAATCTTCATCAAGGGCATTTGTAGGTTCATCAAGAAGTAAGATTTTTGGTTTTAAAATCAAAAGTCCTGCAAGGGCAACTATTTTTTGTTCACCACCACTTAAATCAAAAATCACCCTATTTTCTAAATGGGAAATTTCAAGCTCTTTTAATATTTGTTTACCTTGATTTAAAGCTTCATCTTTCGTAATTCCCATTGCTCTCAAAGAAAATATAACATCTTCGATTACTGTTGGACATAAAAAATGATTTGTAACATCTTGAGGCAAATATCCTATATCACTTCTATATTTTGAAAAATCTTTTACATCTTTCATTTTGTCGTGGAAGATTTCAACTTCACCATTTAAAGGTTTTATTAAACCAGCAATTATTTTTAAAAGAGTACTTTTTCCAGAGCCATTTGAACCAATAATTGCTATTTTTTCTTCATGACCTAAATTAAAAGATATATCTTTTAAAATTTGTTTATCTTCATTTTCATAGGAAATATTTCTTAAATTTACTGAACAACTCATTTATGCAAAACCTTTATAAAAAAAATAACGACAAGAGAAAATATAACTAAAATATCTTTTATAGAAATTTTATTTGTTTCGAGCAAAAATATTTCAGAATTAAAACCTCGTGCAATCATACTAAGTCTCATATCTTCTGATTTTTTTATCGCTTTTATAAACATCATAGCAAAGATATTACCAAAGGTTTGATAAACAAACATAGAAGTTTGAGCTTTGAAACCTCGTGATTTTAGGCTTGTTTTGATATTTTTAAACTCTTTTAGCAAATACTCAATCAAACAAATCGTAAAATAAAAAATAGAGATAAATTTTGGACTCACTTTTAAAGTATTAAATCCTCTTACTATATCATAACCCTTTGATTTATAAAAAATTGTGATATTAAAAAGTAAAATTAGATTTGTTCTAAAAAAGAGTTCAATTGCCATTTTATGGTCTTGAAAAGCTACAAATAAAACCAAAGTTACAATAAAAAAGTTTAATAAAAATAGTTTTCTAAATATCTTTATCACATCTTTTTGCTCATAAAACAAAACCAATAATATAGGCAATATATAAAAATACTCCAAAGAACTAAAAGCAACAAATAAAGAAAAAAGTAGTGAAACAATAAGTTTTATAGCTTCGTTATTCAATTATTGTTTTTTCCTTTTTAATATTTTTAAAACATAGAAAATCAACCCAATTAAAACCAATGAAATTAAAATTTTTATATGTTCGTTTTCTTTTTCTTCTTTTAGGTGAGTTTGTAGTGATTCATTTTTAATATTTTCAACCACAATATCTTGTTTTGCAATATGTCCACCTGATGCGTCTATTGTAACTTGAATATCCTTATATTTTGAACTATAAAGATATTTTCCATTGGCATCTAGTTTATCTTCTAAAACTATATTTTCACCATTTTTTATAATCAATTTACAGTTTATACATGGATCTCCACTTGCAAAATATGAATAAATATTTACGCCATTTTCTTCATTTGTCACAAAAAGATTTATTTTATGGGCAAATAAAGAACTAACTATTAATAAAAATAAAAATACCTTTTTCAATTCAGTCCTTTTAAAATTTTCGGATATGTTTTTTTGATAAACATAAGTAAAAACATACTTACAAATCCTTCAATTATCATAGTAAATATATTAACTCCAAATATACTATAAGCTGCCCATTCGTATTCTGGTTTTGAAAAATATAAAATAGCTACTAAAAACAAAGTTGCAAAAAATGCCCCTAAAAATCCTATTAAAAAGAATCTTATTTTTTCATTTATTTTTAGAAATATCTCTGTTTTATTTATATAATAAACTATAACAGCAGGTGCTGCCATAATAAAAAGATTAACTCCAATAGATACAACTCCACCATAACCCAAAAGTAAAGCTTGTAAAATTAGAGCTATCAAAATAGCAATAAAACTTCTAATTCCTAAAAATATTCCAATCACACCCAAAAGTATAAGATGTATTTGAGTAACTCCAAAAGGAACATGAATAAATGAAGCTATAAAAAACATAGCACTAGCAACAGCTGTTAGTGGTATTTCTTCCTCTTTTATTGTTCTAATTGCTTTATAAAAAGCAAAAGCTGAAACAGCTGTTATAACAGCTGTGATTTCAGGAGTTAAAACACCATCAGCTATATGCATTTTAGTACGCCTTTACCCAAATTAAAGCACCATTCTCAACTGGATACATTTTTCCATCACTATATTTTAATTCACCCTCTTCTATTAAAGCTGCAAATCCCCACCAACCTTTGTGGTTCATAACAAATGAAAAAACACCATTTTCATCTGTTTTTACAACTTGAGTTATGTGTGCATCACTTGGTGCTTTTAAACCAAATTCATTAAAAAGTTCCACTTCAACTTCTATATTAGCTGCTGGTTTTCCATCATGTAAAACTTTTCCTTGAAATAAATTTCCTGCATATAAAGCAAAAGGTTTTACCATAGGAACTATTTCATATTTTAAACCTAAAGGCTCATCCCAACCATCTTCAAGCCCAAAAGCACTAACTATTAGTTTTGGAACATGAGAGATAAATTTTTCTTCTGCTGGTTCAAAATATGGTTGTGGTTGTACAAAAAACTTATAAACCCCAGGAGTTTTTATATCATAAGAACTATTCCAAGCTTTGTGTTCTAATTTTGTAGTTTGAATTAGATTTAATTTATTATCTTTTGAATTTACAAAAACTTCTGGTTTTTCCATATTCATACCACTTTGTTCAAAAGGATGAATAAATGATATATCAAAATCAACTTTTGATTGTTTTTGATTAGATACGTTATCTGTGTTTGACATAAATGTCAAAAAATGGGCATTTGCATAGATTGTTATAAAAATAAAAAATATAATTTTTTTCATTTTATCTCCTTTAAAATTTTGTTAATTATAATGGCTTAGCTTTTATAATAGTATAAATTTATGTAATTCTTATATATTTTTAGAACAAAATAAAATCTTATTAACAAAGATTTAGAAAAATCTTTGAATTAAATTTCCATTTTAATTTATTTTAAATAAGCTTAACTACAATACGCAAATGAATAATATATCAAAACTTACAATTTTTACCCTACTTTTACTCTCAATGACAACAAGTATGTCAAATGTAGCTATTGTTACTATGTTACCTCACTTAAAAGATTATTTCAAAGATATAAATAACATTGAATTTTACTCAAGATTGATGTTAACACTTCCCTCTTTGGTTATTGCATTTCTAGCACCAGTTTTGGGACATTTTATTTTTAGATTTGGAAAGAAAAAGTCAGCTCTTATTGCTTTATTTTTCTTCTCTTTTTTTGGAAGTGCTGGTTTATATCTTGATAGTATAGAAAGTTTATTAATCTCTAGAGCATTTTTTGGTATTTGTGTTGCTACACTTATGATTGTTTCTACTTCACTTGTGGGAGATTATTTTAAAGAAGAAGATAGACATAAATTCATGGGTTATCAAAGTGCTTTTATGGGAGTTGGTGGTATATTTTTTGTGATGGGTGGAGGATTATTATCTGATATTAGTTGGAGATTTCCTTTTGCTATTTATTTAATAGGTTTAGTTTTACTCCCAATGGTATTTTTTAATTTAAAAGAAGTAAAAATAGAAAACACTACTCAAGAATCACTTGGAGATATTAGTTCAAATATTTTATTTGTATATTTTCTTGCTTTTTTATTTATGTTAATATTTTTTATTTTACCTACACAAATTCCTTTTTTAATAATTGAGAAATTTAAAGCAAGTGGTTCATTAACTGGAACTATAATCGCAACTGCGTTTTTTTGTAATGCCTTAGGAGCTATTACTTTTTCAAAATTGAAAACAAAATTCAATTTTCCAACTATATATTTAATTGGTTTATTTTTAATGGCTATTGGGTTTTCTTTGATTGGATTAGTAAGTAATGTTCACTATTTTTTTATTACAAGTCCAATTTTAGGATTTGCTGGTGGAATTATGATGACAAATGTTACAGCTTGGATGTTAAGTAAAACAAACCATGAAAAAAGAGTAAAAAGCTCAGGATATTTTACCTCTGCAATATTTCTTGGACAATTCTTATCACCTGTTGTGTTTCATCCAATTATTAATGAAATGAGTGATATTCAAAATTTCTTTTTATTAATTGGTGGCTTTTTATTTGTTGTTATATTTCTTTTTATTGTGTCAAAAATATTAATTAAATCAAATAATATCAATTCTTAATTCTTTTCTAAAACACCTAAAAAACAAGCTTTTATAATAAATTATTAAATTTTATTTTTAATTATTTCTTATAATAGAAATATTTAAAATACTAATAAATAGCTATTTTATCTAAAATATAAAGTTATTTTTATTTAAGGTAAACTTTTGTTTACTATTAGTACTATTCAGTATCATTTCTTAAAAAAGGATTAAATTTGTTAAAAAACGTCTCTACACGAATAAAGCTTATGCTTTTACCTTTGGCTTTTATTTTGATTGTAATAATATCAGCGTCGATATTTAGTTATTTTGATGGCATTACTAAAAAACAGACAAATGCTGCAATTCAAACTGATTTGTTTATTCAACAGGTTCTAAAAGGCCGTATTTCTGTTTATCAGTTTTTACGAAGTCCTGATGAAACAAAAGCTAAAAAAGTTAGAGATGATTTTTCTAATTTAATCAATTCTGTTTCAGAATTACAAGCTAAATTATCTTCAAAAGAGAATATTGAGTTATGTAGTGAAATTATAAAACATTCAAAAAGTTATATGAATAGTTTTGATAATTTTTCACAAAAAAGAATAACTGATTATAAAAATGGAATAGAAAAAGAGACTCCTGAAATATTAGCAACAATTAAAGAGATGGCTGATATTGGACTGGAGCTTGAGGAACAATTAAATCACGTAAATAAAAATGCAACTGAAATGAAAGATGATGCGATTAGCACAATGAATGGTGTTTTAATCACACTTGCAATTATTGCAATACTATTTTTTGTTGCTTTCTCTCTTACTTTATCATCACAATTAATAACTTCAATTAATAACTTCCAAAATGGATTATTAAGTTTCTTTGGATATATAAACAAAGAATCTACAACAGTTGAAATGTTAGATGATAGAAATCATGATGAATTTGGGACTATGGCTCATGTTGTAAATCAAAATATCTCTAAATCAAAAAGTGCAATTGATTCAGATAACAAATTCCTAGAAGAGATTAATCAAATTGTTTTAACAATTAAAGAAGGATATTTAAGTAAAAGACTTGATAATCAAACACAAACTCAAAGTTTAGAAAGTTTAAGACATCATATTAATGATATGTTATTAAGTCTTCAATTAAGAGTTTGTACAAATATCAATGACATTAGTTTTGCCCTTGAAAGATATGCAAGTCTTGATTTTACACATAGAATAAAAGGGTGTAATAGTGGTGTTACTGTTGGATTAAATAATCTTGCGGATATAATAAATGAGATGCTAGTAGAAAATAAATCAAATGGATTAACATTAGGTGAAAGTAGTAATATACTTCTAAAAAATGTTGATACTTTAAATAGAAATTCAAATGAAGCTGCTGCTGCTTTAGAAGAGACTGCTGCTGCTGTTGAAGAGATTTCAAGTAATATCTCAAACAATACAAATAACATCGTTAAAATGTCACAATTAGCTTCTAGCGTAACTGATTCAGCTTCAAAAGGTGAAAGTTTAGCAAATCAAACAACTGATGCTATGAATGAAATTGATAGAGAAGTAAATGCAATTAATGAAGCAATTTCAGTAATTGACCAAATTGCTTTCCAAACAAATATTCTTTCGCTAAACGCGGCTGTTGAAGCTGCAACTGCTGGAGAAGCTGGAAAAGGATTTGCTGTTGTTGCTGCTGAAGTGCGAAACTTAGCATCTCGTTCAGCTGAAGCTGCAAAAGAGATTAAAGTTTTAGTTGAAACTGCTACAAGAAAAGCTGACCAAGGAAAAAGAATATCAGAAGATATGATTAGCGGTTATAAAATGCTAAATGAAAATATTTCACAAACAATTGAACTTATAAAAAATATTGAAGGTTCTAGTAAAGAACAACTTGCAGGTATTGAGCAAATAAATGATGCTATTAGTGCCCTTGACCAACAAACTCAACAAAATGCAATAATAGCTTCACAAACTTATGAAGTAGCTGTTCAAACAGACACAATTGCTAGATTAGTTGTTTCAAATGCAAATGCAAAAGAGTTTATAGGAAAAGATGAAGTAAAAGCAAAAGTTTTAGAAAGCAAATCTACACCTATAAAAAATACAAGTACAGCTCAAACTAAAAAAGCAACTTCAAACACAAAAAGTGAAACAAAAGTAATCTCTTCAAATGATAAAGATGACGATGAATGGGCAAGTTTTTAAGACTTGCTCATCACAATTATTTTAAACCTCTACCTAAAAACTCTGAAGCTTCTGTTATTATCATAAAAGCATCTGGATCATATTTTGTTATCAAATTTTTCAATAAATCAATTTTACTAGCTTCAACTGTAACATAAATAATAGTTTTATTTTGTCCTTGATGAAGTCCAATTCCTGTTAAAATCGTACCGTGTTCTTCAATTCTTTCTCTTATTTGCTCTTTTAAAACTTCTACATTATTTGAAACAATATTTACAATTTTTTTAGAAGGACGTCCAGTTAAAATCATATCAATAACTCTAATTCCAACATAAACACTAAGCATACTATATAGTGATTTATTTATATCATTATAAACGAAAACTGATGCAAACATAATAGTTGCATCAATAGCAAGTAAAATTTCTGCTGCTTTATATTTTGTTTTTTTAGCAACTATTTCTCCAACAACCGAAGTACTTCCTGTTGAAGCTCTTCCTTTTATTACAAAACCAACACCTAAGCCTATAAAAATTCCACCAAAAATTGCAGCTAATAAAATGTCATTTGTCATTGCTTTTACGTGTAAAACTTCTTTTAAAAAATCTGTAAAAGTCGATAAAAGAATAACTACAATAAATGTTTTAAATAAATAGTATTTTCCAAAATATATGTATGACATAATCAAAAATGGAATACTAACTATCACCATAAAAATACCTAAAGTAATTTGAGGAAAAAGTGCATGTAAAAGTAAAGAAATTCCTACTCCTCCACCTGTAATTATCTGATTTGGAGATAAAAAACATACTGTTGCAAATGCCATTGCAAATGAACCTAATACTATAAATATATAATATTTTAAATTTATTTTTTTCATATTTTTCCTAATTTTTATTTAATTTCCCCGCCAAAAACCCGCTAGAAAAAGACCATTGAAGATTGTATCCACCACAAGGTCCATCTATGTTTACTACTTCTCCACAAAAATACAATCCTGAAACTATCTTACTTTGCATAGTTTTTGAGTCAATCTCTTTTAGTTCAACTCCACCTCTTGTAATCATGGCGTTTTTAAATCCCTCATGACCAGTTACTGTTAAAGGTGTCCATGCTAGAGTTTTGATTAATTTTTCTCTTTTTATTCCATCTATATTTTTAAACTTTTCAGAACTATTTATTTGGCAAATATTACATATTTCAGTAGCTACACTCAAAGCTAAAAGAGTAGTAAGATTTTCCAAAACTGTAGCTGTTGGATTTTTTTCTATCTCTTTTTTGATATGAGTATAAATTTGTTCTTCATTCATACCTTTTAAAAAACTGATTAATAATGGCACTTCATTGTGTTTTGCTAGAATCGGAGTTAATTCTCGAGCAAAATCTAAAACAACTGGCCCTCTTATTCCATTGTTTGTAAAAATCAAATCTCCTGTTAGTTTTAGTTTTTTGTATTTTGGTAAATCAACTTTTAAAATAGCTTTGGCAATAGTATCAGCTTTACAAGCAGCAAAATTTTTCTCTTTTGTAAATAATGGCATCATTGCTGGATGTAAAGAGGTAACTTCATGTCCAAACTCTTTAGCATAAATATATCCATCTCCCGTTGCTCCAAGGGTTGGATAACCTAAACCTCCAGTTGCTAGGATAATATTTTTTGTTTTGTAGATATTTTCTTGGCTATTTATGATAAAAATATCATCTTTTTTTTGAATAGTTTGAATTTCAACCGAACAATCAACTTTTACTTTTAATCTTTCAAGTTCATCATCCAAAGCTTTTAAAATAATAGAAGAGCTATGATCTAGTGGAAATACTCTAAATCCATCTCGGGCAATTGTTTCAACGCCAATGCTTGCAAAAAAATCTCTTAAATCATTTGCATTAAAAGCTTCAAGTGCATGGCTCATAAATCGGCCATTTTTACCAAATTTTGCCATAAACTCTTCAGTTGATAAAGTATTTGTAAGATTGCATTTTCCACCACCAGTAGCTTTTAGTTTTGCTGCAATTTTTGAAAGTTTTTCTAGTAATAAAACACTCTTATTTTCCTTTGCTGCACTAATACTTGCCATTATTCCAGCAGGTCCTCCACCTATTACAATCACATCAAAAACTCTATCTTTTTCTTGCATTAATCAACTTCTTTATTAAATTTTCATATAGTATTATTTATTATATCTATTTTGTCATAAGGAAAATCTATGAAACAATCAATAATCTTCTCTTTGCTTCTAACTCTTAGTTTTACAGCTTGCGCAAACAGTGCAAGTGATAGCTACTTTACAGAGCAACCTACAAATTCTAAAAAAGAGTACGAATCATTTAGAAAAAATATTGCTAAAGCCTTTGAAAATCAAACTCCAAGACAATGGGGTGAAAATGTTACAGGAGTAAAAACAAACCTAGATACACAAGAAAAAGTAATTGCTTTAACTATGGATGCTTGTGGAAGTCCTCTGGGAATGGCTTATGATGAAAGATTGGTTAATTTTTTAAAAAAAGAGAAGATTCCAGCAACACTATTTATAAACGCACGATGGATAGACAAAAATCTTTCAACATTTAAAGAGTTAGCTTCAAATCCACTATTTGAAATAGGAAATCATGGATTAGAGCATAAACCAGCATCTGTAAATGGAAAATCAATTTATGGATTAAGTGGAACAAATAGTGTTGAAGAGTTAGTTGATGAAATAGAATTAAACGCAAGAAAAATAGAATCAATCACACATAAAAGACCAAAATATTTCCGTTCAGGAACTGCTTATTATGATGAAGTTGCAGTTAGTGTTGCAAACAAACTAAATCACCAAGTTGTTGGATTTTCTATTTTAGGAGATGCCGGGGCAACTTTTTCAACTAAAAAAGTAGAAGAAGCATTTTTAAAAGCAAAAAAAGGTGAAATAGTAATCATTCATATGAATCATCCAACATCTGATACAGCACAAGGTACTATAAATGCCATTACAAAACTAAAACAAAAAGGGTTTAAATTTGTGAAATTATCAGATTATAAACTAAAGTAAAATTTTATAACTTTCAATTATGATAAAATAACGAAAATAGTTAATTAAGGATTATATAAATGGCAGGATTTTTAGGATATTTATCACTATTAACAGATGATATTAGCTCCCTTGCTGGAAAAACTGTAGCATCAGCTACAAAATCATTGGCAACTTCCCTTGATGATGTGGGATTGCTTTTTGATGATATTGCAACTTATACAAAACTTGCGAGTATAAAATCAACTGGTTTAGTGGTTGATGATTTAGCAGCAATTGCAAATTTTACAAATGACACAACATCTGATATTTTAAAAGCTGAATTAAAAAAAGCAAAAACTGTAGATGAGTTTAAACACAATATCGAAAAATTAGATGAACAATCTCAAAAAAAGATTTTACAAGAACTTGAGGGAATTAGACAACAAGCCATCCTTGAAGCAAAAAGAAAAGCAGCAGCAAGGGAACTTCCAATTGTTTATAAAATTGCAAAAGGAAGTTTAAAAAATAAAATTATCATTATTCCTATTGTATTACTTATGAGTTTTTTAGCTCCTTGGTTAATCTCTCCTGTTTTAGTTTTAGGGGGAATTTATTTAGCCTATGAGGGAGTTGAGAGTGTTTTAGAAAAACTTGGAACTCACCATGAAGTAAACAATGAAAAAGAGACTATCAAAGAGTTATCAACTGAAAAACTTGAAGATGAAAAGGTAAAAGGTGCAGTTAAAACTGATTTTATTTTATCTTTTGAGATTATCGTAATCACACTTAGTTTAGTTGAAGATACAAGCTTTTTAGCTAAGTTATCAGTTCTTGCACTAATTGGAGTTATAACTACAGTTTTTGTATATGGAATAGTTGCGTTTATCATAAAACTTGATGACATAGGATTTTATCTACAAGAAAAAAACAGTGCTATTTCAAAAAAAATAGGAACTGGATTTGTAAATGCAATGCCACATATTATAAAATCTATTGGAATTGTAGGAACTGTTGCTATGTTAGCCGTTGGTGGTGGAATTATCGTACATGAAACTCATCTATTTCATTCTATTGATGAAATAATAAAATCTATTCCTTTTGGAGGATTTATAAGTGAAATAATACTTGGGGGAATTGTAGGATTTATAACTGTAAAGGTTGTGCCAATAATAGAGCCAATATTTGCAAAATTTAAAAAAAGTAACTCTTAATCATATCTGCTAGGATATAAAGCATTAATAAAGTAAAGATAATCTTATTGTAATTCATGGGATTATCTTTACTAACTTTCCTAAAAATCAACAATCAAAGAAGTTAAGAATTTCTTATCAAGATTCTCTTTTTCAGTTTTGTTTGTATAATCAAGACCGTAACTAACTCCCAAAGATAGATTTTTTGTCATATTAACTTCTAAAGCTGAATCACTTACTATAAAGTATTTTTCACTATCTTCAAAAGAGCCTAAATAACTAATCATTTGTTTAAATTGTAAATTTTGAGAAAAGCTATATTTATAGTTTAATTCAGTTTTTCCAGCTAAATAGTTATCTTTTGAACCATTTTTGTATTTATCATTTGCATAATCTAAACCACCTTGAATATCAACTGTTTGAATATCATCTTCAAATAGTTTATAACCAAGCCCTGGTCCAACATTTAACCTATAATCATAATCAGAAGATTCATCTTTTATATAACTTATTCCAACGTATGAATATAGTTTTTCAGTTATCATGTGATTATAATCTAGTTCAATATTGTATTTATTAGCAGATGTTTTATCATCATTTTTATTATATAACATACTTCCCTTTGCTTTTATACTTTCAGTACTGCTAAGAGCTGCTGTACCTTGAAGTTTTGAAGAAAAGGTAGTTGTGTTTGTATTTCCACTTGTTTGAACATATGATAACTCTAAGTGTTTATCCACATCCAAAGAATAAGCTGCCGTTGATAATAAAACTATAATAGAAAATTTACTTAAAAAATTCACCTATTCATTCCTTAATTGTTGTCTCTTATTTGCTTTTGATACATCTTTTTGAGCAAAATCATAATTTAAAGGTATGATTTTTTTCAAAAATGGTGGAATTTTTCTTCCACCAACACCCATTACATCTTGTAAAATTGTGTTTGCAATTAATTCTTCATCATGAGTTTTTGACATATATTCAAACAAAAATTCCGCCATTCTATCAAGTGAAATCTTATAAGTTGATTCACTTCTTTTGTATAACCATTTACTTAAATCAAAGAAGTTTTCAAAAACTTTTCCATCTTCAAAAAGTAGAGCTGTAGTTTTTTGGAAATTCCCACTATTATATACAATATCCCAAAATCTAGCAAATCTTTTCATCTCTTGCATCAAAGAAAAATCAATCAAATCATTTTTCAAAATATCATAAGGAGGAGAATCATTATAAACCATTCCATAAACTTTGTCATGTCTAGCAAGGGTTGTTCCTGATAATTTTTTCAAAATTCCAACTTGAATTTCACCCGTTGAAAGAGTATAAAGTTGATTTAAATTTTTTCCAAAACTCTCTATTGTTTCACTTGGAAGTCCAATAATTAAATCTATATGCATGTGAGCATGAGTTTCTTGAGATAAGAATTTTAAATTATCTTTGATTTTATCTATTTTTAGATTTCTATGAATCTCTTTTGCAACATCAAGATTTAGAGTTTGAATACCAACTTCAAGTTGCAAACACCCTTTTTTAAACTGTTTTATTAAATCCCTTAACTCTTCTGGAAAATTATCTGGAATTACTTCAAAGTGTAAAAAGTACTCCTCTTCTTTTGCTAGAAAATAGTTTAAAATTGCTTTTGCATAAGAGATTTTAATATTAAATGTTCTATCTATAAATTTGAAGTTTCTAGCCCCTCTAATCCATAATTTTTCTATCTCATCTAAGAAAACATTAATATCTAAATATCTCATTTTTGTCTCTATTGAAGATAGACAAAACTCACACTCAAAGGGACAACCACGAGCATTTTCTACATAAATATGTCTGTTTTTTATATCAAAATCTGAATAATCATCATAGGGTAAAACAATCGATTCTAAATCAACTTTTTCTGAATATATAGTTCTTGGTTGATTACAAGTTCCATCAAGAAGTTCTCTACAAAGATTGTAAAAACTAACTTCACCCTCACCTGTAATTATATAATCAGCCATATCAAAGTTTACTCTAAGTGGAGTATAACTAACCTCTGGTCCTCCTAAAACTACGATAGTTTCAGGTGATACTTTTTTTATTGTTTTTACAAGCTCCCCAACATCAAAAGCATTCCAAATATACGTAGCGATTCCTATAATTTTTGGTTTATGTTCAAGTATCTGTTCTGATATTGTTTGAATTGAAGAGTTTATTACAAACTCTAAAATAGAAGCTTCTTCTTTTAGTTCTTTTAAATTTGCTATTAAATATCTCAAACCTAGTGAAGTATGAGAATATCTAGCGTTTAGTGTAGTAAGTATAATGTTTTTCATTGCGGATTGTAACACAAAATTATTGATATTAACTTTTCATAAACCAATCTTTTATATACTAAGCCCTTTATTTACCAAGGAAGATTTATGTTAAAAGACACTTTTTCAAGATTTAGACTTATCTCATTTATTGAGGGAATCTCTTTTTTAGTTTTGATATTTATTGCAATGCCTCTTAAATACTTTGCAGGGATTCCACTTGCTGTTAAAATAGTAGGAATGACCCATGGAATTTTATTTATACTTTTTATAATTGCATTATATATGGCGGCAAAAAGATATAAATGGAAAGTTCTGACTTTTCAACTTTTTGTTTATTCTTTAATACCTTTTGGATTTATTTTAATCGAAAAAACAATTATGAAAGCTCCACCAAAGAAGTTAGATTAAATGTTTTTTGAAAAAGGTTTTTTAGGAACAACTGCACCTTTATATTTGGATATTACAACTGTTTATTTTACTTCTTTACCTTTTTTATTAGCTATAAGTATTTACTTTGCTATTAAAAAAGAGTTTGAAAAACACTTTTTATCTCAGGCTATTATTTTAGGTCTAACACTTATTATTGTTGTAATTTTTGAAATATGCATTAGAGTTTCAGGTGGATTTTTGGAGTATTCAAAATATAGTAATATCTCTTTTGAATTTATGCTAGTTTTTTTAACTATTCATATTTTAATAGCAATTGCAGCTGTTGGTGGTTGGTTGTTTTTATTTATCTCATCTTACAAAGATTATAAAAACAACTCATTTGATGGAAAAAAACATAAGAAAATAGGAAAAGCGATATTTTTAGCTCTAACTATTAGCTCTATTATGGGAGTTTTTATCTACTTATTTTTATTTGTTTTTTAAATAGTAATATACCCTTCTAGATATAAAACTGCTTGACCTGAAATAATTACTTTATTTTCTAAAACTTTACATTTTAGCAAACCACCTCTTTTTGAGGCTTGGTGAGCTATTAATTCATTTTTATTTAATTTTTCTGCCCAATATGGTGCAAGTCCAGCATGAATAGAACCAGTTACAGGATCTTCATCACCTCCATTTGCAGGCCAAAAATATCGTGAGATAAAATCATACTCAATTGATTTTGAAGTAACAACAACATCATAGGGTGCAAGTTTTTTTAACTCATCTAAATTTGTTTTTACTGAATAAACATCTTCTTCCTTAGAAAAAATAGCAAAATATGCTTGTTGATTAAGTAAAACTTCTTGTGGAATTATTGATAAACCAGATAATAACTCTTTTGGAATAGAATCTACAATTTTTGGTTTTCTATTTGGAAAACTCATTTGAATGTAACCAGAATCCAATTTTTCAACACTTAAATCTCCTACAGCTTTTGCTGTAAAAGTCACTTTTTCTAAAGATTCATTTTCTTTAAATATTACAAAAGCAGCTGCAAGGGTTGCATGACCACAAAAGTCTATTTCAGTCATTGGAGAAAACCATCTTATTTCATAAAAATTTTGAGCATTTTTAAAAGCAAAAGCTGTTTCTGATAGATTATTTTCTGTTGCTATTTGTTGCATTAACTCAGTAGATAACCACTCTTCAAGAATTATAACCGCTGCATAATTTCCTTTGAATACTTTGTTTGTAAAGGCATCTATTTGATATATTTTTAATTTCATTTAATATATATTCTCTCTTTCTTTTAAGCTTTCATCCAAGCTCTAATATTTATACTTAAAAGTTCTGGTTCTTCAAGGGGAATATTATGACTTGTTCCATCCCTTGAAATTACCTTCATATTGTGAGTGTCTAAAAGCAGATTTTTGATTGCTTCTTTATTTAAAAGTCTGTCATTAATGCTGTAAAAAAACCAAATTGGAATATCTAGATTAGTTAAATCTTCAAATAAATCTTTTCTATAAAAAGTGCTTGTAAGTTGAGAAATAAAACTCTCTTTTCCCAAATCTAAAAACATATCTTGAATTAATTTGATTAATTCAACATCATTTTGATTTTTTATTTCAAGTAGAGATTTTGCTTTTTCGTAAGTTAATCCAACAAAACCCTCTTTTTCAATAGCTACAAACTTTTGTTTTCTTCTTTGTATTTCTGCTTCTGTTGTATTGCCAGGGGTTGCTGCAACTGTAAAAAGTCTATTTACTCTATTTGGATAGGTTATTGCAAAATATGAAGCGATATAACCTCCTAGGGAAAATCCTAGAAGGTTTATTTTTTCCTCTTTAAAAGTGTTAAATAAAATATCAATTATCTCATCAAAATCTTCACTATGGGGAATAGGAACATTTATAAGTTCATAATCATTCTCTAAAAAAGGAATCAATCTACTCCAAAGTCTTTCATCTGTCATAAGACCTGGAATTAGATAAATTTTTTCTTTCATTATCTCACTCTTGATAATGGAATTTCTAAAAACTCTACAGGATAACTTTGTTGATCTAACTCACCAGCTTGTGGAACAATTTCTGATGCTTCTTGATTTGCATCTTTTTCATTTAAAGCACCAGCTCTAATATATACTTCAAGTGTTTGTAAACCATTTGTATCTATTACTAAACTCATATCTTTTTCAACTGAATTATCCCAATTATCATCCCAACCTTCAGCTAATAGATATGTTGAAGGCATATTTTGTTGAGTACCACCATTCCAAATCTCTGTTCCTGCATCGTATAAATTAATCTCTTTAAAACTATTTGATGAATTTTTAATGATTCTTGTTTTATCTGCCAATTGAGGGAAAGATACAGAAATTCCACCACTTGTAACAACATTTAAATTACTTTTATACTTAATATCAAGTCTTAAAAGATTTTCATCTATCATTTTATAAGTATATTTTAGATTTTTTTGCTCAACTTTTTGAATTGGAGTATTATCTTCAATTACTTGTTCATTTAATTGTTCTTCATTAGGGAACAAAAGTTGACTTTCATCTAATACTTTTTTGTCATTTATGTATAAACCATCATTTTTAAGAACTGTTTCAAATCTTTTTAGATTATCACTTAAATCAATAAAATTAATATCTAAATTTTGTTGAAGATTTAACATATTTTTTACATTTTCAGCAGTTTGTTTATCTAAGTCTATTGTTAATTTTTCACTCTCTAAAACATCATTTACTTTTTTCATGTTATCTACTGAAACATTTTTATTTAAAGCAAGTGCTAAATCAAATTTTAAAGTTTCAAAAATCTTTTGACTTCCAATTGTATAATTTGAAGCACTACCAGTTGATTGTAAAGTTATTCCACTTTGGGCAAAAGATTTAAAATACTCTTCATAATTTTGGTCTGTTAAGTTTTGAGTAATTTCATCAAGTTTTTTGATTGGGAAGTTATTTAAATTTACTTTTAAATATGAATTTTTTAAATTTAATGTTTCAACACCAGCTGTTTTTGATAAAACCTCATCAAAACTAAACTCACTTTCAGTATTAATATTTCCCATAACTTCTTCATAATTTGAATTAATCATTAGATTTTTTATATTAAAAGTAGTTTGATCATTCTGAAATTCAATACCTTTAATTATTGTTTTTGAGCTCTCTTTAGTTGCATTAATTTCATAATCTACATTTAAATTATCAAGTAATAAAAAGCCTTTTTTAGAAACATCTGCATCTGATAGTTTAAAAGTTGAGATAGCTAAATTATTCTCATTTCCAGTTATACCTCTTATTGTCATGAAAAATTCATTTGGAATAACTGTATCAATATCAGCAATTTTATACTCTTTTTTCTCATTGATACTTACTTGTAAATTTCTATTTTTTAAGAAATCTAAAAGCCATTTACTTGCTGAATTATCAACATCTAAAGATAAATCATACATTGTTTTTTTAGATAATTGTGTCAGATATATATTTGAATTAACTTTTCCCTTGAAGTTTTCTAAAACAAAATCATAATCAAATTTTATTCCTTCAAAAAACATCCCTTTTTCATTTGAATCAAGTAAATTATATTGAGTTTCAAAAGCTTTTTTTACTTCTTCATTTTTTATATTAGCAAAAATATATGAAGCTACTTTATCTGTATCAATTACTTCAATATTACCTTTTCCTGTAGTCTTTATATAATTTGTTGATTGTTCATGTTTAACAATAAAACCATTATTATTTAACTCAGCTATTTTATTTGAAATTTCCTCATTTATTTTACTTTGAAACCAAAAAAGTACACTAGCTACAATAACTACTAAAAATACAGCAATCAACCCAACAATTTTTTTCATATCTTTCTTCCCCTACTAATATTATTTATAAACTATCCCGTTATGTTTTAACCAACCATCTTTATGTTTTCCTCTTGGGTCTTTATGTGTCCAATGAAGAACTCCACCTTTGTTATTCCATTCATATTCACCATAAAACTCAACATTATCACCTGCTTTTAAATCTTTTATCTTATTTGATAAGTCAATATTATGAGCAACTAATACTGTTAAATTTGAAGATAATTTTAAAATAAATCTTTGATGTCGACTTCCATTATTGTCATCACTTAAAACTTTTAGAACTTTTCCTGAACCTTGAACTTGAACATTACTTTGCTTATTTTGATAGGCATTATCTATTTGCGGATTTGCATAAACAATAGTTGAAATAAGACAAAGTGACGTAAGTATTGTGAAAAGAAATTTTTTCATCTGCTTCCTTGATTTAGCTTCTATTTTGATACTAATTATATTATTTGAAGATTAAAGTAACTTAATTATTTAGGTTTTAGATGAGTATATTAATTATAAGTAAAAATTAATTCCCAATTCTATAAAAAACTAGGAATTAAATCTCTTTTTTTTAGTTTGTTCTTTCTATTTCATTTTGATAAATCAATATTCCAGCTAATATAAAAACAATATTTTTAACTATATATTGTCCTACAAGAGTAAAAGCAAAAGGAGCATGGGTAAATGATAATTCAGGCAAAATAAATAATGGAGCAAAGGTACAAATCATATGTCCAATAAATATAACAACTACCACTCTTGTATAAAAACCAAAAAGAAATCCTATTCCTATACATACTTCTAAAATTGCTAAAAGTTTAATTGATACACTTGGACTAATTAAACCAAAAAACATAATATCAATTGTTCTAGTTGCTAACTCTTCTGCTGGACTTAATGTTGGAAAAAACTTTAACATTCCATACCATAGAAAAATGATTCCCAATGATAATCTAATAAGTTTAATTGTCTGATTCATAATGCTCCTTTTTAAAAGAAGCATTATATGGATTTTAAACTTTAATATAAATTAATAGTTATTATCATTATTGATTTAAAATATAATTATGGTCTATAAACTTTTATATTTGTATAGTTTTCAGCATCTCTTAAAAACTGAGCGTGAAGCTGACTTAAAATTCCTTTATCACAATAGAATAAATATTGTTTATCTTGTGGAAGTTTTTTAAATTCACTTTTTAATTTATAAAATGGAATTTTTAGTGTTTCAACTGAAGTTTCAATACAATCAGCACTTTGTCTAATATCAATAACTGTATATTCTCCACTACTTAAATCACTAACAATTTCCATCTGCCCTATTTCACCAATATCTTCAGCAATTTCATCTACATTTACAAAAACAGATTTTTTTACTGCTTCATCTAAAATAGTATAATCAAATCTTTTAGCTTCACTAGCAACTCTGTCATAATTTCCATGAGTTACAGGATTTTTTGAAATAACTCCACAATACTCAGGCATTGATTCAGCAAATCTGCTTGTTCCAATATTATTTGCTATTTCTATAATATCAGGTTTACTCATCATAGCAAGTGGTCTTAATACAAGTTTATTTGTAGCTTGGTCAATTAAAGCTAGATTTCTTAATGTTTGACTTGAAACTTGAGCAACACTCTCCCCTGTTACAAGAGCATCAATCTTCATAGTATCAGCTATTTTTTCAGAAGCTATTAACATAAGTCTTTTTAGCATAACTCCCATATATGGTTCACTTACACTTTTGAATATTTCAGTTACAACATCATCAAAAGGAACAGAAATAAACTGAACTCTATGAGAACTTCCAAATTTATTCCATAAATAATAAGCTACTTGTTTTACACCTATTTCATGTGCAATTCCACCAAGATTAAAGAATATAAAGTGAGTTTTAATTCCTCTTTTCATAGTTAAATATGAAGCTACAGTTGAATCAAATCCACCTGACATAAGTGACAAAATACTTCCTTGACTTCCTATTGGAAAGCCACCCATTCCCATATGTTTATGAGTTATTATATTTAATTGGGCAAATACAAGTTCAATATTTATAGTAACTTCTGCATTTTTTAAATCTACACCTTTTGTATCATTCATTGCCAACATATATCCACCAACAGTTTGTTCAACATGTGTAGATTTAAACTCTTGAGTTCCTGTTCTTTTACATCTAACTACAAAAGATTTACCTTGTATTTCATGTGCCATCATTTCATTTACTTTTACTTTGATGTCATCTAAAGTATTCATATCATCAAATTGCATAGCTTCTAGTATTTGTTGAATTCCAGGTGTATCAAGAAGTTTCATTCTTACAATATCAACTACTTCAACAGGACATACTACTTCTATCTTATCAAAAAACTTTTTTATAGTTATATCTTTTGAAATTTTTGATAAAAGATTTACTAAGTTATTATAAACTTGAGAAATCATCTGTCTTTTTGCAGTTGAACCTTTTATCATTATTTCAGTGAAATACTTAATTATAAATTTTTGAGTTTTGATCTCGTGGTTATTCATTATTGCAAAGCCTTATCTATTTAATTGGTCGCGATTATAACATAAGAGTGCTTTTATACTCGTTTTTACTTGAAAACTAGGCATTTTTATTTTTCTCTATAAAATTTTTTGACATAATACGCACTCATTTTTACCAAAGGCTTAATTTATGCAAGAGAACCAATATGAAAAAATAAAAGTACTATTTTTAAAACTAATAGAAGAGACAAAAGAACTAAGTGAGGTAGAATTTGAAAAAGTTTTAGTTCAAGTTTTTAAAGAAAATTCATTTTCACCTGAAGTAAAAGAGAGATTAGTTATTGATATTTCGAAAATGAGAGAAAAAATAGTAAAAAATTCAAATATATAAAAGGACAAAAATATGGATATTGATAATTTAGAAGATTTAGCAAAAGAGTTAAAAAACGACGAAAATGAACATGTAATCGCACTTTTTGAAGAGTATGCTAAAGCTCACAAAATTAGTGAAGAAAAATTAGAACAAATATTATCAAAAGAACATGACTGTTTTAAATGTGAAAGTTGCCATAAATTTTATTGTTATGATGAATACTCATTTTTTGATGAAAAATGTATTTATTGTTGTGATACAGATGATGAAGACGGGGAAGAGTTTTAATTAAATTAATAAGGATTTGTTTATAACAAATCCTCATTTAATGAATATTCCATTAAAGAAATTACTGCACCTTGTAAATCTTGAATAACTGCAAACTCTCCAATCGTTGGTATTGGTGTAATATCTACAATTATATTCCCACCTAACGCTTTTACTTTAGAAACAGTTTCTTTTATATTGTCAACTGTAATATAATTACCCCAATGTGAAGGAATTGCTTCTTTATTTTCTACTAATGCGAATTTTTTATCAAACATACCTGCTATTTTATTTTCTCCAATTTTAATTAATGTATATGTCATATTTTCACTAATCTCATCTTCAAAATTCCAACCAAAAATTTCACCATAAAATTTTTTAGCTGATTCAACATCACTAGTCATTAATTCGAACCAACTAAATGCACCTTTTGTAATAAATGGATTCATTAACTTCTCCTATATTTTTTTTATTATAACAAATATTTTCCATTACAAAATGTAATAAAATTGAATCCAAAAAAAATTCTTTACTATAATTCATTTATATTTAAAATGAATAAGGAATAAAATGAATATTTGTGGAATTGAATTAAAAGCTAATAATGCTCTTTTAGTTGTATTAAAAGATAATGAATATATAGATACTAAAATCAAAAAAATAATACTTGAAGATGATGAAAAACAAGAAGATATTAGAAAATTTTGCAATGAGTTTTTAGATTTTTTACAAAAAAATGAGATTGAAAAAATCTTCATAAAAAAACGAGCAAAAAAAGGCAACTTTTCAGGTGGTGCAGTTACTTTCAAAATAGAAGGCTTAATCCAACTAAATCCACTTTGTTCGGTTGAGTTAATATCAACTCAAACTGTTAGTAGCTTTGAAAAGAAAAATCAAATCCAATTTCCAAAAGAGTTAAATAAATATCAAGAACAAGCATATCTTACAGCACTTTGTAATCTTTAAAATAGAATGTTATAATAAAACAAAATTTAAAGAGGTGATTATATGAGAGTAATTTGTCCTAGTTGTTTGAGTATAAACAATGTACCTAAAAAAGATTCTTATTTAAAAGCAAATTGTGGAAAGTGTAAAGAATCACTTTTAAATAATAAACCTATAGATTTAACAAGTGCAAATTTTGATGAGATTATTGTAAATAGTGATATTCCTGTGATTGTAGATTTTTGGGCTTCTTGGTGTGGACCTTGTAAAATGTTTGCTCCTATATTTAATGAAGTTTCAAAAAAATATCCACTAAAAGCAGTTTTTGCAAAAGTAAATACAGAAATTGAACAAACTATAAGTGGAAAGTATCATATTATGTCAATTCCAACTTTGATTGTATATAAAAATGGGGTTGAAGTAAAAAGAGTAAGTGGAGCTTTAGATCCATTAAGATTATCAAACTTAGTAAATGAATTTATTTAAAAACCTTGAGAGTTTATTCTCAAGGTTTCTTATAACATTGTAATTTTGTCTTCTTTAGTATTTATCATACATAAAAATTCATACTCGCTGCCATAACATGCTTCATATTTATGTGCAACACCAGCTGGAATATAGATAAAATCTCCTGCTTTTGCATGATACTCTTCATCACCAACTATAACTTTTGCTTCACCTTTTAAAACATATTGTTGATGTTGAATTTCATTTATATGATTTGGCATAGAACCATCAACCGCTAAAGTCACTTTTCTAACGATAAAATCTTTATCCTCTTTTGGTGTTAAAACTGCAATTGAAGCATTTACAGTTTTTGGAATACAGTTTGATTCATAAACATTTGAGTTATTACAATATTTGTTCATTTTTATCCTTTTTTTTAATAATTATAACTATTTATTTTCTAATTTCATAGATTATTTTTATACAGTTTTAAACTGATTCTATCTCTACTCTAATTGATTTAAACTTTGCAGTCATAATCAATTCATCAGCTTCATCACCAAAAATATAGTTTACTTTTGATGCAGCATGATGGAATGTCGTAAATAGAGTTCCAGGTTTTATAGTTTTAACAAATTTTACAGGTAAAATTGCTGTTTCACCATACTGTGTTCTCATTATGATTTCATTACTTCCAATTCTATCTTTATCTTCAATTGAAGCTAAAACAACATCTCTATCATATCTTGAATTTAAAGCTTCACTTCTTTGTGTTTGAGCTGCATTATTGTATTGAACAATAGTTCTTCCTGTTGTTAAATAAAACTCATTTGAAGCAAATTCTTCATTGTTTACAAGTTTTTTGATTTGCTCTCTTAATTGGTATTGATGATAAGCGAATTTTCCTTTTCCATCTTCTGTTCTAAAATCTTCAACGTGAAGTATTGGAGTATCATCTTTTTTAATTGGCCAAAGCATTCCTCTATTTCTATTTTTTGAAAGTTTGTGATATGTTGCACCTGAAAATCTGCTTCCAACAGCTTCTTTTGCTTCATTCCAAACATCTTCACTATCTTTGAATTCAAACTCTCCATTGATTTTATTTTCAATATCTCTTAATACTTCCCAATCATCTGGTAAATCTGTATCAACTAAAGGTTGAGAAAGATGTAATCTTCTCATAGCATTTACATAAACACCTGTTTTTTCATAAGCTGATTTTACACCAAAGATAATATCTGCCATTTTTGTAACTTCATTCATAAATAATTCATTTGAAATAATTAATTCTAAATTCGCTAAACCTTTATGAACTTTATTTTGATTTGGATGAATATGAGCAATATCTTCACCCATTACATACATAGCTTTTACACGTCCAGCTATCATTTCATCTATTAATTGAGGAGTCATTAATCCAATTTCTTCAGGAACTGAATAATCAGGTCCATAATATGGTAAACAACCAGTATCACATGCACCTTGAACATTGTTTTGACCTCGTAGTGGCATCAATCCAGCACCAGTTTTTCCGATATTTCCTGTAAGCATTGCTAAATGTGTAATTGCCATAACAGCATAACTTCCATCTAAATGCTCAGTAATTCCTAATCCCCAAAAGAACATTGATTTTTTTGTTGCATAAAGTCTTGCAACAACAGGAATTTGATCTACTAAATACTCATAACCTTTAACTTGAGCCATAAATTCAGGATTTGCATAAGGGTCATTTAAAATTGATTCTTTATACTCTTCAAAACCAATACATCTTGAGTCTATAAACTCTTCGTTATAAAGTTCTTCTTTTAAAATCACATATGCCATCATATTTAAAACTAATAAATTTGCTTCATAAGGGATTACAACTGCTTCACCAAATTTAGCAAGTTGTGTTTCTCTAACATCAAGTACACTTAATGTTGCTGTTTTATCTCTTACTGCTTTGATAATTCTATTTGCAACAATTGGATGAGCTTCAGTTGTATTTGAACCCATTACGATGATATTTTCAGTTTGATAAATATCATCAAAAGGATTAGTTGCAGCTCCTTCTCCAATAGTTGTTCTCATACCTTTTAATGATGGTGAGTGACAAACCCTAGCACAGTTATCAACATGAGGAGAATTCATAGCATCTCTTACAAACTTTTGGAAAACATAAGCACTTTCACATGAAGTTCTAGCTCCTCCCATTCCACAAAAAGCATGTCTTCCATATTTTTCTTTTATATCCATTAGTTTCCATGCTGCTAGTGATGTAGCGAACTCATATGGAACTTCAAAATATGTTTCATCAAACTCTTTTAATGTTTTAACTCTTGCTTTTAGTTCTCTTGGTAATTCTTCACTATTTTTTTCAATGAAAAGTTTTTTCACTCTTGCATTTCTAATTCTCTCTTTTGAATCAACAAAAGTAAAACCTTGTGCACCTTTTATGCAAAGTTTTCCTTGAGATACATATCCATCATTTTGAGCATATATCTTTATAATTTTGTTATCTTCAACTTGTGCTGTAATATCACATCCTGTACCGCAATATGTACAAACTGAATTTATATCAGAGCTATGATGCATTGATAATCTCCAATGTTAGGTTTATTTAAAGTTTAAGATTTTATCAAAAATAGCTTTAGGTAAAATCAAAAGAAAGAATTAACTCAAAGATTTACAAATTGTCAATGCTAACTTGACATATTTCATATATAATTCTCACTATAAAATTTTAGGAGATAACAATGATAGGAAAATTAGTTATTGGTGCAGTAGTTGTTGCTGTTGCAATACAGTTTGTTCCTTATGGAAAAACATATACAAACCCACCAATCATCAGTGAACCAACTTGGGATTCACCACGAACTAAAGAGCTTTTTAACAATGCTTGTGCAAATTGCCATTCAAATCAAACAACTTACCCTTGGTATAGTAAAATTGCTCCTGTTTCATGGTTAGTTGCAAGTGATGTTGAAGAAGGAAGAGAACATTTTAATGTATCTACTTGGGGAGCACAGAAAAAGAATAAAGGTGACGAAGCAGCTAAAGAGTTAAAAAGTGGAGATATGCCACCATGGTTCTATTTACCAACTCATCCAGAAGCTAGATTAACACAAGAACAAACTCAAGAGTTAATTACTGGTTTAGAGAAAACTTTTGGAAAAGAAGAAGGTGAAGAAGGCGATGAGAAAGAGGAAAAAGAAGGAAAATAAAATATTTTCACTCTTTTTTTTGTTACAACTTTTAAAGGGAGATTTTTTAATCTCCCTTTTTTATTTTCTAAAATACAAAAGAAATATCAGTAATACTAATATTATAAATCTCAACTTTCACACCATCACTATCAACCACACTATAAGAGATAGTTAAATCACTTGGATTCTCTATTGTTTCATTAAGTTCTACAAATTTTACATACTTATCATAATCAATTACACTATAGATAAATTTTGCTTTTTCTTTAAATTTTTCATTATTGATATATCTATCATATACTTCTTTGTAAGTTGTTTCATCATATTTATCATAAAAATTTTTCTTGTACATTAGTTCACAATAAGCAGCTTTTTTGAAATCTTTTGAAGAGTAAGTTAAATAGTCATCTGCGATTATAGATTCAAGATTTTCAGCTATTTCAAAAAGATTATATTTTTTATATCCGTTATCATCTGATATTAATGCGGTTGTTTTTATCATAAATTATTCCTAATTTTTTATTTGAATTTTAACATATTAATATTCATATAAACAATCATAAATTTATTTGTATAATATTTAATATAATTATATATTTACAATATTGTATAATTATAGTTGCTTGTATCAAACTTTTAAATTACAATATTTTAATTGTATTTTTTCAAAAAATTATTTTTTCTATAATATACTTTATATAAGGTCTGTATTAATATTTTTATAACATTTTGGATAATCTTTATATACTATTATTAATTATATTTTGTATAATATAAATTTTATGAAAAGCTCTATAAAATTGTACTTTATTAGAAATTTTAGATTAACTGGTAAATTTGCCCTACACTTATTCCACTATCGTTTAATGGAATAGTTTTATTAAAGTAAAATTCCCTACCCTGCTCTTGAAATTTATCTATTAAAATTTCAAGAAGTGTTCTATTTTGAAAAACTCCACCACCTAAAATTATTGGCAAATCTTTATGAAAATTTGAAATATCTAGAATAATTTGCACTAAAGTATTTATAAATTTTGAGCAAATTTGTTTTTTATCCTTTTCTAAAACTATCTCTTTTATCATAGGTGATATATCAATTTGATTTTCAATTATTTCATAAGCATAACTTTGAGTGATAGTTTTGTCATAATTTTCTTCAATTTGTAGACCCGTTTCACCCTCATAGCTTTGAATATGCAAAATATCAGCAAATGATGCAAGTGCATCAAATAAACGCCCTACAGAGCTTGTAAGTGGTGAATTTAAACCTTTTTGCCACATTGTATGAAGCATTTTTATTTCACTCTCTTTAAAAGTTTTTACACATGGTATTTCTAAAGCTAATATCTCATCTAGGCAAAATGTATCAAAAAGTAGACTCAAAGCTACTCTTTTTGGCTCAAGAACTGCTTTTTCACCACCTAAAAGTTTAAAATATTTAAAATGATTAATTCTTGTATAATCTTTTTTTGAAGATACAAAAATTTCACCACCCCAAATATTTCCATCATCACCATATCCTGTTCCATCAAAAATAAAAGCCAATACCTCTTTGTCTAACTTATACTCAGCCATTACAGATAAAACATGAGCATAATGGTGTTGGATTTGAATTAACTCTATGTTTGGATTTATCTCTTTTAATTTTAAAGCAAATTTTGTTGATTCATAATTTGGATGTTTATCACAAACTACAATTTCAGGTTCAAAGTCATAAAATCTTTTAAAAGTCTTTATAGTTTGCTCAAAATATTCCATTGATTTTAAAGAGTTTAAATCAGCAATATATGGAGATAGAATTAAATTATTTTCAAAATAAATACTAATAGTAGATTTTTGATTTGCACCAAGTGAAAGTATCTTCTTTTTACTTTTGTTTTCAAAGTTCAAAGCCGTTGGTGCATAACCTCTTGCATTTCTAATCTTTGTAATATCATTTTTAACAATTTGTATAACTGAATCATCACTTGCATTTAAAATATCTCTATTATAATCTAATACAAAATCAACTATATCAGACAATTTATCAAGAATTTCATCCTTGGAAATAATAATTGGTTCACTTTTAAGATTTGCGCTTGTTGCAACTATAGGATTATTCAAATATCTAAAAAGTAAATGATGCAATGATGTATAAGCTATAAAGCATCCAAGATGATTAATATTTGGTGCTATTAGCTGTGATAATTTAAAACTTTCTCTCTTTTTTACAAGTACAATTGGCTTGTTTCTTGAAGTTAAAACTTCTTCTTCTTTTGATGTTAAATTTGTATAATTTTTAACACTCTTTATATCTTTAAACATAACTGCAAAAGGCTTATTTAATCGATTCTTTTTAATTCTAAGTTCTTCTATGGTTTTATTGTTTTTTGCATCACAAATTAGATGAAAACCACCTATTCCTTTTATAGCTACAATACTACCTTTATTAATCAATTCTGCTACTTCTTCTATAGCTTTTATACCTGAAAATAAAACCGCGTTATTTTTATTATACAAAGTTACATTTGGACCACATTTTTCACAAGCAACTGGTTGTGCATGGTATCTTCTATTTGTTGGATTTTCATACTCTTTTTTACAATCTTCACACAATTCAAAAGAAAACATTGAAGTATTTACCCTATCATAGGGAACGGTTTTAATTATTGAATATCGTGGACCACAATTTGTACAATTTGTTAAACTATAATTGTATCTAAAGTTAGACATATCATTAATATCTTTGATACAATCATCACAAATTCCCATATCAGGTAGAATAATTGTAGATTTATTATTTGAAGTTTCACTCTGTTTTATTTCAAAGGTTTTATACTCTTCTTTAGAAATTATTTCTTCTATTTTTATATCTGTTATATGTGAAAGTTCTGGGGGATTTTTTTGAAGTTCTTCTAGAAAATTTTGACACTCTTTTAAAGATGAATAAATTAAAATATTCACCCCTTTATCATCATTATTAACCCAACCTTTTATGTTATATTTTAAAGCTAGATTATAAATAAAAGGACGAAATCCA
Organism: uncultured Aliarcobacter sp.; assembly: GCA_963677205.2. Classification (GTDB taxonomy): domain Bacteria; phylum Campylobacterota; class Campylobacteria; order Campylobacterales; family Arcobacteraceae; genus Aliarcobacter. Next base: position 766,479 of record OY781916.2, on the reverse strand, counting down.
ACACCTTGAACAACGCCTTTTACTTGAATAAAATATGATTTCATAAAAACTTCCAGAATAATTAATTTATTTGCTTTGGATTATAAAAGATTATTCCTTTAGTAAAGATATTTATATCTCTATCCCAAAATAAAACTTCACAACATAACCTATTCCAAATGAGATTAGAGCTACTCCAAAAGTAATTGCTGACATTTGTAAAACCCTTGTTGTAAAGTTTAAATCTTTTGCAACACTTATATAAAAATTGTATGAAATAATGGCTATAAAGGCACAAATAAACATCATAATTAACGAATAAGCCATTGTTTCAAAGATAAAAAAAGGAACTACTAAAAGTGCAGTTGTTAAAATATATGAAACTCCTGTATAAAGAGAATATGTTAGAGGTTTAATATCATCACTTGGATTCTCTTTAGCTTCAAAATATGCAGAACCAGCCATTGATAAAGATGCTGCAATTCCCATAATAAGACCTGTTAATCCAACAACTAAACTCTTATCAAAAGCTAAAGCAATACCACTTAATGTTCCTGTTAATTCAACTAAAGCATCATTCATTCCAAGTACAATTGCCCCTGCATATAAAAGCTTTTTATCATTTAACATTTCTATGAGTTCAAACTCATGTTCAGTTTCTTGTTTATAAATTCTTTGAGCTTCTGGATATATTTCAAATAATTCTTTATAAAACTCTTCTGCGCCTGCTTCTCTTTTTTCCAAAGATTTTAAAGCAAAAGAAGTTCCAAAAACTTTCACTAAAAATACAAACCACAATACTACAAACCTTTGTGCTTTTATCTCTTGTTTTGTGATTTTTACCCAAAAATCATAATGGAATTTTTCTTCTTTTGAAATTTTTTCAAATATCTTTTTATTATTTTCATCACTTTGATATGATGCTAAAATTTTATAAATAGTGTGATCATTAATTTCATTTTGTTGTTGTATTAATGCTTTTTTCAAATTTTGTTTATCAAAAATTGTATCCATAACAATTCCTTTAGTTGAATTTTATTCTAAATACTACAACAATAAAACTGAAAAATAAATATTAGAAGATAAAAATTATCCATAAAATTAAGAAATTCTAAAATTAGAATTTCTTAATAATCTAAAGGATACTCTTTAGGTAAGATGATATTGTAAGTTTTACTAAGTGTTTTGTTTGTTTTAGAAAGTAAAATTGAATTTGCAAACATATTTCCACATAAAACAACATCATTTGTTTTTAAATCATTTGCTATTTCATTTACATAGTTACAAATAAATTCACTCAAACTTTCATAAAAAGAGTAAATCAAAGTAATATTATCAACATCTGCCATTTTATATGCCATTATAGATTGAACGGTTCTTCTATAATCTAAGTAATTTACTCCATCCAAACTTATAAGCTTCATATCAATTTGAATACCACTTGTTAAATTTGCATTTAAAGCTGAATCTTCAAACTCTTTTGAACTATTTACTCCTAAAACTTTTGCACACATATTTATAATTGACTCAAAACCATTTGTATCTTGAGGAACATCACCTTCTAAAACAGTGGGGAATTTTTTAGAATAATTTGCAATTAATCTTGCACAATGTTCATCAATATCTGCAATTTCTTCAAAACAATTTTTGATACTATTATGAATATTTGGAATAAAAATAACCTCCTTTATTCCCTTTGTTGGAACATTTATAGCAATTGAACTTTTGTGAGAATTTTGAGAAAAATAAACTCCAATTGATGTAACTAATCTTTTTGCATTTTGAGCTAAAACAGCTTTAAAAACTCCCCCATTATCATCAAAATAATCTTTAGAAGAGTTGTATTTTTTATTAGCTACAAAATCATATTTTGGAAATAAACCTTTATCTCCATGAATAATTAAATTTTGTTCTTTAAAATATGTAATTTTTAATCCATCCTGATAAACTTCATCATTAACATATAAAACTTGATTTATTCCATTATCTTTTAAAGCTTTTGCAAATAAAACCACTTGTTTATCATCAGGAATTTTTGCATAAATAAAATTTGTAGATGAATACTCTTTATTTGCATTTTTCAATATTTTAAATTTTAGTTTTACTAAAGGTCGCTCAATTGAGCAAAGTAGTTGATAATCTTTCATATTTATATCAAAAGTTTCTTCTACTTTTGTAATATCTGTAATTAATAGTTTTACTTCAAAACCTTTGTTTTCAAAATCTTCTCTAATTTCTTTATTTGGTAAAAAATAGTCTTTTAACCCATTTTGTGTTTCAAATCTTGAAACTCCACCTTTTGTAATTTTTACAATATCATTTAAAAAGTCTATATGATTATCTTCTATAATATTTTTTATTACATCATTTGTAAGAATTGTTAAATTTTGTTTTATATCAAAATCATCTACTTCTTTTAAAGTTTCATCATAAGTTTCTACAACATAAGATTTCCCTATAAAAATACTAAGTGGCAATTTTCTTTCTAACAAAGCAAAAAAATCTTCTATCTCTTGAGCAAGAGCATCTACAATAATTAATATAAATCCATTATATTGTTTGCAACTAGCTTTAATTTTAGCTTCATTTATCAAACTTTCAATAATGTGTTTAAAATATAGATTTGTAGTATTAAATTCTATTTTATAAATTAATTGCATGGGTAAAATCTTCTTCATTTGGGATTCTTGTTAAATGTTCACCATTATAACTTCCTATCATACTTTTTACTACATCACTAATTTTTATATCATTTACTTTTGTAGCTTTAATTCCAAGACTTTCTATCTCTTTTATACCATTTAAAATAAACTCTTCAAATTTATCTTCCATCTCTTTTGTAAGCCCTATTTGAACACTTTCAATATCTTTTGGAATTATCCCTATTATTGTTACATTTGCATGAGAATCTAAAACAGAAACTATTTCTAACATCTCTACAATTTCAACCTCATGGGCTGTTTTTCTATAGTTTCCTAATCCTAAAAGTACATCAGATGGAAGTCTATAAATTCCTCCTATCTCATCTTCAATAGACACAGTATCTAAAATAATAACATTGTCATACTCTTGAAAATATGCCATTAGTTTAAACCCTAATGTCCCACCATCAATTATCTCTAAATCTTTATCATCGAACTCGTAATTTTGACTAATATACTCAGAAGCGTAAATACCAATACCTTCATCTTTAAAAAGCATATTTCCAACACCAATTACAATATTTCTTTTTTTCATACACAACACCTTTAAATGAAAAGGGGCTTTCGCCCCTTGTTTTCTCTATTTTTCTTCTTCTCTTACGAATTTGCTTCCGCCAATGACAATAGCAATGTCACCCTCTTTCCAGAAGATTGTTCTCCAAATTTGATAATAAATATGACACATTACCCAAACTAGGATTAAATACATTGATGTATGATGAGCAATTCTAACACCCATATTTCCACCAAATAGATTTAAAGTCCAATCAGTTGATAAATGTAATATTAAAGGCCACCAGCTTCCAATAGAACTAATTCCAGAAGCTAAACCTTGAACATATAACTGAAGTCCAGTAAATAACATAAATACTAACAATAAATGGAATATTGTAAAAAATACAATATTATAACTATCACTATGTGATGAATCAAATTTCTTTCTTCTATTAAAAGTAATTAGATTTAAGAATACTTCACAAAATTCAACTATATTTTTTATAGTTGGGATTAGTTTTTTATATGGTTTTTCAAATCTTGAAAAGAAATATAAATAACCTATTAATACAGCAGTTACATCAAAGATAATTGCAACTATAAAATGCCCCCATCTATTCCACGCCATTACATATTTATCCACAGCTGGATCTGCTATTAATGTTTGGTAATAAGGGTGACCTATATATAAACCGGTTATAACAGCAACTACCATACATATAGCATTAGCCCAATGTATGATTCTCATAGTTCCTGTCATTCTTTTAACCTCTTTAATGTTAGGCACGGCTTGTTCCTCCAATTGGATCTACTTTATAAACACCTAATTCTTTTCCTTTTGTATCAACAATATGTACAGCACAAGCAATACAAGGGTCAAAACTATGAATTGTTCTTAAAATTTCAAGTGGTTGATCCACATTTGCTACTTTTGTACCAATTAATGCTGATTCATAAGCACCCATTCTTCCTTTATAATCTCTTGGAGCGGCATTCCAAGTTGATGGAACAACTGCTTGATAATTTGCTACTTTTCCATCTTTGATTTTAATCCAATGACCTAAACCACCTCTTGGAGCTTCAGCCATTCCATAACCTTGAGCCTCTTTTGAAACATGGTCAAAGTTAAATTCAGTCCATGTAGATAAATCTCCATGAGCTACATTTAAAGCTAATTCATCAATCCATTCCATCATAACATCAGCCATAAGTTCAGTTTCTATTGCCCTTGCAGCAGTTCTTCCAACTGTTGAGAATAATACAGCTGTTGGTAAGTTTCCATTTTTTAGGAATGTTGTTACATATTTAGAAATTCTCTCATCACCTCTTGCCACACCTACTATCATTCTAGCTAGTGGTCCAACTTCCATTCTTTGGTCATCATATAATGGTGATTTAATCCAAGAATATTTTTTAGTTGTGTCAAGATAAGCAATATTGTCTTCTTTTTTACCAAAACCAGTATATGCAGGTTTAGTAACTCCCTCAAATGGATGTAAATTAGTGTTACCCTCATACCAAGCATGAGTAACATCTTCTGTAATTTTTGTTTGGTCAATATCAAATACTTTTGATAAATCTTTGTTTTTTACAATTCCTGATGGGAATAGTTTTGCTGCTTCATAGAATGGTGTATCATCAAGTCTAAAATCTCCATAACACATATAATTACCTAAACCACCACCAATTCCTTCTAATGCTTCACCAGCATACATAGTTCCAGCCATATAAACATCTGGTAAATATGCTTCTTTAATGAATTTTTGACCTCTTTTTAAAATTTGTTTAAATTCAGCAATTCTTGCAGGATTTTTAATATCTTGAACACAAGTTACTCCACCAACAACAAAAGATTGTGGATGTGGATTTTTCCCACCAAAAATAGCCATCATTTTTGCTAAATCTCTTTGTAATTCTAAAGCATCTAAATAGTGTGATAATCCAATTAAGTTTTGCTCAGGAGTTAGTTTAAACCCTTTTGATCCCCAATATGCATTTCCAAAGATTCCAAGTCTTCCTTGTTTTACATATCTTGTTACTCTTTCTTGAACTTGTGCATATACATCTTCTGTTGCATTCCATGGTCTGTGCCCTGAAACTGCTGCCCATTTTTGAGCTTCTGCAACTGTAGCTTTTGGATCAGCTTTTAAAGCTTCTGTAATATCAACCCAGTCAAGTGCATGTAAATGATAAAAGTGAACAATATGGTCATGTACATATAAAGCACCTTGAATAAGGTTTCTTACTAATCTTGCATTTTTAGGAATAGTAATTTTAAATGCATGTTCAACTGCTTCAATACTTCTTTGATAGTGAGTTCCTGTACAAACTCCACAAATTCTCATTGCTAACAGACCACAATCTCTTGGATCTCTTCCTTTTAAAATCTCTTCAATCCCTCTAAACATTGTTGATGAAGAATAAGCATCTACTACAGTATTGTTTTCATCTATAATTGCTTCAATTCTAAGATGTCCTTCAATTCTTGTAATTGGATCAATTACTAAGTGTTTATTTGCCATTATTTATCTTCCCCTTCATTTGATTTTTTTCCTGCAACTGCTGATGCCACTGCATGAACTCCTATACCAATAGCTGTCGCTGTTAATAATCCTAAACCAAACTCATCTACAGTTTTTTCAACTCCACCAGTTGGTGCTTTGATTTTTGCATCTGCCATTGGTCTTTCATAAGCATATTTATCCCAGAATTGTGGCTCTGAACATCCAATACATCCTCGTCCAACACCAATTGGCCAGTTTGTACCTTCGTTATATCTAATAATTGAACAGTTATTAAATGTCATTGGACCTTTACAACCCATTTTATATAAACAGAAGTTGTTTTTAGCGCCATCATCTCCCCACTCTTCTACGAATTCACCAGCATCAAAGTGAGCTCTTCTTTCACAGTTATCGTGGATTCTATATCCAAATGCGAATTTTGGTCTTAAAAGGGAATCAAGTTCTGGAACTTGACCAGTTAAAACATAATGTAAAACAACTCCAACCATATTTGCAGGATTTGCAGGACATGCTGGAATATTGATAATTGGCTTACCTTTTACTATATCCATAACTCCAACAGCACCAGTTGGATTTGGAGCAGCAGCTGGAATTCCTCCAAATGTAGCACAAGTTCCAACAGCAACAACAGCTGCAGAATCTTTTGCCATTCTTACAAGATGATCATGGAAAGTTTCACCCATAGCACCAATTGTTCCATATTGACCATTCATAGCCATTGGAATTGCACCTTCAACAAAAAGTAAATATTTACCTTTAAAATGCTCAACTGCTTCTTCTAATTGTTTATCAGCATCGTGTCCAGCACAAGCTTGTAAAGTTTCGTGATATTCTAAACTTAAAACATCAAATAATAAGTCATCAACTGTAGGAGCCGAACTTCTTAAAAGAGCTTCAGAGTTTCCAGCACAATCTTGTAATTCAATCCAAATTACTGGAACTCTATTCATAAGTTCAGTAGCCTCAGCAACTAATGGAGCAAACATAGGAGGTAACATAAGTGTAGCAGTTGTAGCACTAACCCACTTTAAGAAATCTCTTCTATTTACTCCTTCACTTTCTATTACGTCCATCATATCAATATCTTTAAGTGCTGGTTGCGCTTTTAACATTGATAAACGGTCTTTTACTTTTTCAAATAATGAGTTATAATACTCTTCACCCTTATTTGTTTCCACTTTACCTGATTTTTGGGTAAAAACTTTTTTTACCATATCTTGCGAATCAATCATACCTCTTACTCCTTAAAAAATGAATGTTCATTTACTTATTGTAAAATAACAATTCAAAACTTATTATTCACTTAATTTAAAAAGCCCTAAAATAGCTTTAAGATAGCATTTATGCTCATATTTTTATAAAAAAGATTTTAGTTTGTGGTTTTATGGTAGTTGAATATTTTTTGTTCGAAAAACACCTAAGAAGATATTAATCTAATATTTTTTTAAACTTGTTACTTATATACACTTTTTTTATGAATGATTATTCACTAATGGGTTGTACAAACTGAACAAACATCAAAACTTCTTAGAACAATTTTAGCAATTTCAATATTTGGTGAGCCAATAATTGCCTTTTGAGCAATCCCTTTTTGAGTTTTGTTTTGTGGTCCTAAGTTCCAAACAGTTGGAGTTATTACATCATAAGATTTTATTAAACCTTTTTCAATAGTAATATTATGTAATAAAGAACCTCGACAAGCTTCAACAACTGACATACCCTTTGCATCAACTATATCTTTTAAAGAAATTTTTGGTTTGATATATGAAAGTTCTAAAATATCAATCTGAGAAATCAAATTATTAGTTTCGAAAAGTAGATGAGCGATTTCATCAACTCTTGCTAAAATTCTAGTAAAAGCTGAATCTTCAAAAGATTTATGAATCTCTTTAATAAATTTTCTATTTGAAATAATCGCCCTTGAAAGTGGTCCCGTTTCAAATAAATGTTCATCATAAGAGACAGATTTTGACCAAGTATGTTTTTTGGTATTATTTTCTTCTTTATTTATAGAAAAAGTAAAACTATTATCTTCAACTATTTTTGAAAAATCTAATTTATGAACCAATCTTTGTTTTATTTTTCCACTTTTAAATAAAGATGAATCTGCTAAAGTTATAAATCTATCATAAGATTTTCCATACTTTTCTAAAGAATATTTAAAAGATAAATCTTTAAAATATCTCAAATCACCACTTATATTTTCTAAATTATCAACGCTATCAAAGGCTAGATAATTTTCTAAGCTAACTCCACTTATTGAATTTTCAAAAAAACTAATTGCAGTTTGAAGATAGTTTTGCATCATAATCAAATCAAGTTTAGTTGGATCACTCATAACTCCACCTGGAAGCATATATGAAGTATGTGGCCATTGTCCACCAATTATTGCTAAAGCTTTTATGGTTTCACTAGCACTCTTTTGAGCTTCCATCCATCGTGAACCTTTTAAAGGTGCATAAATTCCCAAATCATTAGAATCTAGTTTTATAATATCAGGTAATATAAACATATAAAACCATTTCATGTGAGAATCAATTATTTCAATATTTAGACCTATTTCCCTTAAAAGTTTTGCTTTTTGTGTGATTTGTAATTTTTCATTTATATTTTCATAGCTATTTTCTAATGCTTCAACACACGCTTTTAGATGAGCTTGTCCACAAATTCCACAAATTCTTGGAGTATAAACTAAAGCATCTAAAGGTGATTTTCCTTCTAAAATATACTCAAAACCTCTAAAATTTAAAAAATCTATTCTAGCATCTTTTACTTTTTCATCTTCCCAAGTACAATGAAGTTTTGCTTCACCTTCAATTCTTTCAACTAAGTCTATTGTTTTCACTTTTAATCCATTAATTTTTTATGAAGTCTATCTATTTTAAAAGTTTTTGCAACTCCACTAATACTTAAATATGCTCTTTTAGATATTCCTAAAGGAACTTCAAAAGGAATTCCTATGTTTTTTTTAGTTTCTAACATATCATTTCTTGGAAAATCAACTTCTGTACAACCAACACATGGCATTCCAACTCTTGTTTTTGAACTTATATCATTCCATAATATTTTATTACAAGAACTATGTGTCATTGGACCACGACACCCTTGGTCATAAAAAAGGCATCCTTCTTTTTGTCCAAAATCTCCTTCAACTTTCCATTCAAAATACTCATTTCTTGTGCAGCCATGATGGGCTAAAGTACTATAAAGTTCCTTTGGCCGCCCTATTTCATCTAAAGCTATTTCTCCATAAGTTTTTAGAGTAAATAAAGTTTGTAAAATCCATTCAGGATGAACAGGACAACCTGTAAGATTTACTATTTTATGTTTCAGATTTTTAATAATTTCTTCATTTATAGCACTATTAATACCACTTATATCACTATTTTGAGTAAATTTAGCATGAATTCCACCATAAGATGCACAAGAACCAATGGCAATTATATAGTTTGCTTTTGATGATAATTGATTTAAGTGGTTAAAAGTAGAATCTTCACAAAGTGTGAATAAATCTTTATTAGAAGAGATAGAACCTTCAATTAACAAAAAGTCTATTTTTTCTTTTTGATTTAATATATCTTCAAGTGATTTATCAATAGTCAAACTTGGATGATATATAAAATCAAAACTATTTAAAAAAAGTTCAAATCTATTTGAATTTGCACTCAACAGTGAATGTGTATTTCCATTACAAGTGATTGCTTGAAACCAGACAACAGTTGGTTTTTTTTTAGTTATCATACTTCAAAGCACGATATATATTTTCTGCAACTGCATCTGAAAAGAAAAGTAAATCTTTATCTAAAACACTCTCTCCACTTAAAAATGCAAAACCACCTAAACATCCCATAATCATCCCAAAAGCAGGAAAAAATTCTTGTTCTCTAAACTCTTTTTTACTAGCACCATCATCAAGTAAAATCATAACTTCAGTTACGAACTCTCCAACACATAAAAAACCTTCACAACCTTGCTTGAAAACTTCTCTATTTGATAGATAAACCCTTAAAAAATACTCAATCACTTCGGGTGATTTTTGAACATTTTCTAAATATTTTCGTACAAATAAATATATTTTTTCTTTTGATGTTATATCCATATTATTTATTTCTCTTAACTCATCAGCTATTATATTTGTAGAATATTTTATGGCAAATTTTGCAAGCTCTTCTTTTGAAGAGAAATAGTTATACATATTTCCAACACTCATGCTCATAGCTTTTGCAATATCAGGAATTGTAGTATTATAAAAACCTTTTTGTGAAAAAAGTTTCAAGGCATTTTGAATGATGTTGTTTTTTTTATTTTCTTTAGTAGTAGAAATGTTTTATCCTTAAAAAATATTTCTTAATGATAATACATTTTTTGTTAATTGATTATGAATTTTATTTATTATTAATTTTCTCTATTCTTTTGATTCATTAATGGTAACTTTTCTGTACTTTTTCAGCAGTTACAGCCAAATTACTTAAATCAAACTTTTTCATTTTGTAGCCTTTTTAATTAATACATAATTTTTAAGATAGTTAATATTTTCCATCAAAAATAGAGCAATTACACCCATAACCCAATAAAAAAACCATTCTGAAACCATTCCAATAAATCCATCTTTTTGAATATAATCTACCACTTGAAAAACAACAAAAAGAATAACTGTTGTTTGAAAAGATAGATTACTATTTTTGTTAAAATCAATTAGCTCATAATCTTTTAGTTTAAATTTAAAATATAAAAATATAAATCCTAAAGGAATTAAACTCAAAAGATAAAGATATTCATCTTTTATAATTTCTATAGTTTTATTCTCACCCAATAAAAAAAGGTAAACACAAATAATAAATATAAAAGTCACACTAAAAAGACCAAGTTGTTTTATCAAAATATTTTCCTTTATATTTTTTTAATAGTAATGAACTGTTTTTTCATTCTATATAATTCATTATCTTCATTAAAAAATTCACCATAATCCAAAAGCTCAAAAGTATCATCAAAAAAAGTTTTGAGTTCACCTTTCTTAAGTAAAAAATCTGGATTTGAAGGTGGTTTTTCATTTTCTTCATCTTCCATGTAAGTTTCAATAAATAATATACCATTAGTTTTAAGTGCAGTTGAAAGTTTTGGAATAATATTTCTATCCAAAAAATTTGTCATAACTATTAAATCATAAGAATTTTGTGGTACATCATACTCATCTAAATCTACAAGTTTACAAGATATATTTTTATATGCTTTATTATTTAGAACATCAAGAGCAATTTGAGAAATATCCAAAGCTTCAACTTCAAAACCATTAGTTGCCAAATAAATTGAGTTTCTTCCAGAACCAGATGCTACATCAAGAGCTTTTTTACCTTTTACTTTTTCAACTATTTTTTTTAGCTTCTCGCTTGGTTCTCTATCTTTTAAAAGTGAAGCTGTTTCTTGATATTTTTTGTCCCATTTGATTTTGTCTTTTAGTGCCATATTGTCTCTTTATAGTTTTTTAATAACTAAATATAATCATAATTATCATGAAGAATCGCTTCTATTTTATTTACTACTGTAATTTAATTAATTTAATATACTCTCAAGTAAAACCTGAGAATATATAATTAAGTATAGATTTTATTCTACGATTGTTTGAGTATCTAATATTGAGAAAGTATCTTCAGAGCTACCATCATCTTTATCTTTCCCCATAAATAAGACTGTTCCTATATCTTTTGCCATATAAATATAATATTCACCTTCAATAAGACTATCTTTACATGATAATTCAACTACATTATTATAGTTTTTATCTTTTGTAAAATATTTAGATTTAAAGTAACTATTAATTTTATCTTTTATATTCATAGTTTCATAATAATTTGTAAATGTACAAACTAATTTATTTCCATCAATATCTTTTTCATCAATCACTTTATCATTGATTTTTATATTTCTTTTGTAAGTAGAAATCTCTTTAACATCTATTTCAAAATTCTTTTTTATCTCATTTGCAAAAATATTATATTTCAAATCTACACTCTTATTTGAAATCATTGATTTGTAGTTTTGTTTATTAATATCCTCAAAAAAACTATATTTTTCTATTTGATTTAAATCTGTTTTACTTTTTTTATACACATTAAAATCTTCATAGCTACTTGTTTGATGACCATCATTATACTGTTCTGTAAAGTTTTTATTAATAACTACTTTATTATCATTTAAACTTTTTATATTAAACCAATGAGTTGCTAAATCATAACCATTAACACTAACATCTTTTTGAGCACAACCTGTAAAGAGTGCTAAAATTGAAATTGTATATATACTTTTTTTGAACATAATTTCTTCTTTTAAATTGTAAATTTATTTTAATACAAAAAACCCTAAATAAAAAAAAACCGAGGTCAAAGACCTCGGTTCTAAAATCTCTTAAATAACTATTAAGAGTGAACTAAGTTAGTTAATTGCTCAGATGTAACTTGGTGGAAGTTTAAGTATTTATAAACACCCTCTTTGTTTTTCTCTGTAATTTTCTTAGGTACGATTTCCATATATTCTTCAACAGATGGTAATCTTCCTAGAAGTGCAGCAACAGCAGCAACTTCTGCAGATCCTAAATAAACTTGAGAGTTTTTACCAAGTCTGTTATCAAAGTTTCTTGTAGACGTAGAGAATACAGCAGAACCTTCAGATACTTGTGCTTGGTTACCCATGCATAAAGAACATCCAGGAATTTCTAATCTAGCACCAGCTGCTGCGAATACTGCATAGTATCCTTCTTCAGTTAATTGCTCTTTATCCATTTTTGTTGGTGGTGCAACCCATAGTTTAGCAGGAACTTCACCCTCACCTTTAAGTACTTCACCTAAAGCTCTGAATAATCCGATATTAGTCATACAAGAACCTACGAATACTTCGTCGATTTTTTTGATTCTTTTTGGATCATTGTTGATGTTTGTTAATGTATCAACATCATCTGGATCGTTTGGACAAGCTAAGATTGGTTCAGTAATTGTATTTAAATCGATTTCGATGATTGCTTTATATTCAGCATCAGCGTCAGGAGTTAATAATTCTGGGTTTTTAATCCATTCTCTCATTTTGTCTGCTCTTCTTTGAAGAGTTTTAGCGTCTTCGTAACCTTCTTCAATCATTTTTTCAATTAAAGCAATGTTTGAAGATAGATATTCAATAATTGGTTCTTTATTTAATTGTACAGAACAAGCTGCTGCTGATCTTTCTGCTGCTGAATCTGATAATTCGAATGCTTGCTCAACTTTTAAATCTGGTAAACCTTGAATTTCAATAATTGTTCCAGCAAATACATTTTTCTTACCTTTTTTCTCAACAGTTAATAAACCATCTTGAATAGCTTGGTAAGGAATAGCATTAACTAAATCTCTTAAAGTTATACCTGGTTGCATTTCACCTTTAAATCTTACTAATACAGATTCTGGCATAGTTAAAGGCATCATACCTGTAACACCTGCGAATGCAATAAGACCTGATCCAGCTGGGAATGAAATACCAATTGGGAATCTTGTATGAGAATCTCCACCAGTACCTACTGTATCTGGTAAACATAATCTATTTAACCATGAGTGAATAACACCATCACCTGGTCTTAATGTAACTCCACCTCTTGAGTTGATGAAATCTGGTAAAGTATGTCTTAATTTGATGTCAGCTGGTTTTGGGTAAGCAGCTGTATGACAGAATGATTGCATAACCATATCAGCACCAAAAGATAATGCAGCAAGTTCTTTAATCTCATCTCTTGTCATTGGTCCAGTTGTATCTTGAGAACCTACAGTTGTAGCGATTGGCTCAACATACATACCAGGTTTAACACCTGCAACACCACAAGCTTTTCCAACCATTTTTTGTGCTTGAGTATAACCTTTTCCATTATCAGCTGGTTGAGAAGCTGCGATAAATGCAGTTGAAGCATCTAAACCTAAAGCAGCTCTAGCTTTAGCAGTTAAACCTTTACCAATAATTAATGGAATTCTTCCACCAGCTCTCATTTCATCTGTTAATGTATTTGGAGCTAATTCAAATTTAGAAACTACAGCACCATTTTTTTCAATTACACCAGCATATGGTTTAATTGTAATAACATCGCCAGTTTCTAAAGCGTCAACTGGAGCTTGAATTGGTAAACATCCTGAATCTTCAGCAGTGTTGAAGAAAATTGGAGCAATGATAGAACCAATTACAACTCCACCTGTTCTTTTATTAGGAACACCAGGAATATCTCTTCCCATGTGCCATTGAACTGAGTTAATACCAGATTTTCTTGAAGAACCAGTACCAACAACATCACCAACGTATGCTAATGGGTAACCTTTTTGTTTTAATTCAGCCATTTTTTCTAATGGCTTTTCCATTCTTGATTGTAACATTGCAGTTGCGTGTAATGGAATATCAGATCTTGTAAATGCAACAGTTGCAGGAGATAAATCATCTGTATTTGTTTCACCAGGAATTTTATATACAGTTAATGTAAGTTCTTCTTCTAAAGCTGGTTTGTTTGTAAACCATTCAGCATTTGCCCATGATTCAATAACTTCTTTAGCTTTAGCATTTCCACCATCCATTAATTCTTTTACATCGTTGAATGCGTTATAAACTAGGATAGTATTTTTTAATTCATTTGCAGCAGCATCAGCAACTTCAGCAATTTTTAATGCTTCAACTAATGGAGTAACATTAAATCCACCCATCATTGTTCCTAAAATTTCAATTGCTTGAACTTTAGAAATTACAGAACAAGTTACATTTCCTTGAACAATGTCATTTAAAAATGCAGCTTTAACATAAGCAGCATCATCAACACCTGGATTAATTTTGTTTTTAAATAAATCTAAACAGTACTCTGCTTCAACAACTGGGTTAGCTTTTAGTAATTCTACTAACTCAGCAGTTTGTTCAGCAGTTAAAGGTAATGCAGGTAAACCACCCTCATTAAGTCTTTCTTGTGAATGCGCTTTATAATTAGCTAATAAACTCATATAATATCTCCTCTTTTATTTTAGAAAGTTGCATAAATTATATCATAAAGAAAAAAATTAGTATGTACAATTTTTGTAAAGAATTGTACAAGTTTTTATTTATGTAAATAAAAGTTACACTAATAGGAAGAATGGACTTAAATTAATTTTATTCTTAAGGTAGCGAAGAGAGTATTTGTCCTAATAATGTACAATTATTGTACATAAATTTTATTATTTGTTCAATTACATTTTAGTACCATAAATAAAGCATCCTAAGTAAAGATTATATAATATTTTAAAAAAAATAAGGAGAAAATAATGTTAAATAAACTTCAGAATAAACTTTATAATGAGATTCCTCTTACAAAAATAATGAAATTAAAAATCCAAGATTATAATGAATTAGAGTTAATAACGACAGCTCCACTTGAACCAAATATAAATGACAAAGGTACAGCTTTTGGCGGAAGTTTATCCACAATAACTATTATTTCAGCTTGGAGTTTGTGTTGGCTTATTTCAAAAGAGTTAGGTTTTGATTCTAATAATATTGTAATTATAAAAAATGAAACAAGTTTTAGAAAACCTGTAACTAAAGAGATAGTTTGTCATACAAAGAAACCATCTATTCAAGAAATAGAATTATTAAAACAAAAACTTTTGATTAAAAAAAGTGCTTCCATAAAAATTGAATCTAAGATAATCGAAGATGGTGAAATTTGCGTAGATTTTGAAGGATATTATGTTATTAAATTATAATATCTTCTATCGTAACTCTATTTCTTCCATTTTTTTTAGATTTGTACAAAAGTTTATCAACTTCATGATAAACAATTGAAGGATTTGTATCTATTTGTAATTTTTTAATATTTCCTAACCCAATAGAAATAGTTAAATATTTAGAATTTGAAGAAGATGTTTTTATTTTCAAATCTTCAACTTTTTTTCTTAAATCTTCTATAATTAACCTAGCATCATTAAAATTAATAACATCAAATAAAATCGCAAATTCTTCACCACCTGTTCTAAAAATATAATCTGTTGGTCGTTGAAAATTTTCTCTTAAAACTCGTCCAATTTCTGCTAAAACAAGATCACCTCTTTGGTGTCCAAAGGAATCATTAAAATCTTTAAAAAAATCTATATCAATCATCGCAAAACAAAATTGATGATTATATCTTGCTAATAAACTAACTTTTTTTTCTAAAATGTCTTGAAAATATCTTCTATTATATACACTTGTTAAAGAATCTGTAATTACTAATTCATTTAACAATTTATTTTTTTCATCTAATTCTTCTAAAGCTTTTTTATATTCACTAACATCTAGCATTAGACCTACAAGTCCCAAAATTTCTTTATCCATTACAAAAGAAGATTTGTAAAAATGATAATCTCTTGTTTTACCATCTGCACATTTTACTTTTCCTTCATAATATTGTTCTTTTGCAGTTAAAAACAGTTCTTTATCTTTTTCAGAATAGATATCAGCATTCTCTTTTGGTATAACATCTGATAAATCGTAAAGTGTTTTTCCTATAATATCTTCTTTTGGAATTCCTAAAATTAACTTAGAAAAGGCATCATTACAATGTTGATAAACTCCATGCTTATCCTTATAAAACATAGGACTTGGAATAATATCAAATAGTTTTTTTAGAAAAAAGTTATTAAATTTTGCCTCTTTTTCCAAAAAAGCCATTTTTAATAACAATTCTTCGTAACTTAACATTTCATGCCTTTTTCCTTATCGTAATTTTAAAATATTTAATCAAGTTTATATTTTATCGTTATGTACTATATAATACATCTTATTAAATTATATTTAATGGAAAATCATTATTTTTTTATAAAAAAGGTTCAATATGTCAAATCTAAATGAGATAAAAATAGCAAAATTAGGAGAAAAAGTCCTAAGATTAAAAGCAAAAAAAGTAAAAGATATAAAAAGTGATGAAACACAAAAAATCATATCAATAATGTTAGAAACTTTAAAAAAATCAAATGGTGTTGGACTTGCAGCTCCTCAAATTTCAATTTCAAAACAGATTATGATTATTTCATCAAAACCAAATGCAAGATACCCAAATGCTCCATTAATGGAAGAATTAGTTTTAATTAATCCAAAAATCATTAAAACGTCAAAAGGCAAAAATAAAGATTGGGAAGGATGTTTGAGTATTCCAGGAATTAGAGCACAAGTTCCTAGATACAACAAAATAGAAGTAAAATACAAAACAGTAAATAATGAGAAGAAAACTATAGTTTTCAAAGATTTTATAGCTAGAATTTTCCAACACGAATATGACCATTTAATCGGTCTTTCTTTTATTGATAGAGTTGAAACAACTAAAGATATTATAAGTGAAGAAGTTTATTTCAAAAAGATTTCATAATTTTTAGTTATCATTTAAAAAAACTTTAGGAAAATAGATGTCAAATATACAAAAACTTGCAAAAATTTTAAAAGATGAATTAATTCCAGAACTTGATGAAAATCTAGAAGAGATGATGGATATTGTTGATAGTGGTGATTGTTCAAAAGATGATAGGGATGAACTTAAATATCTAGAAGAGATGAAAGCATATTTTGATGAAGTTGAACTAGATATTGCAAATAACAATCTTACAGAAGAAGATGCTTTAGATATTTTAGAAGTTCTTGAAGAGATGAGATTAGATCAAGAATAAAAAGCTATCGTAAAACTATCAAAAAGATAGTTTTACTTTTATTTATTATCTAAATATTTACTAATATCTACATCATCAATTTGCTCTGCCATTAAGAACTCTTTTGCGTATTCATTATAAATCCCACTTGTTAAAAATATCTCAAAAAGCTCTTTGTCTATATGTTCATCATCTCTCATAAATGACATAATTTTTATAGATTCACTCAAAGTCTTTGCTTTTTTATATGGTCTATCAGCAGCCGTTAATGCTTCAAAAATATCTGCAATTGCCATGATTCTTGCTGGAATTGAAATTTCTGATTTAACCAATTTTCTAGGATAACCTGTTCCTATCATTGTTTCATGGTGAGAACCTGCATATTCAGGTACATTTTTCAAATCTTCTGTAAAGGGAATATCTTCAAGCATTTTTATTGTAGTAATAATATGTTCGTTGATTTTAAATCTTTCTTCTTGCGTTAATGTTCCTTTTTGTACACTAAGATTATATAACTCTCCCAAATTTCTTTCATATTTTGGTATATCCATTTTAAAACCAAATTTTTTATACTCTTCTAAATCTATTTTTCTTATTCTATAAATAATTTGTTCTATTTTATCTTGAAGTAAATTTTCAATAACAGGAGCAAAAGGTTCTTTATTTTCAACTCTTCTTAACTCTTCATGGGCTAAGCCTAATCTATTATCAAAATTTCTTACCCATGTAATTTTTGCAATTTCTTGTAATTTATCAATACTTGACTGATCCATAAATTCTCCACCAATATTACAATTTGCTATAAATTCAAAATCTTCTGTGAGTTTTTTATGTTTTTGAGTTAACTCTTCTTCCAAGTGAGTTTTATTTTGAGGATTTTCTAATAGTTGCTCGTAATATTTAATCGTTGCGTCCCTATGTAAAACTTCAAATCTAGTTCTTATTTCATGGATTCTATTATAAATTGTTTCAAGTTTTGTAGCTTTATCAACCACATATTCAGGCATTACAATTTTCCCACAATCATGTAACCAAGCTGCTGTTTTAAACTCTCTCCATTGTTCTTCAGTTTTAAAACTAAAATCTTTAAATTCTCCATCATTTGACTCACTAGCAACTTTTGCGAGTAATATTGCAAGTTTAGGAACTCTTTTACAATGTCCACCTGTATATGGTGATTTTGAATCTATGGCATCTGCAAGGATTTTAATAAATGAATCTATTAGATTCGTTTGTTCTTTTTCATATTTTTGAATAGCTTTTGACATACTTACAATGGAATTTGATAACTTGTAAAATTCAAAAATAATTGTTTTAACTGGTTTTATATTTTCATATTTATTTTGAGCTATTTCATTTGTTAATAGTTCTAGTTCATTTATAGGTTTAGTAACAAATCTTTGTAATATATATTGGATTGGAAAATATATAATTAATATAATTAGAAGTGAAATCAAAACACTATTAATAAGAGTACTTTTTATATCAGCTGTCACTATATCTTTTTCTACATAAGAAGCAATATACCAGTTTTGTCCACTATTTTTTTCAAATTTTGAAGCAAAATATATATACTCTTTTCCATCATTATCTTTTAATTCACCTGTAAATAGATTTTCTTCTATTTTCTTAAAAGTATTAGAATATAAAGAAGAATTTAAATCTTCAAGTTTTAAAAGATTATTATCTTTTGTTTTTAAATCAATATTAAATGAAGTTGCAATTACATCTTTTGATTCATTAAATAAAATTAATTTACCGTTTAAAATATTGGCTTTTGTTTCTAATAATTTTGATATTTTATTTAATGTAAAGTCAGCAGCAGCTACTTTTATTTTTAATCCATACTCATCAAAATTACCAACTGAAATAGTAATTCCAGGTTCTTTTGTTGAATCAAAAATATATGGTTCAGACCAATAAACTTTTGAGTTCTCAACAAATTTATACCAGTCTCTTTTTCTTGGGTCGTAAGTTGACTTACCTATATGAATTGATGTAGTTAAATAGTTTAAATCTTTGTAATACCAAATTTCTTCATTTTTTCTATCTATATTTTTGATACTTCGATAGGCATAAAGTGGCTCTTTTCTTGTTTGTAAAAAATTACCATATTCATCTGCTAAAAAAATACTTGCAATATTTTCATTTGATTTTAATTGTTCCCACATTATTTTTTCTGTTATATTTTCATTTAAAATAATATTTTTATCACTTGAGATTTTTGATAACACATTTAATTGTCCAACTATACTTCGAAGTGATTCTAAAATAGTATTTGATATATTATTTGTTACTTCAAAATTTTTTTCTTCAAGCATTTTATAAGATTGGTCTAATCCTCTTAAATAAAAATTTGATATTAAAAATATAGATAAAAAAAGTGTTAAAGAACCAAATAATACAAAAATACTCACCATAAATGTATATCTATTATTTTTCATTTAAATCCTTATTTTTAATATACTCTTTTTTAAAATTTTCAAAAATATTAACAATGCTTTTATATGTATTTTCATTATCAAGTAATATTTCTGAATTTAAAAGATTTTCTTGATTTGGATAAGTAATAGTATTTGATAAATCATCACTATTTATATATTTTTTTGAAATCTCACTTGAAATAGCATAACCAGTTTTATTTCCTATTTTTGCATAATTTTTCTCATCAATTATAAAATCAATAAATTTATAAGCTAAATCTTTATTTGGTGAATCTTTTAAAATCACCATTCCGTCCGCCCATTTTAAAGCACCTTCTTTTGGATAAATGAATTCGAAATCTTTTGAATTATCAATTATTAATTTTGCATCTCCACTAAAAGCCATTCCAACTGCAAAACCATTTGTAATAAAATATGTGATTGCATTACCAGAACTAATATCTTTTATATTTGGGATTAATTTTAATAATTTTTCATTTGCTTTATTTATCTCTTCACTATTTGTACTATTTGCACTATATGATAAAGATTTTAATGTCATTCCTAAAACATCAGCAGGTTCATTTGATAAAAGAATAGAGTTTTTAAATTCATCTTTCCATAAATCATTCCATTGTGTAATTGGCTCTTTTACAAGGTTCTTATTATAAATCAAACCTACAGTTCCCCATAAATATGGAATTGCATAATCTTTAGAATTTATAAAATTAGTTTGTAAAAAATCTTGATTTATGTTTGAATAATTTTGTAAGTTGTTTGGGTTAATTTTTTCTAATTTATTGAGTTTTTCCAATTTAGTTACATAATTTGAAGAAATAATAATTAAATCATAATCATTTTTCTCTTTTACTTTTGCAAATATATCTTCGTTTACTTCATGAATATCATAAATTATTTTTACATCATTTTGATATGCAAAATCTTTTAAAACCTCCACATCAATGTAATCAATAAAATTGGAAATTTTCAAAACTCTTTGTTCAGCAGATAAACAAGTAATCAATATAAAAACGTAAAAAAGATATCTCATAACACTCCTTTAAAGAAGCTAGATTTATATAAATAATTTTAACTAAATTAATTCAATATCCAATAGAAAAAAATAAATAATAATAAATTTTTATTGTTTCTATATTTTTGCTACAATTCCCAAAAATTACAATAGGATAGTTTATGCTTAAATATATTGTTGGAATAATTATAGCTTTTACATTTAATGGATGTATTGTTGGTGATGCTTTGGCATTACCATTTAGAGTAGTAGGTGATGTTGTTCAAGTTGTAACACCAGATCCAATTGGTGAGTCTATCTCAAATGTTGGAAATGCAATAGATACAGCAATTCCTTTTTAAGATTATAAAATTCTCATAACTTATGTATTCCCAAGCTAGAGCTTGGGAACGAAAAAAAAGCACTCAATCAAATTATATATCTTTTAAGAAAATTATTTTTTAACTTTTTATTAACCTAAACATAATAAAATCATCTATAATAAAGGATATGTTATGCAAAACTACAACTTCAAAACCTATAGTGAACTTTTTTTACATATATCAAACAACTATGATAATGAACATTTTTTAAACTATTTATCAAATGGAAAATATACAAATATTTCAACAAGTGATTTTAAGAACAAAGTTATTTGTCTAAGCCTTGCTTTGAAAGATTTGGGTATTCAAAAAGGTGATAAGGTTGGGATTTTTGCTAAATCTTCACCTTTTTGGCTTATCTTTGATTTTGCTATTTTACAAGTGGGAGCTATTAGTGTTCCTATTTTTGCCAATATTTCTAGTGAAAATTTAAATTTTGAGATAAAAGATTCTTCTATGAAATTTATGTTTATAGATTCTCAAGAAAGATTAAATGATATAGAAAAAGAGAATTCACATTTAGTTTTCATTACACACAATTTTTGTATAAAAGAGCCAAATTTTTATAACTTTGATGAGATTTTAGTTATTGGAAAACAGATTTGTGATTCTACTGGATTTAGTTCTTTTGAAGCCTTGGAAGATGATATTTTTTCTATCATTTATACAAGTGGAAACACTGGAACTCCAAAGGGTGTGATGCTTACACATAAAAATATTGTTTCACAACTTCATGATATAAATAGTTTGATTAATCTTGAAGAACATGAAGTTTCCCTTTCTGTTCTTCCTTTGGCTCATATATTTGAGCGAACTGTAATGAGTTATTATTTAAGTCGTGGAATTAGTATCTATTTTGTGGATGATGTTCAAAATGTTGCAAATCTTATGAAAGTTGTGCAACCAACTATTATGACTGTAGTTCCAAGGCTTTTAGAGAAAATATTTAACAAAATCAAACTAAATATCTCTACAAAACCATTTATTAGCAGAGCCATTGCCTCTTTTGCATTTGCTTATGCACTAAAAGAAGATCTAAATAGAAACTCACTTTTATTTAAGATTTATGACAAACTTGTTTATTCAAAATTTAGAGAAATTTTTGGTTCTAAACTTGAAAAACTAATAAGTGGTGGAGCACCTCTTTCAAAAGAGATAGCACAATTTTTTGTAAATATAGATGTTCCCGTTTATCAAGGATATGGTTTGACTGAGTTTTCACCAGTAATTTCTACAAATTATCCAAATGCAAACAAAGTTGGCTCTTGTGGAAAAGTAATTCCAAGTGCGCAAATTAAGATAAATGAAAATAATGAACTATTTGTAAAAGGCCCTTCTTTAATGAAAGGTTATCTAAATCAAGAAGAATTAACAGCTAAAACAATAGATAAAGATGGTTGGCTTCACACAGGTGATGTGGCATATTTAGATGAAGATGGATATTTATTTATAAAAAGCCGAACAAAAGAGATATTCAAAACTTCAACGGGAGAGTATGTAAATGCTGTTGAAATTGAGCAAAAATTATCTAAAAATAAGTATATAGAGTTTGCCGTTATAATTTCTGAAAATAGAAAATATACCACTGCCCTACTTTTTATGGACAAAGAGAAATATGAAAATGCAAAAAAACTAAATAAAAATTTAACAATAGAAGAATATTATAATAAAGATGATATTCTAAATAATATTTCAAACCATATAAATAGTCTAAATTCAAATCTAAATAAATGGGAAAAAATAGTAAAATTCAAAATCTTAACCAATAATATTTCAATAGAAACAGGGGAATTAACTCCATCTATGAAAATTTGTAGAGCTAAAATTGAAGAAAAATATTCAAATGTTATAAATAGTATGTATTAGGAGTTTAAAATGAAAGAAAGAATAGCCATAATAGATGGACTTAGAAGCCCCATCGCAAAAGCAAATGGAAAACTAAACGATGTAAGTGCTGATACTTTAGGTGCGATTATTACAAAAGAGTTAGTTTTACGAAATGATTTGGATTACAAACAATTTGATGAAGTAATCATGGGAAATGTAGCTCAACCTGCAAATGCTGCAAATATTGCAAGGGTTATGGCTATTCGTGCTGGATTTCCCCAATCAACTATTGCATACACAGTTCATAGAAATTGTGCTTCAGGAATGCAATCAATTTCAAGTGCTATTGAAAAAATAAACTCAAATCAAGGTGAGTTGTATTTAGTTGGTGGAATGGAATCTATGAGTAATATTCCTTTACTTTTTAGTGATGAATTTAGAAATTTAATCACAAAATTAAGTTATACAAAATCAATCATTGAAAAATTAAAACTTCTAACAACTTTTAGATTAAGATTTTTAAAACCTACTATTGGATTAATTTCTGGTTTAACTGACCCAATTTCTGGAAAAATCATGGGAATTACTGCTGAAAATTTGGCAAATGAGTTTAAAATAAGCCGAGCAGCTCAAGATGAATATGCTTTAAATTCTCACAAAAAAGCTCAAAAAGCAATAGAGTCTGGAATATTCAAAGATGAAATTCATCCAATAATGACAAAAAATGCTTCTATTACAAATGATGATGGAGTGAGATTTAATCAAACAATTGAAGCTTTAAATAAATTAAACCCAATTTTTGAAAAAGTTGGTGGAACGGTAACTGCTGGAAATTCATCACAAGTTTCAGATGGAGCTTGTAGTTTAATTGTTTGTACTGAATCAAAAGCAAAGGAATTAAACCTTGAACCAATTGGTTTTATAACAGATTATGCTTACGCTGGACTTGATGCACATAGAATGGGTTTAGGACCTGTTTATGCTACAAAAAAACTTTTTGATAAAACAGGAATTACCCTAAAAGATATTGATTTAATTGAGATGAATGAAGCTTTTGCTGCTCAAGTTATAGCAAATCTTGAAGCATTTAAATCAGAAGAGTTTTGTCAAAAAACTTTTAATAGTCCTGCCCTTGGGGAAATTGATGAATCTATTTTAAATGTAAATGGAGGAGCAATTGCCCTTGGACATCCAGTTGGAATGAGTGGAGCTCGAATTGTCTTAACAGCATTAAAAGAGTTAAAAAGAAGAAACAAAAATAAAGCATTAGCGACACTATGTATTGGTGGCGGGCAAGGTGCTGCTTTTTTATTGGAGATATAATATGAGCAATTTAATAAATAACATAAAATTTGAAATTAACCAAGATATAGCAACTATAACTTTTGATTTACAAAATGAGAAGATAAATAAATTATCTTTTGAAATATTAAAAGAGTTTGATGAAAAACTAAACTTAGTAAAAGATGACCACACAATAAAAGCTCTTGTAATTGATAGTGCAAAAAAAGATATTTTTATTGCTGGTGCTGATATTAAACAAATTGAAGAATTAAAAGATGAAACAGAAATTTTTGATGCTTTAATGGAAGTTCATAGAATATTTAATAAACTTGAAAATTTACCAATTCCTACAATTGCATATATAAATGGTGCTTGTATGGGTGGAGGATTAGAACTTGCCCTTGCTTGTAATTATAGAGTATTAAGTACAAATCCAAAAACAAAACTAGCATTCCCAGAGATAAAACTAGGAATATTCCCAGGTTTTGCAGGAACATTTAGAGCTCCTAAATTAATTGGTCTAATAAATGCTTTAGATTTAATTTTAACTGGAAAAACAGTAGATGCCAAAAAAGCTTATAAACTAAATCTTGCAGATGAAATTTTTGATAATGCTCAAAAAGAGTTTATGTTAAATGATTTTATACAAAAAGCTATAAATGGAAATTTAGGAAGTAGAAAAAGTTTCTATCTTTTAAATTACCCTCCTTTTAATGAAATCATTTTTAGCCGTGCCCTAAAAAATCTTGAAGACAAAGTAAATCCAGAGTTTAAAGCACCTTTTAAAGCTCTTGAAGTTATAAAAGAGACAATAAATAAAGAAGTAGAGTTTGCTAATAAAATTGAAGCAACACAATTTTCACAAATTGCAATTACAAAAGAGTCAAAAAATTTAATCAAATTATTTTTCACTTTTCAGAAATTAAATAAAAATTTTGAAAAAACTTCAAATCCAATCTCAAACACAGTTGTTCTTGGAAATGGAGTAATGGGAAAAGGAATTATCTGGTTATTTTCTAAATATTTAAAAGATGTGAGAATAAAACTAAGAGATGTTTCACAAGCTCACGACATTATAAAAGATGTGTCAAAAATTTATGCCTATTTAGTAAAAACTAGAAAAATGACAAAAAATGAGGTTGATTTTAAATTAAATAAAATTTCTTATACACAAAATTTTGATGGATTTAAACACTTTGATTTTGTTATTGAAGCTATAGTTGAAGATGAAAAAGCAAAAAAAGAGGCTTACGCTCAAATAGAAAAAGTTGCTAATGAAAATGTAATAATTGCTACAAATACCTCTTCTATTTCAATAGAGAAATTAGGAAGTGATTTAAAAAACAAAGAAAATTTCATTGGAGTTCACTTCTTTAATCCAGTAAATTTAATGCCACTTGTTGAAGTAATTCCATCACAATATACTTCAAAAGAGACTATAAACAAAGTTTTTGAACTTCTTATTTCTTGTGGGAAAACACCAATATTAGTAAAAGATTGTGCAGGATTTATTGTAAATAGAATTTTACTTCCATATTTAAATGAAGCAGCATTTATTTTAAGTGAAAGCTCAAGTGTTGAACATATTGACCATCTAATAAAAGAGTTTGGTATGCCAATGGGACCATTTAATCTAGCTGATACTGTTGGAATTGATGTTGGATATAAAGTTGCTTCAATTTTACATGATGAATATGGATATAGAATGCCAATTGCTCCAATACTTGAAAAAATGTATGATGCAAAATATTTTGGTAAAAAGGGTGAAACTGGTGGTTTTTATCAATATGATGGGAAAGATGACTATGTAAATGAACATGTTACTTCAATGCTACAAAGTAACAGTAAAATTATTTCAGATGAAGAGATAGTTCAAAGATGTCTTTATATTATGATAAATGAAGCTTCGAGATGTTTGGAAGAAAATATCGTAACAGATGCTTCAATTATTGATTTTGCAATGATTACAGGAACTGGTTTCCCTGCTCATAAAGGTGGATTATTAACTTATGCAAATAAAGTTGGATTAAGAAATATCTTAGAATCATTAAGACAATTTGAAAAAGATTATGGAAGTAGATTTGCTCCTTCAAATCTTTTAATCAAATTAGTTGAAGAACATGAAGATTTTGAAACTGGAGAAACATTATGGAAACGCTGATTTTACTTTTTCTTATATCAGTTTTTGGATTTTATTCATTTCCACTTTATAGCTATTTTGCTCTAATTGGTGTTTATACTTTTGCATTTTGTGATGCGGGAATTATTTTTTGGTCAATATTTATAATTTTGGGTGCTGTTTTTTTAATCCCAAGTTTGAGAATAAAATTTATCTCAAGTAAACTTGTAAGCTTTATAAATAAAAAAGGCTTATTACCTAAAATATCTGCAACTGAAGAAGCAGCTTTACAAGCTGGAACAAATTGGGTTGAGTCAAACTTTTTTAAAGCTCAAGTTAATTTCAAAGAGATAAATGCCCAAAGAGTTACAACTCTTTCAAAAGAAGAGCAAGACTTTTTAGATAATGAAGTAAATGAACTTTGTGAGATGACAACTGATTGGGAAATCTTCCAAAATAGAGATTTAAGTCCTCAAGTTTGGCAATTTATCAAAGATAAAAAATTCTTTGGAATGATTATTCCAAAAGAACATGGAGGTCTTGGTTTCTCAGCAACAGCTCACTCAAGGGTTATTGAAAAATTAGTTTCAAGATCACAAGTTTTAGCAATTACAATAATGGTTCCAAACTCACTTGGACCTGCTGAGCTTATTTTAAAACATGGAACTCAAGCACAAAAAGATAAATATTTAAGTGATTTAGCCCATGGAATATTAGTTCCTTGTTTTGGTTTAACGGAACCAAATGCAGGAAGTGATGCCACATCTATAACTTCAAATGGTGTTGTTTTCAAAGATGAAAATGGTGAATTAAAAATCAAACTAAACTTTGAAAAAAGATATATTACTTTAGGAAATATTGCCACTTTAATTGGTCTTGCTTTTGTATTAAAAGACCCTGAACATCTTCTTGGTGATAAAGAAGATTTAGGAATTACTTTTGCTGTAATTGATTCTAAAACTAAAGGCCTTGATAACTCAAGACGACATGACCCACTTGGAATTCCATTTGTAAACTCACCTCTTTTTGGAAAAGATGTAATTATAAATATGGAAAATATCATTGGTGAAACAGCTGGAATTGGAAAAGGTTGGCAAATGCTTGTTGAGTCTTTATCAATTGGACGAGGAATTTCACTTCCAAGTGTTAGTCTTGGTGGAAGTAAATTAGCACTTAATGTAGTAGCTTCCTATTCTCAATTAAGAGAGCAATTTGGACTTAGTATAAATTATTTTGAAGGTGTTGAAGAAAAAATTGCAAAAATTGCAGCTTTTACATATATGTTAAATAGTGCAAGAAATTTCACGTTAGATGCTATTGATGATGGTGTAAAACCAGGAGTTATAAACTCAATTATGAAATACCATGCAACTGAAAAATTTAGAACTGTAATAAATGATGCAATGGATGTTTTAGGAGGAAGTGCTATTATTAGGGGTGAAAATAATCTTTTAGCTCATGCATATTTTGCAATTCCAATTTCAATTACAGTTGAAGGTGCAAATATTCTAACTAGAAATTTAATGCAATTTGGACAAGGATTAATAAAATCACATCCATATATTTATAGTGAAATAACTGCATTAAAAAACAATAATATTAAAAATTTTGATAAAGCTTTTTTTGCTCATATTGCTTTAGGTTTTAACTCATTTGCAAAATCATTAATTTACTATTTTACAAGAGCAAAACTAAATCAACAAAAGGGTGAATTTAAAAGATACAAACAAAAACTTCTTTGGGTAAGTAGTGAATTTACTCTTTTAACAAATATTGCGTTGGGAATTTTAGGGCCAAGTTTGAAAAAACGTGAAAATATAAGTGCAAGATTTGGAGATATTTTATCAAATTGTTATTTGATAACTGCAACCCTAAGAGAGTTTGAAATTAATCCAAAAGAGGAAGATAAAGTTTTAGTTGATTATATTTGTAACTACTGTTTTAATGAGATACAAATAGCACGTGAAGAGATTATTTCAAATATTGGATATTTAGGATTTTTACTTCCACTTGTAAAAATAAATCCTTTTTCAATAAAATCAAAAGATAAATTAAATGCAAAAATAGTTAAAAATTTAAATAATCAAGATTATCTAAAAAGTTTAACTTCTGCATTATTCATAAGTTCAAATGAAAAAGATAGATTAAATCTTATTCAAGAAGCTGTAAAACAAAACAAAGAGTGTGAACTTGGATTTAAAAAACTAAAAGATGCAATTAAAAATGAAACTATAAAAAAAGATAGTTTTGAAAATATGTTGGCTCAACTTTTAGAAAAAAATATTTTAACTGCACAAGAGATAGAAAAATTAAAAAATGCTCATGCTTTAAAACAAGAAGTAATAAGTGTTGATTCTTTTGAGGCAAATGTTTATAAGGCTCAAAGATAATGCACAATGATTTGCTAATAAATATAAATGGTTATGTTTTAAGTCTTTTAGAAAAGATTTTAAATGCTAATATTGAAGTAAAAGGGATAGAAAATATTCCTACTTCAAACCCAAAAATATTTGTGGCAAATCACTTCACTCGAATTGAAGCTATGTTAGTTCCATATACTTTATACAACCTAACAAATAAAAAAGTTGGTGTTATTGCCGATGATTCATTATTCAAAGGTTTCTTTGGAACTTTTTTAAGTAATTTAGGTGCTATGAAAAAAAGTGAAGATAATAGAAATGAACATATAATTGGCGATTTAGTAACTTCTTGTAAAGATTGGATGATTTTTCCAGAAGGTATGATGATAAAAGCAAAAGATATTTCGAGAATAGATAAAAATTTTTGTGTAAAAATTGATGGAACTTGTCAAAGAGTTTATACAGGAGCAGCAGTTTTTGCCCTTTCATCGCAACTTTTTAGACAAAAATATTTTGATAAAAAAATAGAAAATTATGAAGAATTTAGTAATAAATATTTTATAAATGATTGCAAAGATATAAATGAAAATGAAACTTTAATTGTACCTATAAATATAAGTTATTCTAGACTTAGAAATGGTGATAATTTTTTATTAGATATGGCAAAAAAACTACTTGATGATTTAGGTGAAAACTTTAAAGAAGAGATAGAAATTGAGAGTAATATTATTCTAAATTCAAAAATAACAATAAGAATTTTAAAGCCAATTTCAACAAAAGATATAATAAAAAATCTATATGAGAGAAACATTCCCCAAGAACAAATCATAAGCCAATTAAGATATGAATTTACTCATAATTTCATGGATAAAATCTATGAATCTTTGACTATAAATTTTGACCATATTTTTATTTTAATACTTTTTTTATACCCAAAAAAAAGCATAGAAATGAACTATTTTAAAAGATTAATTTATCTTAGTATCAAACAAATGCAAGAAGAAAATCTTTTTTTAGATGCTCAAATAGAAAAAAATTTAATTCAATTAATCTCTTATGAAAAGTTTGAGAAATTCAATGATATTTTAGATCTAGCAATAAGAGATAATATTATAACAATCCAAGAAGATAGATATTTTATAAATAAAGAAGTTTTACTTTACTCATACAATCATCATACAATTAGATTAAAAAATATTTTAAAAGTTATTCTAAATGAGATTTTAATAAGTGAAAAAAGTGTTGATATAGTTAAAAAATTAGTTTCAAACAAAGAGGAAAAAAACAATCAAAATTTACTTTTATTACTTGAAAACCAAGAAATACAAGAATTTGAAGAATCTTATGAAAAGTATAAATATGCTTTAAAATTAAAACCAAAAGATATTGGAACTCCTAAATATTATGAAGCGAAAGATTCAGATACTTGTGTAATTGCAATTCATGGTTTTTCAGCAGCTCCAAAAGAGATGGAAAAATTAGCACTATTTTTAAACTCTAAAAATCTAAATGTTTATACACCAAGACTTGATGGACATGGAACAATTGCAGAAGATTTAAAAACTAAAACTTGGCAAGACTGGTACAATAGTATTTCAAGAACAATTACTATGGCTTCAATAAAACATAAAAAGGTTTTTATTATTGGTTTTTCAACTGGTGGATTATTAGCCCTTTTAAGCACTAAAAAATGTTACAAAGAGTTTTGTGGTTTAGTATGTATAAATGCTGCACTTCACTTAAATGATGTAAGAATAAAAACCCTATTACCAGCAATTTCATTTTGGAATGATTTAGTAAAAGCTTTCAACGAAGAAGAGTACAAAAAAGAGTACGTTGATAATTTCCCACAAAATCCAAATATTAACTATGATAAACACTATATTGATTCTATTGAACAGCTAAGTTTATTAATGAAAAAAATTAGAAAAAGTTTACATAAAATTCAAAAACCAATATTAATACTACAATCAAAAGATGACCCAATTGTAAATCCAACATCAGCCTATGAAATATTTGAAGAGATTAAATCAATAGATAAAACTATAAAAATTATTGATTCATCAAATCATGTTGTTGTAACTCAAAAAGATACAAAAGAGTTATTTGATTTTATTTATGATTTTATAAAAAGATTAGATTTAAAAGAGAATGACTAAAAAAATAAAATATAGGAAAATTCCTATATTTTAAAACTAATTAAGCGATATTTGTATAAACAGCTTGAACATCATCATCATCTTCAAGTTTTTCTATTAATTTCCCAATATCTTCTTGTTGAGCTTCTGTGAATTCTTGAGGATTATTTGCAATTCTTTTTAACTCAGCTTTTGTAAGTTCAATTCCTAACTCTTCAAATTTTTGATTCATATTTCCAAAATCTGTGTAATTTGCATAAGCTAAAACTAAACCATCTTCTTCTTCAATCTCTTCAAGACCAGCATCAATAAGTTCTAATTCTAACTCTTCAAGTTCCATATTTGCAGGTTTTGTAAATTCAAAAATTGCTTTTCTATCAAAGAAAAACTCTAATGAACCAGTAGGAACTACTTGTCCTTGTGTTTTATTAAAATACATTTTTACATTTGCAACAGTTCTTGTATTGTTGTCAGTTGCAGTCTCAACAAATATTAAAACTCCATGAGGACCTTTTCCCTCAAAATTTACTTCAGAAAAATTTGCCGCATCTTTTCCTGATGCTCTTTTAATAGCAGCATCAATATTTGCTTTTGGCATATTTTCAGCTTTAGCATTTAAAATAGCTGTTCTTAATGCTGAATTCATTTCAGGATCTGGAACTCCTGATTTTGCTGCCATTTCTATTGCTTTTGCTAATTTTGGGAAAATTCTTGACATATTTCCCCATCTTTTCATTTTTGCAGCTTTTCTATATTCGAAGGCTCTACCCATAATAACTCCAATTTGTTTTTCAAAATTTTTGCCATTATATCAGGTTTGTAATAAATAGTTTATGAGTAAATTATACATAAATCAGTAAAATTATAAATAGTTTAAGATTTACACTTAATCATTGTTTCTAAATATTTAGAATATAATACCCGTTATTAAAAAAAAAGGGCTAATTTGAAAAAATATATTATTTTAATATTATTAGTAATTTTTAGTTATGCAAATGAAGATACCACTAATAATAATTTTGAAAATGAATTTGACTCTGAATTTTCTACAAAAAAAGAAGAAGTTTTTGATCCATTAAGTGGATACAATAGAGTAATGACTACTTTTAATGACAAACTCTTTATAAATGTTTTAAATCCTATTTCAAAAGGTTATGCATACGTAACTCCTGAACCTATTAGAATTGGAATCAATAATTTTTTTGAAAACATTATGTTTCCAGTTAGATTTACAAATAATTTATTACAACTAAAATTTCAAAATTCTGCTGAAGAACTAGAAAGATTTGTTGTTAATACTCTTTGGGGACTTGGTGGTTTTTTAGATCCAGCAACCAATGAACTTAAAATAAATGCACATAAAGAAGATTTTGGTCAAACTTTAGGTTTTTATGGGGTAGGAGAAGGTTTCCCTGTAGTATTACCATTTTTAGGGCCATCTAACGTTAGAGATATTGTAGGAATTGTTGGGGATTCTTATGTAAGTCCATTAACAGTAACAGGCAATGAAGATATTAAATATAAAATACCAAATAATTTAGAACAACAAATTGGAATTCAAACATTTGATGTAGTTAACTCAACATCATTAAAACTTGGACAATATGAATCATTAAAAAAAGATGCTTTAGATTTATATCCTTTCTTAAGAGATATTTATTCACAAGCAAGAAAAAAACAAATAGAGGAATAGAAGAGTGAAATTAGAAAGCTTATTTAAAGTTTTATTGTTAATAATAATTACAATAACTTCTGCAAATGCTATGAAACAAGATGAAATACAACCTATACTGACAAAAAAAATTGATACTGTTTTAGAAATACTTAAACAAAAAAACCTAACAACTAGTAAAAAAGGTGAACAGATTATCAAAATAATTGATGAAGTTTTTGATTATGAATTAATGGCAAGAGTTGCTCTTGGAAAAGAGACTTGGGATACTTTAACAGAGCAAAAACAAAAAGAGTTTACAAAAATATTTGAAACTAAATTAAAAAATTCATACATTGAGAAATTAGAGTTTTATAATGACCAAAAAGTAAAAATAATTGGTCTTAACCCATATAAAAACAATAGACTACAACTAGAAACTGAATTATTAGGAAAAGAAGGTACTTACAAAATAAATTACAACTTTTATAATAAATCAAAAGATGGTGAACAATGGCTAATTTATGATGTTGATTTAGTAGGAGTAAGCATCATTCAAACATATAGACAACAGTTTTCAGGTTTATTAAAAGAAAAAACTTTTGATGAAATGTTAGCTTTACTTGAAAAACCAAATACAAAATAATGGTTAAAAAATTATATGATACTTTTATATTTAAGTATCCAATCATTGTTTTATTTATTTTAACAATATTTGTTTCTACTTTAGGTTATTTCGCAACTAAAGTAGAAATTGATGCATCTGCTGAAACACTTCTTTTAGATGATGATAAAGATTTAAAATTCTTTAGAGAAGTAAACAAAACTTATAATAATTCAGATTTTTTGATTGTTACTTTTTCACCTAAAACTGATTTATTATCAGAAGAGAGTTTAAAAGATATAAAAAATATCTCTGATGAATTTTTGAAACTTGAAAATGTTGAAGATATAACATCAATTTTAAATGTTCCTTTACTTCAATCTCCTGTTCGACCAATTTCAGATTTAGTTGCTGGTGTTGATTCTTTAGAAACTAAAGAGTTTGATAAAACTCTTGTAAAAAATGAGTTTTTAACTTCTGCATTGTATAAAAATGCATTAGTAAGTAAAGATTTTACAACAACTGCAATTGTATTAAATCTAAAAACAGATACCAAATATTTTGAACTTTTAGAAAAAAGAAACTCTTTACTTGCAAAAAAAAGAGATAATAGTATTACTAAAGATGAAGAACAAAAATTAGATGAAGTTATCATTGAATTTAAAAATTACAGGGATTTAGCAAGAAGCAAAGAGACTATAGAGATACAAAACATACGAAATATCATAAAAAAATATGACTCAAATGCTAAGATATTCTTAGGTGGCGTTAACATGATTGCAAGTGATATTGTAGGTTTTGTTAAAAGCGATTTAGTAATTTATGGTTCTAGTTTACTTCTAATTTTGGTATTTATCTTATGGTATATTTTTAGGCATATACGCTGGATAATACTTCCTTTAATAGTTTGTTTTATATCAGTAATTTCAACTGCTGGAATTTTAGGACTATTTGGATGGGAAGTTACAGTTATCTCTTCAAATTTTATTGCTCTTCAACTAATAATTACTATTTCAATTGTTTTACATTTAATTGTAAGATATAGAGAATTAAACATAAAATATAAACATGCTAGTCAATATAAATTAGTTATTAACACTGTTTTATCAAAACTTGAACCCTCTTTTTTTGCAATTATTACAACCGTTGTAGGTTTTGGTTCACTTATTTTATCTCATATTGAACCTGTAATTAATTTGGGTTTAATGATGAGTACAGGAATTGCTATTTCACTATTTTTGTCATTCATTACATTTCCTGTAATTTTAATGTTAATGGAAAAAAAAGATGAACATGAAAAAGAGAATACTAGATTCTCTTTTATTAAAAAATGTTCAAGTGTAGTTGAACATAATGGAAGAGCTATTATTATTGTTAGTATTTTAACAATTATTTTTTCTGTAACAGGAGCATCAAAACTTATTGTTGAAAATAGTTTTATAAATTACTTCAAAAAATCTACTGATATTTATAAAGGTATGAAAGTAATTGATGAAGAGCTTGGGGGAACAACACCTTTAGATATTATTATTAAATTTAAAGATGAACCAAAAGTTATAAAAGCAAAAAATAAAACTCAAGATCAATATGATGATTTTGAAAATGAATTTGATGAAAAAAATGATGATAAACAATATTGGTTTAGTCAAGATAAAATGGACACTATAATGGCTGTTCATGATTATTTAGAGACTATTCCTGAAATTGGGAAAGTTCAATCACTAGCTAGTTTATTAAAAGTTGGAGAACTCTTAAACAACCAAAAAAGTTTGGATGGTATAACTTTAGCTTTATTATATAATCAATTGCCAGAAGATTATAAAGAGTTAATTCTATCGCCTTATATAAATATTGAAAAAAATGAAGCTAGAATCACTATGAGATTAATTGATTCAAATCCAAACTTGAGAAGAAATGAATTATTAAATAAAATTAATCATGATGTAAGAGATATTATTAAAAATAAAGAGACAACATACCAATTATCAAATTTAATGGTTTTATATAACAATATGTTGCAATCATTATTTAATTCACAAGTTTCAACTTTAGGATTTACAGTAATTGTTTTATTCATTATGTTCTTAATTTTATTTAGGTCAATGAAAGTCGCATTAATTGCATTAGTATCAAATATAATTCCTATTTCAAGTATTTTTGGGATTATGGGTTGGTTAAATATTCCTTTAGATGTTATGACTATTACAATAGCAGCAATTGCAATAGGAATTGGAGTTGATGATACAATACACTTTATTCATAGATTTGAAGAAGAGTTTAAAGTAGATCATAATTATATAGAAGCAATGAGAAGATCACATCAAAGTATTGGTTATGCAATGTATTACACTTCTTTAGTGATTATTATTGGTTTTTCTATTTTAGTTTTATCAAATTTAATTCCAACAATCTATTTTGGATTATTAACTGTTATTACAATGACAAGTGTATTAGCAGCAGATTTATTATTACTTCCAAAATTATTACTAATGTTTAAACCATACAAACAAATAAAGGAGATAAAAAAATGAATGTAGCTATTTATTGTGGTTCTTCTTTAGGAAACAGTACAATTTATGAAGAATCAACAAAACTTTTAGCACAAAAACTATCAGAGAAAAATTTTAACATAGTTTACGGTGGTTCAAAACAAGGTTTGATGGGAATTATTTCAAATGAATCTTTGAAACTCAATAATAATGTTACAGGTGTAATTACTTATGATTTAGTATCTAAAGAGTTGGAAAATAAAGATATTTCAAAAATATATAAAGTTGATACAATGAATCAACGAAAAGAGAAAATGGCTGAACTTTCAGATGCTTTTATAGCAATTCCAGGAGGATATGGAACACTTGAAGAGATTTTTGATGTTATTGCCTCTGCACAACTTGGTTATCATAAAAAACCGTGTGCTTTTTTTAATATAAATGGTTATTACACTCATTTAATAGAGTTCTTAAGAAATAGTGTAAAAGAGGGATTTATTGGTAATCTTTACGTTGATATGATAATTGTTTCAGATGATGTAGATGAAATAATTGAAAAAATATCAACTTATAGTGCTCCAAAGAATAAGTGGGAAAAATAAAGTTTTTATCATATTTATAATCTGTTAACCTTTTATTTAATAAAGGTTAATGGTGATGGTTTATAATTGCTTTACAAGTTGATTAACTTAATTGCGATGTTAAGATTTTTTTAACTTTATTTCTCCTCCTAAAATATACAAATCTAAAGGGAAGCTAACAACGCTTCCCTTTTTTATTAATCACAAAAATCTAGCTAATAGGAAATATAATGAAAAAATATATTTTATTTGATAATGACGGAGTTTTAGTCCATACAGAACCTCTATATTTTAAAGCAAATATTAGAGCATTAGAAGAACATTTTAATATCACTTTAGAGTTTGAAGAGTATATGAAAATCATGAGTGAAGGAACTACTGTTTGGCAAAAGGCCTTTGATAAAGGTTTTACTCAAAAAGCTATTGACAAAGCAAGAAATCAAAGAAATCTATATTATCAAGAGTATTTAAAAAGTGAAAACATTATAATTTCTGGTGTAAAAGAAGTATTAAAAGAGTTATCAAAAGATTATAAAATGGGAATAGTAACAACTTCAAGAAGAGTTGATTTTGAAATTATTCATAAAGATTTAGGAATAGTTGATTTTATGGATTTTGTACTTTGTGAAGAGGATTACAATTATGCAAAACCACATCCTGAACCATACTTAACAGGCTTAAAAATCTTTGGAGCGAATCAAGATGAAGCAATTGTTGTTGAAGACTCTACAAGGGGTTTAAGTGCAGCTTTTGCAGCTGGTATTGAGTGTGTTATTGTAAAAAACGAATTTACAATAACACAGGATTTTTCAAAAGCTAGTTATTTTATCGATACTTTATCAGAATTGAAAACTATATTAAATTAGTTTTCAATTGCTGTTTTGATATATTGTTCAAACTCTTCTTTAGCAGTTTTTCCAATAAATTTTTTTACAAATTTTCCATCTTTTGAAAATAAAAACATTTCAGGAACTTTTTGTACATTTCCTAACTCTTTAGCCAATTTAAAATTCTCTTCACCCATTGTAATTGGATAATTAATTCCATATTTTGCTATAAAATCTAAAACTTCTGATTTTGGTTTATCTTGTTCAAATAAAACAGAAACTATTTCAAAATTATCTTTATACTTCTCTTTTATCTCTTTTAACACAGGAATCTCTTCAATACATGGAGGACACCAAGTTGCAAAAACATCAATTAAGACTGCTTTTTTACCTTTAAATTCATCGAAATTTATGCCTTCTTCTGTAGTTTTAAAACTTATAACTTTTCCATCTGTTGTAGTTAAATTAAATGTTTTAGCTTCAAACTTACTTTCTTGCAATGATTTTTTTGCAATTACACTATCATCAATTGTTGATTTATTATCACAACCACTATATAAAAATCCAATAAACATTAAACCTATTAAAAAACTCTTTTTCATTATTTTCCTAAATTTGATAATTCTTGTATTAAATTTCTAGCTTCTTCTTTTTCAAAAAAAATATTCATAGATAACTCATAATTTACTCTTTTTAGAAATTTTAATTTTTCTTGTAATTGTAACTCTTTATTATCTTCATATTTTTTTAGAATTTCTAAAAGCTCAACTCTATAACCCTCTATTAATTCCTCTTTTTTAACTGCTTTTGGTTTTATAAGAATTGTTTTATTTTTTTTAAAATATAAATAAACAACTGTAAGAATAGCACTTAAAATAAGAGCAAATATATATTCCATTTTATCTATTTTCCCTTTTATTTATAGATTTCTGATTCAACTAAATCAAATAAATCTCTTTGAGATAATCGTTCTAATCTTTTTTCATTTACAAAAACAGTTGGTGTACCTTTTACACTTAAAATTCGTGCGTCTTTTGCATCTTTATCTATTAATTCATCAATTTTTGGATTTTTCATATCCTCTTTTAATTTATCGATATTCAAACCTTCTATTTGAGTCAAAAACGTCCAAATTAATTCAGGTTTTTCATTGTTATGCTGTGCCCAAAGAGGCTGCTTTTCAAAAATAACACTTAAAACCTCTTCATATTTATTCTGTTCCCTTGATGCTTCAAGAATTTTTGTAGCAAACTTAGAATTTTTATGATTTGTTAAATATCTAATAACTAACTTTATATCTCCATAATGCTCTTTATAGACTTTTCTCATTATTGGATGAAAAACTGCGCATGATTCACACTCAGGATCTAAAAATTCTACCACTGTAATATTTTTTTTATTTTCACCAAATGAAATAGAATTTTCATTTACCAATGATTTATTACCTGAAGATACTAATAAACTCTCATTATGAGTTTGATTATTTTTATAAAAATAAGCTAAGCCTACAAATAAAATCATTAATACTAATAATGATATTCCTACTAATTTTTTATTTTGCATTTACATTTTCCCTTTTTAAAATAATTAATAAAATAAGGATGATAGTATAAGCAAAAAAAGATAACAAAGGAATAGTAATAAACCCAAACCAATTAATATAATCAACAGAACAAGGAACACCTTGAACACATGGAGATAAATTTTCAGGAATAATTTTAAACATTAATAAATTATGATAGATTGAGATTATCCAACCAATAAATACTAAAGGAAAGCTATACTTAAATATTTTATTATCTGGAAATAACAGATTTATTAAAAATAAAAAAACTAATGGATACATAAATATTCTTTGATACCAACACAATGAACAAGGAATAAAATTCATAATTTCAGAGAAAAAAAGACTTCCAAGAGTTGCAATTAATGAGATTAAAAAAGAGAAAAAAATAAAGGTCAAACTCTTTGAGTCTGACCTTTTAGATGAATCAAAAGGCATCTAAATTATGCTCCTCCACCAAGTTCTGAATTTAATTCAGCATGAAGAGGATTTCTAGGAATTGAATCACATAAAGCTATAGATTCATTTAAAGCTTTCATAAATTCTTCAATATTTTCATAAGGAATTTCAACTTCAGAAGTTTTAGTTTTTCCATGAGAATAAACTGCAATACTAACAACTGGACTACTATATTCACCGTAAGGTTTTTCAACATGCTCAATTTTTATTGTATCTTCAATTGTATGAGCTAACTTGAAAGTTTTAACTTCAATATGTCTTGATGGCATAATATACTCCTTTTATTTTGATAAGTTAATTGTAACAAAAAAAAATGATTTAAACAAAGTATTTTTTCCTATTTAATTGATGTTGCAGTTAAAAAAAGATAATTTTTTCCTGTTAGAGTAACTCTATATTTTTTTTGTTGTAGATATTTTTTACAAAAATAAACATCTTTATATAAAACTGATTGCTCACTATATGAGTAATTTGCGGCTTTAGCACCATAAATAGTCTCACCGTTTATCCATCTACAATTTGGAAAACCTAAAATTATTGAACCTTTATCTTCCAAATAATTTTGTATTAAATTCATAAATAAAAGTTTAAAATTTAATCCTGAACTCTGTAAAGTTCCAATAGAAATCAGTAAATCTGCTTTTTTTAAATTTAATTCATCTAATTTATTTATATCATGATTGTAAAATGTTAGATTTTCTTGGGGAAATCTTTTTTTTGCAAACTCAATTGCACTTTTTGAATAATCAATTCCTACTAAACTAATTTTTGAAAAGCTATCTTCATCAAGTAAATTCTTAATAAGTTCAAACTCATCTGCTTTATTTATTCCTAAATTTAAAATATTTTGTTTTTCTTCAATTTTTACATTTTTTAAAGCATTCATATATGCGTATAAAAAAGCTGGTTCTTCATTTTTATTAATTCTAAAAAAAGTTGATTCTTCTCCATATTTTTCATTTTCTTCAGTATTTATATCTTTATGAAAAGTGTCAATTTTATTTAGCTTTTTAAATTTTAGAATAATTGTATTTACTTTTAATTCAACAACTAGAAGCTTACAAAATAATATTTCTGCTAAATCAGACCATGCTTTAAATGACCTATAAATAAACTCTTTTTCTTCTAAAATTACTTTTTCACCAGCATAATAATCCTTTTCTAAATCTGGATTTAATACTTCAATTAAAACTTCATTATCTGTTTTTAATTCATTTTCTAAATACAAAACTATTTCATACATTGTTTCATTTACAAACTTTTTCATATGCAGCCCATCATATTTTATTCAGATTATATAGTTTTTTTACACAATCCTCATATCCAACAAAAAAAATAAAACAATTTAAAAACAAAATGACTATAAAAATGGTAATATTACGCACTAATTATATAAAAAGGAAACTGTGTTGAGATATATTATCTTAGGTCTTATGCTAGCTGGGCTATTTCAGGTGTTTTTTTGGATTACACAAGACAATAAAGTATCGTTAAAGCAAGATGCATCGGAAAGAATTGAATCGCTTTCATATTCTCCATTTGAAGGATATGATAAAAAAGTATTATCTCCTGAACAAATTGAAGAAGATATTGGTATTCTACTAAATTTTACAAGTAAGGTTAGAACTTATTCAACTGCTGATGCTAAAGTAATTTTAGAAGCAGCTTCTAAAACTACAATGAAGGTTGATTTAGGACTTTGGTTAAGTGGTGATTATGCTGAAAATTATCAAGAAATTCAAAGAGCTATTAAGCTTTTAAAAAAATATCCTGATAGTATTAATAATGTAATTGTTGGAAATGAGACTTTACTTAGAACAGATTTAAATGAAGTTGAATTAATGGGTTACTTAGATTTCATGAGAGAGTTTACAAACAAACCAATTACAACTGCGGAAGTTTGGCATACTTTAGTTAAATATCCTGAAATTGGTAAACATGTTGATTTCATTACTGTTCATATCTTGCCATATTGGGAAAAAATTCCAATTGATAAATTTAATGATTTCATGATTGAAAAATATACTTTAGTTGAAAAACAATATCCAGGTAAAAAGATGACAATTGGGGAGACTGGTTGGCCTAGTCATGGATACAATTTCAATGGTGCAGTTCCTAGTTTAAAAAATCAAGCAATCGCTATAAGAGGATTTTTAAATCTTGCAAAAGAAAAGAATTGGTCTTATAATATAGTTGAAGCATTTGATCAACCATGGAAAGGTTATGATGAGGGAAATGTTGGGCAATATTGGGGAATATTTACTTCAGATAGAGAATTAAAATTCTTTTTAAATGGGGACATTGAATTAAATCAATATTGGTTATACCAAATGATTGCTGCAATTATTATTGGAGCTTTATTAACACTATTTGGATTAAGAAATCAAAGAGTAAACCTAAATCATGCTTTAGCTTATGGTATTGCTGCACAAGGTATGGCCTTTGGTATTGTTATGGCCATTACTTATCCATTTATCAACTATATGAATTTTGGTATGTGGGTTATGTGGAGTATGGGAACATTTTTAATGATTCCACTTGTTGTAATTACTCTTGCAAAAGCAAATGAATTATTTAAAGTTTCAATTGGAATTCCTCCTGAGAGATTAGTTCCACTTGATTTAAGATCTGAAAATATTCCATTTGTTTCTATACATGTTCCAGCTTATAAAGAGCAACCACATGTTTTAGAAGAGACATTAAGAGCTTTAGCAAAACTTAGATATCCAAACTATGAAGTTCTTGTTGTTATTAATAATACGCCAG
This sequence comes from uncultured Aliarcobacter sp., assembly GCA_963677205.2. Taxonomy (GTDB): domain Bacteria; phylum Campylobacterota; class Campylobacteria; order Campylobacterales; family Arcobacteraceae; genus Aliarcobacter. The sequence continues at coordinate 724,652 of OY781916.2, read as the reverse complement.
AAGAGTACTACTGGAAACCAATTGAAAAGTTATGCGAAGAACTTGGAGATAAATTTGTATTTATGAATATTACTTGTACTGGATTTAAAGCTGGAGCTTTAAATGCAGCATTAGAACAAACAAATAAAGAAGCAGAAATTATTGCTGTAATTGATGCGGATTATGTTGTTGAATCACCTTGGTTAGTTGATTTAGTTCCATTATTTGATGATCCAAAAGTTGCAATCGTTCAAGCGCCACAGGATCATAGAGATGGTAAAGAATCAATAATGAAAGCAGCTATGAATGCAGAATATGCAGGTTTCTTTGATATTGGTATGATTGATAGAAATGAAGAAAATGCAATTGTTGTTCATGGAACTATGGTTATGGTAAGATTAAGTGCTATGATGGAAGTTGGTGGTTGGGGAACTGATACTATTGTTGAAGATAGTGAATTAGGTCTTAGGCTATTTGAAGCTGGATATATTGCTCACTATACAAATAGAAGATATGGTTATGGTCTACTTCCAGATACATTTGAAGCATTTAAAACTCAAAGACATAGATGGGCTTATGGAGCTATTCAAATTCTTAAAAAACACTGGAAAGAATTTAAACCATCATCTACATCATTAAGTCCTAGACAAAAAAGTAAGTTTGTTGCTGGTTGGTTCTTCTGGTTAAGTGATGCTATGGGTCCTGTTATGGCTGTTATGAATATTATTTGGGTTCCTGTTATTATTTTTGTTGGAGTTACAATTCCTACAATTCCTTTAACAATTCCTATTATTACAGCATTTATGGTGAATATTCTTCATACATTTATTTTATATAGAATGAAAGTAAGAGCAACTATGAAAGATACACTTTTAAGTTCTATTGCTTCTATGAGTTTACAACTTATTATTTTCAAAGCTGTTTATGATGGATTTGTTAAAGATGGTTTACCATTTAAAAGAACTCAAAAAGGTGGAAAAGCTAAAAAAAGTGATAATCCAATTAAATATGAAACTATATTAGGAGTTTTATTATTGATTGCATTCTTTGCTTTAATTTTTACAAACTTTACAGGAATTACAGAAATCTATATATTTGCAGTAACTATACTTATTCAAAGTATTCCTTACTTATCTGCAATCGTAATGAGATATTTAGAACTTTCTTCAATCAAAAATCAAAAGCCTTAATTTAGGCTTTTTGATTTTTACTCAAAAAACAATCAATTAAAATTTATCACTCAAAAGTAACCATTTTTAGATAGAATAGTTTATCAATATAAATCTATTGGATAAAAAATGCAAACAAAAAAATTAATATCTTATTTAACTTGTGAAAAATTTGAAAAAGAGATTTTTACTAGTGTAGAAGAGCGATATAAGTGTAATATTATAAAAGATGCTATCATAATAGATATTGAAGAAGATCAACAAATTATCCTCTTTAAATATGGTGTTTTCATATGTTGGAATGTTACATTTGAAAATATAAAATTTTTTATGGATTTTATAAAAAACTATGAAACAAATAGTTTTGTAATTCCATTTGTTGAGGAGTTAAATTATACTTTTGAGAGTGAATTTAAAATAAATTTTGACACAATTTATCTAGATGATTTATCATCAACTGCAAAAATTGCAATCTCTCAAGCTCTTGCTCAAAATGTTAAACTTGACCAATTTGAAAAAGAACTTCAAGCTAGTATTGATGATAATTCAAAAATTCCTTTACAGTTAGCACAAACAGGGAAAATCAAACTTACAAAAAAAGAGATTTCAAAAAAAATTGGAGAACTGTTTTTAGTAAAAAGTAAAATAAATCTACACTATGATTTACTTGATACTCCTGAATTCTTTTGGGAATATCCAGAATATGAAAACCAATATGAAAGAATGATTAAATATTTAGATATAAAATCAAGGGTTGAAGTTTTAAATAAAAAAGTAGAAATTATCCAAGAACTTCTGCATGTTTTAGGGGATGAACAAAAACATAAATACTCATCTTTTTTAGAGTGGATTATTATTATATTAATTGCTTTTGAAATATTAATAAGTATTAAAGATCATCTTTAACAGATTTTAAATCAGGAAAATTTGACCTCAAATTTTCCATAAAACTTTGTTCTGGGTCATGTTTTATAGTTCTATAATTTGCATCTTTTTCTAAGAATAAAGGATGTTTCTCAAACTTTCTATATTCATAATGTCCAATTAAATACTCTATTGTTTTATATTTATCTTTTAAATATTTAACCAACTCAATGTTTGCTTTTAATTGTTCAGGTGTTAAAGATTTTTTATTTCCTCCAACATTTTCAATTCCAATACTTGATAGATTTAAACCAATTACGTGTCTTGCCATATAAGTTTCAGGCATTAATGAATAAATTGTTCCATCAAAATCAACTAAAAATTGTGCTGATACATTTAAACTTCCAGCTTTATTTATATCTGTTCTATCTGTTAGTAAGGTTTCAGGATAAAATCTATCAAATGACTCTTTTAAATCATCACTTGCAGTATGATGGATTACTATTATTTTGGGGATAATATTTATATTATTTACATCTAATCCATAAGATTTTTTAATATATTCTTTTGTAAGTTCAACTCTATTTTGAGTAAATTCGATAGGCTTTTGTATTATCTCGATTGCATAAGAGTAAAAAGAGAAAAGTAAAACTGATATAACTATTTTTTTCATTTGTAATTGTAACAAATTAACTTTAAATTCTATTTGTAAATTAAATGAAGAAAATAATATAATTGTAAATCAATAAAAAGGAAACAAATGCTAGATATAAAAGATAAGCTAAAAGATTTAGTTGAAACTGTGATGATTCCTGAAGTTGAAGCCTATTTAGAAGATTTATATAAACTTTTGGAAACAGATTCTCAAACAGAAGATGATAAAGAAGCAATGGAAGAGATGGAGTCATTTTTAGTTGAACTTCAAAATGTTTTAGCCGTTATTGAAGAAGATAAAACTCCTAATAGTGAATATCAAAGAATTTATGACTATATAATGCAAAATCTTGATGAACACGAACATGGACATAATATTGAACAACAAGAAGATTAAAAATCTACTTGTTTTCTAAATTTACTAACGCTTCTTGAACTAATAGTCGCCCTACTTCAAAATGGGCATGAACGAACTTTTTAATATCCAAATCTTTTAATTGAGATTTCTCATCTAATGATTCTATTTTTAATAAAATATTTGCAGCTGGATGGAATTTTAAAACAGCCTCACAAATCAATCTTTTTATATGTGTATCGCTAACTGTTATAATTACACTTGAAGCTTCATCAACCTTTAATGACTCTAATACGGGTAATTTATCTAAGTGACCAAAGTATGCCATATATCCTAATTTTCTTCCTAAAAGAACATGTCTTAAGTCATCAGAAATTATTACAAAAGGAATTTTTCTTTCATATAAATCTCTAGCTATTACTCTTCCTAAAATTGAAAACCCACAAATAACAACATGGTTTTTTGCAGCAATAGGTGTAATTTTATCTGATTCATAGAACTCAACAACTACATAAGAAGCTAATTTATAGATATTATTTACTATAAACGGTGTTAAAATCATTGATAAAACAGAAACAAGTATTAAAAAACTTGCTGTTTCATGGGAAATTATATTGTTACTAGATGCAAGAGCAAATATTGCAAATGAAAATTCACCAACTTGACAAAGTGCAAGGGCAGATTTAACAGCAGTACTTTTATCCGCTTTTCTTCTAATTATTACATATACAACCAAAGCTTTAATAAGCATAACTGCAATAAAAATAGCTAGGATTATATGAACATTATGTAAAAAATATAAAGCATCAATTTTTGTTCCCACAGAAAAGAAAAATGCTCCTAAAAGCAAATCTTTGTAACTTGCTATATCTGATTCAACCTTTACACTAAAGTTCGTATCTGAAATAATCATACCCGCAATAAATGCTCCCAAAGAGTAAGTAAATCCCATTTGATGTGCTAAAAGTGAAGTTCCAATTACTATTGATAAAACTGAACCTAAAAACAACTCTTCAATTCTTGTATTTGAAGCAAATTTTAAAAGCCAAGAGATAAGTTTTTTCCCAATTGTAAACATAAATAGCACAATAATTATTGCTGAAATAAAAGTCTTTCCTAAAACTTCACCAATAGATAAAGTATCATTTGTTAAAAATGTAATAAGTAATAAAATAGGAATAACTGCCAAATCTTGGAAAATTAAAATTGCAGTTGATTTTTCTCCATAAGGTGTATGAATATCTTTTGAATGTTTCAAATATGTTAAAACAATTGCAGTTGATGATAAAGAAAAAGCTAATGAAACAATAAGTGAAACTTCAATCGTTAAACCAAAAGCAAAAAAAGCTACCAAATAGATTAAAATTGCACTAATACTTACTTGTAAAAAACCATTTAATAAAAGTATCTCTTTCATTTTTTTGATTTTATCAAAACTCATTTCAAGACCAATTGTAAACATTAAAAAAACTATTCCAAACTCAGCAATAAGCTCTAAAGAGCCAATATCAAGTCCATTAAAATTAAAAATATAACTAATTAAAGTTCCAGTTATTATATAACCAATAATATGTGAAACTCCAAATCTTTTCAAAATAATATTTAAAATTGTCGCTATTGAAATAGTTAAAAATAGCGTAAATAAAACGTTCTCCATGTGTGTTCTTTCTTTTTATATGTATAAAAATTATATCGAATTCTGCTTGTTTATTTTATGATTATTTGTATAAATTTTATTCATTAAATAAATTAAGATTTTTTGCTATAATTTCACCAAAGGATTTATATGAAAAAAACATTCCAACTAATAGTTGCAAATAAAAATAAAGATAGACAAGTTGAATCTATCAAAAATGAAGTAAGAAAATATATCAAAAGAGAAAGAACTAAAAGATTACCTGAAAATTGTAATTACTGGAATTTTGATTGTAAATTTGGTAAAACACAAGAAGAAGCTACAGAAATTAGATTTGTAGATATTACAAAATCTATTGATATTGCAGCAAGTGAAAATCTTGATAGTTTTTATTTAGAATTAATAGCTCGTGCAGAATTTAGAAAACCAAAAGAGAAAAATCAAGAAAGTAGTGAAGATGAAGAGATAGAAGATTAATTTTCTTCTATTTTCTAAAAATTCTATCCTTAACTTACCTAATAAAATAAAAATCAAAAAAACAACTTATCAGTTTAAAATAGCAATTTTTGGATTGTTTAATATTCTTAATTAAGTTATTGTTTTATAAATAAAAAATGGAGGCTTTACAATGAACTATTTAACAAACGCGACTTTAGAACAAGCAGATAATGAAGTATTTTTAATAATAGAAAAAGAGTTAGAGAGACAAACAAATCACTTAGAAATGATTGCAAGTGAGAACTTTACAAGTCCTGCTGTTATGGAAGCTATGGGTTCTGTTTTTACTAACAAATATGCTGAGGGTTATCCTTATAAAAGATATTATGGTGGTTGTGAATTTGCTGATGCTGTTGAGCAATTAGCTATTGACAGAGCTTGTAAAATCTTTGGTTGTTCGTATGCTAATGTTCAACCTCATTCTGGAAGCCAAGCTAATGGTGCTGTTTATGCTGCATTAATCAATGCTGGTGATAGAATCCTTGGTATGGATTTATCTCATGGTGGACATTTAACTCATGGATCAAAACCATCTTTTTCTGGTAAAAATTATCAAGCATTTTATTATGGTGTTGAACTTGATGGAAGAATCAATTATGATAGAGTAATGGATATTGCAAAAATAACTCAACCAAAAATCATTGTTTGTGGTGCAAGTGCATACGCAAGAGAAATTGACTTTAAAAAATTCAGAGAAATAGCTGATGCTGTTGGTGCTATTTTATTTGCTGATATTGCTCACATAGCTGGTCTTGTTGCTGCTGGTGAACATATGAGTCCATTCCCTTACGCTGATGTTGTAACAACTACTACTCATAAGACTTTAAGAGGTCCAAGAGGTGGTATGATTTTAACAAATGATGAAGAGATTGCTAAAAAAATCAATTCTGCTATTTTCCCAGGAATTCAAGGTGGACCACTTGTTCATGTAATAGCTGCAAAAGCAGTAGCATTTAAAGAGATTTTAGATCCAAAATGGAAAGATTACGCAAAACAAGTAAAAGCGAATATAAAAGTATTAGCTGATGTATTAATAAAAAGAGGATATGATTTAGTTTCAGGTGGAACAGATAATCACTTAGTATTAGTAAGTTTTTTAAATAAACCATTCAGTGGAAAAGATGCAGATGCAGCTTTAGGAAATGCTGGAATTACTGTAAATAAAAACACAGTGCCAGGTGAGACAAGAAGTCCATTTGTAACATCAGGAATTAGAATAGGATCTCCAGCGTTAACTGCTAGAGGAATGAAAGAGAAAGAGTTTGAAATAATTGCAAATAAAATTTGTGATGTATTAGATAATATTGAAGATACAGAACTTCATGCGAAAATCAATAAAGAATTAGAAGTATTAGCTGGAAATTTTGTTGTTTACAATAAATCGACTTTTTAAAGAGTTTTAATCGTTTGGAGAAGAAATGTCCACTTTAAATAACAACTATAAACAAATTGAAAAAGCAATAAAATACATTGATGAGAATTTCAAAGAACATCCATCAGTTGATGAAGTTGCAAAAAATATTGGTATGAGTAAATACCATTTTATAAGAGTATTTAAAGAATATGTGGGCGTAACTCCCAAACAATTTTTACATAGCGTTACTTTAAATTATGCAAAAGAGCATATCAAAGAATCTAAATCCATTCTAGATAGTAGTTTGGATATTGGATTATCCAGTAGTAGCCGTCTTCATGAACTTTTTGTAACTCTAATCGGAGTAACACCAAAAGAGTGGAAAGAAAAAGGAAAAGACGTACAAATCACTTATGGATTTGGACAAACACCTTTTGGTGAAGCCTTAATTGGATTTACAGATAAAGGTGTTTGTTATTTAGGATTTATTGATGATAATAAAAATGAGATTTTTAGTAGATTCAATGAACTTTGGGAAAATGCAAATCTTCATCATGATGAAAAAGCTGCCAATGAATATTTAGAAAATATCTTCGTTAAAAATAAAAAATATTCTCTTTTTGTAAAGGGAACAAATCTTCAAGTAAATGTTTGGAAAGCCTTATTAAATTTACCAAATGGAATTGTAGCAACTTACCAAGACATAGCAAACTATTTAGATAAACCAAAAGCCGTTCGTGCAGTTGCAAGTGCAATTGGAAGAAATCATATTGGTTATCTAATTCCTTGCCATAGAGTCATTGCAAAAAGTGGAGCAATGAGTGGTTATAGATGGGGAATTGAGCGAAAAAAGATTTTAATAGCTTACGAATCAATAAATAAAGAAAATATTCCTGATAAGTAAGCCTTTTAATATTTTATTTTTCTATTTCAATTAAAGCATTCTCAAATCTTTTAAACCCTTGTTTCATCTCTTTTTTTGAGATATTTAAAGGAGGTAAAAATCTAATTATATTTTTTCCTGATTTAAGAACTAAAACTCTATTTTTAAGTGCTAAATTTATAATTTCTGTCAATCTATTTTCATCTTTTAATACAAGTCCTTGCATAAAACCAAAACCTGTTTTTTTTGAAAAAAGCTCTTGGTAAGTATTAACAAAATAGTTTAAGCAATTGTCAAAATATCTTATATTTTTTTTCAATTTTCCACTATTTTTATACTCTTCTAAAATACTCAAAACTTCTTTACAAACCGTAGTTGAAAAATGATTTCCTCCAAAAGTTGAACCATGATCACCTGCTTTAAAAACATCTTTTAAATTTGTCATCATTACACCAATAGGAATTCCTGTTGCTAATCCTTTTGCTAAAGTTACAATATTTGGCTCAATTTTAAAGTAATGAGAAATCAAAAATTTTCCACTTCTATAAACTCCTGTTTGAACTTCATCTATTATTAGAAGTAATTTTTTACTTTTTAAGATTTCACTTAACTCTTGTACTTCTTTTATATTTTGCATAAAAATTCCACCCTCACCTTGAATCAACTCAAGCATAACAGCAACCGTCGAATCATCAATCAAAGAGATAGCTTCTTTTATATCATTTGCATAAACAAATCCATCAGGATAAGGTCCAAAATATTTATGTTTATCCTCTTGGGCAGTTGCTTTTAGTGTTGCTATTGTTCTTCCATGAAAAGAGTTTTTTATTGTTATGATTTTATATTTTGGTTTAGAAAATGCTGTATTTCCATATTTTCTTGCAAGTTTTATAGCACTTTCATTTGCTTCTGCTCCACTATTACAAAAAAAGCATTGCATATCATAAGTGCTTAATTCAACTATTTTTTTTGCGCACTCTTCTTGTGATTTTATTTGATAAATATTTGAAGTGTGTAAGATTTTATTTGCTTGATTTTCTATTGTTTTTACAACTTTTTTATTACAATATCCTAAACTATTAACTCCAACTCCTGAAGAAAAGTCTATATAATCAACTCCTTCTTCATCGTATAAAACTGATTTTTTTCCTTTTACAAAAGAGACATCTAATCTATTGTACAAAGGCAATAAATAACTATTTGATTTCATATTTTTCCTTTTACTCATGATAAAATGAGAATTGTTCATCTTTGTCTTTTAATTTATATCTTTTAGACAAAGATTCCATAAATGCTTTTCCTAACTGGGCACAAGATAAAGCCTCTAAAGTAAGTTTTTCATCAAGCATTGGATTAATTATTAGCTTATTTAATTTTTTTATATTTAGATTTGGATAAGTTCTTTTTTCTAAAATAACTTCATCATCTACACTAATATTTCCTTCTTGTAAAACTTTTGCATACCAACCGGTTAAACCACTATCAAAAATAAACTTTGTCATATTTTTTTGATTTGTATTTGCACTTAATTTCCAACAAGGTTGCCTTGGTTGTGTTATTTGAATTTTTGTTTGCCCTATTTTTAAAACATCACCAACACAAATATCTTTTTCACAAACTTCTGACAAAATCAGATTTTCTCCAAAAAATGCCATATTTTTCATGTCAAAATTATTGTTAAAATAAGAGTTGATTTTTTCATAAGTTAGGCTTGAAAAAAGAAATAAAGCTTTGTTAACTCCACCATGGTGAAGTAAATCAGCTTGGAAATCTTCTTTAAAACCTGTTTTTGTAAGATATGCTTTTGAAACTGGATATTTTTTTATTCCTGAAATCAATTCAGTTCTTTTACTATTTTCAAGTTTGGTAGAAGTGACAACTCCAACTTTTACATATAAAACATTTGCTATTTTCATTTTATACTCCATGTTTACATAACATAAAAGTATAAGAGAATTAAGAATTTATAACAATCCAATAATTGCTAATTTTAAATTTTAACACTATAAAAACAAGAAAAAATCTCTTCTTTTTCCAAACTAATTAAGCCTTTTTTATCTTCAAAATTTTGAGTACAATTTTGCTCATCTGCAACTCCAAACCAAGGTTCAATACAGATAAATGGAGCAGCACTTGGTTTTGACCAAATTCCTAAATATGGAAAACTTTCAAAATCTACTTTTATATAATTTTCATTATTTATGTTTTTTAAAGTAAGAGTTTTTATATTTAAATCATTAAAAACTAAAGCATCATTTTTAAATAACTCTTCATTTAAAAACATTTTATTATCCATTATTTCTAAATCTTCATTCCTATAAACTAAACCTTTGTCGTTTAAAAAATATCTTTTTGTCTCTTTTACATTTTCAAACTCTAAAAAATAATCTTCTTTTTTTTCATTTTCTTCTAAAGGCCAATTAAATGCTGGATGAGCACCGATTGAGAAAAACATTTTTTCATTTGTTTTATTTACTACTTTGTATGCAACTATTAAACAATTTTTTTCAAGTTTATATGATAAATATAATTCAAAAGAAAAAGGATATATTTCTAAACTCTTTTCATCACTACAAAGTTTGAACTCTAAAAAATCAAGTTCATTTTTAATAACTTCAAACTCTTTATCCCTTGCAAATCCATGTTGTGTCATATTGTACTTTTGATTTTTGTAAAAATAACTGTCCTCTTTTAATCTTCCAACAATTGGAAATAGTATTGGAGAGTGTCTGTTCCAATATTTAGGATTTGCTTGCCAAATATATTCTAACTCTTTATCTACTTTTTTTAAGCTATTTAATTGTGCTCCCAAAGAGTCAATTTTTGCTTTTATAAACTCATTTTTTATCTCATAATTCATTTTAAACCTAATTTTATCTCTCTAATATCAATTTTTGCCAATAAAGAATCAATCTTTTTCTTTTGTACATCTAATACACTTACTAACTCTTTTACTTTACTGTTTTTAATTTGTAATTCACTTGAAACTTCACCAAAAGATGAGGAACTAATATCATATCTCTCTTTTGCCTCTTGTTGAGTCGAAACAACTGTTTTTATTTTATCTTTTGCTTTTGAACTTACCTCTTTTAGTTTTTCTTCACTTTCAACACTCAATTTTTCAAAATATTTAATTTGACTTAAAAATTTACTTTTTCTTCTCTCTTCTTGTTCAATCAAAAAATCTATACTTCTATAAAACTCTAATTGTTCTTGTAAACCATTGATTTTATCCCTAGCTTGGGTATTTATTCTTCTACTTTCATTTATATTTTGAGCAACTTTCTTTTTGAAATTTTTTTGTTCTTGTTCATACTCAGTTGCTAAAAATTGTATCCAAATGAACTCTTTTATATCTTTTTTATAATCAAGAAGTGGAATAACTGTCAAATATACAAAAAATTCTTGGGAATCTTTTGATAAATATTTCATTTTTCCTTCCCAAACTTCTTTATTATTACTTGTTGATTCTATTTCATCAAAAATCACTCTATTTATATCGCTAAGCTCATTATGTTTTCTGCCAATTAATTCATCTTCACTATAACCAGATGTCTCACAAAATGACTTATTTACAAATATTATTTCATTATTTAGATTTGTTTTTGAAACAATTGAAACTTCATTTACTAGCTCTACAATATCTTCTAAATCTTTTTGAATTGTCTCTTTATAGAGTTGATTATATTTTACAAAACAAATCTTTTCTATTGAATCTAACATATCATTTAAAGTAAAAGGTTCTATTAAAAAATCACTAATTCCTTGTTTTATTAAATTTAATAAATCTTGTGTTTCTATATCTTTTGTAAAAATTATTAATGAAATATCTTCATCAATATTTTTTATCTCTTCTAAAATATCAATGCCATTTTTATCTAAAATATACATTTCACTTAGAATAATATCGATTTTTTCTTGGCTATCTAAGCTATTTTTATAATAATTTATTGCTTCATCGACGCTATTTTTAAAAACTACACTATTAAATTTTCCAGAAAAATCTTCATTAAAACAACTACTATTTTCATTTAAAACAATCATAATATTTAGTTTTTTAAAAAAATCATCTCTATTTAGCATACAAAATACCTCTATTTTTTACCATTAACTTGACTCTCTCTATGTAAAAGAACATCTTCCAAATTAATGATTTTTTGATTTCTCTCTACAACTTCTGACTCAAGTTTTTTTATAAATTCATCCCTTAATATTATTTCACGAGACATTTTAGTAATCTTTTTATCTAATTTATCACTATGCTCTACTAAATCATGGGAAGATTGGGAAATCTCTTTTATCTTTACATTAATCTCAAATGTAAACATATCTTGTCGACCTTTTATTTTTCTTATTTTATCTTCCACCAAATGAATATCATCAAAATAAGTTAAATTCTCAGTTTGTAAATCTTTTAAGATTTTCTCTTTTTTATCATAATTTTGATACTTTGATAACTCAAAATTTAGTTCATCGATTTTTTCTTGGGCTTTTTTGAAAATCTTTTTTGTCTCTTGAAAGTTATACAAAACTTTTTTCTTAAACTCTCTTCTTTCATTTTCTTCTTTTGTAGTAAGAAAATTTACACTAATAAAACTTTTTATTTTATCTTTCTCTTTTATGGGAATTGTTGTGCAATTTACATAAAAAACAGAATCATCTTTCGTAGAATATTTCAGATTTCCTTTAAATTTTTCAAAATTTTTCAAAATCTCTTCTTGTTTGTTTATAAGCTCTTTTGAAATATCAACATGAAATATCTTTGTATAATCTTCGCCTATTAAATCACTATCTTCATATTTTGACAACTCTTTAAAAAAATCATTTATATATAAAATTTTTCCATTAAAATCATATATATAAACAATTGCAACTTTATTTATGGTGTCAAAATATTCTTTTATCATCTCTTGATGATTTATTATCTCTATGTATTTTTTATTTTTTTTACATACTTTTTCAATTTTATCTAATAATGACATTACATCTAAAGGTTTTACAAAAAAATCACTAACTCCATGTTTAATAGCATTTATTAAATACTCTTTATCACTAAATGCTGTGCTAAAAATAAAAGGAATATATTTATCAATTTTTCTAACATTTTCTAAAAATTCAATTCCATTCATAAAAGGCATTGAAATATCACTTACAATAACATCTATTTTAATTTCAGATTCTAAAACTTTTTCTAAAGCCTCTTTTCCATCTTTTGCAATAATCACTTCTTTAAAGAAATCTTTAATGCTTAAAAACAGTTGCTCACGAATTGTTTCATCATCTTCAACACATAAAATAGTAAGTTCTTTTAGAAAATCCTTATTAAACATGATACTTTTTATTATTTCCTTTTTTATTCTTACAATATAATACTATATTTTATAGACATTGCATTAGAAAATAATCAGAAATTTAAATTATTTATTTATAAATCCTTTGATTTTTATGCTTATTTAAAAGATATTTTATAGAAAACAGCTTTTTTATATATTTTTCATTAATTAGTTATTTTAAAATTCCTTTGATTTTTAAAGCCTCTAAAGTAATAGCTTTTCTTTTTGGTAAATCATCTTTTGATTTTGTATCTATGTTTAAAGCAAAAAACCAAACATCATTTTTTGTTTCAACAAAACCAACATACCAGCCATATTTTCCCTCCCAACCAGTTTTTGCTCTGATTGTATAATCTTCATTTTTTTCATCAATCATAATCTCTTTTAAACTATTCATATCTTCAATTTTAAAAGGTAAATCATTTGTATATAATCGTTTTAAGAATTTTATTTGCTCAAAAGTTGTGATTTTCAAACTCTCATCTAACCAAAATCTCCTTACATCATTTCCAATAGTTTTATTTCCATAATCAAGTTCTTCTAAATATTTTTCATATTTTTTAATTCCTATTTTTGAGGCAAACTCTTGATAACACCAAACACAAGAGGTTTTAAAAGCAGTTTGTAAAGTTTGGTCTTTGTTCCAGAACTCATATTCTCTTATTTTTTTATCCCAAACAATCACTGAATCTTTTGTTACTACACCTTCATTTAAAGCAATTAGAGTATTTGGAATTTTAAAAGTTGAAGCAGGACTAAAAAGTGTTTCTGCCCTTTGGTCATTGTAAATATAGATTTTTTTTGTATTTAAAGATTCAATAACAATAGTTCCATCAACTTGTTTGTTTTTGAATATAGTTTCAAGTTCTAAATCCTGAGCAAATAAAAAAGAGTTTGTTAGAAAAAGTATTGTGATAAGTAGTTTGATTTTTTTGTACATTTTATAGTTCCTAAATTTAAAGTAAGGTATTTTATAGAATCCTACCTTACTTAAATATTTTGAACTAATTAGTTATTTTTAAAACCTGAGTTTGTTCTTCTATTTTTTGTCACGCTAGATGTCGAATCACTTTTTTTAGAAGCAAATCTATCGTTATTTCCTCTTGGTTTTGCAGATGAGTTCTCTTCAACTCTTTTTTTACCAAAACTTCTTTTTGAACCTGAGTTTGTTTCTTTTGGTTTTGCTGTTCTATTTTGGTTTGAACTATTACCTCGGTTTCCTCTATTTCCAATTGGTTCTGCTTTGATATTTGGGTCAACTTTAAATCCGATTGTTTCAATTTTTCTGATTTTTTGTTTGATTAATTTTTCAATTCCAAACAGATAATCATGTTCATCTACACAAACTAAAGATATAGCAACACCCTTGTTTCCAGCCCTTCCAGTTCTTCCGATTCTATGTACATAATCTTCTGCGATATTTGGTAATTCAAAGTTTATTACATGAGGAAGATTGTCAATGTCAATTCCCCTTGCAGCTATATCAGTTGCTACAAGAACTCTTACATTTCCAGCTTTAAAATCATCTAAGGCTTTTGTTCTTGCACCTTGTGATTTATTTCCATGAATCGCTGATGATGTGATTCCATCTTTTACAAGGGCTTCACTAAGTTTGTTTGCACCATGTTTTGTTCTTGTGAAAACCAAAACTTGTTTCCAGTTGTTTTTATTAACTAAATGTAATAAAAGCTCTTTTTTTCTCTCCCTATCAACTAAATGAACACTTTGTTCAACTTTGTGGGAAGTGCTGTTTGCCTTTGCTGCTTCAATTAAAACAGGAGAGTTCAATAAACTATCTGCTAGTTTTTTAATATCATCTGAGAAAGTTGCTGAAAAAAGTAAGTTTTGTCTCTCTTTTGGTAAGAGTGCAAGAACTTTTCTAATATCGTTTATAAATCCCATATCAAGCATTCTATCTGCTTCATCTAAAATAAAAAATTCGATTTTTGATAAATCTAAACAATCTTGAGAGATTAAATCAAGCAGTCTTCCAGGAGTTGCAATTACAATATCAACACCTTTTTTTAGAAGTGCTTTTTGAGGATTTATTCCAACTCCACCAAAAATAACAGCTGATTTAAAAGGAAGATATTTCCCATAAGTTTCAGCACTTTGTGCAACTTGCGCTGCTAGTTCTCTTGTTGGAGTTAAAATCAATGCTCTAACATGAGATTTTTTATCCTTAGAATAAGAAGTTTTTAATCGTTGTAATAGTGGAAGTGTAAATCCAGCTGTTTTTCCAGTCCCTGTTTGAGCAGCTGCTAGAACATCTTTTTTTGATAAAATCACAGGAATTGATTTTGACTGAATTGGCGTTGGCGTTGTATACCCCTCTTCTTTAATTGCACGAAGAAGTTCTGCGCATAAACCTAAGTTTGAAAATGACATAAGTACCTTGTTTTGTTATGAACCTATCAAAAGTTGTAAACTTGAGTTACGATCTAGGTTGAATAATTTGAGTTTAGTTGAGTTGTAAATTGACTACAAAAACGAAGTCAGGCATAGACCGATGTATGCTGAAATTGTGGGATTATAGCATAATTATTGGATTAAAAGTGTTAAAAGAATTTAAAAGAAAAATTTGAACTAAAGAATAATTATTTTCTTATCTTTTATTGATATAATTTATCCAAATAATAATCAAGGTTTTTTATGGAATTAGTTTATTTATGGGTTGAAAAGTATAAAAATATTAAGAATCAGGGGTTTAATTTTTCACCTAGGTTTGAGTGTGAGTTTGACGAAAATACAAAAGAATTAACTATTAATGAAAATAACGATTATGTAAGTATTTTTCCTAAAAATATAAATATAACTGCTATTGTTGGTGAAAATGGGAGTGGGAAGAGTAGTGTTTTAAATTTATTAAATTCAGGAACATCTCCTACTTCAAACTATTTTTACATATTTGATTTAGGAAAAGAACTTATAATCAAGGGTATTAATATAACTAAACAACCAAATAAAATTATAACCAATTACAAAATTCATAAAAAAATATTTCAAGAGAATCCTTTGATTAAATTGCAATGTGATTCTTTAGATAGAGGATTATTACGATTGAATGATGCTTATAAAATATCATTTATTTATTATAACAATATTTACGGTGATATAGACTCTTCAGATTTAAATACTTTTTTAATAGGTCAAGTACAAAAAAACAATATAGATTTATCTAGCTTACTTTATAAATATCAATTTGAATATAGTAATAAAGTAAATTCCGCAAATATCTTTAGTAAGTTTCACTCAAGACCATATAATTTATACAAGAACAAAACTATACAAAATACAATTAAAATGCTCAAAGATGAAGCAATAATATTACCTATACCAAAACCAGATAAAATACAAATTTGGATGAATTTTACAAATGTAAAAGAATCTAATATAGAATTAAAATATAATTTCTTAGAAAGTATTGACTTTGTTAATTTTTTTTTCATTGAAAAAACTAAATATATGATAATTTTTAATTTTCTGATTTTTATGCACAGTTTTCCTGAAACTTATAAATTATTAGAAAAAGTAACTAAGAAAGATAATATAAATGATATATTTCAAGAATTTTGTGATGTTTTTTCAATTCCTCATAAATTAGAAAACTGTGATGAAGAAAAATTATTTGGTAAATTTAAATATGCAAATGAGTTTATAGATTTTTTAACATCAATTGTCGATAAAGATGAATATCTAGTTATAGATATAAAAATTGATGATAATTGTGAAAAATTGATTAAGTTATACCACAATATAATTAGTGGTGATAATCTTGAATTTTTAGATTTTAGATGGATACCATATTTAAGTAGTGGGCAAGAAAACCTATTATTTCAATTTGGAAATTTTTATAAGTTAAAACAAACTATTTATCTCAAAGATAAATTAAAAGATAACCTATTTATATTTATTGATGAGGGAGAAAATACACTTCATCCAAATTGGCAAAAAAAATATCTTAAATATTTAATGGATTTTTTCAATAAAAATTTTACCCAAAAAATCAATTTAATTTTTACCACTCACTCTCCATTTTTACTTTCTGATTTACCAAAAGAGAATGTAATATTTTTGGAAAAAGACAAACAAAGTGGGCTTTGTAAAAATGCAACAAAAGATATAGACATCAAAACCTTTGGAGCAAATATTCATACTTTACTTTCTCATGGCTTTTTTATGAGTGATGGGCTTATGGGTGAGTTTGCGAAAAGTAAGATTAATGAGATTAAAAAGTTTTATGAAATTGTTAAATTCCTTGAACCAAAAAATAAAAAATATAAACGAATTTTAAAAATATTGTATTTGTTCAAAATTAAAAAATTCAAACATATTCAATCTATCATTGGAGAACCATTTTTACAAACAATTATTAAAAATTATTTGGATGAACTTGAAATTTTATTTAATGGCAAAAAAGAGTTTTTAGACAGAGAAATCAAAAGACTACAAGCATTACAAGAGAGTTTAA
This sequence comes from uncultured Aliarcobacter sp., assembly GCA_963677205.2. Taxonomy (GTDB): domain Bacteria; phylum Campylobacterota; class Campylobacteria; order Campylobacterales; family Arcobacteraceae; genus Aliarcobacter. The sequence continues at coordinate 707,456 of OY781916.2, read as the reverse complement.
ATGATTAAACTTGATTACGATAGCTTTTTGATAAATAAAGAATTTGATTTTCTAAAACAATATTTTGACGATTTAAAAACTATAACAAAATTTGAAAAACCAAATGAAAACATTGAAGAAAGATTTAGTAGATATAAGAAAAATGATACATCATTCAAAAAAGTATTTAAAGATTTTACTTTAAAAGATATTCTCTTTTCTGATATAAAAGAAATAAAAATAATGATTCAATCTGTGGATAGTAAAATTCAAACATTAACCGCAAATCAAAAAAAAGAAATTTATGAAAAGATAAAGAAATTATTTAACTATTCAGACAAATATCAATCTAAAGTACTAACACCTTTCTTCACAGATAATTTTAACTTTAGAACTTGTTTTTACTGCAATAAAGATTTTATTAAAAACTTTAAAAAAGAAAAAAATGAATTAGTTTCTACTTTTCAACTTGACCATTTTTATGACAAAGGAACATATCCATATCTGGCACTTAGTTTTTATAATCTTATTCCATCTTGTCCTACTTGTAACTCTTCAAAAGTTAAAGGAAGTAAAAATACTTTTGAACATGATTCAAATGTAGGTAAATTCCAAAATGAAACTTGCATCGCCCCAAATGATGAAAAATTTGATTTCCACCAAAAAGTAAAATTCAAACTATTGTTAGATGATTCTTGTAAAAACTTACATATAAAATCAAAAGATGATATAGATATAACTTTAAAAGAAAATTATTCAGATATGTACGATAAATATATAGAGATTTTTAAACTAAATGAGCGATACAAAGCTCACAAAGATATAGTTTTTGACATGATTCAAAAAGCAGAACTCTACCCAGAAAGTAGACTCAAAGAGTTAGAAAATTTAACAGGCATTCCATTTCAAGAAATCAAAAAAGATATTTTTAATCTTATAGATGAAGAGGAAGAAGATTTATCAAAACAACCATTTTCTAAACTTATAGTTGATATGAGTAAAGAGTTAGGGATTTTGTAAAGAAAATAGATTAGCATCTTTTTTAAGGGAAAAGTAACAGTGACAGGAGGGGTGATTAAGCCCTCCCTTTTATTAATACAAATTTGGTGCAAACACCAAAAAGATTAAAAGTATCACTGCCAATTTAAAGACCAAAGGACACCTCCTTTTGAACACTCCCACCCAACACTACCCACAATAAAAAAAGGGGTTGGAAAATCCAACCCCTTTCAGTGTCCATTTGGGTAATCACTCCCAAAAATCTTTAAATCGAAAGAATTATATAAAAAAAGATTATTAATGTCAATAAATAAAAATTAAAACTACCTAAGTTCAAATCATAAATATTTTATTTAAAATTTTTATCATTTTATAGCTCCTCTTTTTCTGATTGGTTTTACTTTTAATAAATCATCCATAGAATCGTATTGTTCATCTTTTTTATTTGCAATATTTTTAAAATCATCTAAACAATTTAATACCAATGCAACTTTTAGCAAAGATTCAAAAGAGATTTCTCCACTTGATTCAAATCTTTTGATACTACCAAGACTTACTCCACTTTTGTTGGAAAGTCCTTCTTGTGTTAGGTTTAAAGATAATCTTTTTTGTTTAAAATTATCTTTTAAATTTTGCATTATAGATTTTGGCGTTGAGATATTAATAGCTAACATATTAATCCTAAAATAGATTTTTTATTTATTATAGCTAAAATATTATCTATTAATACTTTTATTTGGATAGATTTTTACGCTTCTTCCGTCACATAAAATGTAGTTTTACCATTTTTAGGGTCATAGTTTTCACCATCTTTTGAGATATATGTATTTATGATTTTTCTAGCTTTTTTAAATGAACTGGCATTTCCTATCTCTTCTCTTTTGTCATCTGGTGTGATTACTGTTTTGTCATAACCTTTTGCAAATTTTTTAGCAACACTTGCATCTTTGAATGAATATTTAACTATTTCAATATCTCTTTTTACATCGATTGTTGCTTTTTTCTTTTCATCTTCAAATCTTAAAATTCTGTTTCCATTTGATGAAATTTTCATTGTTGTTGCTGTTTCGATATTTTCTGTGTCTTCAACAATTACATACTCTTTTCCATTTATTAATAATATTTCATCATCTATTTTTTTAATCTCTTTGATTATTGTTTTTTTACCTTTTGCCATTTATAAACCTTTATATTTTTTTCTATTGATTGCGTATTGTAGCTAATATTTACGCCCTATTCTTGGAATATATTTTTTTTGGCTATACTGTAGACCTTTTATAGAAAAATCAACAAGAAGAAAGAACAAAAATCAAATGAATTTATTATCAAAAAATAGCCCAGTAGAACAATCAATTTTAAAAATGAAAGCTGTATTAAAAGATGTAGGTTGTGAAGCCTCATTTTCACAAGAAAAACACCCTTTAGAAAACTGCTTCTCAGTAAACTTAGCTTCAAATGAAGCACCAAATCACATCTATTCAAATGGAAAAGGAACAATCTCAGATGCTTCAATTGCAAGTGCTTATGGAGAATATATCGAAAGATTACAAACTAACAACTTTTTTATAGATTTCCATTTACCAAATAGAAAATATTATCCTGATGAAGTTGCTTTTGATTTTGGAGGAGATTATTTAAATCCTGAATTAAAAAAAATCTACGATGCAGATGGAGAGTTAGAGCCAAAAGATTTAGTGGATTTTAACAGCGATTATATGGATAAAATCGTTGCACTTCCTTTTATCAAAGAATCAACAAAAGAAAAAACATATATTCCAATAAATATCTTAAGTAACCTATTTGTAAGTAACGGTCTGGCTACTGGAAACACAGCAAATGAAGCAAAAGTTCAAGCACTTAGTGAAATCTTTGAAAGATATGCAAAAATCGCTATCATCAAAGAGGGTTATGCACTTCCACAGTTTCCTGATGAAGTTGTAAAATCTTTTCCAAAAGTTTATAAAGATGCACAAACTTTAAGGGATTTAGGTTATATCATCGAAGTTTTAGATGCAAGTTTAGGTGGAGTTTTTCCAGTAACTGCAATTTCTCTAATAAACACTAAAAACAACACTCTATTTGTATCTTTTGGAGCGCACCCTATTTTAGAAGTGAGTCTTGAGAGAACTATGACAGAACTTATGCAAGGAAGAGATTTAACAAATCTTGATGCCTTTGAAATTCCTACTTTTGATATGAGTTTAGTAGCTGATAGTTTTAACTTAGAAGCTCACTTTATTGATTCAAATGGAAAATTAGGTTTTCCATTTTTAAGTGCTAAAAAAAGTTTTGAATACGCTCCTTGCAAATATGAAGGAAATGGAAGTGATGATGAATACGCATTTTTACTTGACATTTTAAAATCTCAAGACAGAGAAATGTATGTAAGAGAATATACATATTTAGACTTCTACTCTTGTCAAATGATTGTTCCAAATTTCTCAGAAGTTTATCCACTTGATGATATGGTTTACAACAACAAAAACAATGGAAAACTAATCCGTGATATGGTTTTAAACTTTGAAAAATATGATGTAAATGAGATTTTAGACACTGTTGATAGTTTAGATGATTCTTTAAATATGCAACTTTATATTGGTGTAATTTTTGAAGAAAACTTCACAATGGGAGATTTTAAAGCTCAAATGTTACTTCTTTTAGAAGAGTATGATGATGCTTTAGAAATTTTAGAATTTTCAAACAATAAATTTGGTCATTTAGTAGCTCAATTAATCAGAATGCAAAATGATGGCTTTGAATGGGAAAATTATGAAACTGCATTAAATAATGTTTATGGAAAAGAAAAAATCCAAAAAGCAGTTGATGTTATTGAAGGAAATGGTTATTTAATAAATAGAACTTTACACAAAGATTATAACAATATGTTATCAATGTTTGATAAGTTAGAAGTGAAAAAATTGGCTTTTTATAAAAATTAATTAGTTATAATCAACAAAAATTTAATACATTAGCAAAGGAAATTATATGCAATATATGGAAGTAACAAATAAAAGTGTACAAGAAGTTATCGATTCTCTAAAAGAAGTTACAGCAAAATATAAATACGGAATTCAACATATTCATAATGTAAAAGAGACTTTAAATTCAAAAGGAATTGACTTAGGAAATGAGTGTCAAATAGTTGATATTTGTAATCCTATCGTTGCCCAAAAATTTTTAAGCGAAGATATGTCACTTTCAATTATCATGCCTTGTAAAATCTCTGTTTACACTCAAGACGGAGATACAATGATAGCTATGAACTCTTTAGTTCAATTAGTAGATGACATAAATCCTGATTTAATTGAACTAGCTCAAGAAGTTCAAGAACAATTATTAGAGATAATTGACGAAGTAAAATAATATGCTAACAATGATAGAAGCAAGTAGCGTAAATAGTGTTTCTCAACTAATTCAACTCTCGGTTGCTCCTGTATTTTTACTTGCAGGTGTAGCTGGATTGTTAAATGTTTTTACTGGAAGACTCTCACGAATTATAGACAAAGTTGATAAATTAGATAAATATGAAGATGAAAATCAAAAACTTTTAACTAATGAAGAGAGCAAATTAAAAATCAAAGAGCGTAGAAAATTTCTTACAATGAGAATGAAAAATACAAATCTTGCCATACTATTTTGTACAAGTACAGGTTTATTAATCGCAATGGTTATAGTTACAATGTTTTTAAGTGCAATATTTCAATTTAAAGACTCTTTATTGATAGTTATTCTATTTATTACTGCAATGCTTTGTTTGATTACATCTTTATTTTTATTTTTAAGAGAGATTTTTTACACAACTTCTTTTATAAAAAGCAAAAAAACTTATATCCCATAAAAGGAAAATATAAATATGTACACACCAATTTCATGTGAATTTTTTGACCAATTAAATGTTGCTATGCAAAGAAAAATTCCCTCAACTGTCGTTTATTTAGAAAATGGTGAAAAAAAAACTACTAAAGGTTTGATTGAAACTATGAGTGTAATTGATGGAATCGAATATTTGATTATGAATAAAAAAGAACAAATAAGACTTGATACTGTTTTAACTTTTAATGGAAGAAGACACAAAGAAGAAGAGTAAGAGATAAAAATTTATCCCTTATTCTTGATTACTTCTTCCAACTTCTAAAACTTTCTAAAATGAATTTTTACCGTTAAACTCTTTTGCATCAGCTTGAACGATTATTGTATTTGAAATATCTAATGTTTCTTTTGCAATTTCATTAGCCTCAGAAGCATTTTGTGCATTTTGTTGAGTAATTTGATCTAAATTATTAACAGCATCATTTATTTGAACCATACCAATTGATTGCTCTTTACTTGCTGTCGTAACATTTTCAATTAACTCTAAAGTTGTTGAAATATTTTTATTTAATTCTGAATATCCCTCTATCATATCTGCTGCAATACTTTTACCCTCTTGAGTTTTTTTCTGTGCATTTGAAACTAACTCTTTAATTTGTTTAGCAGCTTCAGCACTTCTACTTGCAAGTGTTCTTACTTCTCCAGCAACAACAGCAAATCCTTTTCCTGCTTCTCCAGCAGTTGCTGCTTCTACGGCTGCATTTAAAGAAAGAATATTTGTTTGGAATGCAATTTGATCAATTACAGTAATTGCTTCAGTAATTGCAGTTGTTTGTGTATTAATATCTTCCATTGAAAGAACAGTTTTATTAGCTAAGGCTTGTCCTAAAGAGATTGATTCTTTTACTTTATTTCCATAATTTGCCATATTTATAGCAGTTTGAGTATTGTTTTTAATATTTGAAGTTATCTCTTCTAAAGAAGCTGCTGTCTCTTCTAAAGATGCAGCTTGTGAGTTTGCAGCTTTTGCAATTCCTTGCATATTTTTGCTAAGGTGATTTGCATTTTCACTTAAAATAATTCCTGTTTTTTTATTTTCCAATAAAGTTTGAGTAATAACTTCACCTAAGATATTTACATCTTTTTCAAGTTCTTTTATTATTCCTTCAAGATTATTTTCTGCTAAATTTGGTCTAAAATCTAGTTTTGAATAAGAAGTTAATACTTTTAATATATTTGAAACATTGCTATTTAGAGTTCCTAACATTTCATTAATAATATTTTTTAATTCATTTAATGATGGATTATTTGAACCTTGTTCTATTTTTGAATCTAAATACCCTTTATTTATTTGATTTGCAACTCGAATTGTATCTGCAATTAAAGCTCTATCTTTTTGAATATTTATTTTAGTATTTTCAATATTTTTATTTATAATCTCAGACATCATCCCTAATTCATCATTTGAATGTACTTTGATTAATTCAATATCATCTTTTTCAAAATTAATAAATGCAAAGAAATTTTCAACTCCCCTTTTAACAGAATCCACATCAATTAAAATAGTAAAAGCAATAGTTCTTGCTAAAATCATAGTCAATGCAATACCTAATGCACTTAAAAATCCAAAAATTATCATATTACTTTGAGAATCATTCATTTCATTGTCAATTGTAACTATTAAATCATTAGCAATAAAATCTTCAACTTTTTTTAATAAATTAATTTTTTCAGTAATTTTTGCAAACCAGTATTGTGGTTCAACTCCAAAATTTGAATCAATATCACTATAAAGTGCAATTTTTCTCATTCTTTCTACTTCATCAATTGATTCACCTTTCATGTTATCTGCATAAAATTTTGTTACAGAAGAATCACTAACTTTTAAAAATGAGTCTAAATATGCATTTTGTTCTGCAATTAATGTATAGAATTTTGATTTCATACCAGCAGCAAAGTTATTTCTAGCAAAAGTATTTGTACCAATTGCCCGTTCAATTCCAGATCTCTCTTTTGATAATAAAAAGTTCATATAAGATACTAATTCTTGTGATACTTTTGCATTTGTTGATAATTTTGTAATTGTTCCAATAACATTTAATAATAATCTATTAGCTTCTGTATAATAAGCGATTGCAGGAGTTGTTTCTATTGAAAGGGAAGAGACATTTGCTCTAATATTTGATAGATTTGAAAGTTGCTTTAATCCATTGTTTAAATTCTCACTAAACTCTGAACCATAAGCATCTTTATTAAATTCGTTTAAAAAAAGATTTAAATCTTTAATTTTTTCATCTACACTTATTCTTTGTGTAGGTAATTCTGATTTAAACTTTTCACCTTTACTTCCTAAAAATCCTGCTGTCATACCTCTCTCTTTTTGAGTTTCATGAACCAAAGCACCGATTTTTGTTGAAAGTTTTACTACTGTATCTAAACTTTTTAAGTTTTTAGATGTGTAGAATGAATCAAAAGCAAGTTTTGCAGCTAATAATATAACCACTGTTAATGGTATCATCATAATTAAAATCAACTTTTGCTTTATTGATAATCTATTAAGCATTATTTTTCCCCTAAATATTTTTAATTATGTTAGCATAATTAGTTATTATTTAAATTGATATGTATCAAGAGCTTATATTTAGGGATTTTAAAGAAGTAAATATATTATTTTTTATCAGAAAGAATTAGTCTAGTTTTCTCTATATCTAATCCAGCTTTTGAACTTGCGTCCTCTAAACTTTCATTATTTTTTAAAAGTCTTAATAAAACTTCGATTTTTTTGTTTGTTTTTATATGTGTAATTGACATATGATTTCCTTTTTTTCTTCATTTTGATGAAGTAATTAAAAAGATAAAAGTGAGCTTGTTGTCTAAATGAGTAATATTAACGCTGTGGGTAATCAATAAAAGGCAAATAACAGATGAACTCGATTCATCTTTAGTGCCTACAGTTTAACAGAATAAAAAAATAAAAGCAAGGGTTATAGTATATTTAAGTACAATTCCTTCCAAATTAAAAAATATAAAGAAAATAAAATATGAAAATAGACAATAGTTTTATCCAGTTAATTTCACACAAAGATACACTAAATAAAGAACAATTTAAGATTTTAGGTTTAGCTTATCCATGCGAAGAAGAGTGGAAAAATAAGGCTTTAGATAAAGAAGTTTCAAAAAATGATATGAATTTACTTATGCTTTTAAAAGGTGATTTATCACTAAAAGCACAAGAGCAAATAATAAAAAATTATCACATGGTTTTAGAATTTAATAATATAAAACCAAAATCAGTTTATGAACTTCCCAAAGAGCAAAAAATAGAAGGAAAAGTTGAAATAAATGAAGATGAGGAATATATTAGAATTTATTGTGATGGTGCATGTTCTGGAAATCCTGGGAATGCTGGAAGTGGATTAGCAATTTACTCAAACAAAAAAAATCCTGTTTTACTTTATGGAGCTTATGAGGAAGAAGGAACAAATAATATTGCTGAATTAAATGCACTTCATCAAGCTTTAACTATTGCTTCTCAAACTCATAGTGATAATATTATCTCTATTTTTTCAGATTCAAAATATGCAATTGATTGTATTACAACTTGGGCATTTGGTTGGAAAGCAAATGGTTGGAGCAAAAAAGGTGGAGAGATTAAAAATCTTGAAATTATAAAAGAGTCTCATAATTTATTTTTACGATTAAAAGATAAAATAGAAATAAATCACGTAAAAGGCCATGCAGGAGTTGAGGGAAATGAACTAGCTGATAGAATGGCAGTTTATACAATAAAGGCAAAAAATAAGAATTTTGCTTTTTATTCTTACAATAAAGTAGAAGAAGTTTTAAGTATGAAATCTTATTAAAGATGAATTTGAGTGCCTTTTAGGTATTATATTAACAATTATTTAGAAGAAAGAACAAGGAACAATGATGATTGAAAAAAAGGGTTCAATACTAACAGTTAGAGAAGATATAAAAGTTTTCGATTGTACAATCAGAGATGGTGGATTAGTAAATAACTACCATTTCAGCGATGCTTTTGTAAAAGCACATTATGAAACTTGCGTAGCTGCTGGTGTTGATTATATGGAAATCGGGAAAAATGTATCTCCAACTATTATGAGTGTTGATGAATATGGTCCTTGGAATTTCTGTAAAGAAGAAGATATTAGAAGAATTGTTGGTGACAATAATACAAATATGAAAATTGCTGTAATGGCTGATATTGGAAGATCTTTAAAAGAAGAATTAAGACCAAAATCAGAAAGTGTTGTTGATATGATAAGAATTGCAACATATATTCACCAAATCCCAGCAGCAATTGAACTAATCGAAGATGCCCATGCAAAAGGTTATGAAACAACTGTAAATATTATGGCTATTTCAAAATCATTTGATGATGAATTAGATGAAGTTTTAGCACAATTAGCAAAAACTCCTGTTGATGTTATTTATATAGCTGATAGTTTTGGTTCATTTTACCCTGAACAAATCAAAAAATTAACAGATAAATACCTAAAAGTAGCTCAAGAATCAGGTAAAAAAGTTGGAATTCATGCACATAATAATCTGCAACTTGCTTATGCAAATACTTTAGAAGCTATGATTTATGGAACAAGCTTTTTAGATGTTACAATTTCAGGTTTAGGAAGAGGTGCAGGGAATTGCCCACTTGAACTATTAATTGGCTTCTTAAAAAATCCAAAATATAAATTAATGCCTGTATTAAAATTTATTGAAGAGTTTATTGTTCCACTTGAAAAAGAGTTAGATTGGGGATATAGTATTCCATATATGCTAACTGGTCAACTAAATGAACACCCAAGAGCTGCTATGAAAGCAAGAGATGAAAAAGATACTAAATATAGAGAGTTTTATAGGACTCTATTAGTAGACTAAAAAAAGGGCTTAACTGCCCTTTTTTTTTAATTTAAAAAACTAGCCTTTGTAATCTTACTTAGTGGTTCATTTACACTAAAAATCTTTGCTCTTATGTTTTTATATCCAAACGATTCAAGTCTCTTTGTATGTTTATCTAAATATCTTTTTGCATCAGATTCATTTGAAAATAGATAAATTCCACCTGCTTCTTTTGCTTCCTTATTTTCAGTCCAAATTTTCCATAATAATCCATCTTCGCAAGCTATATCATTTGCTAATTCAATGAAAGCTTTTGAGAACTCTTCGCCAAAAATTCCATCATGTGGAAAATCTACTTGTAAAAGGTAATTCATCTTATACTCCAAAATTGTTTTTAGAAATATACTCTAAAATCAATTTTATCTATCTTTATTTTGATACATCAGAGTGTGATAGGATTTCTCCTATCAAAATTACTTTGCTATATTAATCATTTTACTAAACTCTCAACCTTTTTGATTAACTCTTGTTGTTTAACCAGTTGTGTTAAAAATTCTTTCGATTCTTCAAAACTTAACTCTTTTGATGGCTTATAATCATCTATTAAAATTATTTGATATCCTACATTTTCTACTTCAACTAAAAATATATCATTTACTTTTTTATCTTTTATTTTCTCTTGAATATTTTTATCTAATTTTTGTATTTCTATCCATCCTACATTACCATCTTTTTTACTAGAGATAAAATCTTTTGAATTTTGGTTTACTTGTTTTTTAAATTCATTTAATCTTGCTGTTTTATCTATGATTTTTTCTAAATTTACAAGTATCTCTTCAGCTTTTTTCTTATCATTTATAAGAATGTTATAAAGGTTATAATTCTCACTGTTTCTTGGTTTTTCTTTATCATATAACTCTTTTAATGTCGCATCACTAACTTTTATATTTTGAACATATTTTTGAGACCAGACATTTATAGCTAATAAAGTTTTTGCTACTTTATAATCTATATCATTTTTTACATCATTTGATATTGCATTTAAAAGTTTTTGTGTATCTTCATACTCTTTTTTTAATTTATCTTTATTTTCTTGAGATTGTGCATTATAATCAACTCTATATTTTTGTGCTGTAAAAGATAAAAGTTCACTTTGTTCAATATTTGCTGCAAACATTAAAAATGGTAAAGCTAGAGATAAAGCCATTTTTTTCATGATTATTTCATTCCTAATTTTTGAATATTTGAAAGAGATATTAAGTGTGCTGTAATTAAAGGTATCATATCTTTTTCACAAATCTCTTCTTTTCTTTTTTTACTCAAATGTCTCATTTTTTCTTCATTTACAACAAAAAATCCATTTATATTATACTGCTCATTTGAAACTGTTATAATTGTTGCAACTTTTTCTTCAAGTAATTCCCACTCTTCAAGTTGTTTTATAAAATTACTTGTAACTTTTGCATCATTTTGAAATTGGTTTAAAAAGTTAAGTACATTATTTAGTAGTTCACTACTATTTTCAGCATCAAAAAGTTTTCTACTTTTATCTTTTTTATCAGAGCTTAAATAACTTTTTTCAATTCCTAAAATCAACTCATCACTTTTTTCTTGATTTATAAAAATAAATGGATATCTTCTAATAGCAGCAGGAACATAATGTAATTTTTCCCATTCTCCTTTATCGTCCACAAAAATATTTTCATTTTCTTTAAATCCTAAAATTACCGATGCAAACCATACATTATCTTTATCTTTTGAGAATACTATTGGGTAATTTTTACAAGATTCATAAAATTCTCCCACAGTAATTGGCACATTTATTTGCTCTTTTGCATAAGAAAAATTCTCTACTAATTTTACGCTACTATCTTTATGCTCTATTTTATTTACTATTTCTAACTCTTTAAACATTATCTTCCTTAATAATTTTGATTAATTGTACTATAAAATGAAAGAGAAAGTAAAAATAAAATTACTTCCTCTTTGTTTAACTTTACTAGGATTTATTATCCTAGAAAGTCAAGCCAGCTTGAAAAAGAATTCTAGAAATGTTACCTACATTTTCACTCTCTATATCTTCACTTCCTACTACTCTTGCAACTTGTAGTTTTGTAAATGCATTCTTATAGTTTGTATAATAACCAATTCCTACATCTTGCAGTGTTCTTACTCTAAATTGAGAATCTTTTGAACTATTACTCATATTTCCACTTGCAACATCATAGAAAAATCCTACTCTATGATTTAAGTTTAGCACTTCAGGTAGTTTTATTTGTAATTCTGTATTAAACATAATTGCATTTTCTACACTTTGTTCACCATCAGAGAATACTTTTACACCTTCACTCCCACCAAGAGTAAAATCTTCACTTCCATCTAGATTTTTATTGTTTAGAGCATATTGTGTTTTCACATTTGTATTTAACAAATAAATAGGAGTAAATTGAATATCTGTTCCAAGGTTTAGATTTATTTTAGAGTAAGTACCTTGATTATTTACACCTGCTTTATCTTGATCATTTGAATCTTTATCTTTAATATCTAACTTACCCAAGGTATAGAATGACTCTATTTTAGAAACAGAGTCAAATCCTAAGATTGTATGATTTTTTGTGTAATCTAATCCTATTTTAACACTATTAATCTCTCTATTTTTATTTAATGCTTCTTCATAATAATCTTTTAATTCTTTATTAGAATAAGTTGTTGTAAAGTTTAGATTTTCCATTCTTGTTCTAATAATGGGATAAGAGATACCTGCTTCAATAGTTGAAGTATATCCATCATAGATACCATCAGGAGTTGTTTGTCCCATTTTTACTAAATCATAGTTTGTTTTTGAATAGCTTGTTTGTGCTTTTAATCCATTTGACATTAATGGTAATTCATATCCCACTTTATAATTTTTTATATCTGAACCATTACTTATTAATCCAGAAACAGAAAGTTTATCTCCTATATTTAGAGGAGAATTCAGATTAACTCCTGCCATTAACCTATTTTTACCAGTAAATTTACTTCCAGTATTATCACCTACTAGATATCCATCATAGATTGAAGTTGGTTCTGTTTCAATTAAAAAGTCACTAGTTCCAACTTCAGTTCCTGGTTTTACATCTGCTTTACTAACTACAACACCGGGAGTATCATTAATTATTAGCATACTTCGCTCTAAAGTATCAGTTGATACTACGTTATCTCTTGCTTTTGCATCATCTAGCATACCTTGAACTATAGAGGTTTTAACATTTGATTTATTGTCAAGTTTAAATTCACTATAATTTCCTTCAATCACTGTTATTTTTAGTACATTTGAATTTTCAAGGATGTTTTGTTTTGGAACATAAGCCCTTGCTACGAAATATCCTTTATCTCTATATAGTTTTGTAACGATTGAAGCTATATTCTGCATATCAGCAAAGTTTAGTTCTTTATTTTTATATTCATCCAACAATATATTTAATTCATCACCTACAATATGTGTATTTCCATCAAAAGCAATATCTTTAACAAAAACTTTTTTACCACTTTGATCATCTATCATCGTTGGTTCATAAACTTTCTTACCACTGATATCTACTAAATCATTTTTCTTTTCTTCTTTTTTTTCTTCAACTGTTTTTGGAACAGATATTGAATTTTGTATTGCATCTATATTTGGAACTGTAGCTCCAAGCAAAAAGCCTGAAGTTACAATTGATGTTAATAATATTTTTTTCATTAGTTTGTTCCTTTAGTTAAGTCTTTTTTTTGTTTTATTATTTGAGCTACCAGAATTATCTGAGCTACTAGAATTATTATTTACATTCATATCTTTTACAACATAGAACTGTTGATCTACAGTTGATGGTAATAATACTCCTCCGTTTACTATTTGAACAATAGAATTTTGATTTAAAGATACTCTTACATCTTCTAATTTAACTTCTTTTTTCTCAGTAGTATTACTATTCTCTTGAGATAAAGTTTTTAATTCACTTAAAGTTACTACCTGATTTGGTTGTCCTACAATTGTTTGAGATACTAAATTTACACTTCCAGAATCAACACCTAGTTTTAAACCAATATTTTGATTTACTTGTACTGGTGTTGATTTTACTTCAACTTTGGGAACTGTTATTTCAACAACAATTGGTTGCACTTTTACAACTGTAATCGGATCAAGTGCTGGGTTTATTGTTAATTCAACTGTATTTGAAGTTAAACTATAATTCGTGTTTTGATTAATAGCTTTTACACTGTATTTACCTGGTTGAATTTTTCCTAAAAGTGCAAGTTCCGTTACATCATTATTTGATGCATCTAAAACTACTATTTTAGCACCTTGGGATACTAATTCACTATTTAAAATACCATCTAATTTTAAAGGGATACCTGTTACTTCACTTGTTTTTAGTATTACTTGTGCAGTTGTTGATTTTGGATTAATAAGTGCATTTGTTGTTACATTTGTTTCATCAACCAATGAGTAATTAACTGCATCTGTTCCACTTAATGTATAATCTAGATTTACTGTTTTACTTCCTTCTACATTTGAATTATTAAATGTCGCTATTGTACTAAAATCTACATTATCTCCACTAACTTTATCAATAAACCCTTCATTCGATACTGTAGCTAAATTTGAACCATCATATATTTTTGAACCAATAGTTAAACCACTTACTGTTAATATCTTTGGATTAATAAGTGCACTTGTTGATATATTTGTCTCATCAACCAATAAGTAATTAGATGCATCTGTTCCACTTAATGTATAATTCAGATTTACTGTTTTACTTCCCTCTACATTTTTATTATTAAATGTTGCTATTGTACTAAAGCTCACATCATCTCCATTTACATTATCAATTATTCCTGCACTTGATACTGTTGCTGAATTTGAACCATCATATATTTTTGAACTAATAGTCAATCCATTTACAGTTAATGTTCTTGCTGATATTGTATTTGATACTGTTGCATGTGGTGTTAATGTATAGTTCCCTGATTGTGCCCCTGTTAAGCTTAATCCACTAAAGCTTACTGTTGTTGCACTTGCTACATCTTTACTATTAAATGTACCTGCTGCTGTACCTGTTAAGCTTACTGTATCTCCTGTATATGCTTTTCCATCTGACGTTGTCCCACTTCCTGCTGTCTCACTTGTTTGAAGAACTGCTGTTCCATTTACATCTGCTGTTGTTGTTCCATCATATGTTTTATTTGCACTTGTTAGTCCTGAAATTGTTAGGGCTTTTGCTGATATTGTATTTGATACTGTTGCATGTGGTGTTAATGTATAGTTCCCTGATTGTGCCCCTGTTAAGCTTAATCCACTAAAGCTTACTGTTGTTGCACTTGCTACATCTTTACTATTAAATGTACCTGCTGCTGTACCTGTTAAGCTTACTGTATCTCCTGTATATGCTTTTCCATCTGACGTTGTCCCACTTCCTGCTGTCTCACTTGTTTGAAGAACTGCTGTTCCATTTACATCTGCTGTTGTTGTTCCATCATATGTTTTATTTGCACTTGTTAGTCCTGAAATTGTTAGGGCTTTTGCTGATATTGTATTTGATACTGTTGCATGTGGTGTTAATGTATAGTTCCCTGATTGTGCCCCTGTTAAGCTTAATCCACTAAAGCTTACTGTTGTTGCACTTGCTACATCTTTACTATTAAATGTACCTGCTGCTGTACCTGTTAAGCTTACTGTATCTCCTGTATATGCTTTTCCATCTGACGTTGTCCCACTTCCTGCTGTCTCACTTGTTTGAAGAACTGCTGTTCCATTTACATCTGCTGTTGTTGTTCCATCATATGTTTTATTTGCACTTGTTAGTCCTGAAATTGTTAGGGCTTTTGCTGATATTGTATTTGATACTGTTGCATGTGGTGTTAATGTATAGTTCCCTGATTGTGCCCCTGTTAAGCTTAATCCACTAAAGCTTACTGTTGTTGCACTTGCTACATCTTTACTATTAAATGTACCTGCTGCTGTACCTGTTAAGCTTACTGTATCTCCTGTATATGCTTTTCCATCTGACGTTGTCCCACTTCCTGCTGTCTCACTTGTTTGAAGAACTGCTGTTCCATTTACATCTGCTGTTGTTGTTCCATCATATGTTTTATTTGCACTTGTTAGTCCTGAAATTGTTAGGGCTTTTGCTGATATTGTATTTGATACTGTTGCATGTGGTGTTAATGTATAGTTCCCTGATTGTGCCCCTGTTAAGCTTAATCCACTAAAGCTTACTGTTGTTGCACTTGCTACATCTTTACTATTAAATGTACCTGCTGCTGTACCTGTTAAGCTTACTGTATCTCCTGTATATGCTTTTCCATCTGACGTTGTCCCACTTCCTGCTGTCTCACTTGTTTGAAGAACTGCTGTTCCATTTACATCTGCTGTTGTTGTTCCATCATATGTTTTATTTGCACTTGTTAGTCCTGAAATTGTTAGGGCTTTTGCTGATATTGTATTTGATACTGTTGCATGTGGTGTTAATGTATAGTTCCCTGATTGTGCCCCTGTTAAGCTTAATCCACTAAAGCTTACTGTTGTTGCACTTGCTACATCTTTACTATTAAATGTACCTGCTGCTGTACCTGTTAAGCTTACTGTATCTCCTGTATATGCTTTTCCATCTGACGTTGTCCCACTTCCTGCTGTCTCACTTGTTTGAAGAACTGCTGTTCCATTTACATCTGCTGTTGTTGTTCCATCATATGTTTTATTTGCACTTGTTAGTCCTGAAATTGTTAGGGCTTTTGCTGATATTGTATTTGATACTGTTGCATGTGGTGTTAATGTATAGTTCCCTGATTGTGCCCCTGTTAAGCTTAATCCACTAAAGCTTACTGTTGTTGCACTTGCTACATCTTTACTATTAAATGTACCTGCTGCTGTACCTGTTAAGCTTACTGTATCTCCTGTATATGCTTTTCCATCTGACGTTGTCCCACTTCCTGCTGTCTCACTTGTTTGAAGAACTGCTGTTCCATTTACATCTGCTGTTGTTGTTCCATCATATGTTTTATTTGCACTTGTTAGTCCTGAAATTGTTAGGGCTTTTGCTGATATTGTATTTGATACTGTTGCATGTGGTGTTAATGTATAGTTCCCTGATTGTGCCCCTGTTAAGCTTAATCCACTAAAGCTTACTGTTGTTGCACTTGCTACATCTTTACTATTAAATGTACCTGCTGCTGTACCTGTTAAGCTTACTGTATCTCCTGTATATGCTTTTCCATCTGACGTTGTCCCACTTCCTGCTGTCTCACTTGTTTGAAGAACTGCTGTTCCATTTACATCTGCTGTTGTTGTTCCATCATATGTTTTATTTGCACTTGTTAGTCCTGAAATTGTTAGGGCTTTTGCTGATATTGTATTTGATACTGTTGCATGTGGTGTTAATGTATAGTTCCCTGATTGTGCCCCTGTTAAGCTTAATCCACTAAAGCTTACTGTTGTTGCACTTGCTACATCTTTACTATTAAATGTACCTGCTGCTGTACCTGTTAAGCTTACTGTATCTCCTGTATATGCTTTTCCATCTGACGTTGTCCCACTTCCTGCTGTCTCACTTGTTTGAAGAACTGCTGTTCCATTTACATCTGCTGTTGTTGTTCCATCATATGTTTTATTTGCACTTGTTAGTCCTGAAATTGTTAGGGCTTTTGCTGATATTGTATTTGATACTGTTGCATGTGGTGTTAATGTATAGTTCCCTGATTGTGCCCCTGTTAAGCTTAATCCACTAAAGCTTACTGTTGTTGCACTTGCTACATCTTTACTATTAAATGTACCTGCTGCTGTACCTGTTAAGCTTACTGTATCTCCTGTATATGCTTTTCCATCTGACGTTGTCCCACTTCCTGCTGTCTCACTTGTTTGAAGAACTGCTGTTCCATTTACATCTGCTGTTGTTGTTCCATCATATGTTTTATTTGCACTTGTTAGTCCTGAAATTGTTAGGGCTTTTGCTGATATTGTATTTGATACTGTTGCATGTGGTGTTAATGTATAGTTCCCTGATTGTGCCCCTGTTAAGCTTAATCCACTAAAGCTTACTGTTGTTGCACTTGCTACATCTTTACTATTAAATGTACCTGCTGCTGTACCTGTTAAGCTTACTGTATCTCCTGTATATGCTTTTCCATCTGACGTTGTCCCACTTCCTGCTGTCTCACTTGTTTGAAGAACTGCTGTTCCATTTACATCTGCTGTTGTTGTTCCATCATATGTTTTATTTGCACTTGTTAGTCCTGAAATTGTTAGGGCTTTTGCTGATATTGTATTTGATACTGTTGCATGTGGTGTTAATGTATAGTTCCCTGATTGTGCCCCTGTTAAGCTTAATCCACTAAAGCTTACTGTTGTTGCACTTGCTACATCTTTACTATTAAATGTACCTGCTGCTGTACCTGTTAAGCTTACTGTATCTCCTGTATATGCTTTTCCATCTGACGTTGTCCCACTTCCTGCTGTCTCACTTGTTTGAAGAACTGCTGTTCCATTTACATCTGCTGTTGTTGTTCCATCATATGTTTTATTTGCACTTGTTAGTCCTGAAATTGTTAGGGCTTTTGCTGATATTGTATTTGATACTGTTGCATGTGGTGTTAATGTATAGTTCCCTGATTGTGCCCCTGTTAAGCTTAATCCACTAAAGCTTACTGTTGTTGCACTTGCTACATCTTTACTATTAAATGTACCTGCTGCTGTACCTGTTAAGCTTACTGTATCTCCTGTATATGCTTTTCCATCTGACGTTGTCCCACTTCCTGCTGTCTCACTTGTTTGAAGAACTGCTGTTCCATTTACATCTGCTGTTGTTGTTCCATCATATGTTTTATTTGCACTTGTTAGTCCTGAAATTGTTAGGGCTTTTGCTGATATTGTATTTGATACTGTTGCATGTGGTGTTAATGTATAGTTCCCTGATTGTGCCCCTGTTAAGCTTAATCCACTAAAGCTTACTGTTGTTGCACTTGCTACATCTTTACTATTAAATGTACCTGCTGCTGTACCTGTTAAGCTTACTGTATCTCCTGTATATGCTTTTCCATCTGACGTTGTCCCACTTCCTGCTGTCTCACTTGTTTGAAGAACTGCTGTTCCATTTACATCTGCTGTTGTTGTTCCATCATATGTTTTATTTGCACTTGTTAGTCCTGAAATTGTTAGGGCTTTTTTATCAATAGCTAAACTTCCGTTTGTATTTCCTGAACTAGCTGTAGTAAATCCACTTTTTAAAACAGAAATGCCAATATTTGAATATGTTCCTGCATTTGTAAAGCTTGTAATCGTATTTCCAGCATAAGTAAAGTTATAATCTGTTCCTAAAAGCCAAGATGAATAAGTATTTCCAAAAATTGATGATGTACTCCAAAGTGAATTTAAAGTAACAGCACTTCCACTATATGTATACCCTGTAATTGCAGATAATGTATATGTTACTAATGTAGCTGCTGGTGGCAATTTCCAGATTTTTGAACCACCCATTGTAAGATTTGCATAAGGATTACTTGTTAATGTTCCTGTATTATCCATGTCCCATGTACTATAAATACTACTTGATACATCTTGTAATGTAGCTGTTGTTTGTCCATAAGTACCTGCGTCACTTCTTCCTGAATTTATATCCTTATCAAAATAACTTGCATTTACTGTTGTTGCTGATTTAGAACCAATTAATCCTCCAATATTAGAAGTACCTGTTGTAGTATTTGCAGCATATGAATTTGTAATTGTTCCTGCAGTTGAACTACCAACTAATCCCCCAATATTACTTGCACCTGTTACATTTCCAATTGCATATGTATTTAAAATTGTTCCTGTATTTATACCAACTAATCCTCCTACATAATCTCCAGATGCTGTAACTGTTCCTGATGCATATGATTGTTCAACCGTTCCTGCATTTTTACCAACTAATCCCCCCACATATTGTTTTCCAGTAACATTATTTGTAGTATATGATTGATAAATCTTTGCAATACCACTTGTTGAATCATTATATCCTACCAAACCTCCTAAATAAGAAGCATTAGTTATATTTAAATTACTTGAAACATGAGAATTTGATATAATAGAATCTATTGAATTATCAGCTTTATTATACCCAACTAATCCTCCTATATATTGTACATTAGTTCCTGTTATAGATATAGTTTGACTTGGTGATTCATTTGTAATAATATCACTTATAGACATACCTGTTAATCCACCAACATAATTAACACTAGTTCCTGTAATAGATATATTTTTTGCTACTGTATTTCCAGAATATTCCATTAAAGAGGAATTTCCAACCAATCCTCCCACATAATCACTATTTCCATTTAATGTTATAGTTCCTGTAGAGCTAGAAGTAGAATTTGTAATACTTCCATAATGATTAGATTTTGTCATATAAAAATATAAAGTATATGTATTAAATATAGAATTGGTTGTATAATCAGACCAATCAGATAAACTATATCCTTGTGCAAGTAAAGCTTGGACATCGCTTCTTGCCTCATATATAGATTGAGCATTATCATGTATAGTTTGATAATCTTGTCCATCTAATATATATCCTGAACCTCCGCCATAAGAAAAATAATCATCTTGTGTATATCCAGCTGCATTACCAAGTAGCCCTCCAACATAAGATATTGTTGGTGAAGTTATTGAAATTGCAGATGTTGATGTTGAATCTGCAATAGTATCCATTGCAGAATCTCCTATTAAACCTCCAATATAAGATGCTGAAGAGGAATTTGTAATACTTATATTTCCAGAAGAAGATACATTTGTATATTTTGACACTGATGATTTTCCTGTAATACCACCAACATAATTCGCATCATGATTTAAAGTAATATTTCCACTTGCTGTAACATTCGAAATATCACCAAATCTATAATTTGGTTTAACTAATGCAAAATAATACAAGTATCCTTGTTTTGAATTAAATGGAGAATAATAGCTAGATGAATAGTTGTAAGATGAATCATTATCTACTATATTATAACCTTGTGCAACTAATGCTTGAACATCACTTCTTGCACTAAATGCATTAAGTTTAGATGTATATTCTGTCTGATAATCAGCATAAGATTTATTATCATAATATTGTTCATAAACAAACAATGGTTGATAAAACAGATCTTGTACTCCTCCATCTATTTTACCAGCTATTCCTCCTACATAATTAGCTAATGATAAATTTGTTCCATCTATAGCTACTGATGATGAAGCATTAGCTAAATTTGACCAATATAAATAACCACTAATACCTCCAATATATTCAGCTTTTGGAGCTGTAATAGTTATTGTACCTGAGCTTGATGCTCCATCAATTGTATCAATATTAGAATATCCTATTAAACCACCTATATAATTTATTGTTCCAGTTGAACCAGAAGCTAATGTTTGAGAAATTGTAATATCACCTGTAGATGTTACAGTAGATGCATTATAATTACTCCAATTTGAAAGACCTACTAAACCTCCAATAGAATAAATATTTGAAGCTCCATTATAATTATTTGGAGAAAGCGCATGAATTCTATTTGTATTTACATCTGTAATATTTATATTTGCAGATGTAGAAGCTTTTGTAAAAGTATCATAATTAGATGTTCCAACAAAACCTCCTATACCATAGTTTGTATAATAACCAATATTAGTGTTATAACCTGTTCCAACATTAATTGTTAAAGCTCCAGAATTGGATACTGCAGTTGTTGCTCCATATATTGAATTTGTAGATTGTCCTACTAAACCTCCAATATTGTACATTGTCATTGAAGTTCTATTATTTGTTGCTGTTGGATTCGAAGAAGATATAGTAACAGTATTTGAAGCAGTTAAATTATCAAAATTTACACCTACAGCTTGACCTATATATCCTCCAATATTATACAAATAAACTGTTGATTGATCATCTCTACCATACGTAGCAGATGTTGTTGTACTTGTCGAAGAGGGAGCATAGGGAGTAATAGATACAGCTATATTTCCAGTTGAAGATGAATTTTCCAATGTACTAATATGTGTTCCTGAATAATCATCATATCCAAATCTACCAACAAGCCCTCCAATACCATCAAATGTAACATAAGCAAAGTTTTGAACTCCAGCATTTAGTGTTATACCTATACTAGAATTTGAATTACTAATACTTACTCCATTTCCTGTATTACCTACAAGTCCCCCTATATTTGAAATATTTCTTCCATTTCCATTTCCATAACCATTACCTGTTTGATTTGCTGTTATTGTAAAACTTCCCGCTGTTGAAACATTATTTAAAGTAGTATAATCATTTGCAAAACCTACAGCTCCACCTACTTTTGAATATGAAGATATTGCTCTTGCATTTGTCCAACTATTCGTAAAATTTGTAACTGAAGAATTTAAAATTGATGAACCAGTTGATGATACAAAGCCACCAGAACCACTATTTAAAGATGTATCCCAGGTTGAGGCAGATGATTCACCAACCAAACCTCCAACTGTAGAATATCCTGTTAATGTTGGTGTATCAACACTAATATTTTTTACTGTTCCACCAACTAAATACCCAATTAAACCTAAATGCGAATTGTAAGATTGAGTTACATTTAATCCTGAAATTGTATGATTATTACCATCTAAAGTTCCGTATAAAGCTGGCATATATACACCACTTGATAGAGTTATATCTGCCCCTAATTTTAATTGAACCCCACTTGTATAAGCATATGCTAAAGCTTCTTTAAACTCTGTTTCATTATTAATAACAAATGGACTTGAAGAGTTTGTAGATGGAGTAAAAGCAGCTCTTGAGTTAGTTGTAAACCAAGTATTGAACTCTGTATCAAATAATCCTCCAAATGTTAAAACATTTGTAGAACCTTGTATTGAAGTATTACTTACTTTATAAAAGTTATTTGTAAATGCTCCTAATCCAACAGTTGAGGAGTCTATATATCCGAATAATCCCCCAATATCAAAAGCATCAGAATTTAACATACTTAAAGTATTTCCATAAGCATAAGAATTACTTACTGAAATTCCTTGAGATAAATAACCAGCAATTCCACCTGTATAGTATCTTGTTGCTGAAATTGTATTACTATATGAACCACTGTTATTAATTGATGATGTATAATCTAATCTACCAACTATTCCTCCAGATTGAGTATCAGAAGCAGCCACTGTATTACCGTGTGAAACTAGATTATCTATAGAACTATTCTTTGTTGCCCAACCAATTCCTCCTCCAACATACATTGAACCTGTCATTGAACTTGAAGTAATATCAATATTTGAAATAGCTGTATCTTTTGAATATCCAACTAATCCACCAACATAATTACTTCCTCCAACTGTTGCACCTGTTATATTAACATCTGTAATAGTAGATTTTGAACCTGTGGTATATGTTTGTGTAGTATTATCAAATACCCCTCCCAAAGATTCTCCAACCAAAGCTCCAACTTTATCTTGTCCAGTAATTGTTGGTGAAGATAAAGTTAAATTTTTAATTGTTCCACCAATTAAATAATTAACAAAACCTAAATTAGAATTAGTTTGATTTACATTTAATCCTGAAATTGTATATCCTCCACCATCTAAAGTACCATATAAAGCTGGGAAAAATAATCCTGAAGATAGTGTTATATTTGAACCTAGTTTTAATTGCACATTTGGAGTATAAATATATGCTAATGCTTGTTTAAAATCATTAACATTACTTATCGTAAATGGAGATGAAGAATTCGTAGATGGTGAAAAAGCTACTCTTGAAGAATTTATCCAAGAAGTATATTCTGTATCAAATAATCCACCCCATGTTAATACATTTGTTGAACCTTTTATAGATGTATCACTTAACTTATAAAAACTATTAGTAATACTTGGTACTTCATCTGAATTCACATATCCAAATAATCCACCAAAATTTGATAATCCATATGTACTATACTGGGCTAAAGTATTTCCTGAAGCATAAGAATCACTTACCACTGAATTTTTAGCAAGATTTCCTGTTAAACTTCCTGCATAACTTCGTGTAGTTATATTATTACCCATTGAATATGAGTTTGAGATTGTAGTAGAAGAAATACCTGCATCAATAGAACCAACTAATCCTCCTGCATACTGATATTGTGCTTGAATTGTAGAATTTGTTGTATAAGAATTTGATATTGTACTTCCATTTGTATTTCCAACCAATCCTCCTGCAATATATCCATAATTTCCTCCATCTAAAGTTGATGAAATATTACTTGAATTAACATATGAATTATTAATAGTTGAACCCATATCTAATTGTCCAACTAATCCTCCTGCTACATTTGAATGCTCTGCCACTATCGTAGCAGATGATACACTTGAATCACTAATAGAAGTACCTAAAGCATATCCTATTAATCCCCCAACAGTAGAACCACCATAATTACTATAACCATTAGAACCATACACAGATTTGATAGTTGTTCCCGCACCTGAAATCGCTATATTTGAAATAATTGAATTAATAGAATATCCAACTAAAGAACCTATATAACTATGAGCAGTTGCTTGAACACTTGGACTAACTAATTTTAAATTTGAGATAGTTGCACCATAAGTTGCACCAAATAATCCTGTATTATATTGTGTAGATGTTCCTGCAATACTAATTGTTAATCCAGATATAGAGTGACCTAATCCATCAAATTTACCTGAAAATGCTGTTGAAACATCAGGTGTTCCTGTATTCAAAGAACCAATTGGTGTCATACTTCCAAAAGAAGTTAAATCTCCTCCTAATGCATAATTACCAGTTAAGCTCATACCTGTAATACCCGCTTTAGTTGTTACAACTGTATAATCTACTTGTGTTCCATTGCTCCCTAATTTCGTAGAAAATTTTTGCCCTGCTTGGAGATTTATTTTTCCCGTCGTTCCTGTTGTATAGCTTGCTGTATTTCCACTTGCAACGGCACCTTGTCCATACTCAAGTACAACTTTTCCACCACTTCCTGATGAAGCATCTATTGTAGAATTAATATTGATATTTCTTTCTGCAGTTAATGTTAATGTATTTCCACTTGACCAACTTACATTATCATTTACAAATATATCTCCATTACCCCCTGTTGTTCCTTGTGTAGCTGTTGATATTTGTATATTATTACTTGATAAATTTGAGCTTAATTGTGTTCCTGTTATATTTCCGCCACTTGAGGCTACTGTAAAATCATTTGGATCAATAAGCCAAGTTCCAGTTTTACCATTTTTTGATTTTGTCGTTATTTTTGCGTCTGCTGTTATATTTACTTTTTTCCCTGAAGTTTCAATAAACCCACCATCTCCAGATACAGGTGCTGAAGCATCTATTGTTCCACCTATATTTGCTGTTCCACCATGAGCGTAGACTTCAACTTTTCCTGTTACATCATCTAGCGAATTTGCTTCAATTACTCCTATATTATTTACTACACCCTTTAATAATTCATTTACTGCATTTGTACTTAGATATACCTCTCCTCCATTAGCAATAATAGTTCCTGAATTTTCTACCATTGCATCTAATACACCTTTTGTTACTATTAGATTTACAATTGAGTTTCCATTTAAGTTTATTGTATATTCACTATTACCACTTAGGTATACTTTTCCACGAACTGCTTTTATAGTTCCAGAATTTCTTACTTCATTTGAAGCCAATACTACATATCCACCATTAGATACATCTATAGTTCCCAAATTTACAACTGCGTTTGATTTTGAATTTTTAAAATTATAATTTCCATCTTGGAAATCTTTATCTGATAGTTCTGCTGTTGTTGCAAGAAGTCCAGAAGTATTTATTTTTGCATTGGAATTAAACAAAATACCATTTGAGTTTAATATCCAAACTTGTCCATTTGCATTTAATGTTCCATCAATTACAGACTTCTCATTACCAACAACTCTATTTAAAGTTATTGAATTTACATTTGGTTGATTAAAATTTACTGTTTCAGTTGAAGACACATTAAAGTTTTGCCAGTTTATTGAGGCTTTATTAGTTGTTTGATTAACATTGGTTATATTTCCACTTTGGATTATTGTTGCATCCCCACTCGTTACAGTTCCACCTGTTGGTGCTGCACTTGCAATTATCGCACTTCCAAGTAGAGCTGAAACTACGAGGCTTATTTTCCCACCTTTTAGAATTCTAAATCTTGAACTAAAATCGCAGTTGAATCTTCTCATATTTTTTTCCTATAAAATATTTTTTTAACTTACTTTTCTTATTATAGCAATAAAAAGTATTATAAAAGTATAAAAATATAATTAAGAAAACAATTTTATCTGCTTATATTTCAAATAAACAGTATTCACAAGTTTTGTTATCTCTTCTTCATTCATATCATCTACAAAAGAGAAACTTATGGCATTACGGCTTGTTTGCTCATCATATCCCATGTTTTGAATGATTCTTGAGGGTTTAGAAAGGCCAAGAGAGCATCCTTCACCATTTGTGATGAAGATTTTATTTAGGGCTAGGGTTCTTATTAATTCTCTGGCTTTTATGCCTTTTAATCCAAAATGCAAAGAATACTCTAAAGTGTCATTTGGATTTACAAAAAAGTAGATGTTTTCTTGGAATTTTTCTTTTAGTTTTTCTAAAAAAATGGTTTTTAATTTGTAGTTGAATTTCTGATTTTTTAGGGCATCTAAACATAGTTTTAGAGCAATACTATCGATTTTACCAACTTCTAACAAGGGGAAAACCTCATCATTAAACAAGATAACTCCTGAAGTATTAAAGCCTATTAGTTTATAGTTATCAAAAAATATTACATCACTATTTTTATCAAAATTGGCACTTGCATTTGAGATTATTTTTGCTAATGTTAGCTTTTTTGCTTCTTCTATTGAAGTTTTTACAAAAGTATCCATAACATAAGAAGATAAAAAAAGAAAATCTATATTTTTATTTTCAAGCTCATATAAATTTACTTTTCCATCTTTGTTTAAACTTATCCAAGTTATTTGAAATCCTAAAGATTCATAAAGTTTTCCTGCTTCTATTAAAACTTCACATTCACCACAACTTATGGCAATTTTTCCTTTTAACTCTAAAAAAAGTCCTAAAAATCCCTCTTTTGAAAAACTAAATGTTTTTAATTTATTGAATCCAAATATTTTTTTGTACTCTAAAGTTAAAACTTCAAAGGCATCATTTGGTCTTAGTGCACTTAGTGAAAAGTCATTTGATATTTCTATATTTTGTAATTTTGAGTATTGAAGATAGTTTAATTTAATCATTTCTTTCTATTTTTTTCTCTAAAACATCCAAGTTGACAATGACTTACTTCAATATCAGAATTTTTAACAGTTGACCCCACTGTTTTTAATGAAGATGTTTTAGCTTCATCCCATAATACTCTACACTCTAAAGTAGTATGTCCCATGTAGTTTTGTTTTAGTTTATTATAAACTTGAATATTTGGGTCTTGAAATCTTAATTTTCCAAAAACTCCAAGTTCACAATTTGTGATTTCTATACCTAAGTTTTTTGTAATTGCATTCATCTCTTTTGGATTTCTACCAATCAATCTTGCAACTTTAAAGGCTTTTAGACAAGATAGTTTTCCCTCTTCGTCTAAATTTGTCATCAAAAATTCTTTTTGAATATTATCCAATTCGATACTTACATTATCATCTATACTAGACATTTATTCTTCCTGAGTGAGTATATATATTCATTTTATTATTTCTTGCAAATCCTACAAGAGTAATTCCATGTTCATTTGCTGATTTTATACCTTGGAACGTAACTGCTGCTTTTGAAACAACGATTGGAATTTTGTGCATTACACATTTTACAACCATTTCCATTGATAATCTTCCACTTGCGTATAATACTGACTTTTTAACATCTTTATTATTCATACTAGCAAGTCCAATAACTTTATCAATTGCATTATGTCTTCCTATATCTTCAGCGATGAAAATAGTACCATCTTCTAAAATAAGTTCTGCTTTATGAACACAACCTGTGTTATCAAAAAGTTCTGATGGTCTATTAAACTCTCTCATATTTGCTAATATCTCAACTGCATTTACACTATAATCTGTATTTACAAAAGCACAATCAAAAACTTTTTCTGCATTTCCTGTAACTCCAACACAACATCCTGATGTCAGAGTTTTTTCTTTAAAAAGGTTTTCATAACCCTCTTCACTTACATTTGCTATAACTTCTACTTTTAAACCGTCTTCACTTATATTTATAGATTTTATATCTGTAAAATCTTTTATTACAGCTTCACTTAATAAAAATCCGACAATATGTGCATCTTGATGTTGGGCTATACTCATAACTGATAAAAATTTCTTTCCATTTAAATGGAACTCAACTTTATCCTCTTTTATAACATAATCTTCAACGCTATTTATCCCACTTATATCAACTTTTTCAATGATTACTTCTTTTATATAATCATTTAAATCATTATAAGAAAGAGAGAAGTTTTCACTTCCAAAAGGTCTTGTCATGTTATTTTTCCTTTTAAATTTTAAACTATTAGAGCAACGAAACGCTGAACATATCAAATTTTAGAACTGTATGTCAATAAACTTGTACAAATAAAAGTAATTTCAAATCTTTTTTTGTCATATTTTTGTACACTTTGTTATGTCAAAAAAATTATTGCTTTTAATGATTATATTTATTGTTTGTTACATCTATACTAAAAATAAAGTTTTTAACGAAAATACTTTATTAATTGGTTCATCACTTCCACTTACAGGTAGTATAAAATCTTGGGGAACATCTGTATCAAATGGTGTAAATGCTTACTTTGAATATGCAAATGATAATAATTTAATAAAAAACAAAAGATTAAAGTTTTTGGTTTATGATGATAAATATGAACCAGAACTCACCCTTGAAAATACAAAAAAATTAATTTTTAAAGATGAAGTTTTTACTCTTTTTGGTTATGTGGGAACTCCTACTGTAAAAAGGATTTTACCTATTGTATATGATGAAAATGTTCCACTCTTTTCAGCATTTTCAGGAGCCTCTTTTTTAAGAAACAATAAAAATCAAGAGTTTATAAATTTTAGAAGTTCTTATGCTCAAGAGATTGAAGATATGATTAATTATCTAGATATTGGAAAAAAACTAAATAAAGTTGCAGTTTTTTATCAAAATGATGAGTATGGAGAAGAAGGTTATATCTCTTTAAGAAATATTCTAAAAACAAAAAATTTAGAACTTGTAGCAGAAGGTTCTTATAGAAGAAATACCTTATCTATAACTCATGCTTTTAATGAAATAAAAGATGCAAAACCTGAAGTTATTTTTATTATCGGAGCGTATAAAACGAACTCATTATTTATAAAAAAAGTAAAAGAAAATCTAAAAGATGTAATATTTTGTACTATCTCTTTTGGGGATGCAAATTCAATGGTAAAAGAGCTTGAAACTTTAGGTTCAAATAGTGAAAATCTAATTTTTTCACAAGTAGTTCCAAATTATACAGATATTTCTATTCCTGCTGTTAAAGAGTATCAAGAACTAATGCATAATTATTTTCCAAATGAATCTTTTGGTTTTTTATCCCTTGAAGCTTTTTTATCTTCAAAAGTTTTAGTAAATGCAATTTCTAGAATTAAAGGTGAAATTACAAGGGAAAAACTAATTGATATGCTAAAAAAAACTCCAAATGATTTATTAGACGGTATACCTTTAGAGTACAAAGATTTTCAACTTTTAAATAAAGTTTTTCTTTTTGAATATAAAAATAATCAATTTGTAGAGATAAAATATGAAAAATAAATTCAACTCTTTATTATCATATTTTGATAGTTTAAACTTAAATTATAAAACATCTTTTTTAGTTTTTATAATTGCAGGTGGAATGATTAGTATTATTGTTTTATCTCAAATATCGATTTTTACAATTAAACATAATTTTGATATTTTATTTGATAAAAAAACAAAAAGTTTAATGCAACTTGAACAAATAAAAGATTCTTACAAAGTAAATATACACGATACTCTAGAAGATTTCGAAAATAAGCAGATTAACTATTCTCAAGCAGCTGAAGTTTTACAATTAGCTAAAGAAATAATAGATAAAAATTGGACTTTATATAAAAAAGAAATTGCCGTTGAAAATAAAGAATTTTTGACAACTTTTATTGAAGATTTTATTATAAAAGAAGAGAATTATAATGAAAATGACGATTTAAAAAGTTCAATAATGCAAAATATAGATAAAAAAATATCTACTATAAAAGAAGAACTTAATAATATGAAAGAAATTAATGAATATTCATATTTTAGTAATGTAGAGCTTGAAATAAATGCTATTTCTATCTATCTTACAAGTTTGGTTAACTATGATTTATCAATAGCTATTAACGAAAAAAGAAATACAGATAAAATTTTTAATATCATTATGATTTTTTCTATAATATTTATTTTGATTGTATTTTTATTCTCTATTATTTTATCTTTGTTAGTTATCAATAATTTTAGAAAATTGCACAACTCACTAGAGCAAAAAGTGCAAGAAAAAACTAAAGAACTTCAAGAGTTAAACAACTATCTTGAAATAAGAATTTCAAAAGAAGTTTCACAAAATAGGAAAAAAGATATTCTTATGTTCCAACAAGCAAAACTTGCAAGTTTAGGAGAAATGTTAAATAATATTGCCCATCAATGGAGACAACCTCTTGGTGCAATTACAATGATTATTCAAAGCTTTCAAACAAAAATGTCTTTAAATAAATTAACTCCTGAATTTGTTGAAGAAAAAGTAAATGATGCTCTACTTTTGGCTTATAATATGTCAACTACACTTCATGATTTTAGAAATTTTTTCTCACCAGATAAAATCAAAAGAGAATTTAGTATAAAAAAATGTATTGAACACTCTATAGAACTATCAAAATATTTATTGATTCAAAAAAATATAGAAGTTAAATTACTTATTAGAAAAGATGTAAAAATTAACAGTTATTATAATGAACTTTCCCATGTATTTTTGAATATAATTTCAAATTCAAAAGATGCTTTATGTTCTAATGTTGACAAAAATGATAGAATTATTAAAATAATTGTACATACATTCCAAAATCATCTTGTGATTAACATAATTGATAATGGGGGAGGAATTCCACAAAATGTTTTACCAAAGATTTTTGAACCTTATTACACAACAAAATACAAAAGTGCAGGAACTGGAATTGGACTTTATATGTCAAAAGAGATAATTGAAAAACATATGAATGGTGAAATATCTAGTAAAAATTTAGTTCATAAGATGAAAAAAAAGGTTTTTAATTGTTCACTATTTACAATAAAAATACCTTTAGATGATAAAAATAAAAAGAGTACAAATGGATAGTAGAGATTTAACAATACTTCAAAATTTCAATATTTTATATATTGAAGATGATGTTGATTTATTAAAACATACAAAAGATATTTTAGTGGATTTTGTAAATGAGATTTATGCTGTAAAAACTTCACTAGAAGCTATGAATATTTTATTAAATAAAAAAGTTGATGTTATTATTTGTGATATTTTGCTAAAAGATGAAAATGGAATTGATTTTCTAAAACATATAAAAAATAAAAATATAAATATTCCAACTATATTAACAACAGCCCATACTGACACACAATATCTACTTGATGCCATAAAATTAAAAGTAGAAAACTATATAATAAAACCTGTAAATATAAAAGAATTGCTAGACTCTTTACATGATATTTTACTTCCTATAGTTCAACAAAAAGAGCTTCAAAAAAACAATAATGTAATAAAAACTATTTCTGCAATAACAGATGGAAAACAAGTTGCAATAATCAAATACATAATAAATAATCTAAATAATGAAAATACTTTTTCAGCTTCATATTCAGATATTATGGATATTTTTGCAATTTCAAAACCAACTCTTATAAAACTTTTTAAAGAGTTATCAGAAAAGAATATTTTGGTAAAAATTCAACATAAAACTTATAGGTTTAATGAACAAGCCTTAGATATTATTTAAATTTCTAAATAAGAATAAAGGAGATATATCTCCTTTATTTCTGGTACACTACTTTACTAATCCTTTTTCATACCATTTTCTAAGCCATGCATCAAATGGATACATAAATTTATAAATAGCAGGAACAACTAAAAGTGTTAAAATAGTTGAACTAATAAGTCCTCCAATAATAGCCAAAGCCATTGGAGCATTACTTTCATGTCCTGCACCATTTCCAAAAGCTAAAGGAATCATAGCTCCTATCATAGCAAATGTTGTCATTAAAATAGGTCTTAATCTTTTTTCTCCTGCTTCTAAAAGAGCATCATCAATACTTTTTCCATCTTTAATAGCTCGATTTGCAAAGTCAACCACTAAAATGGCATTTTTTCCAACCATTCCTAAAAGCAGAATTATTCCAATCATTACAAATAAACTAAAAGAGTTTCCACTTAAATATAAAGCAACCATAACACCTGTAAAAGATAAGGGCATTGAAATCATTATAATAAATGGTTGTATTAGTGATTCATATAAAGCTGCTAATATTAGATAAATCAAAATAACAGCTAAAAGAACAGCTGCACCAAAAGCTTTATTTGTATCTTCCATATTTTCAACATCACCTGTGAAACGATAGTTATATCCTTTTGGAAGAATCTGGGGCATTTTTTCATTAATTACTGCCACAATTTTATCAAGGGAAGTATTAAAAATATTTGCAGTTATTAAAACTTTTCTCTCCCTATCAAATCTGTTGATTGAAGCATTTCCTAAACTCTCTTTTATCTCAATTAAGCCTTCAAGGGCAACAAATTGACCTGATGAATTTCTAACTTGTAATTTTTTTAAATCATCCAATGAAGACCTAAAATCATCTTTTAATCGTACTGTTATATCAAATTGTCTTCCATTATCTTCATAATAAGAAACTGCACTATCACTTGAATATGCTGAGCCTAAAATTGAAGCAATCTCTTCAACACTTACTCCAACTCTTTGGGCATTTTCTCTTAATATACCAATTTTAATTTCAGGTTTTCCATTTTCAAAATCCCTATCAACATCAACAATTCCCGAAGTCTCTTTTAATATTGCCATTAATTTTGTTGATGCAACATCTAACTCTTCTAGTTTATCACCTGTAATTACAACTTGAACAGGTGCTGTTGTTTCTCCTGTGTCAAAATCATCAACTTTTTCAACAGATATAACCATGCCTTGAATTGATGTGAGTTTATCTCTATAATATTGAATTATCTCCTCTTGAGTCTTTTTTCTTTCACCTAAAGTTTTAAGTTTTACGTAAATTCTTCCTTTATGCAACTCTTGCGCTGAGTTATATCCAATTGATGAAACAGAATATAAAATATCTTTATCTTCTTTTAACATATCATCTAAAGGAGTTATAACTTTTTTCATAGATTCTAAGTTAATTCCTACAGGTGCTTTTATACTAATCTGAAACTCTGCATTATCTTGCATTGGTAAAAACGACATACCAACTTTTAGAGTAGTTGAAGCAACTAAAAGAGTAACTGTAACAATAATTGTTAAAGTTTTATATTTAATTAAAGGTTTTAATATCCAAATATATCCTTTATCAATTGCTTTTAAAATTGGTTCTGTTGCATAATAAAAACGGCTCTCTTTTGAATTTAAAACACGAGCTGAGATACTTGGAATAAACATAATTGCAACTAAATAAGAAATTACAATACCAGAAGCAACGGTCATTGCAAATGAGTTAAAAAACATTCCTACAATTCCATCCATAAAAGCTACTGGTACGAATACTGCTAATAATACTGATGAAATGGCAAGAATTGAAAAGGCAACCTCTTTTACACCTTCAAAAGAGGCTTGAAACGCAGACTTTCCCTCTTCCATTTTTTTCATTATATTTTCAATAACAACAATAGCATCATCAATAAATATACCAATTGCAAGAGTAAGTCCAATTAAAGTTAAACGATTTAAGTCATATCCTAAATAGTTAATAATAGCAAAAGTTCCAATAACAGAAGTTGGAATTGCTAAAGCTGAAACAATGGTTGCAGTAACATTTCGCAAAAAAATAAATACTATGATCATAGCCAGAAATGCTCCAAAAATAAGGTCAAATTGTACATTATCAATATTTACCATGATTTTTTCAGATTGATCTTGTAAGATTTTTATTTCAGTTTTTTCACCTGCAAGTATTTGAAGTTTTGGAAGTACTTTTTTTACTTCATTTATGATATTTAATACATTTTCACCAGCTATTTTTTTTACTTCTAAAGTAACACCTTGTTGTCCATTTAAAGAAGAGAAACTTTTGGCATCACTTAATCCATCTTTTATAGTTGCAATATCTTTTAATCTAACACCTGATTTAACTAAAAGATTACCAACTTCTTCAATATCTTGAGCATCACCTTGAGCTTTTATAATAATCTCTTGATCTTTATTAATAAGTTTTCCAACACCTTTTTTTACATTTTGTTTTTGAATAATGTTACTTACATCTGCTGATGTTAGATTATATTTATTTAGTAAAAATGGGTCTATAAAAATACGAATTTCTCTATCTTGATAACCCAAAATATTAACTTCTCCAACACCTTTTATTCTTTGTAATTGAGGTTTTAGTTTTTCATCTGCAAGTCTCATTAAAGATGTTGTATCATTTCCTTCTGAGGCGATAAAAAGACTTATAACAGCGCCTGAAGCTCCTAATTTTTTAACAACTGGTTTTTCAACTTCTGAGGGTAAATTTATTGCACCTATTTTATCTCTAACATCATTTGTTGCTTCATCTAAATTTTTTGTAAGTTCAAATTGAATAGTTACAACACTAAAACCCTCATAACTTGTTGACATAAGTTTATCAATTCCATCAACACCTGAAACAGCCTCTTCAATTTTATCTGTAACTTTTGTTTCAACTGTTGAGGGATCTGCTCCATTGTAAGTTGTTTGTACTGTAACAACTGGAAAATCAACATTTGGAAAAAGATTTGTAGGCATTGAGTTATATGACATTAATCCAAATACAATAAATGTTAATACGCCCATTAATGTTGTAATTGGGCGATTTATAGCTAATTTATACATGATTTATTCAACTTTTATTGTGCCGTTACCAAAAAGGCCTGGCATAAGATTTTTAGCTTTAACTTCAGCTTCCATTTGACGTGTTTCTTTTAAAACTACTGGATAAATTTTTGAAATAATACCTTCATAATTTTTATCACTTCCATCAACTTTATAAATAAATGTTTGTCCAACTTTTACTTTTTGCCAATATTTTTCATCTAATTTCAATACCAGTTTCACATCATCTAAAGCAATAACATCTAAAAGATTTGTTTGTGAAGCTAATACTATTGCACCTAAATCTATATTTTTTTTAGTAACAACTAAATCATAAGGTGCTCTTAGTTCAGTTTTTTTCAAAACTATCTCTTTATTTTGTGCATTTAGTTGTGAAATATCTCTATCATAAAGATAATTTTCCATTTTTTCTTTGTCTATTACATCAGATATTTTTGCGTATCTCTCGTAAATTTTAGATGAGTGTTCTGCATTTTTTCTTGCAGTTTCATATTCATTTTTTTCTTGAGTATTATTTAAAGAAAGAAGTAAATCTCCCTTTTTTACCTTATCTCCAACATTAACATTTAATGTTGAAACAATTCCAGAAACAGAAAGTCCAAGTTGAGACTCTTTTTCACTAATAACATCAAATGTTGCATAAATCTCTTCTGCAAACAAGGCGTTTAACATAAATAGTATAATTATAAATATTTTTTTCATTGAATAGCTCCTTTAATATTTTCACCCATTTCATAAAGTAGTACAGCTTTTTGGTACTCAACTTCATTTAGAGCAGTTTGTAATTGTGAATTTGAATTAAATTTATCACTTAGTGCATCAAGATAAGTAACATTATTTACAATACCTTGTTGGAATTTCTTTTTAACTAATTCATAAGTCATTTCAGAAGCTTGAAGTTTTGATTTTGCTGCTTCAATTTTAGCTAATGAAGTTTTGTAGCTATTTTGAGCATTTTTGAAACTAGCTTTTGCTTTATATTTTGTATAAGCTAACTCACTATTTTTAGCTAAATAGTTTAAGTAAGCAGCTTGTGCATTTGAAGAAGTAGAAGCAAAATCAAAAATTTTCCATTCCATTGCTAGTTGAACACTATTTTGTTGCTCTAAACTATCCACTTGTGTGGGATAATCAAAGTCATATTTTGAATAAGTATTTTGTAAAACTAATGTTGGTTTATTTGGTGCTTTTGCAATTTCTATTTCTGATTTAGTGCTTTTTAAACTCTCTTCAAGAGCTAATATATCTAAACGTTTACTCTCTTCAGAAGTATTAACATCTTTATAAACTATAGTTGAACCTTTTTCCACAACTACTTCTTGCCCAGTTAGATACTCCAAAGTATTAGAAATATTGTTTAGTGTGTTATCTAAAGTTAATAAATCAACTTTTGTTTGTTCAATTGAAGAGACAATTTTTTGTAATTCATCAGCTGTAATGGCACCAACTGATAAAAACTTTTCTAAACGATAACGTTCAGCTTCAAGTTGTTCCATTTTTTTAAGAGTTGATTCTTTGTTTGCTAAAGTGCTTAAATAATTGTAGTAATAATAAATAACATCCAATGAAACATTATTTTGAACAGAAGCTAAAGCAAAAGTTGCAGATTTTACAAGGGCTTGTTGTTGTTCAAAAGATGCTTCTCTTTTTCCTCCATCATAAATGGTAAATGATAGTGTTGCAGAACCTGTTGTACTTTTTTCAGGAGTAAAAGCATTACTCTCTTGATTAAAAGTTTGATTCGCTCCTAAAGATATACTTGGCATATATGAACTTTTAGTTGCATACTCTTTCTCTTTTGAAGCTTCTAAACTATATCTTGATGCTTCAACTTGTTTATTTTGTTCTGCAAAATTTAATATTTGTTCTAAATTTCCTGAAAATGCAAAAAGTGGGAAAAGAGATAAAAATAAAAATTTCTTCATAATATTTTCCTTGTGCATTGATTTAATAAATAAGTTATATGTTTAGTTAGCATTTGTTGAGCTTCATCAAAACCCATATTTGATGCTTTTGCTTTAATTAATGCGCCTTTTAAAAGCATAATAATGCTATTTGCTAACAGTTCAACATCATCAATAACAAATTCACCTTTTTCTATCCCCTCATACAAATACTTAGTAATAAAGTCATAATCTTTTTGGAAAAAACTCTCAAAATAAGCTGTGTAAAGTGAAGTTTTATCAATAAGCATTGAACTTACAAAGTGTTGAAAAAGAATAAGTGTTTGTTCTTTATCAAAGCCTTCTTGACATTCACTAAAATTATAATATTCTAAGATTATTTCTTTTGAACTCATATTTTGATTAATTCGTTTATAAAAATTTTCTTCATGTTGTTGAGTTAAAATATCCCAAATAGTAAAAACTATCTCTTCTTTATTTTTAAAATAAAGATAAATAGTTCCTTTTGCAACTCCTGCACTTTTTGCTATTTGGTCAATACTTGTTTGTTGAATTCCTTTTTCGCAAAAAAGGCCAATTGAAGCTAGTGCTATATCACATCTTTTTTCGTCTTTATCTACTATTCTTGCCATAAAAATACCTTTTCATAAATGAATGACTGTCAGTCATTTATAAAATAGTATAACTATTTTTTAATAATGTCAAGAGATTTTTAGAAATTTAATTTTGATTTGAGGGGGAATTATATTTTACAAGATAAGGAAAAGCATAGCTTTTCCTATAAAATTATTTACAAAGAGTTGAATCTTCTTCACATAATGCTTCAAGATTTTCTTTTGCTCCTGAGTGACCTTGAGCTGCAGCTAATTTATAATATTTAACTGCTTTTTTGAAATCTTGGTCTACACCAATTGCATTTTGATACATTGTTCCTAAATTATATTGAGCTTCTGAATATCCTTGATTTGCAGACTTTTCAAACCATTTCAAAGCTTCATTATCAGATTGAAGAGGCGCAGAACCATTTGCGTACATATTACCTAATTCATTTTGAGCTTTTGCATTACCTTTTGATGCAGATTCTTGTAAAATTTCAAATTTCGATTTTGTATTTGAAGATGTAGAACTTGTAGGAGTTGATGTCTCTTCTGTTGTCGAACTTGAAGATGTTGTTGATGTTTCAGAAGTTGCAGGATTTATTAATTTTTCTCCTGTTACAAATGTTTCTGTATTAGATGACTGAATAAAAAATACAGCTATAATTAGAACAACTAAAACTATCAAACCTAAAACTATCTTTTTCATTTGATTTCCTAAATTTTTAATTGCGGAATTATACATCTTTTTTATATAATAATTTGAATTTTAAAAAATAAAGATTCATTAAAAATGAAAGAAGAGTTTAAAAACTCTCCCATTCATCATTATCTTTCGTATTAGCTATTACAGTTTTTTTAACTTCTGTTTTTACTGGAGAATGTGATTCAATTTTTTTAGTCTGTACTTTTGGAGTTGTAGTTTGTTTTACTTCAACTGTTTTTTGATGGCTTACACTTTTTGCTTTAACGTCATTTTTACCTTCAAACTCTTTTTCATCAGCATCTGCAACAATTGTTAAAGCGATGCTTTGTGTTTGATCAGCAATATCTTTTGTTTGAGTAGCAACCATAGCATTTGCTTGAGTTTGTTGATCAAGGGAATTAATAGCATTATTGATTTGCTCTATTCCTTGTTGTTGTTCTCTAATGGCAACTTCAACACCTTTTATTAATTGCATTGTTTTAGTGATATTTTCAGTTAATCCACCATAACCTGAAATCATTTTATCAGCTATATTTTTACCATTATTTGCTTTGCTTGTCGCATTTTCAACTAATGTTTTTATCTCTTTTGCTGCTTCTGCACTTCTACTTGCAAGATTTCGCACTTCTGCTGCAACAACTGCAAATCCTTTTCCTGCTTCTCCTGCTGTTGCTGCTTCAACAGCTGCATTTAAAGAAAGAATATTTGTTTGGAAAGCAATTTGGTCGATTACAGAAATTGCTTCATTAATAGCACTTACTTGATTATTTATTTCATCCATTGAAACCGTAGTTTCACTTGCTAATTTTTGCCCTTCATTAGCTGAATTTGTAAGTTCATTTGCATAAGAAACCATTTGTATTACATTATTTGTATTATTTGACATATTACCAGTGATTTCTTCTAATGCTGCAGCTGTCTCTTCAATACTTGCTGCTGCTTGAGTTGAAGCTCGACTCAATTTATCAACATTTGATAATAAATAATTTGCACTATCTTGTAAAGATAATCCATTTGTTTTATTTAATACCAACATATCACTAATAACTTTTGCTAATGCATTTAAACCTATTGCAGTTTGTCCAGTTGCATCAGGAATTCTATATGCAAAATTCAACTGTTGAAATTGAGTTAATGCTACTTCTATTTTATTTATATCAGTTGAAACTTTTTGAGCCACTACATTTAGCATCTCATTAAAGATTATTTTTAACTCTTCAAGGGATTCATTTTCAGTGTTTGCATTTACCTTTGTACTTAAATTACCAGTTTTTACAACTTCAACAACTTTTTTAACATCAGCAATTAATTGTTCATCTTGAACTATCAATTTTCTTGTTTTTTCAATATTTGTGTTTACAACTTCAGAAATTTTACTAATTTCATCATTAGAACTTGTATCAAGTAATGAAACATTTTTTGTTTGTTTATTTAAGAAGTCAAAGAAACCTAAAAGGCCATCTTGAAATTTTTTAATCGAGCTATTAATATTTTTTCCAAGTAAATATGAGAATAAAATTGTTACTAAAATTGTTAATATTGAAATTACCAAAAATATAGCTAAAGAAGATTCAATTAAATCACTTGTATCTTTTTTATTAGTATCAATAACTTTATAAGTTTCATCTGTAAAATAATTAATTAACTCCCTCATTGATTCATAATCTTTTAGATAAGTAGTAAAATAAAAGCTTTTTGCCTCAGCAACATTTTTATTTTTAACTAAAGTTAAAATCTTTTCACTATTCTCTTTTGTTAAGGCATAATTTTTCTCAAACTCATTAAATTTATCTTTATTAGCTGATAATTTGCTTGCTAATCTTGCTTTAAATTTTTCATATCTTTGAGAAATTTGTAGTAAATTATCATTAACACCTTTGTCAATTAACTTATTTATTTTTTCACTATCATCTAAATTCATAATCTGAATCAAAGCTACATTTGATTGATAAGAGTCTCTATCTGCTTCAAGTAAAAATGTAATTCCAGAAAAGTTTTTATCTGATAACTCTTTTACATTTGACTCAATATTAGATATGTTATATGAAACATATACACTTGATGATATTGATAACATTAGTAGTATTAAAAATGCCCCAATAATTTTATTTCTTATACTCATAATATACTCCTCCCCCTATTTTAATTATTTCTATTCTATCATAAAAATATATCTATTTTTTGCCCATAATCTGAGGAGTGTGAGTAAAATAATCTTTTCTCTTTATCGATAATTTAGTCTGTAATGCTACAATTCCAAGATGATATTAACAAAAGAGCAAGAAGAGATAATCAATAGTGATAAACTCTCATTTAAAATCAACGCTGTTGCTGGAAGTGGAAAAACAACAACTCTTTTAGAGTATGCGAAAAAAAATTCCCATTTAAAGATTTTATATCTAGCATATAACAAATCTTTACAAACTTCACTACAAGATAAATTAAAAGAGTACAACTTACCATCAATGCATATAAGCACTATTCACTCCCTTGCTTATAATAAAATTGAAGCTTACAACTACAATCTTGCCCATGATTTAAAAAATCAAATTATAGAAAATCTTTTGATTAAACATGAACTCACAATTAATCAAAAAGCCTATTACCCTATTCCTGAATATATAGCTTTGATAAAAGATTTAGTAAATTTTTATTGTAACTCATCACTAATTGCTCTTGATTCAAAACTAATTGAGTCTTATAAAAAACAATCAGAACTAGGTGCAAAAATACTTGAACTGATAAACAAAAATGAAAAAAGAGTAATCGAGCATCTAAAAACAATTTTGAGTGCCATGAAAAATAAAATCATAGATGCAACCC
This sequence comes from uncultured Aliarcobacter sp., assembly GCA_963677205.2. Classification (GTDB taxonomy): domain Bacteria; phylum Campylobacterota; class Campylobacteria; order Campylobacterales; family Arcobacteraceae; genus Aliarcobacter. The sequence goes on along the minus strand of OY781916.2, from coordinate 666,683 downwards.
ACGATTTTTATCTAAAGATGTTTTATCTAAATAAAAAAGTATCAGCAAATCTGCCTTATGATTTGATTTTGGTGGATGAAGCTCAGGATATTTCTGATGTAATGATTGGAATTGTAGAAAATCAAAGTTGCAGACGAATTTATGTTGGAGATTCGTTTCAACAAATTTATACTTTTAGATTTGCAACAAATGCCTTAAATAAGATAGATTTACCCTCTTATGATTTAACCCAAAGTTTTAGATTTGGAGATAACTTTGCCAAAGTTTTACAAAATAATCTAAATAGTTTATATGCAATAAATTCCTCAAAACCTCTTAAAATTTCAGGATTAGAGAAAACCACTTTGATTGGGAAAAATCATATAGATTTTTCAAAACAATTTTGCGTGATTGCACGAAGTACTTTTGGTTTGATTCAACAATTAGTCTATTTTATCCACGATAAAAAGAAAGTCTATTTTGAAGGTGGTTATAACTCTTATTCTTTTATGAACCAAACTGTTTATTCTATTTTTTATCTAAAACAGAAAAAAAATGACAAAATCACAATTGATGAAATTAAAGATTTTGAGACAATTAGTGAACTTGAACAGTTTGCAAAAGATACAAAAAATCAAGATTATCTAAATATTATTAAGTTCATAAATACTTACGGTGATAATATTTTTGAGATTAATAAAAAAATAAAAGAGTTTTTAGTTACAGATAAAAAAGATGCTGATATTATCTTTACAACTACCCATAAATCAAAGGGTTTGGAGTATGAGCAAGTTATCATGGCTGATGATTTTATCTCAAAAAAAGAAATAGTAAATACAAAAAATAAACTCTCATATCTAAGAGTAAATGAAGAGCTAAATATCTATTATGTAGCAGCTACAAGAGCTAAAAATGCCATACAATTAGCTGATTTAAATCTAACATATACTTACAATGAAAATGATGACTCAACAACTTATGTAAAATCAAGATTTATAAGTAAACGAGCTGACAATAAAAAAAGTAAAGAACTACAAGAAGAGTGGTTGAAAAAAAATAGGGTAAAAAAGGTATAAAATAAATTTTATACCTTTTTTAAATCTTTTTCTTCTATTAATAAATTAACTACTGCAGCTAACAAGGCTAATAATATATCTAAATACCACATTGAAGAATAATCACCCGTATATTTAATAAATAATCCACCCATCCACGCGCCAAGAAATCCTCCGATTTGATGAGTTAAAAGAGTTAAACCAAAAAGTGTTGCTAAATATTTTGTACCAAAGAATTTTCCTACAAGTCCAGCAGTTGGTGGAACAGTTGCTAACCAAGTAAGACCTAAAAATGCTGAGAATATATAAAAATTCAATTCTGTTTTTGGAGAAATTAAATAAATAAATATCATTAATGCTCTACTTGCGTATAAAATTGCTAAGATGTATTTCATTTTATATTTTGAACCCAAATATCCAGCATATAAACTTCCAAAAATATTGAAAAAACCAATAAGTGCTAAAGCAGTTGCAGATACATTTGCAGAATGTCCACACATTGCAACTTCACCAGGTAAATGAGTTATTAAAAATGCAATATGGAAACCACAAGTAAAAAATCCTGCATGTAAATATAGATAATTTTTATTTTTAAAGGCTTCAAAAATTTGTTGTTTTAGTTTTATTTCATCTACTATTGATTTATTTTCTTCTATTACTTTTTTCTCTTTCTTAGATCCTAATAAATAGGCTAAAGGTATTGTAAAAAGTGTTGTAATTGCTAATGTAAACATTGCATATATCCAACCAAAACCATTTATAATTGATTGAACTAATGGAGCAAAAACAAATTGTCCAAAAGAACCACCTGCATTTATAAAACCACCTGCAAATGCTCGTTTTTCTGCGGGCATTTGTTTTGCGGTTGCTCCAATTAATATAGAAAAACTACCACCTCCTGCTCCTGCTGCACTTAATATTCCAAGGGTTAAAACTAAACCCCAATCAGTTTTTACAAAAGGTGTTAAAACAAGTCCTATAAACATCATAAGAGCACTAATAATCAAGACTCCTAAAGAACCTTTTTTATCTGCAATTGCTCCAAATATAGGTTGAGCTAATCCCCACATAAATTGTCCAACAGCTAAAGCAAAACTAATAGAAACAATATCTAGTCCCAAAGAAGAATTTATTGGTGCAATAAAAAGCCCTAAAGATTGCCTTACACCCATTGTAATTGCAAAAATAATTGCTGAAATAATTATCAATGCCCAAACAGAGTTTTTTGAATAATTTGACAAAGAATACTCCTATAATTTAATCGATTAATTTTGAAAAGATTTCAGATAAAATCAAAATATTATCTTTTCCTATTTTGTCTTCTATCTCTTTTTGTGCTTGTTTCCAAAGAGGTTTTCCTTTTTCTAAAACTTCTTTCCCTTTTTGTGTAATTTTAATTTGTCTATTTCTTTGATTAGTTTCAGAAATATCTTCAATTAATTTTTTATCAAAAAGAGGTTTTAAAGTTCGTACTAATGTTGTTCGTTCAAGTCCTACATAAATTGCCAAATCACTAACACTACAAATTTCTAATTGATTAATATTCACAAGTAAAGAGTATTGATTAACTGTTAAATTTATCTCTTGTAAATGTTTATCATATTTATTTGTGATTAGATTTGATAGTCGCCTTGAATTTATGCAATAACACGATGTTCTTCTTTTTTGAATAATCATTTTTTAGCCTCAATAGTGTATATACACTATAATAGCATTTTTTATAATTATTTGTCAATTAACTTTAAAGCTTAAAATAAGCAAGGTATTTAGTAATATTTGATAATATATACTTAATAATTAACAAGGGATTTTAATGCAATATTTTGGAACAATTGAAACTAAATATGAAGAGATTTTTTTAACTGAAAGTTATATGTATTTTAATGCAGAAAATGAAGAGATAACAGTAAAAGAGTTAAAAGAAAAAATAAAAACAGCAAAAGATAGAAAAAAAAATATAATCGGAACAGTATTTTTATATAGTCCAATGGTAACTCCTGTTGGATTTGATTCAAATAAATATTTATTAGAGCAAGATTTTGAAGATTATGGAAGAATGATTGAATTAAAAGGTGAAGGATATATTACAGTTTTCAAACAAGCTATGAGAGAACATTGTGCAGGGAAAATTGTAGAGATTAGAAATCTATTTAATTTAATAGAAAAAAGTATTGATATTCCTGTTTTACTAGAAAAATTCAACAGTGATTTAGAGAGTTACAACTCATTTCAAACAACGCAATTTGACAGAGATATAATGTATTTAGATGCTGCAAATTTAATCCCAAGTGGTAAATTTGTATTTTTCTGTTGGGGAGATAAAATCAAAGAAAAAGAGTTTCCATACATAAATGATTATGCAAGAACTCTTTATGAAAATAGTGTAAAACTTGGTAAAAAAGTAGTTTTTGTTTATAAAAAAGAGAAAACTCAACAAGGAGCTGTTGATTATTTACAATTTTCAAATCCAATGCAAAATTATAAATACAAAAATTCAATTATAAACTCTATAAAAAAAGCTTTTGAAGAGTTTCCACCATCTATAACTCCTTACGAATAAAAGGTAAAAAATGTTAACACCTGATTTTTTAAAAAACTTAAGAGTACTCTTTGTTGAAGATGAAGAACTTGCTAGAGAAAAACTAGCAAAACTTTTAAGTAAACTTTTTAAAGAAGTAGTTTTAGCTTCAAATGGTCTTGATGGATTAGAAAAATATGAGAAATCAAGAATTACAGGTGAAAAAATTGATTTAATTATCTCTGATATTAATATGCCAATTATGAATGGCCTTGAAATGTTAGAAAAAATTAGAGAGTTTGATTCTATTATTCCTTTGATTTTTACAACAGCTAGGGGTGAATCTGAAAATTTATTAAAAGCAATTGAGTTAAACGTAAGCAATTATATTATGAAACCAATTGATACTATTATTTTAGTAAAAAAAATAACAGAAGTTTGTGAAAAAACCTTTTTTGAAACTCAACTTCAAAATAAACAAAATGAGCTTCAAAAATATTTGGATGCAGTTGATAGTGTAGCTTTAATTTATAAAATGGATGAAAATGGAAATATCTCTTTTGCCAATAAGAGTTTATTGGAAACTTCAAAATATAGTCTTGAAGAGATAAAAAATATAAATTTTAATGAATTAATTCATCCAGATGTTCCTAAAGAATCGATTGAAGATACTTGGAGAATATTAAAAAATGGAAAAATTTGGACGGGAAATACTAAATTTATTGCAAAAGATAAAGAGAGTTTTTATCTAAAAAATACTGTTTTTAAACTAGAATCTACCCATAGTGAAGACGAATATATAACTATTGGTTTTTCAACAACTCAAGAGAATAATGAAAAAAGAGAATTCCAAAAGAAAGTTATAAAAACCCTTCAAGAGTTTAATAAAAAAGAATATACATACAAAAAAGTAATTACAGAACTAACAGAAAGAGTTAAACAGCTAGAATCATATCTGCCAAGACTTCAAGAAGAATTAGAAGAGCAAAAAGAAAAAACTTTAAATAGGCAAAGACAGTTAGACCATTATGAAATGCAAATGCATAATGTAGATGAAAAATATTATGGAACAATGACTGTAAAGGCTAAAGAAGCCGAAGAGTATGCAAGAACCCTTGCAATGATAAAACAAGAAAAAAATCAACTTGCAGAAAAATATAGAGAAGCCAATGATGAAGTAATTGCTACAAAAAAAGAGTTAGGCCTTTTGATGAAAACAAATGATGAAAAAATGAAGAAAATCAATGACTTAACAGATGTTATAAAATCACTTGAATCAAAAATCAAAGATTTAACAGAATAAAGAGAAATAGGCAAATATTTAAGAGAATTTATCTACTACTTTATACAAATAACTCCTTATAATTAGAGAAATATTATAGGAGTTTAATTATGAAAATAGCATTAGTAACAGGAAGTAGTAGAGGTTTAGGCAAAAATATGGCTATTGAATTAGCAAAAACTGGTTACAACATCATTTTAACTTACAAAAGTTCTCAAGAAGAAGCAAACAAAGTTGCACAGGAAATCAAAACTTTAGGTCAAGATGCAATAACATTGCAATTGGATACATCTAAAAGTGATACCTTAGACAACTTTGTAGATAATTTAAAAAAACAATTAGAATCAACTTGGCAAACAAATAAAATAGATTTACTTATAAATAATGCAGGAATAGGTATATATCAAAGTATAACTGATACAACAATGGCTCAATTTGATGAATTAGTAAATATTCACATAAAATCACCGTATTTTTTAACACAAAAGTTATTGTCAAATATCAATGATGGTGGTAAAATTATAAATGTTTCTACGGGATTAACAAGATTTTCTTTAGAAGGATTTAGTGCTTATTCAATGATGAAAGGAGCTGTTGAAGTTATGAGTAGATATTTTGCCCTAGAATTAGGGAAAAGAAATATTACTGTAAACACAATCGCTCCTGGTGCAATAGAGACAGATTTTGGTGGCGGAGCTGTTAGAGACAATGAAAATATGAATCATTTTATTGCTTCAAAAACTGCATTAGGTAGAGCTGGAATGCCTAATGATATTGGTGCAGCAGTTGCAGCTTTAGCATCACAAAATTGTAACTGGATAAATGGACAAAGAATAGAAATTTCTGGGGGAATGAATTTATAAGATGAGCAATCAAGAGTTATTATCTATTATAAAAAATCAACACTTTAAAGATGGTTTAAATGATACTATCATTCCTTCTTTGAAGGTTTTTTATTCTTCAAAAATAACTCAAAAATTGCCTGTTATTTATGAACCTGCTTTGTTTGTGATACTTCAAGGTGAAAAGATAGTATTTATTGATAATAAGGTAATAAGATATGATTCCTCATCATATCTTATCTCTTCTTCTTTTATGCCTATTTCTGGGCAAATAACAGAAGCTTGTGAAGATAAACCTTTTTTGTCTTTACAAATTACTTTTACAATAGAGCAAATATTAGAGGCTGTTGAATGTTTTATAATAAAACCTCAAAAAACAATTGAGACAAGACTTGCAATTTCATCTTATGATATGAGTAATGATTTATTTGAACCAATTTCACGATTAGTTTCACTTTTAAAAACAGCTAATGATATTACAGCACTTACACCTTTATATCTTAAAGAGATTCTATACAGATTACTTATTTCGCATAATAATATGGAGTTAAAACAATTAGCTTATATAGAGGGAAATGCCTATAAAATTTCTCAAGCAATATCATTTATAAATGAAAATTTATTTGAAAATATTTCTATGGAAGAAATAGCTAATAATATAAACATGAGTGTTTCATCTTTTCATAAACATTTTAAAATAATAACAGCAGTAAGCCCCTTACAATATATAAAAAAACAGCGTCTTCAAAAAGCAAAAAACTTAATGCTTATTGAAAATATGGATGTAACTGGAGCTTCATATTATGTGGGTTATCAAAGTGTTTCTCAATTTAGTAGAGAATACTCTGATTATTTTGGTTTAAATCCAAGTAGCGATATAAAAAATTTCAAACAACAGTTAGTTGAAAAAAATTAATATTTAGATAATTATATTAAAGCTTCTATCCACGAAACTACTTGATTTAAACTCTCTTTATCTTTTCTTGAAATAAATACTGAGGGTTTATTTTTTCTATTGTTTGATACATCACTTCTCATAAGCTCTAAATCCACATCCACATATGGTGCTAAATCTATTTTATTTACCACAAGTAAATCTGAGAAAAGCAATCCTGCACCCTTTTTTCGAGGAATATCTGCACCTTGAGCCACATCGATAATATACATATAATAATCTATCAATTCATAAGAAAAAGTAGCACTTAAATTATCTCCACCACTTTCCACAAAAACAATATCTGGATTGAACTTTTCTTCAAGCTCAATCACAGCTCGCTGATTCATAGAAATATCATCTCTAATTGCAGTATGAGGACAACCACCAGTTTCAACTCCTATGATTCTATTTTCATCTAAATCAAGGTGTTGTTTTAGATAGTTTGCATCTTCTGTTGTATATATGTCATTTGTTACGATTCCTAAAGAGTATTTATCTTTTAGAATATTTGTTAAGCTTTCAATTAAAGAAGTTTTTCCACTTCCAACTGGTCCTGCTATTCCTATTTTTAATGCCATTCATTACTCCTTTTTTAATATTCTCGATTAAGATTTTTATTCTAGTTCAAGGCAGAAATTAACGAAGTTTACTATTAGTAAATGAGTTAATTTTTAACGCCGAAATAGGATAAAAAGATAATCAAATTATGTTGTGAACATCTTTGGTTCTAGATTTTTGTGAGAGAATATAATCTCTTCAAAAAGTGGATTAAAATTTGTGATTTTATTCCCTATATTTTTAAAATCAAAATTTCCTAAAATCTCATCAAACTCAAACAACATTTGTTGTATTTGTGAGGGTTTTATTCTTGATATTTTAAGTGTTGTTGCTGATATATTTATAAGATTTTTTTTAGTCCACATTACAATAAAATCTTCTAACCTTATACCTAAATCAAAGGCGTAAGCACTTAAAACTATAATCTCATTTCCAACTGCTTTTTTATTTTCAATCAAAGAAAAATACTCTTGTACAATCTTCTTTGTTGGATGTGCTTTTATTTGTGTATAGTAATTAATACCTATATTAATAGATAATTTTGTATACTCATATGTTAAATGGCACCCATAATTATTATCCATTTTTTTAATTAAATGTAGTTTATTTGATTCTAAAGCATCATAAACTTTTTTTATATAAATAAACTCCATATTAGCGTATTGGTCGATAATTACATTTTTTAAGTATGTTTTTAAAGTTATTATATCTTTAACATTTTGTCTAATAATATGAGGCTCCAATCCAAAAGAGTGTACAAATATACCAGAAGGAAATGTTCCATCTAGTATTTGTAAAAATCTGCTTAGTGCTTTTAGATTAGTGTGAGTGGTGTGCTTTACCATTTGGTTTAAAATACCCTTTTGTTTTTTCTACTTTTATAGCTGTGTTTATATAACAATCTTTGATAATATCACTTACTGAAATATCATCTAAAACAATAATTTTAAACTCTTCAATCATTACTGGTTGATGTCTATTTCCTATTTCATAAGCAGTTTTGGCAAATGATAAAGCATCACTAAACTCTAAAATAAAAATCTCATCTTCACTTCTTTTTACTTTTATAGCATAACCATCTTCACAAACTAAAACATCATTTTCATGCAGATGTGTAAACTTAGCTTTAACCACTAAATTTACATTTTTCTTACTAACTGCTGTTAAGTTTGGTTTTTGCATATCAAACCAAGAGAGTTCAACCTCATCGTTTGAATCTATATCTTTTTTTATCTCTATTACTTTTTTTATTACGCTGAATGTCAAAATTTCTTCCTAAAACATAAAATATTTTTTAGCCATTGGTACTACTGATACATAGTTTGACTCAATTGGTTCACCATTTACTGTTACATCGTAAGTTTCTGGATTTACTTTTATATCTCCTATGAAGTCATTTAACTTCATATCTTTTTTACCTATATTTCTTGTGTTTTTAACTGCTAACATTGATTTGCTGATTCCTAGTTTTATATCCAAATCATCTTCAAGGGCTACTTTTGAAGTGAAGATTACACTTGTTTTTGCACCTGCCTTTCCAAGACTTCCAAACATTTTTCTATACATACTTGGTTCTGGTGTTGGAATTGAAGCATTTGAATCTCCCATTAAAGCAAGTGCTATAAATCCACCTTTTATGATGATTTCTGGTTTCACTCCAAAAAATGCCCTATTCCATAAAACTAAATCGGCTATTTTCCCAACTTCTACACTTCCTACATATTCATCTATTCCTGAGGCGATTGCTGGGTTTATTGTATATTTTGCGATATATCTTTTGATTCTATTGTTATCACTTTTTTCATCATCACCAGCTAAGATTCCTCTTTGTTGTTTCATAGAGTCTGCAACTTGCCATGTTCGTATTAGAACTTCACCAACTCTTCCCATTGCTTGTGAATCTGAACTTGTGATTGAAATTGCACCCATATCGTGTAATACATCTTCAGCTGCTATTGTTTTTCCTCTGATTCTTGATTCTGCAAAACTCACATCTTCTGGAATTTTTGGGCTTAAATGGTGACAAACCATAAGCATATCAAGGTGTTCTTCTATTGTGTTTTTTGTATATGGTAAAGTAGGATTTGTACTTGATGGAAGTACATTTGCCATACCTGCTACTTTAATAATATCAGGGGCATGTCCACCACCAGCTCCTTCACTATGGAAAGTGTGAATTGTTCTATCTTTAAAAGAGCCAACTGTAGTTTCCACAAAACCAGATTCATTTAGTGTATCTGTATGAATGGCAACTTGTACATCATACTTATCTGCTATACTTAAACAAGTATCTATGGCATTTGGAGTACTTCCCCAATCCTCGTGAAGTTTAAGCCCCATTGCTCCTGCTTTTATCTGAACTTCTAAAGCTTCTTTGCTTGAACTATTTCCTTTTCCCATAAATCCAAAGTTTAAAGGTAAATCATCCACACTTTGAATCATTTTTGCTATGTTCCAAGCCCCTGGTGTACAAGTTGTGGCATTTGTTCCAGTGTTTGGACCAGTTCCTCCACCAATCATTGTTGTTACTCCACTTGCTAGTGCTTCATCAATTTGACCTGGACTTATAAAGTGAATGTGAGTGTCAATTCCACCAGCTGTGATGATTTTTCCCTCAGCTGAGAGTATTTCAGTATTTGCTCCAATTTCTAAACCATGTGTTATTCCATCACATAGATTTGGATTTCCTGATTTTCCAATGGCACTTATTTTGCCATCTTTGATTCCAATATCAGCTTTGTAAATTCCCGTGTAGTCAATGATTATTGCATTTGTGATAATTAAATCAGCAACTTCAACAGCAGTTGGACTTTGAGCCATTCCATCACGGATAGTTTTTCCGCCACCAAATTTGCTCTCTTCACCGTAAGTTGTATAATCTTTTTCAATTTTTGCGATTAATGAAGTATCGGCAAGTCTAAATCTATCACCAATAGTTGGTCCATACATTGAAGCATATTTTTCTTTTGACATTTTCATCTTATACTCCTAAAAACTTATTTAGATTTTCCATTGCTTTGGCTTTTACATTCTCATCATCTAAAAAGCCCTCAACCAAACCATTAAATCCACTAACATATCTTCTTCCACCAAAATCTATTAAGTTAATACTTTTTATAGAACCTGGTTCAAATCGTACTGAAGTTCCAGCTGCAACATCAAGTCTTTTTCCATAAGCTTGGTTTCTATCAAAATCTAAAGCACTATTTACTTCAAAGAAGTGATAATGTGAACCAATTTGAACTGGTCTATCACCTTTGTTTTCCACTTCAATAGTAATTATTTGTTTATTTGCATTTAGTTCTATTTCACCCTCGTCTATTAAATAAGCGCCCGGTAAATCTGAACTATTTTTATATGGGATTGGATTATGAACAGTAACAAGTTTTGTCCCATCATCAAAGGTAGCTTCCACTTGAACCATGTGCATCATAGAGGCAACTCCCTCCATAACTTCATCTTCTTTTAGAACTTTTGTAGCATCAACCATAAGTTGGGCAACACTTTTTCCATCCCTTGCACCTTCAATTATATATGAACTTAAAATTGCTGTAGCTTCTGGAAAATTTAGTTTTAAACCTCTCTCTTTTCGCTCTAAAGCGAGTTTTGAGGCAGTATAAAGCATTAGTTTTTCTTGTTCACGATTTGTTAGAAACATTCTATTATCTCCTTTTATTGTTTACCTAAATTGAAACTCTTTTTATTTAATTCTTTTCTATAAAGTTCCCAAACTTTATAGATTTTTGTTTTCAGTTCAAACATATTATTTGAACTAATAGAACCTAAAATGATTTTTTTATTTCTACTATATGAAAAACTCTCAAAATTTTCCATATAAAGACTGTTTAAAAACTTTTCATTATTGTTTGTTTTTATATAAAACTTTGCAAAAATGAAATTAACACTACTTTTTCTAGTGATATAATCTTTTAGTTCATCGCCTAAAATATCAAATTTTTCCATATATTCTAAACTATTTTCACAATAAAATCTATTTTTAATCATCATTTTTGAGAAATCAAAATTCTCAAAACTTCTTCCACGACTTAAAATATCTGTGTAAAAAAAAGTTGAATTTTCATCACTTTTTAGATTAAAAAACTGTATATATCGAGAGTCTTTATATAAAATCAACTCATCATTTATAAACTCTAGATTTGAGTTGTTTGAGAGTTTCACATCTATTTTATTTATTCCATACTCTTTTTTTGAGGGATAGATTTTTGTAGCAGATTCGGTTGTGAGTATCAAGTTTGAATTATCAAGTTTTACAGATGTTCTAAGTCTATCTTTTGGGAAAATTCCCTCACCAATATTTAGCAACTTTATGTAATTTTCTTGCTCATTAAAATGATAATATCTTGAGGGAAGTTTCAAACTATCTAATGAAAAAACCTCATCTTTAAAACTAAACTTAATGCTCATTTTTCTCCTAAAAATCATGCTTTAATCTATAAATATTTTATCCAAAAAATCATAGATTACTTTTTTTTCACCTGTATAAATTATATATAGAATTTAGTTTTTAATTTTTAATTTATGAGAGAAAAACAACACTAAGGCAACACTTTTATTTTTTTTAATTAATTCCAAAGATTTTGGTTAAATATTCCAAGAATGATTATTTTATTGTTTTTTTCATCTATTTCAAAAGGAATTGTATAACCTTTAAAAATAAGTTCTCTTGTTCTTGGACTTTCTGAATTATTTCTTTTTCTGTATGAGTAAGGAGAATGAGGGATATTTTTTATTTTGACAATGAGTTCATCATAAAATTCTAAAGTACGATTTACACTATCAAGAGCTATAAAATCAATGATTATTTCAAATTCTTCTTCAAATCGAGAGGATTATTTAATATCAAATTTGAGACTCTAATTTTTTTCTAATTTTATCAAGCCCAGTACCAAAAGGAACTGTTTTCATATTGCCACTTTTGTATTCATGAACTCTTTGATTTATTTCATCATCAAGTGATTTTTTCACCACAACGGCATCCTTTGGTAATGAATTTATAAAATCTTCAAATTTATCTAAATACTGCTCTTTTATATCAATTTTCATAGTCATATAAAAATCCTTTATTGTTTCGTTAATTGTAACATATCTTAGATATGAATTTAAAAAATGGTGCATGTCTTCTTTTTTATTTAAAATTTATTCTCATTTTCACATAAAAAATTTAATGAAGCATAATATTCTTTATTGCAATCAATATGCAACTTCATATTTCTTAACTCATTTAAAATTACTTTATTATTTTTATATTTTTTAATGTAAAAATCTATTGTGAAAATCTTGTCTTTTTTTTGAAGTTGTTCTTGGTCGTATATTTCTATTAGAGAGTAATATTTAGTTTTATCTTCTTCTTTTTTTATCATAGATTTTAAAACTCTTTTATATTGTTTTAAACAGTATAAATATCTTCTATGTTTTCTCATATTTTGATAGTAGTATTTCAAACTATCTTTTTCAAAAATATAACTGATACATGATAATAACTCTTTATCAATCTTTTCTATATAATCAAATTGCTTTATAAATGGTATTTCAAATACTTTTTCTATTTGCTTTTGGTACTCTTTTATCTCTTTTTCCATTTTAATCAAAATTTTGTCTAAATATTTATTTAAAAATATTTTATGGTTTTCTATTATTTCACAAACACTATATTTTTTTAATTCTGATTTTCTCATTGAATATTTTGCATAAGATATATATTTTTCATCTTTATTTCTTATATCAAAAAGTATAGATGATTTTAATTTATTATTATCATTTTTAGCTCTACTTATTGGATGTCCTATAAGTTCATTTCTTATATCTCTATTTGGGTTTTTATCTTCTTTTGTTGATTTTTGGAGTTTGCAAATATAAAGCAATTCATCAATCAAATCTTGTTGAGTATAAATAACTTGCAACAAAACTATTATTTGAGATATATAGTCTTTATCAGATTTAATTTTCTTAAATGGTTTAACTAAATCTAATGTATCATGAAGATAGTTATTCAAATCACCATAATAATTTGTCTTAACTTCATCAGTAAAATTTATCTTTTCTTGAAAAAATTCTTTTATAAAATAATATTCATTCCAATAAAAATTAATTTTTGTTAATTTTGATTTAATTATATTCATTTAAATTTTTACTCCAAAAGTTTAACTTTAATTTAGAATACAATAACTTTCATAACATAATTATATATTAATATTAGAATTTATTTATTGAAAGACTCCCAACAAAAAAGTTGGGAAAAAGAAAAAAAATCTAAACCGACATATACTTCCTAATAATCTCATCGCTAAGTTGCCCTATTTCACCATTTGCAACCACGCTTCCTCTATCTATCACATAAAAATCATCACCATGTCGTCTTGCAAAGGGTAGTTTTTGTTCTACTAGCAATACTGTGATTTGTTCTTCTTTTGTGAGATAATCAATAACTTGCCCAATTTGAGCTACAATATTTGGTTGGATTCCTTCACTTGGTTCATCTAGGATTAAAAAGTTTGGGTCAATACATAAAGCTCTTCCTATTGCTAATTGTTGTTGTTGACCTCCACTTAAATCTCCGCCTTTTCTATTTGCCATATCTTTTAAAACTGGGAAAAGCTCGTAGATTTTATCTGGGATTTTTGTGATTTTATTTCTATTTGACATCACTCCAATTTCTAAGTTTTCTTTTACAGTTAGTTGTGAAAAAATCTCTCTTCCTTGTGGAACATAACCAATAGCAATAGAAGCTCTTTGATAATCTGAAAGTTTTGAAATGTCATTTCCCTCATAGATTAATTTTCCATCTTTGATTGGAAGTAATCCCATGATTACTTTACTAATAGTAGTTTTTCCAACTCCATTTCTTCCCATAAGGCAAGTACATCTTCCTTTTTTTATCTCTAAATCTAAATCCCACAAAGTATGACTTTGTCCGTAAAATTGGTTTATTTTTTCTAATTTCAACATTTTTTTTCCTTCAATTTTCAAAAAAATTCAAAGTATGTTGCTAGTACAAGGCGAAAACTTGAAGGTTTACTACAAGTAAATCAAAAGTTTTTAACGCCGTAATAGTGACATAATTTGGATTTTTTATTCTCCTAGGTATACTTTTCTTACTTTCTCATTATTCTGAATGGCATCCATTGAACCCTCAGCTAAAACAGAACCCTCATGTAAAACCGTCACTTTTTTTGCGATACTTCTTATAAATTCCATATCATGTTCCACCACTACAACTGCATTATTTTTTGCTAAACTTGTTAAAATCTCTGCTGTTTTTTCCACTTCTTGTGGTGTCATACCAGCTACCGGTTCATCTACAAGGAGAAGTTTGGGTTCTTGCATGATTAGCATTCCAATCTCTAACCATTGCTTTTGACCGTGTGATAAAATTCCAGCTTCTTGTTTGTACAGTTCTTTTAGACCTATTAGTTTCATTGTTTCTTCGATTTTGTCTTTTTGCTCGCTACTTAATTTTGAAAAAAGTGTTTTGAAAAATCTTTTATCATCTTTCATTGCAAGTTCTAGGTTTTCAAAAACCGTGTGGTTTTGAAAAACTGTTGGTTTTTGAAACTTTCTACCTATTCCAATTTCGGCAATTGCTGGTTCATCCATACTTAATAAATCAACTGAATGTCCAAAAATCACTGTTCCAGAATCGGGTCTTGTTTTTCCAGTCACCACATCCATCATTGTGGATTTTCCAGCTCCATTTGCTCCAATAATACATCTTAATTCACCATAATCAATAGAAAAACTAAGATTATTTAAAGCCTTAAATCCATCAAAACTAACACTCACACCATCAACAAGAAGTATTCTGCTTCCTATTTTTAGCTCACCAATATCAGTTTCATTATCTCTTCTTAATCTTTCCATTTTTAAGCCTTTTTTATCTTGATTTTACTAATAAGCCCAACAACACCTGCTGGAAGATATAAAGTTACAACTACAAATAATCCACCCAAAGCATATAACCAAACTTCAGGAAGTGCAGAAGTAAAATATGTACTTGCAAAACTCACAATCATTGCTCCAATAATCGCTCCATAAAGAGTTCCCCTTCCTCCAATAGCAACCCAAATTACCAACTCAATAGAAAACAAAGGACTAAATACATTTGGATTTATGATTGCCACTTGTGGCACATATAAAGCTCCTGCGATTCCAGCAAGAACTGCTGAAACCACAAAGATAAAAAGCTTGTATTGCTCAACTTTGTAACCCAAAAATCTCACCCTACTTTCGGCATCTCTTATTGAAATTACAACTCGTCCTAGTCTTGAATTTATGATAAATCTGCAAACTAAATATCCTAAAACCAAAGCAAAAAAAGTGATAAGCAATAAAGCCACTCTTATGCTATCAGATGATAAATCAAAACCTAAAATATCTTTGAAGTCTGTCAAACCATTGTTTCCACCAAAACCCATATCATTTCTAAAAAATGCCAACATCAAAGCATAAGTTAAAGCTTGAGTTATGATTGAAAGATAAACTCCCGTTACCCTACTTCTAAAAGCAAACCAACCAAACACAAAAGCCAAAATTGCTGGAACTACCATCACCATTAAGATTGCAAAAATAGGATTATCAAAACCATACCAAAACCAAGGAAGCTCTTTTAGGTTCATAAATACCATAAAATCTGGAAGATCAGGATTTCCATAAACTCCTCTATCTCCAATTTGACGCATTAAATACATGGCAAAGGCATATCCACCAAGGGCAAAAAAAGCCCCATGACCTAGACTTAAAATTCCTAAATATCCCCAAACCAAATCTAATGCCAATGCCAAAAGTGCAAAAGCTAGATATTTTCCCAAAATCGTAACTGTAAAAGTTGAGATATGAAAAATTGAACTCTCAGGAATAAACAAGTTACAAAAAGCAACCACAAACACTACAACTGCCAAAGATGATAAAACTATTTTGCCACCTTTGTCATTTTCTAAGATTCTTAAAATTATTGATTTATTTTCCATTTTTTAATCCTGTGCATCTCGACCTTTTTGAGGAAATAATCCTCTAGGTCTTTTTTGTATAAATAAAATAATAAATACCAATATGATAACTTTTGCCAAAATTGCACCTGCAAGTGGTTCAATAAATTTATTTATTTCTCCAAGTGAAAAGGCAGCGATTAGCGTTCCCCATAAATTTCCAACTCCACCAAAAACAACAACCATAAACGAATCCACGATATAGGCTTGTCCTAAATTTGGCCCAACATTTGTAAGCTGAGATAACGCAACTCCAGCAACACCAGCGATACCTGAACCTATCCCAAAAGTTATGGCATCAATTTTGCTTGATTGAATTCCCATGGCTCTAGCTATTGGTCTATTTTGTGAAACAGCTCGAACTTTTAATCCTAAAGATGTTTTTTTCATCACATATAAAATGGCAAAAAATACAATAAAAGCAAAAATCACAACATACAATCTATTGTAAGTTAATGATATTGCTCCATTTATTTCCCAAGCGCCACTCATCCAAGATGGTGTTTTTACCTCTTGATTTAGTGGAGAAAATATTGTTCGCACCACTTGTTGTAAAATCAAACTTATCCCAAAAGTTGCAAGTAATGTTTCAAGTGGTCTTCCATACAAATGACGAATAACTAATCTTTCAATGGCAATTCCCACTAATCCACTCACTATAAACGCTGCTGGAATTGCGATGATTACAGAATACTCAATCATATTTGGCATTAATTGTTGGATTGTATATGTTGTATACGCTCCAATCATTATTAATTCCCCATGAGCCATGTTTATTACTTTCATAACTCCAAAAGTAATAGCTAAACCAATGGCAGCAAGTAGTAAAACCGAACCTTGAGAAAGCCCAAAAAATGCAGTTTCAATAAATGAATAAAAAGTTTTACTAAATTCAATTTCATTTAGGGCATTTTTAACTGCTAGTTTAACTTTTTCGTCACTTGAATCGCTTAGACTATTTAGAGTTTCTAAAGATTTAGAAGATAAAAAACCACCAAGTTCAGCGATGGCATCAAGTTGCTCTTGACCTGTTAAAAACTTTGCTTTTAAGTTTGCATTTGCTTCAAGTAAAATATCTTTTATTGAAGATTTTTTTTCACTTTTTAAAGCTTCAACTATTATCTCTTTGTCTTGAACTTCTAGATTTTCCAAGATATTTTTTGCAGCATTTAATCTTTTGTTTTCATCACTTGCAAAAAGATTTATCTTTGCAAGGCTTGCTTTTATAACACTTCTTAATTTATTATTTATCTTTATTTTTGAATAATCATCTTGATTTGCATTTTCAATAGAGTTATTTGTAAACAAAGATTTAAAACTATTATCTTTTTCTAAAAGTACAATTTCATTAGTTTGATTTTGAAAATATAAATTTCCCAAAAGCATACTTTGTAATAAAATCTCTAATTTTTCTTCATCTTTATAATTTATTATTAACTCATTTAAAACTTCTTCTTTTACTTTAAAACTGTTGTCTGATAATTTGCTAGATAATTCTTCAAAGTTTGAAGCGAAAGAGAATGAGAAAATCAATAAATTAAGGAGTATTATTTTTAAAATATTCATTTTTATTTCCTTAAAGAAATATGGAAGAAGGACTCTTCCATATTTTAGTTTTTATTTAGTACCTACACATTTTTTAGTAACTGTGTTGTATGAACCACAATTTATTGGTTTTGTCCAATCAGAGATTAAATCTTTTGATCCTGGTAAGAAATCAGACCAAGCATCACCTGCAATCTCTTTTGTTGAAGAAACAGTTTCAAATTGTCCATCTTCTTGAATCTCACCAATTAATACAGGTTTTGTAATGTGGTGATTTTTAAGCATAGTTGCAGTTCCACCTGTTAAGTTTGGAACACTTAAACCAATAATCGCATCACTAACTTTGTTTACATCTGTAGTTCCAGCTTTTTCAACAGCTTTTACCCATAAATTAAATCCAATGTATGTAGCTTCCATTGGGTCATTTGTAACTCTTTTGTCATCTTTGATAAATTTGTGCCATGTTGAAATGAAATCTTTGTTGATTTTTGTATCAGCACTTTCGAAATAATTCCATGCAGCTAAATGTCCAACTAAAGGTTTTGTATCAATTCCTGAAAGTTCTTCTTCACCAACAGAGAATGCGATAACTGGAATATCTTCAGCTTTTACACCTTGGTTTCCTAACTCTTTATAAAACGGAATATTTGCATCTCCATTGATAGTTGAAACAACTGCTGTTTTAACTCCAGTTGAACCAAATTTTTTAATATCAGATACGATTGATTGCCAATCAGAGTGACCAAATGGCGTATAATTAATCATAATATCTTCTTTTTTAATACCTTTAGAAATTAAATATGCTTCTAAGATTTTGTTTGTAGTTCTTGGATACACATAGTCAGTTCCAGCTAATACAAATCTTTTTACACCCATCTCTTTCATTAGATAATCAACAGCTGGAATTGCTTGTTGGTTTGGCGCAGCACCTGTATAAAATACATTTTTACTTGATTCTTCACCCTCATATTGAACAGGGTAAAATAGTAAACCATTTAACTCTTCAACAACTGGAAGAACTGATTTTCTTGAAACTGATGTCCAACAACCAAATGTAACATCAACTTTATCTTTTGTTAAAAGTCCTCTCATTTTTTCAGCAAAAAGTGGCCAGTTTGAAGCAGGATCTACAACAACTGGTTCAATTTTTTTACCTAAGATTCCACCTTTTTTATTTTGCTCATCAATCAACATTAAAACAGTATCTTTTAATGTAGTTTCAGAAATAGCCATAGTTCCAGATAAAGAGTGTAAAACCCCAACTTTGATAGTATCAGCAGCGTGAACTAACATTCCACCAAGTAATGCAGAAGTAACAATTGCTTTTGCAAATAATCTTTTCATAAAATCTCCTTTTAGTTTAAGTCCTTTTGACTTCTAAGAGAAGTATAAAATAGAAGTGTTGTTTAAGTGTTGCTTTTACTAGTAAGTAAGAAAGTTATCTGTATATAAAATGTGCAGACTAATAAACGAGTTCAATAAAGTTGTTTTTATCTCATTTAGATAAAAATAGTCATCTAATTTTTTGCAAAATGAACTCTTTTTTATAATGTATAATTTATAAAAAATAAAAAAGGAATCTTAATTGAACAAAATTTTTGAATCTATACAAAAAGGTAATCCACATAGACTTACAAAAGAACAGCATTTTATTCCAAAATCACAAATTAAAAGGTTTGAAAATAAAAATGGAAAAGTATTTTGTAAAAATGAAATATCTAAAAATAAAAAAGTTATTGAAATTAATTCAAATGATAGTATTTTTAAAGTTCAAAGATTATGGGCAGAATTTGCTGAAAAAGGATATATGAAAAATATTGAAGATAAATTTAATAAATTGGTTGATTGTATTTTAGACTCTTCAATAAAAGAATTTACAAATGAACAATCAAGAATAATTTGTGATATGTATACTTTATGGGAAAGAAGAGTTTATCACATAGAAGAATTTAATAAAAATTCAGATTTATTTATAAGGCTTAACGGAATCTATGGAGACAATTATACGCAAGATGAAAAAGAAAAAATTGAAAGTATGCATATGTCTTATCTAAATGAAAATGGAGAAATTTCAAATAGAGACTTAATAGCTGGTCAAATTCAAATTTTAATTTTAAATTCTCCATATAAGGAAATTCAATGGGGAATATTAAAATCTGTAAATAAAACTTTTGTTATGCCAAGTAATCCATGTATGAGTAATAATTATGATAAAGCTACAATTATTTTTCCAATTTCACCTTATTATTGTTTAGTGCCAGTTCAAATTTATAGAGAAATAAATGATAAAGATGTCGATTATTTAAATAATACAATGATTAATAATTCAAAATGGTTTTATTTTTCTTCATTTCCTATCTCCAATTTATGACCTAAAAACAAATAATTCTTATAAAGTATGGTAAAATATGGTAAAGGAGTTATTATGACAAGAAAAATGACTATAACTTTAGAAGACGAACTACTTACAAATCTTGATGAAGTTGCCCTAAAAAGTGGGAAAAAGAAAACTCAAATTATAAGAGAAGCCTTAACAAATTATCTAAATATCTCTTCAAAAGATGATAAAAAAAAGCAATGGGAAAAAGAGAATAAGGAAGCAATAGAATCTTATAATAAAATGATAGATGAAGATGGGCTTATTTTAAAACATAGTAGGATGTTTTAATGGCTCAATTTGATGTATATAAAAATGAAAATGAACTTACAAATGAAAAAGTTCCATATCTTTTGGATATTCAAAATGATATTTTAAATTCTATAAATACAAGAGTTGTAATTCCACTTGTAAAAGATAAAAATGATTTCAAAGGTTTAACAAAAGAGTTTGTCATAGAAAATCAAAAAGTTTATTTGACAACTTCTCAAATGGGTGCTGTCCATAAAAATGAGCTAAAAACAAAAATTACAACTTTGATAAATCAAAAAGAAGAGATAAAAAACTCTATTGATTTTTTGATTTATGGATTTTAAAAAGGAAAAAACAAATGATAAAAACACCATTTCTAGCAGTTGATGGAATAATAAAGCTTTATGATAAAAATGAAAACTTTCAAGGAATTGTTTTAATTGAGCGATTAAATAGACCTCTTGGAGTGGCAATTCCTGGTGGATTTGTAGATATTGGTGAAACGGTTGAAAATGCAGTTATTCGAGAGATGAAAGAGGAAACTTCTTTGGATGTTACTATTGAGTCACTTCTTGGAGTTTATTCAGACCCCAAAAGAGATGAAAGATTTCATACAGCATCTGTTGTTTATGTTTGTAAAGCCTATGGAAAACCTGTTGCACAAGATGATGCAAAAGAGGTTTATGTGTATAAATTAGATGAAATTCCTCTTGATAAGTTAGTTTTCGACCATAAAAAGATTATTTTAGATTTTTTAGAAAAACTATAGTTGCAAATAGAGGAAAAGAGTTATATATTACTTTTTTTCTATTTTTTTTATAATAAACACCAAAAGTTCTGTGATTCCAAATACTACTAAAACATAAAGAATCAAAGGCAAAAATGCCATAAATGCAGATATAAGAAGTATGTTGTAACAAAAACTTGCAAATTCTCTAAATATTGAAATATCAACCATACAAGTTGAAACTTCCATACTTCCCTCATTCCAACCACCACAATTTTGCATTGCTAATAATGGAAGTAAAAATGCCAAAGAGTAGATTGTTAATCTTATAATTTTTATTTTTTTATTATCTTCCATGATATTCCTTAAAATAAAACTCTTTTATTTACACTTCTCGTGCAAATCTTTCAACTCTAAATTCAAGGCATTTGAAGAGATATAAACTTCCCACAATGAAATACATAAAGATAAACACATAGTAACTAAACTCAAACCAAAAATTTGTTTACCTAAATTATGAAATCCTAGAAAAAGAGAAAACATTGAGATTGTACACATTAGCATTGAAACTACTCCAAAAAATTGCATCCATTTTGTAAGTTCCAATCTTTTTTTTAGATTATCAATTTGTCCTGATAGTTCTTGTCCACCATGTTCACGTGCTTGATGAGAGATTGAACGAATAAGTTGTCCAGTTGTTAAAAAACGGTTTGTATATGCTAAAAGAAGTAGTGAAATAGCTGGGAATAACAGTGCAGGAGTTGAAATTTCTATTTCCATAAAAGGCCTTTAATAATTTTAGGCATTGTAACAAAAAAAGAGAAAAATGGAAGAAAGAACTTCCACTTTTTCCCTTTATTATTTAAAAAATCCAAAAATTTTTAATACAGTTCTTGTTCCACCAGCAGCGATTGTTTGTTCTGCTCTAAATGTTAAATCAGAAATATCTTTTAATAAAACATCAAAAAGCTCATCATAGCTATATTTTGGATAATCACTTTGAAGTGCAATTTTATTATAATCTGTGTCAGTTATCCCTTTTTTAGTCCATTCTTTTAAGGAATCATGGGAAACTGAATATGCAAAATTACAAAGTCTGTTATCACTCTCTTTTGCATTTAAAACAACACCTTTTATTGCACTATTATTTAAAATAGTTATAAATTCATCACTTAAATTATCTGAATCTATAACTAATGGTAAATCTTCTACCAAACTTAACTCTTCTGGTTTTGTGATTCTCATAGCAACACAGTTTTTATCTTTTTTGCTTTTGAATTCTACGGGTAAAGTGTATTTAAATCTTTCAAACTCTTCACATAACTCTTGAGTTTTTTCTAAATCCTCTTTGCTTCTTGGATTTATTATAAAATATTCTACCCTTGTATCTTCGATTAATTCTGCAAAATTATCTAAAAACTCTTCATCTATTCCTGCTAATTCAATATTCATATCTAAAACCATATGTTTCCTTTTTCTATTTAACGGTGAATTAAACTTGCAAGAAAAATTCCCTCTAGAAAAAAGTATTTGATTTATTGTTTTATTTTTTGATTAATTTTAAAGTTTGTGATATTTGGACTCATTATTTATCAAATTATTGTGATTTTAGGATTTTGGATTGTTATATTTGGAAGAATTTAAAAATTATATTAGATAAAAAGGCATTTAGAATTATTCTAAATGACCTAATTTACCACCAATTCTTGCAAAATGAATTAGTGTTGCTATATCTAAAGCTCTATCAGCTATTTTTTCACTTTTTCTTAGTGCTCTTAATATTTTAGTAAATTTACCAAAATCATCTATATTTGGAGCTTTTTTGTAAATACTATCTTGTAAAAGTTCATAATATTCATCTGTTTTATTTTCAGAAATAACAATTTGATTAAAAAATTCTTGTACCTCATCATTAGAACTACTTTTAATCATTTTAACAACATTTGATAAACACTCTATTGTTGATTTTTGCATAGGAACTGCAAAATCTTTTACTGTTGTTTCATCTAATTCTGTACAATAATTACTTAAACCTGAAATAAAAGTTCTTGTATTTGAAGAGGCTCTTAGAAGTTCATTTGATATTTTAAAAAATGAAACTGCAAATCGTAAATCTTTTGCTTCTGGTGAATAAAGAGCTAATATTTTAACTATTGAATTATCAATATCTGTAGTTCTTGCACTCATATTTTTTAGATTATTTTTTGCATTATCTAATAACTCTTTATTACACTCTTGCAATCCTGAAAGTATATGTTCATTTGCTTCTAGAATAGCCTGTGTAATGGCCAATATCTTACCATTAATTTCATCTAATTTATCACTATAATCTTTTAACATCACCCAAATCTCCCCGTAATATAATCTTCTGTTTTTTTCTTTTCTGGATTTATGAAAATTTTATCTGTGTCATTAAATTCTACTAAATCACCAAGATACATAAAGGCTGTATAATTACTTATACGACTTGCTTGTTGCATATTGTGTGTAACAATAGCGATACTTACATCTTTTTTTAACTCAACAATTAACTCTTCAATAGCAGCAGTTGAGATTGGGTCAAGGGCAGATGTTGGTTCATCAAAAAGTAAAAGTTCAGGTTTTAGAGCAACTGCTCTTGCAATACATAAACGTTGTTGTTGTCCTCCACTTAAACCCATAGCACTTTTATTCATACGGTCTTTTACTTCACCAAATAAAGCACTTCCTTTTAGGGCCATTTCAACTCGACCTTCTAATTCACTTTTACTTTTAATTCCTGATATTTTTAAACCATAAGCAACATTATCAAAAATACTCATAGGAAATGGTGTTGGTTTTTGAAATATCATACCAACTCTTTGTCTTAATTGAATAAATTCATTCTCTTTTTTAATATCAAGGATATTTTCCATCTCTTGCTTTTCTTCATTTAAAAGCATTACTTTACCCTCGTATTTATTACCAGGATATAAATCATGAATTCTATTTAAAGATCTAAGAAGTGTTGACTTTCCACATCCACTAGGTCCGATTAAAGCAGTGATTGTATTTCTTTTAATTTCTAAATTAATATTATTTAATGATCTAGTTTGTGATGAAGCATAAGTAAAACTAAAATCTTCTATACGCATTATTGGCATTATTCTATCCTTTGTGTCTTGTAATAAATCTTCCAATTAGGTTTATAACTAAAACCAAAATTGTAAGTATAAATGATGCTGCCCAAGCTAAATCTCTACTAGCTTCAGTAGGGTCATTTGCAAGGTTATAAATACTTACCGTCAAAGATGGGTAAGCTTCTGTCAAATCTAAACTAAAAAAGTTACTTGTTTCACTTGTAAAAAGTAAAGGTGCAGTTTCACCAATGATTCTTGCAAATGATAAAAGTAAACCTGTCATTATCCCAACTTTTGCAGCTTTGATAATAATATCAAGGATAACTCTGTATTTACTAGCACCCAATGCCATACCAGCTTCCCTTAACTCTTTTGGAACAAGTGATAACATATTATCAGTCGTGTTAATTACAATTGGAATCATCATAACTGCAAGTGCAATACTTCCAGCAAATCCACTTGTTCCTCCTGTTGGAACAACAACAACTGCATAAACGAATGCTCCAATAACAATTGATGGAGCACTCATCATAATATCACTTAGGTCTCTTATTAATCTAACAAATTTACCATTTCCATACTCTTGAAGATAAATTCCAGCTAACATACCAATTGGAATACCAATACAAGAAGCAATTCCAGCAATTATGAATTGTCCAATAATTAGATTTCTAAGTCCACCATCAATTAAATCTTTAAAAAATAGTGAAAGATGAAAAGACGAAAGTCCTTTTGCCATTAAAGTTATTAATATCCAAGCTAAAAAT
The DNA here is from genome assembly GCA_963677205.2 of uncultured Aliarcobacter sp. Lineage (GTDB taxonomy): Bacteria > Campylobacterota > Campylobacteria > Campylobacterales > Arcobacteraceae > Aliarcobacter. The sequence continues at coordinate 641,744 of OY781916.2, read as the reverse complement.
GCTAAACCAACTATTGCTGAAAGAGTTGAAAGTATTAATATAATTTTATTTGTAAGTAATCTCATTAATTAGCCTTTCTTAAAAAATAAAACTTAGCAATTGATATAACTAAAAAGCTAATTATGAATAATAAAAATGCCAAATAAAATAGTGATGATAATGCAAGTCCTGAAGCTTCACCAAAATTGTTTGCCATTGCAACTGGAATTGACACTGTTGGGTCATTGATTTTTTGAGGTAAAACAAATATTGAACCAATTAAAAAAGCAACTGCCATTGTTTCACCTAAAGCTCTACCTAAAGCTAAAATGATTGAACCAATAATCCCTTTTTTTGAATATGGGAAAATAATATCTTTGATAACTTCAAATTTTGTAGCACCTAAAGCATAAGCTGACTCTTTTAGTACATCAGGAGTTGTTCTCATACTATCTCTTGTAATCGCTGCCATAAATGGAAGAATCATAACTCCAAGAACAAGTCCAGCAGTTAGAAGTGATACTTGATAACCCCCAACAATATCTTGAACAATAGGAGCAAAATAAAATAAACCCCACATACCAAAAATAATACTTGGAATTGCTGCAAGTAATTCAATTGCGATTCCAACTACATTTGAGATATTTTTAGGAGCAATTTCTGCTAAAAATACAGCTATTCCCATAGCTATTGGTAAAGCAAAAGCCATAGCAATCAATGTTGAAAGTAAAGTACCAATAATTGGTACTAAACCACCATAGATTGTTTTAGTTATTGTCTCATCATTATCCATAAGTAATTCATCATAAACTATAGGTTTTTCTTTAACTACTTTTGTAGCATCAGCAGCTCCCTTTTCAACAGGAACATCTTTTCCCCAAGCAGATTCAGTTACAAATCCTAACCCAAACTCTTTAATAGCAGGTTTTGCAGAATTAAATAGACTAATAAAAATAGCCACCAATACAATTAGAACAAAACTTGCACTAATCAAAGAGAGATTTTTAAAGATTTTTTCCATTAAGATACCAATTCTTTATAAATTTTAAAAAATGCATAAAATACACTTTTAAAAACTTATCAAATTTCCTAAATAACAAAAGTAGCTTGAAAAATTCAAGCTACTTTCTCTATCAAAAAGATATTATTTAATACCGTTTGCAGTCCAGTATTCAGTGATTTTAGCAGTTAAAGCTGTAGGAAGTGGAACAAATCCTAACTCAGTTGCAAGTGATTGACCATTTTTAAATGACCAGTCATAGAATGCAGTAACTTTTTTGTCCATTTCAACATTTTCTTTTGGTACTAAAATGAATGTTGCAGCAACGATTGGGTATGCATCTTTACCAGCAGGGTCAGCAATTACAGCAAAGAAATCTTTTTTAGGATCTAAATCAGCATTTGCAGCTGCAGCTTGGAAAGATTTTAACTCAGGAGCAACATATGAACCCTCTTTATTTTCAACAACAGCCATTTGAAGTTGGTTGCTTGTAGCATCAGCATAATCAACATAACCAATTGAATAAGGAGTTTGTTTAATAAGTGTAGCTACACCTGTATTTCCTTTTCCACCAACATGGTGATCACCTGGCCAGTTAAGATCTTTTTTTACACCAAATTGTTCTTTCCAGTCATTTGAAATTTTACTTAAGAAGTAAGTAAAGTTAAATGTAGTTCCTGAACCATCAGCTCTATGAACAAAAGTGATTTTTTCGTGAGGAAGTTTTACACCTTTATTTGCAGATGCAATAATATCATTATCCCAATATTCAATATTACCAAGTGCAATACCAGAAATAGCAGCTCTACTTAAATTTAATTTAGGAGTATTTGGCATGTTATAACTCATTGTAATAGCACCAACAACACCTGGGAATTGTAATAATTTGTCTTCAGCTAATTTAGAAGGATCTAAAGGTGCATCAGTACCTGCAAAATCAACAGTTTTTTCAACTGCATCTTTAATACCAGCAGAACTTCCTTTTGAAATATAATCAATTTCAATTCCTGTTGCTTTATGGTAAGCACCAATCCATGATTGATAAACACTAAATGGGAATGATGCCCCACTACCTTTAATATCTGCAGCAGACACATTTGTACTTAACATAAGTGCAGCTAACGGAGCTAATAATGCAATTTTTTTCATTGTAAATAACCTTTTTTGATTTTGTTCGAGCTAATTGTAAACTCACTTGATTACAAATTGGTTGCATTATCATTTATTCATAAAGTCCTATTTTGCTTAAGTTGTATTATTTATTACTATTGTAGTCGTAATCATATTGTAACTTGCATATGTCATATTATAATTATTATTCAATCATAAAGGATGAAAAAGACATGATAAACTTTTCAATAAAAAGATTTTCATTTGAAAAACTCTTGATAAAAAGGTCTTCTATTAATATGAAACTTTTAATCTTTCCATTAATTTTTTTAATTATTATTTTAATTTTTGGATTTACAAACAGTTACTTTACTGCAAAAGCAAAACTTGGTGTTGAAACAGCAATTACTATTGACAAATATATAATGAAAGCATTACATGCAAGGATTACTGCAAAAGAGTTCTCAAATAATATTGATGAAGATACAGCAGATAAAGTAAAAGATGACTTTAAAAGATTATATTCAGATGTAAGCAAATTAAAAGATATAAAATTGGAGTTTATTCAAGAAAATGCTGAATCTATAGATAAAATATTAAAAGATATTAAAGAGTATCAAAATGAATTTGAGAAATATTCAAAACAAAAAATATCTAACTCTCGTAATAAAATTTATAAAGAAACAAATGAAACTGAAACAATGTTAGGTCAAATGATGGATTCAACACAAGCTATAGAAAGAAACTTAAATAAAATTCATGATCAATCATTAAAATATAAAGAAGAAGCTTTAGATATGCAAGATAAAGTATTAATAATACTATCTATAATTTTTATTGTATTGTTTAGTTTAATTTCATTTCTTATTTCAAGAGTAATAATTAAATCTTTTAATAATTTTAGAAATGGTTTATTGTCATTCTTTTCATACTTAAATAAAGAAAAAGATGAAGTTGAGTTTCTTAATGATAAAAGCAAAGATGAATTTGGTGAAATGTCAAAAGTTGTTAATAGTAGTATTAAATTAATTCAAGAAAATCTACAAAAAGATGAAGCTTTAATTATTGAAACTGTAAAAATTCTAGATAAATTTAAAAATGGTGATTTATCTCAAAGAATTGATAAAGATTCAAATAATCCAGCACTAAATGAATTAAAAAGTGTATTTAATAATATGGGTCATGCCCTAGAAGAAAATATCAATAATATTTTACATGTATTAGAAAAATATACTAAACTTGATTATTTGGATAAAGTTAATCCAAACAATTTGGAAGAACATTTATTAAAATTAGCCTTTGGTGTAAATAATTTAGGTGATTCAATTACAGAGATGTTAGTTGAAAATAAATCAAATGGATTAACATTAGATAGAAGTTCTAATATGTTAATTGAAAATGTAAATAAACTAAATATAAACTCAAATAAAGCAGCTGTATCTTTAGAAGAGACATCAGCATCTTTAGAACAAATTACATCAAATATAAGAAACAACACGCAAAATATTGAAAAAATGGCAAGTTATTCAAACAATGTAACAAAATCTGCAAATGAAGGTGAAAAACTAGCTAATCAAACAACTCTTGCTATGGAAGAGATAAATGAACAAGTTAATTCTATAAATGAAGCTATAACTGTAATTGACCAAATTTCATTTCAAACAAATATTCTTTCTTTAAATGCAGCCGTTGAAGCAGCAACAGCTGGAGAAGCAGGTAAAGGATTTGCAGTTGTTGCAGCAGAAGTGCGAAACTTAGCTAATAGAAGTGCTGATGCAGCTCGTGAGATAAAAACAATTGTTGAAAATGCAAGAAAAAAAGCCGATGATGGAAAACAAATAGCCAACAATATGATAAAAGGATATAAAGAATTAAATGAAAATATCCAACAAACAATAAATCTAATTTCAAATATTGAGATTTCAAGTAAAGAGCAACTTAGTGGAATAGAACAAATAAATGACGCAGTTACAGAACTAGACCAACAAACACAACAATATGCAAGTGTTGCATCTCAAACCCATGATGTTTCGATAATAACTGATAGAATTGCAAAATTAGTTGTTACAAATGCAAATAACAAAGAGTTCCATGGAAAAGATGATGTTAAAGCTAAAAAGATAAAAAATATTTAAAATACTAAAATAATAAGAGAATGTTGAATTAAACTAAATTCAACAATTTCTCATACTTAAACTCATTTATCAAACTTTTAATATAGATTTCCAAATCAGAAGATACTTGATAATTTTTTAAAAGTTCAAAGATAGCTTCATTGTCCATTAATAGAGCTTTTTCATTTAGTTTTTCAAAAAACTCTTTTGGAAAAGTTTTTAGCTCTTTTGATAAATCGGGTTTTTCCTCTTTTTCTTCATATTCAAACTCAATATTTAGATACTTTTTAAGTATCAGTAAAATATCTTTTTCTGCAACTGGTTTTGGTAAGAAGTCATTTGCCCCTGCATTTATTGCCTCTTTTTTATCCTCTTCAAAAACATTTGCTGAAAGTGCAATGATTGGAATATGAAAATTATTCTCTTTTTTTCTAATAATTTTCATAGTTTCTAGGCCATCTAGCTCTTCCATTAAAATATCCATAAAAATCAAATCTATTTTTTCATTTTGATTATCAAAAATTTCAAGGGCAACTAATCCACTATTTGCTTCTTTTGTTTTAAAACCATAAAAACTTAAAATCTGAACTATTAAGTCCCTATTCTCTTTTATATCATCAACAACTAAAATTGTTTTTTCATCTTGGGATTTTTTTATTCCTACAATCTCTTTTTCTTGGGATTTTATCTCTAACTCTTCTAGATTTGCTTTTTCATAATTTATACTAAAATAAAACTCACTTCCTTTGTTTATTTTGCTTTTTAGATAAATAGTTCCACCCATTAAAGAAATTAACTCTTTTGTAATTGCAAGACCTAAACCTGTTCCTTGTTGACTGTAATTATCAAGTTTTACTTGCTCAAATGGTTTAAAAATCTTCTCTTGATTTTTTATATCAATTCCAATTCCCGTATCTTTTACCTCAAAAAATAGCTTGTTATTTAAAGCATAAATATATAAAGAAATCTCTCCTTCATTTGTGAACTTCAAAGAGTTTCCTAACAAATTTATAAGAATTTGTCTTAATCTTTGCTCATCTGCTTTTATGAAATTTGGTAAATTATTTGCTAAATTTATATTGAATTTTAGATTTTTTCCTTCACATCGAAAGGTAAAAGTATCCTCTATCTCTTTTACCAATTCAAAAAAATTAAAGTTTTTTGCATATATTTCTATTTTCCCTGCTTCTATTTTTGACAGCTCTAAAATCTCATTTATGATATTTAAAAGATGCTCTCCACTTTTTTTGATGATATTTAGATTATCTTTTTCTTGAATTGTTGCGTTCATTGATTTTTTTAGAATATTTGCAAAACCTAAAATTGCATTTAATGGAGTTCGTAACTCATGGCTCATTCTAGCAAGGAAAATTGATTTTGCTTTATTTGCATTTTTTGCATCTTCAATTGCAAGTTTTAGTTGCTGCTCACCACTTATTAGCTTTTCTGTATTTTCTTTGAAAATCTCAACAGCTCCTATCATATCACCCATTTCATCATCAAATTTATTTTTTTCAAGTTCAATATCCATATTATTTTGAGAAAGTTTTAACATCACTTTTCGCAAAAAATCAATTGGATAAATAATTCTAAAAAGAATAATAAAAAATGACATCAAAAATAAAATGATAGAGAGTAAAACAATCACATTTACAGTAAACTCTTGCTCTTTTAGGCTCTGTTTTGCTTCAATAACTTTTTGTTTTGTTCTATTTTCAAAGGCTTTATAAAACCTATCAAGTGGTTCCATGATTCTTATTTTTGCCAAATGATAAGCACTTGAGTGCATTAGTTCTCTAGCCATTGCAAAATCTGGCTCACCTGTTATTGTGTAGTTTCCATCTTTATCTTGAAATTTACCTTTTATTGCATTCATAGCTTTATGTTCAAGATTTGTTAAATCATCAGACTCATTTTGTGAAGTAAAAAGCAGATTTAACTCTGATTCTGGGAAATTTGCTTGAATCATTAGTTCTCTAAGAGGTATTTTTTCTCCATCAAGTAAAGGTTTGTTATTATCTTTTAGGGTTAAAAAATCCCAAAAAATCCCATTGTATCTTTTAGGTCTTGGAATCTCTCCATTTCGAATAGCCAAGACTGTTTTATACTGTTCTTCAAATAATGGATCACCAGTTATTACATAAGTTCTTGCCATTCTTGTTAAATCATCACTACTTTGTCGCAATTCATCTGCAAGTATTAATGATTTATACTGCATATTATATGCATCATCAAGTTTTATTGTGGCTTTTTGGTATTTATTTATGACAACTGCTACACTAATAAAGGAAACTGTATTTAAAATAAACAGTAACATAAAAAGTTTCTTTAATTTCAAACTAAATCCTAATTAATTTTTATCTATAATCTTAACAAACTAGATTATGTAAAAAGAATAACTATATGGATAAAAAGTACACAATACTAATAATAGACGATAAAACTGAGAATCTACACTACTTAAATACACTTTTAAAAGAGGAAGATTATTTGGTTCGAGCAACTACGGATTCAAGTTTTGCTCTAAGTTCTTCAAAACTAAATCCACCAAACTTAATACTTTTAGATATAAAAATGCCAAATCTTGATGGTTTTGAGGTTTGTAAACTTTTAAAAAAAGAAGAAAATTTAAAAGATATTCCTATCATTTTTATTAGTGCCTTAGATGATGTACAAAGTAAAGTAAAAGCCTTTGAAGAAGGTGGAGTTGATTATATTACTAAACCTTTTGAAAAAGAGGAAGTTCTTGCACGAATAAAAACCCAATTAAATATTTTTGAGAGTAAAAGAACTATTTCAAAACTTTTGGAACAACAAGACTTTTTCCTAAAAAAAATCATACATGAAATGAATACACCTCTTAGTATCATAAGTTTAAATATTGATAATTTAGAATCAAATCTGGGACATAAAGAGGAGTTTGAAACAATAAAAGCTTCAAGTAAATCTCTATCTTCAATCTACAATGATTTATATTATCTAAGTAAAAAAGAGAAAAGAGTTTCGCAAATGTCAGATATTAATTTGATGAGATTTTTATCTTCAAGATTGGCTTTTTTTGATGAAATGGCAAATGTAAAAAACATAGATATGAGTTTGGATATTCATGAAGAGTTTGATATTTCTATGGATTCTTATGAATTAGAAAGGGTTATTGATAACACCCTTTCAAATGCAATAAAATACTCTTTTGAAGACTCAAATATAGATATTATTTTAGAAAAAAAAGAAGATATTTATAAACTTGAAATAAAAAATGAAGGAATAAAGATAAACGATACAAAAGCGATTTTTAACGCCTATTATCAACAAAAAGATAAAAATGTAGGTTTTGGATTAGGATTAAATATTGTAAAAGAGATTTGCGATAAATATGAAATAGAAATTCTTGTAACTTCGCAAAACAATCAAACATCATTTGCTTATATTTTTCCACAAAATTTAATTTGTAAGGAAAATAGATGAAAATATTTTTACTTGAAGATGACTTCTCTTTAAATAAAATTATAAAACTCTCATTGCAAAATAGAGGTTTTTTTGTGGATAGTTTTACCGATGGTTATAAAGCTGTTGATGCCATATTAAATAGTAAACACGATTTGTATATTTTGGACTTAAATGTTTTGGGATTTGATGGACATAAGGTTTTAGAGTTTATTAGAAAAGATGATTTAAATGTTCCAATTATTATGATAAGTGCTGAGATTGATATTGAAAATATCAAAAAATCTTACACTTTAGGATGTAATGATTATATTAAAAAACCCTTTGATTTTGAAGAATTATTTTTGCGAATTCAATACCATTTAAGCCATATAAAAAAAGATGAAAATAGTGATTTTTTAATAGATTTAGGTTATGACTTTTCATTTAATCTACTTGAACAAACTTTACATAAATCAAACCATGAAATAGAACTAACCAGCAAAGAAAAACTACTTTTAAGTCTACTTGTAAAAAATATTAATAATACAGTTACAAATGAGATGATTCACGAATATGTTTGGGATAGTAAAGAGATGGAAGCTGTAAGTATGAGAACAATAGTTCATAAACTAAAGAAAAAACTAAAAAATGGAATGATTTTAAATTTAAGAGCTGTTGGCTATAAATTAATTAAATAGCCAACAAAAATATTTACTTGATAGTTCCAAGTTTGTGAATATTTGAAAGTGAAATTAAATGAGCTGTGATTAAGGCATAAGCATTTTTTGCACAAATATCATCTTTTTTCTTTTTACTTAAATGTTTTAATTTCTCTTCATTTACAACAAAAAAGCCATTTAAACTATATTTTTCATTTTTACTATTAACAACATTTGCAACTTTTTCTTCTAATAATTCCCACTCTTCTAACTGTTTTATAAACTCAGAAGTTGATAAAGTATCACTATAAAATTGATTTAAAAAGCCTAAAACACCATTTAAAAACTCACTATTATTTCCATTTTCATCAAATAGTTTTTTTGAAGTTTCACTTTCAGTTAAAGACTCTTTTTCAACAGCTAATAATAACTCTTTTCTCTCACTATTATTTGATAAAATAAATGGATAACTTCTTACAAAAGCTGGAATATAGTGTAGCTCTTTCCAAGCACCTTTTTTATCAACAAATAAATTTTCATTCTCTTTATAACCTAAAAGAACCGTTGAAAACCATTTTCCATCTTTGTCTTTACTAAAAAATATTGGATAGTTTTTACAAGCCTCAAAAAATTCCGATATTGCAATAGGTGCATTTATTAGATTTTTTGAATATAAAAAATCTGTAACTTCCAATACACCTTTATTTTTATGCTCAATTTTATTTAATACTTCTAACTTCTTGTACACAGTATTCCTTTTTTAGAAACATTCTATCAAATAAATAAAAAAACTCACTCAAAAATCTGTATAAAATATCATAAATAGAACATAAACTATTCATTTTTATAATACAAATCAATAATAATATAGGATAAAATTACTCTTAATTAAAATTAATCAAAATAAAGGAATAATATGTTTTTAAAAATAATATTAGCTTTTGTACTGGCTTTTAATTGGATAAACGCAAAGGAAAATAAAATGAGTATTTACGATATAAACGTAAAAACAATAGATGGACAAGAGATTTCAATGTCAAAATACAAAGGCAAAGTTCTTTTAATCGTAAATGTAGCAAGTCGTTGTGGATTTACAGGTCAATATGAGGGATTAGAAAATCTTTTTGAAAAATATAAAAATAATGATTTCATGATTTTAGGATTTCCCTCAAATCAATTTGCAAATCAAGAACCTGAATCAAATGAAAGAATCAAAGATTTTTGTACTATAAATTTTGGTGTAAGCTTTGATATGTTTGCAAAAATAGATGTAAATGGTGAAAATGAATCACCTTTATATACATTTTTAAAATCAAATCAAAAAGGGATTTTAGGAACAGAAAATATAAAATGGAATTTTACTAAGTTTTTAGTAGACAAAGATGGAACAGTTGTAGATAGATATGGAAGTGCATCAAGTCCTGAATCAATTGAAAATGACATCAAAAAACTTTTAAAATAAGGATAAACAATAGAAAATTTTATAAATAACATCCAAGAAGCTATAGGATATATGACTTCTTGGGAAATGTTAGCTGTATTTTTATCGGTTTCATATTTAATTTTAGCAATTAAACAAAGCTTGTGGTGTTGGCCTGCTGCATTTATAAGTACTTTGATTTACAGTATTTTATTTTTTGATGCTTCTCTTTTAATGGATAGTGCTTTAAATATTTTTTATTTAGTAATGGCAATTTATGGTTGGTATTCATGGAAATATGGAAATGTTAAAAATCAAAATATTGATTTAGAAATATCTACTTATGGATTAACTAAAAACTTACAAATTATTTTAGGACTTATTGTTTTATCACTTGGTTTAGGATACATAATGGCAAATTATACAAGTGCTGATTATGCTTATTTGGATACATTTACAACTGTATTTGCAATATTTACAACTTATACACTTACAAAAAAAGTGTTAGAGAATTGGCTTTATTGGATTGTGATTGATAGTGTTTCAATCTATATTTATATAAATAAAGGTTTTTATTTAACTGCTGTTTTATTTGCTTTATATACTATTTTAGCTTTTGTTGCATACAATAACTGGAAAAAAGAGTACGAAAATCTTGAACTTAGAATCGCTTAGAAGTTACAATATATTCAAAGAAGAGTTATTGAGCCTTGATTTATTAAAAAATCAAGGTTTTAATAATATAAGTTATCTTCTAAAAACATCATCAAAATCCTATGTAATTAGAGTTTTCAAATCAAATGAGAGCGTAAATATAAGCCGTGAGTTTGAGTATGAAATCCAAAAAAAAGCTTACAAAAAAAATATAGCTTCAAAACCTATTTTTTTAAATGAAAACTTTATGATTTATGAGTATGAAAAAGGACTTCATAAAACTAAACTAACTAACAATGAACTAAAAAACTTAGTATCAAAAATAAAAAAATTCCATAACTTTAAAGTAAAAACAAAAGCTTATGATTTATCTTTAGACCTAAAAAACTATTCTAAAAAACTCAAAACTTCAAAAAGTAAACAACTTATAAATAGTTGTTATAGAAGTCTAAAAGTTTTAAAAAAATATAAATATGAAGCTGTTTTAAGCCACCACGATTTAAATCCTAAAAATATAATTTTTAATAAAAAAGGCTTTAAAATAATTGATTGGGAATATGCAGGAACTAATGATAGATTTTTTGATTTGGCTTGTGTTTGTATTGAATTTAAACTAAATAAAAATCAAGAAAAAATTCTTTTAAATAGCTACTTTAAAACTAAAAAAAACTTTCACTTGATAAAACTAAAACATTTTAAAATCATTTATGATAATTTTTGTAAACTTTGGTTTGAAGCTAATTTATAAAAAACTCTAGTTTATCAACTCTTCAAAAATTTTATTTATGATAGAATATTAATAACATTTTGAGCGATTTGAAGAGGACTACTTGTTAGAAAATAGAATCTACTTATATATAAAAATAATTCCAATAATTTTCATATTTATTTCAACTTTTTGGATTAGTTATATTCAAATTAATAATATAAAAATTGAAGTTGAACAAAATATTCAAAATGAAATAGACTCTATATTTATAAACGAAAAAGAGTATTTAAAACAAAATGTTAGTGTTATTCTTGATTATATAAGACATCAAAAAGCCCAAACATTAAAAATAGCCCAAACAAGAATAAAAGATAAAACTATGTTGGCGTTAAATATTGCAAAAAATATTTATAATACTCAAAAAAATATCTATCCTCAAGAAACAATTAAAAAAAATATAATTGATGCGTTAAGAGATATTAAATATAAAATTAATGATACAGACTCTTATACATATTATTTTATTCAAGAGTATTATGATGACAATAATATTATTGCAAAATTATTACCAACTACTCCACAATTTGAAAACCAAAATAGAGCCTTTGTACATGATGCAAATGGGAAACATCATATTTTAGACTTCTATAAAGCTTGTTCAAATGGTGTAGGAGATTTTGTAACTTATTATTGGAAAAAAGTTAATAATGATGATAAAGCCTATCCAAAACTTTCATATATTGCCTATTTTGAGCCATTTAATTGGATGATTGGATATGGTGAGTATTTAGATGAGATAGAAAAAGATATAAAAAAAGATACTTTAAATTGGATTACTGATATTCAGCATGGAAAAAATTATGATTATTATGTTACTGAACTTTTAGATATTAAAGGTGGAAAAAATTTCGCAAAAATTTTATTTAATCCTCAAAATCAAGTGGAAAATGAGAATGATTTTTTAAGTGATGATTATAAAGATTTTAATAATATTGAATATAGAAAAATTTATTTAGAAGATTTGAAAAAAAATAAAGAGAGTTTTATAAAATATAAAATCAAAAATCCTAATACAGGACAATATTCTGATAAATTATTATATATGTCTTTAGATACAGATTGGAATTGGATTATAAGTCAAGGAATATTTTTAGATGAATTTTATAAAAAAATTGAAGATCTAAAAAAATCAAAAGATAAAAAAATTCATGAAATTATAGTAAATGGTTTAGTAATTGGTTTTATTTTAGCTTTTATTATAAGTATTATTATCTATTTAATTTCTGAAAAATTAAGAAATATGTTAAATAATTACAAACATAGGGAGTTAGAAAATAGTAAACTTCTTGCAAATCAAACAAAAATGGTTGCGCTTACAGAAGTGATAGAAAATATTGCCCATCAGTGGAGACAACCTTTAAGTGTCATTAGTACACTTGCAAGTGGAACAAAAACCCAAATAGAATTTGAATTAATTGATAAAGCAGACGTTGAAAAGAATTTATCAATAATTGTAGAACAGTCTCAATTTTTATCAAAAACTATAGATAATTTTAGAAATTTTGGTTCATCAAATCAAGAAAAAGATGAAATCTATTTTTCTGAAATATTAGATAAATCTATCTCCTTAGTTGAACCAATTTTAAGTGATGATAATATAAAAATTATCAAAGATTATGAATTAGATTCAAAGATTTTTGGTAATAAAAATGAGTTGATTCAATCCTTTTTTAATATTTTAAATAATTCTAAAGATATTTTTATAGAAAAAAATATTCCAAAAGAAAATAGATATATATTTGTTCATACACAAAAAAAGGATAATTTATTTAAAATAATCATTACAGATACAGCAGGAGGGATAAGCCAAGAGAACAAAGCAAAAATATTTGAACCATACTTTACTACAAAACATGAAAGTTTGGGTAAAGGGCTGAGTTTGGCTTTAACCTATAGAATAATTGTAGAACATCATAATGGAAAAATTGAAGTAATAAATGAAGAGTCTGAATATGAAAATAAAAAGCTATTAGGTGCTTCTTTTATATTTATATTTGAAATCAATAAAAATTAAGTATTATTTTCCGCTAAATACGGCTGATTGAAACTCTTCAAATCTTTTTTCTTGAGTACGTAATTTTTCATATAACAAAGTATTTTGTTTTTTTAATTGATATAATTCTAAAAGATATTTTTGAGTAGTTGCAACACTTTCATCAATATTTTTTTGTAAAGTATTAGATAAATCTATATAAAATTCATTCTCTTTTTTTAAATCTTTATTAACTCTAAAGTTTTCAGTTTTAAGTAATAATATATGTTTTTTTAAAGCTAAAATTTCATTTTCATATTTTGAGATTAAAGTTGCAAATTCAATAAATTTTTTAATTTTTCCATCATTATGAAAAATTGGTAATATAGTTGAGTGAGTGTAATAAAACGTTCCATCTTTTGCAACTCTTTTACTCAAGCCTATCCAAGTTTTGCCCTTTAATAAACTATCTTGAATTTTTTCCTCATTAGTTTCATAATTACATAAAATTGCCTTATCATTTATCTTTTTACCAATAATTTCACTTAATTCATATCCAGAATTTACTAAAAAAGAATCATTCGCAGACAAAATATTAAATTCCAAATCCATTTCACATATAATATTTGAAGAGTCCAAAATTGATATAAATTGTTTTAATTCATTATCTTTTCTAGCTATCTCTTTTTTTTGCTCTTTTACTTCCATTAATTGTGAAATGATTTTTAGTGTAGTGTTTAATTGCATAGGTTTTACAATATAGTTTGTAATATTGTATTTTATAGATTTTAGTAAAATTTCAACTTCTGTAAATGAAGCAACTATTAAAATTGGAATATTCCAATCAATTTTTCTAATCTCTTCTAATAACTCTATTCCTTTTAGATTTGGCATATTTATATCTAATAAAATAATGTCAATTTCCGACCTATTTTCAATAAAAATATCAAGACCTTCCCTTGAATCTCTTGCTATCAAAACTTTTTTAAAAAAGACTGCAAAAATCTCAGTAGCTTCGTTTCTTGTTAAATCTTCACTTTCAATATATAGAATTTTTGCTCTTTCAAGAAAGGACTTATCAAAGCTACATTTTAATAATTGAGACATTTAACACCCCCCTGCATTGATAAAATTCTATATAAAAATAATTTAATTACAACTTAGAAAAACTCTCTATTTATAATTTAATTATTAATTTTATAGAAGATACAATAAATTACTATTTTATTATTAAATATTATTTTTTATATTTTTATTGACAATATGACCAATTATTAGGATTTTTATATAATTAAAATGTAACTATTATTTTATATAGATATTATTTATTTAAATATTTAATTAATTTATCATTTTAAATAATAATCATGGGAAAATAATTTCTTTAAAAAATAATTTTTATACACTTGTATAAATTTAAACTATTTTTCAATTTCATCAACTCTGTCTTGAAGTAAATTAAAATGATATTTTCCTTCTAGCTTTTCCTTTGAGTCTTCAAATTTACTAATCATTTTTTCTTCTAATTGTGTACCATTATTTTTAAGTTTTTCATAAATTTGCATAATTCTTTCATCACTTAGTTCACTCAAATTTGAATCTTTTACAATTTGAGGAATTTCACTAATATCTAGAAGAGGCATTTTAAAATCACAATAATATTGAGATAAATCATTTATTCCCCAATACTCTAATCCTAATTTATTATAAAAATCTAAAGACGAACTTACACAATTCATTTTGAATCTTTTTATTTTATTACCTGATAAATGAGAGAAAAGGTATTTGAGAAGTTTATAAGCATAACCAAAACTTCTATGTTTATTTGGTGTTAGAAGATTATGAATTGTTAGATATTCATTATCTTTTGAGATAGTATAAAAAAGATAACAAACATGTTTTCCTTTATCATTTACTAAACACAAAGGAGGAAATTTTTCCCAACTGTAGTAATTATCCCACCATTCTAGGGCATTTTTAGAAAATGACAAACTTTTAAAATCTGCTATTTTTTTCACTGAAATTAAATATTCATCTCTATTAAGTTCTATCACATTCATTTTAAATCCTTTGCCGTTGGGGATTCATTGTAGTCTTATTATTCAATAATAATAGATTTTTACTGTTTATATTCTAACCATTACAAATTTTAAAATATTTTAAACAGTTTCGGGTATCATTTCACAATGAATCTAGAAGACAAACTCAAACAACTTCCCGCTGATGCAGGAGTTTATCAATACTTTGATAAACAAGGTCATTTACTCTACATAGGAAAAGCAAAAGTCCTTAAAAATAGAGTTAAATCATATTTTAAATTTACTCCAAAACTATTACCTGCTGATAAGTTAGGTCCACGAATTTACAAAATGATTAGTGAAGTTGAAACTCTTGAATGGATTGTTGTTCCAAATGAACATGATGCTTTGATTTTGGAAAATTCTTTAATCAAACAGCTAAAACCAAAATATAATATTCTTCTTCGAGATGATAAAACTTACCCTTATATTATGATTGATTACAGTGAAGATTTTCCAAGACTTGAGATTACAAGAAAAATCCACAAAGGAAAAAATATCAAATATTTTGGACCATACTCAACAGGTGCAAAAGATATGCTTGATAGTATTTATGAAATTGTTCCTCTTGTTCAAAAAAAATCTTGTGTTAAAGGTAAAACCGCTTGTTTATTTCATCAAATAAAAAAATGTTTTGCACCATGTGAAAATAAAATTTCAAAAGAAGAGTATTCAAAAATCGTAGAAAATGCCCTAGAATTTATCTACAATAAAACGAAATTAATTTCAAAACTAAATGAAAAAATGTTGCAATACTCAAATGACTTTAGATTTGAAGATGCCATGATGATAAGAGATAGAATAAAAACAATAGAAAAATCTCAAATAAAATCAGGAATAGATTTAACAACAAATGAAGATATAGATATTTTTGCAATCACAGCCTCGAACAAAAAAGCAGTAATTGTTCGAATGTTTATAAGAGATGGAAAAATTGCATCTTCAAGCCACGACTTTTTAAAGGTTGATAATTACGAAGAAGAGTTTGAGTTTGATTATGAAGAGGCTTATAAAAGAGCAATAATTAACTACTATGATAATGAAATTCCACTTCTTCCAAAAGAGATTTTAGTGGGAATTGAGTTAAATGATACGATTGAACTTGAAGAGTTTTTACAAATAAAATTTGGCAAAAAAATCAAAATTATAAATCCTAAAAAAGATAAGAAAAAAGATATTGTACAAATTGCTCTTAGTAATTGTGAAGAACTTTTACGAATTGATTCAAGTAAAAATCAAACAACTATTTATGAAGAGTTAAAAGATTTATTTACACTACAAACTCTTCCTTTTAGAGTTGAAAGTTATGATAACTCTCACATGATGGGACAAGCAACTGTGGGAGCTATGGTTGTTTGGAGTGAAGAGTTAAACTCTTTTGATAAAAAAGCTTTTAGGCACTATAATCTTGAATCAAAAGATGAATACTCACAAATGAGAGAGATGTTAATAAGAAGAGTGGAAAGTTTTGAGAAAAATCCAGCTCCTGATTTATGGATTATTGATGGTGGAGAAACACTTTTAAAATTAGCCTATGATATTGTTTCATCAGTTGGAGTAAATCTTGATATAATTGCGGTTGCAAAAGAGAAAGTAGATGCAAAGGCCCACAGAGCCAAAGGTGCAGCAAAAGATATAATTCACTACAAAGATAAAAATGGTGAATTTAAAAATTTAAAATTATCAACAAGTGATAAAAGATTACAATTCGTACAAAGACAAAGGGATGAAGCTCATAGATTTGTAATCAATTTTCACAAAAAACAAAAACGAGCGGAAGATAAACAAATTTCACTATTACAAATCAAAGGAATAGGAGAAGCAAAAATCAAAAAGCTTCTTTTATATTTTGGTGAGTTTGAGAAAATCAAAAATGCATCTATTGAAGAATTAAAAAATGTTTTAAATGAAAAAGATGCAATTATCATATCAAATTATTTTATTCAACCAAAGGATTAATTTTGGCAAAAATCTTATTAAGTAAAGAAAATCTATTTTACAATTTTGGTGTTATTTCAAAACAAACAGGTTCAGTTGAAAAAATTGCTGTTGTATTAAAAGATAACGCTTATGGTCATGGACTTTATGAAATTGGCTCATTAGCTCGTGAATTTGGAATCAAAAAAGCAGTAGTAAAAAGTCTTGAAGAAGCACTTATCATAGAAAAATTATTTGATGATATTTTGATACTTGCACAAAAAGATGTTCACACTTATTCACATACTTTTCACATAGCAGTTAATAGTTTAGATGCAATAAAAAACTTACCTGAAAATATAAAAGTTCATATTAAGGTAGATACGGGTATGCATAGAAATGGTGTATCTCCCCAAGAGCTAGAAGAGGCTATTTTAGGGCTTTATAAAAGAAATATACAAGTGACTGGAATCTTTACACACCATAAATGTGCAGATGAATTAACTACTGATTTTTTCTGGCAAAAGGCCGTTTTTTCTAGGGTAAAAGAGGATGTGAAAAAAATATGTGAAAAACTTTTACTACCTATTCCAGCCTTCCATTCTTGTAACTCAGCAGCACTTTTTAGAACTTCAAATTTCGATGAAGATTTTGCTAGAGTTGGAATTGCTACTTATGGATATTTAGATAATGCTGGAATTTTTAAATTTCCAAAATTAAAACCTGTTATGTCACTTTGGGCTTCGAGATTAGCATCAAGAGTTTTAAAAAAAGGACAAACTGTTGGTTATGGTGGAACATATAGAGCAAGTGAAGATATGAATGTTTCAACTTATGATGTTGGATATGGTGATGGTTTTTTAAGATTAAATGAAAGAAAACCTTATACAACACCAAAAGGTTATAAAGTTTTAGGTCGTGTTTCTATGGACAATCTTTCATTAAACACTCAAGATGAAGAGGTTTGTATCTTTGATGATGTAAATGAATTAGCAAAAATTCATGATACAATAACTTATGAAATCACAACAACACTAAGTCCAAATATAAAAAAAGAGATTGTATGAAAAAAAGCCTATTCTTTTTAATCTTCTTAGGAACTTTTCTAAATGCCTTAACTTTTGAAGAAGTTCAAACTATTCAAAAAGTTCAAGGAAGTATGAAAGCCCTTAGTGGTTATAAAGAATTGGCAAATGAAAATGACCCAAAAGCAATACATGAACTAGCACTCATCTACTTAAATGGTGATGGAATCGCTAGAAATATAAATAAAGCCCAAGAACTTTTCCAAAAAGCTTCAGATTTAGGAAATAGTGAATCTACTTATCTTTTGGGTAAATTGTATCTTTCAAATAAAACAATATTTTATGATGAAAAAAAAGCCTACAATACTTTTGTAGATGCTGCAAATCAAAATAATGCAAAAGCACAACTTATGCTTGCAAAATTCTTTTTATTAGGTGGAGTAGTTCCAAAAGATTATGAAAAAGCTTTATACTATTTCAAACTAGCTTCAAAACAAAAAGAGTACGAAGCAAACTGTTATATTGCCTATATGTACGCAAGTGGAACAGGAGTTTTCCCAAATTTTGGAAGAGCTAATGCCTTTGCAAAAGATGAATATGAAAAAGGTAATAAACTTTGTATAAAAGTATGGCGTGATTATAATTTAGCAAAATATCCAAAAGATGAAGGTTTTAGAATTGGGGATTATAATGTGCCGGTTAAATAACTAATGAAAAACTCATAAAATATTTTATGATATAATCTACTAGAATAAAATTTTAAAGGAGATATAACAATGTCAAAACCAATTGATAAAACAAATATCTTAAACTATTTAAAAGAACATTATTCTGAATTCAAAAATAAATATAATGTTGAACAAATTGGACTATTTGGAAGTTATGCAAGAGATGAAGCAACAGAAAATAGTGATATAGATATTTTTGTAAAAATGAAGCCATCACTGTTTGATATGGTAGCAATTAAAGAACAAATAGAAAATGACTTGGATAGAAAAGTAGATATTATAAGAGAACATAAAAATATTAAACCAATATTTCTTAAAATGATTCAAAAAGATTTGATATATGTATAATGAACAAAAAGAGATGATTCTTTCTACACTTGGAGATATTAAATACTCTTTAGAACTAATTCAAAAAAGAGCAAAAAATATCAATTCAAGTGATGATTTTCTAGAAAATGAAAATGGACTTGAAAAATTAGATAGTATTTCAATGAGATTAGTAGCTATTGGAGAGGGTTTTAAAAATATTGATAAATTATCAAATAATGAACTTCTAATAAACTATCCAAATATCCCATGGAAAAATGTAAAAGGAATTCGAGATATTTTATCTCATCACTATTTTGATATGGATGCAGAAGTAATTTTTGACATTTGTAAAAAAGATGTTAATGAGTTACTTCATACTACGATTAAAATAATAAAAGATTTAGATTAATTTCCTAATATTTCTTTTATTTTTTCATTAATAAGTTTATTTTCTTCTGTTTGTATTCCAGTTGTCATAGTTAAATTATTAAATCTTGGAGCTTCATCTAGTATATCTACTTTTACCCTCGAATCTATAAAAACAGATTGTAAACGACCATCATTCAAATATTTATCAAATTCCTTCTTTTGTTCGAAATAAAGACTTTTATTTCTTTCATGAATAAAATCTAAAGCTTCCTTCCTAGTTTTCTTTTCTAACAAATGTCCAATAGGATGATAATTATCTATGTTTAAAGCAACAATAGCATAATCAACATTCTGTTCTTTATTTTGCTTTGCACCTTTACTAAGTGCTTGTTGAATTCTTTTAATAGAATTTATTTTTTTACAGGCTATACCAATTTTTTTTCCTAATAATTCTACAATTAAATCAGGTTCTTCAAACTTTACAGGTATTCCTTTTTTTAAAAAAGATGCTGCTATTTCTAATTCAAATAAAATATTTTTACCATCATCATCTGAAGAATCATTAAAATCTAATTTACCTTTTCTAATTCTACTTAAAATAGGTCTTTCAATTCCTACTGTTTCAAATACTATCAAAGCTTCATATACTCTATTTATGTCAAGAATATCAAATAGTTCTAAGGGTTTTATTTTTCCTAGTTCACTATTTTCAACTGTTTTAAGTAACTTTCCTAAGTGAGATGAATCATTTAACTTAAATTTATTTTGTGCAAATAAGTCTTTTATATAGTTAGCTCTTTTTTTTGATTCTTCTAATTTTATACTTTCAAAGTTCATTTTACAATTTTCCTTATCAAATTTTAATAATTAATTTTGTAATAATTTTAAATAAAATAATACCTAATTAGGATAATACTAATTTTATATTTTTTATAAACTCACATCCTCAAAAACAAACTCTTTCCCAACTTCCAAACAATAATCAACAAACAACTTAAAATACTTCTCAACCTCATCCTTATCATATCCAGCCAAAGAAATTACTACTTTTCTTTTATCTCCCAAAATCTTAGGAAGTGAAGATAAATCTATATTTGATGGGATTTTTTTCATAGTATTTATTAGATCATTTTCACTTGCATTTATTGTCATCACTTTTCGATATTTTTCAATATTTGATTTTAGATATAGTTTATCAAGAGCTTCAACAACCATAGCTTGGCTCATTGATGGAAATCCTGGGGTGAAAAAAAATCTATCTTCTAGGTAAAATCCTGCAACATTATTTACTACATTTGTAAGAAGTTTTGCATTAAGTGGCAGATATGCCATGTTTATTCTGTGGGGATAAGCTTCAGAAGCAAATTGATTTATAATTCTATTTTCTGCCTCTTCATGAAATTCCATTTTTCCATTTGTAAAAGCCTTTGCCGCAACTTCTCTTGTATAATCATCAGGAGTTGCACCAATTCCTCCAAAACTAAACATTACAGAATTTGGGTCAGATTTTATTAGATTAAAAACATCTAACATAAGTTTGGTGTCATCACCTATTACAAAAGAGGCTTTTTGTTCCCAACCACGACTTAAAAGTTGTTGGTTCAAAAATGCAAAATGGGCATCTTTACGACGCCCATTTAAAAGTTCAGTTCCAATTATTACACTATAAAAATTTACTTTTTTTTCTAACATAACTTAAATTTTTGATTGGATATATTCATCTATTTCAGTTACTATTTTTTCAATTGTTCTTTCACCATCTATTTTTTTTAATAAATTTTTTGCTGTATAAAACTCTTGAATTTGTGTCAATGGTTCAGCATAAACTCTCATTCTATTGTTGAATACTTCAACACTATCATCAGTACCTCTTGCTCGCCCTAAAACTCTATCTCGTGCAACTTCTTCAGATACAACAACTTCAATACAGTTTACTAATTTTACTTCTGGTTCATTTTCTAAATATTTATCTAATTCAACCATTTGTTCAATACTTCTTGGATAACCATCAATAATTACAATATCTGTTGAAGCTCTTTTAATCGCTCCTAAAATTGTCTCAATAGCAATATCAATTGGAACGATATTTCCTGCACTAATAAAGGTCTCGATTATTTGACCTCGCTGTGAACCACTTGAAACTTCAGCTCTAAACATATCTCCAGTTGAATAGTGAGTAATATTATTATGTCTTACAGCAATTAATTCTGCATCCGTGGTTTTACCGCTTCCTGGTGCTCCAATAATTAGAAATAATTTTTTCATTTATGCCCTTAGTTGAATTTACAAGCAGCAATTGTATCAAAAATCATTTAAATTCTTTATGTAGTATTTGAACCTTATGTGTTATTAAAACCTTTTTATATACAATACGCAAAAAACTAAGGAAACGAAATATGAATTTAATGCTATTTGGAGCACCTGGTGCTGGTAAAGGAACACAAGCAAAGTTTTTAATTGAAAAATATAACATTCCACAAATCTCAACAGGTGACATTTTAAGAGCTGCAATTGTTGATAAAACTGACATGGGAATGGAAGCAAAAAAATTCATGGATGAAGGAAAATTAGTTCCAGATTCTACTATTATTGGTATTATTAAAGATAGATTAGCTGAGTCTGACTGTAAAGATGGTTTTATTCTTGATGGTTTTCCAAGAACTTTAGCTCAAGCTGAGGCTTTAAATGAACTAATGAAAAATATGGGAATCTCTTTAGATAAAGTTATCTCATTAAATGTTCCTGATGAATTAATCGTTGGAAGAATTACAGGAAGAAGAGTATGTTCAAAATGTGGAGCATCTTTCCATGTAGAATTTAATCCATCTAAAAAAGAAAATGATTGTGACTACTGTGGTGGTGAATTAATCATCAGAAAAGATGACAATGCTGAAACTGTTATTAGCAGACTTGATGCATATCACACACAAACTGCACCATTAATTGATTTTTATACAAAAATGGGTGTATTTATGGAACTTGATGGAACAAAAGATGTTTCAGAAGTTACAGCTGATATGTTTAACGCTTTAGCGTAATCATATTTTTACTTCAATAAAAAAGGGAAGCTATTTTTAGCTTCCCTTTTTTTATACATATTGTTAAAAATAATTTAACCTTGCATTCCAGATGTTGAACCTGATTTCTTTTTCCCACCAAAAGAAGTTTTTGCAACAACAATCTCTTTTTGTTTCTCTTTTCTTCTTTGGTCTTTTTCAACAAATATTTTTTTCTTTGTAAATGGGTCAAGTTCTGTGTAATACATAACTGCTGAATAAGTTCCAGGAGTTGGTGTAAAAACTTGAGCTTGCTCTGGATTCATTTTTAATTCATGGGTTGTAAATTGCTTTAACTCATGCATATGCTTTTCTTCGCATCCAGGATGGGCTGCAATCAAATAATATGTTAAAAACTGTTGTTTCCCTGACTCTTTATTAAGTTTGTCATACATAGCTTTAAAATCAATCAGTGTTTGTTTCCCAGGTTTTCCCATATGATGTAAAACTTCATCGTTTGTATGTTCAGGTGCAACTTTCATTTGTCCTGAAATATGATGATTAACCATCTCTTTTAAATACTCATATCCATGTTTTTTATCAGCTGTGATTAAATCATATCTAACACCTGAAGCTACGAATGCTTTTTTAATTCCTGGAACTGCTCTAATATCTTTTAAAAGTTGTATGTTTCTACTATGGTCAACTTTCATTGTTCGACAAAGTCTATGGGCATCAACGCATCTTTTATTTTCTATACAAGTTCCAAGATTCATCTTTTTAACGCACTCATATCCATACATATTTGCTGTTGGTCCTCCAACATCTGAAATAATTCCTTTAAAATCTTTCATAGTTGTGAAGTGTTTTGCTTCTGCTAAAATATTTTTTTCGCTTCTAGTTCGTATAGTTCTTCCTTGGTGAGCTGCAATTGCACAAAAATTACACTCTCCCCAACATCCATGATGTGTCATAATTGAAAATTTAATAGTCTCGAGACACTTTACTTTTCCATCTTTTGCATTGTATGGGTGAGCATCTCTTTGATATGGGAAAGAGGCAATTTTATCCATTTCCTCTTCTTCCATGTGACGGCTAGGTGGATTTTGAATTAGAAATCTGCCATCAACTTCTTGATATAAACCTTTTGAATAAATAGGGTCATTATTGTCATAAAAAGCTTTAAAAAGGTCAATATATTTTTCTTTATCATCTAAACAGGCTTGATGTGATGGAATTTCTAAAAATGAGTCTTCTTTTGGAGCTTCTTTTGAAATATAACAAAGTCCTCTAATTGTTCTTGGATCTTTTCCTTCTTTTAGGTAATTTCCTAAGTCAATAATAGCTTGTTCACCCATCCCATAAACCATATAATCTGCTTTTGTGTCAAATAATATTGGTTTTCTAAGTTTATTTGTCCAATAATCATAGTGTGTAAGTCTTCGTAAACTTGCTTCTATTCCACCAAGAACTATGGGAACTGTATTTTTAAAATATCTTCTTATTAGATTTGTATAAACTAAAGTAGCTCTATCTGGTCTTTTGTTGTTTTGACCACCTGGAGTGTAGTCATCGCTATTTCTAAATTTTTTTGTTGCTGTGTAGTTTGAAACCATTGAATCAATACTTCCACCACTTACTCCCCAAAAAAGTTTTGGTTCGCCCATTCTTTTTATATCAATATCACTATTAATATCAGGTTGTCCGATTATTCCAACCCTTAATCCTATATCTTCAAGGATTCGCCCAACGACTGCAATTCCCATAAAAGGTGAATCAATATAAGCATCTCCTGTGATTAGGACAACATCTAGTTCATCCCAACCACGCTCTTGCATCTCTTTTTTTGTTGTAGGTAAAAATTTATTTGGTTTATTAATATTACTCATTTTTCTTCTTTAAAATATATTAGTTTTTTCGTATTGTGCCCAAATATATTTTAACCCCTACTATTAAAAAAAATTAAATCCTTTTTGTTAGATTCTCATCTATTTTTTTAATATCTAAAACCATTGCAACTTTTGAAACTTCTAAATCATTTATATCAACTATACTTTCAACTAAAGTTCCACTTCCTAAGAAATGATTTTGAATATGTTGGATTGATTTTTCTTCTACAACACTAACTGTTTCAAGAGAAGAAACCAAAATACCAACACAATGTTCAATATTATCTTTGTCATATTCAACTAAAATTATATTTGTAAGTTTTTCATCAGTAATCTCTTCATTTACAAAATCTCTAATATCTAAAACCGCAACTAACTTATCTTTATGTAAAACCATTCCTTTAAAATGATTCTTTTTATCCATATCAATAGATGCTTGTAACTCTTCAATTCCAATTGACTCTATTATATTTTTAGCATTAACTGCTAAAAACTTTTTACCTAGATAGAAAGTTGCTAGTTCTACGCTTGTAGCAGTAAATTTTGATTTTGTAGTTGTAGAAAATTTAGATTTTGAACTATCTAAAAAGACATTACAATCTTTTTTCCCAATATAAATAAATACAAAACATAAAACATCATTTTTATAATCATCTACCCTACTTTTATACTCTCTGTATCCATTTGAACATTTAACTCCAACTGCATAATATCTGTTGTTAAACTCAATTATTTGACTTTTTTGTTGAGCATTTTTTAAAGTGAAAAATTTATCATCAATATTTAAATATGAATCTACTGGGAAATTATCATCTGTAGATGAAATGATTTGTTTATCTTTATTTGTAAAAAGCGCAAAAATTCCAGGTATTTTATTACCTTCCACATCTCTTGGTAAACTTTCATCAAGCATTGCATTAAATTGAGGAGTTGAATCAAATATAACTGCAATTCCACCTGTAACAATTTTTTCATCTTTTAAAGACCTTATTGCACTACTATAGATATATGTTGATTCATTATCATACAATGGAGATTTTTCAAATTTTGAAACACAATATTTTGAAGTATCACTTAACATTAAAGTTTTTCCTACCCACTCTTGTGTTAGAATTTTTCCAACTAAATATTCATAATTTTTATTTGATACTTCTATTACTTTTCCATTTTTATCAAAAACTAAAATATTTGTATAAACTGTATATAAACCATTTATATAGTGTAAAATACTAGATATTTCCTCTTTTTTATATGTTATGCTATTATAATCATCAAAAGCTTCTCTAAAATATGATGTTAACGCCCACCATCTACAATCATTTGCTCTTTCATATAAATTTCTATCCATAATATCAATAGCCAATGAAGATAAAAATTCACTATCTTTTAAAATAGAAGAGATAATTGTTTGATTAAGATTACTAAGTGAGGAATTTGCTTTATTTCCAGTAACTCCTATCTCATTTAATAATGATTTAGAAAACTCTCTATTTACAGAATTTAATTTACTTTGTGCGATATTTCCATTCCAAATAACTCGACCTAAATTATCTTGGATTGTTTTACTCTTATAAAAAACTTCTTTTAGTTCTTTTGAAAAATGTTGTTCATTATCCATCATAGAGTTAATAATATTAAAATCCACAGTTGAAGAATTTAACTCATCACTTAAAAAAGCATAATCTAAAGGAATCATTATATGTCCATACCACTTAAGTCCATAAAATCCTTGATAACCATTTGTTTTACAAGTTTTTGCCAAATAATCTCGACCTGCAAATGATATTATTTTATAATTCTCATTTAAAACTATTGGTAATTTTACCCCTAAATTTATATGGTCTTTATCACTTGAAGCAATTACAAAACCATCTTCATCTAAAATAGTAAGACACTCTTTATTTTTAGAATCAACAAGATTATTGAAAATTCCATTCATCTCATCTGTAAATCTAAAACAAAGAGCTAAAACTCCTAAATTATCTGAAGTTGAATCATTTGTTTTTGTAACTTTATATGAATATACTAATGATTTTTTGTATTGAGGAATAAAATCATGATATTTATATGTTTCAACAAAATCTTCATTTGAATTAAGAACCTTTTGAACGAATGAAACATCAATTTTTTCAACTTTTATATCATCATTTAATCTAACGAGAATTTTTCCATGATTATCAAGTAATACAACATCAAAATAAACAGAATATTTAGAAACATACTCTTTAAATCTTTTTTGAATATTTTCTCGTAAGATTAAACTTTCATCATTGTATTTTGAAACATAACTTTGTATAAAAGTTCTTATATCATTATCAGTTGCTAAAAAACCAATATCCGCAGTTCTTTCAAAAAGATTTCGAATAAGTACATCAATAGCAACTTGAGCTTTAAATTTCATCTCTTGTGTAACTTTTTTTATTTGTTGTTCACTTAAATGATTTAATAAAGTTGAAGTTAAATTTAAAAAGTTTTCCTTTGTTTTTCCTATATCTATATTTATATCACCAAGTTGTCCCAACAGTGCTAACATATCCCACGAAGAGTTCAATGTTCCTAATTCATCTTTATATTTATCCACATCTTCAATATACTTAATAATGGGATATAACTCTTTTTTTATACTAATACCCTTATAATTCACTATATCTTTTAACATAATTATTTCCTACACCTTTAAATATTAAACGGATTATATAGATTAATAAACAAATTAACTTTATACAGATGTATAAAAAATATTCATTTAATAAATATAATTTTTAAAAAGATTTAATTTGATAAATTTTGTGTTAAGTTAATAAGATTTAGTTGCCAAGTATTATTGAAAATATCATCTTCAACTGCAGTTACATTTAGATTGTTTGTTAAAGAGAGTATATCCTCATGATTATCATTTCTAAAAAATAATAATTTCTTTATATTTTTATCTTTTGTAAATGAATTTAGTTGTTGAATTTCTGAAATTTTTAAAATTCTTTTTTCTCTTTTAATTGTAACTATTCCAAATCTTTTTGCATAGTAGTCCCAATAATTATTAAATACATAAACATATTGAGTATCACAACTATTTAATTTTTGTTTGATTCTTAAGAATGTTTGATCAACTTCATCAAGAAACTTTTCATAATTTTCTTTGTAGTAAGTTTCATTATTTTTATCATATTTTACAAAAGCATCATAAATATTTTTTGCAACAACTCTTAAATTTAATGGATCAGTCCAAATATATGGATTGTTATCTATTCTACTAACATTTAAAGAAATATCAATAACAATTAAATTAGGATTTTGTGATAATAGAACATTTGCATATTTTTTTTCAACATCTAAACCAAAATGAAAAAATATTTTAGAATTTGATAATCTTGAAATTTCTGAAGGAGGTAATTCTGTGTAGTTTTCCAAATATCTACTTGCTATTTCCCTTGTTTTTATCTCTTTTTGTGCTATTTTATTTAAAAGATGTGTTTCTAAAGGGAAATAAGTAAGTACTTGTATCTTTGAGAAAAGCAAAAGTGGAAGTAACAAAATAAAAATAATTCTTAGCATTTTATTACTTCCACAATTTATTCAAAACTATTATAAATCAGTAACAGTTTTTCTTAATCTAATACTTAACTCTTTTAATTGTTCTTCATCTACAGTTGATGGAGCTTGAGTTAATAAACATTGAGCTTTTTGTGTTTTAGGGAATGCTATTACATCTCTGATTGAATCAGTTCCAGCTAATAACATAATCATTCTATCAAGACCCATTGCAAATCCACCATGAGATGGAGCTCCATATTGAAGTGCATCAAGTAAGAAACCAAATTTCTCTCTTGCTTCTTCGTCTGAAATTCCCATTAATTTAAATACTTTTGATTGAATCTCTTCTTTATGAATTCTAATTGAACCACCACCAAGCTCTGTACCATTTAAAACAATATCATAAGCAATTGATTCAATCTCTTCTAAATCATCAATATTATCAAGTGATTTTGGCATTGTAAATGGATGGTGAAGTGCTTTTGTTCTTCCATCTTCAACTTCGAACATTGGGAAATCAACAACCCATAAAAATTCTAAAGCATCAGCTGGAACAATATCCATTTCAGCTGCTAGGAATAATCTGAATCTTCCCATATAATCCCAAACTACTTTTTTAGCTCCAGCTCCAAAGAATACAACGTCACCAACTTCTAATTCAGTAACTTTTACAATTTCTTCTAAATCAGCATCAGAGAAGAATTTAGTTAATGGACCTTTTAATCCATCTTCTTTCATTTGGAAGTAACCTAAACCTTTAGCTCCAAATTTTCTAACATAATCTTCAAAACCTTTCATTTGTCTTTTAGAGAAAATATTATCTCCGTTTTTACATTTTAAAGCTTTGATTCTATTGTTCTTTTTATCTTTTGCAATTTCTGCGAAGATTTCATTTGTTGAGTTTGCAAAAATATCAATTACATCAACAAGTGGCATATCAATTCTTAAATCAGGTTTATCAGAACCATATTTTTCCATAGCTTCAGAATATTTCATTCTTCTAAATGTTGATGGAATTGTTTTTCCACATTTTGTAAATACATCATAAATTAATCTCTCAGCAACTGCAATTACATCATCTTGTGTACAAAATGACATTTCAACGTCTATTTGAGTAAATTCAGGTTGTCTATCAGCTCTTAAATCTTCATCTCTAAAACATTTTGCAATTTGGAAATATTTATCAAATCCAGCAACCATTAAAAGTTGTTTAAATAATTGTGGAGATTGTGGTAACGCATAAAATTCACCTGGATGAACTCTTGAAGGAACTAAATAATCTCTTGCACCTTCTGGTGTAGATTTTGTTAAAATTGGAGTTTCAACATCTAAGAAACCTAATTCATCTAAAGTATTTCTAACTTGAATAGTTGCTTTTGATCTTAATTGGAAAATTTCAAATGATTTTCTTGATCTTAATTCTAAAAATCTATTTCTTAATTTAATTTCATCATTTACTTTTTCATCATTAATATCAAATGGCATTGGTTTTGATCTATTTTCAATTACTAAATCTTTTAATACAATTTCGATTTTACCAGTTTTTAAATTTGGATTTTCAAGTCCTTCACCTCTTGCTCTAACAAGTCCAGTTGCTATTAAAACAAATTCATCTCTTACAGTTTCTGCAATTGCTAATGCATCTTTACTATCACTTGGATCTGCAACTAATTGAACTAATCCACTTTTATCTCTTAAATCAATAAATATAATTCCACCGTGGTCACGTCTACTGTTTACCCAACCAGCAACAGTTACAGTTTCACCAATTTTACTTTCAGTTACATCTGTACAATAATGTGTTCTCAAATTCTAATCTCCATTCACATAAATATTCGCGATTTTATCTAAATCTTACTTAATTTCTGAAAAGCCATATTCTGTACAGCTAAATAATTTAGGATTATAAATTGCCTGATTATTTTCAATTTTTGTTGGTACTAAACTTGAATTTTTTCCATAATATAAATAATTAATTCCTACTAATGTTGAATAATCAACCCATTCATATTGGATATTACCACCAAAAGTTGATATTTCATCTCTTAACTCTTTATCAACAACATCAATTGAATTAGCCACAATTAATTTTTCTCTATCTTGATTTTGTGTTAATGTCATTAATAAAGGGTCATAATTAAGTTGTGTAGATAAAACAACTTTTGGATAAACATCATAAGCTCTTAATTGCGATAAAATCATCGATGTTTTTACAATATCAGTATTTAAGAATAGCGTTGAATTACTTAATCCTGCACCTGTAACTATACCTTTGAAATTATTTTCATTTTTACTAATCTCTTTTCTATATCTAACATCTGAAACTAAAGAATCATAAGACCTTTTTAATTTAGAACCTAAATAAGAATCTTGGTAAAACATTACATTATTACTATTTGAATAATCTGTTAACTTCTTGATTTGATCTTCATATGAAATAGACCCAAAAATTAAACTATCACTATTTGAAGAAACATCTCGTTTTTCAATTAATGGTAAATAAACTTTTAAATCACTTGAAACAACATTATTTAATGTACCAATTGAATTAGGAGTAAATAGTGCAATTACATTTTTTATATTTGCATTTCTTACTTTTTCAAATGCTGAACTAATACTTGCAGAACTTTCACTTTCAGTATCAATAACCATTAGTTCATAATCAGAATTTTGATGCGATAAATACCCTGAAACGGTACCTATCGACGATTTAGCATATTTTGAAACTAAATTTGAAGGATACAAAAAAGCAACTTTCATTTTTACTTTTGTTGTATCAATCTCAATTTGAGTATCTGCTACTCTATTTTCTGGTGCATTATCAATTTGATTCTCACTTGAACCTTTAGGTTTTGTTTGAGGTTGGCTTTCAATTTTATCACCTTCTATAATCGGCGCAACTTCATACTCAACAGGCTCATCTTTTTTAATTGTTTTACCTTTGTTATCAGTTTCAATAATATCAATTGGTGCTAACTCTTCAACAACAGTTGTTTTATCTTCTTTGACACTATTTTTTACAGGTTTTGCAACATAACTTTGTTTATTTGGCATTTTTAACTGTACAGTTTGTTTTGGAGTACAACCAAAAAATAGAAATACAAGTACTACTAGGGCTATTATTTGCTTCAATTTAACTCTCCATGTAATTTTTTATTTTTAGCATATCATAATATGCATCTTTTTTAGAAGATGGATTCCTTAATAAAAAAGTTGGTGAAAATGTGGCTATTAATGTAATTCCATTAAATACCAACTCTTTTCCTCTCATTTGAGAAAAATTATCACTATTTTTTAATAAGTACGAATAAGTTTTTTCACCAAGCGCAACAATCAATTTGGGTTTTATTAACTCAATTTGTTTTAATAAATAATCATGACAAGTTTCAATATTAGAATTATTTAAACCATTTGAACTCTTACATTTTACTAAAGTGGTGTAATAAACATCTTCTTTAGTAATATTTAATACATTTTCAATCATTTTAATAAGCAATTCCCCACTTTTTCCAACATAAGAAGAGCCTATTTCATCTTCACTATTGCTTGGTTCATCTCCTATAAACATAATATCAGAATTTGAATTTCCATATCCAAATAGCACATTTTTACGACATTTTGAAAGTTCACATAAATAACAATGACCTACACTTATACCTAAGTCATTTATATTGTTTGGTAACTTTACATTTTTAATGTTATTTGAAAAGAAATCTAATGGTTCATGATATTCATAACCAAATGATTTTAAATAATTTAAATGTTTTAAAACACGATTTTTTACTAAATTTGTCATATGAAATTGTACATAAATCTTTCTTGAACAAATATTTGTTCCATTATTTAATACAAATTTATAATTTTACTTGACTTTTGTTCCAATATTTTATAAAATATCAAGATAGTTTAAAATAGGAACTAAAATGACTGCACCTAGTTTAAGAAAACTAGAATTTGATTTAGATGTTAATAAAACAACTTTGCATAATTGGAAAAAAAATAGACCTAAACTTTATGAGTTTATTATTGAATCTTATAAGGATAGAGAGATATTAAAAAAGCATTTAGAATTATTGCTTGAACAAAAAGAATTAATTGAAAAAGAGATTGATATAACGAAAAATAGAATTAATTAGTATGCAAAGTTATGGAGCTAATTATATATAATATAACTTTTTTAAAGTGCGCGAACATATTATAGTTTTGGCTTCATAGTTTTTTATATTTGTGATTTTTGAATGAAAGTTTTTAAATTTGTTTGAAGAATAAATAAGGAAAAAATTCCTTATTTAATATAGTATAAATATTACTATTTATATCTATGAGTGATTCTGCCTTTATCTAACGAATAAGGCGTTATTTCTACTTTTACAGTATCATTAGGTAAAATTTTAATATAGTGCATTCTCATTTTTCCTGAGATATGACATAAAACTACATGTCCATTATCTAATTCAACTCTAAACATAGCATTTGGTAAAGCTTCGATTACTTTTCCATCAATTACTATTACATCATCTTTTGCCACTTTTTATCTCCCTTAATCTTCCGAATTACTTAAAATAACTGCTTTCCCATCGATTACAGCAACTGTGTGTTCATAGTGACTACCTCTTAACCTATCAGTAGACACAACATCCCAACCATTATCTAAAATAACGGGATTTCTCTCTTTAGAACAAATCATAGGTTCTATACAAAATACCATTCCATTTTTGATTTTTGGACCAGATTTTGTATTTCCATTTTCTAAGTAATTAGGAATTTCTGGTTCTTCATGTGGTCTTCGTCCAATACCATGCCCACAAAATCTAACAAGTGGTTGGTATCCTCGTGATACGATAAAATCTTCAATAGCTTTTGATAACTCTTTAAATCTCATACCTTCTTGAATAATATCAATAGCATAATATAAAGAGTCTTTTGCACAAGCAATTAAATCTTCATCAGCTTTAGAAATTTTTCCAATAGGCATAGTAATTGCAGAATCACCATACCAACCATCAATTTCTGTACCAATATCAAGACCAAGTATGTCTCCTTCTTTTAGAACAACATCACTTGGAATTCCATGGATAATAACTTCGTTTAATGAGGTACAAATTGCAGCTGGGAAACCATATAAGCCTTTAAATGAGGGTCTAGCTCCTAAATCTCTTAGGAACTTTTCACCCATTGCATCAACTTCTTTTAAAGTCATACCAGCTTTTACTGATTTGCTTAAAAAGTTTAATGTTTTCGCAACTACAATATTTGCAGTTCGAAGTTTTTCTATTTCGTTTGGTTTTCTTAATGGGATTGCCATTTTTATAATCCAACCGCACTTAATGTTTGATATTTATTCATATACTGTTGAGCTTCAATTTTTCTCATAGTATCAATTGCAACTTGTACAACAATTAGTACAGCAACCCCTCCAAAATAGAAAGGAACACCCATAGCTTTTACAATAAGCCAAGGTAAAGTTGAAATTAATCCCATATAAATAGCTCCCCAGAAAGTTAATCTACTTGCTACTTCATTTAAAAATTCAGCTGTACTTGCTCCTGGTCTAACACCTGGAATAAATCCACCTTGTTTTTTTAAGTTTTCTGAAATATCTTTTGCATTAAATGTAATTGATGCATAAAAGAATGCAAAGAAAACTACAAATAAAAACATAAATAAATTAAATGTATATGAATGTGGACTTAAATAATCTGCAATCATTACTAAATACTTATTTTGACTTCCTTGTAATACTGTTGCAGGGAACATTAAAATAGCACTTGCAAAAATTGCTGGAATTACACCTGATAAATTAACTTTAATAGGAATATAATTCATTACTCTTTTTTTCTGATTTTCTATCATTACTTTTCTAGAATAAGAAACAGGAACTCTTCTTTCACCTAATTCAACATAAATTATTGCTCCAACAGTTGCAACAATAATAACTAAAATTGCAATTACAGTTAAGAAATTCATTTGTCCATTATTAACTAATTCAACAGTACCACCAATTGCATGAGGAATTGCAGAAACAATACCTGCAAAAATAATTAATGAAATACCATTTCCAATACCTTTTTGTGTGATTTGTTCACCAATCCACATTAAAAGCATAGTACCAGTTAACATTGAAATTGCAGAAACAGCAATAAATGTATTCATATCGATTGAAATAGCACCTTGACCACTATGACCAGTTAATGAATTAAGACCAACTGAAACACCAATAGATTGAATTAATGTAATAACAATTGTTGTATATCTGATGATTTGCATATATTTTTGCATCCCATCTCTCTCTTTTTTCATTTTACCAAGTGCTGGGAAAGTTGCTGCTAGAAGCTCCATAATAATTGAAGCAGTAATGTAAGGCATAATTCCTAGTGAAATAATACTTAATCTTGAAACAGCATTACCACTAAACATATTTACAAGACCTAATGCATTGTTAGCATTTGAGTCAAAAAATTCTTTAACTACGTCAATATTAACTCCAGGTACTGGCACGTATGCCAGTAATCTGTAAAGGAAAATAAAGCCTAATGTAATAAGAATCTTATTTATTAGATCTTTACTCATGGTTATTTTCCAGTAGTTGTAACGTTTTCGTCTTTAATCTTAGCTACTAAATCTTTTGCAGTTGAACCAATTAATTTAACTTTTTCAACTGATTTTGATAATTTATACACAGATTTAATTGAATCTAATGTAATTTCATCAAGTGTTGCAATTTGAGATACTTTATCAACATTGATAGAGTATGGTTTAACTACTCTTGAAAAGAATCCAACTTTAGGAAGTCTTTTGTAAAGTGGTTGTTGACCACCTTCAAATCCTCTTTTCATTTTGTAACCAGATCTAGCTTTTTGACCTTTGTTACCTTTTCCAGCAGTTTTACCAGTACCACTACCTTGACCTCTACCAATTCTTTTTACATTTTTTGTACTACCAGCAGCTGGTTGTAAGTTATTTAATTCCATAATTTCTATCCTTTAATCTTAGCTAATGCTTCAACAGTAGCTTGTACAAGGTTGTTTGGATTATTTGAACCTAATGACTTAGCAATAATATCTTTAACTCCAGAAAGCTCAAGAACAGGTCTTGCAGCTCCTCCAGCGATTAGCCCAGTACCCTCAGATGCTGGTTTTAATAATATTTTACTTGCATTGTATTTATGTTCAATATCATGTGCGATTGTAGTTCCTTTAATAGAAACAGTAACTAAGCTTTTGAATGCGTCATCTAATGCTTTTTTAATTGCATCAGGAACCTCTTTAGCTTTACCAGTTCCAAATCCTACTGTACCGTTTTTATCACCAACAACAACTAAAGCTGTAAATCTGAATCTTCTACCACCCTTTACAACTTTTGTTACTCTTCCGATTTTAACGATTGCTTCTTGAAAGTCTTCTCTATTTACTGCCATCATTAACCCTTATAATTTGATACCATTTTCTCTTAATGCGTCAGCAAATGCTGCTACAACACCATGATAAAGATAACCATTTCTGTCATAAACAACTGATTCAATTCCAGCTGCTTTTAAGTTTTCAGCAAGTTGTGCTGCTACTTTTACTGCATTTTCTTTATTCACATTTAAACCCATAGCTTTTGAGCTAACTGCTGCTAAAGTTACACCTTCAACATCATTTATAGCTTGTGCACTAACGTATTTGTTAGATTTGAAAATTGATACTCTTGGCTTTTCAGCTGTACCAAAAATGTTACTTCTAACTCTTTTTTTTCTTTTGATTCTTAAAGCATTTTTTTTAGCTAAATCTTTTATTCTACTCATAGTTACACCTTACTTCTTAGAAGTTTTTCCGGCTTTTCTGATGATTTTCTCATCAGTATATTTAACACCTTTACCTTTGTAAGGTTCTGGTTTTCTAAAGCCTCTAATAATTGCAGCAGCTTGACCAACTTGTTGTTTGTCAGCACCTTTTACATGGATTATGTTTTTTTCAACAGTAACTTCTAATCCCTCAGGAATTTCATAGTTAATTGGGTGAGAATAACCTAATTGTAACTCTAATACTTCACCTTTTACAGCAGCTCTGTAACCAACACCATTGATTTCTAAAGATTTAGTAAAACCTTCAGTTAAACCATTAATAGCATTAGCAGTTAAAGCTCTATAAGTTCCCCAAAATGCAGAAGACTCTTTTGTTTCACCATTTCTAGTTAAAACAACTTGTCCATCAGCGATTTCAATACCAACTCTACCATGTGTTTCTACAGTAGAAACTTTGTTCCCTTTTTTAACACTAATTAAAGAACCATTAGCTGTTACTTCAATTCCAGCAGGAATTGCGATAGGTTTTTTTCCAATTCTAGACATTACACTCTCCTACCATACAGTACAAAGTACTTCACCACCAACATTAGCTGCATATGCTTCATCATTAGCAATTACACCTTTGTTAGTTGAAACGATAATAGTACCGTACCCATTTTTAAAGTTTTTAATTTCAGAAGCGTTTTTATAAACTCTTCTTCCTGGTTTAGAAACTCTAGTGATTTCGTTGATTACTGATTTCTCATTATCATCATATTTTAATTCAACTTGAATTGTTTTCTTATTGTTTATTCCATCGATAACTTTGAATCCAGCAATATACTCTTTTTGTAATAAAACGTTTAAAACACCTACTACAGTATTTGAGTGTAATAATGTTGCAACTTCTAATTTTCTCATTGCAGCATTTCTAATTCTAGTTAAAGCATCTGCGATTATATCATTCATCATAGCTTAAATTCTCCTACCAACTAGCTTTTCTAACACCAGGTAATAAACCTTCGTTAGCCATTTTTCTTAAACAAACTCTACATAAACCAAAATCTCTATAAACAGAGTGAGGTCTTCCACAAACAGAACATCTTGTGTATGCTCTTACAGCAAACTTAGGTGTTCTTTGTTGTTTAGCGATCATAGATTTCTTTGCCATTACGCTCTTCCTTTTGTAAATGGAATTCCTACTAATTCTAACAATCTATATGCTTCAGCATCGTTTGTTGCACTAGTAGCAATTGAAATATTCATACCATGTGTTTTAATAATGTTATCATATACAACTTCTGGGAACATTAATTGCTCATCTAAACCAAAGTTGAAGTTTCCTCTACCATCAAAACCGTTTTTGTTAAGACCTCTAAAGTCTTTTACTCTTGGTAATGCAACGTTACATAATTTATCTAAGAAATGATACATTTGCTCACCTCTTAAAGTAACTTTAACACCTACTGGCATACCTTCTCTAACTTTAAATCCAGCAACTGATTTTTTAGCAATAACTTTAACAGCTCTTTGACCAGCAATTAAAGAGATTGTATCTTCAATGTTTTGGATTAATTTAGAATCTTTCATCGCCTCACCAGCACCAACAGAAATAACAACTTTTTCTAACTTTGCAGTTAAAGTTTTATTTTTTGGAAACTCAGTTTCTAATACTGGTTTGATTTCTGATTTATATTTTTCAAATAATCTTGATGCCATCTTACTCACCTTCTACTTTTGCTACATTTGAAATGTCAATTGGCATTTCTTTGTTAATGAATCCACCCTCAGGGTTTTTTTCTTGATCAGGTTTAACAGTTTTTTTAGCAACTTTACAATCTTTAACGATTACTTTATTTTTTGAAGGTAATACTCTTAAAACTTCTCCAGTTTTACCTTTGTCATCTCCAGCGATAATTTTTACAGTATCACCTTTTTTGATTTTTAATTTAATTGCCATATTATAATACCTCCGGTGCAAGTGAAACGATTTTCATGAAACCTGAATATCTTACTTCCCTAGCAACTGGTCCAAAGATTCTTGTTCCAACTGGTTCTCTTTTTGCATCAAGAATAACCGCTGCGTTGTCGTCAAATCTAATTAATGAACCATTTTCTCTTTGAACTTCTTTATGAGTTCTAACAACTACTGCTTTAACAACTTGACCTTTTTTGATCTTTCCAGTTGGTAGAGCTTTTTTAACTGAAGCAACAATAACATCACCAACAGTTGCGTATCTTCTTTTAGAACCACCTAAAACTTTGATACACATAATCTCTTTAGCACCTGTATTGTCAGCTACGTTTAATCTTGTAAAACTTTGAATCATTATTTAACTCCTGTAGCTACAATTGTCTTTAATCTAAAAGATTTAGTTTTTGACAATGGTCTACACTCAACAGCGATAACACTATCTCCAACATTTAACTCATTTCTTTCGTCATGAATTAAGTATTTTTTAAATCTTTTTACAGTTTTGTGATATTTAGGATGCATAACTGATCTTGTAACTAATACAGATGCTGTTTTGTCTCCAGATTTTTTTACCACTACACCTTGAATCTCTCTTTTATGTGTCATACTTAGATCCTTAGTTAGCTTTTGCAGCAGTCATAGCTGTTTGAATTTTAGCGATGTCTTTTTTAGCAACTCTTAATTCAGCTGTATTTGTTAACTGCATTGTTTTTAGCTTAGCTTTTAATTCAAAAAGAAGCACCTTTTTCTCTTTTAATAATGCTTGAAGTTCATTCAAGTTTTTGTCTTTTAAATCAGTATAGTTCATTTTCGCTATCTCTTGTTACAATTTTAGTTTTAAATGGTAGCTTATGTTGTGCTAAAGTTAAAGCTTCTCTAGCTAACTCATCAGAAACTCCAGCCATCTCAAAACAAATTCTTCCAGGCTTAATGTTCATAACCCATTTATCAACAGAACCTTTACCTTTTCCCATTCTTGTTTCTAATGGTTTTGCAGTAAGTGGTTTATCAGGGAATACCATAATCCAAACTTTTGCTTGTCTCTTAACTTTTCTAGTCATCGCAATTCTTGATGCTTCGATTTGTCTTGAGTCAATTCTTCCGTGTTCTAAAGCTTTAATACCGATATCTCCGTATGCTAAAGAGTTTCCTCTATGAGCCATACCTCTATTTCGGCCTTTCATCATTTTTCTAAATTTTGTTCTTTTAGGCATTAACATAATTATTTACCTCTTTTCTTAGTTGGTCTTCTTTTAGGTTTAGAAGAAGTGTCTTCAGCTTTTTCAGTTGGGATACCTTTAGCTAATACTTCACCTTTGAAAATCCAAACTTTGATACCAATACAACCATAAGTTGTATGAGCTTCAGCAAAACCATAATCGATTCTTGCTCTTAATGTATGTAAAGGAACTCTACCTTCTAAGTACCACTCAGTTCTTGCCATTTCAGCTCCACCAAGTCTACCAGAAACAGATACTTTAATACCTTTTGCTCCACCTTTTAATGCATTTTGCATAACTCTTTTCATAGCTCTTCTGAATGCAACTCTTCTTTCTAATTGTTGAGCAACATTTTCAGCAGATAATTGAGCAGAAGTTTGAGGTTTTCTCTCTTCTTTAATGTTAACAGCGATTTCTTTACCAACTAATTTAGAAAGTGCATCTTTTAGTTTTTCAACGTCTGCACCTTTTTTACCGATAATGATACCAGGTCTAGCAGCAACAACTGTAACTCTAACTTTTTTTGCAGTTCTCTCAACGATAGTTTGAGCAATTCCAGCATAGTATAATTCTTTTTTAACATACTTTCTGATTTTGTCATCTTCTG
The DNA here is from genome assembly GCA_963677205.2 of uncultured Aliarcobacter sp. GTDB lineage: Bacteria > Campylobacterota > Campylobacteria > Campylobacterales > Arcobacteraceae > Aliarcobacter. The sequence goes on along the minus strand of OY781916.2, from coordinate 602,229 downwards.
CAATGTTTGCTGGCATTGTTTCAAATTTAGGAAACCATCTTGATTCCCAATTTCTATTAATACCTAATCTTAAACCTATTGGATTAACTTTTTGACCCATTACTTATCTCCTTTAGTCGCAGCAGCTACTTCAATCATAATATGTGCAGTTGGTTTGTGTCTTGGAGAAGCAGAACCTCTTGCTCTTGGAGTAAATCTCTTAAGAACTGGACCTTTATCAACTCTTGCAGATACAACTACTGCATCAACTGGATCTAAACCTGCATTTGCTACAGCTGATGCTATAACTTTAGAAATAATTCCAGCAGCTTTATTTGGAGTAAATTGTAAAGATGCGATTGCATACTCTGCATTCATTCCTTGAACTTCTCTAGCAATTAATCTAGCTTTAATTGGAGAAAGTCTAATAAATTTTAATATTGCTTTAGCCATTCTTATGCCTTTCTTTGAACAGAACCTTTATGGCCCTTAAATGTTCTAGTTGGTGCGAATTCACCTAATTTATATCCAACGTGGTTCTCAGTAACGTTAACTGGAACGAAGTTTCTTCCATTGTGCACATTGAAAGTTAATCCAATCATATCTGGTAATACAGTTGATCTTCTTGACCAAGTTTTAATTGGTTTTTTATCATTAGCACTATTTGCACTAATAACTTTTTTCATCAGGTGTGCGTCTACGAATGGACCTTTTTTTATCGATCTTGCCATCTTAAACCCTTACTTCTTTCTTTTTGAAATGATTAGTTTATCACTAGCTTTTTTCTTTCTAGTTTTATAACCTTTAGTTGGCATACCCCATGGAGTAACAGGATGTCTACCAGAGTTAGTTTTACCTTCACCTCCACCATGTGGGTGATCAATAGGGTTCATTGCAGAACCTCTAGTTTGAGGTCTAATACCAAGGTGTCTACTTCTACCAGCTTTACCAACTACCATGTTTGAGAAATCTTCGTTTCCAACTACACCAATTGTAGCTATACAAACACCAAGAATTTTTCTCATTTCACCAGATGGTAATCTCATGATTACATACTTGTCTTCTCTACCCATAATTTGAGCATATCCACCAGCAGATCTAGCGATTTGTCCACCTTTACCTGGTTTCATTTCAATATTATGAACCATTGTTCCAACAGGGATACTCATTAATCTCATTGCATTACCAGGTAAAATATCAAGTCCAGATTCAGCAGCTTGTACTTTATCTCCAACTTTTAATCCAGATGGTTGAATGATATATCTTTTATCACCGTCTAGGTAAGTAACTAAACAAATTCTACAGTTTCTATATGGATCGTATTCAACAGTTGAAATTGTACCTTCAACACCGAATTTATCTCTTTTGAAATCAATAATTCTATATAATTTTTTAGCACCTGCTTCTTTGTGTCTAGATGTAATTCTACCGTTATTATTTCTACCAGCATTAGCTTTTACTCTTACAAGTAAAGATTTTACAGTTGGTTTAGAAGTAATATCTGAAGTATCCATAACAGACATAAATCTTCTTGCAGGAGTTATTGGTCTAAATTTTTTAATTGCCATTTATAATCTCCTTAAGCTGAAAGGTTCGCAATTGCTGCGCCCTCTGGTAATGTTACATAGAATTTTTTGAAATCAGGTCTTTTACCTATTTTCCCTTTAAATCTTTTTACTTTACCATTTTGTCTTAAAGAATTTACTTTTGAAGGAGTTACTCCAAAATATTCTTTAAATACTTCTTTTAAACCGTTTTTAGTCATTCTTGGACTAGTTTGAACAACGATTACACCATTTTCTTGAAGCTCAATTGTTTTTTCTGTATATAATATTGCTTTAATATCTGTAATATCTGCCATCTTAAGCCTCTTTTGTTAATGCATCAAGTACTGATTTTTCAATAAGTACTGAGTGGTATGCAGCAATTAAATAAGCGTTAACTTCTTGCTTTTCAACCATATAACAGTTTTTAATGTTTCTAAACGCTAAATAAGTTTTCTCATCAATTGTATCACATACGATTAATGTATCTCTTTTGTTTATTTTACTTAAAACTGCAACTGCCTCTTTAGTTTTTCCTGATTCAATTTTAATAGAATCAACAACAAATAAAGTACTATTATTTGCTTGAGCATTGATAGCATATTTTAATGCTAATGCTTTTTGTTTTTTGTTAACTTTTTGGTTATAGTTTCTTTTAGTAGGTCCAAATGCTTGTCCCCCACCAACGAATAAAGGTGATCTTTTTGATCCCCATCTAGCTGCACCAGAACCTTTTTGAGCTTTAGGTTTTTTACCACCACCGCTTACTTCTGCTCTTGTTTTAGCTCTCGCTGTATTTGATCTTAATGCCGCTAAATAAGATTTAACATATAAATATAAATTATGTTTGTTAATCTCATCATAACTTGCTGGTAAAACTACTTCACCATTATTTTCAAATTTTTCGTTTAATACTATTGCTTTGCTCATTTAGCAACCTTTACTTTTCCTAATGCTCCGTTTGGACCAGATACTGAACCTTTAAGAACTAAAATTCCAGTTTCAGCGTCAAATGAAATAACATCATTTTTCACAGATACATTTGTATTTCCGTATTGCCCTGGCATTTTTTTACCTGGCTGAACTCTACCTGGCCATTCGCAGTTACCGATTGAACCAACTCTTTTACCCATTCTGTGACCGTGTGATGCTCTACCACCCGCAAAATTCCATCTTTTAACAGCTCCAGTAAACCCTCTACCTTTTGTTTTAAAAGTTGTTTTTAACGTTTGTGCTTCACTTAATCCAGAAACATCTAAATCACCAGCTTCAGCATTTGCTACAGTCATTGTTGCAAATCTGTTAAACTCTTTAGATAAGTTATATTTTTTTTGTATACCTTCGATAGCTTTGTTAAATTTTTTACCATTGCTATAAGCTACAATTGCTACACCGTCAGTCACTTCACACACTTTAGTATCAAGAACTTTTAAAAGTGTAACAGGAGTACTTGGAACAGAAACTGTTCTACTCATACCGATTTTTTGAACTATAAATTCCATCTTGTATTACCCTTTCTTCTTATTCTTGACCCATAGATCTAACTTCAACATCAACTTCAGGAGCTAAGTCAAGTTTCATTAACGAATCTACAGTATCTGGAGTTGCAGCTATGATATCAATAATTCTTGAATGAACTCTGATTTCAAATTGCTCTCTAGAATCCTTATTTACGTGAGGACCTTTAATAACTGTATATCTTCTGATTTTTGTAGGAAGAGGGATTGGACCTCTTAAATCAGCACCAGTTCTTTTAACGGCTTCAACAATTGAAGCAACACTTCTGTCTAAAACTCTATGATCATAAGCTTTAAGCTTTAATCTAATCTTTTCCATTTTTTTCCTTTAAAGAACTCGTTAGATGCGCATAAATGCACTCTAACCACATTTAGTGGACGCGGATTATAACTTAATAGTGGTTAAATGTCAAGTATTATGGGACTTTATATAAAAAGTTAGCAATTTTATTTCCTTTTTAAAAGGATAATATTGCCAATTTAATGAGTGTAATAAGTTCTTATTAAGGATAAAAACAAATTTTTATCCTTGATGTGAAAGCGCTTTTAACATGTATATATTTTGCTTATGAAATGTATGTATACTTAAAAATCATAGGTTTTAGTACTATTTACCTACATTTTATACACAAAATATAATTTACTTTAGGAATAAATATTGTATATTGTTTTATAGTTTTTTCTTCACTAAAGGAGTTGATTTATGAAACGAGATATTATAATTATTGGTGCAGGGATTATGGGTTTAACTACTGCATATGAACTTCTTAAGGCTGGTAGGAAAGTTACTATTATAGATGAAAGTGACATAACTGATTCAACATCTTTTGGTAATGCAGGTTTATTATCTGCATTTGACAAAGGTCCACTTGCAAATCCTGGAATTGTATTTAATACTTTAAAACTTATGCTCAAAGGTGAATCACCTGTTAATATACACCCTACTTTAGATATTAAAATATACAAATGGCTTTGGAAGTTTATTAATAGTGCAAACAAAGATAGATTAAAAAGAACATTAGCATTATTTGAGAAATATGGTCATATTTCTAATGACTTATATGAGAAGATGCAGAATGTTGATGGTTTAGATTTAGACTTTCATAGAAAGGGTATGTTATCTGTTTTTACAGAGCAAAGTAGTTATGATAAAAAGTTACTTGACTATGCGATTAAAAATGATGATATATTTGAAGTAATAGAGAAAAATAAAATAAAAGATTTCATACCTTGTATAACTAATGATGTAAAGGGTGCAATTCATTTTAAACGAAATACACACTTTGACCCTAAAAGAGTTATGCTTGAATTAAAACGATATTTAAAAGAAAATGGTGCTGAATTTATATTAAATGAAAGAATCACACATATTAAATATGGTAATAAAGAAATAGAATCAATTAGTTCTGCACTAAATACATATGAAGCTGATACATATATAATGTCAACAGGTTATCAAACACTTTTAGCTGATAAGCTAAAACAAAATCTAATGATGACTCCAGCTAAAGGTTACAGCTTAACATTTACAATGCCTAAAGACTTACAGCCTTACACTTCAACACTATTTGCTGATTTATTTATTGTTATGACTCCTAGACGAGATGATGTAAGAATTACATCTAAACTAGAAATTGGCTCAATAGATTATAGAGTAGTAAAAGAACAAATAGAGAGTATAAAGGAGAATTTCAAGAAATATACTATTCCTTTTGAAATGGAAAATATCATTGAATGGACTGGATTTAGACCTTTAACTCCTAATGATATGCCTTTAATTGGTAGAGATGAGAAGTATAAAAATCTAATTTATGGAATGGGTTTAGGTTGGCTTGGAATGACATTTGGTCCAGCACTTGCAACTATATTAAAAGATTTAATTATTAATGATTTGGAAAATAAAAATAGTGATGATATTCTTTTATTTTCAGGATTTTATCAAGGTAAATATTAAAATGTAGGTTAATACCTACATTTTAAAAGCAATTTAAACACTGATATTTTGGCCACAATTACTACAATAAGATAAACCTTTTATTGTCATATGATGGCATTCCTTACACTCTATTTTTAACTGATTTTGACAGCAAGGACAAAAGTTCATTGTTTTAAAATCAACACTGTTTCCACAACTATTACAAATATTTTTATTATAAGATTCTACTTTACTTATACTATTATTTTTAAGCTTATTGTTGCTTTCTTTGTATCTTTTTTGTACTTTTATTATTAAAATTCCAAATATAAAAACAAAAATTATAATTACAAAATAGTAAACCACAAAAGGAATCTCTAGCTCATAAAAAAACTTCATCAATTTATTTATAAATATTTTTGGTAAAAACTCATATATTAAAACACAAATTGAAATAAAAGTTGGAATTAAACTAATTAAAAAAATATTTTTAAACATTACATAAAGTATATATTTCTCTTTTTGTAAATATCTTTTCATCAAATAGAAAAATCCAAAAACTAAAGGAAGTAAAAACAGTAAAGTAACTAACTCAATTTTTAAACTATACTCTTTATTTAATTTTTCTATATCATCATTTATTTGTTGTTTATTATCATTTATATATGTTAATAAATCTTTTACACTTTTTGAATCAGAAAAAGATTTATTAAGATTATCTTTTTCTTTTTGAATAGTTGCTAACTCTTTTTCATAGGTTTGATATTTTTCTTTTACATTTTGACTTGTTAGATTATCTTTAATAATTGATTTATCTGTCTCTTGAGAACTTAATTTTTCAAATAAAACTGTATTGTAATTCTCTTTTATGTAATAAAGTTCATTATTGATTTTATTTTCACTATTTAATAACTTATTAGAAGTTGTAATTAGTTGCTTAATATCATGCTCTTTTTTTACTTCTTCAATTTTTAAATTTACAATTGCACATCTATTATCAATTAAAGAATCTTTAATCTCTTGATAGTTTTCATCATAATTATAATTGTCGTAACTATCTTTTGAATAGAAGTATTGGTTAAAAGAATCAATATTTGAGCTGTTTATAACATCACGGCATTTATATGGAAATGTAACTGAAGGACTATGTAAAACTCTTGTTTGGAACTCTATTCCAAGATTTAAAGTAGCGTAAATAACTATATCTAATATAATGATAAAAAATATTGTAAGTTTTGATAATTTTTCATTTGCATTGTAAACAAAGTTATTTTTATAAAAACTTTTTATGAACTCTTTCATATATAAAACTCCTAATAAAATTAGAAGTTATTTTACTCTTTTAGTTTGTTACTATTATTAAATTAAAATTATTTATATAAAATATTTTGAAGCATTATCTTTTAGTTTTTTTAATATTTCATCAAAAGATGCAGGATAAACCCTTGTTCCACCAATTGAACTTATAAAATTTGTATCACCAAGCCATCGTGGAAGCATATGATAGTGCACATGTTGCTCAATTCCAGCACCTGCAGCTTTTCCTAAGTTCATTCCAATATTCACACCCTCACAAGGCATAACTTCTTTTAAAAGCTTTACACCTTGTCTTACTCGTTTACTCATTTGCATCCAAACAACATCTTCTAAATCTTCAATATTTGAAGTATGAAAAAAAGGAACTACCATCATATGACCTGGACTATATGGAAATTTATTCATAACAACATAACAATGCTCATCTGCAAATAAAACTTGCATCTTTTCATCATTGATATTTTTAGAAATATGACAAAAAACACACCCTTCTATTTTCCCCTCACTAACATAATCATATCTCCAAGGTGCATATAAATGTTCCATTGTAATCCCTATAATTTATATAAAATTTGGAGCATCATTTGCAAACAAAATCAAATCACCAGATTTTGTAGTTTTTGCCAAAGTTGCTTCCATCAGTGATTTATCTTTTAGGATATATACTTTTTCTTTATCTATATTTGAACTGAAAAGATGTGTATTTAAACTTCCAGTTAAAATTACAAAATCAAAAATTTTATTTATCTCTTTTGCTAAAAGTATATTTGCTTCATCTGTTGATTCTACAAGTCCTGGAGTTATAATTACTTTTCTTCCTGTATGAGTTGAACAGATATTTACAGCTTCAAGCATTCCAGTTAAATTTCCATTAAATGAATCATCAATTATAATTTTTCCACCTGCAACAATTTTTTGAAGTCTATGTTCAACTTGAGGAAGCGTACAAAGTGCCATTTTAATCTCATTAATAGTCATACCTAAATAGTGAGAAACTAAAATAACTGCTGTTAAATTTATAGCATTAAAGCTTCCTAAAATTGGAGCTTGAAAATGTTCTATATTTCCAGCAACTTCTACATCAAACCAAATTCCATCTAAATTACTTTTTGTAATATGTAAATTATTTGGATATTTAGTAATAGTTGGATATGGTTTAATAGGAACTGACTCATGAACAAATCCCATTTTCATTTTTGGAGATTTTAAAAGTTCCATTTTTGTGTGAATGATATTATCTAAAGTTTTAAAATATTCAATATGTTGTTCACCAACACTTCCAATAACACAAATCTGAGGTTCTAAGAACATTGCAATCTCTTCAATATCACCTTTTACTCTAGCCCCAGCTTCTGCTATATAAATTTGTGTATCTAAGGGAATATCATTATTTACATCTAAAACAATTCCACCAATAGTATTTACACTTCTTGGTGTTTTATATGTTTTATATTTATTTTTTAAAACATGGTGTAAATAATTTTTAATTGATGTTTTACCATATGATGCTGTAATTGCAACGGTTCTTAAACCAGCAATACTTTGATATCTCTGTTTAGCTTTATGTTTAAAAGAGATAAAAAATATTTTCTCTAAAATAGTCGAAATTCCATAAGTTAAAATCAATGGAACAAATATAAATGTATTTTTACAACTTACACTTGATAAACAAAGAGCTGTCATTGCAAATGTTGTAAAAAGTAAAATTATCAAAAATCTTTTTACCCGTGCAGTTAATACAAGTTGTTTATCTAATTTTTTATTCCATAAAATAAAACTACTCATATATATAAGATAAAAATAAATAGCATAATAAGGTTCAGGAATAATATAAAAAAGAATTATTGGAGATAAAAAATATGTAATATGCCATTGCCATTTATGATGTTTTAGAATAACTCTTTCTAGTTTATAGTTATACCATTGAAGGTTAGTAATTAAATACCAACCCAAACTCATTATTAAAATAATGTGCGTAATAATATTAAAGTATTCCATTTTCAATTCTCTCACTTATATTTTTTGCATTATGGGCAAAGAAGTAATGGTCTCCATCATAAGATGTAAAAGTTGATTTTTTTAGTAATGATGCCATTTTTTTGCCAGATTCTAAAGAAGTTGCTGTATCTTTTTCTCCCCAAAAAACTAAAGCATTATTTGAAAAGTTTGAAAAATATGATGAAAAATCTTCATTAACAACATTTTTAAAAGTTGCATACATATTTTCACTCATTGTATTTACATCTTTACTTCTAAATCTTTTTGTAATTCCTCTTAATCCCAAAGCATTAAAAACTTTTGCAAAAAAGATTTTTACTTTTACATCTAATGGTTTTTCTTCTAAGATTCCAGCACTACTTAACATTACTAAATTTTTTGGGTTTAATAAAACTGCAACTTTCCCACCATAAGAGTGACCGGCAATTATATCTTTTGAAGATGATATTAATTTCAAAAATTCATCAACAATTTTGGCATAATCTTTTGTTGTTAATACATAATTATTTAAACTTTTTCCAAATCCAGGTAAATCTATATAAATATGTCTAAAATCTTTCAAATAAGGTGAAAAAACATTTTTCATAATATCCTTATTTGAACCCCAACCATGTAAAAAAATTATATCTTTTTTAGCTGTTGGATTTACAATTTCATAAGAAATATCAAAATTTCTATTATCAACAATCAGATTTTTTGTTGCCAAAGTCTATTTTCCTTTTGAAGCTTGTATTTTATTTACATATTCATAAGTTATTGGAATATGTTTTTTTATTGGAAGTGTAGTTGCCACATCATTAAATAATGAAGCAAAATCTTCAAATAGATAGTTTGCCATAGATCCAGGAATTGAATTTATCTCATTTAAATAAACAGTATCATTTACAACAAAAAAGTCACATCTAATGATTGAACCTTCAAATAAAGTGTTATAAAGTCTTCTAAATGCTTCTTTTATCTCTTCATTTAGTTTTTCACCTAAATCCACTTCTAAAGCTTTTGAAGTTCTTGAAAAATCTAAATATTTTTTATCAAAATCTAAAAATTCAGCTTTTTGTGGCTCTTCAATAATAGAGAATTTAAATTTTCCATTTACTTTTGTTCCTGCTAAGTTGTACTCTTTTACACCGCTTATAAATGGTTCAATAATTACAGCATTATCAAATTCAAAAGCTACGTCTAAAGCGTATTCTAACTCTTCTTGAGATTTAACAATAGAAACACCAATTGAACTTCCAAGTTTTACTGGTTTTAAAATAACTGGAAAAGAATCAACTACAACTTTTTCACCTTTTGTGAAATACTTGTAATCTAAAGTATCAACTCCAACACTTGAAGCATAACCTTTTGTTAAAAATTTATTAGAACTTACAACACAAGCTTCAGTTCTTGGAGCAATAAAAGGAATATTATAAAAATCTAAAACAGAAGATAAAATTCCATCTTCACCATCTCCACCGTGAGAAAGATTTAAAACAACATCATAATCAATACTTTGTTCTTTTGAAAAAAGTCCGCCTTTTTTGTAAAAACCACCTTTTTGAAAATAAACCTTATCAAATTTCTTATATTCACCTGTACTAAATAGTTTTGACTTAATAATATTAGTTGGAATAAGGTATAAATCTCTTGATGCATCTAAAAATAGATAAATCAATTCATTATTTAATACATCTTTCATAGCAATTGAACTTACTATTGAGATTTCATGTTCAAAACTCACTCCACCAAAAACTATAGCTATCTTCATCAAATTCCTTTTTTATAAATATATTTTATTTTTGTAATTTTTTAAGTGCTTCTTTTACTAAATCACTTGTATTTCCACTTACACAAGTTTTTAATATTTTAGAAACTAAATCTTTTTTAAATCCTAAAGATTCCAAAGCAAGTGCTGCTTCAAAAGAAGAAGAAAGAGCACCATTATCACTTCCATCATGAGAATCTACAATAAATCCTGAAAGTTCAACTAATATTCTACTTGCACCCTTTGGTCCAAGTCCTGGAACTCTTTTTAGCATTGTAACATCATTTTCACTTACAATTTGTGCAAAAGAAGTTGGCGTAAATGTAGAACAAATTGCAAGGGCAACTTTTGGACCTACACCATTTATTTTAATTACTGTATCAAAAAGTTTTTTCTCATTTGTATCTAAAAATCCATATAAAGATTGAGAATCTTCTCTAATAATATGTGTTATTTCTAACTTAACATCATCAGAAATAATTTTTGAACTACAATTTAATGAAACAAAAATTTCGTAAATAATTCCATTTACATTTACATTTAATAATGTTGGTTCTTTCTTTGTTATTTTACCTATAAGGCCTACTATCATTATTCTGCTCTTTATTTTAAAAAATCTTGCATTTAGTATTTAATTAATATTCAATAAATAAACTTCATTATATAATAATTACACTTAAACAAAAAGGCTGAGTTCGTGCTAGAATTAATAACAAAAAAGATAAGTAATAAAATAATAGTAGCATTGTTTGTGTTGATGTCACTAAGTAGTATAACCGTTATGTATTTTACAACGTCAGAAGTTACAAAAGATTCAATTGAAAAAACTAAAGAGAATCTAGAAATGTTAAATTCAGCAATGTTTCAAAGTCTAAGAAATGCAATGAATACAGGTGTTCCTGAGCAAATTGCTAAAGCAGAAGAAGATGCTAGACAAATTAAAGGTGTTAAAAACTTAACTGTTGCAAAGGGTAAATCATTAATGGAGTTATATCCATCTGATGTTCCATATACAACAGATAAAGATGTTCTTTCAACTTTTGCTTCAAAACAACCTTTACTATTACAAACAGATGATGAAAAAGGTCATAGTATAAGAATGGTAAAACCAATGATTGCTTCACAAGAGTGTTTGATGTGTCACTCAAATCAAGTTGAAGGTGATGTAATTGGAGTTATGGATTTAACTTTTTCCCTTGAAGAATCAGATTCAAAAATAAAAAGTTTAATTACTCAAATTTCTATAATTTCTGCTTTATTGGCTATTGTAACTATTGGATTAATTTTCTTTATTGTAAGAAGAGCTACAAATCCAATTGAAAAACTAAAAGATGGATTTGAGAATCTTTTACACTCAAATGATACAAATATCTCTTTAACTGTTGAATCAAAAGATGAAATAGGTGAAGTAGCAACATTGTTTAACGCTTATATGGATAAAGTAAGAGCTGGATTAAAACAAGATGAGAAAGTAATAGAAGAAGCAAGTGATATTTTAGAAAAAACAGCAAATGGATTCTTTGTTTATAAAGTAAATGGAACAGCTTCAAATCACCATGTTGAAGATTTAAAAAATAGATTAAATGCAATGATTTTAAGCACAAAAGAGACTTTAGATAAAATCAATGAAACTCTAAGATATTATGCAGAATCAAAATATGATTATAAAATAAATGATGATGGTATTTATGGAAATTTAGGTTCATTAACTGCTGGAATTAAACTTGTAGGAAATAATACATCTGAAATTTTAGCAATGGTTATGAATACAGGAAATGCACTAAATGAAAGTACTCAAACACTTTCAGGTGCTTCAAATAATCTATCTACTTCTTCAAATCAACAAGCAGCAAGTCTTGAAGAAACAGCAGCAGCCCTAGAAGAGATAACATCAACAATTCAAGCAAATACACATGCAACTGAAAGAATGTCTCAACTTGCTAAGAATGTAACTGTTTCTGCTAAAAATGGACAAGATTTAGCAAATAAAACAGCTATTTCTATGGATGATATAAATAAAGAAGTAAGCTCTATAAATGTAGCTATTGAAGTAATTGATCAAATTGCTTTCCAAACAAATATTCTTTCACTAAATGCAGCCGTTGAAGCTGCAACTGCTGGAGAAGCTGGAAAAGGATTCGCTGTAGTTGCTGCTGAAGTGAGAAATCTAGCAAATAGAAGTGCAGAAGCTGCTCGTGAGATTAAACATATAGTTGAAAATGCAAGTAAAAAAGCAAAAGAAGGTAAAGATATATCTGATGATATGATTGAAGGATATAAAGAGTTAAATGAAAATATTTCAAATACAATTTTAACTATTAATGAAGTAGCAACTGCTTCAAAAGAACAAGAAAGAGGGATAGTTCAAATTAATGATGCAATTAATATGCTAGATCAAGCTACTCAAAAAAATGCACAAGTAGCAGAACAAATTTCAACTATGGCTTCAAATATAGCACAAATGTCAAACTCTTTAGTAACAGCAGCAGCAAGAGCTTCGTTCTTACAAGATTCAATGGATAAAGTTTGTGATGTAGATTTAGTTTATGATACAGCATTACTAAAAGTAGAATTGTTAAATAAAAAAGATAAAGTATATTCAAAATTGGGTGATTATAAATCATTTAAAATAGAAGATAATCAAAATCTAAAACAATGGTGCCAAACTCATGTTAGCTCAGGTAAAAAAGTAGATATGGAGATAATGAAGAGTATAGAAACGTTGGATAAAAAGTTTACAGATAATTTACAAAAGTTAGTAGATGCAAATTCAAATAAAGAATCAAATGAGACATTAAATAAAAATGCAAAAGAAGTTGAAATGGATGCTTTAAAAATCTTTGGTAATTTAAATGACGTTAAGAAAGTTGCTTGTAAGAAATAGAAATGAATAAGAAATAAAAGAAGATTATCTTCTTTTATTTTATTGTTGTTGCATCTGTTTTATTAAGGCTTCTAACTCGTCATCTGATAATGTTTCTTCACAAGAATCTATATTTTTTGCACTTGGTGCTAAATTATACTGACTTTTATCAATATCATTTTTCTCACAAACAAAATTAACTACTCTTTCAATCTTTTGTCTATGTAAATCTTGATGTTGTAATAGACCAAAAATATCAGAAATCTTATCTGTCATTTTGTCTTTTTTATGTAAAGGAAGTTCCGAATCATTTATTATTTCTTCAATTGATTCGGTGCTATCATAAATTAATTGGGCGTTAACTTCTGATTCTTTTATAACTTCACATAGCTGGGCTATTAACTCTTCGTATGTCATAAACTTCCTTTATCTTATTAAATATTGTGATAAAGAGTTTAACTTATTTTAACTTAATAGATTTATGTTATTTAGTTATTAATGGATTATTTCTGCAATTACTTCTGTAGCATATGAACCTTTTGGAAGATAAAATTGTATCTCCATCCAGTTTTTTTCTTCTTTATAATTACTTGAAATATCTTCAGGGAAAACCCAAGCGAATCTTCTTGCTCCATCTTCACCTGTTTTTTCTTCAAACTCTTTTTCAATTTCATAAGCTAAATCAACAGAATTTTTAACCCTATTTCCACTTAAAAGTCCCGTTGGAACTCTATCTCTTTCGTTAAATTTTTGTGATTCTTCTTCTAAATCTTCAATTGTAAAAATTTTTCCAAATGGATAATGAGAAAGTAAATCACCAGTAAGAAGTTTAAATGGATGTTTTTGTTTTTTCATTTGTTTTACAACTTCAAGGGGAAGATTTAATTTTTGATAAATCTCTTTTGGTTCAAAAGCTTCAATTAATTTTGATATTTCAATTCTTTTTGAAAGCCAAGAGTTAAAAAGATAACTTTGATAAGCATTAATGTACATTTGCTTTAAATTTCTTCTTTTCTCTTTTAGTTTTCCATCAATAATATCTTTACCTTTTTTATAATTGTCTCCTTCAATTCCAAATCTTTGAAAACCAAAATAATTAGGAATTCCAAAAGTTACAATAGAACCTAAAGCTTCTTCAATTTTTCTTTTTTCAATAGCACCAACTCTTTTTAGTCTAATAAAAAACTTATTACCTTTTAAGTGCCCTACTTTGATTTTATTATTATGATAAGTTGTTTCTAGAATTTTTAGATTTTCATTTTGAAAAGATTTCAAAGCCTCTTCATATTTTCTATGAACTGAAATTGATTGAACAGTCATTGCATTTTTGTCTTTTAAACCTGCATATCCAAACTCTCTTGTACTACAATTTAAAAACTTAGCTAATATTTCAATTGCATCCCAAGTTGCTAAATCTTTTTTTCTAATTTTTAAAACTAGATGTTCACCCTCACCTGAAAATTCATATAAAGGTATTTCTGTAACCACGAAATCATCTTTGTTTTGCTTAAAAACCACATCAATTTTTGAGTGATTTAAATATCTTTGTAATTGTTCCAATTATTTTTCCTTATTTTATTTATATTTTAAAAGTGATGATTTTTACAAGCAGTTCTATATTTACCTTTTATTGCTTTGGCAAATATGTTTAATTCTACTTTATGTTTTTTTGCTATTTTATTTATTTTTTCCAAGTTCTTTTCATCAAAAGAGAAAAGAATCTCATACTCTTCACCAGAACTTCCAATACTTTCATCAATTTGATTAAAAAATTCAAAACCAACTTTACTTGCTTTTGATAACTTTTCCAATTCAAAAAATAGTCCATCTGAAATATCCATTGAAGCAGTTATAAATGGTGCTATTTCATAAAAAAAATACGGATTTAATTTTGGTTTAATAAATTTAGATTTTTTTGAAATTGGCTTATTTTCAAAAAGAATTTCTAAATCTTTTTTACAAGAACCCAAACTTCCTGTATAACAAAGCAAATCATTTTTTTTAACGCCAGATCTTAAAACTGGATTTGATGTTTTTGAAATAATTGTTATAGAAATATCAAGTTTCTCGTTTGATATTGTATCTCCACCAATGATTTGAATATCAAATTTTTTCGCAGCTTTTTTAAATCCCTTTGCCAACTCTTTTAAATCTGCATTTGAATATGATTTTGGAATTGCAACACTTAAAAGTGCATATAAAGGAATTGCATTCATTACAATTGCATCTGAAATATTTACAATCATTGATTTATAAGCAATTTGTTTTAGACTCATCCACTCTTTTTTAAAATGAACATTTTCAAAAAAAGCATCCATAGAGTAAACAAATCCATCAATAAAAGCACCATCATCACCAATAATTTTATTATTTGAAAATTGTTTTATAAAATATTCTTCTTTGTTCATACATATATTATATCAAATATGAGCAAAATATACACGCTGTTTTCATATATTTAAATATTTATAGATAGAGGATAAAAAATATCCTCTTTATTTTAAAAAAATTATTGTATAATGTTTTTTTAAATAATTTAATTAGGAGATACTATGCCAAAAATTAACAAATATGTTGATATCGATACTGTTGAAAGAGAAGCAAAAAAAGATTTAATAGATAGACACAGTCCATTTATTCACTGTGCAGCAACTGCAAAAAAAGGTGAACCATTTGAAGTAACTGTTAAAATGGGTAACGAATATACTCATCCAGATGATTTTGATCACTACATTGAATCTGTTTCTTTATTTAATGGAGATGTATTATTAGCAAAAGCTACTTATGTTCCAGGAACATTAGGAAATGTTAAAGCTCACAATACAACTACATTTACAATTATCCCAACTGGTTCAAAATTAAACTTAGTAGCTCACGGTTACTGTACAAAACACGGTATCTGGGAAGGTACACCTGTAGAAGTATCTGTAGCTGAATAAGCTCTAAGCTCTACTATATCGAAAAGGCAAGAAATGAAAATCTCTTGCTTTTTTTTATTTCCTAACTTATTAATATGCTATTTTTTATCATTTATTAATCAATATCTTTTAAATTCTAAATAAAAACTCCCCCATTAAATATATTCCTATCATCTTATTTAATCAGAAAATTCTATTATTTATTGTAATATTCGCAAAATATAACAATAAATTGTTAACTTCTATTAAAGAAATAAATAGATGAAAGAGAAAAAAGGAACGTAAATGAAAAAATTTTTAAAAATAGGATTATTTGTAATTGCTACATCTATTTTTTTTGCTGCTTGTGCAACTAAACCTATTCCAAAAAATGTTGAAAAACCAAAAACAAAACCAACTATTACTGATGTTTTAAATAATTCATTTGTATATGACCCAAATCAAAAATTATATAGAACAAAATCACCAATAAGTACACCTGAAGAGAGTAATGCTTTATTCTCTAAATTTGCTAATTTCTGTTCAGAAAAAAATGGTAAATTAGTATTTACGACTTATTTTATCAATAGATATTACGCTAATGCATTTACAAATAATATAGTAAATGCTTGTGAAATAGATAATCAACCTTATTTTATTATACATAGAGCAAATGAAAATTCTAATATTCATTACTCTGTAAGTATGGATGAAGGAATAAAAAGAATCTATTTAAGTAAAAAACAGCCTGAATATGAAAAACCAACTCCTGAAAGTACAGAACAAACTCTTCAAGAAAGAAAAGAGATTCAAAGACGAGAGAGTGCAAGAGAACAAAAAACTAAAATCTTATTAGGTAAAAAAGATCAAAAAACTATGACTTTTTTTAATTCTTGGAGATATTCAGGAAGTGAAGCATTATGTTCTAAAAAATGTACTGATATAAATCAAAGAACTACTGGCTTTAGAACACTTAAAGATGCACTTAGTAGTAACTGGCAATTAGTTTCTAAAGGTGATGATATAGAAGAAGCAATAGATGATAATTGCACATGTTCAGGTTCATCTGTTTTAGTAAAAAAATAACTCCTTATCAAGCAATCAATCTTTTTTTGATTGCTTGAATTAAACAATATAATTATTACTTATAATTATATTTAACAAAAAATTAACTACTTTTAACTATACTTTTTATATCTAAATTATTAAGGATAATTATGAAAAAAAGTATAAATCTACTTATGATTTTATTTGCATTTATTTTTACAAATCTAAATGCAGAAGAAATGTTCCAAACTGTCGAAGCTAAAGATGCAACTTTAGTAAAAACTGATTCTTCAAAAGAGTTTTGTAATGTATGTGGTATGCCCTTAACAAAATATTATAAAACAAACCATGTTACAGAGTTTAAAAATGGGCACAAAGAACAATATTGTTCTCTTCATTGTCAGGCACAAATCCACGAAAATTATGAAGATAAAATAAAATATATCCAAGTTGTAGATACTAATTCATTAAAATTAATTGATGCTTCAAAAGCTTTTTATGTAGTTGGAAGTTCAAAAGAAGGAACAATGAGTCCAGTTAGTAAATATGCATTTGCTTCAAAAGAGGAAGCAGAAAAATTTCAAAAAGAGTTTGGTGGAAAAATTCATAACTTTGAAGAAAGCTTAAAAATTGCAAAAGAAAATTTGAGTAAAGATAATGAAATTCTTGATGAAAAAAGAGCCCCAATGGCAAAAAAAGGTAAAAAAATATTTGAATCTATGTGTGATGTAAAACAATTTAAAGAGTTTAATTCAATAGGTGAAGCAAAACAATATTTAATTGATAATAACACTTGTAAAAATTTAGATTCACAAATGTTACAAGCTGTTTCAATTTATTTATATAATCCTATTTTAGCCCTTGATAAATCTAAAATGATGAATGTACCACAAGAAGCAAAATGTCCTGTTTGTGGAATGTTTGTATCAAAATTTCCAAAATGGGTAGCTCAAATCCAACTAAAAGATGGACATATTCACTATTTTGATGGTATAAAAGATATGATGAAATTCTATTTTGACCCAGCTAAATATAAACATCCACATGAAAAAGAAGATATTTTACAAATCAATGCAACTGATTATTATTCACTTGAGTTAATTGATGCACAAAAAGCTTATTATGTAATTGGTTCAAATATTTATGGACCAATGGGTGAAGAAATAATTCCATTTAAAAATGAAGATGAAGCTAAAAAATTTATGACTGACCACTTTGGTAAAAGTTTACTAAAATTTAGTGAGCTAAAAAAAGAGATGGTAAAATAACATTTTATTACAATGCGATTTTATCGCATTGTTAATAAATGACAAAAATTAAAAATTAGTGATTTTTTATAAAAGAACAACAATAGTCAACTAATGAATGTACTCTTAATTTAAATTTAGAATTTGCAGGAATTTCAAATGATGCAGGACCTTCATATTTTACCCAATCTTGTGCTGGTAACATAACTTCTAAAACACCTCTTTGAATATCCATAACTTCTTTATGAACTGTATTTAATTCATACTCTCCAGCTAACATAATTCCTAATGTTTTTCTTGAACCATCTTCAAACACAATTGTTCTACTAGTAATATTTCCTTCAAAAAGAATGTTTGCTGCTTTTGCGATAGAAACATTATTAAACTCTGCCATTTACTTTCCTTACATGATTATTTTATATTATTTTAGCACAAAATTTATATGATTTTATTGAAGCAAAAGAGTAGTTCTTTTTTGTTATAATTTCTAAATTTAAAAAAGGTGTAAAAATGAGTATCCAAAAAGAGTTAGAAGATTTAATAAAAAATGAAGTACTTATTGAAATTGAAGAATATATTGATGAATTATTTGAAATTATTGCTTCAAAAAAAGAAGATGAAAACACTAAAGAAGAGTTAAAAGATATGCAAGAGATGAAAAAAGATTTCGAAGACATGTTAGTTGATTTATCAAATGGTGAACTTGATGATGAAGAGTGTAAAGAGATTATTGAAGAAATTCATGATATGCTAAAAGAAGATGATGAAGAAGACGAGGACTAAAATTATCTATGCAAGGTTATATTATTGATATTAAACCTGTAAAAGATGATGATTTAATAGTATCCATTTTAACTGAACATGAGGTGATGACCACATATAGGTTTTATGGTGCTAGACACTCAAATATCAATCTTGGTTACAAGATTGATTTTGAACTTGAAAATACAAAAGCTACAATTCCTAGATTAAAAGATGTAATTCAACTAGGCTTCCCTTGGATTCTAGACAATGAAAAAATGTATTGCTGGCAAAGATATATAAAACTTTTTTATCCCCATTTAAAAGATATAGAACAAATTGATGCTTTTTATTTTTATTCCCTTGAAAATCTAATTCATATTATGATAAAACAAAATGCATTACGGGCAATCTGTGAATCATATATTTCACTACTTGAATATGAAGGTCGACTTCATAATGATTTAGAGTGTTTATTATGTGAAAATATTATTTCTGAAGATATATCATTGGTTCGAGGTTTTTTACCTGTTCATGCTAGCTGTAGCCATTCAAAAATATTTAAATTTGATAATATGAAAGATTTATTTGAAAAGAAAAAAGTAATTAGTTTTAGTGATGAAGAAGTAGAATATTTATGGAATATTCTACTTCAAGGTTTGTAAATTAAGCTTCGTCTAGTAATCTATCTTGTAGAGTTTCAATAGCTTTTTTAAATATTTTTACATCTAATCCATAAGCTGTAGCTTTTTGTACAGCTTTTTCAATATTTTCATCACTTAATGGCTCATTTATAGCACATGCTGTTTTAATTACATCTAAGATTTGTGATTTTCTTTTAAAATTATCAGATGCATTTGAAATATCATCAACATGCTCAATCATATTAATTAGATTATCACTTAATTTCCAATGTCTAAAAATTTGAGCAGTAATTTGAGAAGTTGTAACACCTAACAACTCTTTTTCAACACTTTCTACACTCGAACCAGCTGCAATTTTACTTTTAAATAACTCTGATTTTTTTTCACTTAAAATTAAATCAGATAAGATAAATTTACCAGTTTCTTGTAAAAGTGCGGGAAGAATTATCTCCTCTTTTAACTCTACATCAACTTTTGATAACCATAAACTAGCCAATGTAGAAGAGATATTTGAAGCTCTCATGAAATCATCACTATTTATTCCATATGGCTCTAAATTTGTCATTAATAAATTTTGAACTGTTCCACCAATTGCAATAGAAATTGTAAAATTAATTCCTAGTAAATTAATAGCCCGACTAGGTGTCTCAACTTTTGATCTAAATCCAAACATTGCTGAATTAGAAATTTTTAATAATGTTGAAATTATTAATGCATCTTTTTCAATTATTTGTAGTAAATCTATTGCTTCTTTATTAAGCTTTTTTCTAAATTCTTCAATCTCAATTATTGTTTTTGGTAGAGGTGGAAGAGATTCTATCTTTTCTAAAATATTATTAGATGACAATTTTAGCTCCTAATTTAATTATTATTTTAATTGTAACCAAAGTTTTATCAATAGTATATAAATTATTATTACACATTAAATCTGAAATGCATAATGTCACCATCTTGCACTACATATTCTTTACCTTCAAGTCTTAACTTTCCAGCTTCTTTACATTTTGCTTCACCACCAAGATTTATAAAATCTTCATAAGCAATAACTTCAGCTTTAATAAAACCTTTTTCAAAATCATTATGAATTACTGCTGCTGCTTGTGGTGCTTTTGTATTTTTTCTAATAGTCCAAGCTCTAACTTCAACTTTTCCAGCTGTAAAATAAGATTGTAATCCTAATTTATCAAATGCTTTATGAATAATTTGCTCTAATCCTGATTCACTAACTCCTAAATCTGCTAAGAATTCTGTAGCTTCTTCCTCTTCAAGACCAACAAGTTCTTCTTCAATTTTTGCGCATAAAACAATAACATCAGCATTTACACTATTTGCATGCTCTTTTAAAATATCAACAAATTTATTTCCACCATCTGCTAATGAATCTTCATCAACGTTTGCCCCATAAATTACATCTTTATTTGATAAAAATCTTAACTCTTTATCAAGAGCTATAAATACTTCATTTTCTTTGTTTTCAAAAGTTTTAACAGGTTGTAATTCAGCTAAATGAGCAAAAACTTCTTCAGCAACAACTAAAGATGCTGCCGCTTCTTTTGATGCTTTTGATTGTTTTTTTAATCTATCAATTTTTTTCTCTAATTGAGTAATATCTGCATAAATTAACTCTGTTTCAATAATTTCAATATCTCTTAAAGGATTTACATCTCCCTCAACATGAATGATATTTCCATCTTCAAAACATCTAACCATATGTAAGATTACTTCAACTTCTCTAATGTTAGATAAAAATTGATTTCCTAAACCTTCACCTTTTGAAGCACCTCTTACCAAACCTGCAATATCAACAAAATCAATAGTTGAATGTTGAATTTTATCAGGATTAACTATTTTTGCTAAAGCTGTTAATCTTTTGTCAGGAACTGGAACAATTGCTTTATTTGGCTCAATTGTACAAAATGGATAATTTTGTGCCTCTGCATTTTGCGCTTTTGTTAAAGCATTGAATGTTGTTGATTTACCTACATTTGGAAGTCCTACTATTCCTACACCTAATCCCATTATAATCCTTTTGTCTTTAATGATATGTTCATAATTATCACATCGTAATTTTAAAACAGATTATAAACGAAAATGCCAAAGAAGTAGATAAAATTAGAATTCTCTTAAAAATTAAGATTTTAAGAAACACTATAAAACTTAATTTACATTAATTTTTACATGAGCCTATTAAAAAATAGGCTCTAATAAAATTAATTTACGCTTTTACCTGGTTTTTTTACATCAATATTTGTTACTGTTCCATCTTCTCTTACTAAGAATTCAACTTTTGTTCCAGCAGGTAAATCATTTTTTATGTATGTTTTATAAAGTCTTCCATTATCTGATCTAATAGTTACTTCATATGCTTCTACTTCATTGTTATTAGCCATTTTCCCACCAGCAAATCCTGCTAATGCTCCAACTCCAGCTCCTATTAATCCACCAACAGCAGCATTTTTACCACCTTTTGCACTTCCAATTAATGCACCACCAACAGCACCAATTCCAGCTCCTGTTAAAGTTGTGTTCATTGAACCTTCATCAATTAATACTTTTTGAGAAGACTGAATTGTTCCAACTTCAAAAACTTGTTTTATTGTTGCATTTGAAGACGGATTAACACCTAATCCAGAATTTGAACAACCAGTTAATAATAGTGTAGCTGATAATAAAGAGATAGTTAATATTTTTCTCATTTTGATTTTTTCCTTTTAGTTAAAATTAATTATGTGTTATAAAATTAATTATAGATTTATAACATATTTTTTTGAAAACGAATTTTACATTAATTAGTTCATTTTTGTTGCACAAAAATTAAAACTTATAATTTTTGTAATACATTATCATACATGTCAAAACATAAAGTATTTTTTATTTTTAATAAATAATTAAAGTATGTGAACATTTTATAATATTTTTTATCATTAAATAGGTATTTTTAAATGCAAAAAATATTTATTATGTTATAATTGCGACCTTAATTTTAGGAAAATAATGAAAAAATGTGTCTCATATAACAAGTTTATTAGAAATGTAATACTCTTATCTATGTTTTTTATAATTGTGTTTTTTTTATTGTATAGCAACTTTATACAATCAAGTAGTATTGAAAAAAGCATCAAAGAAGATACAAATATTATGGCTAAATTGGTATTTCAAAATTTGTATACTGTAATGAAAATGGGTGGAGATAAAGAACTTATAAATGAAACTATAGTAAAAATCGAAAAAGATATTTCCCATATTAATGTTGATATTGTAAGAAATAATGATAGAAATTCTAAAACTATAAATGATGCTTTTTTAACAAAAGAAGCACAAATACTTAAAAAAGATAAAACCCTAGAATTTGTAACTCCTATTCTATTTAAACAAGAGTGTTTACAATGTCATAAAACATCAAATGTTGATGATGTTGCTGGTGTATTGATTATTGAACACTCTATTTTAGATATTAAAATTTCTCTAAAAGATATACTTGTACTAATTTTTATTCTATTTATTTTGATTATCTTAGTATTTTTCACTACATGGATTTATTTTCTAAGAAAATATTTTATTCAACCTATCAATAATTTAATTGGTCAAATTTCTAAACATACAACTTATAAAGATTTAAAAAATGAAATTATTATTGATACAAATATTAAAGAGATTAAACTACTAGAAAAAGCTTTTAACATAAAAAATAAAGCTTTATATAATTCAAGCAACAAATTAGAAAAAGCAAGTAATAAAGACCATTTAACTGGAATTTATAATCGTAGAAAATTTAATGAATATTCAACTTTGATAATCAATGATGCCCAACGATATGAACACACTTTTTCATTAATACTTATTGATTTAAATAAATTTAAACCAGTAAATGATACATATGGGCACTCGATTGGTGATAAAGTCCTAATTTTTTTTACTCAAATTATAAATAAATCTATTAGAGAAACTGACTATTTATTTAGAATGGGAGGTGATGAATTTTATCTCTTACTCAGTAACACTACTTATAATGAATCCATTATAATAGTTAAAAAACTTCAAAATAAATTAAAACATTCTAAATTTATTCATGGAAATATTGAACTTGAAATTAGTGCTTCATTTGGAAGTGCACAATATAAAGTAGATGGCTATAAAATTGAAGATTTAGTAAAAATTGCCGATGAAAGAATGTATAAAAATAAAGAAGATAAACGATAAAAGGAAATAGACAAATATCTAATTTCCTTCATCAAAAAAAATTAATTATTTTCTATTAAATCTTGTAAAAATCTGATTGTCATTCTAACTCCTGTACCACTTGCTCCATGTGGATTATATCCCCATGGTTTTTCTACAAATGCAGGTCCAGCTATATCAAAGTGAATCCATTTTTCTTTGTTTTCTTCATAAATAAAGTTATCTAAAAA
The DNA here is from genome assembly GCA_963677205.2 of uncultured Aliarcobacter sp. Taxonomy (GTDB): domain Bacteria; phylum Campylobacterota; class Campylobacteria; order Campylobacterales; family Arcobacteraceae; genus Aliarcobacter. Next base: position 578,364 of record OY781916.2, on the reverse strand, counting down.
CATTCCAGCTGTAATTGCTCCACCATATCTTGTGTTTGCAATATTACAAATATCAGCAATTTCTGATTTGATAGCTTTTTTTAGGAATCTATTAAAGTCTAAAGTTGTTGCATATTCACCTGATTTTAAAGCAGATAAAACAGCATTTCTTTTTAGTATTTCATTATTTCCCATAACTCCCGTTGTATATTCACCAACTCCAACTACACAAGCACCAGTTAATGTTGCGTAATCAAAAATATAATCAATATCTTTGATTTCATCTTGAGCATAAGATAAACAATCAGCAAGAACAAGTCTTCCCTCAGCATCTGTATTTCTAATCTCAATTGTTTTACCATTTTTTGCTTTTAAAACATCATCAGGTTTATAAGCATTTCCACCAATCATATTTTCAACAGCACCTACAATACCATGAACTTCAAAAGGTAACTCTAATTTTGCAATTGCCCAAAGTGTTGACATAACTGCACAACCACCTGATTTATCAGATTTCATAGTAACCATAAAATCAGCAGGTTTTAAAGATAATCCTCCTGAATCATAAGTTAAACCTTTTCCAACTAAAACAATTTTTGCTTGTGGATTTTGAGGTTTATATGTTAAATGAATAAGTTTTGATTCATGAACAGATGCTCGTCCAACGCTAAGCATTGCATTCATTCCATTCTCTTTTAAGAATTTTTCACCCTCAATTTTAACTTCAATATCAACATCTTTTGCAAGTCTTTTTGCAGCTTTAGCCATAACTTCTGGATAAAAATCAGCTGGTGGAGTATTTACCATATTTCTTGTTTTGTTTACAGCTTTTGAGATAATTTTTGATTCTCTTAATATATCAAGTAAATTTTGAGTTTTGCTTGATACTAAAATTTCAAGTTCAATTTTCTTTTTATCTTTTTCTGATTTGTAAGTTGTAAACTTATATTCACCTAATAATGCACCTTCAATAAGAGCTTTAAAATTACTTTCTAACTTCTCAATTAATTCAATTCTTGCACTTTTAAATTTTGTTGTTTGAAGTTTTTTAATTGCTGTTGCAGTTGCAATTGCAACTGAATCATAATCATCTTCTTCATAACCTACATAAATTTTTTTAGACTCAGCTAATAAAACACAAGCTTCATCTTTTGCTTTAAAATCTAAAGTCTCTAAAAGCTCTTTATGAGCTGTCATATCAATATTTTTTACAAAAATAATTTCAATTTCTGCACCACTTTCTTCTATACCTTTTTCAAGCAAATTAATCTTCATCATTTATCCTTTTTTCTACTTTTTTTGTAGCTTTATTAAAATAATATATTATACTTCCACCAATACAAACAACTATAGGTACTACAAAATACCAATGAACTTTTGCCCACTCAAGAACAGATATAATCTCACTTCCAAAATGCCAAACAGGGACTATTGTAAGTGCTGCCCAAAACCAAGCTGAAATCAGATTTATGAATGCAAACATTTTTGCATCATATCTTGTTAATCCAATAGAAATTGGTATTACAGTTCTCATTCCATACATATATCTTTGAACAAAAATTATTGGCCAACCATGTTTTTTTAGAAGTAAATGTGCCAATGCGAACTTTCTTCGTTGACCTTTGAACTTTTTATGAACATAAGCTTTATTAAATCTTCCAATATAAAAGTAAACTTGATCACCAGCAAAACCACCAAGACCAGCTACAAATATTGCAAAATATAAATTCATATCACCCGTGTGAGCTAATAATCCAGCCATGATAAGACCAGCTTCACCCTCTAACATTCCCCATGCAAAAAGTATGATATATCCATATTTTCTAAGTAAATAAACAAACTTCTCTTCAATTCCATCAACGGGAGCTTGATATAAGTTATATACTAAAAACATAAAAAAAAGAACTAATACAACTGCAAGTATTTTTCCAAAATGGGGTTGAATTTTTCTAAAAAGCTCTTTCACAATACCCCTTTTATTCGAAATTTAATAAACTCTTTGCCTGAACCATATCTTTATCACCACGACCAGATAGATTCACAATTACTATTTTATCTTTGAATTTATCTTTCGCTTTTTTTAAGTAAGCAATTGCATGTGAAGATTCAAAAGCTGGAATAATTCCCTCACGTCTACTTAGCCATACAAATGCTTCCATTGCTTCATCATCAGTTATTGAATCATAAGAAACTGATTTATTATCTTTATGAAATGAGTGTTCTGGACCAATTCCTGGATAATCAAGTCCTGCACTAATAGAGTGAGCTTCAATTACTTGTCCATCTTCATCTTGAAGTAAATATGAACATTGACCATGTAAAACTCCAGGACTTCCTTTTTCTAAAGAACATCCATGTTTATCAGTATCTAATCCTAAACCACCTGCTTCTATTCCAATACAAGTTACTTCTTTATCCTCTAAGAAGTGAGAAAAAATACCAATAGCATTAGATCCACCACCAATACAAGCAACTACATAATCAGGTAATTTATTCTCTTTTTCAAGAATTTGTTTTCTAGCTTCATAACCAATAACAGCTTGGAAATCTCGAACCATCATAGGATATGGATGAGGACCTGCAACTGTTCCAATTATATAAAAAGTATCTCTTGCATTTGTAACCCAATATCTAATAGCATCATTCATTGCATCTTTTAATGTTTTACTACCACTTTGAACAGCAATTACTTTTGCTCCTAAAAGTTTCATTCTAAATACATTTAATTCTTGTCTTTCAACATCTTTTGCACCCATAAAAATAGTACATTCAAGTCCCATAAGTGCTGCAATCGTAGCAGTTGCAACTCCATGTTGACCAGCACCAGTTTCTGCAATTACTTTTGTTTTTCCAAGTTTTTTTGCAAGTAAACCTTGTGCAATTACATTATTTACTTTATGAGCACCAGTATGATTTAAATCTTCTCTTTTTAAATAAACTTTTGCACCTATTTCATCACTTATATTTTTTGCAAAATATAAAGGATTTTCACGTCCCACATAATCTTTTAACAGATAATTAACTTCAGCCCAAAACTCTTTATCAAACCTATATTTTTTATATTCAACTTCTAACTCTTTTAAAATTGGCATTAAAGTTTCAGGAACATATTGTCCACCAAAAATACCAAATTGACCCTTCTCATCTGGGTCAAAAATACTTGGTTTTGGAATATAATTACTCATTCATTTTCTCTTTTTATTAAATTTCTAACACTGAATAAACAGGGGCTATTTCTCTTAATTTTTTTGCACCATCTAATATTTGAATGTTCATTAAAAAACATACTTCTACTAAATTTACTTCTAATTTTTTAATTAATGTAGCTGCTGCGTTAGCTGTTCCACCACTTACAACAATATCATCAATTAATAAAACATTCACATTTTTTTGATTATTAAAAGCATCTAAATGAAGTTCAACTTCATCAAAACCATATTCAAGTTCATATTTTTCACATACTGTTGTACTTGGAAGTTTTCCTTTTTTTCTAACCGGAACAAAACCAATACCTAATCTATCTGCAAGTGCTGCACCAAATATAAAACCACGTGAGTCAATTCCAGCAACATAATCTAAATTGTAAGATTTATATCTCTCTTCTAAATGATCCATCAAAAGTTTAAATGCTACTTTATTATTTAATAAAGTTGTAATATCTTTAAAAATTATTCCATGCTTTGGAAAATCATTAATACTTCTTATTGAATCTAATAATATTTTTTTATCATTTTCTGTTAATATCTTATTTCCACTCAATCAAAATCCTTTAAAATTCATTACTTTGTGAAAAGCTTTTTATTCTATCTAAATATTTATTATGATTTTATGATGTTTCTTAAATATTTAAGAATCTATTAAATATAATATATTTTATTATTTAAAGGTATTTTATGCGATATTTACTGCTTTTTTTACTATTTTTAAATCTATATTCCTATGAACTTCAAAAAGCAAAAATCTACGATAAATCAAAACATAATATTACAAATTGGTATATGAGTGAAAAACTAGATGGAATAAGAGCATATTGGAATGGAAAAGAGTTTATAAGTAAAAATGGAAATAAAATTTACGCTCCAGATTGGTTTATAAAAGATTTCCCAAATTTTGAACTTGATGGTGAATTATGGAGTAAAAGAGATGATTTTGAAAATATTCAAAATATTGTTTTAGATATAAATCCAACATCAAAATGGAATGAAATTACTTACAATATTTTTGAAGTTCCAAATACAGAGGGAAATTTTGATAAAAGATTAGAAAAAATAAAATCTTGGTTAGATAAAAATCCAAATAATTTTATAAAAATAATTCCTCAAAAAATATGTAAAAATGACTCAGAATTAAATAATTATCTAAAAGAGTTAATAGATAAAAAAGCAGAAGGATTGATAGTAAAAAATCCAGAATTAGACTATTTTACAGGAAGAAGTGAAAATATTTTAAAAGTAAAAAAATTTTATGATGATGAAGCTTTAGTAATTGGATTAAATTATTCAAAAGATAATAAATTTAAAAGTTTAAAACTAAAATTAGAAAATGGAGTAATCTTTAATTTAGGAGGTGGATTTTCAGATAAACAAAGAGAAAATCCACCTAAAATTGGTGATATTGTAACTTTTAAATATTATGATTTAACAAAAAATAATAAACCAAAATTTGCTTCTTTTTTAAGAGTAAGAAAAAAAGAGTAAATTTTAATAAAGTTCATAAGATGTTGTAATAAGTCCAGCATCTTGTATTTTTTTGCAAATAGTTGTAGTTTTTGTTGTATCAACTGTTAATTCAATTGTTTTAACATCAGCATCAGAAGTTTTTATTTCAAGGGATAAACAAGAATTCTTATCTTCAATCTTTGTGTCTGTAACATTCCAATTAGTATCGTTTACACTAATTGCATCACTTATTTTGTCAATTTTTTGATTTAATAAAAAATAACTTTGAATTGAAGAAGTAGCTGTACTAATATCTCGTTTTATAGTAGATACCAAAGCACTATCTTTAGTATCTAAATACTTTGGAATAGCAAAAGAAGCCACAATACCCAAAATAACTATGGCAAAAATAAGTTCTAAAAGTGAAAATGCAGATTTCATAACAATCCTTAAAAAATAATTTTAAAGATTATATGTATTTGTTTCTTAAATTTTAATAATATAGAATATTATTTATAAAATATCTGGTATATCAATATTTGTTTCTCTTTCCGTATCAGCAATATTTTCAAACACCATCTCAATTGGTGAACTATTGTGGTCATTTTCTTTATCAACAAATCTTGTAAGTGCTTTTTGGAAATCAAGTTTTACAGTACCAATTGGTCCATTTCTTTGTTTTCCTATTATAACTTCAGCCTCTTCTACTGGTTTATTTATAAATTTTGATTTATAATCTTCACCTTTATCTTTAGCTTCTTTCTCTTTTCTTGCTTCATCTCTCTCTTTATAAACATCATCCCTATAAACAAACATGATAATATCAGCATCTTGCTCAATTGCCCCAGATTCTCTTAAATCTGATAACATTGGTCTTTTATCTGGTCTATTTTCAAGTCCCCTATTCAGCTGAGAAAGAGCGATAATTGGGATTTTCATCTCACGCGCTAGCATTTTTAGACCCCTTGAAATATCAGAAACCTCTTGGTGTCTATCTTTATTTCCAGTTCCTTGCATTAGTTGAAGGTAATCAATAATTACAAGTTTTATATTATTTGATTCATTTTGAGCAAGTTTACGTACTCTAGCTCGAAGCTGATTAATATTAATACTTCCACCATCATCCACAAAAAGTTTTTTAGTATTTAAATCATCAAAAGCACCACTAAGATTTGTCCATTGTTGATCATCCATGTCACCTTTTCTAAGATTTTGAAGTGGAATAGAAGTTTTTGCAGCTAACATCCTTAACATCAATTGTTCCGCTGGCATCTCTAAAGAGAAAAATATTACACCTTTTCCAGCCTCTACATTTTTTAATGCCATATTTAAAACAAGTGCTGTTTTCCCCATTGCAGGACGTGCTGCGATAATAATTAAATCCCCAGCATTAAATCCTGTTGTTCTTCTATCAAGTGCTTCAAATCCAGTTGTTTCACCAATAAGATGTTTGTTCCCCATTTTTTTCATCTGTTCTATATATGAAAGGGTATCATGGGTTACAGTTTTCATATCTTTTAATTCGCTAGTTGCTGAATCCGTAGAGATTTTATAAAGTTCACCTTGAATAGTATCAAGTGCTTCATTTGCACTCATTTCCTCTTCAATTGCAACTTTTTTTATTGTGGTTGCTAGAGTTGCTAACTCTCTTTTTACTGAACCATCTTTGATTTCACGAACATATGCTAAAGTATTTGTAATTGGATTTGCTGAAAGAATTTCTAATAAAATAGAGTCATCAACATCTTTTGTATCAACTCTTTTTCTTATAAACTCTTCATCAATTGGCATATCATCATTATGAAGTTTTACCATCACCTCAAATATTTTTTTATGTGCTGGTAAATAAAAATCTTTAGGTTTTAATACACCTAAAACATCTTCCAGTTCTTCAGGATTAAATAAAATAGAACTTAATACAGCTCTTTCTATGTTTATACTATATACGCTATCCATTATTTTCTTTTTTCTGCTTCGATTTCAACTTCTTCTATAAATCTATTTATCAATGCATCTCCTGATAGTTTGGCAATAATTTCACCTTTTTTCATTACAAGTCCGCTTCCTTTTCCAAAAGCAATTGCAACATCAGCAGATTTTGCCTCACCAATTGCATTTACAACACAACCCATAACTGAAACATCAAGTGGTGTTTTTATATGTTTTGTTCTTTTTTCTATTTCACTAACAGCACTTACTAAATCAGCTTCTATTCTTCCACAAGTTGGACATGAAACAATATTTAATCCATCTTTTGCAATTCCAACATCTTTTAAAATTGCACGCCCTACTTTTATCTCTTCTTCAAGTTCACCAGTCATTGAAACTCTTAAAGTATCACCAATTCCATCAAGTAAAAGTGAACCTAATGCGATTGATGATTTTATTGTTGAGTGAAATTGTGTTCCAGCTTCTGTCACACCTAAATGAAATGGATAGTTATTCATAGGTCTTAATCTTCTATAAGCTTCCACTGTTCTTTGAACATCACTAGCTTTTAGAGAAATTTTCATATTTGTAAAACCTAAATCTTCAAGATATTTGATATTATAATCAGCACTTGCAACCATACCTTCTGGTGTTTGTCCATATTTATCTTCAAACTGTTTTTCAAGCGACCCTGAATTTACTCCAATTCTAATAGGTATATTTCGCTCTGTACAAGCCTTAACAACTTCTTGAACTCTTTTTCTATCTCCAATATTTCCAGGATTTATTCTAATACAATCTACAACTTCAGCAGCAATTAAAGCTAATTTATAATGAAAATGAATATCTGCTACAAGTGGTAAAGAAACTTGTGATTTAATCTCTTTTAACGCTAAGGCTGCTTCCATATTTGGAACAGCAACTCTTACTATATCAGCACCAGCGAAATGTAAAGCTGTAATTTGTTCAACTGTTGCTTTTACATCTGATGTTTTTGTAAATGTCATTGATTGTACAGGAATTGGGGCATCGCCTCCAACTGGTACGTTTCCGACGAATATTTGTTTAGTTGGGTATCTTTTTATCATGGTGTGATTTTATCACAAATTTATTAATTCTAAATGAAAAGATTAATCAAAAGAAAAGTAATCTTTTTATACAATGATTCCTTATAAATCTACTAAAAGTCTATAATTAATGTACAGAAAAAAAAATATTTATATTACAGTCTTCTCTTTTTTACTTTTAACCATTTTTATAGTTTCCGGAACTTATTACTATATTTTAAACAAACAAAAAACACTTTTATCTTCTATTTATGATTCAACAAACACAAATATTTTAAGACTAACTCAAAATTTTTTAGATACAAAAAAAGATACAACACTAGCAATGGCTTTAGCACTTTCTAAAGATTATGAATTACAAAAAATCATGATTGATAAAAAATATAATAAATTCGACTACACTGCAATTTCTACACAAATAAAAGAAAATACAAAATTTCAAAATATATGGATTCAAATCTTGAACAAAGAAGGAAAAACCATTTATCGTTCATGGATAGATAATCAAGATGATAATTTTCTATATAATGAAGATTTGGAAGAGTTTCTTGAAAATAAAAAAATTTCAGCTTCAATCAGTGTAAGTTTATTTTCAATGTCAATAAAAGCAAAAGCCCCAATTGTTGACATAAATAATAATTTTTTAGGTCAAATTGAAATTATTTCTCATTTTAATTCTATTGCCTCTGATTTAAAAGAAAATAAGGCAGATTCATTAATAATTACAGAAAAAGCATACAAAGATATTTTAAAATTTCCTTATACTAAAATGTTTATTCAAGATTATTATGTTGCAAATTTCAATGCTAATCAAGAATTGATTAATTATTTTGAAAAAACAAAAATTGATAAATATCTAGAAATTAATAATTACATCATTGAAAATAATTATCTAATATCAAAATATATTTTACACAATGAAAAAGGTCAAAAACTTGGTTATATACTAAATTTTATAAAATTAAGTGATATAGATGTTCAAATTGTAAAATCTTTTAAAATACAAGTCATAATGGTTTCTGTAATAGCATTAATTATTCTATTTTTCTCTTTCTTAATTTATTTATATACAAATTATTTAAAACAATTAAAAATACAAGAAAACAAAAAACAATCCATTCTTGATTCGCAACAAAATATAATTGTAATTACAAATGGAAATGAAATAATTGATGCAAATCAAAGACTTTATAATTTTTTCCCTGAAACTAATAGCCTAATAAGTTTTAAGAATAGATATAAATGTATTTGTAGTACATTTATAAATATGAAAAATGATATATATATTATTGAAAAATATTATAATGGAAAAAATTGGGCTGAATATGTTTTATTAAATTCAAATAAAAATTTTAGAGTTGCAATAAAAAATGCACAAAATGAATTAAGACATTTTTCAATCAAATGTTCAAAAGTTAAAAATGAAATTTTTATCATCGTTACATTAACTGATATAACTCAAGAGATAATTCAAATAGAAGAAAATAAAGAAAAAGATAGAATACTTTTCCAACAATCAAAAATTGCAGCAATTGCAGATATACTCAAAAATATTGCCCATCATTGGAGACAACCTTTAAGTGTAATTAGTACTATTTCAAGTGGAATGAAACTACAAAAAGAGTTAAATATTTTAAACGATGAAAACTTTGTAGAATCTTGTGATGCAATAATAGATAATACAAATAAACTATCTAATACTATAGAAAATTTTACTAATTTTTTTAATATAGATGAAAAAATCACTAAATTTTCATTAGTAGAAATTATAGAAAATACAATAAAAATTATGGATTCAATCTTTGAAAAAGATTATATTAAATGTACTTTTATCCATGATAAAGATTTTATTTTAGATGCAAATAAAAATGATTTCTCACAAGCAATATTAAATATTTTAGATAATTCAATACATGCCTTAATAAATAATCAAAATCAAAATGATAGATTTATATTTATAGAATTTAAAGACAACATTTTACAAATAAGAGATTCTGGAAATGGAATTGATGAAAAAATAATTGCAAAAATACTTGAACCATACTTTACAACTAAACACCAATCTTTTGGTGTAGGATTAGGATTATATATGGTAAATGAACTTTTTGTTAAAAATTTAGGTTATAAAATTGATATTCAAAATGTAACATATACCTATAAAAATAAAAATTATATTGGTACAGACTTTATTATCGATTTTAATTAAACTTCTATTTTGTAAAGATTAGATACAATGCACGAATTATAAGAAAAGGGACGTTATGCAAGATTTTTCTATTTTTGATTTAATAATTATATCAATTACTCTAATATTAGGACTAAAAGGACTTTTTAGAGGTTTAATAAAAGAAGTATTTGGAATTATTGGAATTATTGGAGCAATATTTGTAGCTTCAAGAATTGCAAAAGATGCAGGAGATGCATTAGCACCTATTTTGGCTATTCAGAGTGAAGCAACTTTAAAATTAATTGGTTTTGTTATTGCATTAGTTGGATTTTGGTTAATTGTTTACACTTTAGGAGTAATCATAAGTAAAATCTTTTCTGCAAGTGGATTAGGTGTTGTAGATAGAATTTTTGGATTTATCTTTGGAGCATCAAAAGTATTTTTAATATTTTCAGTAATTGCTTATGCTCTTTATCAAGTACAATCTTTCAAAAAAGTAATGGATGAAAAATTTGAAAAATCTTATGTAATGCCTCATTTAATAAGTGTTGGTTCATATATAATCAAGCTTGATACAACATCAATTACAAATACAGTTGATAAAGTTGTTAATACAACAAAAACATCAGAATTAATTGATGAGACTAAAAATAATATCAAACAAAGTGTTGAAGCTACAACGGAAAGCGTAAAAGAAGCCGTTAAAGAAGAAGTTGTTGATACTATTGAGAAAAAAATTGAAGAGACTAAAACAACGACTCAAGAACAAGTAGATACTACAAAAGAAAAATTAAAAAGTATCGCAAATAAACCAGAAAATTAATAAAGGGATTTAATATTGTTTGAAAATACATATATACAACAGAGAATTGAAAAAGCTGAGAAATTAAGAGAAGTAGGAATTAATCCTTACTCAAATGAAAGTTCAAGAAATACTACAATTGCTAAATATCTAAATGTAAATAGTGACATTTTTAATTTAGAAGAAAAAAGAGATGAAAAAAGAAGTTATACAGTTGCTGGAAGAATTAAACTTTTCAGATTAATGGGAAAAGCATCTTTCATTAAAATTGAAGATGAAAGTGGAATGTTACAAATTTATGTGGCAAGAGATAATTTACCTGAGAATTTTTACAACGAAATTTTCAAAAAAAATATTGAAGTTGGTGATATAGTTGAAGTAAAAGGTTACCCATTTGTAACTGGACATGGTGAACTTTCACTTCATGCAGATGATTTAAAAATACTTACAAAAGCTATATCTCCACTTCCTGAAAAATACCATGGTATTCAAGATAAAGAATTAAGATATAGACAAAGATATTTAGATTTAATTATGAATAGTGAAGTGCGAAAAACTTTCCACATTAGAAGTAAAGTAATTTCATTAACTAGAAGATTTTTTGAAAACAAAGGTTTCTTAGAAGTTGAAACTCCAATGATGCATCCAATTGCAGGTGGAGCAAATGCTAAACCATTTATTACACATCATAATGCTTTAGGTATTGATAGATTTTTAAGAATTGCACCTGAACTTTATCTAAAAAGATTAATTGTTGGTGGATTTGAAGCTGTATTTGAAATCAATAGAAACTTTAGAAATGAAGGTATGGATGCAACTCATAATCCTGAATTTACTTCAATTGAATTTTATTGGGCTTATAAAACTTATAAAGATTTAATTCTATTAACAAAAGAGTATTTTGAGTATTTATTTGAACATTTAGAATTACCAACTCTTTTACCTTATGGTGATTTAACAATTGATTTTAGTAAATTCACAGAAATTCCATTAATTCAATCTTTATATGAAATTGGTGGTGTTCCACAAGATATTGTTGAAGATAAAGATAAAATTATTGCATTTATGAAAGAGAAAAAACTAGATGTAAATGATAAAATGAACATTGGACAACTTCAAGGTGAATTATTCGATGAATATGTTGAAGCAAAACTTGTTAATCCAACATTTATTACAGAATACCCAGTGGAAATTTCTCCACTTGCAAGAAGAAATGATGAGAAACCTCATTTAACAGATAGATTTGAGCTATTTATTGCAGGGAAAGAGATTGCAAATGCATTTTCTGAGTTAAATGATCCTCTTGATCAATTACAAAGATTTGAAGGTCAAATGGCAGCAAAAGATAGTGGTGATGATGAAGCACATGAGATGGATGAGGATTTTGTAAATGCTCTATCTTATGGAATGGCTCCAACAGCAGGTCAAGGTATTGGAATTGACAGATTAGTAATGATGTTAACAAATGAACATTCGATTAGAGATGTATTATTATTCCCAGCAATGAAACCAATAAAAAATGAAATCAATCTTCACGATGATGAAGAATAATATTAATTAATAATTTTAAGGAGAATAACAAATGAGTTTTTTAACAAACGCGACTTTAGAACAAGCAGATAATGAAGTATTTTCAATAATAGAAAAAGAGTTAGAGAGACAAACAAATCATTTAGAAATGATTGCAAGTGAGAACTTTACAAGTCCTGCTGTTATGGAAGCTATGGGTTCTGTTTTTACTAACAAATATGCTGAGGGTTATCCTTATAAAAGATATTATGGTGGTTGTGAATTTGCTGATGCTGTTGAGCAATTAGCTATTGACAGAGCTTGTAAAATCTTTGGTTGTTCGTATGCTAATGTTCAACCTCATTCTGGAAGCCAAGCTAATGGTGCTGTTTATGCTGCATTAATCAATGCTGGTGATAGAATCCTTGGTATGGATTTATCTCATGGTGGACATTTAACTCATGGATCAAAACCATCTTTTTCTGGTAAAAATTATCAAGCATTTTATTATGGTGTTGAACTTGATGGAAGAATCAATTATGATAGAGTAATGGATATTGCAAAAATAACTCAACCAAAAATCATTGTTTGTGGTGCAAGTGCATACGCAAGAGAAATTGACTTTAAAAAATTCAGAGAAATAGCTGATGCTGTTGGTGCTATTTTATTTGCTGATATTGCTCACATAGCTGGTCTTGTTGCTGCTGGTGAACATATGAGTCCATTCCCTTACGCTGATGTTGTAACAACTACTACTCATAAGACTTTAAGAGGTCCAAGAGGTGGTATGATTTTAACAAATGATGAAGAGATTGCTAAAAAAATCAATTCTGCTATTTTCCCAGGAATTCAAGGTGGACCACTTGTTCATGTAATAGCTGCAAAAGCAGTAGCATTTAAAGAGATTTTAGATCCAAAATGGAAAGATTACGCAAAACAAGTAAAAGCGAATATAAAAGTATTAGCTGATGTATTAATAAAAAGAGGATATGATTTAGTTTCAGGTGGAACAGATAATCACTTAGTATTAGTAAGTTTTTTAAATAAACCATTCAGTGGAAAAGATGCAGATGCAGCTTTAGGAAATGCTGGAATTACTGTAAATAAAAACACAGTGCCAGGTGAGACAAGAAGTCCATTTGTAACATCAGGAATTAGAATAGGATCTCCAGCGTTAACTGCTAGAGGAATGAAAGAGAAAGAGTTTGAAATAATTGCAAATAAAATTTGTGATGTATTAGATAATATTGAAGATACAGAACTTCATGCGAAAATCAATAAAGAATTAGAAGTATTAGCTGGTAATTTTGTTGTTTACAATAAATCGACTTACTAGGATTTCTATTTAAATAAGGATAAGTTATGCAAATAAAAGGTGATGAGTTTATTAGAAAGGTTCAGCTTCAACAAGAAAGAGAAGAGCTTGAACGAAAGTTAAATGAACTTGAAGAAGTAGAAATGTCAATAAACAATGACTCTGTTATTTTTGAAAAAAACAGTAATGTGGAACAAAATGAACATGAGCTTGATAATATTATGCTGGGGTCATCTATATCAAATGAGGATAATAAGAAAAAATACCTAATTTTAGGTATTGTCCTTGTTGTTTTATTTTTATTAACTATAATTATTATTCGTCTTTTAACTAATGAAGCACCAAAAGAAGATCAATTCACATCAAATAGTGCAACTTCAACTGAAATGAAAAAACTTTCAGAAAGTGACAATATTGAACAAAATTTTCAAAAAATCATTAATGAAAGAGTAAAAAAAGATGCTAATGAACCAATGGTACCTGAAGTTCAAGGTAATACATCTGGAACAACTAATGGAAGAATTGAAGATAGTGGAACTACAAAGGCGTTTGAAAATTTACAAAAAGAAGCAGAAAATTATAATCCAAATACATCTGGAATTTCTGATGAAGCAATTGATCAAACTATAAAAAAAGTTGAAAAAAGTAAATCAATAAATAAAGAAAAAACTGTAGTAAAACAAAAAGAAGAAGTTATTCCTAAAGAAGATACTGTAATTAAAAAAGTTGAAACAAAAAGAAGTTCTATTAAAGATTTAGTTGAATCACCTTCAACTTCTACTGCAAATGATACATCTTCAAGCAATGTTTCAAGTGGATATTTTATACAAATTGGTGCATTAACAAAAAAACCAACTGAGAGTTTTATAAATAATATTAGAAATGCAAAATTAAAATATAAAGTATATCAAGATACTGTTAATGGTGTATCTTATAACAAAGTGTTAATTGGACCTTATTCTTCAAAAGCAGCTGCTAGTGAGAATGTAGAAGATGTTAAACAAAAATTGAATGTGTCAAGTGCCTTTGTTGTTAAATTTTAAAAAAGTAGATATTAATGAATTTTTATAGTAAAGAACTGTTTTTAGATCAGTTCACACCTGTTTCAATATATGAAAAAATTAAAAAATTATATAAAGATGAAATAACATTTTTATTTGAAAGTACTATTAATTCAAGTACTGGTAATTACTCTTATATCATTATTGGTGATAGAGAAAGAGTTTGGTATGAAAATAATACATGTTTTTATAAAAATGAAAAAGAAGAAGTTTCAGTAGTAGAATCGAATCCTTTAACTTTTTTAAAAAGATATTATAAAAACTTTGATAAAGAGTTTTATAAAGCTAAATCTTTAGAATTAGGAATTGGCTTAATTGATGGATTTATTGGAAATGTAGGTTATGATATTGGTAAAGAGTTTGAACCAAAACTAAAAAAATCTATGAATTCTTTAATTGATCAGTTAAATATTCCTGATTTAGATTTAATAAGACCTAAAATAATTCTTGGATTTTCACATAAAACTTCAAAGCTTGTAATTTTAACATCTATGGATGAAAAAGAAAAAGAGTTGGTTCTTATAGAAGAAGAACTTCTAAAAAGTTACGATTATACTCCTTTGAAAAAAGCAACATTAATTGATGAAGGAAAATTCAACTTCACTAAAGAAGAGTTTTTCCAAATGGTTGCAAAATCAAAAGAGATGATAAAATCTGGAGATGTTTTTCAAATATTAATGTCAAATAGATTTACTCAAAAAGCTATAGTTGACCACCTAAGTTTTTATAGAGCCCTAAGAAGTAAAAATCCAAGTCCTTACCTTTTTCTTTTAGAATTTGAGAAATTCTCAATTGCAGGAAGTTCGCCTGAAGTTATGGTAAGACTTGTTGATGGACATTTATTATTAAGACCAATTGCAGGAACTAGAAAAAGAGGTAGAACTCTTGAAAAAGATCTTGAAATGGAAAATGAATTAATCAATGATACTAAAGAGAGAGCTGAGCATTTAATGCTTGTTGATTTAGGAAGAAATGATGTTGGTCGTGTGGCGCGTCCTGGAACTGTAAAAGTAACTGATTTAATGAGAATCGAAAGATACTCACATGTTATGCATATTGTTTCAGATGTGGAAGCTATTATAGATGATAAATACGATATGTTTGATCTATTTGCTGCAACTTTTACAGCAGGAACAATGACTGGAGCTCCAAAAATTAGAGCAATGGAATTAATTGCTCAGTTTGAAGGTATAAAAAGAAACTTCTATTCTGGAAGTATTGCTTACTTTGGCTTTGATGGAAATATGGATAGTGCTATTACCATAAGAACTACAATGCTTACAAATGATACTGTAATCTTCCAAGCAGGAGCTGGAGTTGTTGCAGATTCTAATCCAGAAGATGAATATCTAGAAGTACATAATAAATTAGCTGCAAATATTGCAACACTAAAAGATCTATTCTAAAACTCTCCACAAAGACTTCTTTATTTAATATTGGCTATTATTTCATAGAAAAAAGCCAATATTAAAGGATATAAATTGTTACTTGGTGTAAATATTGACCACATTGCAGTTTTGAGAGAAGCTAGAAAAATTAATGACCCCAATCCCCTTGATGCCCTTGGTATTTGTAAACTTGCAGGTGCAGATCAAATAACTATTCATTTAAGAGAAGATAGACGACACATTCATGATAATGATGCAATAGCAATAATTCAACAATCATCACTTCCTGTTAATTTAGAGTGTTCAATTAATAGTGACATTATTGATATTGTTTGTAAACTAAAACCAACTAGAGCTACATTAGTTCCTGAAAATAGAGATGAAGTAACAACAGAAGGTGGACTTGATGTAAAAGGACACTTTGAAAAACTTCAAAAAGTTATTGATAAACTTCATGCAAATGAAATCGAAGTATCTTTATTCATAGATCCAAATGAAGAGATAATTGAACTATCAAGTCAACTTGAAGTGGAATGGATTGAACTTCATACGGGAACTTTCGCAAATATTTACGCAATGCTTAACACAAATTTATCTCAAACTCACCACAGTATTAAAGAGTTAGAATTAACTAAACAAGAGTTAAAAAATAAATTGAATAAATCAATTAAAGAGATTCAAAACTCTTCAAAATTAGCAAAAAAACTAAATTTAAAAATTGCAGCAGGTCATGGATTAAATTATCAAAATGTTACACTTATTTCAAAAATACCTGAAATTGAAGAGTTAAATATTGGACAAAGTATTATTGCTCGTTCTGTATTTAAAGGCTTAGAAAAAGCAATAATTGATATGAAAGAGTTAATAAAAAATGACTGAGAATAAACCAAAAATTGCAATTAGTATTGGAGATTTAAATGGTATTGGAATTGAAATTGCTCTAAAATGCCATGAAAAGATATCTAAAATTTGCCATCCGATTTATTGTATAAATTCAAAAATGCTCAAACTTGCTTGCAATGAATTAAAAATAGAAGTTCCTAATAATTTTGAAATCTTTAAAACAAAAGGTGAATTTGAAATAAAACCAGGAACTGTTTCAAAAAAAGCTGGGAGATATTCTTATGATTCATTCATGGATGCAATTAATTTAGCTGATAAAAAAGAAGCTGATGCAATTTGTACACTACCAATTAATAAAGAATCGTGGAGTAAAGCTGATATTAAATATAAAGGTCATACGGAAGTATTAAGGGATTATTTTGGTAAAAATGCCATTATGATGCTTGGATGTAAAAAGATGTTTGTAGGACTCTTTACAGAACATATTCCACTTAAAAAAGTAGCAAAAAAAATTAATGAAGAAGATTTAATAACTTTTTTAGTAGATTTCTATAAAAATGTAAAAAGTGATAATATTGGAGTTTTAGGATTAAATCCCCATGCAAGTGATAATGGAGTTTTAGGTGATGAAGAGGTTGAAATATTTAAAGCAATTAAAAAAGCAAATAAAGCTTTAGATAAAAATATTTTCAAAGGTCCATTAGTTCCAGACACTGCATTTTCACCAGTTTCAAGAAAAAATTATAAATACTTTGTAGCTATGTATCATGACCAAGGATTAGCGCCATTAAAAGCTTTATACTTTGATCAAAGTATAAATGTTAGTTTGAATCTTCCAATCATTAGAACATCTGTTGACCATGGAACTGCTTTTAATATTGCATACAAAAATGAAAAAATAAATACAAAAAGTTATGTAAATGCAATCAAAGAAGCCATAATCTTAATACAAAATAAAAAATGAGAACTCTAGAAGCTTGTTATGAAATTAACTTTTCAAAGGTTAATTTCATTGAGCGAAAAATTAGAATTGAAGGGTCTAAAACTATAATTAGTGGTGCTTTTAAAACTGGAAAAAGTTATCTAATTTATGATTTTCTATCTACATTTA
The DNA here is from genome assembly GCA_963677205.2 of uncultured Aliarcobacter sp. Taxonomy (GTDB): domain Bacteria; phylum Campylobacterota; class Campylobacteria; order Campylobacterales; family Arcobacteraceae; genus Aliarcobacter. The sequence goes on along the minus strand of OY781916.2, from coordinate 560,535 downwards.
AACCAAAAGAGTATCTTTATATCGATTTTTCTGATTTAAGAAATGAAATTTCTGATGTTTCTAAAAATCTTGAAAAATTCATAAAAATGAATGAAATAATTGTTTTAGTTCTTGAAAATTTTGATTTTCAATTTGAATTACCAAATTGTGAAAATATAATTATTTCAACTTCAAGTCCAAGAAAAATAAGAGGTTTTGAAAATATAATAATTAATGCTCTAGATTTTGAAGAATATTTACTCCATGATAATAGACATCAAAATATAACCCAAAGTTTTAATATTTTTTTAAAATATGGTAATTTACCAGAACTTATAAATATTGATGAACACAAAAGAATCCATCGTTTACAAGAGATTATTGAATTACAATGTAAAGATGAAACACAATACGAAATTTTCAAGATTTTAATAGAAAATATTGATGAAAAGAAGTCCCTATTTCAACTATTTAATACTCTTAAAAACAAAATAAAAATTTCAAAAGATAAATTTTATGAAACATGTAAAATTTATGAAAATAATAAATCAATCTATTTTTTACAAAAATATAATCAAGAAAAATCAGTAAAGAAGATATACTGTTATAACCACTCATTTTTAAATGCAATTTCCCATGTTAAAAAATTTAAAAATGAATTTGCAAACATGATTTTTTTAGAATTAGTAAATAAATATAGTGAAGTTTATTACTTAGATAATATTGATTTTTATATAAAATCTAAAAATATAGCAATTGTTCCTATTCCATTTTTTAATAGATTTTTAATGAATAATGCACTAAAAAAAATAATTAAAAATGCCTATGAATTTGAAATAAATGAGCTTAATATTATTACCATTTCAAATAATGAAAAAATTTCAGACCCAAAATTAAAAATTAATATTATTCCATTTTATGAATGGGCGTTAAGCTAAGTATTTGTTAATGATTTTTTAGATAAAATCCAAAAATTATAGAAGGATATGCATATGAACAAAAGAGTACTTGTAAAATTTTCTGGTGAAGCATTGGCTGGTGCTGAAGGTTATGGTATTGATACTCAAATATTAGATTATATTGCTGAAGAGATAAAAAGCTTAGTTGAAAATGGTATCGAAGTTGGTATTGTAATTGGTGGGGGAAATATAATTAGAGGTGTAGCAGCAGCAGCTGATGGTGTTATAAAAAGAACAAGTGCTGATTATATGGGAATGCTTGGAACTGTAATTAATGGTATTGCTATGCAAGAAGCCTTAGAATATAAAGGTTTAAGTGCTAGATTACAAACTGCTATTAAAATGGAACAAATTGCTGAGCCATTCATAGTAAGAAAAGCTATGAGACACCTTGAAAAAGGAAGAGTAGTGATTTTTGGAGCAGGAACTGGAAATCCTTATTTTACAACTGATACAGGAGCTACTTTAAGAGCTACAGAAATTGGAGCTTCAATGTTAATAAAAGCTACAAAAGTTGATGGTGTTTATGATAGAGATCCAATGAAATATCCAGATGCTAAAAAATTAGAAACTTTATCTTATGATAGAGCTTTAGAAGATCATATCAAAGTAATGGATGATACAGCAATTGCATTGGCTAAAGATAATAAACTTCCAATAGTTGTTGCAAATATGAATGAAAAAGGTAATTTACTAAAAATCATCAAAGGTGATTATAGTAGATGTTCAATAGTTAGATAAATATTAAATAAATACCAAAAGGAATAATTTACATGAGATTAGAAGAAAGAATATCAAAAGCTTTAAAACAAGTAGATAACGATAGATATGTTTTAGCAATTGCAGTTGGTCAAAGAGCTGATGAATTAAGTAAAGGTGCTAAGCCATTATTAGAGCAAAATACTCAAAAAATGAAATATACAGATATTGCAATTGATGAAATTGCAAGTGGTTTATTAAAAATAGAAGGTTTTGTAGACAAAAAATAGAGATAAGCCTAAAAACTTATCTTTAGGTCTTAATATTATGGATCCATTTATCAAAGAAATTCAACAGATAAACAATGTTGAAGATGCAATTAACAAACTAAATACTCAAACTGAAATAACTCCAAAATTAAATGAAATTATTAATTTTATTATAGAAGCCCATGAAGGACAATATAGAAAAAGTGGTGAGCCTTATTGTGTCCATCCTATTTTAGTTGCCTCAATAACTGCCCATTTTTCTAAAGATGAAGCTATAATCGCAACTGCTTTATTACATGATGTTGTAGAAGATACAAAATATTCATTGGAATTTGTAAAAGAAAAATGGGGCAATGACATTGCACATATGGTTGATGGATTAACTAAAATTGTAGAAATTAGAGAACATGAATTTATAGCTTCAAGTGATGCAACAGATTCTAAAATAATTTCTTCTGCACTTACATTTAGAAAAATGCTAATTGCCTCTATTGATGATGTTAGAGTTTTAATTGTAAAACTTTGTGATAGATTGCATAATATGCTTACTCTTAGTGCACTACCTGCAAATAAACAAAAAAGAATAGCTGAAGAAACACTTGTTGTTTATGTTCCAATTGCAAATAGATTAGGTATTTCTACACTAAAAAATGCATTGGAAGATTTGGCATTTTTTTATATCTATCCTAATGAATATAAAAAAATTGATGCTTTCTTAAAAGAACAACAACATGCAATGCAACTTACTTTTAATACATTTATTTCAACAACAAAAAATCTTTTAGAAAAAAATGGTTATGATTTAGATAAGATTAAAATTTACAGTAGAATTAAACATCATTATTCAATCTATCTAAAAATGCAAAGAAAAGGAATTTCTATTGATGAAGTTTTAGATTTATTTGCAATTAGAATTTTAGTTGAAGATGATATTGATTGCTATAAAGTTTTAGGATATATACATTTAGAGTTTAAACCTCTAATCTCAAGATTTAAAGATTATGTTGCAACTCCAAAAGAGAATGGTTATCAAACAATCCATACAACAGTTTTTTATAATTCAAAAATTTATGAAATTCAAATTAGATCTTTTGAAATGAATAAAATTGCTGAGTTTGGAATTGCAGCCCATTGGAAATATAAAACAGGTGCGAAAAATACTACAAATCTTAATTGGTTAAAATCTCTAGAATTCTCAAATGAAAATGTAGAAGAATTTTATCAAGATGCAAAAGATAACTTATACACACAAGAAATGATAGTTTATTCTCCAAAAGGTGAAATTTTTACTCTACCTGTTGGTGCAACTGCATATGATTTTGCCTTTGCGGTTCACACAAATATAGGTAAACGAGCTATTGGATGTTTCATAAACAAAATTAGAAAACCTCTTTTAACAGAATTAAAAAGTACTGATATTGTATCTATTGAATTAGGAAAAGAGACAATTGTTAGATGTTCTTGGATAGATATGGTAAAGACATCAAGAGCAAAAAAACAGATAAAACTTTTATGTGCCCATAGACAAAAAGAGATAGATGAATTATCTGGAAAAAATATAATAAATACAGTATTTTCAAGATATTCAGATGATATAACAAAAATATATCCAATTGATTCACCACATAAAATTCCTCAAATTCTGGATTTTTTCAAACATACTAAACAAATAATTGAGAAAAAAATACTTAGTTATAAAGGTTTAATGACTAGATTTAAAATTTTTACAAGTAAAATCAAAGAATCTAAGTTTGATAATGTCTTAATATATTCAAATTTCAGTATAAGTTCTGTATCATTTGACCACTGTTGTCATCCTAAGTTTGGTGATGATATTGTTGCATTTAAAAATGGAAATGAAGCTATAATTCATCACAAAATGTGTGATAAAGCCTACGATAAGATTAAAAAAAATCAAGAAATGCTTTTTTGTAAGTGGACAATTGATACGGTTTATCAATATAAAATGGTAATAAGTATTCCTAATACAAAAGGTGAATTAGCAAAAGTATTAACCTATATGGCAGAGTATGAATTTTATATATTAGGTGTTGAGTTTGGAAGACAACCCCACTCATATATACAATACTGTTACATAGAGTTTGAAATAAATAAATCAAATATCGATGAAGTTAGAAAAATAATAGAAAAAAAAGTGAAAGTAATAGAGTTCTACTCAAAAAAAGACGCATATAACAAATAAAGGGTAAAAAGTTAATGGAAAAAATAGTTCAAGAAGCATTAGAAGAGATAAAAAGAGGAACTTCTGAAATTATTGATATTGAAGCAATAGAGAAACTTGTAAAAAAATATTTTGAAACTGGCGAAAATTTTTACGTAAAAGCAGGATTTGATCCAACTGCACCAGATTTACATTTAGGACATACTGTTCTTATTCAAAAACTTGCAACATTCCAAAAGTTCGGAGGAATTGTTCAATTTTTAATTGGAGATTTTACAGCAACAATTGGAGATCCAACTGGAAAAAGTGAAACAAGAAAAGTTTTAAGTGAAGAAGATGTTCAAAGAAATGCAGTTTCTTACAAAGAACAAGTTTTTAAAATATTAGATGAATCAAAAACTCAAGTTATGTTTAACTCAACTTGGTTAAAAGAGTTAGGAACAGGTGGATTAATCTCATTAGCTTCAAATTTAACAGTAGCTAGAATGCTTGAACGAGATGATTTTTCAAAAAGATATGCATCAAATACTCCAATTGCGTTAAGTGAATTTACATATCCATTATTACAAGGTTATGATTCAGTTGCAATGAATACAGATATAGAACTTGGTGGAACTGATCAAAAATTCAATCTTTTAATGGGAAGAACTTTACAAAAAGCTTATAACTGCAAAAAACAACAAGCTGTTTTAATGATGCCTATTTTAGAGGGTCTTGATGGTGTACAAAAAATGTCAAAATCATTGGGAAATTACATTGGTGTAACAGATGAACCATTTGATATGTTTGGAAAAATTCTTTCAATTTCTGATGAGTTAATGTGGAGATATTTCGAACTATTATCAGCAAAATCTTTAAAAGAAATTGAAGAAATCAAAGAAGGTGTAAAAAATGAAACCTTACATCCTAAAAAAGTAAAAGAGTCACTTGCTATGGAAATTGTTGAGAGATTCCATGGAAATGGTGCTGGAATTGCTGCAAAAGATGAATTTGAAAGAGTTTTTGCAAAAAAAGATATTCCAACAGATATGCCTGAATTTATACTTGAGGCTCCCGTTTGGATTTGTCAAGCTTTAGTTGATAGTAAACTTGTTGATTCAACTTCACAAGCTAGACGTGATATAAAAGCAAATGCCGTATCAATAAATCAAGAAAAAATAAACGATGATAAATTAAATTTAGAAAATGGTGAGTATGTTTTACAAAAAGGTAAAAAAAATTTCGCTAAGATAATAATAAAATAGAAAGGCTAGTTGTGAGAATAGGAAAGTATGAGATAAAACATCCAATAATTCAAGGTGGAATGGGTGTAGGAATTAGTTGGGATCAATTAGCTGGTAATGTTAGTTTAGAGGGTGGATTAGGTGTAATATCTGCTGTTGGAACAGGTTACTACAAAAATAAAAGTGAAAATATTCATATTGTTACAAAAAAAGATAAACCAAAAGATGTTGCTAATTTTTACAATAGAGAAGCTCTTTTTGAAATAATAGCAAATGCAAGAAAAATTTGTGGTGATGCTCCACTTGCATGTAATGTATTATATGCGATTAATGATTATGGAAGAGTTGTAAGAGATGCTTGTGAAGCAGGAGTAAATATAATCATTACAGGAGCAGGACTTCCTACAAATATGCCAGAATTTACAAAAGATTTTCCTGATGTTGCACTTGTACCAATTGTTTCAAGTGCAAGAGCATTAAAATTAATCTGTAAAAAGTGGCAAAGATATAATAAACTTCCTGATGCAATTATTGTTGAAGGTCCATTAAGTGGTGGGCATCAAGGTTTTACTTATGATCAATGTACACAAGAAGAATATCAACTTGAAAATATAATTGGTCCAGTAATTGAAGAAGCAAAAAATTGGGGAGATATTCCAATAATTGCAGCTGGTGGAATTTGGGACAAAAAAGATATTGATAAATTTTTAGCGATGGGTTGTGCTGGAGTTCAAATGGCAACTAGATTTATTGGTACTTTTGAATGTGATGCTGATGCTAAATTTAAAAATGTATTATTAAATGCTAAAGCTGAAGATATTCAACTTATGAAATCTCCTGTTGGACTTCCAGCACGTGGGGTTATGACTAATTTACAATTTTCTATTGAAAATAAAACAGCTCCAAAAGTTCAATGTATATCAAACTGCGTAGCTCCTTGTAATAGAGGACATGAAGCAAAACTTGTTGGTTATTGTATTGCAGATAGATTAAGTGCAGCTTATCAAGGTGACACAGAAACAGGTTTATTCTTTTCAGGTTCAAATGGATACAGAATTGAAAAAATTATCTCTGTAAAAGAACTTATGGAAAAATTAACTAAAGGAGAATAAAAATTTTTAAAAAATTTTTTATTCTCACCCTTTTAACCTTTAAACTATTAGTTGCCGCTGAGTCAATTAGTAGTTTAAATGAACAGTATCATATATCAAAAATGAATTATCTAAAAGCTGTTATGCAAAAAAATGAACAGCTAAAAATTGATGAACTAAAAAAAATAATATCAATTGGTGAAAGAATCAATAAAGATGTTCGACCTGATAAAAAGAAACTAGAAATATTATTAGAAAGACAAAATGAAGCTTCTTCAAATAGTACAAAGAATATTTCTGAAAAAACGAAATCTCCTAATAACTCTAATAATAAACTTTTTTCTATAAATTCTGTTCGTACTTCTGGTAATGATATAATCATTGACTTTAATGAAGATATAGATAATAGCTATATAAAATTCTTTAGGTTAAACCAAACTAAATCTTTTCGAAATGTTTTTGATATAACAGGATATTATAAAGATGCTATTCCTACAAAACTTGAAATTGATGGTGTTGATAAAATTACATTAGGTCAATTTAAACCAGATGTATTAAGAATTGTTTTATCAAGTGATAAAAGTTTATCAACATCTTATAAATTAAATAAACGACAAATTATAATTTCGCTTGATGATTTGTCACAAAAAAGTTCATCTAATAAGAGTATAAATGAATTTAAAGTTGATGATAATACTACTTCAGAGCCAATAAATATTGATACACAAAATGCTATTCGTTCAATTGATTCAAATGATAATAAAATTGTCATAAAGTTTAATAAGGATTATTCAAAAAAAGATATAACTCAAATTTCAAAGAAAAATGGTCTAAATTATGAATATACATTTGATATAAATGGTAAATATAAATATACTGTTCCAACTAAATTAAGTATTGATAATATAGATAATATTACTGTTAGTGATAATAAAAATAGTGTACGAATATTAATATCAAATAAAAGTAATCCTAAAATTACTTATTCTCTCTCTTCAAGGGAACTAGTAATCAATATAATTAGTAATAGTAGTAGTCCAATTACAAATACAAAGAAAAAAGAAGAACCTATAAAAGAAGTTCCTAAATCTCTTCCTCCATCAATTTCAGCACAAATGACTACGGGTGCGCCAAAAGGTAGAAAAAAGACCATAGTACTTGATGCGGGACATGGAGGAGATGATGTTGGTGCAGTAGGACCAAATAAAAGATATGAAAAAGTTATAAATCTAAATGTAACTAAATATTTAGCTTCGATTTTAAAACAAAGAGGATATACCGTATATTTAACAAGAGATTCAGACTTTTTTATAAAAGTTATGGATAGAACTGTCTTGGCAAATGAAAAGAATGCTGACTTATTTATGTCTATTCACACGAATGCAGTTCCTTTGGAAAAAGCAAATGAAGTTGCGGGAATAGAAACATTCTTTTTAAGTCCAGCAAGGGAAGAAAGAGCAAAAAGAGTTGCCGCACTAGAGAATAAATCAGATATTAGAGAAATGAGTGATTCATCAAAAGATGTATTTTTAGAGTCTTTAAATCGTCCAAGAATCACCGCTTCACATAAATTTGCAATTGATGTTCAAGCTGGAATTTTACAATCAGCTAGAAGCAAATATAAGGATGTTCAAGATTCAGGAGTTAGAGAAGGACCATTTTGGGTACTTGTAGGTGCTCAAATGCCTTCCATCTTAGTGGAAGTAGGATATATATCTCATCCTACTGAGGGGAAAAGATTGTATGATAAGGGTTATCAACAACTATTAGCAAATGGAATTGCTAATGGTGTAGATTCTTATTTTTCAAAAAATCCTTAATATCGTTTATTAAATTAACTTGTTTACTTTTTATTCTTGGTAAATTATTTAAAGAGAAAAATTTAACCTTTGAATTTTCCCAAGATAAATAGTTATTTTTTAAAGTATCATCATCAAAATATTTATTAAGATTTTCAATATTATTTGCATTAACCAACCAAATACCAACATCTTTATCTATATTAATTTGCTCAAAATAGTTTTCAAAAAGAGCAATGTCAACATTAATTGAACTCTCTTCTAAAAACTCCCTTTTAGCACACTCATAAGCAGATTCTTTATTAGTTTTTGTTCCTTTTAAACAACCCCATTTATCTTTACTTGCAACTGATTTACATAATAAAATTTTTATATTATTATCATCTATTACTAAATAAGGAACTACCCCATATGATTTTACATGAGATCTCATTTTTATTCTGCCTTTTTAAGAATTTATTTTTTTATTATAAAAATACAACGAAATAGTTATCCATAATAACATTGGTACTAAAATAGATATTTCAGGAATTAATATACCTCCATTTGTAAATTTATAAAGGGTAAAAAATAGTCCCCAAATAACTAATGTTCCAAATATAGAAAAAGAAGTGAATTTACCTGTATTAAAAAATCTACTATTTAAAGAGGCATATGCATAAATTAACATAATAAGTGGAAGTACAAAAAATGGAATTACTGTCAAGTTATATAAAATACTTCTTATTTTATCAGTATTTACACCTTGTTCATTTAATAAAATCACAGCAGAAACAGCATCAATAATTGAAAAATCTGATTTACTATCATAAACATTATCTAAAATTTTTGGCTTAAATCCATCTAGAGTATGTAAAAACTTTTCATATCTAATATCTAATTTTGAACTATCTGTATTTAAATCTTTAGGTTTTTCAATTATTTTAACATTTAGAACATACCATCTATCATTTTGAAAATATGCCTTTTCTCCAACAATTGTTTCAATTACATCTTTACCTGAAACTCTAAAAATATGAATATCTTCAGCTCTTTTTTCTAGTGGTAATAATTTTTTAAAATATACATAATAATCATTATACTTTAAAAAAATATCACTTTTACTACTTGTAAAATATTCATTATCTAAAATCCTTTTCTTTTGATCAGAAGAGTAAGCTAATGGAGTCATTTGAAGAGTAATAAGTAATGATAACAAAAAAGTAGAAATTGCTATTATTGGTAAAACAATCTTTTTATTTGTTGCCCCAAGTGCATTAAAAGCTACAAATTCATTATTTCTAATAAATACAACTAAAGTTACAATCCATCCAAAAACTATCGATAAAGGTAATGTAATAGTAAGTGTAAAAAAAGACATATACAATACATATAAAATTTGTAAATTTGCTGAATGGGGAATTGATTTAAAATTTTGTAAGAAGTCAATTCCTACAAAAAAAATTTCCAATGAAATGAGAACAATAATAAAATTTATTAGATATTTTTTTAAAATATATTTTGTTAATATGCTCATCTTACTTCAATGTGAATTTAGTTTTTACTTGTTCTATATCTTCACTTTTTAGTGCTTTTATAGCGTCTATAGTGTGGGCAATTATAGCAGGTAGTTTGTTTAATTCTTCTTTTGAAAAATTATTTAAGACATAATTTGCAACATCAGCTTTATCTTGAGGTTTTCCTACACCAATTCTTACACGAATGTACTCTTTCCCTATATGTGCATCAATTGATCTTAAACCATTATGTCCGCCATGACCACCACCTATTTTAAACTTTACAGTTCCAAAAGGTAAATCAATATCATCATGAATTACAATAATATCTTCCATTTCAAGTTTATAATACTCTTTAATAGCTTGAACAGCCATTCCAGAATTATTCATAAATGTAGTTGGTTTTGAATATAAATCGTAAGCTGATTTTTCTAAAGTAGAATGAAAATTTGATTTTTGTATATTTGAAGTTGTAAGACTTTTGGTTATCTCATCGATAACCATAAATCCTACATTATGTCTTGTTAATTGATATTTTTCACCAATATTTCCAAGACCTACAATTAAATGCATTGAATTAAAACTATTTAGCTTTAATTACACCAACAACAGGAACTCTTGGATCTAAGAAACAATCTACATTTTCTGGTAAAGTTAAATCTCTAATTAAGATATTATCACCTGTATCTAAGTTTGTTACATCTAAAGTAATGCTATTTGGTAAGTTTTCAAGTGTACATTTTACAGGTACTCTTTTTGTATGAATCATTAAAAGACCTTTGTTTTTAAGACCTTTTGCAATACCTGTAGTTTTAACTGGAATTTTATATGAAGTTTTAACACCTGCTTGTGCAACCATTAAATCAACATGTAATAACTCAGAAGTTAATGGACATTTTTGATATTCTTGAACTACAACTTTTACAATGTTTCCAGAAAGATTTACATCAAATGCTAATGTTTCTTTATTTCTTAAAAATTTGATAAATTCATTTTTTTTGAATGCCGCTGAAATATTCTCTAAACCTTTACCATAGATATTTGCAATTAAATACCCTTCTCTTCTTAAAGTTTTAGTAGCTTGTTTTGTCATACTATCTCTGATGATACCCTCTAACATAACGTTTCCTTTGTTTTTAAATTTAGGGCAGGATTATATTAAAAGTTTTCTAAATATAAGTTTAAGTTTTTATTAATTTTATATTTAACTTTTATTAATTGATTTTTAGATAATATAATTCCTTAATAAAAACAAAATATAAGGTAAAAAACCGATGATATTATTAGATGGAAAAGCATTATCTGAAAAAATCAAAGAAGAAGTTAAAGTTGAAGTAGCTCAACTTGTGGAAGAGAAACAAATAACTCCAGGACTAGCTGTTATTTTAGTTGGAAATGATGCAGCAAGTGCAACTTATGTTGCTAGTAAAGCAAAATCGTGCAAAAATGCAGGTATTTACTCAGTTGTACATGAAATGCCTGAAAGTATAACTCAAGAAGAGTTATTAGAAACAATTGCTAGAATGAATGAAAATCCAAAACTTGATGGTATTTTAGTTCAATTACCACTTCCAAAACATATTGATACAACTGTAGTTCTTGAAGCTATTAATCCTTTAAAAGATGTAGATGGTTTTCATCCTTACAATGTAGGAAGAATGGTTTCTAATCTTGATGCATTTTTACCTGCAACTCCTTTTGGTGTTATGAGAATGTTTGAAGAGTATGGAATTGAATTAAGTGGAAAAAATGTTGTAGTTATTGGAAGTAGTGATATTGTTGGAAAACCAATGGCTTCACTTTTAATTAATGCAAAAGCAACTGTAACTGTTTGTAATTCAAGAACAAAAGATTTAAAAGCTCATACACTTGCAGCTGACATTGTTGTAATTGCAGTTGGAGTTCCTTATCTATTAAAAGCTGATATGGTAAGAGATGGTGCTGTTGTTATTGATGTTGGTATTAACAGACTAGAAACTGGAAAATTAGTTGGAGATGCTGATTTTGAAGGTTTAAAAAATAAATGTTCACACTTAACTCCTGTTCCAGGAGGAGTTGGACCTATGACTATTGGTATGCTTTTAAAAAACACAATTAAAGCTGCAAAATTAAGAGAAAAAAGAGAAACTAAATAAATGCTAAAAAAAATATATAACTGGTCTTCTTCGTGGACTGGGACAATTGTAATAGTTCTTGGAATTATTTTTTTTGTTGCACAAGCATTCGTAATTCCTAGTGGAAGTATGAAAAATACTCTTCTAATTGGTGATATGCTTTTTGTAAAAAAATTCTCTTATGGAATTCCAACTCCAAGAATTCCATGGCTTGAGATAAAAGTTTTACCTGACTTTAATGGAAATGGCCACTTAATTGAGGGGCCAAGACCAAAAAGAGGTGATATTGTAGTTTTTAGATACCCAAAAAATGAAGATATTCACTACGTAAAAAGAGCAGTTGCAACTGGTGGAGATTTAGTTGCAATTCAAGATAAACATCTTTTACTTCATCCAAAAGAAGGAAATGAGTTTGTAAAAGCAAACTATCCAAAAGAAAATATTATTGAAATTGGTGATAAACTTTGGGTAGTAAATCCATATAGAAAAGATCATCCTGGAATTCATAATGACCCAAATGTTGTAAATAATGGATTAAATCCAGCTGAACTTTTTAATATGTCTCCAATAATTGTTCCAGAAGATGAAACATTTATGATGGGTGATAATAGAGACCATTCAAATGACTCAAGATTTTGGGGAACAGTTCCATATAAAGATATAGTTGGAACTCCTTGGTTTATCTATTTTTCATGGAGCGAACATAAAGAGATTAGATGGGATAGAGTTTTAAAAACAGTTAAAACTTTAGAAGAGACAGTAGATTTTGATAAATTAGAAATTGAACAACAAGAAGGAATTTATTAATGAAATATTTTATCGGTGCAGATCATGCAGGAATTGATATAAAAGATTATGTAAAAGAACTTTTTGAAGAAAGAGGTCATGAAGTTGTAGACTTAGGACCTTTTAGCAAAGATAGAGTTGATTACCCTGATTATGCTGCAAAAGTTTGTAAAAAAGTATTAGAAGAAAAAGGAACTATGGGAATTTTAATATGTGGTTCAGGGCTTGGTATGAGCATGGCTGCAAATAAATTTGATGGTATTAGAGCGGCACTTTGTCACAATGAATATAGTGCAAGAATGGCTAGAAAACACAATGATGCAAATGTTATTTGTTTAGGCGAAAGAGTTTCAGGTTATGGAATGATTGAAGCTATAATTAAATCATGGGACAAAGCAGAATTCGAAGGTGGAAGACACGCAGGTCGAGTTGAAAAAGTTAATGCTTTAGGAAAAATGGGAAGCTGTAGAGCGTAGGTAAAACCTATACTCTACAAACAAATTTTATAAAACCTCTTTATTACTCTATACAAATCTATTCTAAGTCCCACTTTATCAATATTATGACATAATCAAAGAAAATTTAAAAGGCATTTTTATGAGTGACTGGCAAGTATATTTGATGATGTTTTTTGTTGTTAGTGCCATGTTACTTGGTAAAAAAATGATGTTTTTTGATGATACAAAAAAAGACCCAAAGGATAAAAATTGATAAATCCAAGAATTATAGATTATATTTTTTCATCAGCTTCAATTCAAAGATGGAATGACTATCCAAGAATGGTTGAATTGGTTGAGCTTGATAAACAAGCCCATAAATTTATCATTGCATATTTTATAGCAAAACTAGAAAAAGATATAGATTTTACACACCTAATAGAAGCTGGAATATTTGAGTTTTTAAGACGAGTAGTTGTAACTGATATTAGACCTGATGTTTTTAGAAAAGCTTTACAAAAAAAATCAAAAGAGATTAATGCTTGGGTTATTTCAAAACTAGCTCCATCTATTAAAGATATAGATGATGGAAACTTTTTACAAAAATTTGAAGAGTATTTATCAAATCCTGAGATGTATAAAAAAGAGAGATTTATTCTAAAAGCTGCTTCATATTTAGCAACTAAATGGGAATTTTCTATTGTTTATCAAACAAGTCAATTTTTAAATGATATTGAAGATGTGAAAAAAAGTGTTGATGAAGAACTTGAAGATTATTATGAATTAATTGGAGTGAGAAAAATTGCTCTAAATAAAAAACTTGCAAAAATTATTGATTTAAGTGGACGATTAAGATTTCAAAAAAGATGGGCGCAAACTCCAAGAGTTCCTGAAACATCAGTTCTTGGTCATATGTTAACGGTTGCAATTTTTGGATATTTTTTCTCCCTTGAAGTAAATGCTTGTGATAAAAGATTGCAAAATAACTTCTTTACAGCTCTATTTCATGATCTACCAGAAGCTCTTACTCGTGATATTATTACACCTGTAAAATATTGTGTTGATGAATTATCAGACATAATTGCTGAATATGAAATTGAAAAAATTGAAGATGATATTTTGCCAAATATTCCAGAAATTTTACACGATGAATTTTCTTATATTTTAGGACTTTATGATGGAATAAAAGAAGAGTTTCAAAATAAAATCTACGAAGATAAAATCCAAATAGTTGAAGATGTTTCAAAATATAACTCTAATAAATACAATGCAATTGATGGATTAGCACTAAAACAATGTGATAAATTATCAGCTTTTGTAGAAGCTAGTTTATCAATTTCACATGGTATAAAATCAAAAGAGTTAATAAGTGGTAAAAAAGAGATTCTAAAAGGTTTAAAAGTGGTTCAAGGGGTTGATTTTAAAGCAATAGCTACACAAATTGACTATGAATTTGGAACAACTGGACAAACACAAGTTCGAATGGAATTTGATTAAAATATATAAAAATATAGCTTATTAAAAGCTATATTTTAAATTTACATATCCATATCTTCCTGGATCGTTGAATAATACTCTTTCTGAACCAACAGATGCGTATGTAATATCTTGATATGTATTTGTTGAGTTATATACTTTATCAAATAGATTATCAACACCAATTGTTACACCAAAATTTTTATGTATTTGATTTGCATATTTTAAATTAAATAGTGCATAACCAGCTAACTCTTGCTCTTTTGCTGAACTATCATAACTATCCCATCTATCAACTGCAATTACCTCAGCTGTATATTTTGATTTATCAATTTCATAATTTAGTGCTAAATTTGCTTTTAATGGTGGAATTTCTGCTAAATCTTTGTCATTTACATTATCATCTTTTTTACCTCTTTGATATGCAACTCCATAATCTAAAGATAAATTATCTGTCATTGCATATAATCCACTTATATCTAAACCATAAATTTTTGCATCAATATTTTGGAAACTTGTTCCAGTATTATAAATATAATCTTTTAACACTGAATAGAATAGTTTTGGTTTAATATTAAAGTTTCCTATTGTTTTATCAAATCCTAAATCTGCTTCATAATTTTTTACATCATTTAAATTAGAATTACCCGTACTTGAATATAATTCTCTTGCATCTGGAACTCTTGAAGATTTTCCAACTCCTGCAAAATATTTCATTTTTTCATCTACATTATAAATACCAAAAATATTTGCATTTAAACTAACATATTTTTTATCTTCTTTTAACATACTTGATGAATCTACATCAGTGTAATCGTATCTAGCACCAGCTTCTAAATCTAATTTACCAAACGATTTTTCAACTTTTGAGAAAATTGCTTTATTTGTAGTATCAGTTGATGCTAAAGGAATAGATCTCATATCAACTACACCTGTTGATACATTAGTTCTATACATTTCTCCTTGCCAATTTCTAACACTTGTATCTAAACCAACTGTTACTAAACTATCTGCAATTTCCATGCTATTTTTGATTTTGCTTCCCCAAATAGAAGTTTTATATTTAGCAGTCATATAAGTTGCAGAACCATTATTTCTAAGTTTTGTACTCATAGGATGATCAACATCTGAATAGTAATAATCTAAATTTAACTCTTTTGATAAATTACCTAAATTTCTAGCTGTATATCCAACAGTATAAATATTTGAATCATCATAATCAGCATCCATAGTTCCAGTTGGATATAAAACTTCATCACTTCTATTTGCTGTATAAGATAGTTTTATTTCTTGGTCATCATTTATATTAAATTGCCCCTTTGTTAAAAGAGTTTTTTTCTCATAAGCTTTTTTATTTTTATCAATATATTGATTTGCTGTTGCGATTCCTTTTGTTATTTGTTGTTGTGAAAAATTATCTCCATTTCCATCTTTATATTGGTCACTCTCTTCTGTTGACGTTGAAACTAATAATTTAACTTTGTCAGTTCCACCGCTAACTGTGGCACTAGCTTTTCTATAACCGTAACTTCCTGCATTTAAATTAATTTCACCATGAACATCTTTTGTTGGCTCTTTTGTTTCTACTTTTACAAGTCCACTTAATGTTCCAAAATTTTCAACATCATATGGACCTTCTATTATTTTAACACTTTGTACATTGTTTGATAATACATGAGAAGTTGCTGGATCCATTCTATTTGGACAAGCTCCATAAATTTTTGCATCATCAAGTAAGATATTTATGTTATCTTTTTTTTGCCCTCTTAAAATAATGTCATTTGCAATTCCACTTCTTCTTACAATTGAAATTGATGGAACATTTTTACTTAAAGCTTCTGCTAAATCTGCACTTTTTAGTTGTTCAGCACTAATGTCTTTTACTATTGTTGAGTTTGCAGTTTCAACTACGCTAATTGTCTCTAAAGTTTGAACTTCACTTGCATTTAACAAAACAGCAGTTGTTATAAGCGATAAAGAGATAAGTTTCTTCATAAATTTACCTTGTATTAAAAAATTTATGAAAGTATTACTAAGTGTTGTTAATTTTTTGTTAATTAATCATTAAAAATAATTATTTATATACTCTTCACACTCTATTTGTTCCTTTACTATTTCTTCTTCATTCCAAGAAAATATTTTTCCCATTTCTAAACAAACTACATTCACACAAGCCAAACTCTGATTTTTATCTATAAAACAAAGCCCTATTCTTCTTGAGAGAAAATCTATTGGCTTTTTTACAAATTCGTAATTTATACAATATAGAATCTCAGCTTTTAGATATGGTAGATTTTCATTTATTAACTCGAAGTTTTTATTCTCATTTGCTAGATTCAAAACTTTTGTACAAGCTGTTCCATATAGTGCAAATAAAGACTCTTTTGTTTTTTTTGAGATTGGATAAAAACCCATTAGTTTTTCAAGTTCTTTAATATCTCCATCATTTCCAAAGAGTTTGTATTTTTTTGTTTCACATTTTTTTTGTTTTTCCAAGAAACTATTTTTTATTAAATAGTTGAGTAAATCTTCTGACATTTTTCTATATGTTGTCCATTTCCCACCAACAATTGAAACTAAGTTAGTTTTTGATTTTGTGATTAAATGTTCCCTTAGTATCTCTTGTGTTTGGCTTTTATTTTCATTTTTAACAAGTGGTCTTATTCCACTCCATGAAGATAAAATATTATCTTTTGTTAAGTGTTTTTCAAAATAGTTATTCACCTCTTTTAAGAGATATTCTATCTCTTGCTCTTTAACTTTTGGATTCTCTTCATAAATTGTTTTATTATCAGTTGTTCCTATTAAACAGTGGTTCATATATGGCAAAATAAATATAACTCTTTTATCACTTGTATTTGGTATTAAAATACCTTCATCGGCTTTTAAAAACTCCTTTGATACAACTATATGAATTCCACTACTTAAAGCTAAAATTTCATTTGAATCTTTGTCATCTAAAAATCTTATATTATCTACATTTGCCCCACTTGCATTAACTACAACTTTTGTTTCTATTTCATAGACTTTGTCTTGTGTTTTATCAAAATATTTTACTCCTGAGATTTTATTATTCCCATCATATAAAAACTCTTCTACTTCACAATAGTTTTTCACAACTGCTCCTTTTAAAACTGCTGTTTGAAGAAGTGAAATTATCATTCTTGAATCTAAAAAACTTCCATCATAAAAAGATAAAAAACCTTTTAGATTTTCTTGTTTTATATTTGGAGAAAATAAAATAGAAACAACTTTATTTACAAAACTATTTTTTCCTAAACTTTTATGTTTGGCTATTAGTTTATAAAATAGAAGTCCGATATAAGTGTAAACTAGATTTAAATATGAATATATGGGAATATTGATTTTTAATTTTTTACTGAAAATTGGAGCATTTCTTAAAAATATTGCTCTTTCAGATAATCCTTCTTTTACTAGATTGTATTGGGCAACATCAAACTCTTTTATGGCTTTTTCAAGATACCTAACTCCTCCATGAACTAACTTGGAACTTTTAGAGCTTGCGCCACTTGCAAAATCGTTTTTTTCAAGTAATAATACTTTATATCCTCGTAATGTAGCATCCAAAATAATACCACTTCCAACACAACCACCACCAACAATGACAATATCGTATTTTTCGTTGCTCAATTCCATAATTTCCCCATTTCATAAGCTTTTTAACAAAAGCTTTTTGTTAAGCTAGGATATAATAAAAATAAACAAAAAGGAATAAAATGCAAATAATAATTGCAATTGCTGTTTTGATTATAGCCATTACTTTAATACTTTATAGAGTAAATAATCAATTCGAAAAAAGAGAATTTATAATCCTTTTATTAATTATCATAATATCTAGTTTTGCTTATGTATTATATGAAAATAAGCAAGAAGAATTTTTCCCAAATATGTTTAAAGAAAAATATGAAAAAGAGAAAAACATTCCTATTGAAAAATTAACAGCTGAATTATTAAATAATAAAGTTGTGAGTTCAAAAGATAAATTTATATACAAATTTACTTACATTATAAAAAAAGAGAATCAAGAGTTTTTGTGTTCAGTTACAAATGTAGAAATAAATAAAATTGAAGATAATTTTATCTTCAAGAATTTTGCAGATTTAAAAGAAGAGTGTCTAAAAAAATAAAGACAACTTTTCTTTTAACAAATTTACGCAGGTTTAAAAGAGCTTTTAGTTTTACAAACCTGTGGAAATAAACAATTATCACACTCAGGTTTTACAGCTTTACAAATATATCTTCCAAATAAAACCATCGCTTGATGAAAAATATGTAAATCATGCCCTTTTAGTTTTTTTACTAAATCAGCTTCTGTTATATCAACTGTTTTTCCATCACTAAGTCCTAGTCTATGAGAAACTCTGAAAACATGAGTATCAACAGCCATAAGATTTGCACCCTCAAACTCAATCATAAAAACATTTGCAGTTTTGTTTCCAACACCTGCTAATTTCATTAGTTTTTGTTGATCATGGGGAATCTCACCCTCATAATTCATCAAAACACTTTGAGCCATTTTAATGATATTTTTTGCTTTATTATTAAAAAATGAACAAGAGTTTAACAAAGCTTTTACATCTTCCAAATCTGCAACTGCCAATTCTCTAACACTTGGATATTTTTCAAAAAGTGCTGGAGTTATTATATTTACTCTTTTATCCGTGCATTGAGCCGAAAGTATAATGGCAATTAATAACTCGTAATCATTTTTATAATTTAACTCAGTAACCGCATCGCTGTACTTTTCTATGAAAGCTTGTTTTATTATCTCTATATCTTGTTTTGTTGCTTTTTTCATATCTCTTTAACCTTAGCAATTTCATCTCTTAATCTAATAGCTTCTTCAAAATTCAAATCACTTGCTGCTTTTTTCATCTGTTTATTTAGTTCTATCAAGATTTTTTTACGCTCAGATGCTGGCATTTTTTCTAATTTATCTTTTTTCCATGCAACATCATCGTATTCTTCTAGTTTTAGATTTTGGTCTAGTTTTCTTTTTGTTGATTTTGGTGTGATTCCATGTAATTTATTGTGCTCTTCTTGGATTTTTCTTCTTCTATTTGTTTCATCTATTGCAAATTGCATTGATGCTGTGATTTTTTTTGCAAATAAAATAACTCTTCCATTTTCATTTCTAGCAGCTCTTCCTATTGTTTGAATAAGTGAAGTTTTACTTCTTAAGAAACCTTCTTTATCTGCATCTAAAATAGCCACAAGTGAAGTTTCAGGAATATCCAAACCTTCCCTTAAAAGATTGATTCCAATTAATACATCAAAAGTTCCAAGTCTTAACTCTCGAATGATTTGATTTCGCTCAATTGCATCGATTTCAGAGTGCATATATTTTACTTTCATTCCTAAATCTGCATAATAACTTGCTAACTCTTCTGCCATTTTTTTAGTTAAAACAGTAACTAAAACTCTTTCATCCCGCGCTACTACTTTTTTGATTTCATCGTGAAGTTTTTCCACTTGAAATTCACTATCAACAATATCAATAATAGGGTCAAGAAGTCCAGTTGGTCGAATAATTTGCTCAGCTACAACCGAACTCATATTAAGTTCAAGTTCATTTGGTGTTGCACTTACAAATACAAAATGAGGTGCTTTTTTTATAAACTCATCAAATTTTAAAGGTCTATTATCAAGTGCACTTGGAAGTCTAAATCCATAATCAACTAAAACCTCTTTTCTACTTCTATCTGCTGCGTGCATTCCACGAAATTGAGATAAAGAGACATGTGATTCATCAACTACAAGTAAAAAGTCTTTTCCCATTTGTTCAAAATAATTAAGAAGTGAATATGGAGTTTCTCCAGGCTTTTGACCTGTTAGATGACGTGCATAGTTTTCAATTCCTTTACACATTCCAGTTCCTTCAATCATTTCCAAATCAAACTCAACTCTTTGTTTTAGTCTTTGATATTCAACAAGTTTATTAACACTTTGAAAATATTCTAATCTCTCATCAAGCTCTTCTTCAATCTGTTTTACTGCAGTTGCTAATTTATCATTTGAAACGACAAAAGGATTAACTGAATATATAATTACCTCATCCAATGATTTTGTTTTATTGTTTGTAATATATTCATGTTTTGAAATTGATTCAACCTCATCACCAAAAAACTCAACTCTAATAAACTCATCTTCAAAATAAGCAGGGAAAATATCAATAACATCTCCATTTACTCTAAAATCTGCCCTATCAAAAAACTTATCATTTCTTTTATAACCCATCTCTACAAGTTTTAATAAAAACTGTTTTTGAGAGTATTCAAAGCCAACTTCAACCCTTTGAACCATTGCTTTATACTCTTCAGGATTTCCTAAACCATAGTTTGCAGAAACAGAAGCAATTACAATAACATCATCAAAAGATAAAAGTGAAGCTGTAGCACTAAGTCTTAATCTTTCTAACTCTTCATTAATTGAACTATCTTTTTCAATAAATAAATCACTTCTTGGAATATAAGCTTCAGGTTGGTAATAATCATAATATGAGATGAAATATTCAACATGATTATTTGGAAAAAATTGTTTAAACTCTGAATAAAGCTGAGCTGCAAGAGTTTTATTGTGAGTCATTATAAGAGTCGGTTTTTGAGTTGCCTCAATCACTTTTGCAATTGTATAAGTTTTTCCAGAACCTGTTACTCCTAAAAGAGTATTATATTGGTTTCCAGCATTTATTGAATCACTTAGTACTTTTATAGCAACTGGCTGATCACCTGCTGGTTCGTAATCACTTACAACTTCAAACTTTGCGATGGCTTACTCCTTAAGTTTATTTACTATTTATAATTTTATATAATATTATTGATACTTCTCTTGCTGACCAAATAATATCTTTACTTAAATCATCTCTACTTTTTTTAATATTAACATTGTTTAGATACTTATTATAAATCTTTTGTAGTTCTAAATCTATTTGACTTTCACTTAACTCCAAAATCACCGAATGAAATATATTATCATTTGTAATAAAAATCTTATTTTTACTTTTTAAATATCTTAAAATAATTGATACTTGCCATGTATGCCACTCAATTTTATCCAAACTACTTGGTAATTTATTCACATAATTTAAAGCTTTATATGAATCAAATATAACTTTTGTTGCCTTTGATAATGAATCAAATTTCATATGCTCAATATTTTTAGGAAATTCTATTGAATTCAAATCCACGACTGTAGAAATAGCCATGTTTTTTTGAAATTCATTTCCAATTTTTTTAGGCTTATTGCTAGTCAGTGATAATAAATAATATAAAATAAATAATAGTGAAACAATTATTACACTAATAAAACCAATTAAGGCCATACTCATATAATTTCTCCCTTAAATTCTAAATCTTTAATAACTAGGTATTTTTTTTGGCAACACAAAGATGGAATATTTATATATTTTTTATTATCAAAATTATAAATATCACCTTGATGATAATGCCCTTCAATAATGATATCACTATTGTAATTTTTTACTCTTTTTGAAACTATTTCTTCAAAATTTTTCATTTTATGACATATATTTTTTTTCACTAATGCATCTTCTATTTTTTTAGAAATAAAAAAATTCACATCAATGAAATTCATAAATTTTAAAAATATTGTATTTCTTATAAATTTACAATATAAATCATATTTCCAATTTATAAAATTATCTCCATGTGAAATAGAGACACTATTTTTTTCAAATTTTGCTAGAAGTGGTTGATTTTCTCTTTTGATTACATTTATGTTTGGAAAGAGAATTTTTAGATTGTAATCGTGATTTCCCTCTAAATAAATAATCTCTATACTTTGAGATAATTTATTTAAAAGATTAATTACAGCAATATTTTGTTTAATAAAATATCTACTTTCACCTGAAATGAAATCTATCATGTCACCCATCAAAAAAAGCTGAGTTGTTACTATTTCTTTATTTTCAAGTTTTTCTAAAAAAGTTAAAAATTCTCTGTTTTTTTGATTGTAATGTGAGTCAGCTACAAAAATAGCCCCATTTTGAATATTAAGATGCATAGGCTATTTTTAATATTCCTTTAGCAACAATGATTGCTATATTCATTGTAAAACAATTTCCTTATAACACACACCTAAAACTTCAAAAGTTCTAACACCACCAGGAAGAGTAGCTTTTACTTCATCACCCTCTTCTTTACCCATAAGTTGTTTTGCTAATGGTGAATTAAATGAAATCATCCCTTTTTCTGCGTTTGATTCAACTCCACCAACTATCATATAAGTAAATTCTTCATCAGTATTTGTATCAACTAAACTAACAGTTGAACCAAAACTTACTTTGTTATGTGGAAGAGTTGAAGGATCGATAATCACTGCTTTTGATATAACTGCATTTAATTCAGCAATTTGTGAATCAATCAATGCTAATTTTTCTTTTGCAGAGTGATATTCAGCATTTTCTTTTAAATCTCCTAATTGTCTAGCTTCATCTAAGGCAATTACAGTTTCAGGTCTTTCTGTTTTTTTCAAGAACTCTAAATCTCCTGTAATTTTATTATACCCTGCTAGCGTCATTGGTTCTTTATCCATCAACATCTCCAATAAATTAATTTATGATATAATACCTAAAAATAGTAAAAGAGAAGTTTAGATGAAATATGACAGAACGAAAAAGCTATTTGGTGAAGATGTTTTTGAAAAATTCAAAGATGTTAAACTGATACTTTTAGGTGTTGGTGGTGTTGGAAGTTTTGCTTTAGATGCTTTATATAATACTGGAATTACAAATATAACCATAGTTGATTTTGATACTTATGAGGAATCAAATTTAAATAGACAAATGGGAAGTGTTGGTAATGTTGGACGAATAAAAGTTGAAGCTTTAAAAGAAAAGTATCCAAATGTTACACCAATTCATGTAAAAATCACACCTGAATGGATTGATAATTTTGATTTTTCATCTTATGATTATATTTTAGATGCAATTGATGATATAAAACCAAAAGTTCATCTAATAAAAAAACATTTCACAAAAATAATTAGCACAAGTGGTGGAGCAAAAAGAATTGATCCATCAAAAATTGAATATATCTCAATTTGGGATACGTATAATGACCCTTTTATAAAAAAAATAAGAACTGAATTAAAAGCTCAAGGATTTAAGAAAAAATTTAAAGTAATTTTTTCTTCAGAGCTTCCAATGTGTTTAGAGAAGGGAAGTTTCGAGGGAGTAACAGGTTCATTTGGCTTGATGATGGCGTCAGTTACAGTTCAAAAATTGATGCATAAATTCCAAAAATAACTTAAAGATACTCAAAGTTTAAAAGATATATAATAATTAACTTATACTTAAAAAAGGATTCTCATGAGCGGTATTAGTGGTAGTGTTGAACAAATGACTCAAGGACATCTTAGAAATGTTCAACAATTAGCTGTATTTTACACAGGTCACAGTAATATTTACGCAATCAATATAGCAAAAGTTAAAGCATTTATTATTACTGAAGAAGTTGCTATAAACGATACTCCAAAAGATACAGATGTAATAGCAGGAATTGCAACAATTAGAGGCGAACCTGTAACTCTTATAAATCTTGACGCCTGGCTTGGTCTTCCTGCATTAGCTGTAAAAGATTATAAATTAATTATATTTTGTGAATTCAATCATAAAAAAATAGGCTTTCTTGTAAAAGATATGCTTGATATTGTAGAAAAAACAACTAATGAATTAAGACATACTGAAGAAACAAATTCAAAAATAACATACACAACTTATGTAAAAGTGAATAATAAAGATGAACTTTGTACAGTGTTTAATGCAGAGCAATTATTAAGAGATATTCACTGGACAGATGATGGTTCTGATGAAATTAGAAAATATGTTGATGAAAAACTTCACTCAAGCAAACTTATTTTAGCTGCTGAAGATTCAGGAGTTGCTAGAGAAGTTTTAAGTTCATTTTTTGAAGAAACAGGTCTTGATTATGAAATTTATACAAATGGAACACTTCTTATAAAAAGATTAGAAGAGTTAAATCCTGATAAAATTGGTATGGTAATTACAGATATTGAGATGCCAGGAACTGATGGTTATCAAGTTGCTTCATTTATAAAAAATAATAAAAACTTAGCACATATTCCAGTTATAGTAAACTCTTCAATGACTACAGATGCTGTAAGAGGTAAAATGAGTCAAGTTGGTGTTGATGGATTTGTAGGTAAGACTGATATTTCAAATCTATTTAAATTAACAAAAAAATTCTTACTAAAATAACTTTTTAAATAAGATGAGAAAATCTCATCTTATTTCTTTTTCTCTCTATTTATTTAACCAATTTTTAAAAGCTTCTATTTGACAAACTGTTTGGCTCGTAGCTGTTCCACCTAATGAAGTTCTAGCATTCATAGAGTTTCTTAAATCTAAGAACATTAAAATCTCTTCATTAATATCTTTTAACTCTTCATTTGAAACTCTAATTTCATCGATATTTAATTCACTAATGTCTTTATTTAAACTATTTGCTTTAGCCACAACATCTTTTGTTAAATAATAAGCTGTTCTAAATGGCATATTTTGTTTTTGAACTAAATAATCAGCAAAATCAGTTGCACTTA
Organism: uncultured Aliarcobacter sp.; assembly: GCA_963677205.2. Lineage (GTDB taxonomy): Bacteria > Campylobacterota > Campylobacteria > Campylobacterales > Arcobacteraceae > Aliarcobacter. The sequence continues at coordinate 535,426 of OY781916.2, read as the reverse complement.
AATGTCCAATTTTACAAGCATTTTGCATTTTATCTACATTTACAATCATAGTTTTAATTACCTCATTTAAAATAGAAATAGAGATTTCCATAGTTTTTACAGAATCAAAAACTCCCTCTTTATCTTCTTGAGTATCTTTATTGTAAGCAAGTGGTAAACCTTTCATAACAGTTAGAAGTGAAATAAGATTTCCATAAACTCGTCCTGTTTTACCTCTTAGAAGTTCTGGAACATCTGGATTTTTCTTTTGTGGCATAATTGAGCTTGTTGTTGCATATTCATCACTCATTCTTACAAATTGAAACTCATAAGATGACCATAAAATTAACTCTTCAGCAATTCTACTTATATGCATCATAGCTGTACTTATATTAAATAAAATCTCTAATGCAAAATCTCTATCTGAAACTGTATCCATTGCATGTGAAGTTGGAGAAATAAATCCTAATTTTTGTGAAGTTGACTCTCTATTTATATTATGTGGAGTTCCAGCAAGTGCTGCACTTCCTAGAGGACAATAGTTATTTCTTTCATAAGAACTTTCAAATCTTTCAAAATCTCTTTTAAACATATTTGCATAAGCTAATAAGTGATAACCAAAATTAAGAGGTTGTGCGTGTTGTAAATGAGTCATTCCAGGAATTAAAGTAGTTGTGTGTTTTGAAGCTACATCTACAAAAGTACTAACTAACTCTTTTAATTGTGCTTTTATGCTTAATGATTTATCTTGAACATAAAGTCTAAAATCCGTTGCAACTTGGTCATTTCTACTACGTGCTGTGTGAAGTCTTTTTCCAGGTTCACCTATGATTTCAGTTAATCTTGTTTCAACAGCCATATGAATATCTTCAAAAGCAAGTGAAAATTTAAATTCACCACTTTCAATCTCATTTTTTACTTGTAAAAGTCCAAGCTCAATTGCTTTTTGTTCTTCAGTTGTTAAAATCCCTTGTTCTGCTAACATTTGTGAATGAGCAATTGAACCTCTTATATCTTGTGCATAAAGTTCTTTATCAAACATTATTGAAGCATTAAATTCATCTAATATTTGAGCATTTGTATTTTTTAAAATTTGATTGTTTTGATTCGCCATTGATTTCCCTAAAATTATAATATTGCCTTAAAATTAAGGCAGCATTATAACACAAGTGATATTATTTAAAGGAAATATAGTCTTATGGAAGAAAATAATTAAGACCAAAGTTGAAATTGTTGAATATGAGATACTGCTTTTATAATATCTGTTTTTGAAACAATACCAATTAAAGTATCATTTTCAGCAACTATAGGAATTGCATGTAGTTTAAAATCTATCATTACTTTAGCAACATTTCTTATATCAGTATTTGGATCAGCTGTTATAAGTTGTGGTAAATATATATCTTCAATTCTTCTTGATAAAACATTGTTTGTATTATCCAAATCATCCATTAAAAGATTTAAAATCATCTTTTTATCTATCATCCCTAATATCTTTTTACCAAAAGAAACAACTGGTAATTGACCTATTTTGAACTCTTTTAAAACATTGTACGCATCTTGTATTGTTGATTTTGAATCAATATAAATACAATCTTTTGTCATAATATCTTTTACATGAAAAACTATTTGGGAAGTATCAATATTAGCCATTTTTTTATAAGTATTTAATGCTTCTCTTTTAGAATCGTCATTATTTGTATTTTGATTTATCAAATTCTCAAAATAACTCTTATCAGTATCTAAATCTGTACTCTTAACTTTTTCAACATCTTTTAGTGCATATAAATTATCTGATGTACTTTTGAAATCAACACTTCCGTTGTTGTATATAGCAAACATTTTATATCCTTTTATCTTTAAAATATTTTATAATAAATTTCTTCACTTGTAGATTATATTCTTTTATTTAACAAAAAAAAAGGCTCATGCAAACTGCATGAGCCTTTAATTATTCCAAATTGGTTAAAATTAAATTGGTAAAACTCTTAAGTTTTCATCAATTTTTTGTTGTAATACAGATTCAATAGCAAATAGAGTTCCTGTACTTCCAGACGAACATCCTGAACATGAACCTAAGTATCTGATATATAAATCATAATGAGGCATATTTTCTTTAATATCAATAATTTCCATATTTCCACCATCCATTACTAACATTGGTCTAATGTCAGAATCTAATACAGCATCAATAGTTTTAATTCTTTGAACTAAAGTCATTTTATCAAATGTTAATTCACCAGCTGCACTTGCATCTGCTGCTGTTTTTAATTTTTCGTGTTCCATTTCAGCCATCATATCTGCTAAAATATCTACTAAATAAACATCTTTAGCTTCATGTCCACCTGGTTTAATACATGATTTACAAAATGCACCTGCTTTTGTATAATCTGTGATTTGCTCAACTGTTGTTAATTTATTAATTTTAATAACATCTTTTAAAGTTGCTAATGAAACCCTTGCACATTCACAAATGATTTGTTCTTGTTCAAATGAATCCATGTCAACACCTTTATAATCAGCTGCAGCTTTTTTAATAACATCATAAGCCATAACTGAACAATGCATTTTTTGAGGTGGAACAGCTGGAACATCAGGAGTATCTCTTAATGCAAACTCAACATCAATATTTGTAATTTTAACAGCTTCATCAACTGTTTTTCCAATACAAAGTTCAGCCATAACATCTGAAGATGCGATTGCTGTACCACATCCAAAAGATTTAAATTTTGATTCTAAGATTTTATCTGTAGCTTCATCAACAGCCCAGTAAAGTCTTACAGCATCACCACATGATTCAGCTCCAAAATCTGCAACAATTAGTTTCGCACCTAATTCAGCAGCTCTCTCTTCTGTAATTTCACCTTGGTGTTTTGGGTTATTCATTCTATTTACAACTTGATTTGAGTACTCATCCCAAATTGATCCGCTTATTAAATTATTTTTTGCCATCGTATTTTCCTTTATATTCTATATTTTTTATTATAAACCTGATTTATGACTTGATGGAGCATAAGCATAAGAACTTGAAATTGCTCTTAATCTTGTAACTGCTTTTTTAATAACATCAATTGCATAATCAATTTGTTCTTCTGTATTAAATCTACTCAAAGAGAATCTTACTCCTGTATGAGCTAATTCACTATCACTTCCAAATGCATTCATAACTGGATTTGCTTCTAAATCTTCAGATGCACATGCACTTCCTGTACTCGCACCTATTCCATTTTGATTTAAGTCCCAAAGCATTGATTCACCCTCAACTCCTCTAAAAGAGATTAATGTTGTATTTGGAGTTCTATTATCAGTTCCACCAATTACTATAGTTTCAGGTAATTCTAAAATTGCAGCTTCTAATTTATCTCTTAATTTAGAAACATGATTTTTTTCATATGCTATTGCCATAGTTGAAGTAGCTAATTTCATAGCCCATCCCATTCCAACCATTGAAGCAACATCTACTGTTCCAGCTCTTAATCCACCCATTTGTTCACCACCGTGTAAAAGAGGAGTTAATGTGAAACCTTTTCTTACATATAATCCACCAACACCTTTTGGTCCATGAAATTTATGAGCTGAAAAAGATAAATAATCTACATTATACTCTTGAACATCTACTGGTAATTTCCCAATTGCTTGAGTTGCATCAGTATGGAAAGGAACTCCAAACTCTTTACAGATAGCTCCTATCTCTTTAATTGGGAAAATTTTTCCAGTTTCATTATTTGCCCACATAATTGATACTAATGCAGTATCTTCTTTTATAAACTCTCTTACACTACTAGCTTCTAAAACTCCCTCTTCATTTACAGGAAGATAAGTTACACTTACACCTTGAGATTCTAAGAATTTACAAACTGCTGTAATAGAAGGATGTTCTACTTCACTTGTAATAATATGTTTTTTATCACCATTTAAAATTTTATCTATCCATATACCTTTTAAAACAGTATTATTACTCTCTGTTGCATTAGCTGTAACGATAATATCGTCTTCATCTGCTGCGTTAATTCCCTCATATAAAAAATTCAAGGCTTCAACCATTTTTGGATGAGTTCCTGCTCCAAACTTATGTAAAGAGTTTGGATTTCCATAAATATCACAAAAAAATGGTTTCATCTCTTCATAAACTTTTGGATCTACTATTGTTGTTGCGTTATTATCTAAATAAACTTCCATAATTGTTCCTATATTTTTAATCTTATCCTATGCAAGAACTATTCCTAAAAAAATAGTTGCACTTTCAAAACATTTCAGCATTCTAATGTAAATAGGATAAAATTTGTCTTAATTACTTTTGAGTTAAATTATTAATTTAAATCAACAGTTTAATTCTATCAAGATTATCTTTTAAAAACCACTGTTAAAGGTAGCTAAATAGTTTATAATTTGACCATTTTCATCTTTTAGAGAAGAGATTTTCAAATACTCTTCATAAATTGTGCCATCTTTTTTTCTATTTTTTATTAATCCATCCCATTTACCATCTGATTTCAATCTATCCCACATATCTTTGTAAAATTCTTCATCTTGTAATTTTGAAGCTAAAATTGCTGGATTTTTACCATACACTTCATCCATTTCATAACCTGTAATTTCTGTGAAGGCTTTATTTATAAGAATAATATTGTTTTTACTATCTGTAATTATTATTCCTTCTAATGCTTGTTCAAATACTCGTAAGGATAAATTAACTTTATTTTCAGCACTCTGTTTTAATTTTGATTCTTTATTTAAACTCTTATATAAATTTTGAATTGCATTATGAAGCCTACCTATTTCATCATTTGAAAGATTTTCTAAAAACTCTACTTTTTTATTTTCTCTTAAATTATCAACTATCACACTTAATTTTTTTAATGGCGTTGATATTATATTTGAAATTATTATCCCAATTAATGCTCCAAGAAATCCTGCAATAAGACTAACATACAAAATAGAAAGAGTATTATCATTTGCTGTTTTAAAAGCTTTTTCAATTGGTTGTCTAACAATTACTTTCCAAGAAAAACCTTTATATTCTTCAAATCCATTACTTACACTACTTGCAGTTAAATATTTAATATCTTTATCCCAGCTAATTGTTTTATACAATGATTCATTTCCATTGAAAGCTTCTGCTACACTTGGAGAAATATCTTTAATATTACTTCTTTCTGTATTATCCGGTCCAACTAATATTAATCCATCTTTTGATAACAAAAATATATCTACATTATTATCTTTTTGAATGCTTCGAATAACATCTCTTGTCCATTGCCATGTTAAGTGAGTACATAAAACTCCTAATGTTTTACCTTCATTATTTATTACAGGAAAAGCAACATCTGAAAAATATATTGGTTCACCACTATTATTTGGTAAAAGTTTTGCTAATAATAAAGCATCATGAACATCACCAATATATGGTGCCTCTAAACCATTAGGAAGCCAAGGTCTAGCTTTTACGTTTTTCCCTTCTAAATAACCATTAGTCCCAATTTCTACTGTTCCATCAGGTAAAGCATAACCTATCCATTCATGGTGGTTGTAATTATTTTTTATTTTTTGAATAAATTCTCTTTTTTCATCAATTGTACTTTTCTCACTTGTCATAATAGGCAATGAGGCTGCAAATTTTATCTCTCGATATCTTTCTAACATTTCCCTATCAAGAATATCATTAACTCTTTTTGAGAGTTTTACTAAAGACTCACCTGAATTTATCTCCAAATATTTTTCTGAAATACTATTTGAATAAAATCCTACAACCATTGCAACAACAAAAGTTAATATACCAACTAAAATCGAAAACTTTAAATTAAAACTATTTTTCATTATAACTTCCCTTTTTATAACTTATCTCTATGTAACACAATTGTAAAACAAGCACCTTTGTATGTTTTAAAATTGTAATTAAACTCTCTATTTTCAACAAAAATACTACCTTGTAACTCATTATTTATAATTTCATAAGAACTAAAAAGTCCTAATCCTATTCCAAATGAGTTATGTTTTGTTGTGAAATATGGTTCAAAAATCTTTTTAATAATATCGTTTGGTATTCCTCCCGCACTATCTTGAATTTCTATTTTAATTTCACCCTTTTTTTCATGGGCATTAATTACAATAACTCCTTCTTTTGTAAAATCTTTAGCATTTTTTAATAAATTTATTAAAACTTGTTTCAATTCTTGTTCATAAGTATATAATTCAATATCATCAATATTTTCGGTTATAACTATATTGTTAATGTTCAATTCTTCTTTAAACATTGAAATACATTGTTTTATTGTATTTTTTAAATTAAAATTACTTTTTTCTAAACTTTCATCAAAATAACTTCTAAAATCTTCTATTGTTTGAGATAAATAAAGAGTATTTTTTAGTATTCCTTCAAGGTTTTCATAAAATTCTTTATCTTCTAAAATTTCACACTCTTTTTTGAGTTTCAAGCCACTTGCTAAAATGGAAATTACACTTAAAGGTTGTCTCCATTGGTGGGAAATATTTTGTATCATTTCTCCTAATGCAACCATTTTTGTTTGTTGAGATAATATATAATCATTATTTTTATCTAATATCATCTGTTTATATTTATATCTCATATAAAAAATAAATAAGAAAGCAGATAAAAAAAGAATTAATATCATTTTAAAATAGTTGTAATTTACTTGCTCAATTAAATCTGAATGTTTATACAAAACCATATAAGCAGTATTTTTATTACCTTCAATATCAGAAACAGGCAAAAAATAAATTGCAATATATTTACCTTTATATTTTTTACTTATAATAAATTTTTCACTATTTTCCATTTTTGATGAAATTAAATTTTTTTCATCAAATGTATAAAATTCAGAATCAGTATAATGCAATAACTCTTCATTTATTTTTTCAGAATATATGTAATTAATATTTTCATAACTAACTTTATACTCTTTAAAATTTTCAGGAAACATTCTTTTTTCTGCTATAGATTTTTTAATTAAAAAATGTGTATCTACACCAAAGTTTTCTTCAAAAGTTTTATCAAAAAAATCAGAATCAACAGATATTTCTACACTTCCAATATGAAACAAAGATTCATCAAATAATGGATAAACAAATCTAAATCCATCAACCATTTTTCCTATCTCATAACCATCTAAAGGCTTTAATATTTCATTTACTTCTTTCACACTAAATCTTGAATTTGTCAAATCATCACCAAATTTATTTGGACTGTGCATTCTTAAAAAACTAGTATTATCAGGAAAATGAAAATGTACTTGTTTAAATTTAAACTCTAATAATCTATTGTAATCAGAGATTAACCTATCATATAATGTTTGACGAAAAAAGCTTTGAGTTTTTTCATCATTTTTAAAAGCATATTTAACTAGATTGTATATTTCAGGTTTGTTTATTATTCCATAAAAAGTATTTTGAGATAATTTATAAAAATTTTCATAAGTAATATTATATTGCACTTCATACTGCTTACTTAAATCTTCTAAATAGTTTTTTATACTATTATTATATTGATATGTAAAATATGAAAAAATTGAAATTAGTATAACGACAAATGTCATTATTAATAATAAGGATTCTTTTAGAAAACTTTTCAAAGTAATAAAATTCATAGACTCATTTCACTGTTAGATTGGGTATTATATCTTTAAAATAATTAAATAAAGGGTTGAATTTTTTTTCTGATTTAAAAAGAATCTATCTTTACATTGTATGTTAAGTTATGATACTATTTTAAATAAGATAAAAATTATCCTATTTGATTTCAAGATGGAAAATTTGAAGAATTGGAGCCTAAAATGAGTGACAATAAACAATTAGAAGATATTATAAACAAAGATTATAAACTTGGATTTGAAACCTTAATCGAAAGTGATACTTTTGCAAAAGGTTTAAATGAAGATGTAATAAGAGCAATATCTGCAAAAAAAAATGAGCCAGCTTGGCTTTTAGATTTTAGATTAAAAGCTTACAAAAAATGGCTAAAGATGGAAGAACCAACTTGGGCGCATTTAGATTATCCAAAAATAGATTATCAAGATATTGCATACTACTCTGCTCCAAAAAAAGCTTTGGATTCTTTAGATGAAGTTGACCCTGAGATTTTAAAAACTTATGAAAAACTGGGAATTCCACTTGAAGAACAAAAACAATTAGCTGGAGTTAGAGGAGTCGCTGTTGATGCGGTATTTGACTCAGTTTCTGTAAAAACAACTTATCAAGAAGAGCTTGAAAAATTAGGAATAATATTTTGCTCAATTAGTGAAGCTGCACACAAACATCCTGAACTTGTACAAGAGTATTTAGCAAGCGTTGTACCAGTTGTAGATAACTATTTTGCCTGTTTAAATAGTGCAGTTTTTACAGATGGAAGTTTTGTATATATTCCACCAAATGTAAGATGTCCTATGGAATTATCAACTTATTTTAGAATAAATGCCCTAGATACTGGACAGTTTGAAAGAACTTTAATCATTTGTGATGAGAATTCTTATGTATCTTACAATGAAGGCTGTTCGGCTCCCACAAGGGATGAAAGACAACTTCATGCGGCTGTTGTTGAGTTAGTTGCGCTAAAAAATGGCCAAATAAAATATTCAACTATTCAAAACTGGTTTCCAGGTGATGAAAATGGAAAAGGTGGAATTTTAAACTTTGTTACAAAAAGAGGAATCTGCAAAGGTGATAACTCTAAAATTTCTTGGACACAAGTGGAAACTGGAAGTGCAATTACTTGGAAATATCCTTCATGTATTTTAGCTGGAGATAATAGTGTTGGAGAGTTTTATTCAGTAGCAATTGCTTCAAAATCACAACAAGCAGATACGGGAACAAAAATGGTTCACTTAGGAAATAATACAAAATCAACTATTATTTCAAAAGGAATCTCAGCAATGCAAGGGAAAAATGCTTATAGAGGATTGGTAAGAGTTGGGAAAAGTGCAATGAATGCCAGAAATATTTCCCAATGTGATTCACTTTTAATTGGAAATAAATGCCATGCGAATACTTATCCCTATCATGAAATTAGAAATTCAAGTGCAAATATAGAGCATGAAGCAACAACATCAAAAATCTCTGATGAACAACTATTTTATATAAGTCAGCGAGGAATTAGTGAAGAAAATGCAATAGCTATGATTGTAAATGGTTTTTGTAAAGAGGTTTTAAAAGAATTACCAATGGAATTTGCAGCAGAAGCAAAAGAGTTATTAAATATATCATTAGAAGGAAGTGTGGGCTAAATCATGAAAAATACATTATTAAAAATAGAAGATTTAAAAGTTAATATAAATGATAAAGAAATTTTAAAAGGTTTAAATTTAGAGATTAAAGAGGGAGAAATTCATGCTTTAATGGGAACAAATGGAGCTGGAAAATCAACTTTAGTAAAAACACTAAGTGCTCATTATGACTGTGTTGTAACAGAGGGGAAAATTACATATAAAAAGAAAAATTTATTATACCTTGATGTAACACAAAGGGCAAATGAGGGAATTTTTATGAGTTTCCAATCTCCTGTTGAAGTGGCAGGTGTAAACAATAGTTACTTTTTAAAAACTGCAATGAATGCAAAAAGAGCATATGCAGGACTTCCTGAGATTGATGCAATGGAGTTTCTAAAAATTGTAAAAGAAGAGACTGGAAAATTCAATATCGATAGAAAACTTTTACAGAGAGATTTAAATGATGGTTTTAGTGGTGGTGAGAAAAAAAGAAATGAATTAATCCAACTTTTAATGCTTAAACCTGATTTAATCATGCTTGATGAGATAGACTCAGGACTTGATGTTGATGCTATTAAAACTGTTGCAAATGTAATAAATTCTATGCTTGATGGAAAAAGATCTATTTTAATGATTACTCATTATGATAGATTGTTGGAGTTAATTAAACCTGATTTTGTACATATTTTAAATGATGGAAAAATTGTAAAAACAGGAGATTATAGTTTAGCTTTAGAACTTGATGAAAAAGGTTATGAAGCAATAGGAATTAAAGATGCAAATAAATAATATTGATGGTTTAATCCTTCCAAATAAAAAAGATGAAGAGTTTTTAAAAATAAATTTTGATTCGCTTTTTTCTTATGATTTTGCAAAAAATGAGACCTATGAGTTTGATATTATGGGTTTAGAATCTATAATTGATGAAGAAAATTATGAGTCAGTTTTATTTAATATCGCAAGAAGTTTGGACAATAAACAAAAAATTTTGACTATAAATAAAAATATTCAAGAGCCAATTTTTTTGATTCACAAACTAAAAGATGACGAAACACTTTTTACTAACTCATTAAAAATCAAAGTTGCAAAAAATATAAAAGCCAGTATTGTCGAAGTTTTTGTAAACTCTTGCAAAAATAGTTTTTATAGTGTAAATAGAAAAATAGAACTAGAAGAGAATGCATCGCTAGAATATGCAAAGATTCAAGATATAAACTCTTCAAACTCTATGATTTTTGCATTAGCAGTTGAGCAAAAAAATAGTTCAAATTTAGAATTTTCAAACTTTGATTTTGGAGATGGATTTGTTGTAAATAGTTTTGAAAATATTATAAATAGTGAATTTACAAACTATGAATTAAATGGTTTAGTGAAACTTTATAAAGAAGCAACAACTTCAAATCTTATAAAAACTATTCATAATGAAAAAAGCTCAAATAGCAATATAAACTTCAAACATAGTTTAAAAGATAGTTCAAAAGCTGTATTTAAAGCAAAATCAATAGTAAATCCAAGTGCAATATTTTCAAAAGCTTTACAAAATTGTGACACAATTTTATTAAGTGATGAGGCAACAATTATTGCCCAACCTCATCTTGAGATTTTAATAGATGAGTTAGAAGCAAGTCATGGAGCAACCACTGGAAGTTTGAATAAAGAGCAACTTTTATATCTTCAATCAAGGGGAATAAGTGAAGAAAAAGCTTATGAGATGTTATTAAGTGCTTTTGAAAACAAAATAGTTGATAATATAAAAGATGAATTAATAAAAGAGTTTATTAAAACCTATAAAAAGGACAAATATGTTTAAAAAGGATTTTCCATATTTTCAAAACTCAAAAACTATATATTTAGATAATGGAGCAACTACACAAAAACCAAAAAGTGTAATTGATTCACAAGTTGAGTATTATGAAACATATTGTGCCAATACACATAGAAGCAACTTTGGTCATGCAAATAAAGCAACACAAGAGTTTGAAAAAACAAGAATGCTTCTTAAAAAATTTATAAATGCTACAAAAGAAGAGGAGATTATTTTTACAAAAGGTGTAACAGAATCTATAAATTTTATAGCCTCATCTTTTGCCAAAGATTTTAAAACAGTAATAATCTCTTCACTAGAACACCACTCAAATATTGTTCCTTGGCATATGCAAGGACGAACTTTAGGAGCTGGACTTGAAGTTGTGAATTGTGATAAAAATCTAAATTTTGATTTGACTCATTTTGAAGAACTTTTAAAAGCAAATCCAAATGCCTTTGTAAGTATCACACATATTTCAAATGCCTTTGGAACAATCCATGATATTAAGACTATCACAAAATTAGCTCATGAATATGGAGCTGTTGTTATGGTTGATGGGGCTCAGAGTTTATCTCATTTTAAAATAGATGTTCAAGAGCTTGATGTTGATTTTTTTGCAATTTCAGGACATAAAACATTTGCACCAACTGGAGTTGGAGCAATTTATGTAAAAGAGAAATATTTAAAAGATGTAAAACCTTATCAAACAGGAGGAGCAACGATTCATGAAGTTGATTACAGTAGTTCAACTTTGCTTGATTCTCCTTATAAATTTGAAGCAGGAACTCAAAATATTGCGGGAATTATAGGTTTTGGAAAAGCAATAGAGTATATAAATCACGTAAAATACGAAACTATTCATAGTTTTGAACATAATGTTTTTAAATACCTTGATGAAGAATTAGCAAAACTTCCTGGAATTATTTTTTATAATGACATTTCAAATAGTATTGGAAGTAGAAGTTTCAATTTTGAAGGTTTGATTCATGATGATATTGGAATTTTAGTTGATAAAATGGATATTGCACTTAGAGTTGGACACCATTGTGCTCAACCTATTATGAAAAAACTTGGAATCAAAGGAACTATTAGAGTTTCTGTTTCATTTTATAATGACTTTGTAGATGTGGATAAACTTATTGATGCTTTAGAAAAAGCCCTAAGCATGTTAAAGGATTAGAATTGAATAATATAGAAAAACGTGTAGAAAATATAAAAGAAGATTTAGATTTTTTTGAAGATGAATTATCAAAATATGAATACATTATAGATTTAGGAAAAAAACTAGAAGAGTTTAATGAAAGTGATAAAATTCCAGAAAATATAGTACATGGTTGTACTTCACAGGTTTGGCTAACCCATGAAATCAAAGATGGGAAAATGTACTTTCACGGAACTAGCGATGCCATAATTGTAAAAGGTTTGGTTTATATGATTTTACAAATATTCTCAGATTCAACAGTAGAAGAGTTAAAAGAAATTGACATGGATATTGTTCATGAATTAAAACTTAGCGAAATCATAACTCCAAATAGACAAAGTGGCGTAATTGGAATGATGAAAAAAATAAAAGAGTATGCACTAAACGCATAAAGGATAGAAAATGGAAACTAATTTTGATTTAAAAGAGATTGAAAAAAAAGTAATAGAACATTTAAAAAAAGTATATGACCCAGAAATCCCAGCAAATATTTTTGATTTGGGATTGATTTATAATATTGAATTTGACGTAAATAACAACTATTTATATTGCACCATTACAATGACCCTCACAAGCCCAACTTGCCCAGTTGCAGATAGTTTATTAGAACAAGTAAAATATGTAACCCTAGCAGTTGATGAAATAGATGAAGCATTTGTAAAACTGGTATTTTCTCCTCCATGGAGTCCAGAAATGATGAGTGAAGATGCAAAAGAAATCATGGGAGCAAGTGGAGCAGCTATGCCGTTTTAATGGCATAGTTACCCTACTTTTAATCTTTTTCATTTTTTGCAAGTCCAGATAAAATAGCTACTAAAATTAAACTATAAATCCAACCAAATAATATTTCAAACCACATTAACCAACGAGTAAAATCATTTAAAGTTCCATTATTTGAAGAAACATATTGTCCCCAATCTTTTTCAACTTGTAAATCAACGATTGGTAAAATAACATCTAATGAATATATAAAAGGATTAAATGTTGTGTATTCTCCTTCGATATTTTCATTTAATATCCAATTATTACTACTATTGTATTTACTCCAACTAAATGTATCTAACAAAGATGTTCCATCAGAATTTACATTACATTGATAAAAATCTTTTTTTTGAAATACTAATGGATTTGTTGGTGCAAAAATAGCAACTTTTGAAGTATTCCAATAAAATAAACTACAAAAAAGCCAAACTGTAAACATCGAAAAAATAACTCTCATTGGTTTATATCCATAACCAGCAGTAAATCCATAAATTTGTTTTAATTTTTTAATAAACCAGTTTTCACTTCTACCAGTAATAATATCATTGTATTTAATCATAATATTATTTGCATCTTCATGATGTCCCATATTTCTTAAAACTTTTGCCATTTGTTTATATGGTTGTGGTTTAAAAGTCTCTTCTTTTGGTATTTTATTAAGTAAACTTAAAAGTGTTTTGTAATTTAATTTTTTTACATCCAAATGTTCATATGTAAGTCCATCTAGATATATATTATTACTAATTTTTATTTCATCTAATTTAGCAATAAAAATAGTATTTATTTTTGTTGATGTTAAATTTAAATACCCATTTATATCTACTTTTGAAAAGTTTATATATTCAATCTGAGAATAACCAAAATCAACATTTCCTAAAAAAGCATTAAATAAAAATGTTATGTTTCCTGCTGTTATACTATTACAATTTAATGCTATTCCATTATCATTTATAAACTTTCCATTTTTACAGTTTAAACCACTACCTATTTTTATAAATTTCCCATTCAAACATTCCAAATTCCCACCTATTTGAGATGAAACAAAATTTACTTCACCATTTGATTCAAAACCATTTCTTAAAATAATATCGCTTTGACATATTAATCTAAAACAATCAAGAGATAAAACTTTTGAACCAGATAAATTTAAAATTTTTATTTGAGAATCAAAAAAAGCCATACGACTTTCAAAAAATGAATTCATAAAACTAAATGGTAAATCTGTACTACAAAATGAAAAATCAAATATTCCACTTATGTATACTCCACTAAATTGCACTCCTTTGGGGTCAATTTTTAAAATATACTTTTTACCACTTTCTTCTATTTCTTGATTATTACTCAAAATCAAATGTCTTAAAAACTCCCCTCTTATCTCATTATCAGCCGTTTTTTCTGTTGGTCGACTTTTCCCTAAATCAAGAGGTTTTCCTATTTTACAATGCTCTAAAAGTCTTCTTTCTGCTGGTTTCATATTTGAAAACATTCGTAAATTTCCTTTTCATCTCTTTTTTAATTTATTATATGTAAAGATTTTACCATTTTCTTTGCATGTCTTTTAATAACTAAAACCATTATACTAAATTTAAATTATGAAATAATAATCTAAAATAATTATTTTTATTCCCACTTAGAGCAATAATAAATAAAATATTTAGCAATAATAAACAATTATTATGGCAATAATTAAGAAGATTAAATTTAAAAAATACTCTACAATTCACCAATAATTTTCAAAATTCATTAAAGGCAAACTAGATGGCAAAGATAAAAAAAGTACTTATTGCAAATAGAGGGGAAATCGCCCTTAGAATCATTAGAGCTTGTAAAGAGCTAGAAATTGGAAGTGTTGCTATATTCTCAGAAGTTGATGTTGAGGGTATTTGGGTTAGAAAAGCTGATGAATGTTATCCAATTATGGGAGATGTTATCAAAGCTTATCTTGAGTATGACAATATTATCTCAATTGCAAAAAAAGCTGGTTGTGATGCGATTCATCCAGGTTATGGATTCTTAAGTGAAAATGCTGATTTTGCAAGAGCTTGTGAAGCAAATGGAATTATTTTTATTGGACCAAAACCAGACCATATCGAATTATTTGGTGATAAAATGGCTTCTAAAGTTGCTATGAAAAAAGTTGGAGTTCCAGTATTAGAAGGAACTGATGAGCCTATCGTTAATATTAATGAAGGTGAAAAAATCGCTAGAGAAATTGGTTTCCCTATTATCATCAAAGCTGCATTTGGTGGTGGTGGACGAGGTATGAGAATTGTAAAACAAGAAAAAGATTTCAGAGAAATGTTCGAAAGTGCTACAAATGAATCAATGAAATATTTTGGTAGAGGTGAAGTTTTCATCGAAAAATATGTTGAAAATCCAAGACATATCGAAATCCAAGTTATTGCTGATAAATATGGAAATGTTCTTCATTTAGGAGAAAGAGATTGTTCAATCCAAAGAAGACACCAAAAAGTTATCGAAATTGCTCCAAGTCCAAGACTTAACAATGAAACTAGAAAAGAACTTTATAGAATTGCTACAAAAGCAATGTTCAAATTAGGATATGAAAGTGTTGGAACTGTGGAATTCTTAGTTGATGAAAATGACAATATTTATTTCATCGAAATGAATACAAGAGTTCAAGTTGAGCATCCAGTAACTGAAACAATCACTGGTGTTGATATTATTCAAAGAATGATTGAAATTGCTGAAGGTGATAAATTAATTTTCTTACAAGAAGAGATTCAATTTAGAGGTTATGCAATTGAGTTCAGAATCAATGCTGAAAATCCACAAAAAAACTTTATGCCAGGAACTGGAACAGTAAGTAAATATTTAACTCCTGGAGGTCCTGGTGTTAGACTTGATACAAGTGTTTATACAGGATACAAAGTTCCAGCAAACTACGACTCAATGATTGGAAAACTAATTGTTTGGTCATTAGATTGGAAAGGTGCTGTTAAAAAAGCAAAAAGAGCTTTAGATGAATTCTATATTGAAGGATTCCCTACAAATATTCCATTACATAGAGAAATTGTAAGAGATGATGATTTCATCAATGGAAAATTTAATACAAGTTATTTAGATAAAAAAATGGAAATTTTCACTCTTCACAGTGAAGATAATATTAAAAAAGAAGAAGAAAAAGTAGCAAACATCATGAAATTAATGGATGCTATTAAAAAACATAAACTTACAGTAAAACATTAATAACCTCTTTTGAGGTTATTAACTCCTCTTTAATCAAAACAATGTAACAATCCTTCTATGAAAGATTTAAAAGAATTTATTATAAAACTAATTATCAGTGCTATAGTTTTAGCTATTGCATTTTCATATCTTGATAAAAAACCTCAAGTAAATACTATTCAATTTCCAGTAAGAACTCAAGATACATATACTCCACCAATACCTTCACAGCTACAATGGCATGACCATTTTAAAGGGGTAGAAAATCTACCATCTAAACCAAAAGTTCAACCAAAAGAAGATAATTAAAATATTTTAGCTTATTCTCATATTGATAATTGTATTATTAAATAATATTGTAATTTTAGAGGAAAATATGTTGGAAAATAATTGCTATAAAGTTGATGAAAATGATGAAAATGAAGAAATAATTCTTTCATCTGATGAATATAATCAAATTCTAAATATTCAACAACAAATTTTAGAAATGATTGCCTCTCATTATCAAACATCTGAAATTTTAGCAAAATTATGTACTCTTGCTGAATCTCTTCTTCCTAACTCTGTAGCTTCAATTATGATTAAAAATAAAGAATCAGGTTTAATGAGTGTAAGAATTGCTCCATCTATTCCACAAATTGCACAAGATAGACTTGAAAATCTAAAACCTGGTCCTCATGGTGGCTCATGCGGAAATGCAGTATTTAAAAATCAACCTCAATTTGTTCAAAATACTTTTACTGATGATAGATGGAAAAATCTTCGTCAAGTTGCTGTAAATTTTAATATTTGTTCTTGTTGGTCAATGCCCATAAGAGACAAGGCTAAAAAAGCAATTGGTTCATTTGCACTTTCATCTTTTGAACATAGAGCACCAAATCTTTTTCATGTAAAATTATTAAGAACAGCAGCTTCAATTGTAAGTATAATTTTAAAAGATGAAGAGATGGAAAAAAGAAATAAACTCTTCTCAAATGCTATGAAAAACTCTGCTGATGGAATTTTGATAACAGATGAAAAAAATTTAATTATTGAAGTTAATAATGCTATTACAGATATTTATGGTTACTCAAAAGAGGAACTTATAGGGAAAAATCCTAAAATATTTGCATCAAAAGAATATAGTAAAAACTTTTACAAAAAAATGTGGGATGATTTAAATCATAACTCTAAATGGAATGGAGAAATTGTAAATAAGAAAAAAGATGGTTCATTAATAACTCAATGGATTAGTATTACTGCTTTACATGATGAAAACAATATAGCACACAATTATATAGCCATGTTTACGGATTTAACACCATTAAAAGAAGCTCAAAATAAAATGGCTTTTATGGCTTACCATGACCCACTAACTAATCTTTACAACAAAAGTTATTTACAAACTATATTAAAAACCCAAGAAGATAAAACATTAATTCTTTTAAATATAAATAACTTCAGTTATATAAATACTGCTTATGGATTTGATATTGGTGATGAAATTTTAATAAATGTGTCTAATATATTAGAAAAACATTTTCAAATAGATACCCTTTGTAAAATCAATTCTGATGAATTTGCACTTGTATTTAATAAAAGAATTCCAATTAGTGAGAAAATCCTAGAAATACAAAATTATTTTATGAAAAATCTAATAAACATAGAAAAAATTAAATTAAACATAACTTTTTCATATGGTGCAGTTTCAGGAAAAAATAATCTTCTTAGAAAAGCAGCTTCAGCTTTAAAAGAAGCAAAAGAAAATGGAAAAAATAGGTTTGAAATTTTTGAACAAAATAGCAATGATGATTATTTAAAAAGAGAAGCTTTTATTAACTATACAAATCTTATAAAAAATGCTTTAGACAATAATCAAGTAGTTCCATTTTTCCAAGGTATTTATGATAATAATAACAACTCTATCACAAAATATGAAGCACTAGCTAGAATAGTTTTGGAAGATAGAGTTGTTTCTCCTTATGAATTTTTAGAACCAGCAAAATTATCTGGATTACTGCCTGAAATTACAAAAGTAATGATTGA
This sequence comes from uncultured Aliarcobacter sp., assembly GCA_963677205.2. Taxonomy (GTDB): domain Bacteria; phylum Campylobacterota; class Campylobacteria; order Campylobacterales; family Arcobacteraceae; genus Aliarcobacter. The sequence goes on along the minus strand of OY781916.2, from coordinate 517,245 downwards.
CAAAACTATGAAAACCATGTCAAATAATAATCATGAATTTTCAATAAATATCACAGAAGATGATTTAGCTGAAGGATATTTAAATGAATATTTAGATGAAAAAATAGCTTTTTATAAAATAAATCCTAGAAGAGTAATTCTTGAAATTTTAGAAGGAGTAAGTTCAACTGGTAAAAAAAATCATATTAAACAATTAACTCTTTTGAAAAAAAGTGGATTTAAAATTGCAATTGATGACTTTGGAGCTGAATATTCAAACTTTGAAAGAATTTTAGATTTAGATATTGATTACATAAAAATTGATGCAAAATATATAAAAGATATTGATACAAATAAAAGAAGTTACGAGATTGTAAGAGCTATTAGTTTTTTTGCTAAAAATGTAAATATACCTTGTATTGCCGAATTTGTTCATAATGAAAGTGTTCAAAAATTTGTAAAAGATTTAGGTATTAACTATTCTCAAGGATACTATTTTTCACAACCAAATAAAGAGCTAATAAACTAAATTTATTGTGCTTTTCTTGAAAATATTGTAAGTAAAATTCCTGCAAATATAATTACAGTTGATAAAAATAGTGTAAATGTTAAATTCTCATTTAAAAAGACAATACTAATTACTATAGAAATAACTGGCACAAATAACTGAATTATTCCTGCTGTAATTAACTGCATTTTAGGTAACACTTCATACCATAACAAATACCCAATAGCAGAAGTTAAACTTCCAGAAATAAATGCTAAAAGAATTCCTTTTTCGCTTATAAAACTATTTTCAGGAGAAAATAAAAGATAAAAAACCACAACAAAAATAAGAGCTTTTGCAAAATTATCTGTAGTGTTATATAAAGAATCTGAAGATTTTTTTCCAAGAACTGTATAAACTGCCCAAGAAATCCCCGCAATTATCATTAAAAAAGCATGAAATAAAGAGAGTTCAAAACTCTGTTTTGGATATAAAAGATATATTAATCCAGCCATCGCTAAAAATATTCCAGCAATTTTTTGAAAGTTAATCTTTTCTTTATGAAATAGTGAAAATATAACCATTACAAGTTGAACAACAGCAAAAAGTAAAAGTGTTCCAACACCTGCTTCAATATTCAAAAAGGAGTAAGAAAAACATATTGCATAAGAAAAAAGCATCAAAGAACTAAGCCAATTTTTTTTAATTGAAAATTGTAATTTTTTTCTTTTGTACAGATAAATCAAAATAAGTGTAATTGAGCCAAAAAGAACTCTATACATCGTAAAAGAAAAGGCATCAATAAAATTATTTGATAAAGCCAATTTACAAAATATTGAATTAAGTGCTAAAAAAAGCAATGATAACAATAAAAACAAAGTAAATTTTACAGTTATCATTTTAGACCTTTTAGATTTTTGCTATTAATTTATGCACAATTTTATGAACCAATGGTGCAACAACTACGATTATTGGGAAAGCACAAACAAAAGCAGTTCCCCAAGCTCGTAACCAACTAGAAATAAAATTCTCTACAAAACCTAAATTTATAAATGTAATTATAAAGCTCATTATAAAACTCATAAACAATGCCATAAAAAAAGCAAAAACAATTCTTTCATATTTTCTACTTATCATTTTTTCCTCTATTAATTAAAAAATCAACTCGCATTTTATCATAACACTTAAAAAAGCTACTGATTTTATGAAGAACAAGAGAGTTTTATATTTGCATGTTTCATTGGAGTTGGTTGGGCATATCTTTCAAAATCTGGATGTTCATCATAAGGATTTTGAGCGATTTTTAATAAATCATTTACGCCACTATAATCACCCTCGTGAGCTTTTTCGATAGCTTCTTGAAGAATGTAGTTTTTTAAAATATATTTTGGATTTACTTTTTTCATTATTTCAAATCTTGTTTCAAAAGTTGTTTTTTGCTCATCACAAACTTTTTTATAAGATTCAAACCATTGTTTAAGTGGCTCTTGAAAAACTGCAATATCAAGAATTGGACTTAAATCTTCAAAAGATTTAAGATGAGTTAATCTGTAAAAGAAAACATTGTAATCCATCTTTGCATTTTCTAAACTTCCAAGTAACTCTAAAATCAAATGTAGATTTGAATTTCCACTTTTTGAAGCATCTAAACCTAATCTTTTATTCATTAAATCTAAATATACCTTTTCATGTTGTGGCAAAAATGCTTTCATATAAGATTCTAATTTACTCTCATCACAAATCAATTTTAAAGCATTTATTAACGCAAAGAGATTCCATCTTGCAACATAAGGTTGATTGTTATAAGAGTATCTTCCCTCTTCATCTGAGTGATTACAAATAGCATTTTTTTCAAAATAATCCATAAAAGCATAAGGACCATAATCAATAGTAAGACCAGCAACTGAAAAATTATCAGTATTCATAACTCCATGTTGAAATCCATAAACTTGCCATAAGGCCAAAAGTTCGGCTGTTTTATCTGTCAAAGAATAAAACATTTTTTCATATCTGTTCTCTTCATTTTCTAAGTGTGGATATGATTGTTTTATCACATAATCTGCTAGTTGTGAAATGGTCTCTTTATCCCTACTTCGTGCAAAAAATTCAAATGTTCCAACTCTTACCCAAGATGGTGACATTCGCAAAACTATAGCACATGACTCTTGTTCCCAATCTCTATGGGCAAAAGAATCAGAATCAATAATTCCCAAAGCTCTAGTTGTAGGAATTCCAAGACCAAACATAGCTTCACTCATAAGATATTCACGAATTGATGAACGTAAAACTGCTCTTCCATCACCGCTTCGCGAATATCGAGTAAGTCCAGAACCTTTTGTTTGTAAGTGCCAGTTATTTACACTTCCAAGATTTATAGCTCTTCCATCCCCAAGTTGTGGCACAAAATAGCCAAATTGATGCCCAGCATAAGCCATAGCATAAGGAGTTGAACCATCTAAAATCTTACTTCCATTTATAAAATCCACAAAATCCTGAGTCTCACACTCTGAATAATCAAGATTTATTAAATCACTAGCAAGAGGATTAAAAGATACAAGTTTAGGATTTTTTAGTGGTGTAGGATTTACTTTGTGATAATATTTTTCATCAAACTCAAAGTAATCAACTTCAAGTTTTAGTTCATCTAATTTCATAATTTTTCTCTTTTGATAAATATTTGTTTATATATGCAAGAAGCTTACCAAAAGAGTGCATAAAAGAGGATGAATTTAGTCTTGATTAGTTTTCTACTACTAGATAAGTCAAAAAAAATCATAAACTCATTTAACTAAATAACAGACTTCCAACCTAGAACTAAGCCAATATACTGTATACCATAAATTGCACAAGAACAAAGGGAATAATTATATGATTAAGAATTTACAATCTATCAAAGCAGATAGACCTAATATTATAACTTCGAAAATCGAAGGAATAGGCTTCTATCGTAAGATGGATACAAAAGCAACCGTTGAACAAATGATTGCAGGGAAATATGTTCTTGTTGAAGAATACTACAGCAACGGTTTACAAGTTTTAAATGCACTAAAAAAGAATCTTTCAGACAAGTTTAATGACAAAAGTTTTCAAGGACAACGAGATTACAGAACAGCTTTTAGAAAAGCTTCACACAGATTGCTAATCAAAGTAAAAGATAATAAACTAGATGTTAAAAAAGCTCCAAATATTGGTTGGTTAAAGTCACTTTATCCAGATGTTTCAGAGTTTTATATATCTTTTCCAGAGGTTCAAGGAATGAATAGTTCATGGCAATGGCATGAGAAAGGTCTTGAGATTAAAACTTTGAATCTAACTCTTCATCCTTATTATGGAACATATTTTCCAACACGATTTGATCATTTAAAACTATTTGATAAATGGTTAAAAAAATATGAAGGTTCTAAAGATATAGCAATTGATATTGGTGTTGGAAGTGGAATTTTAACATTTCAATTAATCCAAAATGGTTTTAATAATATTTTTGCAAGTGATTCAAATAAAAATGCAATTATTGGTGTTGCTAAAGAGTGTGAAAGATTAGGATTTGAAGATAAAATAACTTTAAATTATGGAGATTTATTTGAAAATTGTGATGTACAAGCAGATGTAATTGTATTTAATCCTCCTTGGTTATTAGCTAGTCATAATTTAGAAGAAGGAATTGATAAAGCTATGTATTATGAAAAAGAGCTATTTCCAAAATTTTTTGAAGAAGCAAAAAAACATCTAAAAGAAGATGGAAAATTAGTTTTAATATTCTCAAATTTAGCCCAAGAAATTGATAAAGAGAGTTCTCATCCAATAATTGAAGAACTTCAAAAAAACAATAGATTTAGAAAAGATTTACACCTAAGACGAGAAGTAAGAGCATCATCAAAAAGAACTCAAAGAACGGATTCAAGAGAAACTGAAAAAGTTGAATTATGGGTTTTAGCCCACAAAAAAGTAAAATAAGTAAAGAAGCCTAAGCGCTCTTTACCTTTTCATCTATTAAATTTCTTACACAAATATCAATCATCTCAAAAACCTTATCAAAACCCTCAAATCCATCAAAAAAATATGGGTCAGGAACATCTGCTCCATCAAAACCAAAATCACCAAGTTTTATAGGATTTTTACATCCTATATTTTTAAGATTTGAAATATTGCTATCATCAAGTCCAACTATTAAATCAAAGTTCTTAAAATCAGATTTTTTTACTTGTTGAGCTCTTTGATTTGAAATATCAACACCATTTAATTTTGCCACTTTGATTGAATTATCACAAGGTTTCTCACCTATGTGCCAATGTCCAGTTCCTGCACTTTCAATAACTAAACTTATATTTTTTTCTTTTAAATACTGCTTTGCAATTCCCTCAGCAAGAGGCGAACGGCAAATATTTCCTAAACACACAAATAAAATCGACTTTACTTCCATTAAAATTCATTTCCTTCAATACTATTATAAGAATAAGTTTTTATCTCACCATCTTCAACGATATAAGAGATTTCTATTGGTCTACAACACACTTCACAATCATCAACAACCGTTGCATGTCCATATATACCTGTGTCCAAAAGAACCGAAATTGCTTGTAAACAATATGGACATTGAATATGTATCTCTTCCATTTTTTATCCTTTTTTGTTAGTTTATCAAAACATTAATTAATCATTTAAAACCATAAAATATGTTACTATTTCAAAAATTTCAAAAGGATAAATCATAGCAACTTGTAAAAATTGTAAAAATGAAATCGAAGCAAAAAAAAGACAATGCCCATACTGTGGAATTTTAAATCCAACAGTAACCCTAAAAGATGTCTTTGTAGGAATAGCTATTGTTTTATTTGTTATGAGTATAGTAACTTATTTTGTAAATAACTAATTATCTTCTTGTAATAATTGCATATAAAAATCCAATACCCAAACCAATAAAGTGAGCATACCAAGCAATTGGTAAACCAATAATTAGTGGTGCAACTGAGATTAATAAAATCCAAGTTATTATTCCACCTCTTTGAGCTTTATCATAATAAGCAACAAATCCAAGTAAGGCACAAATTGCACCTGAAGCCCCAACTAAGTTTACATTATGGTCTAAATAAAATATATAAGCAAATGATAAAATTGAAGTTAATAATCCTGTTATTAAATATAAAGCAACAAACTTTTTAGCACCAATAAATCTTTCTATCAAATTTCCAAACTGCCAAAGAACAAACATATTCATTCCAAGATGGGCAATTCCACCATGGGCAAAAATTGTACTTAATGGTTGCCACCAAAATCCATATACTAAAAAGTAAAGGTTTAATCCAAATAATAAACCACCATTAGTTATGTTTATTTGAATAATATACATTAAAACTGTAATTATAATTAGAATATTTGTGGCTGTGAAATCTTTTTTACTAAAGTTTTTTAACATTGTTTTCATACACCTTTATCGTACAATCTATTTTTGAAGCAATCTCATTTTTATCATATAATCTAAAATCTATATAAAATTTAAAAATCTCTTTATCATCAGCTAAAAACGAGGTTAAAATTCCTCCTGAACAAAACTTACAATTACTTATTTTTTTATTCTGCTCTTTTCTATCATTTTCAATTATCTCATATTTAATAGTTAAATACTTATTTATATCAACTTTGGGTTTTTTCTCTATTGATTTTACATAATAACTATTTAATTCATTTAAAGAGATAAAATCTTCAATAATAGAGGGAATTTGTTGGGATTTTTTATAAGAGCCTTCTAATTTATAAAAGCCTTTATTAAAAGCTTTCATAGATTTATTTAGAAGTTCTTGATTATAGACTTTTGAAACAGAGAAAACCTCTTTTTCACAAGAAAGAGGAATAACTTCCTCTTTTGTAACTTCATCATAACCATTATTAACAACATATTTTGTATATATAGTTATGGTTATTACAATTAGAACTATAGAAGCTATAGTAAAAAAGTTATTTACTAAAATACTATCTCTAGCTCCTTTTCTCATATACTTATACTAAAGCCTCTTTAAGTACATCTTCTATTACATCTACAGCTTTTATTTCCATAGCATCTTTTACTTCTTGAGGAATTTCATCTAAATCTCTCTCAAAATTCTTTCTAGGGATTAAAGCTTTTTTCATTTTTGCTTTATATGCTGCAATTAACTTCTCTTTTAGTCCACCAATTGGTAAAACTTTTCCTGAAAGTGTTAATTCCCCAGTCATTGCAACATCTGATTTTATAGGCTTTTCAGCTAAAATTGAAGCTATTGTTAAAGCCATTGTAATTCCAGCACTTGGCCCATCTTTTGGAGTTGCACCCTCTGGAATATGTAAGTGAATATCGTATCTTTTATAAACTTCACTTGGATCTACCATAGTTTTATCTGTAATTTCTTGAGCACTTTTTGGAATAATCTCACTATCTATTAATAAAACACCTTTGTCTATTAAAACTTTTACAACTGAATAAGAGATTCTTGAAGACTCTTTCATAACTTCCCCAAGATTTCCAGTTACTGATAAAGTACCTTTTCCCTTTAATTTAATAGCTTCAATTTTTAAAACATCTCCACCAACTGAAGTCCATGCTAATCCATTTGCAATTCCAATTGAATTTTTCTTATCAGCTGGGTCAATTTCAAAAATTGGATTATCTAAATATGCTTTTAAATCTTTTGTTCCAATTGTTACTTTTTCAATTGTTTCATCATTTAAAATTTGTTTTACAACTTTTCTAAATAATTTAGAGAATACTCTTCGTAAATTTCTAACACCTGCTTCTCTTGTATATTTTCCTATAATCATCTCAATAGTTGCTTTATTTAAATTTACTTCAGATTTTTGAAGTCCATGTTTTGCTAACTCTTGAGGAATTAAATAATCTTTTGCAATATGATATTTTTCATTTGGAGTATATGATGAAATTTCAATAAATTCCATTCTATCTTTTAATGGTGCTGGAATTTTTCTAGCATCATTTGCAGTTGATACAAAAATAACTTGAGATAAATCAAGTGGGAAATTTAGATATAAATCTCTAAATTCATGATTTTGTTCTGGGTCTAAAATCTCTAACATTACAGCTGTTGGATCACCTCTGTGGTTAGCTCCTAGTTTATCAATCTCATCTAAAACCATTACTGGATTCATTTTTTTTGCGTCAATTAAACCTTTTACTAATCTTCCTGGCATTGCTCCAACATAAGTTCTTCTATGACCTCTTAACTCATTTACATCTTCCATTCCACCAAGAGCAACTCTTATTAATGGTCTTTGTAATGCTTTTGCAATTGAGTTTGCCAATGAAGTTTTACCAACTCCTGGAGGTCCTACAAAACATAAAACTGTACCTTTAGATTTTAAATCTTCAATATTTCTTTGTTCAAGTAGTTGTTTAACAGCAAAATATTCAGAAATTCTCTCTTTTGGTTTTACTAATGAATAATGATCTTTATTTAATTGTTCTTCAACATTTTTTACAGATATTTTTTCATTTGCATATTCACCAAAAGGAATATCTAAAACTTGTTCAACATAAGTTTGTAAAAGTGAAGCATCAGGAGAATCTGGATTCATTCTTCCAAGTTTTTCAATTTGTTTTTTTGTCTCTTTATAAGCCTCTTTAGGCATAAACTCTTTTTTAGCTTTTAATTTTTTCTTATAAGATTTAATTTCAGCATCTTTTTGATTATCACTTCCAAGCTCTTTTTGGATAGCTTTAATTTGCTCTTTTAAGAAATAATCTTTATGAGTTTTTTCTATTTTAGAGTTTACTTTTTGAGTAATCTCTTTTTGAATTTTAAAAGATTCAATCTCTTTTTTGATAACTTCAATAATATCAAACAATCTTTGTTCAATATTTGTTTGAGCAAATAGTTTATAAGCTTCATCTTTTTTAACTTTTAAAACAGATGAAATCAAATCTGCAATTCTTGTAGCATCATCATTTTCTTCAATTGTTTTTACTAAATCAGCAGGAAATTTAATATTTAATCTTGATAGTTTTTTTACATTTTCAATTAAAACTTCAATAACTGATTTAATACTCTCTTCATTTGAAGGTTCACTTCTTAGAATATCAACTTTTGCAAATAAAGAGTCTTCTTTTATAAATTCAGAAATATGGCCTTTTACTAAACCTTGGAAAAGTACTTTTATTTTACCATCAGGTAAAGATACTTTTCTCATAATATTTCCAACAACACCAACATCATAAAAAGAGTCAGCTTCTCTTTTCCCTTCTTTCCCATGTTTAGAAACAGTAACAACAACAAGTTTATTATGTTCTATAGCATATTCAACCGCTTTAATATTTTCTTCATTGCTTAAAAATAAAGGAGCAATCATAAAAGGATATAAGAATATATCATCTTCTATTATTAAAGGTATAGTTTGTGGGAATTCATCGTAATTTTCTAATTCCATCTAATTCAACTCCAAAATCTATAATATTTATTCAAAAATCGATCTGTACCAAGGTACTTTTACTGGTTCAATTTCAGTTGGTTCAACCCAAGAATTTTTTACTTTTTGATCATAAAAAGCAGCACCTAATTCTTTGTCTCTTCTAATATAAAGCTCAGCTATCTCTTTATCCATTGAAGCTTTTGACATAAATAATCTTGAATTAATTGTGTCAACTAAAGGCATATAAGGAGAATTTCTATATTTAGCTTTAAAATCTTCAATTTGATTTAGCGTATCTTCAATTAATTGTTGATCCCTAAATTGATATTTAAATCCTAAAAAGTTTGCTTTAATTTTTAAATATCTTGCATAATCAATGTCTTTACTTAAACCAAATCTTTTAATATATTCATCTAAATAGAAATTTGCTAAAGCATACTCTTCTTCATCAATATGAGCATTAACTAATACTAACATAGCCGTTGGAACGTATGGAGTATTTCTATGTTCACTCTCAAGTGATGTATATGTATCATCTGCTTTGTCTAAATCATTTGAAGCAATCTCTTTTAACATTTTGTTGTACCAATATATGGCTGGTTTATTATATTCTTGTTCCTCTTTTGAAGAACAAGCTGTGAGTACAAAGGCCGCACAAGCTATTAGTAATAGGTTTTTCAAATTAAAGCTTTTATTCATTTTTAAATATCCTTTCTCATAAAAGTGATATTCTATCTAATAGTACCTTAGGAATTATCTGCTATAATTGACCAAAATAATTAAAAAGGCAATATTATGAAACTTACATTAATTGGTAATGGTATTATGGCTCAATCATTAGCAAGAGGTTTAATAAAAAATCATGAAGTTGAAATCATCGGAAGAGATAATGATAAATTAAAAGCTATTCAAGAAAAAATTCCACAAATAACTATAAAAGTATTAGAAGATAATGAAGACATTAGTGGAAAAAACATAATATTTTGTGTAAAACCTTATGCACTACAAAGTGTTTCAGCAAGACTTTCTGGAAATGCAAATATATTATTCTCTATTTTAGCTGGAACAAAACTTGAAAATTTAAAAAAACAAATTAAAGCAAAACACTATATTAGAACTATGCCAAATGTTGCAGCATCGGTTCAAAACTCAATGACTACAATTACAGGTGATAATGAAGTTAAACTAATTGCTATGGAAATTTTTTCAAGTATTGGACAAGCTATTTGGGTAAATACAGAGGATCAACTTGATATTGCAACTGCAGTTGCTGGAAGTGGACCTGCTTTTTTAGCTTTAATTGCTGAAGCTTTGGCAGATGGTGCTGTAAAAGCTGGACTTGAAAGACATCTTAGTTATCAATTAGTTCAAGGATTATTTAGTGGAACGGCTTCTTTACTTAAACACTCTCATCCTGCAATAATAAAAGATTCTGTTATGAGTCCTGGTGGAACAACAGCTGCTGGTTATGCAAAACTTGAAGAGTGTGGAGTGAGAGATGCAATGATAAAAGCCATTGATGAAGCATATAAAAAAGCTATCGAACTTGGAAAAAAATAGTTTTACTCTACTTGAAACTTTAATTAGCATCACATTTTTATCTGTTGTGATAAGTGGGTTTATTTATTCCACTTATCACGAAAAGACCAATGAAAAAAACTTCATGTTGTTAAATGACTTAGAAAACAACTTTGATACAAAAAATTACACTAACTTTACAAAAACAACTAAGAATCTACAAATTATAAAAAATAATGAGAACACTGAAAATATTGTCGTTTCAAAATATGAATTTGAAAATGAAAACATAAAAGTTTTTAAGTATGAAAAATAGTTTTTCTCTTTTAGAAATAATTTTAACTCTAATAATCTCATCAATTGTAATAATTTATTCAACACTTTTTACAAAAGAGCTATTTTTTGAAAATAAAATAAATCAACAACTAGAAATCCAAAAAATAGATTTATTATCTACAAAAGTTTTTTTTGAAAAACATCTAAATGAAATTGATGATTTCACTTTTTCAGATAATAATTTATATTTCAAAAATAATTTGCTCTTAGAAAATGTGAAAAGTTTTACTCTAAATAAATCGACAAACAAAGTAACTATTTTTATAAATCTAGATGACAAAATCATTCAAAATTGGGAGTTTGCACAATGAAAAAAGCTTACACTCTTTTGATAACTATAGTTTTAATGACAATTTTTTCAGTTTTAGGAATTTTTATTCTAGAGACAAAATCTTTAAGAAGTACAAATTTAACAAATCAGTATTTGTATATGCAAGCTAAAAATCATAAGAATTTTTTGAAAGAGTACATAAAAGATATTGATTTAACAAACATAAATTATTTAAAAATAGATGATGATTTATTTGATATTTATGCAAAAGTAGAACCTAAAGATTCTACTTTTATTATTGATATTTTTGTAAAAGCGAAAGATTATAATATTTCACTTTATGAAAGAGTTATTAAAGAATAACATCCAAAACTTTTTTAGCTAAATTCAAAGCTTTTGTTCTATGTGAAAACTCTTTTTTTGCTTCGTAACCTAACTCTCCTAAAGTTTTTTCAAAACCTGTTGGAATAAACATTGGGTCGTATCCAAAACCACCCTCACCTAGCTCTTTATTTATTACATCTCCATGCATCCAACCGTGAACCGTATAAACCTCATTATTATAAATTATTGCAATACAAGCTGTGTAAAATGCTGGTGTTCTTTCTAAATTTATTTTGTTAAGATTCTCTATTAATTTTGCATTATTTGCTTTATCACTTGCATTTAATCCAGCATATCTAGCACTATAAATTCCAGGTTCATTATTAAGAACTGGAACTGTAATTCCTGAATCATCTGAAATTACAATAACATCTTTTAAATTTTTTTCTATTAATAAATCATAAATAGTTCTAGCTTTTTTAATCGCATTACCTTTAAAACTATCTTGATCTTCATCTATTTCAATCTTACCTAAAATCTCACTAAAGGCAATTACTTCATCATTTGGCATTAATTTTTCAAATTCTGCAATTTTTCCTTTGTTTGCAGATGCTAATACTATCTTCACTATAATCCTTTTCAACCTATTATTAACTATTATTAACTATAATCCGACAAAATTATATTATGTTTAGGATTATATATGATTAAATCAGTTTTCCCTCTTAGTGCTATTATTGCTCTAAGATTTTTCGGTCTATTTTTAGTTTTACCAGTTATATCAGTATATGCTATAAATTTAGAAGGCGCAACTCCAACTTTAGTTGGAATTGTAATTGGTGGTTATGCCCTAACTCAAATGATTTTTCAAGTTCCATTTGGAATAATTAGTGACAAATTAGGAAGAAAAAAGACTATTATTTTTGGATTAGTTCTTTTTGCGGTAGGTTCTTTAATTTGTGCTCTTTCAACTGATATTTACTCTTTATTATTTGGAAGACTTTTACAAGGTGCTGGTGCTATTGGTGCGGTTGTAACTGCAACTATTAGTGACTTAGTTAAAGAAGAACAAAGACCAAAAGCAATGGCAACAATGGGTATGTTTATTGGTGTTGCATTTGCAGCTTCAATGGCAATAGGTCCTACAGTTGGTGCTACATTTGGTATTCAAACACTATTTTATATAACAATGATTATTGCTCTTGGTTCTATTTTTGTTTTAATAAAAATGGTTCCAAATCCTCCTCATATAACTCACACTTATAATAAAAAAGTGGAATTAGGTGCTGTTTTAGGAAATGTAAATTTAATTAAAATGAATATCACAAACTTTTTACAAAAAGGTTTAATGACATTTGCTTTTATGATTATTCCAATGGTTTTAACAAAAACTTATGGTTGGCAATTAAGTGATTTATGGCAAGTTTATATGCCTGCAATGATTTTTGGATTTATTTCTATGGCACCTGCTGCAATTATTGCAGAAAAAAAAGGTAAATTTAGAGAAATTTTAATCATTGGTATTGCTTTTTTTGCTATTTCATATTTAATTATTGGATTTAGTACAAGTGCTTCTATTTTTGTAATTGGTGTTGTTATATTCTTTATTGGATTTAATATGCATGAACCAATTATGCAATCACTTGCTTCAAAATTTGCAAAAGTTCACCAAAGAGGTTTAGTTTTAGGAATCTTTAACTCAGCTGGTTATTTAGGAACTTTCCTTGGTGGTATGATTGGTGGAATGTTTTATCAAGATGTATCATTAACTACATTAGCTGTTGTAATTGCTGTTGTTTGTCTTTTATGGGCTATTTTAATAATCACTATGCACAATCCATCTAAGAAAAAATTTGCTTATTTATCATTAAATGAATTTCATTTAGAAAACAGTGGAAACTTAAATCATGATGCAATTGATGAGTGGTATGTAAATAACACTGAAAACATTATTGCAATTAAATATGATAATGAAAAAATAAGTGAAGAAGAAATAAAAAATCTCTTAAAATAATATTTTATTTTTTAATAGAATATTCGCTATTATAGTAATAAAAAAAGGAGATAAGATGCAAAAAATATTAATAATATCTTTAATTCTTATCTCTTTTTCCTCTCTTTTTTCAACCGCCTCAAAAACCTTCAACATTACTCAAGAACAAGTAAATTTAATAGAAAATAAATATGGTGTTATTGCTAAAAATAGAGTTGAAGAGTGGGATGCAATGATTGAGGCTTCAAAAAATGAAACAATTTTGAATAAACTCAAAAATGTGAATGATTTTTTTAATCAAATCACTTACAAGTCAGATTTAAGTGTTTGGGGAACAAAAGATTATTGGGCAACACCATTTGAGTTTATGGGAAAAGGTGCAGGCGATTGTGAAGATTATGCAATAGCAAAATATTTTTCTTTAATTAAATTAGGTGTTCCAGATGAAAAACTAAGAATTACCTATGTTTCTTACAGAAAAACAAATAGTTCATATGAAGAGGCTCATATGGTTTTAACTTATTACCATAAAGTTGGAGTTGAACCTGTTGTTTTAGATAATATTAATAAAATGTTACAAGTGGCATCAAAAAGACCAGATTTAAAACCAGTTTATAGTTTTAATGCTTCTGGATTATGGCAAGCTAAAACAAAAGGTGAAGCAAGAGTTGGAAATAATGAACTTAGATCTTGGAAAGATTTAATGAGTAGATTTTAAAAAAGGAATACAAAATGTCTTTATCTAAACAGTTATATATAATCATATCAATAATATTTTTTATGATTTTTACGGGTAATTTTATTATTAGTGTTAAAAATACTAAAGAATATTTAGAAACTGAGTCTGTAACCAAGGCTCAAGATACTGCGACTTCGTTGGGAATGAGCTTAAAAAATCTCTTAAAAGATAAAAAAGACCCTGAAATAGAATCCACAATAAATGCCATTGCAAACAGAGGTTTTTATAAAGAGATTAGATTAGAAGATGCGTATTTTTCTATAAAAGATAGTGATATTATAAAAAGTTCAAAAGATTTAGCTGTTGGTAAATGGCAAATTTCTGATGTAAAAATTGATGAAAAAATTGGAAAACTTGAACTATTAACTTCAATTTTGAGTATGGAAAATGAGTTAAATGCACTTGAAAATATTACAGAAGAACCAAAAGTTGAAAAATCAACACCAACTGAAATAGAAAATAGTTATATCTTCACTCCAAATGGAAAATATCGAAATGACAATATCTCTATTTCATTTACTGCAACTGATGAAAATGGCAAAAAAATAAATACTACAACATCATTAAATATAAATAAGGTTTTAGTAAAAGTATCTAGAGATGTAAAATTTGATTATATTCCCCAATGGTTTGTTAGTGCTATTTCATTTAATTTAGAAGAGCAATCAAGTGAAATTAGTGATGGTTGGCAAACAAGTGCAATTATTTACGTTAGTGCAAATCCAGGTGATGCCTATGCTAAACTTTATGAACAAGCAAAGGGTGCTATGATTTATGCACTTATTGCATTTGTAATCTCTATGGCTCTTGTATTTGTTTTTGTTCAATATATTTTAAAACCACTTAAAAAACTAGAAAAATTAGCACATAGCATTGCAAGTGGAAAATTTGGAACTATTAAAGAACTTCCTTGGACAACTGAAATAAAAGCTGTTGCAATTGCTTTTAATGACATGTCTACAAAAATTGAAGCTATTATAAATAGATTAAATAATACCCTTGAAAATTTAAGTAAAAAATTATCTAGTGATGAATTAACAGGACTTTGTTTAAAACAAAACTTTGAAACAGACATGAAAAAAATGTTTATAAATAAATCTACTGGTTATGTTTTTTTAATAAAAATTGCTGATTTAAGCTCTTTTGCCAAGTCTCATACAACAAATGAAGTAAATGATTTTATTAAAAAATTTGCAAAAATTTTAAGACATACAGTTTTAAATTCTGAAATAAAAACTACAGCTTATAGATTTTTTGGTTCAGAGTTTGCATTAATTGCAAAAAATGCTACCTATAAAGATGCAATTGCATTAACAAAATTATTACAAAAAAACTTTGAAGAGTTAGCTATCGAATTTAATAAAAAAGAGGTAGTACATATTGGAGGAACTCCATTTAATCCAATAGGAACAACTCCTGAAATTTTACAAAGTGCAACTCAAACTTATGAAAAAGCAACTTTAATTGGTTCTAATGAATTTTTTATAACTGATACAAATGAGCTTTCAAGAGATATGGAATCTTGGAGAAATTTAGTTTTTGATATTATTGATAACTCTAAATTTGAAGTTAATTATATTGGTAATTCTAAAATCTTAAACTCACATGATGATAGAGTTGTTATGCAAGAAGCATTTACAAATATAAAAGATAAAGATGGAAATGTTATTCCAATTGGAACATTTGTTTCTATTGCTGAAAAATATGAAAAAATTGTTGAATTTGATAAAAAAGTTATTGAAAAAGTTATAAATCATATTTTAATAAATGGGGTTAGTCATGACATTTCAATCAACTTATCACTTGAATCAATAAATAATACTGCATTTATTGCATGGATTAAAAATAAAATCCTTGATAGCAAAAATATTGCTTCTCAACTTGTATTTTCTGCAACTGCTTATGCTGTTGCAAAAAATGAAGATAAATTTAAATTCTTTGCAGATGAAATACACAAATGCGGTGCAAAAATTATTATAAAAAGATTTGAATCTAAATTTATTCCTCTTGGAAATTTAAAAGATTTCAACCTTGATTATATTAGACTTGCAAGGGATTATACTTGTGATATTAGTAAAGATTATTCAAAACAAAGTTTCATTGAATCAATCAGTGAATTAGCATCATTATTAAATATAAAAGTTCTAGCAGAAAATGTAAAAGATGATGAAGATTTGGAATTCCTAAAAAAATATAACTTATATGCGGTAAGTAGATAATTTCTACTTACTGTTTTTTCTATTAAAGTATAAAAACAAACCCAGTAAGTGCTGAAATACTCATTTCATAAGGTTCTACATTTATCTTTCGAAGAGTATGCTCTACATCTGTAATCATTTTTGAAAGAATAATCTCAAAAGAGAAATTTGAATGGTCATATACACTCTCTTTATTTGATTTTATGTATTCCAAATTATTAATAATATTATAATCACCACTATATTTTTTTGCTAATTCTATTTGCCAGTTATTTTGCCAAGTATTAAAAAGATACTCGCCTTTATCATTTTTATCAACTCTAATTTTCCATCTTACAACTTGAAGATATTCATATAATTTTTGTAATTCATATTTACTATATTCCATAGCTGTAAATTGATGTTCATTATCCATACTATAAGCTTTGAAGATAAGTTTGTAAAGTCCAATTATCAAAAAATCATTTCGGTTTTTTATATTCTGTTTTGAAAAAGCATAATAAAAATATTCATCGTATGTATATAATTTTTTTCCATCTTTTAATAGATTTATATAATCTTGATTTTTCATAATTTGATGTTCTAAACTAGCATCAATTTGTTTATTATAAGCATTTGGATTTCTTAAATCTAATCTTTTTTTATATTCGATTAGAGATTTTAAAATCTCTTTTTTGTACTCTTCAATCTGTGATGCTGAGTTTGTTTGAGCAATACTCTCAATATTTTCAGTAGGCATTGTACATGCTTGAAAAAGAATCGATAAACTTATTAGAAAAAGGATTTGAACTTTTTTGAATTTCATAATTCTACTTTTTAATTTATTGCTTTATTTTTTATTATATAAAAAAAATCTGATTTATCAAACAATAAAAATAGATTATTTGATATTTTATTTTTAATACAATATAGTTCCGACATTAAAAAATAAGGGACAATATGCCTATAGAAATAAATCAAACTGTTAAAATAATGTTTGAAGTAAGAGTTGATGGAGTTTTAGTTGATGGAAGTAGAAGCAATAAACCATTTGAATTTCAATTTGGTGTTGGACAAGTAATAGCTGGACTTGAAAAGAGAATAATAAACATGAAAGCGGGAGAAGCTGCTGATATTCTAGTTCCTGCTGCTGAAGCCTATGGAGAATATGACCTAAATGCAATTCAAACTATGCCAATAGAGCAATTTGAAGGAATAAAAGATTTAAAAGTTGGAATGCAAATTCAAGGTCAAGATGAAAATGATCAACCAATTCAATTTATCGTAAAAGAGATTAATGAAAAAGATGTAACTGTTGATTTTAATCATCCACTTGCAGGAAAAAATTTAGAGTATAAAATTAAAATAGATTCGCTTTTATAAAAAGAAAATCTATTTTTATAGCTTATAAATTATCTTTTTTGGACTAAACTTTTTAAATAAAATCACTGCTATTATACAAGTAAAAAGTTCTGCCATTGGTATTGCCATAAATATCCCCTTTAAATCAAATAAAACTGGTAAAGTAAATATAAAAAATACAGGGAAAATAAAACTTCTTGATACTGCAATAATCATTGAATGCAAAGGCTTATGAATCGCAGTAAAATAAGCTGAGATTACAAGATTAATACCATCAAAAAGAAAAGCTACCCAAATAAATGTGGCAAAACTCAAAACAATTTCTTTTGTTTTATAATTATTATCTTCTAAAAAAATATTTGCAAGGGTATCGGGTATAAATATAAGTAAAAGTATCATCACAACACCAACTAAACCTGTAATTATGAAAGCTAATTTCAAAAATTCTTCTATTCTTTTATTCTCTTTTGCTCCAAAGTTTTTACTAATTATTGGTTGTAAAGAATCGCTTATTCCAAAACTTATCATTATTCCAATCATTAAAAGATAATTTATAACTGTAAATGCGGCAACTCCTTCTATATTGAAATTTTTTATCATTACATAGTTAAAAATCAAAGTTGTTATTCCAATTGAAATTTCATTTACAAACTCTGAAGCTCCATTGTATGAAGCTTTTATAATTTGAATATAACTTCCTATTGGTTTTACAAATTTTAAAGTTGCTTTTTTTGAAAAGAAATGAGGTAAAAGAATAATCAATAATGTTAGTTGAGATATACCAGTCGCTAGTGCTGCTCCAAAAATACCTTTTTGCAAATATACAATCATAAACCAATCTAATATTACATTTATTAAAGCACTTAAAAGTAAAGCTACAAAAGCAAGATTTGGTCTATTATCAACTCTTACAAAATAATCTAAAACTACTCCAATCATCAAAAATGGAATAAAAATTAATATAATTGATAAATATTCTATTGCAATTTTTGTCAATTTTTCATCTGCACCAAAAAGGTGTAAAATAGTTTCAATATTCAAAAATAAAACAGTGCAAGTTAAAAAACTAAAAAAAGTAATACAAACCATAGTTTTACTAAAAATCAATGAAGTGCTTTTAATATTTCCCTCACCTATTAATTTTCCAGAGATAACACTACTACCAATTGCTAACATCAAAGCAAAGCCAAATAATAAAGAGGAAATAGGAAAACTTATATTAATTGCAGCAAGTCCAGAATCCCCAACATAATTTCCTATAAAAAATCCATCAACAATACTTGCTGATGAAATGGCCAACATTCCTAATACTGAGGGTATTGAATATTGAAAAAAAACCGATGATATTTTATCTTTTGTTACGTTCATATAATTTCTTTTAATTTATTTTTGATAACTTTTCAATCTCTAAAAAGTAGTTTGTTAATTGGGTTTTTAAATCATAATTTTCTATCATAACTGATAATAAAAACATTCCATCTGCGGTTGCACTTAAAGATTTTGCTAAGTTTTTTGAATTTGTATGGAAATTACCTTTTGCTATCTCATCCTCAAAAAGTTGTTCTAAACTATCAAATATAATTTTGTATAAATTATTATTGAACTCTTTTATTTCATCATCATTTGAAGTAATATACATATGTAAAGTATTAATATATAATTTTCTTAAATCTTTGTAAGCTTGTTCTTCATTTAAATATATATCGAAAATCAAATTTATTTTATTCATATAATTTTCTTCATATTTATATTTTTCTATTGTGTTATTGATTAATTCAAATGTTTTTTTGGACATAACTTGATAGATCAATTGCTCTTTTGTTGAGAAATAATGATAAAACTGTCCTTTTGACATATTAATATCTGTAATAAATTTATTTAAAGAAAAATCATCAATTCCAATTTCAACAAACACTTTGTAAGCTTCATCACAAATATAGTCAATCTTTTCTTCTTTATTCACTATTTTTGGCATAAAAATCCTTTTATAAACTGATGGTCTAATTATACATATCAATACTTCAATTAAAATAAACTAGCAGTCTATTTTAAATAATATAAATTTATTATGGGCACAGGTAAAGATAGTTTTATTAAGATATAATGAAAGCATATAACTTGATAAAGGAGTTAAAATGGCAAAAGGTAAAGATGTACAAAAAGCAGTAAAAAAAGCACCTGCAAAATCAATGAAAGAAAAAAAAGCTGAAAAATCAGCTAAAAAAAATGCTAAATAAAGAGATTTATTTCTCTTTGTTTTAGTAATATTTCAATTCTATTTTTTAAATTTGTTCAAATATATGTTATAATTTTTTACAAATCCACTTAAAAAAAGGTTTTCAAATGGGTAAAAATGAGATATTCGAACAAGCTTTACATTTAGAAACTAATGATAGATTTTTGTTAATTGAAGAACTTTTAAAAAGTCTTGATAAACCCGATGAAAACATAAATAAAATTTGGGAAGAAGAAGCTAATAAAAGAGTAGATAATTACAAAAAAGGAAACTTAGAAACTGTATCAGAAAAAGATTTTTTTGATTATGAATATTAATTATCTAAAACTAGCAAAACTTGAATTTCATAATTCTATAAAATATTATGAACAACAAGAAAAAGGTTTAGGTAAAAAATTTTCAAATGATATTCAATCTTCAATAAACAGAATAAAAAACTTTCCAAACTCTTATCAAAAAGTATCAAATCAAATTAGAAGATGTACTTTACACCGTTTTCCTTACAATATTTTATATCTGTTTGAAGAAGATACTATTTTAATAGTAGCAATTGCACATCAACATCGAGTTCCTGATTATTGGGTTGATAGGGTTTGAAGAGAAAAAGTTAATCTTTCTAATTATTTCATAAACTATCTTTAGTATATATTCCTATCAAGAACGATGAGAAGATTTAATTTTTATTAATTTCATCATTTTTTAATTTTTTCTGTATCCCATTTAATAAAGAAATAAATGTCATTGACATTGATTTATAGTAACTATTAAATGTATCTTTATCTAATGGTTTTACTTGTCCAATCCAATGAGAAAAACAAGGAAAGTCAATAGCGTCTTTTTCACTGATTTCACCATATCTATGTAAAATTATATTTCTCATTCGATTTGCCTCAGATAGTGAAGATTGATATTGTTCTTCAATTTCAATACTTATTCCAAACCATGAAAAAAGTGTTTTAATTCGTTTGAAATAATTTATACCACCATCTTCTGTATTATTCTTTGCTTTAGGTTCTAATTTTTGTGCAATTTCTAAACAAATTGATTTATCCCATGGCCATTCTTCAATATTAAATCTACCAGCTTTGAATAATGAAATAGCTTTCTCTGCAACAACTAAATCATTGTTAATAAAATTAGCTAATATATTTTCAATACCTGATTCAAAGGAAGACCACATCCCAATAAATGAATGAACATATAATTCATGATAATTTTCTTCTTTCATCGTAATAGCCCAATTACTTAATTCATTCGCACTCCCCAACATCATTTCAATTTGTAAATTGTTATAAATTTTTAAATCTTTTACCTTATTTAAAAGAATTTCTGTATTTTTGCCATGATTAAAAGCAAGTTCAATACTTCTTCTATAATTTGAAACTAAAAAATATTCTTTCAATAAATATGAAGTTGCTAAATGTAAAGAATAAAATGGCCATCCTTTATCTTTTGGTGTACCAAGATTAGGTTTTGTTAAAGTTGTCAAGAAATCCCCTTAAATTAATTTACTATATAATAAAAAAGCCCCATCAAAAATTGACGAGGCTTTTCAAAAATCTAACTAAAAATCACTTCTTAACTCAAAGACTTCAATTCAGCCACAACCTTAGCCAATTTATCTTCAGCTGATGCTAACCCTGCTCTGTTTTCTTCTAAAACATTTGCTGGTGCATTTGCTACAAATTTTTCATTATTTAACATTCCAGATAATTTCGCTATCTCTTTTTCTAATTTCTCTTGTTGTTTTGTAAGTTTAGAAATAATTGGTGCCATATCTATTTCACCTCTTGGGATATAAACTTCTAAATTATCACTTACATCTGTGATTGAGTTCTCTACTTTTGCCGTTACGAACTCTAAATTTTCTACTTTTGCAAGTTTTTCGATAAATGGTTTTGCCATTTCATTATCAATATTTTTATTGATTTTTATATATGCTTTTGCAATTTTTGAGTTACCCATATCAATAATAACTTTCGCTCTTCTAATAGCTGTAATCGCTTCTTCGATGATGGCAAACATATCTTCGATTTCTTGATTTTTTGCTATATTTTTTGGGAAGTTCATAATCATTAATGAATCACCATCTTCAAGTGTTGTACCACTTAATTTGTGATATAAATAATCAGAAATAAATGGCATAAATGGAGATACCATTTTTAATGTTTCTTTGAAAATCGCTCCAAGTTCTACTACTGAATCTTTAGAAGCTTTTGCATATTCAATTCCCCAGTCACAAAATTCATTCCATACAAATTTATATAAAATCGATGCTGATTCATTGAATTTATAAGTTTCAAGTGCATTTCTAAGTTCGTCAACTGCATCACTTAATTTACTTTGCATATAAAGTCCAAGTGGTGTTTTGATTTCAATATCTTTTAAATCGGGGAATGTTTCTACATTTAATTGTAAGAAATTACTTGCATTATAAAGTTTATTTGTAAAGTTTCTAAATTGCTCTAGGTTTTTAGCTCCAAGTTTAATATCTCTTCCTTGAACACAAAGGTAAGCAAGTGTAAATCTGATAATATCAGCACTATGCTCATTTACCATATCAAGTGGGTCAATAACATTTCCTTTTGATTTTGACATTTTTGCACCGTGTTCATCACGTACTAGAGCATGCATATAAATATCTTCAAATGGTAATTGTTTTTTGAAATGTTCACCCATCATCATCATTCTAGCTACCCAGAAGAACATAATATCAAAACCAGTGATTAATAAACTATTTGGATAAAAATCTGCTTCATCTGTGTCGTTATAAAGTTCTTTTAATTTTCCATTATTTCCCCAACCTAATGGCGACATTGCCCAAAGTGCTGATGAAAACCAAGTATCAAGTACATCTGGATCTTGAGTATAATGTTTTCCTCCACATTTTGGACATTTCTCTGGCTCATCAGCTTTATCAGCCCATTGATGTCCACAATCGTCACAAGTAAATACAGGAATTCTATGTCCCCACCAAAGTTGTCTTGAAATACACCAAGGTCTTAACTCATCCATCCAAGCTGTATAAGAGTTTATCCAATGTGCAGGGTGAAAAAGTGTTCCATTATGCTCACCAGTTTGTGCTCTTTCTTTTGTAGTCTCTTTTGTTTTTCTGATTGATTCTTGAGCCATTTCAGAACTTAAAAACCATTGTTGAGAGATAAATGGCTCAACAATATTTTTACATCTATAACAATGCCCTACTTGGTGAATATGCTCTTCAATTTTTACGATATATCCAGCATTTTCTAAAGCTTTTACAATAATAGGTCTAGCTTCTAATCTTTCAAGTCCAGCGAACTCTCCGCAATATTCGTTTAAAATACCTTTTTCATCAAATACTTTGATGAATTCTAAATCGTGTCTTTTTCCAACTTCATAGTCATTTTGGTCATGTGCAGGAGTAACTTTTACAACACCTGTTCCAAATTCCATATCTACATGTGAATCTGTAATAACTTTGATTTTTCTATCTGTTAAAGGTAAAAGAACTTCTTTTCCAACGATTGATTTATATCTCTCATCATCAGGATGAACCATGATAGCAGTATCCCCAAAGTATGTTTCAGGTCTTGTAGTTGCTACTTGAAGTTCACCACTTCCATCTGCAAATTTGTAAATCATGTGGTAAAACTTACCGTTTACTTCTTCATGTTCAACTTCAATGTCTGATAATGCACCATCATGTGTACACCAGTTTACCATGTAGTTATTTTGAGTGATATGACCTTCGTTGTATAAAGAGATAAAAGCTTCTTTTACAGCTTCTTTTAATCCCTCATCCATTGTAAATCTTTCTCTTTTCCAAGCAGGAGTAACACCTAATTTTCTCATTTGATGAACTATATTCCCACCAGATGTTTCTTTTTGAAGCCAAGCTCTCTCTAAGAATTTTTCTCTTCCAATTTCTTCTTTTGTTGTACCCTCAGCTAATAATTGTTTTTCAACAACATTTTGAGTTGCAATTCCTGCGTGGTCAGTTCCTGGTTGCCAAAGAGTTTTAAACCCATCCATTCTTTTGTATCTAGTAATAATATCTTGTAATGTAAATGTTAAGGCATGACCAATATGTAAACTTCCTGTTACATTTGGAGGTGGCATCATGATTGAGAATGTTTTTTGTTTTCCATTAGCATCATGTTCTTGAATAGATTTATTTCCATCTATTTCAAAATAACCTCTTTCTTCCCAAATTTTATAAAATTTATCTTCTACTTGTGATGGTTCGTACTTTTCGCTCATTAAAAATCCTATCTTTTTCTATAAATATACGCGATTATATCCAAGTTTTTCTTATGATGTTATTTTACTAATATTGCAATATAACTCTATGTTTAAAAAGCATTATTAATTTTTCTAATAGATGTGCTATAATTTTTTTGCTAAGTTTTAATATTAAGGAGAGAAAAATGTTAAAAATAATTATAGGAAGTTTTGTATTAAGTGCTTCACTTTTTGCAGTTGATTTACAAAGTGATGGAGTTGAAGTAAATTACAAAAACTCAAAAGATGAAGTGAAAAATATTGTTATAAAAAGAGAAAAAAAAGATGAGTGTAAAAATGTAAATTTTGACCCAAAAACTGTTTATGGAGGTGAACATCAAGCTGCTGATTCAGTTGATGCAAACTGCAAAAGAGCCTTTGTAACTTACATGGGAAAAATTGCTCCAATGAAATTTTCACCAAAAGTTGAAACATATGGAGAAGTTGAAGTTTTAGAATTTATTGAAAAAGCAAAAACAGATAAAAATATGATGTTAGTAGATTCAAGAACTGAAAATTGGTTTTTCCACGAAACTATCCCAAGTGCAGTGAATGTTCCATATATTTATATGAAACAGTCTCAATATCCTGATGAATTTAAAGAGTATTTAGAAATCTTAGGTGTAAAAATAACTGGTGATAAATATGATTTTTCAAAAGCAAAAGAGATATTATTATTTTGTAATGGTGCATGGTGTGGGCAATCTCCTGAATCTATGAAAGCATTAATTGCAATTGGTTATCCAGAAGAAAAACTAAAATGGTACAGAGGTGGAATGCAATCTTGGTTAAGTCTAGGATTAACAACTGTTAAACCATAAAAAAAGAGAGTTTAAGACTCTCTTTTTTAGCTAATTTTTAAAAAATCTATCAAAATCTTCCACAAGTGATATATCAAGTTTTCCCTCTTTTGCCCCTTTTTTCATAATCTCAATAGCTTTTTCATGACTAAAAGCAGATCTATAAACTCTAGGTTCTTTTAAAGCATTATAAATATTTAAAGTGTTCATCAATCTATCTTTTAAACTCAAATCTTTTGCACTTAAACCTAATGGATAACCGTTTCCATCAACTCTTTCTTGAACTTTTGAAGCCCAAACTGTAATGTCATTAAATCCCATAATATTGTTTAAAATCTTTTTTGAATAGTATGGATAAGCTTTTATGATTTCATATTCATTTGAAGTTAGTGGCTCTTTTTTATTTAGAATTTTTGAGGGAATTGTTAATTTCCCTATATTTTGTAAAGAGTTAGCGATTAAAAAAGTTTGTTTGTCTTTGTGTTCAAAATCATACTCTTTTGTGATTTTTTCACATAAAAATAAAAGATTTGAATTTGGATTTACGATTTTATGAAAAATAGTAGTAATTTTTAAAATCTCTTCAAAATCTAAAATAGTTGTAAAATCATGTAAAGAAGCATAAATAAACATCAAAATATCATTTTCATTTAATAAATCTAAGAAAAAACCTACTTGTGAAGAAATATCTAAAAGTTCACTTTTATTCTCTTTAATATACTCTTTTGCTTTTATTCTATTTTCAATATTATCAATTCCTAAAGAGAACTCTTTATCTAAAAAACTAGCAAAGGAAACTATCTCTAAAAACAAAGGATTATTCAAAGTTTCACTTTTTTCTAAAAAAGGTAGTTGTTCCAAATCCTCTTTTTTAAAATCATAACACAAAGAATAAGAGCATAAATCAGCTAGTTGTTTTGGTTCAAGATTGTGTTTTATTCCTAAATGTAAAGCTATAAAAGCCACTCTTTTATAGTGTCCTAAAGTTATGTTTTCTAAATCTTTTTTTCTAAAATCAAAGGCTAAACTTGTCGCTAATAAAAAATTATTTAGATTAAAAGGCATCTGTTTTTTCTTATCCATTTTTTAAATCCTATTTATCAAATTAAAACTATTACTTATATAAAAGTGATATTACAATATAATTTTTAATTATAAATTAAAAAGGATAACTATGCTAAAAAAAGTTCTATTTTCACTAATATTTTCATCAATTTATATTTTTGCATTTGATTACAATTTAAAACCAGTAAAAGTTACAAAAGATGTTTGGTGTTTTTTAGGAAAACTTGAAGCTCCATCAAAAGAGAATGGTGGATTTATGTCAAATAGTTGTTATATAAAAGCAGACAAAAGTTATGTTTTAATTGATACGGGAGCTAGTTTTCAGTTTGCAAAACAAGCCTATGAAGCCATGTCAAAAATAGAGAAACTTCCAGTTAAATTAGTAATCAATACCCACAGTCATGATGACCACTGGCTTGGGAACAATTTTTACAAAGAAACTTTTAATGCTAAAATTTTAGGGCCATCACTTATTAACACTCAATATTCAGCCGATTCAAAAACAAGAATGTTTGAAGTAATAAAAGCTGATGCAATAAAAGGAACAAAAATTATAAAAATTGATGAAATAGTAAATGAAGTTAAAAATATAAAAATAGGTGATAAAGAAATCACAATTGTTCCTGTTGGAACAAAAGCTCACACTTCAGAAGATTTATTTGTTTTTATGCCAAATAAAAAAGTTCTTTTTTCAGGTGATTTAGTAATGAATGGAAGAGTTACTTCAAATAGAGATGGTTCAGTTATTGGCTCAATCAAAGCCCTTGATATGATAAAAGAAAAAGATTGGAACTATTTAGTTGCTGGTCATGGATTAGATACTTCAAAAACTGCAATAAATGAAGCTGTTGAGTATTTTACTTTACTAAAACAAAGGGTTTTAGAAGCTATTGAAAATGAAACAAGTGGAAGTGAAATTACAAAAGTTGTAACAATGGATGAATTTAAAAATAAAGCCATGTATCAAGAGTTAAATAGTAAAAATGTATTTGATGCTTTTAGAGAATTAGAGTTTTATGAAGGAAATTAAATAGCTCTTTTTTTATTGAAGTTTCACAATGTGAGAGTAAAAAAAACTAAATTTAAAATAAATCTTCTTTTAAATAGCTTTGCTATATCATCAACTTGATTAATAAAATTAAGGAGAACTTATGTCAAAAAGAATTTTAATATTAGCTGGTGATTTTGTAGAAGATTATGAACTTATGGTTCCTTTTCAATGTCTAAAAATGTTAGGTTATGTTGTTGATGTTGTGTGTCCTAATAAAAAAGCAGGTGAACAAATCAAAACTGCTATTCATGATTTTGAAGGTGACCAAACTTATACAGAAAAACCCGGTCACAACTTTACTTTAAATGCTTCGTTTGATGATGTAAATGAATCAACTTATGATGCTTTAGTGATTCCTGGTGGACGTGCTCCTGAATATATTAGATTAAATGCAAGAGTAATTGAAATTGTTCAAAACTTCAATAGTGCAAATAAACCAATTGCTTCTGTTTGTCATGGTATTTTAGTTCTTGCAGCTGCTGGAATTATAAAAAATAAAACTTGTTCTTGTTATCCTGCTTGTGCTCCTGATGTTGGCTTAAGTGGTGGAACATGGGCAGATATTGGCTTTGAAAGTGCAATAGTTGATGGGAATTTAGTTACAGCTGCTGCTTGGCCTGCTCATCCTGAATGGTTAGCTAAATTTAATGAGTTATTAGTAAAATAAATTCGTTATAATAAATCAAAAAAGGTTTATTATGGCTTCTTCTATAAAATCTTTATCTAAAGGTTTAAAAGTTTATAGGTTTATCATAGATTTTGGTAAACCTATTTTAGCTGTAACTTTATGTGAGAAATTACAAATTGATAAAAGTACAATGTCAAGAGTTTTAAAAAGCCTAAAAGATGAAGATTTTATCTCATATTTGGAAAATTCAAATGAAATCATTGCAAATGATATCTCAAATAAAACAAATCAAACTACAAAAATAGAACTTCTTATAAAATCAACAAAAGTTTTACTTGAAGAGATTTCAAAAAAAACAAATGAATGTACATATTTAGGTATTTTTGATGATTATAAAGTTTCATATATAAACCAAATTGATTTATCAAATCAAGAGTTAAAAACTAGAAATAATATTGGTGTTCAAGTAAATCTTCACACAAGTGCTTTGGGAAAATCAATGTTAGCTTTTGGAAATTATGATTTAGAAAAAATCAAATTTAATCAATTTACAAACAATACAATAACAGATATAAATAAACTAAAAATTGAGATACAACAAGTAAAAACAAAAGGTTATTCAGTTGATAACAAAGAGTATCAAGATGGAATGTGTTGTGTTGCTGTTCCACTTTTTAATAAAGAGAATATTTTGATTGGTTCAGTTGGAATTTCTGGAAATTCTGCGAGATTAAAAGCTAATAAACTAGATGAAATTGGTGAAACTATTTCAAATATAGTTTCAAAATATTCTATTGTTTATTAGCCTTTTTTAATTTATATGAAGTAAAACTATTTTACTCTTCAACTAATTCTAAAATAGCATTAACCGATTCATTTGTCATATCTAAATCTAAATGTGGAGCATCTTTTGCTTCTACAAGTATTGCATTTAGACCTTTTGATTTTGCTAAATTATAAAAATCTATTGTAGTTTTTGGAACGGAAATATCATCTTTTGTTCCATAAACAAGAGCAAATTTTGTTTTTTTACTAACTTTATCTAAAACATCAACAATTGAAATTAAATCTTTTGCATCTGTTTTTTCATGGATGTTATAAACTCCACCTGCACAAACAATATTATTTATAAGTTCTGGGTCAATTCCAGTTAAAGTTGCACCCATCATACATCCAGCACTATGACCAATATAAGTAAGAGTTGAAGCATCATATTTATCTTTTAAGGCTTTTATTAATTCATCTAAAAACTCAACATATTCTTTTTTTGCAGCTAAATTTTCAACTCCATTATGAGATAAAGAAGGGAATTTATTAGTTGAACTTTTTGAATATCCAGGAAGTGCAACAGCAATTGTTGTAACATCAGTTTTCATGGCAATATCTTCAGCAAATGGAGCATATCGAGCAAGAGTATCAGTTCCCTCTTTCCAAGTTCCATGAACTATAATATTTAATGCACCTTCAACTTCACCTTTGAAATGTTTAAATTCAATACACTCATTTCCCGCATAAATAAAATTATCACCTTTTTTATCACAATCACTTTGAGAAATATTTGCTGCATTTAAAGATAAACTTGATGCTATTATCAGACTTGATAAAATTAAACTTTTTTTTAACATTTTTTATCCTTTTTTAAATTAATAAGCAGTAATTCCGATATATCCGTCTTGTTGTCTTTCGATTACTTCTACAATTCCAGCTTGGGTGAAACCAATACCGTCTATGAAATCTGACTCTTTCCATTTCATAGTTTCCATAGTATTTTTGCAAGCTATAAATTCAACATCATATTCCATTAAAGATTTTACTCTTTCAAGAGTTTTTTTATCATAATCTTTTTTCAAAACTCTTAATCCTTTTCCATAAGCAACAACAACAATTTTTAGGCTTTCTGCTGGATATTCTTTTAAAATATTGTACATAGAACCAATTGTATGGTCAACTGTTTCTAAATCACCAACATATAAAGAATAAACTACTTTTCTTGGATTATCAAATGTTGGTTGTGGTTCACTGAATTTTGATTCTGCATAAGAAAATATTGTCATTAAAATTATCAATATAATTTTTTTCATAAATTTTATCCTTTTATTTTTACTATCATATCTTTTGATATGATACCACTTTTTATGATTTTACAATAAAGTCCCCTATGATTTTTTAGTAAAAGAGGTAATTCTTCACCAAAGACACTAAGATGATTACAAACGGTACAGATTTGTGTTATTTGAATCACACTATCACCTATTAAAATCTCATCAAAAACATTTAATTCATGTGGATCAAAATCTAATAAAATATTTTCACCTAAACTTCCAAACTCTAGTTTTATACCATTTTGTAAAGCTATTTCATAAGATTTTGTTCCAACAATCATAACAGTTTGTTCAAGTTTTTTCCCTGCAAACTTATCATTTTCAATTCCAAATCCCTCAATTAGATTTAAAGATGAAACTTGTGGTCTTGGAAGTCCACTTGACTCTTTTGTTGCACTAAAAGTATTTAAAACTTTTCCTATACTTTTCATATTATTTTATATTCTCTTTCAAAATTTCTAAAAAATCAGATTTTGTCCAACTTCCAGGATACTGTTTTATATAAGTTCCATCCTTTGAAACTATAAAAAATGTTGGTGTTATTTGTTTATAAACTTCTTGTAAAGAAAAAGGAAGTTTTGTTTCATCAACATCAACTTTCATATAAACAAAATTTTTATTAGTTTCATTTTTCACTTCATCTAAACTAAGAACTTCTTTGTCCATTTTTTTACAGAAAAAACAAGTTTTTGAAGTTGCATAAACAATGATTTTTTTATTCTCTTTTTGAGCTTTTTTTAAAACTGATGTTTCATCATTTAAAGCCAACTCTTTTGTTTTTGTTATTTGAGTTTTATTTTTTTTATAATTCATAAAAAATATTGCAAGATTTGAATATTCTTCATTACTCAAACCTAAAATAGGTTTTTTAACATCATAATATTTTAAAATATGTTCATCACAAATTGAGTTAAATCTATCAGGATTTTCTAAATATGATTTTAAGAAACTCTCTATTTCAATCTGTTGCATTTCAGGATCAGTTTCATCACCAATTTTTTTTGAACTATCCATTATTTCATAGGCTAACATATTTACAGTTGGAGCTTTTAAATTTAAAAGCTTATTTTCTTTTTCAAAAAAATTTTCTTTTAAAATATTTATATCTATAGCTTTTCCATGACATGTAGAACATTTATTTTTAAAAACAGTTTCTCCATCTTTAAAATCTGCATTTAAATTAACAAGTAAAAATAGACAAAATAGTAAAATCTTTATCAAAATAGAATCCTTTTTTCAACTTAATAAATATTTACCATAAAAAATTTATTAAATCGAAAAAGGTATAAAGAGAGTTCTTTATACCTTTTAGCCTAAAATTAAATAATTCCAGGATTACCTTTTACTCCAATAATATCAGGAGTATCAACTTTTATATTACTAATATGTTTAACATTTTTTAAATATGTTTCTACTGTTTCCCATACAGGTTCACCCTCAGATTTTGCACCAACTGTTGACCAACCAGCAACTTTATATGCTTTAGAAGCATCAAGTTTTTCACCAGTTTTTGTTATGATAATATCTGTGATTCTTTCACCCATTTTTGCTGTTGGATTTATTTTATATGAAATTCCACCAGTTCTTACCATATCTCCACCTTGTTGGTAGAATGGATCTTCATTAAATAAATTATCTGCAACATCTTCTAAAATTGCTTTAATATCCTCACCTTTAATATCCCTTGCATAAGTTTCAGGATATGTCATTGCTGTTTGAGTCATTAAATCATCAAAAGTAATTGTTTGACCAGGCATTACAGATGTTCCCCATCTAAATCCAGGAGATAATGAAATTTGTGCTTCTTTTACTTCTAAAAGTGCATCACAAATAATTTGATCCCAAGAACCGTTGAAGTTTCCTCTTCTAAACAATGTTTGTTCAGTTGTTGCAATTGGTCTTGTTAATTCTTTTAAGAATGGAAGTCTTACATCTTCAATATATTTTTTCATCTCTTTGTTTTCAGGAATTAAATCAGAGAAAATAGGAAGAAGTGTAAATTTAAAGTCTTTGATTTTTCCTTTTTGAATATCTAAATCTAAAACATTTAAGAATTTACCATTACTTCCAGCATTACAAACATAAGTTGTACCACTTGCATTTTTAACAGGAACAGCTTCAGGAACACCATCGTGAGTATGTCCACCCATAATAAAGTCAATTCCAGTTACAACTTCTGCCATTTTTTTATCTGTATCAAAACCATTGTGAGAAAGAACAATAATAGCATCTGGTTTTTCTTCAGCTTTAATTTTATTTACAATCTCTTGCATATTGTCCTCTTTTATTCCAAAAGTCCAATCAGGAATAAATCTTTGAGGATTTGCAATAGTTGTATAAGGAAAGGCTTGACCAATAATTGCAACTCTTGCTTTTCCCATAGTTTTGATTGTGTAAGGTTTAAATGCTAATCCACTATCTTCATCATAAGCCTCAACTCCATTCATTAAAGAATCTTCTTTAACAAAAATATTTTGTGCTAAGAATTCAGCTTTTAACTCTTTTACATTTGCTAAAACTTCTTCAGCTTTATATGTAAATTCCCAATGTCCAACAGCAACATCAACACCAAGTAAGTTCATAGCACCAACCATGTCTTTTCCTCTTGTGTAAAGAGCTGTTGCACTCCCTTGCCAAGTATCTCCACCATCTAAAAGTAATGTTTTATCAGAACCAAAACTCTCTTTTAGATAATCAACTACTGTTTTAATTTGTGCAAAACCACCAACTTTTCCCATAACTTTTGCATGTTTTTCAAAATCTACACATGAGTATGCATATTCAAGTCTTTTATTACCTTTGATTCCATAATAATCAAGTAATTTTTCACCTACAATATGTGGTGGCTTACCAAAATTACTAAAAAATCCAAGATTAACACTAGGCTCTCTAAAATATACAGGAAGTAATTGTGCATGAGAATCTGTCATATGTAAAAATCTAGCATTTCCAAATGGCTTTAATTTATAATAATCTTCTAACTTTTTTGTATCTGTCATTCTTGTGTGAGAATTTGCAAATACAGGCGCAGCTCCAAGCATTGCAACCATATAAACAAACTCTCTTCTACTTAATTTACTCATTTTTATACCTTTTATTAGTTTAAAATACTAATTTTTTATCGTATTTTTAAAATTATGGGAATAAAAAAAGTCAAGAGTAATAAATCTTGACTTTTTTAAACCTATTAATAAAATATTTTATTAATATTTATACCCATCACTTGGACTTGCCAATTTCCAAGTTTTTTTAGCCTCTTCTTCTTGAGTTAAAGCACTAATTGCAAAAGAACAAGCTCTCCATGCACCGTACTCAACAGCTACATCTCCAGTTTTTTTCTTTTTATCATCAACTATATCTATAGTTTTAGCACCTGATTTTATTGCAGCATCAACAGCTTCAATATATTGACTAGCTTTCATTCCTAATCTCATAAATTCAACATTATGTTTTACTGCTATTTCATTATATTTTGCCGCTGTTGCTAATACTTTTTCAATACCATTTGCTTCAACATTACACTCTTTTTTAACATCTAATTTAGATATTTCAGAAGCATTAACACTTACAACGAATCCAGAAGTTAATAATGCTGTTGCTGTTACGAATTTTAAAATTGTTTTTTTCATAATATCCACCTTATTATTTTCTTACATCTGGACCGTCAACAGCCATACCATTTGACATATACGCAAGGAAATATAATAACTCTTTCATTTGTGTACTTTCATCTTTTGGTGGAACTTGACCTTGATCTACAATACAACCTGATATTCTTCGCTCAATAGTACCTAAACTATCCCATTTTAATCTATAAACAGGGAAATGTGTAGATTGACCAGTTAATGGAGAAAGTTTTTCATTTCTAACTCTAACACCTGCTCCTTGAACGTGACACTCAGCACAAGAAAGTTTTAAATAACCTCTTTGAGTATAGTAATACTCTTTCCCGTTTTCATAAGCTTTTTTAGCATCAGCACTTAAGATTTTAATATCAACTTTTTTACCAGCCTCAGTTGTAGTACTAGCTAAGTAAGCTTGAAAATCTGCCATATCACCTTTTTGTGTATTCCATTCAGCCTCACCATTTGCTCTCAAACAATCGTTAACAGCAGATGTTAAAGATACTAACTCTTTTTTCTTTTCATCAAAATATGGATAATTTCCAGTTATTTTTGTATCAGGAAAACAAGTTGCTAATGACTTTCCATTAGCAAATTTTTTGTTATATAACTCTTCACCTTTTTCAATACCTGAATCATAAGGTGGCATCTCTTTGATAGCTTCATATTGAGATTTTGCATCTTTTGAGAAAGAGTAACTACCTATTCCAAAATCATCATGTTTTAGATTTTTTGCATAGTCATTTTTTAACTCTTCATCTGTTGAATATGGGAAAAAAGTATTTTTATTTTTTTCTGGATCAGCAAACTTTGCCTCAAAATACTTTACTGCTGCAACTTTATCTTTTTCTGCTTGAGCATTGAAATCAGCTGCATATAAAGAGCAAACTGTAAGTGCTATTAATGCTGTAGACTTTACAAATTTTGATAACATCATATCTCCTTTTATTTTAATTGCTTAAAGTTTGTAACTATTTTATTTTTTCACTACTTGTATCTGTATTACCTTTTAAATCTTTCCAAGTAAGTTCAATAGTATCACCAACAGCTGCACCTTTAAATGAAAATTTCATATAAGGGTCTTTTGATAAGAATTGACTTGTTGATGCTTCATACACAACTTTATCTCCAACTTTTGCAACTACATAAGTAATAAAGTTAGCTTCTTTTTTTGCTCTTTCTGCTTCTTGATAACTCATCATTGGATGTGTAGCTAATGCTTTTACTTCAACTATTCCGTCTTTTAATTTTGCTTTGATTTTTGTAGTATCTGACATTTTTTTTCCTTTTTTCTATATATTTTTTAATGTAATTTATAATTTATAATGAATAAGTTGAAAAAATCAACCTCCACATCCACCGATAGTTACTTTTACTAATTTAGATGCTGAATATAATTTTCCATCTGCTTCTGCAACAACTGTAACCGTTCCTGTTTTTGCCATTTTAATTCTAATTGCATAATCAGCAACAGAGTTCTCATTTAAACTAAATACAGCAACTGCACTTTCAGGATTTGCATCTTGGAATACTGCGATTCTTGTAGCTTTTAATTGAGTATCAAAAGAAACTGGAATTACCGCACCATTTTCAGCAATATCAGGAGCACTTAAATTAATACTTCCTTCAGTTAATGTATTTGATCCAAAAAGCTCTTTTATAGCTTCATCTACTTTTGTTGCAGTCCATGCTTTTGGTAGAGTTTCTCTAAAATCAACTGCACTTAATTTTCCAGGAATTGCTGCGATTGCAACTGCACCTAATCCTAAACTTAAAAAACTTCTTCTATT
This sequence comes from uncultured Aliarcobacter sp., assembly GCA_963677205.2. Classification (GTDB taxonomy): domain Bacteria; phylum Campylobacterota; class Campylobacteria; order Campylobacterales; family Arcobacteraceae; genus Aliarcobacter. The sequence continues at coordinate 482,107 of OY781916.2, read as the reverse complement.
CATCATGTGTTATCCTTTGTATTAATTAATTGTTTTTAAATAAGCAATTACAGCTTTAATTTCATCATCGCTTAACCAACCATTTTTACCAAATGCTGGCATTGCTGAAATTGGATTTGTTGTATTTGGGTCATAAATTTTTGCATATAAAGCTTCATCTGGCCAAGAAGATAAAGATTGTAAAACAGGTCCCATACTTCCTGGTCCATCAATAGCCTTACCATTTACAGCATGACAAGCTAAACAATTTCCCTGAGTATTAGTATTAAAGATTTTTTCACCTTTTTTAACTAACTCATCATCTGATGCAAAACCACTAACTACCACTAATCCACTAATTGCAGATACTGCTAGTAACTTTTTAATTACATTCATAAGCTCTCCTTTGTTATTTACTAGAATTAATCATATAATCGATTACTTCTTTCATTTTCTCATCTGTTAAATCAATACCACCTTTAGGAGGCATAGAATTTATACCATTTATTCCATTATGATAAACTTTTTCAATTCCCTTAGCCATAACCTTTGACCAAGCAGCTTTATCACCTAAAACAGGAGCTCCAATTGCTGGATTTCCATGACAAGTTACACATGTTTCTTCATATGTTTTTTGTGCAAAAGATATAGTACCTTTATCTTCTGTTTTTGGCAAATCTCTTACAGTTGACATAGGTTGATTAGCATTTGCAGTTAAATCATTTTCAATTTTTAAAAGAAGTGAACTTATATCCTCTTTTACACAATCTTTCATACATTTAGTTCCTGTTCCATAAATTTTAGGATTAGAAAGTAATGCAGTCATATTTTTTACACCTTGTCTAGGATCAGTTGTGTCAACTTCAGGATAAAATCCATCATGATTTGGCATCACAATTTTTTTCATTTTTTCTTTATCTAATACAAACTCATCTTCTAAATCTTCACCTTCATATTGAATACCATTTACAGATAATAAATATGCAGTTAAAGCATAAGTTTCACTATTTGTTAAACTTTTTGGATGAGGGAAAGGCATAGAGTCTTGAATATACCAATATAATGTACTAGCATATGGCCAATATGAACCTATAGTTCTAATTGGAGTATCTGGATTTGGATTCTCATCAGCTGGATTTAATCTTTGAATTTTTAAAGACTCTTTTGTACCACCTGCAAGTCTTGGATAACCTTTTCCACCTGTACCAAAATCACCATGACACATAACACAATGTTTATCATATAATTCAGCACCAGCTTCAACAGAACCCTCAGCTTTTTTAGGTTTTCCATCATCTCCTAAAACTACTTCACCATTTTTCATATCAAATTCAGGTAAACCAGTTCCATCAGGTCTTACATCTACATTCCAAGCTGTTATTTCCTTTTGCGTTACTGCTCTTCCAATATTAGAATCTTTAACCTCTTGAGTATTAACATAATAAGAGTTATATTTACCATCTTTAATTGGATATTTAACAGCACCATCAACTGATGTCTCTTTTGAAGCAGCAATTGCAGAACTTGCTAATAGTGTTGATAAAGCAACGCTAAAAAGAGTAAATTTAAGCTTTTTTGTGTTTTCTAATTTGAACATTATTGCACTCTCCTTTACTTGTAATTTCCCATGTCACAATTGCATTTCTATGATATACTGATTCAACACCAATTGCAGATGTCTCTTGGTCAATTGTAGGTTGAATATTTCCAAAATCATCATATGATCTACTTGATAATAATAGAGGTTTTCCATCCCATCTGTAAACATAAGAGAATCTTGTCCAAGATTTTGGAAGTACTAAACCTTTTAATTTAGCTTCTATCCAATTATCTCCACCATCAAAAGATATATCAACACCTTTGATTGTTCCATGTCCAGACCATGCAAGTCCTTCAATTTCTACCATATCACCTTTTTTCAAATGTGTCCATGGTTTTTCAGGACAAGGGCTTGTAATTACTGAGTTAACTTCATTAACCCAAAAATATCTAATTGCTTTTCCTGATTTTTGTAACATTGTATATTTAGAAGTCTCTTCTTTTGAATGCCATGGTTTATCTGAAAACTCTAATCTTCTCAACCATTTAGTATTAAGATTCCCTTCCCAACCTGGAACTATAAGTCTTACAGGATAACCTTGTTCAGGTCTTAATGCTTCACCATTTTGTCCCCAAACAACCATAACATCATCTAAAGCTTTTTCAACTGGAATACTTCTTGGATTTGAAGCATTATCACTTCCTTCAGATAACATCCAAACTGCATCTTTTTCTAAACCAATATCATCTAAAATAGTTTTTAACATTACTCCAGTCCATTGAGCAGCACTCATTAAACCTTTCATAAATTGTAAACTATTAAATTGAGGTCCTCTCCACTCAGGACTTCCATTTGCAGGACATTCTATAAAGTAGATTCTTGATTCACTTGGGTATCTTTTTAAATCTTCTAAAGTTAAAACTATCTCTTTTTTAACTTTACCATGAATCATTAATCTCCACTCATTTGGATCAACATGGGCTGTTCCACCATGATCTCTTGTGAAAAATAATCCATTTGGTGTAATAATACCTTCAGATTCATGAATAGGACACATTGATACAGAAGCATATGCATCTCCTGATGAAAATAAATCATGTGTTCTTCTAATATTATTGTGTTCATATGGTGATGGGATTCCATATAAATTTTTATCAACTGGATCACCTAACTTTTGTCCCCAAGGTACCTCATTTATTATAGCCGCTTCATCTGCTTTAACAGATACTGGCGATAAAATTGATGCTGCACTTAAAGCACCGGCTGAATAAATAGCTGTTTTTCTAAAAAAATCTCTTCTGCTTGTAACTTCTACAGAATTGGATTTAACATCATTTTGTAAAGCTTTGCTGTCTTTCAACTTTTACCTCCTAAACAATTTGATAATACTTACAATATAATAATATTTGTAAATAGTCTTCATCAAATCCATTATAAGTTTTATAACTTAAATTAAAACTTAATTTATTAGTTTTTCTTATGTAAAATTTGAAATATTTGCTTCTAGAATAGCATTAAAATAGCATTTTTAATCCGATAATATCGATATGTATAAAAATACATAACTCATGAATATTCATTCATTTATAGTTATAAATATATAAATCATTTTAATTTATTATTAGATTTTTTATTACTCACACAAAAGAATTATTTTATATGAATAATATTTATAAATTTGTTTTTTCTAGCTTGAAAAATCTATAGAATTTTCGTATAAGTATCATAAGGAAAAGTCCATCTACCATACTTGCAATAATAAATGAGAAATACTCTTCTTGTGTAATTAAACCATAACTAAAAGAGAGCATTGCAATTGCTACCATAAAAGTTAATGGCATAGAATCACTGAGGGCAAAAAGTGTAGTTTGTTTCAATTTAAGATATTTATAAAAAGATAAATATGAACTTATTAATCTAATACAAATAATTGTTACCATAATAAAAAGTGCATGTTGTAGAATCTCTAAATTAATCATATCTAATTTTACAGTTGAACCCGTGTAGATAAAAAAGATAGGTACGAAAAAACCAAAACCAAAAGATTCAATTTTTTCTAGTAACTCATGTTTTTGATTAAAAAACATTTTAAAGAATAATCCAGCAGCAAATGCTCCTAAAACAACATCGATTTTTAGAACTAACATAATAGACACTAAAATCAATAATGTAGAAATTGAGAATCTAATATCTTGATTATATCTATCATCTTGAGAATCTGGTATTAGAAAATTTTTAAGTTCAGGAAACCACCAAAATAGTATATATGAAATTCTCAAACCTAAAATACTAACAAGTATTACACTAATTATTGTTAGAATTGATAGAAAAAATTGTATATTAAATCCATACTCTATCCAACCACTAAATAAAGTAAGTGCAAGGATACTTATTACTTCACCAACAACACCAATAGATAAAGCAAGATTTAGCCAAGGTTCATCTTTTCCATACTCTTTTATAAGCATCATAATCATACCAAGAGAGAAAATAGGTAGTGCAACAAAATAGGTAATACCTAAATTAAAAAGCCAACAAACTAATGCTGAAATAGAATATAAAGAGATAAAATATAATATTACATTAAGAGCAAGGGTTGCTTTTATAATTTTCACAAGTTTAAGATTTATCTCAAGACCTGCTAAAAACATTAAATAAACAAATCCAAATTTAGCTACAAGTTTTAAAGTTTCATCATCATATAATAATCCTAAATATCCAGCAAATAGTCCTAAAAATATCTCAACTACAACAACTGGTGTTCTAACTAATTTGGATACTCCAGGAGCAATCATAATTATTACACATACAGTTATTATTAAAAAAAACTTTTCCACTCATGTTCCTAAAATGTACAATTAAAAAATTCTGCTATTTTATTATCTTTGACTTAAAACTAAGACTCTTCACTATCTTTTATTACCATTCCTGCTTCTTTTAGAAATGGACTTGCAACAAATGTCATCTTTTTTATTTTGTCATATTTTGCAAAAGATAAATACAAAATATCTTTTGCACGAGTTACTGCAACATAAAATAGTCGTCTCTCTTCCTCTATGCTTCCACCTTTACTCATAAGTTTTCTATTTGGAAATCTTCCATCCATTAAATCTATTACATAAACTTCTTTAAACTCTAATCCTTTACTCGCATGAATTGAAAGAAGATTTACACCATCTCCTTCACTCATTTCGCTTCCACCTAAAATCATAGAGTTTATGAATTTTGATAAATCTTGGAAATTTCTTGATAGATTTTTTAAAAGCATAACTTTTCTATTTATCTTTGCAAGTGATTTTGTTTTTTGACTTGGATTTATTGTTCCATCTTTTTGTGTTGCTCTTTTTGTAGATAAAAAATCTTTTAATTTAGAATAAGCCATTGAAGAAGAGATATTTGATACTAAAGTTTCTGGAATTTTTGTTCTTCTTAAATGTTTCATTAGTAAATAAATATCATATAAATATTTTCCACCATCAACATTTAATTTTGGATGTTTTAAAATTGGATTTCCCAAAAAAGCCTCTTCAAAATTACAATCCTTAAACTTTGAAATAGAACCTAACTCAATAAAATCATCAAAAAGACCAAGTTGTCTATTTTTGATTTTTCCATTTTCATAAGGATTATTTATATCAGCTCGTGGAGAGAAAAGACCTTTTAGTAAATCTCCATCACCAAGTTTTATAAGTGCATCAAAAATATCTTTTGCAATTGCTTTTCCAATTCCTTTTCCATGTTCAACCACGTGAATAAAAGCCATCATATCATTATGAGTGATTTGCATAACCAAAATATCTAAAATAAATTTTACTTCAACAGAATCAAAAAAGCTCATTCCACCTTTTCTTTTTGCTGGAATTGAAAACTCTCTTAGGTTTGCTTCTATTCCATCAGCACTTGAATTATTTCTATAAATAATTGCAATTTCATTGTGTGGAGTAGAACTTTTTGATATTAATTCTGAAATATATTCATACTGAGAAAAAAGTTCATTAAAAGCTAATAATTTTGGTTTATGTTCATTTTCTATTCTTACAACTTCAAGTTTTTTTTCATAAACCCTTTCATTAAATTCAATAACTTTTGTTGCTAAATCTAATATTGGTTTTGTTGAACGATAATTTTTTCGTAAAGTAAAAACTGTTGCATTTTCATATCTTTTTGCAAATGTTGAAATAATTCCAATATCTGAGCCATTAAAAGCATAAATACTTTGGTCATAATCACCTACACAAAATAGAGATTTTGGTCTAAATGCATCAAGAAGTCTTCCTTGAAGAGGATTTGTATCTTGGTATTCATCTACTAAAATCTCTTTAAATTCAAACTCTTTCTCCTTCAAAGTATCCAACATAATTGTTAATAAATCATCAAAATTTGCATATCCATATTTTGTTTTTAGTTCATGAAACTCAGCAACTACATCTTCATAAATTAAAGTATATAGTTCATGACTTGCATTTTTTGATTTTATCCAATCCCCAAACTCTTCACCATCATTTGAATTTAAATATAAAGAGTACATATCATACAAATATCCACCATCATAAGGATTAGCTTCATCATCTCTTTCAAAAAATACTCTTTTTTCATAGATAGATTTAAATAGTGTTTTTAATTCATTTGGTTGTTTTAGAGTTATATTTACATTTAACTCTTTTAAAAGTTTATATGAAACAGAGTGAAAAGTCCCAGCCATAATCTGTTTAGCTATATCTTTTCCAAAAAATTTAGCAACCCTTGCAACCATCTCAGCTGCTGCTTTGTTTGTAAAAGTTAAAAGTAAAATTTCACTTGGTTTTACACCACTATTAATTAGTGTAGCAATTCTTCCAACTATTGTTGATGTTTTTCCCGTTCCAGCACTAGCAATAATAAGATTATATCCAGCAGGACAAGTGGCAGCACTTAGTTGTTCTTGATTTAAGTTCGATAAAGGCATGGATTAGTTTGTTGTATTTTTAAAAAGTTTTATCATTTCGCAATAGTAGCATAATAGATTTAAGAAAGATTGAAAAAAAAGGGACGTCTGGGAACATCCCTTTTTTACACAAGGAAACATAAAAATTATTTTGTCTAAGAAATCTATCTTAAGCGCTCGCATAAATAAGTCGCTGCGTCAACTTATCTATAAAGAAATTTTAACAGCTTATAATTAACTAAAATCTAATCAAGAATTAACGAATAGTTAACTTAAATCTTATTTAAATCACCAACTTGATTATAAAATATCTTTTGGTGGACTATAATAATATCCTTGGCCAAAATCTATGCCTAATTTTGTTATATATTCATCAACTTCTGAACTATCAACAAACTCTGCAACTGTTTGAATACCTGATTCTTTTGCTAACATTATCATTGCTTTTACAATATTTTCTGAATTTTTATTTGTGTTTATATCTTTTATTAAACTTCCATCTAATTTTAAAATATCTGGATTCATATTAAATATATGAGTAAAGTTTGAATATCCACTTCCAAAATCATCTATAGCTAATTTACACCCATAACTTTTGATTAATTCAATAAAACTAAATACCTCATCATAATTTTCAATCTGCTCACTCTCAAGCAATTCAAATGTAATAAAATGTGAAATATTTCTATTAATCTCCAAAATTGAAGAGATAAAATATAATGTTGATTTATCTTTTATATCTTGATAAGAGATATTAATAGATACTCCTAAATTCTCTTTTTTAATAAACTCAATTGATTTTTCTATAACTAATTTTGTAATTTTAGGATAGAGTTTTGATTTTTTTGTAAGTTCCAAAAAGAAAAAAGGAGCAATTGCTTTTCCTTCATCATCAATAAGTCTTACTAATGCTTCATATTTAATAATATTTTTTGTTTTCAAATCAACCAAAGGTTGGAAAAATGGTCTTATTTTATTATTTTTTAAAGCCTCTTTTACTTTTTTTAGCATATTAATATTTTCAATACTATGTTTTTTATTATTTAACTCTGTTGTATAAAATGAAACTTTCTCAAAACTATTTTTAGTTTGTAAAATTGCCAATTCTGCATTTCTTAAAAAAGGTTCTTCTTGAGAAATTCCAGCTTGAATATAAACAGGAAGTTCTAATTCTTCATAAATAAATAGGCTGTTTTCTATTTGTGAAATAATTTCTAATGCCATTGAATTTAAATAAAATTTATCTTTAGTTTCAACAACTATTGCAAAACAATCTGCATTTACCCTATAAATTTTTTTCTTATTTAAATCAAAATCTTTTATTTTTTTAAGAATTGCACATAAAGAAGTGAGAATATAATCGCCACCTTTGTATCCAGTAATTGAATTAATATCACTAAAATCAGTAATATCAATTAAAATAACTGAGAAATTATCAATCTTTTTTGAATCTTCATAAAAGGCATTCCTATTTAATAATCCCGTTAATTTATCTGTTCTTAGAGTTTTTTGTTTCTGTTTTTCTAAATCAACTATTTTATAAGTATCTTTTTTTATTTTTATAGAATAGTAAACTATTAATAAAAAGAAAAATATATATGCAGTTAAAATAATAAAAAATAAATTCTGCATACTAGCTTTTAACTTATTTGACTCTTTATCCAAATCAACAAACATTTCATCAATAATTTCATCTAATTTACTATGTTCGATAGTGTTAAATAAAATTTTAAATTTTGGTAACTCTTCATATAAGACTTTTATATGTACAAAATTAAGTTCATACATGGGATCTATTGATTTCGTATTTTCAAAGTATTCATATATCTCTTTTGATATATTATTGTCTTCATTAAAATTATTCTTAGCACTCATGAATCTAGTTAATATTTGAATATATTTTTCACCATATATTTTTTCATATTTTCCTAAATCCCGTAAGTTTCTCTCTAAAATAAATAGTGAATTTTTAATTTTTGCATTAATCATTAGGAAATCATATGTATTTTCTGTAACTAATGTATATTCATTCTCAAATTGTGAAAAATCTTTATAAACAATTGGAAAATTATCTTTTAACTCTTTTTTATTATCCAATTCTTTTATATGTAAATTTGTATGTTTTAAATGTTCAACAATATCATCATTACTAAAACGTAAAAATATTATTGACTGCTTTAACGTATCTAAATGTTGATGCCAGTTTAATCGTAACTCATTTATATTTTGGGTCATATCATAATAGTTGTTATTAAATCTATCTAACCTAGATTTAAAATCAAATGATAAATATAAAACAACAAAAAATGAACAAATTATTGTAAAAAGTCTAAAATCAAATTTATTAATCATTTTTTATTCTCAAAAGTTTTAGGTATTTCGCCAGTCAATGTTTTCAAAAAGCTCTCAATATCGTTTATTTCATTTTCTTCTAAAATAACTCCAATATTAAAATATGCCATAGTATATATTGCATCTTTTAAAGATATTACACTTCCATCATGAAAATATGGAGAAGTTTTTTCTACATTTCTAAGACTTGGAACTTTATATACATTTATATCTTCAACTTTATTTGTAACAGAAAATCTATCTTGCCATTGGGAATCTCTTTTTTGGTCATATTCAATAACTGAACCAAATTTTTGATAAGAGTTTCCACCAATATTTACTCCATTATGACAAGATACACAACCATAAGAGATGAAAAGTTCCATCCCATTTTTTTCATTTTCGTCTAGTTCAACTTCATTTCTTAAATATTTATCAAATTTTGAATTTATAGAAATAAGAGTTTTTTCATACTCACTAATTGCATCAATCATTTTCTCAAAAGTTGGATTATGGTTATATGCTTTTTTAAATAATTTTTGATATTTTTCTGAAGTAATTAATCTAGCTTCTATAATTTCTTTTGAACTTGCCATCTCTTTGTCATTAATAAGTGGACCTGTCATCATCTGTTCTTTTAATGTTTTACTTCTTCCATTCCAAAAATAGGCTAAATTATAAGGTAAATTAAATACACTAGGAGCATTCATATTTCCTTCTTCGCCATTATGTCCTTTGCTAAACTGTTTCGTATCAGCTCCATAATTGTCATGACATGAATAACAAGAGGTATCTTGATTTTTTGATAATATTTTATCGTAGAAGAGTTCTTTTCCTAAATTAACAATATTTTCATTATAGTTTCCAACAGGAGGTAAAGGTTTAAATAAATCTTGCGCTTGGCAAATAGATACAATTGCGAATAATGTTATTTTTAATAATGCAATTTTCACTATTACCTTTCTTTTAGGATTTTAAAGCGTTATATTATATTATTTCTTTCATTAAAACTTTAAAATAAAAAATTATTTATTTAATTGTAGTATAGCTAATTTTTGTTGTTGTAACTTATAATACGCAAGTATAATTATAAAAATAATATAAATATATTGAATTATGCTTAATGCTTTTTGAGCCATTATCCAATGAATTGTAATAAACAATAAAGAAAGATATACAAATTTATGGTATTTATTATATTTTCTAAAAAGAGTTTTTGTTGATGTAATTGCCATAAATAGGACAATAAAAAAAGCTATCATTCCCAAATAAATAAAAGGTTTATCAACTGTCTCTTTTATAATAAAACTAAAATCAAACTGAGCATCTAAAACTATAAAATTTAACAGATGTAAAAGCGCATAAAAAAATCCTAAAAGTCCTATCTCTTTTCTATATTTTATTAGATTTATTTTATCTCTTATCATAGAAAGAGTTATTGATACAAATACAATAACTGTCGCTGTAGAACCTGTTATTGTATAAATATATTTGATTGGGTCACTTACATTATCAAAAATAAATAATCTAAGCAATAGATAAACTATTGGTAAAAAAGCAATTAGATAAATAGATAATCTTATCATCATATAAACTTTGTTAAATCCATACCAGAATAAAGTGAAGCTACCTCATTTTCATAACCATTAAACATTAATGTATTTTGTTTAAAGAAACCTCCTAAAACTCTCTCTTTTTTTTGTGACCATCTTGGATGATCAACATTTGGATTTACATTTGCATAAAATCCATACTCTTTTGGATTTTGTACTTGCCAAGTATTTAATGGTTCTTTTTCTACAAAAGAGATTTTAACTATTGATTTTATAGATTTAAATCCATATTTCCATGGAACCACAAGTCTAATTGGTGCACCATTTTGTTTTGGTATTAAATCTCCATAAAGTCCAATAGCTAAAAAAGATAAATCATTCATTGCTTCATCAATTCTAAGCCCTTCAACATAAGGATAATCCAAAGTTGCGAAAACTCCTCTTTTTTGGTCAGGAAAACTTGAAGAATCAACTAAAGTTTCAAATCTAACATATTTAGCACTTGAAAGTGGTTTTACTTTTTTTATTAATGAGCTAAGTGTATAACCATTCCAAGGAACAACCATACTCCATCCCTCAACACATCTAAATCTATAGATTCTCTCTTCTAGGGTTAACATCTTTTTTAAGTCATCTAAATCAAGCTCCATTGGATTTTCAACTAAACCATCAATTGTGATTTTCCAATTATCTGTTTTTAAAGTATAAGCCATATCTTTTACAGCACTTTGATTTGTAGTAAATTCATAAAAATTATTATGTGAAGTTATTTGTTCAAAAGTATTTAATTTTAGATTATTTTTATTTTCATCTTTGAGAAAATCAAGGGTAATTTTTGGAAGATTTTCTTGGGCTAATAGTTCCATAATAGAACCACTAGCAACCAATGAAGCAGCACCAAGTTTTATAAAACTTCTTCTTTTTTCAAACAGCTCTTTTGGAGTAACTTCATTTTGTGAAATTTCCCAAGATTTTTTTTTAATAATATTCATAAAATACCCTTTTTATAATTTCCATATTATAGATATTTTATATAAAGGGTATGTTTAGTCTAAAACTATTTTCCCTTTATTAAAATGGTAATATATTTACTCGACCATAAAAGTAGAACAATCAATAATAAACTAACTGTTAAATTTACAAAAAATATATAATCCACTTCAAAATTTGGACTAAAAGAGGTAAATATTCTTAATATAGTCACAATTTGAACACATATAAATATAAATGTAGCAAAGTTATTTGCATGAATTATACTTCCAGAATGTCCTAAAATCACCCTAGTTCCAAAACCAACAAGCATAGTAATAAAATATCCCAATGCTAAAGTATGAATTACAGCTTTTTCAAAAATAATATTTGGCTCATAAAATGCCATAAAACCTTGAAGAATAGAGATAAAAAATGCTATTGGAATCCAATAAAGTCCAATAAATAAAATCCACATAATTGAAGGAACTTTAAATATTGGAAGTTTCCATTTTATTAGCTCTTTTGTAATAATTATAAACAAAGGAATATCTGCAATTAGATTTATTTTTGCATTATCAAAAGATAAAAGAATCACTTTTAAAACTAAAAAACCAAATACTAAAGTCAAAAGATTTTCACTTTTATTTATTTTATATGTTGCATCTTTTGCTGTTGTAAAAAAAGGTATCATTCTTTGTGAAATTGTAAATATTATCATAAAAATAAATAGATAAAATCCACCATTAATAGCAACTTTTGAAACTTCATAAGAGTAAATAAAATCTAAATTTGAGATTATAAATAAACTATGAAAAATAAGTCCTGCAAAAAATGATATTAAAACCCACTTTGTATCTTCTTTTATTTTTACAACACTTTTTTTGTGAATTGAATAAAGTAATTTAAAACTAATAATTTGAGCTATTAACATCATTATTTGGAAAATAAAAGTGATTTTAGAATAAAAAATTAATGTTAAAAGAATCCCAAGAGAAGCAATAAAATATAATAAAAACTGATTCATATAAACTTCTGTTTTTATCTCAGCTTGGGCTAAAAATCTGGGAAAAACAACAAATAAAAATCCTAAAAAGAATTGAATAAAAACAACAAACACCATACTATAAGCATGAAATGTTAAAACCGTATTATCTAATGTTAAAATATTTGAATATGAAGCAATAAATAAAAACATAAAAAGAGTAAAGAATAAAACACCATTTGTGAAAAATGGTTGATGTGGTTGAGAAGAGAACTTCTTATACCAAGTAGACAACATAATTTCTCCTAAAAATAAGCCACCTTAAAAAAAGTGGCTTTTTGATTTTGAGAAATTATATCAATTATAAAAGTCTAAAACCTTGATTGTAAACAAGAGTTATTTGTATACAGAACCCTTTAAATCATCATAAGCTTTACAAGCTTCTTTAAGATTCATACCACAAGCTTTTGTAAATAATTCAAGAGCTTTGATATTATCTTTTCTATAATATTCATCTTCTATATACATAATTCCAAGATTATAACAAGCTTTTGCGTATCCTAAATCACATGATTTTGTATAAAGTAATGCAGCTCTTCCTAAACTTTTTTCAACTCCATCTGCATTATTGTATCTAACTGCTAGATTATAACAAGCTTTTGAATGGTCTAAATTACAAGCTTTTGTCAGATAATCTACAGTTTTAAAACTATCTTTTTCAACTCCATCTCCAACAGAATACATATTTGAGATATTATAACAAGATGCTGCTAATCCACCCTCACAAGTTTTTTCATATAAACTTACTGCTTTTTGGGCATCTAATTTAACCCCATAACCATTTTGATACATATAAGCTAAATTGTAACAAGCTTTATCATGACCATCATCACAAGCTTTAGCAAAAGCTTCTGCAGCTTTAAAATATTCTTGTTCAACATTTGTTCCATTATAATACATGAGTCCTAGATTATAACATCCAGAAGATGCACCATTATCACAGGCTTTTTTAAATATTTCAATAGCTTGTTCATTATTTCCATTTTGATATTCCACATAACCATCATTTACAGCTGCTGCAAATAAAGATTGTAGACCTAAGAAAAAAAACAGTGTAATTTTTAATGATTTTTTTAACATGATTTACTCCTACTAATAAATTTAGTGTGAGTTATTATACTACTAATTTGGATAAAGAAGAGAATAAAAAGCCACAAAAGTGGCTTTTTAGAGATTAAAGATTAGTGGCAACCACAACCAGTTCCACAAGAACCAGATGATGCTACAACACCATTAGCTGCTGCTAATGCTGCTTCATAGTTTGGCTCTTCAGTAATTTCAGGACAAATTTCTTTATAAGTAATAATTCCTTTTGCATCAATTACAAATACTGCTCTACAAGCAACACCAGCTAATGCTCCTGAAGAGATTAAAACTCCATAAGATTTAGCGAAAGCTTTTGCTCTGAAATCAGAACCAACAGTTAAGTTTTCAATTCCTTCAGTTGTACAAAATCTTTTCATTGCAAATGGTAAATCCATAGAAACTACGATTACTTCTGCATTTTCAATTTTTGCTGCTGCTTCGTTGAATTTTCTAGTTTCAGCTGCACAAACTGCTGTATCTAAAGAAGGAACTACAACTACGATTTGAGTTTTACCTTTTCCTCCACCAACTTGAACATCTGATAAATCTTGTGCTACTACAGTTACAACTGGTGCAATATCTCCAACTTTTACGTCTGTTCCACTTAAAGTTACTTCATTACCTTTTAATTTTGTTGTTGCCATTATTATTTTCCTTTAATTTATTTAAATTTATGTGAAATTATAATCAAATAGGATAAATTTACTCTTAATTATTTGCAATCAAGATGTAATTAATTTATTTGTTACAATTTAACTCTAATACAATCTTCTTCAAGGATAATTTTATCCTCACTTATTAGTTTTGTCAATGATGCTTTAAAGGCTTTTTTACTAATTCCAAATACACTGTGTATTTCATCTGCTTCACTTTTGTATGTAAAATCTAATTTCCCACCATTTTGAACCAATATATCAAAAACTTTATCTCCAGATGGTTTTTCACCAATTTTTTGTAAAGATATATCAATTTTATTATCATCTCTTATATTTTTTACATAAGCTCTTTTTTTATCACCGATTTTTAGATTTTCGAAAATCTCTGTGTGATAAATCATTCCATCGTAAGAGTTATTTACTATAACTTTATATCCAAGTGGTGTTTTTGAATAAAGTATGATTTCAACCTCAGCATTTTTTTCTAAATCTTTTATCTCTTTTAATAAATCATATTTTTCAGAAGCAATTAATCTATTTGTTCTCTCATCTAGTTGAAGTTGTAAAACTTTTCTATTTCCAATAGAATAAGTTCCCTTTTGTTTATTTTTAGGAACTAAAATATGTTTTGGCAGTCCAATATCAACAAATGCTCCAAATTTCATAGAATCAACAATCTCTAATGAGGCAAATTCATACAAATATACATAAGGTTTTAGTGTAGTTGCAACAAGTCTGTCTTCACTATCAGTATATATAAATACATCAAGAAAACTGCCTATTTCCATAGACTTTGTAACATAAGCATTTGGAAGTAAAACCTCTGTTTGGTCATCACTAATTAGATAGATTCCAGGTTCACTAACTCTATTAACTGCAAGAGTATTTAACTCGCCCACATAGATATGTTCGTTTATTTGTTTTTCACTCATTTTGGTTTTTCCGTTTCTTTTTTTTGTTTTATTGTGGATTATAGCCAAATAATCCTTTTTAGCTATTTTCTTCCCCTTTTTCTCTATATACAGAAGTATTAAACTTTTTTAACTATTTTAATATGAGAAGGTGGAATTAAAGAAGGTTTTGATAATAATGCAGTACTCCATACTCCTGCATCTACAGTTGTTGGTGCCATAATACTTATTTGTTGATAATTGTTTTTTTCTTTTACTATTATGTGAGAAATTTTCTTATTATTTATCTCTTTATATCTTTTTGAGTGTCCTGAAGAACAAAGTGAATTATTATCCATTTGTATAGTTTCAATAATTTGATTTTCATTATTTGGATCTTCTATTCCTATATTCCATTTTTCTGCATTGTTAGTTCCAATAGCAGCTAAATCTCCTCCAAAATTAACTAAAGCAGATTTTATTTTATAATATTTTAGTATTGCAATTGATATATCTACTGCATACTCTTTTACTAATCCACCAAAATCTATTTTTGTGTTGTCATTTGAAAATATCAATTGATTTTCTTCAAGTTTAATTGTGCCATCAAGAGTAACATCAAAAGCACCTAATGTTTTATCATAATAAAAAAGTGCCAGTTTCACCAATGAAGTAAATTCTTCATCCAATAAAACATTATTACTTGTTCTATGATTTATTTTGTAAAGTTCAGAATTTTCTAAAAAGAAGCCATATTTTTGCTCTAATCGTTTTGCTTCTAAAGAAATAATATGAGCTACATATTGAGCAAAAATCTCATTTTCTGTATCAATGTGTAGCTCACAAGGTGTTGTAAATGCTTCAAATTTAAAGATAAACAATTTTATGCCATTGCAGAATAACTTTTTTTATCGTTAGAATCACTTGAATACGCAGACAAAATATCATTCATCAAACTATTAGAATTATTTGAATTATTTGTTTGAGCACCATTTTGAAGTAGAGATAAAAGTTCATTTGAAGATAGATTACTCATTGGTGTACTTGTGTTTTCAGTTAACATCTTAAGTAACTCTTCAGGACTCATTGCTGTACTTGCTTTTTGAGTTTGTTGAGTCTGTTGTGTAGAACTACTTGCTATAGCACTAAAAATATTATCACTGCTTTGCGAAGTTGATGAAACTTTTGGCATATAACCACTAGCCCCACTCATTCCCTGAATACTTCCTACCATAATTGATCTCCTTTCGATCAAATCTATTATATGTCATACGAAATATATAAAATATAATAAAAAAGTATACTATTGGAATATGAATTATAAATGAATTTTAGATGAATTTGAATATCTATTCCCAACTTAAACATTGGGAATAATGAAAATAACTATCTTTTTATTAATTTCACAATTGCTAAAACAACAACTGCTACTAAAATAATACTAGCACCTGAACTAATATCATAAGAGTAAGAAACTATTAATCCTAAAATTGTAAAAATCGTAGCCAAAATAGAGCTAAGTATCATCATACTTGAAAGCCTTGATGCAAAACTCTCGGCTAAATATGTGGGAATTGTCAAAAGTGCGATTACTAAAATCAATCCTACCGCTTTAATAGCTGCCACTACACAAAGTGCTGCTAAAATCAAAATTAAGGTATAAAAAAACTTTACATTTATACCTCTTAAACTTGCAAATTCACTATCATAAGAAACTGCCAAAATCTGTTTATAAAAGAAGACAACTATTGAGATAATAAAAACATCTAAAACACTCATATATATCAAATCATCCCTTGAAACGGCAATGATTGAACCAAAAAGATATGACATCAAATCCACATTATATCCAGGTGTTAAATCCACAAATATAATACCAATCGCCATTCCACTTGCCCACATCATACCAATGATTGCATCAATTCGTGTTCTATTTTTTAATGTAATTATTGCAATTATAACAGCTGTTAATACAGCAAAAACAGTTGCTCCGAAAAGTACTGGAATTCCTAAATAAATAGCAAGTCCAATTCCACCATAAGAGCTGTGAGCGATTCCACCTGTTAAAAAGGTAATCTTATTTACGACAACCAGTGAACCTATTATTCCTGCTGCTATTGAGATTAGAACTCCTGCAATTAAGGCATTTTGAATAAAATCATATTGTAATATTTCTAACATCTTTTGCCTTTAATGAGTGTGTTCACAACAAACATGAGATTTTCCTAAAGCTGATAAAAGCTCAACTTCACACAAATGCTCATTTTTTTGTGTATCTATATTTTTTTGAATATTTTCTAAAGAGTGATAAACTAAATTTTTATTTATGTGTGCAACATTTTTTGCATAGTTTAATAAAACTGAAATATCATGACTAACTACAACTATACAAATTGATTTATTAAGCTCTTTTAATAGTTCATAAATCTCCCTTTGACCTTTTACATCAATACTTGCAGTTGGTTCATCAAGTAACATGATTTTTGGATTTGAACAAAGTGCTCGGGCAATAAAAACCCTTTGTCTTTGACCTCCACTTAAATCACCAATTTTTGAATTGGCAAATTCTGCCATACTAACTTTTTTTAAAGAGTCCATCGCACAATTAATATCTTCTTTTGAATAACCAAATAATTTTCTTTTTGAACTTATATGCCCCATTAAAACAATTTCCAATGCTGTGATTGGAAAATCTATATTTAAATTTGTATTTTGAGGTACATATCCTATTAAACTATTTTTTATTTTTTTATCAATTTTTCCAGTTTGTGGAGTAAGTAATCCTAAAATTAGTTTTAATAAAGTAGATTTTCCTCCACCATTTGGTCCAATAATTGCTAAAAAATCATCATCTTTTATTGATAAATTTATATCTTCTAATACATCTGTTTTATTATATTTGTAAAATAAATTACTAATATTTATTAATTCCACTAAAAAACCTTTACTTGCAACTTTGTTGCAATAGTATCAAAGATTAGATAAATCTAATCTCAAATTTCATTTCTTAACCAAGAATAAGCTAATCCTAAATATTCATGAATTGCTGTTTCACTATTTCTGATATTTTTTCCAGAAAAATATGCTGAATAAGAATCATCTTCATAAGCTAAATGATTTGTAGGACTTGCAATCACATGTAAGCCCTCTTTTTCAAATAATAAAACTGACCTTTTCATATGAGAAGCTGAAGTAACTAAAATCAAAGGTTCTGTTCCAACTATTTTTTTTGTTTCAACTGCTTCTTCTTTTGTATCTTTTGTAGTATCAAGTCTGATAATATCTTCTTGTTTCACACCCAAAGAAATAGCCAATCTCTCTTGCATAAAAGCGTGAGAATTTTCATCGTTTGAGCCATATCCTGAAAGAATTAATTTTGCATTTTTAAGATTTCTATAATGTTTAATTCCCTCAACTAATCTATTTACTCCAACCATTTTTACCTGAGAAGTGATACTTAAACTCTCATTTGTTTTATGTCCACTTCCTAAAACTAAAATATAGTTTACCTTTGGTGTTTGTAATAAAGCTGGATGTGAATTTTCAAGTGGAGCTAAAAGAGCATTTGAAAATGGTTGAAATGAAAATATTAAAAACCAACTAAGTCCTAAAAATAAAAATATTTTCGCTTTTTTGTATGAATTAAACATCAAATAAATAAAAGCTATAAGAAGTAAAAAAAGACCAATTGGAATTGGCAACAAAAAAGCTGAAACAATTTTTTTAAATATAAACATCTAAACTCCAATAAGAGCTGAAGTATATCCAACAACCCTACTTTTATCTTTTGTTACATCGGCACTTGTGCAATAATTCAATATTTTAGTTTCATAATCATTTTTTATTGCCCAATTAATTATTGCTTTAACTCCTGTTTTTCCACAAGCTTCACAATAATCAAAAAGTTTTAAATCTTTTTTATTTATTGCTTCTAAGCAGATATTATCAAGTTTTTGCGCTTCTTCAAGGGTATAAAAATGACTTAAATCTGTGCTAATTACTACAAAATTAGACTTATCTTTTAAAACCTCATCAATAACTTTTGATAAATCTTTATAATCAACTTCTCCGTAAACTAACTCAACTAATTGAACATCTCCAAAATAGTGTTTTATAAATGGAGCTTGGGTTTCAGTTGAATGCTCAAATTCACATTCAATATTAAAATCTAAAAAATCATATTTATCTATTAGATTTTGAGAAAACTCTTTATCAATTTTTAGATTTCCAAGGGGAGTTTCATACTCGTCATACAAAGCAACACTTGCTCCTTTTAAATAAGCTCTATGTGATGGCCCAATAACAATAACTCTTTTTATATCTTTTTTTGAAGCTGAAACTAACTTGTAAGCCATATTTGCAGTAAATCCACTATAAATATATCCAGCGTGGGGAACAATAATAGCTTTTATATCATCAAAACTTTCATCATTTGTTTTAACACTATTAAAATGATTTATATATTTTAAAATCTCTTCTTTTTTTTGTGGATAAAAACTTCCACTTACAACTGCTTTTCTAATACTCATTTGAAAACTCCATCAAGTTTTGTTTTACATTTTGAACAACATCCGTCAACAACCTTGTTTTCTAAAACATTAAAATATTCTCTTCTTATTAAAACTTCTCCACAATTTTTGCAAACGGTGTCATTTTCAAAACTGCTATTTCCCATATAAACATAGTTTAATCCATGACCTTTTGCAATATCAAATGCCATTTGTAGAGTTTCATCTGTTGTTCGCTCTAAATTTTGTTCTTTATAAGCAGGATGAAAGGCACTAATATGCCAAGGAACATTTACTCCCAAATTTTCTTTTATAAATTTAACTATATTTTCTAATTCAACTTTTGAATCATTAATTGTGGGAACTATCAAAGTTGTAATTTCTAAATGAATGTCATTCTTTTTAATGTTTATTAAATTATCACAAACAACTTTTAAATCACCACCTAAAGATTTTTTATAATAGTTTTTATCAAAAGATTTCAAATCAATATTAGCTGCATCAATAACACCTTTCATATCAGCTATTACTTCACTACTTTCAAAACCATTTGAAACAAAAACAGATTTTAGTCCAAACTCTTTTGCCTTTAAAGCTATATCTTTAGCAAATGGATAAAAAATTGTTGGTTCATTATAGGTATATGAAATTGATTCACATTTTTTTTCTCTTGCAAGATTTACTATTTTCTCAACACTAAAATAGTTGTTTTTATTTATATTTGATGTTTGAGATATTTGCCAGTTTTGACAAAATGAACATCTAAAATTACAACCAACTGTTCCTAAAGAGAGAGATTTTGATGAAGGTAAAAAATGATAAAGAGGTTTTTTCTCAATCGGGTCAATATTTAAAGCACTCAAATATCCATAAACTAAACACTCAATTTTTTCACCAATATTTTTATTTACGCTACAAACTCCTGTTTGCCCTACTTTTAATTTACAATAATAAGAGCATAAAAGGCAAACTAACCGCTCTTTTTCTTGTTTGTAAAATTTCATTTTATCTTCTTAACTTCATAAGTAAAGATTTGAGGATGAAACTCCAAACAATTTACTTCAAAACTTCCTTTATAACAAAGATGTGAAAAAAACTCTTCAAAAGTTGGAAGTTGTTCCCAAACTTGTGGCAAAAAAGTACTTCTTCTTCCATCTTTTTGTAAAATAACCCCATGGATATTTGGTTTTATTTTTGATTTTAAATCTTCTATATTTGTATAAATTACTTCAACTGGCGTTGTTAAAATAGAGATTTCAATTTTCACTTTTTTAAACTCTAAGGGCGTTAATTCATAAAATCTTGGGTCTTCAAAAGCAGCTGCATTTGCATTTGAAATCAAATCATCTAAAAGTGGTCTATAAGCTTGTAAACTTCCAATACAACCTCTTAGTTGTCCATCAAGAGTCAAAGTAACAAAAGTTGCACCATTTTCTTTTAATTCTGGAAAATCAGTTAAAAGTTTTGTTTTATCAATCTTTATATTTGAATCAAACTTCTTTTCAATAGATTTTTTTGTTATATCCAATAAAACCTGATTTTCCATATTAACTCCTTAGTTTTTAATAATATCCTTTATTGCTTCAACAAATTCATCACTATCATTTACACAACGACATACTTTATATTCACTAATTTCTAACTCATGTGCAATTTCTCTATACTCAATATCAAGCTCAAAATCTGTTTCAGAATTATCAACTATAAATGCAATTGGATAAATGATTACTTTTTGCTCTTTAAAGTTTTTTAACATATCTTCAAGTGATGGTTCTAACCATTTTAGAGGTCCAACTTTTGATTGATATGCTAAATTTATTGATTTAAAGTTTTTTCCTTTTAGTTCAAGTTTTTCACTTAAAATTTTAACATGTTCAATCATTTGTTGCTCATAAGGATCACCTGCATCAACTATTTTTTGAGGAAGCCCATGCGCTGAAAATATTAAATTATATTCACTTTCATCTTCTACATTTGAAATAATTTCATTTATAATACATTCATTAAATTTTTCATTTTTATAAAAAGTTTCAATATATCTGATATTTTTACCAAAAGTATAAGGTAAATAATCTATAAAATCTTCAATAGAAGATTTTGTAGTAGTTGTCGAATATTGAGGATATAAAGGCAATAATACTATTTCATTTATTCCATCATCTAACATCTGTTTTATCACATCTTGTGCAAAAGGTGGCGTATAACGCATCACTTGATAAGTTTTAAAATCTTCAATTTTTTCATTACATTTTTCTACTAACTTTTCAGTTAATGGATTAATAGGTGATGCATTTCCTATATGTTCATAATTTTCCCATGCACTATCTAATCGTTTTGTAACTATAAAATATGCAATCATTTTTCTTATTAATGGATTTTTTATAGTTAAAATATTTTTATCATTAAACATATTTGTTAAAAACATTTTTAATTCAGCCTTATTTCTGGCTCCACCCATATTTAGTAATACTAACGCTTTTTTATTTTCTTGCATTCTCTTCTAACCTTATAATTTTATCACTGCACCACGAAGCCATATCTAAATCGTGTGTTATTAGTAAAATAGCACATTTGTCTAAAAGTGTAATTAATAGTTTCATCACATCATATGCTATTATATTATCTAAAGCTGATGTTGGTTCATCAACTAAAAGTAAATCTGGTTTCATCAAAAGTGCTCTTAAAATCGAACATCTTTGAAGTTGCCCTCCACTTAATTCATGTGGTTTTTTATCTAAAATCTCTTTTTCTAATGTTAAATTTATTAAAAATTCATCTAACTCTTTTTGAGAAATAACTCCTACAATATCTTTTATTTGTTCAATTATCGAATAAGTTGGATGAAAAGAGTTATATGGGTCTTGAAATATCATAGCTATGTTTGATTTTTCTATGGTTCCACTTATTGGTTTTAAACTTCCTAAAATAAGCTCAAATAGTGTAGTTTTTCCTGTTCCACTTTTTCCAAAAATAGTTATTAATTCACCCTGACTTAATTCTAAAGAAAAATCTTTGTAAATAGGATTCTCTTTTTTATAATAAAAATTTAAATTTTTTATATCTAAAACTCTTTTTTTGTCCAATTTTACACCTTTTTAAAAAACATACTATATAAAAAAGTGCCTTTATCTTCCCAAAATAAAAAACTTTTCCAACTTCACAAAATATCTACAATTATCAGAAACAATTCTACTTGTAAGTTAAAATATTAAGCATAAAAAAAGAAAAAAAAGCTAAAATATTTTTTCTAAAATTTAAGGAGAAAAAATGAAAAAAATCGTATTATCTGCAATCTTTGCTGCTGCTACAGCTGCTTCTTTATCAGCTGCTTCAACTGCTGCATGTGCTACATGTCATGGTGCTAGCTTTGAAAAAGCTGCATTAGGTAAATCTGGAATCGTTAAAGGTTGGGATGAAGCAAAAACTGTTGCTGCATTAAATGGTTATAAAGCTGGTACACTTAATACTTACGGTATGGGTGCTGTTATGAAAGGTCAAGCTGCTAAATTAAGTGATGCTGACATCGCTGACATCGCAAAACAAATTGCGGCAATGAAATAATTTTTCAAACTAGTCAATGAAAATTGACTAGTTGTCCTCTTTTTTTAACTTCTCTTTTTCACTTTCTAATTTTTCTGCTTTTGCAGCTTTCAAACTTTTTTCTTTGTTTATAGCATCATTTAAATCTTCAACGCTGTCAAATAACAGTCCATTTACAATTTTATTAGAATCATCAAATTGCCCTGTTTTAGCAGCCCAAATAAAAATAAACAACATTCCTGCTGAGATTATAATTCCTACAATTAACATAAAAAAAAGTGTATCATTTATCATTTTTATTCCTAGCTTTTATTTCATTTTTATTCTAAGTGAATTTAATACAACCATCAATGAACTTAAACTCATTGAAAGCGCTGCAAATAATGGTATTACAAGTCCAGCCATTGCTAAAGGAATTGTAATTGTGTTATAAATCAAAGAAAGTGTTAAATTTTGTTTTATAAATTTATACGTTTTTCTTGAAATAATAAATGCATCTTTCAAAGAGTTTAAAGATGAATTTAATAATACTATATCAGAAATTGCCAAAGAAACATCTGCTGAATTTCCCATAGCAATTGCAACATCTGCATTACTTAAAGCAACACTATCATTTACACCATCACCAACCATTACAACAACTTTATTTTCTTTTTTTAACTCTTTTATATAATTTGCTTTTGAAACTGGTGTTTGAAAAGAGAAATATTTTTTAATTCCTAATTGTTTAGCAATATTTGAAGCAACATTTTCATTATCACCTGTTAACATCACAACTTCAATGTTTTTATCTTGTAAGAAATCTACTAAATCTTTTGCATTATCTTTTATTTCATCTTCAAGTTCAAAACTTGCAATTACTCTTTTATTTATAGCAAATAAATAAACTGTTTTATTTGAATCAAATTTATAATAAATTTCATTTTCTTTTAAAAGTTCTACATTTCCACCTAAAAGTTCAAAAGATTTTCCATCTATATTTGTATAAGTTGCTCTCATACCTTTTGCTTCAATGTTTTTTACATTGTCTAATTTTTTTTCTTTTAATTCATATTTTGTTTCTAAATATTTTTTTATTGAACAACTCACAGGATGTGTTGAAGCTGATAATAAAGAGTATAAAAGATTTAATTTATGAATATTGTCATCTAAAATTCTCATTTTTACAACAGTTAATTCACCTTTAGTCAATGTTCCTGTTTTATCAAAAACAACTGTATTTGCAACAGCTAAGGACTCAATGAATTTTGCTTCTTTAAATAAAAGCCCTTTTTTTGCAAGTTCAGAGATTCCCACTAAACTAGCCATTGGAGTTGCAAGAGCTAAAGCACAAGGACAAGCAATTACGATAACAGAAACAGCTACAATAAATGATTTTTCAAAATGATTTGCACCTGAATAATTAAAACCTAAATCTACTCCAAAAAAATACCAAACTAAAAATGTAATTGTTGCTAAAGACAAAATTGTAACTGTAAAATATTTTGAAATTTCTGCTGCTTTTGTCTGTATTTTTGGTTTTGAATTTAAAGAGTCTTCCAATAGTGTAACAATAGAAGAAAACGTAGAATTTCTAAAATCTTTTGTAACTTCAAATTCTATTAGTGCATTGCTATTTATTGTTCCACTAAATACTGTATCACCAATCTTTTTGTATACAGGAATTGATTCTCCTGTAAGTGTTGATTCATCAAAAAAACCTTCACCTTTTGTTATTATTCCATCAACTGGAACTTTTTCACCAGCTTTTATTTCAATAATATCACCTAATTTTATACTATTAAGTGCAACAGTTTTTTTAGTGTTATTTTCAATAACAACAGCTTCAAGTGGCAAACTTGATTTAATTTTATCCAATGTATCTACAGCTGATTTTTTACCAATTACTTCTAAATATTTTCCAACTAAAACAAAAGTGATAATCATAGCAACTGAGTCAAAATAACTCTCGCCTTTTGCTCCAAAAAGAATAAACATTGAATAAACATAAGTTAAAGTTGAACCAGAAGCCACTAAAAAATCCATATTTACCATACGATTTTTTAATCCGTAATACCCACCTTTAAAGAAAATCCAACCACTATAAAATAGAACTGGTGTTGAAAGTAAAAATTCACCAATATGAATCATATTTTTTACTTCTTCAGAAATTCCAGTAAAAAATCCAGTATATTTAGCAACACTTAACATCATGATATTCATACTTGCAATTACTGCAACCATCATACGAATAAAATAGTCTCTTTTTGCCTTTGATGCTTGTTCATCTGCAACGCTTGAATCATAAGCATAAGCGTTATAACCAATTGCTCTAATTTTTAAAATAATCTCTGAAAGTTTTAATTTATCTTCATCCCAAACTATTCTGGCTTTATTCGAAGTAAAATTTATATTTGCTTCAATTATTCCTTTTGTTTCATATAAAACTTTTTCATTTAACCAAACACAAGCTGCACAATGAATTCCCTCTATAATTAAATCAATTTGAGAAAATCCATCTTTTGTAGTACTTACATAATTATCTAAAAAGTTTTTAGAATCAAACTTACTAATATCATCATTTGCAATTTTTAAAGGTGGAGCAATTGTTTTATTTCCTAACTTATCATAAAAAGAATCAAGTCCATCATCTTTCAAAATATGATAAACCCCTTGACACCCTTTACAACAAAAATTTAAATCATTCTCTTTTATCATTACATTTTCACTAAATTCTAAATGGCAATGATTACATTTGATTTTTGACAAAAAGACTCCTACTACATTCTAAAAAAACTAAACATTCGATTATTTAGATATTATGGTTTATTATGATATTATATCTTAATAACTTTGGAGAGAATCTTAATAATGATAAACAACATTTCAATACTAAAAAATATAACTATTTTATATGCCGAAGATGAAAAGGATTTAAGAGAAGTTACTCATCAAATTTTAAAAGGCTTTACTAAAAAACAATATGTAGCACAAAATGGACAAGAAGGTTTAGAGCTTTTTAAAGAACATGAAAATGAAATAGATTTAATTATTACAGATGTTAATATGCCTATTCTAAATGGTTTAGATATGGTAAAAGAGATAAAAAAGATTAATCTAAATATTCCTATTATTGTTGCAACTGCATTTTCAAATAAAGAGTATTTACTTGAAGCTATTGATATTGGAATTGATAAATATGTTTTAAAACCAATTGATATTGCAAAACTTTTACAAGTAATGTCACAATCTTTGATTTATCATGAACTAAAAGATTTATATACTGATAAATTAACGAATCTACCGAATAGAAACAAATTAAAAAAAGATTTAGATGAAAATCATATAGATTTAATGGCTTTATTAGATGTTGATGAATTTTCTACAATAAATGACCTTTTTGGTGAAAAAATTGGAGATACAATTTTATTCGAATTAGCAAATAAACTAAAACATTTTTTTAATGAAGATGATTATGTAGTTTATAGAATTGAAGCTGATAAATTCACAATAGTTTCTAAAAAGAACAATCAAGATGTAAATGAGTTTTATAATCTTTGTAAAACTTTTGCAGATAAAATTGAAAAAGAATCATTACTTATTGATGAAGATGAAATAGATATAAATATAACAATTGGAATTGCACAAGGTGATGGAGCAAGGGCATTTAAATACTCACAAAGGGTAATTAATTATGCAAGAACAAAACTTCAAAGAATTATGATTTATAATGAATCTTTTAAAATTCAGCAATCTTTTGAAGAAAATATAAAATGGGTAAAACAATTAAAAATTGGATTTAGAGAAAATCTATTCCAAGCATATTTTCAACCTATTGTTGATACAAAAACAAAAGAAATTCACAAATATGAAGCACTTATTAGATATATAACAAAAGAAGGTGTTGAAATAGCTCCTTTTCATTTTATTAATGTTGCTAAGAAAACTAAACTTTATCCAAACATTATAAAAATTGTTATTCAAGATGCATTTAAATTGATTAAAAATAAAAATAAAAGAGTTTCTGTAAATATCTCATTTGATGACATTGCAAATGAAGAGACAACAGCATTTATTTATGAAATACTTGAAAAAAATAAAGATTTCACTGAATTCTTAGAATTTGAAATACTTGAATCTGAAGAGATTTCAGACTTTAATGAAGTTGCAAAATTTATTGCTGAAATAAAAAAATTTAATTGTATCGTTGGAGTTGATGATTTTGGTGCTGGTTATTCAAACTTTAATCTATTAACTTTATTAGATATTGATTTTGTTAAAATTGATGGCTCATTAATTGAAAGAATAAATAGTTCAAAAGATTTAGAGATAATTGTAAATACAATTGCAAATTTCTCAAAAGAGTTTAAAGTAAAAACAGTTGCAGAATATGTATCAGATGAAGATATTTATAATAAAATTAAAGAGTTAAATATAGATTACTGCCAAGGTTACTACTTCGATAAACCTCTTAGTTACGATTCTATCAAGTAAGGTTAATTTAACCAACTTGATACAATGCTGTTCTTCTCAAAAAGTGTACTTTTTATTCTCGTGATATTTGCAATACAAACTAATTGTTTTGCTGCTGTTTGTAGATCATCATTGATTATTAGATAATCATAATCTTGGAAATACTCAACCTCACCTTTTGCATTTTTAATTCTTTTTTCAATAATTTCAAGACTATCTGTATTTCTACTATTTAATCTTGTTTCTAAAACTTCTAAAGACGGTGTTGTTATAAAAACAGATGTTACAATAGAATTTAGTTTGTTTCGTACAATTTCATGTCCTTGAACATCTATATCAAAAATAACTAATTTACCCTCTTCTAAAGCTTTATTAATAGGTTTTAACGAAGTTCCATAATAGTTATCATGAACTTTTGCATATTCAAGAAAATCACCATTTTCTATATCTTTTTCAAACTCTTCTTTTGTTACGAAAAAATAGTCAACTCCATTTGTTTCACCAACTCTTGGAGCTCTTGTAGTTGTTGAAATAGAGAAATAATAATCATCAATGTCTTTATAAACTTCTTTTAACAGTGTAGATTTACCACAACCACTAGGCCCTGAAAGTATTAAAATAGCACCTTTTTTGTCGTTAATCAAAACTTATCCCTTTAAACTTAATCTAACATCAACACTCTCACCGCTTGAAAGCCTATCTATTACAGTTTGGTCAAATTTTTCTAATAATGGTCGTAATTCATTAATATGAAAATTACTCAAAACCAAATTATATGGCTTAATTGGTGTTTGAGTTAAATCAAATTCATACTCTTTTACTTCATCTAAGGCATCATCAATAATTGCAGCAATATCTTTCCAATCACTTTTTTCTAGATTTATTTCATTTTGAATATTATCTTCTCGTAAAATATTATTTATTTTACTCAATTCACTATGATCTAAAATTCCACCGCTATTTAGTGATGTTGGATCAACTATACTTTCATCATTTTCACTAAAAAATTCGTCTTCATCAAAATCATTATCTTCTAAATTATCCAATGATTCAATATATTTTGTAGTAATTGGAATAATTACATCTTCATCTTCTACATATGGATTATTAAATGATTTAGAAGAACTATTCTTTTCATTCTCTTTATCTTCTTTTATTATCTCTATTTGTTCAGTTAATATAGCTTCTAATTTTGTAGGTAAAAATGGTCTTGGAATGATAAAATCTCTAGATTTATCAAAAGGAAGTTCTTCTGAACTAATAGCACCTAATTTTCTTGAAAATTGTTTTATTGTATTAAATTTATCATCTATAAAACTTTGATCAATAATAATCAAATCATATTTATCATTTACACTATTTGTTTTTTGAATTGTTAAAGTTATATGCAATCGTTTACAAACTAAAGTAAAAATATGTTCAATTATTCCAGCATCACATATTAATAATATAGTCACTTTATCTCCTGCAATATTAAATCTTCTAACTTATAAACCTTATCACATCTCATTGCTAATTCATGTTCATGGGTTACAAGTATTAATCCTGCATCATTATTTTTTATATAATTAAATATAGTATTCATAACAATATTAGCAGTATCTTTATCTAAATTTCCTGTTGGTTCATCAGCAAATATGATTCTTGGTTTTTTAGTCATAACTCTTGCAATTGAAAGCCTTTGTTGTTGACCACCACTTAATTCACCAACACCTTGATTTATAACATAATCAATATTTAACTCTTTTAACAGATTTTTGTCAATATTTTCACCACTTAAAAGTGTAGCTATTTCAAGATTTTCAATTGCAGAAAATCCTCGAAATAGATAGTGTGCTTGAAATATTATACCAAAATCTTCTCTTCTTATTTTTAATAATTGATTCTGTTTTAAGGAATAAATATCTTTACTTTTAAAAACAACACTACCAACTGATGGTTTTAAAAGAGAAGATAAAATATTTAAAAGTGTAGATTTTCCACTTCCACTTGTACCTATAATTGCAATTGATTCTTTTTTATGAAGAGATAAATTAATATCATTAAAAAGCTCATAATCAAATTTATGAGATAAATTTTTAGCTTGAAGTAAAAGGTCATCTGCAATGAGTGCATCCATTTTATTAGCTTCACCCATTACATATTTCCTTTTTTATTTATACATAGTTGTTAAACTATGATTATTTTCCCATTTGTTTTGCAACTTCAGCTGCGAAATCTTCTTCTTTTTTCTCAATACCTTCACCAAGTTCAAATCTAATGTACTCAGTAATTTTAATAGAAGCATCAACTTCAGCAATTGCTTGCTCTACAGTTTTTTTGTCGTCCATTACATAAGCTTGAGATAAAAGTGCAAATCTACCATCTAATTGAGTATTATCAGTGATATATCTCTCAATTTGTCCAGGAATAATATTTGCCCAAATTTTTTCTGGTTTACCAGCTGCTTTTAATTCTTCTTCAAATCTTGCTTTTGCATTTGCAATAGCAACTTCTGTTAATTGAGATTTAGAAACAAACTCTGGAATTTTCTTTAAAGGTTTCCCTAATCTTTTTAATTCATCATTTTCTGCAATAATTTCAGCAACAATCGCTCTATTCTCAGATTCTACAAAAGCAGGATCTAAATCAGTATAAGAAATAACTGTTGGTTTCATCGCAGATGCGTGCATTGCAATGTTTCTTAATAATGCAGCTGTTTTTTCTTTTGCAGCTTCATCACAAGTTGCAGCTAATAAAACTCCAACTCTACCTGTTGCATGAACATAAGCATTTACAACTTGACCAGTTACAGTAGTTAATTTTCTTGCAACTAAATTTTCACCAATTGTTGCAATTTTTTCATTTAAATATGTTGGGAAATCTTGCCCATTGATTGAAGAAGCAGCTAATGCAGCAGCATCTTCAATTCCATTATTTTGTGCAAAAGAAGTAATTTCTTTTGTGATGTTAATGAAGTTTTCATTTTTTGCAACAAAGTCTGTTTGAGAATTTAACTCTAACATTGTAGCTTTAGTATTGTCTGAATTAACTAAAACAGCAATTAAACCTTCAGCAGCAACATTTCCAGCTTTTTTCGCAGCTTTTCCTAATCCAGCTTCTCTTAGAGCTTGAACAGCTTTTTCTAAATCACCATTAGTTTCGTTTAGTGCATTTTTGCAATCAAGCATACCTGCACCAGTCATTTCTCTTAGTTCTTTAATTAATTGTGGAGTTGCACCTGCCATAATTACGCTTCCTCAGTTTCTAAAAATTCATCTTCACCTTCAGAAACAGCTTCAGCTATTAACGCTTCAGTCTCTTCTTGTGATACAGGTTCAACATCACCACCAATATCATCAGCTAATACAGCTTTTCCTTCATTCATTGCTGCAGCCATTTCGTTACAGAATAAGTGAATAGATCTAATTGCATCATCATTTCCAGGAATTGGTAAATCTACAACATCTGGGTCACAGTTAGTATCTAAAGGAGCAACAACAGTGATTCCTAATCTTCTAGCTTCTTGAATAGCAATTTTTTCTTTAACAGCATCAAGAACAAACATCATATCTGGAAGTTTGTGCATTTCTTTGATACCACCAAGGTATAATTCTAATTTTTCTTCTTTTCTAGAAAGCATTAAAGCTTCTTTTTTAGTTAAAAGATCTAATTGACCTTCTTCTCTCATTTTTTTAATAATTTCTAATTTTCTAATTGATTTTTTGATTGTTCCAAAGTTAGTTAACATACCACCTAACCATCTGTGGTTAACGTATGGCATACCACAAGAAATAGCAGCTTTTTTAATAGCTTCACTAGCTTGTTTTTTTGTACCAACAAAGATCATTGTTTGACCAGTTGCAGCTCTATCTTTAACAACATTATATGTATATCTGAAATATCTTAATGTTTTTTGTAAATCTATAATATAGATATTTTTTCTAACACCGAAAATGAATTTTTTCATTTTTGGATTCCATCTTCTTGTTTGGTGTCCGAAGTGTACACCACACTCTAATAGGTCTTTCATTGTAACCATGAGTAATTCTCCTTGAATTATATTTTTTGTAATTTGGGTTTAGCCTCTGTATCCCTTAATGTCAAGATTTCTCTCGTCACAACCCATACAAGGATTGATACATGTGAGGTTCTAATTTAAAATTAGAGTTGCGATTATATTTAAAACAAGATTAATTCTTCTTTAATCTATACAAATAAATATATTAATCTAATTCAAATAAAATTGTTATCACATTAATAAAAGGAATAGAAATTGTATATAAAAAAAATAAAAAAGGAATCTCAATGACACCAATTGAATTTATTAAAGAAAACAACTTAGAATGGCAACCTTCATTCTCAAGAAACATTAATAGTACTCTATTTGGATATAGAGGAGCATTAATAATCCAAGAAGGTAAAAAACTTTCAGAAACTAAAGTTATGCCTCCAAAAGCACAGGCTAGACAAGTTATTATGATCAGTGAAAATGACAAAATTAAATTTTTCGCATGTGAATTAGAAACTTTTGGATACTTTGAACAATTCTTTGAAAAATATAAAGATTTTTTCGATGCTGATTCTGTGAATTTATTATATGTAATTGATTTAGATGCTAATGGTGTTTTTGAATATCAAGGTGTAAAATTTGCTGCTTTTATGTTAGATGAAAGCTCAGTTTGGAATGAAGTTTTAGATTATCTTTCATTAGAAAAAGGTGAATTAAAAAAACTATCTAATGAAGAAAAATTAGAAAAAATTTATGATGAACTAGCAACTATGAGTGTTGAAGCAGTTGACAAAACTTATGATGAAATGAAAGCATTAATGGGTAATACAAAAAAATCTTTAATGGGTGCTGTGTAAATTATCTCTAGAAAAACATTAGAAGTGGTATTTATATTTATGATATAATATCCTTTATTAAGGAATAAATATGATAAAAAATACCTCTTCGGCTTTTAAAATCTCTATAATATATCTGATTTTTAGTCTTCTTTGGATTTATTTTTCTGATAGTACTATAAATTTTATAATCAAAGACCCTATAAAACTTCAATTTATTCAAACTATCAAAGGTCTATTTTTTGTAACATTCTCTTCTATTTTACTTTATCTATTATCAAAACAATTTTTTATTAATCTTCAAAAAGAAAAAGATAAACTTGCTAACACAAATAATATCTTAGAAAATATAATAGAAAATGCACCTATTATAATATTTTGGAAAGATAGAAATGGAATTTACAGAGGCTCAAATAAACTATTTCTAGATTTAATGAATTTAAAAGATGAAAAAGAGTTATTAGGTAAAAAAGATTCTGATTTTAATATTGTAGAAAATAAAGATTTTATGAGTGATGATGAATATGTAATGACAAATAAAAAACCTAAATTAAATTATACAGAAACTATTAGTGCAAAAAATGATGATATTAGAATATTAAATACTTCAAAAGTACCTTTATTAGATGAAAATGATAATGTAATAGGAGTGCTTGGAGTTATTCAAGACATAACTAATCAAATAAACAATCAAAATAAATTGAAAGAGAATGAACTACTTTTAATTCAACAATCAAAATTAGCTTCAATGGGAGAAATGATTGCAAATATTGCCCATCAATGGAGACAACCATTGTCTATTATTTCAACTTCTGCAACTGGTATAAAAATACAAAAAGAGCTGGGAATGTTAGATGATGATTCAGAAATAAAAGCTCTTGATTGTATAAATGAAAATGCCCAATATTTATCAAATACAATAGAAGATTTTAGAGATTTTTTCAAAAAGAGTAAGATTAAAAGTTTAATCAATTTAGATGATTTATTGAAAAAGACATTAAAACTTATTCTTACTAGATTAAAAAATAAAGAGATAACTATTGTAAAAAACAGTTTTGATATTGAATTTGAAAGCTATGAAAGAGAAATGATTCAAGTTTTTATGAACATTATAAATAATTCAATAGATGCCTTTGAAAACAAAAATTATGATAAATTTATCTTTTTTGAAACTGAAAAATTTGAAAATAAAATTGTAATAAAAATAAAAGATAATGCTGGTGGAATTGATGAACACATAATTGATAGAATTTTTGAACCATATTTTACAACAAAAGAGTCAAAACAAGGGACGGGAATCGGTTTATACATGTGTAATGAAATTGTAGTAAAACATTTAAATGGGAAAATTTTTGTTGAAAATGAGACTTTTGATTATTTAGATAATAGATACAAAGGTAGTCAATTTACAATTGAAATACCTTTGATATAATTCTTTATTTTATATGTTTTAAAATCTCTTCTTTATCTGAAAAAGGAAACTTTTTATCGTATATAATTTGAGTTGCTTCATCACCTTTTCCAAGAACTAAAACAACAGAATTTTCATTTGCCATTTCCATAGCTTTTTTTATTGCTTCTTTTCTATTGATTTCAACTTGAACACTTGGATGATTTTTTATCCCTTTTAGAATATCTTCAATAATCATATCAGGGTCTTCAGTTCTTGGATTATCACTAGTTACAATAATATGTTTAGCAAACTGCGCGGCAACTTGTCCCATCAATGGACGTTTTAATTTATCCCTATCTCCACCTGCACCAAATACACAAATTATCTCTTTTTCATTAAAACTTTTTAAAACTTCCAACATTCCATCAGGAGTATGAGCAAAATCAACGATTGCTAAAGGATTAGTACAAACTGTTTCCATTCTTCCACTAACTCCAGCAAATCCCTCTAATGCTTCACAAATTTCAGGTAATGGTTTTTGTGTTGTAATATGAACAGCTGCAACAGCTGCCATTAGATTATAAACATTAAAAATTCCCATCATATTTGAAGAAAATGAATGCATTTCACCAAAGTGTGAAAACATAACATGTGTTCCATTTTTAAATGAATAGGCTGTTACTTTATAAGTTGATGGATTTTCTAATGAATAAGCAAAACCATTTTTTGAGTTATATTTAACAATTGGGTCATCTTTATTTATAAGTTTTGGTGTTTCATCACTTAAAAAAGAGTTTTTTACATTTATGTACTCTTCTATTGTTTTGTGATAATCAAGATGATCTCGTGTGATATTAGTATGGATTTTTAAAGCAAACTCTAATCCTTCGATTCTTTTTTGCTCAATAGCATGAGAACTTACTTCCATTACAAAAAAATCACATCCATTTTGCATAGCTTTTTGAATATGGGCAAAATTTCCAAGTTGAACAGGAGTTGTTAAAGAATAATCTTCAACCCTTTCATCATTTATAAAAAATCCACGAGTTCCTTGAAGAGCAACCTTATATCCTAAATCTAATAAAATTGAATATATTGCAGCTGCTGTTGTTGTCTTACCATTTGTTCCAGTAATTCCAATAATCTTAATTGGTGATAAATCTATATGATTTTTTAATTCACTAGAATCAATAATTTCTTTACAACCATTTTCTATTGCACTATCTTTAAATTTCTCATTTTGTTTTGAAACAACAAAAACAGAATTTTCATCTGCTTCTTTTGAGTTATCTGTGTAAACTCTATTATTTATGATTAACTGCAAGTTTTTTCTCTTCTAATTTTTTGTATAATTTTTCTATCTCTTTATCATAAGAGAAATATTCATTAAATCCATCTAGATATGTGTATGCTGTACTATTAAAATCATTATCAATCAATTTTGTTACAAAATCAAAAAAATCATCTTTATTCTCAATTGCAACTTTAGTGGAAAACATAATATCTTCAAACGCAATTCTAAAAGAACCTCGTGATTCAATCAATTTTTTAAAATCGTCATATCTAATTGCATCTAATGACTCAATAGTTGATGAACTTAACTCTTTTAATACTTCCATCATTTTATCAATATCACCATCATAAGCATTTACAACATCTTCAACATATCTTATTGCTTCTTCTAAATTTTGATCTTTTACAATAGAAAAATAATCATAAAGAGAAATTGCTTTCTCTTCATCTTCTGTTGCAATATCACAAAATAGCGCATATATTGGATATTCTTTATTTTGTGGAAAATTTGATGATAATTGTGAATATAAAAATAAAGCTTTTTCAAATTTTTTTTGTGTAAAAAAAGAGTTTGCTTCATTTAATAATTTATTCTCATTTATCATTAAAATTCCTCTAATTTATTTTCCATACCTGCTGGAACATTAACTATTTCCAATTCTGGATGAATAGCCGCTTTTAACTCTTTTTCAACTATATATTTTAATGTACTTCCACTTGCACTACAGCCAACGCAAGCACCTTTTAGTTGTACAAATACTTTAGCATTTCTAATATCTAATAATTCGATTGCACCACCATCTCGTGCTAGCATTGGGGAAATTTTGTTTTTAATAATTGAACTTACAGGGTCACGTAAGTCTTCATCAGAAAATGGCATCATTTTATTTTACCCCTTTTGCTTTTTTCTTTACAAAATATATTCCAATAGCAGTAACTATTAAAATTACTGCTATTGTTTGGAATATAAAAGTAAGTGTTACTTCTTCTTGAAACATTTCATTCCTATTTTAAAACTTCTTCACATCTATTACAAAGTGTTTCTTCTTTAACTGCTGTGAACTTCCAACATCTTGGACATTTATGTTCAATTGCTTTATATACTTCAAAATCTTTTCCATCTATTTGGAAACTTCCTAGTATATCAGAGTTTTGTTTATCTTTTGTTACACGACTAACTAAGAACCAATCACTTGATTCTACTTCATCTAATGCAATTATATCCTCACAATTAGTATAAATCATTAGTTCAAGTGTAGATTTTATAACTTTTTCTTTACTTAATGCATCTTTTATTTCAGAGAATTTTTCTTTTGCAGCAAATAAAGTTGCTTCATTAATAGTCACTTCAACATTTGGTAATTCAACTTTTTTATAATCAAAAATATCTTCACAATCACCTTTTAAAAATGCTGGGGCATATTCTAATAACTCATCCATTGTATAAGTCAAAATTGGAGCCATAGTAGATATTAATTTTTTAGCTATTAATGCCATTGCACTTTGAGATGCAAGTCTGTGAATATCATTTTTATCATCACAATATAATCTATCTTTACAAACATCAAGATAAATTCCAGATAAATCAACAACTAAAAAATTGTTTAATTTATTTAAACCTTTTGAGAATTCATATACATTAAATGAAGCTTCAATTTCGTCAAATACTTTTTTAGCTTTATTTAAAACCCATTTGTCTAAAGGTCCCATTTTATCAACTGATACAATCTCTTCTAAATCAGAAACATTTGCAAGTAAAAATCTTGCAGTATTTCTAATTTTTCTATATAACTCACCATTTTGTTTTAAGATATTATCAGAAATTTTTAAATCAGATTGATAATCACTCATAGCAACCCAAAGTCTTAGAATTTCACTTCCATACTCTTTTAAAACTTTATCAGGAGCAACAACATTTCCTTTAGATTTTGACATTTTTTCACCTTTTTCATCAACAGTGAATCCATGTGTTAAAATTGATTTATAAGGAGCAATTTCACTTGAAGCTAAAGTTGTTAAAAGAGAAGATTGGAACCAACCTCTATGTTGATCACTTCCCTCTAAATACATATCCGCAGGGAAAGTTCCAGCATCATAATTTCTAGATCTTAAAACTGCATTTTGAGTTGAACCTGAGTCAAACCATACATCTAAAATATCAGTTGTTTTTTCTAAATCATCTGGATTTAAACCACTTCCTGGATATAGTAATTCTGAAATTTCTAAATCATACCAAGCATCACAACCTTTTTGTTCAAAAATCATTGCAGTATAATTTAATACTTTTTCATCAAAAACAATCTCATCAGTTTTTTTATTTCTAAAGAATGCAATTGGAACACCCCAATCTCTTTGTCTTGAAATACACCAATCAGGTCTTCCTTCTAACATTGCTTTTAATCTATTTCTTCCCCACTCAGGATAGAAAGTTAAATCTTCAACAACTTTTAGTGCATTTTCTCTTAATGTTTTATTTTGTTTTCCATAATTATCATCAATAGAAATAAACCATTGTTTTGTCGCTCTAAAAATAATTGGTGTATGTGTTCTCCAACAATGAGGATAAGAGTGTCTAATATCAACTCTTTTTAATAAAGCATCACCTAACTCTTCTAAAATTAATTCATTTGCTTTAAATACATTTAAACCTAAATATTTTTCAGTATCTCTAAAAAGCTTTTCCCTAACTATTGTTTCATCATATTTTCCAAACGCATCAACTGGCATAATTACGTCTAAACCATAAACTAAACCGATTTTATAATCATCTTCTCCATGTCCTGGAGCTGTATGAACTGCACCTGAACCTGAATCCATCATAACATGTTCACCTAAAACAATTTTAGAAGTTCTACCATTTAATGGATTTATAGCATTTGTATTTTCTAAATCTTTTGGATTAATAGTTTCAACTATTTCACCTTTGATTACTTCATTCTCAATTAGTGTATTATATAATTTTTTAGCAACTATAAATTTATCACTTGTTTTTACGTATTCTTCTTCACCATTTAATGAAATTCCTGTATTTGCAGGTAATGTCCAAGGTGTAGTTGTCCAAATAATAATACTTGCATCTATATTTTCATGTTTAAACGCCACATAAATTGATGGAGATGTTTTATCTTCATACTCAACTTCAGCTTCAGCAAGTGCAGTTTGAGCTGCCCAAGACCAATAAACTGGTTTACTTCTTTGAATTAATAAACCTTGTTTTGCAATCGCACATAACTCTCTATAAATATTAGCTTCAAATTTAAAATCCATTGTTAAATAAGGATTTTCCCAATCAGCAATAACACCTAACTGTTTAAATTCACTTTTTTGAATATCAACAAATTTAGTTGCATGATCTCGACATAATTGTCTAAGTTTTGATTTTGGGAGTATTTTTTTCTTTTCTGCACCAATTTTTTCTTCAACTTTTTGCTCAATTGGTAAACCATGACAATCCCAACCTGGAACATATCTAATTGATTTTCCTTCAAAATAATGAAATTTATTGATAATATCTTTTAAAATTTTATTTAATGCATGTCCAATATGAATATTACCATTTGCATAAGGAGGTCCATCATGAAGTGTAAATGATTCACAACCTACTCTATTTTGTTTCATCTTTTCGTAAACTTTTTTCTCATCCCATTGTTTATATTTAATAGGCTCATTTTGAGGAAGATTTCCTCTCATTGGAAAATCTGTTTTTGGAAGCAGTAAACTCTCTTTATAATCCATCATCACACCTTTGATATTCAAAATATTTATAGTTTTTATAATTAAGGTATAGATTATATCTAATTT
Source organism: uncultured Aliarcobacter sp. (assembly GCA_963677205.2). Taxonomy (GTDB): domain Bacteria; phylum Campylobacterota; class Campylobacteria; order Campylobacterales; family Arcobacteraceae; genus Aliarcobacter. The sequence continues at coordinate 443,320 of OY781916.2, read as the reverse complement.
AATTTAAAAATAAATTTATCAACACTATAAAGAAGTGATAAAATGATTTTTATATTAATGTTATGTTACTAATATCTATACTTTATCTATATTATTAAGAAATTTATCCATTCTTTTAACTAAAATATAAATTTAATATGATACTATCTCACAATATTTCACAAAAACATAGGAACAGATAAATGAACGAAAAACACTATGAGGTAGTAATTATTGGTGGAGGGATCTCAGGAGCAGCATTGTTTTTTGAGTTAGCAAAATATTCAGATGTAAATAACATTTGTTTACTTGAAAAATATGAAGATCTTGCAACTTTAAACTCAAAAGGAACAAGTAACTCTCAAACAATCCATGTTGGAGACATTGAAACTAATTATACTTTCGATAAAGCAAAAATCACAAAAAGAACTGCAAAAATGATTGAGAAGTTCTGTTTAGAATATAATTTACAAGATAAAATTATGTTTAAACATCAAAAAATGGCTCTTGGAGTTGGAGAAAAAGAAGTTCAGTTTATAACTGATAGATATAACAAATTTAAAGAAATTTTTCCTTATTTAGAATTATGGGATAAAGAAGCTTTAAGAGAAAAAGAGCCTTTATTAGTTTATGCAGATAAAGAAAGAACAAAAGATAGACCAGAACCAATCGTAGCTATGGGAACAAATGACCAATATACTACTGTTGATTTTGGAGAAATGACAAAAGAATTAGTAAAAGCTGGACAAAAAGCAAATCCATCTAAAACAACTGATGTATTCTTTAATTCAGAAGTTGAAGAGATTGAAAAAGTTGGAAGTAAATTTAAATTAACTACAGTTAATGGTACAGTTTATACAGCTGATTTCGTAGTTGTTGATGCTGGAGCACACTCTTTATTCTTAGCACATAAAATGGGTTATGGAAAACATATGGGTTCTTTATCTATGGCTGGTTCATTCTATATTACGAATGGAACATACTTAAATGGTAAAGTTTATATGGTACAAAATGATAAATTACCATTTGCAGCACTTCATGGTGATCCAGATATTTTAGAAAATGGAAAAACAAGATTTGGACCAACTGCACTTGCACTTTTAGTACTTGAAAGATATAAAGGTGGAAAATCATTCTTCCAATGTTTAAAAACTATGAATTTTGATGGAAGCATTATGAAAATTTTCTGGGATTTATTAAAAGATTCAGATATTAGAAATTATGTATTTAAAAACTTCTTATTTGAAGTTCCAGGTATTAATAAAGGTCTATTTGTTAAAGATGCTAGAAAAATCGTTCCATCTTTAAGTGTAGATGATATTGAATACGCAAAAGGATTTGGAGGAGTTAGACCTCAAGTTTTAAATAAAACTGAGAAAAAATTAATGCTTGGTGAAGCTTCAATTACTGAACTTGAAGGAATTATATTTAATATGACACCATCTCCAGGTGCAACTTCTTGTTTAGGAAATGCAGAAAGAGATATTAAAAAAGTTTGTGCTCATTTAGGAAAAACTTTCTATGAAGATCAATTCTTAGCTGATTTTACTGATCCAGAAATCGCATAATATTCTTCTATTATAATATAAGATAAGAAAAATTTTCTTATCTTATTATATATACTTCTTAAAATTCTTCTAGATTATACATGCAAGATTGTCTTTTTTTAATATAAAACCTATAGAATACGCTTTTAAACTAATTTAAAAGGATTTAATTAATGCAAAATGATATTTTTAATGAAAATGATATGATAAAGCTACAAACTCTTTTAAGAGCTAATAAACAAACTATAACAACTGCTGAATCTTGTACTGGTGGATTAGTTGCAAGTATGATAACAAAAATTTCTGGCTCATCAGATATTTTTAATGGAAGTATTGTTACCTATTCCAATAAAATAAAAAATCAAGAATTAAATGTAAAAAATGAAACTTTAGAAAAGTATGGTGCAGTTAGTTGTGAGGTAGTAAATGAGATGTTAGATGGAGTTATTAAGAAATTTGATGCAGATTTTGCTATAGCTATTTCAGGAATAGCAGGTCCAAATGGAGGAACAAAAAACAAACCAGTAGGCACAGTAGTAATTGGTTTATCTGACTCAAATAACGATAAAATCGTAGCTGTATATAATTTTAGTGGTTCAAGAGAAGAGGTTCAAATTCAAGCTGCAAAAGTAGCACTAAAAGAAATTTCAAAATTTATTCAAAAATCTCTTGACAAATAAAATAAATTGCACTATAATTCCAGTCCAATTTAAGTAGAACATCTACAAAATCGGAAACAATGTGACCCGTTAGCTCAGCCGGTAGAGCATCTCACTTTTAATGAGGGGGCCGATGGTTCGAATCCATCACGGGTCACCATTTATATTTTGTTGCATAATCTTGGCCCCTTCATCTAACGGTTAGGATTCATGGTTTTCATCCATGCCACAGGGGTTCGAATCCCCTAGGGGTCACCAAGTTTGAAATGCAACAAATGGTCGATTAGCTCAGTTGGTAGAGCGCTACCCTTACAAGGTAGATGTCATAAGTTCGAGTCTTATATCGACCACCATTTTTAAAAATTATAAAATGCAGTAGCATTAGATTTTTAAAGATTATTTTTCGTGACTTCTATTTATTCTTTATAAATAGTATTTTCAAAGTGCGGTTGTAGTTTAGTTGGTTAGAATGCCTGCCTGTCACGCAGGAGGTCGAGGGTTCGAGTCCCTTCAACCGCGCCACTTTAATTTTGTTTATGTGACCCGTTAGCTCAGCCGGTAGAGCATCTCACTTTTAATGAGGGGGCCGATGGTTCGAATCCATCACGGGTCACCATTTATATTTTTGTTGCATAATCTTGGCCCCTTCATCTAACGGTTAGGATTCATGGTTTTCATCCATGCCACAGGGGTTCGAATCCCCTAGGGGTCACCAAGTTTGAAATGCAACAAATGGTCGATTAGCTCAGTTGGTAGAGCGCTACCCTTACAAGGTAGATGTCATAAGTTCGAGTCTTATATCGACCACCATTTTTAAAAATTATAAAATGCAGTAGCATTAGATTTTTAAAGATTATTTTTCGTGACTTCTATTTATTCTTTATAAATAGTATTTTCAAAGTGCGGTTGTAGTTTAGTTGGTTAGAATGCCTGCCTGTCACGCAGGAGGTCGAGGGTTCGAGTCCCTTCAACCGCGCCACTTTTTAAATCCTTTCAAAGAAACTTTTCATATAAAACTAGATATTATACCTTCAATTTTAAAAAAGGTTTTTAATGTTAAAAGCAAAAAGTTTATATCATTTAATCGTTTATAGTATTTTATTTATTATCGTATTAATCTCTTTTTTTACCTTCATAATTATTAACAATGCCCATGAAGATTTACAAGAAAAAATACAAACTTTAAAAAATGATTACACTGACAATCAAAAAGAATTAATAAAAAATCATGTTAATTATGTGATAAATTTTATTGATTATTATTATGAAGCTAACAAAGATAAAAAATCAGAAGCAACAATTCAAAAAGAAGTTATTCAAGCTATTCAAAAGTTAAGAATTGGCGTAACTCAGAATGAATATGTTTTCATTTATGACTTTAATGGTAATCTTATTCATGATTCAGTATTTAAAAATAATATTGGTCAGAACTTTTTAAACACAAAAGATATTAATAATAAAGAAGTTATAAAAGAACTAATAAAAGCTTCTAAAAAGTATTTAGGTGGATATGTTGAATACATTTGGTACAAACCTGAACTTGGCAAACAAACAAATAAAATATCTTATGCTAAATCTTATGATAGATGGAATTGGACAATAGGTAAAGGTGTTTATTTAGATGAAATTGATAAATTAGTAAAAGAGAAAGAAGAAGGTTATAATCAAAAAATTTCTAACTATACTTTACAAATAACTTCTCTTACAATTATGCTTGTTTTGTATTCTATATTCATTTATAAAAATGCCACTATATTAATTGTAAATGATGTTAAAGAGATTGGAAAATATTTTAAAGAGTCTCAAAAAGATGATAAACCAATAAATCAAAATAGATTAATTTTTGGAGAATTCAAAGTTATTGCAAATTATGCAACAGATGCTATGAACAATATAAAATTAAGAACTAATATGCTTGAAGATTTAAACAAAAACTTGGAGTACAAAGTTAATGAAAAAACTAAAGAACTTACAAATCTTATAGATTCTCAAAAGAAATTCATAAAAAATTCCGTTCATGAAATAAATACTCCTCTATCGATAATACAAACAAATATAGATTTACTTAAAATGAAAATACCAAATAACAAATATATTACAAATATAGAATCAGGCTCAAAAATAATTCAATACATTTATGATGATTTATCATATTTAGTAAAAAAAGATAGGGTTATATATGAAAAAGAGTATTTAGAGTTTTCTAGAATTTTACAATCAAGAATAGATTTTTTTGATGAAATTGCTCTTTCAAACTCATTACATTTTACAAGTGATATTGAAGAAGATATTTATATAAAATTTAATATTACAGAACTTCAAAGAGTAATAGATAATAACTTATCTAATGCAATTAAATACTCTTTTGCTAAATCTCCCATAATAGTTAAATTAAATTACATAAATGATGAAGAGATTGAATTTAGTGTTTCAACCCATTCAAAAAGAATTGAACATCAAAATAAAATATTTGATGACTTTTATAGAGAAAATAATGCAAGGGGTGGATTTGGTCTTGGATTAAAAATTGTCAAAGATATATGTGATAAAAATTTAGTTATAATCGACTTAGATTCAAATGAAAAAGAGACAAAATTTACTTATAGGTTCAAAATAAATGAAGATACTACTACTTGAAGATGAATTAATGCTTAATAATGCCATTAGTGAATATTTAAAAAATATAGGGCATATGGTTGAAAGTTTTTGTGATGGACAGGAAGTTTTAGATAAACTTGATTCTGCAACTTATGATTTATTGGTATTGGATATAAATGTACCAACTAAAGATGGATTTGAAATATTAAGCGAGTTAAATGATAAAAAGATTTATATTCCTACAATTTTTATTTCTGCGTTAATTGATATTGAAGATATTTCAAAAGCTTATAACCTTGGTTGTAGAGAATATATTAAAAAACCTTTTCATTTAGGTGAATTAGGTATTAAAATTAATCAAATTCTAAAAAAAGAACAAAATAATACTTCACATATTAAATTCTCAGAAAACTACTCTTATTCAAAAGATAAACAAACATTATATTTTAATGGTGAACCACAAAATCTTACAAAAAAACAGCTAGAAATTATCCATATTCTTGCTCTTAATATAAACATGATTGTAGACTTTGAAAGATTTAGAATTGATATTTGGGATGGAGAAGATATTGATAATCCCACAATTAGAGCTGAAATTTCAAGATTAAAAAAAGCATTAAAGGAAGATTTTATAAAAAATATCCGTGGTCTTGGATATAAAATTGATAGATATTATTCAGCTTAAACTCCATTATTTGGAGTTTTAAACTTCTACTAAACACTTAAAACTTATTTATTCTTATCTAAAATAATAATAATTGCTATGTTTTTGCTATTTACTACTATTATAATTACCAAATTTAATTATTTAATATTTTTTTATACAAATTTGTAAGGAGAGTAAAATGAGTCCAGAAAAAGCACAAGCATATTGGAGAGAGAACATCTCTATGATTGTTAAATTATTATTGGTATGGTTCGTATTTTCTTTTGGTTGTGGGATTCTATTTATCAATGAACTGAATGCAATTGAAATTAGTGGAGTTAAATTAGGTTATTGGTTTGCACAACAAGGTGCCATTTATGTTTTTGTTATCTTAATTTTTGTTTATGTAAAAGTAATGACAGGAATAGATGAGAAATATGGCGTTAATGAATAGGGAGTAATACAATGGATTTACAAACATTAATTTATCTATTTGTAGGTATCTCTTTTGCTACATACATTGGTATTGCACTTTGGGCAAAAGCTAGTTCAACAAAAGAATTTTATGTTGCGGGTGGTGGAGTTCATCCAATTTCAAATGGAATGGCAACTGCAGCTGATTGGATGTCAGCTGCTTCATTTATTTCATTAGCTGGAATCATCTCTTTTAAAGGTTCGGATGGTGGTGCATATTTAATGGGATGGACAGGTGGTTATGTTCTACTTGCTATGCTTTTAGCTCCATATTTAAGAAAATTTGGTAAGTTTACTGTTCCTGATTTTGTTGGTGATAGATACTATTCTGATGTTGCAAGATTAGTTGCAGTAATTGGAGTTATTTTTGTGTCATTTACATATGTTGCTGGTCAAATGAGAGGAGTAGGAATTGTTTTTTCTAGATTCTTGCAAGTAGATATTAATACAGGTGTTATCATTGGTATGGCAATTGTATTTTTTTACTCAGTTCTTGGGGGAATGAAAGGTATTACTTACACTCAGGTTGCTCAATATATGGTAATGATTTTTGCATATATGATTCCTGCTATTTTCTTATCATTACAGGTAACTGATACTTTTTTACCACAATTAGGTATTTTTTCACAAACTACTTTTGCTTTTAATACTGGAGTTCAGGTTATACCAGAGGGAACTTATCTTTTACATGCCCTTGATCAATCATTAGTTGATTTAGGATTTAATGAATATACAAAACCAGGTAATTTATGGAACATGTTCATGTTAACAACAGCTTTAATGCTTGGAACTGCTGGATTACCACATGTTATTGTTAGATTTTTTACTGTTCCAACAGTTAAAGATGCAAGAATTTCTGCGGGTTGGGCATTAGTATTTATTGCAATTATGTATACAACAATTTCATCTGTTGCTTCATTTTCAAGAATAAATTTAATTAAAAATGTTCAAAATGTAAACTATGAAGAGTTTGTAAATGGTGAAGCTAGAAATGTAGATGGAACTATTAATCATGGGAAATGGTTTCAAACATGGGAGAATGGTGGATTATTAGCATGGAATGACAGAAATGGTGATGGAAAAATCCAATATGCCTCAGGTGCTGCATTTGATGGAAAAGGTGGAAAACCTGTATTTGATGGTGATAATAGAGCTAAAGATGGGCATAAATTAACAACAAATGGTAAGCCAATGGCTGAAGAAGCTGAATTAGCAAAAGGTAATGGTGTTGCTAATGAGTTATATGTTGATGTTGATATTATGGTTCTTGCAAATCCTGAAATTGCAAATTTACCAAATTGGGTTATTGCTTTAATTGCAGCTGGAGGTTTAGCTGCAGCTTTATCAACTGCTGCTGGTTTATTACTTGTAATTGCCTCATCAATTTCTCATGATTTAATGGGACAAATTATTTTTAAAAATAAAGAGACTGGACGTTCTACATTAAGTGAAAATACAGAGTTAATGTGGGCAAGAATCTCAGCAATTGTTGCAATCTTAGTAGCTGGTTACTTAGGAATTAATCCTCCAGGTTTTGTTGCACAAGTTGTTGCTTTTGCTTTTGGTTTAGCTGCTGCTGCATTTTTCCCAACAATTATTCTTGGTGTATTTGATAAAAGAATGAATAAGGAAGGTGCTATTGCTGGTATTATTGTAGGTCTTACTTTTACATTTGCATATATAGTTTATTTTGTGTTCCTAGGTGGAGATCCAAAAGATTATCTATTTGGAATAAATCCAACTGGAATTGGAACACTAGGAACATTATTGCACTTTATTGTGGCATTTGCCGTATCAAGAATGACACCTCCTCCACCTGAAGATATTCAAGAACTTGTTGAAAGAATTAGAATTCCTTCAGGTGCATCTGAAGCTATCGAACATTAAAAACATCCAAAAAAAAGTATACCAAAAGGTATACTTTTACAAAATAGGTAACTAAATGAGTATCCAAGACCAAAAGACTTTTCTTTCAAATATTCACCCTTTTCAAGTTTTAACTCAAGAACAGATGGAGATATGTATAAAACATATGGATATTGCATATTATCCTAAAGATTCCCTATTAATAAATCAGGAAAAAATCCCTAACTATTTTTTTATAATAATTAAAGGAACGGTTTACGAATATTCAGATGAAAATATTGTAGTTATGGATTATCATTACCAAGACTCTTTTGATTCAAACTCTTTAATTTATGGAAAATGTAACAATACATTTAAAGTTTATGAGGATTTGATTTGTTATGAACTAGAAAAAAATACTTTTTTAAAATTACTTGAACTAAATCAGCAATTTAAAGACTATTTTTTGAAAGATTTAGTAAACAGAATTCAAACATTAAAACATAAAGAATATACATCTGAATTATCATCATTTATGATTTCAAGAGTCGAAGATACTCTTATTCAAGAAGCTTGTATTGTGGATGAGGATACAAAATTAATTGATGCTATAGAAAAATCTATAGAATATAAAACTTCAAGTATTATCGTAAAAAGAAAAAATGGTGACTATGGAATAATTACAGACTCTCTTTTAAAAATGAAAGTATTACTTGAAGGTAGAAATTTATCTATTCCAGTAAAAGATATTGCAACTTTTCCACTTTTAACAGTTTTTAATGATGACTATTTATTTGAAGCTCTAACTTTACTAATTAAAAAAAATATCAAAAGAATTGGTGTAATAAACAATAAATTTGAATTGATTGGAGTTTTAGAGCAAGTTGATGTTCTTTCACATTTTGCAAATCATACTTATGTTGTAGATTCAAAAATTAAAAAAGCAAAAAATATTGAAGATTTAAAAACTGCTAGTAAAGACTTAATCAACATAATAAAAAGTCTTCATGCAAAAGGGGTAAAAGTAAATCATATTTCAAACTTAATTGGTCAATTAAATACAAAAGTTTATCAAAAACTATACTCTTTAGTTTTACCAAATGAGTTAAGAGAAAATGCCTGTTTTATTGTTATGGGAAGTGAAGGAAGAAATGAGCAAATTATAAAAACAGACCAAGATAATGCACTTGTAGTAAAAGATGGTGTTGATGTGGAACAATATAGACCTTATATGGAAGAGATAACTAAACATCTTATTGATTTTGGTTATCCATCATGCGAGGGTAATATCATGGTTTCAAATCCATTTTGGTGCAAGACAGTAAGTGAATATAAAAATGAAACTGCCAGATGGATTCTAGCTCCTGATATGCAAAATTACATGGATTTAGCAATTTTCTTTGACTCTTTTGCCGTTGCAGGGAATAAAGAGTTGTTAATCAATCTAAAGGACGATTTATTTAATAAACTTCATAATCAAGATGTATTTATGGCTTATTTTTCAAGAGCAACTTTGACATTTGATACACCAAATACACTTACATATATGATGTCAAAATCACAAACTATTGATATAAAAAAAGCAGCTGTTTTTCCAATTGTTCAAGGAATTAGAAGTTTAGCTTTAAGAGAAAAAATCAGAGAAACAACAACCGTAAAAAGAATAAAAATTCTTGAAGATAAAAAAATATTAGAAAAAGATAAGGCAGCAGAATTATTAGAAGCTTTTGATGTAGTAAATACACTAAGATTAAAAGCACAACTTGAAAATATTCAAAACAATAAAGTTATTAATAATGAAATAAATACTCAAGCCTTGGGAAAAATAGAGAGAGACTTATTAAAAGATTCATTCAAAATTGTAAATGAATTTAAAAAATTTATCTCTTACACTTTTAGAATTGACAAAATTTCATAATGTTTGCTAACTTTATTAAGAATTGGAATAAAAAGAGATTAACAGATAAAAGATTTGATTTCTTATTTGATGAACCATCTGCAAACGAATATGTATGTTTAGATTGTGAGACAAGTGGATTAAATCCCAAAAAAGATGAAATACTCTCAATTGGAGCTGTTCATATAAAAGAAAATAAAATCTTAATGAGAAAAACATTTAATATTTTTTTGAAACCCTCTAAAAATATTAATCCAGAATCAATAAAAATACATCACATAAGACCTATTGATTTAGAAAATGGGATAATTCCACAAGATGGAATTTATCAATTATTAGAATTTATTGGCTCAAGGCCAATAGTTGGATATTATATAAAATTTGACGTTGCAATCATTTCTAAATATACAAAAGAATTTATTGGTATAAACTTACCAAATAAAACAATTGAAGTTTCATCAATGTATTATAAGATAAGAAAAAAGACAACTCATTATGAATTTATTGATTTGAGGTTTGATACGATACTAAAAAATCTTGATATTCCAGCTCTTGGAAAGCATGATGCACTAAATGATGCTATCATGACATCTATGATGTTTCTAAAACTTAAAGAATTAACTCCTGCAAAATCAAGTTTTTATACAAATTAATAAATAATATTAAATTACATTTATTGGAATAAACTTCGATAATATCGACCTTAATAACCTACATTGTTCCTATTAAGTCTAATTCCACTAAAATATTTTTCAGATATTAATTAAATGCTATGTTGTTGCAACTTTAATTGTTTACAATTACACAGTACCTTTAGTTACAATATATATCTTAGGAGAAAAAATGAATTTAGAATTGGTAGAAAAGATTAAATCTAATCCGAAGTATCACGAGCTAGTTTCAAAAAGAAATTCTTTTTCTTTAAAACTATCGCTTTTTGTTTTAGCTATGTTCTATAGTTACATCTTAGTTATTGCATTCGATAAAGAGCTTTTAGCTACTAAAATCGGTGATGGTGTTATGACTTATGCATTTCCAGTTGGAGCTGCAATTATTATTATAAGTTTCATTACAACATTAATCTATGTTAATAGAGCAAATGGTGAATTTGAAGACTTAACAAATGAAATTAAAAAACAAGCTATGGGTGGTAAATAATGTTTAAAATATTCGCAATCTTAACACTATTAGCTGCAGGGCTTTTTGCAGCTGGTGATTCACTAGGAGATATGGGTAAATCAGACTTAAATGTTCCTGCAATTATTATGTTCTTCATATTCATTGCTGCAACATTAGGGATTACAAAATGGGCTGCTAGTAAAACAAAATCTGCTTCAGATTTCTATACAGCTGGTGGAGGAATCACAGGATTCCAAAATGGTATGGCAATTGCTGGAGATTATATGTCTGCTGCATCTTTCCTTGGTCTTTCAGGTATGATCTACTTAAGTGGATATGATGGATTAATCTATGCTGTTGGATTTTTAGTTGGTTGGCCAGTAATTTTATTCTTAATGGCTGAAAAATTAAGAAACTTAGGTAAATTTACATTTACAGATATTGCTGCTTATAGACTTGATCAAACTAAAATTAGAATTTTAGCTGCTTGTGGTTCTTTATCAGTTGTAACTTTATATTTAATTGCTCAAATGGTTGGAGCTGGTAAATTAATTCAAATCTTATTTGGTATGGATTATGAGTACGCAGTTATCCTTGTTGGTGTTATGATGATTATTTATGTAACTTTTGGTGGTATGCTTGCAACTACTTGGGTACAAATTATCAAAGCTATTTTATTACTTTCTGGTGTTACTTTCATGGGATTCATGGTAATGGCACATTATGGTTTCTCTTTCAGTGAACTAGCTACTCAAGCAGTTGCAGTACACCCTAAAGGTCAAGCTATTATGGCTCCAGGTGGATTTATTTCAGACCCTGTTTCTGCTATCTCTTTAGGTTTAGCATTAATGTTAGGAACTGCTGGTTTACCACATATCTTAATGAGATTCTTTACTGTTGGAAATGCAAAAGAAGCTAGAAAATCTGTTGTTTATGCAACTGGATTTATTGGTTACTTCTACTTAATCATTGCTGTTATTGGTTTAGGAGCTATCGTATTCTTACAAGGACCTGATGCTGCACAATACTTCAAAGATGGTAAATTAATTGGTGGTGGAAATATGGCTGCTATCCACTTATCACATGTTGTTGGTGGAGATATTTTCTTAGGATTTATTTCAGCTGTTGCATTCGCTACTATTTTAGCGGTTGTTTCTGGATTAACACTTGCTGGTGCATCTTCAATATCTCATGATATTTATGCAATCGTAGTGAAAAAAGGTAAAGCAACTGAAGCAGATGAAATTAAAGTTTCAAAAAGATCAGTTATTTTAATTGGTATCGTTGGAGTTATTTTAGGTATTGCTTTTGAAAAACAAAATATTGCATTCATGGTTGGTCTTGCATTTGCTATTGCTGCTTCTGCTAACTTCCCAATTTTATTCCTTTCAATTTACTGGAAAAAATTAACAACTAGAGGTGCGTTTATTGGTGGATTTATGGGTCTTATCACTGCTGTTGTGCTTGTTATCTTAAGTCCAACTGTATGGGTTGATATTTTACATAATGCAAAAGCTATATTCCCTTATAAAGCTCCTGCTTTATTCTCTGTAACTGTAGCATTTATTGGAATTTGGTTCTTCTCAATTACTGATAAATCTGAAGGTGCTCAAAGAGAAATCGAAGCTTATGAGCCTCAAAATGTTAGAGCTGAAACTGGTATCGGTGCTGACGGAGCTGTTGCTCACTAATCTTACTTTACTAAAGAGATTTTTCTCTTTAGTAATTTTCTTTTATAATCTTATCTTATCTAATATTATTAAATAAATCTTAATATTTTGAATTAAACTCTTTATTTTAGAGTTCTAATCTCAATCAATGCTCATTTTGTGATTATTAAAAAAAACTTAAAATTAACAACTAAATATAATAATTTATAATTATATTTTATGTTACAAATCTACAAAAAAGTATCATTTTATATACAATTCCCATAAAAAAATATTCTGAATTTTTATTTATATGTATAATAAAAAACATTTACCTTATTTGCTACTTTAATGCTACGCTTAAATTAAGTTAATAAGGAATGGAGAGATAAGGATAACATTTAAAAATGTTAGAAAAAAGGAAGCAAAATGAACGACGAATTAGTTGAACGAATTGAATCTAATCCAAAATATAAGGAATTAGTTTCAAAAAGAAATGGCTTAGGTATCAAATTAGGTATTTTTGTTTTAGTAATGTTTTATGCATATATTTTAGTTATAGCATTTAATAAAGAATTATTAGCGACAAAAATAGGTGATGGAATTACGACAATAGCATTTCCTATTGCATTAGCAATATTAGTACTTAGTTTTATCACTACTCTTATTTATGTAAAAAGAGCAAATGGTGAATTTGAAGATTTAACTAACGAAATTAAAAAAGATGTAAAGGATTTATTATAATGTTGAAAATTTTAGCACTAATTTTAATTGTTGCATTAGGAGCTTTTGCTGCTGGGGATGCTACTTTTGAAGCAACAAAAAGAGATTTAAATGTTCCGGCTATTGTTATGTTCTTCGTTTTTATACTTGGAACTTTAGGTATTACTTACTGGGCTGCAAAAAAAACAAAATCTGCAAGTGATTTTTATACAGCTGGTGGAGGAATTACAGGTTTTCAAAATGGTTTAGCAATTGCAGGTGATTATATGTCTGCCGCTGCGTTTCTTGGGGTATCTGGTCTTATTTATATGAAAGGTTATGATGGAGTAATTTATGCAGTTTCATTTTTAGTTGGTTGGCCTGTAATTTTATTTTTTATGGCTGAAAAATTAAGAAACTTAGGTAAATTTACATTTGCTGATATTGCTGCTTATAGATTAGGACAAAAAGAGATTAGAACTTTAGCTGCGTTTGGTTCTATTTCAGTTGTTGTTTTATACCTTATTGCTCAAATGGTTGGAGCTGGAAAATTAATCCAAGTATTATTTGGTATGGATTATGCTTACGCTGTTTTAATGGTTGGAGCATTAATGATTATTTATGTTACTTTTGGTGGAATGTTAGCAACTACTTGGGTACAAATTATTAAAGCTTGTTTATTATTATCTGGTGTTTCATTTATGGCTGTTATGGTTTTATACCATTTCAATTTTAATTTTGAATCATTATTAGTAAAAGCTGTTGAAAATCATAAATCAGGTGAAGGTATTTTAAGTCCAGGTGGATTTATAACAGACCCTATTTCAGCTATTTCTTTAGGTATGGCTTTAATGCTTGGAACTGCTGGTTTACCACACGTTTTAATGAGATTCTTTACAGTTGGTAATGCAAAAGAAGCTAGAAAATCTGTTGTTTATGCAACTGGATTTGTTGCATATTTCTGGGTAATTATTACAATCGTTGGATTTGGTGCAATTGCATTTTTAAATTCTGCTGATGGTGCACAATATTTTGTAGATGGAAAACTATTTGGTGGAAGCAATATGGCTTCTGTTCACTTATCACACATGTTAGGTGGAAATGCTTTCTTAGGATTTATTTCAGCTGTTGCTTTTGCTACTATTTTAGCTGTAGTTTCTGGATTAACTCTTGCAGGAGCATCTGCAATTTCACATGACATTTATGCAAATGTAATTAATCCAAATGCAACAGATGAAAAAGTTGTAAAAATTTCTAAAATTACTGTAATTATTATGGGAATTGTTGGAGTTGTATTAGGTATAGCTTTTGAATCTCAAAACATTGCTTATATGGTTGGTCTTGCATTTGGAATTGCTGCAAGTGCTAACTTCCCAATTTTATTCCTTTCAATTTACTGGAGTGGATTAACAACAAGAGGTGCATTTATTGGTGGATTTATGGGACTAATTGCAGCTGTAGCACTTGTAATTTTAGGACCAAATGTTTGGGTACAAATTTTAGGAAATGAAAAAGCTATTTTCCCTTATGCCCACCCTGCACTATTCTCTGTGGCTGTTGCATTTGTTTCAATTTGGTTCTTTTCAAAAATTGACAACTCTCCAAGAGCAAAAAGAGAAAAAGAATTATTTAGAGCTCAAAATGTTAGAGCAAATACTGGTATTGGTGCAGCAGGAGCTGTTTCACACTAATTTTTATAAATTAAAGAAGAGAATTCTTCTTTGATTTATTTTCCTTAAATATCTTATAAAAAGTAATAATTTCCTTATACATATTTAGCTACTATTTATGTATATTTTATATAAAGGGAGCACTATGAGTATACTAGAACAAGAATCTTTCATATCAGCAATTCATCCATTTGAAGACTTAACTGCAAGCCAATTAGAAACATTTGTAGAGAACATTGATATTGTTTATTTTAAAGAAAATGAAGTTTTACAAGCAAAAGAAAGTACTCCAACTCACCTTTTTTTTATACTAAAAGGATTAGTTCAAGAAAAACAAGAGGGTGAAGTTTTATCAATCTATTCAAATAATGAAATTTTTGATTCAGTTTCATTGATTGAAAACTACTCTAAAAATAGTTTTATAACTGCTCAAGAGACAATTTGTTATACACTTCCAAGAGAAATTTTTATTAAAACTCTACATGAAAATCCTACATTAGAAAACTACTTTTTTCAATCTATTTCAGAAAAATTGAATACAAATATCAATAATGAAAAAAATAAAGAGATGGCAAATATTATGATTGCAAAAGTAAAAGATGCAAAAATTCATAAAGCCGTAATTATTGATGAAGAAAAAACAATTTTTGAAGCTGCAAATATAATAAAAAAAGAGAAAGTTCCAACACTTTTACTAAAAGATAAAAATGGTGAAATGTTTATTATTACAGATTCTGATTTTAGACAAAAAGTAATATTAAATAGAATGGATTTTGATGATAAAGTTATAAAAATTGCATCTAAAGGCTTAATCTATATAAATGAAGAAGATTTCTTATTTAATGCCCAATTAATCATGGCAAAACATGGTTTAAAAAGAGTTGTAGTTAAAAATGAAAAAAATGAAATTAGTGGAATATTAGATCAAATTTCTTTATCTTCATTTTTTGCTACAAATACTTTTGCAGTTTCAAATCAAATTGTAAATGCTGAAACTGTTGAAGAATTAAAAGAAGCCTCTTTATCATTTATTAAAATAATCAAATCTTTAAATGCAAAAGGTGTAAAAATTGAGTTTATTGCTAAATTGATAAATCAATTAAATAAAAAGTTATTAGATAAATTATATAAACTTTTAGCGCCTGTTGAACTATATGAAAAATCAGCTTTAGTTGTTATGGGAAGTGAAGGAAGAGGAGAACAAATCCTAAAAACTGACCAAGATAATGCAATAATATTAGCAGATGATTGCCCAATAGGAGAAAAAGAACTTCAAGAATTTACATCTAAATTTACTGAAACTTTAGTTGATTTTGGATTTCCTAGATGTGAAGGAAATATCATGGTTTCTAATCCATATTGGTGTAGAAAAGTCTCTGATTTTAAAGATTTGATTTTTACTTGGATAAATCAACCTTCACCTGATAATTTTATGAATCTTGCAATCTTTTATGATGCAATTTGTATTTCTGGAAATATAGAATTACTTACACAATTAAAAAAATACCTATTTGGAGTTGCTGATAATTCTATACTATTTAATGCACACTTTGCGAAAATCATTACAAGTTTTGATGTGCCATTAGGATTTTTCGATGGTTTTGTTTTTAATAATAAAGATGACAAACATAAAAATGAAATCAATATTAAAAAAGGTGGAATATTTATCATTGTTCAAGGAATTAGAAGTCTAAGTTTAGAACATAAAATTTTTAACACAAATACAACAAAAAGAATAAAAACTTTAAGTGAAAAAGGTGTTATTGAAAAAGAACTGGCAACTGAATTAATAATGGCACTTAATTTTTTAACTAATATAAATCTAAAATCGAATTTAGAAAAATTAGATAGAAATGAAAAAGTTGATAATTATATTAATCCAAACAATTTAAATACAATGGAAAAAGATTTATTAAAAGAGTCATTTAAAATAGTAAATAAATTAAAAAAGAAATTAGAATTCCACTTTAAGTTGAACTATGTTTAGAAGTATAAAAAACTATTTTAATAAAAAAAAGTTAAAAGATAATAAATATCTATTTTTATTTGATGAACCAAATGATGAAGAGTATGTTTGTTTTGATTGTGAAACTACTGGATTAAACCCAAAAAAAGATGATATTGTCTCAATTGGTGCAGTAATAATTAAAAACAATACAATAGTTTCAAGTAAAAAGTTTGTTAAATTTGTAAAACCAAAAACAAAACTTCAAGCAGATGCTATAAAAATTCATCATATTAGAGTTTGTGATTTAGAAGATGCTGAAGATATAAACACTGTAATTGAGGAATTCTTAGAATTTATTGGTAATAGAACTTTAGTTGGATATTTTTTAGAATTTGATATCGCAATGATAAATAAATATGTAAAACCGAAATTAGGAATTTCACTTCCAAATAAAACTCTTGAAGTTTCTGCTATTTATCATGATTACAAAATTGAAATAATTCCTCAGGGACATATTGATCTAAGATTTAATACGATAATGAATGAATTACAAATTCCTAGTCTTGGAAAACATGATGCCTATAATGACGCAATTATGACTTCAATGATTTTCATAAAACTTAAGAATTTACCAAAAGTAAAAATTAATTAAAAAAGGGAAAATATCTATGTTAGTATTTGTATTAAATGCTGGGTCATCATCTTTAAAATATCAATTAATCAACGCCGAAACTTCTGAATTAAAAGCTAGTGGAATTGTTGAGAGAATTGGAATAGATGGTGTATTAAAACATATAATTTCAGAAAATAAAAAATTAACTATTGAAGAATATATACCATCGCATAAAGAAGCTATAGAACTTATATTAGAAACACTTACACATGATGAAACAAAAACTATAAACTCTATTGATGAAATTCAAGCAATTGGTCATAGAGTTGCACATGGAGGAGAATATTTCAAAGAATCAACTCTTGTTACAGATAAAGTAATAAAAAAAATTGAAGAACTAATTCCTTTAGCGCCACTACATAATCCTGCTAATATTTTAGGTATGAAAATATGTATGGAGTTAATGCCAAATATTCCAAATGTAGCTGTATTTGATACTGCATTTCATCAAACTATGCCTGAAACACATTTTTTATTTCCTGTTCCTCATGAAGATTACACAGAACATCATTTAAGAAAATATGGATTTCATGGTACATCTCACAATTATGTTTCAAAAGAAGCTATTAAACTTTTAAACAATAAAAAAGATTCTAAAATTATCGTTTGTCATCTTGGAAATGGCTCATCAATTTGTGCAATAAAAGATGGAAAATCAATTAACACAACTATGGGATTAACTCCACTTGGAGGCTTAATGATGGGAACAAGAAGTGGAGATATTGACCCAGGAATTATTCCATATTTAATGGATAAAAAAGGTATGGATACTCACCAAATTATTGATTATCTAAATAAAAAATCTGGAATATTGGGTGTTTCTGGAATTAGTTCAGATCTAAGAGAAATAATAAGTGCCGCAAATGATGGAGATCAAAGAGCAAATGTTACAATTGATATGATGTGTAATAGAGTAAAAAAATATATCTGCTCGTATGCTGGATTATTAGGAGGAGCTGATGCAATTTGTTTTACAGCTGGTATTGGAGAAAATTCTAGTCTTATTAGAGAAAGAGTTTGTGATAATCTAAATTTTATGGGTGTAGAACTTGATAATGAAAAAAATGAAGTAAAAACACATGTAACTAGGGAAATTAGTAAAAATACTTCAAGAACTAAAATCTTTGTTATTCCTACAAATGAAGAATTAGTTATTGCAAAAGATACTTATAACCTTGTTAAATAAAACAAATCTGTTACAAATCAGAAATATATTATAAAATTGAGTAATGTGTACATATATTGTACATATTACTTTAAAAACTTACAAATTCGAATCAAATAAATCATTTTGATTATCTTTTTTAGCTAATTTCATTAAATAATTTTTTCTTTATTCTTTTTTTCTAATTCTTTTAATTAAAATATTCTTTTTTTTATAGAATAAAATTAGTTTTAAAAGCAAATTTAGATTTAAGATTTACTACAATTTAGTATAAAAATTATCTCAAAAATGATAAAGGAAATATTATGTTAGTATTTGTATTAAACGCTGGTTCATCTTCTTTAAAATATCAATTAATAAATGCGAAAACTGCTGAATTAAAAGCTAGTGGATTAGTTGAAAGAATCGGTATTGATGGAATTTTAAAACATGAAGTTGGGGAAAATAAAAAATTAACTTTTGAATTACCAATTCCAACACATAAAGAAGCTATTGAATTGGTTCTTAGAATTTTAACTAATGACGAAACGAAAGTAATAAATTCTATTAAAGAGATTCAAGCAATTGGTCATAGAGTTGTACATGGTGGAGAATTTTTCAAAGAATCAACATTAGTTACAAAAGATGTAATAGAAAAAATTGAACAATTAATTCCTCTTGCACCATTACATAATCCAGCAAATATTTTAGGAATTAAAATTTGTCAAGAATTAATGCCAAATGTTCCAAATGTAACTGTATTTGATACTGCATTTCACCAAACTATGCCAAAAGAAAACTATTTATATGCTGTTCCTTATGGAGATTATACAGAGCATCATTTAAGAAAATATGGATTTCATGGAACAAGTCATTATTATGTATCAAATGAAGCAGTAAAAATCTTAAATAAAAAAGATTCAAAAATTATCGTTTGTCACTTAGGAAATGGTTCATCAGTTTGTGCGGTTAGAGATGGAAAATCAATTAGTACATCAATGGGATTAACTCCACTTGAGGGATTAATTATGGGAACAAGATCAGGTGATATTGATGCTGGCGTTATTCCTTATTTAATGGAGAAAAAAAATCTAACTTCAAATCAAATTCTTGATTATCTAAATAAAAAATCTGGTATTCTTGGAGTTTCAGGAATTAGTTCTGATTTAAGAGAAGTAATCAAAGCTTCAAAAGATGGAGATATGAGATCAAGAATTACAATAGAAATGTTGTGTAATAGAATTAAAAAATATTTATGTTCTTATGCTGGATTAATGGGTGGTGTTGATGCCATTTGTTTTACTGCTGGTATTGGAGAAAATTCTGATTTAATTAGAGAAAAAGTTTGCCATGGCTTAGAGTTCATGGGAATTGAACTTGATATTGAAAGAAACAGAGTTAGAGAATTAGGAAATAGAGAAATTAGTAAAAAAGATTCAAGAACAAAAATTTATATTATTCCAACAAATGAAGAATTAGTAATTGCAAAAGATACTTACAATCTTGTAAAATCTAAATAATTTGTTACTATTTGGAATTTAACTTAAAATTGTAAACGATGTACAACTATTGTACATCGTTCTTCTAAATATTCCCATTAAAATCAATCTACATAATATCTTATTACAATTTTGCACACATTTGTATTTTTTTTATATTAATGTATATAAAATGTACTTTTTTCGAAATATGATATAAAATTATACTCAGTAAGATTATAAAACATTGCTATGTTAATGCTATGTTTCTCAATTATAATCTTTCCACAAAGTTCAAAGTAGAAAGGATGACTTAACATGGGTTTAATCGAAAGTATTAAAGAAAAAGCAAAATTAAAATTAAGAACAATTGTTCTTCCAGAGCCTGAAGATGAGAGAGTTTTAAAAGCTGCTCAACAAGTTTTAGAAGAAAAAACTGCAAAAATTGTTCTAATTGGAAATGTTGAAACTATCAAAGCTGATGCGGCTAAATGTGGCGCTAATATCGAGGGTGCAACTATTATTGATCCTAAGCAATTTGATAATATAGACAAATACATCGATGAGTTAGTTGAGTTAAGAAAAGCAAAAAATCTTTCAAAAGAAGAAGCTACTGAAATTATGACAACTGAACCAAGATTCTTTGGTTGTATGATGGTAAGACTTGGTG
Source organism: uncultured Aliarcobacter sp. (assembly GCA_963677205.2). Lineage (GTDB taxonomy): Bacteria > Campylobacterota > Campylobacteria > Campylobacterales > Arcobacteraceae > Aliarcobacter. The sequence continues at coordinate 422,622 of OY781916.2, read as the reverse complement.
ATGCAGATGGATTAGTTGCTGGTTCAAACTCTCCAACTGCTGATGTTTTAAAAGCTGCTATTCAAGTTATTAAAACAGCTCCTGGAATTAATACAGTTTCATCTACATTTATTATGGAAACTGCTGATGGTAAATTTGGTGATAATGGTTTAATATTATTTGCAGATTGTGCTGTTATTCCTGAGCCAAATGCAGAACAATTAGCTGATATTGCTTGTGCAACTGCAGCAACTGCAGCAAGTGTTGTAGGACTTGATCCAAGAGTTGCAATGTTATCTTTTTCTACAAAAGGAAGTGCAAAACATCCATTAGTTGATAAAGTTCAATATGCGTGTGAAATTCTTGAAGATAGAAATGTGACTTTCTCTTTTGATGGTGAATTACAAGCAGATGCTGCAATCGTTGAAGCTATTGGAGCTAAAAAAGCACCAGGTTCAAAAGTAGCAGGTCATGCAAATATTTTAGTATTCCCTGATTTACAATCTGGAAACATTGGTTATAAACTTGTTCAAAGATTTGCAGGAGCAGAAGCTCATGGACCAATCGTTCAAGGATTAAATCAACCTGTTAATGACTTATCAAGAGGTTGTTCTGTAGAAGATATAGCAAACTTAGTTGCAATTACAGCAACTCAAATCAAATAATTTAAACTCAAAAAAAGGAAAGTATTATGTTAGTATTTATTTTAAATGCAGGAAGTTCATCTCTAAAGTATCAATTAATGAATCCAGTTTCAAAAGAAGTTTTAGCTACTGGTTTATGTGAAAGAATTGGTATTGATGGAGTTTTAAAACATGAATTTGGTGAAAATAAATTAACTTTAGAAGTTTCAATGCCAACTCACAAAGAAGCTATTGAATTAGTATTAAAAACATTAGTTGAAAGTGAAGGTAAAGTTATTAATTCTATTGATGATATTGATGCTATTGGACATAGAGCTGTTCATGGTGGAGAAGAGTTTGCTTCATCTGTTATGGTAACTCCAAGAGTTATAGAAAAAATGAAAGAATTAATTCCATTAGCTCCATTACACAATCCTGCAAATATTATGGGAATGGAAATTTGTGCTGAATTAATGCCTGGAAAACCAAATGTTGCTGTATTTGATACTGCATTCCACCAAACAATGCCTGATTATGCTTATATGTATGCATTACCATATGATCAATATACTAAACATGGAATTAGAAAATATGGTTTCCATGGAACATCTCACTACTTTGTATCAAATGAAGCAAGAGGAATGTTAGATAAAAAACATAATACTAGAGTTATTGTTTGTCACTTAGGAAATGGTTCTTCTGTAAGTGCTGTTTTAAATGGTAAATGTATTGATACTTCTATGGGTCTTACACCAGTTCAAGGTTTAATGATGGGAACAAGAGCTGGAGATGTTGGAGCTGGTGCGATTTCTTATATGATGAGCCAAGAGAATTTAACAATTGATCAAGCACTAGATATTATGAACAAAAAATCTGGTATTTTAGGAATTTCTGGAAAATCATCTGATTTAAGAGAAGTTTTACAAGGTATGCAAGATGGTGATGATAGATGTAGATTAGCTGTTGAAATGGTTGCTTATAATATCAAAAAATATGTTGGAGCTTATGTTGCAGCACTTGATGGTGTTGATGCATTATGTTTCACAGGTGGAATTGGTGAAAATTCTGCATTAATTAGAGAGATTGTTTGTGCTGGTCTTGATGGAATGGGATTAATTATTGACCCAACTAAAAACAACAAAAGAAGATCAGTTGCAAGAGATATTGCAACAAATAGTTCAGCTGCTAGAATTTTTGTTATTCCAACAAATGAAGAGTACGTTATTGCAAATGATACTTATAAACTTGTATCAGGAATTGAAAAATAATTTCATAAAAAAAGGTGAAGTAAAACTTCACCTTTTTTCTTCTAAATTTAAAATCTAATTAATAAGCTTTTAATCCACTAACTAAATTCATGCTTATATTTGAAACAGCTTCACTGATTAATTTATCCATAAACTTTTCAAATTTATCTTCTTTATTCCAAACTGGATTTTTAACCTCACTAAGAGTAATCAAACTATTTTGAGCATAAGATAAGGTTGCAACTTCATCAACTAAACCAACCTCTTTTGCTTGTTTTGAAGTAAATATTTTTGCATCTGCAAATATAGTTTGATTTTTTATATCAAGCTTTCTTGCACTTGCAACATCTGATACAAACATATTATAAGTATCATCTATTACACTTTGAAGTTGTTTCTCTTCATAATCAAACCATTTTCTTGTTGGTGTTCCAGATTCTTTGTACTTTCCTGCTTTTACGGTTTGAGTTGAAACTCCAACTTTTTTCATAAGTTCTTCTGCATTTACACCTTGCATAATAACTCCAATAGAACCTACCATACTTCCAGGATTTGCAACAATTTTATTTGCCCAAATAGAAGCATAATAACTTCCACTTGCAATCACTCCACTTGCATATACAACAACTGGTTTAATTTCTTTTAACTCTTTAATTGCATAAGCTAACTCAACAGATGGAGCAACCGCACCTCCTGGAGAATTTACAACAAATAAAACACCTTTTATATTTTTATTCTCTTTTGCTTTTTGAATCTCTTCTAATGTTTTTGAAACATCCATTATTGGACCAGTTAATTCTATTTTCTGTAAATTTGTATGACTATTAGTATCAGTTAAATTTTCATCTGAGGGAACTACTATAAAATATATAATTGTTAAAAAAACAATTGTTTTAAAATATTTAGTAATAAAATCTAAAATAGCAATTATTGGTGAAAAAAGTACTCTAAAAAAATTAAACAAACTCTCCTCCTATTATTACTTTATCTACGAATTTTGTATGCAAAATAACTTGCATTGCTAAATCTTCAATATCTTCCACTTCATCAGGTAAAGTAAAAGCTATCATATCTGAATCAAAATCTTTTTTGATTACTCCTTTTTTTAAGCCCAAAGCATTCGCACCATTTACAGTTGCAGCTCTTAATAAAACTTTTGAAAAATCTAAAACATTCTCTTGCCAATGAATCATCAAAGCATTTCTTAATTCATCAAACATTGATAAAGAGTTATTTGAACTAAGTCCATCTGTTCCAATAGTAAATGGAATGTCTTCTAACTTTGATAAATCTAATTTGCTATTATTCAAAACTCTATTTGAAGTTACACAAGTATTTATACTTGCACCTAAACTTCTAATTTTTGCTAAATCATCTATACTTGCCTCAACACAGTGGGTAAAAGAGAGATTTTTTATATTTGAAAATAGATTCAAAAATTCCATTGGTTTTGAAACAGCTTTCTCTTGTCCTAAAAAGTTTTTAAAAAAATCTAGAAATAAACCTTCATCTTTATGAAGCCAATTGAACTCTTCAGGTGATTCTAAAAAATGCGAACTAACTGCTAAATTTTCTGCACGAGCAAGATTTAAACTCTCCCTTACTAAAAAAGGATGAACAGAATATGGGGAATGAATTGCAATTGCTGGAAAAAAGTTTTTTGATTTGAATTTTTTTGCATTTTTTAGTCTATCTTTGAAATCAGCAAATAAAGTATCGACCATATCACCTTTTGAACCAATTACTTCACAGAAAAATACTGTATTAATTGGACTTTTTACACATGGTTCCATATCAAATGAATAAGATGAAATAGCTCCAATTGTAGTAGTTCCAGTTTTTTTCATCCTATCAAGTTTTGTTGAGATTAGTTTTTTGTCAGCTTTATTTATTAACTCATCTCTATTTTTAATCACAGAGTTTAACCATGACATAAAATTACCATATTTTAAAGTTGTTGTATTTGAACTAAATTCTAAATGTACATGGGAATTTACAAGACCAGGCATTAAAACTGAATTATCTTCAAATTTTAAGATTTCAATATTTGGATATTTTTTTTCTATATTAAAAAGGGTATCTATTTCTAGAATTTTTTCATCATAAACAATAGCACCATTTTTAATGATACTATTGTTTTCATCACAAGTTATAACCCAATTAGCACTTATTATTTTCATAATTTTTGGCTATTAAGCATTTTTTTGTTGAGCTTCAGAGATTGCTTTAACTTCAGAAATTATTTGCATTAAAGCAATTAAACCCATATGATAACCAAAAGGTCCAAATCCTGAGATAACTCCTGTTGAAGCACCTGCAGTTATTGATTTTTGTCTAAACTCTTCTCTTTTATAAATGTTTGAAATATGTACTTCAACTACTGGCATAGATACAGCGCTTAATGCATCTTTTATAGCTATTGATGTGTGAGAATAAGCTGCTGGATTTATCATTATTCCATCAACTGTTCCTAAACACTCTTGAATTCTATCAACAATTTCACCTTCTAAATTTGATTGAAAAAACTCTATTTCAACCCCATTTTGAGTAGCAGCTACTTTTAATTGTTCATGAATTTGTTCCAATCCCATTGAACCATAAATGTGTTGTTCTCTAATTCCTAACATATTTAAGTTTGGGCCTTGGATTACGGCAATTTTCATATTATATTCCTTTTATAAATTTTAGGTAAGATTATAATTAAATTTATGTTAAACAATACCAAATTAAAGGCTTTTTATGAAAAACTTTATTCTTCAGAATGAGAATGCAATATATTTTGAATGCAAATTTTCTTGTGATAATGTTATTTTTTTAAACTTAGAAAAAGATAGATTTTTTATAACTGATGCTAGATATACTACTGAAGCAAAAGAGTATGCAAAAAAGTGTGAAGTAATTGAATCATCAAATCTAATAGAAACAGCAAAAGAGATTTTGAAAAAAAATAAAATCAAAAAAATCACATTTGACCCAAATGATTTTAGCTTTGCTTCATATACTAAACTAACTGAAAATCTAAAAACTGAATTTATTACTAAAGAAAACTTTTCAAAATTAAAAAGAATTATAAAAAGTAATAAAGAGATAACTTTACTTAAAAAAGCAGCTGTTGCTGGACGTGAAGGTTTTAAAGAACTTGCAAAATTTATAAGAAAAAATGGTTTTAATCAAACTGAGCAATTTTTATATTTTAAGGCTTTTGAAAAAATGAGCCAAACAGGGAAACTTGATATAAGTTTTGAACCAATTGTTGCAATAAATGAGAATGCAGCAAAACCTCATGCCCTTCCAACTTCAAAAAAATTAAAACTTCATGATTTATTATTAGTTGATGCAGGAATAAAATATAAAAGATATTGTTCAGATAGAACTTGTACAAGTCATGTTGATTTTGAAAATTTCAGTTTTAAAAGAGAACAAAAATTCAAAAATGAAAAACATCAAAAAGTATACGATGTTGTTTTAAAAGCTCAATTAAATGCAATTGAAAATGCAAGAGCTGGAATGAAAGCTTCTCAAATTGACAAATTAACTAGAGATGTAATAGAAAAAGCAGGATTTGGAAAATATTTTATTCATAGTACTGGTCATGGAGTTGGTCTTGATATTCATGAATTTCCAGTAATTAATTCTAAATCAGATGTAATAATTGAAGATAATATGGTATTTACAGTTGAACCAGGTATCTATCTTCCTGATGAATTTGGTGTTAGAATTGAAGATACAATTGTAATGCAAAATGGAAAAGCTGTAATACTTTAAATTTGAAAAAATAGAAAAAATAAATCTTGATTAATTTAATCATGATTTATTTTTTAACAGAAAAGAGAGAAATTTGAAAAAAAAATTAAGCCCTACTTTAACACTATTTTATTCTTCTAATTTTCCTAAAAGATTCAAGTCTTATTCACAAAAAAAATACAAGGTAACTATAGGAATTGGGGGAAATATTGGGAATACTAAATATTTATTTGATAAATTAATCTTATGTTTAAGAAAAGACGCAAGATTTACTTTACTTATGACTTCACCTCTTTTAAAAAATCCACCCTTTGGATTTTTAGAACAAAGCGACTTTTTAAATGGTATAATTCGTCTCCAAACAAATCTTTGTCCTAATGCTTTTTTAAAAGCAATGCAAAGATATGAAAAAAAATTCGGAAGAAAGCGATCCTTTCAAGATGCGCCTAGAACCTTGGATATTGATATAATATTTTTTGATAATAAAAAAATAAATACAGAAAATTTAATTATTCCTCACAAAAATTGGGCAAATAGAGAGTCAGTGATTATTCCTTTAAAAAGGATGAAAAATGAACGAAAAACAAAAAAAAGTTATGGTTGGAATGAGCGGTGGAATTGATTCTTCAGTTACTGCTTATATGCTACAAAAAGAAGGTTACGAAGTTGAAGGAATTTATCTAAAACTTCATAATAGAACTGATGGCTATCATGAAAGAAATTTAGGTTATATAGAAGATGTAGCTAAATTTTTAAATATTAAATACCACATATTAGACTTAGCAAATGAATTTTCAAAAGAAGTTTATGATTATTTTGTTGATTCTTATTTAGAAGGTACAACTCCGAATCCATGCGTAAAATGTAACAAACAGATAAAATTCGGTGCAATGCTTGATTTTGCAAAAGAACATGGAGCTAATTTTTTAGCAACTGGTCATTATGCAAAAACTGATGGCAAGTTTTTTTATGAAGCTGATGATAAAACAAAAGATCAAAGTTATTTCCTATCTCAAGTAGATAAAGAAGCATTACCATATATGATGTTTCCATTAAGTACTTATAAAAAAGAAGATATCGTAAAATTTGGTGCAGATTTAGATGTAGCTTACAAAAAAATTACAGAAAAAAGTGAATCACAAGAGATTTGTTTTGTTGAAACTGTTTACACAGATGTTGTAAAAAGACATGCAAACATTGACCAAGAAGGTGATGTTTTAGATGAGAATGGAAAAGTGGTAGGAAAACATAAAGGTTTTGCACACTATACAATTGGAAAAAGAAGAGGATTTACTGTTCATGGAGCACATGAACCACACTTTGTTACAAAACTAAATCCAAAAGATAATACTATTGTTGTAGGTAAAAAAGAGTCTTTAGAAGTAAATGAAGTAGTTGGAAATAATTTAAATATGTTTATAGATGACAAAGAGTTTTCTTGTAGTGTAAAATTAAGATATCGTTCTGTTTCAACACCTTGTAAAGTAAAAATTGAAAATCAAAAAGCTTATATAACTTTAGAAGAACCTGCTTTTGGAGTTGCAGCTGGTCAATTAGCTGTATTTTATGATGGACAAAAAGTAATTGGAAGTGCATGGATAGAGTCTACTAAATAAATCTAAAAAGATTTATTTAGTTTCATAATTTAGGATATTTCTCCTAAATTATTTTTATATTAGAATGTATATTCTACACTTGCTAATACATATTTGTCGTCAGAATCTCCATTAGCTTCATCTGCATTAACATCTCCATATAAAATTGAAGTAGCTAAAGATTCAGTAATTGGGTAAGAAGCAGTTAAATTTAACTCTTTTTCTTTATAATCTGTACCAAATTTAGTTTCACCATATAATGCACCTAATTCAACATCAGCAATTGTATATCCTAAAGAACCATATAATGTTCTTGCATCAGCAGAGTATGTGTTAAGTCCTGTATCAAATGGAGAGATATTATCACCAGCTACAGTCATACTTCCAGCTCCAGCAACTTTATCAGTTTTGATATATCCAACTGCTCCAGAAACACCTGCTAAAGTTGTATTTAATTCAGCATGTCCAATTGATCCATCTTCTGTATATGAAGAATTTTTACCTTCATTTGATACAGCATAATGTGCAATTACACCAAAATAATCAGTTGTAAATGTTGATTTTAATCCATACCAATCAGCAACATCTGGAGCTGAGTATGCATAAGGATTAAATTCTACACCTTGTAAACCTGCATATTTAACATCTAACACATATGCACCTTTGTTTCCGTTAAGATCAGTAAAATCTTCACTGAAATCAATTCCAGATTCAGCTTGTCTGTCTGCCCATCCTATAACAACTGTTGTATCAGGAATTGCAGTAATTGCAGCAACTACAGCCTCATTGTAATCACCTAACCATTCTAAATCAATAGCTTGTCTACCTGCAGTTAATGAAAAACCATCCATTGCATATTTAACATATGCTTCTGTCATTAAAGAGCTATTAGCATAAGCATTGTCATGATCTGCTTTTTCAACTTCACCTAAATAAAGGTTTCCTTTAAATTCAGCTTTTGCACTTAATCCATAAAATGACGCAGTTTCATAAGCTACAGTTGCATTACCATTTCCAAATCCAGAATCAAGATTTCCATTTTTGTTGTCATGTTTTTCACCGTATAAAGCTACACTTCCTGAAACTTTCCCATTTTTGAATGCTGAATCAATAGTTTCAGCTCCAAAAGCTACAGATGTGCTTAATAATAATCCACAAGCTGCTAAGCTTAATGTTTTACCTGTTAATAGATTTTTCATTTTTTTTCCTTGTAAATAAATATATTTTGAATCACTATCATCGCGTTAATAGTTTTTCATTTTAGAAGAACAGTAGAATTATAACATCAACAAAATTCAAAATAAACAATCATGCTGTATATTTTATATACATATTTAAAAATACAATCTGCTTACTTTTTTTAAAAATTTATTGATAATCATTATTATAATAATAATTGCATTAATTTTTTATTAAATTAATATTCATTAAGTACACTTTAGATAATATTCGAAATCAATAAAATGTAAGGAATTTTTATGTCAACATTTAAACTTTTTAGTGGTTCAGCTAATCCTGAATTTGCAGTAAAAGTAGCAGAATATTTAGGTATGAATGTATCAAATGCAACACTTAACAAATTTAGTGATGGAGAAATCTCTGTTCAAATTACTGAAAGTGTAAGAGGTCAAGATGTGTTTATAATTCAACCAACTTGTGCTCCAACAAATGATAATTTAATGGAACTATTAATTATGGTAGATGCACTAAAAAGGTCAAGTGCAAAAACAATCTCTGCAGTTATTCCATATTATGGTTATGCAAGACAAGATAGAAAAGCAGCTCCAAGAGTTCCAATTACTGCAAAACTAGTTGCTGATATTTTAGAAAAAGCTGGTATTTCAAGAGTTGTAACTATTGATTTACATGCAGCTCAAATTCAAGGTTTCTTTAATATCCCAGCAGATAATTTATTTGGTTCTATTTTATTCAAAAATTATATTAAATCTAAAAACTTAGCAAACCCAATTATTGCAAGTCCTGATATTGGTGGAGTTGCACGAGCTAGATCTTATGCAGATAAATTAGGTTATGATTTAGTTATTGTTGATAAAAAAAGAGAAAAAGCAAATGTTTCTGAAGTTATGAATATCATCGGTGAAGTAAAAGGTAAAGATGTTATTTTAGTAGATGATATGGTTGATACAGCTGGAACATTAGTAAAAGCTGCTGAAGTTTTAAAGAAAAAAGGTGCTGCTTCTGTAATGGCATGTTGTACTCATGGAGTTTTAAGTGGACCTGCATATGAAAGAATTGAGAAAGGTGAATTGGATGAATTAGTTATTTCAGACACAATTCCTACACGAAAAGATGCTAAAAAAATAACAGTATTAACAGCCTCAACTATGATTGGTGAAGCAATTAGAAGAATTCACAACAATGAATCTGTTAATTCTATTTTTACTGCATGATGCAAAATAACAAAAATTTGGTATAATTCGCGGAATTATTTAATTAAAAGGAAAAACAATGAAAAAAATATTATTATCAACTGTTGCATGCGCAACTATGATGCTAGCTGCTAACTCAAATTATAAATATGAAATCACTCCTACATTTGGTGGAGTTTTAACTGAAGGTAATTTAGGATTAGATAAAAATTATGCAAATGGTGGATTAAGTTTAGGATTTAATCAATTTGACTCTTTTATTGATCAAGTAGAACTAGGTTTTTTAAGATCAATTGAAGATGTAAACTATAAAGGTTTAAATTCTGATACTGGAATTACAAGAGTTTTCACAAACTTAGTAAAAGAGTATGAATTAACTTCTGATGTATCTTTATACACATTAGTTGGTGCTGGTGTTGAAATTTTTGATACTGAAGCTAATGGAAACCAAGATGGTATTTTTGGTAACTACGGTGCTGGTGTAAAATATAAAGTTGCTGATGATTTTGCTTTAAAATTCGATGTTAGACATTTAATTGAAGCAGACCATGGAGACAACAACTTATTATATAATGTAGGATTTGCTATTCCATTTGGTGAAGTTTCAAAACCAGCTCCAGTTGTTGAAGCTCCAGCTCCAGTTGCTAAACCAGCTCCAGTTGCACAAGCTCCAAAAGATTCTGATGGTGACGGTGTTATCGATTCATTAGACGAATGTCCAAATACAATGGCTAAAGCAAAAGTTGACTCTGTTGGATGTATGACTTTAGTAAACTTAAATATCAATTTTGATACTGATAAATCAGTAATTAAAGATTCTTACAATACTAGAATTGTTGAATTTGCAAACATGATGAAATCTAACCCAAAATTAAAAGCAAATATTGCTGCACACACAGATTCTGTTGGTTCTGATGCTTATAATCAAAAATTATCAGAAAGAAGAGCTGCTGCAACTGTTGAAGCTTTAAAAGCATTAAAAGTTGATCCTGCTAAAATCACTGCAGTTGGTTATGGTGAAACTAAACCAGTTGCTACTAATGCAACTGCTGAAGGTAGAGCTGAAAACAGAAGAGTTGAAGCTGTAATGGTTAAATAATTTTTTTAAATTATTTTTCTTTTAAAAGGGGTTGAGATTTTCTCAACCCCTTTTTTTATTTAGAAAATAGAATAATAATTAATATTTTTAATTAATAATAAAATTATTCTGATATAATAAATAAAATTATTTATATAGAGGAAGTTTAATGAAAAAAGTTCTAATAAGTTCACTTTGTTCTAGTTTAATTGTTTTTGCAGCAAGTAATCCAAGCAAAGAATATAGTTATGAAATTACTCCTTTTGCAGCAGGTATTTTAACAGATAGCAAAGCAGGTTTAGATGATAAAAACTATTTCAATGCTGGAATTTCTCTTGGTAAAAATTTAGATGATACTTTTATTGATCAAATTGAAGTTGCCTATTTACGAAGTGATAATCTTAGATATAAAGATTCAACAGGAACTACACACGTAAATAGATTATTTTTAAATGCTGTGAAGAATTTCCCATTAGATGATAAACTTTCTGCTTATGCTTTAGCTGGTCTTGGTTATCAAGATGTTACACATGAAGCCTTTGAACATAAAGATTCAGCTCTCTTAAATTATGGATTAGGACTAAGATATGATATTCCCTATTATGGAATTTCTGTAAAAAGTGATGTAAGACATTTAATAGCAACACAAAATACTTCAAGTGATGTAATGTATACATTGGGTTTAGCTATGCCTTTAGGAAAAAAATATAGTGATGATATAAAAGCCACTGTACCTATTATTGATGAAGAAAAAAAAGAAATTGTTCCTAAAGAGATTGAAAAACCTTTAGTTTTACCTCAAGATGATGATAATGATGGGGTAATTAATAAATTGGATAAATGTCCAAATACAACAAAAGGTGTAAAAGTAAATGCTGAAGGTTGTGTTGAAACTATAAATTTAAATATTAATTTTGATAATAATTCTGCAATTATTAAAAATGTATACAATGAAAAACTTGTTTCATTTGCAAAAATTATGCAGGAAAATAAAAACTTAACTGCAGTCATTGAAGCACACACTGATTCTAAAGGAAGTGATTCATATAATCAAACTTTATCTAATCAAAGAGCAATTTCCGTAGTTAATGCTTTGAAAAAATATAATATTAATTCAAGTAGATTAAAAGCTGTAGGATATGGGGAAACTCAACCAATAGCATCTAATGACACAGAAGAAGGAAAAGCTCAAAATAGAAGAGTAACTGCTTTATTAAATCAATAATTACTCCTGAGATTTAGAGTTAAAACTCTAAATCTTTTTTTATAAAATTTCTACAAATTCCCATTTAACTATAAACTTACAAACTTTTAGATATACTCGCGATATAAATAATAAACAAATAGGATAAACCTTGCAAAAAAATATTAGAAACTTTAGTATTATTGCACATATTGATCATGGTAAATCAACACTTGCAGATAGAATTATTCAAGAGTGTGGAGCCATTGCAGATAGAGATATGTCTGCTCAAGTTATGGATACAATGGATATTGAAAAAGAGCGTGGAATTACTATTAAAGCTCAAAGTGTTAGACTCGATTATATAAAAGATGGACAAAAATATGTATTAAATCTTATTGACACTCCGGGACACGTAGACTTTTCTTATGAAGTTAGTCGTTCTTTAGCTTCATCTGAGGGAGCATTATTAATTGTTGATTCAACGCAAGGTGTTGAAGCACAAACAATAGCAAATGTATATATCGCTATGGATAATGATTTAGAATTACTTCCTGTTGTAAATAAAATAGATTTACCAAGTGCAGATCCGCTTAGAGTATTAGAAGAAGTTGAAGAAGCTATTGGTGTTGATTGTACTCATCATAATCTTATTTCTGCGAAAACAGGACTTGGTGTAAAAGATTTAATAGATGCTATTGTTGATAGAGTTCCTGCTCCAAATGGAGATGAAGATGCTCCTACTAAAGCACTTATTTATGATTCTTGGTTTGATAACTACCTTGGAGCTTTAGCACTTGTTAGAGTTTATGATGGAAGTATCAAAAAAGGTCAAAAAATCAAACTTATGAACACAAAAGTTGAACATCAAGTTTTAAGTTTAATGTATCCTCATCCTCTTAAAAGACAAGATACACTTGAAATAAAAACAGGTGAAATAGGAATTGTTGTATTAGGTCTTAAAACTTTAGATGGAATTGCTGTTGGTGATACTATGACCGATGCTAAAGTTCCAACAGCAGTTGCAATTGATGGATTTGAACCAGCTAAACCTTTTGTATTTGCAGGTATTTATCCAATTGAAACTGATAAATTTGAAGATTTAAGAGAAGCTTTAAATAAATTAAAATTAAATGACTCTTCAATCTCTTTTGAACCTGAAAGTTCAGCAGCTTTAGGAAGTGGATTTAGAACTGGATTTTTAGGTATGCTTCATATGGAAGTAATCAAAGAAAGACTTGAAAGAGAATTTGATTTAGATTTAATTGCAACTGCTCCAACTGTTGTTTATGAAATATTAAAAACAGATGGTTCAAGAATTGCAATCCAAAATCCAAGTGAATTACCAGCTCCAAACTATATTGATACAATTTTTGAGCCTTATGTAAAAGCAACAATTTTAGTACCTGACGAATTTTTAGGAAATGTTATTAAACTTCTAAATGATAAAAGAGCTACTCAAAATAAAATGGATTATATAGGTAAAAGAGTTTTACTTGATTATGATATTCCAATGAATGAAATCGTAATGGATTTTTATGATAAATTAAAATCAACAACTAAAGGTTATGCTTCTTTTGATTATGAACCAATTGGATTTAGACCAGGTGTTTTACAAAAATTAGATATTAAAGTTGCAGGGGAAGTTGTTGATGCACTTTCAATTATCGTACCTGAAAATAAAGCACTTACAAAAGGTAGAGAATTTATCAAAGCCTTAAAAGAGCTAATTCCAAGACAACTTTTTGAAGTTGCAATTCAAGCAAGTATCGGAAATAACGTAATTGCAAGAGAGACTGTAAAATCAACTGGTAAAAATGTAACTGCAAAATGTTACGGTGGAGATATTACAAGAAAAAGAAAACTACTAGAAAAACAAAAAGCAGGTAAAAAAAGAATGAAAGCCATAGGAAAGGTAAACGTACCTCAAGAAGCATTCATGGCAGTTCTTAAAATCTAATATTTCACGCATCTTCTGCGTTGGAATGAAAAATTTATTGACTCACTTAGTACACTAAGCTCCTCAATAAATTTTACCTTCCGCCTTGAATCTACATAAAATCTTAAATTTTAATAAAAAAATTTGTCACAAACTTTACAAGTATAATAAGGTTCTTGTCCAGAATCTTCAATACTTCCTGGATATCCTTCATCATAAGTTAAATGAATATACTTTTTATTATTTTCTTTACATATAGGACAAAAAGGTGTTTTATCACCTTCTTTCCAATATAATTTCCCATCAAAAGATAAAGATTCTTTTTCTTTTAATCTTTCATTTAATTCTCTAATCACTTCATCTTTATCAATTAAATCCACTTTAATATCGGCTAACTCTGTTTTTAAATCTGCCAAAGTACTAATTAATTCTGCTAATTTCAATTTCGTTTCTGCTTCATCCAGCGAACTACTACTATCTTTTATAAGTTTTGCAATCTCCATTGATGTTTTTATAGTAGCAATTGCTGTTGATATACTTCCTAAATCAGGCATTAATTTCCTTCTAAATAATTTCAATTATTATAGCAAAATTCAAACTACACTCTTAAATGTGAGCATTTTCAAAATAGCGTAAAGAAAAATTTATCTAAATTCGTAAAGAAATTTGAACTGTTTGAGGTGGAGGAACGGAACCGAGTTTTCAAATTTTAGAATTTAGATATATTTTTTAGCTATTTTGAATCCATGTGAACGCTTTTCTTTTGCTTACTTTTCTTTACTAAAAAGAAAAGTAAGAAGCATCACCCACAAAGAAATATATATAATTTATGATATTATTATTTCTATGTTGTGTCTAACCTGTAAAAACCTATCATTTGAAATTATCTGTAAAGATTGCCAAAATAATCTTTTAATCCCCTCTTTTCACAAAAGAGAAATAGAAGATGGATTTTTTAACTACTCTTTTTATACTCTTTCAGAACTAGAAGATTTAATCTCTTCAAAATACTATTTTCATGGAGATAGAGTTTTTAATATTCTTGCCAAACTATCTTTTGCTAAATTTGCTCAAAATTTTACTTTTTCAAATCAAGTTTATGCAATTCCTATTGATGACCACACTCGACACGATTTTTCCCACACTGCTATCCTTGCAAAACATCTAAAATCAAAGTTTATTACTCCAAAATACAACTGTTTAAAGGCCTCAAATATAGTTAAATATGCGGGAAAAGATTTAGAATTTAGACAAAAAAATCCAAGAAAATTTAAACTTACAAATATATCCAATCAAATGACAATTTTATGTGATGATTTAATTACAACAGGTGCTACAATTAGGGAAGCCAAAAAGGCTCTTGAGAAGAAAAATAATCAAGTGATATTTTCTTTAACCCTAGCTGATGCAAAACTTTAGTATAATATTCAATATTTAAGGATAATTAATTATCCTCTTTAGAGTTTGCTTCTTTTAAAAGAAGTAAAAAAGAAAAGGTTTCCTTTCAATTGGGAAATCAATTTAAAGGAACACAGTGATAGGAATTATTGATTACAACATGGGAAATTTGGCAAGTGTTTACAATGCTTGTAAATTAATAGATGCAAAAGCAACTATAGTTAAAAATCCTGAAGATTTAAAAAATTTTAATAGAGTTATACTTCCAGGTGTTGGAGCTTATAAAGATGCAATGGAGCATTTAATCAAAACAGGTATGAATGAAGCTGTTTATGAGTTTGCAAAAAGTGGAAAACCAATGATTGGTATTTGCCTTGGAATGCAACTTCTATTTGAAAGTTCTCAAGAGTTTGGACATACAGATGGTCTAGGTTTAATTGACGGAGAAGTTATAAAATTTGATAAGTCAAAAATGCATGAAGATTTCAAAATTCCACATATGGGTTGGAATACAATTGTAAATAAAGAACATCCATTATTTGAGGGTTTACATAATCCTTATTTATATTTTGTTCACTCTTTTCATGCGGTTACAAGTGAAAAAAATATCATAGGAACAACAACTTATGGTTATGAATTTACAAGTGCTGTAAACAAAGATAATATTTATGGTTTCCAACCACACCCTGAAAAATCTCATGATAATGGACTTAGAATTTTAAAGAACTTTATAAATTTAAAATAATAAAGGATAATCCATGAAAACTATAGCAATTACAGGTGCAAGTGGTTTTGTAGGAAGTAGTTTAACAAAATATTTTTCTGATTTAGGATATAAAATAATTCCTATTTCAAGGGAAATTTTAAATAATAAATCAAAACTTGAAGAGACTCTAAATTCAAGTGAAATTGTAATTAATCTAGCTGGTGCAAACATCATAAATAGATGGAGTGAATCTTACAAAAAACTTCTTTATTCAAGTAGAATTGATACAACTTCAAAAATTGTAAATGCAATTAGTAATATAACAAATAAACCAAAACTTCTTATTTCAACTTCTGCTGTTGGTATTTATGACAATAAAACTACTTATGATGAAAATGGCTCTTTTTCAAATGATTTTCTTTCATCTTTATGCCAAGATTGGGAGAAAGAAGCTTTAAAAGCAAAAAATGAAACTACTAAAGTTTCTATTTTTAGATTTGGAATTATTATGGGTAAAGATGGTGGAGCTTTACAAAAAATGATAACTCCATTTAAATTAGGACTTGGTGGAGTTATAGGAAGTGGGAAACAAGCATTTTCTTATATTCATATAGATGATTTGATGAATGCTTATAAATTTGTTATTGAAAATGAGTTTGAAGAAATCTTTAATTTAACAGCTCCAGTTCCTACAACAAACAAAGGTTTGACTCTTGCTTTAGGAAAAACACTAAAAAGACCTACTATACTTCCAGTTCCAGAATTTGTTTTAAATATTATTTTTAGTGAAGGTGCACGTGTTTTAACCGATGGACAAAGTGCAATTCCAAAAAAATTATTAGATTTAGGTTTTGAATTTAAATTTAAAACCATTGAAGAAACAATAGAAAATTTATGTAAATAACGAGGATTAATATATGGATATTTTACCAGCGATTGATTTAAAAGATGGAAAAGCTGTAAGACTAAGTAAAGGGTTAATGGATAGTGCAAAAATCTATTCAGATGAGCCATGGCAAGTTGCTAAAAGATTTGAAGAGTTAGGTTCAAAATGGGTTCATATTGTTGACTTAAATGGTGCATTTGCAGGAAAACCAGCAAACTTAGAACAAATCAAAAAAATTAGAGAAAACTGTAATCTTAAAATCGAACTTGGTGGTGGAATTAGAGATGAAGAGACTATCAAAATGTATGTTGAATTAGGAGTTGATAGATTAATTTTAGGTTCAATTGCTGTAAAAAATCCACAATTTGTAAAAGATATGGCAGCTAAGTATCCAATTGCTGTTGGAATTGATGCTATGAATGGAATGGTTGCTGTTGAGGGTTGGGCAGAAGTTTCAACAATGAAAGCAACTGATTTAGCTCAAGAGTTTGCAAATGCAGGTGTTCTTGCAATTATTTGTACAGATATAAGTAAAGATGGAATGCTTTGTGGTGTAAATGTTGAATTTACAGAATCAATTGCCCTTGCTTCAAAAGTTGATACAATTGCAAGTGGTGGTGTAAAAGATATTAATGACATCATTAACTGTAAAGCAAATGGAAATATTGCAGGTGTAATCGTTGGAAAAGCCTTTTATGAAGGAACTTTAGACTTAGAAGAGGCTTTTAAAGTTTTAGAAAACTAAAATGTGCCTTGTAATCTCACTGGTATTTTTTGCCTTAGCATATACATTTTTTCAAGATGGAAATATGCAAGGCTTTTACATTAATCTATCAATTGCTTTATTTTTTGTTTTATTAATGACAAGAAATATTATAAAATCTAAAAAACAATAAATTATTTAAAGATAATTTTATTCTTCAAGTCTTATTTTATGGCTATTTCCAACCTTTAAAATTTATAAATTTATTTAAAAAAGTCTATACATAAAAATTATTTTATGATATTATAATTTAAATACATTTATAAAGGCTATTTGATGAACTCTAACAAAAAAATAACTATTATAATCTTTACTATGGTAACTGTGTTAACTATTGTGATAGTCGCACTGGTTGCTTTAGGTTCTAGACAAACAGGTTATGATAGTGCAAAAAAAAGAGCTTATTTAACTGCTGATATAGTTAAAAAATCCCTAACATCTCATATGATTAATGGGAATATGAATCAAAGAGATGTTTTCTTAAATAGTATGTCTCAACTAAAAGAGGTAAATGATTTATGGATTATTAGATCAAAAGCTGTTAGTGATCAATTTGGAAAATCTAGCTTAGGTAATGAAACTCCAAGAGATGCCATTGATGAAGAAGTTCTTTCTACTGGTAAAGAAAAAGTTCTAATAAGTGAATCTATAACTGATGCAACTTTAAGAATCACTATTCCATACACTGCCTCATCATTGGACAAACCAAATTGCTTATCTTGCCATAATGCAAAAGAGGGACAAGTATTAGGAGCTATTTCTTTAAAATTTGATATTCAAGGAGATAGAGTTTCGAGCATTGCAATTTTATTAAATGTAATTGCAATAATTTCTCTTTTCTTAATTTTTATATTAATTTATATTAGTAAAAAAATAAAACCTTATACAACTTCATTTGATGCAATAACAGAAGTTTTAAAACAAGTTCACGATGGTGATTATTCAGTTCGTGCAAAAGAAGGTGTTTTAAAAGAGGATAAAGAAGCTTCTTTATGGCTAAATGAACTAATAGAAAAACTAGAAACTGTATTAACAGGAATTGAAAAAAATCTTACAGCATTTGTTCATAATAGAGCATCAAATGTAAATAATGACAAATTATTAACAGCAAAAGAGATTATTGAAGATATTTCTGAGATTTATAATTATAAAAAAACTATAGAAACTGATTTAACAAGAGATGATATTTATTATAGATTAGTTCAAGTATTAAAAGATAAATTAAAAATTAAAGCCTTTTATATATTTGAAAATGATTTAGTAAAAGATGAAAGAAGTATAATTTTTTCTACAAAAGATACAAAACCTTGTTGTTCAGTTTTAAGAAATGTAAAAGAAGGTTGCCGAGCGGAGAGAACAGATACTGTTGTTTTATCTGAAAATTTCCCTGAAATTTGTAGAGTTGCAACTTGTAAAAATTGTACTGATTATATTTGTATCCCATTTTTAATAAATGAGCAAAAAAGTGTAACTGTACATATTTTATGTGAAGATAAAGAGTGTTTAAAACATATTAAATATCAAATTGGAATAATCAAAAAATATCTTGAAGAGACTAAACCTATTTTAGAAAGTAGAATGTTAATGGATGTTCTAAGAGAAAGAAACTTAGTTGATGGATTAACAGGTCTTTATAATAGAAAATATTTAGATGAATTTATCGATAAAAAAATGCACCATGAATTAGCAAAAGGGACAACTTATGCAATTATGTTCTTAGATATTGACTACTTTAAAATGGTAAACGATACTTATGGACATGATGCGGGTGATGCAATTTTACAAAAACTTTCAATGACAATGAAAGACTCAATTAGTGAAAATGAGTTTATTATTAGATTTGGTGGTGAAGAGTTTTTAATTATAATGAAAAACCCAACACCAGAAAGTGCAAATGAACTAGCAACAAAAATAAATGAAGAGTTTGCAAAACTCGTATTTACATTTAATAATGATTCATTTAGTAAAACTGTAAGTATTGGATATGCATTCTTCCCACTTGATACTGACCAAATCTGGAAATGTATTAAATATGCTGATTTATGTCTTTATAAAGCAAAAGAGACAGGAAGAAATAAAGTTATAAGATTTACAAGTGACCTACTAAAAGGTACTGATAAAGACAATTATTAGAATCTCTCTTCTGCATATATTTTATATGCAGAAGTTTTAATTCAAAATCTCCTGCTCGATACACCATCTTTTTAAAGAGTTATATAATCCCAAAGAAACATCATTTTTTTTGCAAAACTCATCAAAATAATCCAATGATTTTTCTAATTTATTACTCAAACAATATTTAGCTAAGTCAACAACTTCAATTTTTCCATAACACCAAACACCCATTGGGTTATCTTTTGTTATGATTACATCTTGAGCAAGAATATAAGATTCTGTAACAACTGCTTTTTCTTCTATTCTTGGTAAGTTTTTTAAATCACTTATTTTTTCATTTGGCCAGTTTTGTCTTTTTTGCCAAAAATCACTTGTATATCTTTTTTCTAATAAATAAAACTCTTTACCTACTTTTGAAAATTTATCAAAAATAAATTGCACTCTACTTTTATAAAAATTTATAGCAATTTTTTGTTCACTTTCACTTTTATTTACAATTGTATTAATTACATAAGGAGCAATACTAGACATACTCATAGCTTGAAAAGCACCATTTCCTGAAAGTGGATCAATACTTGAAGCACTATCTCCTATTAGAATCATTTTTGTGCTAACTATCTCTTTATGGATTTTACTATATGAGTCTCTTTTTACAATCTTGCCCACTGCTTTAGCATTTTGTAGACTCCAAAAATCTGCTTTTTGCTCTTTTAATATTTCTAATAATTCATCAAAATCATTTATATTTTTTGCTAGCTCTTCATCACAAGTAAATTGAATATAACCTTTTTTATTTCCCACATAAGCTTGCCAAATCCAACCATCTTGTGTTGAATCAATAGAAGTTCTATTTTGTGAAAAACTATCCATCTCTAACTCTTGAAGAAGAGAAAAACTTTTTGGACCTGAAATGTACTCATCTTTAAAAGGAGTAAATCTTCCTCTTGCATCAACCACAAAATCAGCACTTATTTCCATCTTTTCATTATCTATTTTATAGGCAATTTTCGGGTTTTCTTCACTACAATCAACTGAACCTATTACTCTTGCTTCTATAAGTTCAATACTATTATCTTTTGCATCTTCAAGTAAAGTTTTATCTAAATCTGCTCGACAAACTACATATTCATAATTTACATTTTTTGAATTACTTGCCCAGTTTGAGTTTCTCATTGATTGCTCTTTTAAAAGAGAAGCAGCTTTTTGACAAGAACTAGAGATTAATCCATCTTTTGTTTTTTCACTAAATCCCTCATAGGCTATAAATGGTCTTGGTTTATAAAAAATCTTTACATTAAATCCAAGTTTTTTAAGACCAATTGCTGTTGTAACTCCAGCAATTCCAGCTCCTAAAATAGCTATTGTTTTATTTTGATTCATTTTTATGACCTTTTTTTATTTCATTTAAAATCTCTTCTTTATTTAATTCTTTTTGTAACTGCTCACAAAAATATTTTGTGAATTTTGCAACAGCAACACTAGAACCACCAACTCCTTCTACATTTGAAAAAGGATTCGCTCCATAAAGTGATTTTCCTAAATCTATACAACTAATTTCATTCTCTGAACATTTTCCATCAGAAGTTACACTAATTACCTCATCATAAGAAGCTGGAAATACAAAATCTGCCCCACTTCTTGGAAAAGAGGAAATAATTGTAACCCCTTTTGAAATTAGTTCTTTACATAAATCTTCTATCTCTTTATAGTTAGTTTTAAGTCCTAAACTCATATTTATTACATCAACTTTTTTATCCAAAAGATAAGTTAAAGCTCCAACTATATGAGAAGGTGTTGTTCTTAGATTTTCATCAAATACTTGAATATCATATAGTTTTATATTCTCAGTAGAAGATATTATTTTACCAATAACATCTCCGTGTTTGTATTTAATTTCATTTTGATTTGTTGTGAGAATTTTATTATTTTCAACTTTTATTGCAACTTTTTCATAGGTTTCAAAGGTACAACCACTATCTATTAAAGCTACAAAAATATCTTTAGGCATTTTGATACTCACTTAGATTTTGATTTTCCAATAAATAAACTTTTTCAAAATTATTTAACATATTAAGATGATGAGTAATAGCAATAATAGTTGAATTTGGAAAAAGTTTTGTGATATTTTCATAAAACCAAAGAGTATCTTTTTCATCTATTGAAGAGGTAAACTCATCAAGAATTATTACTTTTGGTTTTAATAAAATTATTCTTGCTAGTGCAATTCTTTGTTTTTGACCACCTGAGATATTATCACCTGATTCATAGATATTTGTGTTTAGTCCATCTTTTAGATTTTCAAACCAAGAGTTCATACCTGTTTGTTTCAAAGAATTTATAAGTTCTTCATCACTTGCATCTATTTTTGCTAAAAGTAGATTTCCTCTTAGTGTATCATCAAAAATAATTGGCGTTTGCTCTAGTTTTACAATATAGTTTGAGAAGTTTGAATAATCATTTTTTCCTATTTCTTCATTTCCTAATAATATAGTTCCATTTTGTGCACTTAATAAACCACAAAGTAAATCTCCAAAGGTACTTTTTCCTGCTCCATTTTTACCTATAATTGCAATTTTACTATTCTCTTTTATTTTTAAATTTAACTTGTTAAATATTTGATTATTAGCATATGAAAAACTCAAATCTTTTACACTAATATCATAATTAAGAGTTTTTAAGATCTCTATTTTTTCATCTTTTGGTAATATTTCTAAAACTCTATTTAAACTCACTTTTACTTTGGGAAGATTATTCATAACTCCTAAAATTGTATGTACAGGAGCTAAAATCATTCCAAAATATGTTAAAAAGGCCATTAATTCCCCAAGTTTCAACTCATTTGTGATTGTTAAATATCCTCCATAAGAGATTATAATTGTTTTTCCAACTAGAGAAATAAGAGCTGGAACTTGGGTAAAAATTAGATTTAATTTTTTGTTTTTGATTACAACTTTTTTATAATCTTCTTGAATAACATCAAGTTTTGAAATTGTCATCTGTTTTGCACCAAGATTTTTTAGAACTAAAATATATCTAAAACTTTCAATAAAAAATTTACCAATATTTGAAGTACTTTCTCTCATATTTTTTGTACTATCGTGCATATATGGATAAAGAGGTTTTAGGCAAAAAAACTCTATTGGTAAAAAAATCAAAATAAGTATCATTAGTTTTATATTATATGAGTAAATAATAAATGAGATAAATACAAGACTAATGATAGTTGAAAATATTGCAAATAATGAATCAGTATAAAATCTTTGAAGTTCACTAATATCACCTTGAACCCTAGACATCAAATCAGCTGAGTGGTATTTTGTCATAAAATTTTTGTTATGTAAAAAGAGTTTATTAAATACGATTTTTCTAAACTCAAATAGAATATTCATAGAGTTTGAAGTGTAATATATTTCATTTATACTACTTATAATCATTATAAAAATAGTTAGAAAAAATGAAATTGCTACTAAAATAAAGAGTTGATTTACATTTGAAGTTAAAATTGCATCATCAATTATATGTTGCATAATATATGGTTGTATTGCTCCACCTAAAGATACAATAATTGAAAAGAAAAAGATGATAAAAAACCCTCTCTTATTTTCTTTTAAGAGAGGATAAATTGTGCTTTTAAACATTTTGTTTTTAGTCACTATTTTGTATGGAATACTTGAAGTCCAGCAGACCCCATATCACCACTTAGATAAATTTTTCCTAGTTTTTCTAAAGTATTTGCATCATAAATTGCTATATCATTTAGACAACCACCAAGGTATAATTTCTCACCATCAGCTGATGGAACAACACTATAATATGTGTGGTCATTTAGTACTCTTTTTAAAACTTTTTGCTCTTTTATATCAAATTTAGTTAAGTCATTTAATGAACCATATAAGATATTTGGATCTTTTGGACTTTTAATTGCTGTAAACATTAAAGTTTCATACTCTGTAAATTCAACTTGAGTTATTGCTTTAGTTTTTAAATCTACACTTGTAATTCCCCAATAAAGAATTGGTTCTTCTTCTGGTTTAGTTTCATCTTTTTTCTCAGTTGTATATAAAGCTGTTAATTCACCTTGTTGTTGACCAATTAAATATGTTGCTGATGAATCAGGATCACTATATCCTTCTCTTCCCCAACCTCTTAATTTTTTAGCAATTTTAACATCACCTGTTTTTGGATTAATTTCATATATATGACTTCCTGTTCCAAAAACGGTTCCATCCGTTGCAGTTGAAATCATTGTCATTTGTCTTGGGATTTTAAAGCTTTTTACAGCTTTTGCATCTAAACCATCCGCTACATTATAAACTGAAAACATAGAATCAAGAACAGTATATGTGTCATTTCCCATCTCTGTTCTATTGTAAATTGCATATACTTGTTTTCCATCTTCATTAACAGCAATTCCTGATAAAGATTTAGCTCTAACATTTCCTTGTGTTAAAGAAGTATGAAAAACTTTTTTACAAGTTTCAACTTCATATCCACCAATTTCTTCCCCATAACCACCTAAAATATAAGCAATTTTATAATCAGGAGATAAAACAATTCCACCTGGTGAAAAACTCTCATCTGTTTTACATTCATTAATTACTTTATTAGATTTTAAATCAACTAAAACAATATTATTTGGTCTTGTCTCAGTAACCAAATAATCATGGTTTGACTCTAATTTTACATTTGCTGCATTTAGATTTGTAGTAATAGATGACGATAATAGTAATGAAAAAGTCAATAATCCTAAACTATCTTTTATTATTTTTTTATTTAACATATTTTAACCTTTACTTATATTTTTGGATATACATTTTCTAGTTCTCGCCAATCATCTTTACTAGATGGCGCTTTATCAGCCCATTTTTTATAACTAGATGATGTGTCAGGAACTTGTGTTGGCCACCAACAAGGGTCTGAACAACCATATAAATCGGCTTCTAATGGTTGACATAAACTTGCAAGTCCTCCATCACTATCAACTTCCCATCCTGGGTCAAATGTAGTTACGCAACCCACTACACTTGACATTGCAATAACTTCATCTGTAGTTCCTTCTTTTACTGCATCATCAAAAAGTTTTGCTTTTGGTGTTATTGGTTTTAAATGTTTCATTTTTATTCCTTTATTTAAAATATTTTGTAAAGAATTCTGGATTTTGTGCTTGAATTCTAATATATGCTTCTACTGCAAAATCAATCCAGTTTCTCATATCATCACAATAATGTAATACTGATTTTTCTGGTGTTCCATACTTTATATAACTTTCATGATAACAACCACCAGCACATAAATTTCTAATTCTACATGTTTGACAATTTGTATCTTTTTCGTTTGCTCTTTTTTCTAAAAAAGAACCTAAAGCTAATTTATCAAGCCCTTTTTCTATATTTCCAAATGATGGATAATCAGAACCTGTAAATCTATGACATAAATCTATATCACCTTTATATGAAACCGATAAAAGTCCAACTCCAGCTCCACAAGGTAGTTTTTTCTTTCTTCCTTCGTGAATATCAATTACTGTTCTATGTAAATTTGAAAATCCGTTAAAATTACCTTTTATTGCTTCTTTTATATAATCTTCACCTAGTTCTTTAAATCCAGAGAAAACCTTTGCTAAATCATTATCTGATAAGTTGTAAAAATCACTATCCCCTGAAGTTACAGGTGCAAAACCTACTTCTTTAAAATTTAAGTCATATCTTAAATGATTCCAAATTGCTTGAATATCAGTTACACCTTTTGTAAGTGTAACCCTTGCTCCTACTGTTCTATTTTTATAAATTGAGAGTAATTTAGCTACATTTTTAACAACTTTTTCGTAACTTCCCTTACCATTTTCGTATACTCTTGTTTTATTATGTAAAGCTTCTGGTCCATCAATACTAACTGTTAAATCAACTCTACTATCATGAAGATAATGAATTATCTCTTCAGTTAATAGCGTTGCATTTGTTGTCATTGAATAGCCAATTTTTAAATCTTTACTTCCAAAAAACTCATTTGAATAGGCAATAATCTCTTTGATTAAAGGTAAATTACTAATTGGCTCACCACCAAAAAAAGTAATTGAATACTCTTTTAAATGTGGTGATTCTTTGTAAAACATATCAATAGCACTTTTTGCTATTTCAAATGTCATTTGTCCACCATTTTTTAAAGAAGTTAAATCTGCTTTATAGCAATATGTACAACTAAGATTACATCCTGATGTTACATTTAAAATCAAAGCTTTTGCAGGAAATTTCTCGATTTTTGTATCTTCTACTTTTGCGAAAAACTTTCCTCCTAAAATATTTAACTCTTTAAACTCTTCAACTATTTCTTGGTCATATTTAAAAATCTCTTCATTATTTTCTATTTGTTTCAACAGCTTTGAACTCTCAGGAGAAAGTTCAAATACCGATGAAGTTGGAATATGAAATAAGAACTCTTTTGAATCAACATTTAAAATGTGATAATTAGTTTTTATTAAACTATAATTATTAATGCTCATAATAGACTCTTAGTTAATTGGTGGATTCACAAATTTAGGAACTGTAACCATTAAATGAGCTTTTTCACTTAATTCTACATTTGTATCTTTATATGTTGCAATCACACTTAAATTTCCAGCATTATTAGTCATTAATTTTCTTTGTGTATTTGGTCCAGATATATTTGGAGTGAATTTTCCAGTATTCTCATCTAACACACCAGCATAATCTAAATCTTTTTCCTCTTTTGCTGTTTCATCAAATGCTTCTGCACTCCATTTAACAGGTAAAACACCTAAATTAATATCATCAGCTGTACCTTTTTTACCATCTTTACCATTTGTAAATCCAATAGCTTCAAATGTTGCATATTGTTTTAAGATTTTATCTTTACCATCATCTCCACCGATTCTAGCTGTTCCATATTCTGGCGTTACTGTTAAATAATCAACTTTATCATATACAGCTAAGCTATTTTTGAATACTTTGCTTCCAACTTGAATATTTCCTTGAGATGATTTAGCTTTTTTATTTGCTTCAACATCAAGAACAATCTCATTTTCAGTATGTTTAACTGTTTTTAAAACTTTTAGACCCGAAGGAAGTTTTACTTCACCAGATAAGTTTGTTCCAACTATAGAAATAGTTGCTTTTTCTCCTGCTTTTACAGCGCTTGGATAAATTCCAGCAATTGAAACTTCTTTTGAATTTTTAGCAATACCTTTTAAGATACTTCCATTTTCATCATGTAATGATTCAAACATTCTTCCTTCAAATGTGTTAGTTTTAGGATCAATATGTAAAATTTGTCTATATTTAACACCATTTTGAACAAATGAACCTCTCACTTCAGTTCCACCATAAACAACAGCAATTCCTCTTGCTTGTAATTCTTCACCAGAAGCATATTTATAATCCATCATTAAAGCATATGATTCATCACTACTATTTAATAATGTAATTGTTGCAGTAAAATCACCTTTACCAGGAGTGTGTCCATAAGTAACCCATTTTGATGGTAATTTATAATCTTTTATTGATTTTTTATATTTATCAAATTTCTCTTTGTCTTTTCCAAAATTTTCAGCTAAATAAGGAACAATCTCATTTTCAGCAACACCTAACCAATCTTTATCTCTAGCTTTTGCTTGAATTTCAAATGATGTAAATTGTCCAACATGGAAATGAACTAATTTTTTCCATTCAACAGCTGTTCTTCTTTGTAATCCTATTCTTGATTCAGAGTGGCATCTAACACACATTTCAACCAATAAATCATCTTTTCCTTCTTCTGTAACATTAGGTGTTTTATCCAATGAATAAGCATAAGGTTTAATCTCATCAGGTGTTAATCCTTGGTAATCAGATAAATATTTTATTACATTTGTTTCTTGATCTTTTGTGATTGATAAACCATGTTCCCTTTGCATTCTTTTAACAGTCATATACCAACCCTCAGGTGTTTTTCTTTGGTCAGATATTCTGCTTAAACCATCGTCTAAATTGCCCACGTGACAGGCAGTACATTTACTATTTATAATCTCTTTACCAACTTGTGCATCAATTGCGAATAATGGTAATGAAGATAATAAAGCTCCAAGTCCAATTTTAGATAATCTTTTATAGTTCAAGATTTGCTCCTCATATAAAATTTCTTACACTATTTAATTTCTTGTAAGTGTCTGCCGAATTATAGATTCATAAGCTTTTTTTGTATAGTAAAAAAACGACAAATATGTATATTTTTTATACAGATATTTTGTTTTTTTGTTCTGTTTTTCTTAAAATTAAATGATAGAATTCCATTAAATATAAAGGATTAAATATTGTTTAGTTTTAAAACATTTGAACCACATATAAAATTACAAAAATGGATAAAATCCTATTGGATTGTTGACTATAAAAAAATAAATGAGACTACTATCCAAGAAAAAATAATTATTCCATATGATAATGTATGTCTATTATTTAAAATTAATAACTCAAATTCTAACCCTTTAGAAAAAAGTGGAATATATATATGCCCACCAACAATGAATAGACAAATTCTGAAATTTGACGAAAATACCTACTACATTGATATATCTTTATATCCTGGAGTTTTTTATAAGTTGTTTGGAATTCCTGTTTCCCAATTAGAAGACAGAGTTTATGAAATAAATGAGCTATCTTTAAATTTTGATTTATCAATACTTGAAATTTTATATGATATGAAAGAGAACATCCAAACTACAGTTAATTATCTAAATAATTACTTCTTTAAAATTTTCAATAATATCTATAATGATGATTCTATTTTAATGAATATATACCAATTAACAAAAAATTATAATTTAGATAATTTTTATCAACAAAATAGATTATCAGTAAGACAAGTACAAAGAAAAGTTAAAGAATTTACAGGGATAACACCAAAAGATATTCAAAAAATAAATAGATTCTACCACACATTAAAAACTATAAAAACCAATAAGAATATTGTCGATTTTGGAAATATTGCAACGGAAAATAATTTTTATGACCAATCATCTTTTATTAAAGAATTCAAATTTTTTACAGGATTAACACCTAAACAATTTTTAGAAAACTCTGATAATTTTCTTCAATATAAATGTAATATCTTCTCTTAAATTTTAAGAGAAGATATTTAAATTTTCACACTATTTTGTATGGAATACTTGAATTGTTGCTCCACCCATATCACCCTCTGGTAATTGAATATTCCCTAGTTTTTCTAAACTATCTGCATCATAAATAGCAACATCATTTAGAGTAGAACCTAAATATAATTTTTTCCCATCTGCTGATGCCATAACATTATAATAGCTATGTTCAACAGGAACTCTTTTTAACAATTTATTATTTTTTAAATCATATTTACTTAAATCATTAAATACACCATATAAGATATTAGAATCTTTTGGATTTCTAATACTTGTAAACATTACAGTTTCAAATTGAGTAAAAGCATCATGAGAATCAATATTTCCAGTGTTTAAATCAACAGTCGTTACCCCCCAATAAGGAACAGCTTCATCCATATTTTTCTTTTCATCTTTAAATTTTAAAGCTACATGTAAAACAGAGAACTGTCCCAAAGTTTGTCCTGTTATAAAAGGTGAAAAAAAATCAGGATTTGAAAGATCAGTTTTTTCCCAATCTAACATTTTTTTTGCAATTTTAACTTCACCTTTTTTAGGGTCAATATTATAAAAATGTGAACCTAAACCATAAACTGAACCATCTTTTGCACCACTTATTACAGACATTCTTCTCGGAATTTTAAAACTTTTTATAGGTTTTGCATTTACTCCATCTGCCAAATTATAAACTGAAAACATTGGGTCTAAAACTGTATATCTATCACTACCAATTTTTGTTCTATTATAAATTGCATAAATTTCTTTTCCATCACTACTTACAGCAATTCCTGAGTTTGATTTACCCTGAATATTTCCTTCATTTAATGAAGTATAA
This sequence comes from uncultured Aliarcobacter sp., assembly GCA_963677205.2. Classification (GTDB taxonomy): domain Bacteria; phylum Campylobacterota; class Campylobacteria; order Campylobacterales; family Arcobacteraceae; genus Aliarcobacter. The sequence continues at coordinate 393,020 of OY781916.2, read as the reverse complement.
AATACTTTTTTACAAGATTCTATATTATATCCTGCAACATCTTCTCCTGCATCACCTAAAATATATGCAATCTTATTATCAGGAGATAATACTATTCCATTTGAGAATTTTTCATCAGTTCTACAATTATTTATAATTTTGTTCTCTTTTAAATCTGCTACAATTATATTTCCAGGTCTTGTGTAAGTTACTAAATAATCTTGATCTGATTTTAACTCTATTGTATCTGCATTAAGACTACTAATTAATGAGCTTGATAAAATCATTGAAAAAGAGAGTAATCTAAAACTATTTTTTATAAATTTATTATTAATCATAATTTCCCTTTATTATTTTTTTGAATAAGTATTTTCATACTCTCTCCAGTTATCTTTACTAGATGATGCTTTATCACTCCAGTTTTTATAACTAGATGCAGTATCTGGAACTTGCGTTGGCCACCAACAAGAATCAGAACATCCATATAAATCAGCTTCCATTGGTTGACACAAAGTTGCTAATCCTCCATCAGAACCAACTTCCCAACCAGGATCATATGTTGTTGTACACCCTACTACACTTGACATTGCTATTACTTCTTCACTATTACCATTTTTCATAGCTTCACTTAAAAGTTCAGCTTTTGGTGTCATTGGCTTAAAATGCTTCATCATTTCTCCTTTTATTTTATAAATTTATTAAAAAAATCTGGGTTAGAATTTTTTATTCTAATGTATGCAGTTATTGCATAATCAATCCATAATCTAAGATCATCACAATAGTGAGAAACTGAGTTTTCAGGATTTCCTGATTTTATATAACTCTCATGGTAACAACCACCAGCACATAAATATCTAACTCTACATGTTTGGCAATTACTATCTTTTTCATTTGCTCTTTTTTCTAAAAACTTAGATAAAGCTGGCTTATCTAGCCCTTTTTCTATAGTTCCAAATGATTGAAAATCAGAACCTGTAAATCTGTGACATAAATCTATATCACCTTTATATGAAACCGATAAAAGCCCAACTCCTGCTCCACAAGGTAGTTTTTTCTTTCTTCCTTCATGAATATCAATTACTGTTCTATGTAAATTTGAAAAACCATTTAATTTTCCATTAATTGCATTTTGAATGTAATGTTCACCCAAAATCTTAAATTCTTCAAAAACTTTTTGTTGTTCAAAAACACTTAAATTAAAGAACTCTTTTTCACCAGAAGTTACAGGGGCAAAACCCACTTCTTTGAAACCAATATCATTTTTTAGATGATCCCAAATTTTTAATATATCTGTAACTCCTCTTGTAAGCGTTACTCTAGCTTCCACGATTCTGTCTTTATAAATTGATAATAATAAAGCTACATTTTTTGCTACTTTTTCGTAACTTCCTTTACCATTTTCAAAAACTCTTGTTTTATTATGTAAGGCTTCTGGTCCATCCATACTAACTGTAATATCAACTCTATTTTCATATAAATACTCAATAATACTTTTTGTTAATAGTGTTGCATTTGTTGTCATTGAATAACCAATTTTTAAACCTTTTTCTCCAAAAAAACCATTTGAATAAGTGATGATTTCTTTGATTAAAGGTAAATTACTAATTGGTTCACCACCAAAAAAAGTAATTGAATACTCTTGTAAATGTGGTGATTCTTTAAAAAACATATCTATTGCATCTTTTGCAATTTCAAAAGTCATTTGCCCGCTATTTTTTAAAGATGTTAAATCCTCTTTATAACAATAAGTACAGCTAAGATTACATCCTGAAGTTACATTTAAAATCAATGCTTTTGCAGGAAAATTTTCAATCTTTACATCTTTTTCTTTCTCTTTAAAAAAAGAACCTAATATTTCCATATCAATAAATTCTTCAATAATTTCACTGTTACAACTCTCAATATCTTCATCATTTTCGAGTTTATTTAAAACCAAAAGACTTTCAGCTGATAATTCAAATATTGATGAACTTGGTATATGAAACATATACTTTTTACCATCAACCTCTAAGATATTGTAATTAATTCTTAGAAGGTTATATTTTTTATTATTCATTAATTTTGTCATAATATTAATCTATTGGTGGATTTACATATTTTGGAACTGTTGAAACTAGTTCTGCTTTTGCTTCTACTTCATTTCCTGACGTTTTATATGTTGCAACTACACTTGCTCTACCAACATTATTTGTTGAGTATTTTCTTTTTGGATTTGGGCCAGCTTCACTTGGAGTGAACTTTCCAGTGTATCTATTGATACTTCCCATAAATTGTAAATCTTTATCTTTTTCTGATTCTTCATTGAAAGCTTCTAAATTCCAAGTAACAGGAAGAACTCCTAGATTAATATCATCACTTGTACCTTTAATTCCATCAGCTCCATTTGAATAACCAATTGCTTCAAACGTTGCAAATTGTTTAGTAATATTTTCATAATCTTCTCCACCAATTCTTGCTATTGCATAATCTGGTGTAATATTCAGATAATCCACCTTATCAAATAGTGTGATACTATTGTTAAAAGTTTTATTTCCTATAACTAAACTATTTTGTGATGTTTTTAAATCTTTTGAAGTTTCAATTTCTAATACAATTTCATTACTTGTATGTTTTACAGTTTTAAGTAATTTAATATCTTTTGGTAATTTAACATTTCCATCTAAATTTGAACCAACTATTATTAAAGTTGTTTTTGTACCAGCTTTTATTGCACTTGGATAAACTCCCGCAATTGTTAACTCTTTTTTATCTAAAGGAATTGCTTTTAAATAACTGCCATTTTCACTATGAAGAGTTTCAAACATTCTACCTTCTAAAATATTTTCTTTTGCATCAATGTGAAGAACTTGTTTAAATTCCACACTATTTTGCACTAAGTTAGCTCTAACTTCTCCACCACTATAAACAATAGCTTCACCTTTTGCTTCAAATTTTAAACCATTTGAATATTCACTATTCATTATTACTTTGTAAGTATCTTCATATATTTTTTGAAGGTTATAAGTTGCTTTAAAATCACCAAGTCCTGGTGTATGTCCTGACATTATCCATTTAGTTGAAAGTTTATAATTTGCCATAGATTTTTTATAATCTTTCCAAACTTGTTCATTTTTTCCAAATTTCTCAGCTAACATTGGCACAATTTGGTTTGTCGCGATTCCAAACCAATCTCTGTCTCTTGCTAATGAATTTATCTCTACATTTGGAAATTGTCCAATATGGAAATGAATCAGTGTTTCCCATTCATCTTTAGTTCTTCTCTCAAGACCAATTCTTGCATTTGAGTGACATCTGTTACACATCTCTACAAGAGTTTGATTCTCATTTATTTCATGTTTATTTGGCTCTTTTTCAAGAATATATTTAAAAGGTTTTATTTCATCTTGAGTTAAACCTTGATTATCAGATAAATATTTTATTACATCAGCTTCCTCACTTTTTGTTAGTTGTAAACCATGTGCTCTTTGCATTCTATTTACACTCATAAACCAACCCTCAGGGGTTTTTCTTAAATCTGAAATTCTACTTAGACCTTTTTCAAGATTTCCAGTATGACAGGCAATACATTTTGTATTGATAACTTCTGAACCTTTTTTTGCATCAACTGCAAAAAGTGATACTGTTGATAATAGTACACCTAATCCTAATTTAGAAAACTTTTTATAATTCAAGTTATTCTCCTTTATTGAAATATGTTGTAAGTTTAGTCTTTTAGCTTTTTTTCATATTGTAAAAAAGCGACATTCTATATATTCTGTTTATTTTTATTGTTTATTAAATATACAAATTAAAATTTATAAGTGATATATGTTTTGAAAATATCATAATCATAATCACTAGAATCAGAATTAATATTTACATACGTTGGAGAGAAAGTTAATTTGTCTGTAATTGGATAATTTAATTTTAAATCAAATTCATTAGCATAATTATTTACATAATCAGTTTGTCCATATAATGTAGAAATCTCAATATTACTAAACATATAACTTGCACCAACATATTTTGTTTTTGCATCATTTTCATACATTTGATATGCCTCTTCAAAGAATCCAACTTCATTTCCACCAAGAGTAGTTAAACTTCCTGCTCCTCCATCTTTATCAGTAGAAAAATATCCAACTTTTAAATCTAAATCAGCAATTGTATATTTTGCTTCAAGACGATAAACTTCTCCATCAATAGTTGAATTTTGCTCATTAGTTTTTGCAAAACTTCCTGTTAATCCAAAAATTTTATTATCATAAACTATTTTTGTACCATAAGCATCAAATAAATCTGGTGCATCAAAATAGAATAGTTCAGCTGTTATATCTTTAAGCCCTTGATAATTTGTATTAAATAAATAAGCTCCTGCATTTCCAAAATCTTTGTTAAATCTGCTTATTTCATCCTCATCTGTATAACTTATTCTACTTGTATATCCAACTGTAATTAAAGTATCTGGAACTGTTTTCAAAGTTGCTAGTGCAGCTTCATGGATGTATCCTAACCATGCCATATCAATCCATTGTCTACCTAATGTTAAATTTACAAAATCATTTTCATAAGAGAGATTTCCATCATAAAGTATCGAGGTCTCTTTGTGAGTATCATCATAATAATTATCAGTTTGATATAATTTTTGATTAGTTCTAAATCCTAAATTTGTTTTTAATTCATCATTAAATTTATTTTCTAATTTTAAATCTACAATTCCTGTACTAAAGTTTTTATCATTATTTTGTGAACTAAATTGTTTATTCAAAAAACCTAATTCAACATCTGCACTCATATTTTCATTAATTGTTTGTGCATGTAATGATAATCCAACTATTAAAGAGGCAACTCCAGTACTAATATATTTCTTTTTCATTCTTACTCCTAATTTTTAATAGTCTTATAATATTAGGTATTAAAAATTGTTTATTGTAAAAAAACGACATAATATTAGAAATACAACATTTATGTTGTATATAAAATATACTATTTCTAAAGCTATAGAATATTTATTGATGTTACAATTCGTTAAAAAGAGGATTTAGAGTGATTGCATCTAAAATGTATTTACCTAGTGCAACTTTAAAAGAATGGATTAAAGTATTTTGGTTTTTAGAAAATGACCTAGATAATTTATCTCAATCTAGATTAATCTTACCAGATGGTTGTACAACAATACTTATTATGTTAAGAGGGGAAATGAATGTATCCCACTATAAAAGTAATGTAACAAAAGGCATTTATGTAGTTCCTCCCACAACTAAGCTTCATTATACTTCAATTGAAAAAGATATGTATTTTATAGATATTCAGTTAAAACCAGGGGTTTTTACAAAACTATTTAATATTCCAGTAGAAAACCTCGAACCGAAATTTTATAATGTTAATGAGCTTTCATTGAAATTTGATTACTCAATAATTGAACAATTACAATCTTGCATTAACAATAAATATTTAATGATTAAACTATTAAATAATTACTTTACTGAACTTTTTTATAAAAAAGATTTTCAAAAGGATAGTTTACTGATTGGATTATCAGATTTATACAACAAAGGGAATTTAGATAATTTTTTCTATGAACAAAAATTATCAATAAGACAAATTCAAAGAAAAGTTAAAGAATTTACAGGATTATCCCCAAAAGAGATAAGTAAAGTAGCAAGATTTTACAATGTATTAAGTGAATATAGATACAATCCTGAAAATATGAAATTTGCACATATTGCACAAAAAAATAACTATACAGACCAATCTCATTTTATAAAAGAGTTTAAAAGCTTTACATCAAAAACTCCAAAAAATTTCCTTTCTGAAGCAGAAGAATATGTTCAATTTTTGGGACTATCAAAAATAAATAATAACTTCTTACATACTATTTAATTCTACTTCTCCACCATCGTATAATGTAGCTCTAAACCTTTTGAAGTTGAAACAAAACCATTTACATTTATAGTTCCATCGTGTACCATTTTATGGTGTTCTTTGCATAGTGGAACTAGATTATATTTATGATTTGCATTTATATGACCAATAAAACCATCTTTATTGGCACGGGCTTGCTCTTTTATATGATGAACATCATCACAAGCTCGTCCACAAATAATACAAGTTGAGGCAAAAACATTGTTATTATATTTTGATGTTTTTCGCTGAGACAATCTTTCAATTGAAGAGTAATCATCAGTTAATTTTTTTCTTATTTCATTTGCAACAGATAAAAACTCTTTATCCATATGAAGTGATTTTGCATACTCTAAACCATACATAGATGAACCGCTTCCATAAGCTAATTTTCTATCAAATATAAGTTTATCTTCATCATCTTTGTACATAACTGACAGATGAAGTGCTATTATATTTTTTAGTTTTTGTATCTCTTCAATCTCAGGAAGTTGATGTAAGTGAGTTGCAAATACAAAAATAGCTTCTAGTTTTGAAAGTTTTAAAATAGAACTAGCAACTATACTTAATCCACTCATTGTTTCTGTACTATGACTTATTTCATCACCTAAAATAAGTGAATTTTTACTAGCTCGATTAAAGATGTTTTTTAACTCCAACATCTCAACAGCAAATGAAGATAATCCTTTTGCAATATTATCAGCTCCTGAGATTCTTGTGTAAACAGCATCGAAAATAGAAAATCTCATAGATTTACATGGTACATAAAATCCAGCTTGTGCCATGATTACAGAGATTCCAATTGCTTTCATTAATGAAGATTTACCTGAAGAATTTATTCCATAAAGTAAAACTCCATGCATTTTATTGTCATAAATATTTATAGGATTTGAGTTTTTGATAATCACATTATCTTTGTACTCTTTAGAAGCCAGTGATAATTCACCTAAAATAATGTCATTTGGTACATAAATACCTTGGTCTTCATTTGCTTCAATAATTGGATGTCGTAAATCAATCAGCTCTAAAAAGTTTTCATTATCTTTTGTTTTTACAATTTTTGGACAAGAGTAATTATATTTTTTTGCTGTTTTTATATTTGAAACTGTTAAATCAACTTCTGCTATAAATTGCACTAATTCTTCAAGTAAAATTGCAAATTTTTTCTCAAATTCATTGATTTTTTCTTTAAACACAAGTTTATTTAACTCAATAATTTTTCGTAAATTATGTACATATTTATCTGAAATATCTTCTGTTAATTTACAAAAAATCTTCACAGAGTTTGTTTGAATTCGAACCGTAAAATCTTTAAATAAATATAATTCATCATCTACAATCAAGTGAGAATTTAATAACTCTTCTTTGATTGAATTAAATCTATTTTTTGTAAGAGTAATAAAAAAGCCCTCTTTATCAAGTCTATTTATTCCTACAAAATTTGAATCATCAGATTTTATGTAAGATAAAATATGTTTTTGTAAAATCTCTAATTTTGAATATAAAATCTCATTTTGAACATTTAATTCATCAATTTGAGTATTTATTCCCTCACTAATCATATTTACTTCAACATCTTTTAGCATATATTTTCCACTTATGCTTAAATCAAAAGTTGAATCAATAGATTGAATAAACAAAGCTAAATCAGCACTTGAACAAGGTGGTGTTATAAACTTATAATTTTCCATGAAAGTTACAACTTCTTTGATACTCAAAAGTGAATCATACAAATAATTTAACTCAAAAGGATGAAGTCTATTTAGTTTTATTCTTCTTGTTAATCTTTCAATATCATAGATATTTGCCAACTCATTTTCAATTGGAGCATGATAATCGTACAACTCTTTTGAAAGAGCAAGTCTTCGTAAAATCTCTTTACTATCTTTTACAGGATGAGTAAGACGCTCTTTTAAAAGTCTTTTTCCCATCGCTGTTGAAGTATTGTTTATTAGTTTTATTAAACTTGGATTGTGTGTTGTTTCGATTACATTTAATTGCTCTAAAGCATTGTTTCCTAAATATATGTATCTGCTAACATCAAGTTTTAAAGGATGTGAGAGTTTTTGAACAATATTTGAATCATGTCCAATTACAAAATCAATTAACACTGCAAGGGATTCTGTACTTAGTGGAACTCTTTCCATATCAAGATGTTCAATTGAAGTTAAAAGTGATTGGATATTAAATACATTTTTAAATAGTTCATTTTGATAAGATATTTTTGGTCTAAAATGTCCAATGTGAAAAGTTTTTAAAGAGAGTTCTAAATAGTCAATAACCTCTTTTTGATTTATATTTTTATCTGCAAAACTAACGATTATTTCATTGGTTTTGTGCATATTCATATAATTAAATACTTCATCTAAAGCAAAAAATTTATCTTCGCTTGTTCCATGAATTTCATTGTAATAACACTTTCCAGTTGTTACATCAATTGCACTATAACCAACAAGATAAATTCCTCTAATTTGGTCAATCAAAAGAGATGTAATATTATTTTCATCTTGGTCAAGAACAAAATCAAAGTTTGTTCCAGGGCTTACAACTGTATCTAAATATCTTGTAACATTTGGAGGAATTCCCTTTTGTTTGATTAAAACAACTGTATATTTTTGCTCTGCAATAATTCTAGCTAAATGTTTTTCTAGTGAGATTGCAGGAACTCCAGCCATTATTGGATTCTCTTTTGAGTTTTCTAAAATAGCTTTATTTTTTCTAGTTAGTTGAATATTTAAAAGCTCAGCTATCTCTTTTGCTTTTCCAATTTTTTCATCATCATTATTTACTTCGTAAACTTCAAAAAAAGTTCCAATTTCCATAAGAACTACAGTATTTATTCCATACTTTTTCTCAAATAGTTTTTGAAGTTTAAAATAGGTAATTGTTAATAAATCTTTTTTATTAGCTAAAAGTTCTGCTACTTCTTCTCTCACTTAGATTTAACTCCTGTCCAATCTCTTATGATTTTTCGTTGTTCTTTTGTTAATTTTGCATCTTCATGTATATACAAATAGCTTTCTAGTGGCATCGAAGCATATGCTGTTCTAAATAAAGCTTTTGTTTTTTCCTCTTTTTGTTCAGGGGTATAATTTTCCCAAGTAGAAAAATTTAAAGCTTTTCTTCCTTGAGTTACATGATTTGAAATTACCCAAGAAAATGGTGCAATTTGTGAATACCAAGGCCAAACCGTTTCATTTGAATGGCAATCAAAACAAGAAGTTTTTAACATAGTCATCACTTCTTCATTAGCTTTAATCTCTAACTCTTTTTGAACAGCAAAATTTTCTCTACTAGGACGAATAAATTGCATAACAACAAATATAATAAATACTATTAATAGGGCTCTTTTCATATTTTACTCACACATTAAATTATATGGTCTTTTTAACTCTTCGATAAATAAAGGAACACTCATATTTCTACCATATCTTTTAAACTCTTTCGAATCAAAAAATATAAGTGTTGTTGGAATTGAGAATATCATAAAATTAGCTGTAATCTCTTTATCTAAATCTGTTTTAACCTCAAAAAGTTCAAACTTTGGAAAAGCCTTTTTTATCTCTTCCTCAATTTTTGGTTTTAAAACTTTACAAACAGAACAATTTTCACCCGAGAAATATACTAATGTCGGATTCCCTGAATTTATACTATTTTGTAATTGGTTCAGATTCGTAACTTGTATCAAAATCATCCTCCAAATCATCACCTGCACATTTTATTGGCTGTTCTTTATTTATATTTACTTGATATGCTTTTTCTCTAAAAATTGCTTCTTTAGAAAGTGATATACCTTTCATGTGAGACAATGGGAAGGCAAAAGCGACACCTTGTCCAGTTGTTGTAATATGAAGTGTATGTATAATTGATTTTATAACTTCATTTACTAAATGTTGTGGCAATAAGAATAATAATAAAGCATCATTTGCCTCAAAAGATGTTCTATAAAAATTCTCCATTTCTCCAAGTCCAATTCCATCTGCTTTTAAAACAGTAACTCCTGAAGCACCTGCTTTATGCGCAGCTGCAATTGCATCTAATTTTTTATCTTCTGGAATAATTACTACAACAGCTGAAAATTGTAGAGTTAAAGAGTGTCTTACTTTTGAACCATCAATATTTACAGTTGATAAATCCATATTATTAACATCTTCTAAACCATCTTTTAATAACTCATCTTTTACTATTTGAGAGTTTGATCTAATTCCCATTTTTTCAATTATAACACCATAAAGCATTACTGTAATCATTGGGAAAAGTGAAGCAAAAGCTATTAAACCAAATCCATCAATTAAAGGACTTCTTCCTTCAATATTTGAAGCAAGTCCAATTCCAAGAGCTGCAACTAAAGGAACAGTTACTGTTGAAGTTGTAACTCCACCACTATCATAAGCTATTGGAATAATATATTTTGGAGCAATAAAAGTTAAAATTATTACAACTAAATATCCAACAATAATATAATAGTGAATATGTCCACCATCAACTATTCTAAAAGCTCCTAAAGCAATACCAATTGCAACACCTAAAGCCACAAAAAGTCTTAAAGCAAAGTCATTAATTTTTCCATCACTAATCTCTTTTGCTTTTTTAGCAATAGCCATAAGTGCAGGTTCTGCCATAGTTGTTGAAAAACCAATTGCAAAAGCAAATACATATATCATTAAAATTGAATTTGATTTTGTAAGCTCATAAGCCATTGTCTCACCAAGTGAGAATAACCCCATTTCAAGACCTAAAATAAAAGCATATAAACCTATAATTACTAATATAAATCCTAAAAATACAGTTTTTATATTATGAATATGTTGTTTTAATACACCATATTGAAAAAACAAAATAATCGCTAAAATTGGAAATACATCTTTTATTACTGATGTTAATCCAGTAATTACACTTACAACCGTAACTTCAGTTGGAACTGAAACTACAGGATTTATTAAAATATTAGCTACATTTTGAGCATCTACAAAATTATAAACAGCTATTCCATAAATTTGTACAAAAATCATTGGAGTTAATGAAGCAAAAGCAATTAATCCAAATCCATCAATTACAGGATTTCTTCCTTTTATATTTGAAGCAAGTCCAATTCCAAGGGCTGCAACTAAAGGTACTGTTACTGTTGAAGTTGTAACCCCACCTAAATCGTAAGATAGTCCAATAATTTCAGGTGGTGCAAAAAATGTAATCGATACAACTATTAAATATCCAGCAATTATATAATAATGAATTGGATGACCTTTTATAATTCTAAATACACCCAATAATATAGCAAAACCAACAGAACCAGCAACTACAAATCGTAAAACTGTGGCATCTATTCTTCCACTTGAAATTGATGCTGCTTTATCTGCAATAACTGCAAGTGCTGGTTCGGCAATAGTTGTACCAAAACCAATTAAAAATCCAAAAATTAAAATCCAAGTAGTCCAACCAGATTTTGCAAAATCTCTTGCAAGTCCTTCACCAACTGGAAATATACCAATTTCTAGACCTTGCAAAAATATTGCAAGCCCAACACCTACTATTCCCAAACCAATTGCTGTACCTATCCAACCTTCTGGCACTGATTGAATAATTGCCAATTGGAAAAAAAGAATAACTATAATAATAGGAAGTAAATCTCTAAAGGATTCTCTTAAAAGCTTTAAAAAAAAGTTAAACTGCATCATATATTAATTTACGCTCCTAATAAATTTATTAAATTTATCTAAATTTTCTTTATAACCAATTGCAACCAAAGTATCTCCAACATCCATTTTATGATTTTTATAATGTGAATTAAATATAAAATCTTTACTTAATTCTTTGTCAGTTAGTCCAATTATTATAATATTAAACTCTTTGCTAAAATCAAAATCTTTTAAATATTTACCATCTAAATGGGAACCTTCCATTATAGAAAACTCTTCTATATTTAATAAAGAATCACCAAAAAGAATTTCATCTAAAACATGGGAAATAATTGGTTTATCTAATAATCTAAACATTCTTAGAGCACCAATTTCATAAGGATTGATTACTTTTGTAGCACCTGCTAATAACATTTTTTTGCTATCTGATTTACTATTAGCCTTTGATATTATTCTAATATTTTTATTTAAATTTCTTGCTGAAAGTGTAACGAAAAAGTTATTATTTGCAGAATCACTTACACAATAAAATGCTTTTACATTATTTTTAATTCCAATTTCTATTAACTCTTCATCTTCTAATAACTCTTTATGAAAAGCATTAAAACCATCCGTAATTGCTTTATTATAATTATCTTCATCAAAATCAACAACGATTATTTCAAATCTTGAATTTTTTAAACTCTTAGCAATTTTACTTCCAAGATTACTATAGCCATAAATTATTACTTTTGACATCTCAAACCCTAAAATCTAGATTTATTAAATCTGATTTTAATTGTGAAATTGCACTTTTAAAACCAATAACTACAAATATATCATTTCTTTGAACTTTATATTCTATATTAACAGGATTAAAAATAAATTCATTTAAATCAGCTAAATTTATAATACCTAAAAGAGTAAGACTATAATTTTTAAAATCTATTATATTTATATTTTTACCGAAAATTTTAGAATTTCTAGGAATTTCTACTTCATCAATAACAACATCAAAATCTCTATTTAACAAAATTCCATCTATGGCTTCAAAGGCAACAGGTTGCCCCAAATATTGAGAGGCAACAAAAGCTGTAACATCATTAAATAAAATTGTTTCATTTACTCCTGCAATTTCAAATTTCTTTTTTGAATTACTCTTATTTACCCTTGAAATAATTTTTATTTTTTCATTTAAAGCCCTCGCACTTAAAACAATAGATAAATTCACTGCATCATCATTAGTAAGAGCAATAACTGAGTTTGCACCTTTATTTATTCCCATCATTTCTAATGTTTGCATATTTGTAGCATCTGCAAGAATCGCTAAATAATTAAGATTTTTTGCACTATTTACAGCTTCTTTATCATTATCAATTACTATAAACTTTTTCCCAACATTCAATAACTCTTCACAGAAATATTTTGCCATCATTCCAAAACCACAAACAATCACAAAATCTTTCATTTTTGAAGTCTCTGATTGAACTCTATTTTCTTTGATAATCTCCATTCTGTCAGATAAACCAGTTGTTATAATTGATGTTCCAAAAGCAATTACTAAAAAACTAGAAACTATAAGAACTAATGTTACAAGTTTTCCCTCAATAGTTATTGGAACAACATCTCCATAACCAACCGTTGAAATAGTAATAATTGACCAATAAACTGCATCAAAAAAAGTTACAATATTTGGATTTACACCTTCTGGTCCTTCATATAAAAAAATAACTGTTGATGAAAAAAATACAACCGTTACATACAAAAGTCCTAGAGTAAAAAGTTCAAACTTTCTTTCTTTAAATACTTGCAAAAACTCTTTTAGAGAGTTTGCATATCGCAAAATTTTAAATAGTCTGAAAATCAGAAGAATTCTTAAAAGTCTCAAAGGTCTGTAATAAGGTAAAATCGCCAATAAATCCACTATCGCCATTGGAGAAAGAATAAAATCAATTTTTTTTGAGATGATTTTTTTTATAGATTTACTTAGCTTATATTTTTTATTTAATAGCTGATTATTTTCATAATCTTCTATGATAATAGAGTGCATATCTGAACTAATCCACAAACGTCCTATATACTCAATTGCAAAAATAACAACTGCAAAAAACTCATAGTCCATCAATAAAGCTAGATTTGCATGATTTACCTCAAATATCAAAATTCCAATGGTACTCAGAACTAAAAAAATCATTACCATATCAAAATATTTTTTATAGTGATATGAATTATTTTCTAATATATTATAAGTAAATTCTTTAAATTTCTTATATTTATTTGATGTTTCTAGTTTGTATGCTAATGAAATTATATATTTAGTCATAGGAACTTAATGTAAAGTAGTTAAACTACTTTACATTTTACTAGATTTGATGTTCGTTATTTTTAGACAATCTCTCTTTTTGAGAAAGATAAGAGTTTAAAGCCCCTAAATATGCCTTTGCTGTTGCAAGCATTGTATCAATACTTAATCCATGTCCAACAAAAGAAGGACTTGTTTGATCAAAAGAAACTCTTGTAGTAACTTTTGCAAGTGCATCTTTCCCTTCTGTTACTGAAGTTACTTTATAATCTTTTAACTCTCCATTATAACCTGTTAATCTATCAATTGTTTTAAAAATTGCATCCATTGTTCCATCACCAATTGCTGCATCTTTGATTATTTCATCTTTATATTTAATGGCAACAGCAGCTGTTGGAACACCTGCTGTACAATCAGATATTTGTAATCCAATTAACTCATAAGTTTTGTCTTGATTTAATGACTCATCAGTAATTAACATTCTAATATCATCATCTGTAACATCTTTTTTCTTATCAGCTAAATTTTTGAATTTTTCAAAAGCAGCATTTAACTCTTCGTCACTTACTTTGTCAAATCCTAAATGAATAATTTTATCTCTAAATGCTGCTCGACCTGAGTGTTTTCCCAAAATTAATGTAGAATCTTTAAATACTCCAACATCTTCTGGTTTCATAATTTCATAAGTCTCTTGATGTTTTAAAACACCATCTTGGTGAATTCCACTCTCATGTGAAAATGCATTTTTTCCAACAATTGCTTTATTTTGTTGTGGCTCAACACCAGTAACAGTTGCTACTAATCTTGAAGTTGCATAAATTTCTGGTGTGTTAATAGTTGTGTATAAATCACCAAAAGCATCTTTTCGTGTTTTAATAGCCATTACTGCTTCTTCTAAAGCTGAATTTCCAGCTCTCTCACCTAATCCATTTATTGTAACTTCGATTTGTCTAGCACCATTTAAAACAGCTGCTAAAGTATTAGCCGTTGCTAATCCTAAGTCATTATGATTATGAACTGAAATGATTGCTCTATCACCAGCAAATGCACTTAATTCTTTAACCATTGCACCTAATTCTGTTGGTAATCTGTATCCTACAGTATCTGGTAAGTTAATAGTTCTAGCACCTGCTCCAATAACTGCATCCATAACTTCTTTCATAAATGAAATTTCACTTCTTCCTGCATCTTCTAAAGAAAACTCAACATCATCAACAAATGTTTTTGCATATTGAACCGCATGAATTGCTCTTTTGATAACTTCTTCTTCACTCATTTTTAATTTATATTTCATATGTATTGGTGAAGTTGCAATAAATGTGTGAATTCTATGTTTTGGAGCATGACTAACAGCTAGTCCAGCTTGCTTAATATCATTTTCTATTGCTCTTGCTAACGAACAAATACTTGAATTTTTAACAATTTCAGCAATTCTGCTAACTGCATCAAAATCTCCAGGACTAGCAGCTGCAAATCCAGCTTCTATTACATCTACGCCTAATTTTTCTAATTGTAAAGCTATTTTAATTTTTTCTTCAGTGTTCATAGAACAACCAGGACTTTGTTCACCATCTCTTAATGTTGTATCAAATACTATAATTTTATTTTTATCCATCATATTAACCTTTTAAAATGTTATTTATTATATCTTTTTTTCAATAAAAAAAGAAAAACTGTGTTTTGATTATTTTGTTGTGATTGTAATTATAAAAATTTATAATTAGAGAGAAAAAGAAAGAAGCAGAAGAGAGTTAACACTTTTGATGAAATGGTTATTATAAAAATTAAATATTTTCATATATCTCTCCTTGTTTTGTTTTAAAGTGATTAAGTATAATTAATAAATTTTTATTTGTCAATACTAAAAGTAGAGTTTTACAAAAAAATCTACTTTTCTTCACCCAAAAGAGGAAGTTTAATGATAAATTTTGCACCTTCACTGGCATTTTCAAACTCTAATTTACCTTGCATATTCTCTTCAATAATAATTTTAGAGATAAAAAGCCCTAACCCTGAAGCTTTTTTATATGATTTAGTTGTAAAATATGGTTCAAATATACTATCAATAATATTAGAAGATACTCCACCAGCATTATCAAGAATATATACATAAGCAAACTCTTGATCTTTTTTAATACTAACAAAAACTTTTTTAGAAGTAATATTTTTTTCAATAAGTGCATCTTTAGCGTTTTGAAGAATATTAAAAATAACTTGTGAAAATTCTGTTGGGAAACCAAATAGATTAATTGATTTACTAAAATTATAATCAATTTTTATATTATGACTCATAAATGTTTCTTCTAACATTGATAGAGATTCCATTACAACTTCATCTAAATAAAACTCTTTTTTTACTTCATTTGGCTTAATAAAGTTTTTTAATTCTTCATTTTTTAAATGCATTTCATTTACTATTTTATGCAGTTGTTCCATTGATTTTTTTACAAGTTCATTTTTAAAATCTATTTGTTTATGAATAGTATTTATATTTTGTAAAATAAAATTTAAACTTGAAATTGATTCTTCACACTCATCTAACATATTTATTGAAATTTTTCCAATTCCAGCCAATCTTGATTGATGAATTAATAACTCTTCTTTTTTCTCTCTATTTAAAGTCTCTACTGTTAATTTTTCATGTAATAGTTCAGCTAACTCTTTTTGTTCTTTATATTTTTCTTGTAAAGCTGTATTTACTAATTCTAATTCAAAAGATTTCTGATGAGTAATATTTTTCATGTCATTATTAGATTTTTCAAACTCTTTTTGATTGTTCTTTAAATTTAAAACTATTGGTAAAATTACAATTTTAGAAACTAAAAAAGAGATTATTATTGAAGATAAGATTAAAATGATACTTAAATAAATGAACTCTTTTTCAAATGGCATTAATGTTAATTGTGAATATAATAAAAGTCCAACTAATAATATTATAAAATTTAAGATAAATACTCTTCTAAATATTCTAGACATAATTATTACCTTTTAAATTGATATTTTCACTGAAAAATAGATAAAAAAATTTGCGCATAGTGTTCCTATATAATGTTATTGATACTCAATTATAACTTAAATTTATAAAAAATAATATTTGATTGAGAGTGTTTAAGAGTGGGCAAAAAACTATATTTTTTGCCCTAAAATATAAATATAAGTCTATTTATTTTCTGTAGTATCATCACTGTTAATTGAACTATCTTCAACTACAGTTTCTTGTTCTTTTGTTTCAACAATTGCATCTGAGTGTAAATCTCCATCAATGAAAACCTCTCCACCATTTGATGTAATTATTTCTCTAACTCTTTCACCTGAAATAACTTCAATATCTAATAATTCAGCTGTCATTTGTTCAATAGAAGTACTATTGTCTCTTAATTTCTGTAAAACTATTTCATATCTTTCGTTTAATAAATTTTTAGTGTGATCATCTAAATCTTTTGCCATTGCATCAGAAAAATCTTTTTGTGTTTGACCACCTAAGAATTGATTTGATCTTTTTTCTAAAACCATAAGTCCAGCGATGTCACTCATACCATAAATTGTAGCCATAGATTTAATAATACCAGTTGCTCTCTCAAGGTCATTTCCAGCACCCGTTGAGATTTCACCAATAAATACTTCTTCTGCCGCTCTTCCACCTAAAAGAACATCTACTTCAGCAATAAGTTCATGTTTTTGCATTAAATATTTATTCTCTTCTGGAGTATTTAAAGTATATCCTAAAGCTGCAAGCCCTCTTGGAACAATTGAAACTTTATTTACTTTATTAGCACCTTTTGTGATCTCAGCGATTAAGGCATGTCCAGATTCATGATAAGCTACAATTTTTCTCTCTTTAGGAGAAATTCTTCTTGATTTTTTCTCTAAACCAGCAATTTGTCTTTCAACTGCTTCTTTAAAGTCACTTGGATCAACTTGATCTTTTGAAGCCCTACCAGCAAGAAGTGCAGCTTCATTAATGATATTTGCTAAATCAGCACCTGCAAGTCCTGCTGTCATTTTTGCAATCTCTTTTAAATCAACATTCTTACCAAGTTTTACATCTTTGATATGCACATTTAAGATTTCAATTCTACCTTCATAATCAGGTTTATCAACTAGAACTTGTCTATCAAATCTTCCTGGTCTTAATAACGCTGGGTCTAAAACTTCTGGTCTATTTGTTGCTGCTAATACAATAACAGGTGCATGCTCAGTAGAGAACCCATCCATTTCAGCTAATAACTGATTTAAAGTTTGTTCTCTTTCATCATTTCCACCCATTGGACCACCTGAGGCTCTACTTTTACCAATAGCATCAATTTCATCGATAAAAATAATAGCAGGTGCTACTTTTTTTGCTTGTTCAAATAAATCTCTAACTCTACTAGCTCCAACTCCTACAAACATTTCAATAAATGCAGAACCAGAAACAGATAGAAACTCAACATTTGCTTCACCAGCAACTGCTTTTGCTAAAAGAGTTTTTCCTGTACCTGGAGGTCCTACTAATAAAACACCTTTTGGAATTTGAGCACCAAGTCTTACATATCTGTCTGGAGATTTTAAGAAGTCTACAACTTCTTGAACTTCTTCTTTTGCCTCTTTATTTCCAGCCATATCATCAAAAGTTACATTTGGTTTTTCAGAATTTATCATCTTTTTAGATGATCCAATTCCAAGAATTCCTCCTGAACCTCCACCCATAGATTTTTGCATTCTTTTCGCAATAAACATCCAAATAGCAAAAAAGATAAATATTGGTAAAACCCATCCAAATAAAATATCAGCTAAAATATTTTCTTCATTTATTCCACCATATGCAATTGAATTTTTCTCCAATTCTGGAATTAAAGTTTCATCAGGAACAACTCTTCTTGCTGTAAATGTTGTAACTTGTCCTGTTCCCATTTTAGAAACAGCTTTAATTTGAGTATTTCCAATACCTACATACTCAATTTTTCCCGTACTTAATAAATTTTTCAAATCTGAATAAGCTATTGTTTTATTAGAACTTTGTCCAAATGCTTGAATATTTGAATTAGTAGCATCACCACCCATTTGATCTTCTGGAAAGATAGCTTTGAATGCAAATATTGTAACTATAGAAAAAATTACAAAAATTAATAATGGATTGTTATTAAAAAAATTGTTTCCATTATCATTATTTTTATTATTGTTGTTACTATTATTAAAATTGTTATTATTTTGTTGTTTTTTAGCCATAAACTAAAACTCCTTATTATTTTTAAATACAACACTCATCCACTCATTTTTATGGATAAGTTTAATTTGTTCTAAATCATTAAATTTACTCAAAACTCTATTAATGTGTTTATCTAATATACCTGAAATTATTAATATTCCATTCTCATTTAAACATTTTTTTAAATCAGAGGCTATCATCACTAAAACATCAGCAACAATATTTGCAATTACCACATCATATTTTTTTGTTGTTTTATTTGTTGAGCCAACCCATGAATCATTAAATGTTACACCATTTAACTCAAAATTTGATTTTGTATCTACAACACAAACTTCATCTGTATCGCAAATATCAACTATACAACCTTTTTTTGCAGCTGCAATTGCAAGAATCCCACTTCCAGTTCCAACATCTAAAACTGTTTGTTTCCCATTTACAAATTCATCAATAGCTTCAATACAAGAAGAAGTAGTTTCATGATGACCAGAACCAAAAGATAAAGCTGGATTAATTATAATATCAATCTTTCCATCTTTTTTCTCTTCCCACTCGGGTCTTATATAAAAACTTCCAACTTCAACAGCTTTAACTGATTCTTGGTACTGTTTTATCCAATCAATATTCTCTTTTTTTTCATAAGCGATTTCACACTTTGTATCAAGGGCAGTTATAAATTCTTTTACACCAAAAATTAAATCATCAAGCTCATCTTCACTTCTTACAATTAAAGTTCCATCAAGTTCTTCAATAGCATCAGTAGTTATGGCATTTAATAAATCTAAAAAAAGTTCGTAGTTATTATCTGGTTTAAGGGTTAATTCAAAATAGTATTTAGACAAATATTTCCTTTATTAAACGATATATAATTTCTTTATTTATATAAAGTCCAATATTTTATCCAAATAAGTTTTGAATTAAATTAAAAGCTTAAAAGAAGTTTTCTATCATATCTCTCATAACATCAATATCTGAGATTTTATTTACAATATCTCTAAATTCATTGGCACCTGTGTAGCCTTTTGAATAAGAGTGTAATAATTTTCTAAACATAATAGCACCATGTGGTCCATGGAATTTTAACATAGCATCAAAATGTTCTAAAATAATCTCTTTTTTCATTTCATTTGATATATCTTCAATTCCATGTTTTAATTGATAAAATACCCAAGGTTTTCCAATTGCACCTCGTCCAATCATTACACCATCTGCATTTGTATATGATAAAACTTCTTTTGCTTTATCATAATCTTTAATATCACCATTTGCAATAACTGGAATTGAAATTGCCTCTTTCATAGCTTTTATTGCATCATAGTCTACGGGAGCTTTATATTTTCCTGCTCTTGTTCTTCCATGAACAGAAACAAAATCTACTCCACAAGCTTCAACTGCTTTTCCAATTTCAACTGGAATTTTATCATTAACTCCAATTCTAACTTTTGCAGATGTATATTGTTTTTTTGAATATTTTTTTACTGTTGAAAGTATCTCTTCAAGTTTTTTTAAATCGCCTAAAAGGTTTGAACCACTTCCATGATTAAATACTTTAGGAGCTGGACATCCACAATTTAAATCAATTCCATCAATTCCTTCAACATCATTTAAAAGTAAAACAGCATCTCTGACTAACTCAACACTATTTCCAGCAATTTGAACAAAATATGGATCTTCAGTTGGAGATTTTTCAATCATTTTAAGAGTTCTAGCAGATTTATAAACTAAAGCATTTGATGAAATCATCTCAGAAATAGTTAAATCTGCACCAAATTTTTTAACAACAGAACGAAAGGGTAAATCAGTATAACCAGCAAGTGGCGCCAACACCATAAGGGGTCGGCTAAAGTCAAGTTTTTTATTCATTATTTGTAAGATATCGCTTCTAAGTTGTAATGTTTTCCAGCCTCTTTTAAATCTAAAAGTGCTTTAAATGGTGAATATTCACCATCTTTTGTATTAACTAAAACTTCTTTTGCTTTAGTAATCATTTCATATTCAAATAATACATGTAAATATGCAGATGTTGCATCTTCAATTTCAGATGAAAGTTTTTCAAATAATTGAATTATTTGGTCTGGTTTTAAAATTGTTTCGTAATTTTTTGCTAACATTATAAAATCATCTTTTTTATAATCTAAATCTTTTACAATTTTTAAAATCTCTTCAATTGTAAAACCAAATTCATTATTTGCAGCATCTTTTTCAAAAAGTTTTTTTGCCATCTCTTTATCTAATTTTACATTTTTATAAACTTTTTTCATTGTAGTCATACTTTTATCTTTTAACACATTTTCAAAAGATTGTAAAACTACATTAGAAGAGTAATTTTCTGGTTTTTTAAGAACATCAACTGCAAAATCTATTTGCTCATTTACTTTATTTATCATATTTAAATTAGCTAATGTTGAAGTTTCATTTATTTTAATTGTTTTTTCACTAACAAATTTTCCATCTTTTATATCTTGAACGCCAGCAACAATTTTATTTAACTCTTCATCTGAAGAAGTAAATCTATTAGATTGAACATCAATTTTTAATTGAGAAAGAATAGAAGAAAGATTTTTAAACTCTTTTGTTTTGAATTTGTATGTTTCATCTTTTTCTAGTAAATTTGATTTAATCATTTTAATCATAGTTTCATGATCTTTAATTACAGCTCTATGTTTAAAATAATTAATCATTCCATACCATAAGATATGTACAAAAGTAACGATTGCTAGTAAAGATATTGGGATTATTAACCACGCTGCAACTGGTAACGTAAGTGAATAATCAAACATTGTAAAATTGTAATCACCTAACTCTAAGCTATATGCAAAACCAAATACGGCTACAATTAAGATTATTGAGAAAATAAAATATTTCTTAAAACCCATTTTCTATCCTTTTTTATTATGAACTCTTATTTATTTTTTCATTATACAAAAATGTTTATAAATTACTTATGATACGGATGATTATTTTGAATGCTTAATGCTCTAAATATCTGTTCTGTTAAAACTACATTAGCAACTTTATGTGCCATTGTTAAATCACTTAGTGATATTACGCTATCACATTTAGTTAGAAATTCCCTTTGAAAACCATAAGCTCCACCTATAAAAAAGTTAACTTCATTTTTATCTTCTATTAACGCTGAAAAAGCATAGGTATCTACTTTTTTACCTAGAACATCTAGTGCAATATTATACCCTTTAAGTAATGGTTCATATGTTTCACTATAAGATTGTTGAGCCTCTTTTTCTCCAATAGTTTGAGCTTTTGCTATATTTTTATTAAATATATAAAATACTTCAACTTTCGCATATTTTGAAGACATTTTTATAAACTCTTTTATTAAAACATCAAACTCATCTTTTGATGGTTTAATTATTGAATAAATATTAATCTTCATAAAATCCACTTCCTACTACATTAAATCTAATATTTTCTATAACATCTTCAATTTTTACACCACCAATTGCACAAACTGGATGTTTTGAAATTTTTGCTAAATATGAAATTTTAGAACCTAAAATTGTTGATACATCTTTTGTACTTGTATTTTTATATGCACCAAGTCCAATCATATCTATTGCTAATTCATTAGCCTCTAAAATTTCTATTTCATTGTGAGTTGAAATTCCAAGAAGTTTATCTTTTATTTTTAATCGCACAAGTTTTACTGCTAATTTTTTATCTTTATGAATTTTTTCTAAATCTTCTTGTCCAAGATGTAAACCATCTGCAAACTCTATTAATTCAATTTTATCATTTATAATTATTGGAATATTAAGTTGTGATTTCAGATATAAAAGATTTATTTTTTGCTCTTCTAAAGAAAAAATTTTATCTCTATATTGAACTATTTTTACATCTTTTTTTTTGCACAAATTTACAAATTTTTCTAATGAGATATTTTTTTTAAGAAGTGTTTCATAATCACATAAAACATATAAGAGGTTAAAAGCTTCGAGTTTAAAACCCAAAGCTTTTTCAAAATTTGATAACATCAACTATTAACTAATCTTTTCTTTTGAAAACATACTTAATAAATCTGTTAATGTTTGTTTCATTGCAGATCTATTTACAACCATATCAATAGAACCATTTTTAAGTAAGAACTCTGCTCTTTGGAATCCCGCTGGTAAATCAGCTCCAATTGTTTGTTTAATAACTCGCTGACCAGCAAATCCAATTAATGCACCTGGCTCTGCCATAATAATATCACCTAAAAATGCAAATGAAGCAGAAACACCACCCATTGTTGGGTCTGTTAATATTGAAATATATGGAAGTTTTGCATGGTCAAGTTTTTTTAGAGCTGCAGAAGTTTTAGCCATTTGCATTAAAGCAAATGTAGACTCTTGCATTCTAGCCCCACCAGAAGCTGAAATAATAATAACACCTTGATGTTTTTCAATCGCTCTATTTACAGCTCGAACAATTTTTTCACCCTCAACAGAACCTAAACTTCCACCCATATAAGCAAAATCAAATACTACTAATTGAACAGGAATTTGATTAATTGTAGCTTCACCACTTACAACAGAAGATGTTCTTCCTGTGTTTTTAAGTGCTTCTTCTACTCTTTTTTTATAAGAAGTTTTATCCACAAATTTTAAAGGATCATTAGGTTTTAATTCAGCGTCAAACTCAACAAAACTATCTTTATCAGTTAAAATTTCAATTCTTCTTTTTGCCCCAATTCTCATATGAAAATTACATTTTGGACAAATATTGTCTTGAGCTTCCACCTCTTTAAAAAACATTAATGCATTACATTCTGGACACTTAATCCAGTGACTTGGTGCATCTTTTTTTGTTGGCTGTTCTTTTGATTTCGTATCAAAAGATATTTTGCTAAATAAGTTTCTTAAATCCATAATAATCCTTTAATCAATTTACTGAATATTTTCAAATTTTTCTAATTCGTCAAGTTTTTCCCATGGGTAATCACTTTGACCAACTTGTCCTCGTGCTGCTACATCTGCATAAAGGAAAGTTTGTTCACTTGGTTTATCCAAATTAAACTTTTGTGTAATCCATCTTGGTGTTAATGGGAAAGTATCCATTACAAATTGTGATAATTTATCATCATCAAATTTTGTATAAGACCCCATTGTGTCAACTGAAACAGATGTTGGTCGTGCAACTCCAATTGCATAAGAGATTTGTACAACTGCTTTTTTTGCAAGTCCAGCTGCAACAATATGTTTTGCTATCCAACGTGCAGCGTAAAGTCCAGATCTATCAACTTTTGTATAATCTTTAGAACTTTGAGCTCCACCACCAATAGGTGAATATCCACCAAATGAATCAACAATTAATTTTCTTCCTGTTAATCCACTATCATGTAAAGATGAGTGATTTACATATCTTCCAGTTGGATTAATATGAATAATTGTAGATTTTTTATCATACATATTTGAAGGAAGTCCTGCATCATCAATTAATCCTTGGATTAAAGATCTTACTTCTTCAATTGGCATTCCTTCAACTGAAGGAGCACTTACAACTATTGTATGAATTTTTTGTGGATTACAATTTTCAAAATTTGCTTTTGTACCATAATCAACTGTAACTTGAGTTTTAATATCAACACCTAGTTTTTGATTATGTTTTAATGCATAATTATAAACTTTATCACATAACATTCGGGCATATGTAATAGCTGCTGGCATATAATCAGCTGTTTCACTTGAAGCAAAACCAAACATGATTCCTTGATCTCCAGCTCCAATTTCTCCATCAACTTGGTCAACACCTTGATTAATATCAGGTGATTGTTGATTTAATAAAACCTGAACTTGTACATCATCTGGATGTAAGCATTGTTCTTTTGTAAAAGCTGATTTTCCATCGTAACCGATTTTTGCTAATGCATCTTTTACTATTTTTTCATAATCTTTATTTGATAATTGAGCTGATGATTTTACTTCACCACCAATTACAACATGTTTCCCTGCAACAAAAACCTCTGAAGCTACTCTACTATCTTTATCTGCAATAATTAATTTGTCTACGATAGAGTCAGCTATTATATCTGCGCATTTATCTGGGTGTCCAGGGCTAACTACTTCACTTGTAAATAAGTATTGTGTTTGTTTTTCCATTTTTGTTTTCCATCCTTTGTTTTCCACAAGCTATGCTTGAGTTGTTTTCCATCTTTTGTTTTCCATTTTTTTGTTTTCTATATTTGTTAAGAAATTTAAAATAAAAATTTAAAGAATTCAATTTGTCATAAAGACAAAAAGTTTCTAATTTTAGCTAAAGATAGCTGTTATTTACTTTTTTCTTTTAATTGCTTTCTAAAATTCTTAAGCATCTCTTTCTCATCTTTCAATTTAGACTTCTCTTCAATATCTTTTGTATCTCTGATTTTTTTCTCTAATTTTGAAATTTTTTCTTCAATTTTATCTCGAAGTTTTTCTATCTTTTTTTCTTTTATATCTTCTTTATTAGTTAGAGACAAGTAACTTTTAGCTTTTTCATAAATCTTTTCCAGCTTCATAATCTTCTCCTAATTGTTTAATTGTTAAATCTTCTATCCATAATACTTTAGCAACATTTATCAACTTATTGATTACAGTATTTGCATGGGCACTATCATTTAATAATGTTGTTGCCATTCTTTTATCAATTCTTTTTTCTCTAATTAATACATCAATTCTTCCAGTTGCTATAACATCTAAACTTTTTAAATACTCTTTTAACAACTCAGCTTTAGCAAGTACATCTATTTCGTCTTTACTATTTTTTATTTCGTTTATTGTATTCATAGTTTTTGCTATTGCTTCTCGAATATAGTTATATTCATCTTTTATGTAATTATTATCACTTAAAAGATATTTACTTATATTTTCTTGTAACTCTTGAGTATTTTTTACAGCTTCTGCTATATCTCTACAAGCAGTTCTCAAATCATATAAATATATTCTTTCAACTTCATCTAAATCATTTATAAAATATGTTGAATAATCAATTATATCACTATAAAGAGACTTAATTCTTGTTTGATAAAAATCTTCAATATTTAATTCTATTATATCTGTTGACTCTTTTACCACTAAAGATAAATCAGTTTTACCCAAATATCTGTGTCTATGTAGCATAATTGCATGACTTAAAACTTCAGTTGCATTATCAAATAAATGAATTGTTTCTTTTCTTGTTGCTTTTAATGCAGCAAATGGAACAGCCACAACTTGCATGTCAAGATATTTTGTTTTTTGGATATAAACTTCAGCATCTTCAACAAAAAGTTTTTTTAAGAATGCTACTAATTTTGGAATAAAAAATGAGAAAATCATTAATCCTAAAATATTAAATACTGTATGAAAAAGTGATAATTTCATAGAATAATCATCATTATTTATACCTAATAATTTTGCTAGATAATCTATAAAATCTATAAAAGGATACATAATAATTACAATAATAACAGCGGTAACACTATTAAATATAAGTAAAGAAAGTGCCATTCTTTTACTATTTGCATTTGAAACCATTGCACCCATAACAGCAGTTATTGTCGTACCAATATTAGCTCCAACTGCAATTGCAATTGCATTAATATATATAATTTGACCAGCGGCTAGTGCTGTAATTGTTAAAGCTAAAGTTGCACTACTTGATTGAATAATAATTGTTGCAATTATACCAACAGCAATATAAATGAGAATTCCATAATATCCCTCAACTGAAAATTGAGCTAAATCAATTCCCTGTTTTAAATTCTCAAATCCATCTTTCATATATCCAATACCCAAAAAGACAAATCCTAAACCTAAAAATATATTTCCAATTCCTTGAATATTCTTTTGTTTGAAAAATCTAAAAATTACTCCAAAAATAATCATGGGCAAAGCAAAAGCTGCAATATCAATTTTCATACCAAAATATGAAACTATCCAAGCAGTTGCAGTTGTTCCAACATTTGAACCAAAAACAACTCCAATAGCTCCTGATAAACTTATTAATTTTGCTGATAAAAAAGAGATTACAATAATAGAAATTAATGATGAACTTTGAAGTATTGCAGTAGCAACTACTCCTAAACTTATAGATTTAGGAATATTATCAGTACTTTTAGAAATTACTTTTTCTAGTATTCCCCCACTAAAAAGTTTAAATCCTTCCTCCATAAAATACATTCCGATGATAAAAATACCAACACCTGCAACTATATATTTGGAATCTTGATTTATATAAAGTAAATAAGCTAAAAATACTAATAAAATATATGCTAAATATTTTTTCACTATTCAACCGTCACTGATTTTGCTAGATTTCTTGGCATATCAACATCATTTCCAAGTCTTATTGAGATTTCCATTGAAAAAAGTTGTAAAACAACTAACATTTCAAAAAACTCTAACATATAATGATCTGTTTTATTGATTTTTACAAAGTCATCTGCTAAATCAAAATCAAGTGGTGAAATTGCACAAATAGTACTATCCCTTGCGCTTAACTCTTCTACATTTGATTTGATTTTATCATATAATAAATTTTGTGGCATTAGAGCAATTGTGAAAAGCTCTGGGTCAGCAAGTGCAATTGGTCCATGTTTCATTTCACCTGCTGGATAACCTTCAGCATGTAAATATGAAATCTCTTTTAATTTTAAAGCACCCTCAAGAGCAAGAGGAAAGAATACATCTCGTCCAATAAAGAAAAATCCATGCCCATGTAAATATCTTTTTGATAATCTTTTCATTTTTTCATGAATTTTATCACTAATACATAGAGTTTTTGGAACTTCTCTTAATGTGTGTAATTCATTTTGTAAAAGTTCACTTGAAATTATATTTTTTGCTTTTGCAAAATATAAAGATAACATCCAAAGTACTACTGTTTGAGTTGAAAATGCTTTTGTTGAAGCAACCCCTTTTTCAATTCCAGCACGTGTAAGAATCGTAGCATCAGCAACTCTTGTCATTGAAGAGTTATCAACATTACAAACTACAAGTGTTTTTAATCCTGCTTTTTTTGCCATTTTTAAAGCTTCTAAAGTATCAGCAGTTTCACCACTTTGAGAAATTACAATAAATAAAGTATCTTTTGTTAAAAGTGGGTCTTTATATCTAAATTCACTTGCAATTTCTACATTACACTTAACTTTTGAAAGTCTTTCAAACAAATATGAAGCTGTTAATCCTGCATGGTATGAAGTTCCACAAGCACAAATTTTTATCTCATTGATTCCTTCTATTATTGAAGATTCAATTTCATCAAATAATATTTCATTATCTTTAATTCTTCCAAGCATACAATCACTAACTACACTACTTTGCTCATAAATTTCTTTTTCCATAAAAAATCTATATCCATCTTTTTGAGCAAATTGTTTTGAAGAAGGAAGGCTTGACCAAGAGTAATTATCAGAAAAAAATTCAATAGAATCAGCACTTGCAACTCCACCCATTCCATCTTCTAAATAAACTACACCTGAAGCTAAACCAATTAAAGGAGCATCAGAAGATGCGAATAAAACTTCCTCTTTTTCATTTCCCTTTGCTACAATTAAAGGACTTCCATGTTTAAAGAAAAATACTTTTGTTGGTTCTGCTTTTGAGATTAAAAGAATTGAAAAAGCACCTTCTAATCTTGAAATTGTATTTTTAAAAGATTGAGTTGCATCATTTAATTTATTATAATAATTTTCAAATAGATGAACGATAACTTCTGTATCAGTTTGAGATACAAATTTATGTCCTTTTGCAGTTAACTCTTCTTTTAACTCTTTATAGTTTTCAATAATTCCATTATGAACTACATAAGAGTATTCTCCTAAATGTGGGTGAGCGTTTAATTCTGTTGGTTTTCCATGTGTTGCCCATCTAGTATGTCCGATTCCTAGTTCATAATCACTTGAAGCAGTTGCATTTACTTTTTCTTCAAGATTAACAAGTTTTCCTAATGCTTTAAAAACATCTATTCTATTATCTTTAAGAACTGCTATTCCAGCACTATCATAACCTCTATATTCTAACTCTTTTAAACCATCTAATAATATTTTTGTAGTCTCTTTTTTACCTATATATCCAACTATTCCACACATCAAAAAACCTTTTTAAATTTATTACATATATTATATTTAATAGTTACTAAATATGTACTTTTCACAACTTTTCTGTTATTTTATAAGTTCAAATTTTTTATAAATTCATTATGAATTTTACTGTTTGAAGCAACTATATATTTATCTTCAAATAAAGTATACTCATCACCACTAATATTTGATATTTTTCCACCAGCTTCTGTAAGTATTAAAATTCCAGCACTTACATCCCAAGCTTTTAAATTCATTTCATAATATCCCTCATAAACTCCCTTTGCCACATAACATAAATCAAGTGAAGCAGAACCTAATCTTCTTAAATCTTGACATAAAGGAAGTACATCTTTTATTTTTTTTACAACATCATTTAAATCATTTTCATCTGTTCCACTTGTATATGGGAAACCTGTTGCTAATAATGCTTTTTGAAAATTATCTTCAGAGCTAACTTTTAATCTTTTACCATTTAAAAAAGCTCCCTTTCCTATTTTTGCTGTGTATAACTCATCTAAAATTGGATTATAAACGACAGCTAAATATGGTTTTTTATTTTTATAAACACCCACTGAAATAGCTGTATGAGGAACACCATTTACAAAGTTTGTTGTTCCATCTATTGGGTCAATTATTATTGAATTATTAAACTCTTTATTTGCATTATCTGATTCTTCTGCAATAATATTATACTTTTTAAACTTTTTTGAGAACTTCTTTTTTAAATATGTTTCAACTGCAACGTCATACTCTGTTACTAAATCTTTTTTCGCTTTAAAAGTAATATCTTTATTTGAAAAATATCCCTTTTTTAAAATCTTTCCTGCTTCTTTAATTATCTCTATTAACTCTTTTTTCATTTTCCAACCAATAATTTTTTTGTTATTCTATCCAATTATGAACAAAACTTCATATTTAATTCACTCTTAATTCATATTCAAAGATTAAACTAATAAAAATATAAAAGGATAATCTTGATTGCATTTGCATTTAAAGCGTTAATGGCTAACAAATTAAAAACCATACTTATTTATCTAAGCCTAATTTTCTCAATAGTTTCTATTTTTTTAATTAGTTCCATTTCAAATGGAATTATAACCATGTATTCATCTATGCTAAAAAGTGATGGAGATATTATTATCACTCAAGCCAAAATTTCAGATACATTTTTTTCCAATGTAAATATAAATTTAATAGAAAAAATAAATCAAATCAAAGATGTAAAAGAATCTTCAGCTTTAATTGTAGGAGCAAGTCCTGTTGAAAAACTTCCAATTGTTGCTATTTATGGAGCAAGTGATAATAGATTTAAAAATTATAAATTAACACAGGGAAAATATCCATCAAAAGGTGAAGTAATAGTTGGAAAATCTATTTTTGAACAGCTACTAAATAAAAATGAGATTCAAATAGCAAACAAAAGTTTTAAAATTTCTGGTGTTTTCAAAAGTGAAATTGGTTTTGAAAATGGTGGGGTTGTTTTAACAATTGCTGATGCTGGAGAAATTTTCAATAAATCAGCTTCAATGATTATGGTAAATACAACTCTAAACTCAAATGTAGATGAGATTATTAAAAATATCAAAGCTTTAGATGAACAAATTGAGGCTAAATCAACTCAAAACTTTGTGGATAATTACAACCAATTTAAAATCATAAAAACCTCATCAAATGTTATTTCGTTTATTGCCTTTTCTATGGGATTATTGGGAATTGTAAGTCTTATGAGCATAACAATAAATCAAAGAAGAGCTGAATTTGGAATTAAAAGAGCTTTGGGAATAAGTACTTCAAAAATTGTTTATTCAATTATGATTGAGAGTTTTATTTTGGGAGTTTTTAGTTTTATTAGTGCTTTTATTTTTTCAAATATTGTTTTATATTTTATAAAAAATGCTTCAAGTTTGCAAGGTTATGTAAATGGTGAAATTTCTAATGAGTTGGCATTTTATATCTTTGTAACTTCTATTTTTATGGCAATTTTTGGCTCAATAATTCCAGCTTTAAATGCTGCTAAAACAGACCCTGTAGAGTTAATTCAAGGAAATAAAATATGATAAAAACTACAAACTTAACTCACTATTATAATAAAGATTTAGCATTAGACAATATTAATTTAGAGATAAAAAAAGGTGAATTTGTGGCAATCATAGGAGAGAGTGGAAGCGGAAAATCTACACTCTTATCTGTTTTATCAACACTTTTGAAACCAAGTGAGGGAAATATAGTTTATGAAGGAACAAACTATAAAGATATTAAAAACATAGATACTTTTAGACGCCAAAATATTGGATTTATTTTTCAGTTTCATTATCTAATCAACTATTTAAGTGTAAGAGAGAATATAAATCTTGCCAATGAAAAAGCTTCAAAACAAGAGATTCTTGAGTTATTAAAAAGTTTAGGAATTGAAAATCTAATAGACAAATATCCAAATGAGATTTCAGGAGGACAAAGACAAAGGGTTGCAATTGCAAGAGCTTTGATAAACAATCCAAAAGTAATTTTTGCAGATGAACCAACGGGAAATTTGGACTCAAAAAATTCTTTAAATGTATTTGAGCTTTTTTCAACTTTGGCAAAAAAAGGGACAACAATAATAGTAGCAACACATGATAAAGAATTAGCTTTAAAAGCAGATATAACTTATGAGGTAAAAGATGGAAAACTTAAATAATTTCAATAATTTTATAACTAGAAATTTCAAAATTTCACTGGCATTTTTTGCACTTGGACTATTTTTTGGAATAATTTATTCTATCAATCTTTTAGGTTTTAGTATAAATTCTGAAACTTTAAATCCTGCAAATATACGATCAATTCATATATCTTTAATGCTTTATGGTTTTGTGCCTTTAATGCTTTCATATTTACCTTTTTTACTAATAAATAAAGAAGTTGGCTTTGATAAAGAGGGATTAAGATATTTAAATCTTTACACTATTGTTTGGTTTATATTTCTTGTATTTATGGTAGTTTCACTACTTCTTGGGAAAAGTAGAGGTTTGGCTTTTTATGATTTTGCTTACGAGTTAAATTTTCTATTGGCAATTGCTGGTATATTTTATATTATCGCTTTATACAAATTTATTAGACTTTATAAAAAGACTCTTCCTTTATGGATAAAAGTGTGTTTAAGGGTTGTAATTATTGCTCCAATTGCACTGTTAATTTTAATGAATCCAATTATTGGACAAGTTGAAAGTACAGTTACAGGTCCACATGGAGACAATACTCTTGGAATGAGTTTAGCCTTAATTCCAATTTATTATTTGATAATTAAACTATTAAATATAAATGAATTTAAAGCTAGATGGAATATACTTTGGATTATCCCAACTGTTTTTTATTTTGGTTCAGTAATACACAGAATTATTTTAGGACCACTAACTTACAATCAAGAGTGGTTTTTACAATACTTAACACTTTTATATGTTCCACTTTTATATAGATGGTTTAAAGATAGTGAAATTTTACCCCATGCAAAAAAAGCTTTATTTATCTCAATCTTAGCTTTTTTATTTGTTGATGTTGAAGGAAATATTATATTCATTCCCCAAATCAGATGGCTTTTTCATAGAAATGATTTAATCATTGCCCACGCTCACGTGGCAATGGGAATTGCAGTATTTTTTATGGTAATTTCTATGTTTATTTCTTATATAAAGGAGCTTCAAAAAGATATTTATTTAAATGCTTATTTGTTTGCACTTATTGGAATATTTACAGTTTTATCAATTTCTGGATTCACTGAAGCTGGATTTATAAATATTCCAACTCAAAAGTTATGGGTTTTAAGAACTTGTTTTGGCTTTTTTGCATTAACTTTTATTTTTGCTTTTATCAAAATAAGTTTTAAATTAAAAGATTACTCAAAAATAGAACTTTATAACATTGCTGGAATTTTAAGTGATGGATTAGGTGGGATTTTTTTAATTCTACTTGCAAGTTTTATCTATCCACTTGTTGGTTTTACATTTAGTGGAGTTTATGAATATGTTGTTTTTGCATTTGTTAGTATGACAGGAGTTATTCATTTTATGGCTTTAAAAAATCCATCAAATCAAATAGTTTTAACAAACCTAAGTGTAATTATTAGAGTATTTGCAAGTTCTATGTTTTTTGCTTTATATGCTTCAGGGAAACTTGGTTTTGAGGCCTTAGCAATTTGTCTATTTGATTTAACTTTTGTATTTGTTTATTTAATCTTTTTTTATGAAAAGGAGAAGTTATGCAAAGAATAATTTTAATATTTTTTATAGCAAGTGAACTTTGTTATTATTTACTAATTGCACAAACAGGAATTGTTGAGTACTTTTCATCAGATTTATTTGTAATTGCACCACTTCCAATTGGAGGAGTTATTGGTTCAATTATTGTTTCATATATAAAAATTGATGTTAAAAATAAAATTTCTGCGTTTTTAATTATTCAATTAATGATGAGTTTTTTATATCCAAATTTCAATTTTTTAACTCTATTTATTTTAGGATTTGCAGTTGGTTCAATGGCACCTTTAATTATAAATGAAATCAAAAAAGCATCTTTATTAGAACTTGGATTTGCACTTAGTTTATCTTACGTAACTGGAACTTTTTTGTTTAATTATGAAGTTGACGCTAGAGGAATAATTGCCATTATTCTTACGACCATTACCTTAGTTTCTTCAAGATTTTTGCCAAAAAATGAGCTAAAACAAAGCGTAAATCAAGAGTTTCCATTATTAATGATGGTTTTGTGGGTATTTTTAGATTCAACACTTTTTGAATCACTTTCAAGGGATATTACACTTTCTATTTGGAGAGATGGTTTTAGTTTTCAAATTGCTTTATTTCATGTAGTTGGAGTTTTTTCTGCTTTATACTTCAAAATTGATAAAAATCAAAAAAGTTTATTAATCATAAGTTTATTTGCACTTTCATATCTATTTTATTTTTTAAGGGAGGGATTTATTTTATCAATAATTTATCCAATAGTAATTTCATATTATAATGTTGTAATTTTACAAACAATAATAAAAAAAGATTTTAGAACGATTACCTTTTATATGATTTTTATTGGCTGGATGGCTTCTGGTGCTGGGCTTTTTGTAGCTTTAGCAAATCTAATTTTATTTGTTCCAATTGTATTATTAGCAATAATACTAAAAATAATGATTGGCGAATATAAACCAAATAACAAGGAGATAGAATATGTTTAAATTATTAATAGTATTAAGTTTAGTTTTATTTGCAAATGCAAGTAATCTTAGTGTTCAAAAAGGTGAAATAATTGCTCACACAGAAGTTTTTGGAGATAGTGAAATTAATCCAACAACAAAAGATGTAAAAGCTGATTTAACAATGAATGACACAATTGAGTCAATCAAAGGTAAAATCTATTTTGATACTATTTCTTTAATTAGTGATAAAAAAACTAGAGATGAACACATGTATGAGTTGTTACAAGCAGAAAAATTCAAAACAATCACTTTTGATATTAAAAGTATTGTAAAAACTGATGTGGATTATGAAATAAAAGGTGTTTTAACTTTAAATGGTGTTCAAAAAAATATCAAAGCAAAAATTTCTATTAACAAACAAAATAATCAACTTTTATTAACAGGAGGTTTTTCATTTAATCTAACAGATTTTTCACTTGAGCCACCAACAATGATGTTTTTAACAGTTAGAAACCGAATTGACATCTCTTATAATATTACACTAGAAGCTAAATAGATGAAAAAGAAACTTATTTTATTAATCCTAATTTGCATCTTTGCAAAGGCATCTACTTTAAAAATAGATGATAAAATAAGTAGTTTTTCATTACCAAATCAGTTTGATAAAATTCATACAATCAATGGTGAAACTTCAAAAATTATTGTTACATCTGAAAAAGAGAATATAGAGTTAATAAATGATTTCTTATCTTCAAAAAACAGTGATTTTTTAGATAAAAATCACACGGTTTTTATAGATAATATTTCAAAAGTTTCATCACTTATTGTAAAAATGTTTATTATTCCAAAACTAAGAGAATATAACTATGATATTTTATTAATTCACAATGAAAGTAGTAAAAGATTTTTAGAGAAAGAGAATAAAATTAGCGTTTATATAATTGAAAATGCAAAAGTAAAAGATATTAAATATATCTCTTCAAAAAAAGAGTTAGAAAGAGTTTTTAATGACACTTTCTAATTTTCAAACAATTGAAATATTAGTTACTAATAAAAAATTAGATGATTTAAAAATTCTTCATTTAAGTGATTTACACATAAATAAAAAATCAACTATCTCACAAATAGAAGAGCTTGTACTTTTGTGTAATAAACAAACTTTTGATTTTGTAGTTATTACTGGTGATATAATAGATACAAAAGTAAAATTCATAAAAGAGAAACTTAAAATTCTAAATACCTTAAAGGGTAAAGTTTATTATATAAGTGGAAACCATGATCTCTTTTATGGTTTAGAGGATTTAAAAAAAGAACTGACAAATTTTATTTTTATGGATAATAATTGCACTGTAATTATTTATAAAAATGAAATTATACATTTAGCAGGACTTCCTGATAGATTTTCAAAATTCTTCAAAATAAAAAGAGAAGAAGAAAAGATAAAAAACTATCTTTTGAACCAACCCTCAATTTTTATTTCCCACCAACCAAAAGATTATAAAATAGCAGTTGATTCAAATGCTAATCTTTTTTTATGTGGACACACCCATGGTGGACAAATTTATCCTTTTCACTATTTTGTTCGTCTAGTTCAACCCTTTCTTGCAGGAATTTTTTATAAAAAAAATACCGCAATTTATGTAAATAAGGGGATTGGAACATGGGGTGTTAATTTTAGATATAAAGCCAGTTCAGAAATAACAATAGTGAAATTAATATCAAAAAGTGTAGAATAATTTATGAAAATTTTAATAATAGAAGATGACCTAAAAATAATTAACTTTCTAAAAAAAGGTTTAGAAGAAGAGTGTTATACAGTTGATTATGCAACAAATGGTGATGAGGGTTTATACCTTGCAAGCGTAAATGAATATGATTTAATCTTACTTGATATAATGCTTCCTATCAAAGATGGAATGGAAGTTTGTAAAAGTTTAAGAGAGTCTAATAATCAAACTCCAATTATAATGCTAACAGCCAAAGATTCAATTGAAGATAAAATAAAAGGTTTAGATATTGGAGCAAATGATTATTTACCAAAACCTTTTTCATTTGCTGAATTACTAGCAAGAATAAGAGTTCAACTAAGAACTCAAACTACTTCACAAACAAAAATATCAATTGCTGATTTAGAACTTGACTTATTAAATAAAACAGCAAAAAGAGCTAATGAAAATATTATATTAACAGCAAAAGAGTTTACTTTGCTTGAATATCTAATAAAAAATAAAGATAGAGTTTTAAGTGAAACAGCTATAAATTCTGCACTTAGCTCTTTTGAAGATTCAAATATGAGTAATGTTGTAAATGTATATATTTATAGATTAAGAAATAAAATTGATAAAAATTTTGATAAAAAATTGATTAAAACAATAAGAGGAATAGGATTCAAAATAAGTGACAACTAATTTATCAATAAAAAAGAGACTTTTACTTTACAGTTTTTTTATTCAACTAATAATTCTTTCAATTTTTTCTTACTCTTTGTATAAAGCTCTTGAACTATCTACAATTGATAGATTTCAAGCTACTTTAAAAGTTATAATTCTTGATGTAACCGATGATTTAAAAGAAAAAACTAAAATTACTGATAATATTTTAAATGAAGAAAAAGAGTATCACTTTGATCCTTTATATATTAGAATTTTAGATAATGAAAAACATGAATCATTAAAACAGACTCCTAATTTTCCAAATGATATTAAAACTGATGATAATTACCTAAATAAATTAAAAGATAATATTATTACCTTTGAACAACAGCCAAATTATTTAATAAGCAGAATAAAAATAGATTTTAATTCATCTTTAAAAGTTATAGTTGAAGTTGCAACAACTAAAGAGATGTTGTGGGCAAATTTAGAAAATATAGTTTATATTTTAAGTTTTATCGTTCCAATTATTTTAATATTTTCAGTTATTGGTGGAAACTTTTTAATTTACAAATCATTTTCGCCAATAGAAAAAGTTTTAGAAGAGTTGAAAAATATAACTGCCATTGATTTAACAGCTAGATTAAAAAGTTCAAATACTCAAGATGAAATAAATCAACTAATAAATGGAATAAATAATCTCCTTGAAAGACTGGAATCCTCATTTGAGAGAATTTCTCAGTTTAGTTCAGATGCTTCCCATGAATTAAAAACTCCTTTAACTATTATAAAAGGTGAGATAGAAATAGCTCTACGAAAAGATAGAAGTATAGATGAGTATAAAGAAACTCTAAAAACCTCTTTAGATGAAGTTGTTGTAATTGAACAATCCATAAATGATTTACTATTTTTAGCAAAAAATGAAAAAGATTTAATTACAAATAGAGAAAAAGAAATTTTATATTTTGATGAAATCATTGATGAATCTATAAATGAAGTTAAAAACTTTGCAAAATTACATCAAATAGAAATCAAATTTGAATTGGTTGATGCTATTGAATTTAAAGGATATTCAAATCTTTTAAAAATAGCAATTAAAAATATTCTAAAAAATGCTATTCAATATAGTCATGAAAATTCTTCAATAGTTGTAAAAAGTTATAAAAAAGATGACACCCTTAATATCTCAATTCAAGATTTTGGAATAGGAATTGAAAAAAATGAACAAGAAAAAATCTTTGAAAAATTTTATAGAACAGATAAAAGTAGAAATAAGAACTCAGGTGGAACTGGTCTTGGAATGTCTATAGTAAAAAAAATAATAGATATACATAAAGGACTAATAAAAATTGATAGTAAACCTAATCTTGGAACAATAATTACCCTAGTTTTTAAAGAATAAATAATTTTTTAAAGATTCAGTTTGTTTTAATCTAAAAAGATGTTATAATTACATTATCTAAACGATTTGGAGGTGTGAATGACGAATATTTCACTTTTTATGGTTGTTAAAAATTAATATACAGGAGATTTATTTTATAGTAAATCTTGGTAAATAAGAGTCTTATTTACTAAAAAATAATAATAAAAAGGGGTTTTAGCAACCCCTTTTTTTATGCCAAATTTTTATCTAAATACAACATCAATACCATCAATAATATCCACATCAATGTCTAAATTGCTTAAGTTTTTTCGTAATAGACTAATAGCATCATTATGTGTCATTGATTTTCTATATGGCCTATCTTCAACTAATGCCTGATAAAAATCTAAACAAGATACAATTCTCTCCTCTAATCCTAACTCATTTGATGTTAAACCAAAAGGATACCCACTTCCATCTAATCTTTCATGGTGAGCAGATGCCCATTTTGTAATATCACTAAAATTATCAATCTTACTTAAAATTGAATGGGTTAAATAAGCATGTTTTTTTATTTCAAAAAGCTCACTTTCTGTTAAACTTCCTTCCTTATCTAAAATA
Source organism: uncultured Aliarcobacter sp. (assembly GCA_963677205.2). Taxonomy (GTDB): domain Bacteria; phylum Campylobacterota; class Campylobacteria; order Campylobacterales; family Arcobacteraceae; genus Aliarcobacter. The sequence continues at coordinate 354,497 of OY781916.2, read as the reverse complement.
GAATTAGGAGTTCCTAATTTTCCAATATCATGTAAATTAGATGCAATTTGGATTTTTAATTTTGTCTCTTCATCTAAACCGAAGTATTCTGCTAATTTTAAAGATTTTTCTTCCAAATCCAATGAATGTTTAGCTGTAAATTTTGACTTTCCATCAATGATTTTTGAAAATATTTTAGTTATATATAAAAAATTATCAAGGCTTACTTCCATTTTAAAATCAGCTAATATACTTTCTAAAGGATTTACTTCTTCAAAATATTCTAAATCTCCCCAAAACAAAAATGAATTGGATAATTCTTTATATGCAAGAACCAAATCTTTTGAAAAAAGTTTTTCTTCATTTTCAAATACAAATCTATTTATCTGTTCTTTTTTATCATAATCAATAATTGTTAAATCAAAATTTGTATCTAAAATATCTGCAAATGAAATTAATTGAGCGAACAATGGTATTTCATCACCTTTTTTTCCTAAAAGTCCAGAACCATCAAAATTCTCATGATGATATAAAATAATATTCTCTTGAAAAGTTAGAAAAGGAAATTCTTTAATATTATTTTCACCAATAATACAATGTTCAGAGAAATTAATAATATCAAAATAATCTTCTGAGTTACTATCTTTATATTCACTGGTAAAATTACAATAACTCTCTATCAAACCATTATCATGTAAAAGAGAGTAGGAACATAAATCAAATTTTGCTTCATCACTTAAACCTATAATATTAGCGATTTTTAGGCATATATATGCAACTCTTTTGCTATGTTTTGCAGAAGTACATTTTATTTCACTCTCTGCTAAATCTAATGCAAAAGAGATAGAAAATAAAAATTTATTAAGGCTTAAAGTCATAATAAAATCCTAATTTTTTTAAGTAATAATATTATAACAAAAAATTATTTATAGAAAGAATTATTTTAAAATCCAGAAAATAAAAAAGGAGAAGGTTAACAAACCTTCTCCTTTTATGTAGAAATGTAATTTTATTATAAATTACATCATTCCTGGCATTCCCATTCCACCCATATCAGGCATTGCTGGCATTGCAGGTTTATCTTCTTTAATATCTGTAACAGTAGCTTCTGTTGTTAATAAAAGTGATGCAACAGAAACAGCATTTTGCATTGCAACTCTTTCAACTTTAGCAGGGTCAACAATTCCCGCTTCAAACATATCTACATATTCACCAGTTGCAGCGTTAAATCCTAAATTTTCATTTGCAGATTTTTCAACTTCATTTGCAACAACACCAGCATCATATCCAGCATTTGTAGCAATTTGTTTTAAAGGTGCTTTAATAGCTCTAAAAATGATTGCAGCTCCAATTGCTTCATCACCTTCAAGTTCAAGTTTAACTTTAGCAGCAGCTCTAATTAAAGCAGCTCCTCCACCAATTACAATTCCTTCTTCAACAGCAGCTCTTGTTGCACTTAATGCATCATCAACTCTATCTTTTTTCTCTTTCATTTCAGTCTCAGATGCAGCTCCAACTTTAATAACAGCTACTCCTCCACTTAATTTTGCAAGTCTTTCTTGTAATTTTTCTTTATCATATTCAGATGTTGTATTTGAAATTTCTGCTTTGATTTGATTTACTCTTGCTTTTACTCTTTCACCATCACCATTTCCATCAACGATAGTTGTATTATCTTTATCAATTACAACTTTTGAAGCAGTTCCTAAACAAGAGAATTCAGCAGTTTCAAGTTTCATTCCCATCTCTTCAGAAATTACAGTTCCACCAGTTAATACAGCAATATCTTCAAGCATAGCTTTTCTTCTATCACCAAATCCTGGAGCTTTAACAGCTGCAATATTTAAAGAACCTCTTAATCTATTTACAACAAGTGTTGCTAATGCTTCACCATCAACATCTTCTGCAATAATTACTAAAGGTCTTCCTGATTGATTAACTGATTCTAAAATTGGTAACATTTCTTTTAAAGAAGAGATTTTTTTGTCATATAATAAAATAAATGGATTGTTAAATTCACCAATCATTTTTTCAGCATTTGTTACAAAATATGGAGATAAATATCCTCTATCAAATTGCATACCCTCAACAACATCTAGTTCATCAGAGATACCTTTTGCTTCTTCAACAGTAATAACACCATCTTTTCCAACTTTATCCATAGCTTCAGCAATCATAGCTCCAATTGCTTTATCAGAGTTTGCAGAAATTGTAGCAACTTGCTCAATTTCAGTTTTATTAGCAACAACTTTTGAAGCTTTTTTTAACTCAGCTAAAATTGCTTCTGTAGCTTTATCCATACCTCTTTTTAAAATAATTGGATTTGCACCAGCTGTTACATTTCTTAGTCCCTCTTTGAAAATTGAGTGAGCTAATATAGTTGCAGTTGTAGTTCCATCCCCTGCTTCATCAGCAGTTTTTGAAGCAACTTCTTTTACAAGTTGTGCTCCCATATTCTCTAAAGTATCTTTTAATTCAATTTCTCTAGCAACTGAAACACCATCTTTTGTGATTGTTGGAGCTCCAAAAGATTTTTGTAATAAAACATTTCTTCCTCTTGGTCCCATTGTAACTTTTACAGCATCTGCTAATTTTTCAACACCTGCGTATAATCTATTTCTTGCTGCATCACTAAATAAAACTTCTTTTGCCATTACATAACTCCTATAACGTTTTCAATATTTAAAATCAGATATTCTTGACCATCAAGTTTAAATTCTGTTCCTCTAAATTGTTCAAATACAATTGTATCACCAACTTTAACATCTTCAACTTTATTACCAATTGCTACAACTTCTGCTGTGTGTGGTTTTTCTTTAGCATTATCAGGAATATAAATTCCACTTGCAGTTTTATTTTCTACTTCTGTTCTTTTAACAAGAACTCTTTCACCTAGTGGTTTAAAATTCATAGTATTTCCTTTGTTGATTATAATTATATTTTTTCTATTAAAACTTAGACGTTTAGCACTCATAAATTCTAAGTGCTAAATTTTATTAAAATTCAGAAATTTTGTCAAGAGATTTGAGTTAATTTGACTAAGAGTTTAAATTTTTTTATTTATGTCTATTTATATATTTTAAAAGCAACGCTTCTAAAGATTGTTTTAAATTCTCATCAAATGTATTAAGTATTTGTGTACATTTTAAAGCTAATTCATCTGCACTCTTTTTTGCACCATCAAGCCCTAATAAATTAACAAAAGAATTTTTTGCTTCATCATTTTTTGTAGTTTTTCCAGCTTCTTCTTCACTACAAGTTTCATCAATAATATCATCTTGAATCTGAAATAGTAAACCTAAATCAATTCCAAAGTTATATAATTTTTCTTGGGTAAATAAATCATATTCACTAATAATTGCACCCATTTTAAGACTTGCAGCTATTAATCTTGCAGTTTTATGAATATGTAAAAATTCTAATTGAGATAATTCTAATTTTTGGTTTTCAAAATTACAGTCAATCGCTTGACCGATTATCATACCATTAATTCCACCATTAAAGCTTAAACACTTAATTAAATCAATTTTTATATCATTTGATAAAGCTGCATTTGCAATTAATGAAAAGGCTTCAGTATTTAAAGCATCACCAACTAAAATAGCTGTAACTTCATTATATTTTTTATGTAAAGTTTGGAAACCTCTTCTTAAATCAGCATTATCCATTGCAGGTAAATCATCATGAATAAGAGAATATGTATGTAAAAACTCCAAACCTAAAGCAACATCAAATGAGTTTGGAATTAATAAACTTTTGTTTGATTTTACAACAGATAATAAAAGCATTGGACGAAATCTTTTTCCACCAGCTTTTAACATATCAGCTAAAGCATCCTCAAAATGAGGATGAAAAGTTTTTGATTTAGGAAGATTATTTAATAAATAATCTTCAAATGAAGATAATAATTTTTCCATAGAGTTATTTTTGTCCAAAAGAACCTAGTCCACCCATCATGTTCATAGCCAACATTTTTTTGTTTTCATCACTTTGTTTAATAACATCATTCATACATGAAATCAATAAAATTTGTAAAGAATCTTTATCTTCAAGTAAAGAATCATCAATTTTTAAATCTATTACTTCAGAATTTCCATTAATAGAAATTTCAATCATTCCACCACCAGCTTTTGATGTGAAAATTCTTGAAGCATTTTCATCTTTGGCATTTTTTGCCATGTCTTGAAATTGATTTAACATATCACCTAAATTTAGGTTTTTTAAATCAATTCCATCAAACATGGTCACTTCCAACTAATTCATTGGTAATTAATTCAATATTATTTTTATCGTCTACTAAAACTACAATTGGTTTATAATTTTCAAGTTCAGCTTCGCTATAAGAAGCATAAGAAATAACGATAATTTTATCACCAATTTCAACTTTTCTTGCAGCTGCGCCATTAAGACACATATCTTTTGACCCAGCTTTTCCTTTTATAACATAAGTAGCAAATCTCTCACCATTATTAACATTTACAATTTCAACTTTTTGCCCTACTCTTAATGCAGATGCTTTCATTAAATCTTCATCAATAGTGATTGAACCAACGTAATTCAAATTTGCATCTGTAACAGTTGCTCTATGAATTTTACTATATAGCATATCAAATGTCATATATTAATTCCTTTTTTATTTTACTAAGTTAACAGGCTCACCCCAAAATTGAGAAGAGATTAAATACTCTTCAACAGGGTTTCCACCTAATATGTGTTCATTTATAATTCTATCTATTTTTTCCTTAGATAGAGAAGCATACATAAAATGCCCAGGTTCTACCAACATTAGTGGTCCCATTTGACATCTCCCTAAACATGAAGTCCTAACAATTTGAACAGGACCCATTACACCAGATTTCATTAAACTTTGAGCTGCATGATTAAATAAATCTCTTGTATTCTCATTTACACATGATGGTTTTGGCATTCCAGGAGGTGAAGATTGTTCACATTTAAATAAATAAAATGTTGGTTGAGGGATACTTGGCATTTCCATATTTTTTCCTTTTTCTGTGCATTCTATAACAATTTTCTGAATTCTAACACTTTTTTTTTAAATTATACTAAAAATATCTCTTTTATGTTTCTTTAAATCTAAAATAATATACTATTTCCCAAATTTACTAAATTAAGGGTTGTTTATGAAAAAAATATTGTTCACTCTTTTTTCATTTGTTTTACTTTTGGAAGCTAATCCTATTGCAACATTTGAAACTTCAAAAGGGAATTTTAAAGTTGAACTAAGAGCTGATTTAGCTCCAAAAGCTGTGGAAAATTTTGTTACTCACTCAAAAAATGGTTATTATAATGGACTAATCTTCCATAGAGTTATAAAGGATTTTATGATTCAAGGTGGAGATCCAACAGGAACTGGTGCTGGTGGAGAATCTATTTGGGGTGGAAAATTTGCAGATGAATTTGCTCCAAATGCTGTATTTGATAAAGCTGGAATTCTTGCAATGGCAAATGCTGGTCCAAATACAAATGCTAGCCAATTTTTTATAACTACTGTTCCTACATATTGGTTAAATGGAAGACATACGATTTTTGGTTATGTTAAAGAAGGATTTGATGTTGTAAGAAAAATCGAGAATGTTCCAACAACAAGTAGATATGAAGGAAATAAACCTTTAGAAGATGTAAAAATTATATCTATAAAAATTGAAGAATAAATCAAGATTTTCTTGATTTATTTAGTCTCTTTCTCTATCCAAATATTTTACTCATAAAAGTTTTATCTCCATGGGCAATTATCTGTTTTTCAAGATTCTCTATTCGAGCTGTTTCTTGTTTTGCTTTTTCTTTCCAATACTCTAATTTTTGTAATAAAACATCATCAGATTGAGTTGAATCTATTTTTTCTAATAATTCTGATATTCTGTCTTCCAATTCTGATATTTTAGTATCATAATTTACTTTTTGTTGAGAAAGTAGTTTTTCTTCATCTAATTCAAGTTGAAATAACTTATCTTTTAATTTTTTATTCTCTAATCTTAAATCACTATTCTCTTTTGAAAATTTAAATGCAACATGAGTATTAGAATTTTTCTTATATAATCCTATTTCTGTCTTTAGATTTTTATTTTCTAATCTATATTTTTCATTACTATAAATATATTTATCAATATTTTTTAAAGCCTGATCTAATTCAATCTGAGCCCTATCTAATCTATGTTTCAAATCATTAATTATTTGATTTTGTTCTAAAGTTCCTTCTTTACTTCTAATAAAAATATCACTTTTATCTCGCATTAAAGCTAGTTGGATCTCTCTTTTTTTATTTAATTCATCTGTAATATCTTTTTGGATTGAAATTGCGCCATTCATTTCGCCTGATTCATCTAGAGTTGGCATTACATAGGCATCAGTAGTAAAAGAACTTCCATCTTTTTTTATATTTTTTAACTTTCCTTGCCAAGGTTTATTATTTAAAATATTTGCATATAGATTTGTGTAAATATCACTTGCCATATCATGGTATTTTAAATATTTTAATTCTTTTCCGATTAAATCAGAACTTTCAAATCCTGATATTTCACAAAAAAGTTCATTAACATAAGTTATATTTAGGTGAGTATCCGTTTTAATAACAATGTTATTACTATCAAGAATCTCTTTATATTTTGCAAGTTCGTCTTGTTGTTGTTTTAATAAAAATTCATGATATAAATTATTTGCAATACCATTCATTAAATCTAATAAATATCTAACATCAATAGGCTTTACAATATATTCTTGAACTCTTAATTTAATTGCTTCCGCTAAAAATTCATTATCAGAATAAGCAGTTGCTAGAATTACTGGTATTTTAGTATCGAAATCTCGAACTTTTTTTATCATTTCAATACCATTTAATTCAGGCATATTTATATCTGTTAAAATTAAATCAATATCATCTTGATTTTCAAGATATGTTCTTAATCCCTCTTTCCCATTTCTTGCAACATGAACTGTAGAGAAAAAATTTGATAATAGTTGAGATAATTCAACTCTAATTACATCATCGTCTTCAACATATAAAAGAGTTAATCTTTTTAACAAATTTTTATCTATACTCATATACTCACTTTTTTATTTTAGTCTCGTAACTCGTCTTTTGCAACAACTCTTTCAATATCCATAACAACAAGCATTTCATTATTTGCAAGTCTAATATAACCTTTTAAGTATTTTGATGGAATTGCTGAACCCATTTCAGAAACAGCTGCTAACATACTTGTGTCAAGTCTTTGAACATCATCAACTAAATCTACAACTATTCCTATAATTCTCTTATCTTCAGTGATTACAGCAATTACAGATGTATTTTCATCATAAGTTCCAGGACCTGTATTAAATTTAAGTCTAATATCCAAAATAGGAACAACTTCACCTCTTAAACTAATTAACCCTTTTACCCATTTAGAAATATTAGGTAGTGGAGTAATGTTATCAGGATATGTTAAAATTTCTCTAATTTTTGGTAACTCAATAGCGTATTTCATCGCACCTAATTCAAATGTCATAAACTCACTTGTATTTGCATAATCTATAACTTTTTTTTCATTATTTTCCATAAAACATTCCTTTTAATCGCTTCAAGAGTTTTTACTTGTTTTGTATTATTTTACCTACAGTAAACTTAAATTTTATTGTTTTTGTATTTTATTTAAAATACAGCTTGCAATATATTTAGGCGTTTGTAAATCTATTTCATCACCAACTTTTAAATCTTCAAAAGAAATTATTTTATTATCTTTAGAAATCTGAACAAAACCATTTTTATCTTTTTTATCGGGATGATTTAATTCAAAATTTGATTTTAATAAATCTATTTGATTTTGAGATTTAACAAATATAGCAGAAAAACTATTTTTCATACTATTTTTTAATAAATTAAGTTCATTTTGAGAACTTAAGATTTTTTGTGATAAGTCAGTTTTAAATGATGATTTCAAAAGATTTATCTCTGTTTGAATATAATTAAATTTTGTCTCAATAGAGTTTTGTTCAAATAATCTTTTCATATTTGATAGTTCTTGCTGTTTATTAAACAAAATATTTTTTAATCGATTAGCATATTCATTACTTAATGAATCTAAATAAATTCTATGTTCATTTATATCTGGTAAAGCAATTTCAATTGCATTTGATGGAGTTGCTGCTCGAATATCAGCCACAAAATCAGAAATCATATAATCAACTTCATGTCCAACAGCTGAAATAATTGGAGTTCTAGCTTCATGAATAGCATTTGCCACTATCTCTTCATTAAATGCCCATAAATCCTCAATACTTCCCCCTCCACGTCCTACAATCATAATATCACAATGTAATTTATCAGCATATTTAATAGAGTTTACAATATCAAAAGCAGCACCCTCTCCTTGAACTAAAGTTGGAACTAAAATAAATTCAACTAACGGCCATCTATGATTTGCAACTTTTTTCATATCTTCAATAGCTGCACCTGTTGGTGAAGTTACAAGTGCAATTTTTTTAGGATATTTTGGAAGTGGTTGTTTATAATTTCCATCAAAATAACCCTTTGCTTCAAGTTTGTTTTTTAGTTGTTCAAAGGCAAATGCTAATGCACCTTGACCTGAGGGTTCAATTTTATTACATAAAAGTTGATAATTTCCCCTTGGAGCATAAACTGTAATATTTCCATTAATTACAACTTTTTGTCCATTTTCAAGTTGAAATTTTAGATATTTTGTATTTCCTTTGAACATTACACATGAAAGTGTTGAACTCTCATCTTTTATTGAAAAATAGATATGTCCAGAGTTATGATAAGTTAAATTTGATATTTCACCTTCAACATAAACTTGAATAAACGTAGTTTCAAGAAGGGATTTTATTTGAACATTTAATGTTGATACTGAGATTGGTTTATTCATAATTTTAAGGCTAGAAAACTAAATTTTTCTAGCGATTATTAAAGTAGAGATATTCATTGAAAATGCTTTTACATGAATTGGTTCAAGTCCAGCATTTTTAAGTTCTTTACATAAATTTTCAGTTGTTAAAAATTCATCAATTGAATTTGGTAAATATGTATATGCTTCTTTATTTTTTGAAATTAATCCACCTAAAACTGGCAGAATTTTATTCATATAAAAATCTGTTAAATGGTCAAGTAATTTCTCTTTTTTGTTTTTTGTAAACTCTGAAATTACAACTAATCCATCTTTTTTTAAAACCCTTGCAAATTCATCAAAAGCTTCTTGTCTTTGTACTACATTTCTAATTCCATAAGAGATAGAAATAATATCAGCACTATCGCTATCAAGTGGCATTGATGCAGCTCCTGCTTCAATAAATTCAACTTCTGGAAGTTTCTTTTTACCTACTTCCATCATCCCAACACTTGGATCAACTCCAACAATATTTTCTAAATTTATAGAGTTTTCTTTTGCAACTTTTTTCCAAAATAGAATCATATCACCAGTTCCACACGCAACATCAACGATTTTGCTAATACTTTTTTTACCATAAAAATTAAAAGCTAAATTGCAAGCTTTATTTCTCCATGACTTATCAATTCCCATTGATAAAACTCTATTTGCAACATCGTAAGTTCCTGCAATATCATTGAACATTGATACAATTTTTTCTTGTTTTTCCATTATTACATTTATCCTAATTTTCTTATTTTATAAAATATATTTACCTATTATTAATCCAACAATCAGCCCAACATTAACAGCAACAGCAATAGCCATATATGATAATTTTTTATCTGCATAAGGCAGTTTATTTATAATATCTTCTTGATGTTTTAAAGTTATTCCAAAATTTTGTGTTGATTTTTCTAAATTATCAGCTGCTTTTCGTAAAGCAATTTCTGAGAATTCCATTCTTTCAACAAGCTCTTTTGCTTGTTTGAAACTCATATCACTCATTTTTTGATTTCAATCCATCTATCTAAATCACAAAAAATCTTATTTAAAGTGTTTAACACATAATCTTTTGCTTCAGTTTGAATTCTTCTAAAAAATAGATATTTTCTTGCACTTTCAATATCTCCGACATCTTTTGCTTGAATAGCTTTTGCTGCAAAATCTGTGTTGTTATAAGCCATTTCCCAAACAGTTGAACCTAAGTATCTACTCATAGTAATCACTTTATCATTTTTAACTGGAAAATATTTTGGATCTTTTACGAAATCACAAATTACAGAGTTTGACTCTAAATATTTATGTCCAAAAAAGTTGATAAACTGTTCATTATAATAATCTTCATCCATAGAAATAGCTCTATTTAAAGCAAAAATTATATTATCTTCTGGATTTTTTTCTATTTTTCTGATTTTTTTCATGGTTGCTATTGCATTTTTCCCATCAAGTTCACCATCACCTAAAGGAATAATCCATTTAACATTTCCAAAAGAACCAACTTTTTTAATCTCATCAAGAACTAAAGATGAAGTTTTATTTCCACCAACATCAACGATAACTTCGTGGTTATCATCCATTAAGATTAGTTCATCTAATTCACTTAATCTATTTGTTCCTAACATTTTTTTGTTTACAATTTCAGTTCTTGTAAATGATCTTGAATCATTATTCTCGTCATCTATTTCAATGTATGTAATTTTTTTGCCATGTTTTTTATATAAATATGGAGCTAAAACTTGCATTGCAACAGTAGATTTACCTACGCCACCTTTTGTTTGTGGAATTATAATCATCAATTAGCCTTTGGGATTTCGTTTCATAAATTCGACAATTTTGCCATGAAACCTTGCATAAATTTTATTTAATGGGATTTCATAACCATATAGTTGGCTTATTTTATCGTAATTATCATTAATTCCATATACTAAATATGACTGTATATCGTAATATGAATCAAACTCGTAACCAAATCTTGCTAATAGTTTTGCTGTGTATTTATCCACAACCATATATTCTTGTTTACAAGCATAACATAAAATTGCATCGGCAGTTTCTGGTCCAATTCCTTTTTGTTCTAGCAGCCAATCTAAAGTTACTTTTTTGCAAAAATTCTCAAAAGTTTCAAAATCTTTTAATATATTTTTTGAAAGTTGAATTAATCTTTTTGATTTTTGATTTTTAAAACCACTTGGAGTTATGGCATCGATTAAAAGTTGTAAATCACAATTCGCTAGATTTTCTAAATTTAATAAATCTAATTCTTTTAAATTTTCTAGAGATTTTTCTACATTTGTCCATTTAGTATTTTGGGTTAAAATAGCGCCTATTAAAATTTCAAAATCATTATTTGAAGGCCACCAAAACTCTAAACTTTCATCTATTAAATTTTGATTTTTTAAATATAATAAAAGCTCATAAGAGTTTGAAATACTAATCAACAAAAGCCTCTGTAATAAACAATTTTGAATTATTACAATATTTCTTTATTTTAAATGCACTTTGAGCTTTTCCATCTTCAATATCAACAACAAACATTTGTAAAATTGATTTACAAGAGTTTGGAACTTCAAAATGTCCACCAATTCCTGTAGTTACTTTTTGAATTGGAATTTTACTCTCCATTCCAATAACATTATCTCGACATCCAGTTAAACCAATATCAGTTAAATATGCAGTATTTTCAAAAATTTGTAAATCATCTGTTCCCACATGGGTATGTGTTCCACAAATAGCACTTACTTGGTTTTTAAACATCATTAACATTATTCTTTTTTCACTTGTAACTTCTGCGTGAAAATCTATAAATATATTTTTAATCTCTTGTTCATGAAGATTTGCTACTAACTTTTTTGCCCAATTAAAAGGATTTTCAACTGTTGGCATTCCATATTGTCCCATTAGATTTATAACTGCTAATTTTTCAATTCCATTTGAAGTTTCAATCTCACAAATTTTAACTCCACTTCCAACTAATCCTTCTGGATAATTATCAGGTCGTAAAACGTTCCCTGTTTCAAGTAAAACCATCATATCTTTCTTTTTATCGAAGCTGTGATTTCCACCAGTTATTAAATCTATTCCACTTTTTAAAAGCTCTTTTGCACCTTCAATTGTTAATCCAAAACCATGACTTGCATTTTCACCATTTCCAATTACAAAATCAATTTCATACTCTTTTTTTATTTTTATTAAATTTTCTTTTATTATTTTTCTTCCTGGACGACCTACAATATCGCCAATAAAACCTATTCTCATCTATCTTCTTTGGTAAAAATTTTTATAATTGTATTAAAATAACCTTTTATTCTTCTTCACACTTTTGTAATCTAATCTCAAATACTGCACCAAAATCTTCATTATAGGCTTTTATAATTCCATCTTGTTCATCTACAATTTTTTTGGCAATATTTAATCCAACACCCATTCCACTATGTTCTTTTGATGAAATAAATGGCTCGAAAATATCATTTATAATCTCCTCTTTTATTCCACCTGCACTATCTTTAAATTTTATAATTACTTCATTATTCTCTTCAAAAACATTTATATTTAAAAATCTATTTTCATAATCTTCAACTTTTACAAGTTCATCTAAAGCATTATTTATAACAATAATCCAAACTTGCTCTATTCTTTGCTTTTGAATTTTTGAAAAAAACGTATATTCATTTTTATTTATAGAATCAATACTAAATAATTTATCATTTAAATATATTTTACAAACCTGCTTAGACCTATTATAAGCCATCGTTAAAGAGGTAATCAAAGTTGCGTATATGTTTATTTTCTCTTTTATCTCTTTACTACTTTGAGACATTTCTCTCATAGATTCAACAATATTAGCAATTCTATTTATTCCCTCTTTTATTTTTTCACTATCATGTTTCATTCTTTCTTGAATTTCACTTTGAGGTAAATCAAAAATATCGTACTCCATTAACTCTAAATTACCTTTTATATAAGTAAGTGGAGTATTTATTTCATGGGCAATTCCAGCTGCTAATGAACCAATTGAAGTTAATTTTGCATTTTTAATTTGTTCTTGTTGGTGGAGTTTATCTTTTTGAATACTCTTTTCTACTTCTTGATTTATTCGTAATTCTAGATTTTGATTTAACTCTTGTAATTTTCTTTTATCTTCTAAAGAATTAACCACAAACACAAAATGTTTTTTATCAGATAAAAGACTCAATGATAATTCTAGATGTATAAGATTTCCATATTTTTTCATAAAAATCTTTTCAATTTTAGAAATAACACCAATATCTCGCGCTTCTTTTAATATTTTAGAAAGTAATTCTCTTGAAGTTTCAGGAACAATATCAATACATTTCATTTCTAATAATTCTTCATTTTTATACTCTAAAAGTTTTGTAAAAGTTCTATTTATTTTTTTGAAATTTCCATCTAAATCAATTAAAGCTATTCCACTATTTACATTTTCAAAAATTGCATTATATTGCTCAACTTTATTATTTATATCTAAATATAAATCTTCAATTTTTTTCTTGTTTGTTGTGTCATAAGTAATAATTGTATACCCAATTATTTCTCGTAAACTATTAAAATTTGGCTCGATAAATAAATCTACCCAAAAAGATTCACCATCTTTTTTAACTCCTTTTATCTCACCAACATAAGGTTTACCCTCTTTTACAAATCTCCATAATTTTACATATTCCTTCTTTTTTGTATCTTTATGAATTAATATTTTATAATTATGTCCTATTAATTCACCCTTTGAAAAACCTAAAAAATAGCAAAAAGCAGAACTTATTTCTAAAATTACATTATATTTATTCATTCTAATAAACATAATATGCTTATCAATTATCTCTTGATTTTCACTTAATTCAATAAAACTCTTTTTAATACTTAAATCAAGATTTTTGTTTTCATCTTCCATCTTTTTATTTAATTTTGCAATTGGTTCTGAAAAAAGTAATGCTAACACAATAGATAAAACTAAACCTATTATTATTATTGATTTATAATACTCTTTGAAATAGCCATTATTTTGTTCATGTTCGATATTTATAATAAAAATAAAATATTTGTTTTCATTTAAATAGGTTTTTACTGATATAAAATCATTTGTAGAATATGAATTATTATTTTTTATATTTAAAAGTTCTTTTTTATATAGTTCAAATTTTTTATTCTCAATAGTAGTGTTTTTATTTTCACTATTTACTACTAAATCATTACTAGATATAACCAACGTTTTTTTACTAAAATTTGAATAAATGTCAGCAAAAAAATTACTTAAATCCACTTTTAAAACTAAGAAATTATTTTTATCTCTTAAAATAAAATTAACTATAGAAGGTTTCTCAATATTTGAATTATCATGCCAAATCTCCTGTTCTTTTAGAGTTCTGATATTTTTATAATAAGAGTTAGAATATATATTTTGAAGTTTATCATTTTCAACTATTTTTATAATTCCATCTTTATTTATTACTTTTAGAATCTCTTGAGCATCTAAAGATACAACTTTAAATTCTAAAATATTTTCATTATTAAAAAGAATCTTTTTTAATAAATTCAATGTATCTTCTTTATCATCAATTTCTAAAAAATTCTTTTCGCTTAATAAAAATATTTTCTCATCAAATGATTTTATATAAGATTTAAAGGCATTTTCTTGATGTTTTAGAATATTAACTATATCTTCTTTTTCTTTATTATCATTATTAATTTTATAAAAATTATTAAAAGCAAAAGATGCAAAACTAAGTAAAAGAATAGCAAAAATTATGAATGTAAAAAAAAGTTTTATATAAAATGGAATTTTCATTTTATATACTCTTCATTTAATTTTATAAAATATGTTGTATTGTAAGTTCTGTTCTCAAACCAAAAAAGACCTTTATTTTTTTCTACAAAAAGTTTTACTAAATATAAATAACTATCAATACTTTCATCAATTTTTTTATCTCCACCTTTTATATTGTCTTCAATTCTAATTAATAAATCATTTTCTTTCATAATACTTATTTGTACTCGAACTTCATCTTGATTATTTAACTTTGTTTGTTCAATGGAATGTTTGAGCATATTAAATATTATATTTTTTAGTTCATTAAAAGGAATATTTGTATTAATTTGACTTTTCAAATCATAAAGAACTTTTATTTTATTTAGTTCTAATTCTTCTTTTGTAGATGAAATAGACTCTTTTATAACATCTGTTAATTTTGACTTTTCACCTTGATTTTGTTGAAAAAGGTATTTTATTTCATTCAAAACTTCAGATAAATTTTTTAATTGAAACTCTATATGTTCAATTATTTCCAATTTTTTATTTGTAGTTTTATTATTTTCTTCATTATTTATGATTACTTTTAAATTATAAATTAGTGATGATATGTCTAAAATAGGCTGTTTCCATTGGTGACCAAGGGAATCTAATATTTTTGACATTAATTGAACTTTTGTATTATCAATTAATGTTTGGTCTTTCATTTTTATCTCATTTAATTTATTTGATAAATCCTCTTTTAGAAGTTTATTTATCTTTCCTAACTGTTTAGTATCTGTAATATTTGTTCGAATAGAGCTGTAACCAATAACTTTATTTTCAAAGTTATATTTTGGAAAAATTATTCCTTTTATCCAATAAGAGTTTCCATATCTATCTTGATTTTTTATTTCACCTTCCCAAACATTATTTTTTCTTAATTCACTCCAAAGTTTTTCAAAAAAAATACTTGAAATATTTGGATGTTTTAAAAGATTTACATTTCGACCTACTAATTCAGAGTGGGAATAACCAGAAATTTTACAAAATGGTTTTGAGGCATAAGTTATAATTCCATTTAAATCTGTTTCTACTTTAATTACATAATCATCAATCTGGTTATATAACTCTTTAAATTTTTTGTTAATAATCTTTTTTTGCATCTTATAATATTTTAATTTATAAATAAAATAAAATATCATACAAATTGAAAGGCTAATTATTATAAAAAGGAAATCAAAATATCTATTAATTTTAGCAATATTCGAATCTTCATTTGCACTGTAAGCTAATAAATATAAATTATCATTTGTAGCTGATTTCAAAATTGATATAAAAATCAGTGGAAAATCTATTGCATGATTTTTTGTAATTAATGAAAAATCTTTTGTTTTTTCCATATTACTAATTATCAAATTCTTTTGAGAATCACTTAAATTTAAATAGGAATATTTAGTAAGTTTGATTTGATTTGAAACTACTTTTGTAAATGAAAATTCACTGTTATATTCTAATTTTTTAATTAATGAATTAAAATCAAACTCAATATTTAATACTCCTAAAAAATTCAAATTTTCATCAAATATTGGTTTTGCAAATATCAAATAATAATTATCATCAATTATTTTAAAACTATTAAACTCTTTTTTACTTGTTATAACTTCATTTACAATTTTAGAGCTTTCATTATTTGTAGGTTTTTCTTCCATACTCAATATTAGTTCATTGGAAGATGAATAAAAAGTTATATCATTTACATCCATTGTTTTGTAAAAGAAATAGCTATCTTTTATCTGTTTGAAAATCTCTTTTTTACTATTTTGAGTATTATTTTCATTGATATTTTTGAAGATTTTAATAAGTTCTTTATTTTTTATGAACTCATTAAAATAGATTAATTCTGAATCAGTTTTATATTCGTTGTAGTATTTTGAATACTCTTTATTTACAAATTTTGTGTAATTATTTAAAGAGTATTCTATTTCATCTTTTTTAAATATATTTACAATAAATACTACTAGAAAAAGAGAAATTAAAAAATAAAAAAAGTACCTAGCGCTTAGGCTTTTATTATTCATTTGTTTATGACTTTAAAACTTCTAATATTTTTTTCTCTAAAGCTTGTAAAGAGTCAAAAGGTTTCATTACATAATTTGTAGCGCCCTCTTTATGTGATTTTAAAACTTTATCTAAAGTTGAATATGCAGTCATCATAATCACTTTTTGTTCAGGATTATTTGTTTTTAATTTTTCTAGAACTTCTAATCCATTCATTTGGGGCATCATAATATCCAATAAAACTAAATCAACCTTTGTATTTCCAATAGCACCCAATGCACTAATGGGATTTGAATAAGTTGTTACTGAAAAACTAGGATTTCTTGTTAAATATCTACTTAGAACATTTAAAATTTCTGTTTCATCATCTATTATAACAATAGAATATTTTTCATTATTCATTTTAATTTCCTTGATCAAATAATTTTTTCGCAGCCTCTTTCATAAGAACTTCATTTTTTTCTTCTAAAATTCTATCTAAGTAGATAAATACTTGCTCACTACCATTTTCAACTAAATCAATTTTATCTTCAATTAACTGTTTTGAACAAGAAACACTATGTCCAGAACACTCTTTTGCTAATAAGTTTGCTTCATGGTGCACGGTATGATGATGTTTTTCTAAACCTTTATATGATGGAACATAACTAAATTGCTCTTTTCCTAATCCTGTGTCATACCATTTTCCAAGTCTACAGTTATGGTGATCAACTGCATTGAAATTATGTTCTCCTCCAAAGATTAATTGGTATAGATTATTTTTATAAATAACGTGGTCAAGTTTTGCTAGATTTATAAATATTTTATTAGAAATACTTTCAACTTCATAAACTGATCTATTTGAATTTTTTTGGAAAGTATTCATTAATTTACTTAAAATCTCAATTCTTGCTTTTGTCTCATTCACAACTGTAACAACTGTTTCTGAACTATCTTTTATTTTTCCTGTTTCACTTTGAATTGAATTTACAACATCTTTTATCTGTTTTGCAGCATCTGCACTTCTATTTGCAAGATTTCGCACCTCGGCAGCAACTACTGCAAATCCTTTACCTGCTTCTCCAGCAGTTGCTGCTTCAACCGCTGCATTTAATGAAAGAATATTTGTTTGAAATGCAATTTCTTGAATTATGTTTATTACTTGAGCTATATCTTTACTTTTAGAAACTAGAGAATTTACAACTTCATTTTCTACTTCTATTTCTTTGTGTAAATTATTCGTATCAGATACTATTTCATTGATTAAATTTAAACCTTCAGTTGAGCCAGTTGCTGTTTCTTTAGATTCTTTTGACATCTCTTGAAGTTCATCAAGTAAAGAAAGGTATGTTTTTTGTGTATTATCTAAAGATTTAGTCATATTTTTATTATGTCTATCTAATAATCCACCGTCTTTATTATCATGGATTGAAGTTCTTCTTAATGAAACTATTTTGTAATTTTCATAGTTTTTTACAACAATATTAGCTTCACAATCTTCCATAATTAAACGATCACTATTTTCTAAAATTGCATTTAAAACAACTGAAAAATCTTTGATATTTGAACTAGCAAGGGTATTTGAAAAGATAAGTTTATTGTTATTATCAAAAACAACTAAACCTTCTTCTTGAGAATGAGCTGCAATTTGTCTAAACACTTCAAGCTTTTTTTCATTTTGTTTAGATAAATCTTCCAACTGCTTAGAAAAACTCTCTTGAATCTCTTCTTTCTCTTTATCTTTTAAAAGTAGTTGATTTTTTAAATCAGCTATCTCTTTATCTAAAAGTAAAATTTTTTCTTCTAAATTCTTGTTGTTTCCAAAAAACATATATAACCTTTTTTAATATATAGGGAATTAGTCGTGATAATAACTAAAATTCTATAAAACTTATATAAAAAAATAACTTTTATAAACTATTCAATTCCCTTGCACAAATCATACCCTCACTAAAAGCTATTTGAAAATTAAAACCTCCGAGCTCTCCTGTAATATCCAAACACTCTCCAATAAAATACAAATCTTTTTGTTTAAGACTTTCAAAATTATTGTGATTTATCTCATCTGTGTTTATCCCACCTTTTGTAACTTCAGCTTTTGTATAACCAAAATTTCCTGCTGGTGAGAATTCATAATATTTTAATAATTTTAATTTAGATTTTTCTTCATTTGTTAATTTAGATACGTTTTTATCTTCAAGTTCAATACTTAATAAAAATTCTTGAATAAATCTTTTTGGAAGTGGCAGAGCTGAAGATATTATTTTATTTCCTTGAAAAAAAGTTTCAATTTTTTGTTTTGGTAAAAAATCAATTGCCATTTTTCCTTTTTTCCAATATAAAGAACTTGTCAATATAACTGGTCCGGAGCAACCTTTGTGAGCAAATAAAAGTGAACCTTCAAAACTTTTTTCATCAACAAAAGTAAAAACAGGCATTGATATACCAGAAAGATTTTTGAACCAAAACTGCTCTTTTTGAACTGTAAATCCAACAAGTGCAGGTTCTAGTTTTGAAATAGTGTGTCCAAATTTTTTTGCCACATCAAAAGCAATTGAAGAAGCCCCTAAAACTGGATATGATAAACCACCACTTGCAACTACAACTTTTTTTGCTTCAATCAATTTAGAATCTGTTTTTATTTTAAAATGTTTATTAAAATCTATATCTAAAACTGTAGTATTTAAATATTTTTTTACATGGGTTGTTAGTTTTGTAAACATATCAATAACATCTTGTGAAGAGTTACAAAAATATGTTCCTTTTACAATTTTTGGATTTATTTTTGGAAATACAGCATTTTTATTTAAAAAAGATAATAAATCATTTTTGGAAAATTTCTCTAATAATTGGCCAACAAAGTCCCTATCACCTAAATAATTATTAGAAGTTACAAGCTCATTTGTAATATTACATTTTGCTCCACCTGAAACTTTTATTTTTGAACCTATTTTTGCACTTGTATCAATAAGGCAAATATTATTGTATTTCTTTTTATCTAAATTCGAAGCTAACATTAAAGCGCTAGCTCCAGCTCCTATAATTGCTATATCGTAGATGGTTCATCCTTTTTACAAATGAATCTATTTATTCCATTTGTATATTCATACTCTAAAGTGTAATTATTTGCTTTTAAAATATTGAAAATAATATATAAACCTAAACCAAAAGAGTCTTTTTGCTTATCTTCATTTGAGAAAAATGGTTCAAAATAGTTTTCAAGTGGATATTTCAATGAATCTCCACTATTTTCAAATATTATATTTTGTTCTTGAGTTTTTATAAGAACTTCTTTATTTGGCGAATATTTAAGTGCATTGTCAATTAAATTTTTTACGGCAATCGAAAAAAGTTTGAAGTTTATTTCTAGTTTTTTATTCTCATATTTTGAAATTACATGCTCATCTTCAATCATCAAAATATCTTTTGCATTATCAATCACATCATCTAAATAATAAAACTTTTTCTCAATATTTTTATTTGAAGAGATTAGCTCTTCAATTGAAGCAAACTCATTTATTAAAGATTCAAGTCTATTAAATACTGATTTTAATTTCTCATTATTTTCTTCATTTTGTTCCAATTGAGTTAAAAACTTTCCTTTTGTAATTGGAGTTTTTAATTCATGCATAATATTTCTAATAAAAATATTTCTAGCTTCTTTTAGACTTTTTAATTTTTCTGCTGATTTTTTAAACTCTTGTGCTAAAAGTGAAACTTCGTCTTTTCCTTTTAAATTGCAACATTCAAAATCAAAATTTTCATCACCTAAAGTTTTAACTTTATCTTTTAATATTTTTAAAGGCATTAACTTTCGTAAAGTAATTAAATAAACTAAAATGATTGTAATAAATAAAATAGTAAAAACTAAAATAATATAAATATGGCTATTACTATTTGTAGTATTATTATCTTCAATTAAAATAGTTTCACCTCTTTTTTTCATGTAGATATAATTTTTATCATTTAAAGTTAAAATTCTAAAAATATCATCATGTTTTGGATGGATTTTTTCAACTAGAACTTTGGTTTGAGGATTATAGGTTATTGCATTAACTTCAGCCATTTGTGTAAAAAGCTTATAATTTATCTCTTCCAAACTTTTCATAAACTCTTCATCAAAGTTTCCTTTTTCTTGTCTATTAACCATTTTCATAACGGGTATATACTTATCTAAAAGTTGTCCCTCTTTCACTTTATAATCATGGGTAATTAATATTAAGAAACTCACTATTACTAAAAGTATTGATATTATGAAGCTTACGCTTATTGTAAAAAATATTGATTGTCTATTCATTGTATAAATTTGTATCCCATTCCTCTAATTGTATGTAAATATTGTGGTTCTTTTGGATTATCTTCTATTTTATGTCTAATTCTATTTATTATAACAGCTAGTGAACCAGAACTTTCATAATCTTGATTTAATATATCTGAATTTTCAAATATATCTTCCCTTGAGATAATAAATCCCTCTCTTTTTAATAAAAGTGATAAAACTTCAAACTCTGCTGCTGTTAATTTAATATATTTTCCATTTTTTGTAATCTCTTTTTTTTCAGCATCTAAACGAAATATTTTATTTACAGTTTCATCTTCTTGAATATTTGAGTGATTAAATCTTCGTAAAATTGTTTTTATTCTAATCTCTAATTCTCGTGGATCATAAGGTTTTGGTAAATAATCATCAGCGCCTAACTGTAAAGCTGTAACTTTGTCAGTTATATCACTTCTTGCACTTGAAATAATAATTGGAATATCAAAATTTTTAACAATCTCTTTACAAACATCTAATCCATCCATTCCAGGAAGTGTTAAATCTAAAATTATAAGGTCATATTTATTTATTTTTAAAGAAGAAAGAGCCAAAAATGGCTCTTCATAATTGGTTACTTCCATATTAAATTGCTTTAAATATTGAGTTAGAACTTCAGCTAATTCTAAATCATCTTCAATCATTGCAATTTTAATCAAAATTTATCCTTTTTAAATTTACTTTTAGTGGTATTTATAAAAAAACACCTAAAGTAAAACAAATTCTAAAGGGCTTTAGAAAAAGCCTTATAATTTTTTATCCATTTTTTCTTTTCTTAAATCCATTAGAACTTTTAATTGCTCTTTTTGTTTAGTAGTTAAAACAGCATAAGATTTTTCCATTACATCTGCCTGAGATTTTAGCATATTATCTCTTTTTTCACTCATAATTTGAATATACTTAGCCTTATCAAAGCCATCTTTTGTGAAAGCTTCATCTTCTGATTTAATATTTTTTCTACTTTCATCAATGATTTGTTCTATCTTTGTTTTTTGTTCACTTGTTAAATTAAGTTCTCTGAACATACTTAATATTCCACCTCTATGATTATCCATTTTTTGCATTTTATTATTTTGCATTGGACATTGTGAATTTTCTCTTTTATCCATGTCAGAATAAGCATATACACCTGTTCCTAACATTGCACTTAGTAATAATCCTGATATTAATCTATTTTTTATTGTCATTTTAAATCCTTTTATTTTTAATATATGGAAGTATGACATGAGGTTTTTAATGATTTATAAATTGAATATTAACACTATCTTAATGGGGAAAATAACTATCTTTAGATACAATTATGTTATAAATATAATATAAGAATAAAAAATGCAACTATCAAATTTCATAACAAGAGTTATCTTTACAACAGCATTTATTTCAACATTTTTAGCATTTGCTATATCTTTATTTTTTCAATATCAGAATTTTCAAAATGATAAACTGCATATTAGAGAAGAGTTTACAAAAGTAAAAGAAGAGCAAATTAAAAGAGAAGTTTTAAGTGTTTATAATTTAATAGACCACAAAGAAGAAATATTAACAAATTCAATAAAAGATAAATTAAAAGAACGAGTTAATCAAGCTTATAATTTAGCAACAAATATTTACGAAGAAAATAAAGATAAAAAAACACCACAAGAGATACAATTATTAATCGCTGAGGCACTAAATAATTCAAGTTATGGCAATGACAAAACTTACTTTTTTATAAATAGTAATAGTGGACAAGCTGTACTTTTTAACAAAAAAATAAAATTAGATACCTACAATGATGTTTGGAATTTAAAAGATGAAAATGGCAATTATTTTATTCAACAACAAGCTAAAATTGCTTTAGAAAATAAAGAAGGTTTTTTAAATACTACCTTTGTAAAACCTGATACAAAAGATAATAAACAATATTCAAAAATCTCTTATGTAAAACTATTTGAAGCATATAATTGGCATATTGGGATGGGTGAATATGTTGATGAAATAAGAGAAAAAGCACAAAATGAAATTTTGGACTGGATTGCCTCTATTAGATTTAGTGGAAACAATTATCTTTTTGTTAATACAACAAATGCTCAAACTTTGGTTTTTGATGGTAGAAAAATGGAAGTCCCAACAAAACATCCATCTGAAAGCCTATTTAAAAGACAACTTGAAACAGCACAAAATCCAGATGGTGGATTTTTTTCTTATAAATTTAAGAAAATAAATACAACAAAAGAGTATGACAAAATCTCTTATGTAAAAGTATATGAAAAATATAACTGGATAATTGGTTCAGGAGTATATTTAGATGAAGTAGAAAAAGAGTTAAGTAGAAAAGAAGATCTTTTTAAACAGACTGTTTATGAGCAACTTATCTATATGATAATTATGTTTATATTAATGATTATTGGGTTATATCTTACATCAAAAAAAATAGCTCAATTTATTGATACAAATATAAATAATCTTGTTTCATCTTTTGAAAAAGCTTCTAAAGAGAATGAGAAAATTGATACTCAGAAATTAACTTACAAAGAGTTTGTATCACTTGCAAATAATTTAAATTTAACCCTTGAAAGTAAAAATGAAACAGAGAAAAAATTGCAAGACTATATAAAAATTATAAATGAAAACATTATTATATCCTCAACAGATAAAAATGGTTATATAATTGATGTTAGTGAGGCTTTTTGTAAAATTTCTGAATACTCTAAAGAAGAGTTAATAGGTAAAACTCATAAATTAGTAAGACACCCTCAAACTGCAATTAAATTTTATGATGATATGTGGACGACAATTCTTGATGGAAATATTTGGAAAGGTGAAATACATAATATTAGTAAATCAGGTAAAGATTATTGGGTATATGCAGTTATAAAACCAATATTTAGAAATGATGAACTTGTTGGTTTTACAGCAATTAGGACAAATATAACAAATAAAAAACATATTGAATACTTATCAATTACAGATGAATTAACTCAACTATATAATAGAAGATTTTTTAATAAAAAAATCGAAGAAGAGATAAATAGAGCAAAAAGAGAAAATAATTCTTTCTCATTTTTAATTATGGATATTGATTATTTTAAACAATACAATGATACTTATGGACATCAAGAAGGTGATATTGTACTTGAAAAAGTAGCCAGTATTTTAAGAAAAAGAACTTCACGAGCTAGTGATTTTGCCTTTAGACTTGGAGGTGAAGAGTTTGGGATTATTACTACATTAGATAGAGAAAAGGTAATTGAATTTGCAAATTTAATAAAAGATGAAATAGAAAAACTTCAAATTGAACATAAAAGAAGTAAAATATCAAAATATTTAACTGTTTCAATTGGTATTGTTTCAAAAGAAGGTGAATCAATTACAAATAGTAAGTTACTTTATAAAGAAGCTGATGATTGTTTATATGAAGCTAAAAAATTAGGGAGAAATAGTATTTTTATACTTTAAATAACATGAAAATAAGAGTAGGAACATTTAACCTTTTTCAATTTGTTGAACCACCATATTCGTGGTATACAAAAAAAGAGAAATTCAATATCGAACAATGGGAAGAAAAAACAACTTGGATAAAAAATCAAATCAGTGAAATGAACTGTGATATTATAGGTTTTCAAGAAGTTTTTTCAAAAAAAGCTTTAAAAACTCTACTTGCTGATTTAGGTTTTAAATATTTTAAAACAATTGATGGTCCAAAAGTTGATAATAAAAATGAAAAAGTTTACACAACTACAGTTGTTGCCCTTGCTTCAAAGTATCCAATTAGAAATCTAAAAAGAGTTGAGATTGATTTTTCAGCATTAAAAAAACATTATTTAAATGACTTTTTTAAATTTGCAAGGGAACCTATAAAAGCAACTATTGCTCTACCAAATCAAAAAGAGTTAGATGTTTATGTTTGCCATTTAAAATCTAATAGAGATAATGAATTTGAATATGTATTTACAAAAAATTCAACTCTAAATGAAAAAAAAGAAAAAGTAAAAAAATCTTTGGAAGAAAACTATTCTTTATCACTAAAACAAAGACTTTGTGAAGCAAGTTCACTTTTTACAGATATTAAACTAACATCTAATCCAGCTATTTTAATGACTGATTTAAATGATAAAGAGTTTTCAATAACAATTGAAGCTTTAACAAACAAGAAATATCATGATGAAGATTTAACACAAGATGAATACCTTTTACTTGATGCATATAATTTTTATGAAAAAGAGATTTACAATCCTCATCCTGAACAAAAAGAGATAAAACGAACTCCAACAAGTTATTTCGCAGGCAAAGGAAATGTTTTGGATTATATTTTTGTTTCAAATATGTTTGATAAAAATAGAGAAAATCATTTAGGAGAGATTACTTCTTATGAAATTTTTGATAAACATTTACAAAAAAATCAAAATGGTTCACTTTTAAATAGTGATCACGCTCAAGTTGTATGTGAATTGGAAATCTTTTAAATAAAGCCACTTTTATGCCACTTTGCTTATATATAATTTCTCATATAATAAATTAGCAGCAATTTATTATTAGAGCAACTCAAATAAATAATTTAATCTTTTATACCCATCGTTCAAGCTCTCCTATGTAAAAAAGAGAAAAGTGATACTTTCTCTTTTTTATTTCATTTTAAAATCCTAATTATTTTGTTTTGGTGTTTTTTTATTCCACTTTTTATATGCCCTAAAAAATGAACTAGGTTCTTTATATCCCAATAAAAAAGAGATTGTTCCTAAATCCATTTTTGTATTTTCTATATAATGTTGGGCAAGTTTTTGTCTAATTTTTCCCAAAGCATCCCTAAAAGTTTTTGATTCAGCCTTTAGATAATTTTGCAAAGTCCGTGGAGTTGTACCAAGATTTGAAGAGATTAAATCTATTGTAACCTCTTTTTCTCCTATGTTTTTTAAAATCTCTTTTTCAACTTTTGCATACCAAGTTTTATTTTCTAACTCATCCAAAATCTTTTTTGCTTCATTTTCAAAATAGTCTAACATTGAAGAGTTAGGATTTTTAACTGGAATATTTAATTTATCAATTTTGAAAAATATCGCATTTTCACCTTTTGAAAAAAAGATATTTTCTCCAAATATTTTTTGATATTCCACTAGATTTTCATCAACATCTTGAGAAAAATATGTAAATTCAGGAATAACTTTTTCTCCTAAAATTTGAGTTAAAATTGAAACTATTGAAGACAGATGAACTTGAGCATGAAAACTTGGAACTGGAATCATAGGATTTTCATTTATATAAATTGCTAATTTATAATAAACTCCATCATCAAAAAACTGAAATTTGAAATATCCACTTATTAGTTTTTGGTAATAATTAAACTTTTCAATCATCTGTTTTAAACTATTTGTATTTAAAAGTAAATATCCTAAAAGTCCCAAAGATTGATAAGAAACAGCTTGACCTATATGTAAAGCTAAAGCTGGATTATTTGACTCTTTCATACAATATCTAAAAATAAAAGAGAGCTTTTTACTATCTATTTTGCCATCATGTTTTGATAAAACCAAAGGAGATAACTCAACTTCATTTAACATTTTTTCTATAGAGATATTTGTTGTTTTCTCTAAAGCTTTTAACACATAATGAAAGGTAACACTTGAAACTTCCGCCATATTTCCCTTTTCTTTCGTAAAATGTCACTAAATCTTCAGATTATAACATAGCCTTTGGTGTTATTTAAAAGTACAATTGTATATAAAATAATGAAGGAGACTTAAATGTCTAATAATGAGATTAGAATTGATGAAAGATATGTGAGCTTCAAAAATATAAATTGTTTTGAAAATGCTTGTTGTGTTATTGATAATATGTTGAGGGTTCTTGAAAATCCAAGAAATATGAATATCTATTGGAAAAGAGTTGTTCCAATGATTCCAAAAGCATATTACACAAGAGACCCAAAAGATGATGAAAAAGAAGCACTTTTATATCTTGTATGTTCTAACTCTTTTTATCTTGATGAACTCTTTGAAAAAGCAGAAGATGAACAAGGAATAAGAGCTTTGAGCGTTTGTGAGTTGGAGTGTTGTTAAAAAATTCATAGTTGAGATTTTAGTAGTTTTATTAATATCTCTTCTTTAATATTTTCTATTTCGGTTTTTGAATAGATTCTAAATTATTTGTTTTCAAGTTCTATTATCAAGTCATCTAAAGTAGTTTTTTGATTTTGATTTTTGATAGACTCTTTTAGTTCAATACAAGCTTCCTTGAACTCTTGATAGAAAATATTTGTTGATATATTTTTCTGTTCAAAAATAACAGCTGTTAATTTATTTCCATAAACACAACCTGTATCAATTCCTACAGCAAATTTATTTTTTCTGATTTTCTCAGAGCATTGATGTCCATAAACTACAAAACCATGGCTTCCATCATAAATATCTGCCCAAAAAATTGATTTTTCATTTTCTTTTCCATAAGTTAAATATTCATAGTTTTCATCTAAATATCTAAGTCTTAGAATTTTTTGTTTGTCTTTTTTTGATAAATTGTCTAAATTCATGTGATTCTGTAATCCACCATGAACAATAGTTATATTTTCAAATCTCAAAAAAAGTGGTAAATTTTCTAAAAATTGAATATGTTTCTCTGTTAGATTATCTATGATATTTTGTTCATCATTATCAAGTATTATAGGATTTTTTTCATTTGTTTTTTGATGATTGAGGTATCTTATAATTTTATCTTCATGATTACCAAGAACTGATTTTATATTATTTTCAATAATAAAATCAAGAATTTTGATACTATCTTTACCTTTTGTGATGATGTCACCAACACAAACTTCAATATCTTCTTTTTGAGGATTTATTTTATTTCTAAGAGAGATAAATTCATCGTAACAACCGTGAATATCTCCATAGATTATTAGTTTATTCATCAAGTTTTTGTTTTAAATTATTTAAGTTATTTTTATGCTTTTTAATGTCACTTCTAATCTTTTTACATAAATCTGTATCAAAGGTTATTCCATCTTTTTTATCTTTAAAATATTTCCTAATTACTTTTCCTTCATCATCTATTACTTCTTCTAATATTGCATGTGCAAAATTATTTCTAACTTTAATAATTTCTTCTTTATATTCTGTTGAGAAGTCCATTTCTCCTAATATTTGTAAAATTTCACTCATTGCACTTATTTTTTTATCTGCAGAGAACAATACATTATCACTAATTAATTTATCTAAATCCTCCTTTTCGATACATTTTTCAATCTTACTAGATTTTTCTTTTAAAAAACTACTAATTTCTTTAAAAAGTCTAGTTCTTAACTGAGGGATTTGTTTTATATATTTTTCTGATGTAATAAAATTATTTAGAAGTTCCACTTTCTGACAATCTAAATCACTTGTTTCATTCATAATCATTCCACGCATAACTACAATATCATGAAACTTTTCTATTGTTAAATCAATTAATTTTTTTGTTTTTTTAATTACTTCTTCATGATGTTCATCTGGTAAAGTTGCTGTTTCTAGAAAAGAAATTCTATCCCATGTTAATTTACCTTGAAGTGGTGCTTTTGCAGTATAAAAAAGTATTTCAGTAAAAATATTCTTTTTTCTAACTGTTTCAACAATCACATCTCCATCAATACCTTTGTTATTACTAGTTTCATTCAAATGAAAATCTGTTAGAATTAGATCATATGTATTACTATTCAAATATTTATAAAACTCATCTTGATCATTTGTTGCATCAATTATCGGATTAAATTCTTCAGAAATCAAATGATTTTTTATTTCTTCTATATATTCATCATCTTTAAAATCTTGAATTTTATCATCTAACCATAATATCTTATAATCTAATTTCATATATTTATCCTAATATTAAATTCTGCCCCAAATAAACTATTTTCTTTACTTAATTCAATTGTTCCATCTAATTTTTCAACTATGTCCTTAATATGATATAACCCTATCCCTGAACCATTAGTTGTGCTAGATCCAAAGTCAAATATTTTATCTTTTATATCTTCTTTAATACCAATACCGTTATCAATTACATCAATAAAAAGTACGCCACTTCTTTTTTTGATTACAAATTCTAATTTTGTTGCTTCAGCTTTTATAGAATTATTCACAAAATTATCAATCATCATTGTAATTTCTAAAGGTCTAAATTTCTTTTCTACTTTAGAACTTTGATTATTTATAAAGTATATTCTTAAATCTTTTGTATTAATTAATGGCTCTCTATTAGAATAAATATTTTGAATATAATCCTCAATAAATTGAACTATATCCATTTCAATTTCTGTTGCTCGTAAATTAAAATTTGCCTTTGTGACAAAACTTGATATTGATGCTATTTTTTCATTTTCAAAAGATATTGTATTAATATATTTAATTAAATCTTCTTTAGTTTTATTTGATTCCATTCCTTTAAGAAGTAATTTAATATTTCTTGAAATTCTACTTGAACTATGATTTACTTGGTGTTGTAAACTAATTAGCTGTTCTTTATCTTGTCCTATAATTGATTTTTTAAATACACCCTCTTTTATTTCTTGTTCCAGTTTTTTTTCTAAATTATCTTTTCTCGTTTCTAACTCTTCATTTTTTATTAATGAATTTAATGCTTCTTCTTCTGCTTCTTTTTTAATTTCTTTTAATTCATCAATTTTT
Source organism: uncultured Aliarcobacter sp. (assembly GCA_963677205.2). GTDB lineage: Bacteria > Campylobacterota > Campylobacteria > Campylobacterales > Arcobacteraceae > Aliarcobacter. Next base: position 324,908 of record OY781916.2, on the reverse strand, counting down.
TGCTCAGTCTTTGAAATTTGATTAAGTATCTTTTTTTTATCAAAATTATCTGATTCCACGTCTAATCTAAGATTATTTAATAATCCTTTAACTGATGATTCCTCTTTTTTCTTTAAAATATTAATAATTTCATCTGAATATTTTATACTTAAACTATTTTTTGCATTTGTTAAATTTTTAATTACATTTATAAGAGCTTCTTGTATATTTTTATCTTTAAGATTAATGTAATCATTTGGTAAATCATTTCCCCAATTTGTTATCTCTATATTATATTTTTCTAATTTTTTTAAAGTTTCAAAAAAATGTTCAACAAATTCAAAATAATTCTCATTTTTTTCTAATCCATCACCTCTACTTGATGTTTCTTTTAAGAACCCATTTGGTTCAGTAATATTTATATGTCCAATAGTTTCTCTTGTACCTATATATCTATTATAACCTTGAGCTTTTCTATTATCCATTTTTAATGGATCTTCACCTCTTTCTCCATAAGGATAAATTCTCAAACCATTTTTATAAACAAAGATATGCCCATATTGAATCGGTTGCATTCCCATTCTTCTTGAAAATGTTGCTTTTGAAGATTGATTTAGATAATAAATCGTATAAGAAATATTATGTAGATATTTATAATTATTTTTTTCAATTACTTCATATACTAATTTATTAGCTTCATATAATGAAGTTTTAATTGTTCCATTATTTTGAGATAAAACTTCTGATATTATTTTTGTAGTTTTTAAATCTAGTGTTTCAAATATTAAATTTTGAATTTTACCATTTACTATTTTATGATAATCGTCAAAATTTTTGTCCTTTAATAATTCATCTTTAACATCCAAAATTATTTCAAATGTATCATCAAAACTATCAATATTTGGATTAATTAATTTTGCAAGTGCATCCTTTAACTTTAAAAGTTTTTCTCTATCCCAAGAACTTCTTAAATCCATTATTTCTAATTTAGTACCTATCTTTTTTATATTAGGTAATGTTTCGTGAATAACATTAATATTAATAAATTCTTCTTTCAAATCATTTTCAAAATTTCCCCAATCTACGTACAAAGATTCAGTTTTATTATCTTCTTCATTCTTAGTAGTTTCGATGTAAAGATTTTTTCCTAATCTATCACAAGAAAATCTTCCAATTCCTTTCGCTCCAGCAAATGATCTTTGTACTTGAATCTTATCTCTAAAATTTAAATCTTTATTTTCTGAACCATCTTTTTTTGCAGAATATGCTACAAATAACCATTTATTCTCCAAATCATCATAATTCATTCCCTTACCATTATCTTCAATAATAATTTTTGATTTATCTGAATATATATCATTAAAACTAATTTTTACTTTTGTAGCATAAGCATCATAAGAATTTTTTACTAATTCAAAAATAGCAATAAAATCATCGTTAATTAAATCTCTACCAATAATATCTTTTAGTGCTGAACTAATCTTAAATTGCATTTCTTTTTTCATAAATTAATCATATCCTTTAAAACAATCCCTGCTTGTTCAGCAAAAAGTGGTGGTATTGCATTTCCTATTTGAGTATATCTTGGGACATCTGTTTTTCTTCTATCTCCGCCAGTTGTATATCCACCTTTAAACTCATAACTATCAGGGAAAGATTGTATTCTTGCATATTCTCTAACTGTTAAGATTCTTGGTTCACAATAGTGAATATAATCATCAGGCAAAGTTGTCAAAGTTGGTGTTGGAGAATTACTACATAATGGAACAACTGTTCTTTTTTTCATATTATATTTTGCTTTTATTTCATCTGATATGTTTTTATTTACCCTTGCATTTTTCAAAATATAATCAAACTTTTCAACTGTTTCTTTTTTATGATTTGCAAACCTATGACTATTTGCTATTTTATTGGTAAGATTTTTATCTTGACGCATTAGTTTTTGATAACTAGTTGTAGCTTTTGTATAAATTCCTGCTTTAAAATTTTTAGTATCAGGTGATTGTTCTGTTCCATTTGATTGTAATAAATCTGAAATTGCATCACTTAAAGATGTAATATCTTTTTCTAGTTTTTTTTCTTTAAAAAAATTTGCTTTATTCTGAGTCAATAAATCAAAAAATTTTTCTGCTTTTATTTGATACTCTTTTTTTATACCAACTAATATATATCTTTGTCTTTTTTGAGGAACTCCATACTCTGAGAAATCTACAATTTGCCCTTTTACATCATACCCAATTCTATCTAGTTCATTTACAACATAAACAGAATATGCTTCACCTCGTTTATTTCCTTGTTTGAATCCAATAGTAAAGCCTCTTACATTTTCAAAAAATAGAATTTTAGGTTGAACTAGCTCAATAAATTTTATATATGAATCTATTAATTTATTTCTATGGTCTTCTTCTTTTCTTCTTCCTGCCATTGAGAACCCTTGACATGGAGGTCCTCCTGCAACAAGTGAAATTTTTCCTCTTAAAGATTTTAAATTTTCTTGATATTCTTCAATAATATTATTTATGTCATGATTTTTTTTAGGCAACCAATCAGGCCAGGTAAAATTTGAATTTTTATTTATAAGATTATGTTCTAAAGTTGAAAAAGCATCTTTACTTTTTTCAACAGCAAATAAACCTTTCCATCCTGCATTATGAAGTCCTAACGCAAGACCTCCACAACCAGAAAATAAATCTATATACATCTATTTTTACCCTTCTTAATATATACTTTTATAAATATTTTATTTAATTTTATCATTTATTTTCTCAAATACCTCAAAGTAGTAGCAATAATATCGTCATCATCTTTGCTTGGTGATTTAATTGTCTCTTTTGTATCATCAGCTTTTGTAAATGTGATGTTCATTTCATAAGAGCTGATATTTTGGATTCCTAGATTTAAAGCTAGAATTTTTATAATAATTAACGCTATAAACTGTTTTGTATAAATATCAAGTTTTCCAAATCTATCTTCCATCTCTTCTTCGATAGTATAAACCTCTTGAATATCATTTGCTTTACTCAATCTTCTATAAAGTTCAAGTCTAACTCTATCTTCATTTATATACTCTTCGCTTATATATGCTGAAATAGCCAGTTTTATATCAACTGATTTTTTCTCCGCTTTATCATCACCACTTAGACTTGATAACGCATCTTCTAGCATTTTTAAATATAAACCATAACCAATTTGTTTGATATGTCCACTTTGGTCTTCACCTATGATATTTCCACCACCTCTGATTTCTAAATCTTGGTGCGCTAAAGCTGTTCCACTTCCTAAATATGAGTTTGACTCTAAAGCAAGTAATCTTTTTACTGCATCATCTGTAATTTGTTTTTTATCTTCAACTATGTAATAACAGAATCCCTCTTTGTTACTTCGCCCAACTCTTCCTCTTAGCTGATGTAAATCGGCAATTCCGAATCTATCAGCACCATCAATGATAATTGAGTTTGCATTTGGAAGATGGATTCCTGATTCAACGATTGAAGTTGCTAGGAGTATGTCAAACTCTCTATTTTCAAAAGCTTCGATAATTTTTTCAGCATGGTCAGGTTTAATTTGAGAGTGAATAATATCTATTTTGATATTTGGAACAATTGCCTCAATATCTCGTTTTTTAGCCTCTATTGAAGCTATATTATTATGAACATAAAACAGCTGTCCACCTCTTCTTTTTTCCCTTAAAATTATCTCTTTGATTAGTTTTTCGCTGTACTCTTTTACATAAGTTCGCACTCCCAACCTTTCCGTTGGAGGAGTTAAAAGTGAACTCATACCTTTTAGTTTTGATAAGGCAAGGTTTAATGTTCGTGGAATCGGTGTTGCACTCATTGAGAAAATATGTACATCTTCCCTTAAATGTTTTAATTTTTCCTTTTGTTTAACTCCAAATTTATGCTCTTCATCGATGATTACTAAAGCTAGATTATTTGTTTTTATATCCAAAAGTGAATGTGTTCCAATTACGATTTTAATATCGCCATTTTCCAAAGCTTTTTTGATAGCTGTTTTTTCTTTTGCACTTGTTTTTCCATCAAGTTTGGCTATGTTTATTCCAAATTCTGAAAATCTTTTTTGCATACTGTGATAATGTTGAGTAGCAAGAAGTGTAGTTGGACAAACAAAAATTGATTGATAACCATCTAAAATAACAGCTAACATTGCATTCATAGCAACTTCTGTTTTTCCAAAACCAACATCACCTGAAAGAAGTCTATCCATTACTCGACCACTACTTAAATCTGCAAAAATCTCTTTGATACTTCTTTTTTGATCTTTCGTATAATCAAATCCTGCACTTTTTTGGAAGTCTTCAAGGATTTTTTTATCTGTGTTGATTTTGATACCATTTACAAGTTCCCTTGCAGCTGCTAATTTTATAATATCATTTGCAATGGCAAAAAGTCTATCTTTTACTTTCTCTTTTAATTTAGCAAAACTTCCTTTTCCTAACTTATCAACAACAGCGTAAGAGCTTCCATCAGCTACATATCTATCGATTAAATCTATATTTTCAACTGGAATTAAAAGCTTGTCATCACCTGCATACATTACGATTACAAAATCTCTTTTTGCACCCATTACAGTTACAGGCTCAATTCCTTTATATTGACCAATTCCGTGTTTTTCGTGAACTACATAATCGTTTAATTGAAGCTCATCAAGAACAAGTTTTACTTTTTTCTTTCTTCGTTTTTTTACTTCTTTGTTAAGTGAAATGATAACTTCATCATCACTTACTAAATTAATAATGTAATTTTCTAAAACATATTTAATATTTTTATCGGCTAAATCTAAATCATAACCTTTTACTTTAGCTTCAGTTCCAGAAATAATAGTGATTTTTTTCTCTTTGTGAAAAGAGATAAACTCTTTTACATTTGCAGGGGCAATTTCTTGGTAATTTTTACTATTGTAGATTTGAGGTGTTAATAAAAACTTATCTTTGTTTATCCTTTTTTCTTCAAAAACATAAACTTCATCAAGTTCATCAAGTGCATCTTGAGTTATAAATGAACTAAGTTTTTGTGGTAAATATTCACCCAATTCATCTAAATACCAAAACCCTAAAGAGTGAATATCTTTAATAAAAGCATCACTTGAAACAGTTTCTATTTGTTCATTTATAGTACTTAAAGCATTTTCATCAAGGGCTAAAAAAGCTGGATTTATTGTAAAAGTTTCTATTTCATCTTTTGTTGATTTTTGATCTTCTATATCAAATTTTCTAATACTCTCAACTTCATCATCAAATAAAGATACTCTATATCCAAACTCGCTTCCAAGTGGACAAATATCGATAATATCCCCACGAATAGAGACTTCACCTTCGCTTGTAACAATATCTACAAAGTAATATCCCCAATTGTAAAGTTTTGATTTTAACTCATCAATTTTAATTGTATCTGCAAAATTTATTGTAAAACTATCAAAACATTTCTCTTTTGGAAGTGGATATGAAATTGTACGAATTGGTGAGATTAGGATTTTATCTTGTTTTTTGTAAGAATAATAAGAACTCAAAGTTTTTGTAATGTCTTGTAATTCATTGGAAAAGGATAATAAATCATCTCCAAAATTTGCTCTAAAATCTGATATTACAAAAGGTTTCAAACCCAAATATGCCACAATATCTGAAGCTATTTGAGCTTGTCTATCATCATTTACGATTAGTAATTGACACTCTTTTGTTCTTTTTTCATCTTTTAGATTTTTTAAAAACTCGTAAATATTTTTCACTATTTCTCTTCTTGGATTAACTCAAAATCATTTGTTTCTTTATCATAATAATATGTTGGATATGGTGTTTCATTTAATAAAAAAATTAAATTTGCATCATTAAAAACATTTTTTTGAAGCCCTTTTTTAAATACTTCTAAAATATATGCTTTTGTAGAAAAAGTTGTTGTTGTTGAAGTTGCAGTATATACAAAATCTTCACCCTCAACTGGAGTAAATCCTTCTCTTTTTACATGTTTTTCAAACTTTTCTTTATCTTGTAGACCACCAACATCCAATAAAACTAATACTTCAATCCCATCCATAATAACCCCAAAAAATTTTTGGCTTATTCTAACATATAAAAGTTTTGTAATTGATTGTAAACACAATTGTCAAAAATCATTGGATTTTTACTAAAACGATAATAAGAACGAGTTTTATATGTTATTATTTAATATATTATATGATTTTGGTTTCTAAGGATTGAAAATGAATTACGAATTATTAAGCAAACTAGCTTTAGAAGAAGCAGAAAAATCAAAAAATGAAGCTCTAATTTTAAAAAGAAGAAATGAAATATTACATAACGAAGTGGAAAGATTGGAAACTTTAGTAAAAAAAATAGAACAAGAGAGAATATCTTTAAGAAATGAAGTTGATACTTTAAAGGATGAAGTTACTTCATTAAAAAGTATTTTAGAATTTAAAGATGATGAAAATCAGCATTATCCACACTATTCGTAAGGTTATTATTTGTATTTCAAATCAATTTTTGAAATACAAATAAATGTTTTAGACAATACTATTATGAAACTAATGCACTAACCAATCCAATTAGTCCACCAAATACAGCTCCCCAAATAACTAACCATCCTAAGTGTTCTTTTATCATCTCTTGAACTATCTCTTTTACCATTTTTGGTGTTAGTTCTTCAAGTCTTGCATTTACGATTTTGCTTAATTTATTGTAAATATCTTCACTAAAATCTTCTGATTTTAGGGCTTCATTTACAACATCTTGGAAAGTATCACTTGCTGTTATTGAGATTATTGAAGCTTGTAATTTTTTTGTGAATGGTTCTCTTAAAGGCTCTAAAGCGGCTTCTCCACCAAACATTCCTAACATTCCACCAAAAGATGATTGCATTACTGATTCTTTTAGAGATTCATATGCTGGTGAGAAATCTGTTTTGTTTAGGATTTTTTCAAAATCTATTGTTTTTTTTGCACTTGACATCTCTTCTTGAAAAAATCTTGTTAGATGTTCTCGAGTAAAAAATTGGTTCATAAGTAGATTATGAATTGAAATTTTAAATTGTGAGAATTTACTTTCAATCACACCACTTCCATAAAGAAAAGGAACTTTTTCAAACAACATATGAATCGCCAAACTATTTGTAACAGCACCACTTAAGGCAAATAGACCAACCATATAAATTAGCTCATTTCCATTTGAGTAACCAAAAGCCATGATTAAAACGGTGATTATATTTGTAATATCTGATTTGTTCATACTAAATCTTCCTTATTTTTGATAATTGGGATTTTAGCATAAGTTTGTAAAACAGTCTATAAACTGCCCTTGTTACCCCTTTGTAATCAAAGGAAAATAGAATTACGATAAATTAGGAGTATAAAATGATAGATATTCAAAAAGAGATTGAGAAAAAATTTCCAAATATGGATAAAAAAGAGAACTTTTTAAAAAAGTCTTTATTTAAAATTGCAAAAAAAATAGTTCACGAAGACTCAATAAACCAATTTTTAACACAAAACTCACACTTAAAAGGATTTGAATTTGTAGATGCAGTATTAGATTATTTCGATTTTGATTATACGGTTTCAAGTAGTGATTTACAAAATATTCCAACAAGTGGAAAAGTGGTAATCATTGCAAATCATCCCTTAGGTGGACTTGATGCATTATGTTTATTAAGACTTATTTCTCAGGTGAGAAAAGATGTAAAGATTGTTGCAAATGACTTTTTAGCAGGCTTTGAAGCGTTACATTCTTTATTAATTCCAATAGACAACTATAAACTAAGACAATCAAAAAATGACATAAAAAAAATATATGAAGCTTTAAATAATGAAGAAGCAATTATCATTTTTCCAGCTGGAGAAGTTAGTCGAGCAACGGCAAAGGGAATAAAAGATCCAGCTTGGAATAAAGGTTTTTTAAACTTTGCACAAAATACAAATTCACCAATTCTGCCAATTTTTTTAGATGCAAAAAACTCAAAAACTTTTTACACAATATCTGTAATTAATAAAACTTTTTCAACACTTTTATTATCACATGAAATGTTTAATAAAAAATCAAAAAGAATTGGTGTAAAAGTTGGACAAATTATTCCAAATGAAAATATCGCTCCAAAAGGAATAGATAAAAAATTTCTATTAAATCTTTATAGAAAACATCTATATAGTTTGAAAAAGGGAAAAAAGTCATTTTTTGAAACGCAAAGTGCAATTGCACATCCAGTAAGCCGAATTGATTTGTTAAATGAGTTAAAAAAATCAAAACTAATTGGTCAAACAACTGATGGTAAAAAAATCTATTTATACGATTACACGGAAGATTCAATAGTTTTAAAAGAACTTGGAAGATTAAGGGAGTTATCTTTTAGAAAAGTTGGTGAAGGTGTAAATAAAAAAAGAGATACGGATAAATATGATATTTATTACCAACACATTATTTTATGGGATGAAAATGATTTAGAAATTGTGGGTTCATATAGAATTGGAAACTCTGATTTTATTTTTAAAAATATTGGAGTAAAAGGTTTTTATTCAAATACTTTGTTTAAATATAATGAAGAGTTTACACCTTATTTGAAAGATTCTATCGAGTTAGGAAGAAGTTTCGTACAACCTAAATATTGGGGAACAAGAGCCTTGGATTATTTATGGTTTGGAATTGGTGCATATTTAAGAACTAATCCAAATATCAAATATATGTTTGGACCTGTTTCTATGAGTGCCTCATTTCCCACAATTGCAAAAGATATGATGATATTTTATTATTCACACTATTATGGTGATAATCAAAATATGGTTGAAGCAAAAGTTCCATACTCTTACTCAAATAATCTAAGTGAAATAAAAGAGACTTTTGATTTAAATGATAAGAAAAAAGATTTCAAATTTTTAAAATCAACTTTGGCAAATATTGGAGTCTCAGTTCCAACACTTTACAAACAATACAGTGATATTGCTGAAGATAATGGTGTTAAATTTTTAGGATTTAATGTTGATAATAGTTTTGGTGATTGTATAGATGGATTTATTTTAGTTGAAGTTGCAAAAATAAAAGATAGTGCACGTCAAAGATATATTGAAAATAATTAAAAAAGAGTAGTTTTAAACTACTCTTTTAAATTGATTAAACTGTTTTCTTTTTTTTAGTTCTTTTCAGATATAAAATTAAACCAGTTATTGTAAAAAGTGGCATCATAAGTGAAGCTAAAAACATAAGAGTTTGACCTATAACTCCAAAATATTCTCCTGTATGAAGTGGTAAAATACTTCCCATTAGCTTTTGAGTTAAAGTTTTATCTTCATATTTTTCATGTTTTAAAACTTCATTTGTTTTAATATCAAACTCAATTTTATTTTTAGCTCTTTCATGTGCTGAATCTATTGCTAAATAATCAAAACTATATACACTTCCTTTTTGAGGAAATCGTAAAGTTGCAGTTAAATATTCATTTTTTACTAAATTTTTAAAAGTATCAACAGATAATGAAATATCATCAAAAGAGATTTTTTCGCCCACTTGCATTGGCATTTCAGCTCTTGGCTCTTTTGATTTTTGTTCACTTTTTTCACCTTGTGCTTTATTTTGAGCTTCAGTTGGAGCTTTCATTTGTGGTTTTTTAGGTTTTTCAACTCCCGTTATAGAGTGTAAACCATTACTTACAAACTCATATGACCAATAAAGTCCTGTTAAACTTGCCAATAAATAAAATGGAATTACCCACATTCCAATTGCACTATGAAGATTTGCTAAAAAGAATCTTCCTTTTGATTGGAAATTTAGTTTTAAACTTTGTGAAAAACTCTTTTTTAATCTTGGATAATATATATAAATTCCTGAAAACATTAAAACTAAAAGTGAAACTACACTAAGTGCAACAACTTGTTTACCAAAATCACTTAAAAGAAGTCTTCTGTGAATATTTTCAATAGTTTTGAAAAAACTTACCCCTTTTAACTCTGGTAAAATCTCAGCTGTATATGGATTTACATAATATGTAACTCCTTTTCTTGCATTCTCTCCCTCAGCTGCCACATTTATAGAAGTAGAATCATCTTCAAAAGAAGATATTGTAATAGCATTGATTTTTGCTTGTGGTTTTTGTTCTTGGAATTTTTCTAATAACTCTTTTGTTGAAAGTTTAGGCTTATCAAAAACAGTAACTTTGTATGTGTTTTGATTAATAACATTTAATATCTCTTTTTCAAAAGATAACATCGCACCTGTAAATCCTACAATAAGTAAAATAAACCCAGCACTTAAACCTAAAATCAAATGAAGTTTAAACCAAATATTTTTATACATTTTTATCCTTTTTTATTTTCAGTGGAATCTTAACAAATCAATTTTAACGATTTTTTAACAATCTGATAATTATTATTAATTAGAAGAGAATATCTCTATTTATATCTTTTAAAGTTTTACAGCCAGTAAGTGCCATTGCAATTTCTAATTCATCCCTTAAAATTTTTAGACTATGGGCAACTCCCAAGGCTCCTGCTGTTGCCAAACCATACATAATTGGTTTTCCAATCATCACAGCACTTGCACCTAAAGCTAAAGCTTTTAAAATATCAGTTCCCCTTGTGATTCCACCATCAATTATAATTGGTATTTTATTATCAACTACCTCAACAATTTTTGGCAAAATATCCATAGTTGAAACTAAAGTATCTAAAACTCTTCCCCCATGATTTGAAACTACAATTCCATCAATTCCAATTTCTATAGCTTTTTTTGCATAAGAGGGATGTGTTATTCCTTTTAAAATAAGTGGTAATTTTGTATTTTTTCTAATAAATTCTATATCTTTCCATGTGGGAGTTGTTGCCATAATTCCATCAAAAACCATACTTTGATTATCTTTTATTTGCATATCTGCTTGTTTAAAACCTTTTATATTTACAGCTTCAATTCCATTTGGCAGATAAAATCCTGCCTTTTGTTCTTTGTTTCTAACTCCTGAAATTGGAGCATCAATTGTTATTACCAAAGCTTTATAGTTTAAATCTTCAGCTTTTTTTATCAAAGATAAATTATCTTTCATATCATATTGCATATAGAGTTGAAACCATAAATTATCGGCATGATTGCTGATTTCCTCTAAAGTTGTACTTGAAAATCCACTAACAACCATACAACTATTCATTGCCTTTGAAGCTTGAGCAGTTGCTATTTCACCTAAATCATGGGCTAATTTTTGATAGGCTACGGGAGCTAAAATAATTGGGTTATCAAACTCTTGTCCAAAAAGATTTAATTTTGTATTTCCACCTTTTACATCTTCTAAACTTCTTCCTAGTAAATAGATGTTTTCAAATGCTTTTTTATTTGTTTTTGCTGTAATTTCATCTGCTGCAAAACCTGATATATATGCCCAAGCATTATCATCAACCCTTAATTTTGCAAACTCTTCATAATCTTTTAAATTAACTAACTCTTGTGGAATAAAATCCAGTTTTGGCTCTAAAACTCTATTTTTCATATTTTATATTTCTGCCCACTCTTGGATTAATTTATGATAATGAATAGATAAATTTACAGCCTCTTGTGTTTCCCCATATTTAAGCCTTAAACTTTGAATTGTATTATCAAGTTCAAATAAAATACTTCTTTTCCAAGCACTTCTAATCATACTTTGAGTCCACATAAAGCTAACCATTCTTACACCACTTGTAACTGGTTCAACCCTATGTAAAGAAGTTGAGGGATAAAGTATTAAATCACCTGCTGGAAGTTTTATTTCATGTGTTCCAAAGGTGTCTTCAATCACCATTTCACCACCTTCATATTCATCTGGGTCTGTGAAAAATAAAGAACAGGAAACATCTGTACGGAAGTTTTTTCCAACTGTTGTATCATATAAAATAGAGTTATCAACATGATTTCCATAAGCACCACCATTTTCATATCTATTTACAAAAGGCGAAATTATATGATTTGGTAAAGCAGCACTTATAAATAAAGGATTTGTTCGTAAAGCTTGAGTTATTATCTCCCTTAATATTTTTAAATCTTCACTATTTTCTGCTAGTTGTAAATTACTTTTTACATTTATTGCTTGACTTCCAGCAGTCAATTTTCCATCAATCCACTCTGCTTTATTTAGAATCTCTCTACACTTTATTAATTGTTCTTTAGTTAAAACATCTGGAATATGTAAAACCATTTTTTTCCTTTTTTATTACTCTAAAAATAAAATAAACTCTATTTCATTTTTAAAATAATAATTCAATCCTCTCGGATTGAACTATTAAAATTTATATGCAAGTGTTAATAAACCACTTCTTGAAGCACCTGGAGTGTATCTTCTTCCTGAGTTATTCATATTTGCAACATAATCTTCATCAGTTAAATTATAAACATTTAATTGATATGTTATATTTTTATTAAATTTATAAGAAGCCATTGCATCATAAACCACATAAGAATCAATTTTTGAAATAACTTCAGTTGAAGTAGAACTTATTTTAACATCTTGAGTTCCAACATATCTTGCCCCTGCTCCCACATTAATAGCTGGAGTAAATTTATATGTTGACCATAAAGTTGCTGTGTGTTCTGGCGAGAATCTTAAACTCATACCATCATTTGTTGATGTAGCTTGTGTGTATTCAGTATTCATTTTTGCAACACCAGCTGTTACATTCCATTTATCTGTAATTTCTCCAACAAGGCCTAGCTCTATACCTTTAACCTCTTTTTCACCATTTTGGCTAACACTTCCATCTGATTCAGTCATAGTTTCATTTTCCACAACTGTTTTATAAATAGCAGTTGTTAAAGATAATCTATTATTTAATAAATCCCATTTTGTACCAATTTCATCTGTAGTTGATTTTTGAGGTTCCATATCTGGATTATTTGCATTTGTAGTTGTTGCACTTAAAGTAAAGTTTGCTCCACCTGGAGGTAATTGTGTTGTTGCTCTTGAGATATAAACACTTCCATTTTCAAGTGGTTTATAAACTAAACCAGCCTTATAACTATTTAAAGTTCCTTCATCTTCAAGCGTTGAAGGAACCAAAGTACTTGAAACAATATCATTTGTTGTATCATATCTATCAAATCTAGCTCCTCCTGTAAATATAAATTTCTCTCCTATATTTATAGAATCAAATAAATATGCTCCAACTGTTGTAGTTTCACCATCACTTTTTTGTCCTGAAAATGATAAATCATTCCACGAAATATTTGCTGGATTATATAAACTTGTAATTTGTGCACTTTGAGAAGTGTAATTTTTTGTAAGTTGATTCTCTTTTGTTAATTCAATTCCCGTACTAATTTTATGTAATAACATACCAGTTTGCACTTCTGTTGTAAAATTTGACTGATTTGTTAATATTTCATTTTCTTGCCATTTTGCATGCATTCTCAAATCTACAGTATTTGCTGATGTATCATAATTAAATGGAGAAGTTAATAACATTCTTTGTCTAGTTTTTGCATATCTTGCTGTATTTGTAAACATTGTATTATCAGATATGTCTTGTTCAAATTTTAAAGTAAATGTATCACTATGAGATTTTTCATAATCATCATTACTTCCATAAAATTTAGAAGTGTCAACTTTTTGTGCACCTCCATTTAATCCTACAGTTGGGATTCCACCATCTGGAACATCATCTTGTTCTGTATGTTCATAATTAATTGTTGTTCTAGTAGCCGTTCCAATACCAAAAGCAACAGATCCAGCAATTCCAGTTCTATCAATTTCTACTTCATCCCTTCCAGCAACATCACCGTTTTGTTTCATTACATTTAATCTAACACCTGTTGTTTCATTTAATTTTTTATTTACATCAGCTGTTAATCTTGCATTTTTAGCTGTGCTATAACCAACAGTTCCAGAAACTTCATCTTTATTTGTAGCTGATTTTGTAACTTGATTTATATATCCAGATGAAACACCTCTTCCATTATCAGCACCAACTGCACCTTTTGTAACTTCAACAGCTTCAGTGTTAAATGTATCTTTGCTTGCATTTGCTAAATCTCGAATACCATCTTTATAGATACTTCCTTGAGCATCAAAACCTCTCATTGTAATATTGTCTTTTGAGTTTGTATTACCATTTTCACCAAGTTGTAATGTAATTCCTGGTGTATTTCTTAATGCTTCTTGCAAAGTTGTAGCTTGTTGCTCTTCAATAACTTTTTTTGTAATTACAGAGATAGTTTGAGGAGTATCAACTAAATCTTGAGTAACTTTTGATGAAGATGATTTATCTACTTTATAGTTTTGCGTATAATCAGTTTTTTCACTTTGTTCAACAACTTTTACATCTGACAAAAGTGTTGATTCTGCATTTAACATTGCAGGCGATATTAATAAAACTGTTGCAGTTACAACAGATGCTTTAAGATAATTTGTGTTTTTATGTTTTTTACTTGTGATATATTTATTCAATTTCTTTTCCTCCAAGAAAATCATTGTGATTCTCAAATAAATTTGTTTATTAAATTTATTTAACACCAGCTCAATAAAGTAAATTAATTACTTAAACTTTTTTCTTAAATTGGCTGGCTATTTGTAGGAGAACTTTACTCTTGCTGGCTAGATTGTGCTTATTTTGTAAGTATTAATTTATTTGCTTTTGTGATTTTCAGATAATAAGATTGTCCATCATGAATAATTTCAATGCTCTTTTCTTTTTCGAAAATCTCTTTTGAATCTATTTGTTTATCTTTAATTTCTTTCACTTTTAATACCTAAATCAATTTATTTTATTAAATATATTAACAAAATATTAATGGAATGCTAACCAAGTAAAACTTAATCTTTAATAAAATTGATAATCGTTATTATAATTAAACCTTGACGTGATTATCTATGAAATATTTTATTGATAATTAAAATCAATATTCTTTAAGATTATAAATGCTAACATTTGCTTTTATAAAAGGAGCTATATTGAAAGAGCTATTAAATCAAAAAGACTTAACAAATTCATTGTTATATAAACAAAATGTTAAAATACATAAAAATTTATGGAAGTTATATAGTTTTACTCTATCTTTAGGTATCATTTTTATTTTAATAAAAGGCTTTATATAATGGAAGATTCTCAAGAACTATCATTTGATATTTTTTTAAAAAATTTCAAAAATAATGTATTAAAAATAGGTCTGAAAAATTCAATTCAAAAAGATTATATTTTAAAAATTTTATATTTTTCAGAAGAACACTTAACAGCAGAAGAGATTTCAAATAAAATTAAACAAAATTTTAATGTCTCAATAGGAATTGCAACTGTTTATAGAGCGATGAAATTTTTTCATGATATGAAATTAGTAAATCAATTAGATATTGGTGATGGAGTTATCAGATATGAGTTAAATCGATTACAACACCATGACCATCTAATTTGTACTTCATGTGGAATAATTATAGAGTTCACAGATGATTTAATTGAATTAAATCAAATTAAAATTGCTGAAAAAAATAATTTCGTATTAAAAGAACATGTAATGAGTATTTATGGAATTTGTGAAAATTGTCAAAACTCTAGTCCTTCAAAAAATAGCCTTTAAATAAAATCCTTTCATAAAAGAAAAGATTTTATTTATAAATTTATTCATATCTCAACGCATCAATAGGATTTAATCTCGCTGCTTTTCTTGCAGGAAAATATCCAAAAACAACTCCAATTAATGTAGAAAATATAAAAGAAATTAGAATTATCTGATTATTTATAATAAATGATAAATCCATTATTGTAACTCCTATAAAACCAAAAACTAACCCTAAAATAATCCCAATTATTCCACCCAATGTTGATAAAACAATTGCTTCAACTAAAAATTGTAATAAAACTTCACTCTCCATGGCTCCAATTGCTAATCGTATTCCTATTTCCCTTGTTCGCTCAGTTACAGAAACTAACATGATATTCATAATTCCAATTCCACCAACAAGTAAAGAAATAGCTGCAATTGAGCCTAAAAGATAAGTCAATGTTTTTGTAGTTGATGTCATAGTTGATAATAAATCTTGCATATCTCTTAGATTAAAATTATCAGGCTCTCCAATTTTTATGGCTCTTCTTTCTTGCATTAATGCAATAATATCAGTTTTTGCATCTTCAATATATTTTCCTTCTGTGATTGAGATTAAAATTGAAGAGACATCTTTATTTCCTTTTATTTTTCTTTGAAACATTTTTAAAGGAACAATAACTATTTCATCTTGATCTCGACCAAAAGTTGCAGCTCCCTTTGATTTTAAAACACCAATTACATTACAAGAAAAATCTTTTAATCTTAATGTTGAACCAACTGCATTTTCATTATCAGAATATAACTCTTTTACTATTGTCGTTCCTATAATACAAGATGTTTTTCCAGAATTTAACTCATTATCTTCAAAAAATCTTCCATCATTTAATTCCCAATCTTTTATTATAAAATAATCATTTGATGTTCCAACTACGGATGAACTATTACTTTTATTTCCATAAACTACATTTATTGTTGATGAGTTTTCTGCTGCTACTGCTTTTACATTTTGGATTTCACTTTTTAAAGCATCAATATCTTCATTTGTAAATGCTTTTGAACTATTATCTTCCCTTGGTGGTCCTCTTCTTTCTTGACCAACTCTTAGAGTTAACATATTAGTTCCAAGTTTTGAAATACTCTCTTTTACATTTGCAGTTGTTCCATCTCCTATCATTACCATGGCAATTACTGAAGCTACTCCAATTACTATTCCCAAAATAGTTAATATAGAACGTAAAATATTTCTTTTAATCTCTTTTATAGCTATTAAAAAGGCATTTGTTAACATTATTTATATCCTTTTTTTAAACTATCTTCAATATGTCCATCTCTAAAATATATAATTCTAGAAGCAAATGCTGCCATCTCTTCTTCATGAGTTACCATAATAACTGTAATATTAAAGTCTTCATTAAATGATTTTAATAAATTCATAATCTCCATACTTTTTATACTATCAAGGTTTCCTGTAGGCTCATCAGCAAGTATTACCAAAGGTTTGGTAACAATTGCTCTTGCTATTGCCACACGTTGTTGTTGTCCACCTGAAAGCTCAGCTGGAGTATGATGGGCAACGCTTTCAAGGCCTACTTTTTTTAGGGCATCTAAAGCTAACTCTTCTCTTTTTTTTGTTGGAATTTTTCTATATACAAGAGGTAACTCAACATTTTCTAAAGCTGTTGTTCTTCCTAAAAGATTAAAACTTTGAAAAATAAACCCTAAAAAATTTCTTCTTAAAAGTGCCATTTGGTTTCTATTTAGATTTTCAACATTAATTCCATTAAATAAATATTCTCCACTTGTTGGTTTATCCAAGCAACCAATCATATTCATTGAAGTTGATTTTCCACTTCCACTTGCACCCATGATTGCTACAAACTCACCCTCTTTTATAGAAAAATTTACACCATTTAAAGCATAAGTTTTAGCATCACCTTCACCATATGTTTTAACTATATTTTTAAATTCAATTATAGTTTTACTACTTTGCATTGCCACTCTTTTGAGAACTAATCACTTCATCATCAACTTTTAAATCTTTTGATTCAATAGTAGTGAATTTTCCATCGGTATCAAGAACTTTAACCATAACTCTTTTTGGTGTATTATTTTCCATTATCCAAATAGCAGAAAACTCTTTTTTCCCTAACTCTTTTGAAGTATTTCCATTTTGTGGACTTCTTGGAGGTTGAACTAAACTCATAGTATTTGTTTTTTGTTCACCTTGTTCTTTTGGTTTAAATCTAAGTGCACTATTTGGAATAATTAGTTTATCTTTACTCTCTTTTGTTATTATTTTTGCAGTTGCTGTCATTCCTGGTCGAAGAAGTAATTTTTCATTATCAACTAAAACTACTGTTTCATAAGTTACAACACCATTTACATCAACTGGATTTAGCCTAACTTGTTTGATTTTCCCTTTAAAATTATCATTTGGATAAGCATCAACTGTAAAAGTAACATCTAAACCTTTTTTTATATCTGAAACATCTGCCTCATCAATACTTACAATTAAATCCATTTGACTTAAATCTTTTGCAAGAGTAAATAGTTTTGGTGCATTCATTGATGCTGCTAATGTTTGACCAACTTCAACTTCCCTATTTAACACAATTCCTTTTATAGATGATTTTACAACTGCTTTATCTAAATTTTGTAAGGCTGTATTTAAACTAAATTCTGATTGGTTAACTTTTGCTTTTGCTGCTTCATAAGAAGCCAAAGCAGCTTCATAGGTATATTTAGAATTATCCAATTCATTAATTGATGGATATTTACCATTTGAACTATTGTACATTTTTTGAGTTCTATCATAACTTGCTTTTTTATTTTTTAAAGTTACTTCACTCTCTTTTAAATTTGCCATTGATATAGATAAAGCTGCTTTTGAACTATCAACTTCAATTTGTAATTTTCTAGTATCAAGTTTTGCTAAAACTTGCCCTACTTCAACTTCATCATTAAAATCCACATAAATCTCTTTTATAGTTCCTGATACTTCAATACCAATATCAACACTATTTGTTGGATTTAAATTTCCTGTTGCACTAACAACCACTGATAAATCACCTTTTTTTACCTTAGTAGTAACATATTCAACTGTTTGTTTTTTATTTTCACCTTTTATAAAAAAATAATAGTATGTACAAAAACCACTAATTAATAAAAAAATTATTGTCCAAATATAAATCTTTTTCGAACTTTTATTACTATAACTATCTAAATCCTGTTGTAATTGCGAATTTGTCATTAATGTTCACCTTTTGTTTTAAAGTATAATTTTGAATATTGTAATTTGATATTAATCTCATTTATTGCAATGTCATATTCATTTATTTTTTTTGTATTTTTTAAAATATCTAAATCGTAAGTGGAAGTCATTCCAGCATCATTTGAAATTTTATTTATAGATAGTAAATCATCATATATTTTAATACTATTTTTGATTGTTTCATTATATTTTTCATAACTATCTATTTGATTTAAAATCTGTTCATATTCATAAGCCAATTGATTTTTCAAATCATTTACTTGGGCTTTTTGTTTTAGATAATCCACCTTTGACTCTTCAACTTTATTTGATTTATTATAATCATACAAAGGAACAGTTAAATTTAAAGAAGCTAATCCAGTATTACTTGCTTCCTTTTGTGTACTTGAATAAAAGTCTTCACTATCTAAATAACTAGCTTTTAATGTTGTTGATACTTTTGGTAAATATGAAACTTTTGTCTGTTTATAACTTGTATTTAACATCTCTATTTTTGATTTTTCCACAAGTAATGCAATATTTTGATTTATAAAATCCTCTTTTTTAATTCCTTTAAAATCTAAAATCTCAATCTCATCATATTTTAAAGATGTATATTTTGATAGTTCATACTCTTTATCTTTTAAAGAATTTTGTAAAGAGATATTCTCTTTATATTGAGAATTTTTTGCAATCATTGCATTATTCAAATCTGTAATATCGCCAGAACCGGCTTCATATTGAATCTTTTTTAATATTAATTCAATCTCTTTATTTTGAAGAGAATAAGAACTTTGTTCAATTTGTAGTTTAATTTTTGATATTTCAAGTAAGGTTTCATAAACTGTTTGCAATATTGTGTAATTATCACTTTCCCAAGCTAACATTTCTGAATCATATTTATCCTTTGCATATTTAATACTTAGTTCAATTCCACCTGATTCATAAATGCTTTGGGTAAAGCCAATTGATGCACTTTTATCAAAAGAACCACTTTTACTTGAAAAGGAATGGTCTCTACTTAATCCTGAATTTATTGTAATTGGAGAAATCCAATCATTTTTTAAACTTTCATAACGGGATTCTATTGATTTTTTTTCTAAAATTCTTAACTCTTTTTTTTCATTTTGTAATATTTCTAAATTTTCAGCAAAAACAAAACTGCAAAATAACGAGCAAATTAATAAACTACGCAAAGGTTTCTCCTTTTTTATTTTGATAATTGTATTTAATCTTTTTTAATCATTTTTTAACAGGAATAAAAATTTCTGTTTTATATTTCAATTAAGATAATTATTATCAATATTATAATATATTTCTACTTATGGAAAATAAAAAAAGTTTAATCACAATCTTGATATTAACAATATCAGCTCATTTGGTTCTTTTTGCTAGTTTGAAAGTAGATGAAGAAATGGTTATAAAGGATAAACCAGTTCAAAACATATCAAAAATTAATCTACAAAATGTAGTAATAAAAAAACCTGAACCAATTCAAGAACCTATAGTTCAAAAAACTGTCGAGAAATCAATTGAAACTAAACCTCTACCTAAAACATTGAGTAAAAATATGATTAAAGAGAATCATAAAAAACAAAAAGAAGTTGTTAAAAAAGAGGATATTCCTCAAAAAGTTGACAATGTTAAAGTAGTAGAAACTTCAAAACAAACTCCTTTAATTTCTGAAAATAAAGAGATGAAAATAGATTCTAATGAAAAAGATTTATTAGAAAATGAATATTTAACAAAATTACAACAATTAATTGAACAAAATAAAACTTATCCAAAAAGTGCAAAAAGATTAAATCAAATGGGAAAAGTAAATGTTTGTTTTGTAATTTCAAAAGATGGACAAATTAAAGATATAAAAGTTGTAAAAAAATCAGATTTTGAAAAATTAGATGAAGCAGCAATTGAGATTTTTGCAAGAATATATAAATTTGAACCAATACCAGAAAAACTAAATAAAAATTCTTGGGAAATTACTGTACCAATTGTTTATCAAATTACTAGGAGTTAAGAGATGGAGTTAAGTTTAATTGATTATATAAATAGAGGTGGAATTATTGTTTATATATTAATTCTTTTAAATGTTATTGGATTTACAATAATGTTTTGGAAATTAGTAGTTCTTGCTCTTTCTAAAAATAATAAAGAGCAATTAGTTAGTGAAATATTAACTTTTGCACAACACAATAATAGTGAATTTAAAAAAGATTCTATACAAAATATTATAAATAGAAAAATTAAAAAATTAGAATTTGGATTAAATACAGTAAAAATAATTGCTTCAATGGCACCTTTATTAGGTCTTTTAGGAACAGTAATTGGAGTATTAGACTCTTTTGACTCAATTACAAAAAGTGGTTTAGGAGACCCTTCAGTTTTTTCAAATGGTATTTCTGTGGCACTAATCACAACAATTGCTGGAATCATTGTTGCAATTCCTCACTATATGGGGTACAACTATATTGTTGGTATTTTAGATGAGATTGAACTAAGAATTGAAAAAGAGGTTCTTAAAAAAATATGAAAAAAAGAGAAATTTTAACTCCTGATGTTACGCCACTTATTGATGTTGTTTTTATTCTTTTAATATTTTTTATAGTTTCATCTGTATTTAAAAAAGATGAGTTGGCTCTTGTTTTAAATCTTCCAACTTCAAGTGCTAAAGAGATTGAATTAAAAGAAAAAGAGATTATTATAGAACTAAATAATGATAAACTAGCAATTTATGGGAAAGAAACAACTATTGAGTCAATTAAAAATGAGATGGAAAAAGTTGAAGATAAAAATAGAAATATTATTTTCAAAATTGATAAAGAAGTAAAATATGAGAAAATAATAGAAGTTTTAGAAGTACTTCAAAATAATCAGTTATTCAATATTTCTTTAATAACTGATACTAAAAAGTAGTAGATAAATTATCTACTACTTTTTACAATGTTCAGCATAAAAATCGCCAAACTTTTTATTTGTTCCCTCTTTATCTTCATGAGAAGAATATTTTGTTATTACAGGATTACATTCATCAATCCAGCTATATAAATCATAGATTTTAACTGTTTGAAAACCCATTTTTCTTAATGTTTCAGCTTCAATTGATGCTCTTGAAGCAGAATTACAAACTACAATGATTTTATCTTTTATAAATTTACCTTGATCATCTGTAACAAAAGTTTCAATAGCTTTTTCAGGAGTTTCTCTTCCTATTCTTTGACTTCCTTTTATATATCCAGCTGCCCATTCTTCAGCTGTTCTTACATCAACAACAGCCCAATCTTTTTCAGTTAAAGCTTTTTTAACTTCATCAGTTGTTGCATAAAGTCCAGATTTTTTTGCATCTTCTTTTAAACTTTTTGATAATTTATCATAATTGATAAATTCACTTGCAAATAAAGAACCTGCTAATAATCCCATTCCTAAAAGAACTTTTGACAATTTCATTTAATACCCCTTGTAATTAAATTACACAACAAAAGAATTTAATCTTTAGTTGTATACTTGGGTATAGTTTATAAAAAGAAAGTTTATAAATAGCTAAATTATATAAGCTTAAATTATATATTAATTATTACATAAACTAATATTTAAGCTCTTCTTTCATACGTTCAAAATATAATTTTAGTCTTCTCAAATCAAAATTTGTTTCACCATCTTTTGATTTTGTTTCTATATCTTGTAAAATTTCTACAGCCTCTTTCATTACTAAATTTGCACATGAACCTTTTAAATAATGTGCTGATTCTTTCAATTCAATACTATTTTTTGAATCAATTGCATTTTGAATTTTTTTCAAGTCACTATCTAATGTCAAGAAGAAATTATCTAATAACATATCAATAATTGATTCATCTAAAGAGAGTGCATTTATCGCATCATTTTTATTGTATGAAGATTCTACTTTTTCTGGATTAATTGCATCCTTATTTTCCAAAACAATATCTGCAATAGTTGACTCTTCAGAATTAATAGATTTAATAGATTTATTTGTTAAATAAGATTCTAATAATTGTATTAAATTATCCTTATTTACAGGTTTACTTAAATATGAATCTACTCCATCTATTTCATCTATAATTGCACTATTTGTACTTAATATAACTAATGGAATATGATTTAAATGATTCTCTTTTTCATAAGTTAATATCTCTTCAAATACTTTTATACCATTAGACACCATATTATTGTCAATTAAAATTAAATCATATTTACTTTTTTTATACTCTTCTAGTACATCATTAGGATTACTTATTAATTCAAATTGAACATTAAAAGTTTGAAGTATATATCTTATAACTTCTTGATTTAAATGATTCTCTTCAGCTACTAAAACTTTCCCAACAAAATCAGATTCAACAATAATATTTTCTCTGCAAATTTCAAAATCTAAATCAAACCAAAAAGATGTTCCTTTATTAATTTCACTTTTTACTTCAATTTTAGAATTTAAAGCATTTATTATGTGATTACTTATACTAAGACCTAATCCTGTTCCCTCATATTTTCTATTTGATTCATTATCAATTTGAATAAAAGGTTCAAAAATATTTTTGATTTTATCCTCAGATATTCCTATTCCACTATCTTTTATACTAAATCTTATTTTAACAATATCATCTGTTTTATTTATTTGTTGTACATTAAAATTTATTTTTCCATTTTCTGGAGTAAATTTTATTGCATTACTTAATATATTCGATAATACTTGTTTAATTCTAGTTCCATCTGAGAAAAGACATTTTGGTATATTTTTATCTATATCAAAAGTAAAATCTATTTTTTTATCAATTGCTCTATTAGAAAAAAGTTCAAAACTATTTTCACATAATTTATAAATATCCATTTTTTCAAAAGAAATTTTAAAATTACCACTTTCTATTTTTGATATGTCTAAAATATCATTTAAAATAGTAAGTAGTGATTTTGCACTTGTTTCAATAATTTTCGAATATTTTTTACTTGTTTCATCAACATTATCTGAGATGCTTATAACTTCAGAAAATCCTATAATAGAATTTAATGGTGTTCTTATTTCATGACTCATATTCGCTAAAAATGTTGATTTTGCTTTATCTGCATTTTGTGCTTTTAAAAGTGCTTCTTTTAGAGATATTGTTCTTTTATCTATCTCTTTTTCCAAATTTTGATTAATTTGTAATAGCTGATTAGTTTTTTCATTTACTTTATCTTCTAAGTGCTCAGTTAAATCTTTTTGAGCATTAATTAGTGTATTAATTTCAGATGCCATATTATTAAATGATTTTTCTAAATTACCTATTTCATCATTTGAACTAACTTTGATTCTGTAATCAAACTCTTTATTCGAAAATCTTTTTGTTCCAACTAATAAATTGTTTATTTTTGACAAAATATAGTTTGACATCCAAATTGCAATAAAAATAATAATGAAAACCATACCAACTGTAACAATCGTCAATTCATTAATCAATGTCTTAATAAAATCTGCTATCTCTGTTTTATTTTCATTTACAATCTCTTCCATATTACTAGTTTGTACACTTAATATTTTAGATACATTTCTTTTTGTTTCATTAGCAGCTGCATGAAAATCATCTACACTTGCTCCAATTGTTACAAATCCAAATCCTCTTTTACTTTTACCATATTTACCTGTATAGTATGGAATTGAAGCTGCTGTTGTTAACTTCCACACTCCACTCCAATTTATTATAAAAGACCCATATCCACCATTTTGTGTAACTTGCATCCATCCTTCACATTGTGGAGCAAAGTTTAAGTATCTACAATCAAGCCCTACATTTCCATCTTCTTTTAACTGTTTTAAATTTGGTTTTTTAGTTAAACTTTGTTCCTCAAAGATTGGATAATTTTTTAAGAATTCATTTATATCTTGGTTTGAGGCATAATATTTCGCTGCTATATCTGCACTTAACCATGGCATTGCTCTTTGTCCTGTATTTTTATCATATCCTACAATTGAATAATCCCTTGGATGAGAAATACTTTTCCCTTCATAATCCCACATAAAAGCATAATTTCCTAATGTTGCATCTGAAATATTTTGTTTTACTTCTTGACCTGTTGGATTTACTGTATCTGTAAATTCTCTTATGTGTCTGTGATCTAAAGCCATTGACACGTAACCCACTTTTTCACCATTTCTAAAAACTGGCGTTACAAATCTTATTATTCCTTCGAATCTTTTACCTAAGGGATTTTCAACACCAGCATATCCATATTTTTGCGGTTCAAATGCAATTCCTGCTTTTGTTGCTTTTTCAGTTGTAAAAGTTCCAATCACTTTTGTTCCAACATATTCACCTATTACATCTGAAACATAAATCTCACCATTTTTTAATTTTGATATTTCATCAAAATAAGTTTCTGAGTTTACATAAGTATTTTTCTTATTCGAAACATCTAGTTTTTCTTCATTTAGTGAAGATACTTTATATTTTTCATTTCCATTAATGTCAAAAAAAGTAACTTCTTTATATATTGGTATCTCTTTTTTTAAGAATTCAGCAGGTTCAATTGTATTGAACTCCCTTTGATTATCTACTAAATTAGCTTTTTGTTCTCTCTTCTCTTTTTTATGTGAATCTTCATTAGTTTTATAACTATTACTTACTTCATCATAATAATAGTTTCCATGTATAGTAATATTCTTATTTTTTGAATCAAAAAAACTTTTCAATACTTTATCATTCAAATCTAATTTTGATAAAAATAGAATATCTCTATCTCTTTCATATAAAAAGTTAGCTACTTGATTTGCTATCTCATAAGATACTTTTTCTAATGTTTCTTGTGATTTTTTATCAAGATTTTTTATACTATCTTCTATAGAAGCATTTGCAGTATTTAAGATAATATCTTTACTTTGATTAAATAAAAAGTTTGTACTTTTTGTTAAATATTTATCTAGTTTTAAAACACCTTCATATGCCATATAGGCTATTAATAACAATGGTAATACTTTTACTAAAATAAATAGTATTAGCAACTTTGCTTTAATTGTAATATTTCTCATAACTTCCCTTTTTATAAATCACAACTAAATAAAATAATTTTATTCAAATTATTAAATTCACTAATTAATTCTTCCTTGTTTAAAGAAGATTTTTCTATTCTTTCTAATATCTCTATAGCCATTGTTAAATCCATATTTAAACAAGAATTTTTAATATCATATGCCTTTTGTTTTAAAGCTTCATCATCTTGATTTATAATTAAAAGATTTAATTCTTCCATATCTTTTAATATCTTATTTTTAAAGTTTTTAATTAACATTTCACTTATTTCTTTTGGTATTAAAAGTTTTTCTGAAATATTACTTGAAGTAATTTTTTGTAACTCTATTTTTTGAGATTCATTAGATAATAGATATTTCTTTAAAATATTTACTAATTTATCAAACTCTATAGGTTTTGATAAATAATCATCCATTCCTTGATTTAAATATTTTTCTTTATCTCCAGCAATTGAATTTGCAGTTAATGCCACTATTGGTATTTTATAATACTCATTTTCTATATTACGTATCTCTTTTGTTGCATTTAACCCATCCATTATTGGCATATTAATATCCATCAATATTAAATCAAACTTTTCTTGTTTGTATTTATCTATTGATTCTTCTCCATTTGCAACAATAACAACTTGTAAACCTAACTTTTCTAATAATATCTGTATTAATTTTTGATTATTTGGATTATCTTCTGCAACTAAAATTTTTCCATTAAATTGTTCTACATTTGTAGATTTTTTCAATACTTCTTTATGTAAATTTGAGTTATCCATTATTATGTTATAAATTTTTGATCCATAAATTGGCAAATCAATATAGTGATTTATATAATCTTTTATTTGCGTATCTACTATATTTTTTGAATTTCCTATATAAATAATAAGAGAATCACTATTCTCTTTTTTGAACTCTTTTATTATTGGATTTAAGTTATCCATCCCACAACAGAATAAAACATCTCCTGTTCTATTATCTTGGCTATTATAATCGCTAACAAAACCAATTTTATTTATATGACTTTGAATATTAGCTCTTAATTTTTCATTATTTCCTTCACTACAATATAATAAGAATTTTAAACTTTTTTCTAAAAGTTTATCTTTGTTCTCAAATTTATCAATTTTTAAATCAAGGGTAAAACTAAATTCACTACCTTCATTTATATTCGAAACAAGTTCAATTTTAGAGTTCATTAATTTAATAATATCAGAACAAATAGCAAGACCAAGACCTGTTCCACCAAATTTTCTACTTATTCCTTCATCAGCTTGTGAGAATGGATTAAATATAACTTTTTGTTGTTCAGGTGTCATTCCTAAACCACTATCTTTTATAGAAAATCTGATTTTTACATTATCATTTACTCTATCTAAAATTTTTACTGTGAAAATTACTTCACCATTTTCTGGTGTAAACTTTATTGCATTACTTAAAAGATTCGTTAAAATTTGTTGTAATCTTGTATTATCAGCAATCACAGAATATGGTAAAAATGATTCAGCGTTATAAATAAACTTAATTTTTTTCTCTTTTGAAACAACAGAGAATAATTCAACAATATGTTCTATAAAAACTTCAAATAAAAATGCTTGATTTGAAATATCTAATTTTCCACTTTCCATTTTTGAAATATCTAAAACATCATTTATTATATTTAATAAAGATTTTGCACTTCTTGATATAATTTTTGCATTCTCTTTATTCTCTGTTTTTATATCTGATTCACATAAAATATCAGAAAATCCTATAATTGCATTTAATGGAGTTCTTATTTCATGACTCATATTCGCTAAAAATGTTGATTTTGCTTTTTGTGCAATTTCCGCTTTTTTTCTTGCATTTTCAAGTTCTGTAATATCTATAAAAGTACATAAATAGTATGTTTTATTATTCAAAATAACATTTTTACAATGAATACTAAATATTTGTTCTTCTAAATTATTATCTAATCTACTAATTTTATATAAGTGATTACTTTTTTCAAGAAATTGTTTAAACCATAAAGATTCACTTAAATTATCACTATTATAATTTTCATTTTTATTAAATAAAGAAGAAATATGATTTACCTTTGTTCTATAATCTTCTAAATCAACAAAATTAAAAATCTCAAAAAATCTATTATTTGCATCAACTACACCATTATATTCATCTATAATCAGTACTATATTTTCTTGAGCATTAAAAATTGTATTAATTCTTTCTTTTTGGAATTTCAACTCTTTTTGATAAACAATTTGGGGAGTAACATCTTCACTAAGAGACATGTATTCTATTATCTCTTGATTTCTGTCTAATAGAGGTACTATTGTCATATTAATATAAAAAACTTCTCCACTCTTTTTTATATTTGAAAAAGTGCCATACCAAATCTTTTTATTTTTAATAGTATTCCAAATATCAGCAAATAAACTATCTGGATTATTTGGATTTTTTATAATATTATGTGATTTACCAATAAGTTCCTCTTTTGTATAACCACTTGTTTTACAAAAATTCTCATTTGCATACTTAATAATTCCATTTAAATCTGTCATACTAACTATTAATGCACTATCAATAGCATTTTTGTATTGATGTAAAAGATTTATAACCTCATGATTTTCTTGAGTTCTTGACTCTAATAAAGAAGACCTTTCCCTTAATAAAGTATTTAACTCTTCGGTATTTACTGTTATTGTATTTTCTAAAAATCTTCTCTCACCATCATTATTTGTATAAGTTTGAGAAATATCTCTTAATAAATTTAAAAAATTCTCATCTAAAGAATTTATTGAAAAATTCTTCCCAAAATATCTTTTTACTTGTCTTTCTAATAATCTATGCATAATTATGACTCATAAATAGTTGTTAAAGTCATTGTTTGATTATGTAGTTCACAAGTTAAAAGATTATCTTGAAAAGGCGCTATTTCTCCATAAGAATAAAAACCTATTAAATTCACATTTTCCCCTAATATATCTTGTATTATTTCAAGTTCATCATCAATTAATTGATTCATTACTATCTTTCTTCCAACACAACTTACAATTAAACCAAGCGCAGTTTTATCATTTATTTTGTCAATAACCTCAGCAGCTTTACCAGCTCCATCAATTAACTCATCAATATCTGGTTTCATAAGTCTTGCTTTAAATCCAGTTGGAACATCTCCTGCAAAAGTTATACTTTTTTCCTCTTCATTTATTGATAATAGTGTTCTAATAATTTCAGAAGAATCATCATTCTCTTTTATATTTAAAGGAAATCTAAGACCACTATTTGGTAACTCTGCAGCATATTCACCTAAATATTTTTTATATAAATCTAAAGCTGGTTGTCCATCTATTTCATAAAGAATATTTCCACTTGATTTTGTAATTGTTCTTTGAGTTCCAAATTCACTCCAACCAGCAAAACAACCACTTTGTATAGATAAATTTTCTCCATAAAAGCCAACTGCAACTATTGTTTTTTTTGTTGGAATATTATTGGCAATTACATAAGTTTCAAGAAATCTAGCTCCATCACCTGCCATTCCACCTGTTACTGTTATAAATTTATTAATTTTATTTATCCCTCTTGTTAATGCTGAACCATTTATCAAAAGTCCATCACTCATTAGAAAAATATGTTTTAATTTTTCTTTTGGAAGATTATTTATTAAATTTTCTGAAAGTTTTTCTATATCATCACCTTCATTGAAATGAATTGAAGAGATTTCAACCCATGAAGTTTCAAATAAAATGGCAGTTGCCACTAAAGGATATTGGCTAAGTTGAGAATTTAAAATATTTCCAGATGAAGAGCAACCTACAATTTTTGCTGTAGGAAAAAGTTGGACTAATTCTAAATATCTCTTTTCATCTTTAATAATATCTGTATCACCAAATAAAAAAACTATATTTGCTTTTGAATAATCTTCATTTTTTAAATCACCATCTTTTACTAACCAATTATTATCATAAACAAGATTTATTAATTCCATTTTATTTCTCCCCAAACTTAGTTTTAATTTTATCAAAAATATCAATCAACTCTTCCAAATTAAAATTTACTTCATGATTATTTGCTTTTGTTTCAATTTCTTGTAATATTTCAACGGCTTCATCCATTCCAAAATTAGAACAAGCACCTTTTATGTAATGTGCTATTTCTAAAATTTTACTACTATCTTTACTATCTATAGAATTTTGTAGTTTAGTTAAATCACTATCTAATGTTAAAAAGAAATTATCAAGCAACATATCAACTGTACTTTCATCTAATCCTAAACGTTCAATTATTGTGTTTTTATCAAACTCAATTACATCATTAGTTATTGTTCTTTGTAGATTAACTTTGGCTAAATATTTTTTTAAAATAATAATTAACTTATCAAATTCAATAGGTTTAGATAAATAATCATCCATTCCTTCACTTAAATATCTTTCTTTATCACCTGCTATAGAATTTGCAGTTACTGCTACTATTGGTATATTATAAAAAGAATCTTTTAGTGCAATTATCTCTTTTGTAGCACTAATACCATCCATTACAGGCATGTTTATATCCATTAATATTAAATCAAACTTCTGTTTTTTATACATTTCAATAGCTTGTTCACCATCTGAAACAATAGTTGATTCTAATCCTAATTTTTTCAATAATATTTCAATTAGCATTTGATTATTTACATTATCTTCTGCAACTAATACTCTTCCTTGAAATTTATCATTATCAAAAGATTTATCTAAAACTCTACTATTTATATTAGAATTATCAGCAATAATATTATAGATTTTAGAACCATAAATTGGTAAATTAATATTGTAATCAATATGAGGTAAAACATCTTGAGTTAAATTATCTTTATCTCCAACATAAACTACTTTTGCTTTACTATTTTGATTTTTAAATTTAATTAAATTATCACTAAAATTACTTCCACCAAAACAAAAAAGAATATCTACTTTTCTATTTGGCTCTTTTCTAATATCAAAAACATCTGAAATTTTTTCTAAATAATTTTTTACACTCTCTTTAATATAATCTTCGTCATTACTTAAATCACAAATTGCTAAAGAGATATTTTCTTTTTTCAAATCATCTTTAAGTTTTACAATTTTTAAATCTAAAACAAATGAAAATTCACTTCCTTTTCCTATTTCAGAATTTACTTCAATTTGTGCACCCAAAATCTTAATAATATCAAAACAAATAGCTAAACCTAATCCTGTACCACCAAACTTTCTACTTATTCCACTATCTGCTTGAGAGAATGGATTAAATATAACTTTTAATTGTTCAGGAGTCATACCTATTCCACTATCTTTTATAGAAAATTTAATTTTTGCTATTTCATTATCATGGTTTAAAACTTCAATTTTGAAAAATATTTTTCCATATTCACTTGTAAATTTGATTGCATTACTCAATAAATTTGATAAAACTTGTTGCAATCTCATTGAATCACTAATAACTAAATGAGGTAATTTAGGATCTACGCTGTATACAAATTTTATATTCTTATCACTTGCATTTACAGAAAAAAGTTCCACAATATGTTCAGTTAAATCAAATAGTGAGAATTCACTTAATTCAACTTCTAACTTACCATTTTCCATTTTTGATATATCTAAAACATCATTTATAATATTTAATAAAGATTTTGCACTTTTTGATATAATTTTTGCATTTTCTTTATTTATATTATCAATATTTGATTCACATAAAATATCAGAGAAACCTATAATAGCATTTAGTGGCGTTCTTATTTCATGACTCATGTTTGCTAAAAATGTAGATTTTGCTTTTTGAGCTATCTCTGCTTTTTGTCTTGCTTCAACTAATTCTGTAATATCATACCTTAATGATAAATATTCAATTATCTCATCTTTATCATTTAGAATTGGAACTATTGTACTTGCAACATAATAAAAACTACCATTTTTATTCCTATTTTTTATAATACCTTTAAATATTTTTTTTGCTTTTATAGTTTCCCATAATTCTTTAAAAAGCTCTTTTGGCATATCAGGATGTCTAACAATATTGTGAGGTTTTCCTAATAATTCATCTTTTGTATAGCCTGAAATTTCACAAAAAGTTTTATTAACATAAATTATATTTCCTTTTTTATCAGCTTTTGAAACAATTGCACTTGCGTCAACGGCTTTTTTGTACTCCAATAAAAGTAAATTAGAATCATTTAACTCTTTTGTTCTTTTTAAAACTTCATCTTCTAATTTATTATTTTGTGTTTTTAACTCTTTTTCACGTTTGAAATATAAAATTGTGTAGTGAACTATAAAAGATAAGATAACAAAAAACATAAAAATAATTATGCCTTCTGTATTTTTTGCACTTAATACAAAATCTTCTTTAAAAGGAGTAATAACTTCAAGTACACCTCTTACATCGTTTATTTTCCAATCATTTTTTGGAGTATCAGCTCTATTATTGTGACAATTTAAGCAATTTTGAGAAGTCATAACATCAGAAAAAGCAACCCTAAAAACTTTTTTCCCATTTACAACATCTTCTCTTGTATAAAGCTCTTTTGGATTTTTTCTTAAATATGCTAAAGAGTTTTTTTGAAATTCATCTAAAACTCTATTTGCTCTATTTGGAAATGGATAATCACTAAAAAAGTTTATTTTTATATCTTGATTTTTTGTCAATCTTTCACTTAAATTATATATGGTAGTAGCAGGTAAAGGAATTGTATCTGAAGAAAACTCATGATTATAATCAACTTTAATACCACTTTTATTTATAAGTTTTGAAACTACAAATTCATTGTAATATGCACGAAATGTTTTTAAATAATCAACAATTTGAGTTGAATCTACTATAATTTTCTCTTTTTGATTACTCAAAGATAGAGTTGGTAAATAAAATATTGCTAATAAGGAAAGAACTGTTGAAGCAACAATTATTGGTCCAATTATTGGATTAATAATTGTTTTATAAATAAATTTAAACATTAATTCTTTTCTTGTAAGAATTTATTATAAATATCAATAACTGATTCTTTATTTTCTATAAATAAATCCACAAGAACAGGATCAAAATGTTTCTCTTTTTCTTCTAATAAAAGATCAAACGCTTCATCAATACTCCAAGCTTTTTTATAAGGTCTATTTGAAGTTAATGCATCAAAAACATCTGCAATTGCAGTTATTCTTCCCAAAATTGGTATATTTTCACCTTTTAAACCATTTGGATAACCACTTCCATCATATTTTTCATGATGATTATATGCAATTACTCCACCTGCTTTTAAATATTTACTTTTTGAGCCTTTTAAAATTTCATATCCTATTTGTGAATGTTTTTTCATTATATTATATTCATCATCATCTAACTTACCAGCTTTTAAAAGAATCCTATCAGGAATTCCAATTTTGCCTAAATCATGAAATGGAGAAGCATAATAAATAATATCTTGTAATTCTTCATCCAAACCATATGCTTTTGTTAAAAGTTTACAATAATGAGCAACCCTTTGTGTGTGAGCATTAGTTTCAGGATCTTTGTATTCAGCACTTTTACCTAGTACTTGTAAAATTTCTTGTTCTGACTCTTTTAATCGAGAAGTTGCTTTGTCTACCTCTTCTTGCAATAATAAAGCTTTATCTTTTAATAATAACTGGCTTTTTCTAAGTTTTAGCATATTAATAATTCTTGCTTTAAATGCAGGTGCATTTATTGGTTTACTTAAAAAATCATTAGCTCCATACTCTAATGCTTTTATTTGAAGTTGCATATCATCACCAACTGCTGTTAGCATAATAATTGGCGTATCAGTATTATTTTTTCTAAATCTTTTGATAAATTCTAGTCCATCAATATCAGGCATCATATAATCAACTATTACTAAATCATATTCACTAGATTCTGTGGAAATTAAAGCTTCTTTTGGTTCTGTAAAACTATCTATTTTTAAAGAAAGTAGTTTTGCATAACTTTCAATTATTAAAAGATTTGTTTTATTATCATCTATTGAAATAATTTTCATATTTTCTATGTTCATTGAATTACCTTAAAATTTAAATTTTCTGACTAAGAGAGCCTACAATACATAACTTCATCCACAACAGCTCGCGCAATTTGATTTGTTTCAACTATAACATGTTTTAAATGTAAACCTTTTAAAGCTTCTCTCTCTTCATCATTTGTAACTGTTACAATTGTTTTACTATTGTGTGTTAAATCATTAACAGCCTCACAAATAAGATTTAATATTTCTGGATTTGTAACTGCAACAATTACAGCTGATGCTTTTGTAATATTAATAGAATTTAATATATGTCTTTGTGCAGCATTTCCAAAAACAATTGGTTCACCTCTTTCTTTTCCTATTTGATAAAACTTTATATTGTGTTCTAAAATTACATAATTTTGTCCAAAACTTTTTAGCTCATTAACAATAGCTTGACCAAAATTTCCGTATCCTAAAACAACAACATGATTTTCTGTATCTTCAGAAACATTGTATGTATTTGTAATCATCATCACATCTTCTGGAATTAATTTTGCCGCTGCTTTTGATAAATTTTTTAGAATAAATGGTGTTAAAATCATAGATATTACAATTGTAACTATTAATATTTGTGAATAAGTTACATCAACTAAATTTTGACTTCGTGCTAACTCTAAAATTGCTAGTGAAAATTCCCCTATTTGAATTAATGCAAGAGCTGATTTAAAAGCAACTCTTTTATTATCTTCAAATCTAATCAGTGTATAAATAACAATATATTTTAATCCCATTACTAAAGGTAAGATTATTGCAATAATCCAAGCATATTCATAAATAACTTTAAAATTAATTTGCATTCCAACCGTTACAAAAAATACACCTAAAAGAATATTTCTAAATGGAATAAGGTCAGCTTCAACTTGATGTTTAAACTTAGTTTCTGAAATCATCATACCTGCTATAAATGCTCCAAGTGAATATGAAAATCCAAAATAATATGCTAAATATGCAGAACCCATTGCTAAAAGTAAAACTGAAGCAACAAACAATTCATCAGATTTTGTAGAAGAAACATATCTTAAAAATGGCTCTAGCAAATACTTCCCACTAAAATATAAAAGTGCTAATAATACAATTGCGGCTATTATAGTTTTTCCAATTGTAAAAACCAAAGCTCCGTCATCTGTCATTGAAAAAAATGAAATCATTAAAAGTATTGGAATAACTGCAATATCTTGCATTATCAATATTCCTAAAACTCTTCTACCATGTGGTTTTTTTATCTCTTTTGTTTCATTAAATGTTTTTAAAACAATTGCAGTTGAAGATAATGAAAGTGCTGTTCCAACAATAAGTGCTGTTTGAGTATCAAATCCAACAATAAATCTTGTAATTAAATATACAACTACTGTAGTTACAACTATTTGTAAAGTCCCTGTTACAAAAACTTCTCTTTTCATCTTTTTTAAATGATTTAATGAAAATTCAAGTCCTATTGTAAACATCAAAAAAACCACACCAAACTCAGCAATTTCTTTTAAAGAATGATTATCTACAGCATGATGTAAATCAAAAACATAAGCAATAATCGTACCTGTTAATATATAACCAATAATAGTTGGTAATTGCACTTTTTTTAAAATCAAATTTAAGATTAATGCAATAAGTGTTGTTGCAACTATAATCCCTAACATTTAATTCCCTTTTTATAAATTTATTTGTAATGCATTTGTTTATATCCCTCTAACCTTTTTTTATAGGCTGAGTTTAACATTGCATTTTTTGAATCTAAGAAATCAATAGCTAAACACTCTTGATTTCCCCGTCCAATTCGTCCAAGATATTGAACAAGTCTTCCATAATATGAAATTGGAGTAACAAACATAATCGTATTTAAGTGAGGAAAATCTATTCCTTCACCAAAATATGATGTCGTTGCAAGTATTAAGGACTTTGTATTTACCAAAGCCATATTTTCTACTTGCTCTTTTTTATTAAGACTTCCATGGACACAAATATAATCTATTTCCTCTTTTTGTAAAAGATTTTCTAAAATATTTATATGCTCAATTCTATCGGTTAAAACTAAAATTTTTCTTTCAATATTAGTTTTTATAGCTTCAACTATTAAATTATTTCTATTTTCATCAAGACATAATTCATTTATGATTGTAGCGTAATTATCAGCTGTACTTTCAAAATCAGTTCTGATGATTTGAAGCCTATTTGTGTGGGTTCTTTTTTTCTTATATTCATAAGAAATCTCACCTAATTGTTGGTATAAAATAGGTTGTAAATCATCTTTTCTATTTGGTGTTGCACTTAAACCTAAAATATATTTACCTTTGAAATTTTTAATAATTTGCTCAAAGGTAATTGCTGGAATATGATGACACTCATCAACTATTACAAAGGAATAATTATTTATTATCTCTGGGTCATTTTTTAGACTTTGCATTGTTGCCACATCAATTATTCCATTTAATTTATTGTGACCTTTTCCTAAATATCCTATATCTTTTTTTTCATATCCAAAATAATCTACAAATCTCTCAATCCATTGATTTAAAAGCATATTTTTATTTACAACAATCATAGTTGTACATGCTCTTTGTTCAAAAATCTTAGCACCAAGAAGAGTCTTTCCAAAACCAGGAGGTGCTACACAAATAGAGAAATCTGTTTTTTTAATCTCTTTTATTGCATCACTTTGTTCTGGTCTTAATGTAAATGTAACTTTTTTAGTCTCTATTTGTCTGAAATTTCTTTTATCTAAAAAAGTGAATTTAAGAGCATTTGCATTAAAAAATTCAACAATTCTCTCTTTTAAACCTCGAGGTAACATCAAATATTTATCATCTTCATCAAATGACTTGATGTATTTTGGAGTGTTATATAAAGGTTTTCTCAAATTTAAAAGAATTTTAATTTGTGGGTTTTCAAAGGTTGCAAATGATTTTAATTTATTCAAAAATGACTTTGATAAATTAAGTGTTGGAATATAAATAAAATCAGATAAAACTATTTCTAAATTTTGCATAGGAAAATTTATTTTTTCAAACTCTTTTTCATAATTTACAGAGTCTGAATTTTCATTGAAACTATAAACTATCTGTTTAGAAACCTTTTGAACCGAATTTAAAACCATCCATTGGTCTTCGTAAATTTTATTTGTATTTACATCTATAAATACTGTTTTATTTTTATCTCTTAGTTTTAAATGAAGAGGAAGTTCAATACTATTTCCTAAACTCTCTTTTGTTGCAAACTCTTTATTTGGATAAACTTTTGCACTTATATTTGCTTTTTTCAAAATAAATTGTGCAAAATTAAAAACTATTTTTGATGGTAATTCTTCTTCTAAAAATATCCAAGCAAAAACTGCATTATAAGAGTTTAATTCATAATAGGCTCGAACATTTAAAGAGTTTAGTGTTATTTGAAGTTTATATTTATCCTCATCAAGAATCTCAAAAACAATAAATTTAGAGAGATTTTTAGAATCAATACAATATGTAGCTAAAAAAATATTTCCTCTTAAGTGCTCTTCTATTTGATAATTTGTCAAAGGTAAATAATCTTCACCTTGAAAAGTGGCAGTTACAGGATAAAAACCTTGTTTACTCCCATCACGACTTATCCACTTTTTTGCATAAATATCAAATCTAGCTACAAATAAGGATTTAAAAAGTTCTATTTTTTCATTTTTCGTAAAATCTTTTTTTACAAGAATTTTCTCTTTTTCAACTCTTATTTTTTCTTTTAAAAGTTCAATCTCTTCATCAATTTTATTCTTTTGAATATAAAGATTTTCAAGTTGCTTTTCAAGAGTTTTCATTGAAGCCAATCAAAGATAAGAATTTTTCAACAACTAAAAATGAACCAAAAACTAAATACTCTTCATTTTCTTCTATTTTTATTGTCTCTATATTTGTTATATTTAATTGTTTAATAACTTTTAATAACTCTTCTTTTTTTACAACTCTTTTATCATCAAGTTCAATTATTACAAGTTCTTTTATTATTGGTTTTAAGATTTTTAAAACTTCAGTGTAATCCTTATCCGCATAAGAGTTATATATTAAAGTAACTTTTTTATTTTCAAACTCTTTTGCGATTACAGTGGCTGCAAGTGGATTATGTCCAACATCAATTGTAATATTTGGGGCAATTTTTTGACATCTTCCAAAAAGTTTAACATCATCAAAAAGTTTTGTATCAATAGGAATTTTCAGCTCTTCTAAACAAGCAATTACTAAATGTAAATTTCTTTTTAAATATGAAGCAAATTTATCATTTATTGTGTATTTGTCGAACTCTTTTACTTCAATAATCTCTATATTCCTATTTCTTTCTTTTAAAATTTGCTCTTTTACTTCATAAGCTGTTTTTGCAACTTCAGGGAAAACTTGATAACCAATAAGCATTTTATTATCGACTGATCGCATTTTTGTAGCTGCTATTTCTTCAACACTATTTCCTAAAAAGCTTTGATGATCAAGTCCAATAGTTGTGATTAATGATAAATTATTTTCAACCACATTTGTTGCATCAAATTCTCCACCAAGTCCAGCTTCTAAAACTAAATAATCAAAATCTTTTGATAAATAAAAAGCCAAAAGAGTTGTGTATTCAAAATATGTTAATTTTTCAAGTAACTCTATTTCAAATAAATCTTGCAAAAATCTATGGGCTAATTCTAAATTTTCATCACTAACATCACTTCCATTTATCCAAATTCTTTCATTAAATTTTAAAATATGAGGTGAGCTATAGTGTAAAACTTTGAACTCTTTTTTGTGTAAATAATGAGCTAAAAATCTTCCTGTACTTCCTTTTCCATTAGTTCCAACAATATGAATTACAAAAGGAAGTTTTATTTTTTTTGATAGTTTTTCCCAAGAAGATTTTACAAAGCTAAAATCTATCTTGTCATAATAAAGAGTTTTATATTTCAAAAACTCTTCTAAGTTTACTTTTTTTAAATTTAATTGCATTTTATTTTTTATGAGCTGAAACTGCTACTTTTGAAATAAACTCTTCTAAAGCTTTATCAGAAGCAGCTTTAATAGCTTCAAATCGTTGACTATCTGATATTGTAGTTCCATTATCTACAGAGAAATCGTATTCACCTTCTAAATCAAATGTTCTTCTTTTATTTTCACTCTTTTTAAAATAAGCAATTTTTATACGAATAGTTGCTTTATATAATTTGTTATATCCTGAAGTGTCATACTGTAAAACATCCATTTGAACTGAATTTACAGATAAATTCATCACAACATCAGCTAAGGATTCTTTTGTAACTAGCTGTGAATCTAATTTTTGAATTAAAATCTGATTTATAGAATCTTTTACTAAAACTGTATTTTTTGGATCTTCTAAATTTACAAGTACATTTATAAATACATTACCTGAAAGTTCCTCTTTTGCATAATAACTTGAAGGTTTATATCCACATCCTAAAAATGAGAATGAAATAGTAAAAGTAAAAAGTACAAATAGTACTTTTTTTAAAATATTCATATTGGTACTATCCTTTTATAACAAAATTTACAAGTTTATTTGGAACAACAATCTCTTTTAGTAATTCACTCTCACCTAACCATTTAGCTGCTGCTGTTTTTGCAAGTGATAAAATCTCTTCTTTTGAAGTATCTGGAGATACTTCTATTTCACATCTTTTTTTACCATTAACTGTAACTGCTAAAATTATAGTATCAAATGCAAAAACTTCATCTTTAATTTCTAGTTTTTTATTGAAATTTTCAAGATTAAATAGTTGTTTTGATAATTCCCAACAAGCATGGGGAATAATTGGCTCTAAAATATTTGTTAAAATATAATAACCTTCAGCCCAAACCGTTTCATTTTTTTGAACTTGTAAAGCATTTAATGCTTCCATACAAGAAGCAATTAAAGTATTAAAAGTATAA
Organism: uncultured Aliarcobacter sp.; assembly: GCA_963677205.2. Lineage (GTDB taxonomy): Bacteria > Campylobacterota > Campylobacteria > Campylobacterales > Arcobacteraceae > Aliarcobacter. The sequence continues at coordinate 285,293 of OY781916.2, read as the reverse complement.
GTTTTGTTAAATACTTCATTTGATTTAATTAATGCATCATATACTTTTTTTCTTGCTTCTTTTTCATCTTTGTTTAATGTTGAATGATCAAGTTTAGCAAAATTTGCTAAACCATTTTCAGTTACATTAGTGGCTCTTTCATAGAATTTTTTAATAAATCTATATGCTCCATCAACTGCACTATCATTCCATTCAAGCTCTTTTGTTGGTGGTGCTGCAAATAACATAAATAGTCTTGCAGTATCTGCACCATATTTTTCAACAATTAAATCAGGATCTACTACATTTCCTTTTGATTTAGACATTTTTGCCCCATCTTTTAAAACCATACCTTGAGTAAGTAGTTTTTTAAATGGTTCTCTTGAGTTTGTATATCCTAAATCATTTAATACTTTTGTGAAAAATCTTGCATATAAAAGGTGTAAAATTGCATGTTCAATTCCACCAATATATTGGTCAACATCCATCCAATAATCACTATCAGTTTTTGAAATTCCTGTTTCATTCCAAACTTTTGGATTTGTTGCATATCTTAAAAAATACCAAGATGATTGAACAAAAGTATCTAAAGTATCTGTTTCTCTAGTTGCAGGTTTTCCACATTTTGGACAAGAACAATGTTTCCATGTTGGATGATTATCTAATGGATTTCCCTCTCCTGTAATTTCCACATCTTCAGGTAATGCAATAGGTAAATTCTCAATTTTTTCAGCTACTAAACCACAATCATCACAATGAACAAAAGGAATTGGTGCTCCCCAATATCTTTGTCTTGAAACTCCCCAATCTCTTAGTTTAAAATTAACTTGTTTTACACCTAAAGAGTTTTGTTCAAAATGGTAAATAATTGCTTTTTTTGCTTTTTGATTTTCTAAATTTGTAAAACCTTCACTATCAATTAATTTACCCTCACCTGTAAAAGCTTCAGTTGGTTTTTCAATGATTCCATCAACTCCTACAATTACTTGTTTTATAGGTAAATCATATTTTTTTGCAAATTCAAAATCTCTTTGGTCATGGGCTGGAACTGCCATAACAGCTCCTCCACCATATGAACCTAATACAAAATTTGCTACCCAAACAGGAATTTTTGCACCTGTTAATGGATGCATTACATCAATTTCTAAAGATATTCCCTCTTTGTCTTGAGTAGCTCTATCTCTTTCACTTACTTTTTGCATCTCTTTAATTGCTTTAATTTTATTATCAGGCAATAAATTATTTTGAACTATATATTTTACAATTGGATGTTCTGGTGCAAGAGCAGAATAAGAAACTCCATAAATAGTATCAGGTCTTGTTGTAAATACTACATAATTTGAGAATTGTCTCTCTAATTTAGCTTTTGATTCTTCTGATAACTCAAATTTAAACTCTAAACCTTCACTTCTTCCTATCCAATTTTCTTGCATAGTTAAAACTTGACTTGGCCAATCATTTTTTAATAACTCTAAATCATCAAGTAATTCTTGAGCATATTTTGTAATACCTACATAATATCCTGGCATCTCTTTTTGTTTAACTTCGTTATCACATCTCCAACAACAACCCTCTTCAACTTGCTCATTTGCTAAAACTGTATGACACTCTTCACACCAGTTTACAATTGAAGATTTTCTGTAGATAATTCCAGCTTCATACATTTTAATAACGAACTCTTGTTCCCATTTTGTATAAAGTTCATCACTTGTTGCAAATTCTCTTGTCTCAGAAAAAGATAAACCTAAAGCTTTTAATTCATCTCTCATATAATCAATATTTTCATAAGTCCATTTTTTTGGATGAAGTTTATTTTTTATAGCTGCATTTTCTGCTGGCATTCCAAAACTATCCCAACCAATTGGGTGTAAAACATTAAAATTAGATTTTCTAAAATGTCTAGCAAAAGCATCTCCTAGACAATAATTTCTTACATGTCCCATGTGAATTCTTCCACTTGGGTATGGGAACATACTTAAAATATATTTTTTCTCTTTTGTTAAATCATCACTTGGCTCAAAAGATTGATTATCACTCCAAAAAGTTTGCCATTTTTTTTCAATCTCTTTTGAAATATATTCCATTAAAATTCATCCTTTTCTTGACTTTTTGCGCTCTCAATTAAAGCTAATGCAATTGAGAAAATATTAGCAACAACAGCACCTATTGCTAAAGATATTGATAATGGTAAATCATTTGTAAATGTAAGTACCATAAATGAAGGGATTAGATGTAAATCTGCAACTAATGAACTAGCTAAGAGTTCTGCTGAGAGTAGATTTTTAACTCCCAGTTTTAGTATTGTTGAGATTACATTAACTCCAGCTGCTATAAACAGTGCGATTGCATTTGGTTCATATAAAAATCCAGCAGTTGTAGTTAAAGACATTAGTGAAAAGAAAATATAAATTACTTTACCCCAATCCATTTTTATCCTTTAATTATAATTTTTGCTTTTGTTAAGGCAAAGATAATAGCTAAAAAATGATAAAAGATTGCTTTTTGACTATCTACTTATTGAAGTCTATTTCTGTTTTTTAGAGCAATTAACATCTTATAAATTAGATAAAGAATGACAAATTTTAAGAGTATTTGGAACATCATATAAAACCCAAATCCATCAATTGTGATTTCAAAAAGGTTTAGATTGTGGGCTAAAAGATTAAAAGATAAATCGTTTGTAATTAGTAAATAAATACACATAGAGAGATAAAGGGTAAAAATAAAAAATTGTTCTTTTTTCATAAAAATAAAATTATAAATACTGTACCAGATGAAAATTACAATCATGATTGCAATTAAAAGTTCTTTTAACAATCCATCTGGAATATTTATAATAAATTTTTTAGCACTGTCAATAAAAACATATTCTAAAACAGCAGAAAAATACTCTAACACTAAAATCCAGTTTAATGCTAAAAGCCAATTTGTACCGTTATTTGATGTTATTAAATCAAATTTTGATTTTATTGTTTGATATAAAGAAGTATTATTAGTTTCAATTTGCATAGGACCTTCAATATAATAAGAAAATATTATTAAACGCTATATTTTATTGTATCAAAATTTTCTATTATAAAAGGCTTGTATTCAAGCCTTTTATAAATTATTTTCTTCTTGTATCTTCCTTTATATAAAACCTATTTACTATATTTAACCGTTCTATTTCTTATTCTTTTAAGATTCTACTTTTCTTTTTAGTAAAGAAAAGTTAGCAAAAGAAAAGCGTTCGCAGGGATTCAAAATAGCTAAAAAATAAAATGAAATCTTAAAATTTGAAAACTCGGTTCCGTTCCTCCACCTCAAACAGTTCAAATTTCTTAACAGATTTAATTTGATTTTTCTTAACGCTATTTTGAAAATGCTCACCTCTTTTTTCTTGATATTTCTTTATTCAAAAAATTATTGAAACTTTGATGATTTAAATGAGCAGGAATTTGTATCGATTTGTATTTTGAGGATTAGATTTATTGATTGATGAGCGTTAAGAAATTGCAACTGTTTGAAGACTGAGGTACGAAGTCAAGTTTTGCAATTTTAGTGAAGATTGAAATAAATCCCTCAAAATGCAATTTTCGATACGATTTTTCTTTTTGTTACTTTTTCTTTATGAAAAAAGAAAAAGTAAAAAGTATCACCACAAACAAATCCAAATGCCCAAACATAAACTAATACAAATAAAAAAAGGAGAAAGTCAAAACTCTCTCCTTTGTAAAAACACAATTTATTAAAAACTACCTATTTATCAAACTGTACCTTGCTCATACATAGCTCTATTTCTAGCTTTCTCTTTTGCTCTTTTTATTTTCTCAGCCTCTTTATTTTTAAATTCCTCTACCGAGAATTTTAATTGCACTAAGAAACTTGAAGCTACGAAAATTGATGAATATGTTCCTACAATTACCCCAACGAATAGAGTAAATGAGAATCCATAAATAATCTCTCCACCAAAAAGTAATAGAGTTAAAACAACGAATAATACTGTTAATGAAGTAAGTGTTGTTCTTGATAAAGTTTTAGTTACAGAAGTATTAATTACATCTTCTAAAAGAGTATCTTTTGTTGTTTGTAAACTCTCTCTAATTCTATCAAATACAATAATTGTATCATTAATTGAATATCCAAGAAGTGTTAAAATTGCAGCTAAAATATCTAAATTAACCTCTACATTAAATAAACTAACAGCTCCCATAGCAATTGTAGCATCGTGTAATAAAGCTAAAATTGAAGCTACGGCAAATCTCCACTCAAATCTAAATGAAACGTAAATTAGCATTGCAATTAAAGATAAAACTAAGGCCATTAAACCTTTTTCTCTTAACTCACCACCAACTTTTGGTCCAACCATATCTACTCTTCTAATCTCAAACTTTCCAGTTGGAGCAAGAGTCGTTTTCATTTCATCACCAATATCATTTGCTAAATCAGAACTACTTCCTGTAATTCTAATAACAACTTCATCAGGAGATCCAAATTCACTAATTACAGCATTTGAATATTTTGATTCTTTAAAAATATCTCTTAGTTGATTTATTGGTGCTGCTTGTTCATATTTTACTTGAACAATAGTTCCACCAGCAAAATCAATACCAAAATTTAAACCTTTTGTTAAAAGTAAAATAATTGATGCTATAACAAAAATAGAAGATAATCCTAAAAATGCTACCCTTTTAGCCATTAAATTATAAATTTTTTCTGTTTTAAAAATTTCCATTATTTAACTCCAAACCATTTTCTTAGATTTTTATCTTTTGTTATTTTAGGTAATAGTGCTTCATACATTCCATGCGTTCCTAAAATTGCCGTTAACATTGAAGTTAAAATACCAATAGAAATTGTAATTGCAAATCCTTTAATTGGTCCTGTACCATAAGCATATAAAATCATAGCTGCAAGTAAAGTTGTAATATTTGAATCCACAATAGCTCTCATAGCATTTGAATAACCATCTTCAAGGGCTTTTGCTACAGATGCACCCTCATGTAATACTTCTCTAATTCTTTCAGTAATAATTACGTTTGAATCAACTGCCATACCAATAGTAAGTACAATTCCAGCCATTCCAGGAAGTGTCAGAGTTGCACCAAACATTGCCATTACAGCAATAATAATAAATACATTTGCAATAAGTGCAACATTTGCAACAACACCTGCACGTCTATAATAAATAATCATAAATACAAATACTAAAGCAAATCCAGAAACTAAAGCTATACTTGAAGCTTTAATTGAATCTGCTCCTAAAGATGGACCAACACTTCTTTTTTCAAGCATAGTTACAGTTGCAGGTAATGCTCCACTTCTTAAAGCAATAGCAACATTTCCAGCTTCTTGAACTGTAAATCCACCAGAAATTTGTCCACTTCCTCCACCAATTCTCTCTCTAATATTTGGTGCTGAATAAACTTTTCCATCTAAAACAACTGCTAATCTTTTTCCAACACTTTTTGCAGTAAAGTCGCCAAAGATTCTAGCACCAGTAGAGTTTAAAGTAAAGTTAATAATTGCTTGATTCGATTGGTCAAATGCAACTTGAGCATCAATTACTTGACTACCTGTTAAAATTGGAATCTCTTTTACTAGATATTTTTTATCAGGATTATTTGTATCTTCTAAGATTATATTTCCATAAGAAGCAGCTTGTGATGAAGTCATTGTATATACTTGATCAGCTCTTTCTTCATCAACTGCCATTAATTCAAGATTTGCTGGTTTTGAAATAAGCTCACGTGCAGCTTTTTCATCTTCTGCTGTTTTAATTCCAGGAAGTTCAACAACAATATCAGTATCACCTTGTCTTAAAACAGAAGGTTCTGATAAACCAAATTGATCAAGTCTATTTCTAATAGTTTCAACTGCTTGAACAACTGCTAAATCTTTTGTTTTAGCTATATCTTCAGCAGTTAATTTTAAAGTATATTTTAAATCATCTTTTGAAACAGATAAACCTTTAATTTGATTTAGCATTTCATCAATTTTTGGCATTTCATCTTTATCTAATACTGTAAATACTACAGCATCATTTTCAATTGAAAGTCCATCTATTAATAATTCTTCATCATCTGAAAAATATTTTACTGTAGTTGCAATAGTTTTAATTTTTGAAGTTACAGCTTCTTGTGTATTAACACCTAAAAGCATGTGTAATCCACCTTGTAAATCAAGTCCTAAAGCTATTTTTTTTCCTGTATCAGTTTGTAATAAAGATGGGATTGAGAAAACAACACCAAAAATAATACTTAATACAAATATTATAAGTCTATAATTAAAGATTTTCAATTCTTTTTCCTTGAGTTAGGTTCATAATTTGAAGTTATAAGATATGTAATTCCTACATATCTTAAATTTTAAGAAGGATATTAGTCCTCTAAAAGTTTTGCTACAAACTCTTTGATTAATTTCATTTCAGTATTGTCACTGTTTTTTACTAGAAAATATGTATCTTCTACTTTAGCAACCTCTACTATTAAGCCTCCATTTGTTACAATTTTGTCACCTTTTTTCAAATTAGCAACCATTTCTTTATGAGCTTTCGCTTGTTTTTGTTGTGGTCTGATAATCAAAAAGTAAAAAATTGCAAACAGTGCAACTAGAGGTAGCAATGAATTTATTAAATCCGCATTCATCAAATTTCCTTTTAAAAAGTAGTTTATTATGTTTTTACTAAAACGCGATTATTCTAACAAAAACTTCATAATAAAAGGCTTCATTAGTTCTATTTTATTAAGTTCTTTCATATATTTAAGCTATTTTAATTTAGAAATCAAAATTCTAAATACTATTTTAGGACTTTTTGCTTTATATTTTTTACTTATTATTCCTAAAAAAGCGCTACTTGTAAGTGGATTTTTAACAGGTGTTTTATGGTGTAATTGGATGGCTGTTAGCTTACAATATTATGATTTAGTCTATTTAACACCAGTTATTTTACTTTTTATAGGTATTGTTTATGCAATAATTTTTTATCTTTTTGCTTTTTTTGATAGATTAACTTTTAGAATATTGGCAATTTTTGCATTCACTTTTTTTGCACCTTTTGGCTTCAACTGGATGAAGTTTGAGTTATTATTTATTGATTCATATATAGGTATTGGGAAAGTAGATTTTTTTCTTGTATTAGTATCTTTTTATTTTATGATAAAACTCAAAAGATTTAAAATATTAGCACTAATTCCACTTTTATTTACACTTACTTTTCCAAAAGGTTTATATATTGAGAATCCAAATGCAAAAATATATATGCCACAAATGAATGTAAATCAAGATTTAAGATGGGATAAAAAATACAAATCAACCCTTGATGAACAAAATTTTGATGAGATAAATAAAGCTATAAATTTACAAAAAGATTTAGTTGTATTGCCAGAAACTGCATTTACAACTGTTTTAAATAGAAATAGTGCGTTACTAGAAAGATTAAAAGAGTTATCAAATAAAATTGATATTATCACAGGAGCTTTATATGTTGAAGATAATCAAATTTATAATGCTTCATATCATTTTAGTAAAGGTGAAATTGAAATAGCCAAAAAAGTTGTTCTTGTACCTTTTGGAGAAGAGATACCTTTTCCAAAGTTTCTTGTTGATTTTATAAATAAGATTTTTTATAATGGAGCACAAGATTATTCAAAAGCAACTACACCAACTGATTTTACAATCAAAGGTGAGAAGTTCAGAAATGCAATTTGTTATGAAGCAACAACGGATAAAATATTTGAAAATTTAGCTGATACAAAATATATGATTGTTATTTCAAATAATGCATGGTTTATTCCATCAATTGAACCAACTTTGCAACATCTATTATTAAAATACTATTCAAGAAAATATGATATAAATATTTTCCACGTGGTAAATGGAAGTCAAAATAGAATTTACAGACCTTAAAAAGATTAAAGAATTTTTTCTTTAATCTTCTAAAAATAGTAAGAAATTCCTATTTTTATTCTATCTTGCTCTTTTTCATATAAATCATCATTTAAATATCTTATGTTCAACGCGCTATTTTGTTCTAATTTATAAGTTGTAAATACCTCAAATTGATTGTTTTCAAGACCTTTATTGTATCTATCATAAGAGTATGAAGCTCCTATTTTAAAATCTTCAAATCTATTTGTCACAAATCCGAAAGATGAACCAGCAGAATATAACTGATTACTATCTTTATAATAAACATTTGAAGCAATCATAAGATAAATAAAATCTTTTTCATTTCCAAAAGTAAGCCCTGTTTCTGGTTTAATTTTCAAATAATCACTTTGGTCTTTAAAATGTTCATATCCTAAATCAATTCCCCAAGATAAAGGCTTGAAAAACATATCCCTTGGTGCTAAAGATTTTATTTTTAATAAAGTAAATCTATCTAATTTTATATTTTCATCTTTTTCTTTTTTTAAATTTAAATCAAAAAAATCAATATAAGCACCAGCTAAATATCCATCACTAATATCGTAAATATCATTGTAAACTGGTTTTAATCCAAATTCAAAACTATCAGCTGAATCATAAAAAAATGAAGCTCTTGCAGAATCATGGGAATACAGTGGATTAAATGGAGTTTTCACATCATAGTTTGAAGCTATTTTATAAGAACTTCTCTCTTTTAATAGTTGTAAATATTTTTTTAAATACTCATCTTTTTCATACTTATTATTTGCTCTTTCATATTGTAAATAAGAGATTTTAAAATCTAAATAAGAGATTTTATCTTCTTCACTCAAAGTCTCATTTAAAGGTTCATTTTCATTAACAAAAGCTTCTAAATACTCTTTATTTTCGATTTTCTCTTCTAAAATATTTTTCATCTTTTTCATACTTGAATAACGATATTTTGATGATTTTATTAGATTATATTCATTTAAAATTTTAATAGAATCCAAAGGAACTGTTTTAAAAGTAAAATGGCTAACTAAGTCTAAATCATCCCTTGTAACTTCTAATAACCATAAAATATTATAAGAGCAATTCTCTTTAAAAAAGAAATAATCAGAATATGAATCTTTTAATTCATAACTATGCAAAACTAATCTATTTATCTCTTCTTGTGTTAAATCTAAATCATATTCCCAAATATCTCTTTGTTCTAAGTTATTATACTCTTTGATTTTTTCATAATATGGTAATATTGAATATCTTCCTTCATACTCACCAAACAGACCTTTATAGGCAAAAATTAAACCATTAGTGTCATCTGTTTTTGCAGCAAAATTTATAGCATTTGAAATTAAAGGGGTCTCTTCATCGGAAGAAACTCTTAAAAAAGTGTGTCCATACATTGAAGCTGGCGAGTTTATGTGAGCTGTTGGAAAAACCATTGTTACATATTTTGCATCAACAACTTTCAAATATTCATCTAACTTTGGGCAAGAATAAGAAACAATCTCTTTTTCTAAATCTGGAATATTTTGTTTCAGCCATTGTGTTCTTAATGGAAATCTACATAATACATCATCTTCCCCTTTTTCTAAAGAGTTTATAGTTTCAAATAATTCTTTTTTTAAATCACTTTTTCCATCTTTTGATATAAAAAAATTATCTGAATCTATTTCACTTTCACCATTTCTATAATGTAAAAGTTTTGACCAATAAGGGTTTTCATAAAGTTTTGTTTGTTCAATAAAAGAGTTTATATTTTCTGAAGAGTAACAAAGATTTGAGAATAGAAGAGTAAGTAATAAATACTTAACTCCTCCATTTAAAAAATTACATATATTTAGCAATTGAATCAATAACAGAAGCTGAAGTTACATTTTGACTTGCATAAATATTTGAAAAGTTAGCCTGTAATTTAGCTGAGAATTCTGCATTGTTTTCAACATTCATAAGTTTTGCAACTGTTGAAAGTGTTTCACCATGACCAGCAGAAATATCTAATGCTAATTCATCCATATTTTCAGAAACAAATTTATTTAATTTGTCATTTGATACATAGTTATTTGGTTTAGCACAGTTTGATGTACCACTTGTGATACCAAAAGTTTGACTTCCAGAAGTTCCATTTGTTGTAGCTGCTAATACTTGTAAAGCAACTGTATTTTGATTTTTAATTATTAGAGAACCTAATCCACAACCTGTATTTTCATTTGCATACATTGAAGTAGTTAAACCAATTGCAGCAATTAAACCAATAATTTTTTTCATTTTTTCTCCTTTTAATTTAGACATATTCTATAATATTAATTTTAAAAGTGCCTTAAAACAGTTATTTTAATACTTTTTTATAATATTCTTTATTATCTCTTCTTTTTTCATGTTTTCATCAATTTGTAAATCAAAAGCAAACTCTAAAATCTCTTTAAACTCTTTTGATGGTTTAAATCCAAGTTCAATTAAATCTCTTCCTAAAACTAAAGGTTTTATTGCAACATTGTGAATTTCTAACTCTTTTGCTTTTTCTAAAAGCCAAGAAGTTGCCTTTGGGCATTTCTGTTTATCTAAAATTGTTCTACCTAAACAATCAGCCAAACAAACTAAACATAAATCTTCAATATTTACTTTTAGAGATAATCTTTTTATTGCTTTTAAAGATGATTCTGCCAAATAGAGTTGAAATGGTGTTAAGTGATTTTTTACCAATGAACAAACAATTTCAATAAACTTTTTTTCATTAGTTAGTTTTGATAAAAAAGAGATTGTTGGCTCAATTCCCAAAGACTCATGTTTGTGGGAAGTTATTTTTCCATTTATCTCTTGGGTACAAAATGGTTTTCCAAAATCATGACAGAGAATTCCGTAAAATAGATATAGTTTTCTATATTCATCTTCTATTTTTTCTTCTTCTAAAATCCTAGCCATTTCATCAAGGCACATCATTGTATGAATCCAAACATCACCTTCAGGATGATATTCTGGCTCTTGTTCACAATTTATCAAAACTTCTAATTCGGGAAAATATTTTAAAATTTCAAGTTCACGAAAAAGTTCAAATCCAATTGAGGGTTTTGAAGATTTTAGAAAAAGTTTTTTTAACTCTTCAAAAATTCTCTCTTTTGCTAAATATTTTAATTCATCATTTAAAACAATTTCTTTACAGAGTTTTTTTGTATTCTCATCTATTTCAAAATTAAATCTTGAAGCGAATTGAACTGCCCTATAAACTCTTAAAGAATCTTCTATAAAAGTATTGTCATCAATATGTTTTATGATTTTATTTTTTAAATCATTTATTCCATTAAAAGGGTCTAAAAACTCTTGTTTAAAAAAATCATATCCTATTGAATTAATTGTAAAATCTCTTCTAATAGCGGCTTCTTTAAAGCTTAGCTTAGCATTTGTTATAACTTCAAAATCTTGGTGAGTATTTCCAATTTTTTTTTCGGTCCGTGGAAGTGCAAAATCAAAATCATATTCATTAACTCTTAGAGTTAAAACTCCAAATGATTTTCCAACTAATTTAACTGAACCAAATTTTTGCAGGGATTTTTCAATAGTCTCAAAGCAGTCTATTCCAAAGATTTCAACATCATAATCTTTTACAGGAATATTTAAAAAGTGATCACGAACACAACCACCTACAAGAATTGGAGTTGCTCCTAATTCTTGTAAGTTTTTTAAAATATCTTCTAATATTTTGGGAAGAGATAACATTTAAATAATTATTTGATTAACTCCACTATTTTAGAAAGAACATCTTCAATTTTTACATCTATTTTTTCTAATGTTTTTCTATCAACAATTTCCACAAACCCCTCTGGTAGTTTTTTACCAATTACAACGGCATATGGAAATCCAATTAATTCAAAATCTCCCATTTTAAAACCAAATCTAGCATTTACCCTATCATCTAATATTGTATCAATTCCTGCTCTATTTAATTTTTCATAGATTTCTTCACCAGCTTTAGCTTCTTCTTCTTTTTTAGAGTTTGAAACAATAATATCAACCATAAAAGGTGCTGTCTCTTTTGTCCAAATGCAACCTTTATCATCATGATTTTGCTCAATCACAGCTGCCACTAATCTTGAAACTCCAATTCCATAACATCCCATAATAAATGGTTTTGCTTTTCCATTTTCATCTAAGAAGTTTGCATTCATAGCTTCTGAATATTTTGTTCCAAGTTGGAAAATGTGTCCAGCTTCAATTCCTTTTGTGTATTGAAGTTTTCCACCACAACAAGAACATAAATTACCCTCTTGAACTGCTACTAAATCATAATATTTTACATCTTTTAATGACGATAAATCAGTATTAATTAAATGATAATGCTCTTCATTTGCACCACAAGCTAATCCAACTTCACCTTTAATTTCTAAATCAATAACAAAATTAATTTTTGTTGGTAATCCAAATGGTCCACAATAACCAGCAACTAAACCAGCGTCAGTTATTTCATCTTCATTTGCATCCATTAACTCTAAAGCATTTACAGCATTACAAGCTTTTGTCTCTTCAAGTTCATCATCTCCTCTTACAAAGAAAACTACTATTTCAGATTTTTCTGTATAAATAGCTTTTTTTATAACTGCTTTAATTGTTTGAGCTTTTGAAATACTTAAGAAATTTGCCACATCTTCAATAGTTTTTAAATTTTCAGTTAAAACTTTTTCTGTAGCAACAAGAGCATTTGTATTTTCGAACCACGCATTAAAATGTCTTGGTTTTCTCACAGCTGCTTCAATATTTGCACCATATTCACAATCTGGACATACAACAATAGTATCTTCACCACTATTTGCTAAAACATGGAACTCTTTAGAACCACTTCCACCAATTGCTCCTGAATCTGCTGCTACAACCCTAAAATCAAGTCCAAGTCTTGTATAAACTTTTTTATATGTTGATTCCATTAGATTAAATTCTCTAACTAAATCTTCAGTTGATGAGTGAAAAGAGTATCCATCTTTCATTAAAAATTCTCTTCCTCTCATAAGACCAAATCTAGGTCTTGCTTCATCTCTAAATTTCGTATTTATTTGATAAAGATTAACTGGTAAATCTTTATATGAAGTAATTCTATTTCTAACTAAATCAACAATTGCTTCTTCATTTGTAGGAGATAAAACAAAACTTGTGTTTTTTCTATCTTTGAATTTTAGCATCTCTGAACCCATAGTATTTGCTCGTCCTGATTCTTCCCATAAAGAAGTAGGTGTTACAAAACCTAATTGAACTTCATTTGCTCCTGCTTTATCCATTTCATCTTTTACAACTGCTCTAATTTTATCAAGAACAATTTTTCCTAATGGCATAAAGTTATAAATTCCAGCGCCAACTTGATTTATAAATCCACCTCTAATTAGATATTGATGAGATGGTAAAGAGGCATCATTTGGAGTCTCTTTTGTAGTTGGGATAAACATTCTGCTAAATTTCATTGATTATTTTCCTATTTTAATTTTTTGTAATATGATCACATTTATATTTATTTGAGACATTTGAATCGTTACTTAATCCAAACATATTTTGAACAGTTGAAACAACAACATCACACTCCATATTTTTTGAAATATCTTTCAATTGTTTTGATGGATTATGTAGATATTCTGTAATTACTGTTTGACAAAGTTTTCTAATATTCTCTTCTTCATCAGCTCTAATATAACCTTTTTTTATGGCATTTTTAACTTTTTTATCGATGATTGTTTCACCTTTTAAATAAAGATTTTTTACCACTGGTTCAATCTCTAAAGATTTTAACCACTCAAAAAATTCCATTGACATACGGCTAACTATTCCATATGCAGTTTTTGCTTGTTCTGCTCGTAAACTCATATTTTCATTTACAATATCTTGTAAATCATCAACTGTAAAAACTTCTAATCCACTCAATGATATATTTTCATCAATATCCCTTGGAACTGCAATATCGAACCAATATCTAGCTATTGAAGAACTAGGAGCATTCTCTTTTGTGATTATTGGATATGGAGCTGAAGTTGCTGTTATCATAACTGGAGTTGTTGCAAGTAGATTTGATAATTCACTATAAGGTTGAACACTTACATTTACATCGAAAGTGTCTGCTAAAATTTGAGCTTTTTTCATATCACGACTTGTAAGAACTACATCAAAACCAGATGAAATCAAATGTTTTATTGTAAGTTCACTCATCTCACCAGCACCAATAACAAGTGCTTTTACACCTTTTGTATTTCCAATTATCTCTTTTGCTTTTGCAACAGCAGTAGATGCAACTGAAACTGAACCAGTTCCTAAACTTGTAGCATTTCTAACATTTGCAGCACATTTAAAAGCATAATTCATAACTCTTGTAATATTTGTAGAACAGTGTCCTTTTGCTTGTGAAAATCTAAAAGCATCTTTTAATTGTCCAACGATTTGTGTTTCACCAATTACTAAAGAATCCAAAGCAGATGCAACTGAGAAAAGATGATGAACTGCTCCATCATTATCGTAAATATCTGCTCTTTCATATAATGTATCAAAATCTAAACCTGAATATGTAGATAATTTTTCTATAATATTTTTTGCACTATTTTTTACATTTAAAGATCTAGTAACTATCTCAACTCTATTACAAGTTGATAAAACTACAGCTTCTTTTGTATATTCATTTTCTAATATTTGTTTTAAATATCTCTCTTTATCTTCTTCGCTATTAAAAGCTAGTTTTTCTCTCATTTTTATATCAATATTTTTATGAGAAAAACTAATTACTAAATAACTCATTAAAACTCTCTTTCTATCATAGCTTTCATAATCATTACTAATGTTTGGCTATCTTTTTCATCAATTACAGCATTTATAGCTTCATTTCCAATAGCTTTTGCTTGTAAAATTGAATCATTTAAAGCATTTGTGATTTGCATTTGTTCTTTTATCCAAGAACTCTCATCCTGCGTTAACTCTTTTTTATATAATGATTCTAATTTTGCTTTATCTTCAACTCTTTCGTGAAGTAATAAATATGGAATTGTAACTTTTCCCTCAACAAAATCTAACATTGCTGGTTTTCCTAAAGTTGCACTATCTTGTGTAATATCTAAAATATCATCTACCATTTGAAAAGCAAGTCCAAGATTTTTACCATATAAGGCATATTTATTTTCATCAAGCCCAGCTATTATTGCAGCTGCTTTTGCAGCTGCTTCTATAAGTGAAGCTGTTTTTTTATAAATCATATCAAGATATAAATCATAAGATTTGTTGAAACTATTTGTTAAATCAACATCAATCATTTCACCAATACTAAGAAGTGTTACAGCATTTGAAATTGTGTATGCAACTTTTTTATCCATTTGAGATAGTTCTGTAAATGCACGTGAGTATAAAATATCTCCAAACATAATAGAAGTTTTATTGTCATAAAGTGCATTAACGCTAGGCTGACCACGTCTTGTATCTGCTTCATCTATTACGTCATCATGTAAAAGTGATGCAGCATGAATCATCTCAACAACGGCACAAAGTTTAATACTCTCTTCATTTATTCCAGCAATTTTCAAAATAAGTTTAGACCTTAACATTTTTCCAGTTGCTAACTTATCTAAAAGTTCTAAACTTTTTTGATGATTACAAACTTCTACAAATTTTTTTATTTGTTCTTTTACTTGTTGTAACTCTTCCACTTTTTACGCCTTACGAGTCTAATCTACAGATTATCTCACCTGTAAATTCAACATAAAGACCTTTTTTCATTGCTTTTACTTTTTCATAATTTTCCAAAGTGTACTCTTTGATATATTCATTAATATCAAAGTTTTCATCTTTATTTTCAGAAATTATCATCTCTAAAACGGCTAATTTTTCAACAATCTTGTCAATCTCTTCTTCCACTATATCTTTTGAAGCTTCCCTAGAAACATCAAAAAATTTAGATTTTGGACTTCCCATAAAAATATCATCTTCATCTTCTGTAAACCAATCTCCAAACATTGACATCTATATTTCCTTAATTTATTTATTTTCTAATCTAACTCTAACAGCTTTTGCATGGGCTGTTAATCCTTCTGTATCTGCTAATAAAGCACATGCTTCACCCAATTCATTTATTGCATTTTTTGAAAAATTAATAATTGAGCTTTTTTTCATAAAATTTTCTACATTTAAAGGACTATAAAATTTAGCTGTACTTCCCGTTGGAAGTGTGTGATTTGGACCAGCTAAATAATCACCTATTGGTTCAGGAGTATTTTCACCTAAGAAAATTGCACCTGCGTGTTTAATAAATGGCAATAATTCAAATGGATTTTTTGTCATTACTTCTAAGTGTTCAGGAGCTATTTCATTCATTAATTCAAGTGCTTCTTCCATTGAAGAGGCAACTATAATTGCACCTCTATCTTCAATTGATTTTCTAGCAATTGTTTCTCTACTTAGATTTTTTAAATACTCTTCAACTTCATTATTTGTTAATTGTGCAACTTCTTCACAAGTTGTAATCATAATAGAACTTGCCATTTCATCATGTTCTGCTTGAGATAATAAATCAATTGCTAAATAGTGAGGTTTTGCTGTTTCATCAGCTAAAATACCAATTTCACTAGGCCCTGCAATCATATCAATATTTACTTCACCAAAAACAAGTTTTTTTGCAGTTGCAACAAAAATATTTCCAGGGCCCGTAATTACATCAACTTTTGGAATAGTTTGCGTTCCATAAGCCATAGCAGCAATTGCTGAAGCTCCTCCAACTTTATAAGCTTTTTTAATTCCACATAAGTGACAAGCTGCAAGTAAAAGTTCATTTACTTCATTATCAGGTGTTGGAGTACAAACAACTATCTCTTTTACACCTGCTACAATTGCTGGAATTGCATTCATTAGAAGTGAGCTTGGATATGCTGCTTTTCCACCTGGAATATAAAGCCCCGCTCTATCAACAGGAGTTACTTTTTGACCTAAAATAGTTCCATTTGATTCAAAATCTATCCATGATTTTGGAAGTTGTTTTTCATGATAAGTTTTGATTCTATTAAAAGCTATATGTAAAGCATCTCTTAATTTTTCATCAATATTATCATAAGCTTTTTTCATATCATCTGGATTTATCATTAAATCAACATCCGATTTAACTTCCCATTTATCAAATTTTTCGATATGTCTTTTTAAAGCTGTGTTTCCCTCTTGAACAATTTCATCAATAATATTCATAACAATTGTTGAAACACCTTTGATGTCACTTTTAGCTCGAGCTAAAATTCCATCAAATTCTGATTTAAAATTTACATCTTTTGTATTAATTATTTTCATTTATATTTGTCCTAAAATCTCTTTTACAATATCTTTTATATCTTTATTTTCAACATCAACTATAATTTTTGCAACTTTTTCATACTCTTTTGCTCTTGAATTATAAAGTTTGATTGCCTCTTCCATATTTTGTAAAAGTGGTCTTTTTTTCAATTTATTTGCAGCATTTGGGGCAGCATTAATTCGGTCTAGAATACCTTGAAATGATGATTTTAGATAAACAACCTTTCCTATTTTGTTTATATTTTCTTGCTTATAAAATCCACCACCAGTTGAAATAATTGTGTTGTTTACACTTTTTTCCAACCATAAAGCAGTCTTTTTTTCTAAGGCTCTAAAATATGGTTCACCTTCAACTTCAAAAATCTTTTTGATTTTTCTGTTTTCCATACTTTCTATTAAATCATCAGTATCAATTGCAAACATATTTGATTTTTTAACCAAAGCACGAGCAACTGTACCCTTACCAACACCCATAAAACCTATTAATATTATATTGTTCTTTTTCATAGTTTGGGATTATATCTAAAGTTATGTAAATTTTTATACCAAAATTTACTCTATTTACTTTAAATTGGGCTAGAGTTAGATAAAATCACGTCTTAAAAACTCTCTAGAAATAGGATAAAAATGGCCTTAATTAAGTTAATTTCACAAATAAATGATTCAATAAATTGTGATGTTACGTTACAAGAAGTTTTAGACTTTATGATAAAAAATAGAACAAAACATACAGTTCTACTAAAAGAAAAAAAACCTGTAGGAATTATTACAGAAAGAGATATTCTATTTTTATATGCTAAACATGAAAATTTAAATTTAAAAGCTTTTGATTTTGCTAATAAGATATTAATTACAAGTAAACAAAATAGAAAAATTGATTATGTTTTAGGATTAATGTTAAATCATAATATTAGAAGAGTTTTAGTTTTGGATAAAGATGATAATTATTTAGGTTGTATCATTCAAGAAAAAATAATTTTCCAATTTGAACAAGATTTATTTAAAACTAATATAAAAGCAAAAGAGTTAATAAAAAACAATTCAAAAGCAATTCATGTTCAAAAAGAAGCAAATATTCAAAATGTTATAGATTTAATGACACAAAAAGATATTGGTTCTATTTTGATTTTTGATAAAAATGAACCTATTGGAATTTTAACAGAGAGTGATGTTATAAATCTTGCTCAAAAGCATATTGATTCAAACCTAAATATTCAAGAATATATGCACAAAAATCTTATCTGTTTTGATGAAGATGAACTTTTATTTGATGTAGTAAACAAAATGAAAGTAAATGAGATAAGAAGAGCAATAGTTTTTAGTAAAAAAACAAAAGAGTATTTTATCATTACTTCTAAAGATATTTTAAATAATATAAAGGGAAATTACAACCTATTTTTAGAATCAAAACTAAAAGATGTAAAAAATACTTTTAATTCATTAAACGAAGCAGTTATTGAACTTTTTGATAATGATGACGAACAAATTATTTATTGGTTTAATAAAAAAGCTTCTGATTTATTTGATATAGAAATAGACAAAAATATTACAACAATTATTCCATCTTTAAAATGGGAAGATATTTATAGAAAAATAAAAACTGATTCCTTTGACAATAATGAAATTTTTGAGATAAAAAATAATCAATTTCAATTAACTGTTTTAAATACAGTTTTATTAGAGAATTCAATAATTAAACTTCTATTTACGAATATCACAGAAATTGCAAATAAAAATAAAGAGATAGAGAACAAATTCAAATTTTTATATGAGGAAGCTCCATACCCTTATCAATCATTAAATGATAGAGGTGTTGTTTGTAATGTAAATAGAAAATGGCTTGAAATTACTGGTTATGAAAAAGATGAAGTAATTGGCCAAAAATTCTTTCATTTTTCAGATGAAACATTTGAAAGATTAAAAGAGATATTTAAGAATTTTCTAAAAGAGAAACATGTTGAAAATGAACATATAAAAATTAAAAAGAAAAATAATGAAGTATTTCTAGCTAGTTTTACAGGAAATATCTCTAATATAAATGATGAAATCAGAACCCACTGTATTTTTAAAGATATTACACAAGAAGAAATCATAGAAAAAAAGCTAAAACTATCTGATATAGTTTTTGAAAACACAACTGAGGGGATTATAATTACTGATGAAACAGGGAAAATCATTTCAGTAAATAATGCCTTTTCAAATATTACTGGTTATACACTTGATGAAGTAATTTATCAAAATCCAAGAATATTAAAATCAGGAAAACACGACAAAGATTTTTATTCAAATTTATGGCATGAATTACAAAAAAATGGTTCATGGAAAGGTGAAATTTGGAATCGTAAAAAAAGTGGAGAAATATATCCTGAATGGTTAAATTTAAGTGTTGCAAAAGATTCAAATGGGAAAGTATTAAATTATGTAGCTTTGTTTTCTGATATTACAAAAATTAAAAATTCAACTGCAAAAATAGATTATTTAGCTCACCATGACCCACTTACAAATCTGCCAAATAGATTACTTTTAAATGCAAGACTAAATAAATCTATAGAAAAATGTAATGAATTATCTCAAAGATTAGCAATATTTTTTATTGATATTGATAATTTCAAAATAATAAATGACTCTTATGGTCACTCAATTGGCGATAAAATCATTAATTTAGTAGCTCAAAGATTAGAAAAAAATGTTAGAAAAAATGACACTATTTCAAGAATAGGTGGAGATGAATTTATTATTGTTATTGAAGATATTCTTGAACGAAAAAATATTGAAAAAATTGCAAAAAAAATACTAAGTGATTTCCTTGAACCCATAAAATTAGAAGAGTATCTATTTGATACAACAATTAGTATGGGTATTTCTATTTTTCCAAACAATGGATTAAATGGTGAAGATTTAATCAAACATGCGGATACAGCTATGTATAGTGCAAAAAACGCAGGAAGAAATCAATATCAATTCTATAAAGAAGAGATGACAAGTGAGATATTTGAAAAAATAGTTATGAAACAAGAGATAAGTGATGCTATTAAAAATAATGAATTTGAAGTTTATTATCAACCACAAATTGATATTAAAACAAATAAAATCATAGGTGCAGAAGCCCTTTTAAGATGGAATCACAAAAGTTTGGGACTTATCTCTCCAGATGATTTTATTCCCCATGCAGAAGAGACAAAACTAATTATTCCTTTAGGTGATTTTGTATTAAAAACAGCCTGTTCATTTATGAAAAAACTTCATGAAATGAATCTTTTAGAAGATGGTAAAATTGCTGTGAATATATCTTCTATTCAATTTAAACATAGTGATATTTATAAAACTGTTCTTGATAATTTAAAATTAACTAATTTAGATGCAAGATTTTTAGAATTAGAATTAACAGAAAGCTTTATTATGGAAAATATTGAAGAATCTATAATAATTCTTAAAAATCTTAAAGAGATTGGTGTTCAATTATCAGTTGATGATTTTGGAACAGGGTATTCATCTTTGAGTTATTTAAAACAATTTCCAATTGACAAACTAAAAATTGATAAATCATTTATTGCTGAAATTCCTCAAAGTCAAAAAGATATAGCAATTGCAAAAACAATTATTGCCCTAGCAAAAGGATTAGGAATAAAAGTTATAGCTGAAGGTGTAGAAAAACCAAATCAAAAAGAATTTTTAGCTTTAGAAAATTGTGATGAAATCCAAGGTTGGCTTTATGCAAAAGCATTAAAAGAACAAGATTTTATTGAGTTTGCTAAAAACTTTAAATAATCTCTTCTTTCTTTTTTTGAACAAAAGTTATTAAAAATCTTGCGCCTGTATAACTTTTTTCTTTGTAAATATAACTCTCATTTGAAACAGTAATAGAACCTTTCATATGTTTTTCAATAATCTGCTTTGACATATAAAGACCTATTCCTGTTCCTTTTGATTTTTGTTTAGTTGTAAAATATGACTCAAAAACTTTATCAATTATTTTTTCATCTATTCCACCTGCATTATCTTTTAAAATAATAGAAATTTCATCTTCTGTAACTTTTGTATCAATAAAAATATATTTTTTTTCGAACTCTTTTGTTTCAAATTCATCTTTTGAATTATTTAAAAGATTTATTATTACTTGTAAAAATTCATTTTCCATTCCAAAAATATAAACATCATCAATATCTTTTATAATTTGAATATTTTTTAAATGTAACTGTGGTTCAAGTAAATCAGAAACTTTTTCAAAAATAGTTTTTAAGTTAAAAAAAGTTGGTTCTTTTTGTGGATTAAAATAATCTCTAAAATCATCAATAGTTTGAGATAGATATTTTGTTGTAGTAGCAATCGTACTCATTGATTTTATAACATCTTCTTTATTTACATCTGCATACTCATACTGTATTTTTATTCCAGTTGAAATAGTAGAAATTGAACTAAGTGGTTGTCTCCATTGGTGGGCAATATTTTCAAGCATTTCACCCATTGCAGCCATTTTTGCTTGTTGAGCTAAAATAGTATCTTTTTCCCTATCTTGTTTAACATGATTAAGAACTTGTTGTTTATATTTATAAAATCTTTTTTCTAATTTTCTTGAAATATAAAAAGAGATAACTAAAAAAATTCCAGTTAACACTAAACTTATAAAAAGTAGATTTTTTAATTTATTTGCATATTTATCTTTTATCTCTATTTCTTTTTCAAAAATCTGTTTTTCTAATTCATCTGTATAAAATCCTGTTGCAATTGCCCAATTCCAATCTTTAAAACCTCTTACGTAGGTAATCTTTTCAGCAGGAAGTTTTGTTTCAGGTTTTATTGTTCCAACATATTTTAAATATCCACCTTTTTCATTAAGTGCTAAATTTAAAATCTCTTTTGTAATCATAAAACCATTTGGATCTTTTAGATTAATTCTATTTAAGCCAATATATGATTTTTCAATATGAGTTAAATAAGTACCTTTTTCATCTATTACAAAAACATAACCATTTTTATCATATCTAATAGTTGAAATGTAAGATAGAATTTCCTCTTTTTCAATATTTTCAAAATCATTCACATACTCGCCAGTTCCAATAATAAAGCCATATGGTTCAAAAACTTTATTAAAGGTGATTTTTTTGTATTTATTTTTTAAATCTTCAGGCTTTCCCCAATAATATGTAGTATATGATTCATTTGATTTTTTTGCATTATTTATCACATCTCCTAAAACAGAATTCCCAAATTCATCTTTTATATTTAAGATTGAATGGTTTTCAAGTTCTGGACGAATAGGATGAAAAATATTAATTCCATCTAAACTATCAATATAAAAATATCCCCTATTATCATTAAATCTAATAGCTTTTAAAGAGTCTTTAATTCTTGTAATTATCTGTTCTTTAGTCTCTTTATTTTTGTATTTTTCATATATGTAATTAACTAAATTATAAGCTTCATAAACTCTGATTTTTAAATTATGTTTTAATTCATCTTCACTGATTGATTTTTGGTGTGAAATATAATCGTAAACTTTGTCTACTTCATTTTTAATTACTTCTCTGTTTCTTTCCAAATAGTCTTTTCTTAGGGTTTCTAACTCTTTATTTAGTGAGACATTTTTTTCAATAGATAAAAGTATAGTAATAATTAAACAAATAATTCCAACAATAAAAACAGGTGTATATTTAATAAGTTTTATAAGTTTTATTTCTTTTTTTGATAACATGGGCGGATACTATCTTTTTTTTATTAAAAATTAAATAAATATTTTATTTATCATATTTATATTTATATCTCTCTAACATTGAAATATTTCCAATTACTCCACCTTGATGAATATATAAAAAAGTATAACCTCTGTTTTTTTGACTATTTACATAATTTTCAAAAATAATCCAACCTAAACTATCATAAAGTAAATCAAATTCAATCTTAGTTTGTATTAATAATTCTTTATGAATATCATAAAACTCTTTGTAAAGTTTTCCAAAATGATATTTCTTTTCTCTTTGTAGAATTGTTGGAAAATTATCTTTTTCAAGAGCTAAAAATTGCTTTTTTAAATAATCTTCATCTCCAACACAAGCACAAGTTAATACTTCAAAGGGAAGATATTTTTGTAAATAAAGTGCAGTTGTTCCTGTACCACTTGGTAAAAAAACTTTTAAATTTTTAATATCATTTTCATCTGCCCAAGTTTTTATCTCATTTGCTAAAACTTCAATTCCAAGTGCTGCTTGTTCAACTGCTCCACCTTCACTTATAAATAAAGTTTTTTCATCAAAAAAATTTGGCAAATCTTTTTCTATTATATTCATTCCATTTTCAAGAGCAAACTTATAATTTCCAAGTGGATTCTCTTTTAAATAAGAAGCAATGTGGTCAACATAATAATCAAACTCTAATCCTTTTATCTTACATAAAACAGATAATGAATACATTGCATTTGATTGGGCAGAACCAAAAGAAACAATCTTTTTTATATTTGCAAAATCATTGATTAAGTAGTAGTAAAATTTTCTGGCTTTATTTCCTGAAAAATCATTATGTAATAAATCATCTCTTTTTATAAAATATTTTTGATTATTAAAAGTGATTTTTTGAATTGGTGAATTTGTGTAGTTCATAGGAAAAATTGTACCATCTATTAACAAAAATTTTGTACAATACGAAAAAATAATTGGGGTTTACATGGATTTAATGAGTTATATTGATAAGGGTGGAATTATTGTTTATATATTAATTGTATTAAACATAATTGGGTTTACTATTATTTTATGGAAATTTTTAACACTTCCAAGAAAAAATGCAATGATTAGTAAAATAAAAAACAAAGTAACAATTAATTCATCAGTTTTATCTCAAATTGAATATGAAGTTAAAAAACTAGAATCAGGCTTAACTATTATAAAAAACATTGCAACTATTTCTCCACTTCTTGGACTTTTAGGAACAGTAGTTGGAGTTTATAAATCATTTGAAGCTATAACTCAAAATGGTTTAGGTGATCCTACAATTTTCTCTAATGGAATTTCAATAGCTTTAATTACAACAATTGCAGGTTTAATTGTTGCTATTCCTCACCAAATTGCTTACAATCACTTTATATCAATGATTGATTCAATTGAGTTAAAAGCAAAAAAAGAGTTAGTTGGGCAAAACTAAAATGAAAAGAAGAGAATCTTTAGGTTTAGATTTAACACCTGTTATAGATGTTGTATTTATTCTTTTAATCTTTTTTATTGTTTCTTCTGTTTTTAAAAAGGAAGAATTAGCTTTAGTTCTTAATTTACCTGCTTCAAATGCAAAAGAGATGAAAATAGATGAAGAACAAATTTTTATCGAACTAAATCAAGATAAATTGGCAATTAAAGGAATCGAAGTATCTTTTGCTTCTTTAGAAGATAATCTAAAAGCTATAAAAAACAAAGAGAAAGCCGTTATAGTAAGGATTGATAAAAAAGTTGAGTATGAAAGAGTTGTAAAAGTTTTAGATTTACTGCAAAAATATAGTCTTACAAATTTAGCTCTAGTTACAAATGAAGAATCTAAAAAGTAGCCAATTATAGGAATAATTGCAAATTTCTAACAAAAAAGTATATTTTCTTAGATTTGTGCTATAATGTTTCCATTGAAAGATGGTTTAGGGTTCATCTATAGTTTATGTTTTTCTTGTAACGCTAGTTTTAAGTACACACTCAATCTAAAGAATTCTCAATTTTATATCTTCAACGCTTTAGAAATGAAGTATTTTAAAAAAAAAGGGGTTACAATGGCAACATTAGTAAACGGAACAGTTAAATGGTTTAATAGCGAAAAAGGTTATGGTTTTATCGAGCAAGAAAATGGTGGGAAAGATGTATTCGTACATTACAGAAACATCAACAATTCTGGTTATGGAAGAGTTTCATTAAATGACGGTCAAAAAGTTACTTTTGAAGTTGGTCAAGGTGAAAAAGGTCTTCAAGCAGAAAACGTAACAGCTTTATAATTTTAGCTTTACTATTTAAAAAGGGGAAAGAGTTTAACTCTTTCCCCTTTTTTTTATTGTAATTTTTCTTCTTCTAATAACTGTCTATATTCATCATCAGTAAAAATCCTTGATTTTGTAATAAACTGATAACCTAAATCTATCTCCAGTGAAAAAGAGTTTCCAAAAGCAGCTTTTTCTTCTTTTACATCTATTGTAATAAATGAATGTTTAAAATATTCAAATTGGTCTTTATCTATAAAAAATTCACAACCACATATTTCACCCATTTTTACATTATGACTAGGGACATGAAAATCACCTTTTTCATAACACATAGGAGCTGTTCCATCACAACAACCACCACTTTGATTAAATACTAATTCACCATGTAACTCTTTTAACTTTTCAATAACTTCTGCAGCTGCAGGTGTTACATCTACTCTTTGTGTTGACATTTTATATCCTTTACACAACGAAAAAAACCCATAGAGGAGAACTTTCTATGGGTTTTTGTATCTTTCTTTTAGAATTAAATCCTAAAAGAAACCTAATTTATTTTTACTGTATGAAGTTAAAATATTTTTTGTATGTCTATAAGAGTTTAACATCATCATGTGAGTTTCTCTACCGATTCCTGATTTTTTATATCCACCAAATGATGCATGAGATGGATACATATGATAACAATTTACCCAAACTCTTCCAGCTTCAATTCCTCTTGAGAATTTATGTAATTGATGAGCATCTCTTGACCAAACACCTGAACCTAATCCATAAATTGTATCATTTGCAATTGCTAATGCTTCTTCTTCATCTTTGAAAGTTGTAACAGCTAGAACTGGTCCAAAAATTTCTTCTTGGAAAATTCTCATTTTGTTGTGACCTTTGAATAGTGTTGGTTGAATATAGAAACCATTTGGATTAGTTTCAGATTCATAAACATCTCCACCAATTAGTAATTCAGCACCCTCTTCTTTACCAATTTTGATGTATTCCATAATTTTTTCTTTTTGATTTAAAGAACATTGAGCACCCATCATGTTATCTGTATCTAATGGATTACCTAATTTAATTGCTTTAACTCTTTCTAAAACTCTTGCCATAAATGGTTCATAAATTGACTCTTGAATTAATGCTCTTGATGGACAAGTACAAACTTCTCCTGAGTTAAATGCAAATAGTACTAAACCTTCAATTGCTTTATCAAAGAATTCATCATCCGCGTCCATGATAGATTCTAAGAAGATATTTGGTGATTTTCCACCAAGTTCTAATGTTGAAGGAATAATATTTTCAGTTGCATATTGCATAATTAACTGACCAGTTGTAGTTTCACCTGTGAATCCAACTTTTTTAACTAATTCATGAGTTGATAAATATTTACCGATTTTTCCACCTGCACCATTAATAATGTTAATAACACCTTTTGGTAAAACATCTTGAACTGCTTCCATTAATAATAAAATTGACATTGGAGTAGCACTTGCTGGTTTCATAACAACACAATTTCCAGCAGCGATTGCAGGAGCTAATTTCCAAGCTGCCATTAATAATGGGAAATTCCAAGGAATAATTTGAGCAACAACACCATATGGCTCATGAATTTCTTGAGA
Organism: uncultured Aliarcobacter sp.; assembly: GCA_963677205.2. Taxonomy (GTDB): domain Bacteria; phylum Campylobacterota; class Campylobacteria; order Campylobacterales; family Arcobacteraceae; genus Aliarcobacter. The sequence continues at coordinate 258,605 of OY781916.2, read as the reverse complement.
AATTGTATTTTCATCTAAATCAGAAACTGTTCCTGACTCTGCTCTAATTACAGAAGCGAAATATCTAAAGTGGTCAACAACTAAAGGAACGTCAGCATTTAAAGTTTCTCTAATAGTTTTTCCATTATCTAAAGTTTCAGCAATTGCAAGTTTTTCTAAATTTGCTTCAATTGCATCAGCCATTTTATTTAATAAGTTACTTCTTTCAACAACTGAAGTATGTTTAAATGATTGAAATGCTTTATTTGCAGCTAAAATAGCAGCTTCACAATCTTTTTCATTTGATCTTGGAATTTTTGTTAAAACTTCACCATCAACTGGAGAGATATTATCAAAATATTCACCACTAATAGGAGCAACCCATTCTCCACCAATGAAGTTCTCATATTGTGCTTTATATGTTGGTTTACTATAGATCATTTTTATATCCTTTTTTGTTTATTTATTTTGGAAAAAGTCGTTAAATTTATTAACTTATCTTTTCTCTTAGTGAAATTCTACATGACATTTATAGCGTAAGTTTAGCCTTAGTATAGCATGAGTATAGCGGTGATAAGAATTGTTACAAAATACCGTATTTTCGAGCTTTTTAATGATTTTTTTTCTTTGATTTTTTTAAAATATCTGCTACAATTTTTTTATGAAAACATATAATTACACACTAAATAACAAACCATTAGATGAGTTGATAGATTTTTCATTATTTAAAAATGAAAAAAATGTATTAGTTCAAATATTTTGTGGAGATAAAAAGAATATTTTAGAAGAAATACTAAATACTCTTACAGAACAACTACCACATGCAATTTGTATTGGTTCTTCTACAGATGGAGAAATAAATAATGCTGAAATCACTACACTTAAAACAGTAATATCAATCTCAACATTTGAAAAAACTACATTAAAAACAATTCATATTGATGAAGAGGACTCTTTTAAAAATGGAGTTTTATTAGCGCAAGCTTTATGTTGTGAAAATACAAAACTACTATTAACCTTTACTGATGGTGAAACAACAAATGGTGAAGAGTTCTTAAATGGTATAGCATCTATTAATAATAAAGTTTTGGTTTCAGGTGGAATGGCAGGAGATAATGCTCACTTTACACAAACTTTCATATCATCACAAAAAAATATATTAACAAGGGGTTCTGTTGGAGTCTCTTTTAACTCAGATGATTTAAAAGTATGTAATGCATATAATTTTAACTGGTCGCCAATTGGAATTGAGCATGAAATTGAAGAAGTTGAAGGAAATAGAGTTTATAAAATTGCGGGACTAAAACCTTTAGATTTTTATAAAAAATATCTAGGAGAGTATGTAGCTCGTTCACTTCCAGCAACGGGAATTGAATTTCCTTTAATTGTACAAAAAAATAATATTCCACTAGCACGTGCAGTTATAGCAAAACATGATGATGGAAGTTTGAGTTTTGCAGGAAACTTACACAAAGGTGATATTGTAAAATTAGGTTTTGGAAATGTTGAACTAATGATGAATAATCCTTTAAAATCTCTATTTAATAAGTGTGCTATAAAAAATACTGAATCATTTTTTATTTATGCTTGTATGGCAAGAAGAAGATATATGCCAAATTTAATAGATATTGAGATAAGTCCTTTTTCTCAAATTGCTACAACTGCAGGATTTTTTACTTATGGAGAGTTTTATCATCACTATGACCATAATGAACTATTAAATCAAACGCTAACTGTTTTAGCTCTTAGTGAAAGAGAGATTGAAAATGAAGATGAGGAGAATGATAAAGAGTTACAAGATTCTGCACTAAGTGACCATGCAAGAAGTTTACAAGCACTTACACATTTGATTCAACAATCAGCAGAAGATTATAATAAACAATCAAAAGAGTTAGAAATTGGTAATAAATATGCACAAAATCTAATAGCTTCTCAAAAACAATTTTTAAAATATGCAATCCATGAAACAAATACTCCTTTGTCAATTATAATGGGAAATATTGATATGTTTGAGATTCAATTTGGAAAAAATAAATATTTAACTAATATTGAAATAGCTATGAAAAATATCTTTGGTATATACGATGATTTAAGTTATCTTGTGAAAAAAGACCAAGTAAATCAAGCAACGCATAAAATAAATTTTAAAGACTTCATGAGAAGTAGAATTGATTTTTATACCCAAACAGCTATAAAATTTAAATCAAAATTCGAATTTATTTGCAACTTTGATGAAGTTATTTTAAATTTTAATGAAATAAAACTACAAAGAATTGTTGATAATAATCTTACAAATGCTATTAAATATACTCTACCAAATGAAACAATATATGTAATTCTTAGGGTTTCAAAAGGTGATTGTGATTTAATAATTGAGAGTCGTTCTGCTCAAATATTAGACCCTCAAAAGATATTTGAAGAATATTATAGAGAAGAGGTTTCAAAAGAAGGTTTTGGACTTGGATTAAATTTAGTAAAAAGAATCTGTAGTGAAGAAAATGTTGGAATAAAACTAGAATCTGGTGAAAATTGGGCTTCATTCACTTACACTTTTAAAGGAGTATTATGAAAATCTTATTAGTTGAAGATGATATTATGTTAAATGAGATGATTACAGAATATATCTCATCTACTGGACACTTAATTAAAAATGCAAAAACAGGAATGGAGTCTTTGGATATTCTTGAAAAAGAGAAGTTTGATTTACTAATTTTAGATATAAATCTTCCTGATATTGATGGTTTTGAGATTTTAGAAAAAATGCATGAACAAAAAAGAATGGTTCCAACTATTTATATCTCTGCGCTTATAGATATTGAAGAGATTTCAAGAGCTTTTGATTTAGGTTGTTTTGATTATTTGAAAAAACCATTTCATCTAAAAGAACTAACTTTACGAATCAATAAAATTTTAAAAACAAGAATAGTTCCCCAAAGACATAAAAGATTATCTAAACATTACAGTTTTGACTCAGAGAATATGACTCTTTTATATAACAATGAACCTCATATTTTACCAAAAAGACAACTTCAAATAATCGAACTTTTAGCATTAAATAGAAGTTTAGTAGTGCAATATGACATGTTTAGAACCTATGTTTGGAATGATGATTATATTGATAATGCAACAATTAGAGCAGAAGTTAATAGAGTAAAAACTGTGCTAAGAGAAGATTTTATTAAAAATATTCGTGGAAGTGGTTATATGATTGAAAGACCTGAGTGAGGTCTTTCAAGTTTTATTAGATTTATTTACTAAATGTCAAAGAATTCAATCTATTTCTATAAATGATTTTATCATCTGAATGAATTACACTCTCTTCAATTTTTTTATTTATGATTCCATGATTTGGAGATTTTATACAAACAGGATCAGTGGCATTCATATCACCTGTTAAGGCAAAGGCTTGACATCTGCATCCTCCAAAATCTTTCTCTTTTTCGTCACAAGTTCGACATGGTTCTTTCATCCATTTATCACCTCTAAAATAGTTAAAAGAGTCCGATTCATTCCAAATTTGTTCAACGGAAAACTCTTTTACATTTGGAAATTCCAAAGGTAAAGTATTTGCTGTATTACATGGTAGTGCAATTCCATCAGGATTTATAGTTAAAAAAGTTGTTCCCAAACCATTCATACAAGCTTTTGGTCGTGTTGCGAAATAATCAGGAACTACAAAAAATACTTTCATATCTTTTCTTTCATTTCTATAATGATTTGTAACTATTCTAGCTTCACTAATTTGCTCTTGTGTTGGTAAAAGTGCATTCACATTTTTTAATGCCCAACCATAATATTGAATATTTGCAATTTCAAGATAATTTGCTCCTAAACTTTCAGCAAACTCTATAATATCGCCAACTTGATGAATATTTTGTCTAGTAATACAAGTATTTACAATAAGTTGAAGACCTGCATCTTTTACCTCTTTTGCAAAAGCAACTTTTTCATCATAGGCACTTTTATTATTTGTAATTAAAGTCATAGTATTTTTATCGTGAGATTGAACACCAAGTTGCACAGTTTTTAATCCTGCCTCTTTTAGTTTTGCAACTATTCCTTTTGGAGCTCCAACTCCTGAAGTTATAAGGTTTGTATAAAATTTTAAATCATTTGCTTTTTTTACAATCTCTACAACATCTTTATTTAATAAAGGTTCACCACCTGAGATTCCAAGCTGAACAGCTCCCATCTCTCGTGCTTGTTCCATTACTCTAAACCAATCATCTTTGCTCATAGCATCTTTTGTGTTTGCAAAATCAAGTTGATTGTAACAGTAGGCACATTCCAATGGACATTTGTGAGTTAACTCCAAAAGAATCCATAAAGGTGGTTTTATTTCATTATTCATAACTTATCCAATTTCTATTTTGTGCTTCTTCTAAAAAAGCATTTATATCTTGTGTTAAATCTTCTATTTCAAACTTTTTGCACAAGATTTTATTTATATCTTCTACATTATTATTTCCATCACAAAGATTCAGGATTTCACCTGCACTTTGATTTAATTGAACCATTCCTTCTGGATATAACAACACATAACAGTTTTGTTTTTCTTCCCATTGAAACTGGAAATTTGGATTTAATTTTATTTTTTTCATTTTATTACTTACAATTAAAATATGGTGGTCTTTTTAATTCGTATGCTAAATATAAAGCATCACAAATTGTCCATAAAATATCAAGTTTAAACTGTAAAATTGTTTCTGCTTTTGCTTGAAGTTCTGGTGTATTAAACTCTTCAAGTGTAATTGCAAGACCGTGTTGAACATCCCTTCTTGCTTCACTTAATCTTTTTTGAAAGTATCTTAAACCTTTTTGTTCAATCCAAGGATAATTATCTGGCCAAGTATTTAATCTTTGTTGATGAATTTCAGGAGCAAACATCTCTGTTAAAGATGACATTGCTGCTTCTTTCCAAGGTCTTTGACGTGCGAAATTCACATAAGCATCAACTGCAAATTTAACTGATGGTAATAAAAATTTATGAGAAATCAAATCCTCTTTTTTAAGACCAACTGCTTCACCTAACTCTAACCAAGCTTCAATTCCCCCACCAACACTATCATGGTCTGTGATTCTATCTATCCATTTTCTTCTATCAACTAAACTATCACAATTTGACATAATCGCTGCATCTTTTATAGGAATCATACATTGATAATAAAATCTATTTGCAACCCAACCTTGAATCTCCTCTTTTGTACATTCCCCTTTGTACATTCTAATATGAAATGGATGATGAATGTGATACATTCTTCCCATATCTCTTAATTTTTTTTCAAAGTCCTCTTTAGTTAAAAGCTCAGCCATTTTTTTCTCCTACTATTAAATTAAATTTCTATACTCATACCATCATAAGATATTTCAATACCATGGGATATAAGTTCTTTATATTCAGGTGTTGCCTCATCTAAGATTGGATTTGTATTGTTTATGTGTATTAATATCTTTCTTGGTTTTTCTAATTTGTCTAAAATTTCAATCAATCCACCTTTATCACTTAAAGGTAAATGACCCATATCCGTTCCAAGTTTTGAAGAAAAACCATTTTTTATCATTTCATCATTTGTCCAAACAGTTCCATCAACTAATAAAACATCAGCTTTTGCCATTTCATCAATAATATGTTGTTGAACAACTCCAAGTCCTGGAAGGTAAAAAAGTCTTTTTCCAGTTTTTTTATTTACAACAACAACACCAATATTATCTCCATCCCTTGGTTTATCTCTATATTTAGAATATGGTGGAGCGTTTGAAATTAAAGGCATTGCATAAAACTCATGGTTTGGCATAACTGGAATTTCAAAGGCTTTATTTAAAACTATTTCATTATAAATAGTTCCACCACCATCCCAATGTTCAAGCATTTTAAATAAAGGGAAAGAAGTATTTAGTTCTTCGTGAACCTCTTTTGTACAATAAACAGGATGGGGACATCCCTCTCGAAGCATTAAAAGTCCAGTTGTATGGTCAATTTGAGCATCAATAAAAATGATTGCTTTTATTTTTGTCTCTCGTCTTTGTTGTGGATGTAAAAAAGGTGAATTATGAATTTGCTCTAAAATATCTGGACTTGTATTAAATAAAACCCAATTTTGTCCATCTTCACTAATAGTTATTGAACTTTGTGTTCTTCTTTTAATTGTAGTTTTACCTTCTCTATAACCTTTACAGTTGTGGCAATTACAATTAAATTGAGGAAGTCCTCCTCCTGCACTTGAACCTAATACTTCTATTCTCATAAACTATCCTTCATTTTACTAATTGAACTTATAAAAATAAACTCAATTAGTAAAATGTAAACCAAAGGTTTCCCTTTGGTTTACAAAAACTAAAACTAACTAAAATTAAAAATTTGACTAAGACTTACTATTACTCATGACAAATGTACATTGTAACTTCAAATCCAAATCTATTGTCTACGAACATTGGTTTTTCCCATTTCATAATATTGGTCCTCCTTTCAAAAGATTTACATCAATCTATTTTGATTTATGTAATTTAAATACGTGAACAGTTCCACCTTGGTTGATGTTTTTGATTTGTTTTGCAACTTCACCACCCCATAAAGGAACAGCTCCACCCCAACCAGAAACAACTGCGATATATTGCTCACCATTTTCTTCCCAAGTAATTGGAGATCCAACGATTCCAGAACCAACTTGGAATGAATATAAAATTTCACCAGTTTCATCATCAAATGCTAATAATTTACCTTCAGGAGTTCCTGTAATTACAAGTCCACCAGCAGTAGCTAAAACTCCTCCCCATAATGGTGCAGGGTTTTTATATTCCCATTTAACTTTTCCAGTTAATGGCTCGATTGCTTTTAAAGAACCAATGTGGTCTTCAAAAATTGGTTTGATTGTAAATCCAGCACCTAAATAAGCTGCACCTTTTTTATAATCAATTGGTTGATTCCAAATATCCATTCCCCACTCATTAGATGGAACATAGAAATTTTTAGTTTTTTGTGAATATGCCATTGGCATCCAGTTTTTAGCCCCTAAGAATGCAGGTACTGAGAATACAGAAGTTCCTTTGCTTTCAGTTCCTGGGTTTCCTGGTCTATTTTCATCAACATAAATTGGTCTACCATCTTTATCTATACCTTTAGCCCAAGTAATGTTTGAAACAAATGGGTTTGCAGTAATAAATTTACCAGTTTCTCTATTTAATACATAGAAGAATCCATTTCTATCAGCTGTTGCAGCTGCTTTTACAGTTTTTCCATCTTTGTCTTTATAATCAAATGAAATTAACTCATTAACACCATCGAAATCCCATCCATCATGTGGAGTTGATTGGAAGCTCCAAACAATTTTTCCAGTTTCAGGATTAATTGCAAGTCTAGAAGATGAATATAAGTTATCACCTGGTCTTAAGTGTGAATTCCAAGGAGCAGGATTTCCAGTTCCCATGAAAATTAAGTTTGTATCAGGGTCATAAGTTCCACCTAACCATGTTGAAGCTCCACCATTTTTCCATGTATCACCTGGCCAAGTTTTACCAGCTTCACCACCAGTGATTCCGTTTTCTTTACCATTTAAGTAACCCATGTGACCTTCAACTGTAGGTCTTGTCCAAATTACTTCTCCAGTTTTTGGATCTCTAGCTTCAACTTTTCCTACAATTCCAAACTCACCACCAGCAACACCTGTGATAATTTTGTCATTAACAATTTGAGGAGCAGCAGTTATAGAATAACCATCTTTATAATCTGCAACTTTTTGTTTCCAAACTACTTTTCCAGTTTTTCTATCAAGTGCAACTAATTTAGCATCAAGTGTTCCGAAAATAATTAAATTTTCATAAATCGCAGCACCTCTGTTGATAACGTCACAACATGGTAAAATTGCATCTGGAAGTTGTGAATCATATTGCCAAATCTCTTCACCTGTTGCTATATTAATAGCAAAAATTCTTGAGTAAGAAGCTGTAACATACATTACACCATCTTTAACGATTGGTTGAGACTCTTGACCTCTTTGTTTTTCACCACCAAAAGAGAAATTCCATACAGGAACTAAATCTTTAATAGTTTTTTTATTTACTTGGTCTAAAGTAGAATATCTTTGTCCTTGTTGACCCATACCATAAGTTAAAACGTCATTTGTACTTTTTGCATCATTTGCAATTTCAGTATATGTAACTGGATTGTATGATGGTTCTGTAACCTTTTTTGTGTTACTATTTGCTTGAGCGCTAATTAGGGCACAAAGTGTAACGGCAGCGGCACTAGTTAGTAGCTTTTTTTTAATCATTTTTTCTCCTTAATTTTTGTCGCAACAAACTAAAAATTTGTCTTATCGAAAGTATACATAACAAATATAGCCTAAGTTTAGCTATGATTTATTTTTTTAGATTTAAACCCAACAAAGGCCATTATTAGGCTAATTACAAAAGAAATTCCTAAAACTATGAACAATTCTAAATCAAATTTCATATATAAAGAGAACCTAATAGCCTCTACAATATATGTAAATGGATTAAAAGATGAGATATTAAATAACAAAAGTGATGAGTCTTTTACTTTCCAAAGTGGATAAAGAGCAGAACTTAGAAAAAACATTGGGAAAATCACAAAATTCATAACCGTTGCAAAGTTTTCTAACTGTTTAATAACAGATGAAATAAACAGAGCAAAAGCATTTAATATTATTGATGAAACTATTATTATTGGAATTGTAATAATAATAGCAACATAAGAGATTTCAACTCCATAGAGTTTTGCAATAATTAAAAAAGTAATAGCTTGAAGTGTTGAAACAATTGCAGTTGCAAACATTTTACAAAATAACAAATAGTTTCTATTTATATATGAAGTTAAAAGTATTTTCATACTTCCCATTTCTCTGTCAAATATCATAGTTAGAGAACTTTGCATTCCATTAAAAAGTAAAACCATTCCCACAAGTCCTGGAACTATATACGTTTCATAAGTAATGTAAGTTTCATAAGGTGGAATGATTGCTAAACCAAGAGCTGTTTTAAATCCAACAGAAAAAATAAAAAGCCATAAAAGTGGTCGTACAAGTGCTGAGAAAAATCTACTTTTTTGTTTTAAAAATCTTATTAACTCTTTGTAGATAATCCCTTTCATACAAGATATATATTTTTTCATTTTCTACCTTACTAAAAAGTTGAAAGTATCAACTAAATTTTCTTTTTCATATTTAGAAACAATATCTTTTACTATTCCACTATCAATAATTTGTCCAGCTTTGATAATAGATAAATTATCTTCTAAAATTACCTCATCAAAAAGATGAGTAATCCATAAAACTGATATATTTTTTGTTTGAACCAAATCTCTTACATAAGCTAAAATATCAAATCTACTTTTTAAATCAAGTCCAACTGTTGCTTCATCAAGTAAAAGAAGTTTTGGTTTGTTTATTAAAGCTCTTAAAATCTCAACTCTTCGTCTATGTCCACCATTTAGATTTCGAACTGTCGTATCCATAGCATCCAAAAGTTCAAGTTTTTCTATTTCATCATTTATAGAAAGGATTGTCTCTTTAAAACCTAAACCTTTTAATGAACCATAATAATATAAATTTTGTTTTACAGTTAAATCCAAATCTAAAGTTGGTTCTTGAAAAACTATTCCTATATCTTTTAGTGCATTTGAATAGTCTTGAATTGAAAAATCATTTATAAAGATCTTTCCACTTTGAAGATTTAACAATCTTGTAACCAAAGAAAAAAGTGTAGATTTTCCAGCACCATTAAGTCCTAATAAAACACTAAATGTTCCTTCTTTTATATTTAAAGCGACATTTTTTAATACTTGTTTTTTTCCATAAGAGAAATCTACATTTTTTAGTTCTAGGATATTTTTTTTCATTTTAAAAATTATCTTCTAATATTTCTAACTGTGTTTGAATTTTTTCAATAACACTCATACTTGTAATTAGATTTTCAAAACTTGTTTTTTTATTTCCAATAAAACTATTACTATGATTTGAGTTCTCTTGTATTTTTCCTATGGTTTCATTTATTTGTTCCATATCTTCTGATACATTTGATAACTTTAAACTTGCATTTTTAATATCTTCAGAAATTAAACTTACACTTTTTATTGTCACATCAACCGAGTGATTACTATCACTTAAACTAGCTTGTGTTTTTGATGCCAATTTTTTCACCTCATCTGCAACTACTTTAAATCCATTTCCAAAAGCTCCAGCCCTACTTGCCTCAATTGCTGCATTTAGTGCTAATAGATTTGTTTGTATTGCAATACTTGAAATTGAAGATAATACTTGTTTTGTATCCCTTGCATTTTTTGTTAATTTATCCATGTTTTCAACAAGAGTTGAATTTGTTTCTACATTACTTAAAATATCACTTGAGAAACCTTCAAACTTTTTCGTCATTTGAGTAATTAATTTATTAGTTTGAGTTGTGTCTTCGTAAACATAATTTAAAATCTCAACCATATCTTTTATAAGTGGGAAGGCATCTTTTAGACTATTAATTACTGCCATTCTAACTTTTGCGATAAGTTGATATTTATGAATTTCTCTTTGGATAAAATATCCACTAAATTTTGCATATTTATGTACAAAATTATCTACATATTCATCATAAAAATCATTTTCATCTTCAACTTCATAGAAAAATATTGCTGTTAAAGTTTGGTTGATATTTAATCCTAAAAGTTCTCCAAAAGTTGAAAAACCTGCAAGGGGAATATCATTAAAAGTTTTTAAAGAGTTTAGATTTGCTGTGTTTAATAATCTTCTTAAAATACAATCGTTTAATATTCCACCAATTGGTTTTGATTTTTTTCTTGCTGAAAAGTTTGCAAAATCAATATTTGTTTGAGAAACAAACTCTTTGTTTTTTACCAAATATAATAAATCTCCAAATGAAATATCACAAAAAAATGAAATTTGTTTTTTCTCTATATCAAGATTTGAAACTGACCTAATATAAAGTTCCCCATCAACTTCAATGGCAAAAGTATAATCAGCTAATACAGTTTTTAAATCTTGTAAACTGCAATTTAGATGATGACATAATGAATCTACAAAATTTACAATTCTATTTCCCTTTGAATTTAATACACTTTGAACACTTCTATTTAACATATTTGATTGGGCAACTAAAAAACTCAAATTTGTTTTTTCACAACTTTGAGATTTGAATACTCCATATTTTATATTTGATTTTAGTTTTGTAAGAATAATTATTGCGTTATGTCTTAGAGTTTGTTCATTATTAAATAAAAATGTATCTTTAAAATCAAACTTTCCACCAGCACTTCCCCCAACAATCAAACAAGGTAATTTTCCACTTTCATATATAGCTTGGGTTAAAAAACTTTCACTATTTGATAAACCATCCACAAAAGTAAGAGCATAACAATTTTCATGGTTTATTTTAAATGGAATTTTTTGTTTATCAATCTCATTTTTGATTTTTTCAATTCTTTCATTATGTGAAATTGTTTGATTTGTAATATTTTCACTATGTAATGGAATAGTTAAGATTTCAACTTGCTCAATTATTTCATCACTAAAAGCTTGTAATACAATATTATCCCACACACTACTTGCATCATTATATAAACTATCTCTTTTTTCATTCAAATTAAAAGTACATAATTCCCCAGCTGTTGAACTTAATACTATTTTTACATCTTTTGCAAAGGCTGATTTTATTTTTCTTGATACATTTTGAAAATCAACATGTGGTGAAATAAATCCTAAAACTAATTTTGGAGTAAACTCACTTGATAATTGTTTTATGTCACTTTCTAAATTTGACTCTTTTGTATTAACAATACGAATATATTTGTGATGAATATTCATCTTTCTTTTCCTAATATTTATTTATTATTTGGGATTACTGCTAATCCCCAAGGGTATCTTCCAACTTTTATTGATTTTTCTACAGTTAAAGTATCCACATCAATAACTGAAACATCTCCACTTACACCATTTGTAGTGTAAAGTTTTTTCTCATTTTCAGAAAATGCCAATTGCCAAACTCTTTTTCCAACTAATAGATATTTGATTACTTTAAATGTTTGTGCATCAACAACTGCCACATGATTTGCAGGCCCAAGAGCTATAAAAGCATATTTCCCATCACTTGTTAATTTAATCCCAACTGGTTGTATTAAATCTTTGAAGATTCCTGGAATCTTAAAACTAATTTTTCCAATGCTCTCTTTTGTTTTAGAATCAACAACCATTACAGTTCCACCAATTTCACTTGAGGCCCAAACTCTATCACCACTTTTTGAAAACTCAATATGTCTTGGTCTTTGATCAACTAAAGTACTATGAACTATCTCTTTAGTTTTTGTATCAATCCAATGTAAAAAATTTGAAGTCTCAGTTGTATTTATAACCATAGAGCCATCAGGACTAACAGCCATACCCTCAGGTTCAACTCCCACTTCTATTTGTTTTAACACTGTTTTATTTGCTGTATCAACAACCGTTACAATTGCATCATTTTCATTTGAAATGTAAAGTTCTTTTCCATCAGGAGTAAGAGCAAATTGTTCTGGGTCTTCACCTGATGGAAAGTTATACTCAATTTTTTTAGTTTTTAAATCTAATACTTGAACCGTATCATCGTCACTTGCGCATATATATAATTTTGAATAATCTCTATTTAATAAAATTCCCCTTGGTCTTTGACCAACTTTTATAGTGTCTGTTACTTTATTTGTGCTTGAATCTATTACTGATATTGTGTTATCTTTTTCATTTGAAACATAAATAGTATCCGCAAGTAAAGAACTTGTAATAATTGCCATACATAATATTTTTTTCTTCATTTTCTTCTCCAATTATATTTTTATGATTGTATACTAGATTTATAGCCTGAATTTAGCGTAAAAATTTTGCTAAACTGAGGCTATAATTTTTTAATATACTTTGTAAAATATATATTGGAGAAATTATGAAAATCGTTTTATTTTTTTTACTATTAATCGCATATGCAAATGCCCAACTGTTAAATGTAGATATTTTATATCTAGAACAAAAAATAGAAAAACCTCCTGTATTATCAAATGTAATTGAAGAGCCAAAAAACTTAGGTTTAAGTGGAGCGCAGTTAGCTGTTATTGATAGTAATAAGAGTTCAAAGTTTTTAAATCAAAATTACAATCTAATCACAAAAATATCTTATGATGAAAATGAACTAATTCAAGCTTTTGAAGAGTTTGTAAAAAATAAAAACTCTTATGTAATTTTAAATGTGGAAGATGAACTTCTAAAAAAGTTAATCGCTAATCCTCTTTCAAAAGATGCCTTACTTATAAATGCAGGAAGTCAAAGTACAGATTTAAGAAGAGATTATTGTAATAAAAATCTAATTCATACGATTGCTAGTAATGCTATGCTTTACGATGGATTGGTTCAGTTTTTAGTAAAAAGAGATTTTAAAAACATTTTTTTAATTAGTGGAAAAAATCCAAAAGATATTCAAATAAGTGACGATATAAAAAGAGCCGTTAAAAAGTTTGGTGCAAATATCGTAAAAGAGAAAGTTTGGGAAAACAATACAGATATTAGAAGAAGAGCAACGGATGAGTTTCCAGTATTTACCCAAGCAAAAGATTATGATGTGATTGTAGTTGCTGATTATTATGGAGATTTTGGAGAGTCTATTTATTTTAACTCTTGGCTTCCAAGACCAGTTGCTGGAACTCAAGGATTAACTCCAGTTACTTGGAATAAAGTAATAGAATCAAATGGAGCCGCTCAAATGCAAAGTAGATTTGAAGGTTTTGCTTCAAGATGGATGGAATCAAAAGACTTTTCAAATTGGGTAGCTGTACGAACAATTATAAGCTCAATTATGAAAACAAAAACAGCTGATTTTAAAACAAATCTTGATTTTATCTATTCAGATGATTTTGATGTGGCGGCATATATGGGAAGAAAACTATCTTTTAGGGATTATAATGGACAGTTAAGAATGCCTATTTCTTTAATTCAACCAAGGGCATTAATCTCGACTTCTCCACAAGATGGATTTTTACATCCAATCACTGATTTAGATACTATGGGAATTGCTCCATTTGAAATGAAGTGTAAAAAATGATAAAAATTCTCTTGAGCCTTTTTCTATTATGCTCTTTTTTAAAAGCCAATTATGAAATAATTGAGAATGAAAATATTTTTATAATTAAAACAGATAATAGAACTTTTCAAGAGAATTTACTAAACCTAAAAGATGAGATAAATTTTGAGGGTTTTACAATAGTTTATGAACTAAATCTTGCAAAATCTACAAATGAAGTAGCAGTTCTACTTGAAAAAAAAGGTGTTTTAAAAGAGGGAATAAATCTGGGTATTTGTAAAAGTAGCTTCACTTTGCAAATGGTAGAAGAGAATTTCAATAACATAAACTACTGCCCACTTGGTTTGTCTGTTTATCAAAATAGTAAAAATGAAAATTTCATCTCATATAAAAAATATAAAACTTTTAAAAACGGCGATAAAATCGCTGAAAAAATAAATGAGGTTTTAAAGGGTTTGATTATAAAAAGTTTAGATTGATTTTTTTCGTTTCCAAGCTCCAGCTTGGGAATGTATACTTTAATCAAAATTTTTATATCTAATTTTTCCTATTTCTATTTCTCTTGTTTTATTTATTTTTTATATGCATTCCCAACGGGGACGTTGGGAACAAGGAAAACTTTTTATGATAGAATAATCTCTGTTTTTAGTATTTTATTAAATTACTTTTGTTGATAATAAAAGAATAAAATCTAACTTGAAATAGTAATAAATTTTTTGAATTAAAGGATATATATGTCAAAGATTATATTTGTTGTTGGTCATAGTAACTGGGGGAAATCTAAAACCTTAAAATGTTTAACTAATGATAGTCGTTATGTAAAAACTTATACAATTAATGATATTAATTGGTTTATTAGACGTATGTCCAATGATGATTATTCAGAAAGCTATTGTACTTTTATGGAAAATTTAAATGCTGAAATTAATCCAAATATAATTGCGGCTTTTTGTCCTAATTTTGGAGAAAAACCTAATTTAAAAGGGAAAAACCGTAAGGAAGAAACAATTAAAATTTTAAATTCACTTAAAAATAAAGGTTATAATTTATATTTTTGGGTGATTGAACATCAATTTGTTACTAAAAAGAAAATGAATTCTTCTTTTATTGATAAATTAAAAAATTTTGGGGAAGTGGAAATCTATTCTAAATGTGAAGAAGCAAATTTACGGGCATTAGCTCTAAAAGATTTTATTAAAAAATATACATAAGAAAAAATTCTTTTTCATTCCCAAGCTCCAGCTTGGGAATGCATAGGTTTAAAAAGAAATTCCAAAATTTGCATTTTTAGGCAAGCTTATAATACTTTTGTTCTATCATAGTAAAAGAAAATTCTTATATACTACTCTTTTAAATGGAGAAGATTATGAATAATAAAAAAATACCACTATCCGTATTAGATTTAGTTCCAATTGCTCAGGGTTTTTCAATATCACAAGCCATAGAAAATAGTACAAAACTTGCTCAGGCAGTTGAAGAGTTTGGATTTACTAGATATTGGGTTGCTGAACATCACAATTTTAGTGGAATTGCAAGTGCTGCAACTTCTGTAATATTAAGTTATATTGGAGCAAAAACTAACAAAATCAGAATTGGTTCAGGTGGAATCATGCTTCCTAATCATGCGCCATTGGTTATTGCTGAACAATTTGGAACATTGGAATCTTTATATCCAAATAGAATAGATTTAGGTTTAGGAAGAGCGCCAGGAACTGATAGACAAACAATGTTAGCACTTAGACGAGATCCAAATAATGACGGTTCAGACTTTCCTATGATGCTTAAATATTTACAATACTATTTATCTGAAGAAGCCGGAAATAAAGGAATAAAAGCAATACCTGGATATGGATTGGATATTCCAATTTGGTTGCTTGGTTCTAGCACTTTTAGTGCTTCCTTAGCTGCTCAAAAAGGTTTGCCTTTTGTTTTTGCCTCACACTTTGCACCTGATTCAATGGATGATGCAGTAAAAATATATCATGCAAACTTCAAACCATCAAAGCAATTAAAAGAGCCTTATGTAATGATTTGTATAAATGTAATTTGTGCCCAAACAAATGAAGAAGCTCAATATTTAGCCACAAGTGAGCTTCAAAAATTTCTTTATCTAAATAGAGGTGATGATAAACAATTACAAAAACCCACAAAAGATATGAATAGTTTATGGCAAGAGTGGGAAGAAAAAAGCATAAGACACAAAACAA
The DNA here is from genome assembly GCA_963677205.2 of uncultured Aliarcobacter sp. Taxonomy (GTDB): domain Bacteria; phylum Campylobacterota; class Campylobacteria; order Campylobacterales; family Arcobacteraceae; genus Aliarcobacter. Next base: position 242,361 of record OY781916.2, on the reverse strand, counting down.
GAGAATCAATATGGGGAACACCGCAAGTTGTAAAAGAAAGACTTGAAAGTTTGATAACAAGAACTGGTGCAAATGAAATAATGATAAATTGCATGATATATAATCCAGAAGATAGAATAAAATCTTATGAGCTAATTTCAAAAGTTTGGTTTGAGTGAGAATTATTTTTTTACATTCCCAAGCTCAAGCTTGGGAATCTCTAATGGGTTAAAATGTACTCTATTTGATAGAACATATTGATATAAATACCAATAAGTCCTATTATTCCAATTACACCTAATCCATGTTCTTTTAGAATGTCCATTTTATTTTTAGAAGTTGATATTAACCGCTGCTACAACTGTTTGCATATCATCTAAACTACTCTCGTCAAAAGTACCAAGTGCATATCTTAAACTAACAACTGCACTTTTATTTAGTTTATAAGCTAATCCCGCATCGTATTCTGTAATTTTTAAATCTTTGTTTAGTTTCATAAAAGTTGCATCTTTAATATCATGTTGACCTAAATTTGCCTCTAATGTTAATGCTTTTGTTGCATCATATGCAAAATTTAAAGCTACCAATGAAGTATCTCCATATTTTCCAACTCTATCAAGAGAAGCTGTTCCTAAATCATCATTAGTTAAATATGTAACTGGTAAGTTTTGCCCTGCAACGTAACCATCTTTTGTTTGTAAAGCTGCGATTCCTACATTAAAATCATTAATTTGCTTAGCAACTTTTAAATAAGCTCCAAACATTTTTTCATCTGTTTGTCCAGCACTTGAATTTGTTTTATCACCAATTCTTTTTTCAACTTGTGCTTGTAAATCTAAATCAGCAATTTGTCCCATAGTAAAGGCATTAAACATATGGCTTGTTGCATCATTATATATAGCTGATCCAGTTGATGTTTCAGTGTTATTTTGTAAATATACATATCTTCCACCAACAACTAATTTATCAAGAGTAATTTGTCCCCCAACAGAATAAGCATCAAAGTCACCTGTTCCAGTAGTATTTGTACCTAAGAATGTATTTTGGTCATTATTTTTACCCTCAACAGCTTTGAAATCAAAGGCATATAATAAAACGTTTTCAACTGGTTTGTAACCTAATAGTGCTAAATCGATTTTATCTCCATTAGAACCATAAAAAGGTGTTCCATAAGTATCATTTACACGCCCAGCTAATAAGAATTTATCTTTATCAAAAGGTACTAAAACGTTTGCTTCATCCCAAGTAAATGTATCATTTGAGTTATCACCCCATGCATCATTTTTTAACTCAATTCTTGAATGAACTACTATTCCCTCAACAGTTTTAAAATCCAAATTAACTCTAAGTTTTGAATCTAATACTTGTTTATCTTTTTTTACTGTATCTGTGTCACCTTTTACAGATATTCCTCTAACTTCAGCATCTCCATAAATTTTTAAATCAGATACTAATTCAACGTTTCCAGCCATCATAGATGTTACAGCAATTGATGCAGCAATACTTAATAATCCTAATTTTTTCATCTTCAATCCTAAAATAATTTTTACAAGAATTCACCTAAAAACAAATCTCGCATTCGTTATTATAACAGTACCAAATAGCCTCAGTATAGCCCATAAATAGCCTATTTATAGCGTTTGTATAGCCTGAATATAGCATGCTGTAAAAATTATTTTTTTGATTGATTAGTTAATTTAAAAATAAAAAAAATATCACTAAAATTAGTGATATTTTCCAAACTCTTTATATGTTTTATCTTCAAATATGATAAATACAGTTTTTTCTTCTTTATCATTTTCATAAGCAGGAAGTGATAAACCAATTGCATTTTTTGGAATATCTTTAAAAAAGTCTTTTATAGCAAGTGCGGGAACATTTCCCTCAAAAATATAATCATCTAAAATTGAAGTATTACAAGATTGAATCTCTTTTGGAACTCCAACCTCTCTTTTTAGATTTTTCACATCCATTAAAGAGACAATTTGTACATTGTCCACATTTTTTTGCATCTCATCCAACCAAGATTGGGGACAAGAACTTGTAACTGGTTTATAAATTTGCATCTTTTGATTTTGTGCAAATAAACTTAAACTTAGGGCTAAAATTAAACTACATTTTTTCATAGGACTCCTTCTAATATTTTGGGATAGGTTTCTAAAATCTCATTTTTTATTTCATCTATTCTTTTTAAATTAAACTCTTGATTATTTGGATTTATAAATTCATATATTTGTCTTGCTGGATTTTTTCCAAAAAATAGAATTCTATTTGATAAAAAAATTGCTTCACTTAAATCGTGAGTTACTAAAATCACAGTTGGTTTGTACTCTTGGCAAAAGTTTAAAAAATCTTTTTTTAAACCCATTGAAGTTGGATAATCCAAAGAGATAAATGGCTCATCCAAAAGTATTAGTTTTGGTTTATTTAAAAAAGCTCGAATTAGGGCAACTCTTCTTGCCATTCCACCTGAAAGTTTATTTGGATATTGTTCTAAAATATTTTCTAAACCTACAGATTTTATTAGATTTTCTATCTCTTGTAAATTTTTATCTTTTGATACAAGCAGTAAATTCTCTTTTATTGTAAGCCACGGAAGTAATCTATGGTCTTGAAACATAAAAGAGATATTTGAAAAATCACCTTTTAATTGCCCTTGAAAATTTTTATCTAAAGAAGCAATGATATTTAAAAGAGTAGTTTTTCCACAACCAGATGGGCCAATTATTGATAAAAATTCACCTACTTTTACATCAATATTTATATTTTCTAAAATTGTATTTTTATTATATTTTTTCTCTTGGATATTTATATTTATCATATTATTTCCATCTTTTTATTCTATTATCAAGAGGTTTTAAAATTAGAGTTTCTATTAATAAAACAACAAAAATAAAAGCAAATGAATAAGATAAAATTGATTTAATATCGAAAAATTGGAAAAACATAGATATTTGAAATCCAATTCCATCACTTCGACCTAAAAGTTCCACAAATAAAACTATCTTCCAAATCAAAGATAATGACAATCTAGTTGTTGCCATAATATAGGGATATAACTGAGGTAAATAGATTTTTTTGATAACATCTTTTTTTGGAATATCATAAACAATTGCCAAATCAAAATATTTTTGCTCAATCGCCCTTGCTCCTTCTCTTATATTTACAACTATTATTGGAACTTTATTTATAATTACAGCCAAAAGTGCAGAAAAATCACTAAGTCCAAACCAAATATAACAGATAATAATAGTAACTAATGCAGGAAGATTTAATCCAACAATCAATAAAAAATCTAACATATCATTTACTTTTGAATATACACCCATTAAAATTCCAAAAGTAATTCCAATAATCATACAAATTAAAAAAGATATAAAAACTCTATATAATGTTATATATAAATGATGCAATAACTCCCCATTTGTAAGGTGATGAAACATATTACTTAAAATATCTATTACTGTAGGAAATACAGAAGAGTTTATAGCAATTGCTAATCCTTGCCAAAGGATAATAAAAAAGAAAAATGATATGTATTTTATTTGATTCACAATTTTACCAATCTAACTTAGGATTATATTTCCAAAATGTTTCATCACTTAAAGAAGTGCTTTCACCTACAAAGTTTGAGCCACCCTCTTCTAATAAAATTTTGAATACTTTTGTCAAATTATCTATATTTTGTTGATTAAACTCTTTGATTATTCCTTTTTTATATCCACTTTTTAGTGCTTCAAAAGTCTCATCATCAGTCGCATTCATATCTTTTCTTATTCTATTCCACTCTTGATTATCAGAATTTAATATCTTTTTACTTTGTAATGTTGCATCTAAAAATGAGTTTATTAATTGTTTGTTTTTTAATGCAAAATCCCTATTAAATGTCCAACCAACAAAAGAAACATCTTTATCTAATTCTAGACCTGATAAAAGCTCATCAACATCAACTAAAGGTTTAACACCTTTTGGTTCAAGCATTGCATTAAAATGCCAAAAGTTAATAGAAGCTTCAAGGGAATTATCCAACATTTTTTGGTATAAAATAGGTGAGCCTGCATATACAGGTTCTACAATATCTTTTAAATCAATATTATATTTTCGTTTAGAATAAGCTCTATAAAGTAGCCAACTTTTATCATAAACTCCACCAGCAATTCCTAGTTGTTTACCCTTTAAATCAAGCAGAGTTTTAGCCTTACTATTTGCTGTAATATTAAGAGTTCCTATAGATTTTGAGTAGGGATAAAAAGTAAAATCTTTTCCTGTTGCCCTTTGAGAATTAACCCAAATCCAATCTGTTACAATAATATCAACATCTCCCGATTGTAAGGCAACGGCTTGGGCATTTTTTGAGGCTAATTCTACTACTTCTAAATCAAATCCATTTTTATTATCAAGTTTATTATGTTTTAGTACATCTATTTCCCAATTAACAGTTCCATAAGCCAAAATTCCAATTCTGAGTTTATTTTGACCGTATAGATTTACTAAACATAAAAATAAAATTGTTATCACTTTATATTTCAATTTATCCCCCTTGATGATTTATTAAAGGAATTGTATTTAATATTTATAGCGTGAATTTAGCGCTATAAAAATATTTCCAAGCGCTATAATCAGGCTATAAAATGTGTTTATAATTCGGAAACAAAAAAAAAATCAAAAGGAATTCGTATGAATAATATTCAAAAATTAGGTTTAGCTGTATTATCAACAGCTGTATTTGCATTTGGTCATGGGAGTGTAACTCCACAAGCAATTGACACAAAAGGTTTAGAATCTGTTGGAGCTGCATGGCTAGATAAAAATCCATATGTTGGTAATGAAAAAGCAAAAGAGATTGGTGAACATGGATACAGTGAAAACTGTGCTAGATGTCATGGATTAGGTGTTGTTTCTGGTGGAATTGCTCCAGATTTAAGATATTTAGATCCAGGTGTTGATGGAGACCAATGGTTTATGGAAAGAATTAGAGGTGGAGCTGTAAGAAATGGTAACGTATATATGCCACCATTTGAAGGTGTTTTATCTCAAGAAGCAATGTGGGCTATTAGAACATATATCCTTTCTATGCACCAAGAAAATTAAAAGTACTTGTATGAAAACAATTCTTAAATTATCTGTATTAACACTATTACTTTCAATAAATTTATTTGCAAGAAATATTGATGATATAAAAGCTAGTGGAGAGCTTATCATTGCAGTTTATGAGAACTTTCCACCATATTCATTTGTTGAAAATGGTGAGCCAAAAGGCATAGATATTGAACTTGGTAAAAAGGTCGCAAAATCTTTAGGTGTAGAACCAAAATGGAATTTTACAGGAACCGGTGAAAGTCTAGCAGATGATTTAAGAAACAATATTTGGAAAGGAAACGCTGTACATAAAAATAAAGCTGATATTATGTTCAGAGTTCCTTATGATTATGATTATCTAAGATTAACAGATAAATCAACGGGAGCTTTACAAAATAACTTGATTACAATAAAAGCTCCCTATCAAAGTGAAAAATGGATTATTGCAACACATAAAGAGATAATCCCACAAATCAACACTTTAGCGGTATTTGCATATCAAACTATTGGTGTTGAAATTGATATGCTTCCTGACCTTCATTTAAGTGGATTTGCAAATGGACTTCTTCGAAAAAACATAAAACATTATGTTAAATTTGATGAAGCAATAGCAGATTTTAAAGAAGGGAAAATTGATTCAATTGCTGGATTAAAATCACAACTTGAGTATTTATTGGATTATAAAAACAATAAAGACAAATACTATTTAAGTGAAAATATCCCACAAATGCAATCTCAATGGGATTTAGCAATAGCAGCTTCAAGTAACTATAAAGACCTTAGTTATCATATTGATAATGTAATTAATGAAGCATTTTCAAACAATGAAATAAAAGAAATTTTCAATAATTATGGAATAGAGTATATGCCTCCAATATCAAAAAATTAAAAAGGATTTATTATGAAATATCTATTTTATTTGCTTGTGTCATTTTTATTTGTACAAAATTTATATGCAAATAATCCAGTTCCATCGCCAACTTTTGATGATATTTTAAAATCAATAATAGGTAATGATAAATATATATTTGATGATAAAAATATAGTTTTAGAAGTTCCAGCATTCGCGGATAATCCAATTCAAGTTCCAATTTTTGCCGATGCAAAACAGATTCAAAATGCAAAACAGATGATTTTATTTGCTGATTTAAACCCAATTCCAATTATTGTAGATATGAAACTAACTTCTCTTTTACCTTTGATTTCTTTAAATATCAAAGTAGCCCAAGAGACACCTTTAAGAGTTTTAGTTTTAGATGATAAAAATGTTTGGCATATTGCAAGTAAAAATATAAAAAGTTTTGGTGGTGGATGTTCAGTTGCAAGTGTCTCTTCAAGTGGAACTGACTTTGCCAAACTTCTTGGAAAAACAAAAGCTAATGTATTTTTAAATGATGGAGTTTATAGAATAAAATCTTCGATTTTTCATCCTATGGAAACTGGACTTGTATTTGGGAACAGTGAGTTTTATATTAATAAAATAAATGTCTTAGCTGATGATAAAAACATCGCACAACTAAGCACTTATTCAGCAATTAGTGAGAACCCAAGATTTATATTTGAGACAAAAACAAAAGCAGATAATTATAAGATTGAGTTCTTAGATATAGATGGAAATAAATTTTTTGTAGAAACAAAATGAAAACTTTATTATTTTTAATTTTTACATTTAGCGCTCTTTTTTGTGCAGATTTTGATTATAAATTAAAGCCCATAAAATTGTCAGATAATAGCTACTATTTTTACGGAAAAGAGGAGTATTTCTCAAAACAAAATGGTGGAAATATCTCAAACTGCTCTTTTATTATTACTCAAAATAGCGTAATTCTAATTGATACAGGAAGTTCACAACAATATGGGGAACAAGTAAAAAAAGAGATAGAAAAAATCACAGATAAACCAATAAAATATATTTTAAATACACACCATCATCCCGACCATTTTTTAGGTAATAGTGCCTTTTCAAGTAGTGATATTTTTGCAGATGAATATACAAAAAATGAGATAGAAAAAAATGGTGATTTATATATTATGAACTTAACAAATCTAGTTCAAGGTGCAATGAATAACACAAAAGTAAAAGTTCCAAATGAAATTCTAAGCACAAAAACTTTAGATTTTGATGGCTATAAATTGCAAGTTTTATATTTTGATGGACATACAAAAAGTGATGTTGTTATTTATGATGAAAATACAAAAATTCTTTATGCTTCTGATTTAGTTTTTTATAAAAGAACACCTGCAACTCCCCATGCAAATCTTGATAATTGGATTAAATCATTAAAAGAGTTAGAAAAAATAAATTACTCTATTTTAGTTCCAGGACATGGAATAATCTCTTTTACAAAAGAGCCAATAAAAGAGAATATTGCATATTTAGAGTTTTTGGAAACTACTTTAAAAAATAGTGCAAAAAAGGGATTGGATATTTATGAAATATTAAATAAACCAATCCCAAAAGCATTTGAAAGTTTTACAATGTTAAAAGAGGAGTTTGAAAGAAGTATCATAAATCTTTATCCCTCTTATGAAAAAGATTTGAAATAACTATTTTTTCAAATCTTCCATAAATCTAAGAAGTAACCTAACAGCAACTCCTGTTGCTCCATAAGAGTGATAAGCCCAAAGTTCTTTTCTATATGATGATCCTGCTATATCAAAATGAAGCCATTTTTTCTTATTTTTATTTTTTATAAATTTACTTAAAAATAAAGATGCTGTTATTGCTGCGCCATTTTTATTAGCACTTGTATTTACAAAATCTGCAATTTGACTTTCAAGTAGTTTTTCTAAATAGTCATTAAAAGGTAAAAATCCCACTAATTCCCCTGATTTTTTTGAAGCTTTTAAAATCTTCTTTTTTAGTTTTTCACTATATCCCATAACAGCAGTTGTATATCCACCAAATGCTCCAATACTAGCTCCCGTTAATGTTGCTAAATCAAAAAGATAATCAAACTCTTCTATATTTTCTTGGGCATAATGTAAACAATCTGCTAAAACCAATCGTCCTTCTGCATCTGTATTTGTAACTTCAATTGTTTTTCCATTTGAAGCTTTTAATACATCCCCAGGTTTATATGCATTTCCACCAATCATATTTTCAACAGCACCAATGATTCCATGAACTTCAAAAGGCAGATTAAGAGTGCTAAGAGCTTCTAGAACACCTAAAATTGTTGCACCACCAGCTTTGTCACATTTCATAGAAACCATTCCACCTTCACGCTTTAAACTCATTCCACCAGTGTCATAAGTTACACCTTTTCCAACTAATACAATTTTTGCTATTGGATTTTTAGTTTTATATGTTAGATGAATCAATTTACTTTCATGTGGTGAGGCAATTCCAACACTTAACATGGCATTCATACTCTTTTCTTTTAAATAATCTTCACCAAAAATCTTACATTCAATATTTTTATTATTTTGAGCAATTTTTAAAGCGTCATCTGCCATGATTTGAGGATAATAATCCTCAGGTGAACTGTTCACTATATCTTTTGTGAAATTCACACTATTACAAATAGTTAAAGCTTTTTTTAGATTCTCTTCTAACTCTTCTTTTGTTTTAGAAGATGAATTTATACAAATTTCTACATCTTTTATTTTTTCTTCAGTATTTGTAGATTTGTATTTTAAGAACTCATAATTTCCTAAAACTAAACCCTCAACAATTGTTTGGATTTCTAACTCTTTTTTACTTTGGATAATATCTATTTTTATGTTTTGGATTTTAGTTTTTTTTAAAAAGTTAATTGCTGTACAAATTGCAGTTTTTATATTTTCATCTTTTAATTTTAAACAAGAAACATATAATTTACTATTTTTTATATCAAAATGAGTATTAAAAGATTTTTCATAAAAATTGATATTATTTAGTAATTCTTGCTCTTTTTGAGTCAAATCTTTTGTTTTATTTAAGACTATTATCTCAACAGCTGAATTCTTTTTATTGGTGTTTTTTTTATTTAGAGTTATGTTCATTAGATTTTCCTTTGAATGTATATTATATAGTTTTAATATAAATATTTATTCAAAGTAAGGACAAATAATCAAATTATTTGCCCTTTTATTTTAATTAGTTTTTATTTAAAGCACAAAGGTCAGAAAATGCAACTTCAAGTCTAGCAATCATAGTTTCTTGCCCAGCTCTTAAGAATTTTCTTGGGTCGTAGTAATTTTTATTAGGTTTATCTTCACCCTCTGGGTTTCCAATTTGTCCTTGTAAATAGTCATGATATTTAGCTTCATAAGCTCTAACACCATCCCACATTGCCCATTGAGTATCTGTGTCAATATTCATTTTAATAACACCATACGAAATAGCTTCTCTAATCTCTTCAAGTAGTGAACCTGAACCACCATGGAATACAAAATCAACAGGTTGAGCAGTAGTTCCTAATTTTTCTTGGATATATTTTTGAGAATTATCTAGAATTTTTGGACTTAATACAACATTACCTGGTTTATATACACCATGAACATTTCCAAAAGATGCAGCTATTGTGAAATTACTTCCAACTTTACTTAACTCTTCATAAGCATAACAAACTTCTTCAGGTTGAGTATAAAGTAAAGCATTATCAACATCAGAGTTGTCAACACCATCTTCTTCACCACCAGTGATTCCAAGTTCAATTTCAAGCATCATATCAAGTGCATTCATTTTTTTGAAGTACTCAACACAAATTTCAATATTTTCTTCTAATGGCTCTTCACTTAAATCAAGCATATGAGAAGTGAATAAAGGACGACCAGTTTTTTCAAAATGTGATTTACCTGCATCTAATAAACCATCAATCCAAGGCAAAAGTTTTTTTGCAGCATGGTCTGTATGTAAAATTACAGGAATTCCATAAGCTTCAGCCATTGTATGAACATGATATGCTCCACTAATTCCACCAAGAACTGCTGCATTTGCAGTTTTTAGACCTTTTCCAGCATAAAATCCAGCTCCACCATTTGAAAATTGAATTATAATTGGCGAATTAACTTTTGATGCAGCTTCTAAAACAGCATTTACAGAATCAGTTCCTACAACATTAACAGCAGGAATTGCAAAATTATTCTCTTTTGCATAAGCAAAAAGTTTTTTTGCTTCACTTCCAGTTAAAACTCCTGGTTTTACTACGTCTAATACACCCATTTTATTCCCTTATTTAATAACTATTTTAGCGTCTTTTTTTAATTCGTCAGTTAATTCTTTTACTTTTTTACCAAAAGCATTTCCTATCATAACTTGAGAAATTTTAGCTTCTACTTCCGGATATGTTAATGTTTTAGGCTCAGTTTTGTCTTTTAAGAAAATTACATGGTAACCAAACTCACTTTTAACTGGTGTTTTAGAATATGTATTTTTTGCTAATGCTCTTGCACCTGCTGTAAATTCTGGAACTAATTTATCAGCTGGAACTTTTCCTAAATATCCACCATTTTGAGCAGTTGCATCTGCAGATTTTGCTTTAGCTAACTCAATAAATTTATCTTCTTTTTTACTTGCTTTATCAAGTTGATTAATAATATCTTTAGCTTCTGCTTCAGTTTTTACTAAAATATGTCTTGCTTCTAAAAGTTCAGGAATCACGAATTTTTCTTTATTTTTTTCAAAAAAGTCTTTTTTATCTTGTTCTGTAAATTTAATTTTTTCTACTTCATTTTTTTGCCAAACTTGAAGTGCTAAATCTTCTTTGATACCATTTAATGCTTCAACATATTGTGGGTCTTTTTCAATTCCATTTTTAATAGCATTTTTTGCAATTAATTTTTTATTAACTACTTGGTCAATAACTTGTTTTTTTGCAGCATCTGGTAATTTAGAAAAATCAATTCTTGGGTCTTGAAGAACCATAGAAATGTCTTGTTTTGTAATTTCTTCACCATCAACTGAGCCATAATCACCTGCATTTAAAGCTGTAACTAAAACTAAAGATGCAACTAAACTTGTCACTATTTTTTTCATAATATTCCTTGATATTTTATATTTGGCGTATTCTATCTTTTTGTAGTTAATAAAAAGTTAATTTAATAGGTAAAACTAATAATTTTTACCTATTATTTTCATAAAAAAAATAGTGAATTTATAAATTTTAAAATTTAGCTTAAAAAGGCTTTAAATTTTGAAATTTTTATGATACAATTCCGTCCAAATTTAAATTTAACTTAAATTTAAGGAATATTATGAGAATTTTGATTATTGAAGACGAAATAACACTAAATAGAACACTACAAGAAGGTCTTTCAGACTTTGGATATCAAGTAGATACTGCTGAAAATTATAAAGATGCAGAGTACTTTATCGACATTAGAAACTACGATTTAGTTTTAACTGATTGGATGTTACCAGATGGTGACGGGATTGAACTATGTAAAATAGTAAAAAACAGAAGTTCAAGAACAGCTGTTGTTATCATTTCAGCAAGAGATGATAAAGAATCAGAAATTGAAGCATTAAAATCTGGTGCAGATGATTTTATTAAAAAACCATTTGATTTTGATATTTTATTAGCTAGAATTGAAGCAAGACTTAGATTTGGTGGAACTAACATCATTGAAATTGATGATTTAATCATTAATCCTGATGAAGAAAAAATCGAATATGCAGGTGTAGAAATTGAACTAAAAGGTAAACCTTTTGAAGTTTTAACACACTTAGCAAGACATAGAGATCAAATTGTTTCAAAAGAACAATTACTTGATGCAATCTGGGAAGAACCAGAATTAGTTACTCCAAACGTAATTGAAGTTGCTATTAATCAAATTAGACAAAAAATGGACAAACCATTAAATATCTCTACTATCGAAACAATTAGAAGAAGAGGTTATAGATTCTGTTATCCTAATACTATAGAAGATAACAAAGCTAAATAATTTAGGCTATTAAAAAAAATGGAAAGTAAGAGTATTTATAAACAGTTTTATACAAAACTGATTATAGCTACCTCACTTTTTATCATTACTCTCTCATTTATATTTTATGAATATGCAAGAAGTACAGTTTACGATGATATTCAAAAAAATATGTTAAATCATGCTGAACAACTTTATAAATCTTCCCTTTCTACAAATGGTTTTGTTTCTGTTCAAAATGAAAATGTAACTATAAATTTAGTAAATAATATACAACTACAAAATTACAAATTTTTAAATTACCAAAAACAAGGTGATTACTATATAAAACTTCTTTATCCATTTGATTTACAAAATAAACTATTTTTAGAAATAGATAAAAATATTAGTTTTGAGAGAGAACTTTTATATTCAGTTATATATAAAAACCTATTTGTTTTAGCTATTCCTGGTTTTATTTTAATGCTTGTTTATTCTTTATTTGTTTCAAAATCACTTTTAAAGCCAATTATACAAATAAATAAAAAATTATCAAATATGGATGAAAACTCATTAACACAAATTGACAAAAAAGATTTACCAATAGAATTCCATTCCTTAGCTGATTCAATTAACTCTTTAACAAATAGAATAGGAACTTATGTAAAATTTAAAAAAGAGTTGTTTATTGGAGCGGCCCATGAACTTAAAACTCCACTTGCGGTGATGAAATTAAAAAATGAAGTTACACTAAGAAAAAAAAGAGAAGTTGAACAATATGAAGAAGCACTAAAGTTAACTATAAAACAGATTGATGAAATGAATAAAATGATTTCATCAATTTTAGATATAGGTAGAACTGAGGGCGCTCAATTTGAGCAAACTACTCATCTTGATTTAGTTGAATATATTAAGAAAAAAACTAATGATTATAGAATGTTAAGTGCACAAAAAAATATTATTATTACATTTTTCTCAAATGTTAATCATTTAGAGACTTCAATTCAATTAACTCTATTTAATCAGATTTTACAAAATTTTGTTCAAAATGCTATCAAATTTACTCCAAATGAAAAATCAATAGCCATTAGACTAAAAAAAACAAAAGAGAAAATAATTATTACTGTAACTGATGAAGGAATTGGAATACCTGAAAATGTAGATTTATTCGCACCATTTAAAAGAGTTGGAAATCAAAGTGGAGTTGGTTTAGGCCTATTTTTAGCTAAAAATGCAGCTGATGCTTTAAGAGCAAAAATAACACTTTTAAATAGAGATGATGGACAAAGTGGATGCGTTGCTAAACTTGTACTTAACAACACATCAAAAATAAATTAAAATAGATTTCTATGCTCTATCTTAGTACATTTATTTTGTACTACTTTTAAACCAGCCTCTTTTGCCTTTGCAGCAGCTTCATTGTTTACTAGACCTAATTGAAACCATACAGTATCAACATCTCCTCTTTTTATTGCTTCATCAACAATTTCAGCTATTGCATCTGGTTTTCTAAAAATATCAACCATATCAATTTTAAAAGGAATTTCTGAAATAGTTCTATAAACTTTTTCACCTAAAATAGTATCTTCTTTTGGATAAACAGGAACTATTTTAAATCCTGCATTTTGTAAATAAACAGCAACCATATTTGAAGCTTTTGATGAATCTGGTGAAAGACCAGCAATTGCTATAGTTTTTGTATTTTTAAAAATTTCTATTATTTCTTCGCTTTTTGAATTAACTGTAGGAAATTCGCATTCCATTTTATATCCTTTATAATAAATTGTTCTATTATAAATAAATTATTTAAAAGTATGCTAAAAAAAGAGATAAACTAGATTTTATCTAGTTTATTTTGTATATAAGTTCTAACTTCACAATAATCAATAACTTCTTTAAAGTCATCAAATTTTCCACCACTTGCATTTACATGCCCGCCACCATTTGCTAATTTTGCAGCTAATAAAGCAACATCAACTTTTCCATCTGCTCTAAAAGAAGCATTACCTTTTTTATTTATATCAATAAAAAAATCATACTCAGGATTTGCTCGTAAAAAAGCATTTGCAGGAATTGAAATAGAACCTAAACAATAAGTTAAAAGTCCTTTGTGTTCCTTATAAGTAACTGTTAAATCATCTTTTACATCTGCCAAAGTTTTAACAAGATAAGTTGCCGATAAATTATCTAAAGTATCATCTTTTTCGCTAAGTTTTAAAAAATCTTTTTTTATAAAATGTACATCATTATCTAATTTTATATAACCATCTACAACATCAAGATATTTTGCTGCTTCTTTTAATAAATGACATCTAAAATCTCTATTTAAATCTGCAAACAAAATATTGTTTATTTCTCTCACTTTTGTAATCATTGACATTAAAACTTTTCCAAACTCAAAGTTTTTAACTTCATTCTCAAGCCAAATATCAACAGCATTTATTGCATCTACCAATGGCTTTAACCAAGCACTTGTATTACAATCAAATCCTTCATATTCTTCAAACATATAATCATAAACTATTTTTGTAGCACATCTCTTATCATCTAAGTAATACCAAGGGAAAGTCTCTGAGCTTTTTTGACCACTTATATGATGATCTAAAAGTTGAAGTTTTATTTTATACCCATCTTTTATAAGATTATTTACATCTCTATCTAAATCTTTAGATTCTTGAAAAGTTAGGTTTAAATCACTAATTAAAATTAAAATCTCATCTTCTTTATATTCAAGAATTTGTTCTAAAACTTTTTTTATAGATAATTTTACCTCTATTCCATAATTTGCATTATAAAAAAATCCCTCTTTAAAATACTCTTTAGTGATTAATTGGCATCCATATCCATCTAAATCAGTATGAGAAATGTGAAATAACTTCATTAAGCAATATCTTTTAATGTTAATTTTTCTAAGAAATCATTGATTTTTAGTTGTAAATTATTTAATAAAGGCCAAATTGTACAAAGTGTTGCTAGTTGATTTGGACAACTTCCAACCGATGGTGAACATTCAAAAACAGATGGTAATTTTTCTTCAGCAGCAACTACTATTTCTAAAATAGTAATTGTTTCCCAAGATTTGTTTAAAGCAAAACCACCATTTACACCTCTGTGAGATATTACTAAATTATGTTTTGCTAAATTTTGCATGATTTTTGCTAAAAATGATTTTGATATATTTAATTCTTTTGATAACTCATCTACATTCTTTGCTTCATCACTTTTTGCGATGGCGATTAAAGATAGTAATGCGTATTCACTCTTTTTTGTTAATAACATATTATAAATTTCCAATATTTTTTATTTATTCTACAAGAACTATTATTAAGATTCGTTATTAAAATCAAATAATTTAAATATTTAAACAAAAAAAAAGGGTTGCAGCAATGCTACAACCCTTTTTTTCGTAAATAAAACTAAAATTATTTAGCTCTAATTCCTAAAGAAGCAACTAATTCAACGAATGAAGCATAGTTTGTTCTTCTTAAATATGCTAGTAATCTTTTTCTTTTACCAACCATTTTTAATAGACCTAATCTTGAAGAGTGATCTTTTTTGAAAACTTTTAAGTGTTCTGTTAATATTTTAATTTGCTCTGTTAATAAAGCAATTTGAACTTCTGATGAACCAGTATCACCATCTTTTTTACCGTATTTTGCTACTATAGCTGCTTTTACTTCCTGATCTAAAGCCATGTTGACCTCCTAATAGGTATATGTTAATTTTTTCATTTACAATAAATGAGCGCGAATTATATTTAAACTTTACTTTAGTTTTACTTTAAAAATATAGTTTTTTTATTTTCATCCACCAGTTTGATAAAAAGCTCTCTTAGAGATTTCATTATCATCTTTACTTGACCATCTATTTTTTTCTGGTTTATTTTGTAATACTTTTTTCAGAATTTCAACTGCTTCATCCATTCTATTATTTCTAACTGCATCTTTTATACTCATTGCATCTTCAAAATATAAACATGGTATTAAAAAACCTTCAGCAGTTAATCTTATTCTATTACATTGAGCACAGAAATCATCTTTATGGGGTTCTATTATTCCAAATTGAAATCCATCTTCTAACTCATAATATTGAGCGGGAGAGCTTGTATCTCTTGGAATCGTTTTAAAATTTGGATATTTTTGTGAAATAATTGCTTTTATTTCATCTGAATTTAAACCCTTTGCTCCATCTTTTGCATGATGATTTTCCATAAATTCTATAAATCTTACTACATAAGCTCTATCTTTACAAAACTCTAAAACATCTAATATGTCATTATCATTAATTCCTTTTATTGGAACACAATTAATTTTAATTTTTAATCCCACATCACTAGCTGCTTGAATTCCTTCTAATACTGTTTCCAAAACATCTTTTTGTGCAATTTTTGCAGCAGTTGCTGGATTTAAACTATCTAAAGAGATATTTATCCTTTTTAAACCTGCATCTTTTAACTTTTGTGCAACTTTTGGAAGTAAAAATCCATTTGTTGTTAAGGCCAAATCTATGTCATTTTTATAATCAAATATCATCTTTAAGAAAACATCTAAACTCTCTCTTAAAAGTGGTTCACCACCAGTTATTCTTACTTTTTTAATTCCCTCATCAATTGAAACTTTTATAAATTTGAATAAATCTTCATAAGAGAGTAGATTTTCCTTTGGAACCCAAGAAAAAGGTTTTTCAGGCATACAATATTGACATCTAAAATTGCATCTTTCAGTTACTGAAACTCTTAGATAATCATGTTTCCTTCCAAAGCCATCTATTAACATTTTTTACCTTTTATTAAAACCTAGTTTAATCTTTCCCATGCTTCATCTAACGAAGCTACTCTTTTTGAAAATAGTAAATATAAAGCCACATTAAATTTTGCAAGTTTTAAAATCTCATCATCTGGATTATTTACTATATTTAAAGACTCTTCTAAAGAGATATTTTCAAATTCTCTATCATAACTAATACCATAATCTTTTAATGAAAAACTCTCTTCTATTATGTTTGTATCAACCAATTTCCAATATTTACCATCTTTAAATACTTCAGGACTACCTTCACTTGCTTTTACAACAACAACTTCTTTAAAATATGGTGCAAAAATATCTAGATATTTTTGTACATATGGTTTGTGAAATGCAGTTGTTACTCCATATTCACATAAAGCTGGATTTAAAAGTTTTTCTACTGTATTAAAAGCTGTTCTAAGACCTAATTCATGTCTAAGAGCTGTTAAATCACTCAACTCTTTTAAGTATTCTACCCTATCAAAAAAATGTAAGTATTGATTTGAATCAATATTTGCAAAAATATCTTTTGTTGTAAGACCTACTTTTGCAGGCTGTAAGAAATCTCCTGAAATTACTAGATTTAATCTTCTAATATCACTATTTTTTGCATAAAATTCTTCCAAAATTTTCCCAAATAAGGGAAATAAAAATGGATTATCACATCTTCCATCAAATGAATATCCAAGTTCTATTGAATCTTCAACTTTTTTAAATTTCATAAATTTTCGTAAAGCTTCTACACAACCACTTAATTCTTCATTTGTCTCTAGTTTTGTTCTCCATCCAATTAGGAAAGCCCCTACTTGTGCTGGAGTTACTTTGTGTAATAATATTTGTTCAATTGCATCTGAAACTTCATCTTTTGTTAAATCCCTATTACCTTTTACACCTGTTCCCACTGCTTTTATATATTTTTTAAAACTCATTATAAACCTTATTTTAAATCTTTTAATTAGTATTTTTACAAGCATAATATACAATAGCTTAAATAAAACAATATGAAAGTTTGATGTGACAATAGAAGAAACCATTAGAAAAATAAGTTTTTTTAGAAATTTAAATGACGAGCAAATCAAATTAATTGCTTCCATTTCAAATGTCTCAAAATATCCAAATAAATCAATTTTATATTATGAAAGTGAAATAAATAAGAATTTACTCTTTTTAGTTGAAGGTCTTATTAAAATTTATAAAGTAGATAAATTTGATAATGAAATATTTTTATATCACATTCATAAAAATTCAATGATTAGTGAACTTAGTTCCATGAATAATAGTGATATTTACTGTTTTTCGAATGCTGAATTTACTGAAGATTCAACAATTTTATCAGTAGATTTTGAGAAATTTCAAGAACTATTTTTATCAAAAAATATTTTAACTACTGAATTACTCGAAATATTGCTAAAAAAAACCCACCAATTACAATGTATTGTAAATAGAGAACTTGTTTTTGATGCAACTGCAAAGGTTGCATTTATGCTAAATCAAGATTTAGAAATGTTTAATAAATTAAAACGACAAGAAGTTTCATTTATGTTACATATTCAACCTGAAACACTATCAAGAGTTTTAAAAAGATTAGCTAGAAATGGGACAATAACTATAGAAAATGGTGAAATAATCATCATAAATAATGAAGAATTAATCTCAAATTTTAAAGGAGTTGGGGTATGAAACAAAATGCAATTCGTACAAAAATAAGATTTATTGGAATTTTATTTATTCTTTTAATGTCAAGCATTATTGCAACAACTATCCATTTAAATGATAAAAATGAAAAAGATGCTTTAGTTATAAATATTGTAGGTAAACAAAGAATGTTAACACAAAATATTTCTAAAAATATCTTTTATTTATATCATGATGATAAAGCTTCATATTCTGAATTGGAAAGTTCTACTATTGAATTTATCTATAATTTAAATTCTTTAAAAAATGGAAATAATTTAATTGGTATTTCAAAAGTTCCAACAGAAGAAATCGCTAAACAACTATATAAAGTTGAAATTCTTTGGAATAATTTTCATGAAAATATAAATAATTTCAGCAAACTAATTCAAAAAAGAGTTCCAGATAATGAAGTTACATTAAGAAATATTGTAAATACTATTTATGAAACAAACACTCCTTTATTAAATGAAGTTGATACTTTAGTTTCAATGTATACAACTTATAGTGAACAAAAAAGTAATTATGTAAGATATGTACAATATATTTTTGCATTAATTATTATATTTTTAATTATTTATAGTTTTTATCAATTAAAAGCTGTCGAAGAAAATGCAAAAAAATTCTTTGAAGAATCAAAAAAAATCATAGAAAATGATAGCAGTGAACTATTAGTTCCAATGAAAATTAAAGCAGAAAAAGAGATAGTAGAAGCCACAGATACAATAAACTGTTTTATTGATAAAGTAAACTCTGCAATGACTTACTCTGCAAATGCCATAGAACAATCAAAAAATGCTTCTATAAAACTAGAAGAAATAACCGACGAATTTGACAAAATTATAGATGAACTTAAAAACTCAGCTGATATTTCTAAACAATTAAATAAAAGTGAAGATATAGTAATCCAATCCCAAGAAAACTTAATTAATTCTACAAAAAAACTTGAAGAATTAAAAAATGAACTTGATAAACTTATGAATTCTTGTAAATCTAAGTAGTTTATTTTATTTTTTTACTATAATTCAAAAAAATAATTACTATAAGGTAAGATAATAAAATGCCAAAAGTATACCTAACAGGCGCAGGACCTGGAGATGTTGAATTGCTAACATTAAAAGCAGTTCGTGTAATACAAAATGCAGATGTTCTAATCTATGATAGATTAGTAAACCCAGAAATCCTTGAAATGGTAAAACCATCTTGTGATTTAATTTATGTTGGTAAAGAAGATAAAAAACATACTTTACCACAAGAAGAGATAAATGAATTAATTTATCAAGCTTCACTAAAATATGAAAATGTAGTAAGACTAAAAGGTGGTGATCCTTTTGTTTTTGGTCGTGGTGGTGAAGAAGCTCTTTACTTGTTTGAGAGAAATATTAAATTTGAAATAATTCCAGGAATAACTTCAGCAATAGCAGTTCCTGCATACGCTGGAATTCCAGTAACCCATAGGGGAATAACAACTTCTTTTAGAGTTGTAACTGGACATGAAAATCCAAAAAAGAAAATATCTCAAATAGAATGGGAAAGCTTTTTAAATGATGAAACAATAGTTTTTTTAATGGGATACCACAATATTGAATTAATTTCTTCAAAATTAATCTCTTTAGGAAAAAGAAAAGATTATCCATGTGCTGTAATTTCAAAAGGAACAACAAAAGAGCAAAAAGTAGTAGTTGGAACATTGGAAGATATAGTAGAGAAATCAAAAGGCTTGCCAACTCCAGCTATGATAGTAATAGGTGAAGTTGTTGGTTTACGGGAGCAGATTAGGTGGTTTGATTGATTGTTACTTTTTTGCTTATTTTAAAAAATTAATATTTTTATTTAATCTTTTTTTAATTTATACACTTTTTATACATTTCTTTTTAATAATATAACATTGTAACTACTTAGGAAGAAGGAAATTAAAATGAATATACATACAGCAGATTTATGTGATGAAAATAAAGAGAAAAAAATACAAGTTTTATCGGCAAAATTTAACAATTATGGTGGATTAAAAGAGTTTAGTGGTCAAATTGTAACTGTTAAACTTGATAAAAGTAATTGGCGATTATTAGAAATGTTAAGAGATGAAGATGGTGAAGGGAAAATTGTTGTAGTTGATAATTCTCAAGAATTTTATGGAGTTGTTGGTGATAAACTAATGACTTTTGCTAAAAACAATAATTGGAAAGCAATTATTTTAAATGGTTATGTAAGAGATACAGATGAAACAAAAAATATAGATGTTGGTCTATTTGCAATTGGAACTTGTCCTCTTAGAAATTTTGAGATTACAGAATCACATAGAGATATAGAATTAAATTTTGAGGGTGTAACTTTTAATACTGGAGATTACGTTTATGCAGATAATGATGGAATTATTATTACAAAAAGTGAATTAATATAAATATATTTTAGAAGAACACTTAAATTAATTAAGTGTTCTGATTTTATTCTGAAGTTTTAGTATTATAATAATAACCTATCCCTTGCATATTTTTTAAAAAATTCTCAGGTAATTTTTTTCTGAGATTTTTAATAAACAATCTCATCGCATTTGATGTAAGAATTGAGTCATCGTCACATATTGCATTTTCAAGCTCTTCATAACTTATAACTCTATTTTTTGTAATAAGCAGTTTTAAAAATATTGCCTCTTTTTTTGTTAAGATAAAATCTTCAGCTCCATTTGAAACAACAGATTTACTTGAATTAAAAACCCAATTTTCGTTTAAATTATAGATTTTATTATCGTCATAAGATTTTATAAAAGACTCTAATGCTTCCATTAAATTGTCATTTGTAATTGGTTTTACTATATATTTTACTAAATGTAGTTGTGTAGCTTCCAATAAATAATCTAAATCCGTATGGGCAGAAGTTACAATTACTCTTGTTTTAGAATCAGTTTCTCTAATTTTTTTTACTAAATCAATCCCTGTTTCATTTCCCATTTTTATATCAGTTATAATTAAATCTGGTTTATTTTGGATATATTTTTTATAAGCATCACTTGCATTTTTTGCAGTAGCTACTTCTTTAAAAAGATGTTTTAAAATCTCTTCTATATTATTTCTAATACCATCTTCATCTTCTACATAAAGTACACTAAAAGCATTAAGTTTATTCATAAAATTATTTTTCATTTTTTTAAAAATCCTTATTAGAAAACATATGTTATCATAACAGATTAATGCTAATTAAGGGTTTATTTTGAATTTTACAATGGAAAAAAAATTATCTAAAATTATAATTTTTACATTTATTATAATCATGTCATCAATGATATTTGCAATCTCATATTTTTATGTTTATAACACCTATGATGATTTTGAAGTGGAAATGGATAAATTTGTTCAAGAGTATTATTTAAATAAAAAAAAGACTCTTAAAAAAGACGTAAATACTGTTATTGATATTTTAAATTATAATATCGTTAAATCAGATTTAAATGATGATGAACTAAAAATGGATGCTGTTAGACTACTTAATAATATAACTTTTGAGGAAAATAAAAGTAACTATTTTTTTGCCTATGAAATTAAAAATATGAATGGTGGAGATGATTTTGCAAAGTTGGTTGTAAATCCTAATAGACCAGATTTAGTTGGCCAATTAATATCAACAAATTATCAAGATACCGATGGGAAAAAATTTAGAGAAATTTTTTTAAGGGATATTAGGCAAAAAGGTGAATCTTTTACGGAATATGCTTATAAAAAACCTGACTCAAATGATGCAAATTATAAACTCTCATATTTTAAATATTATGAAAGATTTAATTGGGTGATTGCAGTTGGAATTTATACAGATGATATAGAAAATGAAATCCAAGTAAAAAGGGAAATGCTAAAAGAGAGAGTAAAAAAACAAGTAGTACAAAATGTAATTTTGTTTTTAATGTTTTTATCCAT
This sequence comes from uncultured Aliarcobacter sp., assembly GCA_963677205.2. Lineage (GTDB taxonomy): Bacteria > Campylobacterota > Campylobacteria > Campylobacterales > Arcobacteraceae > Aliarcobacter. Next base: position 220,109 of record OY781916.2, on the reverse strand, counting down.
TGCAATTTTAATTTCAATTGCCATTTCTCAAAAAATTGACGATATTATGAAAAGTTACGAAGATAAAGTAAGAACTAATGCAAATGAACTTGAAAATCTAAATCAATCTTTGGAAAAAAAAGTAAAAGAAGAGATTGAAAAAAATAGAGAAAAAGAGCAACTATTAGTGCAAAAATCAAAGTTCATCGCACTTGGAGAAATGATAAGTAATATTGCCCACCAATGGAGACAACCTCTATCTGAACTCTCATCAATTTTAATGTTTATAAAGTTTAAATATAGTATTGATGCATTAGATAAAGAGACTATGGATAAAAAATCAAAAGAAGCAGATAGAGTATTAGAGTATATGTCTCATACAATTGATGATTTTAGAAACTTCTTTATGCCAAAAAAAGAGAAAGAAGAGTTTTATTTATCAGAGGCTGTAAAAATAGTAATGAGTATTATTTCAAGTGCTTTGGCAAATTACAACATAAAGATTGATATACAAATTGATGAGAAAATAAAAATCACAACTTATCTTAATGAATATAAACAAGTTTTACTAAATATTTTAAGTAATGCAAAAGATATTCTAATTGAAAAAAATATACAAAATCCACAAATAAAAATTCATGCACTTGAAGATGAAAATTATGTTGTTTTATATATTGAAGATAATGGTGGTGGAGTTTTAGTTGAACCAAAAGGTAAAATATTTGAACCATATTTCACTACAAAAGAGGATAGTAATGGAACAGGAATTGGTCTTTATATGTCAAAAATTATTGTCGAAAAAAATATGAAAGGTAGATTAAGAGTGAAAAATATAAAAGATGGGGCACAATTTGCTATTTATATTCCAAAATATAATATAAATAAAAAACTTAGTCATTCAGCAAAAGAGGAAGAAAATGAACACTTATTTTAATATATTAATAAAGTTGATGATATTTCTTGTTTTTCTTCTTTTAATTATTTTTGGCTTATATTTTGCTAATGTTTTAAATCTTAATTTTAGTAGTTTTTTTAAAAATGAAACTCCTAACACAATAAAAAATGAATCTTCTGAAGAAAAAATAAACAAAATCAATGATTCAATAAATCAAAGAGAAGAGAGAATTAAAGCTTTAAAAGAAGTCGGTAAAAAACTTGGAGGGTAATACTTATCTATTTTGTTTTTAACAAAATAAAAACTAAATAAGCCCCAAAGAAACTAATTGGTGCAAATATATAGTTGTGTATTTCCTCACTTGACACCATATATCCTAAAAAATTTAATAATAAAACAAAAATTATAACTTTTAAAATATTATCAAGTTGTTCTTCTAAAATAGTTACTTTTATCATATCAACTTTTGTTAAAATTGCCACCAAAAAAAAGAGATTAATTATTACAGAAAATAAAGAAGTTTTAATATCTTGCCCAATTATTATATTAACTATTTGACTTAAAAGAATAAATATTATTATAAAAATCGAGCCATATTTGGCAATAAGATCTAAATCATAAAACTTTTTTAAACAACATTTAGAAAGAGGTATTAAAATACTTTGTCTTTTCTTTTTCATATTAATCTACTTTGTGAAGTATTGTTTCTATGTCTAAATCATCTTTTTTGATACTTTTCATAGTTTTTAACTCAAACTCTACAACTCTTGGTTCACTCATTTGATTAGATTTACTAGAACCAAATCCACTAGAGTATAATTTATCAGGTGATACTTTATACTTTTGTAATTCCCTAATAACATTATTTGCTCTTGCAGTTGAAAGTTCTAAAGCATCTTGATATTTAGAATTTTTAACTTCTGAATCCTCTGCATAACCTTTTACATTTATTTCTGTATCATCTGGCATTGCAGAGATAAGATTTGCAATTCTACTTAAAAAAGGTGCTGCATATTTACTTGTAATTTCTGCTTTTCCAGATTCAAATAATAACTGAGCAGGTAAAGACATAAAAGTCCCATTGATTTTTTCTTGCAGATTTCCACCTTGTTCCTGTTGATTTTCTAACTCGTTTAATTGAGAAATTGCTCCATCTAGCGCAGGATTTTTTCCCTCTTCTGTATTATCTGTTGGTTTATCTGTCATAGATTTCTCTGTATCTTCTTGTTCTTTTATGGTATCAGCAGAAGCATTAAATCCGTATATTTTAACGAACTCTTCTTTTAAAGCTTTTTGTTTTTCAATATTTACTGAAGCCAAAGCATAAAGTGCAATAAATAAAGCTAATAATAAACTAAGAAAATCGGCAAAAGGTACAGCCCATTTTTCACCGGCAGGACACTCACATTTAGGACATTTTTTAGCCATAAATTAACCTTTTGTAGGCATTGATGTAATCATTTTAGTTAACATTAACTTTAGCTCACCAGGAACATCACCTCTTGCCATAGCTTTTGCACCAGCTAAAATTAACTGCTTATCTTTTATTATTAGATGTGCTTTTGCTTTCATTTTATTTCCCCATGGTCCAAGAAACATATAAGCTCCGGCAATTCCAGTTACAGTTGCAGTAAATGCTCCTGCAATTCCCTCTGCCATCTCTTTTGGATTATCTAGTTTTTGTAAAGCTAGAATTAATCCAAGTACAGCTCCAATTAATCCCATAACAGGACAAGTTTCACCAGCTAGTAACCAATAATGTGAAGCACTATGATAATAATGTTCTGTCTCTTCAATGATTGCTTCTAAAGCTTGTTCAATTTGTTCCTCTTTAGTCCCATCAACAACCATACTTAATGCTTCTTTTAGAAACTCATCATCAATTGTTGCTAAATCTTTTTCTAAAGCTAAAACACCAAACTTCTTAACTGTAATTGCATAATCTACAATATCATCAATTCTAGCTTCAAAATCTACTGGTGTTTTTTTAAAAACCATTTTCAATTCGGTAAATGCGGCTTTTATTGCATGAGCTTCTGTACCAGTTGCAGCCGCTAGCATAGCAGTTGGAATAACAATAATTAATGATGTAATGTGAACAATGTGAACAGGATTTCCCCCCTCCATTAAGTCACCTACTGAAATAGTTATCAAAGCACCTATCATACCAATAATTACGGTTAAATCCATAAGTAAATCCTAAATCAAGAAATATTTAGTTGTAGTATACATTTTTAAATATTGATATAATATAAATAAATATAAATATTTATTTAAATTTTATAAAGATTTTTTGAAATAAAAATAAGAAAAAAATGAAATAACAATTTAAGATAAAAAAAGAGGTATATTTAAAAATTAGTAAGAGAAAAACTCTTACTAATTTATTTATCCATACATAAAGTTTGGAAGCCAAAGTGAAATAACTGGAATATATGTTACCAACATTAAACCAAGTAATAATATTAAAGTCATTGGTAATGAAGCAACAATAACTTGTTTTAAACTAAGTCCCGTAATACCACTTGCAACAAAGAGGTTGAGCCCTACAGGAGGGGTTATCATACCTATTTCCATATTTACAACCATAATTACACCTAAATGAATAGGGTCAATTCCTAAAGCCATACCAATTGGAAGTAATAAAGGTACAGTAATCATAACAACAGAACTTGGTTCCATAAATTGTCCCATTAATAAAAGTAAAATATTTACAATTAATAGGAACATTAAAGGTCCAACATTTGCCTCAATAATCATTTGAGTTATATGTTGAGGAATTTGTTCATCAGTTAAGAAGTGAGCAAAAAGTATTGCATTTGCAATGATGAAGAAAATCATCGAACTTGTTTGCGCAGAATCTAAAATGATTTTATATAAATCTTTATATTTTGTATCTTTATAGATAAAAAATGAAACAAAAAATGCATACATAACACTAAATGCTCCAGCTTCAGTTGGAGTAAAAATTCCTCCATAAATTCCACCAATTACAATAACAATGATTAATAATGCCCAAAATGCATTTTTAAAAGCAATAAATTGCTCTTTTAAAGTTGCTCTTTTCCCAGCTTTAAAACCACTTCTTTTTGCTAAGAAATAAGTAGCAACCATCATCATTCCACCAATTACAAGACCTGGTATTACCCCTGCCATGAAAAGTTTTCCAATAGATTGGTCCGCGGTAACTCCATACACAATAAATACAATAGAAGGAGGAATTAAAATACCTAAACTTCCCGATGTTGCAATTGTTCCAATGGCAAATTGTTCATTATATCCTGCTTGTTTAATTGCTGTATACATAACCGAACCAATAGCTGCAACTGTTGCAGGAGAACTTCCACTAACAGCTGCAAAAATTATAGATGCTAAAATAGCAGCAATAGGAAGCCCACCAGGAAGATGTCCAACTAAAGTTTTTGCAAATTCTATTATTCTTCCAGCTGATGAACCTCTTGATAATAAAGACCCAGCTAAAATAAACATAGGAATTGCCATAAGTGTATACTTATTTAAACCATCGAAAACATTAGATGGGATTCCCATTAAATCCATATCTGTAAAAAAATATGATGTTATTAATGTCGTAGTTCCCAATGCAACTGCAACAGGTACTCCCAAAAACATCAAAACAAAAAGTAAAATAAATAAAGTAGCAATAACCATATTATTTCTCTCCTTTATGTGAAGTTACTTCGTGAATTACAGCTTCATGTTCACTAAAAAGTTTAATGTCTTTAGAATCTGTATTATAAATATCAACTAATTTTTCAGCACATCTGTAAGCTGCTAATCCAAAAGCTATTGGAAGAACTAAATGTGGAATCCACATAGGAATACCTAAGTCAACGCTATCTTCACCAAAATCTTTTAACATAAAAATCAAAGAGTATCCTAAGTATGATATTGCTCCAAGATATGCAATCGAAATAAAATTTGCAAAAACTAAAAAAAACTTTGTAATTTGAGGAGGAAATTTTTCTATAAATAAAGTCACAGAAATATGAGCTCCCTGTTTAAATCCATATGCAGCACCAAAAAGTGCAGACCAAATAAAAAGATAGTTTGTAAGTTCAGCAGCCCATGTCAAACTCATATCAAAAACATATCTCAATATTACATTAATAAATGCCAGTAAAACACCAACAGACAGTCCGAAGACTGCCATAGTTTGGTTGATAGTACCAACAATTAAATCGATAATTTCAAAAAACTTTTTCATTGTATAACTTTATTATTTTGTATCAATAGCTTTTTTAATTAAATCTTCACCAATTACATCATAAAACTGAGGATAAACAGTAGACATTGCTTTTCTCCATTGTTGTTTTTGTTCTGGTGTTAAGTTTATAATTTGAAGCTTATTTGTCTCTTTTGAGTATTTAACTAACTCTTCCATAATTTTTGCATCTTCTGTTGCTGACTCTTTTCTTTCAAGAGCAGTTGCTTCTTTCATTGCTTGAGTTACATTTGCTTGAAGATCTTTTGGAAGTTTATTCCAAAATTGCTCATTCATAACTACTAAATATCCTAAATATCCATGCTCACTCATAGTAAGACTAGATTGAACTTCGTGAAATTTTTTTGTATAGAAGTTAGATAGTGGGTTTTCAGTTCCATCAACAACACCTTGTTGTAATGCAGAATATACTTCTGAGAATGGAAGAACTTGTGGATTTCCACCAACAGATTTAAATTGTGCTTCTAAAACTTTTGAACTTTGAATTCTAAATTTCATTCCTTGTGCATCTGATGGTACGATTAAAGGTTTTGTACTACTTGAAAGATCTTTAAATCCTGCATCCCAATAATCAAGAGCAATCATTTGTTTTTTTTCATCAACTTTTGATTTTAAAATTGCTCCAACTTCTCCATCCATAACTTTATAAAGATGATCTTTATCTCTAAAAATGAAAGGTAAGTCAAAAAGTTGCATTTGTGGTGCAATACTTGTAAACTTAGATAAACTTGGCATAATTACTTGAACATTATTCATAGCAAGAGCTTTAATCTCTTCACCATCACCATATAGTTGTGAATTTGGGAATACTTGTACATCAATTTTACCACCAGTTAACTCTTCAACTCTTTTTTCAAAAAAGTCTGCCGCTTTACCTTTTGGTGTACTTGCACTTACAACGTGACTTACTTTCATTATGTAATCTGCTGCTAGTCCTGAAGTTGCAAGCATTGCTGCTGTAATTGTTCCTAATACTAATTTTTTCATATCTATCTCTCCTTAATTTTTGATATAAAAAAATTATAGTCTAATATTGTGTAATTCTTATGTAAAAAAAAGAAAAATTAGCTTAACTAACTATTAAATTTCTTCCTTTTCTTTTTGCTTCATATAAATTTGTATCTGCTGTTTTGAGAATTTCATTGTAAGTTTGATTTTTTTCATCCAAAGTTGATAATCCAATACTTATTGTAATTTTTATTTCTTGATTATCAATTAGCAAACTATTATTCTGAACTAAATCTTTAAGTTTAATAGCTAATTCTTTTGTTTTATCCAAATTTGTATTTGGAAGAATAATTGCAAACTCTTCTCCACCAATTCTTGAAAATATATCTATCTTTCTTATATTCTCTTTGATTAATTTTGATAAAGAGATAAGAACAGCATCTCCAACATTATGACCAAATGTATCATTTATGTTTTTAAAGAAATCAATATCAAACATCATAAAAGATAATTCACTATTATATCTTTGTGCTTTTTCTATCTCATTATTTAAACTCTCATCAAAAAATCTTCTATTATAGATTTCTGTTAAAGAATCTGTTGTAGCAAGAAGTTTTAATTTTTCATTTGCATCTTCTAATGATTTTGTTTTTTCATCAACTCTTTTTTCTAGGTTTTTAGATAATTTTTTTAATTTAAAATTAGACCTTAGAAGTAAAATATTTTTTTCTTTTATCTCTTTTAATAAAACTCCAAAAAATAGGATTAAAACCACTAAAGTTGCAATAAATTCTTGTAAATATAAAGTATTTAGAATTGGAGTAAATATAGAGAAAGGTCCACTTTGATGTATAGTAAAATATACAACTATACAAATAACTACTGTTACTAAATTCATAGCAAATATAATGCCATTTCGATATGTAATCCACATAAAAATCAATAGAAAAATCATTGGAGTAGATGGTAAGATTACTAATTTTATCTCCGTAGAAAATATTATAAAAGATAAGATAATAGTCATAAATATCATAAGGATACTTTCAAATTTTACTACTCTTTTAAATGAAAAAGTTTTACTTTGAGAGATTAAAACTATTAAAGGTACTAATAAAAGTAAACCTAAGGCATCACCAAAAAACCATATTCTCCAAAATTCTAGAAAATTAGTTTGACTTTCTATTTGTGTAACATAAACTAAAGCTCCTAATATTGCAGTAATTGATGGTACTAATGTAAGTGCTAGAAATATAAAAGATATAAGATATTTAATATTTTTAAAATTTGTTGTATTTTTATTAAATCTTTGAATTAATAGAACAGCCATCAATCCCTCAAATAGATTAATGAAGCCAAATTGTATTGATTGAAGTAGCGTAAAGTTTCCTAAATCAGCGACTATTTCAGATATTAAAAAAGTACAAATATACCAAAGCCACTCATTTTTTGGTCTTAATAAAAAAGTAGATAATATAATTGCATTTGGTAACCAAACTATTGCTATTCCTTCTGGCATAGTAATATATGAAATACTTAACTTCCCTAGAATTATATATGAGAAAAATATTAAAAAAATTGTTCCTAACAATTTAACTTTTGATAATTCCAAAGAAGACCTTTTATAATAAAGAAAGAATTATAACTGAAACTTATTTATAAACTCATTTATTTTTTAATCAAGACAATATTTATCTTAATTAAAACTTAATTTTGTTGATATAAATCAATATAATACTTTCATTTTCACGTTAAAATGGGACGGTAAATAATTATATTTCATAAAAGGAGAAATTATGTCGCTATCAAGAAGAGACTTCCTGAAAAGTTCAGCAGCAGCAAGTGCAGCAGCAGCAATTGGTATGAGTGTACCAGCTGATTTACAAGCACAAGCAACCGCAGCAGAAGGTGGTTGGAGATGGGATAAGGCAGCTTGCCGATTCTGTGGAACTGGTTGTGGGATTATGCTTGCAACTAAAGAAGGAAAAATCGTTGCAGTAAAAGGTGACCCTGCTGCTCCCGTAAATAGAGGGCTTAATTGTATCAAAGGTTATTTTAATGCAAAAATTATGTACGGTGCAGATAGATTAAAACAACCTCTATTAAGAATGAATGCAAAAGGTGAATTTGATAAAAAAGCAGATTTTGCACCTGTTTCTTGGCAAAGAGCTTTTGATGAAATGGAAAAACATATAAGAATTGCACTAAAAGAGAAAGGTCCTGAAGGAATTGGGATTTTTGCAAGTGGACAATATACTGTAATGGAAGGATATGCTGCTTTAAAAATGATGAAAGCAGGATTTAGATCAAATGCAATTGACCCAAATGCAAGACATTGTATGGCATCAGCTGTTGTTGGTTTTTATCAAACGTTTGGAATTGATGAACCATCAGGTTGTTATGATGATATTGAATTAACTGACACTGTTGTAACTTGGGGTTCAAATATGGCAGAAATGCACCCTATTTTATGGTCAAGGGTAACAGATAGAAAACTTTCAAATCCTGAAAAAGTAAAAGTAATAAATCTTTCTACATATACACATAGAACTTCTGATTTAGCTGACATTGAAATTATTTTTACTCCAAATACTGACCTTGCTCTTTGGAATTATATTGCAAGAGAAATCGTATACAATCATCCAGAGGCTATTGATTGGGATTTCGTAAAAGAACATATCGTATTTGCAGCTAGTCCAGTTAATATTGGTTATGGAATGAGAAAAAGTGACGAAAAATCTATCAAAGACGGGAAATATACTGATTTAGAGATGCAAACTGTTTCAAAAGAAATGGAAAAAATTGTATCAGAAACAGAAGCACCAGCACTAGCTCCTTATGGATATAAAGCTGGTGATAAGATGGTAAATAAAAATACAGGTTTAGCACATTGGGAAATCTCTTTTGAAGAGTATAAAAAATCATTAGAACCTTATACACTTGATTATGTAGCAAAAATTGCAAAAGGAAATCCAGATGAAGACATTGAAGAGTTTAAGAAAAAACTTCAAGCTTTAGCTGATTTGTATATTGAAAAAGATAGAAAAGTTGTAAGTTTTTGGACAATGGGAATGAATCAACATACACGTGGTTCTTGGGTAAATACACTTTCATACAATGTTCACTTTTTATTAAATAAACAAGCAAAACCAGGAAGTGGTGCATTCTCACTAACAGGACAACCTAGTGCTTGCGGAACAGCAAGAGAAGTTGGAACTTTTGCACACAGATTACCAGCTGATATGATGGTAGAGAATCCAAAACATAGAGGAATAGCTGAAAAAGCTTGGAATATACCTGAGGGAACATTAAATCCTAAAGGTCATCAACATATTATGAAAATTCATAGGGATATTGAAGATGGAAACATTAAATTTGCTTGGGTAAATGTTTGTAATCCATATCAAGATAGTGCTAGTGCAACCCATTGGATTAAAGCAGCTCGAGAAATGGATAACTTCATTGTAACATCGGATGGGTACCCAGGAATTTCTGCAAAAGTATCTGATTTAATTTTACCATCTGCTATGATTTATGAAAAATGGGGAGCTTATGGAAATGCTGAAAGAAGAACACAACATTGGAGACAACAAGTTTTACCAGTTGGTGATGCAATGTCTGATACATGGCAATGGGTAGAACTTTCAAAAAGATTTACTGTAAAAGACTTATGGGGAGAACAAACACTTGCAAGTAGTAAAGGTGAAGTAAAACTTCCTGATGTTATTGAAGCAGCTAAAGCACTAGGATACAATGAAAATACAACAATGTATGAAATCTTATTTGCAAATGAAAAAGCTAAATCTTACAAATTAGACCCAAAAGACCCAATTCAAGCTGGATTTGACAATAGTGAAGGATTTGGTGATTCAAGAAAAGTAGTTGGATCTGATGGAAAAGTATTCAAAGGTTATGGATTCTTTATTCAAAAATATCTATTTGAAGAGTATGCTGGTTTTGGAAGAGGACATGGACACGATTTAGCTGATTTTGACACTTATCATAAAGTAAGAGGTTTAAAATGGCCAGTTGTTGATGGAAAAGAGACTCAATGGAGATTTAATACAAAATATGACCCTTACGCTAAAAAAGCAAGTCCAGATAGTGATTTTGCATTCTATGGAACATTAGCAAAAGAGTTGGCACAAGGTGATTTACTTGGAGTTAAAGATCAAACTAAAAAAGCTTTAACTAATAAAGCCAAAATTTTCGCACGTCCTTACATGGATCCACCTGAGATTCCAGATGCTGAATATCCAGTTTGGTTATCTACAGGAAGAGTTTTAGAGCATTGGCATAGTGGAACTATGACTATGAGAGTACCTGAACTATATCGTGCAGTTCCAGAAGCACTATGTTATATGCATCCAGAAGATGCAAAAACTTATGGAGTTACGCAAGGTTCTTTATGTTGGGTTGAATCTCGAAGAGGAAAAGTAAAAGCTAGAGTTGAAACAAGAGGAAGAAATAGACCATCACGTGGTTTAGTATTTGTACCTTGGTTTGATGAAAAAGTATTTATCAATAAAGTTTGTTTAGATGCAACTTGTCCACAATCTGGACAAACAGACTTTAAAAAATGTGCAGTAAAAATTTACCAAGCATAAAAAGTTAAAAGAAAGAGAAAAAAGAGATGAACACATCAAGTAACCAACCAATAAGTGAAAGAAGAAAATTCTTTCTAAGCATTGCCAGAGCTACTGGTCTTGCAATACTTGGAGGTTTAACATGGAGCGCTTTCGTTGATGAAGTAAAAGCTACTTCACTGATTTTAAGACCTCCTGGGGCACTTGATGAAGATGATTTTTTAGCAACATGTATCAAATGTGGAATGTGTGTAGAAGCTTGTCCATTTAATACATTAAAGTTGGCAAAACCAGGCGATAATAAACCTTTGGGAACACCATTTTTTATTCCAAGGGAAATACCTTGTTATATGTGTGTGGATATTCCATGTGTTCCTATTTGTCCAACAAATGCTTTAAATATAAAATCTGTACAAAATGAAGAAAAAAAACTAGATATTACAAAAGCCCAAATGGGCGTAGCTGTTATTGATGATAGCTCATGTATTGCTTTTTGGGGTATTCAATGTGATGCTTGTTATAGAGCTTGTCCACTTTTAGGTCAAGCAATAACTATTGAATATTCAAAAAATGAAAGAACAGGGAAACATGCTTTTTTAAAACCTGTGGTACATACTGATATTTGTACTGGTTGTGGATTATGTGAAAAAGCTTGTGTTACTCAAAAAGCAGCTATTTTTGTATTACCAAGAAAAATTGCTTTAGGAAAAGTGGGAGACCACTATGTTCAAGGTTGGAATAAAGAAGATGAAAAAAGAGTAGGAAATGCAACAAGTAAAACAACTACTACAGAATTAAGCAAAGATAGTGCTATTGATTCTTTAAACAATAGTGGTGATATGAAGGATTTATTAAAATGATAAAAAAGTATAGATTTTTAATAGCAAGAAGAATCACTCAAATATCTATTATGGTTTTGTATGTAATTGCAAATGTGTATGGAATAAATATTTTAATGGGAAATTTAAGTACATCAATATTCTTAAAAACTATTCCATTAAGTGATCCATATGCGGTTTTACAAATGTTTTTTGCAGGTGCTTTTATATCATTTGATATTCTAATAGGAGCTTCAATAATAACTCTATTTTATTTAATAGTTGGAGGTCGTGCTTTTTGTTCTTGGGTTTGTCCTGTAAATATGATTACAGATTTAGCGAACTTTTTGAGACGAAAATTTGGATTTAATTTAATCCAAAAAAAACAGCCAGCTTCTAGAAGTATGAGATATTGGGTAATTGTTATTAGTTTTGTTATCTCTTTTTTTATGGGTGTTGCAGCCTTTGAGTTGGTTTCTCCAATTTCAATGGTTCATAGAGGAATCATTTTTGGAATGGGATTTGGCTGGGCAGCAATACTTGTAATATTTCTTTTTGATTTGTTTGTTTTAAAAAATGGTTGGTGTGGACATATTTGTCCTCTTGGTGGATTTTATTCACTTATTGGAAGATTTAGTTTAATAAGAGTTCATCATAATGCACCAAATTGTACGGCATGCATGAAATGTAAAGAAGTTTGTCCAGAAAACCAAGTTTTATATATGGTAACAAAAACTTCTATTCCTGTATCAAGTGGAGAGTGTACAAACTGTGGAAGATGTATAGAAGTTTGTGATGATAATGCTCTTAATTTCTCAATAATAAATTTAAAAAAGGAAATACAAAATGAAGTTAGGTAAATTAACTTTAGGAATAATAGCTTCAACGATACTTTTAGCTGTTAGTACTTTTGCTGCTAATACTGCAGTAAAAGAAGAGTCTTTAGGTTTAAGAAAAGCATCTGTGTATAGTGAAGAAAAAGTAACTGGTGATAAAACACAATATGGAACTGCGGCTGCTGGTTCAAGTAAAAGATTTGATAGAGCTTTTGAAAATGCTCCACCAATGATACCACATGATGTAGAAGGAATGCTTCCAATTACAATAAATAATAATCAATGTGTTATGTGTCATGATCCAGCAGTTGCTGCTTCAATGGGAGCAATACCATTTCCAAAATCACATCTTACAAGTTTTAGACCAGAAACAAAATTAACTGAAGATGGAACAATGCTACAAGAGGGAAAACATCTTGATAATACAATTGATATTAAAGTAGTTGAAAAACCTCTTGAGACACTTGCAGGAGCAAGATTTAATTGTTCACAATGTCATGCACCACAATCAGAAGGAGCAAACACTCCAAAAAACAACTTTAAAGCTGATTTTAGAGCTAAAGGTTTAAATAGTAAATCAAACTTAATTGACAATATTGAAGAGGGTGTTAAATAAAAATGGAAAGAAGAGAACTTTTTAGTTCTCTTGTTTCATCTTTTAAAAAAGATGAAAAACAAGAGAAAATAATCAGACCTCCATATTACAAGGATGAAAATATTTTTTTTACAAACTGTAAAGATTGTGAAGGATTATGCGCTACAGCTTGTCAAGAAAATATTATATTTATACAAGAAGATTTTACTCCTAAATTAGATTTTACTTCAAGAGGTTGTACATACTGTGATGAGTGTGCAAAAGTTTGTCCAAATGAAGTTTTAAATTTAGAAAATAAAAAAAGAATTTCTGCAAAAATTGAGATTGATATTTTAGCTTGTCTGTCATGGAATAAAACTATGTGTTTTTCATGTAAAGATCCTTGTTTAGATAATGCAATAGATTTTTTAGCAATGTTTCGACCAAGTATAAATGACAAATGTACTTCATGTGGTTTTTGTATTAAATCATGCCCAACAAGTGCAATAAAAATTGTAGGTTAAGGAGAGAAAATGAGAACTATTTTATTCATATTTTTAACAACTTTTTTAACATTCTCATTTATAAATGCTAAAGATTTAACACCTTTTTACTCTTTAGACACAAGTGGAGGAGTAACTGATTTATTAATAAATGACAAAAAATTATACGCATCAACAACCGCTTCAGCAATCGATATATTTGATATAAATACAAAAGAAAAAATAGACAAAATAACTGTGGCAAAAATCAGCGATTTTACAGGTGATGAAATTGATGCAAAAGTCTATAGTATTGATGTTTTAGATGAAAATATTTTGATACTTTCTCAAGGAAAAGATGGAGGAAGAAACATAGATATTTACAAAAACAAAAAACTAGAAAGAATCATTTGGGATAAAGATAGATTATTTATAGCCCGTGCAAAATTTCTAGATGAAAATCATATTATTTATGCCCTACTTTCTAACCAAATTTATCTTTATGATATAAAAAATAAAAAGATTTTAAATGAAATTCAAATATCACAATCAAGATTTTCAAATTTCTCTTTAACTAAAGATAAATCAAAAATAATAGTTGCTGATGAGAGTGGGAATTTAACAATGATTGATTCAAAAACTTTTAATATTATAAGAACTTTCAAAGGGCAAAATCTAGATAATGTTTTTCAAGTTGATATAAAAAATGATTTAATTATAACTGCAGGACAAGATAGAAGAACAGTTGTTTATAATATAAATCAAAATAGCTCTTATTATAAGGAAGGCTCATTTTTAATTTATAGTGCTGGACTTAGTCCTAGTGCAAAATTAGGTGCATTTTCAAGTGATGAAGAGAATAATGTTACAGTTTTTGATACAAACACAAAAAAAGATTTATATAAATTAACGCAAAATAAAAGTACTTTAACGACTATTTTATTTATAAATGAAAATGAAATATTTGTTACAAGTGATGATAAAAAAATAAACTATTATAAACTAGATTAAAAAAGGATTTTAAAATGAATATCTCAAGTATAGTTGTGCAAACTTTACCAAAACATATAAATGAAGTAGTAGAAAGTCTAAAAAACTGTGATGTATGTGATTATCATATGCACGATGAACTAGGAAGAATTATTATAACAATTGAAGGAAATGGTGTTCAAGAAGAGTTAAAAAAACTAAAAGTTATTGAAGGTATTCCTCACGTAATGAGTGCAGATATGCAAATGGCTTATAGTGAAGATGAATTAAGCTCTCACATGGAAGTTTTAGAAAATGCAGATGTTGTTCCAAAAGTTTTAAATGATAATACAGTTGAAGCCTCAAATATTGTTTATAATGGTGATTTAAGAAAAAAAGATTTAGAAGGTTTTGCAAGAAGTTTTGACAAAATAGGAAAATAAAATGGAATTTTTATCGGGAAATTTTTTAATTGAAACTATTGTTCCCAAAGAAGAATTAATAGTTTCAAGAACAGATTTAAAAGGTATTATTACTTATGCAAATGAAACTTTTGCTTTAATTTCTGGATACAGTATTGATGAATTAATTGGAAAACCTCATAGTATTGTAAAGCATCCTGATATGCCAAAATCCATTTTCAAAGAACTTTGGAAAAGTTTGGAAACTAAAGGTTCTTGGAGTGGAATTGTAAAAAATCTCAGAAAAGATGAAGGTTTTTATTGGGTTTATGCTGAAATATCTGAAGTTATAAAAAATGGTAATTTAGTAGAATATAAATCAATTCGTACACCTATCTGCTTTGAAGATAAAATAAAATATCAATTACTTTATGACGAAATGAAAAAAATAAATAATGAAACAACAAGAAAAGTAATCTATTCTTAAATAGTAATAGTTTACTTTTTTTGAAAAATATCTATCGTTTCTATACAAATCTTCCACTATAAAATAGTAGAATCACACATGAAAAAATTTATACTAATCTCATTACTAATAAACTTAAATCTTTTTGCTTTATCATCTGATATTCAAAAAGCAATTGCAACTGGTGTCTTCCATGCAAATGGTAGAGGTGAAAAAGTACAACATGTAACAACTACAGAAGAAAATTATGATGGAACTTGTTATTCTAAAATCGCTGTTTTTGGAAAAATAGACAATAAAAATATCAAAGTAAGAATCGGTGACTCCTTAGGTTATTTTCAAAACTCTATTCCAATATACAATATTCAAAACATCTTAATAGGATATGAACTCACTTTTTTACACTATAACGTTACAAAAGGACTTTTTGAAGTAAGTATTGATGGACGAATTTATGACAGTAAGGTTTTTGTAAAATAATTTTTAGATTAATATTTATTAAAATAAACTATTTTCTATAAATATTCAAATTAATACAAATATTTAATATAAATTTTATAAACGTAGCATTAAAATAGCATTCTTTAAGTTTCAAGTGTGTATAATTTCACAAATAAGAGGTTTTATCTACTTATCTCTCCTTAGTTAAAAAATTATGCCATTAGTGACAGTTTTTTTTTAAGATAGAACTTCTTTTTTTATTACTGCGTAAATACAATCAAATACTTTTTTTTGTTTCAAATAAGTTTTTTACATTTATCTTATATTTTTTATATAAAACTTTATTTGTACAAATAAAAAAAGGGGAAGTTTCACCAACTTCCCCTTTTTTATTTCTCTATTTAAAATTTATTTACATATATTTTTTTAGAACTTCTGGAATTCTTACACTTCCATCTTCATTTTGATAATTTTCCATAATTGCTACCAGTGTTCTTCCAACAGCTAAAGAAGAACCATTTAAAGTATGAGCTAAAATATTTTTCTTTCCATCTTTATATCTAATTTTTGCTCGTCTTGCTTGGAAATCTCTTGTATTAGAAATAGATGAAATTTCTCTATATTTATTTTGTCCAGGAAGCCAAACTTCTAAGTCAATAGTTACAGCTGCACTAAATCCTAAATCACCTGTACATAATTGAACTTTTTGATGAGCTAATCCAAGTGATGTTAATAAATCAGATGCACAAGATACCATTTTTTCAAATACCTCATCAGATTGTTCTTGAGAAGTAATTGCAACCATTTCAACTTTATCAAATTGATGTTGTCTAATTAATCCTCTTGTATCTCGTCCAGCACTTCCTGCTTCTTTTCTAAAACAAGGTGTATAAGAAGTAAGTAACATTGGAAGTTCATCTGCTTCTAAAATTTCATCATTAAATAGATTTGTTAAAGATACCTCAGCAGTTGGAATTAAATATAAATCTTCACCTTCAATTTTAAATAAATCTTCAGCAAATTTTGGAAGTTGCCCCGTTCCTTGAAGAGTATTTGAGTTTGCCATAAATGGAACATACCATTCATTGAATCCTCTTTCTCTATTAAAATCAAGCATATAGTTGATTAAAGCACGTTCTAGTCTTGCTCCATCACCTCTTAAAGCTGCAAATCTTGATTTTGCAATTTTTACACCTCTTTCAAAATCAATCCAACCATTGTTTAAATCCCAATGTTCTTTTGGCTCAAAAGTAAAAGTTGGTTTTTGGCCAACAACTTCTAAAATTACATTTTCATTTTCATCAGCACCACTTGGAACATTTTCATCTGGCATATTTGGAACACCAAGAATAATTGAAGTTAATTCTTCTTCTAGAACTCTAACTTCTTCCTCTAATTCTTGTTTTTTATTTTTTAGATTGTTTATATTTTCTTGAAGTGGAGCAACATCTAAGTTCTCTTTTTTGTATCTTCCAAACTCTTTTGAAAGAACATTTTGCTCAGCTGTAACATCTTCCATCTCTTGTCTTTTTTGTTTTGTGTTAGAGGCAAGTGTTTTTAGGTTATTTAAAAGTTCGTTATCAACACCTTTTCTTTGTAAAGCGTTTACAACATAATCGAAATCTTTTTGTAGTAGTTTTATATCTATCATCTTTGCTCTTTGTTTTATTTTTTGTGCATTGTAGCTAAAAAAACTCTACAAAGAGATTAGATGATAGGTTAAATTTATCCGTTCATTTCCATTTTTATTAATACTTCACCATCAACATATTCAGCTTTGAATTTATGCTTATGGCAAAAATCTTCATTCATAATTGTACACATTTCATTTGCTTTTTCTAATGCATCATCAATTGTTTCAAAATAAGTTTCCATTTCAAAATCAGAATTTTTAAAACATCCACATGCTCTTTCAACTCTTACTATTGCCATATTATCTCCTATAAAATTTTTTTGGGAATTGTATCATAAAGAAATTAGAGTTATCTTTTTATACATATTATTACCATTCAAATTGAAAAGTTGTATGTACAATTTTATATCTATCTTTCAGTTCATAATTAATTTCATATAAAAGTTGTTCATAATTTTCTAAAGATTTTTTATTTATTTTTACATGTGCAGTCATGTTATACATATCTTGAGTTATTTCCCAAATATGAATATCATGTAATTCTAAAACTTCATTATGTCTTTCAATAAATTGCTTCACTTCTGTAATATCTAAAGGTGAACTTTCCATCAAAGTATTAACAGAATTTTTCAAAATATCAATTGCCCATTTAGCAATAACGACTGCCACAATTACTGCTAATATAATATCTATAAAATACCATTGAGTAAAATATATAACAATATAACCTATAATAATTGCAACTGAAGATAAAGCATCACTTAACATATGAACAAAAGATGATTTTAAATTTATATTATTTTTATCACCTTGCATCAAAATAACACCGGTTATAATATTTATAACAAGTCCAATAACCGCCACTATCATTGCTGTTTTTATATCAATTATTTGAGGATTAAAAAATCTTTGCACTGCTTCATAAACAATCCAAATAATAGATAAAATAATTGTAATTCCATTCACAAAAGCTGCTATTACTTCTATTCTATAAAATCCAAAAGTTTTCGATAATGGCGCTTTTTTACTTGCAATTATTATAGCAAGAAGAGAAATAATCAGAGCAAATGAGTGGGTAAACATATGAATTGCATCTGAAATTAAAGCTAAAGAATTTGACAAAAATCCATAAAAAAACTCTAAGAACATTGTAATTGCTGTAATACTTAAAGCCCATTTTAAAACCTTTTTATCTGTTCCTCTATGATCATGTGAATGTCCATGGTCGTGGTCGTGATGATGGTGTTCATGGTCATGAGAGTGTTCATGCTCGTGATGATGTTCTTCATCATGATGATGGTGATGCCCATCTTTTTCTAAATTGGGTTTATGTTCATTTAAACCTATCTTACAATCGTACATTTTTATTTTCCATATCTTCTAAAATTTTTTGAATACTATATGAGTAATGCTTAATCCTTACATAATCTATTCCCACGATAATTTCCAAATTTCAAGAAATTTATACCAAATTGATTTTAGTTACTCTTAGATATAATAAATAAAAAACTATAAGGATTTTGATTTGAGAATTTTATCAGGTATTCAACCATCTGGAACAATACACATAGGAAACTATTTTGGTATGATAAAAAAGATGATAGAGTCACAAAATGAAGGTGAACTTTTTGCATTTTTAGCATCATATCACGCTTTAACATCGGTAAAAGATAAGGTAGCTTTAGAAAATAATACTTATGAAGCGGCAATTAACTTTTTAGCACTTGGAATGGACCCAGAAAAATCAACATTTTGGGTACAACACGATGTAAAAGAGGTTCTTGAATTATATTGGATACTATCAAATCACACTTCTATGGGACTATTAGAAAGAGCTCACTCGTACAAAGATAAAACTGCAAGGGGAATTGTAGCAGGTCATGGACTATTCTCATATCCAGTTTTAATGGCAGCTGATATTTTATTATTTGATTCAAATATCGTGCCTGTAGGAAAAGATCAAATCCAACATGTTGAAATGACAAGAGATATTGCAACTTCATTTAATCACGCTTACGCAAAAGAAA
Organism: uncultured Aliarcobacter sp.; assembly: GCA_963677205.2. Lineage (GTDB taxonomy): Bacteria > Campylobacterota > Campylobacteria > Campylobacterales > Arcobacteraceae > Aliarcobacter. The sequence continues at coordinate 200,814 of OY781916.2, read as the reverse complement.
TTTTTGTTTTACCTGAAGCAAAAGTTGATGAAGTAGTTGCTACAGTTCCTGGAACTGATGGAGCAAAAATGTCTAAATCATACAACAATACAATTGATATGTTTACAACTGCTAAACAAAGAAAAAAACAAGTTATGGGAATAGTTACAGATTCAAGAGAATTAGATGAGCCAAAAGAGTGGGAAACTTGTAATATATATACTTTATGTAAACTGTTTATGAATGAAGATGAATTAAAAGATTTACAAAAAAGATATGCAACTCCAGGTGAAGGATATGGACATTTTAAAATGACTCTACTTGAAAAAATAAATGAATATTTTGCACCTTATGAAGAAAAAAGAGAATATTACTTAAACAACAAAAAAGAAGTAAGAGAAATATTAGCTTCTGGAGCACAAAAAGCTAGAAAAATCGCATCTGCTAAAATGGAAATTATCAGAGACGCCGTTGGATTAATTTAAAATAAATAAAGAGAAATTGCCATGATGCCAACTGTTGAAGAAATAGCTGTTAAAACTATTGTTTCTATAGAGATAGATAGACCATTAAAAGAAGCCATAAATAAAATGGCTTCATCAAATCTTAGAAATATTGTTGTAATTAAAAATGAAGAGAATAATCATAAAAAATTCTTTTTACTCACTATAAATGATTTAATTGATTATAAGCTTGGGAATACAAATGGAGATATTTTATTAAAGGACTTAGAACTCACAAAAGCAAAAGTTTTAAGAAGAGATTTAAATATTTTAAATGTTTTAAATGAAGTGGATACAAGTGACAAATATATGGTTATTGTTGAAGATGATGAACTAATAGGAGTTGTATCTTATACAGATATAATAAATAATATTGACCCTAAAATCTTAATGAAAAGACAAACAATTGCAGCTTTAATTCTACAATATAAAGCTACAACTACCTATGAAAATACATCAACAATTCAAGCTATTAGATTAATGAAAGATAATAACAGTGACTCTATTATCATTATAAATGATGAACATAAACCTATAGGAATTTTTACAACAAAAGATTTTATAAATTTAATTCATTTAAATTCTGATTTACATAAACCTATTAGTTTATATATGACAAAACCTGTTCAAACTTTATCAGAATATTCAACAATATCAGAAGCAATTGATTTCATAAGAGATAAACATTTCAAAAGAATTGTTGTTACAAATGAAAATGATGAGATTACAGGTATTTTAACACAAAAAGAACTTCTTAGAATTATCTACAATAAATGGATAGATTTCATCAAAGAAGAAGGTGATAAAATATCAAAAATGAATGAAGAGTTATTATCAAAAGCTACAAAACTTGAAGAAAAAGCCTCTTTTGATTTTTTAACAAAACTATATAACAGAAGAAAATTCAACTCTTTCTTAGAATATGAAATTTCAAAAGCAAATAGATATAGTGAGCAACATTTATCTTTATTACTTGTAGATATTGATTACTTCAAAAATGTTAATGATACTTTTGGCCATTTAGTTGGAGATTATGTTCTTCAAGAAATAAGTAAAATTTTAACTGTTTGTTCAAGAGATACAGATATTGTTGCTCGTTGGGGAGGAGAAGAGTTTGTTTTAATGCTTCCTCAAACAAATGTTGAACAAGCTTTTTTGGTTGCTGAAAAATTAAGAGCAACAATTGAAAAACATAAATTTGATGATGTAAAACATATTACTTGCTCTATTGGGGTAAGTCAATTTCATAAACATGAAGATAAAGAAACTCTATTTAAAAGAGTTGATGAAGCACTTTATAAAGCCAAAAAAGCTGGAAGAAATAGAGTTGAAATGGAACATTTTGGAACCATATCTTAATGGTGAAGTTATAAAAGTTTAACTTTTATAACTTCACTTATATTATTTGAAATATCTTCAACTCTTTTTTGCCAAAGTTTCCCAAACTCTTTTTTTTCTTCAATAGTTGCTTTCCCTTGAAGAGATTTTTCCATTAAAAAACTCATATCCTCATGTGGTTTCACGCTTGAAGCATCATAAAAAACATCAACACTTTTTAAAGTATCCATTCTTGTAAATCTTACATTTGCACCATTTATATCTTGTTCAAATTTCATTAAATGATTTCTATCATATTTTCCAGCAAGACCTTTAAAGCCATTTATTGTAGTAGCTCCCGTAATATTCATAATAACATTCCCAATAGCTCCAGCAACACCTGAAGTTTGGCTTTCTTTAAATTCAACAATAATTTCGCCACGTTTTGGAATCTCATTTTCATATAAAGATTCTAAACCTTTGAGTGTCATAAGATAAGCTCCTAAAACTGTAGGACAAGAGTGCCCTGCACTTTTTACTATATCTAAATATGAAAATTCAACTATTCCATTTTCAAAAGCACCTAAAAAAAAGGCTAAATCATCTTGTAGTTTTATTGTTGGAATTTTATTAAAAAATTGTGGGTAAGTCATTTTAAACCTTTGTGCTAATTACTAACACAAAAGTAAAATTTTTGTGTTAGATTATTTCTTTTTACAAATAAAGATTAATTTATCAGCGTGTTCATCTGTGTGTAAATTAAACTCTTTTATTTCTTGGATTTCAAAACCACACTCTTTTAAAAGTTTTGTTAAAAACTCTTTTGAGTGATACTCTTGGATTATTGAATCACTCTCTTTTGAGAAAAGTCCATTTTCTTGTTTTTCAAAAAGAGTAATATCTGTTTGAAGTTTGTTGTTTTCAAAGTTTGCATCAATAGCAATAAATTTATCTTCAACATCAATTGTAATACATCCTTGAGCAACTTCTTCAAATCCGAAAGCTGAGTTTACATCAAAAATAAAATAAGCACCTTGATTTAAAACAAGATTTGTCTCTTTGATAAATTGTTTTAACTCTTTTTTGGGAATGTAATTTAAAACATCAAAAATAGCTGTTGCACAATCAAATTTTTCTGTTACATCTTTTAAAGCAATTGCTTGTGCATTTAGATTTTTAGCTTCACAAACTTTAATTTGTTCAACACTTAAATCAATTCCAAAATATTTCTTTTTATTTATTTTTAGATTCTCTAAAAAATATCCTTGACCACAACCAATATCAATAATATTATCAAGTTCATTTACCATTACAAATCGTAAAAACTCTTTATGTAAAGTATAAACTTCTTCTTCAAAATCTAAATAAGGCTCAACTTTTGCGTATAAATCTAATCCCATTATATATGTGCTTCTATTCTTTCTTTTAAGTCTAAAATTAAATCTTTTTTTGCATAAAATGAGTTTTTATTTGCGATTAAGTGTGCGCTACTTTCCATAATTGTAGGTCCAATTTCAAGACCATTTTGTTTCATTGTTTCACCAGTTTCAACAATATCAACAATACAATCACAAAGTCCAACTAAAGGGGCAAGTTCAATAGAACCATAAAGTTTGATAATCTCAACTGCCATTGCTTTTTGTTCAAAAAACTTTTTAGCAATAACTTCATGTTTTGTAGCAATTGTGATTTTACTTTTATTGAAATTTAACTCTTCACCTTTTCTTAATCCAAAAGCAACTCTACATTTTCCTAATTCTAAATCAAGAAGTTTAATTAAGTCGTACTCTTTTTCTTCAAGAACATCAAGTCCAACAACACCTAAATCAGCAGCGCCATGCATTACATAAGTTGGTACATCTTGATTTCTAACATTTAAAAATCTAAATCCAGCTTTTTCAAGTATTAATTTTCTATCTTCAAAAATAAACTTTTCACCAAAAGCTTTTTCAAATTTATCTAAAGTTTCCTCAGCAATTCTTCCCTTAGGCAATGCAATTGTTAGCATCAATAATCCTTTTCATATTCTCAAATATTAAATCTTTTTTATATATGCTATTTTCAAAATATTTACTTAATAATTCTCCATCTCCACCAGTGAATATAATATTTTTATTTAAACTTACTTCTTTGATTGGTAAAATGATAGATTTTAACATAGCATATTGTATAGCATCTTTCGTGCAAAGCGGTATTTTATCTAAATTTATCTCTTTTTCAAACTCAAACTTTAATTTTTTTGATATTTTTGGGTAACTTTTCATAAATCTTCTTAAACCCAACAAAATAAAACCACCTTGATGATTGCCATTTTCCATAATATCAACAGTAATTGCACTTCCAGCATCAACTATCACACAATTATCTTGAAAAGAACAAGCAAGAGCCCTATCAATTCCCAATCCTTGGTATGAAGTTTGAAAGTTTAGAAATTTATTTATATTTTTTGCGTGAGGATTTTTTTTGATTAATTTTTTACTCGCTTTTTCATTTACAGATACAAAATAAATTTCATCATCAAACTTTGGAACTTTCTCATCTAAAAAATATTTTTTATGTTTTCCTTTTATCAAAAAATGATAAGTTGTATTTCCAATATCACATAAAATCAACTCTAACACTCCAATCATTTTGTTTTAAATATTCTTTTGCTTTTGAGCAAAGAGGACTTGAGATTAATAACTCTTTTTTCTTAAAATTGTGGTCTAAATAAACTGCTAATTTTTCGCAAAGTTCCATTAAATCATTTGCATTTTTTCTTATAAATCTACTTTTTGAATCAACTATAAATATTGCATAAAAGTTTGAATCAACTGTAGTTCCAGCATAAATATCAATTTTCTTTCTTGAATCTAACTCTTTTGGGGAAATTTGTTTTATCTCTTTAAATAGTATATTTTTATTTGTGTAGTATGTTGTTAATTTTTTCAATTTTTACCTTTATGTATAAATTATATCTATAAACTCTTTTAAATTATCATAAATTTAACATACCTATTAGATATAATTCCAATAAATTTATTACTATAAAAGAAAAAATGGAAAATATCGACTACCAAAACCAAACTATACTCACAAGAGGAATAATTAAAGCTGCTGTTTTAATGTCAGAATTTGGGGCTGAAAGTATTTTAATAGAACAAACTGCCCAAAGACTTGGTCGTGCATTAGGAATTGACTCTGTTGAAATATCACTAATTCCTTCAGCAATTGTTTTAACAACCCTTTATAATCATCAATCAGTTACTACAACAAGAAGAGTTCATCACAAACCAATAAACATGTCAATAGTTTGTGAAATACAAAAAACTGTAATTGAACTTGAAAAAAATGAACATGATATAAACTATTTAACAGAAACACTAAAAGCAATTCAGCCAAACTATTACAACAGATGGTTAGTAGTTCTTATGGTGGGACTTGCTTGTGCATCATTTTCATATCTTCAAGGTTCAGATTTAGTTGCATTTTTTATAACTTTTTTAGCCTCTTCAACAGCTATGTTTGTAAGACAAGAACTAGCAAAAAGAAAATTTGTTTTAATCATAACCTTTGGTGTAACGGCATTTGTAGCAACAATGATTGCAAGTATCTCACAAATAAATGGCATAAGTTCAACACCAAATATAGCAATAGCTTCAAGTGTTTTATTACTTGCTCCTGGATTTGCCTTTGTAAATTCATTTTTAGATTCATTAAAAGGTTATCTAATGATGGGTTGGGGGCGTTGGATGGATGGTGTTCTTCTTACGATTGCCACTTCAATTGGAATAATCATAGCAATGGCCATTTTAAATATGAGAGGCTGGTAATGAGTGATTTAATAATTAAACTAATATTAGAATCTATCTTTGCAAGTATTGCTTCTGTTGGTTTTGCTATGGTATTTAACGTTCCAAAACATACTTTAATTTATTGTGCTGTTGGTGGTGCAATTACATATATATCAAGAACAATATTTTTACATTTAGGATTAGGTATTGAAATTTCTACTTTTTTTGCTGCAACTTTCATAGGAATTATTGCTCTTAAATGGTCAAGAAAATATCTAATTCCAAGACCTGTTTATACAGTTGCCTCAATTATTCCAATGATTCCAGGAACTTTTGCCTTTGCTGCAATGATAAGTTTAGTAGATATGAATTCTCATGGAGTAACACCTGAATTAATAAAAATTTTTATTGAAAATGGATTAAAAGCAGTTTCTATTTTAGGAGCTATTAGTTTTGGTTTAGCATTGCCATCTTTATATTTTATGAGATTAAATAGACCAATTATTTAGTAAAGAGGAAGAAAATTTTTCTCTCTTTACTTTTTAACTTGATAATTTACAAGTAGAATTTTTTGATAAATTCATCACTTACATCTAAGATTTTTCTCTCTCTTAATGACTCAATTACCTCTTTTGTACAATCAACATCATCAGGCCATCTTCGTTTAAAATTATCATATGAATTTTTATCAGTAGCATCCAAACACATTGTATGTCCATCTATAAATAAATCTCTATTTGAATCAATATTATTTGCAACTCTCCAAACTAACATATATGGATTATTTACATCATTTTTAGCACTATCTACAATTATTAAAATTTTAATATGTTCAAATAGTGGTTTTAAATCTTCAAAAAGATATTTCTGATTTCTTGTTTTTTCTACACTAATTACTGTAATTGGATTTTTTGTATCTTTGAAATATTGTTTTAAATTTTTTACTTCAACTGTAATGTTTTGCATTTTAGATAATAACTCACTATCTTCTAAAAGTGTGATTCCTAACTCTTTTATTTCATCACCAGTACAATCAAGCCCTAGTTTTCCACCAACTGCAAATTTTGGACTTGAGTGGTCAAGTGCATCAACAACACCCCTTGAAACTAACATATCATCAACATTTATTCTATTTAAAATATATTTTGTTATCTCTTCATGGTTTGTTAAATCTGGTGCTTTTTCATCTACAAAAATTGCATGTTTTACAAAACTCATCTGCCCTACTCCCCAAAATGCATGCATCATTTGAGAAGCATGTCCTGGGTATAAAGTTTTTATTTTTGCTAAAATCAGATTATGAAACACTCCATTTTCAGGCATATAATAATCAATTAAATCAGGAGCAGTAGTTTTTAATAGTGGTAAAAATATTCTCTCAGTTGCATGTCCCATGTACTTATCTTCAAGTGGTGGTTTTCCAACAACTGTTGCTAAAAATGTAGGTTTTGCTTTACTTGTAATTGCCGTAATTTCCATAAAAGGATACTCTTCTTCAAGTGTATAATAACCAGTGTGATCTCCAAAAGGCCCTTCAATTCGAAGTTTACTTGGGTCAACAAATCCCTCAATAATAAAGTCATTATCCCTTGGAACATAAATATCATTTGTAATTGATTTTACAAGTTGAGCATTTTTATTTTTTACAAATCCATAAAGCATAAGTTCAAAAACACCAATTGGAAGTGGAGCTTGTCCACACCAAATATACATTGGATCTCCGCCAATTCCTATTGAAACTGGCATTTTCTTACCAGCTGCTTTATATTCATGAAAAAAGTGATTTGAATCTTTATGAATTTGCCAATGCATTCCAAGAGTATTATCAGAATATACTTGAAGTCTATACATCCCAAGGTTTTTCAATTCCCCATTTAAAGATGTAGTATAAACTTGCCCCATTGTAATAAAAGGCCCACCATCTTGTTCCCAAGTTGTAAGTATTGGTAAGTCTGAAAGTTTTGCGTCAGAGCCTAATTTTATAATTTCTTGGCACTCACCTTTTCCTTTGTTCTTTTTAGGAATTGTATTTTTAAGTGCAAAAAGTTTCCCAAAAGTTGAAAGTTTTTCACTAAAAGTTGTTGGTGGTTTCATTTTTAATAAAGACTCTATTTCTCTTCCTATTTTATCCCCATCTCCAATAAAAAGTTTTACTGCTTTTTCATTACAAAATACATTCATTAAAACTGGAATATCAAATTTTTTATTGTTTTTTTTATCAACCACATTTGTAAATAAGATTGCTTTTGAATCCTCTTTTTTAACTTCAATATACGCAATATGTGGAATTTCTAAATAAATATCAAGTTCATCATCAATAATTTTTAGTAAATCATTCTTTTTTAATAGTTCAATCGCTTCTTTCATCTCTTCCCCAAAGTAAACCTCTAATGAGGTAATTAGTATAAATCTTATATCATTTTATCAATAAAAAATAGTTTATAATAGAGGTTTTGAATATGATTAATAATATTGAATACAATTTTGATGAAACGGTTAATAGAAAAAATACAAATTGTGCAAAATACGATGGATTAAAAAGATATTTTGGATACGAGGACTTAAATCCACTTTGGGTTGCAGATATGGATTTTAAAACTCCAAGTTTTATTAATGATGCAATTATACATGCAGCAAAAAACTCACTTTACGGATATAGTATAGATAGTGATGAAATTTATCAATCAATAATAAATTGGCAAAATACTCAACATAATTGGCAAATAAATAAAGAAGATATTTATATGATAAATGGTGTAGTTCCAGCATATAGTGCTTGTATTGAAGCCTTTAGTGAAGAAGATGATGAAGTAATTATTCAAACTCCAATTTATCCACCACTTTTTAAATGTGTAAATACGAATAATAGAAAAGTAGTAATAAATGAACTGAAAAATGACAATGGTTATTACACAATGGATTTAGAAGATTTAGAATCAAAAATCACTCCAAAAACAAAGATTCTAGCACTTTGTTCACCACATAACCCAGTTGGACGTGTTTGGAGTAAAGATGAACTTGAAAAACTCTCACTTATTTGTATAAAACACAACATAATAATTGTTTCCGATGAGATTCATTCAGATATTACATTTAAAAAATTCACTCCACTTGCATCTATTTCAAAAGAGATAGCAAATCAAACTATTACTTTAAATAGTGCAGGAAAAACTTTTAATATTGCTGGGTTAAATTGTGCTTATGCAATAAGTAAAAATAAAGAGATTTTAAATAAATTTAAAAAAATAGCTCAAAAAAGAGAGATTCAATCGGTAAATTTCTTCGGATATATCGCAACTAAAGCCGCCTATGAAAATGGAGCTAAATTTGTGGAAGAATTAAAAAACTATCTTTTATCAAATATTATGTTTACAAAGAATTATTTTGAAAAGAATAACCTAAAAATAAGTTTCTTTCCACCCGAAGCCACATATCTTTTATGGTTAGATTTCTCTAAATTTAATCTTTCCCATGATGAGATAAAAAATATTTTATTAACAAAATCAAAAATAGCCTTAAATGATGGTGTTTCATTTGGTAACAATGGAAATAAATATTTTAGAATGAATCTAGCACTTAGTCAAAAAGCCCTAGAAATAGCATTAAATCAGATATTTCAAGAGTTTAGATAGCATTGAAATAGCAAAGTATTACATTTTTTCTCACTATGTAGATTAATAGTTGTAATTATCTAAAAAACTTTATTATGTGTTAAAATTTGTGTACAATCAGTGAATAATATTAATAAATAGGGGAAAAAATGTCAACTGAATTAATTCTTGCCTCTGTTATATTCGTGGCAATAGGTTTTATCCTTTCGATTGTGTTTGTACTAACAAAATTCGTTGGCCCTAAAAATGAAAAATCTGAAATAAAAAATAGTGTTTATGAAAGTGGTGTTACAAACCCTATTGGAACTACAAATATTAGATTTTCAGTTAAGTTTTATTTGATTGCCATCTCCTTTTTATTATTCGATGTTGAAATAGTTTTTATGTTCCCTTGGGCTTTAAATGTTTTAGAATTAGGTTATTTAGGACTTTTTAAAATGTTTATATTTATGGGATTGTTGTTTGCTGGGCTAATTTATCTTTATAAGAAAAAGGCATTATCATGGGATTAGGAGTTGAAGCTAATTTAGGTGACTCTATTGTTACTACAAAACTTGACCATGCAGTAAATTGGGGAAGAACTTATTCTTTATGGCCAATGGTATTTGGAACAGCTTGTTGTGCGATTGAATTTATGGCAGCTGCTGGTTCAAAATATGATATATCAAGATTTGGTGCAGAAGTTGTTAGGTTTTCTCCAAGACAAGCAGATTTATTAATTGTTGCTGGAACTATTTCATATAAACAAGCTCCTATTCTAAAAAAAATCTATGAACAAATGTGTGAACCTAAATGGGTAATTTCTATGGGTGCATGTGCTTGTAGTGGTGGTTTTTATGATAATTATACAACTCTTCAAGGAATTGACCAAATTATTCCTGTAGATGAGTATATAGCAGGTTGTCCACCACGTCCAGAAGCTATACTTGATGCAATTATGCGAATTCAAGAAAAAGCTCAAAATGAATCAATCCTAAAAGATAGAATCAAAGAATATAAAGGAATTTTAGATGCTTAAATGTGATTTATTAATTGATTCTAATGACATAAAATCTACTATTCTAAAATTAAAAAATGAAGATGATTACTCTATTTTATTGGATATTACGGTTATTGATTATTTAAAATTTCCAGATATTACACCATCAAGATTTGCAGTAATTTATATTTTAAGAGATACTTCATTTAAAAATCAAATATCTGTAAAAGCTTTTGTAAATGATTCTGCTTTAGAAGTTACAACTATAAGTGATTTATATGGTTCTGCAAATTGGGCTGAAAGAGAAGCTTATGATCAATATGGAATTATATTCAAAGGTCATCCAAACCTAAAAAGAGTTTTAAATCATCATCAATTTATTGGTCATCCTTTAAGAAAAGATTATGAAATCACTAAAGGTCAACTTTGTACTGAATCAGATGATTTATTAGATGAAATGAATCCCTTATTAGCTTCAAAAGGTTATACACCTGAAGATATTAATGATTTAATGCTTTTAAATATGGGACCATCACATCCTGCAAGTCATGGAACAATTAGAAATTTTGTGGCTTTAGAGGGTGAAACAATTACTGCTTGTGTAACAGAAATTGGATATTTACATAGAGGTTTTGAAAAATCTTGTGAAAATCATACTTATTCTCAAATAATTCCATATACAGATAGATTAAATTACTGTAGTGCAATTTTAAATAATATTGGTTATTCAAAAGCAGTGGAAGAGATGTTAAATATTGAAATAACTCCAAGAGCTAAAATGATTAGAGTTATTATTGGTGAATTAAGTAGAATCATCGACCATTTAGTTTGTAATGGTGCTAATATGGTTGATTTAGGTGGACTAACAAACTTTTGGTATCTATTTGCTCCAAGGGATAAAGCCTATGATTTATTATCAAAATTAACAGGTGCACGTCTAACAAATACTTATACTAGAATTGGTGGATTGGAATTTGATTTATATGATGGATTTAGTGAAGATTTAGCTGATGTTTTAAAAGAGACAGAAGCTGCAATTGATGATGCTTTATCACTTATTGCACATAATAAAATTTTCCTAGATAGAACTCAAGATGTTGGAGTTATAAAAGCAGATTTTGCAATTAAACATGGTATCTCTGGACCGAATTTAAGGGCTGCTGGAATTGCACATGATTTGAGAAAAGATAAACCTTATTATGGTTATGAAAATTTTGAATTTGACATGGTAATTGGAAGTCATGGTGACATTTATGACAGAATGATGTGTAGATTTGAAGAGATGAGACAATCAATTAGAATTATTCGACAAGCTATGAAAAATCTTCCTGATGGAGCGATTAATGTAAATGCACCTGGAATACTACTGCCATCAAAGAAAGATGTTTATGGGAATATTGAAGGTTTAATGAATCAATTTAAACTTACATTTGAGGGAATTCATGTACCAAAAGGTGAATATTACTCTTCAACTGAAGCTGCAAATGGGGAATTAGGATTCTTTATTGTTAGTGATGGAAGTGGAAAACCTTATAAAGTTAAATGTAGACCACCTTGTTTTTATTCACTTGCAGCTTTCTCAAAAATTGTTGAAGGTGGAATGCTTGCTGATGCCGTTGTAACAATGGCGAGTATGAATTTTATTGCAGGGGAGTTTGATAGATAATGAACAATTTTGAATACACACCTGATAATGAAATAAAATTTCAAGAATATGTAAGTAGATACCCAAAAATTGACTCTTGTATGTTACCAGCTTTATGGTTGGTACAAGAACAAATTGGATGGATTAGTCCAGAAGCAATGATTTATGTAGCTGAGAAACTAGGAAAAACTCCTATTCAAGTATATGAAGTAGCAACTTTTTATACAATGTTCAATTTAAAACCAATAGGAAAATATCATATTGAACTATGTAAAACTCTTTCTTGTAAATTATGTGGTTCACAAAAAATTAAAGATTATATAAAACAAACTATAGGAATTGATGCGGGACAAACGAGTGAAGATGGACTATTTCATTTAAGTGAAGTGGAGTGTCTTGGTGCTTGTGGTGGTGCTCCAATGTTTGCTTTAAATGGTATTTATCATGAAAAATTAACTATTGAAAAAGTTGATGAATTAATTAAGGAGTGCAAAAAATGATAACAAAAATTGTAAGCAAAAATTTTGACATTCCAAATTCTCATAAATTAGAAGTTGCTCTTGCAAATGGGAGATACTCTTCTATAGATAAATTATTTTCTATGACACCTGATGATGTTATAAAAGAAGTGACAAAATCAGGACTTAGAGGAAAAGGTGGTGGTGGAGCTGCTTGTGGACCAAAATGGGAATTAATGCCTAAAAATGATCCAAGACCAGCTTTTTTAATAGTAAATGGAGATGAATCAGAACCAGGAACTTTTAAAGATAGACAAATTTTTCAATATGACCCACATCTTTTAATTGAGGGAATTATTTGCTCATGTTATGCAATTAACGCACATCACGCTTACATTTATATAAGAGGTGAATATAAGTTTTTTATTGATAGAGTAAACGAAGCGATAAAAGAAGCCTACGAAAAGAGAATAATTGGTGATAAAATCATGGACAAATATGATTTTAAACTTGATATTACAGTTCACAGAGGTGGTGGAGCTTATATTTGTGGTGAGAAATCAGCACTTATTGAATCACTTGAAGGTAAAAGAGGTCATCCAAGACTTAAACCTGCAGGAAAAGAGTGTGAATGGTTCTTTGATAATCCTGCAACTGTAAATAATGTTGAAACAATATCATCTGTTCCAAATATTGTAGAAAATGGTGCAGAAGGTTATACAAAATATGGAACAGAAAAATCACCTGGAACTATGCTATTTGCAATTTCAGGACCTGTAAAGAATCCAGGTGTTTATGAAATGGCATATGGAAATAAAATGATAGATTTTCTAAATCAAATTGGCGGAGGAATGATAGACGGAAAAAAATTAAAAGCAATTATCCCAGGAGGTTCATCGTGTCCTATCTTGACAGCAGATGAAGTACAAAGAGCTGTATTAGATTATGAATCAATGGGAGAAATTGGTTCAACTTTAGGTACAGGAGGAATGATAGTTATTGATGAAGATACATCTATGGTTGATGTAGCTAAAAATTTGATAGAGTTCTATCACCATGAGTCTTGCGGTCAATGTACACCTTGTAGAGAGGGTACTGGCTGGATTGATAAGATTTTGAAAAAAATCTTAAAAGGTGAAGGTTCGAGTGAGGATTTAAATACAATACTTGATGTATGTAATACAATGAATGGAAAAACAGTTTGTGTTTTTGCACCAGCTGTAAAAGATATTATTTCAAGTATTGTAAAAAAATTCCCTCATGAATTTAATACATATTTTAAAAACTAAAAAACTAAAAATTAAACTTTAATAAACAGGAGAAATTTATGGCTAAAAGCACAATGACGTTAACAGACAACAGAAATGGTAAACAATATGAATATAATATTATTGACGGTACAAGAGGACCAAGTGTTGTAGATATATCTACTTTTTACAAAGACTCAGGTATGTTCACATATGACCCAGGTTATACTTCAACTGCATCTTGTGAATCAAAAATCACATTTATTGATGGTGAAAATTCTGAATTAAGATATAGAGGTTATGATATTACAGATTTAGCTGGAAAACACTCTTTCTTAGATGTTTCATATTTATTAATGAGAGGAAAACTTCCAACTCCTGAAGCTTCTAAAAACTTTGATTTAGAAATCAGACATAGATCATTCTTAAATGAAGGAATCATTAGATTATTTGATGCATTACCAGATGGTGCTCACCCAATGGCAACTATGGGAGCAGCTACTATGGCTTTAGCAGCGTTTTATAAAGATCACTTACATTTAGAAGATGAAGAAGCATTTAAAATGATGAGAAGAAGAATCTTAGCTAAAATGCCAGTAATCGCTGCAATGGCTTATAGAAATTCTATTGGTACTCCACTAATTTACCCAGATGTAAATAGATATTTCACAGAAAACTTCTTATATATGTTAAGAGCATATCCAGGTGGAAGAATGAAATATTTAGGAAATGGACAAAATGACGAAATCAAACAAGTTGAAATTGATGCATTAGATGCTATTTTAACTTTACATGCTGACCATGAACAAAATGCTTCTACAACAACTGTAAGAAATGTTGGTTCTACTGAAGCGCATCCATATGTTGCAATTGCTTCTGGTATTTCTGCATTATGGGGATCTGCACATGGTGGTGCTAATGAAAAAGTTATGGATCAATTAAGATTAATTGGTGATGTTAAAAATGTACCAACTTATATCGCAAAAGCAAAAGACAAAAATGATCCATTTAGATTAATGGGATTCGGACACAGAGTTTATAAAAACAGAGATCCAAGAGCTGAAACATTAAAAGGTTTACAAGATAAATTAAGAGAAGAATTAAAACTTGATTCAAAATTATTAGACGTTGCTGCTGCTGTTGAAGAAGCTGCATTAAATGATGATTACTTCAAACAAAGAGGTTTATATCCAAATATTGACTTCTATTCAGGTGTAATTTTAACTGCACTTAAAATTCCTGTTGAAATGTTTACTCCAATCTTCGTTATTGGTAGAACGCCAGGATGGTTAGCACAATGGTCAGAATTAAAACAAGATCCAAAACATAAAATAGCAAGACCAAGACAATTATATACAGGTAACTAAGAATTACAAACTTCCATAAAAGGGATAATAAATGAGCGAAATGGTTAATATCACGATTAATGGAGTTGAAATGCAAGCTAATAAAAATAGCTTGCTAATTGACAAATTATTGGATGAAAATATCCATATTCCTCACTTTTGTTATCACCAAGCACTTGGTAAAGATGGAAATTGTAGAATGTGTATGGTTGAAATTGAAGGTCAAAAAAGACCTCAAATTGCTTGTGACACACCTGTAAAAGATGGAATGATTGTAAGAACAATGGGAAAAAATATTGAAAAAGTTAGACGAGATATTCTTGAACTTGAACTTATAAATCATCCAATTGACTGTCCAACTTGTGATCAAGCGGGAGAGTGTAAACTTCAAGATTACTATATGTTATCTGGTTTTTATGAATCAAGAATAAATGTAGAATCAAAAAATCATGCAAGAAAAAGAATCGACTTAGGTTCAAATGTAATGCTTGATCAAGAAAGATGTGTACTTTGTACAAGATGCGTAAGATTTTGCTCAAAAATTACTAAAACTAATGAGTTAGGTGTAATTAACAGAGCAGACCATTCAGTTATTGGAACTTTTCCAGGTCGACCATTAAGTAATCCATATGCAATGAATGTTATTGATATTTGCCCAGTTGGTGCATTAACAAATAAAGATTTTAGATTTAAACAAAGAGTTTGGTTTTTAGAAACTTTTGATGCAATTTGTAATGGTTGTTCAAAAGGGTGCAATATTTATGTTGATCATAGAAAAGAAAAATATAAAGATGACCAAATTTTTAGATTTAGACCTAGAGTAAATAAAAGTGTTAATGGTCATTTTATTTGTGATTATGGAAGATTATCTTATAAAAATGAGGATGAAAATAGATTTGAAACTCCATTATTAAATAAAATTCCTACAGTTATTGATAATACAATTACAAATTTATTTAAAGAATTAACAACAAATAAAAATATCTTATTCGTATTAAGTGCAAATCTTTCCTATGAAGAGATGCAAAATGTAAAAAATTTAGCTTCAAAATTAAATGGAAATATTTCAGGATATTCACCTGATACATTTGATGAAAACTTTGCCGATGACTATTTAAAAACATCTGATAAAACAGCAAATAGAGCTGCTTTTAAAGAGTTAGAAATAGATGAAACAAAAGAGTATTTTGAATCAAAACTAGAATCTTCTTCTTTAATAATAATAGTTGAAAATAGCTATTTTGAAAATAATATTACATTATTAGAAAACAAAAAAGTTATCTCTTTATTTAGCCATAATTGTCTAACTATAGAACATTCAAATATCGCAATTCCTGTTGCTTCATTTTATGAAAAATCAGGAATGTACATAAATAAAGATGGTATTAAACAAAAAGTAATATCTAAAATTAACAAAAACAATCAAAAAGAGACAATAACTACTATAATAGAACATTTAAAATCTATGATTGAAAAAGGAACTCTATGAGTACTTCATCAATAATTATCATAATTGCAAATATTGTTATTGCAGTAATTCTAGCTGTTGGTTTAACTCCACTTTTTGTATGGTGGGAGAGAAGAATTTCTGCATTTATGCAAGATAGAAGTGGACCAAACAGATGTCATATTGGGCCATTTAGATTAGGTGGAATAATCCAAAGTATTGCAGATATGTTAAAACTTATATTCAAAGAAGATTTTATACCATCACATATTAAGTATAAATTTTTATTTACAATATCACCAGTTATTGTTTTTATCTGTTCATTTCTGACTTTTGCAGCTATTCCATTTGCTGATGTTTTAGTTATTGATGGAAAAGAAAATATTATGCAAGCAATTCCATCTCAATTAGGAATCATGTGGTTTTTAGCATTTGCTGGACTTAGTGTTTATGGAATAATTTTAGGTGGTTATTCTTCAGGAAGTAAATATGGACTTTTAGGTTCAATCAGAGCTTCAGCACAAGTTATCTCTTATGAAGCAGCAATGGGATTATCAATTATCTCTATGCTTATTTCTTATGGTTCAATTCACTTAACAGATATTGTAAATGCACAAACAGGAACATATTTAGAGGTTGTTCCAATGTGGGGAATATTTATCCAACCACTTGCTGCAATTATTTTTATAATTTGTGCATTTGCAGAGACAAATAGAGCTCCATTCGATTTAGCTGAGGGTGAATCAGAATTGGTTGCAGGTTATCATACGGAATATTCTGCTATGAAATTTGGACTTTTTCAAGTTGGTGAATATGGAGCGATGAGTGCTTCAAGTGCTATTATTGTTACTCTATTTTTTGGTGGTTATCAAGTTCCTTGGTTAGATACACAAGCAATTCAAAGTAATATAAATTATGTTATTTTAGCAATCATTATAATTCTTCCAATAAAAGTTTATTTTTTAACTACTTGGATGAAAAAGAACAATAAAGCAATTGGTAGTGATGAATCAAGGGAAAAAGAGACAAAGGTTTTAACTTCAATTTTTTGGTTTCTTGCAATTGCAATTACTCTTTTATTAATTTCATTTTTAGTTTTTGGACTTGGTGTAAATGGCGTTAATATTGCAACTGCAATTATTCAAATTGGAACTTTTTTAATAAAATTCTTTATAATGGCTTTTGTTTATATTTGGGTTAGATGGACTGTTTTAAGATTTAGATATGACCAATTACAAATGTTAGGTTGGAAAGTGCTAATTCCATTAGCTCTTTTAAATATAATAATTACAGCAATAGTTGTTGTAGTAAGAGGAAGTTAAAATGGGAATAAAAGTAGTACCAAGATACGGAAAATCATTTAAAGATAAACTCTATCTTCCTGCAATTGCAGGGGGAATGAAAACAACTCTTAAACACTTTATGCATAATTTAAAAGATAATAATAATCTAAGAACTATGCAATATCCAGAAGTTCAACCAACAGATTTAAATGAAAGATATAGAGGTGTTCATAGACTTACAAAACATGAAAATAACACTGAAAAATGTGTTGCATGTTTTATGTGCGCTACAGCATGTCCAGCTGATTGTATTTTTATTGAAGCAGAAGAGAGATTTGATGAATTTGCAGAAAAAAGACCTAAAGAGTTTAAAATAGATTTATTAGAGTGTGTATTTTGTGGATATTGCGTTGAAGCTTGTCCATGTGATGCAATTAGAATGGATACTGGGATTTTCGCATTTACTGCAAGTAAAAGGGAAGATTTTGTACTTGATAAAAAAGCTTTAATGGCAAATGAAAGAGCAAAGGATTTAAACAATGGCTGATTTAATTTTTATTGCCTTAGCATTTTTAGCAATTAGCGGTGCAATTGCAATGATTGTGTATGCTAATCCTATGTATAGCGCACTTGGAGCTTTAATAACAATGTTAAGTGTTGCAGGAATGTTTGCACTTTTAAATGCAACATTTTTATTTTTAGTTCAAATTATTGTTTATGCTGGTGCAATAATGACACTAATATTATTTATATTAATGTTTTTAAATATAAAAGAAAAAGATTTACCAAAAGAGCCAAATAAATATAAATTTATGATTATTGGAGCTTTTATTATGATTCCATTAAATATTCTTGTATTAAAAGCTGTTGCAAAATTACCAGCAAAAGATTTGACAATTAGCAACACTGAATTTGGTAATATAAAACCTCTTGGAATGGAACTTTATAATAATTGGATTATTCCTTTTGAGTTAATTTCTATTTTACTTTTAATTGCACTTATAGGTTCAGTTGTACTTGCTAAAAAAAGAAAATCTAAACTAAATGACAAAGGAGAGCAATTATGATTTCATTAACATCTTATGCTTTTGTCTCAATGATGTTATTTTCAATTGGGGTAATTGGAGTTATTGCAAGAAGAAATATCTTTGTTATTTATATGTCAATTGAACTTATGTTAAATGGTGTAAATCTTTTTTTAGTTACTTTTGCTAGATACCATTTTAATATGGATGCACAAATTATTACTGTTATGGTTATATCAATTGCAGCTGCAGAAGCTGCAATATTTTTATCTGTAATAATTTTATTATATCGTTCAAGAAAATCTTTAGATACAGATATTTTCACAACTCTTACACAAGGAGAAAAATCATGAATACTTCACTATTAGTATGGATTATTTTATCTCCACTATTGGGTGCAATATTAAGTGGATTTTTATATTTTTACAACATTAAAAAAACAAAAATACCAGATATTTATTTTTCACTAATTGGAACAATAACTCCTTTTGTCTCTTTTTTAATTACACTTTCTCTGTTCTTAAGAATGTTAGATGAAAAAATTGTATTTAAACAACAACTTTTTACTTGGTTAAATGTTGATAAGTTAAATATTGAAATGGCTTTTTTAGGTGACAATCTTTCAATATTTATGTCAATGTTTGTAACTTTTGTTGGTTGGTTAATTCATATTTATGCGGTTGGATATATGAAAGGTGATAATGGTTATGGAAAGTTTTTTGCTTATTTTAACCTATTTTTAGCCTCAATGTTAATTTTAGTATTAGCTGATAATCCAATTATTTTATTTATAGGATGGGAAGGTGTTGGTCTTTGTTCATACCTTTTAATTAAATTTTATTATGGAAAATCTGAAAATGTAACGGCTGCAAATAAAGCATTTATTGCAAATAGAGTTGGAGATTTTGGTTTTTTATTAGGAGTTGTTACACTATTCTTTGCCTTAGGACAAGTAGATTTATCATTTACATCTATTGAAGCAAATTTAGGTAATGCAACAAATGAATTGCTAATTCTTTCAGGATTTTTATTATTTGTAGGAGCGATGGGAAAATCAGCACAAATTCCACTTTATGTTTGGCTTCCTGATGCAATGGCAGGACCTACACCAATTTCAGCTTTAATTCATGCAGCAACAATGGTAACAGCTGGGGTTTATATGGTTGCAAGATTTCACTTTTTATATAGTGGGATTGAAGAAATTGGAACTTTTATTGCTTATATTGGTGCATTTTCAGCTTTATTTGCTGCAATCATTGCTACACGTCAAACAGACATTAAAAAAATTCTTGCTTATTCAACAATGAGTCAATTAGGTTATATGTTTATTGCTGTTGGACTTGGTTTTTATTCAACTGGACTTTTTCATGTATTTACACATGCATTTTTTAAAGCAATGTTATTCATGGGAGCTGGTGGTGTAATTATGGCAATTCATCATGAACAAAATATTTTTAAAATTGCACAACATAGAGCAACTTTACCAATAATTGGAACAACTTTTTTAATTGGTGTTATTGCAATTTCAGGAATTCCTCCATTTTCTGGATTCTTTTCAAAAGATGCAATATTGGCAGCTGCATTTCAAGAAAAGCAATACTTTATTTGGGCAATTGGAATGTTTACAGCATTTTTAACGGCATTTTATATGTTTAGAATGTATTTTATTGTTTTTGTGGCACCAAATCATCACGATGAACACTATGTTTATACATCAAAAACAATTACTATTCCTTTATTAATTTTAGCTCTTGGTGCAATTGGAGCTGGTTTTTTAAATCTTCCTGCAATTTTTGGAGGAAATCATTTTGTTGATACTTGGTTAGAACAACTTCATTCTAAACATATTCATATGGATGCAATAACTGAATATGTTTTGATGGCACTTTCAATAATAGTTGCAGCTACTGGAATTATGGCAGCTTATGCAAAATATGCAAAATTTGATGTGCATAAACCTGAAAATGAAACTGGATTAATAGGAAATAAATTTTATATTGATGAAATTTACAATGTTTTATTCGTTCAATCTACAAAAAAACTATCAACTTTTATTGATAAAGTTTTAGATGAAAAAGTTATTGATGCATTTGTAATGAATACATCAATCGGTTTTGTAAATGTAGGAAAAAGAGTTGCTATGATACAAAATGCAAATGTTAGATTTTATGCAGTCTTTATGCTTATTGGTATGACTGCAATATTTATCTACTTATATATTACATTAGGATTATAGTATGAGTTCAGATATTCTTTCATTTATTATATTTTTACCTGCTGTTGTTGCCTTTGGGTTAATGATGACAACAAGAGATGTAAATACAATTAGAAACATAGCTTTTTTAACTACTACTGTAATTCTTGCTTTAGTGCTAAAAATTTACATAGAATTTATCCCAAGTGCTGGAATGCAATTTGTTACAAATGTTCCTTGGATAGAGACTTATGGAATTAATTATTATATTGGATTAGATGGTTTCTCTCTTACGATTTTAATGATGATTGCGATTTTAATTCCTACTTCTTATTTACTTTTATGGGAAGGAAAAACTAAAGGTTATTGGATAAATATGCTTTTAGTTCAAACGGGAGTTACAGGAACTTTATTATCTTTAGATGTTGTACTTTTCTACTTCTTTTGGGAAACAATGTTATTGCCAGTATTTTTATTAATAGGTCAATATGGATTTGATAATAAAGTATTTACAACAATAAAAGTAACTGTTTATACAATGGCTGGTTCATTATTAATGTTCATTGCTATTTTATATTTAGGTGTTTCTTATCATAATGAATTTGGTGTTTGGTCTTTTGCTTATGATAAATTAATGGAAATCACAACAATTCCTTATGATGCAAAAGTTTGGTTATTTTTAGCATTTTTAGCTGCCTTTGCAATTAAAATTCCTATTTTCCCACTTCATACTTGGATTATGGAAACATATAAAAATGCTCCAACAGGTGCTGTATTTTTATTATCATCTATTATGGCAAAACTTGGAGTTTATGCAATTGTAAGATTTATGATTCCAATTTTTCCTGAGATTTATGTAGAGTTTTCAACTTGGTTTGTGGCAGTTGGATTATTTGGACTTGTTTATTTTGGAATAGCTGCACTTATGCAAGATGACATAAAAAGAATGTTTGCATATTCATCGGCATCACATTTAAGTTTTATATCTGCGGGTATTTTTTCCCTTAATTCTTACGGAGTAAATGGAGCTTTATATTTAATAATTGCCCATGCAATTGCAACGGGAGCTCTATTTTTACTTGTTGGATTAATGCATGAACAAACTGGATTTAAAACAATAAAAGATTTAGGTGGAATTGCAAAAAAAGCTCCTATATTTACTTTTGTATTTGCTGTAATGTTATTTGCGAATATTGGACTTCCAGGAACAAATGGGTTTGTATCTGAACTATTAATAATCTTTGGTATTTATGAATTTAATCATACTTTAGGATATATCTCAGCACTAACTGTAATCATTGGAGCTTCTTATATGTTATGGATGTTTCAAAGAGCAATACTACAAAATAGACAAGAAGGTTCAATTGAACTTGTAATGAGAGATTTAAAAATAAAAGAGATTGTAGGATTAGCTCCTTGGGTTATCTTAATTTTTCTAATGGGATTTTATCCAGAAGTTTTTATAAATAAATTTGAGCCAACTGTAACTCACTATTTAAATGATATTTTACAAATTGGAGCAGCAAAATGAGTCAATTTTTCTATTTAATTCCTGCATTAACAATATTAGTAGGGGCATTAGTACTTATGTTTATGAGTATGTATGAAAAATTTACTGTTAAACATTTTATTATTGTTTCTTCAATTTTTCTACTTATTGCATTAGGTTTTTCTCTAAGTGTAGTTAATAGCTCATTTTCTGTACAACCATATAGAAATTTATTAAATAATGTTCTTACATTTGATAGTTTTTCAAATTTCTTTAATATATTATTAATAAGTGGAACATTACTTACACTTTTAATTGGTGAACACTATTTTCAACATAGAGCCTATTTTAAAGGTGAGTTTTTCTCAATTTTATTATTTGCCCTGTTTGGAATGATGTTATTAGCTCATGCTAATGAGTTAATAACTGCTTATATTGCATTAGAAATTGCATCATTCTCTATATATATTATGGTTGGGTACAACTCAGATGACTCAAAAAGAGTTGAAGCTATATTTAAATATTTAGTTTTAGGTTCATTTATTGGAGCATTTTATCTTTTAGGTGTAGTTTTAGTTTATGGTGCAACTGCAAGTACAAACTTAGCTAATATTTCAACATTTATTTTAAATGCAACTTCTGATGAGATGATTCTTTTATATGTGGGATTAACTCTTATTTTATTTACATTTTTATTCAAAATTGCAGCATTTCCTTTTCAATCATGGGTTCTTGATGTTTATAGAGGTGCACCTATGGTTATTACAGCATATATGGCATCAACATTTAAAATTGCAATATTCTCATTTTTCTTAAGAACTATATTAAATTATATTTCACCAATTATAGATTTCTGGGATGGAATTTTAACTGTAATTATTGTTTTAACTTTAGTATTTGGAACTTGGTTAGCAATTACACAACAAATTATAAAAAGAATGTTAGCAGCATCTTCAATAGTTCATACAGGATATTTACTTTTAGCTTTTATTGCATTAAGTTATAAAGATGGACATATTACAAATATAGATTCTGCTTACGCAACAATGTTTTATTTAATTGCTTATTTATTATCAGCTCTTGGAGCTTTTGGATTAGCATCACATATTATTTCGGAAACTAATGTAAAAGTTACATATGATGATTTTAAAGGTTTAGCAAAAGAGCGACCGTTTTTAGCAGCAATGATGACAATATTTTTATTTTCATTAGCAGGAATTCCCTCAACTGTTGGATTTATTGGTAAATTATATGTATTTACTGAAGCTATAAATGCTGGATATATTGGGCTTACAATTGTTGCAATTGTAGCAACTATTGTTTCTGTTTATTATTACTTTAAACTAATTGCAATGATGTATTTTTATCCTCCAAAAGCTGAATGTATTTCTATTGAATTCAATGATAAAAGAGTTTCAACATACGCAATTGCTTTTGTTGCAATTATTACAGTATTAGGTGGAATTGGTTCAGCAATTGTATTTTTCATTCCTGCAATGAATATTGACCAAATAATTAATTTAACTCAATTAGCTGTTCAATCATTATTCATAAAATAGATTGTGTTAATAAGTAACATTCACTTCTTATATTAATTAATTTTTTCACTAAAACTCTCACCATTTAAAAGCCCCTTGTAAGGGCTTTTCTAACGATATTTTTTTACTTTTATTAGTTCTTTTTTTACAAAATCATAAAGATGTTTGAAGTAGTTTTAAGCTATTATTTCGCTATTATTCAAAAAAATCTAAATCGCAGAAAGGATAGCAAATGAGTGACCTAATAGAAGGTTATTTGGGGAAAACAGTTGAAGGAAGAAAAAGTAGATTACCTGCAAAACTTGATTTTATTCAAAGTTTTACTGGTGGTTTCTTAGGTTTATTTATGTGGGCACATATGTTATTAGTATCATCGATATTAATATCAAATGATTTCATGTACAAAATAACAAAACTTTTAGAAGGAAGTTTTATTTTTGATGGTGGAAATCCACTATTAGTTTCTATTGTTGGAATAGTTGTATTTATAATTTTTATAGTTCATGCTGCTTTAGGTATGAGAAAATTACCTAGTAATTTCAAACAATATCAAGTAATTAAAGCTCATTCAAAAAGTATGAATCATGATGATACAAAACTTTGGTTTATTCAAGCATTCACAGGTTTTGCAATGTTCTTCATGGGTTCTGTACATTTATATATAATTACTACTCACTCTGCTGACATCGGACCTTACGAAAGTTCTGATAGAGTTTGGTCTGAATATATGTGGCCTTTATATATTCTTTTATTATTAGCTGTTGAATTCCATGGAACAATTGGTCTTTATAGATTATGTGTTAAATGGGGATGGTTTGATGGTGAAAATCCAAAAGCTACAAGAAAAACACTTAAAAAAGTTAAATGGTTATTAACAGTATTCTTCTTAGTATTAGGATTTGCTTCATTAGCTGCTTATATGAAAATTGGTATGGAAAATGCTAAAAATGGAACAGTTGGTCAAAAATATACTCCAACTGCAAGTGTAATCGAATATAAAATTACAAATAAAAGTGTTGGGGGAATTGCATAATGAAAATTAATTACTGTGATGCATTAGTAATCGGTGGAGGATTAGCAGGTTTAAGAGCTGCTGTTGCTGCACAAAAAAAAGGTTTAAATACAATCGTTTTATCTTTAGTTCCTGTTAAAAGATCTCACTCTGCTGCTGCTCAAGGTGGTATGCAAGCATCTTTAGGTAACTCAAAAATGTCTGATGGTGATAATGAAGATTTACACTTTGCTGATACTGTAAAAGGTTCTGACTGGGGATGTGATCAAGTTGTTGCAAGAATGTTCGTACATACTGCGCCAAAAGCAATTAGAGAATTAGCATCTTGGGGGGTTCCTTGGTCTAGAGTTAAAGAAGGATCAAGAGAAGCTGTTATTAATGCTAAAAAAACAACTATTACTGAAGAAAAAGATAGACATGGATTAATTACATCAAGAGACTTTGGTGGAACTAAAAAATGGAGAACTTGTTATACAGCTGATGCTACTGGTCACACTATGTTATTTGGTGTTGCAAATGAAGCATTAAGAAATAATGTTGATATTAGAGATAGAAAAGAAGCTTTATCAATTATTCACGAAGGTGGAAGATGTTATGGAGCAATCGTAAGAGATTTAATTACAGGTGAATTAGAAGCTTATGTTGCAAAAGGTACATGTATCGCAACTGGTGGATATGGAAGAGTATTTAAACAAACTACAAATGCTGTAATTTGTGAAGGTATTGGAGCTGCTATTGCTCTTGAAACTGGAATTGCAACTTTAGGAAATATGGAAGCTGTTCAATTTCACCCAACACCTATCGTACCATCAGGAATTTTATTAACTGAAGGTTGTAGAGGAGATGGTGGAATCTTAAGAGACGTTGATGGTCACAGATTTATGCCTGATTATGAGCCAGAGAAAAAAGAACTTGCTTCAAGAGACGTTGTTTCTAGAAGAATGATTGAGCATATTAGAAATGGAAAAGGTGTTCCTTCACCTTATGGTTTCCACGTATGGTTAGATATTTCTATTTTAGGTAGAGAGCATATTGAGAAAAACTTAAGAGACGTTCAAGAAATCTGTCAAATCTTTAATGGTATAGATCCAGCGGATGAAGGTAGAAAAGGATGGGCTCCAGTTCTTCCAATGCAACACTACTCTATGGGTGGAATTAGAACTAAACCAACTGGTGAATCACAAAACTTAAATGGTTTATTTGCTTGTGGTGAAGCTTCTTGTTGGGATATGCATGGATTTAACAGACTTGGAGGAAACTCAGTTTCTGAAACAGTTGTTGCTGGTATGATTATTGGTAACTATTTTGCTGATTATTGTTTAGCAAATGATGTAACAATTCCAACTTCAACAGTTCAAAAATTCTTAGATAAACAAGATGCTTATTTAAATGAAATTTTAACTTATAATGGTACTGAAGATATTTTCAGAATCAAAAATAGAATGCAAAATTTAATGGACCAAAAAGTTGGTATCTTTAGAGATGGAGAAAACTTAAAAGCTGCAGTTGATGAGTTAGAAGAATTATTGAAAAAAACAAAACAAATCACTGTAAAATCTAAAGAAAGATCTGGAAATCCAGAATTAGAAGAAGCATATAGAGTTCCAAGAATGTTAAAAGTAGCACTTTGTGTTGCAAGAGGTGCATTACAAAGAACTGAATCTAGAGGTGCTCACTATAGAGAAGATTATTTAAAAAGAGATGATGCAAACTGGTTAAATAGAACATTAACTTCTTGGCCAAATGAAAATGATACATTACCAACAATTACTTATGAGCCATTAGATATTATGACTATGGAATTACCACCAGCATTTAGAGGTTATGGTGCTAAAGGTATGATTATTGAGCATGAATTATCTGAAAAAAGACAAGCTCAAGTTGATGAATTAACTGAAAAATTACAAGCTGAAGGTAAAGATAGACATGAAATTCAACATGCGTTAATGCCATTTGACTTACCAATGAATTATAAAGAGAAAAATGAAAGAGCAGGAGATTTATAATGAGTATTGAAAAAGGTAGAGAAATAACTATATCAGTTCTTAAATTTAATCCAAGAAGTAAGGTTTCAAAACCTCACTTCGTTGAATATAAATTAGAAGAGACTCCAGGGATGACTCTTTTCATTGCTTTAATGAAAATTAGAGAAGAAATGGATGCAGATTTATCTTTTGACTTCGTATGTAGAGCAGGGATTTGTGGTTCTTGTGGTATGGTTGTAAATGGTAAACCAACACTTGCTTGTAGAACATTAATTGCTAATTACCCAACTGGAAAATTACAATTAATGCCAATGCCTGCATTTGAATTAATCAAAGATTTATCTGTAAATACAGGTAAATGGATGGATGGTATGTCTAAAAGAGTTGAATCATGGATTCACAATGACCATGAAGTAGACATTTCTAAATTAGAAGATAGAATCGATCCAGATGTAGCAAATGAAACATTCGAATTAGATAGATGTATTGAGTGTGGAATTTGTGTTGCTTCTTGTGGTACAATGCTTATGAGACCAAACTTTGTTGGACCAGTTGGACTAAACAGAGTTGCAAGATTTGAAGTAGATCCACATGATAAAAGAACTGCGGAAGATTTCTATGAATTAATTGGTGATGATGATGGAATTTTTGGTTGTATGTCATTAATGGCATGTGAAGACCATTGTCCAAAACACTTACCATTACAAAACAAAATCGCTTACTTAAGAAGAAAATTAGTAGCACTTAGATAATTATTACGAAGGATTTACTCCTTCGTTAATAAAAAATATAAAAAGTTAAATATCAGTAGTGATATTTAACTTTTTATATTTTAGGGCATTATGGAGCGATAAAATGAGTTTGGCAAATGATTATTTTTTACTATATCATGGTATAACTTTTGAACAAAATTTAGATGTAGAACCAATTGAAACAACTGTAGACGAAGAAATATTTACAATTTATGCATTAATAATTAGTGCAAGTAGAAAAAATTATGATAAATATTTACCTTTAACATCATTTAAAACATTATGTCAGCAAATAAAGGTTAAAAGCCCTTCAAATATAAATGAACTAAATCATTTACAACACAATATTGTTCAATCTATTCTATCAAATAAATCAAAACAAAATATTTCTGTTTTACACTCATCTTTTGAATACCTAAAAAGCGAAAACATTATAAATGGTGAAAATTATAATAAATTAATCTCATTATTTGATTACAAAGAGTTAGATATTACAGATGAAGCTTTACAAATAAGTAGTAAAGTAGATGATGAGTTAGAAAAATCATCATTCAAAGAGTTAAAATCAACAATTGAAGAGTTAATATCACAATTACAAACTGACATTACGAATGAAGAGATTTCAAATGAGTTAAATAATACAAAAAACTATTTAAATACTCAAAAATTCTCTATTGGAATTACTGGTGTTATGA
The DNA here is from genome assembly GCA_963677205.2 of uncultured Aliarcobacter sp. Lineage (GTDB taxonomy): Bacteria > Campylobacterota > Campylobacteria > Campylobacterales > Arcobacteraceae > Aliarcobacter. The sequence continues at coordinate 172,536 of OY781916.2, read as the reverse complement.
ATGCTGGAAAATCTACTATGTTAAATGCTTTAATGGGAAGAGAAATTTTAGGAAGTGCTGTTGTTCCTGAAACTGCAAACTTAACAATTGTAAAACATAATCCTACAGATAATGCAAAAGTATTCTATTGGAATAGCCAAGAGTGGGATAGAATTTTAAAATCAGCAGAACAATTGGAATCTATGAGAGATTTTGTTAATGAAACAAATAAAATCTTTGGGGATGATTTAAAAAATTATATTAAACCAGTTTCTAGATTTGATGAAGTTGATATTAATGATTTATCGTCTTATACATCAGCAGAAGCAAGTGGCAAAAAATGTAATTTAGTAAAATACGTAGAACTAGGTTCTAAACTTGACTTTTTATCTGATGGAATTGAAATCGTTGATACACCAGGACTTGATGACCCAGTTATTCAAAGGGAAGAGATTACAAAAGAGTATATAAGTCAATGTGACATGATGTTACATTTAATGAATGTATCACAAAGTGCGACTTTAAAAGATGTTGAGTTTATTATTGATGCTCTACTTTATCAAAATATTTCAAAACTATTAGTGGTAATTACACGAGCAGATACCGTTTCAAAAGAGCAATTAGATGAAGTTATCAAATATACAAAAACATCAATTGAAAAACAATTACGTGCACAAAACAAAGATTCTCAACTTGACTATATTTTAAAAACTATCAAATTTATTCCAATTTCTGGAAGAATGGCATTATTACATAGAACAGGAAGAGAACAAGAAGCGTTAGATGCAGGTTATACTCTTGAAAAAACTGGTATTTTAGAGATTGAACAATATCTAACAGAAACTCTTTTTGGTTCAAATTCACAAAAAGGTGAACTTGTAATTCAATCTTCAAAAAATCAATTGCAAAGAATTATTGAAAAACAAACATCTTTTTTAAACTATGAATTAAAACTTCTTTCTAAATCAAAAGATGAATTAGAAAAAGAGCTTGTAGATTTTAATAAAAGAAAATCTGTTAATACAAGAATCTTCCAAGCAATGAATGAAGATATTAATTATTATAAAAATGATGCAAAAGAGTATATAAACTCTTTAGAGACTTTTTTACAAAGTGAACTTATAGATTTACAAAATGTAATTAAACAAAGGGTTGTGGGAGACGTTCGTTACTCTTTTGAAAAGACAAAAAAAAGACCTGAAAATGCAAGAATAAAAGTTATTGTTGAAACTGCAATAAAAGATGGAATTATCGATGTAATCAGAGATTATAGATATAAATTTATCAAGAAATCTCAAACTATTGGTGAACAATGTGAACAAAAATATCATGATTTAGGTTTTACAATTGGACATAAAAATGAGAACTTCGATGCAAGAGGATTTTTCCAAGATGACTTTAAAGCAGGATTCTTAACATCAAATAATGAAGTATTAGTTTCTTTAGTAATTGAAGCAGTTTCTAAATCAAAAGATTCAAAACTAAATGAACTTGATAGAGAGATTGAACAACTTATCAAAAATCAATTTACTTCAATTGAAGAAGATATAAAATCAAAAGCAAAAAAAGTTAGTTCATTATTGATTGAATCATTCTTTACAACATTAAATGCTCCATTAAAAACATTCGAGCAAAAACTTAAAAATGATGAAGAAGTTCTTCAAAATCAAATTAATTCATTTGAAGAAAATGATAAAAACAGAGCTCAATTATCAATTGATATTCACAAAAATATTAAAAAATTAGAAAACATTTCTACAACAATAAAAGGATTATACTAATGAGTGCAAATTTAAATATCCTAAAAAGTTTTGTAAACGAGTATAAAACTACTTATGCTTTACAAGAAGTTGTTTATGAAGATGGTTTAGTTGGTGACATTAAAAGAGTTCAAACAAAACTACTTGATGAAAAATTTTTACCATCAACTCAACTTGTAGGTATTTTAAATAAACAAATTAGACGAGCTAGATACCCAATTGAAATTGCAATTACTGGACAATTTTCTTCTGGTAAATCAACATTTTTAAATGCCCTACTTTCAAGAAATATTCTTCCAACTGGAATTACACCAGTTACATCAAAAGTAAACTTTATCAACTATGGTGAAGAGTATAAATTAAAAATCACTTATTATTCAGGTGCACAAGAGTTTGCTCCAATTGAATCAATTGCTGATTTTACAGACCAAAGAGAACATGAAATGCAAGATATAAAATATCTTACACTTTATGCTCCAATGGATATTTTAAAAGATATTTCATTTGTTGATACACCAGGTCTTAACTCTCAATCGCAAAGTGATACGGATACAACAAGAAAAGTTCTAAGAGATGTAGGTGGAATTATTTGGCTTACACTTATTGATAATGCAGGAAAACTTTCAGAAGCAGAAGTTTTAGAAGAATACATGCAACACTTTAAAAATAAATCTTTATGTGTTTTAAACCAAAAAGATAAATTAACTCCTGAACAAGTTGAAACAACTACAAAATATGTAACAGAAAAATTTGGAAAATATTTTGCTCAAGTTACACCAATTTCTGCAAGAATGGCACTTGAATCAAGAACTCATCAAAAAAGAGTTTTACTAGATGATGAATTTGAATCAATTACAAAAGAGTTTAAAAAAGAACTAAATAAAAATATGGGTATTTCGTCTTTAGACTTTTTCAAACAATCTTTTGAAGAGTTCCATAAAAAAGTTGAAGAAATTAATACAAAAGATATGTCAGGGGATATGAAACTTTTAAAAGAGTCAAATATCAATGAAGTTTTAGAATTTATTGAAAATATCATCAGACCCCAAGCTGCTGAAGCTAAAGAGTTTGCAATCAAAAAAGATTTAAGAGGTATTTGTGATATTTTAATCAAAGAGTATGAAACAATTACAAAAATTTATGATGCTCTAATTGAAATTTTAAAAGGTTGTGAGAATTCTGTAATTGAGCATTTTGAAGGTATTCATAAAAAATATTCAAAAGAACTATTTAATATCTACAATTCAGTAGAAACTATCATGGAAAAAATTGCCCATGAAACATATAAAAATATCAAGAAAAAACCTGCTTTCAGATTTGAAGAAACAAAAAGCTTTTTAGGTGCAAAAATCGAAAAATTTGATTATGAAACTTTCTGGATTGATTCAGATAGCATCTATAAAAAACTTTTTTATGATGACCAAACAATTGATAAAATGTTCAAACGATCAATCAAACTTCTTAAAAATATTGAACTTGATACTGATGAAGCATTTAGAGATGCTTATAATATCATCAAAAATGAAGTTACAAAATGGCAAGAACCTTATGAACTTATTAGAAAACAAAGGGAAATTTCTTCAGATTTAGAGTTTTCAAATACAAGACACTTTGCAGCAAAAGTTTATGAGAATGTTTTAAAAACATATCACACAGCTATTTTAGAAAATATCTCAGCAATTAGAAAAAAATTCGCATATTTTAATGGTGCATTATCATATTCATACATTCAAACAACACAAGCAACTATTGCTCACTTTGAACAACAAATCTTAGAGTCAGAAGAGCTATACAAAAAAGAGCCATCGAAATTCTCTATTTCTCACCCAAGAGAAGATGAAATTGTTGCAAAACTAAAAGCAAATTTTGGATTTGAAAAAATCGAAGATTTCTTAACTTCAAAAAGAAACTATTTATTTAAAATCGTTAAATACTCAAAAGAGCAATATTTAGAATTAAATGAAGATAGAATCAAATTTGTAACTTCAAGAAAAGAACAATATTTAGAAAAAATCAAAGATTTAGAAAAGATAAAAGAGGAGATTTAAGACTCTTCTTTTACTTATTTCAAAAAATTTGTTCTTTTCTATTCCTCGTATAGCTATTTAGAATAGCATTATTTTCTTCAATCTTTTGATTATATAGGTTTTTTATTTCATCCATATTTTTAAATATTTCACTTATATCAATATTACTTGACCAGTTCTCTTTACTATTTTCATAATAATCTTTAAATTTATCAAAATCTGAAAAAAGTTTATTTTTTGTAGTAAATAAAGATTCTTGTGAAGTAGTATTATTCTTATTTACTTGTCCTATTTTTGCAAGTGAAGTTGGGTCATTAGGAAAAAATGTATCATTATTTTCATCAATTTTAAAATTCATAATAGCAATCATTCCAAGTGTTTGAAAATACTTATCTGATGTATTATTTTTTATAGATTCAGATTTATTATCAAAATAAATTTTATTTAATACATCATCATTTGTTAGTTTAGCCGTTCCTAATAATCCAGATCCTATATCAATTTTCTCTGAATCCCCATTAAATATTGTTTCAAGTGCATCGTATGTTAATTTTTTATAATCATCAAAGGATATATCAGTTGGATTTATGTTTGGATTTATGTTTGAATTTATTTGCGTAGTAAAGTCAGTATTAATAGAATTTGCTTGATTGTTTTTATCCTGCGAATATTTATTAACTAAATAATCTGTTTGTGTTTTATTTATTGTTGTCATTTGTATTATTACCCATATTTATTTTACATCCCAAAGAATTAATAGTTTCAATTAGTTTATGATTAAACTTCCATAATGAAGCCTTTTTAAAAATATATTAAATATATTCTTTTTTTAGTTAAACGTATATAAAATAATATTATAAATGATTTCTATTCTGTGACACCATATGTGACGCCAAAAAAGTATAATAAGAAATAAAGTTATAAAGTTTCACTAAAAAGGTAAATAAAATGGAAATAACAACTAATAGTAGTATTTATACAGCAATTACATCTTTACAAACAACTTCTTCAACTAAAACAAAATCAGTTAATGATTTATCAGGTGAAACAGATAGTTTTACAATTTCTTCAAATGAAAAAACACAAGCAAGTGAGTATAGTTATGATGAATATAAGAAACTTTCTGCAAAAGATATTAATGAAATATTTCCTTGGGATAAAATACCCAATGAAAATGAGAAAGCTCATAAATTACAATTATTATCAACTTTATCTCCCGATGAAACACTAAACCAAGTTTTATTTGACCAAGCAAAAAATGCTGATTTTAATGATATTTCAACTAGAAACTTTTTTGATAGGACTTTAAGAACAGCAGAAACTGAAAATGCTTTGATTTCTGCCTATAAATATGATACCTCAGAAGAAGGTATAAAAGCTAAAGAAGAATATTATAGAAATGAGCCATATAAAGATAAATTAGCATTAGCTAAAGAGTTCGGATTCTCATCTGTTGAAGAAAAAGATGCTTATGATGAAGCACATAAAACAAACCATTATGCTGATCCATTAGATAAAGAAATAGATGGTGTAGTGGATGCTAAAACATATTTTAAATTTTATGAAACAAGTAGAGATTATTTTAATGAACATAAAAAAGATTTATCAGAATCTTCTCAAAAATATTTACCAGGTGAATTTGCTCTATATGATAAAGTAAAAAGCGAATATGAAAGAAGGGGTTCTCAAAATGATTCAATGTTAAATCAACTCACTTATAATAGTAAACCAAATCCCTTAGAAATTAATATTTAAAAAAGGAAAATAAAATGAAAATATCATCAACAAATAACAGTATTTATTCAACTGTTTCAACATCACAAACAACAACTTCAAAAAATACAAGTAGTTCTTTTGATACATTAGTAAATACTCAAGAACAAGAAACAATACCCATAAATAAAATGCCAAGAACTCCAAAAATTGTTGAATTTCTTGATAGATATAATAAATTCTCAACTTTATCTCCAACTGATGAAAAAATATTTAGAGATATTTTATCTGATAATAAGCTAACAAAAGAAGAAGCAGATAGTTTGAGTTATGAGCAAGTAGAAAGAATATCTAATTTACTAACAACTAATTTACCTTTATCTAAAGAAGAATTTGACGCAATGCCAATTGTTCAAAGGGGCGTTGATTTAATCGCAACAAGAATAACTGGAAATCGACAATTTAATGAAGCTTTTTATAATACTTTAAAAGAATTAGATCCCGAAAAAAAACATATATTAGAAAGTGAAGTTCATAATAATTTGGGGCAATTATACTTGGGGAAAGAACTAAAAGCAACATTTGAATATTGGGGTTCTTATTTAGCTAATCCTTGGGAATATGATAAGATGAATGCAAATTTTGGAAAATTTATCAAAGATGTTAAAAGCCATCATGAAGCTATCATATCTAATCCAAAAGTTCCTGATGTAATAAAAAAACAATTTCAAGATATTGTAGATGTATATAATGTTCTTCAAAAAAACTACAATGAAGTAATAAGTAAAACAAAAAATACTAATTCTGAAAATTCGACTTCTTCTTCAACATCTTCTACTAAAACAACAACTCCAACAACACAAAAAGAAGAAGTAATTACAGATAAAAATTCAACTCAAAGTCTTTACGATGACATCATCTCTTTACTTAGAACAGGCTTTACTGCTGGTGAATTAAAAGCATTTGAAGAAAGATTAAAAGAAATTTTAAAAATGATGCAAGATAAAAATTCTGGTAAAAACATCACTATAGAAGATATTAATGAAGCTATTAAACAGTTAGAAAGGGAAATATTAGAAGCAAAAAAGAGTAGAACTGGTCAAGTATTAATAAAAACATCTGAAAATACAACTTCAACTGAAAATCCAAATTCTGATTTAGAAACAACAATTGGAAATATTGCAAATATGTTTCAAGAGATAAAAGATAGCTCAAAAAATACAAATGCAAAGAATGATGAAGAAACAAAAAATGAAGCCTATGATAGATTAAAATTATTATTAAAAATAAACTAAAGGGCGAATTACAACACAATAAGTTATAATTCGCCCATGAAATACATAAGCCACTACCCAAAAGATTTACAAGATAAAATCAAAGTTTTGATTGATAATAAAAAACTATCATCATATATAAAAACAAAATATCCAACTGCCCACAACTTTACAAATGATAAAACTTTGTACTCTTATGTGATGGATTTCAAAAATGAATACTTCAAAAAATATCAAGTTTCAAAAGTAATGTATGATGGAAAAATAAATGTAATTAACAATGCTTTAGGAATGCACTCAATAGTTTCAAGGGTTCAAGGTGGAAAACTAAAATCAAAAAATGAAATCAGAGTTGCCTCAGTTTTCAAAAATATGCCTGAAGAATTTCTTCAAATGATTGTTGTACATGAACTTGCCCACTTTAAAGAAAGAGAACATGACAAAGCTTTTTATAATCTTTGCACTTTTGTAATGCCCTCTTATCATCAAGTAGAATTTGACTTGAGAGTTTATTTAACTCATGTTGATTTATTTGGGAAACTCTATTAAATTAAAAAATAACTAAAATGCTTTTTTGTTGCGACACTTTAATGTTAAACTTTTTCAAAGAATTTTAAAGGAGTTTAAAATGAGCAAATTTTTATACATTACAGACCAAGATGAATATACTGACCATAGTTTTATCGGGCCTTTATTTCAAAAATATTTAACAAAACACTTTGATATAAATACAACATTTTTTTCTAAAGAAAAATCAGAAATTGAAATAAAAGAAGATGGAAGAATAATTATTCCAGAAAAATCTAAACATCATATTTTAGAAGAGTTAGAAAAACATGGAATAAACTTAAGTGAATACCAATTTGTAGTTGTTAGAAATAATACTGAATTATTAAAAGAAGTATTAAAACAAAAAGCAAAATATAACTTCAAAGTTGGATTTAGACTCTCTTTTCCTAAAAGAATTGCAAAACTTGAAACTGATTTGGCAAATAACAAAAAATCAATTTTAGACGTAATTAGTAACAAAATACAAACATATAGTGAAGTTAGTTTAATAAACGGATGTGATATTTTCTTACCAACTTCTTTTCAAATGAAAAACGATTATTTCAAAGATGTAAAAACAAGAACATTTGTAATTCCATCTGCAATTGACCCTGAAGTTTTACACCACAATATCCAACATGAAGGAAATGAAAAAAGATTTTTCTATGCAGGAACTTTGGATAAATTAAGAGAATTTGAGACAATTTTAGAAGCTTTTAGCAATATTGATAGTTCAAATTTCAAACTTATGATTTCAACAAAAGACCCTGAATATTTAGATGATTTATTAAACAATTTCCCAGATTTAAGACCTAATATTGAAATCCATGATGCAGGAACAAGAAAAGAGTTGTTAGCACTAATTGCAAGAGCTGATGTTGGATTATCTCCACTTCCTGATATTGCTTTATTTAATAGCTCAACTCCTATGAAAGTTTTAGATTATTATTCAAGTGCAGTTCCTTGTATTATGAGTAATAATGAAAATAACGCTTCAATCTTTGAAGATAATACAAGTGCTTGGTTCACAAATTTTGATGAAGAATCTATTAGAAATAAACTTGAATATATTATCTCTTTATCAAAAGATGATGTAACACAAGTTGGAGTAAAAGGTCAAGAAAGATTATTGGCTGTGCGAAACTATGAAAGAATTGCCGCTGATTTAGCTCACCAACTAAATATTTTATAAGAAGAGTTTTCTTCTTATAATTTACCTTGATTCAAATCATTTATCAGAAAAATATTTTTTGATAACATGAGCCATGAAAACATTTTTAAAACAATTCAAAAAAATAAACTCTGAACCTTTAGAAAAATCAAATCTTTTTTGGTCATGGATTGGCTCTTTTATTGGAATACTTGCAATTTCATATTTTCATCGTGATATTTTAGAAGACACAGATTTGACTTTTGTGATAGGTTCTTTTGGAGCAAGTGCTGTGTTAGTTTATGGAGCTGTTAATTCACCACTTGCACAACCCAGAAATCTTATTGGTGGACATATAATATCTGCAATAATTGGAGTTATTTCTTATAAACTATTTTCTGGAAATATTCTGTTTTGTTCTGCTTTTGCAGTTGCCACTTCGATATTTTTTATGCAATTAACTCTAACTTTACATCCACCAGGTGGTGCAACAGCTTTAATTGCAGTAATTGGAAGTAATCAAATACATGAGTTAGGTTTTTTATATGTACTTGTTCCTGTGACTTCAGGAGCTTTTATTTTATTGATAATTGCTGTGATTGTAAATAATATTCCAAAACATAGATATTATCCTGAATCATTGAAAGATTACAATAAAAAATGGTTTAGTGATGAATAAATTCCCAAAGGAATAGAAGATGTATTAAGAGTAATATATCTGTGAAAAAGGATTAATATGTTAAATTATTTAAGAAAAGCTCTAAGTGGAATCTTTGTTTCAAAATCAAAAAGTGTTTATATGTACAACAAAGAGAGTTTTACAAACTAAGTTTTAAAATTTAGTTTGTTTCTCTTTTTAGATATTCATACAAATATAAATGTTGTCTTAACTCTTTAAAACTATCAAGTTTTAAGCCCTCTTCTATCCAGATTTTTATATTTTCTGGAATCTCCAAAGGTTTTAAAAGTTCTTCTTTTTTCTCTTTTGAGATTTTTTCATGTTCAGTCAAAACTGAAATATGACTAAGAACTGAGGTTAATCCTAAATCTCTTATTTGGGCAATCTCTTCTACACTTTTTCCCTCATTTAAAAGTTCATAAGTTTCAAGATATGTTTTTGTGAGTTTCTTCAAAGGCTCTTTTTGTTCAAGTTTTTCAGAAAACTCTTCTTTTATCTCTTTTGATAAATTTAAAAAAGCTTCACCATATTTTTCATATTTTACAAGACCAACACCATTTATATTTAACATTTCATCTTTTGTAATTGGCAACTTCAAAGCAAACTCTTTTAAAGTCTTATCTCCAAATATCACATAAGCTGGAACTTCGTTCTCTTGGGCTATCTCTCTTCGTAAAGTTCTAAATCTTTCATAAATTAACTCATCAAAACTTAGCTCTATTTCTTCCTCTTGGATTTTCGAAGCAATTCCTAGTTTATCACTGTCAATAAAAAGTTTCTCTTTCCCTTTTAATATCTCTAAACCTAAAGAACTTATTTTCAAAGCTCGAAATTCCCCTAAAGTAAGTGCTTGAATATCTATTAATTTATCTGCAATTGCTATCCACTCATTTTTACTTTTGTCAACTCCAAGATTATAAACGCTCAGTTTATCATGTCCAAAATCTAAAAGTTTTTGATTTTTTGAACCTCGCAAAATATCAATAATATGATTTAATCCAAATCTTTGTTCACTTCTATAAATTGCACTTAGAAGTTTTTGAGCATCAACACTCATATCAACCTGCTCAAATTCACCTTTTGTGCAGTTATCACATAGAGTTTTACAAGCTTCAATCTCATCTTCAAAATAACCTGCAATCATTTTATGACGGCAATTATTACTCACACAATATCTATACATAAACTCTAACTTATCAAGTCCAGTTTGTTTGTAAGCATTGTCGATGGCTTCTTCGATTTGGATTTTTCTTTTTACCTCATCAGATTTTGAGTAAAGCATATAAACATAAGACATCTCGCCATCACGACCAGCTCTTCCTATTTCTTGATAATAGTTTTCAAGGGTTTTAGGCAATGAAGTGTGTATTACAAAACGAATATTTGATTTATCAATTCCCATACCAAAAGCGATGGTTGCTACAACAATATCTATTTTTTCATATACAAAATCATTAAAAACTTCATTTTTTCTATCATTACTAAGTCCTGCATGATAAGCTTTTGCACTATATCCACTTTCACTTAAAAACTCAGCTGTTGATTCTGCTTCTTTTCTTGTAAAAGTGTAGATGATTCCACATAAACCTTTGTGAGTTTTTAGGAAGTTTAATATTTGAGCTTTCCCATTTGATATTCGTGGTTCTACTTTTATATCAAGATTATCTCTTACAGTTTTTGCTCTGAAATGTCTAGGATTTTGCAAATTCAAAGAAGAAGCAATATCAGCTTCAACTTTTTTTGTAGCAGTTGCTGTAAATGCGCAAATAGCGGTATTTGGAAAAAATCTTTTTAATCTATCAAGATTTCTATACTCAGCCCTAAACTCATGACCCCAAGCAGAAACACAGTGAGCTTCATCTATTACAAAATAGTTTATATTTATTCGCTGTAAAACTGAGACAAACTCATTTGAAGTAAACCTCTCAGGTGCAACATAAATAAATTTTAACTCCCCATTTAAAAGCTTTTGAAGAGTGAAACTATTTTCATCATTTGAAGTAGCTGAACTTATCATTTCAGCACTAATATTCAAATCATTCAGTGCTTTTATCTGGTCTTGCATAAGCGCAATAAGTGGAGAGATTACAACAGTAGTTCCATTCATAAGAAGTGTAGGAAGTTGATAACAAAGTGATTTTCCACCACCAGTCGGCAAAATTGTCAAAACATCTTGTTTGTTAAGAATGCAATCAACAACCTCTTCTTGGAAGCTTCTAAAATGCTCGTGTCCGAAAATATCTTTTAGTATTTGGTATTTTTTATTTGACATTATTCAAAAACTCTACAATCTCTTTATTTTTAAAGTTTTCATCTTTTGAATAAGATATAGCATCTTTAATATCTATATTTTTTTCTGTAACAAGATTTTGTAATTCCAAGAAAAAAAGTGTTAATTTATCTTTTATAACACTCCACACTTCATCTTCATCAATACCAAAATATCCATGAGCAATTATATTTCTAAAATCAACAATTTTTCTATATTTATCATTTTTAAGAACTTCTAACTTTATGAGTTTATTAGTAGCTTCACCGATAATTTCTAGTTCCCTAATCGTTGCATCCCACTCCAATTCACTCCATTTTAACTCTTCTGCACTAGTAAACTTTTGGGTATATCTTTGAATCTTATTAATTGCTATATAAATATCAACAATATAAAGTGAAATATCCCTTTTAGACATAGATTATCTCATCTTTTATCTGCTCTTTTACTAGCAGTCTTAAATTTTTTTCTTTTCCTAAATCTACTTTTGTTTTAAATGCATCTTCTAAAAAATATTTTAAATCAAAAAAGTTATCAAAGGATGGTTTCATATCTACCATAATATCTATATCACTATCTTTTGTAGCATCACCTCGTGCAAAACTTCCAAAAAGTGCAATTTTATTTACAGCATACTTTTCTTGAATTATTTGTTTATTTTCTTTTAAAAAATTAATTATGTTATCTTTTGTTTGCATTTTTGTCTTTTTTTAATAAAATTTATCTGAATGTTTCTATTTTATCATATTTAATATTTTATTCAAAATCTTCTTTTAATATTTTATATTTTGTACTTATAGTGTGATAGAAACATAGTTTTAATAAGGCATGTATAAAAGATGATTTTATTAAATCTATTTAATTAAAATCTGTTCTTTTTTTAGAGATTCTTGAATAAGAGTATTTTTAGTATTAGAAGGAATCAAATCAACTTTTGTATGAAATTCTTTTTCAAGTTCATTTTTAATCTCTTCAATTTTAACAAGTTTTGCAAAAGCATCATCTTTATAAAATCTATCATGGTCTATAATATAAGTCAAATCGATATCACTAAAACTATCTTGTGTACCTCTAGCGTATGAACCAAATAGACTAGCTATCTAAAAACCAGTGTTTTGATATTTTTCATTTAATAATGTTAAATTTTTTAATATTTCATTTTTTGTATTCATGTAAAAATTATATTCTAAATGTGATTTGAAGTCAAATAAGTAGAATCTATCATAAAAATAAACTAATTTATCAATTTTGGGAATATGTGAATAAAAAAACTTGTAGTAAATATTGAGGGTGTGAAAAACACCCTCAATATAAAATTATTGTCTTTGTTTCATTTGATGATTTAAAAACTCTTCTTTACTAATACTTCCATCTTTATTTGTATCTATTTCTGAAAATGGTTCTTGATTCCCTATATTTTCATCATTCTGCCCTCAGATGATTTTTCTTCCATTCTTTTTTCTCGAGCTTCGTCCATCTCTTTGGCACTGATTACTCCATTTATTTAAATCAAAATCTTCAAAGTTTGGCATATTGAACCCTTGGGCCATGCCTTGAGCATTCATACCTTGCCCCATTCATCTATTACCTTGATTATTTTGCATCTGTTTATTTTGACCTTTTAATAACTCTATTTCAGTCAATTTTCCATCTTTATTTGTGTCAAACATAGCAAATTCATCTGCATTTCCTGCATTTCGCATTGGCATTCCAGCAGACTCTTTTTGCGCTATTCTTTTTTCTTGTATTTCTTTAAACTCTTTTTCACTTATAAATCCATCTTTATTTGTATCATAAGTTGAAAACTCTATTGGACCTCTATTTGGTAATTCTTGTGCAACAACTGCACTTGATAAAGCTGATAAAGAACCAGCAACTACTAAACCTAATTTGATTACTTTTACTATATTTTTCATAATCTTGTCCTTCTTGTTTTGGTTTTACATTGTACTCTTTATTTTATTAATAATTTTTTCTACTATAATTGCGCATCGAATAATAGGATATTTTATAATGGAATTTGGACTTGATATATTTTTAATTCTTTTTAGTGTTGCTTTTATAGCAGGACTAATTGATACAATCGCTGGTGGTGGTGGATTATTAACAATCCCTGCTCTTTTATATGTAGGAATTCCACCAGCAACGGCGTTAGCAACTAACAAACTTCAAGGAACTTTTGGTTCATTCACAGCAGCTGCATATTTTATTAGAAAAAAAATGGTTAATATAAAAGAGATGAAGTTAATGATTATACTTACATTTTTAGGAGCTGTTTTAGGTGGATTTGCTCTTTTACAAATTGATGCTTCAATTTTAAAACATGTAATTCCCATTTTACTTATAATAATTGGTTTTTATTTTTTGTTTTCTCCTAATATTGGCTCAATGGACAAAGAAAAACGTATTTCAATTATATTGTTTAGTTTTACTTTAGCTTTTGGTGTTGGTTTTTATGATGGTTTTTTTGGTCCAGCAACTGGTTCATTTTTTGCCATTGGATTTATTGCACTCTTAGGATTTAATCTAACAAAAGCAACAGCCCATGCGAAAGTGCTAAATTTTGTAAGTAATATCTCTTCTCTTTGTTTTTTTATGTTTTTTGGAAAAATTTACTGGAGTATTGGTTTATGTATGGGAGTTGGACAAATGTGTGGTGCTTTAATTGGTGCAAAACTAGTTCTTAAAAATGGGCCTAAAATTATTCGACCAATTATTGTAATTATTAGTTTTGCAATATCAATTAAACTATTTTTATCATAAAATCGACTCTTTTATAATACTTTTTACGTCAAGCACTTTGGCAAAAATAGTTCCAAGTGCTGACATAAAAGAGTTATGAACCTCACTTGCATTTACTTTTTTATCTAAAAAAACTAAATCTTTTGTAGTACAAGCATCATGGGCAACAATACAATCAAAACCCAAATCAAAAGCTGCTCTTGTAGTTGAATCTATACACATATGACTCATCATTCCACAAATCACTAATTCATTAACACTTAGTTTTTCTAGTTCTACTTCTAAATTTGTTTCTAAAAAACTATTAGGAAAGTTCTTTTGAATAATAATTTCATTTTCAAGGGGTTTTACATTTTCATGTATTTCCACACCTTTTGTGTTTGGTAAAAAATATGTTGCACCTTTTCGCAGATTTATATGTTGAATATGAAATACTGGCATTTGATTTTCTCTAAAATATTCCAATAACTCTTTTGCTTTTAGACTGGCTTCTATTGGATTTACCAACTCACAATTTCCACCTTGGAAATAATCGTTTTGAATATCTATAATTATTAATGCTTTATTCATTTTTTCTCCTTTTTATTGATTAATGTTATTCCTATAATTACTGTTATTATTCCAACTATTACATTTAGTTCTAGCTTTTCATTTAGTAAAAAATACGAAACAATCGCTGCACTTACTGGAACTAAATAAAAAATAGAAGATACCTTTGAAACTTCACCATTTTTTATCATGACATATAATAATGATAACGCTCCAATACTCACTCCAACTGACATATAAAACAGTGAAATATAAAACTCTGTATTCCAATCTATTTTTATATTTTCAAAAAATAAAAAAGGAAGTACTAAAATCGTTGAACTAAAAGTTTGTATTGCACCACCTGAAAAAACATTCATATGTGAGCAATATTTCTTTTGATACAAACTTCCAAAACTCAAACCCAACAGTGAAACAATCGACCAAAATAAACCAAAATATGAAGAGGTAGAACTGTCAAGTTTTGAAAATACTACAAATCCAACTCCAATAAATCCAATAATTAATCCTAACCAAACTCTTTTATTTATATTTTCATTTAAAAATTTTAACGCTAAGAATGTTACTATTATTGGCTGTAGTGCAATAATCAAAGCATTTGTTGCCCCAGATATTCCATAACTCATTGATAAAAAACTTCCAATTGAAAAAGTTCCAACCGTTAAACTTCCAGCAATTGCAATTTGTAAAAACTCTTTTTTTGTTTTAGGAAAAGAAACTTTCAAAAAATATGCAATCAAAAGTAAAATCAAAAAAGTGATAAAAAATCGTATTGCCAAAAAAGCCATAGGAGTTGAATGTGCCAAACCATATTGAGCAAAAATAAATCCACTTCCATATAAAAATATAAACCCAAAAGGCAATATTGATTTTTTAATATAAGGCATTTAAAATCCTTTAATTTTATTGACTAACTAGTCAAGTAAAACTATAGCAAAATCTTGACTGATTAGTCAAGACTAAAAAAAAGAAAATTGATTTTATTTAAGTGAGTTTAAAAATAGTTCTAATTGTGAGATACAAATTTGAAAATAGTTACCATCTTGAGATTTTTTTGCAGTTCCTAAACATCCTTCAAGTGAAGCCACCACATACATTGATAAAGCTTTTGTATCATTGTGTTTTATTTCACCTTTATTTATGGCTTTTATTAAAACCTCTTCAATAATATTTTCAAATCGAATATATACTTTTTCTAAAGCAATTTTAAAATCTTCATCAATTGGAGACAACTCTTGCATAAGATTATTTAGTTTACAGCCACAAGTAAAATCAAAATTATTTCTATTTTTGATTAGTTTCATTAGCTCATCACAAATATTCTCTTCATATTTTAATAAAACTGAATATTTATCTTCTATATAAGAGTTAACTTTTTCATTTACAACAGCTAATCCCAACTCTTTTTTAGATTTAAAATAGTGATACATTGAGCCTTTATTCATTGAGGCTTGTTTTAGTATTTTATCAATTGATGTTGCGGTATATCCATTGTGATAGATTTCATCAAAGGCAACATCTAATAATTTATCTCGTGAACTAATCATATTTATTCTTTCTTTTATTTCAAAATAACTTTTACATCATCCAAACTTTTTAAATCTGAAAACTTATTTAATAGAGTCGCTAATTGTACAACTTCATTGTTTTTCATTCTAATACATCCAGCTGATTCATTTGTTCCTATTGTTTTTTCATTTAAAGTACCATGTATTCTAAAAGTGCTTTTCCCATCAACTTCATGGGTAAGATTTATTTTTGCAGCACCCATATAGTTGTATTTGTCACCTGGAAGAACAACATTAGGAAGATTTATTCCTCTTTTTTTAAAACTTTTAATTGTGTCAGCTGTTGGATACCAAATAGGATTTAGTGAAATTTTTGAAACTTTTCCTACTCCAAAAGGTTTTTCAATATTATCTTTTCCTGTTGATACTCTAAAAGTCTTTAATTCCTTAATTTCATCATTTATTTTTGCTTTTAAACTCATTTTATTTGTAACTGAATCAACTTCAATTAAAAGTTGGTCATATTGAGATACATTTGATAAAAGGTCTGAAGAATTCTCTTTTTTTAATTCTTTTGCTTCAACAACTTTTTTTATTTGTGGTTTCTCAATTTTTTCTACTTTTTTTATTTTTTCCACTTCATCTGTTTTTTCAACTTTATCATAATATATATTTCTTTGGACATGTTCAATATGTTCGCTAAGTTTTGATACATTTTTTTCAACAATTGGTTCTAGTGGTTTTTGAATTTTTGGAGCTTCTACTTTCTCTATTTTTTCAACTTTTTCAATCTCTTCAGCTTGAGTATTTTGTGTATCTGTCGTTTTTTCAATTTTAGGAGATTGAGTTTTTGCTTGTTTTTTCTCTTCATCAGCTTTGTCAAACTCTTCCATACTTATTTGTCTTAACTCTTCCATATATTTTAATTCATCTTTAGTATAGACAATTGGTTTCTTAACTCTTTTTGGTGGTTCTTCTGCTAATTTTTGTCCTTCATAAAAAGGGTAAGAATCTACAAATTTTAACTCTTCTACTTTTGGATTAGGAGATACTAATTCTAAAATTTTTTCGCCTTTTCTCTCTTTTCTTTCAGGAGTATCATTATTTTCAGTTGTTTCATTTGATAGTTCACTTAAATCTATAAATGTCTCATTTTTAGATTTTAAAGCAATTATCTCATTTGGTAATTTTTTAATAAAAGGTCTTTGTTTTTTAATAAATGAAGATGAAAACTTCATGGCGTATTTTGCACTATTTTCATCTGCAAAAATTCCAAAATCTGTTAAATATTTTCCACTTTTATCTTTTGTGATAAATACATCCATTGGAGTATCTTCTAAAATTTTATTTTTACAATTAATAGCATCTTCTAAAACTGAATTAATACAAACAGAAATAGTGTACTTTTGCATTGATGCGCAAATAAATGAACTACTACCTAATATTAATAATAAAGGCAAAACTTTTTTTATCATTGTTTTAAATTATTCCTCGTTTCCATAATGCTACTATTTTACCTTTTAATTCTTATAAATTTGTAAAATAGTTACAAATATTTACGCTTAAATCTGGAATTTTGTGTTATAAAATAATAAATATGCTAAACTTCCAAATTAATTTACATCCGTTATTATAAGGAATTTTAATGTTATCAAGTGACAATTTTATAAATTTAGGTACTAAATTTCAAACAACTTGCAAACCAATGTCTAGAATATTTATCTTACTTACAGTTCCATCTGCTTTATTTGCAATTATAGTTTTATGCTATTTAGGTCAATTACCATTAAAAGTAGAAATTCATAGTGTAATTTTAATAGGATTTATCTATTTTATTTACCTATTTTTTGTAAAACATAATGCATATCATGTTTCATGCAAATTTAAAACGCAACATGAAAGTATGTTTTTCTCTTTAAAAGATTATGTTGATAATAATTTACTAACTATAGATAATATAACAAAAGCAAATGGAAGTGTTGATGACTTTTTAAAAGATTATACAAGTAATCTAAGAAACACAAACTTTTCATCAATTGCCTCAGGAATTTTCCCAACACTTGGTATTTTAGGAACTTTTATATCAATCGCTCTTAGTATGCCTGATTTTTCATCAGGAACTACAGATGCTTTAGAAAAAGAGATTTCATTACTTTTAGGTGGAGTTGGAACTGCTTTTTATGTTTCTATTTATGGTATTTTCTTATCTATTTGGTGGACTTTTTTTGAAAAAATTGGAATGAGTAGATTTGAACATGACAGCTTTTTAATCAAAGAAGAGACAAAATCATTTTTCTGGACAAGAATTGATATTGAATCAATTCATATAAAAAGTAATCTTGATAACTTCTCTAAAATGTCAGAAGTATTTGAGAAATTAACTTCAAGTGACATGATGGATAATATAAATCTTTTAATAGAAAAAAGAGTTGCTTTACTTGATGATATTTTGAAAAAAGAGTTATTATTATCTTCAAAAATTAGTGATAATATTGACAACAATGAAAAACTATCAACTATGTTAAAAGATATGACTTTAAATATGAGTACAACTATTAGAAGTTTTGAACAACAAAAAGATTCATATACTCTTAGTGCTCAACTTTTAAATAATAGTATTGAAAAATTAAATAATCATATGGACAATTTAAGTTCAGATAATTTAAAAGCTATTTATTCAAATATTATAAAAAGTATTGAAACTATGAAAAGTGATATGGAAAAAATTGAATGGAAATTTAAACAAGGCCTTGATGAATATGATGCTAAGTTTACAGATAAATTACAAAATTCACTTGAAACAATAGACCAACAAACAGTAAAAATAATAGAAGATTTAACAGAATTTAAAGAACTATCAAAGTAGCCATAAATGTACAAAAATGAACAAAAAAATGATGAAAACTTCTGGATTTCTTATGCAGATTTAATGGCTGGATTACTTTTTGTATTTATATTAGTACTTGGTGCAATTGTAATAAAATATATCTACACTCAAAGTAATTTAGAAAAAGAGAAATATGCTTTAAATCAAAGTCAAGAAGAGTTAACAAATAAAAATGAAGTTTTAGATAAATTAAATACTTTAATAAAAAAACTTGAAGATGAAAAAACAGAGTTATCAACTCAGTTATCAAAATCAAATGAAACTATTAATCTAAATAATGAAGAACTTCAAAAACTAAAAGATGTTTTATTAGGTTATGAAGCAAAAGATAAAGAACAAACAACTGAACTTGAAAATAGACAAAATCAAATAACTCTAAAAGATAATGAATTAACTGTTTTAGTAAATAAATTATTAGAACAAGAAAAAGCTCACCAAAAAACCGTAGAAGAGTTTGATATTACAAAAGCTAAAATCAAAAGTTTAACAGGAATAAAACTAAATGTTATTACAAAATTAAAAGAGAGACTTGGAAAATCTATAAATATAGATGAAAAAAGTGGAGCTATAAAATTCTCTTCAAATATTTTATTTGACCAAGGTGCATATAAATTAAAAGAGGACTCAAAAAAAGAGTTAGATGGAATCTTGAAAAAATATATTTCTACACTTCTTGAAGATAAAGAGATTAGAAAATATATCTATGGAATCACTATTGAAGGTCATACAAACAGTGATGGTACATATTTAAGTAATTTACAACTATCTCAACAAAGAGCTTTAGAAGTTATGCAATTTTTACATGAAACAAGTGGAATTGATAAAAACTTATTAAATAAATATGTAAGTTCAAGTGGAAAATCATCTTCTGAATTAATTTATAATAAAGATGGTTCTGAAGATAAAGATAATTCAAGAAGAATTGAGATTAAATTTATTATCAAAAATGATGAAGCGGTAAAAGAACTTCAAAACTATTTAGGAACAAAAGAGTGATGAAAATATCAAAAGAATCACTTTATGAACCTAAAAATCTGCAAGCTCTAAGAGCTGAGATAAATGCAAAACTAAAGAAGAAAAATAAATTTTCTTTCTTTAGGAAAATTAAGAGATTCTTTTTAAGGAAATAAACTCTTTAATATTATTAGCCACCATTTGAACAAGTCTAGTTCTAGCTTCCACACTTGCCCAACCAATATGTGGAGTTAGCAAAAGTTGATGTTTATTTTTCACTTTTAAAAGAGGATTATCTTCTAAAATTGGCTCAACCGAAACTACATCAATTCCACAATAAATCTCTTTTTCATCAATAATTTTTGCTAAATCTACTTCATTTATAATTCCACCTCGGCCAAGATTTAATAAAATTGCACCATTTTTTATAATTTTCATATTTTCATAATTTAATAAATCTTTTGTATTTTCATTCAATGGACAATGAATTGAGATAATGTCACAAGTGCTTAATAATTCAGCTAATTCAACTCTTTTATATTCACTATTTGAGTTTTTTCCACTTGTTGAAAAATAAACTACTTCACAATCAAAAGCTTTTGCTTTTTTTGCAAAATTTCTTCCAATATCACCAAGTCCAATAATTCCCACTTTTTTTCCATCAAGTTCAAAAAATGGTTTATCAATATGAGTAAAGATTTTTGATTTTTGCCAGTTTTGTTCATCTACATATTTTTTGTAATAATCAAGTTTTTGAATAAAATGAAAAATCATTGCAAAAGAAACCTGCACAACACTAGAAGTTGAATATCCTGCAACATTTTTTACTTCTATACCTTTTTCTTTTGCATAAACTAAATCCACATTATTTGTTCCCGTTGCACTTATACAAATAAGTTTTAGATTTGAAGCATCCATTATCTCTTTTGAAATTACAACTTTATTTGTGATTACTATATCTACATCTTTAACTCTAGAAATTGTTTCATTTGGAAGTGTAATATCATAAGAAATCACTTCACCTAAAGTCTCAAAAATACTCATATCAATATCAAAACCTAAAGTTGCTCTGTCTAAAATTGCTATTTTCATATTTATCTCCTAATTTCTTCTTTGTCCAGGTTTTGGAGCAGTTACCTCTTTTTGTAAATCAACACTTAGATTATTATAAAAAAGTTCCCCATAATTTGTTTCTCTATTAATAGTCTCATATGCTTGTTTAATATCATTATTGTATTTTAGGGCATCTTGTAAAATTTTAATGATTTTTACAGATTCTAAAAAATTTACATGAGATGGGGCTTCAATCGGAGAAGAGTAATACTTATGCATTCTTTCAACTAAAGATTTATTTCTAATCTCTATAAAAACAGATTCGATTGGTGATTTAAAGAAAAGTACCTTTTGCTTTACATTTATAGAAATATACGTTGTTTCCATTCCATAAATTTTTCTTGAATATGAATCAAATAAAAAAAGTTTTTTATTATAGTTGTTATTAAAAAGTTCATAAATTAATTCTAAAATTTTTATCTTCTCTTCTTTTGTATAAAAGTTTCCAATGATAGCAAAACAAAACGATAAAATTGATTTTATTGAATACCATTCTGTTGTATCGTAATCATATTTTAACATCTGATTTATTCTAGCTTGTTTTAGTTCTTCAATATCTGTACTCGTTGTTGATTTGTACACTTTCTGTACAGCAGAATCCCTATACATTGGCCCTGGGAACTGAGCTTGTATTACAAACCTTCTATTTTGTTCTTGTTCCATTATATATTTTAATCTTCCATGATAATCTTCATCGATGATTCTTACCTCTTTTTGGGGTATTTGAGTGATTGATTTTAGAAACTCCTCACCATTACATCCCTCTTCCCAAATATAATCTGGATACCTAAAAGTCTGACAAATTTTGTCTTTTATTTCTTTGTTTGGTTCTATGTCTGTAATCTTATCAATCCACGATGTAACCGTTCTTCTATCTTTGTTTATTAATACAGCAAATTTTGAAATACTTAAGTTTGATCTTTTAAATATCTCTATAAACTTTTCTATCGAATTTTTATAGTTCATAACAACACCTTGAATGGAATATTTACACTATTGTACTATTTTTTTACATAAAATCAAATATAGTACATTTATAAAATTTATGTAATTAAATTGTAATTTATAATTCAAGAATCATACATCACTACAATGTATAAATTATGTATAATTACTTACAACTTAAATTTAAAGGATGTGTATGAGCGCAGGAAAAAAATTTAGAGAAGCCTTAAAAGAAGAGTCTCCTTTACAAATCGTAGGAACAATTAATGCTTACCAAGCATTACAAGCAACAAGAGTAGGACATAAAGCAATCTACTTATCAGGTGGAGGTATTGCTAATGCTTCTTACGGTTTACCAGACTTAGGTATGACAATGATTGAAGACGTATGTATTGACGTTAGAAGAATTACTTCTATTTGTGATACTCCATTAATCGTTGATGCAGATACAGGTTGGGGACATGCATTTAATGTTGCAAGAACTGTTAAAGAATTTATCAGATCTGGTGCAGCTGGTATGCATATTGAAGATCAAGTTGCTGCAAAAAGATGTGGACACAGACCAAATAAAGAGTTAGTATCTACAGAAGAAATGTGTGACAGAATTAGAGCTGCTGTTGATGCTAAAATGCAATTAGACCCAGATTTCTACATTATTGCTAGAACTGATGCACATGCTTCTGAGGGTCAAGCTGCTGCAATCGCTAGAGCAAAAGCTTACGTTGAAGCTGGAGCAGATGCAATTTTTGCTGAAGCTGTTCACACTTTAAAAGAGTACAAAGAATTTACTGATCAAATGAGTGTTCCTGTACTTGCAAACATTACTGAATTTGGTGCAACTCCAATGTTTACTACTGAAGAATTAGCTTCTGTTGGTATTGCAATGGTTCTTTACCCATTATCAGCATTTAGAGCAATGAACAAAGCTGCACTTGCAGTTTACCAAGAATTAAAAGATAAAGGTACTCAAGAAGGTGTTCTTGATACAATGCAAACAAGAATGGAATTATACGATATGTTAAATTACCATGCTTATGAGCAAAAAATGGATGAATTATTTTCAAAAGGTAAAGCTAAGTAATTAGCTTTACAAAAAACAAAATTTGAATAAATAAAACTAAGGAGAAAATATGGGTGGATTAGCAGGTGTTACAGCTGGAAGTTCAGCAATTTGTACATGTGGATTAGGAAATGGTTTAAATTATAGAGGATATGCTATTCAAGATTTAGCTTTAAAAACTGATTTTGAAGAAGTTGCTTATTTATTATTAGTTGGTGAATTACCAAATAAAGCTCAATTAAAAGATTTCCAAAGAAAAATTATTGCAGGAAGAGAATTACCAATTTCTGTAAAAAATGTTTTAAAATCAATTCCAGCTTCTTCTCATCCAATGGATGTTATGAAAACTGCAACTTCAGCTTTAGGATGTATTGAACCAGAAGCAGAAGATTTTTCTGATCAAATGGCTAAAATCATTAGATTATTAGGTGCTTTCCCTTCATTTTTAGTTTATTGGC
Source organism: uncultured Aliarcobacter sp. (assembly GCA_963677205.2). Classification (GTDB taxonomy): domain Bacteria; phylum Campylobacterota; class Campylobacteria; order Campylobacterales; family Arcobacteraceae; genus Aliarcobacter. The sequence continues at coordinate 148,920 of OY781916.2, read as the reverse complement.
ACCACTGGCATAAAAATGGTAAAGAAATTGAATTAAAATCTGAAGAAACTACAATTGCTGGTTATATCTTAGAAAGATTAAAAGAGACTAAACCATTAGCTGTTGAAGTAAAAGCTATGAACGCTATGTTAACTTTATATGCTGAGCACGAATTTAATGCATCTACATTTGCAAACAGAATTACAGCTTCAACTTTATCAGATATCTACTCTTGTATGACAACTGGTATTGGTACTTTAAAAGGTCACTTACATGGTGGAGCTAATGAAGTAGCTATTAAATTCGTATTACAATTTGACAATGTTGAACATGCATTAAAATCAGTTGACGAATTATTTGCTAAAAAAGAAAAAATCATGGGATTCGGTCACAGAGTATATAGAAACTTAGACCCAAGATCTCCAGTTGGATTTGAATTAGCAAATGAATTAAAAGAATTAGAAACTTCTGATCCTAAATTATTTGATATTGCAAAAGCTATCAGAGACAAAGTAAAAGCTGAAAAAGGTTTACCAGATAATATCGACTTCTTCGGTGGATTAATTTACCACTATATGGAAATCGAAAGATTATACTATACACCATTATTCATTATGTCAAGAGCTGCTGGATGGGCTGCTCACGCATTTGAACAAAGAGCAAACAACAGAATTATCAGACCAAGTTCAGAGTATACTGGACCAGAGCCAAGAGAATTTGTTGCTATGGAAGACAGAAAATAATTACTTTTTAAATACGATTTTAAGTTAGTCTCAAATTTTTGAGACTACTTAAAAATTGGTGGCAATTGCCAAAATCTCACAAAACTATATTATATGGATATAAAAAATGACAAACGAAAAATATCTTAAAGACCTAGCTGGTGTTGATGGTGTTAAGTATTATGATGTAAAATCAGCAGTTGAAGATATCACTCCTGGTTCTTTTGCAAAACTTAACTATACTTCAAGAGTATTAGCAGAAAATTTAATTAGAAAATGTCCTAGCGAAGATTTAAAAGATTCATTAGTACAATTAATTGAAAAAAGAACAGACAAAGATTTCCCTTGGTTCCCATCAAGAGTTATTTGTCATGATATTCTTGGACTTACTGCTTTCGTTGACCTTGCTGGTTTAAGAGAAGCTGTTGCATCAAAAGGTGGAAATCCTGATAAAGTAAATCCAGTTGTTCCAACTCAATTAATCGTTGACCACTCATTAGCTGTTGAGTGTGGTGGATTTGACCCTGATGCTTTCCAAAAAAATAGAGATATTGAAGATAGAAGAAATGCAGATAGATTCCACTTCATTAACTGGACTAAAGAAGCATTTAATAACGTTGACGTTATTCCTCCAGGTAATGGAATTATGCACCAAATCAACTTAGAAAAAATGTCTCCAGTTGTACATTTAAATGATGGTATTGCATCTCCTGATACATTAGTTGGAACTGACTCACATACTCCTCACGTTGATGCACTTGGTGTTATCGCTGTTGGTGTTGGTGGATTAGAAGCTGAAAACGTAATGTTAGGAAACCCATCTTATATGAGAGTTCCTGAAATCATCGGTGTGAAAATTGTTGGTGATAGAGCTGAAGGAATTACTGCAACTGATATTGCACTTGCTATGACTTCATTTTTAAGAGAAAACAATGTAATTTCTGCATACTTAGAGTTCTTCGGACCTGGTATTAAATACCTTAACTTAGGTGATAGAGCTACTATTGCAAATATGACTCCTGAGTATGGAGCAAGTGCTGGTATGTTTGCTATTGATGAACAAACTATTGCTTACTTAACAATAACAGGTAGAGAAGCTTCTCAAGTTAAATTAGTTGAAGCTTATGCAAAAGCTAATGGATTATGGGCAGACCAATTTGCAGATGCAACATATGCAAGAACAATTGAATTTGATTTATCAAAAGTTACAAGATCATTAGCAGGTCCTTCAAAACCTCATAAATTAGTTCCAACTTCAACTTTAAAAGCTGAAGGAATTGTAAAAGAGTGGACTCAAGAAGGTGACTTTATCCCTGATGGTGGTATCTTAATTGCTGCAATTACGTCTTGTACAAATACTTCAAATCCAAGAAACGTTATTGCTGCTGGATTATTAGCTAAAAAAGCAAATGAGCTTGGATTAACAAGAAAACCATGGGTTAAATCTTCATTAGCACCAGGTTCAAAAGTAATTGAAGTTTATTTAAAAGAAGCTGGATTATTACCTGAAATGGAAAAATTAGGATTTGGTGTTGTTGGATTTGCATGTACTACTTGTAATGGTATGTCAGGTGCACTTGACCCAAAAATCCAACAAGAAGTTGTAGATAGAGATATTTATACTACTGCTGTATTATCAGGAAACAGAAACTTTGATGGAAGAATTCACCCATACGTAAAAGAAGCTTTCTTAGCATCACCTGCACTTGTTATTGCATATGCATTAGCTGGTACTATCAGATTTGATATTGAAAATGATGTATTAGGTAAAGACAAAAATGGAAATGACATTAAATTAAAAGATATCTGGCCTTCAGATGCTGAAATTAATGCTGTTGAAAAATCTTGTGTTAGACCTGAAATGTATAATAATATTTATGAGCCAATGTTTGCAAGAAATGGTTTAGCTGGAATTAAAGTTGACCCATTCTATAAATGGAATACTCAATCAACATATATTAACAAACCTCCTTATTGGGAAGATGAATATATGCAAATGCCAGCACTAAAAGGTATGAGACCATTAGGTGTATTCCCTGATAATATTACAACAGACCACTTGTCTCCATCAAATGCAATTTTACCAACATCTGCATCTGGTGAATATTGTTTAAAAATGGGATTACCTGTTGAAGACTTAAACTCTTATGCAACACATAGAGGGGATCATCATACAGCTTCAAGAGCTACTTTAGCTAACCCTAAATTATTTAACGAAATGGTTAAAAAAGAAGATGGCTCAGTTAAACAAGGTTCTTTAACTATGATTATGCCTGAAGGTAAAGAATCAAGAATGTGGGAAGCTATAGAAACTTACACAACTAGAAAACAACCTTTAATCATCATTGCTGGAACTAACTATGGTCAAGGTTCATCAAGAGACTGGGCTGCAAAAGGTGTTAGACTTGCAGGTGTTGAAGTATTAATTGCTGAATCAATTGAAAGAATTCACAGAACTAACTTAGTTGGAATGGGTGTACTTCCATTACAATTCAAAGATGGTGAAACAAGACATACTTACTCTATTGATGGATCTGAAGTATTTGATATCGTTGGTGAAATTACTCCAAGATGTGATTTAACAGTTGTTATGACTAGAGCAAATGGTGAAGTTGTTAAATTCGATGTTTTATGTAGATTAGATACTTCTGCTGAAGTTGATGTTTACAAAAATGGTGGTATTTTACAAAAATTCGCTAAAGATGTTATTGCATCTTCAAAATAATTAAATATCTAAAGAGCTTTTGGCTCTTTAGTATTTTATAAAACTATTTAAAGAAATCAAAAGATTTTTTTTGAGAGTTTTTAAAGCAAAACTATTTTTTTAAGGAAAAAAACATATGAGTAATTACAAACCACAATTCAAAGTTAAAGCTACATATATGAGAGGTGGAACTTCTAAAGGTACTTTCTTCAATATAGCAGATTTACCTAAAGAAGCACAAGAAGATCCAAAAAAAAGAGATAGACTACTTCAAAGAATAGTAGGAAGTCCTGACGTTTATAAACAACAAATGGATGGAATGGGAGGAGCAACTTCTTCTACTTCTAAAGCTATTTTAGTTGGAAAATCAACTGTTCCAAATCATGATGTAGATTACTATTTCTGTCAAGTTTCAATTGATCAAGACTTTGTAGACATGAGTGGAAACTGTGGAAACTTATCAAGTGCAGTTGGTCCTTTTGCTATTAAAGAAGGATTAGTTGAGAATGTACCTGAAAATGGTGTTTGTTGTGTAAGAATTTGGCAAGCAAATATCAAAAAAACTATTCTTTGTTATGTAACAATGGTTGATGGTATGGTTAAAGAAATGGGAGATTATTACATCGATGGTGTTGCTTTCCCTGCTGAAGAGATTGTTTTAGAATTTGCAGAACCTGTAGATCCAAGTGAAGAATTATTCCCTACTGGAAATTTAGTAGATGATTTAGAAGTTCCAGGAATTGGTACATTTAAAGCTACTATGATAACTGCTGGAATTCCTACATGTTTTGTTAATGCTGCCGATATTGGATACAAAGGAACTGAACTTCAAGCCGATATTAATAGTGATGCAGCTGCACTTGCTAGATTTGAAACTATCAGATCTTATGCTGCATTAAAAATGGGTTTAATTTCTGATTTAAAAGAAGCAGAAACTAGACAACACACTCCAAAGATTGCTTTTGTTGCTCCAAAATCTGATTTTACTACTTCAAGTGGAAAAGAAATTAAAGCAAACGAAATTGATTTACACGTAAGAGCATTATCAATGCAAAAACTACACCATGCTATGATGGGAACTGCTTCAGTTGCTATTGGTGTAGCTGCTTGTATTGAAGGAACTTTAGTAAATATAGCTGCTGGTGGTGGTGAAAAATCAGCTGTTGAATTTGGACATCCATCTGGAACTTTAAAAGTTGGTGCTGTAATTAAAAAAGAAAATGGAAAATTCATTGTTGATAAAGCAACTATGAGTAGAAGTGCTAGAATCATTATGGAAGGTCATGTTCATGTTCCTGCTGGAACTATTGACTAATAATTCTCTCTAATCTTTAAATTCTACTTAAAAAAGGTCTGAAGTGAAACTTCAGGCCTTTTTTTATCCTTTAATTATTAATATTATGTTACCATTTCCACAATAAAATCTAGGAGACAAGTAATAGTGGATAATTCATTTAAATTTAATCCTTACGAAGCCCTAAAATCAATACTTGAGATAACTTCTTATCACACAGGTGATGAATTTATAGAACATACAGCAATAGCAATTAAAAAATTATTCCAAGCTGATTTAGTATATATAACTAAAGCTATAGATTTTAATCCTACAACAAAAGTGAAAATTTTATATTCTACAAATGACAAAGTTCCCAATATTATAGATTTAAATGGAATTCCAGGGAAATTTGTTTTTGATAATAAAATTATAAAAATAAAAGAGCATGTAAAATATAACTTTTTAGATTTACTTGATGAAAAATTTGAAAGTTTTTATGGTATTCCAATAACTGATGGAAAAGGAAATTGTGTAGGACATATCGCAATTTACTCTAAATTGGTTAGAGAATTACCAATAGAAATTAATGATATTGCATTAATATATTCAAGAAAAATTGAAAGAGAAATGAGAAGAATAGAGTTAGAAAAAGAGAATCAAATAATTAGAAATCAATTACAAGAATTAACAATTACTGACACACTAACTTCTTTATTTAATAGAAGATATTTTGGAAAAGTTTGTTCTGATGTTTTTGCACAAGTTAATAGAGGTTCTACAAAAGCAACTTTAGCATATATTGATATAGATAACTTCAAAAGTATAAATGATAAATATGGCCATGAAGGTGGAGATGTTGTTCTTAAATATTTTGCAGAAATATTATTGGATAATACTAGAAAAGGTTTAGATTACGTATTTAGACTTGGTGGTGAAGAGTTTTGTGTAATTAGTATTGATAATACTCTTCAATATGCAAATGAACATATGAATAGAATTATGAGTATAACTTCAGAAAAATTTTCTACAACAAGATTTGGAGAAGTTACTCTTAGTATTGGAATTGTAGAATTTGATAAAAAATTTAAAACTTATGATGAAATTTTAAACTTAGCAGATAAAAAAATGTATGAAGCTAAAAAAAGTGGTAAAAACGCGATAGTAAAATAAGAAAAAATTCTTATTTTACTAAAGATGAAATCTCTTTAAAAACTGGATTTTTCGCAGTTAGTGTTAATTCAAAAAGTAAAGATTCGTAAGTTGTAGGAATTACTCCTGCTTGAACTAATCTAGTAATTGCCATATCTGTATCTTTTTGTTTTCTTGATGTACAACAATCAGTAACTAAAACAACTTCAAATCCACCCTCAAGTAAATCTAAACAAGTTTGTAAAACACAAACATGAGTTTCTATTCCAGCAACAATCACAACTTTTTTATTTGTTGCGTTAATTGCATCTATTGTTTCTTCATTTTTATAACAAGAAAATGTCACTTTTTCAAAGTGTGGATACTCTTCTACTAACTCTTTTAAAGAAGGAATAGTTTCACCAATTCCTTTTTTATACTGTTCATTTACTATAAAAGGAACACTAAGAACCTTTAATCCTTTTACTAATGTAATTAGGTTTTTTTCAGTTTCTTCTTTATTTGTAACATGTGGATATAACTTATCCTGAACGTCAACTAAACAAAAAAGTGCATCTTCAACATTTATTCTCATATTATCTCCTTAATTTTGATTTTATTTAAAAGCTAATTTTTCAGCTCGTTCTAGTAACTCTTTTGCACCTTGATCTATAAAAAGTTGAGCTAAATTTCGACCAACTTTTTCAAAATCATTAATATCAGCAGTTATATCTTCACTAATATATTCACTTCCATCTGGCATTCCAACAATTGCTTGAACTCTAACCGAATTCTCATCAATTATAGTTGCTTTTACTCCAATTGGAACTTGACAACCACCTTGAAGTGTATCAACAAAACTTCTCTCAATTGTTGACTCTATGTGTGCATCATTATCATTTAATACTCTTACAATTTCAAGTACTTCTGGATTATTAGTAGTTTCAATTCCAAGTGTTGCTTGTCCCATTGATGGAATCATTACATCTGTTTCAATTGGTGTAAAAAATTTAACTTCACTTTCAATTTTTAGTTTTTGAATACCAGTAGCTGCTAAAATAATTGCATCATATTCACCTGCATTTAATTTTGCAATTCTAGTATTAATATTTCCTCTTAAATCTTTTAAAACAATATCTGGTCTTAACATTTTAATTGCCATTCTTCGTCTTAAACTTGTTGTTCCTACAATTGCACCTTCTGGTAAATCATCTAAAGAAGAATATTTATTACTTAAAATCGCATCTCTTGGGTCAAATCTTTTTGTAACAGCAGCAAGTTGTAAACCATCTTCAAATTGTGTTGGAACATCTTTTAAAGAGTGAACTGCTAAATGTGCACTTCCTTCAAGCATTGCAACTTCAAGTTCCTTTGTAAAAAGTCCTTTTCCTCCAATTTTAGCTAATGGAACATCTAAAATCTTATCACCTTTTGTTACAAACTCTTGAAGTTCAATTTGCATATTTGGATAGTACTCTTGAAGTTTTGCTTTTACATATTCAGATTGCCAAAGGGCTAGCTGACTTCTTCTTGTTGCTATTACTAATTTTTCCATATTACCTTCTTAATAAATTTATTTTTTACCTAATGTTTCATATTTTTGTCTTGTAGAATCTTTAACTTTATTTACAAATATAGTTGGAGTTCCTTGAACCATAACTTCTTCACCCATTTTAATATCTTTAGTTATAAGTTCATTTATTTTATTGTCTGAAAGTTCTTCTATTTTTATATTAGTTTTAAACTCTTTATTAAATGCCTCTAAAATTTTCTTTTCATCTGTTGTTTTAACATCAAAATATGGTTCCCAATCTGTTTCATAAACTTTTAATTCAACATCTTTAAGACCTTTATGTTTAGCAATTTCAATCATTTTTGATAAAGGTGTTGCTGCTGGATGAATTGAAAGGGGGAAATTATAATAATATAAAGCGATGCTATCACTATTTTTATTTACATATTTAATTACATCAGGTAAATAATCTTTACAAAATGGACATAATGGATCAGAGAAAACTACAAGTTTATCTTTTGCATTTGGATTTCCTGCAATTAGTTTTGCTTTATCATGGAAATTATCAGTTAAATTTGGAGTCACTACATCTTTTAAAGATTTTCCAGTTTCTGAATCTATTAATTCTAAAGAGATATATTTTCCATCAGAAAAAATAATATCTTTTGCATCTATATCTTTACCTTGAATATTAGCTTTAACATCTAAAATATATCCATACCAACCATTTAGTGGTAACTCTTTTTTTGTATTAATTTTTATGTCATTAATTTTAACGTTTGGATTTTGAGATATTCTTTTTTGCTCAAAACTGATAATATTTTCATCACTTGTTGCTGCAAATAATGCACTTGATAATAAAATACTTATTGATAATATTTTTGAAAGTTTATTCATTTATTTTCCTTATTGAAAGTTAGATTATAGTCTATCTTTTTAATATTAATAAAAAGCTAACGGCTTTAACAATTTTAATATATTAAAAAACAATTTAAAAACCTATAAAATCGCACTTTCTACAACTTTTATAAATTTTTAATATATTTATATTATCTCTTTAATATATTAAAAATTAGCACAAAAACGACACACTTTTTTGTGTGATTGTTCATTAAAATATTATTAATATACAAAATAAAATTGTTAAATTTATTATTAGTCTATTTACTACAATTGAATTTCGATTTTATCTTAATGCATCTTTGATATGGTTAATAGTGTTAGTCCTCTTAACTTATTCATTAAAGACTTGAAATAATTCTTTTAAAAACCATTTTTCAAATCTACATAAAAACCATAATTTACAATTTTAATCTATAATCAATAAATTAGAATTTGTATACTCGCTTAATTTTATATGTAAATTTATTGAGTCAGCATATTCAATTAATATATGAGAATGTAATTTTATTATCTCAAATAGCTTTTGATTACTCACTTTAGATATCAAAGTATTATACTCATTCATTATACTTATTATTTCATTTTCCATATCTTTTAAATTATCAGGAATAGGAAACAATTTCTGGAATTCTTTAATAAAATTCTTTATATTCTCTTCTTTCTTAATATTAAAGAGAGGATAATGTTCGACAATATTTTGAATATTTTTCTTGTAATACACATTTAACTCATCTAAAAGATTCAAAGTATTATACAATTCAATTATTCTATCATTTGTTATTTTTTGTATAGATTCTACATTAGTATGAATATTCCAATTAATTTGTACATCTTCATTTTTTAATAAGTTATTTGAATTATCTTCTTCTATATAAAATTTTATCGTTGATGCAAAAGTTTTTAAATTACCAAATATTGACTCCATTTCTTTAAAATTAATAGGAGTATATTTATCTTCCAATAATATATCATCATTATTTTGTATCTTAATATCTTCATTAGGATATAATTCATTGTAGAATGACTTATTAGAGGTATCATATCTATTTGTGAATTCATTTATTGTATTAATTAAAACTTTATTTTTATGAAATCGTTTAAACAAATCAGAAATTCTAAAAATATTTAGTAAATTATTGTCTTTAGATAATTCTTTTGTCTTTTTATAATCATTAAAATATTTTTCATATTCTTCTGTAATATCTTCCCAATTATTATTTTCAATTAATTCATAAATATGAATAGGCCATATAGGTTTTTCATCTTTAATTTTAATATTAATTCTATTATAGACATTTGATATAAAATCAGAACAATATGATTTATGTAGATATTCTTTTTTTGATAACATTTGCCAGTTATAAGATTGTCCATAATAATATTCAGCTGCCTTAAATAATTTCTCTTTTAATAAAATATTTAATTTTACATTCTTATTTCTAATAACTTTAAAATTACTATTATATAGTTTGGAAAAATTGTTAATTAAATCACCTAAACAATATACTTCAATACCATTTTCTGGTGTTGAATCAATGAATAACTCTTTTGATAATGACAATATTACATGAGTATAATTGTAATTTTTTTTAAATTTAAAAGTTCCTATTTGCTGAGAAGTATAATTTACATATGGAATTATCCTAGAATAAACCTTCAATGATTGATTTGTACTACTTACTAATATAATATCACCTATTTCAAAATTATAATTCATTATTTTTCCTTAATATTTTTGTTTCTCAGGAATCACACCTCTAACTCCACCTTTAGGGTTAAGCATATCTCCATTTCTTCTTGGAATTAAATGTACATGAACATGAAATATTGTTTGTCCTGCACTTTGTCCTGAATTTATTCCTACATTAAATCCAGTTATTGTTTTATCTTTATTTTGAAGATATTTTTTTTGTTTAGTTAAAAGTTGATGTATTGCATTTAGTTCTGGTTGATGTAATTCAAAATAATCAGATACATGTCTTTTAGGAATTATTAGAGTATGATATTGTGTTACTGGATATCCATCATAAAAAGATAAAGCTAGTTCATTTTCATCAATTACTTTTATATTTTTAGATTCTAAATTACAAAATAAACAATTACTATCTCGATTATCAAATGATTCTTTTACTTGTTTATAATCTGTATCATCAGTATCTCTTTTTTGTCTATTACATTTATAACATAAAGCTTGTAGATTTGATTCATCATCACTTCCACCTTTATTCTTTGGAATAATATGGTCAACATCAATTGCTCTTTCTTCAGAAGATACTCCACAAGCTTCACATCTTCCTTTTGCTCTTGTAATAATTTTATATCTAAGACTACCTGATAAGTTTTCATAGTTTCTTTTTCTATGGTCAAAAGTATCTAATCGTTTTTCTAAATATTCATCTATTTTTTTATCACAAATTTCAATTAGTTCTAGTTTTTCATTTTCTGATAAATTAGAATATTCTTCATTTAGAATATACTCTTTTTTATTTTGTTCAATTATTCCATGATTCTTTAAAACTTTTGATGGCATAGTCTTTGTTATATATTCATAATATTCAACTTGACTCTTATCATAATTCAAAAAAGCTTTTGCAATATCTTCTAATTTACATGTACCATTATTTTTAATTAACTCTTTTATAAATACTGGTTGATAAATATGAGACATTCTCATTTTTGATTTAAGGAATTGTTTTAGTTTATTATATGAGTTCATTTTTTATAATTTATTTATCTGTATATTTAAGCATATTTTCTAAATATTTTTTTCTTTCTTCAGCTAAAATAAATGCAACACCATTATAAATTGTAGGCATAATACTTCCTCCTTTATATTCATTCATTTCAAATCTTGCTTGTGTTTCCATGAAACCATTCCATGATTTTTCAAGTTTTTCAAATTCTTTACCCCTCTCTGAATCCAATGTTTTTTTATATCTAGAATTAAGTATTTTTATTTCAGATATAATTTTTTCTAATTTTTCTCCTGATTGTATGTTCATATCAGTTTGCGTTAATGGAGAATTTGGAAAAATAAACTCATTTACATAATCACTTGCAGTATTTAAAAAAGAAACACTACTTTCAAATAAATTTTTTATTAAATCGATATTAATCTCTACATTTGTTGCCGTTTCATGTGCAAAAATATGTCTTAACTCAAATGTTTTTGAAATATCTTTATAAATTTTTGTTGGATTATCCATCATTGGTATTTTTGTTTTTTTATAAACTTCTACATCCCATCTAGAAAAATGATTTTTAATTTCTTCTAAGAATTTTTTTCCTATTAAAGTACTAATGTGAGTATCAATTTGCTCAAGGTTATTAATAGAAATCATATGGGCTATAAAATTACCTAAAGTTATATCCTTACCGTATAATGCTTTCATTATATTAAAATCAATTTTATATGATTTAAAAAATTTTTCTGAATTTTCAAAACATATTTCATTATTATCAATAAGTTCAGTAATTAAAATACGGAACGAACTTTCAATTGTTGCTATTAAAACAATAGGGAAATACCTTAATAATTCATCATTATCACGCTTAATACTCTCTAAAGCTATCTTTATATCATTTAACCTAGTTGATATTTCTGAACTTGAATGATGAAAACGTTGTCTTTCCTTTATTTCTTGAATTTGGGATATAACATTATTTTTGATGAAAGAATCCTTTTATTATAAATTGCTTAATTATATCATTGAAAGTTATTATATAATAATATTTTAAAAAGGATTGTAAAGTGTACGAGATACAAAACGTTAACCAAAATATTTTAGGTGATTTAGTTACTAATATTACAAAACTTTTGACAAAAAAAAAATATATTTATATTACTAAAGCTATGGAATATGCACTTAAAAAAGAACTACCAAATGAACCTAAATATATTATTGACCCTTTAATAAGAAAAGCAAAAAGAACTTTAGAAATTCTTCCAAAAAGAAAAGTTATTCCTTTTGAATCTGAACTTGAAGCACAATTATTATTCAAAAAAGAATTTAAAGATGAGCTAAATTTAGCAGATAAAAATGTATATACTGAAAATTGGACTAAATTAATTTATGATTCTTATGATTTATGTAAATTCGATAAAAAACTAATTTATGAGGGAAAAGAATATTTACATAATGTAAATTATTTAATTAATTGTAATCAAAAGCATTGTAAAACTTATAATAAATGGATGAGAGAAAATAAATTAAAGCCAGATGAATTTAATATAAATATTTCTCATAATACAAACAAAGGATTGAATAATCAATTAGATTTTTTAAGAAATTCTTATAATTTATATAACAATAATCCTTATGCCCAAAATCCTGAAAAAGACTTAGAACAACACCTTATTAATTGTTATGAAGAAGATAGACATATGATGGCACGAAGCATTCAAGAAATTACAAGTATAAAATATAAAGTGGATACATTTAAAGATAAAGAATATGTAACTGCTATTAATTCTTTTAAAAATTTAAAACCATACTTAAATAGTGATAAAGTAATAGATAAAAAAGAAATCATAAACAGTTGGCTTACCTCTGTTGCAATTTTATATCTTAAACTAAATCCTACTGGAATAAAAGCAACAACACTTGGACAATATATAACAACTATTTATGAAAATTTTAAAGGTGAGTATATTATTCCTCTTGAAAAAATTAGAAAAGCAAACTTTAGAGAAATTGCCACTTATAACAATCTTAGAATTATGGAATTTACAGATAATAGACAAAAACTAACATACAATGAAAAAAGTATAAATGAAATAGAAAACTATTTAAAAAATATCAACTCTTATATTAAAAAATTAAAACTTTAAGCAAAAATTAAATTATACAGACTTCTCTATTTACTTACTTTTTCTACATACTTACAATAACTAATAATCTTATCATTCATCTAATCAATTGACAAACAAAGTCATATAAATTTATATAACAGTAAAGACGTTTACTAAACTTTCTATTTTAATAAATAAAAAAATAGATAAATCCATAAAGGATAAAAAATGATTACTTTAAAAGGTTTACTTTTAAATATTATTCCAGCAACAACTTACAAAAAACAAGGAGAAACTTTAGCTACTCCTGTAAAAGCTAAATTACAAATTCTAGTAGAAAGCAAAAGAGCAAATGGAACATTAGTTAAAGATTTACAAACTATTTCAATTCCTGATGAAAAAATCAATCTTTATACAGACAAAATTTCAAAAGAAGTTTCCGTAGAAGTAGGAATCATTTCAAAACAATTTAGTTTCTATGGTGTCTAAGAGAAAATAAAACTTTGTCTGAGCGCCGTCGAAGAAAAGTTTTATTTTTCTCGTGACAACAAAAAAGAAAGAGGGGTATTTAGTAATACCCCGTACTAAAACACTCAAAAGGAGAAAAGATGAGTGAAATAAAAAAAGTATTTGGAATAGATACTCTTTATTTCTTCTTTGAAACCAATGAAAACTATGATGATTTATTTTTAGAAATTCTTGACCAACTAGAAGAAATAAAAAGTAAGTTTGAAAAAAGAGAAGTTGAATTTGAAAATAAAGATTTAATAATATCAATAAATAATATTCAATTATCTTATCTTGGAAAACAAGAGGGCTTTTATTGGTTTAAAGATTCAAATGAATTTTTTAGAATTGGTTTTAAAGATAGATATAAAAACAGAGGACTAAATGACATTAGAGTACAGCTTCAAGGAAATGGTATTTATACTTTTGGGATTAATTCTATTATTGAATTACTCAAAGATTCCCTAAAAGAAGTTATAAGTGATTATATACCAGTTACAAGAGCAGATTTAAACTGCTTTATCCAATATGATTTATCATTTGTAAAAAAAGATATGTTTAGCACTAGAAAAAGAAAATATTCAACTATTAATGAAATTGGAGATGCAAATACAACTCAAACTTTATATGTTGGAAAAGAGCCTTTTAAATTAAGACTTTATAATAAATCACTAGAACTAAAAAAATCTAAAAAGTTTGAAATTATGAATGAATACTTTTTAAATAATGATTTTGATTTAGAACAGAATATTTTTAATATAGAGTTTCAAATGAATAGAGGTCATTTAAAACAATATAACATAAATACAATAGATGATTTATTTGCTAATGCAAAAAATCTTTTTCAAAGTGCTATGGATGATATTAGATTACTAGATATTGATTCAGTATCAAATGAAAGATTAATAAATAATAAATATCAAGCAGAAACTCATAAACTATGGGAAGAGATAAAAAGTGAATATGATTTAAAAGATTTCTTGCAAATTGATTTTCCATTAGAGAGATTAAAAAGAAAAATATCCGTTTATGATGAAAATAAATTTGAATATGAATATATATCACTAATTAGAAAAGCATATATAAATAATCTAACCTTAGATGATGAACATTTAAGAAGTTTATACTTTAAAGCAAAAGAATCTCTTAAAAAAACAACTACTCAAAAAGAGATGAAAAAAGATTATATAGATGTTGATATTATAGATGAAACAACAAATAAAAAAGAGAACTTTAGATTGTTAAATAGTGGAGAGTTAATTAAACCTCTTAGAACTGAAACTGTTGCTAATTTATCTGATTATGAATTACTTGTTTACTTAGATAAAACAAGTGAGAAACAACACTTATCAATAAGAGATAATCAGATTTATACGGTTGCTTATAATGAAGCTAAAAAGAGAAATTTATTGCTTGATATTAGTTCGAGTGAGGCAATGCAGTTTTAAATAAAAACTAGATTTTTGATACTTTTTTGAAAAGTATATACAGATTTGAGGGATTTATTCCCTCGCTTATACAGTGGAAAGGAGTTTAAATGAGCTATGAAGCTTTTAATAATTTAGAATTAATTCCAAAACTTTTAGAACATCTAAATACTTTGAACATAAGAATTCTAAATATAGAAAATGAGTTAATTAAAAAACTGGATTTATCCAAAAGAGATGGAGTAAAAAAGTTCTTAGATATTAGTGATTGTACACTTTATCAAATGATGAATGACGGAAGATTCAAACAAGGAGTTCACTACAAAAAAACTCTTAAAGGAAAACGTGTTAATATTATCTTTGTAGAAAGTGCGATTGTAAGATTCAAGGAGAATCAGAAATGAAATTTTACAATCGAAATGGCATGTTATATGCCAGAATTAATGGTATAAGAGTATCTACCAAATTAAAAGATACTAAAGAAAACAGAAAGTTATTTGAAAGCTATGCTAAAAATGACGAGTTCTTTGAAAAATTTGATGTTAAAGTAACTGTTCCAACATTAGTTGAACTTTGCGAAGAAGTTTTATCTGAAAAAGAAAAAATATTAAAACAAACTTCATTAAGGGCGTATGAAAATATCTTTAAAAATAGAATAAAGAACTATTTTAAAAATATGCCTATAAATGAGTTAAAACCTTTGCATATTGAGAAATGGTATAAAACTTTTAATGATAGAAGTACTTTAATTAATGCTCAGGCAATTCTAAAACCTGCAATTGAAAAAGCAATCTTAAGAGAATATATAAAACAAACTCCCTTAATACTTTCAAAACCAAAATTCGTAAGTAACTATTCTTTAAATCCCTTTACTTATGAAGAAATATTAAAATTATTTGATAATTGTAAAACTACTTGGTTTAAGAATTTTATAGGAATTAATTTTTTTACGGGAATGAGAACGGGAGAATTAATTGGACTAAAATGGAGTGATGTTAATTTTGATAATTACACTATTGAAATAAATAGAACAATTACAAATGGTTTTATACAAACTCCGAAAACAAAAAGTTCTCAAAGAATAATTGATATGCTTCCTCAATGTGAAAATTTTTTAAGAGAACAAAGAAAAATTACTGGTCTTGGTGAATATATTTTTTTATCTCCAAATTTAAATAAACATTTTAATACTTCAATGGCTTTTAATTTTATGTGGAAAAATATTTTAAACAAATGTGGTTTTAAACATAGAGGAATATATCAATTAAGACACTCTTTCGCAAGTAATATGTTATCTATTGGGGAAGATTTACTTTGGGTATCTTCAATGCTAGGTCATAAATCAGCAAATATAACTCTAGAAAAATATACAAAATATATGAGAAGAAAGAGAGAAAGAAAAACAACTGTGATTAATTCAATTGACACACAAGTGGCACAGTAGCCACCTAGAGTCCAATATATCGAGACTTATTGTTAATAAAAAGTTAATATTTAACTTCTTGCTTTTACTGTAATTTTTTTAATATCAAAAAGCTCTTTTGCCTTATCCAGCATTTTTGAATTTAATATATCATTTAACTGCAACTCTTGTTGTGATGGTTGAGTTACTGCACCTTTATGCATATCAGCCACACAACCTGAACCCATTTCAATCTCTTCAAGCATAGAACCTGTATCATTTGAATCTTCAACAACTTCATTAGAAGAAACATTATTTTGAGAAAACTCTTGCGAATTTATTTCTTCTTTTTCTTCTACTTTTTTACTCTCTAGTACGGAGGGTTCTTCCTTTTTGAAATCTAGCTCAACATCATTTCCAAAAATATCTTGAGCAAAAGTTTTTATTATTCCAAAATGTTTGTATAAAAACTTTCTATCTTCATCTTGTGCGTAAGAAGTTATGTATAATTTTTTGTTTTCAAAACCATTAAATATAAAATTTCTTTCAAAACATTCACCTAATTCAGGATCTCTATCATAAACTTTTGCAGTTAATTTTTCATATAATTCATTTTGAATATCTGTTTCTTCTTCTTCTTCAAATACTTCTTCTAGTGGAACAATTTCTATTTCCTCAAAAATATTTGCTGGAACTTGATGTTCTATTATTGGCTCTATTGCTATCTCTTTTGGTTTTTCAATCTCAATTTCTTTTGCAACAGCAGGAGGTGTCATTGGTAATTCATCAAATGGAGTTGAATAATCAACAACTTCAATTGCATCAATCATTCCTAAATCCATAATATTATTACTTTGAACTAAAACTTCATCAAAAGGAGTTACTTCTTCTATTTTTGTTTCAGGTTCAACAAAAACTGGTTTTATCTCTTCTGTCTTTTCAATAACTCTTTCAATTGCTTTTTCTTCAATTTTTTCAATCGGAGCTTCTACTACTTTTTCAACAATTTTTTCTACTGGCTTAGAAACTACACTTTCTTTTCTAACTTCAATTTTTTCAACTTGATTTATAATATCATCAATAGTTTTTAAATTTGTAGCTTCTATCATTTTCATAAAAGTCAAAATTAAAACAAAACCACCATCACTATTTATTGCTAACAGATGTTTTGCATCACTTAAAATTCTAAAAAATCTATCAAATAAAAGTAAATCAAATTTAGTATCTTTATTTAACATTTTATCTTTTAAATAAATAGCCATTTCATCACAGATTTGAGAAACTTCATAAACCTCTAAATCTTTGATTATTTGATTTATATCACCTTTATTTAAAATAATTGAAAAGATGTTATCCATTAATTTTGGATCAATCAAACCCAACATATCAACTACACTTGTAGTATTTACTTTTCCTTTTGAAAAGATAATAGCTTGATCAAGTAAAGTTAAAGTATCTCTCAAACTTCCTTGTCCAGTTCTTGCAAGTATCTCTAAAGCATCTTTTTCATAAGCTATGTTTTCTTCATTTAATATATGAGCTAAATGGTGAATTACATCAGAAGTTGCAATTTTATTAAATCTAAAATGTTGAGTTCTACTCAAAATAGTAGCTGGTAATTTTAATGGATCAGTAGTAGCTAGTATAAATTTCACAAAAGGTGGTGGTTCTTCAAGTGTTTTTAGAAGTGCGTTAAATGCTTGAGTTGTAAGCATATGAACTTCATCGATTATAAATACTTTAAATCTTCCAGAACTTGGTTTATATTTTGTATGTTCTATTAAATCTTTTATATCATCAATTCCACGATTTGATGCAGCATCCATTTCAATAACATCAAGATGTCTATTTGAGTTTGCACTTTTACAATTATCACAAACTTCACAAGGTTTTGAAGTAGGTCCATTTGAACATAACAGAGCTTTTGCCATAATTCTTGCTGTTGAAGTTTTTCCACTTCCTCTAAGTCCTGAGAATAAATATGCATGGGATAATCTATCTGAATCTAATGCTAATGAAAGAGTTTGAGAAACTGTACTTTGCCCAACTAAATCTTCAAATCTATGAGGTCTATATTTTAATGCTAAAACTCTTTTTTCTAAAATCTCTTGACTCATATGGTACACTTCCTAACTTCTATATTTTTATTTTCTAAAATTTTTTCAATCATTTGTTTATTGATTTCACCAGTAAAACAAACACTTATTTCAAGATTTCCCTCATTTTGATGCCCTATTTCTTCACTTAAAAGTAATAATCTTTTTGCTATTGCATTTCCAGTTTCTATTAAAGTCACATCATTTGCCATAACTTTTTTTATAACCTCATCAACTAAAGGATAGTGAGTACAACCCAAAACAATTGTATCCACGCCATTTTCTTTCATTGGTTTTAACCATTTTTCTAGCATATCAAAAGTTTTTGCTGAGTCTATTTCACCCTTTTCTATTTGTTCAACTAAACCAATACATGCTTGTTCATAAAGGGTTACTTTTTTTATATTTGATAACTCATTTACTAAAAGTTGATATTTATCACCTTTTAATGTCGCAGGTGTTGCTAAAACTCCAACATGAGATGTTTTTGTATTTAAAATAGCAGGTTTAATTCCAGGTTCTGTTCCAATTACTATTAAAAAAGGGAATTTCTCTCTTAAATGTTTTATTGCAGCGCTTGTTGCAGTATTACATGCAACAATCAAAGCTTCTATTCCATGTTTTTCTAAAAGATATCTAGTTATATTATCGCATCTATTTAGAATTTCTTCTACACTCTTTTCTCCATAGGGAGCATAAGCAGTATCAGCGATATAAAAAAGTTCTGCACCTTTTAAGACTTTTTGAATTGCACTAACAACAGTCAATCCACCAAGTCCAGAGTCAAATACACCTACTTTCAAATAAAACCTTTAATAAATTTTGGAAATTATATCCAAAAGAGTATAACTAATTTGTTAAAACTTGTGTTGATTTATCTGATAGTTTAGATAAGGTAACTCAATTGTAAATTTTATAAAATAAAAATTAAAATATATGAATCACCTTATTTTAATACATTTAACAAAAAATCAAAAAGTTTAATTTATAAAACCAATTTTTATTTGGAACAGTTTTGGAACAATTTTCTATTTAAAATACTTTACTAAAATCAAAAGAATAATAAAAACTTAAAATAGATAAACTGAGACTGTTCAGAGTTTTGTGTCAGAAACCGATAGTTCCTAGAATTTTAGCTTAGTTAATATTACTTAGCCCAATTTGTTCCAAATATCACAGGTTGTGAAACAAGCATTTTGATAACTCATTTTTTATTCTATTTAATGTTGACAGATCACAATTTTTAATTTCAAACTTTTAGAAAACACTTCTCTATTATTAAATTTGTTGTATTTGTTAGGGAGGGAGAATAATTTTATATTTATTTATAATACTAAAATAATACTATTTTATATTACAATGCCAAACTTATTACTATTGTATATATTATGTAATAGTCTATAATACCAATACTTTTTACATTACAGGGAGTTTTTTTGAAAAATAAATCTATATTTTTATTTTTAATGTTGTTAATTCTAAGTTTAGTTTCTTGTTATATTGCAAGTAGTGTTACTTTATGGATTTGTTCTATAATCGTTATTGGAATATCTTCTTTTTTATTATTTGATTTAAACAGGAGTTTTTCAAAAATTAAATCAGAACTAGAAGAAATTAAAAGTGATTGTGAAATAAAACTAAATAATTCAAATCAAGATAATTTAATTAGAGATGAAATTGTAGATGTTTTAGAAAAACTAAAAATTGGTTTTTTAGGTTATAGAATAGAAAAAACTCCTAATGATTCAAAAGTTGCAGAAGTTACAAAACTTATTAATGAAAGTATGGATAAGTTTAATCAAGATATTGATTATGCATTAGAAATATTAACAGAATATGGTAATGCAAATTTTGCATTTGAAGTAAAAACAAATAATCTAAGTGGTAAAACTGGTTCTTTATTATTGGGTATTAGAGCATTAGGAAGTTCTGTTTCTGAATTTGTTGCACTTATTAGCCTTACAGCTAAATCTTTAAATGAAAATGTTGAAACACTAACTATTGCTTCAAATAATTTATCAGTTTCTTCAAATCAACAAGCAGCTTCATTAGAAGAAACCGCTGCTGCTTTGGAAGAAATTACAAGTACTATTATAAATAATACAGAAAATACAAATAAAATGGCTATGTTTGCAAAAGAGGTAAATATAGCTTCAAATGAAGGAAGAAAGTTAGCTGATGAAACAGCTAAATCAATGGAAGAGATTAATGTTCAAGTAAATGAAATAAATAATGCGATAAGTCTAATTGATCAAATTGCTTTCCAAACAAATATTCTTTCTTTAAATGCAGCAGTTGAAGCAGCAACTGCTGGAGAAGCGGGGAAAGGATTTGCTGTTGTTGCAGGTGAAGTTCGAAATCTAGCATCAAGAAGTGCAGATGTAGCAAAAGAAATTAAAAACTTAGTTGTAAATGCAACTTCAAAAGCAAATCATGGAAAAGAAATAGCATCTCAAATGATTGATGGTTATGCTAAATTAAATGATAATATAAATAATACTATCACATTAATACATAATATTACAAATGCAAGTAAAGAACAACAAGCAGGAATTGAGCAAATTAATGATGCTGTAACTGAACTTGATCAAGCAACTCAACAAAATGCGATTGCAGCATCAAATATTAATAATATGTCAAAAGAAATTCAGTCTCTTTCATATAAATTATTAGATACGGCAAATCATGCAAAATTTGATCAAAAAGCATTAGAACAAGTTTGTGATATGGATTTAACAATGTTTTTAAATAGATTAAAATTAGACCATGTTAATTTCAAAAATAGAAATTGTGTAAAATTAGGTACAAAAACTACTTGGACTGTTGTAAAAGATAATGAATGTAATTTAGGTAAATGGATTATTGAGTCTGAACAAAATAATAAAAACTTCACAAAAACAGATAATTGGACTAAATTAAAAGAAGTACATTTACAAGTTCATAAAGGAATGCAAGATATTATCATCGAAAATGCAAATGGTTCAAATAATCAAGTTTTAGGGAAACAAGCCCATGAACTTGATGAAGCAATCTCAAGCGTATTTTGGATGATTCAGCAAGTAAAAAGAGATAATTGTTAGAAATTAATGACAAGTTTATAATTGGTAAAATTTATACAATTAATAATATAGTATTTAAGGATTTATTTGGAAGAAATAACATTAAAAGAGTTAGCATTACCTCTTATTAAAGCAATTGATAGTTTCAACTATTTATTAAAATCACATCATAGAAGAGTCGCAGTTATTGCTTATAATATTGCTAAAGAATTAAATTTAAATGAAAAAGATCTTTCTGAATTAGTTATTGCTGCTACTATGCATGATGTAAGAGCATTATCTATTCAAGAAAGAGATATGCTAATTCAAGAAGATGTTAATAATCCAAATCCTCATTGTATGATGGGATATAAAATGTTAGCACCATTTAACATTTGATTTGTCAACGTTAACTAGGACATAAAACTCTGAGCAGTCCCTTTCCTAACCTCTAAATTTTGGAACAAAATTATAAAATCTAACTTATTGGCTTTATAACCTTTATTTAGAGATATAATTTGTTCCAAAAAATGTTCAAAAAGTAGAATTTAGAGATTTGTTCAAACCCTTAGGACTTTTTGAACAACAAAAGTCACTTTTTAAGTCATAAGTTTAAAGATTCATTTAGTCTGCCCTCAAACAATATTACCAACTGTGAAATTGTTAAAGACCAATTCTGATTTTATAAATAAAGAAACTGGTGAAGTTAAAGAGGGAAAAGTAAAACTTCAATTAATGTGTCAATCAATTCTAAATAACAATGGAAGAAAAAATGAGTTGTTTGATATTACGATTCCAAATGAAAAAATATCTGAATTTGAGAATAAAATTGGTGAGAAAGTTGATGTTAGATGTTCTTTTTTTACTAATGGAAATATTACCTTTTTTGGTATCTAAATCCATTGAGGGCTTTGCCCGATAAAGGGGGGGGGTCTTAGTAACACCCCTTTCTAAACGTAAAAAAGAAAACAAATAGCAGAAAGTATTTTAAAAGATTTAATATGAATTGTAATAAAATAGAATCTGTTAAAAGTATTAGAATCAAGGTGTTTTTCAAAGGAGAAACACAATGGTTAAAATGACAGAACCTAAACTATTTACTCGAGGTATAAAACTTTGGGTAAGGTTTAGTTTAAATGGTGAAGTGATTAAAAAATCACTTAATATAGAAGATTCAAAAGCTAATAGAAAATTAGCAACAACACAAATAATTCCACAAATGCTTCTAAAAGTGCATAGTGGAGAGTTATTTGAAAATAAAATTGTTCCAACTGTACAAGAAATGATTGATATTAGTTTAAAAATGCATAGAGCAAATAGAAAAATTAATACTCATAAGGCATATTGGTATGTTTTAAATAAACATATCATTCCAAAATTTGGTAAAAGAAAGATTGATAGTATTAAAGCTTCTGAATTAACTCTTTGGCAAAATGAATTATTAAAAACACTTTCTAATAAAGCAGTAATAAATGTTCGAATAGTTTTTAATTGTATATTTGAAGATGCATTTAGAGATGAAATTATCCAAAAGAATCCATTTTCAATAATAAAAGCTCCTCAAAATATAGCTAAAAATGAAAATATTCCTTTTTCAAAAAATGAGATATTTAAAATCCTTGAAGCTAGTCCTTTAAAAATCAGAGCATTCTTTGCAATAGGTTTTTTTACTGGTATGAGAACTGGAGAAATTACAGCTTTAAAATGGTCTGATATCGATTTTAATAAAAAGATAATTTCTGTTAAAAGAAGTAGAAATAAAGGAATAGAAACAACTCCTAAAACAAAATCTAGTATTAGAGATGTTGAAATACTTGATGTACTTTTACCTTACTTGGAGAATCATTTGCAATTTAAAACAGATAGTGAATATGTCTTTTTAGCTAGAGGGAATAATCCTTTTAATTCATCAAATAAAATATCTACTGTTTATTGGTCAAAAGTTTTAAAAGAGTTAAATATACCTTATAGGAATTTATATCAAATGAGACATACCTTTGCATCATTGATGATAGCAAGTGGAGAAGATATTTTATGGGTTGCAAATATGTTAGGACACAAGAATTCTAATATAACACTTTCAACTTATGCAAAATATATGAAAGATGATAAAAAGGTAAGAGGAATGTTCCTTTTAAATTAGAACATCTTTGGCGCAGTTTTGGAACAATTAGGATTTAGGACTTCTTGAATAGGCTATAAATGGGCTTATTTACTAATAGGAAGCTCTATTGTAAATTTCGCACCAATAAATGTATTTGTTGCATATAGTTTCCCTTTAAGATGTTTAACTACAATATTATAACAATTGTATAAACCCATCCCCGTACCTTGATTTTGATGTTTTGTTGTGAAATAGGGATTAAAAATTTTATCTAATACATCAAGAGGTATTCCACCTGCATTATCTTCTAGTGATATAAATATTTTATTTTCCTCTTTTTTTACTGAATATTTAAGCCATTTGTTCTTTGAATTATTATCTTTAAATGCATCTTTTGCATTATTTAAAATTAAAAGTAAAACTTGTAATAATTCTCCAGATATTAAGTTGAATGAGATAGGACTTTTTTCCATATAATCTTCTACTACTTGAATATTTTCCATTAAAAAAGAAGATTCAATTATTTTAATCGCCATCCTAACTCTTTCTTGAATTATTATCTCTTTTTCAATATGACTCTCTTTTATATAATCTCTAAATTCATCAATTGTTGCAGAAAGAAAATATGTATTATCAACAATTTTATTTAAATAATTAGAAAAATCACCATCATCTAGGATATTCATCTCTTTTTTTAATTTCATTCCACTAGCAACCGTCGAAATTACACTTAATGGTTGTCTCCATTGGTGAGCAATATTACCAATCAATTCACCCATTTGAGCCATTTTCATCTGCTCAAACATTTGTTTATCTTTTCTTTTATTTAATTCAACGGCTTTATTTACTTCATTTTGTAGATTTAAAGTTAAATTATTTAATTCCAAATTTTTTTCTTCTAAATCTTTTACATTTAAACACGAGTTTATACTAATATTCAACTTCTTTCTTAAACTCTCAAAAATTGATTTTATAAAATTTATATCAATATCTTCATCATAAATAAAAATTAAAAAAGCTTTTTCAAGCCTATAAAAAATCAAATTAAATCTGTCATTGTATTTAAATAAATTAATCTCATCTTTTAATGATTTTTCCAATAATGAATCAATATCATAATCAACTTTTTTACCAAGAGAGTAGATATATTGACTCAAATTATTTTCATATAAATAAAATGCTCCTGACATTGCATATGTTTCTTCAAAAAAAGTTGTTAATACTTCTTTTATCATTTCATTCAATTTTAAACTATTTCCGATTGAACTTTGACATTTATAAGATATTGATAATTTATTTAAAGTCATATTGTTCCTATTACACATGTTTTATTTAAAAGATTTATATATCTATTTCCATTATTAGCTATTTCTCCAATTGTTGTAACACCTATCATATTAAGCGAATTAACTTCTGAATATATCACATCTAACTCTTCTTCAAATTTATCTTCCAAAAAGTTTTTTCTTGTTATACAACTAAAAACTATTGCAAAACTATTATTTTCATTTGATACTTCTTTTGCAGCCTCTTTTGCTGCATTAATCAGAACTTCTTTTTTGCCTTTTAAAATATTAATTATAGAATTAACTTTTACATCATTTACTAAAATTAAGTTTCCATTTTCAAAAGAGATTAAATCTCGCACAATATTCTTACCAGTATATTTTACAATGCCAAGTGGATAGTTTTTCGATATATCTAAAAAATTCTCTTTTGTAATATCAATACCACAATCTTTTTTTATTTCATTTCTATAAATCTCAAAAGCATCTACATAATCTATTGATTTTAAAATATTATTTTCAGATGAAGTCACAATAAATGGTCCAGATAAATATTCCCAACCGTGTTTTGAAGCTATTTTCATTTTTTCTTTTAAAGATAAAATAATTGCTGAATCTAAAAAAAAACCCTTATTATTAAAAAGTACTTTTTTCTTATTATCAGCAATTATTCCAGCTCCTCCACCAATAATTTTTGTATCAATAGGTATACTTTCAAATAATTTAACAAAAAAAGTTTCATTACATTCACTAAAACCATTAAAAATTGTAATAATTGATTTTGATTCAGCAAAACTACTATTATTAAAATTATAGTTATTAATATTTTCAATAAAATCTATATCTATCTCTTCTGTAATTTCAATGGAAATTAATCCTTCGTGATAGACACTATTTTTATAAATTATATATGAAAAAATTGCGCCATAAATCTCAATATTTCTATGATTAAAATCTTCTAATTTTATATTAGTTTTAAAAGCTACAAAAACTAAATATTTTGATTTTTTATTATTTGTATATTTTAAAAAAGCATCTTGATTATCAAAATATTTAAAATCTATATTCATTAAAAACCCTTTATTTTACTAAATAATCATATCATAAATAATTTGGATTTTTTGTTTTTACAGAAGTATTTTTGAGGATAAATATTATAAAAATATTAAAATAAAGAAGTGTATTTAAACACTTCTTCTATTCATTCATTGAGTTAAAAAAGTCTTCGTTGTTTTTAGTTTTTTGCATTTTTGAGTACAAGAATTTAAGTGCTTCAACTTCATCCATTTGAGAAATTGCATTTCTTAAAATCCAAGTTTTTTGTAGAACATCAGGAGTAAGAAGTAATTCTTCTTTTCTAGTTCCAGATTTTGTAATATCAAGAGCTGGGTAAACTCTTTTGTTTGCTGCATTTCTTGAAAGTACAACTTCACTATTTCCAGTTCCTTTGAACTCTTCAAAAATAACTTCATCCATTTTTGAACCAGTTTCAATAAGTGCAGTTGAAATAATTGTTAAACTTCCACCCTCTTCTATATTTCTAGCTGCTCCAAAAAATCTTTTTGGTTTATGTAAAGCATTTGCATCAACTCCACCTGAAAGAACTTTTCCAGATGATGGTGTTACAGTATTGTAAGCTCTAGCTAATCTAGTAATAGAATCAAGTAAAATAACTACATCTTTTTTCATTTCTACAAGTCTTTTTGCTTTTTCAATAACAATTTCTGCAACTCTTACATGATTTTGTGCAGGTAAATCAAAAGTAGAACTATAAACTTCACCCCTTACACTTCTTTGCATATCAGTAACTTCTTCTGGTCTTTCATCAATTAATAAAACCATTAATGTAACTTCTGGATGATTTCTAGCAATCGCATGAGCTAATTCTTTTAATAATTCAGTTTTACCAGTTTTTGGAGGTGCAACAATAAGTCCTCTTTGACCTTTTCCCATTGGAGCGAATAAGTCAAGCATTCTTCCTGTCATTCTTGTAGATTCATATTCAAAGTTAAATCTCTTTGTTGAGTATAAAGGAGTTAAGTTGTCAAATAAAGGTCTGTTTTTTGATTCTTTTACTGGTAGATAATTTATTGCTTCAATTTTTAATAATGCGTTATATTTTTCACTCTCTTTATTTGGAGGTCTAACTTGTCCTGAAACAATATCACCCGTTCTTAAAGCAAATTTTCTAATTTGTGTTGCACTTACATAAGAATCATTTGATGTATCTGAAAAGTTTCCATCTATAGCTCTTAAAAATCCAAAACCACCCTCTTTAATCTCTAAAATACCAGTAAATAAAATAAATCCACCAGCATCAATTTGTGATCTTAAAATTGTAAACATTAAATCTTGTCGTTTTAACTCTTGAGGATTTTCTACTTCAAGTTCATTTGCGATATTGATAAGTTCTTCTAGGGGGAATTCTCTTAATTGCTCAATTTTATAACCTTCAACAGGAATATGCGTTCTTGCTTTTTTCGAAGTTGGGGTTTTTGTTTTTGTTTCTTCTTTAGACTCTTCCATGAGTATTTTTTACCTTTGATTTTACATAAGTTTATGTAGTTTTTGTAGTTTTTTGTAGTTTTTATTAAAGTATTAGCGTTATTGTAGTGTTAATTTGAAAAATTGTCAATAAAACAGCTTTACATAAAAAAAGGTATCAAAATAAAATTTGATACCTTTTTACTTATTATAATATTGTTAAATATTATAATTTACCTTCATTTTTTGCTAAATATTCAGCAACACCTGCAGTGTTTGCTTTCATACCTTCGTCACCTTTTGCCCAACCAGCAGGACAAACTTCACCATGCTCATTTGTAAATAACATTGCATCTACCATTCTAATCATTTCATCAATGTTTCTTCCTAATGGTAAGTCATTAATTACTGCATGTCTTACTGTTCCATCTGCATCAATTAAAAATGAACCTCTTAATGCAACTGATTCTCCAAATAATACATCATAATCTCTAGAGATTGATTTTGAAAGGTCAGCTACTAATGGAAATTTAACTCTTCCAATTCCACCTTGCTCAACTGGTGTTTCTCTCCATGCAAAGTGAGAAAATTGAGAATCTACTGAACAACCGATTACCGAAACTCCTCTTGAAGTAAATTCTTCAATTCTTTTTGAGAAAGCAATAATTTCAGAAGGACAAACAAATGTAAAGTCTAATGGGTAAAAGAATAATACTGCACCTTTTTCACCAATGTTTTCATATAAGTTAAAATTTTCTACAATTTGACCATCTGCAAGTACAGCTTTTGCTGTAAAATCTGGAGCTTTTTTTGTTACTAACATATTTTTTTTCCTTTTTAATAATAAATTTTATTCTGAAATTATATAACAAATTTTCTAAAACAAACTGTGAGTTTCCTTAAATTTTGAAATTTATAAAAAAGATTATCAACCGATAAATATTATCCTTTATTAAAATAACTATAATGAATAATTATTCATTTATTACAATTAAGGCATTTAGTAATTTACTATTTCTATATTTTAAAGATAATTTTATATTTACTGTGATAAAGTTTTCTAAATTTTAATTAGGAGATATACTATGGCAGTAAAAATTACTGATATTTGTATTAGTTGTGATGCTTGTTTAGATGAGTGTCCAGTAGAAGCAATCGTTGATAATGATGAGAACCCAACTGGGGCAGATACATATTATGTATACGCTGATAAATGTGTTGAGTGCGTAGGTCATAATGATGCTCCAGCATGTGCTGATGCATGTCCAACTGAAGGATGTATTGTATGGGATGAAGTTGGTTCAAGCTCAGTTGAAAGAGAAGACAGAGGAACTGCTGGTACTCCTGTAGTTGAAGATTAATTTTAACCACTATTTAAACTAAAAAAAGGTGAGTAGTTTTTTGCTACTTGCCTTTTTTTTTATTTTTAGGTATAATCCGCGACTTTAAAAAAATCGAGGAATACAAGTAATGGAACAAACATTATCAATCATTAAACCAGACGCTGTAGCAAAAAATGTAGTTGGAAAAATCTTAGACAGATTTGAAACAGCTGGATTAAGAATTGCAGCAACTAGAAAAATGCAATTAAGCAAAGCAGATGCTGAAGCTTTTTATGCAGTTCATGCAGCAAGACCTTTCTTTAAAGATTTAGTTGAATTCATGATCTCAGGACCAGTAGTAGTTTCAGTTTTAGAAGGTGAAAACGCTATGGCTAAAAATAGAGAATTAATGGGTGCAACTAATCCTAAAGAAGCAGCAGCTGGAACAATTAGAGCAGACTTTGCAGAATCAATTGATGCAAATGCAGTTCATGGTTCTGATTCATTAGAAAATGCAGCAATTGAGATTAATTTCTTCTTTGCACAAAAAGAAATTTGTTAATTAACTATTAATAAATACACTTTATAATGAAAATTGAATTTAAAAAAGTACCACAACTTAGCAAAGAATTGGAAGTAATTTCCAATTCAGTTAAAATTGAAGGTACTTTTTGTAAAATATCGCAATCATTAGTAAAAATTGACGCGGTGCTAAAAGGTAGTACTGAAATTGATTGTTGTAGATGTGGAAAAACTGAAGAAATTGAAGTTGATGAAGAACTTCTTTTACTATTAAGTGATGGCATTTACAAAAATGATGAAAGTGAATATTTAGTAATAGAAGTTGAAAACAGTTTAATTGATTTTGATGAAATTATCGAAAGTGAATTAAATAGTATCAAAAGTGACTATCACATGTGTGACGAATGTGCACAACTTGGTGATAATTTTGAAAAAGAAATTTAAGGAGAATTAAAATGGCAGTACCTAAGAGAAGAGTATCTCATACTAGATCAGCAAAAAGAAGAACTCACTACAAAATTACGTTAAAAAAACCTGTTAAAGATAGTGATGGAACTTGGAAAATGCCTCATATGGTTAATCCAACTACTGGTGAATATAAAAACTAATGCTAAGAATTGCAATAGACGCTATGGGTGGGGACTTCGGTCCTGAGCCTATAATGGAAGGCTTAATTGCCGCGCTTAAAAAAAACAACAACTTTACTGCTATCGCAGTTGGTAAAAAAAGTGAACTTTTACCACTTATTCCACAAAATTTTTTATCAAGAATTGAAATATTAGATACAAATGATGTAATTAGTATGAGCGATTCTGCCACTGATGCACTTAAAAGAAAAGAATCTACTATTTATAAAGCTATTGAACTTGTACGAGATGGAAATGCTGATGCTGTAGTTTCTGCAGGACATTCAGGTGCTTCTATGTCATTAGCTACATTAAGAATTGGCCGAATTAAAGGTGTTAATAGACCTGCAATTGCAACATTAATGCCAACAAGTGAAAATCAGAATACTTTAGTATTAGATGTTGGTGCAAATGTTGATAGTGATCCAAAAAATTTATTTGAATTTGCTGTTATGGGACAAGTTTATGCGCAGTATGTTCTTTTACTTGATGAACCAATAGTTGGATTATTAAGTAATGGAGAGGAAGATAGTAAAGGTAATGAAGTTACTAAAGAAGCTTATAAATTAATATCAAAAATACCTAATTTTGCTGGAAATGTTGAAGGTAGTGATATTTTCAAAGGGACAGTAGATGTTGTTGTTTGTGATGGATTTGTTGGTAATATTTTACTTAAAACAGCCGAAGGTGTTGCAGATACAATCGGTAAAATTATTAAGAAAAATTTAAAAAGATCATTAATTTCAATAGCTGGTGCAGTTCTTATGAGAAAAGTTTTCAAAAACTTAAAAGTAAGAGTTGATTATGCAGAATATGGAGGGGCACCTTTACTTGGAGTAAAAGCACCTGTTATTATCGCCCATGGAAAATCAAATCCTAAAGCAATACAAAACGCTATATTCCAAGCAATAAATGCAGCGAGTTCAAATTTAGACAGTATAATTGAACAAAGATTAGCAAAATATAGTAGTAATCAAGAAAACTAATTACTATAACTATATTTAATTTAAGGATATGTAAATGACATATGCAGCTTTTAGATCTATTGGAGCTTATATTCCTCCAAAGATTATGACGAATGCAGATTTTGAAAAAATCATTGATACAAGTGATGAATGGATTACAAAAAGAACTGGTATTAAAGAAAGAAGAATATCTGAAGTTGATGAAGCTTCATCTGATTTAGGAGCACGAGCAGCAGAACTTGCAATTGCAAGAGCTGGGATTTCTAAAGAAGAGATTGATTTAGTAATTTGTGCAACGGTAACTCCTGATTATTTATGTATGCCATCAACAGCTTGCTTAATTTCAGCAAAAGTTGGACTTACAAATGTAATGGCATTTGATATTAGTGCTGCATGTACAGGTTTTGTATATGCGGTATCAATTGCAAAAGCATTTATTGAATCTGGTATGAAAAAGAATGTACTTATAATCGGTGCAGAAACATACTCTTCAATTCTTGATTACACAGATAGAGGTACTTGTTTTATTTTTGGTGACGGAGCAGGAGCTGCAATTATTTCAGCTACTTCTGATAAAAATGAAGCAATTATTGATGTAAATTGTTCAGGTGATGGTAATTATGAAGATTTAATTAAAACTCCTGGTGGTGGAAGTAAACATCCTTGTTCACAAGAAGTTTTAGAAAACAAGATGGCTTGTATAAAAATGAAAGGAAATGAAACTTTCAAACTTGCTGTTAAAACATTAACATCAGATGTTCAAGTAATGATGCAAAAACATAATCTTTCAAATGAGGATATAACTCACTTTATTCCTCATCAAGCAAACTATAGAATCATAAAAGCTGTAGGTGAAGCTTTAGGATTTACTGATGAGCAAACTGTAGTTACTGTACATAAATATGGTAATACATCAGCTGCTTCTATTCCTATGGCTATGAATGATGCATATGAAGAAGGTAGAATTAAAGCTGGTGATACAGTTTTATTTGATGCCTTTGGTGGTGGATTAACTTGGGGTTCTGCTCTATTTAAATTCTCACCTAAAAAATAGTGAATATGTGAGACAAAGTCTCACATTCTCTTTTTATTTATATTTTAAAATCTCCACTTATTTTCCCTTTTTCTACTAAAAAATCTCTAATATAAAGATTTTATAAAAATTCATTACAAGATATAAAAATTTCATCATAAACCATAAAATTCTTAATTAAAATTTACAAATTCTAATACAATGTCATTTTAAATTATAAGAAAAGGAAAAACAATGAGAATTAAATTATTAGCTTTAGGATTAGGACTTTTATTAGCTACTTCATCAGCATTTGCTGCAAGTACAGAGATGCCAGTTAAGACAGAAAAAAAACATGTATCTGCAAAAAAACACGTAAAAACTAAAAAACATGTTATTGCAAAAAATCATGTTAAAACTAAAAAACATCAAAAAAAAGTTATTGAAGGTTAAAAATTTTAATTGATTAGTTAGTTAAAAGATAGAAGAAAATTTTCTATCTTTTAATTGATATAAAAATTATTCTCTATTTTATTAATTAAACTTCTTATTGTTTGGATTATTTTTAAAAACATTAAATGAATTTTTCTTCAAATCTTTATTGAATTTATCAACTGTTGCCACAGAATTTATATACAAAATTGATTCATCTACAATTATTTGAAAAACTGCATGTAGAGGAATTTTTACAACACTTCCAAAATTTTCATTTCCAAAACCTGCTTCAAAACTAAGATAACCATCAGTTATATCTACTGTTGTATATGTATAATTACTTAATACGAACAAAGAAAATTTATGCATTTGCTCTTTTATAACTTTTGGTAATTCTGGATTAAATGTAATTGGTTCTATATTTGCTGTAATTGAAAACTCTTGATTTTTTCTCAATAAAAAAAGAATATTCTCTTTTATTTGATTTTCAACTAAATTCTTATACTCATCATTTTCTATAATATCTTTAATCATAATTAATACCTATTTCAAAAATTTAATGTTATTATAACCCATGAAACAACTAATTTTCCTTATTTTACTTATTAATTATACCTTTGCCTATGAATTTAAATTAAATAAAAAAGATTTAAGTTATATCAACAATTCAAGTAGAAAATCATTTATATTAAATCGTCTAGCTAAATATGAGAGCATGAAAACTGAAATTAAAAATTATGAACTTATTAAAAAGCTTTCTTATGTAAATACATTCATGAATAAAACCTTTCCTGCACAAGACATATCAACTCAATCTACTATTGATTATTGGGCAACACCAAAAGAGTTTTTACTTGAAGGGCATGGAGATTGTGAGGATTATGCAATTGCAAAATACTTTACACTTTTAGAAGTTGGTATTCCAAAGGAAAAGTTGTACTTTGCTGTTGTTGATGTAAAAGGTGAAAAAGCTTCCCACATGGTTTTATTATATTTAGAAGATAAGAACTCTGTGCCTTTAGTACTAGATAATCTAAGTTCTCTTGTAATCCCTTTTACAAAAAGACCTAAACTTATTCCAAGATTTGCTTTTAATGAAATAGATTCTTATAAATTTACTCCTGAAAAATTCACTGAAAAAGTAAAAATAAATTGGGGTAAAGAGAACAAATGGGAAAAATTACTTTTAAGAGTTTATAACTTAAATGAGTAATTTTCTTTAATATCAAAATCAATCATTGCATTCATAAGTGCTATTTTAGATGCTTTTTTTAACATATCTACACTTATATCTTTTTCAATCAAAAATTTCTCTTCTAAAAGTCTACTTCTCGTAGTTCCCTTTAATAAACAATTTTTTGAAGTTATCCAAGTATCTTTATAAAAAATTGCAATATTTGCAATACTTGTATCTGTTACGATTCCATTTTTTATGATAATAATTTCATCACAATCTTCTTTTTTCAAAAAAAGATTATCCAAATTTTCTCTATCTAAATACTTTTTATTATAAATTATTTCATCATCGAATATTAGTTTAAAAGTGTTGATTTCTCTTTTTTTGTATGGAAAATATTCTACATTTATAACTTCAGAATCATTATAAATAACTTTACATCTCAAAAGTTCTTCACTTAAGGGATAAATATATTCTTGTAAATTTATATTTAGTCCAATTGTATTAGCAACTCTTTTATTGTGAAAATCTAAATTAAAAATCTCATAATCTTCACATTTTATTGTTTCAAAATAGATATTTTCTTGCATATAAAGCCCTTTAAAATGGTAAATAAATCTTATCAATTAATTCTTGATATTCATTAAAAATATTAGAATCACAAGTAATTCCACCACCACTTTTATAAAATTTATCTCCAAACATATCCTCTTCAATAAATCTAATCATTACAGATGAATCAAGTTTTTCTCCATCAAAAACACCAAAAACTCCCGTATAAAAATCTCTATAATAATCTTCTAAATTTTCTAGAATTTCAACTGTTTTTTTCTTTGGTGTTCCAGTTATTGAACCAGCTGGCAATAATGAAGTTAAAATATCTCCTATTCTTTCATTCCAATTTTCTTGTAAATCTGCACTAATAGTTGAGCTAACTTGAAGAAGTTTTTTATCACCTGCATTTATCTCTTCAATATATCTAAATTTATCAACTCTTACATTATTTGCGATAATTCCCAAATCATTTCTTAATAAATCAACTACCATTGTATGCTCTGCTAACTCTTTTTTATCATTTAAAATAATCGATTTGGCATTTGGAATTGAAGCGTCAATTGTTCCTTTCATAGGATATGTAAAAATTTTATTATCTTTAATTTCCACAAATCGCTCAGGTGAAAAACAGACAAAATTATCATCTTGGATTTTAAATCTGAGTTTAAATTTTGCATGAACATTTTCATAAATTTC
The DNA here is from genome assembly GCA_963677205.2 of uncultured Aliarcobacter sp. Classification (GTDB taxonomy): domain Bacteria; phylum Campylobacterota; class Campylobacteria; order Campylobacterales; family Arcobacteraceae; genus Aliarcobacter. The sequence goes on along the minus strand of OY781916.2, from coordinate 114,249 downwards.
ATCAAGAGACAAAGAAGTTTTTATTTTTGTTTTTGCAGTCAAATTACAAAGATAAGTATTTCCTTTTTTTATCTCTTCTTGTAAAAAATCAAATTCTTTTTTATACTCTTCAAATGTAATTGGGAATTTTTCTAATACTATTTTTGTTTTTGTAAGTAAATCTTCTTTTGAATCTAGCTTATATTTTATATTTGTAGATAAATCTGATAGTTTTTGGATGTAAAACTTACTTAAATCGTAAGATAAGACAAATAAAAATGGCTCTTTAGAAGAACCAAATTTATTCAATTTTTCTTTTATTAACTCTTTACTCAAATTTTATTTTAGAATTAATTTTTTTAAAACAGCAGCTCTTATTGCAACACCATTTGTAACTTGTGTTAATACTTTACTTCTTGGGTCTTTTAACATTTCATCACTAATATCAACATTTCTATTAACAGGTCCTGGATGTAAAAGAATAATATCTCTATTTCCCATTACTTCACTTGTAATACAATAATCTTTTGCATATTCATTTAAAGATTCAAAATATACTTCTGAATGTCTTTCTAATTGTGTTCTAAGACTCATAATAATATCAAGTTCATCAATAACTTCAGAAATTTTATTGTATTGTTTAAAATCACTTCCTTCATATTTAAAACACTCTGGAGCAATAAAACTCACATCTATCCCAAATGTTGGAAGTAATCTTCTGTTTGAACCAGCAACCCTTGAAGTTCTAACATCTCCAACGATTGCTATTTTTTTACCTTCAGTTTGTCCATTAAAATGCTCATAAATTGTAAATAAATCTAATAAAGCTTGTGTTGGATGTGCATGTTTTCCATCACCTGCATTGATAATTGGACAATCTACATATCCAGTTAAACTTTCAGGTAAACCACACTCAGAGTGTCTAATAATTATGGCATCAGGTCTCATTGCATTAATATTTGCAACCGTATCAAAAATTGTTTCACCTTTTGAAGTTGATGATGTTCCAACATCAAGTGATACAACCTCAGCACCTAATCTTTTAGCTGCAATTTCAAAAGAACTTCTTGTTCTTGTAGAATTTTCAAAAAACAAGGTAACTATTAATTTACCTTTTAAAATTTCATTTGAGTCAGATTTTAAAAACTCTCTAGCATCGTCAAATATGTTTAATATCTCTTCTTTTGAAAAATCAGAAGTTCTAATCAAGTGCTGCATTTCTTTCCTTTATTTTTAATTTTCGATTCTATCAAAAAGCTGTTTAAAAAATAAAACTTTTTGTATAATGCGAAACTTTATTTTTATGGAATTATTTTAATGAAATTGCAGATTTTTTTACTTACACTATTTATCATTTTATTTACAGCTTGTTCTACAAAACCACTGGATCCAGTGGTTTTTGATGATTTAAAAAAAGAGATTTCATTTGAAAATGAAATTAAACCAATTTTAGATAAAAGATGTATCTCTTGTCACTCTTGTTACAACTCACCTTGTCAATTAAAACTATCATCTTTTGAAGGAATACAAAGGGGAGCTACTAAAAAAAATATTTATGAAAATAGAATAAAAGCTGATGACCCAACAAGGCTTTTTATTGATGCAACAAATGAAAAACAATGGAGAGGAAAAGGATTTTTTTCTGTTCTTGATTACATGGAAGAATCAAATGAATCTATAATGATGCAATATCTTTTTCAGAAAGAGAAAAATCCTTTAAATATTGGAACTTATTCACCAGAAAGTGATAAATTAACTTGTGTTAAAGACAAAGAAGAACTTAGCAATTTTTTTGATGAGAATCCGCATAAAGGGATGCCTTATGGATTCCCTGCTTTAAAAAAACAAGAATATAACCTTTTAATGACTTGGCTTAAACAAGGTGCAATTAATGATACAAAAAAAGATCTTGGTACAAAGCTTGAACAAGAACAAATAAAAAAATTTGAAGATTTTTTTAACAATCAAAATACTAAATACAAAGTAAGTGCAAGATATATTTATGAACACCTTTTTTTAGCTCATATCTCTTTTGATGATAATAGTGGAAATTTTTATGAATTAATTCGTTCATCTACTCCATCTGGACAAAAACCACAAATCATTCCAACAAGATTTCCATATGAAGGTATAAATGGGAAATTCTATTATAGATTCCAAAAAATTGAATCAACAATTGTTCACAAAACCCATATGGTTTATAAGCTAAATGATGAAAAATTAGCTAGATATTATGATTTATTTATAAAACCTATTTGGGAACAAAAACCATATTTACCTATTTATGATACAAATATCTCTGCAAATGCTTTAAAAACATTTGAACAAATTCCTGTAAGTAGTAGATACCAATTTTTACTAGATGATGTTCACTATATTATTATGACTTTTATTAGAGGTCCAGTTTGTAGAGGTCAGATTGCATTAAATGTAATTCAAGATCATTTTTGGGTAATGTTTATGGATCCAAAATATGATTTATCAATTCAAGATAAATATTTTTTACATGATAATCTTTCAAATCTTTCAATTCCAAATGAATATGGAGAAGATCCTAGTTTATATAAAACTTTTAAAGCTTTGGATAATTATGAATTAGCAAAAAAATATGAAACAAGTAAAGCTTTAATATATAAGCAATATTATCCAAATGGTTTATCAATGGATGCAATTTGGAAAGGAAATCAAAATCAAGAGAATGATTCAATTTTGACAATTTATAGACATTTTGATTCAGCTTCTGTTCATAAAGGAGCTTTAGGAGATATTCCAAAAAATTTATGGGTAATAGATTATCCTTTACTTGAAAGAATTTACTACTCTTTAGTTGCTGGCTTTGATATATTTGGAAATACAGCTCATCAACTCTTGGTTCGAACACATATGGATAGATTAAGAATTGAAGGAGAGAGTAATTTCTTAGAATTTTTACCAAAAGATTCAAGAGTAGATTATTTTGATTCTTGGTATGAGGGTTGGTTAGCTCAATATTTAAGTGTTTATATTCCATCAAATAATAATGTTGATATTACATATAAAACAAAAGATTATAAAAAAGAGTTTGTAGAAAAACTTTTTGAACATACTAATATGAAAAAAGACCCAATAAATTTCATAGAAGATGGCTACAAAAAAACTCCAATAAAAGCCGTTTATAATACAAAAGAACAAATTGAAGAGAGTTTTAAAACTCTTACTTTACCAAATAGTTCCCAATTAATACAAAATTTTAATGATAGTAGTTCAAACTTAGCATATATAAAAATTGAACTAAACTCAGGTGAAAATCTTGTTTATAGTTTTGTGATAAATAGATGGCATAAAAATGTTGCTTTACTTTTCGATGAAGAAGCAAGATTAGATTCATCAAAAGATAGAATAAACATCATTAGAGGTTTTGTAGGTTCTTATCCAAATGCTTTTGTTATTGTAAAACAGAATGATTTAAATGATTTTTTCAATCTAATGCAAAATTATCAAGATAATGAAATAGACAATAAAAAACTTCTAAAGTATGTTGTAAATCGTGCAAATCCAAATTTTTGGGAAATCTTTGATTGGTTTGATAAAAAGTTTAAAAAACAAGATCCATTACAATATGGTCTATTTGATTTAAATAGATATATAAGCAAAGCAAGAGAACAATAATTAATAAATGGTTTAAATATTTTAGATATAATCTACACTTAAAATTACATCTAAATTTTTTTAGGAAAATAAATGAATGAACAAATAGAACAATTAGATAAAGAGTATGTACTTCATACATATGCAAGAAATTATGTTAATTTCAAAAAAGGTATAAATGCTACACTTTTTGATGATAAAAATAAAGATTATATAGATTTTACTTCAGGAATTGCAGTTTGTAGTGTTGGTCATGGAAATAAAAGAGTTGCAGATAAAATTTATGAACAAGTTTCAAATATAACTCATATTTCAAATTTATATGCAATTGAACCACAAGCAAAGTTAGCACAAAAAATCAATGAACTTTCAGGACTTGATATAAGAATATTCTTTTCAAATAGTGGTGCAGAAGCCAATGAAGGAGCTATTAAAATAGCTAGAAAATATGGTGAAACTAAATTTGAAAATAAAAGATATAAAGTTATAACACTTGAACACTCTTTTCATGGAAGAACAATAACAACAGTAAAAGCAACTGGTCAAAGCTCAATGCATACTCCAAATTTTGCTCCATATCCTGATGGATTCTCTTACAAAACTTCAATTGCAGATGTTTATGATTCAATTGATGATGAAACAGTTGCTGTTATGATTGAGCTTGTTCAAGGTGAAGGTGGAGTTCAACCATTTGATAAAAAAGAGATTCAAGACTTAGCAAAATTCTTAAAAGAAAAAGATATTTTATTAATCGTAGATGAAGTTCAAACAGGTGTATTTAGAACTGGAGAATTTTTAGCTGCAAATCTTTATGAAATTGAACCAGATATTGTAACTTTAGCAAAAGGTTTAGGTGGTGGAGTTCCAATTGGTGCTGTTTTAACTAAACTAAAAGATATTTTTAGCCCAGGTGATCATGGTTCTACTTTTGGTGGAAATTATCTTGTAACAACTGCTGCACTTGAAGTTTTAGATATTTTAGAAGAGATAAAAGATAGTGGAGCATTAGATGAGACTATTATCTATTTTAATAAAATGTTAACTGATGTTTATGAAAAAAACAGAGAAATCTTTACAGACAATGTAGGTCTTGGACTTATGAGAGGACTAAGAGTTAAAGATGCTGATACTTTAGCACTTGTTATAAAAACTGCTTTTGAAGAAGGTGTTTTAGTTTTAAAAGCGGGAAAAAATACCCTAAGACTTCTTCCAGCTCTTACTATTTCAAAAGAAGAGATGAATGAAGGATTTAAAAGATTAGAAAATGCTCTTAATAAAATCAAACAAGGTTAAACTACTTTTATGTAGTTTAATCTTCTCAAATTTATATGCCCAAACTGAAGCTTTTGATGAAAAAATACTTTCAGAAAAAAGATTAAAAAATTTTGATTTAACAAAAGAACAAATTAAAGAGGATAGTTCCAAACTAAGAAAAGATTGGATAAATCCAATTACCTACCAATACACAAATAATTTAGGTGAAGATTATAAAACTCAAAGGTCTATGATTTCTATTAATCAACCTATTTTCCAAAGTGGTGGAATTTATGAAGCTATAAAATATGCTGATAATAGCTACAAATATGCTGATTTAGATTTAGCTCAACAGAAAAAAGAGTTGATAAAAGAGGCTTTAAACACTCTTTTTAACATTGAAAAAACAAATTTAAATATTCAAAAAGCTCAATATACATTAGAAAATGCAAAAATTGATGTTAATAGAAAAAAAGAGCAGGTTTTAAATGGCTTTCTTGATGCTTCATATTTGGATGATGCACTTTTAACTTTAAATACTACAAAACATAACTTGGTTGATTTAAAATATCAAAAAGAAGAGTTAATCAATAATTTTAATAATATTTCATCAAGTGATTATACAAATTTTGAGTTGCCTACATTTACAATATTTAGTGAAAAAGAGTTTTTAGAAAATAATATAAATCTAAAAAAAATAGAAGCAGATATTGATAAAAAAGGTAATTACTCATTTATGACTATGGCAAAATATCTTCCAAGTGTAAATGCTTATTACAACTATTCAAAATATCATGAAACAGATGATAATATAAAATTAACAAAAGAGAATGACCAAACTTTTGGAGTTAGTGTTACTGTTCCTTTTGACTCAAGAACTTTTAACGATGTACAAAGTAAAAGAATTGATTATTTAAAATCAAAATTAAATTTAGAGAACAAAATATCTGATGAAAAAACTTTTTTCAAATCAAAACTTCAAAAACTTTCAATGCTTGATGAAAGATTACAAATTACAAGGGATGATTTGGAAGTTTATAACTCTATTTTAAAAACTATAAATGAAGAAAAAATAGCACAAATCAAAACTCAAAGTGATTTAGATACACTTCAAAACTCACAAAAAATCAAATCTTTAGATTTAAAAATCTATGAAATAGATAAACAACTTGAACTTCTTGAAATGTATGTAAAACTTTCTTAAGTTTTATATACATAATGCCAAAAAATACGATAATTTAATATATAATAATTAATAATAATTTATTAGTGGAGATTTAATGAAAGAAGTTTTAAAAAAAAGAAAAAATTTTGGAAAAATACTTTCTAATCATTTTGTTAAATTCTCACTTATTCCAATACTTATAGTTGAAATTGCATTAATCATTTTATATTTCTCAATAAATACATATATTTCAACAAATAATGCAGCTTTATTATTAAAAGAAGCACAATCACACTCTAAAGCTATTTTAGAAAATGAAGCCACTATTATTAGTAATAAATTAACAGAAATCTCAAGAACCGCATCAATCTTACAAGCTAGTCATGAGAATATTATGTCTAATTTTAATCAATATAATTTATCCAATTTTAATGTGAAATTTGACGTTGCTTCTAATGGTGTATTTTATAAAACAAATCAAAATGGTGCAAGTCTTTATTATTCATCAAAAACAATCATTACAGATATTGAAAGAAAAAAAGCTACTTTTACAGAAGCTATGGATGTATCATTAAAAAGTGTTGTTGATAACAATCCTATTATAAATGCTGCATATTTTAATAGTTGGGATAATATGAATAGGCTGTATCCCTTTATTGATAAAGTTTATGAGCAATATGGTGAACATATCCAAATAGAAAATTATAATTTTTATTACTTAGCAGATTTAAAACATAATCCAACAAAAAAACCTGTTTGGACAAGTGCTTATTTAGACCCTGCTGGAAATGGTTGGATGTTATCGTGTATAGTTCCAATTTACAATAAAGATTTTTTAGAAGGAGTTACTGGGCTTGATATTACAATTGATACTTTTGTAAAAAATATTTTAAATAGAAAATTACCTTATGATGCAAATTTATTTATGGTTGATAAAGATGGTATGATTATTGCCATGCCAGAAAAAATCGAGTCTTTACTTGGTTTAAAAGAGTTAAAAAATCATCTTTATACAGATTCAATTTTGAAAACTATATCTAAACCTGAAGAGTTCAATATTCTTACAAACAAAAGTCCTTTTGCATCTCATTTTAAAAATCTAATTGAAAATGAAGAATCTGAATCAACCTTAAAAATTGAAGATAATGAGTATTTAACTTTACAACAAAATATTAATGAAACAAATTGGAAATTAATGATTCTAATTGATAAAAACAATCTTTTTTCATCTATTGATTATTTAAAAAATCTATCACATAAGATTGGTTATGCAGCAATCATATTTTTAATATTTTTCTATTTAATTTTCTTTTATTTTTTATTAAAAAAGATATATATATTTTCAGAATCCATTACAAAACCTATTATCGATTTATCAAATCAAACATCACAAATATCAGAAAATAATACAAATATAAAAATTCTTGATACAAATATTTCAGAAATATATCAACTTAGTTCTAATTTTGTTTCAATGGTAAATGAATTAAATGAAAGAACAAAAAAACTTTATGATGCTAAGATTTTTGCAGAAGAAGCTAACAAATCAAAAGATGATTTTTTAGCAAATATGAGTCATGAATTAAAAACTCCTTTAAATTCTATAAATATTATTAGTGAAATAATGGTAAAAAACAAATCAGGAAATCTTGATGAAAAAGAAGTAAAAAATCTAGAAATTATTAATAAATGTGGAAAGGATTTATTAAGTCTAATAAATGATATTCTTGATTTATCAAAATTAGATGCAAAACAAAGTCATGTTCAATATACAAAAATAAATCTAAAAGAGTACATGAATTCAATATACGAGATGTTTTATACTCAAACAAAAATGAAAAATCTTGAGTTGATTTTTAAAATAGATGATAATTTAGACTTTATATATAGTGATCAAATAAAAGTCAAACAAATAATAAAAAACCTTTTAAGTAATTCTCTAAAATTTACAGCAAAAGGAAAAATTTATTTTTTGGTTGAAGACGATAAAAATAGTATAAAAATAATAATTAAAGATGAAGGAATAGGAATTCCATCTAATAAAATTGAAGATATATTTGATAGATTTAAACAATTAGATGGAAGTATCACAAGAAAATATGGAGGAACAGGATTAGGACTTGCAATTTGTAAAGAGCTTATTACACTTTTAGATGGAAAGATAAATGTTTCAAGTCAACTTAATATAGGTTCAACTTTTGAAGTTTTTATTCCTAAGAATTTAGATTTTATTTTAGATGAAACTATACAAAATCCCAAAAATGAAATTAAGAAAAAAGATGATGAAACCACTAATTCTAAAAGTGATACCTTACCTAATAGAGAAAAACAAATTATAAATAAGGAATCAATTTATATTTTAAACAATAATCCCATATATTTTTTTAATATAATCACTGAGTTAAATAAAAAATATAATGTGAAACAAATATCAAAAATCGTACAACTATTTTTAATTGAAGAAGATAATCCAAAAATTATTATTGATATAACAAAATTAGAAAATAAAGATAAAGAAAAAATAGCAGAATTATCTACAAATAATCTAATTATATTATGTGAAGAGGATATTGAGGATTATTTAAAAAATAAAGCTTTAAAGGTTTATAAAAAACCTTTAAATAATGATGTTTTATTAAATTTATAATAAATAAGGTAAAAACTTACCTTATTTATTTAGACTTTTTCTCTTTTTCTTTAGTCTCTTTAAAATTTAAGTAATACTCAATTTCAGATGGAGTTAAAATCTTAATTGTATTTGTGCTTCCTGGCATTCCAACTGGATAACCAACAGTTGCTACATATAAACCATTTCTATTTAATAATCCCATTTCATCAAGAGCTTTTAACATTTTTTGGAACATTTTAGATGCTTGTGCCTCTTTTATTGTTCCAATTGGTTCAACTCCCCAAACAGCTGTTAGTGCATTTAAAACTTTTTTCTTATGTGTAAATGTATAAATAGGAGTTTTTGGTCTATATCTTGACATTTTTAAAGCAGATTTTCCAGAACTTGTAAGTGCTAAAATACCATTTGCTTTTAAATCATCTGCAAGTTTTGTAACTGTTGCTTGAATAACATCAAACTCATCTAAATATGGGAATTTGTATTGTTTATCATAGTTATAAATACCCTCAGTTTTTGCAATAATATTATGCATTGTATCAACTACGTTTACTGGATCTTCTCCCACTGCACTCTCTTCAGAAAGCATTACAACATCAGTTCCATCTAAAACAGCATTTGCAACGTCTGAGATTTCAGCACGTGTAGCTCTTTCATTTTGAGTCATCGATAAAAGCATTTGAGTTGCAGTAATTACTGGAATACCTTTTAAATTTGCTTTTTTAATAAGCATTTTTTGAATTGTAGGAACATCATAATAAGGAACTTCAATTCCTAAATCTCCCCTTGCAACCATTAATCCATCACTTGCATCTATGATTTCATCAATATTTTCAACAGCATCAAATTTTTCAATTTTTGCTATTAATTTACCTTTATATCCATTTAGAAGGTTTCTAGCTTTTCTCATATCTTTTGCATTTTGTACAAATGAGATAGCAAAATAATCAACCTCGTTTTCAACTCCCCAAGCAATATCTTTTTCATCTTTTTTTGTAATTACATCAATATCAATTACAGTATTTGGAAAATTTACACCTTTTCTTGAAGAAAGAATTCCATGATTTTCAATTTTAGCTTTTACTTCATTTCCAATTGCAATAACTTTTGCTCTAATTGTTCCATCATATAAATATATATATTCATCAATTTTCACTTTATCTAAAATATCTGGATAATTAATTGATACTACATACTCTTTATCTGCTTTTTTATATCCAACTATTTCATCTTTTAAAAATGTTATAACATCATCTCTATATAGTTCAAAAGGTTCTTTTAAATCGCCAATTCTAACTTTTGGTCCTGAAATATCTTGTAAAATTCCAACCGTTTTATTTAAGTTTTTCATTGCTGTTCTAATATTATTTAATGTCTCTAAATGATATTCATGACTTCCGTGTGAAAAGTTTAATCTAAACATATTTGCACCGGCTTTTATAAGTCCTTCAATCATCTCCACGCTATGGCTTGCTGGGCCTAAAGTTGCTAATATTTTTGTTCTTTTTTCCATAGTTTCTCCTTTTTGAGTTATATTTATTATAACATACAATTATTACAAATCAAGTAACTTTTCCTTGTAACAATTATTTCACAATAAAGATGATAAAATCAACAATCTAAAATAAAATATTAAAGGTTTTATATGAAATTTATTAATTTAAAAACTATTATCTCTTCAATTGCTATTACTTCATTACTTACAGGTTGTGCACAAAAAACAGGAAATGCAACTTATGATAACAATCAAAATGCAATAATTGGTACAACAATAGGAGCACTTGCTGGTATTGTTCTTGGAAATAATATTGGTGGTGGAAATAAAGGAAGAAATCAAGTAATTGGAGCAGTTGCAGGTGCAGCAATTGGTGGAGCTGTTGGTTATAGTATGGATAATCAAGCAAAAGAAGTTGCACAAAGTTTAAATACAAATGTAAATAATAACCCAACAGCAGCACTTGACCCAAACCAAGATTTAATTGTTTCGAATACTGATAACTACGTAAAAATCATGTTCAGAGATGATATGATGTTTGAAACAAATTCAGAGAATCCAACTTATGCTGCAGGAACTAAAATAGCGAAAATCACAACTGTTTTACAAAAATATCCAAATACTTTAGTTCAAGTTGTAGGTCATACAGATAGCAGAGGGACACATGCTTATAATCTTACTTTATCTGAAAAAAGAGCTAGCAATGTTGGAAATATAATCGATTCAACAGGTGTTCAAAATCAAATATTTGCAAAAGGTTGCTCTTTTGATAAACCAATCGCACCAAATACAAGTGATGCAAATATGGGATTAAATAGAAGGGTTGAAGTTTATTTATATCCAAATCAACAATCTGTAATTGATGTTTGTAAATAAAAAGAGAAATCTTTTTATTTACAACACTTTTGATACAATCCTTTTATGATTAAATTTAATGACTACTTTAACGATTGGCTTTATGGCCAAGATGGCTACTACTCGAATTACAAACAAATAGGAAAAGATGGGGATTTTTTCACTTCTGTTTCAACTTCATCCTTTTTTGGTGGCTCAATTGCTAAAAAAATAATCACTTCTATTGAAGAGGGATTTTTACCAAGTAATACAACTATTTTAGAAATTGGCGCTCATCATGGATATTTATTAGCTGATATTATTCAATTTATTTATACTTTAAAACCTCAACTTTTAGAGACTTTAAATTTTGCAATAGTTGAGAGATTTGAAAATCTTCAAGAACAACAAAAAAAATATCTAAATGATTCTTTTGGAAATATTATTAAATTAAAACATTACAATGATATAAGTGAAGTAAAACTTGAAAATGCTTATATTCTTGCAAATGAGATATTTGACGCTTTTTCTTGTGATTTAGTTTATACAAATAAAGAAGGCACTTTACAACAAGCTTTTATTTCAAATCATAAAATAGAATTTTTTGATTGTACAGATGAAAATATAATAAATCACTGCAAAAAATATCATATTACAAAAGGTGAAGTAGCACTTTCATACAAAGATTTTGTAAATATACTTTGTTTAAATATCAAAACTTTTGAGTTTCTAACTTTTGATTATGGAGATAGATTTCCAAGAAATGATTTTTCAACAAGAGTTTATGAGAAGCACAGTGTTTACCCTATTTTTGAAGAAAATCTACACTTAGACAAACTCTTTAAAAACGCAGATATTACCTATGATGTTCATTTTAATTATCTTGTTGATTGTTTCAAAGAACTTGGTATTTCAAATATAAAATTTAATACTCAACTAAAATCTTTAGTAGAGTTTGGAATTTTAGATTTACTTGAAATTTTAAAAGCAAATGTAAATGAACAAACATATTTAAAAGAGACTCAAAAAGTAAAAGTATTACTTGAACCAACTGGAATGGGTGATAGATTTAAAACTTTGAATATTAGGAAATAAGTTAACTCTTTGTATAATCAAACTTTATAAAAAATATAATAAGGTATAAATATGACACTTATAATAAATGGTGAAACAAAAGAGTTTGATGATTCTTTAACACTACAAAATATTATTACAGATTTACAAATTGAAAATAAAGTAATGGCAGCAGCTGTTAATATGAATATTGTAAAAAAAGATGATTGGAGTAGTTTTATTCCAAAAAATGATGACAAAATTGAACTTCTTCAATTTGTTGGTGGTGGATGATTTTTGGGTAAAAAAATATGAGTAGAGAAAAAGGAGATTTTGCTGAAAAAAGAGCAATCTCTTTTTTACAGGATTTAAATTTTCAAATAATTGAACAAAATTTCTACGCTAAAAAATTAGGTGAAATAGATATTATTGCTACTAAAAACTCTACTTATCACTTCTGCGAAGTAAAATCAGCCCCTGATTATGAAACTGCTATAAATAACCTTACAAAATCTAAACTCTCTAAAATAAAAAGAAGTGTTGATTACTATTTACAAACTAAAAAACTTGATGTCTCTTTTTGTATAGATGCAATTATAGTGACTGATAATGAGATTGATTTTTTAGAAAATATAACTTTATAAAACTCAATCTTCTAGATTTTTAGCCAATTTTTCTTCAAGTTCATCAATACTTAACATTAATTTTTTAATAGAATTCAACTGAGAAGATAGTTCTTTTGTTAACTCTTGTACTTCTTTATTTTTATTATTCAACTCAATTGTTAAATCATTCAACATAGAAGTTGCCTTATCTTTTTTCTCTTGTACATCTTTTTGTGTTGTCACAACTTTTTTTATTTTTTCACTTACTTTTTCACTTATTTCTTTTATTTTATCTTCAGTTGCTTCTAACTCTTTTTCGTAAAAACCAATTTGATTAATAAATTTTGATGTTCTATGTTTCTCTTCAATTAATAAAGTTTTTATTGCACTATATTCAGAAATTTTATGCATAAGGTCATCAATTTTTTCCCTTGCTTCATTATTATTTTTCCTATTTTCATACATATTTTTAACAACTCGACTCTTAAACTCTTTTGCTTCAAGTTCAGCTTCGGTTGTTAAAAAACTTATCCATATAAATTCATTTATTGTAGAATTATTCTTATCATAAATAGGAAGTACTGTTAAATATATATAATATTCTTCTTTTGATTTTGATATATTTTTTAATTTACCTTCCCAAATTATCCCCTCATTTACTTTATCTATTAATTCTTTATAAATTGAACTACTTGTTTTTTCATCTTTTAATATTAGATGATTTTGTCCAATTAGCTCCTCTTTTGTATAAGCTGAAACTTCACAGAAATAACTATTTACAAAAGTTATATTTCCTTCTACATCAGTTTTAGAAACTAAGGCAACTTCGTTTACAACAGCTCTTAAGTCCTCTAAATCCTCTTGCATTAATAACTTTAATCTTTCATGATATTTGTTATGACAAACTCTCTCTATAGAAAAAATCATATCTTTTGCATTTACTGGTTTTGATAAATAATCTGTAGCTTTGTATTTAATTGCTGTTAATAAATCTTCAATTTCAATTGTAGGGCTTGTTATTATAAAGGGTATTTCAGAATCTATTTCTCTGATTTTTTTCAGTATCTCAATTCCTGTAATATCATCAATAGTTTTATCACAAATAATAATATCAATAAAATACTCTTTTCTTTTCTCTAAAAAACTTTCAATTCCCTCTTTACCTGTTGAGCAAACAATTACATTATTAAAAAATTTATATAAAATGTTTGAAAAATGTTCTCTATCTTCATCATTACTTTCTATAAATAAAATATTTAATTTTTTCAAAAAACTATTATTAAACATCTAAGAATTAGCCTTTTTATCTCTTATTTGAGTTTTTCTATGTTCTAAAACCTCTTCTAAGTCACTTATTTTTGTACCTTTTATATCAATTTCATTTTTTATTTTTACGATTAGTGAATCTTTTGTTTTAATATCTTCAACAACATTAATAATTTTGTTATTAGTTCTTTGCTCTGCACTTTTCATTTCAGATGTCATAAGTGAAATTTGACTTATTTTTTTATTTATTCCAACAGTTAAAAGTTCATACTTCTCTTTTACAATTTTAACTTTATTCTCTAACTCTTCAAGTTCTGCATAATAACTTTGATTTAATTTTTGTTCTTCATCTAGACTCTTTTTTAATTCATCATAATCATTAAATGAAGTTAAAATATTAGTTAATTCATCAATTTTTCTCTGAGCAATTGAATAAATTTTTTTTGTCTCTTGAATATCAACAAGAACTCTTTTTTTAAATTCTCTTTTATCATTTTCTTCTTTTGTTGTTAAAAAATTAACACTTACATATTTTCTGATTTTTTTATTCTCATCAAATACAGGAATAATTGTGCAATTTGTATAAAATATTGAATCAATACTTGTTAAATATTTTACTTTTCCTTGCCATTTATTTCCACTTTGAAGAATTTGTCCCTGCTCTTCAATTATAACCTTTGGCATTTCATTATGAAAAAAACTTCTATAATCTTGTCCTAATATCTCATCTTCATCATATTTAATCAACTCTTTAAAAAGATTATTTACATAAATCATTGCTCTATTTGTATCAAAGCTATATACAATTGCTACTTTATTTATTAATTCTAAATACTCTTCTATCTCATTTTGATAATTTAAAATCTCATCTTCTTCTTGTCTTGCAATACAGGCTTCTTCAATTTTTTTTAATATTTCATATTCATTAATTGGCTTTAAAAAATAATCAGTTACATCATATCTTAATGAATTTAATAATAAATCAACGTTTGTTTCTTGAGTAATAAATATAAATGGAACATTTTTACTAATATCTCTTATTTTCAATAAAAGTTCTAAACCATTTAATGAGGGTAATTTGTATTCACTAAGAATAACATCAATTTTTTCAGCACTATTATTTAGCTGTGTAAATTGTTCTAGGGCATTTAATCCATCTGAGCAGAAAAAAACTTTTTTAAATAACTTATTCAAAGTTGGTGAAAAAGTCTCTTTTATCTTTTCATCATTTTCAACATATAAAATATTTAATGTTTTAAAAAGTTTCTCATTTAATGTCATTTATAATATAAATCCCCCGACTTTCGTTATTATATTATATATTATAATAATTAATTTAAATTCTAGCTATATCTTATTATTATTTAATTGTTTTAGGCTTTTTTATTAATGAAAACGTGATTTAGATTTTGCCAGATTATTATAAAAAAGTAAGAGGTGAAGGTCGCAAAAACACCTCTTACTTCTTTGGACTTGTATATAAAATTAGTGTAAAGAAATTATAACAACTCATCGTAGCAATAATCTAGCACTTAATACAAATTTCAAAATTTAATTTTTTATTAGCACTTTTTAGTTATCATACAAAAATACTTACGGAGAAATATTTGTACTCAAAAGAATTAGAATCAATTAAAAAGTCAAATCGATTTAGAATAAGAGAAGTTTTTGATGATAATTTAATTGATTTAGCCTCAAATGATTATTTAGGTCTTTCAACAAATAAAACTCTTTTCCAAAATGCTTATGAAAACGTTCTAAAAGAAAATTATCACTCACCAAAAGCTTCAATGTTAGTAAATGGTTACAGTAAAATCCACAAAAAATTTGAAGATAGATTATGTGAAGTTAATGATTTTGAAGCTGGTGTTATTGTAGGTTCTGGTTTTTTAGCAAATATCTCTATGATTGAAGCACTTACAAGAAAAAATGATACCTTATTTATAGATGAAGAATATCATGCAAGTGGAATATTAGCTACAAAACTTCTAAGACCTGAACAAGTTATTGTTTTTAAACACAATGACTTTAAAGATTTAGAACAAAAAATTTCTAAAAATCAAAGAAGTGGAAGAAATATAATTGCAATTGAGGGCGTTTATTCAATGGGTGGAGATTTAGCTCCATTAGAAATTTTCAAAATTGCAGATGAAAAAAAAGCAATTTTAATAGTTGATGAAGCCCATAGTTTTGGTGTTATTGGTGATAATCTTTTAGGTATTTTTGATTATTACAAAATAAAACCAAATAAATATCATGTAAAAATGGGAACTTTAGGAAAAGCATATGGTTCTTATGGAGCTTATATTTTGGCTTCAAAACAAATCATTGATTTTCTTACAAATAGAGCAAAACCTATTATTTACTCAACTGCTCCATCACTGTTTGGTACTGCACTTGCAAATGAATCTTTAGATTTTATTATTAAAAACAAAGAATCACTAAAAGAAAAAATAAAAACAAATTTAACTATTATTCATAATATCTTGGGTTTAAATTCCCAAAGTTTAATTATTCCTATTTTAATAGGTGATAATAAGCAAGTAAAAATAATACAAGAAAATTTAAAGAAAAATGGCTACTTAGTTGGAGCAATTAGGCAACCAACGGTAAAAGAGGCAATTATTAGATTAATTGCAAAAATTGATATAAACGAAAAAGATTTAACAAAAGTATGTAACTTATTAAAGGATTCAAAATGTTAATTAATGACTTAATAAAAGGTAATCAAAAATTCAGAGAAGCTGGTTTTCCAAAATATGAAGATGATTTAAAACAACTTGTTGAGACTGGGCAAAAACCTGAAATCTTATTTATTGGATGTAGCGATAGTAGAGTTACTCCAGATTTAATGCTTGACACAAAACCAGGAGATATGTTCATTTTAAGAAATGTTGGGAATTTTATTCCTCCTTATAACCCAGATAATGACTACCATGGAAGTTCAGCAGTAATTGAATATGCAGTTAATGTTTTATCTGTAAAACATATAATTGTTTGTGGGCATTCACACTGTGGAGCTTGTAAAAGTTTATATCAAGATTTAGGGGATTCTCCTGATTTAATAAATGTAAAAAAATGGTTAGACCTTGGAAAAAGAGCAAAAGAGTATACACTTTTAGCAATTCAAGATAAATCTGATCCAGAAAAATTATATAGAGCAACGGAGAGAATATCAATTGTTCATCAAATGGAAAATCTTTTAACTTTTCCTTATATTGAGAAAAAGGTAAAAGCTGGTGAAATACAAATCCATGGTTGGTATTATAAAATTGAAGATGGAACAATCGAGTATTATAATGGAGAAGAGTGCTCATTTAAGCCACTAAAGGAGAACTAAGATGAATACTCATCAAGTAAGAAGACTTCCAAAAAAAACTGTTGTTGTAATAAGTATTATTATTGTTCTTGCTTTTGTTATATTTTATATGATTCAAGATTTAAAAGAGAAAAAAATTACTGAAGTTTTGGCTACTATTGGTCATACAAATATAACTCAACTAAAAGTTATAAATAAATTAAATGTTGAAGACAAAGAAACAAAATATCAAAGTAACGTATATAAAGTAATTTTTTATGATAAAGATTTACAACAAAGTTGTATTGGTTTTATCCATCAAGAAAGAGATAATCAATATACAAAAGATTTAAATTGTGAATAGGGAAATTATGAGTATTATAGAAAAATTAGAAAAAAATGAACGATTAAATTATGATGATGCAATTAAATTATATGATTTAGATTTGTTTACACTTGCTTCTTATGCAAATAAAATAAGAACTAATAGACATGGTAAAAAGACATATTTTAATATAAATAGACATATAAATCCAACAAATATTTGTAAAGATGTTTGTCAATTTTGTGCATACAGTGCAAGTAGAAAAAATCCTCACCAATATACAATGAGTCACGAAGAGATATTAGAAATTGTAAAAAACTCTTCAAAAAACAATATTAAAGAAGTTCATATAGTTTCAGCTCACAATCCACATACTGGATTACAATGGTATATGGATGTTTTTAAAAAAATCAAAGAGAACTTTCCTAACATTCATGTGAAAGCATTAACTGCTGCTGAAATTCACTTTTTGAGCACTGAATATAATCTTTCATATGAAGAGATTATTGATATGATGATTAATCATGGAATTGATTCAATGCCAGGTGGTGGAGCTGAAATTTTTGACGAACAGGTGAGAAAAAGAATCTGTGGTGGAAAAGTTACTTCTGAACAATGGCTACAGATTCATAAACTTTGGCATTTAAAAGGTAGAAAAAGTAATGCTACAATGCTTTTTGGACATGTAGAAGATAGAAATCACCGAATTGATCATATGTTAAGACTTAGAGACTTACAAGACATTACAGGTGGTTTTAATGCCTTTATTCCTTTAGTTTATCAAACTGAAAATAATTACTTAAAAGTAAAAGAACCATTAACTGGGCAAGAGATATTAAAAACTTATGCAATAGCTAGAATCTTGCTTGATAATATTCCAAATATAAAAGCTTATTGGGCAACTTCAACTGTAAAATTAGCCTTAATTGCTCAAGAATTTGGTGCAAATGATGTTGATGGAACAATTGAGAAAGAAGCAATTCAAAGTGCAGCTGGTGCTTCAAGTGCAAATGGCATAGCTCAAATGGAATTTGTAGATTTAATTAAGAATTCTGGATTTATACCAGTTGAGAGAGATTCGATTTATAATGAAATAAAAACTTGGTAGTTCCAAGTTTTTATTTTGTAGCTTCTTTAGGTTCTTCTTTTATCTCATTTTTTTGATTAAATACTAAAACAAACTCTATTTCAACACCTGCTTCAGTTTTTAACATACTAATTGGATATGAAATATGAATTGAATATAATTCATTGTTTAATACCTCTATCATATCAAAAAATTCACTTGGGTCTTGAACTAAAATATTTACAGAATACATAAATCTTGTAATATTACTACTACTTGTAGTTGCATTAAATTTAATAATTGAATCAACTGGCATCAAAATTTTCAACTGTTCAGTTACTCTGTCTAACGCCATAAATTCATCTGTTAAATACTCTTTATCATAACTTTTATATTTCTTATTTAAATCAATATCTTCTTTTGCAAGTACAACCCCATCAATTTTAAACTTTTTGTCAGTTGAAGAAGGATTGTAAACAACATTTTTATACAATTTATTTAGATTAGGTTTCAAAGAATTTGCAAAGCTATTTTCTCTTAAAAAATTACCTTTTAATTCTAAAATATTTTTATCTATTTTTAATTCATTAAGAACAATATCATCAGGAATAGTTTCAAATACTCCTTTAATTCTTTGTTCTATTCTGTCATTTAAATTTATATGATTTGGTAATTCAAGAACATTCTCAATTTTTTTCACATCTTGAGCTTTTTCAATAGTAACTTCTTTTTTGAAGTAATTTTCATAAAGACTTTTAAAATCAACTTTTAAATAAACTTGATAAGCTAAAAGAACTACAAGTAAAATAAACAAAGAGATATATAAATTTGTATAATTTCTTTTTGTTTTCTTCTTTCTTGGTTTTGTAAAACTTTTTTTAAGATGTTTATCTTTTGATAATTCAAATATTTCTTCATCAATATTTATAGGATGATAGTCAACTTTTAATAATAAATCTTCACTCAACTGTTCGATTTGTTCTTGAGATAACTGTTTTGTCACATAAAGTATTGTCACTTTTTCTACAAAAGTATTGCTTTTTTTCTCATAAAAGTTATTTAAAGTGTTATGAATAATCTCATTTAATTCTAAGTAATAAATTTCATCAAAAAGTTTCTGACCATCAATATCATCTTCATAAAAATGAGTTCTTTTAATTGAGTCAAAACAAGCTAAATCTAAAATTGTATTGTGTACTATGATTCCAGCAGCATCTAGAATAACAATAAATGCTTTGCTATTAAATAAAAGTACAACTATTTCACTTCTTAAAACATTTTTATCTATATGTAGATTTATTAGATGAAAAGCTGAATAAATATAATCTATTCCTGTTTTTACAAAATAATTTTTAGTTTCAAAAAGAGTTGTTTTAAGTACAGCAATATCATATTCATTGTTAAATTTTGCAATTTCACAATCTTTTATTTTTGAAGATAAAGCTTTTGGAATAAGTTTTGTTGTATCATTTATTAGAAGTGTAGAGATATATGTATTATCAATTTGGGCTTGTGAAGAGTTAAGTTTTAAAGCAATATCTAAAGGTAATAAATCATTATCAACCAAAAAAACCGAACTATCTGTATCAATAATTGCTTCATTACTCAATTTTTTATAATCAAGCTTTAATTGTGTATCATATTTAACAGCATTAATATATAAAGACTCTTTAGTAAACATATATTTCCTATCTAACTTCTTTTAAATAATTGCATTTAGCATCATTTTACTTTTAATAAAATTTCTTGCCTCTTCAAACTCTAAATTACTAATATCAAAAGGTTCTGACATATAAAAATCAATTTTTCCAAATGGTTTTGGTAATATAAACTTATCCCAAGAATTAAACTGCCAGTATTTACTAGGTTTAGAATTACAAACTACAATTTTAGCACCACTTTTTTGTGCAATTGTTATAACGCCACCTGCAAAACTAAATCTAGGACCTCTTGGACCATCAGGTGATAATGCTACATCACAACCTGATTTAATTTCTTTTATTGTACTAATTAATGCTTTAGTTGCACCTTTAGAAGAAGAACCTCTAATTGCTCCTGCTCCAAATAATCCATAGACTTTTGTAATAATCTCACCATCTTTACTTTGACTAATCATAGTTTTGATTCTACCATTTGGTCTTAGTTTAAAATAGCTTGTTGGTTGAGAAGCTAAATCTCCGTGCCATGCAACAAAGACATATGCTTCATTCTCTTCCAACTTTTGATGATGAAAAACTTTTTTATTTGTAAAGAATATCGCTTTTATTAAAAAATAAATAATATAAGGGAGTACTTTAAATTTAAAATAATTTTTCATTAAAGTACAACGTCACCTTTTAAAGATGTTCTTGAAGCATCTGTTATTTTAACATTTACAAATTTACCTAGAAGTTCATCACTTCCTTTTGTAAACACCTGTAAATAACTATCTGTAAAACCACAAACTTCACCATTTGGTTTTAAAGATTCTACCAATACATTTAATGTCTTACCAACATAAGAAGGCATTGTCTCTTCTAAATGTCTTTTATGAAGTTCAATTAATTCAATTAATCTTGCACTTCCAATTTCATCAGGAATTTCTCTATCCGCAAAATTTAAAGCTTCAGTTCCTGGTCTTGGTGAATATTTAAAATTAAAAATTTGATCAAATTTAACCTGATTAACAACATCTAAGGTATCTTCAAAATCTTTTTGTGTCTCACCAGGAAAAGCAACAATAATATCAGTAGTAATTCTAAGATTTGGAACAAGATTTCTAAGTTTAGCAGCTCTATTTAAAAACCACTCTTTTGTATATCCTCTTTTCATTGCTCTTAAAACTTCAGTTGAACCACTTTGTAATGGCATATGAATACATTTAGATATTTTGTCATTTTTTGCGAATTCTTCAATAAACTCATCATCCATATGTAAAGGATGTGGTGAAGTAAATCTAATTCGCTCTAAACCTTCAACTTTTGAAACATCTTGTAAAAGATTTGTAAATGAATATTTACCTCTTCCATCAGTGAAATTTTTACCATAAGAGTTAACATTTTGTCCTAGAAGCATTACTTCAACCGCACCTAATTCAACAGACTTTTTAACCTGCTCAACAATCATTTCAGGTGGAATTGAAATCTCTTCACCACGTGTACTTGGAACTATGCAATAAGTACATTTTTTGTCACAACCAACAGAGATGTTTACACTAGCTCTATATTGATTCGTTTTTGCAGTTGCAAAATCATAAGTAGATTCATCATTATCAATTGATACTTCAACTGAACCTTTTATATCAACTACATCTTTGATTTTTGATATATTTCTTGCACCTACAACAAAATCCACATAAGGCGCTCTTTTAATAATATCATGTCCTAAGTGTGAAGCAGTACAACCACAAACACCTATTTTTGCACCCTCTTTTTTCTTTTTGTTAAATTGACCAATTTCAGAAAATAGTTTTTGAACTGGTTTTTCTCTAACAGAACAAGTATTAATTATGATTAAATCAGCATCTTCAATATTTTGTGTTGCCGTATAACCTTTGTGTTTTTCAAGTTCTGCTTGAATATGTTGGCTGTCAGTATCATTCATCTGACAACCTAATGTTTGTATAAATAATTTTTTATTTGAACTCATAATTTTTTTACTTAAATACCTAAATATTAAAGTGAATGAACCTCATACATATACTCATCATCAGCTAAACCATATTTAACTTCTCTGAAGTAAACATTATAACCATCAGCTTCTAAAGCATCCACTAATGCCATCATATCTTTATGAGAATTATCTCTATCAAAATAGAAAATCTTTTGACCATCTTTTTTTAAATCTTCTTTTATTTTATCTAATTGCACTTTTTTTGGTTTTTCATTTAACTCATTTCTTGCAAATAATAATTCCATTTATTAAGCCTTTTCTTTTTTAATTAATCATATATTCTATCTCAAAATTACTTTAATTTCTATAAAAGGGTATTTTAGCTATACTAATAAACTATACTACATTGGAAATCAAAACAATCATTTCAATGTCAACAAATAAAAGGTTATTAATGGATAAAATAATAGATATTTTAGATTCAATTGCATATGAAAAAGGTCTCAAAATTGATGATGTTGAAAATGCACTAAAAGAGGCGTTAATCAAAACAGCCCAAAAAATGGTGGATGAAACATTAACTTTTGATGCAAATATTGATAGAGCTAATAAAAAATTAGAACTATTTCAAAAAATTGAAGTTGTATCAGAAGATGATGAAAGACTACATGCTAATGCAGTTAATAAATATGGTGATGCACTTAATTATGAAAATTTTATTACTCTTGAAGAAGCAAAAGAGATTGACCCAGATTTAGAAATCGGCGATTTTATGAACTATGATTTAGAGTTCGAAAATATGGGAAGAAATGCAGCTACTATATTACATAATAATTTTGAATATCGACTTCAAAGATTTATTGAAGAAAATCTTGTTAGTAAATATAAAGATAAAATTGGAAAAACTGTATCTGGAACTGTTACAAGAATTGACAGACAAGAAAATACTTATATTGAAATTGGTGAAGTAAAAGGTATTTTACAAAGAAAAAGCAGAATAAAAGGTGAAACTTTTAAAGTTGGTGATGTTTTAAAAGCTGTTGTTAAAGGCGTAAATATTGATAAAACAAATGGTCTATTAATTGATATTTCAAGAACTTCTCCAAAATTCTTAGAAAATCTTTTAATTCTAGAGGTTCCTGAATTAAAAGACAAAAAAGTTAATATTGAAGCAAGTGCAAGAATTCCTGGAACTAGATCAAAAATTGCTTTATCTTCTATTGATCCACAAATTGATCCAATTGGTTCTGTTGTAGGGGTAAAAGGTGTTAGAATTGGTTCTGTTTCAAAACAATTAAATGGAGAAAATATAGATTGTGTTGAGTTCTCAACGATACCTGAAATGTTTATTTCAAGAGCTTTATCACCTGCGCTTGTTAATAGTGTAAAAATTGAAAAAGCTCCTGCATATGGTGAAAAAGGAAAAGCAATTGTTACAATTCCTAGTGATCAAAAATCAAAAGCTATTGGAAAAGCAGGTTTAAATATTAGATTAGCTTCAATGCTTACAAAATATGATATTGAATTAATCGAAATTGCATCAACTACAACATCTTCAAATAATATTGAAAAAATAGTTGAAGAAAAAATAACTGACACTGCATCTTTAGAAGCACTATTTAAATAAGATGAAACTACATATTTACGACTCAGTAAAAAAGGAAAAAGTAGAGTTTAACTCTATTGTTCCTAATGTAGCTAAGATTTATGTTTGTGGACCAACTGTTTATGATGATTCTCACTTAGGTCATGCAAGAAGCGCAATAGCTTTTGATTTACTACATAGGGTTTTAAAAGCTAATGAATATGAAGTTATTATGACAAAAAACTTCACTGATATTGATGATAAAATCATCAAAAAAATGTATGACTCTAATAAATCCCTCGAAGAAATTACAACTACTTATATAAACGCTTATAAAACTGATATGAAAGCTTTGAATATTCTAAACAATACAATCGAACCAAAAGCTACAGAGAATCTTGAAAGTATGAAAAATATGATTTCAAATCTTATCTCAAAAGATATTGCTTATAAAACAAGCGATAGTGTATATTTTGATACTTCAAAAGATAACTCTTATGGAACATTATCTCACAAAGTAAGTGATGAAAACTCTCAAGCTAGAGTAGAAGTTAATAATGAAAAAAGAAATCCATCTGATTTTGCTCTTTGGAAATTTGCAAAAGCTAATGATGTGAGTTTTGAAGCTCCTTTTGGTTTAGGACGACCAGGTTGGCATATTGAGTGTAGTGCAATGATTGAAAAACATTTAGCTTATAAAAATTCAGAGTTTCAAATAGATATTCATGGTGGTGGTGCTGATTTACTTTTCCCTCACCATGAAAATGAAGCTGCGCAAACAAGATGTTCAAGTGGACAAAATCTAGCAAAATATTGGATGCACAATGGTTTTGTAAATATTGATGGAGAAAAAATGAGTAAATCTTTAGGAAACTCATTTTTCCTAAAAGATGTTTTAAAATCTTATTCGGGTGAAGTTATAAGATTCTATTTAATGTCAACTCATTATAGAGCAAATTTTAATTTCAATGAAGAAGATTTAATTGCATCTAAAAAAAGGCTTGATAAACTTTATAGAGTCAAAAAAAGAGTTTATGCAGTTGAAGCTTCAAGTGTGAATAAAAACTTCTCGGAAGAGATATTCAAAGCTTTAAACGATGATATGAATACATCAAAAGCTCTTTCAGTTATTGATGAAATGATTGGAAATGCAAATGATAAATTAGATGCTAATCCAAAAGATAAAAATCTAAAAAAAGAGTTAGTTTCAAATATTCTATTTATTAATGATATTTTAGGAATTGGATTTAATGATGCTTATGAATATTTTCAATTTGGAATAGATAAAACTACAATATCTAAAATTGAAGAATTAATTGCAAAAAGAGATGAAGCAAAAAAAGTAAAAGATTTTGTTACTGCAGATGCTGTTAGAGATGAATTATCAAAAATGGATATTTCATTAATGGACACAATAAATGGAACAGTTTGGGAAAAACTATAAGTTTTTCTCTTTCTCTTCTAATAATTTTGGCATTGTCAAAGCAATTTCTTTAAAATCATACTCTAAACTCTTCACTACAACACTATATAAATCATGATTTTTATACTTTTCATGCCAAATATCTTCTTTATTTTCATAAACATTATAATACATAAAACGTAATTTTAGAGCTTCTTTTAACTGCTTTTCCATATATATCTTTTAATTTTAAATATAAAAAAAGGGAAGAAGTCAAACTTCTTCCCTTTTAAGTTACTAAAAATAAATCTTAGTAAAATGATCTTGCATAAGCAGAATCAGTAATGTTTTTAGTATCAACAATATAAGGAACTAATGCCATATGTCTAGCTCTTTTGATTGCTTTCTCTACCATTTCTTGTGAATTTTTAGAGTTACCAGTAAGTCTTCTAGGCATAATTTTACCTCTTTCACTCATAGATAATTTTAATAATTCTGTATTTTTATAATCGATGAAATCAACTTTCATTTCAGTATATTTACAATATTTTTTTCCGTACTTTCTTCTTTCTGCCATTTGATGTCCTTTTCTAAAACGGTATTTCGTCTTCGTCTATATCAATTTCAGGTATTCTTTGCTCAACTCTTGGTTTTGCTTGATTCATACCACCATAGCTTGCTGGAGAAGATGGTTCATCGTATTGACCTGTTGGTTGATTATAAGATCCTTGCGGATTATAACCTTGGTTGTCCCCAACATTCATTGCATCACCCTTAGCATCTAACATTTTCATTGTATCAACTCTTAAAGAGTGTCTACTTCTTGTAGATCCATCTTGGGCTGTCCATTGTTCAAATACAAGTCTTCCCTCTAATAAAACCTTAGAACCTTTTTTTAAGTATTGATTAGCAACTTCGGCAGATCTTCCAAAAATATTAAAATCTAAAAAACAAACTTCATCTTTTTGTTCACCAGTTGAAGATTTGTATTTGTAAGATGTTGCAACAGCAGATTTTGCAATTGCAGAACCTGATGGTAAATATCTTAATTCAATATCTCTTGTTAAATTTCCTACCATTATTACTTTGTTATACATGTAAGATTCCTAAATATTATTATTTATTAGCTTTTTTAGCTGCCTCATCACTCATTTTAGTCCACGAAGCAATCTCTTTTTTACTTTCGTATTTAATGAAGATAAATCTAATTAAGTTTTCGTTCATTCTGTAATTTCTTTCGATTTCAGCAATTCCAGCTGGGTTACCTTGGAAATAGATTACATAATAGTAACCTCTTTTACATTTTTCGATTTCATAAGCTAATTCTCTTTGACCAACATTGTCAAATGATACGATTTCTCCACCATTTTTTTCAATAATAGCTCTGATGCTATCGATTTGTGCTACAGTTTCTTCTTCAGTTAATGTAGGTTTTAAGATAAACATTGTTTCATAATGTTTGATTTTTGACATTAATTCTCCTTATAGTTTGTGCCGGTATCTTTACATTTCCTAATATCAGCAAGGATTTCTTTCTTTGTAAAGTGCGAGATTCTATCTAAATAAAACTGTAAACTTTCTTAAGCTTGCTTGAAGATATAAATTTTGATTGTCAATCTTTGAAGTTTTAAAATCTAACTCAGTATTTAAAAGGTATTCTAAAATCTCCCGAAAAACTTCTGGTTTTTTATTTATTGCTAATTTTGATTTCTTTTCCCAAATATTTTTTGGTGGAATAAAACCTAAAATCTCTTTTGGATTAGGCTGACCTATTGTTCTTGCATATGAGCTAATCATAAAAAGTTGTTGAACAAATGAAGTTACTTGATTTAATAAAAAGATTTCGTTCATTCCCTCTTCAAGAAGTAGACTTAAATCAGAACTAATATCTTTTCCACTTAATAAGTCATATAAAAAATCTTCAAAATTAACAGCTCCTATTCCGAAGCAGTGTGTATCCACAAGATGAGTAGTAATTACTTCATCAAATATTGCTAATTTTTTCATATCATTTACACATAAAGCTAAATCATTTTTATGCATAAAATATAGATGGTTTAATGCACTTAATTCTACTTTCATATTTAACATTTTTGCTTCATACTCTAGGAATTTTATGGCTTCGGTATCAGTTGGAAGGAAAAATCTTACTGCTGCTGAATTTGTTTTTAGTGAAAAACTTGTTTCCATAGTTTTAAAATCTGCATCGCCTAAACATGCAAAGATTAGTGTGCTATCTGGATTTAAATTGCAAGCTTCTATTAAAGAATCAACCTCTTTTTTTGGAAGCTTTTTATCAATCTTTATTAAAACTATATTATTACTTGAAAATAACGAAGATTGTAGTAGCTTGTCCTTTGCATACTTAAAGTCATAATCTTCAAAATATAACTTTTCAATTTCGTCTTCATTTCCCAATGATTGGGCAATTACTAGGGCATATTGTTCCACTAAAAAAGTAGATTGTCCATAAAACATATAAGCTTTAAATTTTTTATTTTGTTTTAGATAATTATCAAATTCATTTTTATACATAATCCAATAATATCCTAAGTTTACTTTTAATACAATTTAATTATTTGAAAGGGGTTTTAGCTATGTATAGAGTTGTTCTTCCAATATTAGGGTTTGAAAATTTTGAGAGTTTAGCTGTTGAGAAAATTGATGATTTTTTCTCTTTTTTAGTTTTTGATGAAAAAACAAAAATCACTATCGTAAACATAAATATTTTAAACAAAGTATCATTTGATTTTCAAATAGATGCAGATGTTTTAGAAAAATTAAAAATAAAATCAAAAGAGGATTTTGACACATATTTTTGTGTTGTTTCTCAAAACCCAGTTGAGCATTCAATTATAAATCTTGTCTCTCCAATTTTTATAAATGAAAAAGAGAAGCTTGTTGGTCAATATATAACTGGCGAAAAAGTTGACCCTTATTTAGCATCTATTGATAAGTGTGCTACATTATAGTAGCAACTATAACCTTTGTTACAATATCGGCAGATTTTATTTTCACTCTCATTTTAGAAAATAGTTTCTGCCCTTTGTAATTTTCTAAATTTACTTTCATTCCAAATATTTTTTCATAACAAACAGCTTTCGCTTTTTCAGTATCAACAACTTTTACTTTTATCTCTTCTCCCAAATGTAAACTTGCCCATCGTGCATATTTCCTATCTTCAAAATCCCAAACGAGTTGATCAATTTTTCTTTCATTTAAAGAGATATGTTCACAAATATCTTCTATATTTTTTGGAGTTTGTTTTGTTTTTAGAATTCTGTGTAAAACTAAATCCGAATATCTTCTAATTGGAGATGTAAAATGCGAATAAGAAGAAAATCCTAAACCAAAATGTCCTAAGTTTTTTGATGAGTATTTAGCTTGAGTTTGAGCTTGAATAATAAGCTCATCAATTTCTGCACTCATCATAGAAATTTTAGCTTTTTCTTGAATATGAGTGATTGTATCGTGAACATCACTTTGAAGTTTTACATTAACACCTAAAATATTCACATCATCAACAAGTTTTGAAATAGCTTTAAAAGGTGGTTCTTCATGGATTCTATAGATTCCCACTGTATTTACTTTTTTGCTAGCTTCTATGTTTGCAAGTAACATACACTCTTCAACAAGTTGATGCGAAGCTGTTGAAGTTTCAACTTCTATTGATTCTAAATTGTCATTTTTTAGTTTTAATCTATTTTCACTTGTTCTAAAATCATAACCTTTTAATAATCTTCTTTTTCTAAATTTTTTAGTGATTTCATATAAGGGAATAAGATAATCAAATATATCTTTTTCAACTTTTGAATATTGGTCTAAATGCCCTTCAATAACTCTATCAATTCTTCCATAAGAGAAATTTTTATGTGAATTTATAATTGCTTCAAAAAGTTCAGCTTTTTTTACACTTAGATTTTCTAAATCTAAATGTAGTTTAAATACATATGAATATCTATCAACTCCTTCTTTTAGTGAACACATCTCTTCACTTAAAATCGGCGGTAACATTGGTAAAACTTTAGTAGGAAGATAAACAGAAGTTGATTTTTTAAAGGCTAACAAATCTAGTTCACTTCCCTCTTTTACGAAATATGAAACATCTGCAATTGCAACATATAGAATATTCTCTTTTTTATCAAAATAGATTGCATCATCATGGTCTTTTGCACTATTTGGATCAATAGTACAAAAATATAAATCTCTTAAATCAACCCTTTGTTTTGGGTCATCCATATTTGCTGTAACTTCAAGATGTTTTTCTAATCTATACATTTCATTATAAAGGTGCAAAGAGATAAGTTCGTCAATTTTTGGATTTTCTATATTTCCAAGATTTTTTATTAACTCTAAAGATTTGTTTTCTACAAGTAAAACATCACCATCTTGGTATTTTAAAGCATTTTTATTCTCTAATTTTATATTTTCTTTTACCGTATAAAATGCTTTATCTTTTATATAAACTAAAACATCATTTTTTTTGCCATCAAGAATTTGTACAATTTTTGCTTTTGTTCTACTTCTTGGATTAAAAACTCTTTTTGCTAATACTAAATCTCCATCATAAGCACCATTTAAATCATCAAACTCTATTTTTATATTTTTATGTTCACTTGTTAAATCTTCAAGAACCACAAGATTTTTTCCTACTTTTACAAGGGCTACTTTATATTTTGAGTTTAATTCAAAAGTATTATCTTCATTAGTAACTATTATTTCATCTTTTAAAAACTTTTCTATCTCAATTAATTCCTCTTTTGAGTAGTCTTTACAGTTTGTTTGAATTTTTATAAATAGTTCTTTTAGCAATTTTAATCCTTTAAATAATCATCTAATAGTATCAAAACTAAAAGTATTCTTCCCTTTAATTTTCCAAGTTATCTAAGATTTAGATACTTTTTTGTATAATCTCAAAAATTTAATATTTAGAGGGTTTACTAATGGGTTTAAATGTATACTATGATAAAGATTGTAATATCGATTTAATTAAATCAAAAAAAGTTGCAATGATTGGTTTTGGTTCTCAAGGTCACGCACACGCTGAAAACTTAAGAGATTCTGGTGTAGAAGTTATCGTTGGATTAAGAAAAGATGGTTCTTCTTGGGCAAAAGCTGAAGCAAAAGGTTTCGTTGTTAAATCTGTTGCTGATGCAACAAAAGAGTGTGATGTTATTATGATTTTATTACCTGATGAAAATCAAGGTGATATTTATAAAAATGAAATTGCTCCAAACTTAAAATCTGGTGCTACTGTTGCATTTGGACATGGATTTAACATTCATTATGGAAGAATTATTCCTAAAAAAGACATCAACGTAATGATGGTTGCTCCAAAAGCTCCAGGTCATACTGTAAGATCTGAGTTTGTTAAAGGTGGGGGAATTCCTGACTTAATCGCAATTCACCAAGATGCATCTGGAACTACTAAAGATTTAGCATTATCTTATGCTTCTGCAATTGGTGGAGGAAGAACTGCTATTATTGAAACAACTTTCAAAGATGAAACAGAAACTGACCTTTTCGGAGAGCAAGCTGTATTATGTGGTGGAGCTGTATCTTTAGTTCAAGCTGGATTCGAAACATTAACAGAAGCTGGATATGCTCCTGAAATGGCTTACTTTGAATGTTTACACGAATTAAAATTAATCGTTGACTTAATGTTCGAAGGTGGAATTGCTGATATGAGATATTCAATTTCTAATACTGCTGAGTATGGAGATTATGTATCTGGTAAAAGAGTTATCAATGCTGAGTCAAAAGCAGCTATGAAAGAAATCTTAAAAGAGATTCAAGATGGTAGATTTGCAAAAGACTTCATCTTAGAAGGTCAAGCTGGATACCCAAGAATGAACGCTGAAAGAGCAAATGCTAAAGCTTCATTAATTGAGCAAACAGGTGTTAAATTAAGAGAAATGATGCCTTGGATTTCATCTAACAAAATCGTTAACAAAGACAAAAACTAATTTATTTTAAGGAAGATTTTCTTCCTTAAAATGAAAACTCAAGAGATATATGAACCAGAAAAAACCACGAAAAAAATCACGAAAAAAGACTAAAACTTCATCAAATAAAAAACTTATTAATATTTTTTTAATAATATTTTTAATTGCATTTTTAGCAACTGTTGCTAGTTACTATACATTAAAAAATAAAGATACAATTAAAAATATTCCTACTCAAATTGAAACAAAAACTGAAGAGATAAAAGAAGAGCCAAAAAAAGATGTAGTTCTTCCAAAAATAAAAGAGATTAAAGATTTTAAAGAACAAGCACCAGAAGATTTCTTTGAAGAAAAATTTAATGTACCCGATGAACATAAATTTGAAGAATATTCAAAAGAGCTTGAAAAAGTAATCATAGATAAAGCAGAAACTGAAGAGTTTATAAATAAAGAGAATGAGCTTATTCAGAAAAAAGTTGAAGAAATAAAAGAAAATAAACAAAAAGAAAAATTAGCAGATAAAAATAAAGAGACAAGTTCTATAAAAAAAGATGAAAAAGAGATAACTAAAACAAAAGATAAATTGGATGAAAAAAGTATTATTACTAATAAAGACACTTTTGTTTATGATAAAAAAAGTAAACCTAAAATAGCTATTGTAATTGATGATGTAACAACACAAGCTCAAAAAGATAAGATTTTAGCAATGGGTTATAAAATTTCAATGGCATTTTTACCTCCTACAAATACCCATCCAAGTTCAGCAAAAATTGCACAAAGTTTATCTTTTCATATGATTCATTTTCCTATGCAAGCATCTAGTGCATTTAAAGGTGAAGAGGTTAATACTCTAAGAACAACTGATTCCTATGAAACAATTGAAAAAAGAGTAAAACAATTAAGGGAATGGTATCCGAATGCTGTTTATACAAATAATCATACGGGTTCAGTATTTACAGAAAATGATGAAGCCATTGATAAATTATTTAGGGCATTAAAAAAATATAATTTTATTTTTGTTGATAGTAGAACCAGTGCAAAATCAGTTGTGAAAAAATATGCAAAAAAATATGATATGCCTTACATTGTTAGAAATACATTTTTAGATAATGAACAAAGCTATCAATATGTACAAAAACAATTAAAAGAAGCTATTGAAATAGCTAAAAAACAAGGTTATGCATTAGCAATTGGCCATCCACATGAAATTACACTTCAAGTTTTAAGAGACTCTAAAAACTTATTTAAAGATGTAGAACCAATTTTTGTAAATCAACTTCCTTATCTTAAATAAATAGGCTATAATAATTTAATTAATTATTAAAAGAGCCTTTATGATTTCAAAAATTAACTTTCCCATTGATGAATTAACATCAATGAAAAAATATCCTGATGAACTTTTTTATATTGGAAATCTTGAACTTTTAAAAAAGAAAAAAATCTCAATAATTGGTACTAGAAGGCCAAATTCTTATACTAAAGAATTTACGTATAAATTAGCTTCTAAATTCTCAAATGCGGGAATTTGTATAATAAGTGGTGCAGCTATGGGCGTTGATGCACTTGCTCACCAAGGAGCAAAATCAAATAACACAATAGCAGTTGTAGCAAATGGTTTAGATATTCACTATCCAAGTATTAACAAAAATCTAATTATTGATATTGAAAAAAATGGCTTAATTCTTTCAGCTTATAAAGAAAAAGAAAAAGCCAGAAACTATACTTTTGTACATAGAAATGAGATTGTTGTTGCTTTAAGTGAGTTTTTAATAGTAACTGAAGCAGATTTGAATTCAGGTTCATTAACATCTGTAAATTATGCTTTAAAAATGGGTAAGAAAGTTTACACATTACCTCACAGAATAAATGAAAGTTTAGGAACACAAGAGTTAGTAAAAAATGGTTTGATTGAAGTTATTTATGATATTGATGATTTTATTTATAATTTTTGTGGCATAAAAGATGCATCTAAAGAAGATGAATTTTTACTTTTTTGCAAAAATTCTCCTACTTATGAAAGTGCAATTACAAAATATCCTAACAAGATTTTTGAGTATGAATTAGAAGGGAAAATCAAAATAGAAAATGGAAAAATTATTGTAATTTAGGATTAATAATGGGTTATCAAAGTTTAGTTTTTAATGGAAATGAAGTTTTAGCATATGTGGATTTTCCAACTGAATATGAATTAAAAGAGAATGATATTATTTATGTAATGCCTTTAGATTTACATTTTAAAGTAACAAACAAAAAGATTGATATAGTACAATTAAAAGAGGATGAATTTGGAAAAGTTAAAAATACACAACTAAGAAATTATGGTGTATTAAAATTTAAACTAAATGAAAATGAGATTTTTATTGAGAGAAAAACCCATCTTCTACTTGAAAAAGTTAAAGTTGAAAATGGGATGTTTATAAAAATTTAGAATCTCAATTGATAAGTAATATCTCCAGCTCCAACACCTAAAAATATTCCCTCATCATAAGTTTTGATGATTTTTCCATCTTTAATTAAATCAATTTTTCCATCTGTTGTAGAGATTCTATCTGCAAAAATAGGATTGTATGAAGCAAACTCTTTTTGAAAATCAATATCTATTTTTTTCTCACCAGGAATTGTCCAAAGTGGTAAAATAATAAGCTCATCACATCTTCTAAAACATTTTTTGAATCCTTCTAGATTATCACTTGTTCTTGAATATTTGTGAGGTTGCCAAAGAACTATTCTTTTATTTATATTAGTAAGATTATCATATAACTCTATTGATTTCATCGTAGCTTCAATCTCTGTTGGATGGTGAGCATAATCATCAATTACTACAAATTTACTATTTGCTTGAACAATATCAAATCTTTTTTTAATACCTTTGTAGTTTAAAAGATTTTTTCTAATAGTTTCAACATCAAGTTCATTAAGTGCTGCAAGAATTGCTAAAGAAGCATTTGTAGCCATATGAAAACCAAATCCCCAAACTTCAAATGTACCTAAATCTTTTAAATCAAATTTTGTACAAGGTTGATTATCTTTTAAAGTGTAACAAAGATTTTTAATATCTGTTGATGGATAAAGATAAGTTGCATCTTCAACTTTTAATTTTTGTATATCTTTATCTTCACCGTTTAAAACTCTTTTTTTAGCAAGTGAAATAAATCTTTCATAAGATTCATAAAACTTGTCATAATCGTAGTGATAATATTCCATATGTTCAGGTTCTGCATTTGTAACAATTGCACAATAAGGATTTGAAAGTAAAAAAGAAGCATCTGATTCATCTGCTTCAAAAGCTATTAAATCACTTACATATCTAAAGTTTGAACCAAAATCTTTTGAAATTGCACCAATTAATGCACTACTTTGTAAAATTGAAGCCAACATTGCAGTTGTTGTAGATTTTCCATGAGCACCAGCAACACAATAGTTTTTCTTATCTCCAAGAATAATTGGTAATGCTTCTTTTCTTGAAAGAGTTCTAATTTGTTTTAGTCTTGCTTCTATTAACTCAGGATTTTCATCTGTAACAGCAGCTGAATATATAACTAAATCAAAATCATCTTGCATATTAGAAGCACTTTGAGGACAAGAAACTTTTATTCCTTCATCTTCTAAAGCTTTAGTAATTAAAGAGCTTTTCATATCAGAACCACTAACTTCGTGTCCATCAAAATTTAAAAATCTAGCTAAGGCAGAAAGTCCAATTCCACCAATTCCTATAAAATGTACTTTCAATTAATTTCCTAATAAATGTTTTAAGTTTTTGTATTCTGCAGCTAAAATATCTTTGTTTTCATTTAGAAATTCTTGATTATCAAATCTAAAATTCATAATAAAATATCCATATTTTTCATCTTCTACATCAGCTTCTAAATCAACTCTTGTATCATAAAAATCATCTAATTGAATTTTTGAAGCTAAAAAGATAATTAAGATATTTAATGCTTTTTCTAAAGTTTCATCTTCGATTATATTTGCTAAAACAAAAATTAACTCTTTTGCTCCATCAAAATTATCGTAAGACCATTTTTCAATTGCATGTTCGTATAAAGCTCTTACATAAAGTAAATTATCACCTTCAAGATTTAATTTCTCATGTTTGTTTAATATTTTTTCAACATTTGAAAATGATGTTTTTAAAATTTGCTCGTACAATTTATTAACATTTTCTTCATCTAAATCTAAAACTAACATAGAATCTAATGTTTCGTACATTAAACCTATATCTTCAGCTTTCATAGAATTAACTCTAGCTTCTTCTAAATATTTTAAAAAATCAGGGTTTGTTCTTGCTTGAAATAGTGCTTCTTTATCCATTTATAAAATCCTTTAATCTTGTAAGAACTTCTCTTGTTTTCTCTTCATTTTCAACAAGTGCAATTCTAATATAACCTTTTCCTAAACCATTTCTTCCTAAAAAACTTCCAGGTAATACTTTTATATTTTTTTCTTTATATAAGTTTTTTGTAAATTCTAACTCATCTTTTACTTCTAGCCAAATATAAAAAGTTGCTTCTGGAATTGGAGTTCCTAAAATCTCATTTGCAATTTCAAAATTCTTTTTATAAATTTTTCTAAAATTTGCCACATGCTCTTGATCATTCCAAGCAGCTGCTGCTGCTTCTTGAAGAGGAACTGGAGATGCACATCCAACATAAGTTCTATATTGTAAATAGTTTTTTAGAATTTGTGCATCACCTGCAATAAATCCACTTCGTAGACCTGGTGCTGAACTTCTTTTTGAAATAGAGTTCATAACTAAAACATTTTTAAAACTATCATTTCCTACAAAAATTGAAGCTTCTAAAAGTGATGCTGGTTTTGTAGCTTCTTCAAAATAGATTTCTGAATAACACTCATCATTCACTAAAATAAAATCAAACTCTAAGGCTTTTTTAACCCATTCACCTAAATCTGCTTTACTCATTGAAGCTGATGTTGGATTATTCGGGAAATTTAAAATTACTAAATCGCATCTCTTTAAATCTTCATCACTAAGTGTTGCTTTAAAACCATTCTCTTTTGTTAAATCAATATGAATAACCTCAGCTCTTGAAGCAATTGCAGCACCTTCATAGATTTGATAAAATGGATTTGTAAATGCCATAACTGGATTTTTTTTGTCAAAAAGTGCAAATTGAGGAAAGTTAAATAAAACTTCTCTTGTTCCAAATGATGGAACAATTTGGTTCATTTCTAGACTTACATTAAATCTTGTTTTTACAAAATTTATCATTGATTCTCTTAAAAATGGCTCACCAATTGTTGAAGGATATTTTCGTAAACTTGCACTTGTTTCTTTTAACTTATCTTGAATAAAAGCGGGTGTTTCAAATTTTGGTTCACCTATTGTTAAAGCTGATAATTCATATTTCTCATTTGGGATTATCCCTTCTAATAACTCATTTAATTTTTCAAATGGGTATTTTTCAAAATTCATAAAATCTATTCCTTTTATTCTTCAACTATTGGAATCAATAATTGATTAAATTTATTTAAATCAAATGCTATAAAATCGCTGTTTGTATATAAAAATTTAAAAGAAAATCTTTTTTTGAACATATTTTCTTTTAAAGGTAAAAGCTGAAGCATATCTTTTTGTTTTTTTAGTTCTCTAATTGGATTTTGTCCACTTGAAACCACTTCGATTTTTTCATTAAAGA
This sequence comes from uncultured Aliarcobacter sp., assembly GCA_963677205.2. Taxonomy (GTDB): domain Bacteria; phylum Campylobacterota; class Campylobacteria; order Campylobacterales; family Arcobacteraceae; genus Aliarcobacter. The sequence goes on along the minus strand of OY781916.2, from coordinate 77,476 downwards.
TTTTTGCAAGATTTTCAAAGTGATCTAAAAGGTTAGTTTTACCCTCTTTTTCACCTGTTGGATCTAAATCAAATATTTTTGTTTTTATTTTTAATTGACTTGAAATATCAAATACAATTGGTGATATTTGCTCATAAGAGTTTGTATCATTTAAAATAATTACTGTTCTTTTTACTGCTTTTAGATTCTCTTTTCCAAATTTAAAAACTGGAATTTTTAAATCTAAAACACTTCTAACATCTTCTTTATTTTTGAACATTTCAGGAGTTAACATAATCATACCAATGTTATTTTTTCTGAAATCCTCTTTTGTAATTTTATTAAAACCTTTATTTGCATAATCAATTAATAAAACAATTGATGGAAAATGTTTTAATTCTTCTTTTATATAATCCATAATTTGTACAGTTGTTGGTCTTGTTACTCTTACAATTAATAGATTATTTTTTAGTTTTTGGTTTAGATATTTTGCTTCATCAAGTACTTTTTTTACACTAGCATCATTTTGTAAATATAAATCTAAATATAGATAAATATTTGTTCCAAATGGCATTGGAAATTGACCTTGTGTTTTTCCAATTACATTGTAAACTTGCATTAAAACATCAGGTTTTCCAATAACTAAAATTACATCATTTGGTTTTAGGACTAAAGATGGTTTTATTGTAATCATTTTTTGATTTCTATAAAGCCCAAAGATTTTCCACTCTTTTTGCTCAATTGAACCTATATATCTATAAGCATAAGAGCTTCCAAATGGAATTCTAATTTCCATAATTTCACCTTGTCTTAATCCAATATTTTGGGCTAAAACAGGAACATTAGGAAGTTTTTCAACCATTCCATTTGCTAAAACTTCAATTCCTCTATAAATACGAACTAAAGGGTCATTTACTTTCATTCCCCAATAATCTAATACTGTCATTTGAAGATTTTTAGTATGCTCTCTAATATTTTTAATAACATTTAACATTTCATCTTTTGAATTTAGAGCAATTAAAACTTCTGTATGTATATCTTTATCTAAAACCATGGCTAGCTTTGATTTTGATGTTGGATCGAACTTATAAAATGTGAAGTTTGAAGGTTTCTGAACAGGTAAAATTAAGTCACTCATATATATTACATCGTAACTATTGTCACCTGTATTTGCTTCAATAATTCTTTGCATTAATTTTTTTGCAACAATACCATCAAGGATAATTAATATTTTTTTCATGGGCGTAATTATATCTTAAAAAAATTAATTGTAGATTTTAAAAGCCTATCAATTAAGAGCTATAATCTTACTTTAGATACAATTGTATTATCAAAAAAAAAGGTTTATATTATTTATGGAATTTAAAATTGACGCTACTTCAAATAAAGCTAGAGCTTGTACAATAGTTACAGCTCACAGCACAATAGAAACTCCTGTTTTTATGCCAGTTGGAACTCAAGGAACTGTTAAAGCACTTGATGCAAATGACATGTTAGAACTTGGAGCAAAAATCATACTTGGAAATACTTATCACTTATATTTAAGACCAGGAAGTAAACTTGTGAAAAAATTTGGTGGACTTCATGGTTTTTCAAAATTTCCAAACTCATTTTTAACTGATTCTGGTGGTTTTCAAGCATTTTCTTTAAGTTCAAACTCAAAACCAGATGAAAATGGAATTATGTTCAAATCCCACATTGATGGAAGTAAACACTACTTTACTCCTAAAAGTGTACTTGATACGCAATATGATTTAGGTTCTGACATCATGATGATTTTAGATGATTTAGTAGCTCTTCCAAATACAAAAGAGAGAATTGCAAAATCAATTGAGAGAACTACAAAATGGGCAAAAGAAGCAATTGAATATCACATGGAACAAAAAGCAAAAGGAATTGGAACACAACAAAATATCTTTGCAATTATCCAAGGTGGAACAGACAAAGAATTTAGGAAAATGAGTGCTGAACAACTTTGTGCATTAACTGACTACGATGGTTTTGCAATTGGTGGATTAAGTGTTGGTGAACCAAATGCTGATATGTATGAAACTGTTGAGTGGACAACTCAATTTATGCCCCAAAATAAACCAAGATATTTAATGGGAGTTGGAACTCCTGAAGATTTAATAGAAAATATTGAGCGTGGTGTTGATATGTTTGACTGTGTAATGCCAACAAGAAATGCAAGAAATGGAACACTTTTTACTAGTTTTGGAAGAGTAAATATTAAAAAAGCTGAATATAAAGAAGATGAGACTCCAATTGATGAAACTTGTGAATGTTATACTTGTAGAAATTTCTCAAAAGCATATTTAAATCACCTATTTAGAGCTGGAGAAATTACATATTTTAGACTTGGTTCAATTCACAATATTCACTACTATTTATCGTTAATGAAACAAGCAAGAAATGCCATTTTAAATGATAATTGGGTTGAATTTAAAAAAGAGTTTTACGTTAAAAGAAGCAAATAAACTCTTTTTAGCTAAAATTAAAAATATAAAAATTTAGGAAAAAACAATATGACTGTTGATGATAACTTAATAGCAAAATTAGCAAAACTTTCAAGTTTAGAAATTGATGATTCAAGAAAAGAGAAATTAAAATCAGAACTTGGAGATATTATAAACTTTGTTGAAAATTTAAATGAAATTGACGTTTCAGGTATTGAAGCAACATTTAGTACAATTGAGGGTGGAACTCCTTTAAGAGAAGATGTATCTGAACAAAATCTTGAACTTTCAAACCATATTTTAAGCCATGCTCCAAAATCTGAAGATGGTTATTTTATAGTTCCAAAAATTATTGAGTAAAAAATGATTACAGTTTACGGAATAAAAACTTGTGGAAGCGTAAGAAATGCTCTAAAATTTTTCAAAGATAACAATATAGAAGTTGAATTTTTTGATTTCAAAAAAGAGACTCCAAGTGCAGATAAAATCAAAAACTGGACTACAAAAGCTGATATAAATCTACTTTTCAATAATAAAGGTACAAAATATAAAACTCTAAATCTAAAAGAATTAAACCTTGATTCAAATGGAAAATATGAGTGGTTATGTAAAGAACCTCTTTTATTTAAAAGACCAGTTATTGAGTTTGATGATAAACTAATTGTTGCTTGGGATGAAGAGATTTATAAGAATACTTTTTTATAATAGAGTAGAATTTTCTACTCTAAAATTTATATCCTACATTAAAATAATGTGCAAAACCTGTAGTATCAGTTTTTTTACCATTTAATATTTCACCATCTTTCCATTGTGTCATATCTTTATAAGCTTTCAAACCATATCCAACAAGCCATTTTTTATCATGTAACCATAAACCTAAATATGATTGTAAAGAATCACTTGTTCTATATTGTCTTTCAAAACTATTATTATCTAAATCACTTCCAAACTCGTAATCAATATAACCTTGAAAAGATATAAATCTGCTTTCAGTAAAGTTATACAAAGGTTTAAACCAATTAATATGTGCAACATAACCATCAAAACTATTTTCATTACTTGCACCATAATTTTCATCTATATATCTAGTATAAAAGTTCACTCCACTTTTTCCTAGCCAAGGAATATCTATATCACTTCCTAAACCCATCCAAACAACTTTTAAACCTTTACCAGTTGGTTCATCTGCATAATAAAAGTCAAAAGCTATATATAATTCTTTTAAAGCTCCATAAGATAAATCTTGATTCGTTAAATAATCAAGTGAAACTCTTGGCTCTATATCTGCAAAGAAATTATTTTGTCCATGTTTATCACTGCCTTTACTATTTAAAGCATCAATAAAATCTACATATCCATATAAATCAAGCCACTCATATCTTCCACCAAATTCAAACTCTACATAAGTATCATCAAAAGCAAATGGTCCACCTCTTTGATTTTCACCATGATATAGATGTAATGTTTCCCAATTTGAATTTGTTATTGAACTAATATCTTTTGCTTGTAGATTTAAATTAACTCCTAAAAGAATTAATATCACAAAAATTAAATTAGAAGTTTTATTCCCCATTAAAATCCTTAATTATTTTATATCTTGATTTATAAAAAAGGGAAGAAAGTAAAACTTCCTTCCCTTTTAAACCTAAATTCTCTTAAATCAAATCTTTTCTAGCCTCTTTTAAAGTATCAGCTATCATAAATGATAATTCTAATGCTTGGTCTGCATTCATTCTTGGGTCACATTGAGTGTGGTAACGACTAGATAAACTCTCTTGAGTTACACCTGATGATGCACTTCCTGTACACTCTGTTACATTTTGTCCTGTCATTTCTAAGTGGATTCCACCAGCATATGTTCCCTCAGCTCTATGTATTTGGAAAAACTGTTTCACTTCACTTAAAATTGCTTCAAAATCTCTTGTTTTATACCCATTATCAGCTTTGATTGTATTTCCATGCATTGGATCACTTGACCATAATACATTTTTACCCTCAGCTTTTACTCTTTGTAAAAGTTTTGGGAAGAAATCTCCAACTTTATTTGCACCCATTCTAACGATTAAATTTAATCTTCCTGCTTCATTATTTGGATTTAAAGTATCAATTAATTGGATTAATTCATCCTCTTTCATTGTAGGACCAACTTTACATCCTATTGGATTATTAATTCCTCTAAAATATTCAACATGAGCATCTCTTAAATCTCTTGTTCTATCTCCAATCCATAACATATGAGCAGCACAGTTAAACCAATCACCAGTTATTGAATCACGTCTAGTTAGTGCTTGTTCATAATTTAACAATAACGCTTCATGTGAAGTAAATAGAGTTGTTTGATTTAATTGTGGAGTATTTTCACTTGTTATTCCACAAGCTTTCATAAACGTTAAACTCTCAGATATTTTATTTGCAAGCTCTTCATATTTTGCACCTAAATAATTATCTTTAACAAAGTCTAAATTCCATAAATGAACCTGATTTAAATCAGCCATTCCACCCCTTGAAAATGCTCTAAGAAGATTCATAGTTGCAGCACTTTGGTTATATGCTTTTAGTAATTTTTTAGCTCTTGGATTTCTAGCTTTTTCACTAAATTCAATATCATTTACAATATCTCCTCTATATGAAGGAAGAGATACTCCATCTATTTCTTCAAAATCTGAAGATCTAGGTTTTGCAAATTGTCCGGCAACTCGCCCAACTTTTACTATTGGACAACCACCAGAAAATGTTAAAACTACTGCCATTTGCATCATTACTTTGAATAAATCTTTTATATTTGTTGCATTAAAAGAAGAGAAAGATTCAGCGCAATCTCCACCTTGAAGTAAAAATGCTTTTCTATTTACTACATCTGCCAATTGTTTTTTTAAGTTTAGGGCTTCCCCTGCAAAAATTAAAGGTGGATAAGAAGCTAGTTCATTTTCTACTTTTTTTAGTTTTTCTAAATCATTATAAGTAGGTTGTTGCTTTATAGGAAAATCTCTCCAGCTACTAGGATTCCAATTGTTCATTTTTAATTACCTTTTGTATATTTTATTTAATTACACAAATTCTAGCTAAAAGTTTCTTAAGGAGTTAATCTTGAAAAGTAATTGATTTGTAATAGTAAAAAAGAGTTAAAACTATAATGTAGCATGAAATTTTAGCTACATTATAATTTCTAAATTTAGTGAATTAATTTTGAAAGTAAATCTTTGAATGAAACTTTAAATGCTTCAAGTCCATCAATTAAAAGTTTTGAATAAATATTTTCCATATTTATCCCTTTTTGTTTTAAAGTTGCAAAATATTTGTTGCAATCTGCTTCACTCATAATTGGTGTTTCAACTTTTGAACCATCTTTTACCCAATCTTCGATTGTAGCAAGTGGTGCAGTGTTTACAGAATTTGGATAAATTAAGTTGTCAACATAATAACTAGGACTTAATTCATCACCTTTGACACCTGTACTTGCAAATAGTGTTCTAATATTTGGATTTCCAAATTTATTAATTTCATGGTAACATTTAGTTGCGTTTACAATTCCTAATTTTGAAGTTTCTAAACCTTTTAATTTTAAATCATTATCAACTAATCTATCAAATCTTGAAACAAAAACAGAAACAACAGCTTTTATATCTTTATTTGAATCTTTAATTCCTTCATCTAAAGCTTGAGTACATTTAATAGCTTGTTCAGGTGAAAAAATCAAAGTTGCATTTACATTTATTCCCTTTGAAGTTAACTCTCTCATTGCTATATATCCAGCCTCAGTTGCAGGAACTTTTATCATTACATTATCAGCACTAATTGAAGAGTAAAGTCTTACTCCTTCTTCAATAGTTCCAGCAGCGTTATCACATAAAAGTGGGTCAACTTCGATAGAAATAAATCCATCATCTGCATCATTTTTATGTAAATCAGATAGTAATGCTGCTGCTCTTTTAATATCTGTTAGTGCTAACTCTTCATAAATTGTTTTTGCATTATTTGCTTGTAACATATCAAGTTGTTGTTTATATGCTAAAGAATTTGTGATTGATGACTCAAAAATTGCAGGATTTGAAGTCGCACCTTGAATATATTTCTTTTTGATTATCTCTTTAAATCTTGTTTCTAAAAAATCTCTTTCAATAAAATCACACCATAAAGAGAAATTAATATCTTCTTTTAACCCCATTTTTAAGCCTTTATATAATCTAAAATTTTAGTTAAATCTTTTGTATCAATAACAACATTTGCTTCTTTTTTAAGAACTTCTCTTGCACAAAAAGCAACTCTTGTATCAGCGTGAGCAAACATAGATAAGTCATTTGCACCATCTCCACAAACTAAAGTTTCAGCTCTTGTAATTCCCATTAAACCTTGAATTCTTTGAAGCATATCACCTTTAGAATAACCAAACATCATATCACCACCAATAAGACCTGTTAATTTCCCATCTTTTTCATGTAAAACATTTGAAAAATCAGCATCTAAACCTAATTTTTCCCTTGCAGGAGTTGTACCAATTCTAAAACCACCAGAAAAACAAACTACTTTGTAACCCATTTTTTGAAGTGCTGGAACTAGTTCCATTGCACCTGGCATTAAAGGAAGGTTTGCACAAATATCCACAACTCTTTGGTAATCCATACCTTTTAAAAGTGCAACTCTTGTAGTTAAAGATTCAAAAAAATCTAATCTTCCACTCATTGCTTCTTCTGTAATTTTTGTAACTTGTTCACCTATACCTAACTCTTCTGCTAAAAAGTCGATAGTCTCCCCATCCATAAGTGTTGAATCAAAATCGAAAACAGCTAATTTCATTAATTTTCCCTAGTTTTATTCTTTAAAGGGTATAATTTTAGCTAAATAAAACTAAATATACTAAAGGATTGTTTATCCAATGTTTGAAACACTAATACAAAAACTTCAAGAAGATAAATACTTAACACTTGAAACTACGCCTCAACATGAACCATCTATGCATAATATTATTGAAAGAATTAAAAAATTTAAATTACAAGATAGAGTTGATGGTTTTTCGTGTACAGATAATCCACTTGCAAAACTAAAATATAGTGCACTTTTTGCTTCACTAAAACTTCAAATGGAGTTTAAAAAACCAGTAATTGCCACAATGACAATGAGAGATAGAAATAAAATTGCACTTCAATCTGATTTAATGGGAGCTAATGATTTTGATGTAAGAGCAATACTTGCCCTAACTGGAGATCCTGCAAAAATGAGTGATCAACCCCATGCAAAAGGTGTTTTTGAAGCAAACTCTTTAATGCTTTTAAAAATCATAAAATCATTTAATTACGGTATGGATATGTCAGGACATCCTTTTAAAATTGAACCTAAACAAATATTTCCATTTTCAGTTACAAACTCTTATGCAAAAAACTTCTCAAGTTTAGAAAAAAAAATGCATTTAAAAATTCAAAATGGAGCTGTTGGAATAATATCTCAACCTGTGTTTGATATAGAAAATGCAAAAAAACTTTTAGAATCTTTCAACATTGCAAAAGAAGGAGTTGAAGGAGATAAGAAAAAAGCTCAACTTATTTTTGGTGTTTTCCCTGTTACAAAACTTCGAACTGCTCTATTTTTATCAGCTCAAGTTCCAGGAATTCATGTTCCTCAATTTTGGATTGATGCCCTTGAATCTGCACATAATATTTCTGAAGTTGAAGAGTACAAAGTTGGAATGCAATTAAGTCAAGATTTATTCAGAGATTTAAATAAACTTCACCCAAAAATCCACCTAATGACAGCAAATAGATTTGATGTTGCAAATGAGATAATTTCTTGAAATTAGCCTCAATTGATGTTGGACTAAAAAGAATAGGAGTTGCCATTTGTTTAACTTCAAATATCGTAACTCCTCAGACTGCCATTTTAAGAAAAAATAGAGACCAAGCAGCACGAGATATAAATGCTTTTTTAAAAGAGTGGGAAATTGAAAAACTAATCGTTGGATTTCCAAGTGCTAGCGAAGAGATGCAAAAAAGAATAAAACATTTTGTATCTTTACTTGAACTTACTATTCCTTATGAATTTCAAGAAGAAAACATGAGTTCTATTGAAGCTGAGGATTTAATCAAAGGCGAAATAAAATACAAACGAGATGGAAGAGTTGACTCCCTTGCTGCTAAAATTATATTAGAGCGATTTTTGAGTAAAAAAAACTAACCATCCTCACTTCAAAACATTTACAACAACTGCGATTGCAAAACCTGAATCATGTGTTATTGAAAGATGTGATTTTTTTATGCCGAAAGCCTTTCTAACTTTTTTTCTATATTTTATTTTTGGTGCGCCAAGCTCACTTTTTGAGATTTTTATATCATGAAAACCACAAGATGCACCAATTCCAGTGCCAAGAGCTTTTGAAGCTGCTTCTTTTGCAGCCCAAAATCCAGCTGCAGTTTCAGGCTTTTTTATAAGCTCAATCTCTTTTGGATTTAAAAACTTTTCATAAGCCTTTATTCCAAACTTTTCATACATTCTTTTTATTCTATCAATTGATGTTATATCTATACCTATCATTTAAACCTATCTTTTGTATAATCCCAACATGAAATTATTTTTTAAAAAATTATTATACCTTATCACGATGCTTTTTATTATTAGCCTTATATCTTTTATCGCAATAAACGCTGCTCCAAACTCTTTTTTTGCAAGTGGTGAGTTAAATCCAAATATCACACCTGAATCAATCGAGCAATTAAAAGCAATTTATGGTTTAGATAGACCTTTGTATGTGCAGTTTTTTTCATGGATAAGTGCAATAATTCATCTTGATTTTGGAATTTCATTTGCAAGTGGAGAAATGGTAAAAGATGAGATATTAAGCAGAATTCCAATTACTCTTACAATCAATATTATTTCAATGTTTTTAATATTCATCATTTCTCTTTATTTTGGAATAAAATCAGCTTTAAATAAAAATTCATTATTTGATAAATTTACAGGGCAATTATCACTTCTAAGTTTTGCAATGCCTTCATTTTATTTAGCACTTTTATTGGTTTTAGTATTTGCTATTAATTTTGAAATTTTACCAATTGCTGGACTTCATGCAGTTCCTAATGATGGAAGTTTTTCTTACTATTTAGATTACGCTTGGCATTTAGTTTTACCAATATTTATTATGGTTTTTGGTGGAATTGGAAGTTTGATTTTATATATTAGATCTTTAACTATTGAGATTTTAAAATCTGATTACATCTTTTTTGCAAAGGCTAGAGGTTTAAGCCAAAAACAGATTTTAAGATATTATATTTTACCAAATTTATATCCACCAGTTATTACACTTCTTGGTCTTTCACTTCCTGGAATTATTGGAGGTTCAGTAATTCTTGAAACAATTTTTTCAATAGATGGAATGGGATTATTGTTTTATCAAAGTGCTTTATCACATGATTATCCTGTAATTATGGGGATTTTAATAATTGGTGCCTTTTTGACACTAATTGGTAATATGATTGCAGATTTAGTTTTACTAAAACTAAATCCAAATTACGAAGAAAAATAGATTTTATAATTTTAACAAGGAAAAGAATTGCAAGTTTTAAAAACAATTGAAGAGTTACAAGAAGTTAGAAAAAATATTTCTGGAACTGTTGGATTTGTTCCAACAATGGGTGCTTTACACAATGGTCACATTTCACTTATCAAACAAGCAAGAAATGAAAATGATATAGTTATTGTTTCAATATTTGTAAACCCAACTCAATTTTTACCAGATGAAGATTTGGATGCATATCCAAGAAAGGATGAAGCAGATAAGAAAATTTGTCAAATGTGTAAAGTTGATTATGTTTTTATGCCTGAAATTTCAACTATGTATACAAAAGAAGAAGTTTTAATTAAAGCTCCAAATAAAAGTTATATTTTAGAAGGGAAAACACGTCCAGGACATTTTGATGGAGTTTTACAAGTTGTTTTAAAACTATTTAATTTAACTCAACCAACAAATGCCTATTTTGGAAAAAAAGATGCCCAACAACTTTCACTAATCATGCAAATGGTAAAAAATTTATTTTTACCTATAAATATTGTTCCTTGTGAAATAATAAGAGAAGATGATGGATTAGCTTTAAGTTCAAGAAATATTTACTTAGATGTTACACAAAGAAAAGATGCCTTACTAATTTCAAAATCTTTATATATGGCAGGTTCTCTTATTTCAAGTGGTGAAAGAAATGTGCAAGCTGTAAAAAATAAAATTTATGAAATTATGAAAACTTTAGATGTAGAATATGTGGCTATTGTGGATAGAGAATTTAACGAGTTAGAAAATATTGAGCCTAAAAATACGATTATTCTTGTAGTTGCTAGATTTGGAAATACTAGATTACTTGATAATATTTGGCTTTAGCAAAAGATTATGTTAAAATCACGAAAAAATTAAGATAAAAAGAATAAATATATGAAATTTTCAGTAAAAAATCCTAAAAAAACTCTACATTTAGTAAGCCTTGGTTGTACTAAGAATCTTGTAGATTCAGAAATTATGTTAGGTAAATTAAAAGATTATACAATTACAGATGATGCAGCAAATGCTGATGTTATCATCGTAAATACATGTGGATTTATAGATAGTGCAAAACAAGAGAGTTTAAATACAATTTTTAACCTACATGATGAAAGAAAAAAAGAGTCAGTTTTAGTAATGGCTGGATGTTTAAGTGAAAGATACCAAGGTGAACTTCAAAAAGAGTTACCAGAAATTGATGTTTTCACAGGTGTTGGAGATTATGATAAAATTGATTTACTTGTACATGAAAAAAGAAGTGCATTTTCAAATGAAGTATTTTTAGCAAGCGATGAAAATGAAAGGGTAATTACAGGTTCTTCTTATCATGCTTATGTAAAACTAAGTGAGGGTTGTAATCAAACTTGTTCATTCTGTGCAATTCCTTCATTTAAAGGAAAACTTCACTCAAGAACTCTTGAATCACTTGTAAAAGAAGTTAAATCACTTGTATCAAAAGGATATATCGATTTCTCTTTTGTATCTCAGGATTCATCATCTTTTTTAAGAGACCAAGATATAAAAAATGGTCTTGAACTTTTAATTGAAGAAGTTGAAAAAATAGAAGGTATTAAAACAGCTAGAATTTTATACCTTTATCCATCAACTACGACTTTATCACTAATTGATAAAATCGCTGATTCAAAAGTATTTGTAAACTACTTTGATATGCCACTACAGCATATAACTCCCTCAATGCTTAAAATCATGAAAAGAGGAAAAGGTGTTGAAAAACTAAATGAACTTATGAATCATATGAGAAGTAAACCAAACTCATTTGTAAGAACTACATTTATTGCTGGACATCCAGGAGAAACTGTTGAAGATCATGAAGCACTTTGCAAATACATAAGAGAGTTCAAATTTGACAGAGCAAATGTTTTTTCATATTCAACTGAAGAAGGAACAACAGCTGCAGAATCTAAAGATTTAATAGAGCAAGAAGTTATTGATGAAAGAGCTGATATTATTGGTGAAATAATTGCTTTAACTACACAAGAATCACTTGAATCTGAAATTGGAAAAACTTTTGAAGTTTATGTTGATGGAGAAAGTGAAGAACATGAGTATTTATTAAGTGCAAGAAAAACACTTTGGGCTCCTGATATTGATGGTGAAATTTATATCAATGATAATGAATTACCAGATGGTGAACAAATCAAATTTGGACAAATTTACACTGTAAAAATCACAGAACTTGCGGGAGATAAATTACTAGCAACTGTAATTAAATAGTTATGAACTTAGATTTTAGTGTAGTAAAGAATCAAAAAAACCTGCTAGCATTTTCAGCAGGTGTTGATTCAACTGCACTATTTTTTTTACTCCTTGAACAAAATATTCCTTTTGATATAGCAATTGTTAATTATAATCTGAGAGTTCAAAGCAAAGATGAAATCTCTTATGCAAAAGAACTGGCAACGCAGTATAAAAAAGAAATATTTATTCAAGAAATAAATCTTGATGATACTTCAAATTTTGAGAAAAAAGCAAGAGACATTAGATACGCTTTTTTTGAAGAAATTATAGAACTATATTCTTATGATAATTTAATCACTGCTCACCAATTAAATGATAAACTAGAATGGTTTATGATGCAATTATCAAAAGGTGCGGGGTTAGTTGAACTTATTGGATTTAATGAGTTTGAGCAAAAAAATAACTATCATATTTATAAACCACTTTTAAATATCACAAAAGATAAACTTGAAAATTATCTAAAAAACAATAATCATAAATATTTTGTTGACCAATCAAATTTTGATGAAAAATATAAAAGAAACTATTTTAGACATAATTTTTCAAATAAATTTTTAGAAGAGTTCAGTATTGGAGTTAAAAAATCTTTTGGATATTTGCAAAATGATTTAACTTCACTAAATATTCAAAATAATTCAATCAAAAAAATAAAAGAATTAGAGATATTTTTAAATCAGAATGACGATAATTTAAATATTAGAACGATAGATTTATCTCTTAAAAAAAGAGGTATTTTATTAACATCAGCCCAAAGAGATGAAATATTAAGACAAAAAGAAATTACAATTTCTCATAAAATAAATATATCTATTCAAGAAAACTACATTTGGATTGCACCAAGTTGTAATGATATTATAAATAAAAAATTTAAAGAAATTTATAGAGTGAATCACATCCCTAAAAATATGAGAGCTTATATTTTTAGAGAAAGGATAGAGTTAAAAGAGTTAATTCTTTAGAAATCTTTTCATCTTTTGCATTTTAACAAGCTCTTGTCTTGTCTCTTCCCTATGAATTTTAAGAAAATTAATATTTTTAAAAAAAAGTTCTTGAACTCTTTCTAAATCTTTTAATTCTAAATCAAAATCTTCAATAGTATTGTTAGTTAAATAATTTTCATACCATCGTACTAAAGCATCAGCTTTTTCTGAAGATTCCAATGAATCAACATAAGTTAATTCATTGAGTGCTTTTAAAGACCAGTCTCTTCTTTCCATGCGTCAATTAATCCTTGTGTAACTTTCATAACTTGATTAACTGCATTGATATTATCATCAATTCCAGCACTAAATAGAGTTTCTATTTGATATAAGTATAAACCATCTAAGTAATATGCAACATCCCCACCATCAAAATCCAATACATTTCTTAATTCATCAAATATAGCAATTGACTTATTTATATAAGTAAACTTTAATTCAACATTTCTATCTTCCATTGCACTTTTAACAAATGATAGATATTTTATAACACCCTCATAAAGTTTTAATACCAATACATATGGATCATCCGAGATCGCATTTTGTTGATTATATACTTCTATTCCCATATTTATACCTCATTACAATCATTTTTGTATGTCAGTATATTATATATTTGCTTAATTATAAAAAAGATAGAGAGAAGGAATTAATCCTTTCTCATTTTAGAAATTAATTTCCTGAAGTTGATTGATTAATTAACATTTTTAAACCTGAAAATGACGATTCCATTTGATTAATTATAGTTCCATATGAACTAAATTGTGATGCTAACTGCTCATATTTTGTGTCTAACATTTTTTCTGCTTTTGTTTTCGCATCGTTTAAATCAGTTTCTCTTTTTGCCATTGATAATTCATAAGTATCTAGAACTCCACCTGAAAGATTCATATCATCAATCATCTCTTTCAATGTAGTTCCTAACCCTTTATTTTCTGCAACCCCAATAAATAGATCTTTTAAACCTGACATATCATTTTGTACTGCATTATTAAATTTTGTTGTATCTAAAGACAAACCACCAAATTTATCTAACTCTAAGCCATAATTAAATACAGATTTATCATTTGAAGTCCCATATGAACCAAATAATTTATCTTTTATCTGACTTACAACATTTCTAATTGATGATTTATCAGCTATTGAAGAATCTGCATTAAAAACTTCAGTATCTACTAAAGCGACTAATTCATTATATTTTGTTACAAAATTTTGCATTTGTGTCTGAACTTGCGTATTATCTTCAACAACGTTAATACTTGATACACCCTCTTTATTTGCTGTAATTTTTAATCCATCAACTGTGATACTATTAGTTGAAACATTATATTCAACTCCATCAACTTTAGCTATCATATTTTTAGCTTCTAATATATGATTTGTGCTATTAACTGCTGTTCCATCTGTAGTGTAACCCAATGCTTGACTTGCTGCTCCACTAATTGTTAACTTATTATCAACTCCAGAATCTTCACTTTTTATAACCAATCTAAAGGCATCTGTTCCAACTTGTTCAACGGATGCATTCATCCCTGATTTTGATGTAATTTCAGTTGCAAGTTGTTGATAAGTTTTATTTGTAGTATCAAATGTTTGTCCATTTATTACCAATGCACCTTGATTAATTACAGCATTTTTTGTTGCAGCATTAACACTTGTAGATTGATAAACATCCTTTTGTGCAAGTTGACTTACATTAACACTTGTAGTTCCTTTTTTCAAAGATTTTATATCAGCAGCATCAAAAGTAACTGAATCACCAGCTGTAGTTGCTGTCTTTTGTTCAAAAGCATTAACTCCACCAGAAACGAATAAATCAAAAGGTTTAACTGCATCTAAAAGTTCAGCAACCTTAGCACTAATCGTTGAAAACGTAGTTTTCTCTGTTCCTATCTTAGTTATATTTGTTTCTATTGGCTCAACAGTCGATTTTCTCTCTGCAGCTTTTAATTTATCAATTAAATCACTATTTAATGCTGAGGCTTGTCCAGAACCTAATCCTAAAACACCATTTGCCATAATTTATCCTTTATCTTTTTAAGCCAAGTAAAGTTTGCAACATCTCATCTATCGTTGTAATCATCTTAGCATTTGCAGTATATGCTGCTTGAAATTTAATTAAATTTAACATCTCTTCATCTTTATCAACTTTTGTTAATTGGTCATATGTACTTTTTATCGACATTGTAACATTTGCTTGAGTTGTTTTAGAAAAATCTACATTTTCTTTATCAGATGATACATTTACTCTTAAATCCCTAAAAAACTCACCTAACGAACCTTTATTTGTTGTAGTACTATTCTGACCTTTTCCATCAAATGACAAATCACTTTTCCACTGTATAGTTGCAAGATAATCTAACTTATCTTGAGTCAAATCATTTACTAAATCTTTATTAAATTTTAAAGTTTTAATGTTTGAACCACTAAACAATCCAGTTGAATTTATAACTCCTAAAGATTCATTTGCTGCCGCTTCTCCATAGATATATTCATTAGTTCCTGTTTGGATATATTTATCTGATATATCTGCTAATGTTTGTGCGAAAGAATCCAATTTATCTAGGTAGACTTGATACTTATTATTAGATGAGTCTGATGAAAGATTCTCAATTTGAGCTTTTAGTACACCACTTTTAATTGGAACTTCTTTGTCATTAATTGCAATATATACTTTAGATTCAGCAGTAGTACTTTGACTATCATTCTTATAAATCGTCTCTCTGCCATCCACTATTGTAGAATCAGTATTATCTCTTTTTTCAATACTAATTCTTCCATCAAATTGATTAGATACTCCCGGAAAATTCGATTCAATTCTTAAAAAATTATCTTGATTATTATTGGTAACTTTATTACCATTTGAGTCAATCGAATAATCTCCATTATATGCAACTATAGAATCTCTCATATCAGCATTTGAATTTATTTTAAAAACCAAAGCTCTGGTTAAATTATTCTGATCA
This sequence comes from uncultured Aliarcobacter sp., assembly GCA_963677205.2. Lineage (GTDB taxonomy): Bacteria > Campylobacterota > Campylobacteria > Campylobacterales > Arcobacteraceae > Aliarcobacter. The sequence continues at coordinate 61,323 of OY781916.2, read as the reverse complement.
ATTGTTTGTGTTGTATCAGCTGTATTTGGATCACCGTCCCAATCTGCTGTTAAACTCTCCCCCATTGTTACTGATACTGAAAATTCATTATTCAATTTATAAGTTACAATATCATTAGCATCAATAGTTTTTGGAGTAAAATCTTCATTATATTTTAAAGCATCATATACAATATTAGGTGTAACAGAACCATTTACTAAGGTATATTTATCTTTTTGTAAACTATTATCTTCAACAACATCTAAAGTCCTAACATTTGTATTATTACTTATTACAGTTTGTCCACCTAATGTTAATTCATAATAACCATTGTCTTTACTTACTTTAACATCAGCATAATTTGATAAATCTAATTCTAATTGATCTCGTTTATCCAATAAATCATTTGTTTCACCATATTTTTCAATTTTTTCATTTAGTGAACCTATCTCTTTTAAAATATTATTTGCATCATTAACATTTACATTGAGTTCTTTTTTTTCTGTTTCTTGTTGTTTTTCAACGCTTGTATAAAGATTTTGTAAAGATTCTACAACAATACTACCTTGTGTTTGTAATGTCGTTTTATAAACTTGTGAATTAGGATTAGTTCTTAAATTTTCTACCGCTTGATAATATCTGTTTAAATCTGCAGATAAACCACTATCTGTTGTTTCGGCAAAAATTGATTCAACATTACCCAACATATTAGACAATTTATCATAATAGTTTGATTTTGTATTCTCGGACATTAATTTATCATATGTATATTGAGAAGTAATTCTATATATTCCACTTGCATTTACCCCTCTACCAGTAAATTGCGAATCCATCTGTTCCAATTCACTGAGTTGTATAACTCTTTTTTTATATCCAGCAGTATTCTCATTTGCTATATTGTTAGATACATTTTCAACTGCTTTTTGTGCTGCACTTAATCCTGTTTGAGCTACGTTTAATGTACCTAGCATTGAGACTCCTTTTGGTATAATTTTTCAAATTATTACATTACATTTCTTAAAATTAGATTAAAATGGCCATATAGTTCTTATGAATTTTAAACCCCATGGTGTTTCTAAGATATCTGCTTCAGTACCATTTTTGTCATATAGTAATTTTAAATTTGCTATTTGTGAAGAGTTAACTGAATTATCAGAAGTAATGTCATATGGTCTTATTACACCACTTATTATTACTTCTTGTTTCTGTCCTTCAATTAACATCTCCTTTTTACCTTTTATATAATAATTTCCATTTTGATAAGTTTCTTCAATTATCGCAGAAACAGTACTAGAAAAAGTCTCAGATACCTGTGTTTTAACACTTCCTTTATCTGCAGAAGAGCTATTTGTTCCAAAACCTACACCTAGATTTGAATTAAAATCATTTGCTGCACTACCAACGGCGCCACTTAAACCATTAGTTCCTGTTGCTGCCAATAAACCTCCACCCAAATTATTATTTCTTGTACTATTCAGCTCTCTTTTGTTATTTGCAGCAGATTTTGTATTTTCTGATATAACTATTTGAATTATATCCCCAACTTGAAGATCTTTTTTATCTGCAAATAATGATGCACCTTGTATTGAATACAAAGAGCCCTTATTTTTTCTTGGTTCAGGCATTTTTTTTGGAATTTGAATTTCTGGTTTATCAAATTCTAATTCCTGTTTTGAATCGGCACACGCATTAAAAATTATTGAAATTAAAATTAATATAATACTACTTCGCATTTAATCTACTTTTTAATATAAAATTAATATCAACTGCTATTATTATTTCATTTAAAGTTTTTTTAATAAGTGCCATTGCACCATATCTTACTAATAATGCATCTAAATTAGTTGCTGGTTCACAAATTATAATAAGTTTATCTTCAATTATTTTCACATGTCTGATATGTTCTTGTCCTACTAAATCAATGGCCTTTTCAACCTCATTTAGAATTGCATTTTCAATATCTTTTTTTTCTTTCTCTTTTTTATCTTCTTCTAGTTTTAAAGCTTGTTTTGATTCTAACTCTTTTTGCTGCTGTTCCTGAAAGCTTTTATTCATGTGATAATAATATCCGCCTATCATAGCAGCCAAAACTATTAAAGATACTATTTTTAATAATGTTCGCTTTTTATTTCTTTTTACTGCAACTATCATTATTATTTAATTACAAAAGTTGTAAATAATATTTGTTTAATATTATTTTTTGCTACTTCAGGTTTAGTCTTAGTAACTTCATTAACAACATTATTTATATCTTGTAACAATTCATCTTTTAATAAATTTTTACCACCAACTGTTAACAACTCTTCAGAACTTCTTGAACTAATTTGTGAGATAACAACATCAATAATTTCAGCTTTATACTCCTCAACAAGTGCTGCAATTGTTGGTTCATTACTTTTGATTGAAAAAGAGAGTTTCATTAACTTCTCTTTTCCTCTTGAATCTGTTAAATTTAAAACTAAATCATTTATATCAGCTTTAAAAGAATCTGCTTTATCCGAAGATTCTTCTTTTTTAACTTCAGATTGTGCTGATTGAGAATTATTTCCACCTAAAGCACCTTGAGAATAAAGGAAAAAACCACCCCCAACTACTGCTAATATAAGAACTACAACCAAGGCAATTAATACAATCATTAAGCCCTTTCCACCACCTGAACTTTTTTCTTGATTATCATCTGCCATAACTATTCCTTTTTCTCATTATTAACACTAAAATTTTTAAGTTTCTCAGTAATCATTGAGGCATTTGAAACACTTAAAAATTTCATAATCTGTGTTACATTATTCTCTTTTAATTTTATGATTATATCAAAAACATCTTCAATTTTGCCTTCACCTATCATCTGATTAAAAATATCTGCAGCATTTTTTGGCTTCATTGCATTATATATTTTTGCAGTTTTATTATCAACTTCTTGTTTAATATCTTTTAATGTTTGTTCATTTTCATCATGTAATTTTTGTATTATACTTTTCTCTTTTTCAATTTGAGCAAGAATATTTTCTAACTCTTTTTTTCTTTGTTGATACTCTGTCTCTTTTTCATTATAAAAACTATTTAGTTCCTTCTTCAACTCCATAACTTCAATTCTTTGTTTTGTTAAAGAACTGCTTGTCTCTTCAACTGCAAATAATAGTGTTCCTAAAGAGATAAAAAATAAAAAAACCCTAATCAAACTACATCCTTTTGACTACTTATATATTTACTTTGAATATATTCACTTGAGGCCTCTTCTTCAGCCATCAAAATCTTTTTAATAGCTTCTTTTTTTTCTTCCTCTAAAATATACGAAAATTGCTCAGCTTCTTTTTGAAGTTCAATTATCTCTTTTAATAATACTTCAACTTGCATATTTATTCCATTTTTTTCATTGTTTAATTTTTGAATATGCGATTTCATAGTATTTTTATGTATCGTTAAAATCATGAAATCTGAAATTGCACCATGTTTTTCCACACTTGCAGTATCAATTCTATTCTGAGTTAAGGCAATTTCTATATTTATCTGTTCTATCTTAGATAATAGTAATGCTTTTTGCATCAATTTCTGATCTGTTTGATTTTTCTTTAATTTATATAATTTATCTATCAATTATTATTCCCAAATACAAGTATTAAATCCCATAATTCTTTAGTGTATGCCTCTATATGATCACCAATCCATGGAAGTGAAATTAAAATAAAAGCAGATACAAAAATCATCTTAGGAACAAAAGATAACGAAGCATCACTTATTTGAGTTACTGCTTGAAAAATTGAAATTATTAGTCCAATAATCATACTTACAATTAATGATGGTAATCCAAGAATTAATATAATTTTTACGGTATTTTCAGAAATTGCAATTAAATCCATATTTAATCTTTTATTTTTATTGTTATCTCTAACGTTTTATTATTTAACAATTTAGAAATTAGTACAGAAAGGTCATTTACATTTGAGCTATCAATACTTAGAGTTTCATTTTTTGATTCTGAAACCATCGGTTTATATTCATTTACAGAATTACTTCCACCAACATTGTAACTTAATGCTTCCAATAAATCTTTTTCACTTATAGAATCTAATTCAGAAAATTCATCACTCATTTTAGCCCCTTGTACAGATTCACTATTTTTTTTATTTTCTATTATTTCTTCTTTTGAAAAATCAAATTCACTAAAAGGATCAACTTCTAGTGCATCAATTTCTCCTTCAACATCATGATTTCTTTTATCTTCACTAATCTCTTCTTCATCTAAATCATCATTTAAAAAATCAAAATCACTAAATGGATTACTTTCTAGTGTATCGATTTCTTCATCTTCTATCTTAGCTTTGGGAGTCTCTTGTATCTCTTCATTTAGGAAATCGAAACCACCAAATAAATCATTATTAATTTTTTCCAAGTCCATAACTTCTTCATTATGATCTTCTTCGACTTCTTCACCTAAAAAATCTAACTCTTTTAATATATCAACACTTTCTTTTGGAGTAGTGTTAGATAAATCTTCATCACTACCTTCTCTATACAGAATATCGTTGTCATCGTAGTCTAATGATATATTATTTAATCCAAAATTATCATTAAAATTAACTATATCATCAAATTCACTAGCAACTTTTGATTCATTTTTATCAGCATTAAGGTCAACATTTCCAATTATATCATCTAGATCATCAAGATTAATATCTTTTTCCATACCAAATATATCATTCAAATCTTCAGGAGGTGTTAAATCTTGTTTTTTATCACCTTTTGCTAATAATTGAGCTAATTCATCATCTAATTCTATATCATCCGAATCAATTTCTTCTATTTTATTTTCTTCAGATTCTGCCGTATTAGGCTCAAGTAATTTTAATTCTTCATATCTTCTTATTATATATTTAGGTAATTCATTTAAAGAATCTATTGATAAATCTGCTATTCCACTATCAATTAAGTATTCTTCTTCTATTCCATCTTTTGGAGCTAAAAATTTTATTTTTTTATTTAGTGAATTTTTTTTAATGATTTTTTCATCATCAATTAAATAAATATCATTAGGATTTTCACTAATAGCTGCTTTTAATTTAGACAAGCTATTAATTTCCTCAATTACAGTTGTAGTGTCGAGTTTAAATTTGATATTTGAATGTTCTAATGTTTCATGTATCTCTTTTTTAAAACTTTGATTACCATAAATGTAAATCTTCAATTTATAACCCTGCTAAATAATTTTATTATCTTCGATTATACCTTTTTTTATTAAATTTTCGATAAAATATAAACAATAAATAATGGAGGATAATATTGAGAAACTTTTTAATAGTAACATTTTTATTATCATCTTTGTACTCACAAACTATCAAAGATATTTCAAATGTAATTGGAATTAGAGAAAATCAACTGATTGGGTACGGACTTATTGTCGGACTTGCTGGAACTGGTGATAAATCAAAATTCACAATGCAATCTTTACAAAATCTTTTAAGAAATTCTTACATTAAAATTCCTGCTGGTTCAATTAATTCAAAAAATATTGCAGCAGTTATGGTAACGGCAGACTTGCCTCCTTTTTCAAGACAAGGTGATAAAATAAAAGTAAAAGTTTCAACAATTGGGGATGCAAAATCTGTTGATAATGGTGAGCTTTTAATTACCCAATTAAAGGGTGTTGATGGAAATGTATACGCCTTAGCACAAGGGACAATTGTAGCAAATGAAAATAATAAAACAACTGGTTTCATCTATGATGGTGCTACAGTTGAAAATGAAATCGAATATGATTTAAAAGATGAAAAATCTATTCAATTAAGTCTTTATAAAAGTTCTGCACGAAATGCTGATTTAATTGAAACAAAAGTAAACAATAAATTTGGCAAAAAACTTGCAACTGCAATTGATACAAGAACAATTGAAATAAATAAACCAGACAATATTTCTACTGTAAAATTTATTTCAATGGTTGAAGGAATTGAGCTTGATGCTGAAATCTTTAAGAAAAAAGTTATTGTTGATATGGCTAGAGAATCTGTGATTACTGGTGGAGATATTCCTATAAATCCAGTTACAATTGCAAGACCATCTTTTTCAATTAGAATTAATAAATCGGGATTAAGTGATGATGGATGGAAAGACCCTGCACAAAATCCAGGTGTTGATATTGGAGATAATGTGAAAATTGCAGATAAACCTGTAATAAATATTGATAATGCCATGATTAATACTAAAGGTACTCCTACAATATCTGATTTAGTAAGAGCAATGAAAGTTATGAAATTACCTATGACTGAAATCATTGATACATTAAAGATGATTAAAGAAATGGGTGCAATTGATGTTGAAATAGAAGTAAGAGGCTAGAATGGCTGAATTTTTAAGTCAAGATGAAATTGATGCACTTTTAGATATTGCCGAACAAGGTGAAGATATTGAAACACCTATTGAAAGGATTGTTTCAAAGGAAAAAAATTATTCTATTTATGATTTTAAAAAACCAAATAGAATATCTCCTGAACAATTAAAAGCCTTTTCTGCTATGCATGATAAAATGCTAAGAGATTTTATAAATGACTTGTCTTCTATGCTTAGAAAAATTGTTGATGTTAAATTATACTCAATTGAACAAATGACTTATGGGGAATTTATTTTATCTATTCCACAAATTACTTCATTAAATACTTTATCAATAAAACCACTTGATGGAAGAATTGTAATAGAATGTAACCCTGCTATTTCTCATAAAATTATTGCTGAATTATTGGGTTCTGGCGCAGTAAATACAAGTGATAATATTGATAGAGAATTAACAGAAATTGAAGTTGAAATTCTTGAACATTTTTATAAAATGTTTATAAAAAATCTATATAAAGCATGGAGTGATATATCAAGATTAAACTATAAAATTGAATCAAGAGATACAAATGCAAATGCAATACAAATTGTATCTGATCATGAAATTGTTTTACTTGTTGTATTAGAAATTACAATTGATGAGGAATCTGGATTTTTATCTATTTGTTATCCAATTTCTTATTATGAACCTCTATTAAATAAAGTTGTTGAAAAAATATTTAGTGAAGGAAAAAATAGAAAATCTAGTAGAAAGAGAGATATTAAAACACTTATTTCTGGTGCTAGGATGAGAATAGATGCAATAATGGCAGAAACTGAACTAACAGCTTTTGATATAATAAATTTAAAAATAGACGATGTAATTGTGTTCAATAAAAATGCAACATCATCATCTGCTACAATTTACATAAATAAAAAAGAAAAGTTTTCTGCTATTTCTGGAATTTCAAACAATAGAAAAGCCATTCAAATAAGAGCTAACTTAGATAGAGAAAAACAAGAAACTTTAGACAATTTAAGAGCGATGAGAGAAGAAAGAGAAATAAAAGCAAAAGAAATGTCTGAAAATATTAGAAAGTTATTAGAACAAAAAGATGACTTTTAGTCATCTTTTTTAACTTATACTCTTGATACTCCAAGCTAATTTTTCACCCCAATACATTGGAACTACACTTTCATCTTTGTATTCATAAGCAGATGGAACTATAAAATCTTTTTTAATTAATTTTACTGTTTTTTTCACTGGATTTAAATTATAAATTATTTGCGCATTTAAAGATACAAATTTATTTAGATTATTTAATTTTCCATGTTTTTCAAAAAGTTGTGTTAAAACTTGTAATGCAATTGGTGATGTAAAAACACCAGCAGCACATCCACAAGACTCTTTTTTATGTTTTGGATGAGGAGCTGAATCACTTCCAAACATTAATTTTGGGTGTGCTTCTAAAGCTGCATTCAACAATGCTGCTCTATCTTCAGGTTTTTTAGCGATTGGTTTACAAAAAAGATGTGGTTGTAACATTCCACCAGCAACATCATCAAGTGTAATTAATAAATGATGTAATGTTACTGTTGCATATAAATTTTCATATTTATCAAGTAGTTCTATAGCATCTTTTGTTGTTATATGTTCCATAATAATTTTTAGATTAGGGAAAGCAATAGCTAATGCTTCATAAATAGGCATAAACTCTTTTTCTCTATCCATTACAAAACCATTTGTTTCACCATGAATACATAAAGGAATTCCTAACTTACTCATTGATTCTAAAGTTGGTCTTAATACTTCAACATCCATAGAAGCAACACCTGTCTCAGAATTTGTCGTAATTCCAGCAGGATAAAGTTTAATTGCAATAATCTCATTTTTTATATCTTCCAAAAATTCGTAAGAATAATCATTTTTGAAAAATAGGGTTACATAAGGTTCAAAGTTATCATCTGAACAAACATCTTTTATTCTTTGTTTATAAGACAATAACTCCTCTTTTGTAGTAATTGGAGGCACTAAATTTGGCATAACCAAAGCACCACTAAAAGTTTCAGATGTTAATGGCCCTACAAGACTTAACATATCACCATCTCTTAGGTGAAGATGCATATCTAAAGGTTCATTTATCTCAAAAGATGAAATATCTGACATTAGATTGCTTCCTCATCTTGCTCACCAGTTCTAATTCTTACAATCTTCTCAATAGGTGAAATAAAGATTTTTCCATCTCCAATTTTTCCTGTTTTTGCAGATTCAATGATTACAGAAATGATAGAATCTACATCTTCATCTGCAACAATTAGTTCTAATTTAATTTTAGGTAAAAAATCAACCACATACTCAGCACCTCTATATAACTCGCTATGCCCTTGTTGTCTTCCATAACCTTTAACATCAGATACAGTCATTCCAGTTACACCAGCTTGTGCTAATGCATCTTTTACATCTTCAAGTTTAAATGGTTTAATTACAGCTTCAATTTTTTTCACTATTAATCCTTTTTTTAGTTCTTATATTTTAACAAAATTTTTTTAAATTAATATTAGAATGCACGCTTAAATTCAGGATAAGCTTCAATACCACACTCTTCTACATCTAATCCTTGCATTTCTTCATCACTTCCAGCTCTTAAAGGCATTATTTTATTTATTATGTATAGTACTATAAATGAACTAACAAAAGCAAAAATACCAATAAGTATAATCCCTTTTAATTGTCCCAATAATGTAATATTATCTCCATTTGAAGCAAAAATACCAACAGCGATTGTTCCCCAAATACCATTCAAAAGATGTACAGATAATGCACCAACTGGATCGTCAATTCTTAACTTATCAAAAAATGATACTCCCATTACAACTAAACATCCACCAAATGCACCAATAAATATTGGTGTATAGATATCATATAATTCAGGACCTGCTGTTATTGCAACTAATCCACCTAATGCACCATTTAAAATCATTGTTAAATCAAGTTTTTTATAAACAATTTGCATAATGATTGCAACAATTATTGCTCCACTTAATCCTGCAGTATTTGTATTCATAATTGTAAGTGCAACTAAATCTGCATTTTCCTTACTTGCAATTGTTCCTATACTTCCACCATTAAATCCAAACCAACCAATCCATAATAAAAATGCACCTAATGTCATAAGAGGAATATTTGAAGCGGGAATTACTCTTATTCCACCCTCTTTTGTATATCTTCCACGTCTTGCACCAATTATCATAATAGCTGCTAATAATGCCCAACCACCAGTACTGTGAATTACTGTTGAACCTGCTAAATCATGCATTGATAATTCTAGGATTGTTCCCTTAAGAAAGTTTGCACCCCAAGTGATGTTTACAATTAGTGGATATAAAAATGAAGCCATAACTACAGTAAAAAGCATTAAAGGTATAATTTTTGCTCTTTCACTAACCCCACCACTCATAATATTTACAACTTTACCAACAAATGCCATTTGAAATAAAAATGCCGCCCATTTACTCATTGTATCACTACCAAATTCACCAAATGCCAAAGAGTAACCATATAGTAAAAAACACAAAGAAGCAATAGCATAAATAAGTGTATTTATAGTTAACACTGCTGATACATTTTTTGTTCTAACAATTCCTGCTTCCAACATTGCAAAACCTGGAACCATAAAAATTATTAATGTCATTGCAAAAATTGCATACAAAGTGTTAATAATGTAAGAGATAGATTCTATACTCATTAATATTCCTTAATTTTTTAGGATATTATAACAGTATAGAAAATATATAGAAAATATTTAGTGTATAAAAATTATACATTTAAAAGAAAAATATACTTTTGCAATAAAATTAAACAGCTTCGCTACCTCTTTCTTCAGTTCTGATTCTAACTACTTCATCTAAAGATGAAACAAATATTTTTCCATCTCCGATTTTCCTAGTTTTTGCTGAACCTACTATTGCGTTTATTACTGATTCTACCATATCATCTTTTACTACGATATCTATTTTTATTTTTGGTAGAAAATCTACTACATACTCAGCTCCTCTATATAGCTCACTATGTCCTTGTTGTCTTCCATAACCTTTTACATCATATACACTCATACCTGTAATCCCTGCTTCTACTAAAGCGTCTTTTACATCTTCTAGTTTAAAAGGTTTTATTATTACTTCAATTTTTTTCATCATTTTTCCTTAATTATGCTCTTTTAAATTCTGGATATGCTTCAAGTCCTGTTTCATGAATATCTAAACCATTTACTTCAATTTCCTCATCAACCCTTAATCCAACGACCAAATCTAATACTTTCCATACGATAAATGATGATATAAAAACAAATGCACCAATTACAATAATACCTTTAACTTGTGCTAAAAGTGTAACTTCAGGATTAAAAATTCCAACAGCAAGTGTTCCCCAAATACCAGCAACTAAATGAACTGATAAAGCACCTACTGGATCATCTACTCTTATTTTATCAAAGAATGGAATAGCAAACACAACTAATGCACCACCAACTAATCCTTCTATTAATGCTACATTAATTCCTAAATTAGGACCTGCTGTACAAGAAACAAGACCTGCTAATGTACCATTTAAAACCATTGTTAAATCAACTTTTTTATAAATAAGTTGCGTTAATACAGCTGCAATTAGAGCACCTGCACATGCGGCCATATTTGTACTTGCAATTACTGAAGCAATTCCATCAATATCTTCTTTTGAACCTAATGCTAATTGAGAACCACCATTAAAACCAAACCATCCCATCCATAAAATAAATGTTCCCAATGTTGCCATAGGAAGATTAGAACCTGGAAGTGGTCTTATTTGTCCATCCTTTCCATATTTACCTTTTCTTGCACCTAAGATTAAAACACCAGCAAGAGCTGCCCATCCACCAACAGAGTGAACAACAGTTGAACCTGCAAAATCTGAAAAGTCAGAAATTAATCCACCTAATTCAGATCCTCCCCATGACCAATGACCTTGAATTGGATATATCACACCAGATAAAATAATTGTAAATACTAAAAATGGCCATAATTTCATTCTTTCTGCTATTGTTCCAGAAATAACTGATGCTGAAGTCGCTACAAATACCACTTGAAAAAAGAAATCTGCCATTACTGGATATCCTAATTCTTCACTTGTTTTACCTGATAACATTGCTCCACTACCAATAAAGACATTCCCTTCTCCATACATGAAGTTGTATCCTATAAAATAAAACATAATAGATGATATTGCAAATAGCGCAATATTTTTTGTTAATACAGTGGCAGTGTTTTTACTTCTTGTTAATCCTGATTCTAACATTGCAAATCCAGCTGCCATCCACATAACAAGAATTCCTGCAAATATAAACAAAAAACCATCTAAAATATATTTTACATCAGCAAAATTTTCCATACAAGCCCTTTTATTAATTCTTATACTAAATTATATAAATTTTGTATCATATTATGGGCTTTTTACTGTTTATTATATATACATATAATTATTTATTAAATATTTATCATCTTAAAGCTTAGAACTCAGTTTTTTTATTATATAATCATAATTAAATTATATTATATAAATATGGGTTGGTATTATGTTCAAAAAACTCCTGAATAAGGGAAATGCTACAGAGGAAGATTTTTTAAAAGAATTATTAAATTTAAATATGGATACAGAAAAGCTTAATAAAATGTATAGAGAGCTTAACATTGATTTAAATAATCTGTATTTTCATGATGAACATATTTTACATTATTGCTGTAAAAAAGATTTATTTCAATCAGTGCTTTGGCTTATTGCTAACGGAATAAATATAGAAGTTGAAAATGCTCAAAAAGAGACTGCGATTTTTTATGCAATTCATGCAAAAAGTAGTGCTATATTACAAACTCTTATAGATAATAAAGTAAATATTAACCACCTAAATATCCATAATCGAACTGCTTTACAAGATGCAGTTATTAGTGCAAATAACAGAATTGTGAATTATTTAATACAAGTTACCAAAGCTTTAGGAAATTGTGATATTCATGGTAATAACTTAATATTTGATGCTGTTGCAAATGGTAATATTGATATTATAAAAAAAGTTGGTTCATTAAAAGAAGTTAATATAAACCAAGTTAATGAAGATAGAAATACAATTTTACATAAAGAAAGTGTTTTAAAAAATAATGAATTAGCATTACTTCTTATGGATTTAGGAGCAAATCCCACAATTTTAGATAAAAATGGTAAAAATTTTCTTTTTTATGCAATATCAAAAGGTATAAAAAATATCTCTTTATTAGAAAAAGCTGTTCATTTAGGTTGTAACATAAATAGTAAAAGTGGTGATAATAAAACACTTTTAATGGAATCTATAAATTATTTTTTAAATACACCTAAAGACAATATTGAGATGAGAACGAGTCACTTAGAAATGATTAAAGAATTAATCAGATTAGGTGTAAATGTAGATGCCTTAGACAATAATAATGAAAATGCTTTCTTTATGGCAACAAGAAGTGAAGATAGAGAGTTAATTACAGGTTTCTTAGAAGATTGCAATATAAATTTAAATCACCAAAATAATCAAGGTGATACAGTTTTATTAATTTTAGTTTTAAATGGTATTAGAAATAGTGATTTAATAAAATTATATTTAGAAAAGGGTGCAAATCCTGATTTAGTGAATCAATCAGGTAAATCAATTATTGAAATATTAATTGACATAATTTTATATTCAGAAAATAGAAAACCATTAGAGTTTGACTATGAAATATCATTAAATGAAGATGGTGAATATGCTCATGTTTTAGAAAATATTTTAAGAAATTATAATGTTGATATTAATAAATTAAATTCAAAAGGTGAACCTTTATTTTTTGATGCAATTGTTCATTTTAACTTCAAACTATTTAAATTACTTAGAACTAAAAATATTAACTTAAATCAAAGAGATAAAGATGGGAATAACATTATTTTCAAACTTATGAATTTTAATAATGAAAATCCTATTAAAGATAAAAAACTCTACTTAAATACAATAAAAAGTCTTTTAAATGCAGGTATTGATATAAATGCAAAAAATAATGAAGGTCTAACCGCTTTACATGTAGCTGTTGGTGAAAAATGTGAATATACAATTAGACTTCTTTTAGAAATGAGAGCTGATTGTTTTACTACTGATAAACAAGGAAGAAGTCTTATTCATACTTGCATTTGGAAAAATACTACAAAATATTTTAGACTACTACACCACTACAATAATGAGATTGTTAATATACCGGATAGATATGGAATTAGACCAATTAATTATGCTGCATTTATGGGTAAAAAAGATTTAGTTATTGAAATGCTTGATGTTGGTGCTTTAGTAAATAATAACCTAAAAAAAGATCCGAAAATTTTGCAATTTCTTGAAAAATTTCACCCAAATATTTTAACACTCACAAAAGGTGTAGAAAAAGAAGTTGATATTGTTAATTTAAGATTATTAGCTGATAATATGATAAAAGAATTTAATATCAAAAAAGATTAATTCTCCCCCTTTTAATACTCTATTTGTATGAATTGTATACAAAATAGTACTTATGGCTTTTCATTAATCCTGTATAATATGATAAAAAATATACAGGATTAAATATGAAAGAATTTTTCGAAACATATATAGAACATCAAGAAGACATTGAATATTTTTTACAAGAAAGTTTAAGAAATTCGGGAATTTTATCTAATCATAAGAAAAATAATTTTGCTCAACTTTATAAGATATTTCCTTCTTTAGAACTTGTTTACATTGTAAATAAAGATACAAAAATTCAAACTTCTCAAAACTTCTATAGATATAAAACAGATGATAGTGCAAGTGGGAAAGATAGATCTCATTTAATATCAAAGTTGCATTTTAAAGAGTCTAATATTGCTTTTTCAACACCATATATTAGTAGTGCAACAAGTAGTAATTGTGTGACCGTTACAATAAAAGAGGGAGATGAAATATTTTTTTTAGATTTTCAAATAGATATTTTATTACAAAAATTAAATCTGATTGAACTAAATAAACCTTTCCATAGTATCACAAAAGTTTTTTATATAGTTGCAGGATTTTCAATGATAATTTTATCACTGTTAACTATTGTATTCTCACTGTATGATTTTGTCGCTTATTTATTATCTAATCATGATTTATCTTTAGAGATGATATTTAAACCTATTATTGCATTAACCTTGAGTATTGCAATATTTGACTTAGCAAAAACGATTTTAGAACAAGAAGTATTTTTTAAATCATATTCAAAAAATTCAAAAGTTGAAACAAAAATTTTAACAAAGTTTTTAACTACTATTATTATTGCTCTTTCTATTGAAGCTTTAATTGTTGTATTTAAAATTGCGATTAATGATTATGTACAAATGATAAATGCCTTTTATTTGATTGCGGGAATCGCGTTAATTTTAATTTCATTAACAATATTCATTCACTACTCAAATAAAAAACCGGATTCTCTTACTGAATAAATTTTAAGAGTAAAGAGTCTAAAACTCTTTACTCAATTGGAATTGATATTTCAAATAAAGCGCCAGTAAAACTTTTATCTTCATAAATATACTCTTCATTGGAAACTTTTATTTTCCCTTTTATATGTTTTGTGATTATCTCTTCACACATATAAAGCCCAATTCCAGTACCTTTACTTTTATGTTTTGTTGTAAAATAAGGCTCAAATACTCTATCAATAATTTCTGTTGGTATTCCACCAGCACTATCTTTAATTTTTATTATCAGTTCACTCTTATTTTTATATAAATCAATAAAAACCACTCTATCTTGTTCATTTTCGATTTTTATTAATTCATCCTTTGAATTATTTAGAATATTTATCATTACTTGTAGTAACTCATTCTCAAAATTAAACATAGTTAATTCTTCAATATTTTGAACAATTTTTATATGTTTATTTGTAAAATCTATATTTATTATATTTATACATCGATTTATCAAACCTTTTGTATTAAATAAATTTTTATCTTTGTTTGGCGAAAAATAGTATCTAAAATCATCAATTGTATTTGATAAATAATTTGCAGTTTCTACGATATGATTTAAGTCTTGATTATATTCTTCATCACTTAAAATATCATACTCTTTTTTTAGTTTTAAAGAAGATGCTACAGTTGTGATAACTGATAGTGGTTGTCTCCATTGATGGGCAATATTTTCAATCATTTCTCCCATAGCTGCCATTTTATTTTGCTGAAATAAGATTCTATTTTTTTCATCATTTTTTAAAATCTCACTACTTACTGTTTGTTCTAAAGAAGAGTTTAGCTCTTTTAGTTTTTTCGAATAAATAAAATAACCTATAAAAGAGATTGTTGAACATAATAGTGCAATAAAAAATGCCAAATACCAAAAAGCATGAATTTTAAATTGTTCTATTTCCAAAGTATCTATAGTTTTTAAATCTTTAATTATTAAAAAATTTGCTAATTTTTTTCCTGAGTCAATTATAGGAACATTAATTATTAGATTATTATCTTTTATTAAATAATTTTCTAATTCAAACATTGTTTCTAAATCTTGTTTATCTAAATAATCTAATATTTCTTTATTAGCAGAAACATTAGCAACATAATAGTTTTGTAAAAATATTTTAGAAAAACTCTGTTCTTTTAACTGTTTAGTAAACTCTTTTTCTACAATAACTAAAGATTCCAATTTATCAGAATCATTTAAAGCATTTGTAATTGAATTAAAGTGAGTAACTATATCTAACACACCTAAAAACTGATTATTTTGGTATATTGGGACTATTGATTTAAAAGTAATATCAAATTTTCCTATACTAATTGTGCTTTTTATTTGGGGATTTTTATATAACTCTTGTAAATCTAATCTTAAATTCTTAATCTTATCAAATCTATCATTTGTCCAACTTCTATAAACTGAAACTCCATCTTTATCAATAAGTTGAAACCAAACATTTTTAAAATCTGTATATTCATTTAAATTTTTTGATAATTCATTTAAATCATATATCTCTTCACCTAATAAAGCTCTTCTAATTTTATCATTTTCAGCAAGTGCAATAGCTATTGATAAGGTCGCATTCTCTTTTGTATGAATTAAAGAATGAACTTTCTCTTTTAGAGTAGTTGTTAAATCACTATATCTTTTCTCTAGTAAATCTTTCTCTTTTTCTAAAATAAAATATATTCCTATAAAAATGGAAAACAACGTTACTAAAATCAATGAAATTATCATACCTAGAATATATTTATTTTTTTTCAAAACTATCTCTTTAGAATAAACTTATTTTATTATTATATCCTACTAAATTAAAAAGTTATTATTTTATAATTTCAATTTAATAAAAGTATATTTTATATACAATAAAATATAAACTTTTTGTTTTTATACAGTATAATATTTTTTAATCTATTAAAGTAACGATTAAAAAAAGAGGTGGTAATTATGCAAGATTTTATTGCAGAAGATGGAATTTCAAGAGAAATATTAAATTCGGCTAAACTTTTACAAGCTGTTCAGGTTAATGCCCTAATTTTAGGGAATGCAGGTACAGGAAAAAAATCTCTAGCAAAATATATATTACCAAATTCTGATATTTATGATGCTAAAAATTTACAAAAGGATATTAGTGATGATATTCTTCTTTTACAAAATGAAGCAATAATAATTGACAAAATAAATGAAATAACAAATATTGACCTATTTTTAAAATGGTTAGAAGATAATAATATCAGAGTAATTGCTATTTCAAATACAGAAAACTTAAATCAAAGATTAAAAGATATTTTTTCAATCAATCTTGAAATACCAAATCTTAGTAAAAGAGAAGAAGATACAAAAGCTTTAGTAAATAAATTTTCACAGGAAGCAAGTTCTATTTTAGATTTACCAAAAATTCCTTCATCAAAATTAATCGTTAATATATCAAACAACACTCATAGTCTAAGAAAATCAATCTATTTTTCATACCTCTTTGAAACAATTGGAGAACATGAAATTTTAATGTTCTTAGAAAAATATTTAAGTGAAAATTTAAAAGGTGAAAACTCTTATAAGGATTTATCATATATTTTTGAAGTTCCTCTATTAAAAGCCTCTACGAAAAAATATAAATCTCAAGTTCAAATAGCTAAACATTTGGGATTAAATAGAATTACATTAAGAAAGAAATTGGAAATATATAAAGATTTATTATGACAGATTTAAATATACAAATTGAAGAATTAATTTCAAACAATGCTACAGATTTTCAGATTTCAAAGATTTTTAAAACTTACTATAAAAACTATCTAGACTCAATAGATACTACTGTTGAAACAACAGGTGGAAAAGATTTTTTCATAAAACATACAAAACATACTGATAAGTTTTTAATCTTACTTTACAAATATATTTTGCGAAAAAACTTTGCTTCTCATCAACCAATGAGTACTTCAATTCCTATTTCTTTGATTGCATTGGGTTCTTATGGAAGAGAACAACTTTGTATCTATTCAGATATTGATATTATGATTTTATACGAAAATGTAAAAGGTTATAATCTAAAAACAATTATGGAAGAGTTCATAACTCTTGCTTGGGATTGTGGATTAAAATTAGGTTCAAGAGTTCATGAACTAAATGAAGTTTCAGATGCTGTAAAAGAAGATATAACTATAAAAAGTTCTATTTTAGAATCAAGATTAATTTATGGTTCAAAAATCCTTTGGTATGGATATGAAAATGTTTTAATAAAAATTAGAAAAACAAATCAAAAAGAGTTTGTTTTAGACAAACTAGAGGAACATAAACAAAGACTTTTAAAATATCCACTTAAAATGGAACCAAATATCAAAGATGGATATGGTGGAATTAGAGAATCTAATATGATGTATTGGATGGCAAATATTATGTATGGAGTTACAAATACAAAAGATTTAATTGGTACTCAATTTACAGAAGATGAATATAAAAAATATAGACAATCTTTAGAGTTTATATTTCAAGTAAGAAATGCTTTACATAATATCGCAAGAAAAAAACAAGACCAAGTTACTTTTGATATTTTGCCAGATTTAAGTTCTAAACTTGGATTTAAAAATAAATCTAGATACACTAAAGACAGACAGTGTATGTCAAAAATCATCTCATCTTTACATATAATACACAGTTTTACAGCAACTATGGTAAAGAAATTTACAAGATCAATTATCTTTGAAGCATCAAATATTCCAAAATTAAAAGAATTAAGATTCAAAAAAAATCTTTATATAATTGAAAATACTCTATTTTGCTCTTTCCATAGAAAAAGCCAAACTTTAAATACTCTATTAAAAGAGTTAATTGAACTTCCTTCAAGTGTTGAAAGATTTGATAGGTCTTATATCTATTATGCAAGTCGTTCAAAATTACCAAAAGTTCAAACAAAAGAGTTAAAGAAAAATATAAAAACAATTTTATCTAAACCAAATCTATACCCTTTGATGAAACTAATTTATAATGCTGGATTATTTCAAGCTGTACTTCCAAGTACGAAAAAAATAATTGACCAACCTCAATTTGATGGTTATCATAGACATCCTGTTGATATTCACTCAATTAAAACACTGAAATTTTCTCAAAATATTGAAGATAGTTATATCAAATCAATCTTTGAAGAGTTAACAAATGAACAAAAAATTTTAGTTAGATTAGTATCATTTTTTCATGATATTGGAAAAGGAAGAACAGATGATCATCATATAGTTGGAGAAAAATTATTTAAAAGTATGATGAAATCTTTTGATTTTGCTGAAGAGTTTATAAAACTTGGAGCTAGACTTGTTAGATACCATAATACAATGTCATACATGGCAACCCATGAAGATATTTATTCTGAAAAAACAATTCTAAATTTCACTGGTCTTATAAAAACAAAAGAAGCTCTAAAAATGTTATATGTGATTACATATTGCGATATTTCAGCCGTTGGTAAAAATATTTTTAATAGCTCAACTGCATCACTTTTAAAACAACTCTATTTACAATCGCTTCCAGCATTTGAAAATGAGGAATTTTTAAATGAAAGTAGAAGAAGAATAGCAAAACAAAATGCAATTAAAAATCTTGATAGATACAAAGAATTACCTATGAATCTTCAAAAGAAAATTATGTACATTGCATCTAATCAAATCTTTTTAAGATTAAAGGCTGAAGAAATTTTAGATATTGGAATAAAAGCAAAAGATGTTGAAACATACATTTATAAAATTACAAATGAAACCCAATTAACTATTAGAATTATTAGAAAATCTCCTTTAAATCTAGGATATTTATTAGGAAAATTAGAATTTTTAAATATTGCAGCCATGAATATTTTTAAACTTTATGATAATAAAAAAGCCTTTGAAATTACTTTCTCTGAGAAAATAGATGATGAAGATTTATTTTTGATTGAAGAGATTATAAAAGATTCATTTGATATGAGTAAAACAACTACGGCTAAAACACCACTTATTAGAAAAGATGATATTAAAATTGATTGTAATCATACAGCTTATTTAGCGTCAATGCAAATTATAGCAAAAGACCAAAAAGGTTTATTTGCCTATATTGCTAGAATATTTGATGATTTTAAAGTTGAAATTGAAAGTGCAAAATTACATACTTTAAATGGTTATGCAAGGGACTTAATATTGATAGAGAAAAATGGAAATTTCTGTTCAAAACAAGAAGAAATAGTAAATCTTATGTGCATAAGTGATACGGAAGATTAATTATAATAATTTAAAAATAATTTTATTATTTCATTTAATATGCTAGAATAAGGATCTTAGTATTTATGTTAAGGTCCTAAAATGAAAGTTCTAAAAATTTTATTATTTTTTTTAGTTGTATTAAACTTTTCTACTCTATTCGCAAACTCATTTGAGAAAAAAAAATTAGCCTATATTGTTTCTGATACATCTATTCCTTTTTGGGATATTATGTTAAGAGGTGCTAAAAATAGTGCTATAAAGTTAGGTTATGAAATTGAAATTTACAACTCTCAAAATGATATAAAAACTGAACTCGAAAATACAATAAAAGCAATAAAAAGTAATATATCTGGAATTATAATATCTCCAAACAACTCTTCTTCATGTGCTACTGTTTTGAAACTTGCTAAAAAAGCAAATCTTCCTGTTGTAATTGCTGATATTGGTACTGACTCTGGGGAATATATCTCTTATATCTCTTCTGATAATAAAAGTGGTGCTTATGAAATAGGAAAAGTTTTATCAAACAAAATCTTAACTTTAAATATTCAAAATCCAAAAGTTGCAATTATTGCAATTCCTCAAAAAAGATTAAATGGACAAGAAAGAACTGCTGGTTTTATGAAAGCAATGGATGAATCATCAATAAGTGGTGCAAATATAAAACAACAAATCACTTTTTCAAAAGAAGAAACTTACAATTTCACAAAAGAATTAATAAATGAAAACCCAAATCTGAATGCCCTATGGCTTCAAGGTTCAGATAAATATCAAAGTGCTTTAGATGCTATTAATGATAGTGGTAAAAAAGATAAAATATTACTTCTAACATTTGATGCAGAACCTGAATTTTTAGAACTTATTAAAAATAATACTCTCGTAGGTTCAGCAATGCAACAACCTTTTTTAATGGGTGAAAAAGCTGTTGAAAATATGAATAAATATTTAAATAATCAAGATATAGAAAAAAACAATAAGTTACCTGTTTTAGCTATTTCGAAAGAAAATATTGAGAATAATTTAACAATTATTAAAAGAAATGTTTTTGGAATTGATAGTAAAACAAATATTAAAATTCAATCGAGTAACAAATAATGAATAACATGAAAAAATCTTTATATTTTATTTTAACTCCAATTATTGTTTTAACTGTAGTTCTTATAATTACTATAAATTCATCAATTAACTATATAACAACAAAAAATAATCTTATTAATATAATAAAAAATGACTCTAATAATGTACTTATTAAATTAAAAAATAATATTGGCTATCTTATTAATTCTTATGCCATAAATGAGTATGAAAAACTTTTAAATAATGAAATGGCATCAAATGAGATTTTGTTTGCAATTGTTGTAAAAGATTATAATATGGGAAAACTTGAGGGTAAAGAGTATGAAACTATAGGAAAGATAAGGGATAAAAACTGGAATATTATTGACTATGATTATACAAATGAATTAAATAAAAAATCCATATCCAAAGTATTTTATGAAAAACATTTTGATATAACAGATCAAGAATCTAAAAAAATTGGAACAATTAGTATTTATATTTCAGATAAAGTTCTAAATAAAGAACTAGATAAAATTGTATTTAATACCATAAAGGAAACAATTTCTGTATCTTTAATATTAATTCTTTTACTATTCTTTACTATTCAATATTTTGTATTAAAACCCCTTGATAAAATGATTGAAGTAATAAATAATGCTGATAAAGATGGAATACCAACTAATGAATTTTCATCAAATGGCTCAAAAGAGATTTTTACTCTTTCTAATACTATGAATAACATGATTAAATCCATAAAAACCTCAAGAAATATTTTAAAAGAAAATGAAAGGAAACTTAAATCACTTTTAGAAATGAGTCCTATTGCTGTAAGAATTGCTACAAATAATGGGCAAAAAATTGTTTTTGCAAATAGTGCATATTTAAGATTATTAAATATTCAAGAAAAAGAATTACTAGAAAAAAATCCAAAAATTTATTATTTAAATGAATCAATCTATAGAGATATTCTAAACTCTTTAGATAAAAATGAAAAAATTGAAAATAAATTGATACTTCTAAATATAAATGATTCTGAAGTATGGGTAATAGCATCTTACATGAATATTATTTATGATAATGAAAAAGCTGTTATTGGTTGGTTCTATGATGTAACAGATAAAATAAAAATTCAAAAACAAATTGAAGAACAAAAAAATGAACTTGAAACAATTTTCAACTATTCAATTGATGGATTGGCAATTGTAGACTTAGAGAGCAATTTTCTAAAAATTAATGAATCTTATAAAAAGATGACCGGTTTCTCAGAAGATGAGTTATTAAATACTTCTTGTATTAAACTAACAGCCCCTGAAGATGTTAAAAGAGCAGAAGAAGCATTAGCTAATATCATAGAAAATGGCTCTGTTGTAGATTTTGAAAAAACATGTATTGTAAAAGACAACTTACATTTATCAGTTAATATGTCAATGGTTTTACTTCCTGATAAAAAAAGAATTCTTTTAAGTATAAAAGATATTACCCAACATAAACTAATGGAATCTCAATCAAAACTTGCTTCAATGGGTGAAATGATAGGAAATATTGCACACCAATGGAGACAACCATTAAGCCTTATTTCAACAATTGCAAGTGGAATAAAAGTACAAGTTGAGTTTGGACAGTTTAATGAAAAAAATATTATTCCTGATATGGATAATATAATAAAACAAACAACATATCTGTCAAATACAATTGATGATTTTAGGAATTTTATAAAAAATTCAAATGAAAAAACTGAAGTACAAATCTCAAATGTTATTAATAAAACTCTATCAATACTAAATCCTTCAATGGTAACTCATAATATCAATGTCGTTCTAAATCTTGAAGATGATATAAAAATTATTGGTTATGAAAATCAACTTATTCAAGCTTTAATAAATATTATAAATAATTCAAAAGATGCTATAAAAGAGAAACTTAAAGAGAATGAAGAGAGACTTATTTTTATAAAAACAAAAAGTACAAACAATAATTTTATCTTAGAGATTAAAGATAATGCAGGAGGAATTATTGAGAGTGTTATGGATAAAATATTTGAGCCATACTTTACAACAAAACACAAAAGTATTGGAACGGGAATTGGTTTATCTATTGCCCATCAAATTATTACAGAGCACCATAATGCTCACATAATTGCTTCAAACAAAACCTATGAATATGAAAATAAAACTTACACAGGAGCTTGTTTTACTATTACTTTTGATAAACAAAAAGAGTTAGCTCAAAGCTAACTCTTTTGCTCCTTTAAAATCTTTTTTCCCAGTTCCTAGTTTTGGAATATCTTCTACAATTTTTATTGTAGATGGAATCATTAATTTATTATCAAAGCTATTTATCATTTTCTCTTTTAGGTTTGTTACAAACTCTTCATTTACATTTGAAATTAAAAGAACAATCTTTTCACCTTTTTTTTCATCTTCAACAGAAGTTACAATAAAATCAACCAATGAGTCTTCATCTAAAGCTATAATTTTTGAGATTTTCTCTTCTACTGCTCCAAGACTTATCATCTCACCACCAAGTTTTGCAAATCTTGAATATCTATCAACAATAGTTAAAAAACCATCTTCATCCAATCGTCCTTTGTCCCCTGTAATATAATAAGTTTTGCCTTTTAATTTTTTTAGAACTTGTGAAGTTTTTACCTCATCATTTAAATACCCTTTCATTACTTGAATACCACAAATTAGAATCATTCCCTCTTCATGTGTAGCTAACTCTTCAAAAGTTTGAGGATCAACTATTTTTATTGTAGTTCCAGGAATTGCCATTCCAACTGTTCCTATTTTATTTCCAACTTGAACAGAAAAATCAGGAGCTAAAACATCAGGTAAATTACAAGCAGCAACTGGTGAAGTTTCACTTGTTCCATAACCTTCAAGAATATCTTTTCCAAATTTCTTTTTAAAATCGTATCTTACATCTTCTCGCAGTTTTTCAGCACCTGCCACACAAAGTCGCAGACTTTCAAACATCAAAGGATGAACTTTTGAATTTTTTGTATAAAGTCTAAAAAATGTAGAAGTTCCAGTCATTATTGTGGCTTTATATTGAGAAACTAATTTCCCAATTCCCAAACCATCTGTTGGATCAGGATGACAAACACATTTTATTCCCTCAATCAAAGGTAAGAATGTAGTAACAACTATTCCAAAAGCATGAAATAAAGGTAAAGAACCTACCATAATATCATCATCAGAAGCATTGATAATATTTGCTATTTGTTGAGAATTTCCTAAAATATTATCTCCACTTAATTCCACACCTTTTGGAGTTCCCTCACTTCCTGATGAGAATAAAATTAAAACTGTATCACTTTTCGATGTTTTTATTAAATGAAATGCTTTTAATATAAAACTTGGCATTAACTTCACACTAAAATATGTAACTATTCCTTTTGGTCTAGAAATTTTCTCTTTTAAATCTTCCACATAAATAACTTCAACCAACTCAAGAATCTCTTTTATATTTATGCCTTTATTTTCTAGTTTTTCAATAAACTTTTTTGAAGCAATAATAGTTTTTATTTGAGCCGTTTGAACAGCTGTTTTTAAAGAGTTTAATTCACTTGTATAATTTAAATTTATTATAGTTTTCCCCATCATCAAAACCGCATAATTAATAAATGCTCCAGCAGCAGTAGATGGAAGTAATAAACCTATATTTTGCCCTTTAATTTGAGGCTTTAACAAATTTTTAAATAAAATAGAGAGTGTTAAAAATCTCTCTCCACTTAATTCAAGTCCAGTTGAATCTGCAAAAATCATGTTTGAACCAACTTCTTTTAATCTATCAAAGATAGTTTCATTTAGTGGTTTTAAATCACGAATGTGTTCTTGCCATGATTTTGTAGATAATTTTATAAGCTCTTGTTTTACACTTACAATATTTGCTTTTTCTTTTCTCATCATTCTTGAAAATGATACTGTTACATTATTTGTTTTATTTGATTTTTTAAACTTTTTACTAGCTCGTGAAAACATTGATTCCCAAAGCCCTCGAATATAAAAAGGAACAACTATTACATCTGTAGTTGTTAGTTCCAATATTTTTTCAAAACCTTTTTTAAACTCTCCTAAATGTCCATTTCTTGTAATTGCACCCTCAGGAAAAACAACAACTACATTTCCAGCATCCAACTCTTTTGCTATTGTTTGAATTGTGTTTTTACTTGAACCATTTGAAATTGGAATTGCTTTGAAGATTTTTAATAGCCAATTTAAATACCATTTCTCATAAATTGGTTTATGCATTACAAATCTCACTTCCCTTGGTGTTGCCATTAAAACAACAGCCCAATCTATCCATGAAATATGATTTCCTAAAAGTAAAACCCCTCCAGATGCTGGAATATTTTTTACTCCATTTACTTCAAGTTTATATTTTAATCCAACAATTCTTTTTAAGAAAAGTAAAATCAAAGATTGTGGTAATTTATAAATTGTATAAAATGTTCCAATAACTGTAATTAATAAAATCAAATAAAGCGTATTTAATGGGTCTAATTCATAATATGAAACTGTTGTTGTTAATGCCAACATCAAAAACATAGCTAATGAATTAAACCAGTTATTTCCAGCAAGTATAGTTCCTAAAACTCTCTTTTTTGCATTAAATTGAATCAAGGCATTTAAAGGAACGACAAATAAACCACCAAAAATTCCAAACACTAAAAAACTAATTCCTAAAAGAAGTGGAGTTTGAACAACTGTTGAAATATAAATCATCAAAGCCATTCCCAAAGCTGCAAGGGGAATTGTTCCTATTTCTATATAGTGTTTTGAAATTTTTGAATATAAAATTGAACCAATGGCAATTCCAATTCCAGAAGCTCCAATAACACCATTTATCATAAACACGTCAGTTATTCCTAAATACTCTTTTACATAAGATGGAAAAACTGCCATTAAAGCTTGAGAAACTCCCCAAAATACTGATAATCCAATTACAGATAAAGAAATAATATTATTTGCAAAAATTGTTTCTATATTTTTAGATAGAAGTTTTCCTTTAAATAACTCATTTTTATCTAAAGTTAGAGTTTCATTTTTAGTGTAAGTTGTATTTATTCGTCTCAAGAACAGAAATGAAATTACCATTTCTAAAAATGCAACTGGCAAAATATAATATGTCAAAGGTAAAATTGCTTTTAAAAGTTCCTCTTTTGTTGCAAGTGAGGCTAAATTATTTAGATTATAGTAATTTTCAAATACAAAAGAGGCTGTTGCAATTGAGAATAAAATAGCAATAATTGAAGTTGCTTGTAAAACTGCATTTCCATTTGAAAGATTTTTTTTACCATAAATATCAATAATCAATCCAAACTTTGCAGGTGAATAAATTGCACTTTGAACAGCTAATAAAACTAACGAGAACATTGCAAAATAAAAATTCTCACTCATATAAGAAATCACCATCAGAACTGATAAACAAAAAGAAGAAACTGCTCCATAAATCAAAATATTCTTTTTATTATATTTATCAGACAAATATCCACTAACAGTAAACAGAAGTAAAAAAGGAATAATAATCAAAGCATTAATAATAGAAATCCAAATAACCTGATTGCTTCCATCAAATACTTTAAATGCAATATTTTGCAAAAACACTTTATGTGCAACATCAACGATTACATTACAAAAAACTACAAATAAAAATGCCATTTTTATAGCTAGAATATTGTTTATTTTGTTCATTTATTTATCCCTTTTTAGTTCAAGAATTGTTTGTTTATTAAAAATATATGGTTTTAGTGAGTTTAGAATATTTAAAACTAAGATTTCAGGAATTGTTCCTGTTTTATCAAAAACTTTTTGTGATAACTCTTTTTCAAGAAGAGCCAGTTTTTTACTTGTATTAATATACTCTTCCACAAGTTCTAGTGAAATATCATATTTTAATAACTCATCAAAAATATCTAAAATTTCTATTTCTGTTTTGAAATATATCTCTTTATCTTCTAATAAACCGATATTTATTGCTTCTTGTAGACTTTTATTTATTAATTTTTCTTTTGAAATTGGATTTTTTATCTCGCTTGAAATCATCTCAATTGATTGAAGAATCAACTCACTTCTATTTTCAAAATCAACATTATAATAATCAAAAAGCTCTTTTATATAATCAATTGAAAAATTTAAATTCTCTTTAAAATATACAATCAGATTTAAAACAGTAACTGTAATTTCGGGATAATATTTCATATTAATTGATGTGCTTACACTATTTGGAATCAAACCTTTTTTATCATAAAAAGAGATTGTATGATTACTTAAATTCGTAAGTTCAACTAATTCAGACATTTTGTAATAGTTTTTTTCTTCTATTATTTTCATTTAAAAAACCTCTATTAAAAGTAAAAAGTTAAGCTCTTTACTTTTTAAAGTATATATTTTTTTAGAATCATTGTCAAGGGGATATAAGCTTTTTTTGATAAAATGAAAACCTTAACTTAAATAAACAATCAAAAATAAACAAGGACTTTTATGTATCAAACCATAAAAAATGAGTGGTTTTCAAATATTCGCGCAGATATTTTATCAGGTTTAGTTGTAGCACTTGCCCTAATTCCTGAAGCAATTGCTTTTTCAATTATTGCAGGAGTTGACCCAAAAGTTGGACTTTATGCTTCTTTTTCAATGGCAGTTGTAATTGCTTTTGTTGGTGGTCGACCTGGAATGATAAGTGCTGCAACTGGTGCAATGGCACTTGTAATGGTTACTCTTGTAAAAGATTATGGACTTCAATACTTATTGGCTGCAACTTTATTAACTGGTGTTATTCAGATATGTTTATCATATATTGGAATTCATAAACTTATGAGTTTTGTAGCACGAGCTGTTGTAGTGGGATTTGTAAATGCTTTGGCAATTCTTATTTTTATGGCTCAACTTCCAGAACTAACGGATGTAACTTGGCATGTTTATGCTCTAACTGCTGTTGGACTTGGAATCATTTATTTATTTCCTTATATTCCTAAAATTGGGCAAATTCTTCCATCTCCACTTGTAACAATTGTAGTTTTAACAATTTTTGTATATTTTGTTGGTTGGGATGTAAGAAATGTTGGAAACATGGGAGCACTTCCTGATACTTTACCTATATTTTTACTTCCTGATATTCCATTTAATCTTGAAACTTTAAAGATTATTTTCCCTTACTCTTTTGCTTTGGCAATCGTGGGACTTTTAGAATCATTTATGACAGCAACTATAATTGATGATTTTACAGACACAAAAAGTAATAAACAAACAGAAGCAAGAGGTCAAGGAATTGCAAATTTTGCAACTGGTTGTATTGGAGGAATGGCAGGTTGTGCTATGATTGGTCAATCAATTATCAAC
This sequence comes from uncultured Aliarcobacter sp., assembly GCA_963677205.2. Classification (GTDB taxonomy): domain Bacteria; phylum Campylobacterota; class Campylobacteria; order Campylobacterales; family Arcobacteraceae; genus Aliarcobacter. The sequence continues at coordinate 32,895 of OY781916.2, read as the reverse complement.
TATAAATCAGGTGGACGGGGAAGATTATCCACATTTATAGCTGGTTTTTTACTTTTAATTATGGTTGTATTTTTATCTGATATTATCTCAATTATTCCAATGGCTGCATTGGTTTCAGTTATGATTATGGTATCTATTAGTACTTTTGATTGGTCTTCAATTAAAAAATTAAAAACTCTTCCTTTATCTACAAATATTGTTATGCTCTCAACTGTGGCCGTTACAGTTTATACTCATAATTTAGCCCTTGGAGTAATTACAGGAGTTCTTTTTGCTTCACTATTTTTTGCAAATAAAATCTCACACTTTATGTATTGTAATACAGAATATAGTGAAGATAGAAATTGTAAAACTTATCAATTTGTAGGTCAAGTATTTTTTAATAGTGCTGACAAATTTTATGAAACAATAGATTTTAAAGAAGATATAAAAAATGTAATTATTGATGTAAGAAGGGCTCATTTTTGGGATATATCTGCTGTTTATGCCTTAGATAAATCAGTTATTAAATTAAAAAAAGAGGGAAAAACAGTAGAAATAATTGGTCAAAATGAAGCTACAAAAACTATTATTGATAGATTTGGAATCCATGATAAACCAGATGAAATAGAAAAAGTAATGGGTGGTCATTAATATTTATTCCATTTAGTAACATCTTTTAATTAATATAAGTTAAGAAATTAAGAAGAGATTTACTTACACAAGTTAGACATAACTTCTTGATATAGTCCGATTATATAAAATTAAAAGGATGTTTCTTGGAAGAAATATTAGATAAAAAGAAAAAAAATTGGACAAACTATACAATCAAAAGTTTAGCTTTTTGGGTTATTGTAGCAATTATTGCAGGCATAGTTTTTGGTGTTGTAAATCCAAAACTAGCAGTTCAAGCAAAACCTGGTATTGATTGGTTTATTCAAATATTAAAATGGCTTGTTGGACCTATTATATTTTTAACAATTATCTCAGGTATTGTTGGATTAAAAAGTCTTAAAGAAGTGGGAACTATCGGATTTAAAGCATTTATTTACTTTGAAATCGTAAGTACTTTTGCTTTAGCAATTGGTGTTTTATTTGGTAATGTATTTGCACCAGGAAGTGGAATGAATCTTTCTGTTGATTCATTAGACCCAGCAAGTGTTGAAAAATTTACACATGGTGACCAACATTTAGGTTCTGTTTGGTCAATTCTAAAAGGAGCAATTCCTACTGATCCAATTACTCCATTCTTAAATGGTCAAACTCTTCAGGTTTTAGTAATGGCTTTAACTTTAGCTATTTTAATCTCTGCATTTGGGGGAGTTTATAAAGATAGAATTTTAGCTCCATTAGAAACTGCACAAAACTTTTTCTTCAAAATCTTAACAGTTTTAATGTGGTTAAGTCCAATTGCAAGTTTTAGTGCAATGGCCTTTTTAATTGGTAAATTTGGTCTTGTTTCTTTAGTTAATATGGCTAGCTTATTAGGTGTTATGTTAATTTCTGTATGTGCATTTATTTTTATAGTGCTTGGTATTATCTTAGCAATCTTTAAAATTAATGTATTTAAATTTATGAGATTTATTTATAAAGAAGTGTTAATTGTATTTGCAACATCTTCAAGTGAATCAGCTTTAGCTCCACTTATGAGAAGACTTGAATCAGCAGGTGTAAGTAGAGGAACAACTGGTTTAGTTATTCCAACTGGATATTCATTTAATCTTGATTGTACAAATATTTATCTATCTCTTTCAGTTATCTTTTTATCGCAAGCCTTTAATATCCCATTAACACTTGGTCAACAACTTAGTATCATTCTTATTTTGATGGTTACATCAAAAGGTGCAGTTGGAGTTACCGGTTCAGGATTTATTGTATTAGCAGGAACACTTTCAGCACTTGGTGGAGTAATTCCAGTTGTAACAGTTGCTGTTTTATTAGGTGTTGATAAGTTTATGAGTGAAATGAGAGCAGTTGGTAACTTATGTGGAAATGCTGTTGCATCAGTTGTTGTTGGTGCTTGGGATAAACAAATTGATATGGAAAAATTCAGATATGCACTTGACCACCCAGAGAGTGTAAAAGATGTAATTCCTGGATAAATTTAAAAAGAGAGAATTTTTTCTCTTTTTAAAAAAGCTTTATAAAGTTTTTCTCTATTTGTATATTTCCAAACTCAAACTCTTTTTTTATCCACTCAAAAGTTTGCTCTTGGAAAATAAAAACATGAGTTAAATCATTTTTATACCACCACTTTGAAAAATCTATATTTTCCCTATAAATTCCAGTCATTAGATATAAAACTCCTTTCTCTTTTAGAAGTTTTTTTAATAATGCAAACTCTTTTCTTGGATTATAAAAATGCTCAATCACTTCACAACAAGCAATATAATCGTACTTTTGCTCTAAAAGTTTTTTATCATCAAAAAAATAGGGGTCATATTCAAATATTTTATACTCGTTATTTCTTAAAATTTTAACTATTGGAGAGTCTTTTCCGCAACCAAAATCTAAACCCATATCATTTTTTGAGAACTCTTTTAAAATAGAGTTTGTAATTGGAGATACAAAATTTTGATAGCCTAAATCATCTGAATCATTAGTATGATTTTCATATCTTTCTTTCTCTTTTTCATTATCTAGTAGTTTTTCAAAGGGTCTAAATATTCCACCACAACAAGAACATTTATAAAATTCATCCTTATAAAATGGCGTTGAATTATTTTGACAAAGTGGACAAGTCAACATAAAAACTCCTAATTCTTATCTTTTTTGAATAATGCATAAATGTATGGTCTTTCTCCACCAAAAGGATTTATAAAAGTAAAATTCTCTTCATTTATTAAAATGAAATCTTCACCTAAATATTTTGATAATTCTTGTGAATTATATTTTTTTATTGGTAAAGAAGCACAAGAGTCTGCACCATCTATGGAAAATTCAGCAAATAAAACATAGGCATTTGCTTTTAACCTATTTTTTAAATTCTCAAAATATTTTAAAATATCATTTTCATCAACTAAAAAATGTAAAACGGCTCTATCTATCCAAATATCAGATTTTGCAAAATTTTTTGGAAACTCTTTTGATAAATTATGGTGAAAAAAGTTTATATTATCTTTGAATTTTTGGTGTTTTAACTCTAATTTTTCTAAAGCTTTTTTACTTATATCATTTAATATCAACTCTTTTGTTTTACCAACAAATTCATCAACCAATTTAGTGGTTCCAGCACCCGTGATAAAAATTCTCATCTCTTTAAAATTATCTATAAAATCAAAAAACTTTAAAGTTTGTTTTACATCATCTTCATACCAACCTAATTTCTCATCTTTAGTATTTTCAAATATATTGTCCCAATGTTCACTTAAATCCACAAAATTATCCCTGTATTAATTTTATAATCTCATCCACATTTAAAAGTTTTCCACTACTTTTTACTACTCCATCAACAACTAAAGCTGGTGTACTCATAACTCCGTAATTCATAATTTCAACTACATCTTCCACTTTTTTTACTTCATGAAATCCACCAATTTTTGCAAGTGCTTGTTTTGCATTTTCTTCTAAAGTTTTACACTTAGAACATCCTGTTCCTAAAATCTCTACTTTCATTTTTTCTCCTATTTTTGATTTCCAATTAAAATAATAGTTGCACCTAAAATACAAATACCAGCACCTATTAAATCCCATTTATTAAAGCTTTGTTTCTCTATAAAGTATAACCAAAGAAGTGATGAAACTATATAAATTCCACCATAAATAGCGTATGCTCGACCAGCAAACTCTAAATTTACTTTTGTTAAAGCATAAGCAAAAATAGCTAAAGATACTATTCCTACAAAAAGCCATAAATAACTCTTTTCAAGCTTAAAAAAAGCCCAAAAACTATAACATCCAAGTATCTCAAAAAAGGCTGCTAAAAAATATATTATAAACTCTTTTATCAAAATATTAACCTATTAGATAATTAAACAAATAACCAGTAAAAAGTATTGCTAAACCAACTATTCCAAAGAAAATTGAGATTAATTTTATACTTAATACTCTTTTTAAAATCATAGCTTCGGGAAGACTAAGAGCAACAACTGCCATCATGAAACTAAGTGCTGTTCCAAGTAACATACCTTTTTGTGTTAAAACTTCAACAAGTGGTAAAATTCCAGCTGCATTTGAATACATTGGAATTCCCATAATAACTGCAACTATTGGAGCATACCAAACAGAACCACCAGCATAATTACTTATGAAATCAGCTGGAATATATCCATGAATAAAGGCTCCTATTCCAACTCCAACAATCACATAAAGATAAATCTTTTTAAAAATATCTGCCGTATATTCCCATGATTCTTTTAATCTTTGATTAAATAAAGTTTCATCAGTATTTAAACCATTACAACAAGCACTTGTAGGTTTTACTTCAATTAAAACTTCTTTTTCTAAATTCATAGCTCCAATTATAAGACCTGCAACAATGGCAATTAATAGACCAATTCCCACATATAAAAGTGCAATTTTCCATCCAAATAAAGAAAACAACATAGCAATAACAACAGCATCACTAAGAGGTGCTGAAATCAAATAAGAAAATGTTACTCCTAAAGGAATTCTAGCTTGTAAAAATCCTAAAAAAAGTGGAATTGCACTACAAGAACAAAAAGGAGTTATCACTCCAAAAATTGCGGCTAAGATGTGTCCCACAATTTTGTGTTTTCCACTTATATAATCTCTTGCTTTTTCTATTGGGAAATAACTTCTTAACATAGTTACAAGATAGATAATAGAAATTAAAAGTATAAATATTTTTATAGTGTCAAATATAAAAAATTGTAAAGCATCACCTAAATGAGTCCCTTTTATAAGCCCTAATATATCAAAAACAAATAAAGAACTTAAATCTGAGAGCCAATCAAACATCTATTTCAAAGCCTCTACAACTTTTGGAAGTAAAATCTCTTCTATCTCTTTATAAGTAGCTTCAAATGCTTCAAAACCTTTTCCATCGGGATCTTCAAAACCAACATGAATTTTTGCTATTGGTTTTGGAAACATTGGGCAAGTTTCATTTGCGTGATCACAAACAGTTACTATTAAATCATAATCATTTTCAATTACAGTATCTAGTGTTTTTGAATGATATTCATCTTTCCAAATTCCTTTTTCTTCAAGAAGTTTTTTTGCATTTGGATTAACTCTTCCACTGGCTTTCACACCACTTGAATCTGCATGAATTCCATCTAATTTAGCATTTATAAGTGCTTCTGCGATAATACTTCTGCAAGAATTGCCAGTACATAAAATCAAAACTTTTTTTATTGAACTACTCATTTTATCTCCTTAATTATTTACATGCCAAGATTCTGGGAATCCCTCTTTTATGTGCTCATTTTTAACAAGTTTAATAAAAGTTATAATATTTATTTTTAACTCTTCTTTTGATTGTCTAACTTTTGCTTTTTTTTCTTCATCCGTTCCATCACAAGCAGGACTTGTAATATTCCAATGAATTAAACCTTCCAGACTTGGAAAAATTGGACAAGGTTCTTTTGAGGCTTCATCGCAAACTGTTATAACATAATTATAATGTCTTCCTTGTTTAAAGTAATCCATTAAAGCATTTGTTGTATAAGATGAAATATCCATATCTTCATCCTCGCGGATTACTTCAACAGCCATTGGATTTAAAACTCCAGGATTTATTCCTGCACTTTCTACTTCAAAATCTCCATTACCATATTTTGTTAATAATGCCTGAGCCATTTGACTTCTTGTAGTATTACCACTACAAACAAATAAAACTTTTGTTTTCAATCTTTTTCTCCTATAAAATTTTAACTACTAAAAGTACTATTAAAAGTACTGGTGGTGTGATAATAAATCCAAATTTGCTATATTGCCAAAATGATATTTTCACACCTTTTTTTGCCAAAACATGAAGCCATAATAGCGTAGCAAGGCTACCAAATGGTGTCATTTTTGGTCCAAGATTACATCCTATTATATTTGCATAAGCCAAAGCTTGATTTGGTATATCATGAAGTGCAATATCCATAATCATAACCGTTGGCATATTGTTCATAATTGCACTTAAAAATGCAGCTATAAATCCCGTTCCAATGATGGCAATTGTGTCACCTCTTTGAGCTAAGTTTTGTAAAATAATTGTCAAATAATCTGTTAATCCAGCATTTTTCAAACCATAAACCACAATATAAAGCCCAATACTAAACCAAACAACTTGCCAAGGTGCTTCTTTTATTATCTGTTTTGCATTTACTGTTTTTGAAAGAGTTGCAATGATTAAAAAAACAATCGCTCCACCTAGAGCAAAAATAGAAATTGGTAAATCAAAAGCATCACCAATAAAATATGCACATAATAAAAAGCCTAAGAAAAACCATGAGAAGTAAAATAGTTTCATGTTTTTGATTACACTTTTTGGCTCTTTTAATAAACTAATATCGACTGTTTGTGGTATATCTTTTCGTAAAAGTAACCACAAAATAACTATTGAAGCTAAAACACTTACAATAAATGGAATAATCATATTTAAAAAATATTCAACAAAACCAATACTAAAATAGTTAGCTGTTACTATATTTGTAAGATTTGAAAATACAAAAGGTAACGATGCACTATCACTTATAAATCCACCTGCAAGTAAAAAGGCAACTATTGTTTTTGTATTTAGTTTTAAAATTCTCATTTTTGCAAGTAAAATTGGAGTTAATATCAAAGCTGCTCCATCATTTGCAAAAAGTGCAGAAACAAAAGCTCCCAACAAAATAGAATAGATAAACATCTTTATTCCACTTCTATTTGAAAATTTTGCCATTTTCAAAGCTGCCCATTCAAAAAACCCAATCTCATCTAAAACCATAGATAAAATTATAATTCCTATAAATGCTAAGGTTGCATCCCAAACTATATTTGTTACAATCAAAACATCTGAAAAACTAACAACTCCAAGAACTAAAGCTACAATTGAACCAATTACAGCAGTTGTTCCTATTTGTAAATTTTTTGGTTGCCAAATTACAAAAATAAGTGTAACTATAAAAATAAGACTTGCAACTATCATACAATATCCTCTTTAAACTCTTCAACTCCAGCTTTTAATACATAAATAAAAGTATCAACTTCAAGTTCATCAAATCTCTCAACGGTAACCTCTTCCCTTTGAAATTCAGCTCCTTCAAACTCATCTAAATTATCCCAATGATTTATTAAATTATCTGAATAAAATAGAAAACCATGAACTGTATCACCATCTGGGTCAAGTTTGATTCCAGGATAACCCATACTTGCACTCCAACCTGCATCTTTTAGAAAACCTTTTACAGTTGCTGGAACAAATTTTCCTACAATGTTTTCTAAAACATGTCCATTTGGACAATTTGGCATTAAAGTTCCATATACAAAAAGTGTCTCTTTCACTCATTTTCCTTTGTTTCACATGCTTTTTTTAGATTTGGTAATTCGATTTGTAAAGTCATAATCTCTTTTATACAACTCTGTCTAAATTCATCTAAAGGAAATCGAATACTATAATAAGCCCATCTTCCCTCACGTTCAAGTTTTAAGAATCCAGCTTCTTTTAGAATTTTTAGATGTCTTGAAAGTCTTGATTGAATCATTTCAAAAGAGTTTTCCAAATCACAAACACAACATTTTCCATAAGTATTTATAAATTTAAGTATTTTTATTCTTGTTTCATCATTTAAGGCACTTGCGGATTTTAAAAATATATCCATAAAATTCCTTTTCTTTTTTCGTAGTATAACTAAATAAATTTAATATATCAAGATATGTTGATATATTAAATTAAAAAAATATAAACTTCCTGATAATCACTTAAAAAAAGTGATTATCATAGGAAGAAAAATTGCTGTAAATATTCCACTAAGTCCCATAGCAAGTGCTGAAAAAGCGGCTGCTTTTTCACTTATTTCTATAGCTCTTGCTGTTCCAATTCCATGAGAAACTAAACCTAAGGCAAAACCTTTTGAAGTATCATGTTTTATATTTACAAATTTAAAAACAATTGTTCCAAATAAAGCTCCAATAATTCCAGTAATTAGTACAAATCCCACAGCTAAAGATGGAATTCCACCTATTTGTTGAGAGGTAATTATTGCAATTGGTGCAGTAATTGATTTTGTTGTCATAGACAACATTGTTGGTAAATCAGCTCCAAAAATCCACAACAATGAAACTGCAATAGCTATTGAAAAAACACCAGCAATAAAAAGTGTTAAAACTATTGGTAGAAAAAGTGATTTAATATATTTCAAATTCTTATAAAGTGGCAATGCCAAAGCAACCGTTGCAGGGCCAAGAAAAAAATGAATAATTTGAACACTTTTAAAATACTCTTCAAAAGAGGTATTTGTGTAAATTATCAAACTTAAAAGAATCACATAAGCTATAATAATTGGTTGTAATAAAGTGTGTTTATTAAATTTTTCATAAATAATTATTCCCAATTTAAACGCTGCTAATGTAGCAATTAGCCACGTAAGTGGAGTTGAATGTATATAATTTATTAAAGCTTCTGAATTCATTTTTTTTCTACTTTAATTGTAAGATAATCCATAAATTTTGCTGCAAATACTAAAGCTACTAAAGTTCCAACAAATAGAGCAATTGTAATTGCCCAAAACTCTTTTGTAATAATATCAATTTGTGTAATTATTCCCATTGCTGCTGGTATAAAAAGCAAAGGTAAATATCTTAAATGTAAAGCAACAGCATTATCAAGACTTAAAAAACTTCCTTTTCTAATTAATAAAAATAGTAATAATAAAATCATTCCAATTACTGGACCTGGAACTAAAAGTTCAAAAAATTTTGCTATACATTCTCCAATGAATTGAAATAACAATAAAATAATAATACCTTTTAACATGGTATTTTCCTTTCTTTAAAAATAAAATAAATAAATAAATAAATAAAATAAATAGAATAAAACTATAGAGATTTTCTAAAAGCAATCATACTAGATTTATTAAAACCTTGTTTTTCATAGAATTTATGAGCATTAGAATTATCGCCATCAGTTAATAAAGTAACTCTTTTAACTGAATTTTCTTTTAAATAATTTATTGTAAAGTTGATTACTTGTGAGCCAATATTTTGATTCCTAAATGAATCAAAAACTACCATATCTTCTAAAATTGCAACCTTTTCACCTAAAGCAGTTGATATTGTATATAAAATATTTACCATGGCAATTACTTTTTTTTCTTTGACTGCTACAAAAATATCACCAATATTTTTATCATTTATGATTTCTTTCAAGGCTTTTTCATGTTTTTCATAATCTGGAACAAATTCAACTTCTTGGGAAAAAAGTTGAATTAAAAGTTCACATAAAACTGGAATATCTTCAAGTGTTGCGATTCTAAAATCTAAATTATTATGCAAGAGGATCTTCTCCACTTTGCCATGTAGCTAAATATTTTTCTACTAAATGAAAATCTTCACCTTTGTGTTCAGTGAATGTAATATATTGATTTTTACTACTTATTCCAAAAGTCTCTTTTACAATCTCCATATATTTTAAAGCTAACTCTCTTCTTTTTTCGATTGTTCGCCCTTCCCTAATATCTAGATTCATTAAACAAATATCATCATTTACATCAGCTCGTCCGATTGTTAAAGAGTATTTATCATATTCTCTTAATGTTATTGCAATATGGTCAGTTCCTGTATCCATAACTTCACTAAAAGTTTTTCTTATTTCATTTACAAACTCTTCTTTAGACTCATTAGATACTTTTTTATTTATTTCAAACTGTAAATGTGGCATCGTTTATCCTTTTATTTTTTAAATAGTTTATAAATTGAAGAAAAATCTTCTTCACCTTTTCCCATCATTTTCATTTTAGAAAACAGCTCCTTTGGAATCGCTGCTGTATAAAGTGGTTGCTTCAAATTATATGCTAAATCTTGAACTAAATGCAAGTCTTTATTTATTGCATTATTTGAAAAATGTGCAGAGAAATCTTCATCTATTAGTTTTTGAGTTTTTGCTTTTAATACAAGTGATTGACCACCACCAACTCCTAAAATTTCTAAAGCTTTTTCTTTTGGAATTTCACAATTTTCTGCTAATGCTGTACACTCTGCAAGGGTTGCCATAAATGAACCTAAACAAAGATTATTTATAAGTTTCATTTTTGTAGCACTTGATGGAACTTCTAAATGAAAAATCTCAACTGCAATTTTTTCTAAAATTGGTTTTACATTATCAAAAACTTCTTTTTTACCAGAACTTACAACTGTTAACAACCCTTTTAAAGCAGGTGCCACTGAGCCAAAAACTGGGTTTTCAAGATAATTTCCACCAATATCATTTACCATTTTATGAAATTGTAAAACCTCTTCATAATGATTTGTTGTTAAATCAATAATAGTTTTACCTTTTAACTCTTCACATAAAAGACCACTATCCTGAGTTAAAATTTCTTTAACTGCATTTGAATCAAATAAACATAAAAATATAACTTCACACTCATTCAATAACTCTTTTGGTGTGTTTGCTTTTTCATATGGTAAATCTTTTATTTTCTCTTTGTTTCTATTATAAATTATTAGTTCAACATCTACAGATGCTAATCTTTCGCATATTGCTTGACCTAGATTCCCAAGTCCTATAAATCCTATTTTCATAATCTCTCCTAGATTTTTATCTATGTATTATAAAGGGTTTATATTAAAAAAAGATGATATTTTGATTAGTTTGCAAGAAAGTTCTAAAAAAGACTATGGATTAAAAAAATAGATGGAAAAATTCCATCTATTTTAAAAGAATTATTTTCTGAAGTCAGCTGTAATTTTTGCTTTTAATTTTGGAATTGTAAATCCAAACTCTTCAAATAAGTCATTTGCTGGACCTGATGCTCCGAATGTATCCATTCCAAATACAACATCAGCAAATCTATAATACTCTAAACCTCGAGCTGCTTCAACTGCATAAACTCTAGTATTTTTATCAATAACTTGTGCTATATAAGACTCATCTTGCTCTAAGAATAAGTCAAAACAAGGAACAGAAACTACATTTGCAATGATTCCATCTTTTTCTAATTCACAAGCAGTTTGAAGTGCAAGCATTAATTCAGACCCAGATGCCATAATTGTAATATTTGCATTTTCTCTTTTTTTAAGTAAATAAGCTCCATTTGCAACTGTTCCAAATGCTTTTTCATCTTTTAAAACTCTTAATCCTTGACGTGAGCAAACAAAGGCCGTTGGAGCTTTCATTTTTAAAGCAACTTTCCAAGAATCAACATTTTCTGTTGCATCTGCTGGTCTGAATGTATAGAAATTTGGTAATGCTCTAAATTGAGATAAATGCTCAATTGGTTGATGAGTTGGTCCATCTTCTCCAACACCAATTGAATCATGAGTCCAAATAAAGTGTTGAGGAATTGAAGCTAATGCTGCGATTCTTGCACTTGGTTTTAAATAATCAGAGAATACAAAGAATGTAGCTGAATAAACTCTAAATAATCCGTATAAATTCATTGCATTTGTCATTGCTGCCATTGCATGTTCTTTAATTCCAAAGTGGATATTTCTTCCTGTTGGGAAATCTCCCATATCTTTTAATTCAGTTTTATTAGATGGTCCAAGGTCAGCTGAACCTCCTAAGAATCCTGGAATTGCTTTTGCAATAGCATTTAAAATTTTGTGATTAGAATCTCTTGTTGCAACACTTGAATCAGCTTCAAAAGTTGGGTATTCAATAGAATCAAAATTTGGATTTTGTAACTCAGCAATTTTAGCTTTTGCCTCTGCACTTAAAGAATCATTCCAATTATTTTGTGCAATAGAACCTACGATTAATTTATCAAATGCACCTTTTACATCAGCAGGTACACAAAATTTTTCTTCTGGATTAAATCCAGCTTTTAATTTTGAAGCAGCAATTTCATCATTACCTAATGGTGCACCATGAGCATGGTGACTTCCTTCCATTGTAACTGCACCTTTTGCAATTGCAGTTTTAGCAATAATAAGCACTGGTTGAGTTGATTCTTTAGCCGCAACTAATGCTTTATCAATTTGCTCAAAATTATGTCCATCTATTTCGATAACTTCAAAATCAATAGCTTGGAATCTTTTTTTAACATTTTCACTCCATGATAAAGATGTGTCACCCTCAATTGTAATATTATTTGAATCATAAATTATTACAAGATTATCAAGTTTTAGATGTCCAGCTGTTGCTGTTGCTTCATAAGAAATTCCCTCTTGTAAATCTCCATCTCCACATAAACAATAAACTTTATGATTTATAACTTCACGTCCAAGTATATTTTGTGCATATTTAGAAGCCATTGAAAAACCAACAGCATTAGCAATACCTTGTCCTAAAGGTCCAGTTGTAATTTCAATTCCATGAGTATGTCCATATTCTGGATGTCCTGGAGTTTTAGAGTGAGTTTGTCTAAAATTTTTCATATCATTTACAGATACATCAAATCCCCAAAGATGTAATAAAGAGTAAACTAATCCAGTTGCATGACCACCTGAAAATACTAATCTATCTCTATTTAGCCATTTTTCATCAGCTGGATTTACATTTAAGTGTTTACTTAATACTGTTGCAATATCAGCTAATCCCATTGGAGCACCTGGATGTCCTGAGTTTGCTTGTTGCACCATATCAGCTGCTAGAAATCTAATTGTATCTGCTTGTTTTTGTAATAATTGTTTTGACATGATTATCCTATTAATAAGTGAAGTTTTCTAATTTTTGGTGATTATATCTAAAATAGTTTAAATACAATATGAAGTAATATTTCTAGATTTTAGGAATAATGATTTTAAAAAAAGCGCCTTTTGAAGAGTTCTCTACTAATAACTTTCCATTCATATTTTTCTCAATTATAAGCTTTGACATAAAAAGTCCAATTCCTGAACCTCCAATTTTTTCATAAGTAAAAAATGGTTCAAATATTTTTTCAATTGGATCAACTTTTATTCCACCTGCGTTGTCTTCTACTGTTGTTATAATATTATCATTTTCTTCAAATATTGAAATTTTAATATAAGGATTTTCAATTTTTCTTTGAACTAAAACATCTTTTGCATTGTTTATTATATTTATTAAAACTTGTGAATAGTCATTTTTATATCCTGTTAGTTCAGGATTCTTTTGAATTATAATATCAAGCTTTATATTATTGTTTTTTAATCCACCACTTATAATATTTATTGTTGAATTAATTTGCTCTAATAATTGAAATTTTATTTTTTCTTTATCCGTAGCAAAAAAGTTTTTGAAATCATCAATTGTATTAGACATATATTTTGTTATGTGATTCAACTTACTTATAGTTTCAAGAATTTCTTCTTTATCCAAAGGTATATCAAGTGAGATTTTACCTTCAATTGGTAAAAATAATGAATTAATTTCCATAAGTGGTTGCCTCCATTGATGGGATATATTTCCTAACATTTCACCCAAAGATGCTAACTTTGCTTGTTGAAACATTAACTTATCTTTTTCTCTGTTTTTTGTAACTTCTTCTTCTATTCTTTTTTCTAATTCTTTATTGTGATGCTCTAACTCTAAAAACTCATCTATTCTTGTTTGTCTCATTAAAAATTTAAAATCCAATTACAAAATTTAAAAGTATAAATAGGAAAACTCCTATTTATACTTATATGTGTGGTGTTACATCAATATCATCATCAATTAATAGTTTAATTGTTGAATTAGCACCTGTACCTGTATAAACATTATAGTTAACACCATCTACTTGCTCATGTCCTGCACTTGCCCAATCACTTGGAGTATCTAAATCAACTTTATCATGTAAATCACCTTTTATAATTAACTGATGATCTTCTTGTACTAACACATCATTTAAATTTACAGAAATTTTATCAATTTGTGAATTTTCCAAATTAATTACATCTGTGTTTGTATGAGCTGAAATAATTGATGTTAAATCAATATCTTCACCTGATAAATTTAAAGTATTTACTGATTCATTAGGAGAAATATCCATTTTTAGATTTACATCAAATGATGTAGAATCTCCATTTGTATCAGATGCATGTACTTCAAATGTTTTTGTCGTATCTGTTGTAAACTCAGAAGATTTTGCACTATATGAGTAAACACCCGTTTCAAAATTAAATACTAACTTACCATCTCCATCAATAGCAATACCATCTGTTGGGAAAGTAGTTTTTGTATATTCAACTCCATCAACAACAATACTATCTATTGTTGTTGTTCCATCTCCTCCAGAAATATTATCTGATACATCACCTGTAATTGTTGCACTAACTGTACTTAAAAGAGTATTTCCTAAAGTTGAATCATCAGTTGCCATAATTACTTTATCACCTTCTTGCACTTGAACAATTTTTAAAGGAGATTCTTGTGCTCCTGCTCCTACTCCTACAACATATAAAGTATCAATATTTGTATCTACATATGTTTTCCAATCTTTGATTGTTTGGTCACTATCTTGGTCAATTTTATCACTATTATCATTTGGTGCCCCATCTGATAAGAAATATGCTACTGTATTTGTTGCATTATGTCCTGTAAAATTAACACTCATTGTTGCATTTAATCCATCATAATAATCTGTATGATTTGATGTTAATCCACTAATTGATGAACCATTATATTTAATATTTCCAGATGAATCCATAGTTAATTTATTTAAATATGCAATTGCAGTAGAAGTACTCATCCATCCAATATTTTTTGCACCAGAGTTAAATAATGTAAGATTTACATCTGTTTGTCCATTTGCATTATATGCATTAATCGTTGTAATTATTGAAGCTTTTGCTATTTCAAATCTTGTTGTATAAACTCCACTACTATCTTTTACTTTATCACTCATAGAACCTGATACATCCAATGTAAATAACAAGTTTGTCGTTGCTTTTCCAAATGTTAAAGTATTTGTTTCATTAACAGCATAAACAATAGCATCACTTGCAGTTGCTTCTGCAAAATTTAAACCATTTGAATTATCATTTGTTTCTGTTGCTCTTGCTGTGATTGTTAAATTAAAATCTTCTGCACTTTCTGGTACAGTCATTTTTAATGTATCACTAATTGATTTTGTTCCAGCTGGAAGAATTAATTCCCAAACTCCATTACCTTTATCTACCATATCTGCTGTATCAAAAGTTGCACCCGTTGGAACTCCACTAATTTTTACTGTTAAAGCTTCACTTCCATCTGTATCTGCTAAAGCTGCACTTATATCTACATTATAAATTTCACCAACTATTGCACCACTATTGTTCGTTGCCACTTCAGTAAAACTTATATCATGTATTAAATAATCATCCTCAGCTCCTAATGCTGAGAATCTAACTTCATCAAAAGCAACACCATTATCCGCAGTTAAAGTAAAAGGTCCATCTACAGTATCTGTTCCTCCTGTATGTGTTTGAGAACCAACTAAAACTCCATCTCTATAGAAGTTTATAACTGCTGTTTCAGGGTTAGTCCCAGCATGTTTCCAAGCAAAAGTAACATCAACACTTGAAACATCATTTACAAAAGCTACTTTTAACACCTCTGATGATTTAGTTGTGTTGTTGTAACCTATTTCTGTTGCATCACCTGAACTAGAACCTGTAACTCCAAATCCATCATGAGTTGTACCCGTAACAGTTGAAATTGTAGTTTGTGTTCCACTTGTATTATATGCTGTAACTGTATATCCTTTTGAAGTATCAGTAACATTAGAAGCATCAATAGTCACACTTCTTTCAACATTTATATTTGCAGTTGGTTTATCTGCAACTGCAATTACTTCAATAGTTGTTGTATGTATTGTACTCCATTCTTGTCCATCACTAACTTGGAAAGTGAATGAACTATCTACATCTGAATTACTATTTGGTGTAAATACTAATTTACCACTACTTATATCACTTGCATTTAAAACTACACCTGCTGTTATAGCAACTCCGTTAAATAATAATACTCCATTCGTTGGTAAAGTATCTATTTTAATTGTACTTAAAGCATAGCCATCTACATTACTATATGTACCAAAATCTGACAGTGAAAGTACTTTTGATGTATCTTCATTAGTTACAACTATGTCATCTGTTGTTGATAAAAGTGCATCATTTGCAGTCGCTTCTGCAAAATTTAGTCCATTTGAATTATCATTTGCTTCAGTTGCTCTTGCTGTAATTCCAAGATTAATACTATTTACTGACTCAGGTACATTCATAGTTATAGAATCTGTAATAACTTTTGTTCCTGCTGGAATTGTTACACTCCAAGTATTATTTCCATTATCAACTAATGTATAAGCATCACTTGAAAGTGTTGCACCTGTTGGTACATTTGTAATAGTTACAGTTAAAGTTTCACTTCCATCTGTATCAGCTAAAGCTGCACTTATATCTACATTATACTCATTATATTTTGTTGTAATAATCTCCGAATTAATTCCTGAACCATCACCAAATGCAATACCTTCAATATTATTAAATGTCAAAGTTTTACCTGTATCTTTATCTACGATATGTCCATCTAAATTATCATGGAAATGAATATCTGAGAAATAATAGTGAGAAGCTGGTTTGCTTAAATATAATATATCTATACCATTTCCACCATCAATTGCTGGTTGATTAGCACCAATATCTCCAAGTATTGCAATTAAATCATTTCCACTTCCTGCATTTATATTAGAACCACCTTGAATTTGACCTTCTACAATAATTATATCATTACCACTTGTACCAATAACATTTCCATTTTGAATTATATCACCCTCAAATAATACTTTATTTGTTGTCATATTATATGTATTATTAATAGTATTTGTAACTACTGTTAATGATGATTCTGTAAGTGCAGTAGTATCTGTTAAATTAATATCATTAATATCTCTAGTTGCATTTTGATTACTCGTATTATCATATAATACTAAATCTGCATTTCCTAATGAAGTCAATTCTAAATTATATTGATCTTGCATTGGGTTTCCATTTTGATCTTTAATTAGAGCAACTACTTGGTCAGCTGAAACATTTCCTTGATTATTTAAATACGCAATTAAATTTCCCAAATCTTGTGAAGTAGTAGTAACATTGCTAATACTTACTTCTTTAACAAACTCAACATCAATGCTTACTGTTGGTTTATCTGCAACAGCTATAATATTAATCTCAGTATTATATGATTCACTCCATAATCCTCCATTACTTATTTTGAATGAAAAATTACTATCCACATCTGTATTTTCTGTTGGGTCAAATACCAATTTACCAGATTCTATATCACTTTTATTAATTTCTTGACCTGCATTAACTGCAACACCTGATAATAATAAAATACCATTTGTTGGTAATGTCTCTATTTTAACTTTTGTAAAATCCGTACTATTATCGCCAAAATCATTTAATGTTAACGTATGATTTTGATCTTCTAATATCTCAATTATGTCATCTGATGATGTTGGTAATTTATTAACTCCAATTAATATTGAACTATCTACACCATCCCCATCAGCGTCAACAACTTTGAAAGAAATATCTAATGTTTCTTTAGTTCCATCACCAATTAAAAAGTCTTTATATTGATAGTAATCCCATTTTCCTGTACTTGGAGTTAATTGAACTTGGAAAACTAACTCTCCATTTGAATCTTTTGCAATGATTGAATTAGCAGTAGTTATAACAGTTACCGTACTTCCATCTGTCAATGTAAGATTATCTTTAATTTCTGTTAATCCTAAGCTTCCAGCTCCATCTGCACCATATCCATATGAAATTGTACCTTCTGCGTAAGAAATAACATGAGAAGCAGTTGTACCTAAGAATTCAATACCTGTAACAGCAAAATCACTATTATCTTTTATATTAAAAGAGTTTCCATTATCAGTTGCTTTTATAATAATTGTATCAAAACCACCATCTAATACTTCAAAATTAGCAGCATAATTTCCACTTGATGCGTTTGAGCTAAATGTTTGAGTAGAAACTAAAACACCATCTCTATAAAATTCAGCAACACCTACTTCTAATTCACCACCATACATATATGCAAAATTTATTTTAGCCCCATATGATATTTTTCCATCTTCTAATTTAATAATTAATTCTTCTGATACAGCTTGTCCATCTGATGTCTTTCTAAAATCAACTTCATTTGCAACATTATGATAAGGTGAAGATGAACTTGCAACTCCTAATCCTCCAGCACTTTGACTTAAAGAAGCATTTATTAAATCTAAATTTGTACTACTTGTAAATCCTTTTCCTGTTACTACAACTGCACCATTTGCAAACGAGTATTGTGAATGAATTCCACCATTCCCAGCAAAACTTACATTTCCTGTAAATATATCCGGTATAGTCGTTGTTTGAGACCATACCACAGTTGTGTTCTCAACTGTCGGCATATCATCTTCAATATTTACAACAATTGTCCCTGTACTTGTAAACATGCCATCATCTGCAACTACACCTATATTAAGAGAAACAATATCTTCTACAGAATTAATAGGATGAGTAACTGGTTGTAATAATTCAACAGTATATTCACCACTATCATTAATAGTAACTTTAATTACTTCTGTTGTACCTACTTTACCTATTAATTCTTTTGTATTAGATCCACTCCATATAACTGTTTCTCCGTTTGACACCAATACAGTAGTTGGTGCAGTTAGTGTTACATTTAATGAATCATTGTTTGCATCAGTTATATTTATAATTCCAGATATTTTAGATTCGTCTGTTGTATCAATCACTCCATTAGAATCTTTTATTCCATTAACTAATCCCTCTTCTGATACATTAACTGTAATTGATTCTATTTCAGGAGCAATTTGTTTATCTGTGATTGTTGTTTCTACTGAATTATTTACTGTACTTACTCTTACATCTTCTAATCCACCAACTGCACCTAAGCTTGATGGGTTAATTGCTACTGTAAATTTCTCTGCACCCTCTGCTAAGTTATCATCTAGTGTTGCGATTGTAAATGTTGTACTTGTTTGTCCTGCTGGAATAACTACACTTGCTACTCCTGTAAAGTCTGTTCCATCTACTGCCACACCTGAGTATGTAAATGTTACTGTTAAATCTGTTACTGGAGCTTGTGAAATACTTACAGTATATGGAGTTGTTGTATCTCCTTCTATTACATCTGCTGGTCCTGTTATACTTACTAATGCTGTTTGAGCATCAGGAGTTGTTGGAACTGTTTCATCTGTGATTGTTGTTTCTACTGAATTATTTACTGTACTTACTCTTACATCTTCTAATCCACCAACTGCACCTAAGCTTGATGGGTTAATTGCTACTGTAAATTTCTCTGCACCCTCTGCTAAGTTATCATCTAGTGTTGCGATTGTAAATGTTGTACTTGTTTGTCCTGCTGGAATAACTACACTTGCTACTCCTGTAAAGTCTGTTCCATCTACTGCCACACCTGAGTATGTAAATGTTACTGTTAAATCTGTTACTGGAGCTTGTGAAATACTTACAGTATATGGAGTTGTTGTATCTCCTTCTATTACATCTGCTGGTCCTGTTATACTTACTAATGCTGTTTGAGCATCAGGAGTTGTTGGAACTGTTTCATCTGTGATTGTTGTTTCTACTGAATTATTTACTGTACTTACTCTTACATCTTCTAATCCACCAACTGCACCTAAGCTTGATGGGTTAATTGCTACTGTAAATTTCTCTGCACCCTCTGCTAAGTTATCATCTAGTGTTGCGATTGTAAATGTTGTACTTGTTTGTCCTGCTGGAATAACTACACTTGCTACTCCTGTAAAGTCTGTTCCATCTACTGCCACACCTGAGTATGTAAATGTTACTGTTAAATCTGTTACTGGAGCTTGTGAAATACTTACAGTATATGGAGTTGTTGTATCTCCTTCTATTACATCTGCTGGTCCTGTTATACTTACTAATGCTGTTTGAGCATCAGGAGTTGTTGGAACTGTTTCATCTGTGATTGTTGTTTCTACTGAATTATTTACTGTACTTACTCTTACATCTTCTAATCCACCAACTGCACCTAAGCTTGATGGGTTAATTGCTACTGTAAATTTCTCTGCACCCTCTGCTAAGTTATCATCTAGTGTTGCGATTGTAAATGTTGTACTTGTTTGTCCTGCTGGAATAACTACACTTGCTACTCCTGTAAAGTCTGTTCCATCTACTGCCACACCTGAGTATGTAAATGTTACTGTTAAATCTGTTACTGGAGCTTGTGAAATACTTACAGTATATGGAGTTGTTGTATCTCCTTCTATTACATCTGCTGGTCCTGTTATACTTACTAATGCTGTTTGAGCATCAGGAGTTGTTGGAACTGTTTCATCTGTGATTGTTGTTTCTACTGAATTATTTACTGTACTTACTCTTACATCTTCTAATCCACCAACTGCACCTAAGCTTGATGGGTTAATTGCTACTGTAAATTTCTCTGCACCCTCTGCTAAGTTATCATCTAGTGTTGCGATTGTAAATGTTGTACTTGTTTGTCCTGCTGGAATAACTACACTTGCTACTCCTGTAAAGTCTGTTCCATCTACTGCCACACCTGAGTATGTAAATGTTACTGTTAAATCTGTTACTGGAGCTTGTGAAATACTTACAGTATATGGAGTTGTTGTATCTCCTTCTATTACATCTGCTGGTCCTGTTATACTTACTAATGCTGTTTGAGCATCAGGAGTTGTTGGAACTGTTTCATCTGTGATTGTTGTTTCTACTGAATTATTTACTGTACTTACTCTTACATCTTCTAATCCACCAACTGCACCTAAGCTTGATGGGTTAATTGCTACTGTAAATTTCTCTGCACCCTCTGCTAAGTTATCATCTAGTGTTGCGATTGTAAATGTTGTACTTGTTTGTCCTGCTGGAATAACTACACTTGCTACTCCTGTAAAGTCTGTTCCATCTACTGCCACACCTGAGTATGTAAATGTTACTGTTAAATCTGTTACTGGAGCTTGTGAAATACTTACAGTATATGGAGTTGTTGTATCTCCTTCTATTACATCTGCTGGTCCTGTTATACTTACTAATGCTGTTTGAGCATCAGGAGTTGTTGGAACTGTTTCATCTGTGATTGTTGTTTCTACTGAATTATTTACTGTACTTACTCTTACATCTTCTAATCCACCAACTGCACCTAAGCTTGATGGGTTAATTGCTACTGTAAATTTCTCTGCACCCTCTGCTAAGTTATCATCTAGTGTTGCGATTGTAAATGTTGTACTTGTTTGTCCTGCTGGAATAACTACACTTGCTACTCCTGTAAAGTCTGTTCCATCTACTGCCACACCTGAGTATGTAAATGTTACTGTTAAATCTGTTACTGGAGCTTGTGAAATACTTACAGTATATGGAGTTGTTGTATCTCCTTCTATTACATCTGCTGGTCCTGTTATACTTACTAATGCTGTTTGAGCATCAGGAGTTGTTGGAACTGTTTCATCTGTGATTGTTGTTTCTACTGAATTATTTACTGTACTTACTCTTACATCTTCTAATCCACCAACTGCACCTAAGCTTGATGGGTTAATTGCTACTGTAAATTTCTCTGCACCCTCTGCTAAGTTATCATCTAGTGTTGCGATTGTAAATGTTGTACTTGTTTGTCCTGCTGGAATAACTACACTTGCTACTCCTGTAAAGTCTGTTCCATCTACTGCCACACCTGAGTATGTAAATGTTACTGTTAAATCTGTTACTGGAGCTTGTGAAATACTTACAGTATATGGAGTTGTTGTATCTCCTTCTATTACATCTGCTGGTCCTGTTATACTTACTAATGCTGTTTGAGCATCAGGAGTTGTTGGAACTGTTTCATCTGTGATTGTTGTTTCTACTGAATTATTTACTGTACTTACTCTTACATCTTCTAATCCACCAACTGCACCTAAGCTTGATGGGTTAATTGCTACTGTAAATTTCTCTGCACCCTCTGCTAAGTTATCATCTAGTGTTGCGATTGTAAATGTTGTACTTGTTTGTCCTGCTGGAATAACTACACTTGCTACTCCTGTAAAGTCTGTTCCATCTACTGCCACACCTGAGTATGTAAATGTTACTGTTAAATCTGTTACTGGAGCTTGTGAAATACTTACAGTATATGGAGTTGTTGTATCTCCTTCTATTACATCTGCTGGTCCTGTTATACTTACTAATGCTGTTTGAGCATCAGGAGTTGTTGGAACTGTTTCATCTGTGATTGTTGTTTCTACTGAATTATTTACTGTACTTACTCTTACATCTTCTAATCCACCAACTGCACCTAAGCTTGATGGGTTAATTGCTACTGTAAATTTCTCTGCACCCTCTGCTAAGTTATCATCTAGTGTTGCGATTGTAAATGTTGTACTTGTTTGTCCTGCTGGAATAACTACACTTGCTACTCCTGTAAAGTCTGTTCCATCTACTGCCACACCTGAGTATGTAAATGTTACTGTTAAATCTGTTACTGGAGCTTGTGAAATACTTACAGTATATGGAGTTGTTGTATCTCCTTCTATTACATCTGCTGGTCCTGTTATACTTACTAATGCTGTTTGAGCATCAGGAGTTGTTGGAACTGTTTCATCTGTGATTGTTGTTTCTACTGAATTATTTACTGTACTTACTCTTACATCTTCTAATCCACCAACTGCACCTAAGCTTGATGGGTTAATTGCTACTGTAAATTTCTCTGCACCCTCTGCTAAGTTATCATCTAGTGTTGCGATTGTAAATGTTGTACTTGTTTGTCCTGCTGGAATAACTACACTTGCTACTCCTGTAAAGTCTGTTCCATCTACTGCCACACCTGAGTATGTAAATGTTACTGTTAAATCTGTTACTGGAGCTTGTGAAATACTTACAGTATATGGAGTTGTTGTATCTCCTTCTATTACATCTGCTGGTCCTGTTATACTTACTAATGCTGTTTGAGCATCAGGAGTTGTTGGAACTGTTTCATCTGTGATTGTTGTTTCTACTGAATTATTTACTGTACTTACTCTTACATCTTCTAATCCACCAACTGCACCTAAGCTTGATGGGTTAATTGCTACTGTAAATTTCTCTGCACCCTCTGCTAAGTTATCATCTAGTGTTGCGATTGTAAATGTTGTACTTGTTTGTCCTGCTGGAATAACTACACTTGCTACTCCTGTAAAGTCTGTTCCATCTACTGCCACACCTGAGTATGTAAATGTTACTGTTAAATCTGTTACTGGAGCTTGTGAAATACTTACAGTATATGGAGTTGTTGTATCTCCTTCTATTACATCTGCTGGTCCTGTTATACTTACTAATGCTGTTTGAGCATCAGGAGTTGTTGGAACTGTTTCATCTGTGATTGTTGTTTCTACTGAATTATTTACTGTACTTACTCTTACATCTTCTAATCCACCAACTGCACCTAAGCTTGATGGGTTAATTGCTACTGTAAATTTCTCTGCACCCTCTGCTAAGTTATCATCTAGTGTTGCGATTGTAAATGTTGTACTTGTTTGTCCTGCTGGAATAACTACACTTGCTACTCCTGTAAAGTCTGTTCCATCTACTGCCACACCTGAGTATGTAAATGTTACTGTTAAATCTGTTACTGGAGCTTGTGAAATACTTACAGTATATGGAGTTGTTGTATCTCCTTCTATTACATCTGCTGGTCCTGTTATACTTACTAATGCTGTTTGAGCATCAGGAGTTGTTGGAACTGTTTCATCTGTGATTGTTGTTTCTACTGAATTATTTACTGTACTTACTCTTACATCTTCTAATCCACCAACTGCACCTAAGCTTGATGGGTTAATTGCTACTGTAAATTTCTCTGCACCCTCTGCTAAGTTATCATCTAGTGTTGCGATTGTAAATGTTGTACTTGTTTGTCCTGCTGGAATAACTACACTTGCTACTCCTGTAAAGTCTGTTCCATCTACTGCCACACCTGAGTATGTAAATGTTACTGTTAAATCTGTTACTGGAGCTTGTGAAATACTTACAGTATATGGAGTTGTTGTATCTCCTTCTATTACATCTGCTGGTCCTGTTATACTTACTAATGCTGTTTGAGCATCAGGAGTTGTTGGAACTGTTTCATCTGTGATTGTTGTTTCTACTGAATTATTTACTGTACTTACTCTTACATCTTCTAATCCACCAACTGCACCTAAGCTTGATGGGTTAATTGCTACTGTAAATTTCTCTGCACCCTCTGCTAAGTTATCATCTAGTGTTGCGATTGTAAATGTTGTACTTGTTTGTCCTGCTGGAATAACTACACTTGCTACTCCTGTAAAGTCTGTTCCATCTACTGCCACACCTGAGTATGTAAATGTTACTGTTAAATCTGTTACTGGAGCTTGTGAAATACTTACAGTATATGGAGTTGTTGTATCTCCTTCTATTACATCTGCTGGTCCTGTTATACTTACTAATGCTGTTTGAGCATCAGGAGTTGTTGGAACTGTTTCATCTGTGATTGTTGTTTCTACTGAATTATTTACTGTACTTACTCTTACATCTTCTAATCCACCAACTGCACCTAAGCTTGATGGGTTAATTGCTACTGTAAATTTCTCTGCACCCTCTGCTAAGTTATCATCTAGTGTTGCGATTGTAAATGTTGTACTTGTTTGTCCTGCTGGAATAACTACACTTGCTACTCCTGTAAAGTCTGTTCCATCTACTGCCACACCTGAGTATGTAAATGTTACTGTTAAATCTGTTACTGGAGCTTGTGAAATACTTACAGTATATGGAGTTGTTGTATCTCCTTCTATTACATCTGCTGGTCCTGTTATACTTACTAATGCTGTTTGAGCATCAGGAGTTGTTGGAACTGTTTCATCTGTGATTGTTGTTTCTACTGAATTATTTACTGTACTTACTCTTACATCTTCTAATCCACCAACTGCACCTAAGCTTGATGGGTTAATTGCTACTGTAAATTTCTCTGCACCCTCTGCTAAGTTATCATCTAGTGTTGCGATTGTAAATGTTGTACTTGTTTGTCCTGCTGGAATAACTACACTTGCTACTCCTGTAAAGTCTGTTCCATCTACTGCCACACCTGAGTATGTAAATGTTACTGTTAAATCTGTTACTGGAGCTTGTGAAATACTTACAGTATATGGAGTTGTTGTATCTCCTTCTATTACATCTGCTGGTCCTGTTATACTTACTAATGCTGTTTGAGCATCAGGAGTTGTTGGAACTGTTTCATCTGTGATTGTTGTTTCTACTGAATTATTTACTGTACTTACTCTTACATCTTCTAATCCACCAACTGCACCTAAGCTTGATGGGTTAATTGCTACTGTAAATTTCTCTGCACCCTCTGCTAAGTTATCATCTAGTGTTGCGATTGTAAATGTTGTACTTGTTTGTCCTGCTGGAATAACTACACTTGCTACTCCTGTAAAGTCTGTTCCATCTACTGCCACACCTGAGTATGTAAATGTTACTGTTAAATCTGTTACTGGAGCTTGTGAAATACTTACAGTATATGGAGTTGTTGTATCTCCTTCTATTACATCTGCTGGTCCTGTTATACTTACTAATGCTGTTTGAGCATCAGGAGTTGTTGGAACTGTTTCATCTGTGATTGTTGTTTCTACTGAATTATTTACTGTACTTACTCTTACATCTTCTAATCCACCAACTGCACCTAAGCTTGATGGGTTAATTGCTACTGTAAATTTCTCTGCACCCTCTGCTAAGTTATCATCTAGTGTTGCGATTGTAAATGTTGTACTTGTTTGTCCTGCTGGAATAACTACACTTGCTACTCCTGTAAAGTCTGTTCCATCTACTGCCACACCTGAGTATGTAAATGTTACTGTTAAATCTGTTACTGGAGCTTGTGAAATACTTACAGTATATGGAGTTGTTGTATCTCCTTCTATTACATCTGCTGGTCCTGTTATACTTACTAATGCTGTTTGAGCATCAGGAGTTGTTGGAACTGTTTCATCTGTGATTGTTGTTTCTACTGAATTATTTACTGTACTTACTCTTACATCTTCTAATCCACCAACTGCACCTAAGCTTGATGGGTTAATTGCTACTGTAAATTTCTCTGCACCCTCTGCTAAGTTATCATCTAGTGTTGCGATTGTAAATGTTGTACTTGTTTGTCCTGCTGGAATAACTACACTTGCTACTCCTGTAAAGTCTGTTCCATCTACTGCCACACCTGAGTATGTAAATGTTACTGTTAAATCTGTTACTGGAGCTTGTGAAATACTTACAGTATATGGAGTTGTTGTATCTCCTTCTATTACATCTGCTGGTCCTGTTATACTTACTAATGCTGTTTGAGCATCAGGAGTTGTTGGAACTGTTTCATCTGTGATTGTTGTTTCTACTGAATTATTTACTGTACTTACTCTTACATCTTCTAATCCACCAACTGCACCTAAGCTTGATGGGTTAATTGCTACTGTAAATTTCTCTGCACCCTCTGCTAAGTTATCATCTAGTGTTGCGATTGTAAATGTTGTACTTGTTTGTCCTGCTGGAATAACTACACTTGCTACTCCTGTAAAGTCTGTTCCATCTACTGCCACACCTGAGTATGTAAATGTTACTGTTAAATCTGTTACTGGAGCTTGTGAAATACTTACAGTATATGGAGTTGTTGTATCTCCTTCTATTACATCTGCTGGTCCTGTTATACTTACTAATGCTGTTTGAGCATCAGGAGTTGTTGGAACTGTTTCATCTGTGATTGTTGTTTCTACTGAATTATTTACTGTACTTACTCTTACATCTTCTAATCCACCAACTGCACCTAAGCTTGATGGGTTAATTGCTACTGTAAATTTCTCTGCACCCTCTGCTAAGTTATCATCTAGTGTTGCGATTGTAAATGTTGTACTTGTTTGTCCTGCTGGAATAACTACACTTGCTACTCCTGTAAAGTCTGTTCCATCTACTGCCACACCTGAGTATGTAAATGTTACTGTTAAATCTGTTACTGGAGCTTGTGAAATACTTACAGTATATGGAGTTGTTGTATCTCCTTCTATTACATCTGCTGGTCCTGTTATACTTACTAATGCTGTTTGAGCATCAGGAGTTGTTGGAACTGTTTCATCTGTGATTGTTGTTTCTACTGAATTATTTACTGTACTTACTCTTACATCTTCTAATCCACCAACTGCACCTAAGCTTGATGGGTTAATTGCTACTGTAAATTTCTCTGCACCCTCTGCTAAGTTATCATCTAGTGTTGCGATTGTAAATGTTGTACTTGTTTGTCCTGCTGGAATAACTACACTTGCTACTCCTGTAAAGTCTGTTCCATCTACTGCCACACCTGAGTATGTAAATGTTACTGTTAAATCTGTTACTGGAGCTTGTGAAATACTTACAGTATATGGAGTTGTTGTATCTCCTTCTATTACATCTGCTGGTCCTGTTATACTTACTAATGCTGTTTGAGCATCAGGAGTTGTTGGAACTGTTTCATCTGTGATTGTTGTTTCTACTGAATTATTTACTGTACTTACTCTTACATCTTCTAATCCACCAACTGCACCTAAGCTTGATGGGTTAATTGCTACTGTAAATTTCTCTGCACCCTCTGCTAAGTTATCATCTAGTGTTGCGATTGTAAATGTTGTACTTGTTTGTCCTGCTGGAATAACTACACTTGCTACTCCTGTAAAGTCTGTTCCATCTACTGCCACACCTGAGTATGTAAATGTTACTGTTAAATCTGTTACTGGAGCTTGTGAAATACTTACAGTATATGGAGTTGTTGTATCTCCTTCTATTACATCTGCTGGTCCTGTTATACTTACTAATGCTGTTTGAGCATCAGGAGTTGTTGGAACTGTTTCATCTGTGATTGTTGTTTCTACTGAATTATTTACTGTACTTACTCTTACATCTTCTAATCCACCAACTGCACCTAAGCTTGATGGGTTAATTGCTACTGTAAATTTCTCTGCACCCTCTGCTAAGTTATCATCTAGTGTTGCGATTGTAAATGTTGTACTTGTTTGTCCTGCTGGAATAACTACACTTGCTACTCCTGTAAAGTCTGTTCCATCTACTGCCACACCTGAGTATGTAAATGTTACTGTTAAATCTGTTACTGGAGCTTGTGAAATACTTACAGTATATGGAGTTGTTGTATCTCCTTCTATTACATCTGCTGGTCCTGTTATACTTACTAATGCTGTTTGAGCATCAGGAGTTGTTGGAACTGTTTCATCTGTGATTGTTGTTTCTACTGAATTATTTACTGTACTTACTCTTACATCTTCTAATCCACCAACTGCACCTAAGCTTGATGGGTTAATTGCTACTGTAAATTTCTCTGCACCCTCTGCTAAGTTATCATCTAGTGTTGCGATTGTAAATGTTGTACTTGTTTGTCCTGCTGGAATAACTACACTTGCTACTCCTGTAAAGTCTGTTCCATCTACTGCCACACCTGAGTATGTAAATGTTACTGTTAAATCTGTTACTGGAGCTTGTGAAATACTTACAGTATATGGAGTTGTTGTATCTCCTTCTATTACATCTGCTGGTCCTGTTATACTTACTAATGCTGTTTGAGCATCAGGAGTTGTTGGAACTGTTTCATCTGTGATTGTTGTTTCTACTGAATTATTTACTGTACTTACTCTTACATCTTCTAATCCACCAACTGCACCTAAGCTTGATGGGTTAATTGCTACTGTAAATTTCTCTGCACCCTCTGCTAAGTTATCATCTAGTGTTGCGATTGTAAATGTTGTACTTGTTTGTCCTGCTGGAATAACTACACTTGCTACTCCTGTAAAGTCTGTTCCATCTACTGCCACACCTGAGTATGTAAATGTTACTGTTAAATCTGTTACTGGAGCTTGTGAAATACTTACAGTATATGGAGTTGTTGTATCTCCTTCTATTACATCTGCTGGTCCTGTTATACTTACTAATGCTGTTTGAGCATCAGGAGTTGTTGGAACTGTTTCATCTGTGATTGTTGTTTCTACTGAATTATTTACTGTACTTACTCTTACATCTTCTAATCCACCAACTGCACCTAAGCTTGATGGGTTAATTGCTACTGTAAATTTCTCTGCACCCTCTGCTAAGTTATCATCTAGTGTTGCGATTGTAAATGTTGTACTTGTTTGTCCTGCTGGAATAACTACACTTGCTACTCCTGTAAAGTCTGTTCCATCTACTGCCACACCTGAGTATGTAAATGTTACTGTTAAATCTGTTACTGGAGCTTGTGAAATACTTACAGTATATGGAGTTGTTGTATCTCCTTCTATTACATCTGCTGGTCCTGTTATACTTACTAATGCTGTTTGAGCATCAGGAGTTGTTGGAACTGTTTCATCTGTGATTGTTGTTTCTACTGAATTATTTACTGTACTTACTCTTACATCTTCTAATCCACCAACTGCACCTAAGCTTGATGGGTTAATTGCTACTGTAAATTTCTCTGCACCCTCTGCTAAGTTATCATCTAGTGTTGCGATTGTAAATGTTGTACTTGTTTGTCCTGCTGGAATAACTACACTTGCTACTCCTGTAAAGTCTGTTCCATCTACTGCCACACCTGAGTATGTAAATGTTACTGTTAAATCTGTTACTGGAGCTTGTGAAATACTTACAGTATATGGAGTTGTTGTATCTCCTTCTATTACATCTGCTGGTCCTGTTATACTTACTAATGCTGTTTGAGCATCAGGAGTTGTTGGAACTGTTTCATCTGTGATTGTTGTTTCTACTGAATTATTTACTGTACTTACTCTTACATCTTCTAATCCACCAACTGCACCTAAGCTTGATGGGTTAATTGCTACTGTAAATTTCTCTGCACCCTCTGCTAAGTTATCATCTAGTGTTGCGATTGTAAATGTTGTACTTGTTTGTCCTGCTGGAATAACTACACTTGCTACTCCTGTAAAGTCTGTTCCATCTACTGCCACACCTGAGTATGTAAATGTTACTGTTAAATCTGTTACTGGAGCTTGTGAAATACTTACAGTATATGGAGTTGTTGTATCTCCTTCTATTACATCTGCTGGTCCTGTTATACTTACTAATGCTGTTTGAGCATCAGGAGTTGTTGGAACTGTTTCATCTGTGATTGTTGTTTCTACTGAATTATTTACTGTACTTACTCTTACATCTTCTAATCCACCAACTGCACCTAAGCTTGATGGGTTAATTGCTACTGTAAATTTCTCTGCACCCTCTGCTAAGTTATCATCTAGTGTTGCGATTGTAAATGTTGTACTTGTTTGTCCTGCTGGAATAACTACACTTGCTACTCCTGTAAAGTCTGTTCCATCTACTGCCACACCTGAGTATGTAAATGTTACTGTTAAATCTGTTACTGGAGCTTGTGAAATACTTACAGTATATGGAGTTGTTGTATCTCCTTCTATTACATCTGCTGGTCCTGTTATACTTACTAATGCTGTTTGAGCATCAGGAGTTGTTGGAACTGTTTCATCTGTGATTGTTGTTTCTACTGAATTATTTACTGTACTTACTCTTACATCTTCTAATCCACCAACTGCACCTAAGCTTGATGGGTTAATTGCTACTGTAAATTTCTCTGCACCCTCTGCTAAGTTATCATCTAGTGTTGCGATTGTAAATGTTGTACTTGTTTGTCCTGCTGGAATAACTACACTTGCTACTCCTGTAAAGTCTGTTCCATCTACTGCCACACCTGAGTATGTAAATGTTACTGTTAAATCTGTTACTGGAGCTTGTGAAATACTTACAGTATATGGAGTTGTTGTATCTCCTTCTATTACATCTGCTGGTCCTGTTATACTTACTAATGCTGTTTGAGCATCAGGAGTTGTTGGAACTGTTTCATCTGTGATTGTTGTTTCTACTGAATTATTTACTGTACTTACTCTTACATCTTCTAATCCACCAACTGCACCTAAGCTTGATGGGTTAATTGCTACTGTAAATTTCTCTGCACCCTCTGCTAAGTTATCATCTAGTGTTGCGATTGTAAATGTTGTACTTGTTTGTCCTGCTGGAATAACTACACTTGCTACTCCTGTAAAGTCTGTTCCATCTACTGCCACACCTGAGTATGTAAATGTTACTGTTAAATCTGTTACTGGAGCTTGTGAAATACTTACAGTATATGGAGTTGTTGTATCTCCTTCTATTACATCTGCTGGTCCTGTTATACTTACTAATGCTGTTTGAGCATCAGGAGTTGTTGGAACTGTTTCATCTGTGATTGTTGTTTCTACTGAATTATTTACTGTACTTACTCTTACATCTTCTAATCCACCAACTGCACCTAAGCTTGATGGGTTAATTGCTACTGTAAATTTCTCTGCACCCTCTGCTAAGTTATCATCTAGTGTTGCGATTGTAAATGTTGTACTTGTTTGTCCTGCTGGAATAACTACACTTGCTACTCCTGTAAAGTCTGTTCCATCTACTGCCACACCTGAGTATGTAAATGTTACTGTTAAATCTGTTACTGGAGCTTGTGAAATACTTACAGTATATGGAGTTGTTGTATCTCCTTCTATTACATCTGCTGGTCCTGTTATACTTACTAATGCTGTTTGAGCATCAGGAGTTGTTGGAACTGTTTCATCTGTGATTGTTGTTTCTACTGAATTATTTACTGTACTTACTCTTACATCTTCTAATCCACCAACTGCACCTAAGCTTGATGGGTTAATTGCTACTGTAAATTTCTCTGCACCCTCTGCTAAGTTATCATCTAGTGTTGCGATTGTAAATGTTGTACTTGTTTGTCCTGCTGGAATAACTACACTTGCTACTCCTGTAAAGTCTGTTCCATCTACTGCCACACCTGAGTATGTAAATGTTACTGTTAAATCTGTTACTGGAGCTTGTGAAATACTTACAGTATATGGAGTTGTTGTATCTCCTTCTATTACATCTGCTGGTCCTGTTATACTTACTAATGCTGTTTGAGCATCAGGAGTTGTTGGAACTGTTTCATCTGTGATTGTTGTTTCTACTGAATTATTTACTGTACTTACTCTTACATCTTCTAATCCACCAACTGCACCTAAGCTTGATGGGTTAATTGCTACTGTAAATTTCTCTGCACCCTCTGCTAAGTTATCATCTAGTGTTGCGATTGTAAATGTTGTACTTGTTTGTCCTGCTGGAATAACTACACTTGCTACTCCTGTAAAGTCTGTTCCATCTACTGCCACACCTGAGTATGTAAATGTTACTGTTAAATCTGTTACTGGAGCTTGTGAAATACTTACAGTATATGGAGTTGTTGTATCTCCTTCTATTACATCTGCTGGTCCTGTTATACTTACTAATGCTGTTTGAGCATCAGGAGTTGTTGGAACTGTTTCATCTGTGATTGTTGTTTCTACTGAATTATTTACTGTACTTACTCTTACATCTTCTAATCTAAATCTGTTACTGGAGCTTGTGAAATACTTACAGTATATGGAGTTGTTGTATCTCCTTCTATTACATCTGCTGGTCCTGTTATACTTACTAATGCTGTTTGAGCATCAGGAGTTGTTGGAACTGTTTCATCTGTGATTGTTGTTTCTACTGAATTATTTACTGTACTTACTCTTACATCTTCTAATCCACCAACTGCACCTAAGCTTGATGGGTTAATTGCTACTGTAAATTTCTCTGCACCCTCTGCTAAGTTATCATCTAGTGTTGCGATTGTAAATGTTGTACTTGTTTGTCCTGCTGGAATAACTACACTTGCTACTCCTGTAAAGTCTGTTCCATCTACTGCCACACCTGAGTATGTAAATGTTACTGTTAAATCTGTTACTGGAGCTTGTGAAATACTTACAGTATATGGAGTTGTTGTATCTCCTTCTATTACATCTGCTGGTCCTGTTATACTTACTAATGCTGTTTGAGCATCAGGAGTTGTTGGAACTG